>NZ_JABMCB010000068.1 GCF_013359935.1 Paenibacillus xylanilyticus
CAGGATCGTCTTGAGGCTCAGAGCTGGGCGCGTCACTACCAGCAGCTCGCCCGTGAAGAGAAAGAGGCAGAACTGGCAGACGACATGGAAAAAGGCCTGCCCCAGCACCTGTTTGAATCGCTATGCATCGATCATTTGCAACGCCACGGGGCCAGCAAAAAATCCATTACCCGTGCGTTTGATGACGATGTTGAGTTTCAGGAGCGCATGGCAGAACACATCCGGTACATGGTTGAAACCATTGCTCACCACCAGGTTGATATTGATTCAGAGGTATAAAACGAATGAGTACTGCACTCGCAACGCTGGCTGGGAAGCTGGCTGAACGTGTCGGCATGGATTCTGTCGACCCACAGGAACTGATCACCAC
>NZ_JABMCB010000069.1 GCF_013359935.1 Paenibacillus xylanilyticus
CCACTTCGCTAATCCTCCAGGATTAAAAGGTGGCTCGGGACGGAATCGAACCGCCGACACGAGGATTTTCAGTCCTCTGCTCTACCGACTGAGCTACCGAGCCTTATTTAATTTTTAGATTAATGGCGGAACCGACGGGATACTCTCACTTCGTTCGAGACTGCGAAGCTGATGCTCTCGAAGTGAATGCTCCGACGAACCCAAAAACGGATTCTCATCCCTGAAGCATAATCAAGATGGCGGAACCGACGGGATTCGAACCCGCGATCTCCTGCGTGACAGGCAGGCATGTTAGGCCAACTACACCACGGTTCCAGGCATTAATGGTGCCGGCGAGAGGACTTGAACCCCCAACCTACTGATTACAAGTCAGTTGC
>NZ_JABMCB010000070.1 GCF_013359935.1 Paenibacillus xylanilyticus
GTTGGAAGCAATGTCGGCCGTGCGGGCAATCTCCATCTGTCCCGCCGCCGCAAGCGACAGCACGCCCGGCATGGCTTCCATGATTTCCTTGGTTTTGAAACCAGCCATAGCCAGGAAGGATTGTGCTTCCGCTGCCTGTGTTGAACTGAACACAGTTGTTGCGCCCAGGTCAATGGCCTGCTGCCGCAAATTCTCGAATTCTTGAGCTGTTGCCCCGCTGATCGCCTTGACCTTTGCCATGGCCTGTTCAAACTGTGCTGACAGGTCTACAGCCTTGATCAGTGCCGCGGCAACAGCAGCCGCGTAAGCTGTGTAAGCAACCCCGGCTGTGGTAATTTCCTTACTTAGATTACTGGCAGACTTGGCGTTTTCGTCAAACCCTGCTTTCATCTTGTTCAGCTTGCCGCTTGTCGATTCTAGCGCCGAACCCTGTTCCTGGATCTGCATTTTTACTTTGCCAATCTGGGAGCTGCTTGCGCCAATCGCTCGTAACTGTGATTCCACGTTTTTGAGCTGTTTTTCGAACAGTTCCGGCTTCGATGCCAGCATTTCGGTTTTAATCTTCCGAATTTCTTTGGAATCCACGCCTACGTCACGCAAGGACTTCGAAACGGTTCTGAAATCCTGGTTAAACTTCTTGGATTCATCCGTCATTTTCTTCATGTCCTGCTTTGCTTCTTCGATTCCTTTTTTGAAACCGTCTGCGTCTAGCCCAAGTTTCGCCTCAATGCCGCCAATGTTTTCGTTCTCAGCCATCCTTCCTCCCTTCTAGCCGCTCGCGCAAGGAACGTAATCCTGCTATGTCCAACTGATCTTTTTTATCCTGCTGCTCGTCTTGCAACGGCCAGCCGATCATATCCACCAAACCTTTAAAACTGTCCTCCGTCATGTTCGGACCCATCACAATGTGAAGTTGTGCCAATCGATCCTCCGCAATCTTTTGTGTTTGCCGGAACAGCAACATAGGCAAATCCGTAATGTAATAGTCATTACGCAGCACCTGTGGCGTAACCCCGAGCAATAGCGAAGCCTCCAGAACCCAATTGTTTATCGTTAGTTCGGATTCTTGACAGCTTGCAGCCTTCCCACCACGGACTGGATTGCGGCGCGGTACTTTTTTGCAGCTTCGTCCAGGTTGTTTCGTTCGATGGTAGATTTCAAAAAGTCATGCAGCTGGATCAGATCCGCTTCTTTCACTTCCTCTTCCGTCACATCGGCCAGAACAGAAACGAGTGTAATCACCTCTTCAGATGCCATCAGCACGCCGACCACGGCACTAGGCCAAAACATTTCCGTATCTCTCGCAGCAATAATATTTGCCACGGTTTGTGGTAGGATCTCGATTTTCTCCATCAAAGACATCCATTTGCCTACACTCAGCCGTGGGATATCCACCCGTTTGTCACCAAAAAAGACATGATCCATTGATTTTTCTTTTTTAAAGTTGAACATGACGCCTCCTTATGAAAAAGGCGGAGCCATCGGCCCCGCCTTATAGGTTTATGAAATTAAACTACGCTCGGATCTCCGAATTCGATTAAATCACCGTTCGCGTTTGGGAATCCCTTAAACGTGACGTTAGTAATCAATTCGTTATCGTAATCAAAGGTGTAATTCAGGTTTGCCCGTGGAGCTGCATTTGGCAGAGTGATGTAATCATTAGTAGTTGTACCTTCCGCGAGCGGCCTCAACGTCATTTTTTTAGCGAATTTCAGCAAATCAATAACCTTCGTTGCATTGACGACAACTTTACTTTTTGTTGGATCGGTGGAATCAACCACTAAGCGCGATCCTGGCAAAACCGCCAATAGCTTTTCTTTGTCGTATTCACCAAAAGGGACTGCCACACTCGCTGTGCGGCCAGTGATGATTTCCTTCAGCGGTGTTGTTCCCGTTTGGTCCATCGTTACTTCTCGGGATGTTTCTTCATAAGTCAGAACAACCCCGCCTTTAGTCGTTCCAAAAATAATTTCTTCCGGCGTCCCTTCATCAAAAACAACTTCGCATGGACCCAATTTAATCTTTTCTGCGTTTACTCCTGCCATTAGGATTGCCCCTCTTTCGTAGTGGATTTTGTGTCTTTGACTTCCTTGCCATAACCCGCCTCAATCATTTTTGCGGCTGCCTCATTGGTCAGCTCAATAACATCTCCAGTTGTCTTGTAATCCGGGCTTTCTTTCGTGCCCGCATTGACCTGGATGTAGGGCTTTGTCAGCTCAACCTTCTTCATTCCATCACCACCAATGTGAAATTAAGAGAATATAAAAGCCGATCATTTTCGTCACGGCCTACATAAAAAGGGCCGGACTGATCGGCTGTACATCTTCGTATTAAAGTCGTTCCGGCGTAAAATTCCCGCCGCTGATGCAGATGCTGATGCAAGTCATAGGCCAGTTGTTCAATACGAACAGCTTCCTTTTCAGGACCCCGCACCACGATTTGCATCGAAGGCTGCTTTCTTGGCGACCAGTCGGAAGGTGGGTAACCGCCTGTCAGACGGACCCAGGCCGATGCATCTGGCGCACCAGAAGGGAATTCGTTGGCGTAATACTTGAAAGGCATTTCCGCCTGGAGCATGTCCGCCAGCATCTTGGGTTTTAACATTACATGTGCATCTCCCTCTTCACTTCATCCGCGATAATCTTCAAAAACCTCCTTGACCTGGCTTTTAACGGACGTTCCAAGAATTTCGGACCGGTTCCTGGCGTAGTCGGGTCAAAATCGGCTACCTCATGCAGATATAACGCATAATTGAATTGATACCCGGATTTCATGGGTCGTGTGGCTGAATAGGACACGGTAGCCGTAATCCGCAGACCGGACTTCGTTTCCACGTCAATCCTTTGTGATTGGCGCAATGCCCCTTTTTTCTTCGGAGCCAGTCTGTCCGACTCATTCCCTAATTCCTCAGCTGCCTTTTTCACGCCACGTTCAGCCGCTGCCACCGCACGTTCATTCAGCAAATCCAGCTGCTTCAGAAACGCGCTCGCATTGATTTCCATACTCATAGGTGAATCACCGTCA
>NZ_JABMCB010000071.1 GCF_013359935.1 Paenibacillus xylanilyticus
CGTCATAACTTAATGTTTTTATTTAAAATACCCTCTGAAAAGAAAGGAAACGACAGGTGCTGAAAGCGAGCTTTTTGGCCTCTGTCGTTTCCTTTCTCTGTTTTTGTCCGTGGAATGAACAATGGAAGTCAACAAAAAGCAGCTGGCTGACATTTTCGGTGCGAGTATCCGTACCATTCAGAACTGGCAGGAACAGGGAATGCCCGTTCTGCGAGGCGGTGGCAAGGGTAATGAGGTGCTTTATGACTCTGCCGCCGTCATAAAATGGTATGCCGAAAGGGATGCTGAAATTGAGAACGAAAAGCTGCGCCGGGAGGTTGAAGAACTGCGGCAGGCCAGCGAGGCAGATCTCCAGCCAGGAACTATTGAGTACGAACGCCATCGACTTACGCGTGCGCAGGCCGACGCACAGGAACTGAAGAATGCCAGAGACTCCGCTGAAGTGGTGGAAACCGCATTCTGTACTTTCGTGCTGTCGCGGATCGCAGGTGAAATTGCCAGTATTCTCGACGGGCTCCCCCTGTCGGTGCAGCGGCGTTTTCCGGAACTGGAAAACCGACATGTTGATTTCCTGAAACGGGATATCATCAAAGCCATGAACAAAGCAGCCGCGCTGGATGAACTGATACCGGGGTTGCTGAGTGAATATATCGAACAGTCAGGTTAACAGGCTGCGGCATTTTGTCCGCGCCGGGCTTCGCTCACTGTTCAGGCCGGAGCCACAGACCGCCGTTGAATGGGCGGATGCTAATTACTATCTCCCGAAAGAATCCGCATACCAGGAAGGGCGCTGGGAAACACTGCCCTTTCAGCGGGCCATCATGAATGCGATGGGCAGCGACTACATCCGTGAGGTGAATGTGGTGAAGTCTGCCCGTGTCGGTTATTCCAAAATGCTGCTGGGTGTTTATGCCTACTTTATAGAGCATAAGCAGCGCAACACCCTTATCTGGTTGCCGACGGATGGTGATGCCGAGAACTTTATGAAAACCCACGTTGAGCCGACTATTCGTGATATTCCGTCGCTGCTGGCGCTGGCCCCGTGGTATGGCAAAAAGCACCGGGATAACACGCTCACCATGAAGCGTTTCACTAATGGGCGTGGCTTCTGGTGCCTGGGCGGTAAAGCGGCAAAAAACTACCGTGAAAAGTCGGTGGATGTGGCGGGTTATGATGAACTTGCTGCTTTTGATGATGATATTGAACAGGAAGGCTCTCCGACGTTCCTGGGTGACAAG
>NZ_JABMCB010000072.1 GCF_013359935.1 Paenibacillus xylanilyticus
AAACATTACCGTTCAACACCTGGTCATCGGTGTAGACATCGCTCAGGAAACCCATGTTGCCCGGGCTGTCAGCTTCCGAGGAATTGCTTTAGGTGCTCCGCTCGAGTTCGGCAACCATCGCGAGGGGTTCAAGTTGTTCCAGCGTTGGGTCCAGGATCTTCTCAAGACCCACAATCTGAGCAGCATCATCGTTGGCATGGAGCCGACCGGCCACTACTGGTTCAGCCTAGCACGCTGGCTTGTGGGGCAAGGAATTGAGGCTGTTTTGGTTAATCCCCATCTCGTCAAGAAAAACAAGGAAAACCGGGACAATACGCCTTCTAAAAGCGATCGTAAGGATGCGCTGGTCATTGCAGATATGATCAAAAACGGGTACTACTCTCCCGTTCGTTTTCATCCCGAAGCCTACGAGGAGCTACGTATTCTCATGGCAAACCGCGAGACGGTTACCAAACGCCTTAACAGTGCGGTTAACCAAATTCATCGCTGGGTAGACATCGTCTTTCCAGAGCTGCGTCAGGTCTTTAAAATCCTTACCTGCACCAGCGCTATCGTAACACTCAGACTCTTCCCTTTGCCTGGAGAAATCAGCCGGTTAAACACGGAACAAATCCTCGACGGTTGGAAGAAATATGTGAAGCGTCATGCTGGAGTGAAGCGAGCTGAGCTGCTCATTTCACTTGCAAAATCCAGCGTTGGAGCAACTCAGGCGCTCCATGCTTACAAGCTTCATCTTGAGCACTTACTTGCAGAATATGACCTGGCTCAGCGCCAACTGGAACAAATCGAGCACGCGCTCCATCTCATTCTTGAACGCATTCCATACGCGCAGAAGCTGCTTGAAATACGAGGCATAAGTGTAACGAGTCTAGCTGGTGTACTCGGTGAGGCCGGTGATCTGAGCGGTTATTCACATGGAAATGCTCTGCTACGGCATGCCGGGTTGAATCTAGCTGAGGCTAGTTCTGGGAAGTGGCGAGGAAAGATGGTGCTTAGCAAACGTGGTCGGCCACGCCTGCGTCACTTTCTCTATCTCATCACGATGTATATGGTCATGACGAATCCGGAAATTCGAGCTTTACACCGTTACAATGTGGAAAAGAAGAACCAGAAGAAGATGAAATCCATCATGAAATTATGCAATAAAGTATCGCGTCTGCTAGTCAGTCTGGCAAAAAGCAGCGAGGCTTACGATTCAACTCGAGTTTTCCCACAAGCAGCTTAAGAACAGTTAATCCTCACCGGTTCAAGAATTCGCAGGATGACAAAGAAGCACGGCGTATCGGGAGACATTACGCAAAAGGGCTCGGACCCGTTCCGTTAGAAAGACCGACCTCCACCCCGTAGTTAGATGTGACGAAGGAATGAAAGGGCTATGACCCGTTGAGACATGGGAGCGAGAATCGCTATGGCGACGTGGAGACGTGCGTATATGGGACAATATGGGTGAAACAGTACTCACCTTTATTCCCGCATGCCTATTTTTACGTCTTTTCGCCACCGGCTCCGCCCACATCCTCTTCTTCGTACTAACTATAGGATGAAATCCTGCGAATTCATGAGCCTGAGTGAGAAAACTGAATCATTTCGAGGGAGC
>NZ_JABMCB010000001.1 GCF_013359935.1 Paenibacillus xylanilyticus
TACAGCTCCCCGAGGCAGTTTCGTTGTTCGCCACGTCCTTCATCGGCTCCTAGCGCCTAGGCATCCTCCGTGTGCTCTTAGTAGCTTAACCAATTGCTCATACGAGCAAATGCAATCTACCGTTTTATTGAAACTTGTTTAACACAAGTTCAGCTAAAAGGAATGTTCTAATTCGCAATTTTCGTTTCGATATCTAGTTTTCAAAGAACAAGCTCCATGCAAAAGCAAGCTGTTTTGAGAGTTTGAGCTCTCAAAACTGAGCAA
>NZ_JABMCB010000073.1 GCF_013359935.1 Paenibacillus xylanilyticus
CGCATTTCATTCGAGTCTGTATCGTACTTGATCGCCCCGGTAATAGTTCTTTGCCCGTTTTCTTCATCGGCTCTAATTTCCAGAGCCACCGGAAGCGCTCTTGTCTCCTTTGTCAGCTTTGGCATTGTCTTTTCCAGTTCCCTCACCCCCCTTCTTATACTGAATACCTGCATTTTCGAGCGGGATCACATTGCCGTTTGCGTATAACCTATCACCGCCCGGCATCGGCGGGAGGTTTTCTTTAGCCCTTGCCTCATCAGGAGACATGATGCTGCCCTTCACAGCCTTGTCCAAGGCGTCCATCCGCGTTTTAAAGTCTGCTCGCAGCACGGCATCCACATTGAACCTTACGAAATACCCATCTTCAATTTCACGGTCCAGAAATAGTTTCCGGGTAATCTCCTGTTCATACGTGGTCAAGATCGGTAGCATGGTATCTGTGTAGAATTGCTGTTGTTGCTGCTCGTTATTGTTGTGCGTTGCACGGTCCAAATCATTAAGTTGATGCATCTTAATACCAAAAGCAGCAGCCAGCTGCCGGATGGTCAATTCTGTATTTTCTAAGAATTGCGCATCCGTCATACTCATGCTGATTGGCGTAAATTGATATCCAAAAGGCAACAACGAAATCCGATGACTGTTTTTCAAACCAGAAGACATGGATTCAAAGTTTTCTTTGAATACTTTCTTAGCCGGTTCGTCCATTGTTCCGGTGTATTGGATAAGGCCCTTTGTCTGCAACCCGTTCCGATAAAAGTTGTTGATGAATTTCCCAGCTGAAGCGGCATTCTCGACTGTGCTTCGTAAATACTCCATTTTCGGAACGCCAACTAGTCCGTCTAACGTAATATCTCCGATAAAATGCAACATTTCATGGGCTGGAATCTTCCTCAGTTCCCCGCCTGCATTAACCTGATACCACAGTTTGGTTTGAGTATTTAGCAGGCCGATATCGTCCACAATCACAGTCACCTTTTCCCGATCCAAGGGCCACAAAGCAACCACTCTGCCTGTTCGCTTATCAAATTCAATATTGGCATAGGCATTCCCAAATGCCCTGGAAGCTTCAAGAGCCTTGAGAAAGTTAATGGATGACATTAACGGATTGGGTTGCAGCTTCAGAAGTGGATAAAGGTAATGATTTGTGCCTTTTGTGATGTCATTTTCATCCGATTGGTATATCTTTAGCGGCAATTTTGCCACAGTTTCGGATAGAATTTTAATGCATGTGTACACTGTTTCGATTTTCATCGCACCTTTACCACGCACAGCAGATCCAGCCGGATCAATCCCCAGCATTTCAAGGAACCTCCGGTCATTCAGTCCAACTTCGGATGGTAAGCTGCGTTGTTCAAGCACTTTCCTAAAGAACATCTATTAATCACCCCCTGTCCGGCGCGGTGGTAATCTCGCCATAAAGGCCACCAGGACACCCGCAACCAAGCAGAAAGCGCCTGTGCAGTACAGTCCCGCCGTAACGCTAATCCGATAGGTTGCCAGGTTAATAAGTAGCACACCAAGCAACACCAAATAATCCTCCGCAAAGTCGCGCAGGAACGTCACGATCCTATTCAAATTTACTCACCCCACAATTGTTTCAACATGTCGTCATTTGCGAACTCCGAAACATCCATTTTCGGTTCAGAGAAGATCGCACGTACATGGGCATCAATGGTAGCCGCAACCGGGTCAATCCGATTCGTAGACTTGGCTTTATCCAACAGTACGTTTTCCTTTTGATCAACCTTTAAAACTGCATTGCTCATTGCCCAGGTCAATAGCTGATCTTTCTCATGAACAATTTTCTTTTGAAGGACTAACTCCCTGAACCCCTTAATCGGTTCAGAAAGCGTTTGAATCCCTTGCCGGATCTCTACAATCTCATAACCACGTTCAGACATCTTAATAGCAAACTGCGTGGCTTGGTATGGGTCATAGCACACTTCCTTAATCGTGCAATCCCATTCCTCGGATGCTTTGACGATCCAGTTTTCAATATACGTCTGATCTACAACCGGTCCTGGAATCACTTCGAGCCATCCCTTTTTAATCCATAAGTCATACGGCACTTTGTCCGTTTTCTTTTTCCGCTCCAAGGTATCCCCAGGAATAAAAGAACGCTGCCTGATAAGGTATTGCCCATCGGGTAATCTGAATTCAAAGACAGCGGAAGAAAGGTCCGTTTTCATGGACATATCTACGCCTACATATGCCTCTAAACCTTTAACATCAACAGTTTCATTTGTTCCACAAGCAGCCCATGCATCCATACGCATGTATTTTTTCTCGCCACCATTGACCCAAACGTCCATGTTTTTGGTCAGGAAGTCATCCATTTTCTCAGGAGCATTGAGAGCGTTTTTCAACCTTTTGCGTATGCTCGCCCTGCCCACTTCATGGGATGCAGCTATAGGATTAGCTTTTTCCCAAACCTTCTCATCTGAAATGTCATCAATCAAATTCCCGTCTTCGTCCTTATCCAGCTCATTGACCATGGCAAAATAGTCATCGTTCTCTGTGCCCTCATCGTTCGGGTCCAGAAGGCGAGAAACCATCTCGTATTCGATACGGTAACAAGGGCTGTTTAAGTTTTCTCCGGCCGTTGTGATGATCATCATAAGTGGCTGAGTACGTGAAATCATCCCTGAATCAATAACGTCATACATTTCGGTTGTTTCATGGGCATGATATTCATCCACGATACCGCATTGTGGGTTGTAACCATCACCCTTTTTGCCATCTTCTTTGCTGAGAGGCTTCATGATGGATTCGCTTTTAGGATGACGAATGACTCCATAAGTGGTTTTGAACTTGCTCCGTAGTTCTGGACACCGTTCAATCATAACCTTGGTTTCATTCCAAACAATCTTAGCCTGGTCTTTTTTTGTAGCAGCACAATAAACCTCGGCCATCCCCTCGCCCATTGCCGCAGTTTCATATGAAGCCACGACACCCAAGCTTTGGGACTTAGCGTTTTTACGACCGACTTGCCAATAGGCATATCTGAACCGCCGAAACCCTGTGTCCACATGAACCCATCCGTAGATATTCCCGAAAATGAAGTACTGAATATCATGTGGAACGATCCTCTGCCCTTGAAGTGGCCCTTTCGTATGACGAAATAGGTTCATCCACTCAAAAAAACGCATGGCTTTGTCTTCATCGAAAACGTAAGGAAAATCAGAAGTGTTCTCCCGCCCGATATCCTTTAGGAATCGCATACAAGCCCATATGTGCTTTTGACACGCTACGACATGCCCGTCAATAACATCTCGGGAATAGTCGATCAAATATTGCTTGATCACTAGACATCCCCGAACCTTTCCTCAAACTCGGATGGCTCCTTTTCTTCTTTCTTCGGTACAACCAATTTACACCTGGAAGAAATGGTGAGCCCCAAGTCACTCGCAGCTTGACGGCACTGCTTGAAAAACTTGTCCTGATTAAGCGTAAGGTCTGCATACACGCTGCTGAATATTTCCACCGTTGTTGTACCCGGAATCAGCTCGCCGTCAACACTATCGTCTTCGCCTTTTTCATACTGGACGATCGGGCTGCGATTCAACAGTTCATTTGTCACCTGAAGGTATAGCTTTCTGGAAATCAGATAGCGACAAAGTGCATCCACGTCCAAATTGGACATGATCCCAATCGCTATTAACTCGTCCGAAATCTTTTTAAAATCTCGGCGCAAGTCTTTCGGCAAATATGATGGAGCTCGTATTTTATCAGATGGCGCTTTTATCTCGGCTGCCTGCCGTTCCTCAATTTCTTGCTTGGTCAGATTCTTATTTCCCTTGTACAGCAATAAGTCAATCGGTTGACGCGGCCTCGCCATAACACCCCCTCCCTTCTCGTTTTTTTTTGAAGTCAAATCCAGAAAGAACCCCATTTCGGAAATTTCATTTAGGGAATTTTTTTTACGCGAGAGGCCCCAGCCGGTTTTTTACCCCACTGTACGAAATTTTTATAGGGCCCATGCCCTCTTTAGGCTTCGTCCAGTCATTCACCTTCATTTTTATTGAAGGGCTTAAAAGGGCATTTCCGTCCGTCTGATGACGTGTGCCTGTGC
>NZ_JABMCB010000074.1 GCF_013359935.1 Paenibacillus xylanilyticus
GAGATGATTTTCTTGGTTTTCTCGTTGCCGTTCGGCTCCTTGAAAGTCACTTCATCCCCATATCCCACTGGAACCTTTCCAGGCATGCGAATATGGACAGAACTGGTTACCTCCTGCCCGTTCTCCCCTATGACGCGCTGAGTTGCGAATGTCACCCTCGCTCGGTACGTTTCCGACATGTTTCCTGCCGAACCACCCGCCCACGGGTCACTATCGTCAGCCTGACGCATGATTTTAACCGCATCCCTGTACATCATCCCAACCTCCAAACATGACGGTCGCACAGCGCCTGGATGGCTGGAGGCAAGTCCTTTTCCCGCTCCGCTGTTTGGAACGTAGCGGTGTATTCCCCGTCAATCCGTTCTGATATTTTACCCCACTGCCCGGTGTGCATCATCTTAGCAAGCATCAGACAGGCCATTTCCAGCGTGTTTGGGAGTGTGGGAGGGTTAGCGGTAGGGTCGTCACTTGGAAGGTCGTAGCCGCCAATATAGGAGGTCACAAGGTTATATTCTCCTTTCGGCCATCCTTCCTGCCGGAACAGAATGCCATCCTCCAATTCCGTGTACCCCAAAATTGGACCATGCGGACCCGTGATTTCCGTGATTTCATGGATCGGAAAATTCCGCAGGGCCAGATGTTTGGAATTCGTTCCGCTACGGCGCTCCGTGTAAGATCTTTTTCCAAATTTGCGGTTACAGTGGCCCTCAATGGCGTCAGACGCAGCAGCCAGGGCAAACATTAACTCATTGTCCTGGCTGGTATCTGTGTCCGGGATGTAAAGCATCTTCTTTAGCCTGCTGACGGTCGCCAGCATGACTATTCCTTATCCGCCTTGCCATCGGTTTTGGTTTCAGTTGCAGCCGGATCAGGCTCATCAGCATCTGATTTCGCCGGATCACCTGGTGATTTTTCTGTATCAGCTTTGACGGCCGGATCTGGTTCATCCGTCTCAGGGTTACCAAGATATCCAAACTCCCTGAGATAGTCGGCGCGGTCTTGGTCGTCTGTCTCATAAACGGACCCAACCGGGTATTTCCTCTTGGTTTCTTTATCTCGGAAAACCTCTAAAACGGGATATTTCTGTGTTTTCGCTGCTGCTTTAGCCATTGTTTTTCCCTCCCAGAAAAGATTAAAAGGCGGTTATACCGCCTTAAACGATTGCCGAAACGTCAAGCTGACCAAACACCGCTGCGCCTGCGTCCCATGTTTTAATGTCCTGACGCATGATAGCTCTCAGGTCTGTTGTGTCACGAGTAAAGGCGCTGCCGCCTTCTTTGGTGCTTGCA
>NZ_JABMCB010000075.1 GCF_013359935.1 Paenibacillus xylanilyticus
CTTTTACCTTCACGCCGTCGGTGACGGACTGAACCTCCACGCTGACCGGATTGCCACTTCCGTCAACCAGGCTTATCAGCGCGGTACCGGAGGATGGCAGCGTGATTTCACGGTCGAGCGTCAGCGTCCGGGTCTGGCTGTTCACCGCCAGCACACGACCACCGGTGCTGATACCGGCATAGTCATCATCGCAGATTTCAATAACATCGCCCGGTACATGGCGAAGCCCTTCTGCGCCGACGCTGAAATCCACGGTCTGCGTTTCCAGCAGTTCTGTTTTAATCAGCCACAGCCCGGCGCGGTGTGCCTGCCCCCGGCTGGTACAGCCAAAGGCATCCATCTTCGTAACATTACGACCGTAACGGGCAATGGCCTGCGTATCTTCAACAAGCTCTGTCGCCGTCTCCCAGCCGTTGTTCGGGTCAATCCAGTTCACCTCAACGGCATTATGGCGGTCCTTCAGGGCGCTGAAGCTGTAGCGGAACGGCGCGCCATCATCCGGCATCACCACATTACTGCGGTTATAGGTCCACGTCTTATCCGACGGTCGGTCCTGCACGAACGTCAGCGTCTGCCCGTTCCATACCGGCATACAGCGCATCGCCGAGCAGAAATCGCTGAGCACATCCCACGCCTTACGCTGTGTGGTCAGGTACGCATTACAGGTGATGCGCGGCTCCGTGCCGCCAAAGCCGTCCGGCACTGACTGGTCGCAGTACTGGCCGATGACATACAGCGCCCATTTATCCACATCCGCCGCACCAAGACGTTTCCCCATGCCGTAGCGCGGATGGGTCAGCAT
Source organism: Paenibacillus xylanilyticus (assembly GCF_013359935.1). Taxonomy (GTDB): domain Bacteria; phylum Bacillota; class Bacilli; order Paenibacillales; family Paenibacillaceae; genus Paenibacillus; species Paenibacillus xylanilyticus. The sequence continues at coordinate 803 of NZ_JABMCB010000075.1, forward strand.
ATCCCACAGACACCAGGCCATGTTGTTGCTGTATGCCGGTTTAAACGTTCCGTCCCAGATACCGCTGTATTGCCGCGTCTGCGGGTTATAGTTCGACGGCACCTGCAGAATACGCCCGCGCAGATGATAATTACGGCTCACCTGCTGGCTGCCGAACTGCTCCGAGTCCACCTGCACGCCGACCAGTGCCGTGTTCGGGTAGCACTGTTTCACATCGATGATTTCAGTGTATGACGACCAGAGCGTTTTGTTCTGCAGCTGGTCTGTGGTGCTGTCCGGCGTCATCCTGCGCATCCGGATATTAAACGGGCGCGGCGGCAGGTTACCCATCACCACCGAGGCCAGATACTGCGAGGTGGTTTTGCCCTTAATGGTGATGTCTTTTTCCGTCACCCAGCCACCGTTACGTTGTATCTGAACCAGCAGGCGGACTTCCGACGGATTCCTGTCACCCTTTGAGGTGGTTTCCACCAGTGCCTGTACACCGAAGGTAAAGCGCAGACGGTCGATGTTTGCAGACGTAATGGTGCGGGTGATCGGCGTGTCATATTTCACTTCCGTACCCAGCACCGTCTCGGAGCCGGAGGATTCAAATCCCTCCGGCGGAGTCTGCTCCTGCTCACCAGCCCGGAACACCACCGTGACACCGGATATGTTGGTATTCCCCTCAGTGTCCAGCACCGGCGTACTGTTCAGCAGCACGCTTTTTAAGCCATCCACCGGACCTTCAATCGGCCCTTCGCTGATGGCATCGATCACACTCAGCAACTGCGTGGACTTCAGGTTGTCCTTCGCTTCGCGCGGGGTATGCCCCTTACTGCTTCCTTTACCCATTCCTCACGCTCCATAAATGACAAAACCGCCCGCAGGCGGTTTCACATAAAACATTTTGCATCAGCGACCAATCACCACAACCTGACCACCGTCCCCTTCGTCTGCCGTGCTGATCTCCTGAGAAACCACGCGTGACCCCACGCGCATTTCCCCGTACAGAACAGGCAGAACATTGCCCTGGGCAACCATGTTATCCAGTGAGGAGAAATAGGTGTTCTGCTTACCGTTATCCGTTGTCTGTATACGGGGAGTTCTGGCTTTCGGTGCCAGCATCTGCGCCACACCACCGAGCACCATACTGGCACCGAGAGAAAACAGGATGCCGGTCATACCACCGGCCCCAATGGCTGCCCCCCATGCTGCAAGGGTGGCTCCGGCGGTAAAGAATGATCCGGCAATGGCGGCAGCCCCCAGGACAATCTGGAATACGCCACCTGACTTGGCCCCGGCGACTCTGGGAACAATATGAATTACAGCGCCATCAGGCAGAGTCTCATGTAACTGCGCCGTTAACCCGGACGTGCTGACGTCCCGCCCGGCAATCCGTACCTGATACCAGCCGTCGCTCAGTTTCTGACGAAACGCCGGGAGCTGTGTGGCCAGTGCCCGGATGGCTTCAGCCCCCGTTTTCACACGAAGGTCGATGCGGCGACCAAATCGTTGTAAATCCCCGTAAAGGCAGATGCGCGCCATGCCCGGTGACGCCAGAGGGAGTGTGTGCGTCGCTGCCATTTGTCGGTGTACCTCTCTCGTTTGCTCAGTTGTTCAGGAATATGGTGCAGCAGCTCGCCGTCGCCGCAGTAAATTGCGGCGTGATTCGGCACTGATGAACCAAAACAGCACAGCAGCACATCGCCCGGCTGTGCCGCTGACAACGGCACCTGATACAGCCCCGTCGCCTCCAGATTATCCAGATAGAGATTCTGGCCGTTACGCCACCAGTCATCCTCACGATGAAAGTCCGGCATCTCAATCCCCGCCAGATGATAAGCATCCCGGAACAGTGTGTAACAGTCCGTCACACCGTGCTCAAAGCGCCGCCCGGTGAGATGCGGCACACAGCGGAACTTATGAATCGTCCCCCGGCAGACCAGCCACCACGGCAAATCACTCTGCACCTGCAGCCGCCGGTCGGCCTCACTCAGCCAGGGCAGACCACCGGGGTGGCTGTGGACCAGCGCCACAATCTCACCCTGCATTTCTGCCTGCAGCCAGTCTTCCGGCGACATACGGAAATACGCCTCCGGCTCACCGGAGATATTCACGCAGGGGAAATATCTTTCCCCCTCCGGCGTGCTTACCACGAAGCCGCACGACTCCGCTGGCGCACATCGCCGGGCGTGCGCCAGAATCGCTGATTCTGTCTGTGTCATGGGATTTACTGCGAAAGTTTGTTAATGGAAAGGAAGCCGCCAAAGTTGCCGACGTTATTGCGGAACTTACAACCGCTCAGGCATTTGCTGCATTTATCCTTCGTGATATCGGACGTTGGCTGGTCATATTCATCCGCGACAGCCGGACCGCTATAACCGCACTCGTCACCGCGATAGGTCCAGGTGCAGGTGTTGGCCAGCATGATACGTCCCGGAAAAACAGCGCCATCCGTTTCCGTCGGCGTGGACAGTACAAAGGAGGCACTCACCGCGCTCAGTTCGCTGCACTGCTCAATGCGCCAGCGGCTGATCACCTCCTGCTCCGGATCGGCGTAACTGTTTCCGTTGACGAAGTTCACCGCATCCAGAAAACGGGCGTAAACCTTACGCCGGACCACCGTTCCGCCGACCAGACTCTGCATATCTTCCGCCATCCCGGTGACCATACCGTACAGGTTAGAAACCGTCAGCGTGGGGCGCGTACTGGTGCCTTTGCCATTCAGTTCAAAACCGCTCCCCTGAATGGGATACGGCTGATACTGTCGCCCCTGCCAGGTGACCGGCTCACCTTTTTCGTTCTGCTCATTACAGAAAAAATAACGTTCTCCACCGACCTCTGTCAGGTCGATTTCCCAGAGCACCACGCTGGCCGACTGCTCCGCACGGGTGCATTCATTCAGTGTTTCCTGCCGGATATCCTGCATCAGTTCACCACCTGTTCAAACTCTGCGCTGAACTCAACACGCAGCATACTGACCCGCGACGACCATTTTGCGCAGGTCACCTTTATCTGCCGCCACTCATAAGGCGGCGTCCACAGAAAGGATTTCCAGCCCCCGTGCTCTTCCAGAAACGACTCCAGTACCGTGGCCTCCTCACGGGGGACAGAAAGCGTCACGCTGTACGTTTTCAGGTTGGCATTCAGC
>NZ_JABMCB010000076.1 GCF_013359935.1 Paenibacillus xylanilyticus
GCTCTGATGCCAATCCACGTGGTGTAATTCCCTCGCCCGAAATGGTCATCACAGTATTTGGTGAAGGGAACGAGTTTTAATCTGTCAGTGCAGAACGCGCCGCCGACGTATGGAGTGCCATATTTCTTTACCATATCGATAAATGGCTTCAGAACAGGCATTCGCGTCTGAATATCCTTTGGTTCCCATACCGTATAACCATTTGGCTGTCCAAGCTCCGGGTTGATATCAACCTGCAATACGGTGAGCGGTATATCCCAGAACTTCACAACTTCCCTGACAAACCGATATGTCATTGGATGTTCACAACCTGTATCCATGAAAACGTAATGCACGTCTTTACC
>NZ_JABMCB010000077.1 GCF_013359935.1 Paenibacillus xylanilyticus
AGCACAATTGAGATTTTTAATCTCGTCAGATTCAAAATGAGCTAATCGCTCTTTTCAATACTTTATTGGAGAGTTTGATCCTGGCTCAGGACGAACGCTGGCGGCATGCCTAATACATGCAAGTCGAGCGGAGTTGATAGGGAGCTTGCTTCCTTGATACTTAGCGGCGGACGGGTGAGTAACACGTAGGCAACCTGCCCTCAAGCTTGGGACAACTACCGGAAACGGTAGCTAATACCGAATACTTGCTTCTTTCGCCTGAAGGGAGCTGGAAAGACGGAGCAATCTGTCACTTGAGGATGGGCCTGCGGCGCATTAGCTAGTTGGTGAGGTAACGGCTCACCAAGGCGACGATGCGTAGCCGACCTGAGAGGGTGATCGGCCACACTGGGAC
>NZ_JABMCB010000078.1 GCF_013359935.1 Paenibacillus xylanilyticus
GGCCAAAGTCCATCCGTGGCTCCACGCCAAAAGTGAGAGGCACCTGTCAGATTGAGCGTGCAGCCAGTGAATCCCCGCATTTTATGCGTTTTCATGTTGCCTGCCCGCATTGCGGGGAGGAGCAGTATCTTAAATTTGGCGACAAAGAGACGCCGTTTGGCCTCAAATGGACGCCGGATGACCCCTCCAGCGTGTTTTATCTCTGCGAGCATAATGCCTGCGTCATCCGCCAGCAGGAGCTGGACTTTACTGATGCCCGTTATATCTGCGAAAAGACCGGGATCTGGACCCGTGATGGCATTCTCTGGTTTTCGTCATCCGGTGAAGAGATTGAGCCACCTGACAGTGTGACCTTTCACATCTGGACAGCGTACAGCCCGTTCACCACCTGGGTGCAGATTGTCAAAGACTGGATGAAAACGAAAGGGGATACGGGAAAACGTAAAACCTTCGTAAACACCACGCTCGGTGAGACGTGGGAGGCGAAAATTGGCGAACGTCCGGATGCTGAAGTGATGGCAGAGCGGAAAGAGCATTATTCAGCGCCCGTTCCTGACCGTGTGGCTTACCTGACCGCCGGTATCGACTCCCAGCTGGACCGCTACGAAATGCGCGTATGGGGATGGGGGCCGGGTGAGGAAAGCTGGCTGATTGACCGGCAGATTATTATGGGCCGCCACGACGATGAACAGACGCTGCTGCGTGTGGATGAGGCCATCAATAAAAC
>NZ_JABMCB010000079.1 GCF_013359935.1 Paenibacillus xylanilyticus
CTGCCCTCCAAATCCGCTGCCACCGCCGTGATAACCGGCATATTCGCGCAGCGATGTCATGCCGTCCGGCCCCAGAAGGGTGGGAATGGTGGGCGTTTTCATACATAAAATCCTGCAGGTCCCCTGCGTCGCTGTGTCATGCCGGTCTGCACTTCCAGCTCTGCAATATATTTTTTCAGGTCAGACACGGAAGTGGCCGTAAACTCCACCCTTCGTCCGTCTTTCTGTACTGTTGCCACCCGTTTACCTGTCATCAGGTCATGCAGTGCCGCACGGGCAGCGGCAAGTTCTTCCTGTCGCGTCATTCATCCTCTCCGGATAAGGCACGGGCGTAATCTGCCAGTGTTTTCTTGTTGGTTGCTGCACCATCCTCTTCCTGCAGGCTCGCCAGCAGCGCACTGAGATCCAGCTGCCAGCGGGAAATACTGATGCGCAGCGCCGCCAGCGCATAAACGAAGCAGTCGAGTGCCTCATTGCGTCGCTTTTTGCTGTCCCACAGTATTTTTTTCCTGCCATCCACCCATTTTTCGACCTGCTCTTCAGCAGTCAGCTGCTGCGCTTCGGTCAGATCAAAAATATCCGGGTTATTCGGGAAGTGAACGGCACCGGGAAGCGGTTCATCCCCTTCCGGCGTCAGTGTGAAGCGGTTATAAATCTGCTCTTTCGCGGTATCCGTACCGATTTCGGTAAGGTAAACCCCGTTTTTGTTTCGCTTACGTGGCATGCTGGCCACCGGCTTTCCGTAGACGGATGCCCCTTTAATGGGGATCACCCGGAACAGCCCATGTTTTTTCGAGCGTTCATACACAA
>NZ_JABMCB010000080.1 GCF_013359935.1 Paenibacillus xylanilyticus
CGCACGTGTGTTAAATGGTTTGCCAGAATTGTCAGATTTCCACTTTTCATTTAATAGAAAAAGTGCTCCCGGATTCAGTGATTTAACTATACCTTTTGAGGTGACGGTTAATTCTATGCCCAGCACGAACATTCATGCTTTTATCGGGCGGAATGGGTGTGGTAAAACAACAATTTTGAATGGAATGATTGGTGCAATCACCAACCCAGAAAACAATGAATATTTTTTCTCTGAAAATAATAGACTTATCGAGTCAAGAATCCCAAAGGGATATTTTCGATCGCTTGTTTCAGTTTCGTTTAGTGCATTTGATCCTTTTACTCCTCCTAAAGAACAACCTGACCCAGCAAAAGGTACACAATACTTTTATATTGGACTCAAGAATGCTGCCAGCAATAGTTTAAAATCACTAGGCGATCTCCGCTTAGAATTCATTTCAGCATTTATTGGTTGTATGAGAGTAGATAGAAAAAGACAACTCTGGCTTGAAGCTATCAAAAAACTAAGTAGTGATGAAAACTTTTCAAATATGGAACTCATCAGCCTCATTTCTAAATATGAAGAGTTAAGACGTAATGAACCACAGATTCAAGTGGACGATGATAAATTCACTAAATTGTTTTATGACAATATCCAGAAATATCTGCTTCGAATGAGCTCTGGACATGCAATTGTTTTATTTACTATCACAAGATTAGTAGATGTCGTTGGCGAAAAGTCATTAGTTTTATTCGATGAACCAGAGGTTCATCTGCATCCACCTTTGCTCTCTGCTTTTTTACGAACATTAAGCGACTTACTCGATGCACGCAATGGTGTAGCAATAATTGCAACTCATTCCCCAGTAGTACTGCAAGAGGTTCCAAAATCCTGCATGTGGAAAGTCCTACGGTCAAGAGAAGCAATAAATATTATCCGTCCGGATATTGAGACATTCGGTGAGAACTTAGGTGTTTTAACTCGTGAGGTGTTTTTACTTGAAGTGACAAATTCTGGATACCACCACTTATTATCGCAGTCCGTTGATTCAGAGCTTTCTTATGAAACCATTCTAAAAAATTATAATGGTCAGATAGGATTAGAAGGTCGAACCGTTTTAAAAGCGATGATAATGAACAGAGATGAAGGTAAAGTACAATGAAAAAACTACCTCTTCCAGCGAGAACTTATAGCGAAATGCTTAATAAATGCTCGGAAGGTATGATGCAGATAAATGTTAGAAATAATTTCATTACTCACTTCCCCACTTTTTTGCAGAAAGAACAACAATATAGAATATTAAGCTCGACAGGTCAGTTATTTACCTACGACAGGACACACCCTCTTGAGCCTACAACCTTAGTAGTTGGTAACCTGACAAAGGTTAAATTAGAAAAGCTTTATGAAAATAATCTCCGAGATAAAAACAAACCCGCTAGAACATATTACGATGACATGCTTGTTTCATCAGGTGAAAAATGTCCATTTTGTGGTGATATAGGACAGACAAAAAATATAGATCATTTTCTTCCTATTGCACATTATCCTGAATTTTCGGTGATGCCTATTAATTTAGTTCCATCGTGCCGCGACTGCAATATGGGAGAGAAAGGTCAAGTTTTCGCAGTAGATGAGGTACACCAAGCGATTCATCCCTATATCGACAAGGACATTTTTTTTCGTGAGCAATGGGTATATGC
>NZ_JABMCB010000002.1 GCF_013359935.1 Paenibacillus xylanilyticus
CAGGGGTAGGGGAGCGTTGTATAAGGGTTGAAGGTGTACCGTAAGGAGCGCTGGACATTATACAAGTGAGAATGCCGGTATGAGTAACGAAAAGATCAGTGAGAATCTGATCCGCCGAAAGCCTAAGGGTTCCTGAGGAAGGCTCGTCCGCTCAGGGTAAGTCGGGACCTAAGGCGAGGCCGAAAGGCGTAGTCGAAGGACAACAGGTCGAAATTCCTGTACCACCGTAAGCCGTTATGAGCAATGGGGGGACGCAGTAGGGTAGTGACGC
>NZ_JABMCB010000081.1 GCF_013359935.1 Paenibacillus xylanilyticus
CGTAGTCGAAGGACAACAGGTCGAAATTCCTGTACCACCGTAAGCCGTTATGAGCAATGGGGGGACGCAGTAGGGTAGTGACGCAGACTGATGGATGTCTGTCCAAGCAGTGAGGCTGATGTGTAGGCAAATCCGCACATCGTAAGGCTGAGCTGTGATGGGGAGTGAAAATTACAGTAGCGAAGGTCATGATCTCACACTGCCAAGAAAAGCCTCTAGCCAGGTGATGGTGCCCGTAC
>NZ_JABMCB010000082.1 GCF_013359935.1 Paenibacillus xylanilyticus
CGTAGTCGAAGGACAACAGGTCGAAATTCCTGTACCACCGTAAGCCGTTATGAGCAATGGGGGGACGCAGTAGGGTAGTGACGCAGACTGATGGATGTCTGTCCAAGCAGTGAGGCTGATGTGTAGGCAAATCCGCACATCCTAAGGCTGAGCTGTGATGGGGAGTGAAAATTACAGTAGCGAAGGTCATGATCTCACACTGCCAAGAAAAGCCTCTAGCCAGGTGATGGTGCCCGTAC
>NZ_JABMCB010000083.1 GCF_013359935.1 Paenibacillus xylanilyticus
CCGTCCAAAGTCTAGGTTGGTCCGACGGTTCAGCGAATATTGTGACGTTCTTTCCGAATATCCACCTTATCAGTAATTTCTTTATCACAATCGCCACTTCCTCTCTTGAGCATAAAAAAGAGCCCGTAGTTTTACGGACTCGTACTAATTCTCAGTATTCTATTTCAATTCAGCCAGTGCAGCTTCAGCTAAAGAAATATCTGCTTTGGTCGAAGCTATTCTTTCATCGTATCCAGCAAGTTGAGCCTCACGCTCTTTAATCAAGGCTTCATCAGCCCCTACAGATTTCAAACGTTCAACTTCCGCAGCCACCTCCTCACGCTCTTTTAAATTTGGAGCAAGCATACGGTCCTTCAAAATTGACAGAGTTTCTTCAAGACTCGCCTTTGAACGTCCAGAATATTTGTTTTCAGATGCCGTAGATGTTGTGGCATTGTTGCCAACACTCTCAGTCTCATCTGTTGTTACCGTTATGGTTTTACCGCTCACTTTTATATCAGCTCCTAACGCTTCCGATATAGCCCGTACTGGGACATTCGCTTTTCCGTCAATAATTGCCCCTTTGTCAGATAACGCTTTTCCATCCACGATTACCGAGTATTCCCCGGTCACTTTTTTTCCTACCATTGACTTGACTGTCTCAGCAAACGCCCCGGCTGATGTCGAAAGAACAAACCCAATCAATACTCCACCGATTACGTACGCTACTTTTTTCATAGATATATCCTCCGCTAAATGGTATATGGTTCATTTTTCCTATAATACCATTACGCTGATGAAGTTGTGAAGGTTCCTCCCCAATTTGATGCACCCGCCAAACCATGATTATGTGTTGGCAAAGTAACAGAGTGAGTATGTCCAATTGGCGCTTTTCCGCTCAATGAACTCCATATCGAATCTAATTCTGCCCGAAGCCCGGATATGTTTCCAATGCTAAGGTTTAATCCAGTGACTGTGCTACGAAATTCAGCAGGACCAGCGAAAATTGGCGACCCCTGCAGCCTAATTGGGTTACCAGTGTTGTTTGATCCAAGAAACAGGTCATTACTAAAGATAGTCAGCTGCCCCGAGTTTTGATATGAATTAATCTCCCCCGCAACAACTCCGCCCGAACCAAAGAACGAGATAGCCGCAATTTCATCGTTTGATCCTGTGGTAATTCGGATACGGTTCCTATTGTTAGAATCGTATGTTCGAAAACCGTTTATGTCCTGCTCAATGCGCCGCCCACTGGCTGCCGTTCGGATCAAGGCCCCTGTGATCGTTCCGCCCTCGATCTCATTACCGACAATCCGTGACGCCTGGATTAAAGAACTGAGCATGGTGGAATTATCAATTTCCCCGGTCAGTTTAATGGATCTGGCGACCACGTTGCCCTGCATGTCCACCCGGAACGGCGCTTCGTTGTAATTCGCATGGCCGGAGCTGATGCCCTGTGTATTGATCTTGGTGACCAGGTTCCCGCTGCCGATGACCATAGAAACGAAATCCCCGAGAACACCCCGTATAGCCTCCGCCACAATGCCCTGCGCTGTGATGGCGACCCTTGCAGTGATTCCCCGGTCTGTGGTCAGCATGAGTCCGTCAGACGTTAATATGACCTGGTTGCGTGTGTCTGTTTGGCTTTGCAGCACAATCCCCCGCTGATCATAAATTATCTGGGTCTTGGAGTTGTTGATGTCAATCACGGCCTGCTTGGCGAATGTCTCAAACACATCGGTTCGGATCTTCCCGCCCGAGAACAAGTCATTAGCGATTCTCTTAGACCGTTCCAGATCCGCAATGATATCGTCATAACTCTGGATTTTGAAGTTTGCCAGCACCACCTGAGTATGTTTGTCCATCGAAAA
>NZ_JABMCB010000084.1 GCF_013359935.1 Paenibacillus xylanilyticus
CCGACTCATTCCCTAATTCCTCAGCTGCCTTTTTCACGCCACGTTCAGCCGCTGCCACCGCACGTTCATTCAGCAAATCCAGCTGCTTCAGAAACGCGCTCGCATTGATTTCCATACTCATAGGTGAATCACCGTCATCATAAACTCGCCTTCAAGATTACGTGGAACCTTGTAGGAGATGATTTTCTTGGTTTTCTCGTTGCCGTTCGGCTCCTTGAAAGTCACTTCATCCCCATATCCCACTGGAACCTTTCCAGGCATGCGAATATGGACAGAACTGGTTACCTCCTGCCCGTTCTCCCCTATGACGCGTTGAGTTGCGAATGTCACCCTTGCTCGGTACGTTTCCGGCATGCTTCCTGCCGATCCACCTGCCCACGGGTCACTGTCGTCAGCCTGGCGCATGATTTTAACCACATCCCTGTACATCATCCCAACCTCCAAACATGACGGTCACACAGCGCCTGAATAGCTGGAGGCAAGTCCGTTTCCCGCTCCGCTGTTTGGAACGTAGCGGTGTATTCCCCGTCAATCCGTTCCGATAACTTACCCCACTGCCCGGTATGCATCATCTTAGCAAGCATCAGACAGGCCATTTCAAGCGTGTTTGGGAGTGTGGGAGGGTTAGCGGTAGAGTCGTCACTTGGAAGGTCGTAGCCGCCAATATAGGAGGTCAAAAGGTTATATTCTCCTTTCGGCCATCCTTCTTGCCGGAACAGTATGCCATCCTCCAATTCTGTGTACCCCACAACCGGACCATACGGACCCGTTATTTCCGTGACTTCATGAATCGGAAAATTCCGCAGTGCCAGATGCTTGGAATTCGTTCCGCTGCGGCGCTCCGTGTATGAGCCTTTTCCAAACTTGCGGTTACAGTGACCTTCAATGGCATCAGACGCAGCAGCCAGGGCAAACATTAACTCATTGTCCTGGCTGGTATCTGTGTCCGGGATGTAAAGCATCTTCTTTAGCCTGCTGACGGTCGCCAGCATGACTATTCCTTATCCGCCTTGCCATTGGTTTTAGTTTCAGATGCAGCCGGATCGGGCTCATCAGCATCTGATTTTGCCGGATCACCTGATGATTTTTCTGTATCAGCTTTGACGGCCGGATCTGGTTCATCCGTCTCAGGGTTACCGAGATATCCAAACTCCCTGAGATAGTCGGCGCGGTCTTGGTCGTCTGTCTCATAAACGGACCCAACCGGGTATTTCCTCTTGGTTTCTTTATCTCGAAACACCTCTAAAACGGGATATTTCTGCGTTTTCGCTGCTGCTTTAGCCATTGTTTTTCCCTCCCAGAAAAGATTAAAGGCGGTTATCCCGCCTTAAACGATTGCCGAAACGTCAAGCTGACCAAACACCGCTGCGCCTGCGTCCCATGTTTTAATGTCCTGACGCATGATAGCTCTCAGGTCTGTTGTGTCACGAGTAAAGGCGCTGCCGCCTTCTTTGGTGCTTGCA
>NZ_JABMCB010000085.1 GCF_013359935.1 Paenibacillus xylanilyticus
ATATCATCGGCAGTGGTTCTTTGCTTGGCAACGTCCTACTCTCCCAGGACCCTTCGGTCCAAGTACCATCGGCGCTAGAGGGCTTAACGGTCGTGTTCGGGATGGGTACGTGTGGAACCCCTCCGCTATCGCCACCAAACGTGATTTTGTCGAAGCAGTGCTTCTTGAAATCAAATATGGAACTGAAAATAATACACACATTCCGTGATGTACCAATTTTCATTTCAGAGATCATTCTCTGAAAACTAGATCCGAAACGAAATTTGCGATTAAAACCTGCATATTGGATAAGCCCTCGACCGATTAGTACTGGTCAGCTCCATGCATTGCTGCACTTCCACCCCCAGCCTATCTACCTCGTCGTCTTCAAGGGGTCTTACATACTGGGAAATCTCATCTTGAGGG
>NZ_JABMCB010000003.1 GCF_013359935.1 Paenibacillus xylanilyticus
GAAAACTAGATATCGAAACGAAAATTGCGAATTAGAACATTCCTTTTAGGGATGAATGCTTGTTCGGTTCAAGTGACCGATCAACAATCATCCTAGCTGAACTTGTGTAAACAAGTTTAATAAATAGTGAAAACTGTATTGTGATGGTATCGAATGGGAGCGACTTTTGGCTTTGCGTAAGCAAAACAAGAGAAGTGAGCAGTCGAAACCGGAGCAACTGGTTAAGCTACTAAGAGCACACGGAGGATGCCTAGGCGCTAGGAGCCGATGAAGGACGTGGCGA
>NZ_JABMCB010000086.1 GCF_013359935.1 Paenibacillus xylanilyticus
CAAGCCATAGCTTCGGTGGTGTGTTTAGCCCCGTTACATTTTCGGCGCAGAGTCACTCGACCAGTGAGCTATTACGCACTCTTTCAATGGTGGCTGCTTCTAAGCCAACATCCTGGTTGTCTGTGCAACTCCACATCCTTTCCCACTTAACACACACTTGGGGACCTTAGCTGATGGTCTGGGCTGTTTCCCTTTTGACAATGGATCTTAGCACTCACTGTCTGACTCCCGGAAGTAAGTCTATGGCATTCGGAGTTTGACTGAGCTTGGTAACCCTTGCGGGCCCCGCACCCAATCAGTGCTCTACCTCCACGACTCTGTTTTCCGAGGCTAGCCCTAAAGCTATTTCGGGGAGAACCAGCTATCTCCGAGTTCGATTGGAATTTCTCCGCTACCCCCACCTCATCCCCGCACTTTTCAACGTGCGTGGGTTCGGGCCTCCAGTGCGTGTTACCGCACCTTCACCCTGGACAGGGGTAGATCACCCGGTTTCGGGTCTACGTCCACGTACTATGTCGCCCTATTCAGACTCGCTTTCGCTGCGGCTCCGGCTCTTCACCTTAACCTTGCACGGGAACGTAACTCGCCGGTTCATTCTACAAAAGGCACGCCATCACCCCTAAAACGGGCTCTGACTTCTTGTAAGCACACGGTTTCAGGTTCTATTTCACTCCCCTTCCGGGGTGCTTTTCACCTTTCCCTCACGGTACTGCTTCACTATCGGTCGCTAGGAAGTATTTAGCCTTGGCAGATGGTCCTGCCGGATTCATACGGGGTTTCACGTGCCCCGCACTACTCGGGATCCGTCTCGGAGGGAAC
>NZ_JABMCB010000087.1 GCF_013359935.1 Paenibacillus xylanilyticus
AATACACAGTGCAGTGTTTATTCTGTTATTTATGCCAAAAATAAAGGCCACTATCAGGCAGCTTTGTTGTTCTGTTTACCAAGTTCTCTGGCAATCATTGCCGTCGTTCGTATTGCCCATTTATCGACATATTTCCCATCTTCCATTACAGGAAACATTTCTTCAGGCTTAACCATGCATTCCGATTGCAGCTTGCATCCATTGCATCGCTTGAATTGTCCACACCATTGATTTTTATCAATAGTCGTAGTCATACGGATAGTCCTGGTATTGTTCCATCACATCCTGAGGATGCTCTTCGAACTCTTCAAATTCTTCTTCCATATATCACCTTAAATAGTGGATTGCGGTAGTAAAGATTGTGCCTGTCTTTTAACCACATCAGGCTCGGTGGTTCTCGTGTACCCCTACAGCGAGAAATCGGATAAACTATTACAACCCCTACAGTTTGATGAGTATAGAAATGGATCCACTCGTTATTCTCGGACGAGTGTTCAGTAATGAACCTCTGGAGAGAACCATGTATATGATCGTTATCTGGGTTGGACTTCTGCTTTTAAGCCCAGATAACTGGCCTGAATATGTTAATGAGAGAATCGGTATTCCTCATGTGTGGCATGTTTTCGTCTTTGCTCTTGCATTTTCGCTAGCAATTAATGTGCATCGATTATCAGCTATTGCCAGCGCCAGATATAAGCGATTTAAGCTAAGAAAACGCATTAAGATGCAAAACGATAAAGTGCGATCAGTAATTCAAAACCTTACAGAAGAGCAATCTATGGTTTTGTGCGCAGCCCTTAATGAAGGCAGGAAGTATGTGGTTACATCAAAACAATTCCCATACATTAGTGAGTTGATTGAGCTTGGTGTGTTGAACAAAACTTTTTCCCGATGGAATGGAAAGCATATATTATTCCCTATTGAGGATATTTACTGGACTGAATTAGTTGCCAGCTATGATCCATATAATATTGAGATAAAGCCAAGGCCAATATCTAAGTAACTAGATAAGAGGAATCGATTTTCCCTTAATTTTCTGGCGTCCACTGCATGTTATGCCGCGTTCGCCAGGCTTGCTGTACCATGTGCGCTGATTCTTGCGCTCAATACGTTGCAGGTTGCTTTCAATCTGTTTGTGGTATTCAGCCAGCACTGTAAGGTCTATCGGATTTAGTGCGCTTTCTACTCGTGATTTCGGTTTGCGATTCAGCGAGAGAATAGGGCGGTTAACTGGTTTTGCGCTTACCCCAACCAACAGGGGATTTGCTGCTTTCCATTGAGCCTGTTTCTCTGCGCGACGTTCGCGGCGGCGTGTTTGTGCATCCATCTGGATTCTCCTGTCAGTTAGCTTTGGTGGTGTGTGGCAGTTGTAGTCCTGAACGAAAACCCCCCGCGATTGGCACATTGGCAGCTAATCCGGAATCGCACTTACGGCCAATGCTTCGTTTCGTATCACACACCCCAAAGCCTTCTGCTTTGAATGCTGCCCTTCTTCAGGGCTTAATTTTTAAGAGCGTCACCTTCATGGTGGTCAGTGCGTCCTGCTGATG
>NZ_JABMCB010000088.1 GCF_013359935.1 Paenibacillus xylanilyticus
ATAGGTATAGGTAAGGCTTTGACTACGTCGCTACCTTTTCCCCACCTCCACACCGTGCATGCGACTTTCACCGCACACGGCGTTCCATCTTGATAATAGTTTAATCGATCATTCCCAAGTTACTCAATTTACGGTATTGGTTAACCTTGATAAGCATGCTTTTGGTTAAGTCCAGCACGCTTTTGAGTTCAATAATCGTCTCATGGTTCACAGCATGAATTAGCTTATGGACATCTCGATGGATAATACGTAAGTTGTTATACTTATCGTTACCACCAGAATTTGACGGAACATAATGATGACAGTGTACGTCATCGGCGTATAGGAATGCACCTGTGATCTCGCATTTGCCCATAGCCATACTATACCGGCTAATTCGATTATCCAGATACTCAGCACTGCGCTGGGGATTATTGGATTTCATTAACTTAATGATTTCCTTTTGGACATCTCCACTCAGTTTTTTGCTGATACGATTCCGGCCTTCTAACGTATATGGTGTTAATTCTTGGCTGAAGTTTAGGTTGTTAGAAGTGCTTACATCCACTATCGGGTAGAGATAAACACCATTGATTAGGAACGTTCGATAGGTGGTTGAATAAAAGTTCCTGTATGTTGGTGGTGGATTACTTGGATGATCGTATATGCCACATCGTTTCAGACGATTATAGGTGAACTTTTTCAGGTCATAGGCAAGTCGTGAGAACTCTTTGAATACATGTGTCGCTTTTCTAAAGTAATTATGAACACCGAGAACAAAACTATTGAATTTGTGCGCGTTGCCAGCCGTTGGTGATTGTTTGATGTTTTGAATAAGTTTTTTGTACTGCAACCTTATCTGTTGTTTCTTCTTATCAATCACACCAGTATGTGCAACTTGCTTCTTTCCTTTCAAAGTCGCTTTAATTGTGAATCCTAGAAATTCAGATTTCTGCTTCCGTAGATTCAAAATTTTCGACTTTTCAGGGGAGATATCCAAGTTTAGACGGTCTTTCAAATACAGTCTTACTGCGTGAAACCACTTTTGGGCTGTTTCCCAATTTCGGCAAAGGATTTTGAAATCGTCAGCGTATCGTACGATAAACCCTTCTTTAAGCTTGGACTTTTTCAGAGCGCTATATTTATTCCTCTTTGTATATGCGTGCTTGGTCTGGAAATTCTCCCATTGCCCGGCTACCCATACATCCAAGTCATGTAGTGCGATATTGGAAAGCAGAGGGGAAAGAATACCTCCCTGTGGTGTTCCTTTTTCAGGAACACCTTCACCTTCGATTTCAGCTTTTAGCATCCTGTTGATGATGCTTAAGACTTTGCGATCCTGAATCCCTAGATTCCATATTTGCTTTAACAAGGTCGCGTGATTAATGTTGTCGAAGAATCCTTTTATATCAATGTCAACGATATAATGAAGTTGTCCATTATTAATCAGAAACTGCACTCTGGCCAATGCGTTGTGGGCAGATCTTAGTGGTCTAAATCCATAGCTGTGTTTAAAGAACTGCGCCTCAGCGATTGGTTCAAGTACTTGTTTAAAGCATTGTTGTATCAATCGATCGATGATACATGGAATCCCCAATGGTCTCTTTTTACCATTGGCTTTGGGGATGAAGACTCGTCTGACTTTCTTTGGCTGGTATTTATCTAGTTTTGTTTTTACAAGATCTACTAGCTCGTTGTCCGTCATTACTCTGAGGTTCTCAATTGTCTTACCGTCTGTACCAACTGTCTTTGATCCCTTATTTGATTTGATTGTTCGATAAGCAAGGAGAATATTTTCTCTAGATGTGATTAGTTCATAAAGACGATTAAAAGTATTTCCTTGTTTGGCTCGATCATATAAATCAGAGAAGGTATCTGTTAAGTTGTAGTAATCCCAATAACGTAGAGCCTGTATTGTGGCAACCCCCTGTCAGAGATTGTCCCCACATTCATACCGGACCGATACAGTTCACTTTTAGAAAATAGATAAACTATTATAAAGACTCAGGGCTGTTCCTCCACTTCGATTACGGAAGCTTCATTAGTCGTGCCCTTACTCTCACAAGGATGAATGCTTTTCGGTGGATACCTTATAGCAACCGTCTTGGATGGCAGTCCTCATTGCGACGTTCCTTGTTTTCCTTGTTCCTTCTATCCTAGCTATACATATTATCCTTAGGTGACCCCTTTGAACCTGCAAGCTTGATACCGCCATTGTTCGGTATAGCGTATTTCCTAACATGTAATTGTACTCAACGCCACTTGCCCCAACATCTGTTGGTAAACATGTTTCCATGAGTTAGGCATCTAGATTCGTAAATTCGGAGTTTAGTCAGTTCCCGATTGAACATTCTCACCATAGACAATTTTTCAGCCATCCGGCATATCAGTTGGCATACCTTCCTTGGTAGGCGGCTTCAGCCTTCCTTCTGCCGACTTCACCTAGCTTCATACCTTTTGTTCCTGCCGAACAGAACGCATGTAGGAGTCTCAACGGGACAGTTTCAGAAAACTTGGCTTCATCATTCCTGTCCTCGGATAGAAAGTTAGACTTAATTAAATTAGGTCCTTGCTTTTCCTGGTATTAACCAGTTATAGCAAAACAAGTCGCACAC
>NZ_JABMCB010000089.1 GCF_013359935.1 Paenibacillus xylanilyticus
CAGTTATGCAAAATATATAGATATGAATAACTCATTGAGGAAGAAGGATGAGCATGGAAAACGAAAAGCTTGATAGAGAAGCGCTCCAGAAAAAGATCGCTTCCGCCTATGGCATTCCGCTGGTGTATTTGAAGCAGGCTGAAGGAGTAAACCCACTTGAAGGACTGAACCCGCGGATAGTTATCGTGGACGAGCTCTGCGACCTTGAAGCGGATCATCTGGGGGATTAACCGTGGTCAACAAAGGCATAGGGAAGATACCAGCCGTACCTATCGTATCCAAGCTACAGCCTGAACAATGCAGAGGTTGTGTCTGGGGATCATGGGCAGGCAGTAAACAAGTTTGTATGATGCCAGCATGCAAGAAAGGATGAATGGGTATGAGAGGGTTTAAGCACGTCTACTCCTGTATCGAATGCGGGTGGAAGATGAAGAGTTTCAAAAGCAATGAGCTGGATGGCCAAAGATGCCACAGGTGTGCAGGGGCAGTCATACCGACAAAAGTATTAGAACCAGGGGTTGCGCTGGTTCAGGATAAGTTGCCGCTACTGATTCACTCTGTTCAGAATAACTATTCATCGTTCCATGCTGACGATGGGCGAGCAGAAGTAAAGCTGAATGGGTGTCGTGTTGAAGCAACGTTGATATTGCCTAATGGAGATCTTACAAGCCAATACCATTTTGAGTTATCGGACATCGTATTTAGTTCAGGCGTGCCGGACATTGAAACAACTGTTAGAAAGTTTATTAAGAACATGTGCATACTCATTGACGGATCAGAAACCGATGCCGATCAAACTTAAACGGCCGTGCAATCATCCTGGTTGCCCTGAGCTTTCAGGTGAAGCGTACTGTCCTGCTCACAAGAAACAAAGAGCAAGAGAGATAGACCAAAGGCGCGGCACATCTACGCAGCGTGGTTATAACGGCCAGTGGCGCAAAGCCAGGGAAGGATACTTGCGTAAGCATCCTATCTGCGTTGAGTGCGAGGCTCAGGGTCAGGGCACGCCTGCAACAGTAGTGGACCACATTATCCCACACAAAGGTGATGACTCTCTGTTCTGGGATTCAAACAACTGGCAAGCATTATGCAAGAGGTGCCATGACATCAAGACAGTTACCCAAGATGGTGGGTTTGGTAATGATGTAAGACTATCCAAAGCAAAGGAGTGATAACCTATGAAGCTGAGGGATTATGTTGACGAGCTGGAACAGGAGTATGCCAAGCAGCTGAAGACGCCTGACTATGATGGATGGGTGTTGTTCTCTGTAAAAATCAATCGTCCGCTCAGGGAGTACATGGACAGCATCAGATACGACAAGAGCAAGAGAAAGGATTATCAGGTTGCTACATATGCGCTTCAGCTATGGCATGAGTTCACTTCAAAACTGCGCGGTGACACTTTGACTGACCGTTTTGTGACACGTGTTGCCGAATTGCGATTCCAAATCAAAAAGATGATTTCCTAAAGGCCATCAGTGAATGGCTTTTTTTGTTGCACAGGCACACGTCATCAGACGGACGGAAATGCCCTTTTAAGCCCTTCAATAAAAATGAAGGTGAATGACTGGACGAAGCCTAAAGAGGGCATGGGCCCTATAAAAATTTCGTACAGTGGGGTAAAAAACCGGCTGGGGC
>NZ_JABMCB010000090.1 GCF_013359935.1 Paenibacillus xylanilyticus
GAACAGGACGATATTGTAAATTCACTTAATTACGAGGGCATTGCAGTAATTGAGTTGCAGTTTTACCACTTTCCTGACAGTGACAGACTGCGTGTTGGCTCTGTCACAGACTAAATAGTTTGAATGATTAGCAGTTATGGTGATCAGTCAACCACCAGGGAATAATCCTTCATATTATTATCGTGCTTCACCAACGCTGCCTCAATTGCTCTGAATGCTTCCAGAGACACCTTATGTTCTATACATGCAATTACAACATCAGGGTAACTCATAGAAATGGTGCTATTAAGCATATTTTTTACACGAATCAGATCCACGGAGGGATCATCAGCAGATTGTTCTTTATTCATTTTGTCGCTCCATGCGCTTGCTCTTCATCTAGCGGTTA
>NZ_JABMCB010000004.1 GCF_013359935.1 Paenibacillus xylanilyticus
TGTAGAAAACTAATAAACACCTGCTATTCATAATAAACCTGTGCTAAAAATCGAATAAAGACGTGATAAAATCGGGGAGAGGAAGAGTGGAGAAGGGGGAAAACCCAGATCCATCAAGCCTTTCCCCTGTTTTTCTATCAAGACATTATTCAGATTATAATAAAGTTGTGATACAAAAAGTTGAGTCAAAAGTGGAGGAAAACACGGTTTTTTAGCATGACTTTATTTATGAGGCCAGCGGTGGAATGCGGGTTTGAGGGCTGTTTTTTAGCAGGAGTTTATTCATACTGAACA
>NZ_JABMCB010000091.1 GCF_013359935.1 Paenibacillus xylanilyticus
AGCGGAAGCTGTGGGCGTTGATAAGTCGCAGATCAGCAGGTGGAAGAGGGACTGGATTCCAAAGTTCTCAATGCTGCTTGCTGTTCTTGAATGGGGGGTCGTTGACGACGACATGGCTCGATTGGCGCGACAAGTTGCTGCGATTCTCACCAATAAAAAACGCCCGGCGGCAACCGAGCGTTCTGAACAAATCCAGATGGAGTTCTGAGGTCATTACTGGATCTATCAACAGGAGTCATTATGACAAATACAGCAAAAATACTCAACTTCGGCAGAGGTAACTTTGCCGGACAGGAGCGTAATGTGGCAGATCTCGATGATGGTTACGCCAGACTATCAAATATGCTGCTTGAGGCTTATTCGGGCGCAGATCTGACCAAGCGACAGTTTAAAGTGCTGCTTGCCATTCTGCGTAAAACCTATGGGTGGAATAAACCAATGGACAGAATCACCGATTCTCAACTTAGCGAGATTACAAAGTTACCTGTCAAACGGTGCAATGAAGCCAAGTTAGAACTCGTCAGAATGAATATTATCAAGCAGCAAGGCGGCATGTTTGGACCAAATAAAAACATCTCAGAATGGTGCATCCCTCAAAACGAGGGAAAATCCCCTAAAACGAGGGATAAAACATCCCTCAAATTGGGGGATTGCTATCCCTCAAAACAGGGGGACACAAAAGACACTATTACAAAAGAAAAAAGAAAAGATTATTCGTCAGAGAATTCTGGCGAATCCTCTGACCAGCCAGAAAACGACCTTTCTGTGGTGAAACCGGATGCTGCAATTCAGAGCGGCAGCAAGTGGGGGACAGCAGAAGACCTGACCGCCGCAGAGTGGATGTTTGACATGGTGAAGACTATCGCACCATCAGCCAGAAAACCGAATTTTGCTGGGTGGGCTAACGATATCCGCCTGATGCGTGAACGTGACGGACGTAACCACCGCGACATGTGTGTGCTGTTCCGCTGGGCATGCCAGGACAACTTCTGGTCCGGTAACGTGCTGAGCCCGGCCAAACTCCGCGATAAGTGGACCCAACTCGAAATCAACCGTAACAAGCAACAGGCAGGCGTGACAGCCAGCAAACCAAAACTCGACCTGACAAACACAGACTGGATTTACGGGGTGGATCTATGAAAAACATCGCCGCACAGATGGTTAA
>NZ_JABMCB010000092.1 GCF_013359935.1 Paenibacillus xylanilyticus
AACAACGCATAACCCTGAAAGATTATGCAATGCGCTTTGGGCAAACCAAGACAGCTAAAGATCTCGGCGTATATCAAAGCGCGATCAACAAGGCCATTCATGCAGGCCGAAAGATTTTTTTAACTATAAACGCTGATGGAAGCGTTTATGCGGAAGAGGTAAAGCCCTTCCCGAGTAACAAAAAAACAACAGCATAAATAACCCCGCTCTTACACATTCCAGCCCTGAAAAAGGGCATCAAATTAAACCACACCTATGGTGTATGCATTTATTTGCATACATTCAATCAATTGTTATCTAAGGAAATACTTACATATGGTTCGTGCAAACAAACGCAACGAGGC
>NZ_JABMCB010000093.1 GCF_013359935.1 Paenibacillus xylanilyticus
CTGTCAGCCGTCCCTGTTACTACGACGCCTAATATTCGCACGTCACTTGTATCTGGTTTCTCCTTGTCTCTACGCAAATAATCGTAAATGCGCTCAAACTCATGTTGGTATTTTCCATTGGTTTTTATCCCGTCTTCCAATTCCTCAATAAAATTCTTTTCAGAGACATCATTATCTTTTGGATGAATTCCAAATCCATAGACGCTACTTGCCCTTTCTGGAATGGTTCCCTCGGGCATCTGATCTTCAGTATATGGTTTTAAAGTTGAATAAGTATCTACCCAATACCACACTGGATGCACTCCATTTGGTAGCATAGACTCAATTTGCTTTACAGTATAATTCGTGTCGAGGGAGATACCCAACTCAACCAACTTCTGTTCATCCATCTCATTAAGCTGTGGAAGCTCGTTAAGATAGTTCTCGTACTTCACAAGTGGAAGGTAGAACATCATCTCCCGTTCACCATTGTATCGATTAAAGGGTCTTTCATACTTAAATCCCTTTTCTTTCATGACCGGGTCGGGAAGTTGCAAGTCAGAATAATCTCCGGGTGGGCGAGAAAAACTACCCCATGAACTAAACTCGTATGTTTCCTCACCCCAGATGACCGGTACTCCCTCTACAAGTTTGTACGTTCGATAGTCAAGGGTTCCATGAAGAAAGCCGTAGTCAAATTGAGAACCTAAAACATACTGGTTGGGACCACTGATTGCTTTCAGCATCTCAATGTCACGCAGCGTATTATCTGAACTTCTGTACTGCAATTGTAAATTTAAAAACCACCCCCCGGTAAGAATAAATAGCGTAATTCCAAACGAAATACTAATGTTTCTTAAAATCGTTCGACGTCGTGCCCTTCTAACTAGTAACGACAGCACAGCACCATCATCAAAGTTTGACTTTTCATCATTCATCGTATAATCCTCCATACTTTTTCTGAAATTGCTTGCGCGCCCGAAATAGATATGTCTTTACCATCTCCTCTCGCATACCTAACAGATCGGAGATTTCTCGATAACTGAAATTAAGCTCATATTTCAAAATGAGCAACTGCTTATAGATTGGACTCAGTGCATCCATCACATGCTCGATCTCTTCTCTCCGTTTCTTACGCAACAGGATTTGCTCCGGGATTTCACTACCTTCGACGGTTGGCTCTTGATCTAACCACTCAATTCTTTTTCGCTTGCGAAGCATATCATAATATTGATTAATCGCTACCCGGTATAGCCAGGCTGAGAAATTTTCTGGCACGATCGAATCAAGATAAAGGAGCCCTTTATATACCGTGTCCTGAATAATATCTTCGGCGTCAGCCCTGCTGGCTCCCAAGCGAATCAAGTACTGCTGGATATGCTTCATTTTATTCTGCATTAGCTGCAACATCCGCTCATTATTCACTTCCAACCTCCCTTCAATCTTTACAACGTTCTGAAGGGTCATATGTATACAAGAGTCATCAATCTATTGAGTACACTGCCCATTAGCTGAACAAGGCAGCCGATCACAAAGACCAGCTGCCCTTCTTATTATTTATTGTGCTATCGTTTCCCGTTAGTTGAACAGAAAGTGTTAGTCATTTAGGAATATACTACTACTTATCTTAACTTGCTCAATCATATGCCCTATATTTCCTTCACCTGCGAATAGGGTCATGTCAAAAAAATCTTGGTTCAAATCACTCCAGTATAGTTCATTTTCATCTCCTGTGATCATGACATCGCTTTTTAATTTGCCGACATAGACTTCAACATAGCACTGGTGCAAGTAGTATTTAAAATCCATTAAATGGTGCAAAGTAACATCCTCTTTTGGAATACCAGTTTCTTCTGTGAGTTCTCTGTAAGCAGCTTCCATCCCTGTTTCTCCATTCTCGATCTTGCCACCAACGAAATTACTTAATCCTTTGTAGGGATTCTTTAAACGTTTGCACATTAGGAGCTGGTCCATATTTTTACTGTATATCATAAGAACGTTATACCCTTGCATAAGCTTATCTCCTTATAATCTAGTTTAATGAATTATTCGATAAAATTACCAAACTAACCTGCCCGTTAGCTTAATTCGGAATTATGAGTCATTATAAGCCTTTCCTATCTTTTTTGCCGCAGAGACAAATTAAAAACAAATGAACCGAGAATATGTTCATTCGTTTTTAGCAAACCTTCTCATTATCTTCAATAGTAACTATAGTTACATTAATTTCTTGATTCCATGAAATTATTTGGATCATACCAATAATTAGTTAATTCTGTACTATTTCGAACTTCCCAGGTACATCAAGTTACTTCGAAAGTTGTCAGACTCATTCAACTCTGTTTGTAATTTTTCTAAAAATATAATGACATCTTCTACTAATAGGGAACTAGATTCAATTTCACGTAAAAATATTAATGTGAGCTCCCTCACTTCTTTTAAGGCAAGGTCCTTTCTGTTTTTTGATGCGTATTTGCATAGGTAATGTAAATCAATGTTCACTTTACTTATCTTTATAAAGGGAAAGTTTCTGTTTGCTGTTTTCAAAGCTCTCATCATATTTAAAACAAGACCGAGCGAATAATAAATCTCTGTGAGCCTCTCTGATCTTCTCTTTTCCCACTTCTCTCTATAAATCTGTCCTATAGTATCGAAAATAATAAAAGTTAGAAATGCTTCCTTAATTTTGGGTAGAAAACCTATGTACATATTATATTGATCCAATGTGTATACCTGACCCATCATCTTACTCGCCAAGCGCATAGGGTTATAAAAAACACTTGAAAAGATACCCGATGTAAAACCATCTAAGATTGAAAAAACATACAATGTGCCCGCTAACCAATATAATTCTATTCTAAATCGTAAAAAGATGTACAAGATTAATAATATTATTACCGCTGAAAAATAAAAGCTACCATTCAATATCTCATTACTTAAATTAGATATCGACTTCATATATGCTGTTAATTCTTCTACGGTTAAGCTACTGTCGACTAAATAATTCATATACGCCTTGTTATCTTCGAGCTGTGAAAGAAATAAAGGCTCATCTTTTAAAAGCTCATGAAATATTGCTTGAGCGTTATCTGGTAGTTCTTTTTCCATAATCTCAAAAGTCGCTGTGATAGTATCACCTACCCCTGTTTTAGCATCAATTTCAATTGAGAAAAAGACGTCCTCACTATATTTGTTCTCAGTAGCATACCTATAAAAGGCGCCAGGATCTATCTTGTTAATGACTTGGATTAGTAACATAGATATCCCTATACACAATGGAAAGTACAAAACCAGCATACATAACAAAATTCCACTCTTAATAAAAAATTTATCTCCCAGTTTTGACTTATTCATTTAACTCCCTCACTTTGAAATAGCTTTGAAATTGAATACAGATGAGGATTTGGCTCTCACTCTTAGGTCCATACTTCTCCACAATCCAGTTGTACATAAAACATCTATTCACAGACCTTTCTTTGCAAGCATACAAAAATCCCCTCTGATATCCAGTGCTTGAGTTCATTCATTGTAACATGATCTCTTTTATCACTGTCTATCATGAGGGGATAATTGATAATAACCACTTCCATTTAGGGAGTTTTGATTTTTTTATTTTCTTTTCACTGTATATCTCTTTTCCTCCAGCAACTTCACGATCCCTTTATCACCAAGGTAGTGCGCTGCACCAACCACGATGAAATACTCTTCGCCTTTGCCGTTTTTCAGGTAACCATCAATTTTGTCAGCCATACCGACATTACGGTCGATCAACATTGCTTTATTGTATTCTTCATCATCGGAGAAGCTGTTTGTCAGCTCCAACAGTTGCTCGTCATTTCCCGTTTTCCACATTTCGGCCATTTGATCTACGCTGTCATCCAACACATCGAAATTGTCCAATGTTGCTTGCAACGTTTTCTCTTGCAGCTCTTTCGAGAAGCTATTGAACATTCCTAATTGGGACTCATAGGACTCCAACTCGATGACCGGAATTTTGCTCTCGATCGCCATCTGGATGAAGTACAGATCTACTCCGGCAGAAGCATCATAACCTGCTTTCATAGATTTCAGACTAGCCAGTGTACTCTCCACGACCCAAGGCTTGAAGGTATCGAGGGCATTCGCTTCCAATCCATTCTTCTTCAGAATGTCTCCCACCTGAGTATACGTCTCGCTGGAAATGTGATCCTTCAGGGTGGTGCCATCCTGGTACGTGCCCAGATCCAGAACAATCTTCTGTTGTGCTTCGTCTGCCGCTTTGCTGATATCGATCTCTACACCCAGATAGTCCGCCTCGGCAAATGCCTCTTCAAACTCTTTGCGCAATGGATAAAAGCTATCATCTGCAATATGCATCGATCCCACCAGGTATACGGTGTTACCATTGCTTTCGACTTCCCACATGAAGCCGCGTCCACCGCTTTGAACGGTTTCTGTTTCGCCACCTTTGGAAACCAACAACACTGTGCGCTTAGCAGCATCCCAGCGCACTTCATAACCAGCGGCATCACCGACGATGCGGATCGGAGCGTAAGTCACGCCATTAATACGCGTAAGTTTGCTTTTCAGCGTAATCGTCTTGCCGTTAACCACCACTGTAATCGTATCATCTGTCGCTGTCGTCAGCTTCACGTCCATTGCATCCAGTGTGGAGCGTAGCGGCACAAGTGTTGTTCCTTTATCGTTAATTGGTGTGCCCACGGTGTACTCGACCGTTTCATTATTTACCTTTACCGAAGTTTGTTGTGGATCGGCCATCGCTGGTACTGCGGATGCAAGCAAACCTACCGAGATGGTTAGGGTCAAAATCATACGTTTCCAGTTTTTCATATTATGTATTCTCCTTTAGTAAAATAGTAGTTTTAATACAACCCTATTTAAAATAGAAGATCACTTACGTAATACGAGTTAAGGTTGAGAAGATGCCACTCTATCTATTAAAGCGTGCAGCACCTTCTCCCCTCCCCTCAAATTATTACTTTCACACCATTCACAGAACAGACTACAGCTTTACTGATTCTTCAGATTCGTAAAAACGACATAATAATGTAAAGCCAATCTCATTCTGGATTCATGGAGGTTTTGTTGAAAAACCTTGATTTATCAAGGGAAAACGACATTTTAAAGTAAAGTCACCGACAGAACACTATCAAGTTACCGACATTTTAAAGTAAAGTTAACACAATTAGTGTGTGTCGTCATAATTAGTGAGAGAAATGATCGATATTGCCTTATTAATCAAGTGATTTTTTTCATATTTACCGAGAGGAATTTAACGCTAAGTTATAGAATCTCCATCTTTTTCACAAATACTGAGAAAACAGCAAATCCTCATTTGTATATTTATGCATAGAATTGTTGACGAACTAACACGGATAATCCTAGATACCAATAACAAAAGACCGCTTCTCAAATTAAAGAGAGCGGTCTTTTGTTATTGGTTTAACTTTAACTCTTATATACAATTTATTAACTGTTTATATCAGTAAGCGTCTCTTATTGCGTTATAAGACTGAGAGTTTTGATTCTCATTGTATGAAAGAATAAATCTTATTCAAGACAAACTAATTTGAAAATGTAGTTCTACTATCCAGAAAAATTCCTAGAAACACATTATGTAATCGCTAACCTTCATTCTCTCTTCACAATAAAATGCAATCCTCCTATACTGCTAGGATCTATTAGAAGGGCACTTCATGAAATATTAAACTCTTTAGTAAATTATTTTCATTTATCTAAACTTATTTGATGGAATTACATTGTGAATTTTTCTGCACGAAAACAACGAAGCCGATACAAAAAGCCGCTAACATAGCTACCCTTAATGGGAGCATGTTCTTTTCACTTACGAGTTGGGACCTTGAGATCTGCACCATATTCGTAATCCAGAAATGTTATTCTCTAACCTTATTCCGCTTCGTTTTCACCCCTGAGATATATTGATCCGAACATAGGAGTAATTAATTGTATAGTCTTGTCATTGACTTGATTTAATTGGCGAGCTATTTCGGATTCGTCGAAAATTGTTTGCTTTTCCTCCTATTCAAAAGTTCCATGTTCTGTATATATCCAACCATTAAATATGAACTAAGATCCGGATCTTACACTGGATTAATAAAATACGAAGATTTACATCGAATTCATTTTTATCCGTTTTAGGTTCTATTGCTGAATTATTTGATTGGAATGATCATCAAGTTGATCAACAATTAGATTTGTAGACCATACCATTCCAGATATCATCATTACTACAAAAACATTAAAAATTGTTTTTTTACCATAACATCCTCCGCATTGCTTAGCCCCATACAATAGATTCTTTCCATTTAGATCATGATATATTCATCATTCAGATCTACTTTTATTAAAATAAGAAAAAATAGAATTATAATTATATCAGTAAGACTAGAAATAAAGAAAAGCCGTCCTAAGTGAATTGGATTTATTGGCTAACAAAGCTAAAAAAATCGCCGATATAGTTCTCTCCGTCGTTCACCGCGTAGTTGGGCATAGATTTGTGTAGTTGATGCTTTTTCATGACCTAACATGCCTTGAATAAATTCTAATGGTGCTCCATTGTCAAGCAACTGACATGCATAGGTATGGCGAAAACGATGAGGATACACGTTTGCGGCAATCGCCCCACGAGATGCTAAGCGCTTTAATGCCCATCTAAGTGTTGGTATAGTCATTCGTTTCACTGGACTGTTATCTGTTACAAACAGGGCTTTACACGAGTCCTCGCGACTGTCTAAATACTTCTTCAACCATACTTTGCACTCCGTGGTGAAGTAAACTTCTCTTTGCTTTGCCCCTTTTCCGTTTACAATGGCCGAGCAGTTTAATGGAAGGATTACTAGATAGATAAGTTTCTTCGCAAATTTAAATAAGGAACGTACAAAGCGGATACGGTGCCCAAGGCTGCTTGGCTTTAAACGATCTGATTGCTTTGCTAAGTATTCCTTTAGGAGATTTAAAGTTACCCCCGAAATATCTACATCCCCCAGATCCGAAAACAGCATCTTGAGTTGCAAAGCATACGCACGCAATGTATTTGGACTAAACCCTTGAATTCGTTTATCCGCCTCATAATGATTCCAAAGTTCACTTAAGATCACAATAAAACCTCCTATAAGAGCAATTAATTCTAGTTTGCTTCAAATAAGAGGTTTTAGACTGGTGCTATTCAACTAAAGTTTCCCGTTAGTTTAATCCACAATCCTACTAACGCACGGCACAACTCTATATTACATTGCCATTTTCAAACTAAAGTTCGTACGGATGACATCCTAATACTGTCCCAATATTTAAGATGTACCTGCACTTGCTGAACCGATAAAAGTTACTGGACCTGAGAGAGTTACAGGAGTTTCATCATTAATTGATATATACATTGTATAGCGAATCTGACCTGTTAGGACATCACTTAATGGAGGGAAATCTCCAGTAACAAATGTCAAGTCTCTGTGGCCTGGACCAGCAGATAGTTCAATATTTAAAGAGAAGATGAGAACCCCTGTACCTATTACACCCGTTCCTCCCCTTTCAACAAAGATATCGACTGTGTTTGCTTCACTTCTAAAGACACCAACCATTCCCCAAAGTTGTACACGAACATCACTTGCATTTGGGGTCCCTATAGCATTAACCGTTTGAAGTCCGATATCACCAAATAAAGTGGGGGTTGTCGTTAAAGGCTCCGTGCCAAAACTGTACGTATTATTTAACGATAGACGAGAATCCAAAAATTGAGTAGTCATTTTTGTTCACATCTCCCTTTCTTTTATACTAATATATTCAAAGAAAGTTGAATCGCTTGGACAAAATGAACAACAATATAGACAGCCTGATCCTTTTTTTGACCTCCCAATTAACTCCAATTTAGTAGAAACTCTCATATCTAATGGATTCATTAACGCCCTCTAATTGAACAGAAAGCAGCCGATCATAATTGAACTGCACCTCCAATGGTTAGATGGTGTCCAACAATTGGGGTGCAGTTCAACATGGATCAGCTGCTTTCTTAGTTTTATTATGCTATCGTTTCCCGTTAGAATTCCTGTAAAACGAATAATTTGTAGTTTGAATAAAAACGAGCGCCTCGGTACGATGGGGTTACGCACGAGGTCATTGCCTCAAAAAGCCCATCAGGAGGTCGCTCTACTATGAAGTTTAAGGCACAAGA
>NZ_JABMCB010000094.1 GCF_013359935.1 Paenibacillus xylanilyticus
GGAGTAGGTTTATCGATATGCCCCTGGCTATTTTGGATCGGATTTCGGGATAAGAGAGCTACGGGACAGTTTCTCCTATCCGGGTTTATGATGATTATCGTGTCGTCGTGGCTGGACCAGCTTGGGATTGCCATGGGACTTTGGCATTATCACTGGGAGGTCATACCGATCATGCCGGCCAATTTTCCATGGAATTTTTCACTTCTTCCCGTCACGGTTATGTTCTTACACCAGTACAAGTCTGGCATACATCCGTTGTTCAAAGCTCTCCTATTTGGGGGATTTTCCGCTTTTGTGGCCGAGCCGGTCTCACAAATGGCCGATTTATACCACCCCGTTCACTGGAAACATACATATTCGTTTCCTATCTATGTGGGGCTATATCTGCTGGCTTCGAGCATCGCCAAGCGGGGCGTTGATTGCACAGATTCATCCTCGGTAGATAAATAAAGGCCAAAACCATAAGTTTACCGATTCCAAAAATCATGCCCAGATTCATGAGCTGCATATTTACCATGTCATTGTTAAAGACTCAAGTTTGTTAATTGATGATCTACCGGACCACTATCGATTCTCGTCATAACGGCTGACAACGAGTTCCTTTTGGAATAAGCATTTTTTTTAAGCATAGAATTTAATGATTCTATACTATACCAGGACATGGGGGAAATATGAAGAAAAATACAAGTATGATAATACAAATCGCCGCAACATATTCGGGAACCGTGGTGGGAGCCGGATTTGCTTCAGGACAGTCGATTATGCAGTTTTTCACGGTATACGGAGCCTATGGGGTATTAGGCATTTTATGCAGCACCTTTCTTTTTGTGTGGATCGGCACTAAAATGATGATTCTAGCTCACCATATCAAAGCATTTTCATATCAGGAGTTTAATGTTTATCTGTTTGGCAAGATTTTCGGCAAAGTCGCAAATGCCTTGACTTTAATTATTCTATTTGGGGTAACGGCCGTGATGCTTTCAGGAACCGGTACCATTTTCGAAGAACAACTCCGTCTACCCTATCAACTGGGTATTATCATCAGCATCGTTTTATGTTATCTGGTGATGACGAAGGAAATCAGCGGAATTATGTTCGTAAACTCGTTAGTTGTTCCCATGATGCTTTTTTTCACTATTCTCCTTGTCGTAAAGGTTGTCAGAATAGACAATATTTTTGATATAGTCGGTTGGCAGAACCAACAACTGTACAATTTGAAGTGGTTCGTGAGTCCGTTTGTGTATGCAGGATTGAATTTTGCTTTTATTCTAGCCGTTATGGTTCCTCTGGGGAGTGAGGTGGATGACGAAAGCGCATTAAAATGGGGAGGGTTTTGGGGAGGCATTGGTCTTGGTTTTATGCTTCTTGTCAGCCATTTTGCAATGAGCTCAAAGATGCCCGAGATTCTTCAATACGATATTCCGATGGCCGAGATTATTCGAGATTTCGGGCGGTTTTTTCATGTATTGTTTTTGCTCGTAATCTATGGAGAAATATTCACCACATTGATAGGCAATGTTTTCGGAATTTCTCGTCAAATCCAAAGTCTATATAATCTTCCTAAAAGTTGGTTAGTTCTTGGCATATTACTTGCTAGTTTTTTGATTAGTCAAGCCGGTTTCACCTCCTTACTTACTTATCTTTATCCGCTATTTGGGTATATGGGTTTGATACTTCTTATTTTTTTAGCAGCTCAACGGATGCCCAGGGACTAAGTCTCCATATTTTTATAAGTTGATTCGGCACGAAATCCAACTATTGGGTAATTATGCTACTATCGGAATTAAGGCACAGGGTTCCATCGATCCAACTTCTTATTTCCAAGACTTTTGGCCTGCCGTCTTAATAGCTAACATAAATGACCTCCATAAGAATAAAGAATACAGCATAGGGTAGACAGTTGCATGTCATATAGAGTATTTCCAACGACTTCACCTAAAAAATAGCTGAAATGAAGTCAAACGGTGTTACTTGACTAAATTGGTTTTTCCCTAACATCTTTGTAATGATGGACAATGGACAATCCTACAAAACCTAGCAAGAACTCAATTGAGAATTGAAGAAACAACTTTTCATTTCCTCTTTCATCAAATGATTGGTGAAAGCAAGCACGCCGTTTGATCGAGAATCCGCTGCAAATGCGTGCGTTGAGGCGGGACTTCCATCCGTAAGGGAATGGAGTCCGCAAGATCATGCTCGAATTGTTCCGCCAGTTTTCGTGCTACTTCAGAACTGTACACAACTTCGCACACTTCATAATTCAGACGGTAGCTTCTTAAATCAAAATTTGAGGACAATTTCTCCGTCAATGATCATTAACTTCGCATGCAACACGCCTTTATTGTAGAGGTAGATATGAACCCCGGCTTCCAAAAGTTCTCCATAGTAGGTCCGACTTGCAGCTCCAACGATGATCGATACCACGTGGCGGGAAACTAAGCGCACTCGGACACCGCGAACCAAAGCTGCTTTAATCGCCATAATAATGTCTGCATCTGGCACAAAGTAAGGCGCGATATTCCAATGGGCGTCGAAGACTGCTTGCAGTTCGTTTGCAGGTTAACCCACTATTCGAATATGGGTGTCGCGCCAAAAGCCGACATTCGACTTTAATCCGGTATATTCATCCCCGATATTGATGCCTCCAGTAAAAGCTTCCTGACCATCGAATACAACAATCTTACAATGATTTCGGCAACTCCAATAGGACAGCGCCCAAGGGAAGCGAATGGGGAAAAAAGATCGGCATTCAATTCCAACCTTCATCATTTGGCGGCCGTAGCCATGGGCGTGCGTTGGGCCGAGGGGGAACTTGGATACCGTCAACTTTAGCAGTCGCGATGGGGGCGGCAGTGTTTAGGTTTATCCAAGGTTAGCTGTCTAAACAAAAGAATAGTGGCGAAAAGAGATCAAACCCTACAAGTTGAGTAGGGTTTGATCTCTTTTCTAATCTGTTCACCGATGAAAACAGACAAGCCATGTCCTCAATATTCATGGTTTGTCTGTTTTTCTTAAAACCCCTTATATTGAGGCTCTTCATTTTCCAACTGTTGTACGCGGCTTTCTACTTGCTGCACGATTTGTTGGGTTTGTTGGGCCGCATTCGTAAAGAGCGATTTTGCTTCTTGATTTTGTGTTTCCAAAGCAAATTGTTCCAGACTCGCCTGAGCACTTTTTAAAGATGCTACGCACGTTTTCACTTGAGAAGCAACTGTCACGGAATGTCACCTCCTTTACCTTAGGATAGGATAATGTTTCAGGGGTAATAGGAATAGATGCTTACATTCTCCCAATACCGAAATTAATATTTCCGTCTCGCAACAAAAGCATACGTTAGAAAAATTTTCAAATGGAAATGTATGAAAATAATGGAATAGGGACATATTAACTTTTGTCGATTAAATGTGATTGGAAAGGAATGGTGATATTATGCCGGATTGGGTAGAAATTGCTTTGCGAACGTTATTGTCTATGGGGGTTCTTTTTGTCCTAACGAAGATATTGGGTAAACGACAGGTATCAGAGCTTTCATTGTTTGAGTATATCACCGGAATCACGATCGGCAACCTTGCAGCTTACGTTTCGTTGGATCTGGAGTCCACTTGGTATCTGGGCTTGGTTTCGATGACGGTTTGGACCGTTGTTTCTTTAGGGATTGAATTTTTACAGCTGAAAAGCAAAACGGCAAGAGACCTATTCGACGGCAAAGCAACAGTGCTCATTAAGGACGGCAAGATCATGGAGGATAACCTAAAAAAAGAAAGGATTACCACGGATGAACTTATGGAACAGCTTCGAACTAAGAATGTGTTCAAAGCTGCCGATGTTGAATTCGCCATCATGGAGTCAAGCGGTAACGTTAGCGTTCTTTTAACCAAGGAAAATCAACCGTTAACGCCTAAACACCTGGGAATAAATGTCGGGCCAGAACAAGAACCTCAATCGGTCATTATGGATGGAAAAATAATGGACGAACCACTTGCCACGATAGGTCTAAACAGGAAATGGCTGGATACGGAACTGGAGAAATTAGGTGTTTCGATTGATAACGTATTTCTTGGACAGGTGGATTCCTATGGCCAGCTATACGTTGATTTATTTGATGATCAGATCAAAGTACCGAAACCCCAGAAAAAAGCCGCGTTGCTTGCAACATTGAAAAAGTGTGAAGCGGATCTCGAAATGTTTGGCTTATCTACCAAAGAACAAAATACAAAGCAGATGTACGAGCAATGTTCAAAAGCGTTAGAAAAGATTATTGATGAAGTTAAACCATTGCTGATTCGTTAACAATTCGCCAATTATACGTCAGCTGAAAATCGAGGAGGATGTTCATGGCAAATAATATAAAGAAAAATTTAACGCGGGTACAACAGGAATATAAAGAATTGGCGCAAAGCGTCGAACCTCCGAGGCCCATACTCAAAAACTTCATTCGTGCGTTTATAGCTGGCGGGACCATTTGTTTGGTTGGACAAGCCATCCAGGAAATGTTTGTGCATTGGGGCGGCTTTGATGAGAAAAAAGCTGGAGACCCTACCGTGGCGGTTATGATACTCCTTTCTGTCATTCTGACCAGCATGGGGGTGTACGATAAGTTTGCCCAATGGGCTGGTGCGGGTTCCGCAGTGCCTGTGACGGGATTTGCGAATTCGATGGCATCCGCTGCGATTGAACATCAGAGTGAAGGTATGGTGCTCGGTGTTGGCGGTAAAATGTTTAAACTGGCTGGACCGGTTATTGTATTTGGTACAGTCGCCGCCTTTGCGGTAGGAATTGTACATTTGCTGATCAAAGGCGGGGGAGGCTCTTAATATGTTAAAGGGACACCAGAGTTGGCTATTTGAGAACAAGCCGTTCATCCGATCAACAGCAACGGTAGTGGGTCCATTTGAAGGAAGAGGCCCGCTGGCCAAAGATTTTGACATTGTCCATGGAGAATCCATGATGGGACAAAAGAGCTGGGAGAAAGCAGAAAAGGCATTGATTGAAGAAGCGGCAAAACTGGCTATTGAAAATGCGGGGTTGACAAAGGAACAAGTCCAGTTTTACATAGGCGGGGATTTGATGAATCAAATCATTAGCAGCAGTTTTGCCGCGCGAACATTATCGATCCCTTACCTCGGTGTGTTTGGGGCTTGTTCAACCTCGATGGAAAGTCTGGCATTAGCAGCTAACCTTGTAAATTCCGGTTCGGCGAAATTTGTGTTGGCGGGGACATGCAGCCATGATTCCAGTGCGGAGAAACAGTTCCGATATCCGACCGAGTACGGTTCGCAAAAACCGCCTACCGCCCAATATACGGTAACCGGGGCCGGTGCTGCCATCGTATCCATGGAAGGTGACGGACCGGTTGTTACATCTGCCACCATTGGCCGGGTTATCGATATGGGCATTAAAGATCCGTTTAATATGGGCGCAGCGATGGCTCCTGCAGCGGTAGACACCATTGAGGCGCATGTTCGAGATTTGGGAATTGAACCGGGTTATTACGATTTGATCGTTACCGGCGATCTTGCGAAAGTCGGATATGAGATCGCCTGTAAATTGTTTAAGAAACATAACTTTCCCATCGAACAAACCGAATATTCCGATTGCGGGATGATGATTTACGATTATGAAACCCAAATGGTTCAAGCCGGAGCAAGCGGCTGCGGTTGTTCGGCAGTTGTTACCTATGGACATTTGCTAAATCGGATGCGAAGAGGTGAACTGAAACGAATCCTCGTTGTCGCTACGGGGGCGCTGCTATCCCCGATTTCATTTCAACAAGGGGAAAGCATTCCTTGTATCGCTCATGCCGTATCCATAGAGGCAGGGAGGGAGATATTATGATTTTTCTTTGGGCTTTTTTGGTGGGAGGTGCAATCTGTGTTTTCGGACAATTTTGTTTTGATGTCTTGAAACTTACACCGGCCCACACCATGACCCTGCTTGTTGTATTGGGCGCGATTGTCGACGGAATTGGATGGTATGATCCGATGATTGAATTTGCCGGGGCAGGAGCATCGGTCCCGATTACAAGCTTTGGTAACGCTCTTGTCCATGGTGCGCTTCAAGAACTAAAGAGCAATGGCTGGATTGGGATCATCACCGGAATTTTCGAAGTGACCAGTGCCGGAATATCCGCAGCGATTATTTTTTCGTTTCTCGCTGCATTGTTCGTAAAACCCAAAGGATAATACGGGGCCCAATCCGAATTTCGTTGGCTAAAATACACTGTAACGGTCGGTCAGGGCGATCCCTAACCGGCCGGTTTTGATTATGAGAAACATTTACTTGTTCCAATCTGTACGGAATGTCCCCATCGATAATCTCAAAGGTTACGTTGACCAAGCTATAAAAGCCATATACTGTCAGACGCTATTTATTTCGGTTCCTATATTCTCCATCACTTCTTTGGTTCGCTCCATTAAACTCGGCTCGGTTGGAACATTTTCACTTGCCTTTCCATCCAAGATTATTGGAGATTTGTTACTTGTCGTTTTGATTCGCTGTTTAAATTGTGATTTAAGTTCGCTTTTTTCCATACTTTCTCCTTTTCATTCGCCATTTTCAGAATATGCAACTGATATTATTCCGATTTTCATATCCTTTATGCATCATAGGAGTCAGGTCCCCAAAAGGCTGTGTTTCCGCCTGCATATAGACAACCAACCCGATAAAATGACCGGAAACCGGGCGGATGCCGTTGTCGCTTCTATGCGCCTGCCATAGACTAATGCTGTAAGTTCAACTTTACCTAACCCAAGGAGGAATGTTTTCAAATGCAGTTTATCAAACAGGCAATGCCCATGTATACGCATGACCAGGCCGCTTATGTCAGGCAAATGTACGACTGGCACGTGAAAATGGCTCAGTATCAAGACCAATTGCGTGCCTTTCATCTGGAAAGAGCGAAACAATTTCAAAAGATGGCCGAAGAAAGAGCGAAAACGTCAGAAATACCCAGCGGCACCAGCGCCGCTTAAAGGCGAACCGACATGGAGCGATGTGATGAATTGGCAGCATTCCGAATCAAAATCTGGGACCGCTATGTAACCCTTCGTTCCCAATATGGAACCCGGATGCCCTTGTCTTTCGACCAGTTCTGGTATGACTTTTTGGCCAGGCACATGCTATCCGACTGTGGCGTAGAGCAAGTATATGGGGACTTCTGCAACAACTGGGAGAATCAGTGCGTGGAAAATGTTTGCGATTCGAGCCATCGGTAGAATGCATGCGAAATAGGACCAAATGGCCGGCTGTTGCCCAAAATGGGTTGCTCCGGCCTTTGATATTTGTATGCAGGGGACAAGGGTAGATGGGATCAAATCCAAGCGGACTTTCACGATGCGGATAACTGCATAGGATGATTCGTTTCTGGACAACTTAAATGCTGTTTGCATAAATTTGGAAAGGCGGATGCCTGCATGTTACCAACATTCAGTACAAGCATTAAAAACTGGACTACCTCTGCCCCAAGACAACCAAATCGATGTAAAAATTGCATCTGGGGCAACTGGGATGGGTTGAAACAATTTTGTTCGAAACCTGTCTGCATTAAGAAACAACCAGTATAAGAGA
>NZ_JABMCB010000095.1 GCF_013359935.1 Paenibacillus xylanilyticus
CGATACTGCTGACCCAGCCACGGAACACATCGACCGTGCCGTTCGGGAAGCGGATTTTATAGGCACGGGTATCGCCTTCATTAAACCACGCCAGCAGCGCCTGCTGCCCCTGCTCTCCGGGCATCCACGCCAGCGTGAAGCTGGTATCTCCGGCAGATTTCTGCCCCTGCCCGGTCGCAGTCCAGTCTGCATCTTCATCATCGAGATAGCTGTCGTCATAGGACTCAGCGGTCAGTTCGCCGGGCGTCAGGTCTTTAACTTTTGCCAGACGCGACCAGTCAACGTCTGAAAGCGGATTCGCGTAAGGGTCACCGCTCCCCTTATAAACCCACAGGGTGGTCCCGGCACCTTTCACCGGCATTGTAGGATTTGGTACAGGCATAGCGTCCTCACATTTCATAGGTAATGACATAAGTCAGATCGGCTGAACTCCACAAGCCCGCATCATCGTCGCGCCGGTAGTCATAGC
>NZ_JABMCB010000096.1 GCF_013359935.1 Paenibacillus xylanilyticus
CGGAAAACTCTGCTGATAGCGTCATTTCCACAGCGTAATCCAGCGAGTATTCCGTATCACCGGATAATTCTGGAGCATTGAACGCGACAAGGTTAAACCCTGTCACGTCCTCCCCTCCTGAAATGGTCCGCTTAGAATACAATTGCGCTCCGCCTGATAAGTGCGCCGCCAGGTCAATGACGTTTTCACCGCCGCCTGCATTGTAAGCTATTTCGTTAAATCCGCCTCCGAACAAGCCGGACACCCCCTCTCAGCTTACGCTTCGTATTTCTGTTCTGTAATCTGTTCAAACTCTTCCGGCGTAATGACACCAAAGGAAACATACTGTCTCAGCTGTGGTTCCTTCGCCCATTTCTTTTCATAGTAATATTGGAGTCTTTCGAAATCAGAATTAAACATTTACACCGTCTCCCTTCGATTCTGTTTCTATAGTCAACAAACGCAGCTCAATACCAACAATCTGTGCCCCTAATGCCTCGTTCTGTGCCTTCAGGTCTGCACTTTCCAATTCCCTCATAACAATTTGCTCGCCCAGAATTTCGTTCTGTTGCTTTAGCTCCAGGGCTTCCAGCTCACGTTGTACAAGCTGTTCCCCGATCTTGTCCATTTCGGATGGCTCGACAGGCCGCGGCTTCGTCAGCTCGTCAATTTCTTCCTGGCTTAACCCTTCAGCCCACAGGTCAGGAAATTTTTCCTCTGGGTCAATCCCCACGGCATCCTGATAGACTTCCCAAGCTGCCAGGTCAAATCGTGGCAGGAACAGCCCCGAAGGAACAGGAAAGCTGACAATATACCCGGCAATCTCCGGTTCCGCCTTTTCCTCTTCTTCCATATCCATGGGCCGTTCGATCTCTTCAGCATCAAAAGCAACCGGTTCTGGCTCGGCATAAAAAGGGACGACACCAGAAAAGGCATCGTCCACCAACTCGTCCTCCATATAGAGGCCGTCTGTATTTACTTTAGGTACGGCTTTCATTTGATCCCTCCTTTACTTAGTTACGAATGAAGTTCCACTAATGTTTGTAATAGCATTGTCGTCTTGATAAAGCAGAACATGCCCGTAATCGGTAATCACTATTTGTCCAGTACGCGTTATAATTGTTACATTTTGACCGGGTCGGTATCCCTCGGCTAAGGTGAACAATTGAATAGCATTCCCACTGGCTCCGCCTGAAACGCGACCCTCGATATAGCACACCCTACCAATCTTAATGTATCTTATTTTTTCTGTACTCTCACTTACCCAACCATTAAGTAATGTAGGTGTAATCCATGCGTGAGCATCTTTCTCTTCCTTCTTACTCTCAACTACACTAAGGCGTGTATTCGCTTGTTGTATGTCCTGTACCAAGTCCGTAAGCAGTGCCTTTTCGTTGTCTGGGACTGATCCGATGAGTGGAGCAATCGGAGACCTGTCCAACATTAGGTATGTTGCCGTGTATGCTCCATCTTTAATAAAGTCCTTGCCTTCAATATGAGCGTCTTGATTTCCGTAAGCTTCTTTTTCGTTTTTTACGACTACGCCAGAAGCTCGTTTGCCGTTCACGTAAATGTTCAATATCTTTTCAACTCGATATTTAAACGGGTTATTTACGCCCGAATCAGTATTATTGAAATGATAATACTCAATACTTCCGACTTTAGTCATTACGGGTTTAGTTGCTTCTCGCAATACAATTCCCGTTCCGACTTCAACTTGGTTATTACCTTCGATTAACGTCAATTGTCCTTCTGACGTGATCGGTTCGACAGTTGGCGTTGCAAGTTGATATACGAGTTGGTAGGGAGTAAACCCTGCGCTCATTGTAGTAGGCACAGTTGGAGTAGCAGACATATCTACCCAAGTGCCTATAGATCCGACCGTTGATGGATTACCTTGACTTGCGTTGAGCCACCTACGAACCCAACCTTTTGTACCAGTACCGTTATATTGGACTGGAGCAGTAGACCAAGATTCTTGAGTCGTCATAACCCATCCCATGAAATACGCCTTAATCTCGTCAGCAGTCGGTGTGTATGCGTCTCCCCATCCACTGTCTGCGCTTGAAATACTTAAGATGATTAGTCTTGGTTCTTCAGAACTTCCGTTCAATCTATCCGAACCACTCGCCGTCCTTGCTAAAATCTTGCCGTCATATTTTACTGCGACTGGGTTCCAGGTAACAGGATTGTAAGGTACGCTTAAGAGGAAGTAAACGACCTTTACCCCTGCAGCTTCATTTACGTTAAACACCCACGCCTTTTCTCCATCTAATGTAATATGATCCCACTTCTTCAACTTGAAGTATTGTCCGTCCTTCTCGAACACTTCGTCAGCATTCGCACCGGTTAATGGATCAGCAAATAAATCCGTTTGCAATGCGATCATAGCGTCTTCACGCGGTTTGAACGATTTGGTTGTCGTATCAAGCGTAAGCATCGGGTTTTTAATACTGAACGTCCCTGCTGCAAGTCCTGTATTTCGAAAATAAACAACAACATAAGCCACGTTGTCAGGAGCAATAAGGCTTGCCGATTGGTTAGCAGAGTATCCAGAGTTGATGATTGCAACCTTGTCCTTGTCAGTGAACACAAGCTGTATTTGACCAGTATGATTTGCGCTAAGCGTATACGATTTGCCCGGAATTGCAGGAATCCAAGGTGATCCGATCCATGATTCTTCTGCATTAGCTACGACTGAATACTCATAAGGACTTATAATCGTGCCTTTTCCTGTAGAATCGTTACGAGGAGTATTTTGCCACCCATCGTAAAACGGCGGTAACAAGTTCTCTCCATAACGAATCGCATACGGATTTCGTACGGGTTGAACGCTATCAACGTAAGGGAGATAATTACGGATGCTCGACTCTGTGACGTCTACTCCAATGCGGTCGTATAAGGCTTTATCCACCTCATAAACTCCGCCGCCATCAAAATTTATTACCGACCCAGTATTCACATAAGGAAATACCAAGTCAAATGATATGCTATTAAGTCCTACAAGATCAGCAGGACTTAATTTAACATAATGCAGTAGATATGATCCTTTATTCGTTTTGGGTGTGCTGGATTTTAAGGTTGCGCTGTAATCTGGCTTCATCACTCGCAAGTATGCAGAAGTTGCGTCGGTATTCTTTATCTCAACGATAGCGATATAATACTTCGTGTTGTCTATTGGAACAAGGGTTTTTCTACGCACCAAACCAGATGAATTTGTACCGGTTGTCGTAGCCTTGCCTGAACTGCTGCCATATAAAAAGCTTGTATTATCAAGAGTTAAACTGCATGATGCTAAGGACCATTTACTCGCATCTTCAAAGTTGCCATCACGCCCCAACAAGTTAACCAACGTTCGGCCCGTGAGTCCAGTCAATGCGAAAGGTGCATCTTGTTCAGCTCGCACGGTTTGCATGCCAGGTTGCAAGGTAAGGGCAGATCGTTTGGGAACATCCACCCTTTCAGCCAGTTCTATAATATTTTCCCGAGCTGCATCCCAATCAGCTGCCGCAAAGTTTCGCGCAATTCGCGTGCCGGACGTCCAAGCCCGGGCAATCCCTTGAAATCCCCGGACACACCCCTTTAACGTATTCCCGTCAACGGACGTGTACAAAATGGTTTCGGCTGCATCCCCATTCCCGATGGTGGCAATCCCTTCGCCTGGCAAAAGGACTCCTATATCAGCAACGGCAATATCAGTTTGTGATTCGGTGATTAAATCCGTAAGCTCCGTTTTCGGAGAGTTAACCACCGCTGGATACATCTTTTTCATGCTGTCACCTACCCTTCATCAATTTTGAGTTGTCCCACCAAGAAACGGATTAAATCGTTGGTCAGTACCGTTCTCGGCGTTTTCACGGCTCCGTGATACAGCAGGTTGCCACCTGTAGCTGCGTCCCGGATACCAATGTGCGTTATCAGCCCCTGGTCTGCCGTAGCGATTGGAAACGAAACGTCAGCCGTGTTCTGGACCGCTGCTCTGCGTTCGGTAATGACGGGATCACCAAAGGTAACTTGCTGCCGGGTGTAACCTCCGCCTGTGACCTCCTGCCCTGTATCAGCATCCGTGGGATTGGACGTATACAGCGCGATATACACCCTTGCTGGAGCCGTAAAGTTAACCCCTCGCAACGCTGCATTGATTGAGGCTCTTTTCCAGTAATTCGATTTTGAAAGCAAAATATCAGCCAAACCTAACCCCTCCTATTCAATTAAATACTCATTCGCTATTCGAAAATTTCGTATCACGTTCGTGCCCTGATTCGTTAGGACAATGACCGGATTGGCCGGGATGTCTCCACCGGACTTTACTGTGACGATTTGCGGCGACTTAGTGATAATCGGTTCAAACACAAACTCCTCACTTGATTCCGGGAATGGGTTGTACATCTTCAGCGGAATATCCACCTGATGGTTAACGGAAGAAGGATCATAACCGGTAGTCCCTCGGTATTTCGCCATGTAACGCCTGTCCAGACGATCCGAAAATATCAGCTCCAGTTCCCCGCGTTTGGCGTGAAAGATATTTGCTAATCGGTTGATGATTTGGTGATACTCAGAAGCTTCACCCATGACATAGAAACTAAGCTCCAGCGGCCGGGTGGCGTAAGTTGATCCAAAGTCCTCCTCACCATCACTCCCGGCCAGCTTGACTGTGTTTTCCTCGGCTTCTGGCAAGGCCGGAAGGGTGCGACCCACCAAAGTTGCCCCGATGGTAGACACCCATAGACCGTTCACCTTTACGTCATACTCCATCACCCTTTCACCCCTTTAGTTTGCAAATTCCGCGCTAATCGCTCGCGGCCATTGTAGAACATATCAATATCTGCCTTATCCTCTAAAACTACGCTTCCCGTTGACATGTTAAAATGCTGCGTGACTTCTTGCACAGGCGGTGCAGCTTGTTCTGGTTTCATGGTCAGCTGCGGCACCTCCAGGAGCCGGAACAGGTTATTCAGTTGGTGGCGATTAAATATAGCTTCCTCGCCGTGAACCACAGCCTGCATGGGCTCACCTGGAGCGCCCGGAACCACGCCGCCGACATCGAAGCTATCCAGCTTGCCTGTATCCTTCGCAATGCCGTACTGGTTACGGATCGCCTGATTTCGCTCGGCCAGCCGCTGCATCTCTTCTTTGTTCCCCGCTGCCTTGGCTGCGTTGTATGCATCCTTGTTAGAGTTGTACTCCTGCAAATCTAGCGCCTGCTGCGAGTTTCCGGTCAGATTGGATACTGTGGACATCTTGGCCTGATATTGGCTTAGAAAGGCGTCTAAGTCGCTTAGAATTTGGGCATTCGCTTCCTTGCTCGCATTCACCCGGAATTCTTGAACCGCACTTTCAATCAGTTTGACATCATCGCCGTGATCCTCGAAAACTTGGGCCAGAGCATCATACCGGGCTTCCGCGGCTGTTTTCTCATCCTCAAAAGCCTGCTCCTGCTCTGCTTTTTCGTCCTGGAGCTTGTCCTTTTGGTCTTCCAGATCCCGCTGACGCAGCTCGCGGGAATGCTCCAGTTGCATCCGTTCGATTTCCGCAATCAGGTCATTTCGTTCTTTAATCCCTTCAGGACTAACAGCTGTACTGAGCAGATCCACACGCGCCTGTTTCTTTCTAAGCTCCGTTTCCCAATCCGCATCGCTATTGGCTTCCTGCTCTTTCTTGATCAGATCGTCAATGGCCTGGATCTTTTCGTTTTGAGCATCTACAAATGCCTTTTTACGCGCATCAATAGCCGCTAGTTCGGCCTTTTTGGCATCGTTAACAGCGGTCTTTTGCGTTTTAAGCAGCGTTTCGGTATCCTTCTGGGTTTGCTGGATTAAAGCCTTTCGGGCTTGGTACACTTGCTCGTCAGCCTGCTTGTATAGTTCGGAATCTTTCTTGTATCGGTCACGAACACGCGTCCAGGCATCCAGTTTCATCTGCAAGATTTCTTGCTCTGTTTTACCGGATTCCTCCATGCGCCGTTCTTCTTTGGTGATCCATTCCGATGACGTTTGGTATTGCTTCTTTTGCTCCGCTTCAATCTGCCGCGTTAATTCCTTCCGGGACTGATACACCTGTTCGTCAGCCTTCTTGTATTCCTCTGAATCTTTCTTATACCGATCCCGGACCCGCGTCCACGCATTCAGCTTGGCTGTAGCCATCTGAACTTCCGTTTTCCCGGCCTCTTCCATCCGGCGCTGATCTTTATCGATCCATTCGGAAGAAAAGTCATAACGTGCTTTGGTGCTGTCTTCCTGGAGCCGTTTAATTTGCAGATTCATCGTCCGCTGATCTTCAACGGTTTCCTTTAGGTGCTGCTTATGCTTCGCGGCTACCTTGTTGTATGCCTCAATCTGTTTGTCAGCTGACCAGTCATACATATCCGCCTGATACCGGACCGTGGCAATGTCGG
The DNA here is from genome assembly GCF_013359935.1 of Paenibacillus xylanilyticus. GTDB lineage: Bacteria > Bacillota > Bacilli > Paenibacillales > Paenibacillaceae > Paenibacillus > Paenibacillus xylanilyticus. The sequence continues at coordinate 6,374 of NZ_JABMCB010000096.1, forward strand.
CATCATAGGCTTTCTTCCGGGCTTCCGCTGCCAGTTCCGCAGCTGACTTCCCTGTTTTTTCTTTTTTGGTCTTGGCTGCCTTCGCTTTCGAACCTTTCGAACCCTTTGAAGGTTGGGACAAGTCTACTCCGCTACCGGAAACCTGTTTAAAAGCCTCGCCAGTAGTCAGAGATTCCTTGGCCCGTTGAACCTCCAGCAAATTCTGATTTGCAATTTTTTGTTTGTCGTACAATCCAGTAAGCTGCTCGTCCACCCCGCCATTGGCAAAGTTCTCAAATGCTGTATTGACGCTGATTCCACCAACAGCGGTAACTTTTTTCGCCACCATGGGATTGGCATTTTTCCCGCTTACGGCGGCCATGGCTTTTGCGAGAGCTTCAAAGTTTTTTATCTGAGCCTCAACCGATGCTTTATTGGCCTTTGCCATAGCTTCCAGGTGAGTTAGGTACGCATTAGCAGCCTGGGCTGAAGTATCAATAAAACTACGCTCCGCGCTGATATGATCGTCAATGATCCCGATATTCTTTATCGTGATCCGGCCCGATTCATCTTGGAGCGCATTCAGGTCTGGATACTGCTTTTTCAATTGATCCGTGACATTAATCAGTTCCTGCTTTTGCGAAGCGTCCAGGTTTTGAGCAGATGCAAGTTCCTTGTATCTGGCCGATAGCTTTTCCATGGCCTCGACCTTTTGGTATTTGGCCGATAAATCCGATATTTCAGCCTCTTTCATTTTCAAGAGTGCCGGAACGGATTCGTCAATGGCATCATTCATTTGTTCAAGCTTGTTTTGCGCATCTTCCAAGCCGTCATAACCCATTCCACGAAGCTGCTCGTCCATCTCGGCCAGCTGATCGTTAATTTCAAGCATTTCCGTCAGTAGCTGAGGCGTTCCCATGTGATCCGCTTGCAAGGCTTCGATCTCATTCAGCCTCTCTTGGAGTGCTGCACGCTCGTTTAGGACCGTGTTCAGCTCGTTCGTTCGGTCCTGAAGGTCTTGAACATCCTGCACGGTTCGCTGTAAAGGCGATTTGTTCAGTGCATCGTTTACTTCTTCCTGAGCCCTGGCAAACTGTTCAGCAGAAGCAGCCGCATCGTCTGACTTCCCTTTAAAGAAAGCAAAAGCAGCAGCTACAGCCCCGATTGCAGCCGATAGGGCAAGCAATGGAGGGAAAGAAGCCTGTAAAGCAATTAAAGCTGTACGCAGCGCATACACAGCCAGGGTGATACCCGTCACTGCTGCCGTCACCGCAACAAAAGTGATGATGGCGTTTTGCGTGCCCGCGTCCAGTTGGGTGAATGACAGAATCAAGGATGCAATCATGTCCGTGATAGAACGTACCGTAGGCGCAAATTTGTCACCCACTGCAATGGCCGCAGCCTCCATGGCCGACTTGAATTCCTCTATGGACCCCTTCAGCGTATCCATTTGGGTTTCAGCCAGCTTGTCCGCAGCCCCTGCCGAATTCTCCAGCTCTGAAGTAAAGCTTTCAAGCTGCGCC
>NZ_JABMCB010000097.1 GCF_013359935.1 Paenibacillus xylanilyticus
GAGGAAGGCTCGTCCGCTCAGGGTAAGTCGGGACCTAAGGCGAGGCCGAAAGGCGTAGTCGAAGGACAACAGGTCGAAATTCCTGTACCACCGTAAGCCGTTATGAGCAATGGGGGGACGCAGTAGGGTAGTGACGCAGGCCGATGGATGCCTGTCCAAGCAGTGAGGCTGATGTGTAGGCAAATCCGCACATCCTAAGGCTGAGCTGTGATGGGGAGTGAAAATTACAGTAGCGAAGGTCATGATCTCACACTGCCAAGAAAAGCCTCTAGCCAGGTGATGGTGCCCGTAC
>NZ_JABMCB010000005.1 GCF_013359935.1 Paenibacillus xylanilyticus
CCTCAAGATGAGATTTCCCAGTATGTAAGACCCCTTGAAGACGACGAGGTAGATAGGCTGGGGGTGGAAGTGCAGCAATGCATGGAGCTGACCAGTACTAATCGGTCGAGGGCTTATCCAATATGCAGGTTCTAGTCGCAAGTTTCGTTTCGGATCTAGTTTTCAGAGAATAATCTCTGAACGCATTTGTTTCACAAATGCTCGTTTGGTGGCGATAGCGGAGGGGTTCCACACGTACCCATCCCGAACACGACCGTTAAGCCCTCTAGCGCCGATGGTACTTGGACCGAAGGGTCCTGGGAGAGTAG
>NZ_JABMCB010000098.1 GCF_013359935.1 Paenibacillus xylanilyticus
ACCCAGCTGGGGTAATTTCCAGTTACTCATAACTGAATACATAGGTTATGTAGAGGCATACCAGGGGAACTGAAACATCTAAGTACCTTGAGGAAGAGAAAACAATAGTGATTCCGTCAGTAGCGGCGAGCGAACGCGGAACAGCCCAAACCAGAGAGCTTGCTCTTTGGGGTTGTGGGACGTCTCACATGGAGTTACAAAGGAACCGGTTAAACGAAGAGGTCTGGAAAGGCCCGCCAAAGAAGGTAAAAGCCCTGTAATTGAAAGTCTGTTCCCTCCGAGACGGATCCCGAGTAGTGCGGGGCACG
>NZ_JABMCB010000099.1 GCF_013359935.1 Paenibacillus xylanilyticus
GATCAAGACTTACGGCTGACGAATACCTGAAAATTTATCAAGCAGCAGAATCATCACCATGTTGGCTCAGACTTGCAATGGAACTGGCTGTTGTTACCGGGCAACGAGTTGGTGATTTATGCGAAATGAAGTGGTCTGATATCGTAGATGGATATCTTTATGTCGAGCAAAGCAAAACAGGCGTAAAAATTGCCATCCCAACAGCATTGCATATTGATGCTCTCGGAATATCAATGAAGGAAACACTTGATAAATGCAAAGAGATTCTTGGCGGAGAAACCATAATTGCATCTACTCGTCGCGAACCGCTTTCATCCGGCACAGTATCAAGGTATTTTATGCGCGCACGAAAAGCATCAGGTCTTTCCTTCGAAGGGGATCCGCCTACCTTTCACGAGTTGCGCAGTTTGTCTGCAAGACTCTATGAGAAGCAGATAAGCGATAAGTTTGCTCAACATCTTCTCGGGCATAAGTCGGACACCATGGCATCACAGTATCGTGATGACAGAGGCAGGGAGTGGGACAAAATTGAAATCAAATAATGATTTTATTTTGACTGATAGTGACCTGTTCGTTGCAACAAATTGATAAGCAATGCTTTTTTATAATGCCAACTTAGTATAAAAAAGCTGAACGAGAAACGTAAAATGATATAAATATCAATATATTAAATTAGATTTTGCATAAAAAACAGACTACATAATAC
>NZ_JABMCB010000100.1 GCF_013359935.1 Paenibacillus xylanilyticus
ATTGATCCCATGTCCAAAACCAGCGGTGTTACCGACGAAATGCCATTTTAGCTCCGTACCTTCAAATGCCCCAAGCCACCAATTATCGTCACCTGGGAAATAAAACAGAATATCTTCTCTTCCGTCACCATTGAAATCCCCTACCCAAAACGGCCGGCCGTCATTGATTCCATGTCCAAAACCAACAGTGTTACCGGCAAGATTCCACTTTAATTCCGATCCATTGTAAGAGCCAAGCCACCAGTTATCATCACCTGGGAAGTAAAATAGGATCTCATCCATCGTTGAATTAGAAAACCTTCCCGTCCAGAACGGTCGACCGTCATTGATCCCATGTCCAAAACCAGCGGTGTTACCGACGAAATGC
>NZ_JABMCB010000101.1 GCF_013359935.1 Paenibacillus xylanilyticus
TCCAACGGAGATGTAGGTCAGCGTAGATATGCCTACAAAATGGGGAACTTGTGGCAGGAATATCAGAATAGCGAGAGCAATCACAAAGCCGATCATGACAGCCCACGGGATGAATTTCATGAGTTTCCCGATTTTGAATACGCCAAAAAGCAAGTGGATAACCCTAGTAAGAATGGTGGCAGCCAGTAAATAATGAACGACATGTTCCTTGACCAAAGTAACCATAAGTAAGGCCATCGCTACAGTAGCAGCCGAAATCATCCCTGGTCGGCCACCAATACATGGGATGATGACAGCAATACAA
>NZ_JABMCB010000102.1 GCF_013359935.1 Paenibacillus xylanilyticus
ACTCACCTTTATTCCCGCATGCCTATTTTTACGTCTTTTCGCCACCGGCTCCGCCCACATCCTCTTCTTCGTACTAACTATAGGATGAAATCCTGCGAATTCATGAGCCTGAGTGAGAAAACTGAATCATTTCGAGGGAGCGTAATGATTAAAATCCTTGTTTCAGAATATTTTATTTAATAATTCCTTTTGAATTGGTTTAATATTAATGATACTTCTGATGTGTTTTGCCTTTAACTCAGCATCCTCAATTGTACTGGCTAATCCTAGTTCTAACAGTGTTCCAGCTGCGACGGTCCCCGTTCTACCCTTGCCTCCCCCACAGTGAAAAGCAACTTTCTTACCGGCGTTATACGCTCCAACAACCTCATCAATCGCTTGTTTAAAAAGTTCGGCTTCGTTTTCTTTCGTGTTGTCATCAAGCGGAACTTTTACCCACTTCACATGATCTGCTGGATACGCGCCCTCTGTTGCTTCCTCCCGAAGATCCACCACGACCTCAATGCCTTCGTTCAGAACCATTGCCTCTACGTCGGCAGCTCCGCCCATAAATACTTGTTCAGCAATAAGGGCATGGTATTTCTTTTCGGCATGATCCATTTTACTTACCTTCTTTCAAGAATTGCTCAATGCGAGCTTTAATTGAATCACGAACCTCAGCAAATGTAGCTGTGATTTCTTCCTCTGTACCTGTCGCCTTGGCTGGATCCTCGAAGCCCCAGTGCCATCTTTCAGCTTTATCATTACGTACAACTGGACAATTATCGTTAGCATGACCACAAAGCGTGATGATGTAGTCTGCTTGTTTTAAAATCTCAGGATCAATCACATCGGATGTATGACTCGAAATATCGATTCCAGCTTCTTTCATCGTTTGAACAGCACGAGGATTTAAGCCATGTGCCTCTAACCCAGCACTTCTCACCTCATATTTGTCACTACCAAGTGCCTTTAAAAATCCATCGGCGATTTGGCTTCTGCAAGAGTTTCCTGTACACAAAAAGTAAACAAGTGGTTTGTTGTTCATGATTATTGATCTCCTTTGTCTTTGGTTTGGCTTACTTGTATTTTCGCTTCGCTCATTTTTGAGTTAATCAACGTTTTTATGATCACAGCAACAACAACCAATGCTACTGTGATTACGGCAATCATTAACCAAACGTTTATGTTTGTTGAATGAATCAAGTGTAACCACAAATACAGTCCTGTTAACGTGATAAAGAGCGTTGGAATGGTGAGCACAATTCCGATTTTGAAATAACTTCCCCACGTGATTTTTACATCTTTGCGGGACAGTACATGTAGCCACAAAAGTGTGGCGAGCGATCCAATCGGTGTGATTTTGGGACCCAAGTCACTGCCAATAATATTGGCATAAATCAGCGATTCCCGGATGACACCTTGCGTGCTGGTTCCATCAATAGCAAGCGCATCAATCATCACCGTCGGCATATTGTTCATAACCGAAGACAATACTGCAGCTAGAAAGCCCATACCCAGTGTGGAGATGTAGAGCCCTTGGTCGGCAATAGCTTGAATGACCTTCCCCAGTTCATCTGTCAATCCCACATTTCGCAGTCCATAAACGACCACGTACATACCAATGGAGAAAATCACGACTGCCCATGGAGCTCCTTTAATGAGCTTCCATGTTTGAATAGCGTGACTCCGCCTTGCAGCTAATATAAACAAGATGGCTATAACCCCAGCGATAACAGACACCGGAACTTGAATGAACTCGCTCATCAAGTAAGCAATCAGTAGTACGACTAAGATCACCCAAGATATGTTGAACAGTTTCTTATCCTTGATCGCTTCGGCTGGCTTTTTGAGCTGACTGACTTCGTAGTTCCCTGGAATATTCTTTCTAAAGAACAAGAACAGGACCAGAAGACTTGCAAATATTGAAAAGAAATTCGGAACAATCATACGACTTGCATACTCCACAAAGCCAATACCAAAGTAATCGGCAGAAACGATATTGACGAGGTTGCTCACGACGAGCGGAAGTGAAGTTGTATCTGCAATGAAACCACTAGCGATAATAAAAGGTAAAATCATCTTTTGATCAAATTTGAGCGCTCGGACCATAGCAAGCACAATGGGCGTTAAGATCAGTGCGGCTCCGTCATTTGCAAAGAACGCTGCCACCCCTGCCCCAAGCAGCACAACATAAACGAACATCAGCTTGCCATTACCTCTTGCGAGCCTTGCCATGTGTAGAGCAGCCCATTCAAAAAATCCAATTTCATCTAAAATCAGTGAAATTAAAATAATAGCTACAAAAGCAAGCGTGGCGTTCCATACAATCCCTGTAACCGTACCTACATCGGATAGACTCACGACTCCAAAAAGAAGTGCAAGGACAGCTCCAGCTGACGCTGACCATCCAATATTAAGTCCCTTAGGTTGCCAAATCACAAAAGTCAGTGTTAGCAAAAAGATTAATATCGCGATAATGGTCATGCTTCCTCCTGAGGACCGCAGCAGTTTTTCAATCCTGCTATTTTTTCTTTCATGGATGGCAGATACGGATACACACACTGAACATATGCTTCTGCATCTGGATTAAGAGAGTAGTAGACCCACTGCCCTTTTTTCTTTTCATTAAGGAAACCGGCTGCCTTTAGTTTTCGAAGATGCTGACTGGCGTTTGGTTGTGACATGCCAATAATGTCTGTGATATCACATACACAAAGTTCCTGTTCCTGAAGTAGCGCTATTATGGTCAAACGTGTTTTATCAGCAAATAACTTATACGCCTCAGCCATCTCCTGAATTCTTTGTTCCATATGTACACCCCCTGTGATTAGTCTTGTCGGCTTCATTTAATGATATAAGCATATAACAAACCACTTATATAAGCAATCACGAATATAAAGGATTTTAGTGCATCAAAAAAGTCGGCAATAAAGAATACCGACTTTACTCACGAACTAGAAATTCACATTTTGACTTCATAAAATAATGACCGTCTTTTATCTTAACTATATCTTTAATTTGATACTCAATGACTCCACCTTGATCTAATAATTCATCATGCTAATATACCTCTACGTGCTATTGTTTTAAAATTGCATCATTAAGTTGTGCTGCGGTATACAAAAGTGTGCCCTTCATTATAGTCACCTCAAGAATAGTTATAATCACCAATTATAACATCCTCCTGAGATTCGATAGCTCACAATCTTTTCACAAGCGAATGTACAGCTTTTTTCGCATCTTTCCCTGAGCCTCGAATCGTCGCAGAAGCAAAAGAGGTCTGCCACGGTATACCTACAAAATGAATTCTTTCATCGCTTTGTTTTAAAAGTACACCTGATGCGTCAAGAACATTCAATCCACTAAGATATTCGAAATTCGGAATATACCCTGTGGCAAAAATAACGGTATCCACATTTTCACGAGTCTCATCTGCCCACACTATCCCATTTCCCGTAAAAGCTTTAAACATCAGTTTGGCATCCGGCTTACCTTGATCGATAGCATTTTTATAGATACCGGTATCAAGGACACCGTCACTGCTTTTTTGCAATAATCGTTTGCCCCAATTGGATTGATCAAGCCTAAGTATGGTTAGCCAAAAGTGAATATCTTTCCCTGCAATAACCTGCGGCTTGAATTTGATCGGGCTTCTGGATGCAATCGTTACATGCGCCGTCTTAGCAAGTTCAACCGCTATTTGGACCGCCGAATTGCCTCCTCCCACAACAATGATCCGTTTGTTTTTAAACTCTTTCTCATTTCGGTAGTCCTTCGCATGAAGCAATTCCCCCTTAAATTCATGCATGCCAGGAATGTCTGGAATATGAGGATTCACGAATGCCCCGCTTGCACAAATGATGGACTGTGTACGAAACTGTTCTCCGCTTGAGGTATGGACTGTATAGATATTACTTTCCTTATCCACTTTGATTACTTCTTGCCTTGAGTGTATGGGAAAATGGTATGTAGCCGCATAAGACTTTAAGTATTGAACAACCTCATCTCTGGTCGGATAAACATTTGCACCGCCTGGAAATGGGAGTCCTGGCAATGAGGAATACGGTGCAGGTGAGAACAACGTTAAGCTATCATAGTAATTTGCCCAAGATCCTAAATGCTCTTCACTTTTTTCAAGGATGATAAAGTTCCGTTTAGCTTCCTGTAAGTAATAGGCTGCTGCCAAACCGGATTGACCACCACCAATAACGATGCAATCATATACCAAGTTTTTCATTTTTCTCCCTCCTTCTATAAAAAAGCTACTGCATCACGATTCGGGTGCAGTAGCTCTACATTCTTGATTATCAGCAGCAAGAATTTGATCCTGCTTTTCCCGTTTTTGAAGGTGAGCAGCAATCCGAAGTTGTTTCCTTCACTTGAACCGGTTCACAGCAGCTTTCCGTGCTACTCGCACCTAGACTACAAACCCCCGTCTCCGGCAGTTCCAGTTCTACTTTTTGCGCTGATTCCATATCTCCCACTAGTGCTGCTACAATGGATCTGACTTGCTCATATCCCGTTGCCATGAGGAAGGTTGGCGCTCTTCCATAACTTTTGGCACCTACGATATAAAAGTTCTTTTCTGGTTGACGGAGTTCTTTTTCGCCATGTGGTCGAACTGTACCGCAGCTGTGTACATTGGGGTCAATTAATGGTGCAAGTTCATAAACACATTCTAAGCTTGGGTCGGTTAATACCCTTACTTCTCGCACCATTGATAAGTCAGGGCGAGAACCTGTATTACCTACAATTTCATCGATGTGATCAATAACCAGTTGTTCATCTTCAATGGTTCCGGAAACCTGGATCTGTTCACCTTGTTTTTGGAGCTTTTCAATATGAAATGCTGTCAGGACCTTTACTGCACCGGATTCAACCACTTTTTGAATCCGATTACCCAGTTCTCCCCTTGCCTGAAGCCCATCTAATTCTCGTCCGCCATAAACATTCTCAATATTTGATTTGCGAATAGCCCAAACGATCTCAGTTCCCGACTCCTCTTTTTGAAGCCGGGCAAGTTCAAGCAACGTGTTAATCGCAGAATGTCCGCTCCCTACAACAAGCACCTTCTTTCCGCTATAACGATTTCTCTCTTTTCCTAATACCGCAGGAATGCCATATGAAATGTGACTTTTTAGTGCTATTTCCTCTTCTGAAAATACACCGTCTGAACGAAGCGGGTTGGGATTGGACCATGTCCCAGACGCATCGATAACAGCCCGCGCTTCATAAATAAACGAAGATCTGCTTTGTTCAACATGGATCACAAACGGCAGTTTCTCACGCCCATTTGTTTTCACCTTACTTAACCCTTTACGACTGATCGCGGTAACTTTCGTATTCAAATGCACATTTGGACTTATTTCAGGTAGCGCAGCCAAAGGTTTTAGATAATGCTCAATAACCTCCTTACCCGTTGGGATTGTTTCGTTCTGTGGAGCAACCCAATTCGCCTTTTGCAGCAACTCTTTAGCAGCTTTATCGATGTTATACTGCCATGGCGAGAACAGTCGTACATGTTCCCATTTTCGAATGTTTGCCCCCACTTCATCTCCAGCTTCAAACAACATAAACGGCTCACCTTTTGATATGAGTTGTGCTGCTGCCGCAAGACCAACCGGTCCAGCTCCAATGATTACAACAGGTAATTTGCCCTTCTCTTGTACTGGTGCTTCGCAGCAGCTCACTTGGTTCACAGGAATATGTTTAATCATTTTAGTTTCCTCCTCATAATTAGTTGCATTTTGCAAGTATTTTATAAAATAAACGGGATAAGTACTATCCCAGTGGTGTACAGCATACGCTTGATTTTGCCATACTTTCATTTAACAGTTTGACGGCGTTAATCACCATATCCCGTTCAAATTCAGACATATGCGAAAAGACTTCTTTTAAATAATCATTCATCTGCTCATCAATGACCGTAGCAACAAACTTACCTTGTGTAGTCAAGGATAAGATGTAAATCCGTCGATCTTCATGTAAAGGCGTTTTTTGAACCAAACCCAACTTTACGAGACTTTGAACCTGGCGGCTAAACGTCGTGATGTCAATGGAGAGTGCATCTGCCACCTGCTGAATGGATGGATTAGGCTTACGATCAATTTCATAAATGATATGACTTTGAACAAGTGAAATATCCAGCCCTCCTGCGGTGCAGCAGTTTTTATCCAGTATTCCAAAACGTCGTGTCATGATCTGAAACATCTCTCTTACGTTGTTTTCCAATGACCTCACCTCTTGTTATAGTTATACCCTTATTATTTGCAAAATGCAAATGTTTTTTTTCAATCCCCTTCCCATTTCAAATTACATTGTGATATATAAACATATACACAACAAAATATAGGATTGATCAACATGATAATTCAGCGGCAAGCTGCCGAAGACGCTCTGAGAAGGATTTTAACTATCTATAACCAAGGTATTGAAGACCGCATTGCCACGCTAGAAACAGATATCAAAGATGAAGCTTACATGTCAGAATGGTTTAACAAGCACCAGGGGCGTTACTCAGTACTTGTAGCCGAACAGAATAGTCTAGTGGTAGGTTGGGATTCTATCAATTCATATAGCTCAAGAAGCGCTTATAACGGTGTCGGTGACCTCTCCATTTAAATTCATCGTGATCCTCGCGGCAAGGGATCGGAAAACAATTGATACAGATATTAGAGGATATCGGTAAGCATATCTATATAATTTTGTTATAAAAATAAATGGAAATGTATTCTCTATTTTTTATCAGTCCTATACTGTATATCCGTTCTCTCTACTTTTTTTATCAAAAGTCGAGAACTTCAATGTACATTTGTCTATAACTATGTGCAAATACCGGATTTTTTTTGAACAATCACTGAATTTTTCGAATTTAAACTGTATTCTTTTTGTAAATGCACTACAATGTGTAGTACATGATTATTTAAAATTTTATATATCGGGAGGCTTATTATAATGTTACTTACATTATTAAGCATAGTAATGATTATCGTTTTGTCCGGATACGTCGTGCTGAATACCTATAGACGTAAGGATAGAGTCAAAGGTATGCCTGGAATGATGATTGCCATGAGCATCGGAATGATGTCTAGTCTTGCCCTTGGTTTTCAACTAGGTATTGTGTTTGATCACGACTTGGCTGTCCCTTCCATCATCGCTATTTTATTCGGTTTGGGGATCGGTTACTTTACAGGAAAGCCTATTAGTGTACTGGCATCGTTAGATGGCATGTTAGCTGGAATCATGGGTGGAATGATGGGAGCCATGCTCGGATCTATGCTTGGTTTCACCTATATCATGGCATTGTTTATTGATATCGTATTTATCCTTATATTTTGTGTTGTTCTTCAATTAACAAGTTTAGATGCAGTTAAAACCAATAAAACAAAAAGTAGTGGGATCAGCATACCTTTTATTGCGGGTATAATTACGGTAGCCTTTGGAACTGTTTCAGTGGGTTTGCTGCTATTTAATCAGTATCATGATAATCGAACCTCTGTAGTTTCTTCTCAAAGTAATGAACATAGTTCAAATCAAGAAAATACAGACTACCAAGTTATTTCAGTGGATGTAAAATCCAATGGTTTTAGCCAAGAAAATATTGTCGTCAAAGCCGGTGTTCCAACAAAAATAAATTTCATAAAAAAAACAGGTTATACTTGTATAAAAAGTGTTGAGTCTACAGATCTAGATATTGATGTTTACCTTGAAAAGGGAGATAACTACATTACTTTAGATGATTTGAAACCTGGAACATATCATTTCAATTGTGGGATGTATATGTATTATGGGACTATTACAGTTGTATAACTGAGTTTTGACTGGTGTCGGCACAGTAAAACCATCTCTTTAGAGATTTATTCATGTTACTCAACCCTTAGTTTTTCGTACATTGGCCGTTCTAAGAGTTTCATGCTTTAATTAATGCTAGAAGCATAAGTTTGTTGTAGACCCAATAGAACGCAATATTATAATTCAAGTAGACAGCCGACTAATTAGTCGGCTGTTTTTCGTCAACCTAACAAGTAGGGTAGTTCAATTCAATTGTAAGTAAGGAGTATAGCAGTTACAAAAAAAACCGCCTTTCAGCGGTCGGATCGTATTACTTTTGTTTTTGTATTTTTAAAAGCCTTAAGCTGTTCAGGGTTACAATCAAAGTTGCCCCCATATCAGCCAGAATCGCAAGCCATAAGGTAAGCCATCCGGGAACGATAAGTATTAACGCTAGCAATTTTATTCCTAAGGAAAAGGCTACGTTTTGTTTGATAATAGACAGTGTTTTTTTGCTTAACCGGATTGTGTAAGGCAATTTTCTTAAATCATCTGCCATCAGTGCAATATCAGCAGTCTCTAGAGCAGTATCCGTACCTGCGCCTCCCATGGCTATACCCACAGTGGAAGCAGCGAGTGCAGGCGCATCATTTACTCCGTCACCCACCATCGCTACATGAGAGTATTCACTGCGGAGTTTCTTAATGTAATCCAATTTGTCCTGAGGTAATAGATCCGCTTTAATTTCTGCCACACCTAACTGCTGCCCAATTGCGTTAGCTGTCGCTTGGTTGTCACCAGTGAGCATGATCGTCTTTTTTACACCGATAGAATGCAATTCATTAATTACAGCCTTACTCGAATCACGTACGGCATCGGCAACCGCAATTAAGGCAAGGACTTCGTGTTGTGTCCCCAGCACCATTACCGTTTTCCCTTGAGTCTGAAGCGTGATAATTTGTTGACATATTGGACTGGATACCTCAGCTTCCAATTCATCAAAAAGCTTAGGGCTACCAATATAATATAGCTGTTGTCCCACCGAAGCTTTGACGCCTTTCCCTGTGATTGACTGAAAGTGCTCAACTGAAATGGAGAGGTCGGCTCCCATTTGTTCCGCTTTGCGCACAATTGCTGATGCTAGTGGATGTTGTGATCCTTTTTCAATTACAGCAGCAATGGAAAGCATATCGCTCTCAATATGTTCTCCAAATACAGTAATATCCGTTACCTCCGGAAATCCTTTAGTAAGGGTACCTGTTTTATCAAATGCAACAGCCGAAATGCGCCCAGCTTCTTCGAGATGGATACCACCTTTAATCAATACACCGTTTTTCGCGGCATTCCCAATTGCAGTAACAATAGAAATCGGGGTAGAAATGACCAGTGCACAAGGACACCCTACTACAAGCAAGGACAACCCACGATATATCCAGTCTCCCCAGTCCCCACCTAGCAAAGGCGGAATAATGGCGATACCCAAAGCCAACACCATAATCGCAGGCGTATAGTAATTTGCGAACCGATCGACAAAAGCTTGAGATGGTGCTCGTTCAGCCTGAGCCTCTTCCACGAGATGAATAATTTTAGATATAGTCGTATCTTCTACATGCTTGGTAACTCTGACTTCAAGCAGCCCTTCTTCGTTTAGTGTTCCGGCAAACACCTCATCGTCCACAGTTTTAGCGACCGGAACTGATTCTCCCGTGATTGCTGCCTGATTTAGCGTTGACGTTCCTTGTATTACAACTCCATCCATAGCCAATTTTTGTCCTGGCTTAACGATCATTACATCTCCAACCTGAATATCATCAACACTTATGGTCATCTCAGCAGAACCACGTCGAATTAGCGCTTCCTTGGGAGCAATATCCATAAGTGAACGGATCGACTGACGTGCTTTCTGCATAGAGTAGCGTTCTAACGCTTCGCTAATGGCAAAGAGCAACACAACAACAGCGCCTTCGCTCCATTCTCCTATAGCAGCTGCACCGATAATGGCAACCGTCATCAGTGTGTTCATATCGAATTGCAGCTGAAACAGGTTCTTGATCCCTTTTTTAAATAGTTCATACCCGCCAATAATAATGGCGGTACCGAATGCCAATGCAGGAACCATGGCTTCATCACCATAGTACGAGGCCAAATAGTAACCTGCCGCCATCAATACAAGTGAGAGAAGCACGTTCCAATTCTCTTTCCAAAATGGCTCTTTCTTTTCTATAACTCGTTGCTTTTCAGGCGTTATCTTTAAGTTTTCAAAAGCGCCTGCCTTTTCCAGCTCTTCAACAGTTGCATTTCCCATTACGGTTATTTTGGCTGCCCCAAAGTTAACTTGTGCGTCTGTGACACCAGGAAGTCTTTTTACGTTATTTTCAAATTTACCGGCACAGTTTGTACAGGTGAACCCTTGTACACGATAGACCTCTTTATTACTGTTTTCTTCTTCATGTTGTTGCATGCAACATCGACTCCTTGCTATGTGTTGAAGCTAAATGAACTAATTGGCGCATGTATTCATCTTCCAGTGAATAAAACGCCAACTTTCCTTCTTTCCTGTATTTAGCTACTCCAAGCTGTTTTAGTGATCGCAAATGGTGAGATGCAGTTGCAAGTGAGGACCCTGTAATATTGGCCACGTCACAAACACAAAGCTCGTCCTCTTCACATAAAGCAAACGCGATCTTCATTCGAGTTTCATCGGCCAGAACTTTAAACATCTTGGCCATGCCCTTTATATCTTGCTGTTCTAATGCCTTTTGTACTTTACGAACTTTAGGCTCGTCATAACAGTAAATTTCACAACTGTCCTTCATAAATATACCCTCCAGTCAATCAAAGTTGTATTTGATTATTGTTACCTTACCATATTATAATTATTCAATCAAACGAAAATTTGATTGAAGTTGATTACTCAATTGAAGGAGGATAACTATGTACGATGTGTTAGTTATTGGTGCAGGACAAGCCGGATTAGCCACAGGGTATTACTTAAAACAAACGGGTTTAAACTTTATGATTTTGGACTCTGCACCATCAATAGGCGATTCTTGGCGTCGCCGATACGAATCACTCCATCTCTTCACACCTCGCATGTATGATGGATTACCAGGAATGTTGTTGAATGGGGATCAAAATGGTCTACCGAGTAAAGATGAGATTGCAAGTTATCTTGAATCATATGCAAATCACATGGAGTTACCCATCATGTTGAAATGTTTAATTAAACGACTTCGTAAGAAGGATAAACACTTCATAGTAGAATCATCCAATGGTGGTATAATGGAGGCGCGTAAAATTATCGTTGCAACAGGCCCTTTCCAAGTCCCCAATATCCCGCCCTTTTACAAGTCCTTTTCAGATGAAATTATCCAGTTGCATTCTTCAGAATACTTAAATCCGGAACAGTTAAGACCTGGAAACACGGTGGTTGTTGGTGGAGGAAACTCTGGTGCTCAAATAGCAGTGGAGCTGGCAAAAGATCAAAATAGAAACAACTCAATATACATATCCATAGCACGGGAGATTGCGTTTAAGCCTTTGTACATTATGAATCGAAGCATCTTCTGGTACTTTGAAAAACTCGGGTTTCTCCGTGCTAAGACTCAGAGTCCAGTTGGTAGATGGTTAAAAAACCAGACTGAGCAAGTATATGGATATGATCTGAAACGACTAATTAAAAGCGGAGAAGTATGTGTTGCTCCTCGGGCACTGAACGCTAGTGGCAACTATATTACATTTGAGGATGGGACTCAGATCAAGGTGAATAATATAATTTGGGCTACTGGATTCAGGCGAGATGACCAATGGATTGATATACATGACGCATTTAATTTGCATGGCCAAATTCAACATACTGAAGGTGTTTCCCAGGTTGCTGGATTGTATTTTGTCGGGCTACCTTGGCAAAGTTCTAGGGGTTCAGCCTTATTGGGTTGGGTAAAATATGATGCTCAAAAAATTGTAAGCCATCTAAATGCAACTTTTAATTAGAAAATGCTTCTGTTTTCACTAACGGTTGAAAATAGGGATCGGTGCAGAAAAGCTACGATCCTTTTTTTATACCTTTACGGACATTCAACTACCCTTCGTTAGCTTAATGATTTAACGAAGAAAAGACCGATTAGTTATATTCCTAATCGGTAATAAGACCATGTTCTTGTCCAATACAGTAATCGGTTCAAGTTCTTGTCCCTCTACAAGTACAAGTCAGGACAAAGTACGATCTAGATAATATTTTCACTCTTTGATACAAAAGCACATTCGCCATCCTCTACATTTCTTTGCTAAAGTGCTTATTGACGAGCTTGTTATATCCATTTCAAATGGGATTAAAGTTCCAGTTGATATACTTCCGAGTATTGAAGCTGGTCTTTTGATCATAATCCAGCCTTCAGCGTTTTAGTCACTCAAAAGAGACCCACCACTTCCACTTTAGATATTCACCTAATCGGTAATAGGACTATGTTCTTGTCCATTCCGGCGATCGGTACAAGTTATTGTTCCTCGACAACCCGGTCTCAGATTTCATAATAAAAAAAATAAAACAAAAAAGCCGCTATAATAGCGACTTTGAATGGGACAAGAACTTGTACCTTTGTCAGCATCGTTGTTTACTGTTTTCATCCCCTATCGATCTCATTAATTAATTTAATAAGTGACTCCGTTTTTTCAACTGATATTTTGTACCCAGTGTCCGTATCATCTTTATTCATGTACATCGCATTACTTTTCTTCGTTTTGTCGTTAATATTGATCCATAAATAACACGAAATTTCATTACCATCGTTCTGAATGGTCACTTCATAATTTGGAGAAGCTACATTAGCTATTCCGCTTATTTTTTGAATCCTTAATCGCATCAGTAAACTATGTGGTGTTCGAAGAATCTTCAACTTCAAGGATTACATCCTTTTGAGTATGAAGCTTGTATTCCTGAATTGTTGTGCGTATCGGTAATTTATTAATTATGATTTTCCCTTGAATTGCTCTTTCGGTACCAGAACTCCCCTCAATTTTTTCACTCGTTGTATTACAAGCGACACTTACCAGCATAAACACAACAAGCAAAAATAAAACACTTGTTTTTCGCATCTTTAGAACCCACTTCCAAATTTAATTGTATTACCTTAAAAGACGTTACATAATTGAAAAACATTTCTGGAAAAGGATATTTTCTCAAATGTTTATTCTTCATTTATTCCTATAAAATGATTTTTTTACATACATCGGCCATTTCAATTCCTTCAAAATTTCTTGCTTATTGGTGTTAGATTAATTATAAACCTTCTGCAAAATGAAAATAACACCCTTTATAACGAGTTCGCACAGATAGGATATCAGTACTTCACATCTTACAAAGAGTGTTTACGTCAATAGTACTTACGCGATTGAACCTTGTACCAACAGGTAAGTGCAGTGGTGGGTAAGCTTTTCTTATCATCTGATTTTTTTAGTCCACACTAAAATTTCCCACGCTATTTATGGATACGGTTCTTCATGACTAAAACGAACTATCCTGCCTTAGTTTAATGAATTGAAGGCAAGATGACGATTAGATACACGCCTAATCGGCAATAGGAACATGTTCTTGTCCAACACGGTAATCGGTACAAGTTCTTGTCCTCAGCAGCTATTTTCAGTCAGATAAGTCGCCTTATTAATACCGAGCAACCGTCTTTAACCTCTCACCTTGTCAGTTGTCACATAACAATGTGAACATGTTCATGTTTTATGATACTTAATGAAGCTTTAAGTGCATGTGATCGATATTTAGATATCCATCTAATCGGCAATCGGACTATGTTCTTGTCCATTTCGGCAATCGGTACAAGTTCTTGTCCATGGCTCGGGACAAGAACTTGTACCGATAAAATAAAATAGCCGCTAAAATAGCGACTTCAATGGGACCATGTACTTGTCCCTCGACATCCCATGTTAGGGACGCCCTCTCGTTATGCAACAAAGGTCTTTCTAATACATTAATTACACTTATGGGTGAAGCGTTACGTCTACAGCATTCGCCGATATCTTCTTCGTTGCGATCACATTGGTAGTATTAGCGGCTTCCACCAGGTTAAAGGTCAATTCAACTTGGTCGCCTGCCTCTATACCCACCAGTACATACACTTCTGTTGTGGTTTCCAGGTTAATGTCAAATCCTTCTGCTGGGCCCCACCCGGTTTGATTGATATCATACCAGTTACCGGCTGAGTCTTTCGCCCAAAGCTGTACGTTTTGTGCACCAATCGGAGCGATACGTGCCTTGCCTTCATATACCGTTCCAGGGGTAAGTTCCTTCAATTTCACGTGCACTGGGTTCAGCCCAGCAAGTTCTTCTGGGCTATCTCCTATCGGTGCTTGTGACAACAGCTCTCTTTTTTCATAGCTATCTGCCACATTAAGGTCAAAACCATATGTTGCTGAAGTCTTGACATTCTCTACTTTGAAAAAACTAGGCATATCTTCTGTTACAGTAGTAGCAGAGGACACCCATGGTCCGCCGTAAATGCTGTCTATTGCACGAAGAGAGAAATTAATTACAAAAGTCCCCTCTTTATGGAATGTAATCGGAAGATCGGATGTTACCCCTGTCGCATAGGCATCTGCATAATCTTTCAAAGGATGTCCTTCGTCCGATCCCCATGCTAGCACCAGTGGTTGTCCGTCTTTACCATCATGCATGACTTCAGGTGCTTCGCCGAAGAGTGAACCCACCGTAATATCATCAGAGGTAGTGTTCCACAGAAAGGCAAAGTACCTTACTTTATTGTTATAAAATAACGTCCCAAGATCATCCCCTTGGATCGAAACAGGAATCGTAAATTGTTGATCGGTTACTGCATCCGGCTTACCTTCAGGAGAAATCTGAAGGTTCGAGCGTTTCATTACTTCAACATAGCTGGCATCGCTCGTTTCTTCTGTTGTGAGCGAATACAGACCTGCATCATTCTTCACGTTGATCTGGAAGTTCATACGTCCATAAGGTTCAGAGTCATCCGTTATATATGTTGCGATATTTTCCCATACCCCGTCCCTCTGCTCAATTGACGTGAACGACGTGATGTTGCTACCGTTAATTTTAAAGTTCGACAGCGGAGTAACGTGCTGATTCGTAATGAATGTCAGTTTCACCGTATCCCGATGAACAATCATGTGAGGATCCGATGTTTCCGCTTTGAAATAAACGTTGCTGATGACAGGTGCGGCAGCTTGGACTACGAAGGCTACAGTGAGTGTTTTCACTGTTTCTTGTGCTCCGTTATGATACGTCACGATATACTCTCCAGCTTTGCTTCCGGCTACTACTGTAGCTGTGATCGGCGTACCTTCCAGCGGTTGTGTAACA
>NZ_JABMCB010000103.1 GCF_013359935.1 Paenibacillus xylanilyticus
AAACTGAACAACGAGTGAGTAACGATCTTGCTTGCAAGATCGACGCTGAGAAATCGGTACACGTCATCTGACTGTATGATTTCGAAGCACAATTGAGATTTTTAATCTCGTCAGATTCAAAATGAGCTAATCGCTCTTTTCGATAATAGCTGCAAGACATTCATCCACTCAGCCGAGTTGAACCGATTGTCTTGCAGGACGATGCTGCATCGCAACATCTTTATTGGAGAGTTTGATCCTGGCTCAGGACGAACGCTGGCGGCATGCCTAATACATGCAAGTCGAGCGGACTTGATGAGAAGCTTGCTTCTCTGATGGTTAGCGGCGGACGGGTGAGTAACACGTAGGCAACCTGCCCT
>NZ_JABMCB010000104.1 GCF_013359935.1 Paenibacillus xylanilyticus
ATTGATCCCATGTCCAAAACCAGCGGTGTTACCGACGAAATGCCATTTTAGCTCCGTACCTTCAAATGCCCCAAGCCACCAATTATCGTCACCTGGGAAATAAAACAGAATATCTTCTCTTCCGTCACCATTGAAATCCCCCACCCAGAACGGCCGCCCATCGTTGATCCCATGTCCAAAACCAACAGTGTTACCGGCAAGATTCCACTTTAATTCTGTTCCATTGTAAGAGCCGAGCCACCAGTTATTATCACCTGGAAAGTAAAATAGGATCTCATCGCTATCATTGTTAGAAAATTTTCCTATCCAGGTTGGACAACCTCGTGGTGCTCCACCAAATCCATTTGTATTTCTAATAGGATTACATTTTGCATTCCCGTCTCCTGTTTTTGAACAAAGCCACCAGTCATTATTTGAATCAAAAAATAACAACTGGTCTTCGGTGCCACTAAATTTACCAATCCAACCAGAAACCTCGGAATCATGCTTGAAAATTAATCGAATAACATAGTCTAACGCACACCAAGCTTCAATCTCTGGTTTTAGGTTACGATTAATGTACTCGTAACTCAGGTAACCGAAACCTTTGTCTCCCCACAATTCCCCAGATTTTAAAATCCAGGAATTTTTGAATTTCATCTTTTGGTTGCTATCATCATAGCCAACGATACAAATTGCATGATAGTCGCCCTTTTTCGAATTACCCGGAAGAGGAATAATCCCATTTGTATTAGCTTCTGACCAATTATCATACACTGGAACACCCATAACAAATGGTCCGTTGTTAAATAAGCTGTTTTTCATTGCATCTAGTGAATCAAGCCTTGCATACGATGAAATTTTGTTATCTGCTGCATTAGAATCAGCATTAGGTAGTGGAGTATTTATTGAATTAGCGACATACGGCCAGTATTGCCATTCGCATACGCCAGTCTCTTGAAGAACTTGCATCGCAGTCTTAATATAAGTCCCTTCTCCTGGATAGTTATCGATTTCTTTGCATTTTTGATATAGATATCGTGGTGATAATTCGACGTATTTATTTTCTTCTTTCGATTCTTGAGCCTCTTTCATGCCAACAGCACAGGCGAATCCAACACAAGTTCCTTCTCGTCCCTGATTTTTAACCGGAGTAACATGAGGTGACTCATATTTTTCAGGAATAGTAGCTAAATTTAACTCGGTAGGGAATTCCCGAATAATAGCAGAAAATAAAATGTCTCTTTCATCAGGCGGAGACGGTACAGCCCCAAACCCAAATTCATCTAATGACATTTCAGACCTCCTAAAGGCTTAATTTCTAAGCTTAAGCTTCTGTTTCTTGAATAAAATTTATTCATCAGCATTTAGCCGGGGTTATCCTGCACTACCCTTTGATCGTCTTTAGTGCAGTGCTGAAAGCCTGTTAAGTTACGATGCACTCGTTTAAAGAGCAGACCCAACAAGTTGAACAAAAAATAGAGAATCCCAGAAGAATGTAGGGTTCTCTATTTTTTGTTCATTATGTGTTGTCATAACCCAACCATTCTCATTAAAGAGTTCAGGTCCAATCTAGCTTGATCATTACAACTAAGGATTACTTAGTACTAACGGAGCAAGATTCTGATTGATAAATGTTTCTATATATTTATCCAGACTAATTAACTTTCTCCGGGTCTACGTTTCCTCTCAGCTGATTTTTCTTTCAACCTCTTATTAAGCAACAATTGTGCAGTACGAGAGCTAAACGTTTTACCGCATCCTATACATCTGAACCTTGGCGTCCCAGATACAGAATTTACTCCGTATTTATTGGTGTGCGTAGATCCACAGTGTGGGCACCTCGAAACCCTTATGTACTCAGTCCATCCCATTTCAAATTCTTACCTCCGTTCGTAAAGTTCTAGTCATTCGTCTTCGGTTGTGTTACCTTCCTGCATCTCTCCAGGTAAATGACCATCCTAAGATTTATCTATAATTTAATTTACATCTATCCCTTTAAATCTGATCTTTCTCTGATATTCATTTTTGTTGATTAACTTACCAATCTCAAATACAGCAGCTAAAGCTAGATTGGTTACAGGCGCAAGATGACTGTTATCTGCTACTCTAGTATAATTTACGCCATCACAACTGATATTGTGAAACACTTCATTTTCCATTGTATATATTTCATCTAAATCTAACTTTATTTGGCCTTCATTATTCAAAATACCAGTAGTGATAGAATGGTTTCCACGATTCACGAATGTTACTCCAAATGGTAACCAAAGCTCTAATCGATGATTATCGTCCTGTGTCCAATCACCATACTCTTTGTTTTCGCCAATACAGAGAAATGCTCTCAACAGCCTGTCTATATGCCACGGACGAGTTAAGACTGGGTCCTCTCCTAAATTAATAAGAACTTCTTTTCCAGAGGTTTGAATAATTTCAGAAATGCGTTGTCCAGAGACTCGAGACCTCTCAAGCATTGTAAGAAAACTGACAGAATGAGAAAGTGATGTCTTGTACAAGTACTTCTCTCCCTCATCAACTGAAATATAGTGCGTTCGTTTACTTCTCGATCCAGGATTGGGAAGAATTTTGTTAATACCAACCGTAAATACCTTAGCATCATCATGAGTAGAGACCGAGCGATAAACATTTTTATAAAACTCTTGATTTACTAAACTTTTTATTAATAAATAGATTGGATGAGTATCTCCATATTTGTAATCAGTAGGTGTGTTTAGTATTTCTCTAGCCAGGGATAATATATTTTCAAACTCCTCTCTTTGCTTATTTTCTTGCTTTAATTTCCTTGCTTCTTCTCTTTTTCGTTTAAACATATTATCCCTTCCTTCATTTATCAATAGTACCCTTCTTATGACACACATTTAATTATAGTAAATGCAGTTAGTATAAACTACTCCACAAGCACCTCATATATCTTCCTTTAAAAGCTCTAATTCTACACGATTCCGTAGTAAACTGCTGATTAATATAAGCCCCCCAATTCCCAATCAATTGGGCTGAAGGTTATAATGGTTGAAGGCTCTTATAGATGGGGTGAGGTGATTTATTATTTTTAACGACAAATTGATTAACTCCCTTCAGAATACACATATCCATTTAGTTAAAGAATGGAACTTATCTAAAACTGATCAATTTCTTCCGGAAGAAGTCACAGCTGATTCCCACCGAAGAGTTTGGTGGAAATGTACTTCTGGGCATGAGGAATTTAATCCCATCAGGATTCGTGTTCGAAATAACGGTTGTATTCAATGTAAGCGAGAAGCTAAGAGAATACTAGAAGCTAATAAGGAACTAGATAAAAACCCATTAACGGGCACCTTTACTGACCTGATACATAACCCTAATATGAAGCTCATTGAGGTACTAGGGCTGCCACAGGACTTTACTGCTAACATAAGCATTGAGTCACTCTATGAAGGGGATGATGAATTTGATAGGAGGATTTATCTTTCTCTAAAGCGGTATGGTTTAGATACTGTTGATCAAATCCTGCAACTTACCTACAATAAACTGGACTCTATTAGGAACTTAGGAGAACGATCCCAGATCAAGTTATATACCATTTTGAAATCAAAATTCTGCTGTTGACCCAATTAAATTGTGCCTATCGTGGACTCTAACTCCCTTTTACTTCATCTAATACAAAAGCGAGCTACACATGATTGTGTTAGCTCGCCTTGATAATTCTCTTTTTGCTTAATTACTCTCTACTGATAATGCTATCTCCCACTCCGTTAACTCCATCCAACAATCACACCAAGTTTACTCTTTTGTGTTTATTTCGATATGCCCTATCAAGGTTAATCCAATAATCAGCCGGTGGGCTAAAGACTTTTGCTAACTCATCAGCAAAAAATTGGGTTACTGGTTCTTTACTCATGAAAAAAGACGCCAGACTTTCATTTGCTAATCCTGTTTTCTTTGAGAGATCATCCAGATCCATACCTTTTGCAACCATTAGTTCAATAACCTTGTCTCCAATAGGGAATACGTTTGGGTTATTAATTTGATTCATTAATTCGCGTATCTCCTTTGTTCACCTGTCTTAAAATAACTTTAATTCGATTTAGTTGAAATATATCATTATAAAGTTAGAATGTAAATCAAATTATACAACTTTGTTTTTTTTGATTTACATATATGATTACTATTTAAGTCAGCTGCTTTATAAGTGCAAACAAGAAGGACCACTTCAATTTCGAAGTGGTCCTTCTTGTTTAATTCGTGTGTTCAAGGAGCTGCCAGAGCCGATCGTATTGTCCTAAGAACCTTCGAGAACCTTATCCTCTATAACAGGTGCAGGAATTTCTGTAATCTCAATCGATTCTTCGGGTCCAAAGCTTTGAATCTTCATTGGCATGGAGTCCAGATATTTATACTCCTCCGTTTTAGTTGAACTTCCGATAATGTTACCTTCTTTATCTTTCGTGAAAATCTCACGTTTAGTAGGTAAGCCGGTATCCAAATCAATGGTTACTATCTCTTTATGGAGATCATCTTCAGCAAGAGCCTGTTGCTCGTTTTTGTCTGAAGAAGTCAAGGATTTCATTTCATTAGACTCAAGTACCGTCCAATCCTGACTTTCCAGTTCATTCTTCGCCTCTTCTAACAGAGAGATCTGCAGTAACTTTTCATTTTCTGCAGCGATATTCTCTGGCATAGTCCAGGTGTTACCCACTAACTTCCCTGTTTCAAAATCA
>NZ_JABMCB010000105.1 GCF_013359935.1 Paenibacillus xylanilyticus
AAGTCCCATGGCAATCCCAAGCTGGTCCAGCCACGACGACACGATAATCATCATAAACCCGGATAGGAGAAACTGTCCCGTAGCTCTCTTATCCCGAAATCCGATCCAAAATAGCCAGGGGCATATCGATAAACCTACTCCCAACCACCATTGTCGCGTAAATAGTACGTGAGTGCGCCAAATGTCAGTCATGTTGCGGCGTGCTTAGACAATCAATTGATAGGCTTGTTCGATTACATGATGAATCTGATTTTCGTCCACCGATGCCACCCCTTTCCGTTATCCGGATACCGATCATTTTTCATTCGATATGTGCCTGCTTTGCCTCTTTATATACGCGAGTTTCCATACAGTATATTCGACGTTACAAATACACCAACCGGCGGCAACGAAGTTGAAGGCGGTTGCGGTGGGACATAGCCGCTATACCCCGCCAAGTTTATATCAGTTGTCGCTACCCAGGTTCCATATTCGCCCGCTTGTAAAGAGGGGGGGAGCATCTGCAGACGTCCGGTGAGAACCAGATGCCGAAGTTGAATCTGGACATCGTCATAGATGGTTAAATGGCCGGAGTAGGCGGCGTAGGGAGAATGAAACATGATCTGCTGCGCGCTTTCATTCCAGCTTCCTTCAATTGAAATCGGCGTTCCGCGAAATTGGATGGTGCCTTGAATTTGCTGGTCCTGCAAAACACGCATCACTAGTTTGCCCCACACAACCGGTCTTCCGGCGACAGATGCATGAACTCCCCATATGGATAAGGGAGGTAAACTCTTTGTACTTGTTTGAGCCGCAATGGACATGATTTATCACTCCTCAAAGTTGGATCACGTCATTATATGCGTCCTCGGCAAAAATGCCAGTCACTGGGCATGAATTCTTTACAGATAACCGAACCTGATCAAGTAAAAGAAGATGGACTATCTCTTATACTGGTTGTTTCTTAATGCAGACAGGTTTCGAACAAAATTGTTTCAACCCATCCCAGTTGCCCCAGATGCAATTTTTACATCGATTTGGTTGTCTTGGGGCAGAGGTAGTCCAGTTTTTAATGCTTGTACTGA
>NZ_JABMCB010000106.1 GCF_013359935.1 Paenibacillus xylanilyticus
CATGGAGCTTGTTCTTTGAAAACTAGATATCGAAACGAAAATTGCGAATTAGAACATTCCTTTTAGCTGAACTTGTGTTAAACAAGTTTCAATAAATAGTGAAAACTGTATTGCGATGGTATCGAAATGGGAGCGACTTTTGGCTTTGCGTAAGCAAAACAAGGGAAGTGAGCAGTCGAAATCGGAGCAACTGGTTAAGCTACTAAGAGCACACGGAGGATGCCTAGGCGCTAGGAGCCGATGAAGGACGTGGCGAACAACGAAACTGCCTCGGGGAGCTGTAAGCAAGCTTTGATCCGGGG
>NZ_JABMCB010000006.1 GCF_013359935.1 Paenibacillus xylanilyticus
CCGACTCATTCCCTAATTCCTCAGCTGCCTTTTTCACGCCACGTTCAGCCGCTGCCACCGCACGTTCATTCAGCAAATCCAGCTGCTTCAGAAACGCGCTCGCATTGATTTCCATACTCATAGGTGAATCACCGTCATCATGAATTCCCCTTCCAGGTTACGTGGAACCTTGTAAGAGATGATTTTCTTGGTTTTCTCGTTGCCGTTCGGCTCCTTGAAAGTCACTTCATCCCCATATCCCACTGGAACCTTTCCAGGCATGCGAATATGGACAGAACTGGTTACCTCCTGCCCGTTCTCCCCTATGACGCG
>NZ_JABMCB010000107.1 GCF_013359935.1 Paenibacillus xylanilyticus
AAGTTCAGCTAAAAGGAATGTTCTAATTCGCAATTTTCGTTTCGATATCTAGTTTTCAAAGAACAAGCTCCATGCAAAAGCAAGCTGTTTTGAGAGTTTGAGCTCTCAAAACTGAGCAACGAGTGAGTTGCGCAGGTTCAGAGAACCTGCTTATTTGAATGTTTCCACTCGGGAAACGATTCTCCATAGAAAGGAGGTGATCCAGCCGCACCTTCCGATACGGCTACCTTGTTACGACTTCACCCCAATCATCTATCCCACCTTCGGCGGC
>NZ_JABMCB010000108.1 GCF_013359935.1 Paenibacillus xylanilyticus
GAGTACGGCAGACGCGAAGAAATCAGCCGGCGATGCCAGTGCATCAGCTGCTCAGGTCGCGGCCCTTGTGACTGATGCAACTGACTCAGCACGCGCCGCCAGCACGTCCGCCGGACAGGCTGCATCGTCAGCTCAGGAAGCGTCCTCCGGCGCAGAAGCGGCATCAGCAAAGGCCACTGAAGCGGAAAAAAGTGCCGCAGCCGCAGAGTCCTCAAAAAACGCGGCGGCCACCAGTGCCGGTGCGGCGAAAACGTCAGAAACGAATGCTGCAGCGTCACAACAATCAGCCGCCACGTCTGCCTCCACCGCGGCCACGAAAGCGTCAGAGGCCGCCACTTCAGCACGAGATGCGGTGGCCTCAAAAGAGGCAGCAAAATCATCAGAAACGAACGCATCATCAAGTGCCGGTCGTGCAGCTTCCTCGGCAACGGCGGCAGAAAATTCTGCCAGGGCGGCAAAAACGTCCGAGACGAATGCCAGGTCATCTGAAACAGCAGCGGAACGGAGCGCCTCTGCCGCGGCAGACGCAAAAACAGCGGCGGCGGGGAGTGCGTCAACGGCATCCACGAAGGCGACAGAGGCTGCGGGAAGTGCGGTATCAGCATCGCAGAGCAAAAGTGCGGCAGAAGCGGCGGCAATACGTGCAAAAAATTCGGCAAAACGTGCAGAAGATATAGCTTCAGCTGTCGCGCTTGAGGATGCGGACACAACGAGAAAGGGGATAGTGCAGCTCAGCAGTGCAACCAACAGCACGTCTGAAACGCTTGCTGCAACGCCAAAGGCGGTTAAGGTGGTAATGGATGAAACGAACAGAAAAGCCCACTGGACAGTCCGGCACTGACCGGAACGCCAACAGCACCAACCGCGCTCAGGGGAACAAACAATACCCAGATTGCGAACACCGCTTTTGTACTGGCCGCGATTGCAGATGTTATCGACGCGTCACCTGACGCACTGAATACGCTGAA
Organism: Paenibacillus xylanilyticus; assembly: GCF_013359935.1. Lineage (GTDB taxonomy): Bacteria > Bacillota > Bacilli > Paenibacillales > Paenibacillaceae > Paenibacillus > Paenibacillus xylanilyticus. Next base: position 969 of record NZ_JABMCB010000108.1, read on the forward strand.
TGAACTGGCCGCAGCGCTCGGGAATGATCCAGATTTTGCTACCACCATGACTAACGCGCTTGCGGGTAAACAACCGAAGAATGCGACACTGACGGCGCTGGCAGGGCTTTCCACGGCGAAAAATAAATTACCGTATTTTGCGGAAAATGATGCCGCCAGCCTGACTGAACTGACTCAGGTTGGCAGGGATATTCTGGCAAAAAATTCCGTTGCAGATGTTCTTGAATACCTTGGGGCCGGTGAGAATTCGGCCTTTCCGGCAGGTGCGCCGATCCCGTGGCCATCAGATATCGTTCCGTCTGGCTACGTCCTGATGCAGGGGCAGGCGTTTGACAAATCAGCCTACCCAAAACTTGCTGTCGCGTATCCATCGGGTGTGCTTCCTGATATGCGAGGCTGGACAATCAAGGGGAAACCCGCCAGCGGTCGTGCTGTATTGTCTCAGGAACAGGATGGAATTAAGTCGCACACCCACAGTGCCAGTGCATCCGGTACGGATTTGGGGACGAAAACCACATCGTCGTTTGATTACGGGACGAAAACAACAGGCAGTTTCGATTACGGCACCAAATCGACGAATAACACGGGGGCTCATGCTCACAGTCTGAGCGGTTCAACAGGGGCCGCGGGTGCTCATGCCCACACAAGTGGTTTAAGGATGAACAGTTCTGGCTGGAGTCAGTATGGAACAGCAACCATTACAGGAAGTTTATCCACAGTTAAAGGAACCAGCACACAGGGTATTGCTTATTTATCGAAAACGGACAGTCAGGGCAGCCACAGTCACTCATTGTCCGGTACAGCCGTGAGTGCCGGTGCACATGCGCATACAGTTGGTATTGGTGCGCACCAGCATCCGGTTGTTATCGGTGCTCATGCCCATTCTTTCAGTATTGGTTCACACGGACACACCATCACCGTTAACGCTGCGGGTAACGCGGAAAACACCGTCAAAAACATTGCATTTAACTATATTGTGAGGCTTGCATAATGGCATTCAGAATGAGTGAACAACCACGGACCATAAAAATTTATAATCTGCTGGCCGGAACTAATGAATTTATTGGTGAAGGTGACGCATATATTCCGCCTCATACCGGTCTGCCTGCAAACAGTACCGATATTGCACCGCCAGATATTCCGGCTGGCTTTGTGGCTGTTTTCAACAGTGATGAGGCATCGTGGCATCTCGTTGAAGACCATCGGGGTAAAACCGTCTATGACGTGGCTTCCGGCGACGCGTTATTTATTTCTGAACTCGGTCCGTTACCGGAAAATTTTACCTGGTTATCGCCGGGAGGGGAATATCAGAAGTGGAACGGCACAGCCTGGGTGAAGGATACGGAAGCAGAAAAACTGTTCCGGATCCGGGAGGCGGAAGAAACAAAAAAAAGCCTGATGCAGGTAGCCAGTGAGCATATTGCGCCGCTTCAGGATGCTGCAGATCTGGAAATTGCAACGAAGGAAGAAACCTCGTTGCTGGAAGCCTGGAAGAAGTATCGGGTGTTGCTGAACCGTGTTGATACATCAACTGCACCTGATATTGAGTGGCCTGCTGTCCCTGTTATGGAGTAATCGTTTTGTGATATGCCGCAGAAACGTTGTATGAAATAACGTTCTGCGGTTAGTTAGTATATTGTAAAGCTGAGTATTGGTTTATTTGGCGATTATTATCTTCAGGAGAATAATGGAAGTTCTATGACTCAATTGTTCATAGTGTTTACATCACCGCCAATTGCTTTTAAGACTGAACGCATGAAATATGGTTTTTCGTCATGTTTTGAGTCTGCTGTTGATATTTCTAAAGTCGGTTTTTTTTCTTCGTTTTCTCTAACTATTTTCCATGAAATACATTTTTGATTATTATTTGAATCAATTCCAATTACCTGAAGTCTTTCATCTATAATTGGCATTGTATGTATTGGTTTATTGGAGTAGATGCTTGCTTTTCTGAGCCATAGCTCTGATATCCAAATGAAGCCATAGGCATTTGTTATTTTGGCTCTGTCAGCTGCATAACGCCAAAAAATATATTTATCTGCTTGATCTTCAAATGTTGTATTGATTAAATCAATTGGATGGAATTGTTTATCATAAAAAATTAATGTTTGAATGTGATAACCGTCCTTTAAAAAAGTCGTTTCTGCAAGCTTGGCTGTATAGTCAACTAACTCTTCTGTCGAAGTGATATTTTTAGGCTTATCTACCAGTTTTAGACGCTCTTTAATATCTTCAGGAATTATTTTATTGTCATATTGTATCATGCTAAATGACAATTTGCTTATGGAGTAATCTTTTAATTTTAAATAAGTTATTCTCCTGGCTTCATCAAATAAAGAGTCGAATGATGTTGGCGAAA
>NZ_JABMCB010000109.1 GCF_013359935.1 Paenibacillus xylanilyticus
GTCGGCGTATTTGTAACGTCGAATATACTGTATGGAAACTCGCGTATATAAAACAGGCACATATCGGATGAAAAATGATCGGTAAGCGGATAACGGAAAGGGGTGGCATATCAGTGGACGAAAATCAGATTCATCATGCAAATCGAACAAGCCTATCAATTGATTGTTGAAGCACACCGCAACATGACTGACATTTGGCGCACTCACGTACTGTTTACGTGGCAATGGTGGTTTGGAGTAGGTTTATCGATATGCCCCTGGCTATTTTGGATCGGATTTCGGGATAAGAGAGCTACGGGACAGTTTCTCCTATCCGGGTTTACAATGATTATCGTGTCATCGTGGCTGGACCAGCTTGGGATTGCCATGGGACTCTGGCATTATCACTGGGAGGTCATACCGATCATGCCGGCCAATTTTCCTTGGAATTTTTCACTTCTTCCCGTCACGGTGATGTTCTTACTCCAGTACAAGTCTGGCATACATCCGTTGTTCAAAGCTCTCCTATTTGGGGGATTTTCCGCTTTTGTGGCCGAGCCGGTCTCACAAATGGCCGATTTATACCACCCCGTTCACTGGAAACATACCTATTCTTTTCCTATCTATGTTGGGCTGTATTTGCTGGCTTCAAACATTGCCAAGAAGGGCATAGATTGCGGTAAGTCTTTTCAGGAAGACTCTAACTCCTGACAATAGCAAATCACCAAATTTTACCATAATTAATTTTCTGACGGGTTGACATATTACATAAGGATGCCATTTCAGGAGGTGATCAACATGACGGTAGCTTCTCAAGTGAAAACAGCTGTAGCTTCATTAAAAAGCGCGCAGGCCAGCTTTGAACAGTTTGCGTTAAATACACAAAACCAGCAGGCCAAAACCACGTTCACAAATGCAGCGCAACAGACACAAAACATCATTGACCAGGTCACTCCACGGATACAACAAATTGAACAGGAAGAACCGCAGTATAAAGGGTTCTAAAAAAGGCCATGCCGATCTTTTCTCGGCATGGCTGCCCCTTTATCTTTATTCCCTCGTAGACGACAGGATTGGGAGGCTGATTTTCTTGGCATGGATAGCAGGATTATGGCTAGTAAATACGGCACTATTGATCATCATTGCGGTTCGGGAGGTGCGCCGCCCCGCCAAAGCGTTGACTTGGATATCAGTCGGACTAGTATTACCGATTATCGGATTCGTTTGTTACCTGTTCGTCACGAATCCTGTGAAAATGCGGAGGGACAAGCTCGTTTCTTCGCACAATAGCCCGATATCATTACCCCCAGAATATGGTCACTCCGCATTTGTTATCGCTCGGGCTTTGCAACCTTTGTCTGTCAGTGGCCTTCGAACCGGTTCCGTCCAAATCCTCACGAACGGGATAGAAACCTACGGAAAACTCCTTCAATCAATTCAGGCCGCACAAAAGTCAATCGATCTGGAATATTACATATACCGGAATGACCATATCGGTAAACGTATCACAGATGTGCTGATTGACCGGGCTTTATCCGGTGTGAACATTCGTTTTATTAGGGATGGCTGGGGAAGCCGGTCGTTTCCCAAATATGCGGTTCGCCGGATGATGGAAGCAGGCATTGAATGCAGGACCATCTTTCCCTTGCGAATCCCCTGGGTACTATCCAACTTGACATACCGGGATCATTGCAAGATCGTCATCGTCGACGGAAAGGAAGCCTTCATGGGAGGAATCAACGTTGGGGACGAGTATACTGGAATGAAGCCGGATGTCGGTTTTTGGCGCGACACTCATATGCGGTTAACCGGCGAAACAGCGGATGATGTGAAAGCCGTTTTTGAGGCTCACTGGAAAATGGCGTCACCGGACATGCTCCATTCAACGAGAAAGGCAAAATTTATCCCTGAATCGGCCCAACTTTCAGACGATAAAGCCATTCATCCATTTCTATCCGGCAAAACAGAACGATCCGGATACGGATGGGAATGGGGATCGGAGCTGGGAACGATGGAAGGCACCCTCATGGGAAAAGCTTCCCCGTCCAAGGATTCGCATAACGTCTATATACAGATATTCGAAGGCAATCCCGGGCTGCCTACTCCGGTCATTCGGGAAATGCATTTCATCTGCCTGACGCAGGCGACCCGAACCATCGACGTGACCAACCCTTATTTTATACCCGATGCGGATATCATGATGGCCATCAAAACAGCCGCGGCGCGTGGCGTTCGAGTGCGATTACTGGTGCCGCGCCAAGTGATTCCTAAAGTTGCAGGAGCTGCAAGCCGTACGTATTATGGCGAACTCGTGGAAGCAGGGATCGATGTGTTTCAGTACAACAAAGGGGTATTGCACGCGAAAGTCATGATTATCGATGGCGAGATTGCCGAAGTGGGTTCGTCCAACTACGATCTCCGTAGTTACCGTTTAAACTACGAAGTGTGTGCAGTGATGTATCATTCCGATGTGGCCCGGGAGCTTACGGAACAATTCGAACGGGATCTCGCCGAGGCTACTCCATATCGTTTGGAAGATCATATGCATCGTACTTCTTCCGAGCGCATGCTTGATCAAGCGGCGCGTTTGTTGTCTCCTTTGTTATAAATCTCAAAAGTTACATGGAATTGAATCGAAGTCCAGTTTCCACTGGCGAAAGGGGAGAAGGCTTCCAACGAAGACAAGTAATATCGGATTTGGGCTACCGTCTATGGTGCAAATATCACGCCCGGCATATAGTGTAGAAAAAAAGGAGCTGCATCATAGATGATTATGATGAAACCGATTGAAGTGGAAGGTCATCAGGTTATAAGTATCGAGGTCGCCCTGCCCAAAACAACACTTCTTGCCATCACAACCGATCACGGATATATCATGTGCGGCGCGCTGGATATCCGTTTGTTAAATGAGAAATTAAACGATCGCCGCATTGTCGCAGGACGCGCAACCGGGGTGCGAACCATAGAGCAATTGCTGGATGCCCCACTCGATATGGTTACTACAGAGGCGGAATTACGCGGAATTCGCCCTGGAATGAAAGGAGCAGATGCGCTTTTAAAGATGGTAAGCGGGGGCAGGTAATTGTTGAGTCCATTCTTAAGGAAAGTAGGGGGATTTTTTGTTAACGGGTCTGCATATTGTCTTCCTTGGAGGCGATGCCCGGCATCTTGAAATCATTCGGTCATTCACTGACCTGGATGCAAATGTTGCGGTAATCGGTTTTGAAGATTTGCACGAACAACTTCATGAAGTCCATTATTCCAAGCTTACGAAGGAGGTTCTTCGCAAAGCGGACATATTGATATTACCGGTTGTCGGTACAGACGACCATGGCAGAGTAGAATCTTCATTTTCAGCTGAAACGCTATTGCTGAACAAGGAATATATGTCTTCCTTGCCGAAACACGCAAAAGTCTATACTGGCATAGCCAAGTCCTACTTGAAGAACCTTTGCGCGGAACTGGGGATCGATCTGATTGAATTATTCAGCAGGGACGATGTTGCCATCTTCAATTCCATTCCCACTGCGGAAGGCGCCTTAATGATGGCCATTCAACATACGGACATTACCATACATGGTTCGCGTTGTATGGTGCTGGGCTTGGGGAGAATCGGTCTTACGTTAGCCGGTATGCTTCACCGCCTGGGGGCACGCGTCAAAGCGGGTGTGCAGAAACCGGAGGAGTTTGCACGTGCCTGGGAGATGGGGATTGAGCCGTTTAATACGAAAGATTTGTACGATGAAGGCGTAAATGTGGATATTATTTTTAACACAGTTCCGGCGCATATTCTTAGTTCTCGTGTTTTAACCCGTATTCCGCATCACGCTATCATTATTGATTTGGCTTCCAAACCTGGTGGGACTGATTTTCGTTTTGCCGAAAAACGTGGAATCAAGGCCTTGTTGGCACCAAGTTTACCGGGATTGGTCGCGCCAAGAACGGCTGGACGTATATTGGCGAGTACGTTATGTCAATTGATCCAGGACGAACGGAGTCGAAACCGAGAGCAAATGGACATACTTTCCTGTCCTTCCGGGATATGAGATCGTGAACACTGAATAACGAATCAATTGAAGGTGTGATTACTTGTGTATACTTGATCATAGAGGCTGGCAACTTTGCCGGCCTCCGTCTTATTTTCGTAAGAATTCGGATGATGAAGTGCGTGGTGAAGCGGCTCTTTCGCAGATCACAAGTCGGTTCCGTTTCCATGGCTAGCGTTCGGGGACTCCAAGTTAAGTTGGTCTCGGAATCTTGTTCCAACTGTTACAAATGACCTATATAATAGAGTACATACATAGGTTCTTAACAGAAGAACGTTACGTATGCAACTATACGCTTATTACACAGTCGGAGGTTACTTGCACAATGGATATTTCAGATTTGCTTTCGCATCCTGTCGCCCACCACGCATTTCATTATACACTTGTCGGAAAAGCTATGGTTCGGCTCGGCGGGGAAGTGGAAATGGTCAATCGCTCGCTATGCAACATGCTGGGCTATACAGAACAAGAACTGCTGCGAATGAGAATACATGATATCATTTATACGGAAGACGTTCCATTATATAACGGATCCATCAATGACTTGTTAGGCGGTAATTCCGATTATGTCGAAATGGAAAATCGTTATATTTGTCTTGACGGCAGACACAAATGGGGAACGACAACCCTATCGATCATCGAAGTGGAGGAATATCCGGAAAGGATATTCTTGATCCAGATTCAGGAGATCACGTATCGCAAAAGGCTTGTTGAATTGAACGAGGAATACGCGGATAAATTCAGAATGCTTGCTGACAATCATTCCGATCTTGTTTACGACGTCATGTTGGATGGAAGTATCAGCTATGTGAACCGCGCCTGCACGAAATTATTGGGCTATGACTTATACGAATTGGAAAGAACACTTGGAGACATCATTTGGAAAAGTCTGGAGCACGTGACGGAAACGTATACCAATGCCCCGTTTGAAATGGAAACTTCAATTGAAGCGAAAGACGGCCAAATATTAAAATTCAGCGTATTGCATATCCCGAATTTCATTCAGAATGAACTCGTAGGGCTGCATTGCATCGCAAGGGATATTACCCTGCAATCCAGTATGGAAAAGGCCCTGAAGCACAGCGAGAAAAAGTATCGTTTGTTAGCGGACCACACGGGGGAAATGATTGCTACACTGAATATCAATGGCATTATCTACTACATATCGCCGGCGTGCAAACCATTGCTGGGTTATGATGCGACGGAATTGATAGGAAGACCTGTCTGGGAACTGTTCTATCCTCCCGATATAGAAAAATTGGACAACTCGCAAGAGTGGATGAATGAAGACGGTTATGTCAACATTTTGCGATTACGTCGAAGAGACGGCTCCTTTGTTTGGGTGGAGGTCGTAAGCAACACGCTACGGTACGATTCGGGCAATGTTCGTGAAATAGTTAAGGTTTTTCGAGATATCACGAGCCGAAAGACGCTGGAAGACGTCCTGGCTACTCAAGAACGTGTCATGAGTGGTATTGTCGAAATGATGGATGTCGGCGTTGTGATTTGTGATGAAAATGGGATATTGACAAGCATGAATAGAGCCGCAAGACAATTGCACGAATTCGTACAGATACCTCTTTCTCCCGAACACTGGAGTTCTACATACGGATTGTATGAATCGGATGGAAAAACGCTGTTGAGCAAGGAACGCGTCCCGCTTTATCGGGCGTATCGGGGCGAAAGTTTCCGCGATCTGGAAATGGTCGTTAAAAAGTCGAATGGCGAGCATCGCCTCGTTCTCTGTCATGGGAAGCCGATCATTGTTCACAATCAGGACCACCCGTCCAACGGGTGGTTTGCTCTTGGGGTATAACCCCTTGTTGCCAAACTGCGCCTAAAGACGCTAGCCTGACCACAAATCCGTTCAGGCTCAATGTTTTTGTCACTTTCACTTACCAGTTAAACTGGTCTTACTTCTTTTTGCTCCGGTTACTGCTAAATGGATCTTCATATTCTTTTACACTCAGCTTGTCTACTGCTTGATCATGTGCTTCTTGCTCACGAATATACTTTCTTACGGTCGCTTCATTTAGACCCACTGTACTCACATAGTACCCTTCTGCCCAAAACTTCCGATTCCCGTATTTATACTTCAACTGGGCATGTTTTTCGAATATCATTAGCGAACTTTTTCCCTTTAAATATCCCATGAACGTTGAGACTGCAATTTTTGGTGGAATGGCCACCAACATGTGGACATGATCGGGCATCATGTGACCTTCTATAATTTCTACTCCTTTGTATTTACACAAACGTTTGAAGATTTCGATTAAATCTCTTCTGACTTGATTATAGATTTCTTTCCGTCTATACTTCGGGGTGAACACAATATGGTATTTGCACATCCACTTTGTGTGAGCTAGACTGTAGCTCTTGGTTGCCATGAATGACCATTCCTTTCTTTTTGAGCCTGAACATCTCAATTGTATTGGAATGGTCATGGTGGTCAAACCTTCAATCCCTCCACCCGCATAGCGGGTGGTTTTTTGTTTCGCGCGTTTCACGCACTCAACTGGCTAAAGCCATAATAAAATTGTGGGCGGCATTTGTGTCATGCACGATATTACCGAATTTGATGCAGCCAAGCAATCTGCTCATCAGGCAGACAAATTATCCATAGCGGGTCAAATGGCCGCGGGAATTGCGCATGAAATTCGAAACCCGCTTACCGCGCTGAAAGGATTTCTGCAATTGTTAAGCGCCGGCAACGAAAATGGAAGTAAGTACTACGATATTATGAAGGATGAATTAACTCGTATCGAACTTATTCTAAATGAACTGCTGGCCTTAGCCAAACCGCAAGAGATGAACATGACGCGGCATGATCTTTCCGAGCTGATTCAGGATATCGTCGTGCTGCTTCAGGCGCAGGCCACTTTACATAATGTTGAAATTCACTTTCATCCAACCAAGGAATCCGTGCAGATCCGGTGCGATGGAAATAAAATCAAACAGTTATTTATTAATTTGATTAAGAATGCCATTGAAGCGATGCCTGAAGGGGGAACTGTTTGGATCGAACAAATGCGATGCGATGAATGGGTTAAAGTAAGCATAAGGGATAACGGGGTTGGAATTCCGCAAGAATTGTTGCAAAAGATCGGACAACCCTTTTTTACGCAGAAAGAGACAGGAACGGGTCTCGGGCTATCCATTTGTTATCAGATTGCAGAGTATCACAATGCGAATATTGAGGTTGCAAGCGAGGTTGGTGAAGGTACAACTTTCACCGTATCGTTTCCCGTCGCTCTGTAACAACGAATTTAATAACTTCTTTGAAAGTGGGTTTAATTTTATTCATAACCCATCCACTTCGTGACGAGAAATTCGCTCGCTTGTTTACTGCAGTTTGCACATGATAAGTGGCCGGGAAGGGAGTTAATGGAGGAAGCAAATGGAGGACGTTAATAGAGATGAAGCAAATCGTAGAGTTCCTTATGAATTCCGATCAAATGGATATTGGACTGGCTGTCGTTGATTCAGAAGCCAGAATTTTATGGTTAAATTCAACCATGAACACATGGTACTCAGTAACCCCCGAAGAAGAATTCCCTGCACACTCGGCAATACAAGCGATCGTGGGGCAAGTATTGCAGGATAAAAAGAATTACCCGGGAGTACTCGTACAAGAGAAGTTAGATGGCAAAGTGCGATCCATGATCGCCTATGTATACCCTCAGTTAAAAGGGGAATGTTTTGTTCTAATGGCCGATATCCAAGATTTTCAACAGTACGTGCAAATTCAATGTGAGAAAGAAAGAAGGGAAACGATTGGGCATATGGCGGCGGGCACAGCCAATATCATTTTAAATCCTTTAGCGGTAATCAAAGGGACGCTTCAACTTCTGGAAAAAAGTTCGAAGGATCATGTTTCCGTTTTGCAATTTGCGGCATCTCCGCCTCATCAGAAAATGACAGGATACTTTAAGCTGCTCGATGAGCAAATTCAGACGATCGACAAAGCGTTGCAGCGGTTTTTGCTCTTTGGAAAGCCTTCCGAATTGAAATTTGTTCCTGTTTCCGTCATTTCGTTCATGCAGGAATGGGTTCCCGGTATACAAATCCAAGCACTAGACAAAAAAGTGCGTTTCGCTTTGGAATATCCGGAGCGAAACGGCTTTGTGTTAGGAGACCCCAAGCTGCTGCGAGCGGCGCTGCAAGAAATCATTGACAACGCATTAGATGCAAGTCCCCCAGGTTCTGTCTTAACGCTCCGAATAAACATTACGGATAATCATATCCACATCATTGTTCGCGATCAAGGAGCAGGAATTCCAAAAGATCTGCAGTCCCGAATCATCCTACCGTTTATTACAAGTAAACCGGACGCTATCGGATTTGGGCTTAGTTTCAGTCATGCTATGATCGCAAAAATGGGGGGCTCTTTGAATTTCGAAAGCTCGGAGGTCGGCACAAATGTTATCGTTCAATTACCGACATTTACGGGAACAACTTAAAATTGTCGGTAACATTGCTGTAAATGCCAATGGCTACACAACAAACCCTCAAAAAATTTTTTCGGGGGCTGCTATTGCCGGGAGTTTCTGACCAAAGGCATATTCCAATTCAACTATGCAGGGTAGCAAAGAATAATATTTTCCGAAGAGTACAAAATAAAGCTGAAAAAAAAGATAATGTGACAATGGAGGAACTTACATGCCGCTCATTCCTTGGGATTCGTTTCGCAATACCGATCTATGGAGAAGGGATTTGGAAAAAATTTTTAACGAAGGTTTTCCTGAAATAGGCGCGCGTCTGGGATTTGCTACCCCTCGTATTGATGTATTTGAGACTGAACATGAAGTGATTGCTTCTTGTGAAATCCCTGGTTTGGATAAAAAAGAAGACCTTCATATCGATGTGGATGAAAACATGCTTACAATTAGTGGGACCATAAAGCAAGCGAATGAAGTGAAGCAGGAACAAATACATCGCAAAGAACGGTTTGTCGGACGGTTCCAACGGTCGGTGTCTTTGCCATCACGCGTTCAAACGGAAGGAACGACAGCCACGTACCGCAACGGTGTCCTTGAAGTTCGCATGCCGAAATTAAAAGCCGATACCCAACGGCAAATTGATGTGCAGTTTCATTAAAATGAATTGTGAGATCACAATATAGGCGTTACATGAAAAATGGGCGCTTGCACATAATAAGCTTTGGGGGATGAAGTCCTACCATATTGAAGGAGGTCAAAAATCGTGTATCAACAAAACCTTTCACAGCAAGCAAGCCAATGCGCGCAGATTATTCAACAGTTGATCCAGCAAACCCAGCAATCGAGCAACATGTATCAACAAATGTTGCAACAGGAGCAGCAAAACGCCGCCCAACTGGATCAGCTGGCCCAGAAAGAACGTCAAGCGGTTCAAACCATTCAATCTGTTCTGCAAGGACATCAAACTGCCATACAGCAGATGCAGCAGGCGATGCAAATTTGTTCTCAGCTTCAACAAACAGCGCAACAACAAGCCGGCGTGCAGAATGCGGGCTGGCCAATGGCTCAGAGCTGGCAGAATCAGAATTTGCAGCCACGGCAGTATCAATAGAACAGCAAGTGAAAAAACGATCGCTTTAAAAAGAAGGCGGTCGTTTTTTCACTTGACGATGCGTATACCCCAAAACCATTCAGCCGATTTTCTTTGCAAATAAGTCCCAAATGCCGCGCAAAAGGTTCAGCAACATGCCGAACGAGACTTGCACCCCTGCCTTGCCTAGCGCCTTCAGCCTCCCGAGCCAACCAGCGCGCCTTGGCTTGGGAGGCGACCTGACAAGCAAGCTGCGCAAGATTTGGGAGGGATACAGGCATGGCAACTGCAAAATTTCGCGAGGAGCAGTAATCGTGATCAGCGTATGCAAGGTTTGCGGGGCTGAAGAGCGGGAGGATACGAAGGCGGCAGCGGAAGGCAGTGTATCCGACACCATTCTTCATTTAGTCCCGATCACCAGTTTTGGAAACTCTCTGGTTCATGGTGCGCTTCAGGAGCTGCAGCAGGATGGATGGATCGGCATCATCATCTGTGGTATGTTCGGCGAATTATGATTTTAAGAAGCAATCGCCTCAATTACAAGGTGTGCGAAGTTTTGTACAGCGCCGGCGTAGCGCGGGAACTCACGGAGCAATCTGCTTGCCTCGCTGTTATAGCTCGCGGGTTAACGCACCAGGTATGGTATGAATTTCTTACAAGACATTTCATAGAGGAGCATCCTACAGAACAGATTTATGACGATTTGTGTAAAGAACTAGGAGTAACGCTCACCTGTAATGCCTGGAGACGTTTCGAGAGCTGCATACCGCATTCGAGCTCGCTTACCGTGCGCAGGGCTTGAAGCCGCAGCGCCACGGCCTGCCGCTGCATACAGCTAAGGAGTGGAACGCAATGCTGGCCGCAGCCGGGTTTATGAACCCGCGGCGCCGCCAAAACGTCCGCATCGAACGGTACCCGACGGTGCGCGATTTTCTCCATGCGATAAAAGCGATCGGCGCCAGCGCCTCGGTAGCCTCCCCTTCCGGCCGAATCGGCCTACGCCGCCTTTTTCACGACATGTTCCAGCACTACGAGACGCGATACGGCGACTCTAATGGCATCCTTGCGACATATGAGCTGCTGTTGCTGCATGGTTTCGCTCCGAAATAAAGTATCACCGAGGGAGAGGATGAAGAACAGGAAACCGTCTACGGAACGTTAGCGTATATTATGTTGAAATTGGCAGTAATGACGAAGCGAATAATCATAAACAGCTAAATCCTTAGAGTAAGAAAAATAACAGGGACAACGAGGGCTTAGTACAAAAATTTACATATGCATCTCTCGTCTGGAAAAGTTTAAATTCTGCATGTTTAGTTCTGGAGAGACAAATAGACTACCAGAACAACCAATCGTGGCAGCCTATTTGCTCTAAGTGCAAGGAGGGGACTGTACCCCACCATTAGTATATATACCGAGGAGGTTGTTTAAGTACAATTATCGAGTCGGAACGAGGTCCGATTTAAACATTTGATTTCTAGACGTATTTGTGGTAATTTTAGAAAAGTGAATTCACGGTTTACACAGGGACGGTGTGTAACCAATAAAAACTCAATTAGAACAAGGAGTATTGGGGAATTACACAGTATGCGTTCTTCAATA
>NZ_JABMCB010000110.1 GCF_013359935.1 Paenibacillus xylanilyticus
AGCACAATTGAGATTTTTAATCTCGTCAGATTCAAAATGAGCTAATCGCTCTTTTCAATACTTTATTGGAGAGTTTGATCCTGGCTCAGGACGAACGCTGGCGGCATGCCTAATACATGCAAGTCGAGCGGAGTTGATAGGAAGCTTGCTTCCTTGATGCTTAGCGGCGGACGGGTGAGTAACACGTAGGCAACCTGCCCTCAAGCTTGGGACAACTACCGGAAACGGTAGCTAATACCGAATACTTGCTTCCTTCGCCTGAAGGGAGCTGGAAAGACGGAGCAATCTGTCACTTGAGGAT
>NZ_JABMCB010000111.1 GCF_013359935.1 Paenibacillus xylanilyticus
TCGTCCACTGATATGCCACCCCTTTCCGTTATCCGCTTACCGATCATTTTTCATCCGATATGTGCCTGTTTTATATACGCGAGTTTCCATACAGTATATTCGACGTTACAAATACGCCGACCGGCGGCAGCGAAGTTGAAGACGGTTGGGGCGGGACATAGCCGCTATACTCCGGCAAGCTTATATCTGTTGTCGCTACCCAGGTTCCATACTCACCTGCCTGTAAAGAGGGGGGGAGCATCTGGAGGCGTCCGGTGAGAACCAGATGCCGAAGTTGAATCTGGACATCGTCGTAGATGGATAAATGGCCGGAGTAGGCGGCGTAGGGGGAATGAAACATGATCTGCTGCGCGCTTTCATTCCAGCTTCCTTCAATCGGAATCGGCGTTCCGCGAAATCGGATGGTGCCTTGAATTTGTTGATCCGGCAAAACACGCATCACTAGTTTGCCCCACACAACCGGTCTTCCGGCGACAGATGCATGAACTCCCCATATGGAAAAGGGAGGTAAACTCTTTGTACTTGTTTGAGCCGCAACGGACATGATTCATCACTCCTCAAAAGTTGGATCACGTCATTATATGCGTCCTCGGCAAAAATGCCAGTCACGGGGCATGGATTCTTTACAGATAACCGAACAGGATCAAGTAAAAGAAGATGGACAGTATCGTCATCGGGATGCTCCAAACCGGCTTTGTATGATGAAAGCGAAGCATCAGAAACATGTGTACATCAAAGAAAAGCGACCACCAGCAATTCCAGCCGTGGGAGTAGGTAATATAACCGAGGCGATATCCAACCCATTCTACACCGATATAGATCAGCACCCATTTTGCAATGTGAACCGCAGCCTTCCATTCGACTTCTGGAAAACGAGTCAGGTAGAGAAAAGCAGTCAAAGGATAAATGCAAAAGGTGTGCAGCATCACAACGCCGGTATAATTGATCAGTTGATCCGGTTCCAGACGCCACACATAAAATTTTTCGTGCGAAAAAAATTCGTAAAGATTTGGAAGCTACCTTACGATTCCAGAGGCGTCGAACGTCAATTCCTTTCACACATCCTGCAAGGGGGAATTCCTGTGGATTGCTGCGCACCTTCCGATCATGCCGGAATCGTATGTTGACCGGATCAAAACTCAGGTACAGGCTGGCCGCTGCGCATGCGAAATCCACAATCCGCAGGGGACTTGCTGTTTGGGGAATGTGAGCGCTTTTGTACGCGGCTTCAAACGTTCCATGTCATGAAGACGCGATCATTGGCGAGTGACACAGGGCGCGCGAGCTGCGTCTTCATCGCCGGTCCGCATGCGAATCGAGCATCCCGGTATGCTCCAACTTCAACGAAACATGGATCGTCACGTCCATATCCGGCCATCGTTGGTTCCACTGCTCACGGGTAAATGGCCGGCCCTTCCATCCTACCGTGTGCATGCCCAGGCCGAACGGGTCGACACATAACGACTGCGTTCGACCGATGACTTTCTCCAGCTTTTCCTGGGTTCTCCGTTCAAGCGTACGCTCGAACTCCTGCAGTTCCCGTGGGCTGTCCGTCTTCTGTCCAGCGGGGACTTCTTCCACCCGTCCTTTAAGCATCACGTCAATATGAACGTTCCGGAACGAATCGGTGAAACGAATTTGCCGCTCGGTTTTGATACTGCCGAGCACGACATCCGCCGCTGGCAGCGGCACCGTCTTTTGAACGCCTCTCTTTTCATGCAACATTTGGAAAAAGACGTCATCGGGCAGCGAAACCGTCCCGACCATCTTATCCCCGCGGAACAGCGCCGTCCCGGAATAACGAAGTTCATTGTTCGCGACGGCGTAATAGGGAAGAACCGGATCGGCATAAGGGTTGTACACCCTGGCCAGGAATTCATGCACGTTGCTTGTCGTCAATTGCCCTTGCTTTTCGTAGTGCGCAAACATTTTGTACAGATACAAGTCGATTTCCTCCTGCCCGCTCTGCATCTGCCTGTTCAAATATCCGATCATATCGCCACGCACAACAGAGAGAAACACGCGGCTGGAAATTTCGGGATCACGCAGTAACGTATCGAGCAGAGACGTCAGCCCCCGGTTAGCCATGGCTTCGGAGAAGAAAATCATTCGGATCTGCCCCCCTTTCGTTTCCCGGTAATACTTCAAGTTTCGTAAGTATCTCCCTTCGATTAACGTATTGGAGGACGTGGTAATCACGCTCTTTTTCTCTTTCTTCAGCGGGGGAATGATGGTAGACAGCTTTACGGATCCGTCGTTCCCTTCATCCAGATAAAGCAATACAACCGGCGATATTTCCTCAATGGTATTGGTTTTATCGACAAACGAGCAACCGCCGAGAACAAGCAACGCCAGTAATAGAAGAAGCGGTTTATGACGAGCCGCCGGCATGTCGGACCCTCCATTTCCTGCGAA
Organism: Paenibacillus xylanilyticus; assembly: GCF_013359935.1. Classification (GTDB taxonomy): domain Bacteria; phylum Bacillota; class Bacilli; order Paenibacillales; family Paenibacillaceae; genus Paenibacillus; species Paenibacillus xylanilyticus. The sequence continues at coordinate 2,416 of NZ_JABMCB010000111.1, forward strand.
TCGTGATCCATCCCAAGAGGAAGAAGCCAAAAGGCAAAACGGTATAGGTGCTGGCATCCAGCCATGAAAGCCAGGTGATCCACTCCTTGGCTTTCCATTCATCCGGCCATATCCAGCGACCGGCCATCCATGTCAGCAGAAGCATCATCAAAAACGCCAACCAAAACGGCGCTCTTCCTTCTGAAAGACGACTGCGCGCAAGACATTGGATTGCTCCCGCCGCATACAATAGAAGGATGGCGACGACGTAAACGACGGAAATGGCGTAGGCTGGAATCAGAATCATTTCCAGCCGTTCGGCGAAAGGAAGCTGAATATACCGGATCAGATCGACGATCGGCAAGTCTTGCCGCTGCAAATAATCAGATCCGTAAAACGTCAGGCAAATGACAAAAAAGAATATGTATTCGAATGCGGTAAATGCATTGGCGGAAATCAGAGCCGTTTTCAATTTCTTCGCGTCTACCGCCTCTTTCGGCAATGCCAGCATATATTCGGGACCGGAGAACGCCGCCCATATCGTAAGAAAGGTTTGCCAATCTCCCTTGGGCATGTGCTCCGGAAGAAGAGGGAGCAGATGGCGGTATTCGGCAGCCGGCGGAAACGCAAACGGCACGTACAGGAAGGTAACCCATATCGTGCCGACAAACGCAACGATCGCAAAACGAACGGTCTTCTCCATGCCCAATCGAGCCAGGTATACGCAAGCACACAATAGCAGGATGCCAAACAACGTAGCATGTAAGGCAGGAAACAAAATATGATGCACAATATCGACATAACCCATCATCAGCACGATGCCTTTCATCAAAACAGCGAACAGCCCCGCAAGCAAAAACAGGAAAGACACCGCCGATCCCAACGTGCGGACGATGCCGAGATAACCGCCGGGCGTTTCTTTCCATGCAAAACAGCGGGCAATCATCAAAATGTTGAGGTGCGAGCATCCCGCCGCCAGCAGGATGAGGCCGATCATAACCGGCTCCGCAAGCACACTGGGCAAATATAAAAGATAATATAACGTTTGCATCCGGTTCGCCCAGAAGGCGAGGGACAAGAAACCGAAGGGCGCTGAAATCGAAAACAAACCGGCCGAACCTACACGAGAAGCCATCACGGTTTCCTCCCGGTAACGCGCATCCGCTGCAGCGGCTTCAAATAAGCCGGCCTTGTGCGCATCCTGGACAGCGGAGCACGAAACACCGTATCTTTCCAGTCGCTTGCGAAAAACGGGCTCAGCGGGGACAAATACGGTTGCCCGAGCGAAGTCAATCCGTGCAGGTGGATGCACAGCCAGAGCAATCCGAACCCAATGCCCCACATGCCCAGCCATGCCGCCAGAATGAGCAGGGCAATTTGGAGCAGTTTGCTCGCGTTCGTCATCAAATAATTGGGTACGAGAAACGAGGCGATGGCGGAGATGGAGATCACAATGACCATCACATTGCTAGCGATCCCTGCATCCACGGCCGCTTGACCGATGACAATACCGCCCACGATGCCGAGCGTTTGGCCGGATTTGGTTGGCATGCGCAAACTGGCTTCCTTTAATATCTCCAGCGTCAGCAGCATGAGCAGCGCTTCCCAGAACGGAGGATACGGAATTTCACTGCGGGATTGCATCAGGACAAACAGCATCTCCAGCGGAACCATCTGATAATGGTGAACCGTCACCGCCACGTAAGCCGGGGTCAAAAACAGAGCAATTACGAACGCGACAAAACGAAGCCCCCGCAGGAAGCTGCCCACCATCCATCGGTGAATATAGTCCTCCGGGGACTGAAACAGATCAAAGAACGTAATGGGCGCTACAAGCGCAAACGGCGTGTTGTCCACCAGCCAGACCACTTTGCCGCTGGCCAGCGCCGCGGCCAGCACGTCCGGACGGTCCGTCTGTTGAAATTGCGGAAAAACGCTGTTGACGTGGTCCTCCATCAAAGCGGAGATATGGGAGGAATCGAGAAGAACATCGAAATCAAATTGATTCGTTTTCATCTCTGCGATCCGCACCAGCTCCGGATTGACAATACCCTCCATGTACAGCAGCACAACAGAGGTTTTGCTTAACGATCCGGCGGTCCATTTCTTTGACTTTAGGCTTGCTACGGGCAGCCGGCGACGGATTAAGGTCAAGTTTTTGTCAAGGCGCTCGTTCAGGCTGTCTTTGGGACCGTACACAATCGATTCCTGCTCGGAAGAATCGATAGTGCGGCCGAGTTGATCCTGCTTTTTGACCGCGCAAACGTTCCCGATCTCATCAAAAACAAGAATTCCTCCCTGCAGGATGAGTTCTTCGGCTTGCTGCAACGTCGTTACGTCCACCCGATCTTCGGAAATCACCTTTTGTCCTGCTTGTTCGTCCGGGGCATGCAAAAGGGGAAGCACGATGTCGCTTTCGACCTGTTTTTGATCCACAAAGGAACGGATGTAAAACAGCTTGACTTTCCGCACTCCCGCATCCAACTCATGCACCTGTGCATCGTGAATATCGTGAAACAATTGCTGCACGTGCTGCGGAGACAAGTTGCCTGCGGGAGGTTGAGTGTCGGCTTCATTTGGCGTATAGCTTTTGTCTTGCTTTTTAAACCAGCCGATCCAATGCATCGGCTCCCCTCCTTTTGCATTTAGTCCATGTATTATTTTTCCCGATATGACAAAAAACATGCCTCGCAGTTCCAGGTTGTTGGCAGTCCTGAGATTATGAGTCGGTTCGTGAAAAACCACGGGCTTCCTACGAGGCCACTGAAAAAAGTCCCCTCGCCTTCTTTCTGCGATGCAAAAAGTCCGTTTTTAGCCTGTGAGACGGCTTTAAACGGACTTTTCCTTATTTTCCTGCAACATCAAACTTAAAAATCGATGCATCACAGAAAAAACGTATCTTTTTCAGCGGCCTCCTTCCTGCCGATGACTTGATTCGTGAACATTTCGCAAACACTGATTCTCCCAGTTGTTGCAGAAGTCCTCATACACTTGCTCGACTCCGCTGTCGGCTATCATGTGTCTGGCCAGAAAGTCGTACCAGAACTGATCGAAAGACAAAGGCATCCGGGTTCCATATTGGGAACGAAGGGTTACATAACGGTCCCAGATTTTGATTCGGAATGCTGCCAACTCATCACATCGCTCCATGTCGGTTCGCCTTTAAGCGGCGCTGGTGCCGCTGGGTATTTCTGACGTTTTCGCTCTTTCTTCGGCCAGCTTTTGAAATTGTTTCGCTCTTTCCAGATGAAAGGCACGCAATTGGTCGTGATATTGAGCCATTTTCATGTGCCAGTCGTGCATTTGCCTGACGTAAGCGGCGTGGTCATGCATAAACATGGGCATTGCCTGTTTAGTAAACTGCATTCAAAACCATTCCTCCTTGGGTAGGTGAATTTTGAACTTACAGCATCAGTCTATGGCAGACGTGTAGAAGCGACACCGGCATCCGCCCGGTTTCCGGTCATTTTTATCGGGTTGTTTGTCTATACACAGGCGGAAACACAACCTTCCTTACTTCGGCATAGGCTAAATGGTAACGAGAATGAGGAGGAGATTTCATCGTGTATGCTTATCCGAATGGAATGTACAGGGAAACGGCAAATCCCGCATTATCCACAGTAACCTTGGTTGACCCGTATTTTTATCACACCTTGCGCTCGCTTCAAGGAAAGCCGGTGGTTATTGAAACGTCTCGGGGCCCTGTTCGGGGTACGATAACCGACGTGAAACCGGATCATGTCTTGCTGCAAACAAACAATTCCTCATTTTTTCTGCGCACGCAGCAAATGATTTGGGTTATGCCCTCTTAGTGTTTCCGCTGAAGCATAATGCCCGAAAGCTGACGGAATTGCCTGTCCGAGAGTTGACGAATATAATGTCCGTATCTCGGAAAAGGAAAAGGATGCCTCCCCATCGCGTGAACCTGTGGGAACAGGTTCACAGGAAGCATCCCCTCACAAAACGTATGATCATTGTATCAAAATACGAGCTGGTTGAGAAGAGCGCCGGCGTTTTCAGTTAGGTGTGCAGAAGTCGTCCCTTGCCCCTGTTGCGGAGGAAGCCTTTCGGTGATCGGAAGTCGGAAGCGAAAGCTGTGGGAGGCCTCAGGGGAACAGAGATTGTTAATCGTTCGAAGGTTGCGTTGTGTAACCTGTCGGAAGATTCATCATGAGCTGCCAAATTGCATTGTGCCTTACAAACGTTATGAATCGGCATGTGTGGAGAGCGTTGTTGCATCCGAACCGGAGGAGATCGTCGTCGCCGCGGATCATTCTACGCTGTACCGTTGGCGTAGCTGGTTTCGGTCGCAAACAGTGCATTGGATGGGTTGTCTCGAATCGATCGCCATTCGCTTTACACTGGACGTTGCGGAGGAGTCGTCCGGACCTTCGCAAACTGCACACCATCGTTTCGGACGGTACGTCGGCGATGCGGCCGGATGGCTGGCAAGAATTGTCCGTCCCGTCGCCAACTCAAATTTTTGGGTACATACCCGTTCTGCATTTTTGTCCGGAGCACGCTGAGATAGACTCGAAACGAAGTCTATCGGGGGATGGTGTTTCGGATGAAAGATCAGAAGAAAGCAGAGCAGATCGCCGTGGAGCGAGTTCAGCTCCTGGCTCCGCTGTTGGAAGAAGGGCTAGACCCAGCCAGATCAAGAGAAATCAAGACACGGATCTGTGAGCAGACGGGCTTGTCGGAGCGGACCCTGCGCCGGTATCTGGCGACGTACCGGCAGGAAGGATTCGGCGGGCTAAAGCCTAAGGGCAAAGGCAAGCAGCCGACGGCGCCCGCCATTGCGCCGAACATCGTGGACCAGGCGATTCTGTTACGCCGCGAGGTGCCGAGTCGGAGCGTCGCCCAAATTATTCAGATCATGGAATGGGAAGGCCTCATCGGGCCGGGACAGATCAAGCGGAGCACGTTGCAAGAGAAGCTCACAGAGCGCGGCTACAGTACCCGCCATATGCGGATGTACGCGGAATCCGGCGTTGCTGCGCGACGTTTCCAGCAGAAGCATCGAAATCGTCTGTGGCATTCCGATCTGAAATACGGTCCGTACTTGCCCATCGGACCGGGCGGTGCGATGAAACAGGTATTTCTCGTGACGTTCATCGACGATGCGACGCGGTTCGTTCTTCACGGGGAATTTTACCCGGTAATGGACAAGACGATCGTCGAGGATTGCTTCCGCAGGGCCATACAGAAATACGGGGTTCCGGAAGCGGTGTACTTCGACAACGGCAAGCAGTACCGCACGAAATGGATGACGAGGGCGTGCTCCAAGCTCGGAATCCGTCTTCTCTTCGCTAAGCCGTACTCGCCGGAATCCACGGGGAAAGTCGAGCGATTTAATCGTGTGGTGGACTCCTTTCTCAGTGAAGCGGCGCTTGAGAAGCCGAAGACGCTCGAGCGGTTGAACGAGCTGTTCCAGGTATGGCTTACCGAATGCTACCAAAACAAGCCGCATTCGGCGCTTCCCAACAAACAGAGCCCGTACAGCACATTCCAAAGCGACAAGAAGTCGCTGCGGTTTGCGGATCCGGATGTGCTCGCCGATGCGTTCCTGCATTGCGAGCCGCGCAAGGTCGACAAGTCCGGCTGCATCAGCTTCATGGATCGCAAGTATGAAGTGGGGCTGTCGTTCATGGGATGTACGGTGGATGTCGTATACGACCCGGCAGACATTACGGAACTCACGATCGAGTACGAAGGCCATCCGTCGTGGAGAGTGAAGGAGCTCGTCATCGGCGAACGCGCAGGCAAGCGCCCGCCGCTTCCGAAGCATTTACAACCGGAACCGACGGATTCGTCCCGGCTGCTCGCCGCCGCAGAAGAACGGAGCCACCAGCGTCACGACCATCAGGCGCCGGCTGTCACCTACCGGCGTGTTCTGAAGGAGAGCGGCGATGTTTGAGGCATTCTACGATCTGCATCGCTCTCCATTCTCGAGAGATCTGCCGACAAGCGAACTGTATGAGTCGGAAATCTTGGAAGAGACGCTCGGACGCTTAGCGTATGCGGCTCAGCGACAGTGGTTCGCGGTCGTTACCGGGGATTGCGGAACCGGGAAGACGACGACGATTCGGCGATTTACGGATACGCTCGACGCCGCAAAATTCAAGGTGTTGTATCTGTCGGATTCAAAATTGACACCAAGGCATTTCTACAAGGGGGTGCTCGAACAACTTGGTTGCGAGTCGAAGTTTTACCGCGGGGACGCCAAGCGTCAGTTGCATCGTGAGATTGAATTGATGCGTGGGATTCACGGTTTGCAGCCCGTCGTCGTCGTGGACGAGGCGCATCTGCTAGACCGAGAGATGCTGGAAGAGGTACGGTTCCTGCTCAACTTTAAGATGGACGCCCAAAGTCCGATGGCGCTGATCCTGGTCGGGCAAAGTGAGCTGTGGGAGCGACTCCATCTGCAAGCATACGCTGCCATTCGTCAGCGAATCGACCTGCAGTGCAAGCTTCCGCACTATGATCGCGCTCAGACAGGAGCATACATTGTCCGGCATATGGCTTACGCCGGTGCGGATCGGGATGTCTTCACAGACGGCGCAATTGATGACGTCTACCGCTTCTCCAGCGGAGCCGCTCGTCTGATTAACAAGCTATGCACGCACTGCTTGATTTACGGTGCGCAGAACAAACATCGTATCATAGACGATCATATGGTCAAGCGAGTGATCCAAGGGGAATTGTCATAATTCCCCTTTCGGTATAGCCTCATGCGGACAGATTGACCGTCAATAGAAGGACAACTTACGCCGTCAACCGCTGGACATTATGCGTTAGCAGTAACACTCTTAGCGCTCCAGCGCGGCATGAGACAAACGATCCCTGTCATAAAAATAATAAGAACCATAAATTTGATAAAGGGATGATGTCCGCCATGTTCAAGCGCATCAATCGATTGCCCATTGCATTGCCTGTTCCCAAACATCCGGACGCCAACGCCGCGGCGGCTGTGCAGGAACTATTAGGCGGCCGTTTCGGGGAGATGTCTACGTTGAATAATTATTTGGTCCAATCTTCGAATTTTCGCAGCAAAAAAAAGCTGAAGCCCTTTTATGAACTTGTGGCCAGCATTACGGCGGAGGAGGTTGGCCATGTGGAATTGGTGATGAATTCCATTAATTTATGCCTGTCCGGTTCCACATTTCCGGCAGATCCGGATGCGGCCCCTCTGCGCAACGGGCTTGACAAACGCAATACCTACCATTTTATTGCAACGGCTCAAACCTCGTTGCCCGGCGATTCGATGGGCAAAGCATGGAACGGTGATTATGTCTTTAACAGTGGCAATTTGGTACTCGATCTGCTTCATAACTTTTTTCTCGAATGCGGCGCCCGCACCCATAAGATGCGCGTGTACGAGATGACAGATCATCCTGTCGCCCGCGAAATGACGGGTTACTTGCTGGTCCGCGGGGGAGTTCATGTGCTTGCTTACGCGAAGGCGCTCGAAATCATGACCGGAGTCGACGTCAAAAAAATGCTCCCTATTCCCAATCTAGAGAATCGGGCATTTGATGCGACCCGCAAATACGAAGAACAGGGAATTCATCGAAAGTTATATACGTTTAGCGATTCAGACTATGAAGATATCGCTCAAATCTGGAAAGGATCCCACCCGTCCGACGGAGAGCGATTGGAAGTCGTCAGAGGAGTTCCCCAAGGAGGGGAAGTGCCCGATCTTGAAGAAGTGCCGGAAGAATTTGCTCCTGGCATCTCGAATGAGGATTTTATGCAGATTGCCCAACGGCTGCAAAAGCTCGCCGGATTGTAAGGTGTTGCGTTCCTATACGGGCAAGAGTTGCTGCTTACATATGGCATGTATACGAAACCTTTATTTATTTCTATTGGCCGTGCGCGACTCCCAGCGTGCGGCTCGTCACATAGTGGTGGTCAAGCACAAGCCTTTATTGGAATGGTTTCAATTGTCTCTCCCTTAGTTCTTGAATTTTATTTTCTAAATATTCGATACGAGATTTTAGTTGTGCTTTCTCTATGACATGTTTTCTGCATATTTCCAGAAGTTTCTCGTTCTTTTCCTTCTCATTCTGAAGCGCCTGCTTAACTTTTTCATACCGATTCTCAAGCAATCTTTTACCGCTTGGTCTGGTTGACGTTTCGATTGCAGTAGCTGCAATTTTTTCTGCCCCTTTTTCAATTTCCATCTGCAGCAAAATGGCTTGATCACAGCGTTCCTTAAGATCAGGACGATTATAGATCGTCTTTCGCTCAATGCCAGCTTTTTTAGCAATCGCTGATATGGACAGTTTTTTCTTCCCTTTTCGGAGGTTTGTTATTGCTTGTTCGATACGCTCCAGTGTAACGAGTTTATTTTCTTTAGAAGGGTCACTCATGCCATTCCCTCCCATTCGCTTGGTGTGATATTGTAATCTGAATGATTATCAATTCCGGAATAATTCACCTGGGTTTCCAACTCATCAATAATTCCTACAAGGTATTTTTCAATTGTCTTTAACTTGTTCTCATAAAGGCCCCCAGCAGGTGCAGATGCCAATTCGCTACGAATTTTTTTCAACCGGCCTTTATGAACTTCAAGAAAGTCTGGAGTAGTCAAAAAATTGCGGCATCCTAAACATACCCCGTCGCCTTCACAAGGTTCATTTCGCATTGGATGGTGAAGACAAAGTCCATGTGACAAAATTTGAATCTTATGCGCTTTACGCAATTTATCAACTTGTTCGATGGTCTTTCCTTTGAATGGGTTATTTACTTTAAGCTTTTCTTTTATTTGAAGAGCCTGCTTACCAACAAGAACTGCGCCTTCATTGAATACTTTCGAGAACTTGTTCCTTACATCCTCTTGAAGCAGGTGTGTATAGTGCTGTGTACCTCTAATGGACTTGTGATTTAACAATTCCCGTATAGTTTCCAGAGAGGCCCCACCTTTTAAAGCATACGTAGCGCAAGCGTGGCGGAATGTATGAGATGAAAAATCAGCAATATCTCCATTTTTATATCGGAGATTGTGTTTTTGAAGCCAGGGTCTTAGAAAATTCTTTGACCAATTTGCATGGGAAACTATACACACGGGATATCCTTTGACATTACGTATTCGATTAAGAAATAAATACGGTAAGCCCGATTCTTTTCTTAACGGATCCGTGTATTTTTCAACTTTCGTAATGGCTTGTACGACAAGGGCATTCGCTGGTTTATACACCCTCGTAGGTTCGGCTTGCAGTTTACCGGTGTTGTATACTAATTTTGTTTCTCCGCCAATTGGCTCAATGGAGGCATTATACATCGTAATGATTTCGCTAATGCGAAGTCCAAGCTGCAATCCAACTACTACGCTAGCTGCAACAAGTATATTTTCGTCCATATCTAAATCACTTACTGCTTTACGCAATATCCGATCGATCAACTGTTCGTCCGATATTTTATCAATGTTTACTTGCTCTGCTTGCTTGGCATCCTTCTTTAACGCTTTGTTATTAATAATGAGCTCATTGTACATGCCCTGAACAAATCGAACATCTTTTGGAACATCCCAGCCTTTAATATTTCCCTTTAATAAGATTTCTTTTAACGCCAATGCACTTTTCTTGATTGAAACAGAGCTTATTGACTGACCACTTGTCTCGCTTTTCGCTTCAGGCAAATACGTAAAATACGTCTCCAATAAACTCTGATCAATTTCTGAAAACGACTCCACTTCCGGCGCATATTCTTTTATAAATTTAGAAAATCGAACAACACCGTCTAAATTTCGTTTGGCAGTTGAAAACTTGCCCGTGGTTAACTCATGATGCATAAACCATTTTATTACTTCTAGCATTTTGGGCTTATCAACAACAAATTCAAAATCAATCATAAGCCTCTTGCCAGACAAATGCTCTACATTAATAAATCCGTTAAAATCCCATACATTGTCTGAGAATTTACTATTACCGCAGCGGAAATCTAATTGGGGTATTAGGGGGTTGTAATCAAACAATTGAAGCTTTATACTTTCAACCACTCAGCATCGCCTCCAAACGCCCTATAATCGTTTCTAAGGCGTATTCAACAGTCTCAAGATGATTCGTCGTACCGATGTACTCCTGAGCCATATATGCCTCTCTGTTGGCTCTGAGACGATCCAAATGGTCTTTATGAATTGGTAAGTGTTCGGGAGTCGTGATAAACTTAGGACAGATCACGCACATATTAAATTTAGAGCATATCTTGCCCTCATTATTTATCGGCTTCTGACAAGCCCCATCAGGCAATGAAGCAGACAATAGCGTTTCCGTGTCGATTTTTTTTCCTTCTCCTATTTCCTTCTCACTGATTTCCTTGACTATCAAGCCGATAAATCCAAGCTTTTTATATTCGCTTTCAATTTTTGGATCTTTGACCTTTGCATATAAACTTGTAGAGTGTAATGATTCATGACCAAGATATTCTTGAATTTCAAACATACTCATACCCTTGTTTAGCATGTCCGTTCCAAGCGTATGCCTAAATGCGTGAAAGGTTAATGGGTATAATTCGCCATCGTTATCTCTGATATCATGCTTTTTGACAAACCGATAAAGTTTATCTCGAAATATTTTTTGGAGCAGTCTGGCATACCGTATATTCCGTTTTTGCCAGTAAAGACAAATGTAGTTTGTTGCAAGTTCTTTCCTGGCCACTTCTGAGTATTGTTCAAGTAGTTGAACTGCCCGTTTGACTCGATTTGATACGGGGATATATCTGTCAGCCTTATTTTTCGGAGAGAAAACATACAATACGGGTTTTCCTGTAAAATCTTCAGTTATACACCCCTCGGTTAGGTCCAAAACCTCTGAAAGCCTGATTCCCGAATCGATGCCGATCTCCACAATAGACTTCAAGAGGATGTTTTTCTCCTTTTTTAAAGCTATTTCAATCTGTTCCATTACATTATCGGGTATATACCTTGTCCTTAAAACATCATCTTGCTTAAGTGCTTGGTACTCATCTCCATCAAAAACCTGTCCCTCCGGAAAACCATCATACTCAAAAAACTGCCCATGTTCTATTACCCATTTTAGTGCAGACATAGCAACCGATCTTGTAGAGTTTGCTAATTGAATCTGTTGTAAATAATAAATATACATTTGAGTGATTTGGTGCGATAAATCGGCATAATCCATAATTTTCAAGTTGTATTCTTTCAGGAATTCAAAGAACCGTTTCAATGAATAATTATATCGATACAGTGTTTCGACACTCGGCTTCCCTAGACTCATGCATTCAATTGTTATTTGCTTATGTATTTTCTTGAACCATTTATTTGGCAAATATGAAAATTCAAAAGATAATTTATCACCATAACTCGATTGATACGGAACCTCCCATCTATCAGTTTTTGTATCAACTGTTGAAATATACGCTCTACTCAATTCAACTCCGCGCTCCTTCTCTGACGCATGAAGCTTTCATATGCCGTTGTTTTCGCTTCAAGCGACAAATGTTGATACTTACTCGTAGACTTAACATCATTATGACCTAACCTATCTTGGACATAACGCATATCAAATCCCGATTCGGTGAGTTCGGTTCCATGGGTGTGCCTAAGCATGTGAGAAGTGCATTTAATACCCACTTGTTCAGATAGCTTATTGAAGAGCTTTGTTATCGTATCGCGGATCATATATTGGCCAGGGCTGGTTTCATGATTCACAAATATCGTAAGATGTTTTCCATCATCAGGGCGATGATACAAGATATAATCCTCTATGGCAAAGACAATATCTCTGCTGACGGGTATTTCCCTTTCTAGTGATTTGATGTTGTGGTCTTTATGGTATAGTGGATCATGCTCTTTTACCTTTATAACCCCAACTTTTGTTTGAATCTCATAATCACCTATACGAAGACCTAGTGCCTCACTAATCCGGCAACCCGTTTCATAAAGAAATCTGAACAATAACTGATTTCGGGCATTCAAGCTCTCATCTGACTGTAACATCTCAAGTCCTTGATAGAGCTTTTCAACCTGTTCCCGAGTCAAACGCTTACCCTTAACTGATTTTTTCTCTTTAACTCGGAAGAAATTAAAACCCATTTCTTTACGACTAACTTTCTGAACTAGGAAATGTCTGTTTTTTGAATCATCTTTATAAGTTAATGGGTTCTCCGTCACAAAGCCCCCAATCACTTCATAATATCGATAAAATGAGGCTATTGTTGCCATATACTTATTCTTTGTCTTTGCAGATTTCTCTTTGTCCGTTGTTCCGACTTTCGTTTTCAAATACTCAAGCCAAGAAAACATATCCGCTTTCCTAACCTCGTAAAATTTAAGCCCCACTTCGTTTAACCAAGTGAAATATTCCTTTAAGTCTCTACTATAACCTTCGATTGTGTTCTCAGAGTGCCCCTTCTCTTCTAAATAGTGAAGAAACAATGTTATTTCCTCGACAATGTTGTAGTCCTCATCCACAACTACTACATTTCGTTTTCCGGCCTCATTGAGAGTTTTTTCAATTTTCAGATTGCCCATATTCATCACCACCGAGATCAATCCTATATGATGTTTAGCCAATGTTTTCCCACTTTTACCGATCTTGAGTGTGTATATCATCCATCATCTATTATTATAGAGTTAATTGTCAATTATCATAGTTGAGTTCCGGAGTAAACTCAAGAAACAAAAGGAACGATTCGCACATGCAATGCTCTTCCGCCGCGGGTTCAATGAACTCTTTTGTGCTACCATAGAAAAAGGTGTGTTGCCATAAGGCCAACACACCTTTTTCCTAGATATTATCCGTTGTGTACGGAAGCAACGCTACCGCCCTAGCACGTTTAATTGCAACTGTTAATGCGCGTTGATATTTTGCGCTTGTTCCAGTCACACGGCGAGGAAGAATCTTCCCACGTTCGCTAATGAACTTTTTAAGAACTTCCGTATTTTTGTAATCAATATGAGTAATTTTATTGACTGTAAAGTAGCAAACTTTTCTACGTTTACCTTTGCCACCTCTACGTGGAGCAAACTTTCTTTCACCACGTTCTTCGTCATTTCTTTGTGCAAATGCCATTGTTATTTTCTCGTTCCCTTCATTATTGCACATTGGTTAACGTGCCAAGTTTTTTCTGACTATCCTCTAGTTCAAAGTTGGGTATGGATAAGTCTTACGACTTACACACACCCGACTTCTCACTACGGGGCTACACCCACATCTTGAAATAAGGATGGTCATCATCACTAGACTACATTGACGGTCATAACGTATTACACACTTTACTCAACATCGCGCGATCTTAATAAACCGTGGATGCTGGTCGTAAATGAAGATTACCATTACACAGTTAAAATGCTTTAAAACCCCTTGATTTTACTGAGGTCTTAAAGCATTTTCTGATCTCAGATGTTACGCTCTCTAAAATGGCA
>NZ_JABMCB010000112.1 GCF_013359935.1 Paenibacillus xylanilyticus
AACAATAGTGATTCCGTCAGTAGCGGCGAGCGAACGCGGAGAAGCCCAAACCAGAGAGCTTGCTCTCTGGGGTTGTGGGACGTCTCACATGGAGTTACAAAGGAACCGGTTAAACGAAGAGGTCTGGAAAGGCCCGCCAACGAAGGTAAAAGCCCTGTAATTGAAAGTCTGTTCCCTCCGAGACGGATCCCGAGTAGTGCGGGGCACGTGAAACCCCGTATGAATCCGGCAGGACCATCTGCCAAGGCTAAATACTTCCTAGCGACCGATAGTGAAGCAGT
>NZ_JABMCB010000113.1 GCF_013359935.1 Paenibacillus xylanilyticus
CTGCAGTAACTTTTCATTTTCTGCAGCGATATTCTCTGGCATAGTCCAGGTGTTACCCACTAACTTCCCTGTTTCAAAATCACGTCCGTATGAAGTGATTTTCTTCCCGCCATCTTCAATGACGAGTTTATTATGAAGTTGGTTGTCCCGGTATTCCTCCGTGATTTCAGTGAGGTTCTCACGATCACGGTAGCGAATGATGTAGGACCCGTCTTCCATGGTTTCTTTGATGTATTCCACCTTGCCTTGTGTTGCCTTATTGGCAGCACTTAGAACATCACTCTGAGCACTAACGATCGTTGGTTGATTGAGGTACATATAGCCACTTACAGCGACAGCTGCCAGTGGTAATGTTAGCAAAGAAGCCATTGTCTTTTTCTTCACAGGGAAACTCCTCCTTTACATTTATAACGCTTTATTCAGCTTTTAAGTTCCAGCCATTTACAAATCCGTTGTCAAAAGTTCCTGACGAGTTAGAACCGGCTTGGAAGTCTTTTACTCTCCAAGCATTTGGGTTGCAAGTAGAAGCCATCAATTCAGAGTCAAAGGATTGTAAGTAATAGTTTTCATTCAATCCCTTCATGACGCCACTCATATTGCTACAGTCACTCGAAAACATTTGAGTCCATCTGCTCGTTTTGGCTACATGAGTATAATGATAATTGAAAGTTCTACTTCCAGTGGTATTATACCAAGCAGCCCATCCCAGTGCTGAATTGGCATAATAGCCTAAGCTGGCATTAGGATAGTAATTACGTATCCATGTGTAACTGTCTGCTGTCGTTAAACCGCAAGAGCCAGACGGACAGTATTCCACAAGGTCTGTTCCCATACTCACCTGACCAATAATGGGATAAGATGTACCCGCTCCACTACGGAGGTTGAGACCAGCTGTTTTTACATCATACACGTATGTTTTTTTGTCATATGAAGCTAGTGCATCAATGGTACCAGTTGGAACATAAAAAGATACGATGGCAAATACAAATAAAACGAGATACTTACTGCTTAGATTGATCAATTTTACCACAAATATCAACTCCCTCCATATTATGTACAAGAACATATTACCATATCCAACCAATAAAATGTTACAATTTGTAATAAAATCAAATAATATATCGTTTCATAATTATAATATCCAATTTTATCATCATCCTTTTTACGTATTACAACACAGAATATGACCCATAATCATCTGGGCGATTGCGAGACACTACCCCAAAACAAAAAGCCCATACAGACGATATTTATCTGTGTCAGGGCTTTTGAAGTGAGACAGTTTTATTCGTAGACCTTTAGACCTTAACCTTGCTTACATTTAAGTTTAGTTCACAGCTTTGATTCTACAGTTGATACTACTAAGTGGAGTTTGTTGTTTTTTCATGATTAGATCCAGAATCAAATTTTTTAGGATCCTTCCAAAACTTTATCCTCTATAACAGGAGCAGGAATTTCTGTAATCTCAATCGACTCTTCGGGACCAAAGCTTTGAATCTTCATTGGCATGGAGTCCAGATATTTATACTCCTCCGTTTTAGTTGAACTTCCGATAATATTACCCTCTTTATCTTTTGTGAAAATCTCACGTTTAGTTGGTAAGCCGGTATCCAAATCAATGGTTACTATCTCTTTATGAAGGTCATCTTCAGCAAGTGCCTGTTGCTCGTTTTTGTCTGAAGAAGTCAAGGATTTCACTTCATTAGTTTCAAGTACCGTCCAATCCTGACTTTCCAGTTCATTCTTCGCCTCTTCTAACAGAGAGATCTGCAGTAACTTTTCATTTTCTGCAGCGATATTCTCTGGCATAGTCCAGGTGTTACCCACTAACTTCCCTGTTTCAAAATCA
>NZ_JABMCB010000114.1 GCF_013359935.1 Paenibacillus xylanilyticus
AACTCTCAAAACAGCTTGCTTTTGCATGGAGCTTGTTCTTTGAAAACTAGATATCGAAACGAAAATTGCGAATTAGAACATTCCTTTTAGCTGAACTTGTGTAAACAAGTTTCAATAAAACGGTAGATTGCATTTGCTCGTTTGAGCAATTGGTTAAGCTACTAAGAGCACACGGAGGATGCCTAGGCGCTAGGAGCCGATGAAGGACGTGGCGAACAACGAAACTGCCTCGGGGAGCTGTAAGCAAGCTTTGATCCGGGGATGTCCGAATGGGGAAACCCAG
>NZ_JABMCB010000115.1 GCF_013359935.1 Paenibacillus xylanilyticus
AACTCTCAAAACAGCTTGCTTTTGCATGGAGCTTGTTCTTTGAAAACTAGATATCGAAACGAAAATTGCGAATTAGAACATTCCTTTTAGCTGAACTTGTGTAAACAAGTTTCAATAAAACGGTAGATTGCATTTGCTCGTATGAGCAATTGGTTAAGCTACTAAGAGCACACGGAGGATGCCTAGGCGCTAGGAGCCGATGAAGGACGTGGCGAACAACGAAACTGCCTCGGGGAGCTGTA
>NZ_JABMCB010000116.1 GCF_013359935.1 Paenibacillus xylanilyticus
CCGTCCAAAGTCTAGGTTGGTCCGACGGTTCAGCGAATATTGTGACGTTCTTTCCGAATATCCACCTTATCAGTAATTTCTTTATCACAATCGCCACTTCCTCTCTTGAGCATAAAAAAGAGCCCGTAGTTTTACGGACTCATTATTTTATTTAATTTCAGCCAAAGCTTCTTCTACCAGTTTCAATTCTTCCGAATACTTAGCAATGTCGCTATCATACCGAGCAAGTTCCTTTGTCCACTGGTCAACAGCTAAATCATTGCCTTGTTCTTTTGATTCTGAAAGCCATCTGGAAACATCCTCTCTAGCCTTCTCCAACGGAGCAATCGTTTGGTTTTTCAAACTATCTCTCATTGTTTCTAAACTGCTCTTTGTACCGCCAATGTATTTATTTGTTGTTGATACATTATTAGGACCAGAGCCTGTTTCAACAGTGTTACTTTGTTCTGTTGTGATGGTTATAGTTTTTCCTGACACTTTCACATCAGCTCCTAACGCTTCTGAAAGGGATCTAGCAGGCACATTGGCCTTTGAATCAATGATTGCCCCTTTTTCAGATAACTTTTCTCCATTTACTATAACGCTATATTCTCCACTAACTTTCTTTCCAACCATGCTTTTCACAGTGTCAGCAAACGCGCTTCCAGTTGTCGAAATAACTACCCCAATCAGTATACCGCCTACAACATATGCAACCTTTTTCACCAATCCAGCCTCCATTTTGGTTCAATTTACCTATTATGATACATTACGGAGTTGAAGTTTGGTAGGTTCCGCCCCAATTTGTAGCATTCGCAAGACCATGGTTATGAGTTGGCAGTGTGATTGGATGGGTGTGATTGTTAAAGGAGTAACGTAGTGACTCTAATTGAGTCCTTAATGATGATAATTCGGCCTGTAATCCATTTATACTGGCGATTCCCAACCCTGTGATGTTAGAGTTGGCAAAAGAAACAGTACTGCGGAACTCAGCAGGACCAGCAACAATTGGCGACCCTTGCAGCCTAATTGGGTTACCAGTGTTGTTTGATCCAAGAAACAAGTCATTACTAAAGATAGTCAGCTGCCCCGAGTTTTGATATGAATTAATCTCCCCAGCAACAGCTCCGCCCGAACCAAAGAACGAGATAGCCGCAATTTCATCGTTTGATCCTGTGGTAATTCGGATACGGTTCCTATTGTTTGAATCGTATGTTCGAAAACCGTTTATGTCCTGCTCGATACGCCGCCCACTGGCTGCCGTTCGGATCAAGGCCCCTGTAATCGTTCCGCCCTCGATCTCATTACCGACAATCCGTGACGCCTGGATTAATGAACTGAGCATGGTGGAATTATCAATTTCCCCGGTCAGTTTAATGGACCTGGCGACTACGTTGCCCTGCATGTCTACCCGGAACGGTGCCTGGTTGTAGTCAGCATGGCCGGAGCTGATTCCCTGTGTATTGATCTTGGTGACCAGGTTCCCGCTGCCGATGACCATAGAAACGAAATCTCCGAGAACGCCCCGTATAGCCTCCGCCACAATGCCCTGCGCTGTGATGGCGACCCTTGCAGTAATTCCACGGTCTGTTGTTAGCATGAGCCCGTCAGACGTTAATATGACCTGGTTCCGTGTGTCTGTTTGGCTTTGCAGCACAATCCCGCGCTGATCGTAAATGATTTGGGTCTTGGAGTTGTTGATGTCAATCACGGCCTGCTTGGCGAATGTCTCAAATACATCCGTTCGGATCTTGCCGCCCGAGAACAAGTCATTAACGATTCGCTTGGATCGTTCCAGATCCGCAATGATATCGTCATAACTCTGGATTTTGAAGTTTGCCAGCACCACCTGAGTATGTTTGTCCATCGAAAACGGATACTCCGTCATTTCCATAACCCGCATTTCGATATTTTTCATTTCCATTTCTGGGTCATAGGCGTACACGATATCACCCATGTCAGGCGGTGATTCGATCCGGTCTATCTTATGGATATCAGCTGCATTGATAGAGATTTCAATTTCCGGGATCTCTTTCTTTCGCAACTCCTCCCGGGTAGCCTTTAGCAGCTTTTCCGGGTCCTCTATATTTTGGTCAACCAATTCCCCATCATAGAAAACGTTGGTTGTGTTGGACCAGTATTGTGCGTAAGGAGATATCAGATAATTGACGGCCAGTTTCCCGTTCTGAATGGCTCCCGGTACGCTTTGCAACAGACTCAATTCCTCGGCTGTCAGGTAGTCCGTGGACATCCCTATAAACGTCCGGCCGTCTTTCATTTGGCTGAACATCCTGGTCACCAGGTTTGAACCCTCATCTTTGAATTGGTCTTGAATGATGTCTTTGCCTATCCGGTATTGCTTGCCCACGTTTTCGCCCACACGCTTACGTAGATGGATCGTAAAGTTATCCGCCTTTACCTCTGCACCGTAGGACTTAACAATGTGATTGAAAGCTTCCAGAGCTGTAGTCCGGCCCCAATCCTTGATATCCTGAAGGTCAAAAACGTCATCAATCTTGAATGTGTATTTGTTGTTCATGATCAGTGACAGACGGGCAGTCATTTGGCTGATATGCACCCCGTAAGCTTCTTCAATGTACTGATCATAGGGCACCTTAAATTCATTCATCTTGAACATGACGTGGGTTGCCACAATACGAGCCGTCAGCTTTTTGCCATCCCGAACCCGTTCCCGCGTCTGGATCACATAATACTGCCCTTGTTCGTCCATCACATGACCCTTGATCTTAATTTTCTCCCGATAGTCATCCGATGTCATGGGCACAAAAAAAGACAGCTCATAATCTCCATTGACCCGTCTCCGCCGTACTATATCATAAGCGAAGTTTAGGTAACCCGTTCGCTTTAAATCTTTATCAAACACCTGTAAATACTTCATGTGTCACCCCTTAATACAGGAACCTGTCTCGGTGAGTAATACGGAATAATACGGTCCTGGCCGTTTCTGGATCAGTCCACCGGAGTGAATTTGTCCCTGGATTCAGCTGCAGGAAATCGCCTGTGTAGAGATGGGATACGTTTTGACCATTCCGGGTGATTTTGAATTTCCCGGAGTCAATAATAATCTGGTCGCCAGGATTAAAGTTATCTTCAAATTCGATGTAATCCACA
>NZ_JABMCB010000117.1 GCF_013359935.1 Paenibacillus xylanilyticus
ACGATAAAGTACTCCTCTTTCTTGTCGCTCTTCAAATATCCATCGATCTTGTCAACCATGCCAATGTTACGGTCGATCAGCATTGCTTTGTTGTACTCCTCGTTATCAGAGAAGTTATTAGTGAAGTCTAACAACTGCTCGTCGTTACCCGTTTTCCACATCTCAGCCATTTGGTCTACGCTGCTATCCAATACATCGAAGTTATCCAGTGTTGCACTCAGCGTTTCTTCTTGCAATTCTTTCGAGAAGTCGTTAAACATGCCCAGTTGGGACTCGTAAGACTCCAGTTCGATAACCGGAAGTTTACGTTCGATCGCCTTTTGAATGAAATATAGATCCACTCCCGCTGAAGCCTCATATCCGGCCGTCGCCGCTTTCAGGCTGGCAAGTGTACTCTCTACAACCCAGGGCTTGAATGCATCCAGTGCATTAGGCTCCAGTCCGTTTTTCTTGAGAACATCCCCCAGCTTGGTGTACGTCTCGCTTGAAACATGATCCTTCAATGTTGTTCCATCCTTGTAAGTTCCCAGATCCAGAACCAACCGTTGTTGTGCCTCGTCAGCCCCTTTACTTACATCAACCTCTACGCCCAGAAAATCCGATTCAGCGAAGGCCTCTTCAAACTCCTCAGGCAATGGATAGAAGCTATCGTCCGCAATATGCATGGAGCCTACCAGATATACCGTGTTACCGTTGCTTTCCACTTCCCACATGAATCCGCGGCTACCCGTTTTTGCGGCAGTTTCAGTTCCCTTGGAGACAAGCAGCACTGTGCGGGTCTTCGCATCCCAGTTTACTTCGTAACCTGTAGCGTCACCAACGATACGGATCGGTGCATATGTTACGCCATTAATGCGTGTAAGTTTACTTTTAAGTGTAATCGTTTTGCCATCCACCACAGCCGTGATAGTGTCATCTGCTGCGTTCGTCAGTTTAACATCCATGGCTTCAAGTGTGGAGCGAAGCGGAACCAATGTAGTTCCCTTATTATTAATTGGTGCTCCTACAGTGTACTCCACTGCCTGGTCGTTGACTTTAACGGAAGTCCCTTGAGGTGCAGCCATGGCCGGCGCAGCAGAAGCGAG
>NZ_JABMCB010000118.1 GCF_013359935.1 Paenibacillus xylanilyticus
AACGCATGTAGGAGTCTCAACGGGACAGTTTCAGAAAACTTGGCTTCATCATTCCTGTCCTCGGATAGAAAGTTAGACTTAATTAAATTAGGTCCTTGCTTTTCCTGGTATTAACCAGTTATAGCAAAACAAGTCGCACACATATTGCCTTTTGTTTTTAGGTCAAACTTGATATGATATCCGGTTTTTACAGCCGCATTTTTGAATCCCTGTAAAGGATGACTGCCTGGACGAATGGGCAATACGAAGGGTGCCAGATTACCTCGAGGGTCGCCATCAATACTGTTGAGGCCTGTCCAGTAGCTGACTCTCGTTGGCTCCGGGCTGCCCGGCTGCTTGCGGAAAACATTTTCCCAGTTGTAGTCGGAAATATCGGTGACGTGAAAATCGTACAGACGTCCGATAACTTCCACAGGAACCGTGTCTGCAGCGACATGATGAGCCAGGTTGGTGTTGGCATCCTGCTGTTCGGTGAAGGTGGAGGGTGCATTCTCCGCGATGTTGCGGAACTCCACCTCATAGTTGCCCTCATCTACCCAGACCGGAAGATAAAAGCCAGTATCCAACTGGTTTACCGAGATGTCCACCCAGGTGTGGGCCGGAATAAACTGGCTCCTGTCCGCGTTATAGACGTCAAACGGGAACCGCACCTGTTTGATTCGAAAATATTTGGCGTAGTCCCGGTTGCCATAACCGGGGTAACTTGCTGCGTCCAAATGCTTTCCGATGGTTGGGATACGTACGATAAACGGACGCTCCAGAATGAGTGCTGACCGAATTGGATCCGGAACCGTCTTCTGATTATGTGCTTGGTCATCCGATACCAAGGCGTAGTTTACAACAGGGGTGTGCACAGTAACGGTGTTGATGCCGTTAATTGGCAGCTCTTTGTTTGCTCCGCCATTCACATTTCCGGGCAGCAGATCGTAGTAGATCGTACCGGAGCTTGGCGTGTTCTCCTTGTTGATTAGCGTAGGGCTGATCATGTTGTTTGGTTTATACAGAACATCCTGACCAATCGTTGTAGGGCTAGGAATATTCGATGGCGTAGGCCCATCCTTGGTCGCCTCTGTGTCATCCATTATTTTGGTATTGTTGAATATGACCGAGTCATTATTTACTTTTGCTTGAGGGGTGTTGGACTCCGCCATTCCCTTCAATCTCGATGTATCATCCGGCACACTTGGAGGTGAATTCAGCCCGCCTGTCAATTTAGGTGGGGTATATGATATGGACGTTGTTTGCCCTGGCCTTACATGGCTCTCCACGTTGTCATCATTTTTGGATACCAAGGTCGGTGGTGTATATCCGGTTGGAGTCATGGTGACCAGTTCACCCGGCAAGGCATAATTCTTCATGGTCGCTTTTGCGATCTTGTACACTTCAAGGTTGTTGATTTTCCAGTAGGAGTAGTCACGTGTAATCTGGAAATTGTACGGTTTGGTTACCGTATCATGGGCTGGAACAGGAGGGCCATCCGTGCAGCCTTCCTCGGTACAGATGTCTGGACCAGGCACAGTCCATTCCCTGTCGTAGGAGAGAGTGACATTGCAATCATACGTAACTTTACCCGACATTTTCGCCCATGCCTGGTTGAACAGGTAGTTGTCAGCAAATGCATTGGTATACAGTGACTCAGAAGTAGGGATTCCTTTCAATACATTAAATGTCTCATTACCTCTGTTATCCGACTTTATTACACCGTTGGCATTTGGATCAAGGTCGCTCATACTCATGATGTTTCCTGCAGAAGGTGGACCGATTGTCGGTGAACAGCCGACCCCACCACCGCCTCCGTTTCCTCCGCCACCACCGTCACCGGGATCTTCTTCTACGCCAACCGTTGTAGATGTTGTTAGTTGGAAGTCGTCTTTTTCCCAGAGTACGGTGATGGTTGTAGTACCCCTGCTTATGGCTCGAACTAATCCGGAATTACTAATGGTCGCAACAGCTGGGTTGGAAGAAGTCCAGGTTGTTCTCCCATTGCCGCTGTTCACATTAGTTTCAGCTCCAAAGCTTCCATCACCGGTTTTGGTTTTGACTGTTGCATTTAATTGCTTTGATTGGTTAATGCTGAGTTGACCGCCATCGGTGAGATTGATTTCTTTGGTTATTTCGGCTTTTCCATACCAGTATAGGTCGGTAAAGAATATGTAATCGGCAGAGTATTTAGGAGGATTATACGGTCTGTATGCTTTAGGTTCAATGGCTCCTCCAATTTGCATGGTAAACTTAGTTCTTTTCTCTGTAAAAGACTCCACACTGAGCAAAATAGGCTCACCAGCTTCATAATATGCTGTGTTATCCATGTACTCTGGAGCAATAGAAGTGGAAACAATTTCACTTGCTGGATGCGACTCACCCAGCTTATCTAAATATTCTAAGGGCTGATAACTTGGGGCCTCCAAAGACAAATCAATACATACAGTAGATGAATTAGGCTTATTTGTAGTTGGGTTATTACTTAATGTTTGACCGTTGCATTCCCCATCTACTTGCCACCTCATATTATCTAGTTGATATACGTATATTCCTATATTAGTTATTCCCTTTCCTTCTAGCGGAATTACTTTTTTTTGAGACTTTGCAGGAGTAGGAGGCTCCATGTGTGCAGCTTGTAGGATAGGTTTAATCCCTGGTCCACCTCCTGCGAAGACCACAGGAGATGAATTGAAGACTAAACTTATGGCGATAACCGAGAGTAGTTGTTTCTTCACAGTTTTATAAAAACGCAAGGTACATCACCCTTATTATTAGTTAATTATTAATAGGTATAACTTTGAAGTAAGTTCCATCTTTTAGTCTTAGAAAGACTTCGGGATTTAGTTCCTTATCAAAATGTAGTAAACCCTTTCCCCAGTAAACTGGGTTTTTTACGTTAAAAACTCCCTTTGAACCAAGTAAATCATTAATATGAGGCACACTATAATTTAAAACTGCTTTACTACTAGGGGATATAACAGGATTCATAGAAACAGTCTGAATGAGACTTCCCGCTTGTAATTGATTCATAGAGTTTTTAATATTCATTTCAAATTCGGCGAAAGAATAATACGCTCCTCTTAATGGTTTGCTATTTTCGTCAACGAAAACTGGATAGTAAATACTCCGTGCAGCTCCTTCTAAATAAGGGTTAATAACAATCCAATTTTTCACTTTAATATCAGCATAATTGGTCTTTGTCACTAACTCTTGGTTCCTTACTTTTGCGAAATCACCAGTTACTTTACTATAGTCCTCTGATTCGGGGTATCTGCTTTCTGGTAAAACCTTATACTTAGGTGCAATAATATTTATGTTTGTCCCTCTTAAACCCACCTCACGCAACTCATTCAACCCCTGAAAATCAGCAGGTTTCGTTTTCGCTACATTAGCGTAACGAGAGATCAAAACAGCAACCTCAGCACGAGTTGTAGTGCGATCGGTTCCAAAATTTTTGTCGCTAGCGACACTCATCAGCCCCGTACCGAGAGCAACAGCGACCGCATTTTTTTGGTTGCTTGCCAGTTTCCCAGTAAAGTACTCTTTCGCAGGTATCACGGTGTTGGTTACATCAGATAAGGCTTGTTTGTAATCCGGGTCAACCACCGTAAGCCCTTGCGCCAGCCAAGTTGCCATTTCTCCGCGTGTCAGAGATGCTTTGGCATCGAGTTTTCCATTGTAGTTGGAAGGGATGATGAAGCCTTTTGCGATCGCAGAGGATACGCCACCTTTTGCCCATTCAGGCACGTCGGTGAAGTTGTTTGCTTCTTGTGCAGCAGCATTAGGTTGATCTGTCAGTCGTCCAAGAATACTTGCCATTTCAGCCTTGGTTACAGGAGAACTTGGTTTGAATGTTCCATCGGAATACCCCTTGAAAAATCCTTGTTCTACTGCGGAGTTGATCGCTGCGGCAGCCCAGTGTGTCGAAGGGACATCTTTGAATTTTAGCGTAGCTTGAGCAGCTTCTACCGAACTCCCGATACTCCCAGAACCTATAACGCCTCCTGTGAACAAAGCCAATGCCGTAACTCCAGATAGAATCATTTTCTTCATGAATACTACTCCTTTCCAATTTTACTTTCTGGTTGTACAGCATTTTGCATAATTCGATTTACCTCGCTCCCAGGTACAAGATATAGACGAATAAAAGCATTTCGATCTATATCTTCTGATTGAAAGACACTTTTGGGATTTGCAAAATGCTTAGTATGTACTCGATACTACTAGATACTAAATTTGTAATAATCATCAATATTCTACCATGTATAACTAGGTATTTGGTATTATTTCTCAACATTAATGTTCCCTTTAAGGTGTGAAAACCCCTCCTCTGGACCCATCCAGCCTCAAAAAAACAAAAAAAGGCCACGAATCCGTAGATTCATAGCCTTATGCTTTAAGGTAGTGGTCCATCATATTTTATTGCCAAATTCATATGTTTCAAGGATAACCCATTTTCATCCATTTGAAAAGAGAGAATCCGGAGTAAACAAAAAATCCAGACCGCGCAGGACGCAGCCTGGATTTCGATGACCATCTTATTCAGCTCCAATATGAGCAGGGTGGACGGCTTTACTTCAGTATTCGATAATGTTATGCGCCGTTCCATTTCTCGCCGGTCAGGTACTTCTCGGTCAAAATCGACAGCATCTGAATGCCGACTTCATTATGTCCACCTTCAGGGATAATAATGTCTGCGTACTTTTTGGAAGGCTCGATAAAAGCATCGTGCATCGGTTTAACGGTTTCGAGATATTGTTTATAAACGGATTGGATTGTCCGTCCACGCTCCTCAATATCCCGCAGCACTCTGCGAAGTATGCGAACATCGGAATCGGTATCGACAAATACCTTGATGTCCAGCAGGGCACGCAGATGTTCGTCGATGAGCACATGCAGTCCTTCCACAATGACGATATGGTTTGGTGCAAGTTCAACCGTTTCATCAGCAGCACGGTTATCTATGGTGAAGTCATATACGGGAGCATATGCCGTTTGTCCTTGCTTCAGCAGGGTGAGATGCTCAATCAACAGATCATTGTCGAATGCAAACGGATGATCGTAATTGGTGAGTCTGCGCTGCTCTGGAGTGAGCTGCGACTGGTCTTTGTAATAATTGTCCTGGGATATAAACGTCACTTTGCCTGATCCAAGACGGTCGATGACGGAGCGAGCTACCGTCGTTTTACCGGAGCCGGTTCCTCCGGCGATACCAATAATGAGCATGGTTGTTCCATAAACCTCCCTAGAATGGCAGCATGGTCATGGATAATGGACAGTAAACCAAAATTGATTCAGGCCATTATCCACATGTCTGTCTGTGAATACACAATTCCTTCATTGTACCATAGCGCATCACATTTTTCATCTGAGGGAAGTGACCATGTTTTGCCTACTAGGGATGTGTCTTACAGCCAGCAATCTAGTGCATATTTTTGTGGAATATGCCGTGTGGGAGCTTCCATGGGTTAAGCAGGCGTTGTCCAATGGACCTTTTATCAAACCACTTAAGAATGAGAAAACCGAGCAAACTTCCCGCAGTATTGGCGATTAAGTCATTGATATCTGTGCTGCGGCCATTCCCCAGAGTAACCCGAATAAGAAGCTGCAGCATTTCTATGAGAAGACTCAAGATCAATCCAGCCCTTGCGGCCTCCCGGATAGAGGTAACCAAAGGGCTCAATAAAGGAGAAGCATGAACCCCAGTGGCAAGAACAATAAAATGTTCAGTGCAAAACTCGGTATATCTGCGGTGAGAAGGGGAATCCATTGAATGGTCTTGTACCAAGGTGTCTGATTGGCATATACTCCGATGTTGATGTCGATCGGGAAGAATACAAAATGCATTACTCCCAAAATGTAAACTGCAAATGCAATGATGAGGGCATATTGCTTTGAAGTGTATCTAATTTTAATTACCCTGGTACAAACCACCAGGGCAATTAGGAACAGGATGAACAGTGGACCGAGTACGGTTATGGATGTAATCGTATGTTGAATGGACACGGGACGACTCCTTTACAAAGCTATGATTTACGGCTGATTTAGCTCAATCTTCATTTCCATTCCTTTGATAAATTGCGGATCTTTGATTTCTTCTGCGAAGTCATCTTCGATCTCAAAAGGCTTCACAATCAAGTACTTCGGATCGCCAGATGTGGTGGCATAGATTCGTTCCGATTTTAACTGGTTACCCTCATACAAACCTTCGCCATTTAGTGCAGTCAATTGTCTGCCCTGATCATCGTAGATCGCAAACCCAATATTGCTTAGCTGGTCTTCATTTTTGTTTGTGAGTGCATTTTTGTTGTTCAATGAAATAACCGTAGACAACCGTGTTGTAATCGGCGTAACCTCGGCTTCCGTAACGGATGCGGTAAATTGATCATTGGAAACGACCGTGTTGGGTTGAACATGCTGAATGTCATCAGTTGATTTGGTAAAAGGAATATCCAGCTTGAACTCATGATCAATGCCCTGCAGCGTTAATGTAACTTCGGCGTTAAACTGATCCGGGAGTCCAGCAGCCGCTTGGTCAGAGGGAATGACCTGCTCAAACAGCAGCGTGTCCGGCTCTGTTTCCCCTATGGAACTGTAGAAGAGGCCGCTATCCTGCTCGGTTCCTTGCACATTGAAAAATACGTTATCAATTCCATTGCTGAGCTGCACAATGTCTTTGCCGTTGTCATACTCGCCCTGGTTCAGATTAGGCGCGGTGAAGTGAACCAAAAAGGCTGCACGTGTACCATCATAGACCGTTTCCAGCACTTCAAGCTTCACATCCTGGTAAGATACATTGCTGTTCACGATCTGGGTCAGACCTTCTTCACCTGCGGTTCTTAGTCCCATATCGGCTTCAATGGAACTGAAGAGGCTGCCCACCAATGGAATATTGCGCAATGAATCCGCCATAACGGGAGATACAAAACCAGAGGCAAGTACAGTCACGCCCAATACTCCGGCTGCGATGGTAGCGACGGCTGTTCGGCGTAATCCTTTGTGAAGGCGAATGGGGCGCTGAGCATCCTTTAAATTGGATGTGGAGAGCTCGGGCAATGATTCAAGGGTGGCATCGATTCGAGTACGCACAAGTTTAGACATGACGGGACGCTCCTTTGCTTGTTCTTTTAATTCCTGCTCGATATTAAATGGGTTTGACATGTAATTTTACCTCCCGAAAGTTTTTAAATTTCTGATATAGTTCCTGCCTTGCCCGAGTCAGCCTCATTTTCACCGCACTCTCGGATATATTCAGCGTATCTGCGACCTGACGCAGGGTTAGGTCTTCAAAGTAATGCAGCACAATGACGATTCGCTTTGATTCTTCCAGCCGATCAACCGCTTCTCTCATATCCACCTCATCGTAGGGGCTGGTTTGTTCCTGCTTGGCAGGTACCTCTGCATAGGATGTTGAGAGGGAGCGACGGGACAGCATGGTGTTGCATTCATTAATAAGGATGCGGAACATCCATGTCTTGAAATACTGGGGTTCACGGAGCGTATGCATGGATTTATAAGCTTTTAAAATGGTCTCCTGAATGGCATCAGCCACGTCCTCCTCTTTTCGCAGCATGGATTTTGCTGTATTGTATAGGGAATTTTCGATTTCTCTGATGAGCCTGATAAAGGCATCACGATCTCCCTGAATGGCCTGGTTAACGAGATCGGTTGGATCCATGGGTTACAGCTCCTTTCTGGAATACGGGAAACAGCTTCCCGCTGGTTTTTACATGAATTAGACTTTCAGGTGGTGTATATGGTCACAATTAATTTTAAAAAAGGGAAAAAGGTTTGCTTTATATGGACGAATCGGAGCGCGCTTTACCCTTCGTGATCAAATGGTCATTAGGCATACCAAAAAGCGAAGTTCTCGACTCATGGTCGGTAACTTCGCTTTTTTGCTGTTTTTGGACATGGACTGCTGTTATGGCAGCTTCTATTTTAACCCGACCAGTCACGACGACGAGTGAAGAGGTCCTTCAGTTCGTCTGTCGACAGCTCGGTAATCCAATTCTCGGAACTGGTGATGATGTTGTCGCTAAGCTGCTGCTTGCTCTCCAACATCTCGTCTATGCGTTCTTCCAGCGTGCCGAGGGAGATGAATTTGTGAACCTGAACGTCCTTCGTCTGCCCCATTCGATACGCACGGTCGGTGGCCTGGTTTTCCACGGCAGGGTTCCACCAGCGGTCAAAGTGAAATACATGATTCGCTGCCGTCAGATTCAGCCCCACGCCGCCTGCCTTGATGGACAGGATGAAGACGGATGGCTGTTCCTGTGGAGGCAATGTCCGGGACTGGAACTGCTCGATCATGCGGTCCCGTGCGGTCTTGGATGTACCACCATGGAGATAGAGCACGGGTTCTTGGAGCTCCTGCTGGAGAACTTGCTGCAGCATCTGACCCATACCGATGTATTGGGTGAAAATAAGGCAGCGCTCGCCCTCCTCCCGCAGTTCGCGGACCAGTTCCATCAGCCGTTCCAGCTTCGCGGAGCGGCTGATCAGCATCGCCGTGTCCTGTGGACTATACAGGTCATACTCGGTTCTGGAGCCATCCGAAGACAGCGTCTCCGGCAGGGCTTCCTTGGTCAGAAGCAGCGGATGGTCACACAGCTGCTTGAGCTGGGTTAATGCGGACAGAATGGCACCTTTGCGCTTGATGCCCTCCAGCTCTTTCATTTTATCCATCAGTGCCTGCACGGATTGATCGTATAGGGCACTTTGCTCACCAGTAAGATGAATGTAAGTCTTCATTTCGTTTTTGTCCGGCAGATCAAGCTGGATATTCGGATCCTTTTTCTTGCGGCGAAGCATGAATGGCTTGACCAACTGCTGCAAATCCTGCATTCGCTGCTCGTCCTTGTCTTTCTCGATTGCGCTGATAAACCGGGTTTGGAAGGCGCGTGCGCTGCCAAGGTATCCCGGATTAATGAAATCATAGATGGACCATAGCTCAGCCAGCCGATTCTCGATCGGTGTACCTGTCAGTGCGATGCGGTGTTTGGCCGGGAAACTGCGTACGGCCATGGATTGCTTGGTCTGTGCATTTTTAATATTCTGTGCCTCATCCAGACAGATGGATGCCCAAGTGTACTCCTGCAGCATTTCTTGGTCCAGGGTAGCCGTGGCATACGAAGTAATGATGATATCCACCTGTTCAGTCTGCTCCCTGAATTGATCTCCGCTAAGTCTGCGTGCTCCATAGTGCAGACTGACGTTGATCGATGGTGCAAAACGACTGATTTCCTTCTGCCAGTTCCCTAATACCGAAGTTGGACAGACGAGAAGGGCGGGGGCATCTCCAGGTAACCGCGGCTGGTTTTCCTTAATATGCAGCAAATACGTAATAAACTGAATCGTTTTGCCAAGGCCCATATCATCAGCAAGGCATGCTCCGAGGCCGAATCTGCGCAGAAATCCAAGCCAGGCGAAGCCTTCCTTCTGATAGGAACGCAGTTCGGCATGCAGTCCAGTTGGAACGGGAAGGGATGGAGCACCGCCTTGTCCACCGCCAAGCTGTGCAATGATCCGGTTCAGGTGTTCGTTCAACTCGACTTCAAGCTTGATGTTCTCGGCAGATTGTGGCTGTTCTTCTTCCTGTCCTTCCTGGCGTTTCTGATTACGATACTCACGCTGCTCATTTTGCAGCAGATGCAGGTGCAGGATGTCCTGAAACGACAACCCCTGTTCCCGGTCGACACCGCCCATGGCCCGTCGAATCTGCTCCAACAGGGCAGGATCAAGCGGAACCCATTCTCCGCGAAAACGCACCAGTCGCTCGTTGCGAGCAACGAGATCGGCAAATTCCTCTTCACTGAGATCGGTATCTCCAATCGCAATTCGCCAGTCAAAATGAATGATCGAATCCAGTCCGAAGAATGACTGTCCACGTTCACTGCCTTCCTCCGGCTTCACCTTGGCACGAAGCTTGGGCTTCTTCTTGCGAGCAGCTTCCCACCATCCCGGAAGCAGTACCTGCCAGCCGGATTCCAGCAGTCTGCCGCTGTCCACCGTGAGGAACTGCCACGCCTCCTGATCGCTGAGCGGGTCACTTAGCACATCTCTGCTTCCGCTAATGGAACGGCTGATTCGCGGCAAATGTGCACGCAGCTGCTCCAGCCACCCGGCAGAACGGTCAAGAATGAATGCCGTCCACACTTCTGGCCATTCCCCTTCAAGCCGTCCGCGGGAGTCCAGTCGAACCGGAACGAGCGTAGCTGCGTCCAGCTTGTCCTGCAAAACCACTCGCAGCCGCCATGCGGGTTCATCGTCATCCGGCTCCAGCAATTGCAGGAGAGGGCGAAACGGGGCAGCGTCTGCTTTCCAGCCGATGGAGACAAGCCAGGCCTGGGCATCCATTCCTGCTGTTCTTGGCGGCGTACCTCCTTGAGGGAACAATTGAGGGAACTCGCGCCGCAGATCGGTTGCAGCTTCCTCGGTGCTATACCATCGCTGAAATACCGAAGCAGAGTAGGCTGCGCCGAGTCCCTCGGCGTAGCTCTCATCCGTCTGATCAAGAGCTTTGTTCAGAGCCGTCCGATCCTGGGGTTTCATACTATCCAGATCCCAGCTCCATTGCAGCTGACCTGTGCGAAAGGCGGTGAAGCTGGGGACATACTTCCGGTTCTCAATGGTGGCAGCGAGTGCAGGGGCAAGCCTGATCAGGTGAGCTGCCTGCTCGTCCCATTTCCATTCAATGTGCAGCAGCGTATGCATCTCTGCGAAGAAAGGAATAACTTCTTCCGCAGGCAGTACCACCAGATCAATATCTTCGATCTGCCTAGTCTCCAGCTCTGTTCCGTAGAAGGAGGGAGCATGCCAGGCAAATAGTCGCTGCTTGAGCGACTGCCCGGATACAAAATGATGCGTATTTAGTGCTCCATAGAATAAGGCATCACCGTATCCGGTTAATGCCACATGGACTTCAATCGTTTCGGTATAAGGATGTATAAGGCTCATGAGATCAACTTACCTTTCCGAAGCTCTTCCTGCAGGGCGCGCAGTCTGCTGTTCCGCACCGCCAGTGCGGTAATGAAATCTTCCCAGCGATCCTCTTGCTTCAATTTTTTGTAGAGTTTGGACAGTCTCTTCAGCAGCTTGACCGCTGCTTTGTAGCCGTCCCTGTTCTTGTGTCCAATATATCGCTCAACCGCCTGATGGTAGAACGGGAGCAGCAGCTCTGGTGCGTCTTTTTCAATCGGCTGCAGCACAGCCACGCGGAATTCCAGCGGCTCCGTTTCCGTGCTCAACTGAAAATCAATCCAACGGCGCCACTGTCCACGGCTGTGCATGGCATCTTCGTATGCGGGGCGTGAGTGCGGGAGCATGCTGACAAGGGTATCCCACATGTGATTTTCGGTCTCGGGAAGATGTTCAATTGTCGTATCCCACAGCTTCATGTAATCCTGCAATGGTTCATTGCGGCGGTTTGCCAGCAGTGGTCCAAGCTGAGCAAGCCATGCTCCGAGCCGCTTCCAGTCTGATTCATCCGCGAGTACATGAAGAAAATGCAGCAGATGCTCTGCCGGGATGCCATACGCCGTACTTCCACTCGTCAATCGCTGCCAGGCCTGTTCATCCTGCTGCAAGTGGAAGTACATCCAGCTCTGTGCCAGCACCAGTGACAAAGGCGGCGATTTTCCAGACTTGCCCGTCTGGCTGCTGCCCGTCAAATTCGCAACACTTAGCACGCTTCCGCCGCTGCTGCCTGGTGTATTGACTGCTGTTTCCTTCAACTGGGCCTCTATTTCCTGCAAGATGTTCAGCTCTGATTCGAGAAGTTGCTGATTCTGTACGTGAGGAACGATCCAATTCAGCCATACCTGCCGATAGATTGGTGTAAATAGCATCAACGTGGATGTTTCCGGCATCATCTGTGTGCGGAGATATGTTACCGTTTCTTCAAGCCGTTTCCACAGTTGCTTGAGCTTATTGTCTGGCAGATCAGCGAATTGAAGCGGGCGGGTTAATACCTGTTCCACTCCTTTCTGAAGTGAATCTACAGCAAGCTGTACAGGGTAACTTAGATAGATGGGTGTATGCGTAGTCGAATGACGAGCAGGTATGCAGTACCGCATAAGGTACAGGTGGACATGAAATTCAAATAACTGATCCATGCCAGCAGACAGCTTGGGTTTAATCGCATAGAGTTCGTCGGCTGCTTCCTGCACATACGCTGTACTTGGCGTGCCTGTACCCAACCTGGCCTGACATTTTTCGAACAGTTCGTGCCACTCCATGATCTCCAGGCCTTCAAGCTCTAATGCCCGCTCCTTGATCTGACTGTACTGATGATGGGGGATGTCCAGATCCTGGTCGGAAACATAATTCGAGTGTGCAGACATGGAAGCCACGGGCTTGGGAGCATGTTTCAGGGCCGTGCTGGAATGAGCGTTCACAATGGCATGCACTGGGCGTTCCATCAGCTCGGCATAAGACATCATAACCGCAATCATATGTTTACAAGTTGCGCCCACTGGGCAGGTGCAGTGACTAGTGGGTAGGGACTGAATACTCAAGGTGACTTCATAGTCTTCGGAGCCTTGTACGCCAGCTATAATTCCATGTTGTTCGGTAAAAGTTAATGATCCAACACGTTTCTGTTTATAATATTGGAATCCGCGCATGATCGTCAGATTGTTAAAGTGCTCGGCGACTTCTCTGATCAGCTGCTGCCACTGCGCATCATCCATTTTCATGTCAATCGGTATATTCATCATTCCATCTCCTGGGCAATCATAGGTTTAACGGTCCATACGAATTAACGATGTATGGTGTGGATTTTCTGTATCCATCATATCAGTTATGAGCGGCTCCGTGCATGGATTGAGAGAACTTGTAAGAGACTTTTTGATGAAGATAATCCGAAACGGCTAAGTGTTCCTTCATCTACTAGCATGCGTTATCGCTCCATATTGTGTATGCTTATCGTATGTATTCCTTTCAGGAACGATACAGGCCCTCGAAGTGGTCAATTCAATCAACAGGAGAGAGCATATATGAAAATACTTACGTTAAATACACACGCCTGGGCGGAAGAAGATCAGTTGAACAAGATAAGCCAGCTGGCTGACTTTATCAATACACACCAGTTTGATGTAATCTCCATGCAGGAGGTCAATCAATCGATACAAGAGGCGGCATTGTCCGCGGAACACTTGCAGCATTTTGTTGTCACCGATCCTGAGGCTGTCATTAAAAAGGATAACTACGCCTACGTCCTGCTGACGCAACTAACCGATACCTATTACTGGACATGGGTTCCGACTCATATCGGATTCAGCAAATACGATGAAGGCCTGGCGATTCTGAGCCGAACGCCGATTACCCAGTCCTTTGGAGAATACGTTTCTCATATGCGTGATTACAGCAACTACCGGACACGCAAAATTGTGGGTATACAGACGGTCGTTGAAGATGAAGCAACCTGGTTTGTGAACGGACACTATAACTGGTGGGATGATGAACAGGAACCTTTCAAGGGACAATGGGAACTGACCGAGAGCAAGCTGGCTCCTTATATGGATCAGCCGCTGTTTATCATGGGAGATTTTAATAATGTTGCGGAAGTGCGTGGGCAAGGCTACGATCACATAGTCGGTCATGGATGGAATGACCTCTATACCACCGCAAAACAGAAAGATGATGGAGCGACGGTCGTCAAAGCCATTGCCGGATGGGCTGATAATAAACGCGATTTGCGTATTGATTATATTTTCTCCAAACATCCAGTGCAGGCAAAGTCTTCGACCGTGGTGCTTAACGGCAAGAATGGTCCGGTTGTATCTGACCACTACGGCGTAGCCGTGGAAATCTAGAACGGCATTGCATTTTCATCAAACGAAAGCCTCCGCTGTGTTCCTGTTATTAGGAAATGCAGCTGGAGGCTTTTTTCATGTCTTAAGATTATGTACTTTTAGATTATTATGAACTCTTTCTATTCCTACTCTAGTGCCAGCATCTCTGTTACAAATTTTTTCAAATTTGCACTGGTTTCGCTGAGCTGCTCAATACTTTGCATAAACTCGCTGACCAGCTGTGCCTGATCCACAGTTGCGGTCGTAATCTGACCGATCTCCAGCTCCATATGCTTCATGGAATTTTGAACGCTGCCTAGTGAGGTTTCGATATCTGCGGCTGCTTGTTTGGTATGATCCGATAACTTTCGAACTTCACTGGCAACCACGCCGAAGCCACTTCCCAGATCGCCGACACGAGCGGCTTCAATCATGGCATTCAGGCCAAGCAGGTTGGTTTGTTCAGATACTTCACGAATCACGTTGGTTACCTTGGTTACACTGACCGAATTCTCTGCGGCTTGTTTGGAGTTGCGTAAAATCTCTTCCGAAGTCGCAGATAGTTCCTCCGAATGTGCTGCAATTTGCTGGATGCCGCCTAACAATGCGTTAATGGTTGCTTCATTTTCACCGATGAGTTTCTCAAGGGTAATATGATTATCCAGCGCGTAATTGACACCTAATATGCCTACAACCTGATCATTCTCTTTAATTGGAATAAGAATCGCATCAAAAGGTCTGCCTTGCAGATCGCCCGGCATCCGTGCCACGGTACGGGAATCGCGGTTCGTCAGCATTTTGAAATCCTTATAGTCTTCATGCAGCTCGTCCCCTACGTTTACACCAATCTCCAGACCGTTGGCTTCGGCAAAATATAGCACTTTCTCATGATCATTAATAGATATGGAAACATCATCACGAAACATCTGTCTTACAAAAGGCATAGCATTTACCAAAGATTCAAGAATACTCAAGGCTCATCTTTCCTTTCCCATACAAAAAG
Organism: Paenibacillus xylanilyticus; assembly: GCF_013359935.1. Classification (GTDB taxonomy): domain Bacteria; phylum Bacillota; class Bacilli; order Paenibacillales; family Paenibacillaceae; genus Paenibacillus; species Paenibacillus xylanilyticus. The sequence goes on from NZ_JABMCB010000118.1 coordinate 14,782, forward strand.
TGGAATTTCCAGTCTAATACCTATATCGGCAGGGCTTTCCCATTTTTAAACCGATTATATGATCTATTCTATCTGAAAGCGCAAACAAATTTCTATAGCCACCAACAATCCTGTCAGTTATACTGGGTGTAATATTTGGCTGTTCAGAGGATAAAACAGGAGGAATTGACCCATCAAGGGAGATGCTCACCAAGGTTAAGCGCTATACTCTATACTTTTCAGGCAATACATTTGCAGAGATGTTGTTAATCCCAACGGGAAAGGAATGTGGCAATCCATGACAACGTATTTTGATGAACCGCAGAGTATGAACTACCGGTTTGGAGAGGATCAGGATCAAGTGCTGAAGGTGCTGGCTGAGAGATATATCGGAGCCAATGCGCAGGCTGACTTTGTGTATCGGGTGTTTCAGAAATCAGGTATTCTGCAAAACGAGAAAGGGTTGTATGATCTCAATCTAAGCGAACGTTTCCCTGATACCCAAAAAGGACAATTAGCCTATGCCGCAGCACTCGTCTGGGGAGATGAGGACCGGAATCTAGATGTGCTGATCCGCTGTTACGGACCTGTTCGTTTCTATTTCAATGAGCAGTTGGTGTACCGCTCTACGGTGATGGATGAGATTAATCCGGATGCGACGGTAAAGCTTGGAATCGACATCAAGCCCGGGTGGAACACGTTATTGCTCGAAATGAGATATACACCTGCCGGTTTTGGATGCCAGTTTGGTTCAGATGAAGGGAAAGTGCGCATTCTGAATGTGCTTGCACCTTTTCAGGAACGTCAGGGACAGGCCGGATGGGTTTACTCCAAGCCTGTAAGCAGAGATGAAGCTCTCTCTTTCATCACATCCGGAGGCAGTCATCCTGACTGGAACCTGCGTGGAATGGAACAAGATCATCAACTGGAATGGCTGCCTGAAACGGAATGGCCTGTTGAAATGAAGAACAAGCCTACCCTGCAGCGATTATACGGACATCTTCCGGGACAGCGGGTGTATGCTTGGTCAAGGATAAACAATAGTGATTCGACGGGCAGCTCCATCCGATTATCCGGTCATTCTTCGGGTCCGCTAACGATATGGCTGAATGGCATACCAGCGGTACAATTAAAGGAAGCGGGATCGTTTGAGTCGGAGGTGCATGCACCTTTCGGCCGGAGCGATCTGCTGGTTTGCAGTGAATGCAGCAGTGATACCGCTGAGCCATGGCAATTCACTTTAAACGCAGCCGTGAATGGGAAGCAGTTGGAACTCGAGCTGCCCAGACATGTGCATGGAGCTTCAGGAGAGAAGTGGATGTATGTCGGTCCTTTTGAATATGATGTGGAACCTGATGTTAAGGAAATGATGCGGACAGATCGCGTATACACGTTAAGTGTGTCACAGGACAGCAATGGAGAAGGTAGCCAGCATGTGCATACAAAACGAACGTATTGGCAGCTGGATCAACCGGATGCATGGATTCGTCCTTACTACGAGAACGCCATGTTAAGCAACAAATGGACTGTCGGCAGTGTAACCAACTACGGTCGTTGGGATTATCCGCTGGGTGTAACCGTATATGGACTGCTGCAGACGGGACGTTATTTGCATAGACCGGACATTATTCATTATGCAACAGAACATGTGCAGGCATGTACCCGGATGTATGATTACTCGCTGTGGGATCGGGAGCAGTATGGATTTCCTGCAGTGAATCAGCAGCTGGTCATGCTGAAAATGCTGGATAACTGCGGGTCCTTTGGTTCAGCCATGTTGGAGGCGTACCCGGAATGCCATGAACCGACGTTTTTGCCGATTGCCGAGCGAATCGCCGATTTTATGCCCTCCCGGTTGGAACGACAGGAAGACGGTGCGTTTTACCGTGAGTGCATTGGGGAGTTTGCCGAGAACACGATGTGGGCGGATGACCTTTATATGAGTACGCCGTTTCTCGTTCGGTATGCCCGCCTGTCAGGAAACACGTTTGCTCTGGACGAAGCAGCCAGACAATTTATACTGTACCGCAAGTATCTGTTTATGCCTGAATTTAAGATTATGTCTCACGTATACGATTTTAAATATGATCAGGCGACACGTATTCCGTGGGGACGCGGGAATGGCTGGACACTATTTTCCCTGACTGAAGTATTGGAGGCTTTACCCGAAGAGCACCCTGACCGCCCGGCATTAATCGATTTTTTTAATGAATTATGTGAAGGGTATGCGGCTTTGCAGGGAAAGGATGGATTATGGCATCAGGTGTTAAATGATTCGGAGACATACCAGGAAGCTTCCTGTACTGCGATGTTCGCCTATGGATTTGCGCGGGGGGTTCGATTTGGCTGGTTACAGCAGCCTAACCGTTATATTAAAGCTTCTGAGCGGGCATGGAACGGACTGACTTGCAAAGCAATTGATCGACAAGGCAATGTACACGGGGTTTGCAGTGGATCAAGGTATGCCTTTACGGCAGAATATTATGATAAGGATTTACTTACTGTAACGAATGACAATCATGGTATTGGTATTATGATGCTGGCAGGAACCGAGGTTGCAAAGATGAAGGAATACTTGACACGGCATACGAAAACCTCTACTGCTGTGACGCATTCCTAAATATATGACTTGAAAAAAAGATCAACGAAATAACTGCCGGAAATGGGCTTTCCGGTGGTTATTTGAACATGAACCATTTCATCGAACCATCGACATGTCCAACTCCCTTACTTTTTTGACAGGAAAGCTTACTTTTGTTTATGTCATGAGCAGCCATAGGCCGTTACAATAGTTTTTGTAAGCGATTCCATAAAAGCAAAAAGGGGAGGAAATTCATTCATGTTGATCACCAAAAAGTGGGTTACCCTGTTCTGCATGTCCCTGTTATTGTTTGCTACAGCTTGTTCCGGAGGATCTTCTGGTTCAACGGCTTCATCTGGTGACGGAAGTGAAGGAGATGCCTCGGGCAGCATTCAACTGCGCATGACCTGGTGGGGATCGCAAACTCGCCACGATCTGACAACCAAAGTGATCAAGCTGTTTGAAGAAAAGCACCCCGGTATTACGATCAAACCGGAATATTCCGGTTGGGACGGTTACATGGATAAACTGACTACCCAAGTGGCCGGTTCGAATGCTCCGGATATCGTGCAGATGGATTATGCTTTTCTGACCGACTTTGCCCGTCGCGGCGCATTGCTGGATCTGACCCCATATAGTCAGAGCAAAGAGCTGCGCACAGAGGATCACGACGAGAGCATGCTCAAGGCCGGATCAATTGACGATAAGTTATATGCGATTACATTGGGCGTAAACGCCCCCGGCGTCATCTATGATGCTACTCTCTTTAAGGAACTCGGGATCGAGGAACCACAGGAAAGCTGGACGTGGAAGGATTTTGGTGATATTGCCACCCGGATTGCAGCAGCCAAAGGGGAGGGATTTTACGGTTCAGCGGATATATCCGGTACAACCAACATGTTTGAGGTATTTATCCGCCAAACGGGCAAAGGTCTGTTTGAAGATGGAACGATCACGGCGACCAGCGAAGAAATGCAGCAGTGGTTCGACATGTGGGGCACCCTGCGCACAAGCGGTGGCGTAACAACCGCCGAGGTGACGGCATCCACAACGAATGCACTGGAGACACGCCCGATCTCGCTCGGTACAGCAGCCATGGATTTTGCATGGTCCAACCAATTGCTGACGTTTCAGCAGGTGAATAAAAACCAGGATCATAAGCTCGGGATACAAGTCATTCCTCATGGTGTGGATGAGAAGCAAATCGGCGAATACTTGAAACCAAGCCAGTTTATCTCCGGCTATGCCAAAACAAAACACCCCAAAGAAGTGGCCATGTTTATCGACTTCATGGTGAATGATCCCGAAGCTACCGCCATTCTCGGTTCGGAACGCGGTGTGCCTGTCAATTCAAGCATCCGTGAGCAGCTGCAGCCAACACTGCCAGAGGCGGAGCAAGCCATTTTTCAATTCATCGATGTTGTATCCAAGAACTCCAGTGAGATTGATCCTCCTTATCCGCAGGGATTCTCCGAAGTGGACACCAGCTTCAAAAGTGCAAGCGAGCAGATCGCTTTCGGTCAAGGCAATGCATCGGATGTGATTGCTCAGTTTATTGAGGGAGCCAAGGCCACCCTTGCGTCGAGTCAATAACCGCTTGTCTGGTTCCCATATGTCCAATTCTGCGGGGAGGTTGCGAAGATGAGTACAACACAGGTCAGTCAGGCCCGAGCCGAACGAGTGACAGCCCGGAGGGTGAAGCGGAGATACGCACATAATAGAGCAGCACTGCTGTTCCTTGCTCCATGGCTGATTGGTTTGTTGTTCCTGACTCTTGGTCCAATGCTGGTTTCGTTATACATTTCATTCACGGATTACAGTATCCTGGCCGCCCCTTCCTGGGTCGGTCTGGGTAACTACACAACCATGTTTACTTCGGATAAGCTGTTTACCCAATCGCTCAAAGTTACCTTTACGTATGTTGCGGTGTCCGTGCCGATCAAGCTGATCTTTGCCCTGCTTGTAGCGATGCTGTTGAACAAGGGGATCCGGGGTCTCGGCATTTACCGGACCGTGTACTACATCCCAACCCTGCTTGGCGGCAGTGTGGCTATTGCCATGTTGTGGCGCAAAATGCTGGGTGGCGACGGATTGCTCAACGGTGTGCTTGCGATGGTGGGCATCAAGGCGCCGGATTGGGTTGCCAATCCGAAATACGCCCTGTACTCCATCGTGCTGTTGTCCGTGTGGCAATTCGGATCGTCCATGATCATTTTCCTGGCAGGCTTGAAGCAGATTCCGCCTGAATATGATGAAGCTTCAGCAGTTGATGGAGCAGGTCCATTCCGGCGTTTCTTCTATATAACGCTGCCGATTCTGTCGCCGGTGATTTTCTTCAATCTGGTGATGCAGCTGATTACGTCTTTTCAGTCGTTTACGCAAGCCTTCGTCATTAGTAACGGCAGCGGGGGGCCGGTTAATTCAACACTGATGTATTCCCTGTATCTGTATAAAAAAGGATTCTCTTTCTTTCAGATGGGCTATGCGTCCGCAATGGCCTGGGTGCTGGTGATCCTGATCGGTGTGTTTACATTGCTGGTATTCCGCAGCAGCAAGCTGTGGGTCCATTATGAGGATGGTGGAAAATCATGATTGGACAACGGAATTCTGCGGCTTGGATTGCCATGAAACATATCCTGATCTCTGGAATTGCCTTTGTCATGTTGTATCCGGTGCTCTGGATGCTGGGCAGTTCGTTCAAGCCGGGACATATGATTTTTAGTGAAACATGGTTCTGGCCGCAGGAATGGAACTTTCAAAATTACATGAATGGCTGGACGGGAATACAAGGAAATCCATTCTCCCGTTTTCTGACCAACTCCATTGTCCTGTCACTGGGTGCCGTGCTGGGCAATGTGGTCTCTTGTTCAATGGCGGCATATGCCTTTGCCAGACTTGATTTTCGTTTCAAGGCCATCTGCTTTGGCTTGATGTTAATGACGATCATGCTGCCGCATCATGTGACGCTGATCCCACAATATATCCTGTTCAACCATTTGGAATGGGTGAATACGTACTTGCCTTTGGTCGTGCCAAAATGGCTTGCAACCGACGCCTTCTTTATTTTCCTGATGGTTCAGTTCTTCCGGGGTTTGCCCAAAGAGCTTGATGAGGCGGCCACCATTGATGGCTGCGGACCTGTACGCATCTACACCAAAGTCATTATTCCGCTGGCCTTTCCGGCACTGGTGACCACAATGATCTTCACCTTTTTATGGACATGGGATGATTTCTTCAGCCAGCTGATCTATCTGAGTGATGTCAGCAAGTACACAGTACCGCTGGGACTTCGCCTGTTCCTTGATTCCAGTTCCCAATCCGATTGGGGTCCGATGTTTGCCATGTCTGTGCTTTCGTTGGTGCCTTGTTTTATCGTATTTATCGTATGTCAAAAGTACTTCGTGGAAGGAATCGCGACCTCCGGACTCAAAGGTTAATTCCAAAACGAAATGAGTTGATTTCATGGGGAAACGAAGATTATCCCTGTTTATCAATCAAAAGCTGCAGCAAAGCAAGCTCACCACACTGATGGTGACTTGCTTTATTGCGTTTAACCTGCTGCTCGTAACCATCATCGTCTGGCTGGCATATCAGTCCTTCTCTACGGTGACCTTTACCGAGATCAGCAAAGCACGGCTGGCGCTTCTGAACGAGAGCACCCGGCGGGGGTTTGATTTTATTACAGGGGTGACGGGGACTGCCTATTCGCTCGCGAGCAACCGGGATCTTACGAATTTGTTGGAAACAGCAGGAACAGGGAGACTTACGCAGATCCATCAGCGGCGAGAACTGGCCAAAATTCTGGACCATACACTTGTCGTTAGCGAAGGCATTACCTCGGTGGAATTGTATACAGATGCTTACAATGGTGTTACTGTCACGATGGCTGACCGAATCTTTCCAGTGGATACGATTGCCGGGGATTCCTGGTTCGCAGCACTGGAACAGGCGGACGCAGCTTGGGTGCCTTTGCGTGAAAATGAATCGGGACATTCCCTGGTTGGGTATGCCCAACGTATCTTTGACAGCCGTGGGGGTACGGTGGCTTACGTTCTGATCCGCTTAAGTCGTGATGATATCGTACGCCGATTTGCGGACATGCCGATGGTGTTGGATGGACAGGTACTGCTGGTGGATACGGCGGGCAATGTCGTTATGCAGATGGGAGATGCAGACCCGACGAAGGAATCTGATCAAAATTCCAATGGTAATGCTGCTGCAGCAAGTGCAGCGGACTCATCCCTGCCAGTGAACTCATCCACTAAAGGAACTCTACCGGTTGTAGACAGTAATTGGATTCGAACCCATGCCGAACATAATGAAGACGGATTTGAAGTGGTATCTGGCAATGCTGGCGGTGCACAACTCGTGTTATATTCCAAACCCGCTACACTTCAGTGGCGTCTGGTGCAGACGATCCCTGTACATACACTGCTGTCTCCCGTCAGGTACGCCGGATGGCAGGTGCTTGGCATTGCTGTGGTTGGACTGCTATGTTCTGCCGTATTTGCGTATCTGTTCGTCCGTCGAATTGTACGTCCCCTTCGTCAGCTGATCAAACGAATGAGGCAGCTCGAGAAGGGAGACTTTGAGACCCGGGTCCAACTCTCGTTTACCGAGGAATATGCTCATCTGGCTTATGGCTTCAATCATATGGCATCCAGATTGACGGAGCTGATGGATCAGGTCAAGGAGGAGAGCCGTGCGAAGCGGGAGGCCCAGACGAGCCTGCTGGAGGCGCAGATCAAACCCCATTTTCTCTACAATACACTTGATATGATCCACTGGCGTGCGCTTGATTATGAAGCCAAGGACATCAGCCGCATGATTGTGCAGCTCAGCAAACTTTTACGCATTGGACTTAGTGGAGGCAGAATGTTTATTAAAGTTCGTGATGAGCTGGAGCATGCTCGTTGTTATGTCAGCATTCAGGCTGAACGGCTGCCGTTCTCCATTGATTATGAGGAAAAGATTGATCCACGTGTCCGTGGTTGTTACATTCCCAAAATTGTTTTGCAGCCCTTTATTGAAAATGCCGTCATGCACGCGCATCCCCAAGAGGAGAATCTTCGAATACGTGTGGCGATCAGCGAAGAAATTGGAGATCCTTCACAAGTGTTTATTCGGATTATGGATAATGGTCAAGGCCTGCCGGCAGAGTGGAAGCTGGAAGACTCACGTGGTATTGGAGTGAGAAATGTTCATCAGCGCATTCAGTTATATTGTGGCAAGGGATATGGAGTTGATCTATGCACAGGTCATTCGGGAGGTTTGGAAGTGACCATCTGTTTGCCGCGCATTGAGACGGAAGAACAGTTAAATCTCTGGCTGGACGGTGAGAAGGTATGAAAACCATCATGCTTGTAGACGACGATCCACATATTATAAAGGCATTAACTGATCATATTGAGTGGCCCTCCCTCGGCCTTCGTATTGCAGGCACCGCTTCCAACGGAATTGATGCACTGGAACAGTTTGAGCTGCTGCGTCCCGATCTGGTTATGACGGATGTATATATGCCGGGTATGACAGGACTTGAGGTGACACAGGCGCTCCGGCGTAATCATCCTCATCTGCCAATCATTATTCTAAGTGGTTATGATGAATTTGAGAATGCTCGTGCCGCCATGCGATGGGGGGTTAATCACTTTTTGCTGAAACCGGCGGAGGTAGAGGAGATTGAGTCGGTGCTGCGTGAAGTTCTGTTGGAGCAGGAAGTGCGAGAGCGCCATGAGCAGCTGGAGCGGACATACAAGCAGGAGATTGGGAAAGTAGTTCCCTATTTGCGCAAACAGTTTCTGCACGAGCTCCTGACTACACGCTATCAGGCAGATGAGTTGCCGCAGGAACGTATGGATTACGTGGGTATTCCGATGTCTTCGCAGGTACGTGCGATTAGTCTGCAGCTGAATCGTCCCGGATTTCTGGCACGGATGAAAGAGCGGGACTGGCAGCTGCTCCGTTACGGGGCAGCAGATATTATTCAGGAGACGGTTAAGGAACAGACTGCGCACATGCAGGACAGCCAGGTGGAAGTTCTGGACTATTCGGATCAGGTGTTTGTACTGCTTCTTTTTGGTAGGGAGGAAATGTCTGGACAGTTCGAAATACTTGTTGAGCGGATGATTGATCAGATATTTACGTATCTGAAATTGGAAATGAGCGCTGGGATTGGAACACCCAAAGAGCATATATGCGAGGTAATGGACTCCTATCTGGAGAGCAGAGAAGCGCTTGAGATGGCGGAATTTCAGGGAGGCAGTCGTGTCTATCCATACGATTCAATAGAAAAAGTAGAAACGGATGTCACCGATTATTCTTTGCTGCTGCGGCAGTGGAACGAGTCATGGGCAGATATGCGGACCGATCTGGCAGAGGAGATATGGCTGCAAATTCGCCATTTATTTGAGGATGGCATTTGTACTAATATTCAAGATGTACAGGTTGTGGCCGTAAGTCTATTCGACACCTTAATTCATAGCTGGAACAGACAATATCCCTTATTGCAGCCGCCACTGGCGATGAGTGAGTTTCTGCGGGATATTCAATCCAAGTATTCACTACAGGATTTGCTATGCTGGATGGACGCCATTATTGGAGACTGGATAGAGCAGACACGGAAAGAGATGACGGAGAAAAAAAGCAATAGACTGGTGGATCAGGTGAAACAGTACGTGGAGCAGCATTATGCTGACGAAATCAGCTTTGAGGCCATTGCCAAGGGACTTTTTGTGCATCCCAAATATTTGAGTCAGTTGTTCAAAAGGGTGACCGGGGAGAATTTCGTGAGTTATCTGAACGGTTATCGAATTCGAAAGGCGATGGAGCTGCTGCAGTCGGGTCATTATATGGTCTACGAGGTTAGCGAGATGACGGGCTTTCGTAACGCCACGTATTTCAGCCAGGTTTTCAAGATGCTTACGGGTAAGAGTCCATCCGAATTCGGATAGGGCACTGGTCCATAATCGTAGTAATATAGAAAGGAATAGGAGGAAAGTATAGATGAACATTGAAAAACAGGACTTTATTGTGAAAGGATTGGCTTACTCCATTAGATCCGCAGAGGAAAAGGATGCTGAGGCATTATCTCGGCTTCGTGTACAGATTGATGGAGAGACGGAGAACATGGATCGGGAGCAGGGCGAGGCCTTTATTGGGCCAGCTGAATTTACAGAGATTATTCATTTGGATAAGGAGAAGGATCGAAACCTGTTCCTCGTTGCTGATGTGCAGGGAGAGATCGTTGGGTACTCCAGATGTGAGGGTTCCGATCTAAAGCGATTTTGTCATAAGGTTGAGTTTGGTGTATGTGTTGCCAGAAATCACTGGGGATACGGAATCGGGAAGAAACTGCTGGAGCTGTCGATCCATTGGGCAGACACGAGTGGTGTCGAGAAAATGACGCTGAACGTGCTGGAAACCAACGATAAAGCGATAGAACTGTATAAAGGAATGGGTTTTGAAATTGAAGGTATTATGAAAAAAGACCGTAGACACGCTGACGGTAAGTATTACGATACGATTGTGATGGGTAGGTTTAAGAGTTGATTGGAGTAGGTCTGCGTTCAATAATACTGTTGTTCATATGTTAACTACTATATATAGAAGAAACAGGATCTAGTATGGCTGACGGATATCGTAAAGGTTATTTACAGATTCCTATTATGGTCTCCAATAATATAAGCTAGAAAGGGTAGCGCGATATAATAAGCTGCCATACTTACCTGAACACTAATACTAGATAAGGTTGTCTGTTTAATTGTGCTGACTAATATCGGCTTGCAAGTATAATAGATAAGATCAGTATGCTCGGTTTGATTATGTGAGTAACAGCAAACATACTTATGCTATTCGATTCAATTACCGAGTAAGTTATTTGGGATATTTTACATGTAGTAATTAATGTACCGGCGTGATATATTATATTTCCGGCCAAGAAAACACGAGAAACACGGTGCGGTAAGCAAACCAAATAAGCTTCGAAAGAAACTTAAAAAAAACTGCTTGCTAAATTGGTTCGGACGTGATAAGATATAAAAGTTGCTGAAGAGAACAACGCTCGGATGCAAACGAAGTTTGATCTTTGAAAACTGAACAACGAGTGAGTAACGATCTTGCTTGCAAGATCAAAATTGAGATTTTAATCTCGTCAGATTCAAAATGAGCTAATCGCTCTTTTCAATACTTTATTGGAGAGTTTGATCCTGGCTCAGGACGAACGCTGGCGGCATGCCTAATACATGCAAGTCGAGCGGACTTGAAGAGAAGCTT
>NZ_JABMCB010000119.1 GCF_013359935.1 Paenibacillus xylanilyticus
CCTTTATTCCCGCATGCCTATTTTTACGTCTTTTCGCCACCGGCTCCGCCCACATCCTCTTCTTCGTACTAACTATAGGATGAAATCCTGCGAATTCATGAGCCTGAGTGAGAAAACTGAATCATTTCGAGGGAGCTTAATGGACAAAACTACTTACACAAAGCAGCTTTAATACATCGCCATTTTCAAACTGAAGTTCCTATCGACGATATCCTAAAGCTGGCCCTATATTTAAGATGGTCCTGCACTAACTGAACCGATAAAAGTAGTAACTTATAATTGGGGCACCTTCTGTCTATCCAAGGATGCCTTGTCGTCTCATTAATCTTGTTTGTATTTTTCTTTTAGAACGCTAGAGCCGAATCCCCCCACAACCATTAAAATTAAAGAACCGAAGTTCCAAAGGAATGACCCACCATATAATGCAATCTCCAGCGCAGTTATTTTGTTCAGAAAGAGGACAACGAGTTTGACCACCAACAGCACAAGGCCTACTGAAATGAAGACATCAAACAGAAACTTTAATTTTAGGTGCGCTAGTTGCTTGCTTTCTTTTATCACCTTTTTTGTCAACTCTTCGTCCGCCTTTAATAATTCATCTATAGATATTTCAAACAAATCGCTTATTTTGATAATCATTTCAATCCCGGGGGTAATTTTGATTATTTTCCCATTTGGAAACCGATTGTCGACTCACATAAAGCTTCTCGGCCAGATCTTCTTGTGACCAACTTTTCTTATTTCTTTCCGCTTTTAACTTCTCCCCAAAGATCATATTAGCAACTACCTTTCTGTAAATTTTACAAGCTTATACTAGATTAATTGCATATAGAAGTAAAGAACGCTTTGGTTGCGGTACCCCGCAACCCCAAGTTGCAACACAGTAAAGATAAAAAAATACAAACTATTGAGGATACAGTAAGATAACGAAGTAGTCTCTCAAAGATATCAGGAAAACGTGGTGACCATTTACAATCTGTATTGATCGATGGAGTCTTCTCGTGCTACGAATGAAAATTCTTCAAACTGTATATAATTTATACGTAGACTTTCGTCTGCCTCCTATAGATTAGTCCACCTTTTCGCAGCATAGGTGGACTTTCTCATTTTAATTTTATCCTTCCATGATGAATTAATCTGACACAATCCATTCAACTAGACGTTAAATTAAGTACGATTAAAATCAGATCACTTCATTTTTATATTTTCTCCTAATTTCTCTTTGGCAGTCGGACGGAAAATTGACCCAAAGTGTTTAGGGAATAAGCATTCCCTGTAATTTGAATTTTTCAGTCTATATTCTGAATAGTACAAACTAAACATTTAATATATATCCCTGAAACCATTATCCATTTTGGGGGTGAAACTGTTTTATGGCTTTTATTCTTAGGTACAACACCACGATGAACGGAGCTATGACTTTTACAGGCAACACGATGGGGCTAAACAAAGTAGCGAACCAGAATAACCAAGGTACTGCGGGTTCAATTGGCGCTTTCATTACACTTAATACATCTTCACAGGTAGGAAACTTTCCATTAGGTACGACACTCAATTATATTCAAAATTCGTCTGCTGCAATCCTTAGTTTACCTGCAGGTTCAGAAGTATTATATGCAGAACTGATTTGGGCGGGAAGTTATAATTATGGTGGTTCCAATGTAAGTGGGGCCATCCCAAATCCAATCACTTTTACGACGCCAGCAGGTACGTTTTCTGTGGCTCCTGATCCTGCAACGGCAGCTAATACCGCACCAGCAGCCAACTTTTATGTTAACTCAGCTAATGTTACTGCTTTAGTTCAACAAGCGGGTGCGGGAACTTATGTTGCAGCTGGAATTCCTGGAACAGCTTCTGCAACGGAAAACAATACAAACTTTGCAGGTTGGACTCTTGCAGTAGCTTACGCAAGTCCATTCCTTCCCTCCCGTAATATGAGCATTTTTGTGGGTGCCGAAATCGTGAATGCAACCATCGGCGCAGCCACTGCATCCATAACCGGTTTTGGCACGCCAGTAACAGGTGCCGTAACGGGCCGTTTAATGGTTAGTGCTTGCGAAGGGGACCCTCAAATTACAGGGGACCAGGCTCTCTTTGGGCCTACTGTTGACTCACTGGTCGCTATTTCTGGGCCCAACAACCCCGTTAATAACTTTTTTGCATCCCAGATTAACAACGACCAGGGATTAATCAATACTAACGGAACATTTGGTAACCGGAATAGTGCTCCAGGAACACCTGTCATTGGTGCTAGGCAGGGATGGGATATTACAAACGTGGATGTCTCCGCAGAACTTGTGAACTCCCAGACTTCGGCCGTTATTAGGCTTCTTTCCACCCAAGATCAATATATGGTAAATAGTGCTGGACTCCAGGTGGATGTGAATGCTCCTTTTTTTGTTTTCAATAAGAACTCAAATGTAACTTCAGCTTTTGTTGGTGATACGATCCAGTATACGATTACCGCTTCCAATGTGGGAACAGCCTCGGCCACACTCGTTCTTTTAACGGATAGTTTTCCTAGCTCCGGTAGCTTCGTTCCGGGTAGCTTGTCTGTAGATGGCGTTCCACAGCCTGGAGCAAGCCCAGTAACGGGACTGAATCTAGGCGTGATCGCTCCGGGTCAAACGGTGACGATCGTGTACTCCGTTCAGATCGTCTCTCGCCCATCCGGCTCGACTCAATCCAACGTAGCCAACCTGACGTACAACTTTCAAAGTCTTCCGGGCGGGCCAGTCTTCGAAGGCATGTCCCAATCTAACGGGAACAACGTTACGATCAACAACCGTCCACCTACTGTCCCCAACTATGCGTATACGACAAATGAAAATGTACCTGTTTCTTCCCAAGTTATAGGTACAGATCCAGATGGAGATCCGCTTACGTACTCTCTAAACTCGATACCAACTAGTGGAACCGTTGTGGTGAACGCAGATGGGACATTTACTTACACGCCTGATACCGGATATGTTGGTCCTGATTCGTTCACTGTTTTAGTAAGTGACGGACTTGGAGGAACTGCGGTATCCACCGTAGCGATCACTATTGTTAATCGTCCACCTCTTGCTCAGAATTTGAATCTGACGACCAATAAAAATACACCAATCAATGGACAGATCGTAGCTACAGACCCCGATGGAGATACATTAACGTATGCACTGAATTCACCTCCAGCAAGCGGCACAGTCACGGTCAATCCAAACGGTAGTCTTACCTATACACCTAATCCTGGATTTGCAGGAACAGACTCTTTTACGGTGTTGGTCACGGATGCTAACGGGGCTACAGCCATTTCTACCGTTACCGTACAAGTTAACAATCGCCCACCGACAACACAGAATGTGAATTTATCAACTCCGGAGAACATCTCTGTTTTCGGTCAAGTCATTGGGCAGGATCCAGATGGTGATCCGTTAACGTATGATTTGAACTCACAACCGGTAAACGGCAGTGTCGTGGTCAATCCAAACGGAACCTTTACCTATACCCCCAATACCAACTTTATTGGTGTGGATACATTTACGGTACTTGTTAGTGACCCTAGCGGGGGATCTGTCGTTTCAACAGTTACCATCACCGTAGTTAACCTGCCTCCAACTACCCAAAATGTGAACCTGACGACACCAGAGAACACTCCTGTCTTCGGTCAAGTTATTGCTACGGATCCCAATGCGGACCCGCTAACGTTTACTCTTAATTCACCTCCTGTTAACGGCACAGCTATCGTCAATACGGACGGAACATTCACTTATACACCTAATCCTACTTTTATAGGCACCGATTCGTTTACCGTGTTGGTTAGTGATGGACGCGGTGGAACTGCTCTCAGCAATGTAACCGTCGTAGTAACCAATCAGCCGCCGGTTGCACAGAATCAAACCCTCAACACCCCTGGAAATACGCCTGTGGCCGGACAAATTATTGCAACTGATCCTAATGCAGATCCATTAACGTATGCTTTGAATTCCCCTCCGACTAACGGAAGTGTGATAGTGAATGCAGACGGAAGCTTCAACTATACGCCGAATACAGGGTTTGTTGGTACAGATACCTTTACAGTCATTGTTAGTGATCCAGCAGGTGCCTCTGCCATTGCCACGGTTACAATTAACGTGGAGAATCTTCCTCCGATTACAGGAAATCAGTCACTCGCAACACTACAAAATACACCGGTAGTTGGACAGATTATTGCGACTGATCCTAACGCAGATCCACTGACGTACAGTTTGCTTTCCCCACCAAGCAATGGGGCTGTCACCGTCAATCCAGACGGAAGTTTCAGTTATCAGCCAGACGTAGGTTTTGTGGGATTAGATACATTCTCGGTACTCGTAAGTGATGGCCGCGGCGGAACGGCCGTGTCTACAGTAACTATAACGGTAGCCAATCAACCACCAGTAGTGACCAATCAGACGCTTTCTACCCTTCAGAATGCATCCGTTAACGGTCAAGTCGTTGCTACGGACCCAGATGGAGATCCTCTTACCTATACATTACAATCGCCACCAAGTAACGGTACAGCTGTCGTTAACGCAGACGGCACGTTTACCTATACGCCTATCACTGGGTTTGTTGGCATTGATTCATTCACGGTGCTTGTCAGCGACGGCAAAGGTGGTACAGCTGTCGGTTCGGTTATGGTCAATGTCATCGACCAGCCACCTATCACTCAAGATCTATCATTATCGACCAATTTTAATACACCGATAAATGGTCAAATTCCAGCAACTGATCCAGATGGAGATACACTTACGTATTCGGTATCTGTACCGCCTTCTAATGGTACGCTTGTTCTTGATCCAGCTACGGGTGCATTTACGTACACCCCGAATGCAGGGTTCCTTGGAGTTGATAACTTTGCAGTACTGGTGAGTGACGGAAAAGGTGGAACGGCGATATCTAATGTTCAGATTGGTGTCCCGGTATCCGCACCTATCACATCCGATCTTACCCTGAATACGAATGCTAATGTGCCTGTAGCGGGTCAAATTCAAGCAACCGACCCACAAGGAGAAACGCTGACTTATACCCTAACCACACCACCGCCAAATGGTACGGTTGTGTTGGATCCAGCCACGGGGGCTTTTACGTACACCCCAAATGCTGGATTTGTGGGGACAGACACGTTCGTTGTAACGGTAACGAACACAAGTGGTATCCCTGTTACTTCAACTGTATCGGTCAATGTTGATAATCAACCCCCCGTCGCTCAGAATCTCACCGTTGACACGGTTCAGAATACCCCGGTCGGTGGCCAGATTCCTGCAACGGATCCGGACGGAAATCCTCTTACCTATACCGTGATATTAACTCCGGCACTTGGCACGGTCATTGTCAATCCGGACGGTACGTTCACTTACACGCCAAATGCTGGAGTCGTGGGTACAGATTCATTTACGGTCCTTGTTAGTGATGGTTTGGGGGGGACAGCGACATCTGTAGTTACGGTC
Source organism: Paenibacillus xylanilyticus (assembly GCF_013359935.1). Taxonomy (GTDB): domain Bacteria; phylum Bacillota; class Bacilli; order Paenibacillales; family Paenibacillaceae; genus Paenibacillus; species Paenibacillus xylanilyticus. The sequence goes on from NZ_JABMCB010000119.1 coordinate 5,451, forward strand.
AATATCATTGATCAACCTCCAGTGACACAGGATGTGCAAATCAGCACACCGGCCAACGTTCCGATTAATGGGGTGGTAACCGCCACCGATCCAGATGGTGACCCACTGACGTATACCCTGCTCTCACCACCAGCGAACGGCACAGCCACCGTCAATTTGGATGGAACATTTACGTATACACCCAATTCCGGATTCCAAGGTCAAGATGCATTCACTGTACTGGTGAGTGATGGAAAGGGTGGTACGACTGTATCTACAGTTCGAATTGAAGTCGTCAATCAACCACCGATCGTTCAAAATGAGACACTCAACACCTCTCAGTCCATTCCCATTAGTAGCCAAGTCACTGCCACCGATCCAGATGGTGACCCACTCTCCTACGCACTAGATAACCCGCCCATTAATGGTACCGTGGTTGTGAATCCAGATGGTACGTTCACCTATATACCGGATCCTGGATATGTGGGGACAGACTTCTTTACGATCACCGTCACGGATAGCCGTGGAGGCGTTGCATCTGCAGTAATTACGGTTAATGTGAATGCCAACGTGCCTGTTGTGTTCAATCAGACGGTTAGTACAAATACGAATACACCCATTTCCGGGCAAGTCATTGCCACAGATCCTACTGGTGAACCTATTACCATTGCCGTCCTTTCCCCTCCTGCCAATGGTACGGTTACTGTTAATCCGGATGGCACGTATACGTATACGCCTAATCCAGGTTTTGTAGGTACAGACAGTTTTACAGTTCAAGCGACGGATACAGGAGGCGGGGTAGGTACTGGTGCAGTCACTATAATAATAAATAATATACCGCCTGTGGCTCTGGGTACGAGTGTAAGCACTTTTGAAAACATACCTGTTTCTGGTGTAGTAACGGCTATAAGCCCGGTAGGGAATCCAATTACCTTTTCATTGAATTCTCCACCTGTTGACGGAACTGTTGTCGTCAATGCCGATGGAACGTTTACCTACACTCCAAATCCAGGATATGTCGGTCAAGATAGCTTTACCGTTATTGCCAGCGATCCTTCTGGTGGAACGGCGGTAGCTACGGCAATTGTTACCGTTCTGAATCAGCCACCTACAGCCCAAGACCAAAACTTAATTGGCTCCTTGAACACACCTGTTAGCGGGCAGATTATTGCTTCTGATCCCAATGCTGATCCACTCATTTATCTTATTGGTTCCGTACCCGTCAACGGCACAGTTGTGCTCAATCCAGATGGCTCGTTCACCTATACACCAAATACTAACTTTGCTGGAGTAGATTCTTTTACCGTGTGGGTGTTTGATATCAATGGAGCAAGTACCGTAACCACTGTAACGATTACAATCCCGATTCTGCCACCAGTGATTAACAGTACCCAATTCACAACGAATGCCGATGCGCCTGTAAATGGTCAATTAAACGCAACAAGCCCTGAAGGCGTTCCAGTCACCGTTCAGTTAGCAACCCTACCTGTGAATGGTACAGTTGTCGTTAATCCGGATGGTACGTTTACGTATCAACCCAATCTTGCTTTCGTAGGGACCGATACGTTTACGGTTGTTGCAACGGACACCTATGGTGCAACAACAACAGGCACAGTAACCATTCTAGTGGTGGCAGTACCGCCAGTTGCTCCTGACGTTTTCGTGATCACACCAATTAATACGCCAGTTTCGGGCAGAGTTACTGGAACCGATCCGGACACCACTGCGCTGATCTATACGCTCTACGTTCCGCTTCCAGCCAACGGAACAGCGGTCGTAAACGCAGATGGCACATTCACGTATACACCAAATACTGGCTATACCGGTGTTGACACTTTCCCGGTCATCGTAACGGATGCATACGGACTGAATGATATTGCTCTAGTAACAGTCACGGTTGTCGGAGATGTTCCCGTTGCTCCGCCAGTAAATGTCGCCACTATTGCGGGGCAAAGCGTCTCGGGTGTCATTGACGCTACAGACCCAGCAGGTTTACCGCTGACGTTTTCGCTTGGTGCTTCTCCAAGTAACGGTACAGTGATTCTTAATCCAGACGGCACGTTCATTTATACACCAAATCCGGGGTTTGTAGGTTCAGACACATTTACCGTTGTTGTCACAAATAGTGCGGGTCAAAAAACCTTAGTTCCCGTTAACGTTACGGTGGTTTCTGCATCGGGGAGCGGTCCAATCACCACGAGTATTGGAGTTGGCACCAATGAGGGGCAGCCTGTATCTGGCCAAATATTGGCCAGTAGTCCTGATAATTTACCACTCTCATATACCATTGGATCCTCACCTCAAAACGGAAATGTTACCCTTAGTTCGACGACTGGAGAATTTGTATACGTTCCGAATTCGAATTTTACAGGAACCGATACGTTCACCGTTGTCGTCACTGACAGTTTAGGCCGGAGTGTTACCGCTACAGTGACGGTTGTGGTCTTTCCTGTAAGTCCGAGCGAGCCCCTAAATCCGGTAAATCCAGTGAGTCCTGGAGAACCAGGTACTCCACCTGGAATTCCGCTGCCACCACTTACAATTACAGCTCAACTAGCTACAATTTCGGGAACACCGATCCGAAGCGCGGCTCCAGGAGGGGGCAGTGCCTATATATTAGCCGGTGGTCCCACTCATGGCGTGATTTCTTTAGGAGCGGATGGTTCGTATGTGTATACGCCGAACCCAGGTTTCGTAGGAACAGATTGTTTTACCATTCAATATATTGATGCACAAGGTAGATTGGTTCAGTACAACGTAATCATAAATGTTAGTGCACTGTCTGGCCCATTAGACGTAGGAACAGGCGCAGGGAGAACTGGAACGGATTCAGGAGTAGGTGGTATTGAAACAGGAGCGGGAGTCGCTTTTGAACTTGGCAGTGGGATTCTAACCTTAAACTTAAAGGGTGATGAGAATCAAACACTCTATGGCGACTTTAACTCACTTGGTCTAGGAAGGATTACCCGGGCTAGAGTTCTTAAAGCTCCGCAAAATGGTAAGCTCACACTGAAAGAAGATGGCTCATTTAAACTCGTACCCAACCGAAACTACACTGGACGAATTCAGTTCACGGTCATTGTAACGGATCTATTAGGTAAAGAGTACACCGTTCAAGTGTTTGTTGAGATTAGCGCCGGTGATGATGAGTAGCTTAGATCTAATATCGTATTACGGTTTTTATTCAATAAAGAATTTACAATTTCTTAATGGAGCTCTTTTTCCTACGCGATACTTTTCGCTTAGTTGCTTGCCGTGTTTTAGAGTTAGTTGATTTTCTTGAGCCCCTTGTGCTGTTTCTCTGAGGCATAAGGGGCTTTTCTTCGATTCTCACGTCGGGTACCACTGTTTCTTCAGGTGGTACGAACCGGAGATTTTCCAAATTATATGGTTGCTCCGCATCCTCTTTATCTATCCATTGCATTCGTTGTCCTTGAATGTAATCCGGCTCTTCCAATCGCTGACTTTCTTTAATGATAGCAATCTCCTCGTCGGAAATTGCTTCTTTCACGACCAATAAATGATACATAATTTGGTGAGCTACATTAAGCTGCGATTGTCTAAGAATCCCTAGTTCTAACTCATTATACAAGCCATGGTAAGCAGGGAAATAAAAAAACTCCATTTTCAGTAATCTGAAATCCATATTGGTCTGATGAAAAATTTGCGGTTGCGATAAAACGATTGATGAATCAAAGGAAAACTCGTTATCCTCTTGTATGGATCCCGGGCAAGTCGTCCAATATTGGGGCGAATGTTCATTGAATTTTTGTTTAAACTGGGGATTTGCCATATGCATGGTCGCATGTGCGTATGGGGCTACAATACACACAATAGCTCCATGCTTGCATATTCGATAAATGTCCTGCATGACTGAATTTAAATTATCGACGTATTGTAAGCTATGTGAACACATGACAAAATCCACGCTATCGTTTTTCATTGGAATGGGTCGGTTAAAATTATGAACCATATCCGTCATCTCATGATCGAATCGATCTATCCCAATGCAATCTTTGTATTTATTTGTTCCACTACCCAAATCAACTCGCATCCTTCTACTCACCTTTTTCCGATTAAGTTGTTTGTGTTGATTTATGCTATTCAAATGGGGACAGGAATGCATAAGTCATTCACCCTTTGTCACTGTTAGATCATTAACAAATTTCATTAGTTCTTATCTGCTAATCGGTTAAACAAGAAGCAGCTGATCTCCTAGATCAGCTGCTTCTTGAGTTTATTAAGGTATCGTTACTTTCGTTAGTTCAACTCAGATTCACTATCAGACGGTTCTTAATTTGGTTATTTTCATACTTATTCACTTCTGATATTCAGCAACTCCTGCGTTTCTCTATTTGGTTAGTTTGACCGAGCATATCACGAAACTTCGGTTCTGCTTCGAATAAATATTCTTGTTAGAAGACGAATCCTTCACACCGGCATCAAACGATTTTAGTCTTTTATCTTTCATTCAGCTAATAAAAGGGATCTTGATTTCAAACGTAGTTCCTTCTCCAACCATACTTTTAACAGCTAGTTTCCCCATATGATCATCTATTATTTTATAACACATCATTAAACCTAGACCTGTCCCTTTTTCTTTTGTCGTGAAAAAGGGTTCACCTAAACGGTGAATTAATGTTTCAGGAATACCAACACCTTGATCTGTAAAACGAATGTAGATATTGTTCGCTTGAACAAAAGAGGAGATAGTTATTATTCCGCCCCGGGGCATAGATTCAATTGCATTTTTTATAATATTAATAAATACTTGCTTGATTTCAATCTCAGAACACTTCACTAATGGAAGACAGCTCTCCACTTGCATATGAAATTGAATATTATTTAAAGTGGCCTGGGCTTCTAATAGAGTAATGACATTCTGCAGGATGATCCCCACATCATATTTTTTAAAGCTCATCGAGTTTGGCTTTGCTAGAGTTAAAAACTCACTAATTATACTATTGATACGGTCGATTTCGGCTACCATAATTTCGCCGTAATCTGAATCCCATTTTTTTCTTAATTGCATTAATTGTAAGAACCCACGCAGAGTGGTTAGAGGATTACGGACCTCGTGTGCAAAACCAGCCGCTAATTGGCCGACCACATTTAATTTATCTGCTTTTCGAAGGAAGTCTTCTGACCTTTTACGTTCAGAAATATCTTTCGTGATCCCGTTAAGAGCAATAACATTACCCTGAGCATCCTTTAAAGGGGATAATGTTAAATGGATATTTACCATTTCTCCATCCTTACGTGATGTAGCAGTTTCGAAACTGATCACTTCCATTCCTTTTTGTAACCGCTTCCTGAATTCTATAAATTCTGACTTCATAACTATGGGGAAAGAAAAGACCTCCTCCCCAATTAGCTCATCTTCTCTCCAACCAAATATTTTCTCAAAAGAATGATTGGCTCGGATGACTTTACCCTCCATATCTGCGATAAATATGCCATCAACAGAGTTCCCAAATAAAGATTCCATCAACTCTTTTGTTGCTCTTAGTTCTTCCTCAGCTTTCTTTCGTTCTGTGATATCTACACAAGAAGCAATGACCTCAATCACCGTACCTGATTGTCTGATGGGTCGTAAGGATGCAAGGTAGAATATCCCTGCTTTTTCCCCTTCGTAGGAGATCCCCTCTGTTCCTTGCCAGGCTTCATTATAAAAAGTTTCTTTATACTCAGCTATATCGGAGGGAAGAAAATCTTTTAGTTCCTTTCCAATAATCATTTCAGGAGACAAGCCAATTTTATAAAGTAGCTGCCCTGCGCAGAACGTATGTATAAATCGACCTTGATTTAATTCGAATTTGAAAGTCATTCCTTGTTGTTCCGAGAGAATTTCGCTAAATTGTTGATGGGCGAACTGTACAAGCTGGCCTCTTTTGTTCATATGTTATTCTCACCCCGGATAAGATTCGATTTCAAGGTAGATTCGACGATTATATAACATTTTCCTTCCACATAACGGGCTGATGTCGTTTTACAAATTTACACTATGTTAAACTAACGTTTCCCGTTAGTTGAATGATGATTTTACTTTCACAATTTCAAAATCCCTATAAGTAATCAAAAAGCGGGTCTCGAATTCAATTACATTCTTATTCTTTTATGTTGCATTAAGAATGAATTGTCCTTCTTCAGCTTTAATTTCAAAGAAGTACTTTGTATCATTATTCAGGTGATCTAAATGCTTGCTGGTCCCAGGAGATACTTGGAATTCCTCAATGACAATATCCCCTTTTGCATCTTTAACTCTCAATAACACGTTTCGGTCACTGTTGGCACCATTAGTGATTGCCTTGTGCCAGAAGATAGAATCGTATTCAATTGAGTCCTTACCGTCAAATATTATAGGCTTCCATCCGTCTGAGGCGTCTTCAGCAGCAATAACAGAGGTTAACTTTGGCGAAAAATAATTATGAACATGTCCTACATTGAGATAAATCTGATATGAACAAACAAAAACTATTGTTACGGTTAGCAGTAAACCAATAAGGCCAATGATCTTAGATTTAACATTAACCATTTCATGATTCCTCCTTATTAATTGTATTGTTAAACATAAAAGGAGTGCAACTGTTCAAGAAGTTAATTTACTTTATTTTACTTTCTAGAAAAGCTAAATAAAATCCTTTTTTAACGAAACTAACCTGCCCATGTTTAACAGATAAATCAATCCAGCAACTGTAAACGAGCATACACCAGCTAAAGCAGACCATGTAGCAACTTTCTTCTTTATTTTACGGTCTTCATTAGACTCTGAATAAAAATTACCTCTTTGTTGGTTACCAGTCGTCCATGCTCCGATACAAATTCCAGAAACAAAAATGAAAATGATCCCTAGATAAATAAAAAAATTCACAATTCATCTTCCTTCCCATTACCCAAGTTCTTAATAAAACGTTTATTATAGGAAAAAGTTGCATGCGAAGAAGTGAAGTCCTATTTACGTTAACCTGCAGGTTAGTTGAACAAAAGCAGCTGATCATATTGATCCGCTGCTTTCTTTGTAATATTGAGCTATCGTTTCCCGTTAACCTAATGAAGGCAAAAATCAAATCCAACACAGGAAAAACGTATATTGCAACAATATTATTACAATAAAACAACCCCAATCAATTAAATACGACTGGGGTTGTTTTCAATTATATCTGCTACGCCCTGCTCGACTGATTCTATTTAGTATTGATAATCTGTTGGTGCTCCCGCTGGAAATGAACCACGAGCTGCTTCCCTTACCTGGACAACATCACCAGGTTGTATTTGAACTGCTTTATCTACATTCAATGCAATCCACACTACTCCACCATCCAGCGAGTATTCCAGCGTAGGTAGTGAAGTTAATAGCGCATTGTTACCCGTTAGAACATGAACTTGAGATGTGAATGTAAAACTTTTGGCTGGACCTGCTGGAAGAATATCACTTGCCTTTTCCCGAAGAAGGATTGTTAGATCTCCTGGGAATTGCGGTGGATTCTCTTCATCATACGTAGTCCACGTTTCTCCATCGTTCGATGAATACTCCATTGCAGATGATATATAACCTGTATCGAATGTGTTTCCAGCATCGTTTATGCCAATATACATGTATACATTATCAACAAAGCTGACAAACTCCGTCTCCCCAGCTGGTACCTGATTAACTGGATCGGCTTTGACCCGAACTTTTACATAAACATCACCAGGAAAGACTGGAGGGTTGTCTTCATCATAAGAAATCCAATTTACCCCGTTATCAACGGTAAACTCCATGGACGAATCTGCACCAATCAATATATTTCTTGCATCGTCATTCGTTATAGATGGTGCAGCAGGAGCTAAAGGCAACGTATCTTTGATCGTTATACCAATAGTTGCTGTTTCAGACCCATCCTGCAGCAAAGCTCTTAGAAGCAATTGATTGGCATCTGCAGGGATTACTGTACCTTGTGGCAAGGTATAACGATTCCCATCATTTTTATCAACTGTAGTTAAGGACGATACCGGCTGTCCCCCATTGCCCCACAATAGTTCAAATCCAACAACAGAACTATTCTCTGCTCCAGGTATCCAAACAATTTCTCCTCCGATGTGTCCTGCCGTTGTATCGGTATCGACAAACGAAACGGAAATCGGAACCGATGAAGATTGGCTATATGCCAGCTCATAAGCAGATCGAATTTCTTCAATACTAGTAAACTTAGATTCAGGCAATACATTTCGTTTATTTAAAACTGTCTGAGCAATTTCTGTTCGAGCGACTTGGTGTAGAGCGTTGTAAAGATCCGCATCAATAGTTAGCACATCTGCAACTCTCTTTAGGTAGTATTCAATTTGTGCAGCATTTTGTGAATTGTTGAAATCCCGGATTGCACTTGCTTCCGTGTTAGACGGAGCTGGATACGCTTGATTTACTGCACCGATAATTTGTTGAACATCATTGAATGTCATATACTGTCCTGCTTGTAGCGCCAATGCTTCCTGATATCGTAAGCCGTTAAATTCGTTTAACCCCAGCTCTTGTTTTAGCGGAGACGGATACGCTTCGAGGATATGCATGACCGCTTCACCTTTAGTAGGATCAACGGTATTGCCGGTTTCAATAGCTAGCTGCTTCGTAATAAGATTAACGACTTCCGGTCCAGAGTAACTTCCATGACCCCCAAAAGAAATGGAAGTCGGACTACCTGAAGGACTTGTGTACTTGATAGATAATGCATTTTTCACAAACTGCCAATCCAGTCGATACGATGTACCATCACCCAAAGTTACTGGATCAAAATGTATCGTCATAATTGCCATATCTGGTATCGTTAAGTCCCATTCGAGTTTATCAATTTCAATGAAACCATAACCATAGTTACGAAGGCGGCCATCTTTAAATATGGCTGCAGGATCTGTCGTAGTCGTAGCTGGAGGCGTAAGCACACCATTGAACTGAATACTAATTTGATCTAGGTTTGTCGTGTCATACGGTAGAACTGTCACATCATTTGTACGATAATTGCTAATGTTTAAATAGAGTGGGTATGGCGATTCTTCACCAGCATTTTTAAATACAATCCAGAGACCATATGCTTTTGATTTCTCTAATCCTTCGATCGTGAATGTCTTAAGCTCATTAGCTGTTACTGAAACCTCACCATGTGCATAAGAGAAATCACCTGGAAGAGTTCCACTTTTAATTTGCTCTACTGTAGGGCGCACATTATCGTCTAATTTGACAGCCATGTAATAGACTTGTCCCGTTTTCGTGGAGGTTAACATGGCATCCGCAGTGGTTTCCGTTCGATTCTTGTACGTTTTCACAGTAAACGGATTCCTGATCGATGTACCAGGATTCGGGTTTGGAGTCGTTGGTGTAGTACCGGTACCAGGGTTTGTAGGGGTTACACTACCGCCACCGGTATTTCCAGTGTTACTACCACTAGAAGGTGCTGTACTACCCCCTCCAGTTGGAGCAGTGTAACTCGGATTCGATGATCCGTTTATCGTAGCAATCTGTGTTTTAACTCTATCAAAGTTTAAAATCACTTGTTCTGGAGAAACTCCAGCTGGTAGCACGATATGTTGAATAGTTACGTTTGGCGGGAAAGAAATCTTACTTGTTGTATCTTTGATGGTCACGGATCCTATCATTCCTGTTCCTTGTAGCGCCACTGTCCCAGAACCATTAATCGTCACAGATTCAAGTTGGCCATTACCTGAGATAGATGTTTCTTCATTGCCCGTATTGATTTCTAAATTACGAACGTGTGCATACAACGAAGCATTTTGAACCCCTTCTCCTATCGTTACACGCTCATAAGTGATAGAAGGATCGCCCCATAAACCAGAAAGCTTCGACTCAATGTTCACGTTTTGAACAACCGTTTTATTGATTGCTTCTACGCGAACCTCTTCTTTTGAGATGTTCATCTCTTGGAGGGACGATTGATCAAATACAACCGTATTATCGTCTCCACCTTTAACATAAGTTGTACCTTGAACTGTAATATTATCTGCGTAGAAATCATTATTCAGTTCTTTACCTATTTCGAAATCACCCTTAATGGTGATGTTCTTAATGGTTATGTAGTCTGCAGCAACCTTTACCTTACCCTCTACAACTGCTTTACCTGCATCTAGTACAGTATTCCCAGAAAACTCTTCCTTACCTTCGGCTGCAGCTTGTCCTGGTGCTACAAGTTCAAGGGCTAAGATTTTGGTAATTTGACCATCTACTGTTTCAACTCGAATGCCCGCTTTTGTTAATGCAGCGACATTATTCTCTGAGAAGAAGGACTTTAAAGGATCTGAAACACGGTAAGAAGTGTTACCAATCGTGACACTACCATTTTCTATTTTCTCAATGGTTTGAAGATTCATATTGCTCTGCATCTCGTCCACTCTTAACAGAATAGCAGCTAGTTCTTGTCGAATGACTGGCATCTGAGGATGGAAATTCCCATTGCTCCCCGTCATGATTCCGGAAGAAACCATGGAAGACACCGCATCTTTTGCCCAACTCGATATCTTTTGGTTATCTTTGAGAGCTGATAGATCTTCGCTTGATTCTACTTGTGTAGCACGACTCAAGATCGTAGCCAACTCTTCTCGAGTGAGAACATTTTTAGGACGGAACGTCCCTTGGCTCCCTTGCATCCATCCGACCTTTTTAACAGCCTCTATTGCACTAACACTCCATGAATTACTAGGGACATCAGAATACGATGATGATACAGTGTCACTTTGCTCAAGACCCATAACATTGGCAAGAGCTACCGCAGCTTCTTGACGAGTGACTTGCTGCAATGGATGGAAGTATCCTTCTCGATCCCCATTTACGAGCAGTTTTTGATGAGCTTCTTGAATGAGTGCTTGCGCCCATGGTGAAGCCTGTTCTAGATCTTTTAACGTTGCTTCTGAAGCATAAGAGACATTTGAATGCATCGCTGTGCTCAGCGTAAGGGCTATTGTTGCAATAGCGGTGACTCCTAGTTTCTTCGAATTAGCCATAATTCCTCCTGTTTTGTGAGTCTTATTCCCTATCTTTGAAACTTTAGACCTAATAATCATAATATGTAACTTAGATTATAACAATATATAATTTCCAAATTTATCACTTTGAATGTAGAATTTTGTCTTTTTTGAAACTGTAGGATACACAATGTATGTGGATTTAACATCAGTCTCCCCTAAAGCCGCTAGGTTTGCCGTCAATGTCTCGCCGCCCTCCTCCCAAACCCTGGTCACAAAGACGGCTGGTCCACAAACAGTTACTTGAGCCAATCGAAAGCATGGGCAAAGTAACCGGCTTGCCAGTGAGAGTTGTTGAATCCCCTACAGTCAAATATAAATTGTTCCCTAGCTTGACATGATCGCGCCTCGACTTCTCAAACAGTTCTTACCAATATGTACCTAGTAGTGACGGAACGTCCTTTATAACAGGTTCCTGCCCTGGCAAAACGTCAACAATCTTATTCACCCGCTTTAAGCTCGTTAATTCGATATACCCCAAGCAACTCATACTTGATTACTAAATAAAATAGGAACTCATAGTAGCTGCGCCCCGTCTCCTTGTATTTCTTCCATTCATCGTCAATGAGACAGGTTGTCATTTTAATCTGACCACGTACAAAGTACGACTTTTGCTGATACTCTAATCCAGTTTCGTTCTTTTCAATTCTGATAAATTCATTGATTTGTTGTGTCAGCAATTCTCGAAATTGTTCTGGTTTTACACATACAGTAGGAAAGTCAGCTTCACTCATAAAAACATCTTCCTTTTCAATTACGAGAGTGAATGTATCGGGATAAATTAAGTTTAATGTTTTTAGCACACTTTCAGCTTTTTGTTCATCTCTGAATATAAGACGTTCTTCTTTCAAAAGAGTATCACTATAACTATGAGTAATCTTAGGCTTGAGCCAAAATTTAGTTGTGTTTTTATGAGGAGCTACGGAACTTACCCATGAACCTCTTGTGTTATTTTTAATACTTGCGATATATTGTTTAGTCATAATATTCAGCCCTATCTATCATAATGGTTTCTTATTTTCTACCCTCCACCTCTACAACATAACGGTAAACGACTAGACTTGTCCGGTAACGACACAGTCATATGTACCACCTTGCCCCAACTACCCATTTGCCATTTTTCAACTACCTCTTTCAAATTTTATGCCCACCTGATCGACATCGCTGCAATCTCCAGATCCTCAATGCGGTATTACGCGTAAACCACCTGAAGAAAGACATAGAAATTCAATAGCTGCAGTCACTAATATCAACCCCGAATTCTTTCGCTACTTCACCTATGAGCTGAATACAGTCTTCCGGATTTTCGTTTTCAGCAGCTGCTTTTTGAACTAGACGAAATGCTACAGCAAAAGAATTCCCTGGAGCCGCCAAAAACTTTTCTCTTATTTTTTCTTTATTCATCATTACACTCTCCTTTAAGTAGTTCTGAACTATTCATTTAATTGTTAACGTGGGCCGGAGCCGCTTCAGCTCCCGGAGCATGAAGTCCAGCTGGTCGACTCCACAGCTACAGTAAAGTCCTTGAATCCTGGTGTTGTATAAATTATAGTCTTTTGAAGAATATTGGGATCACCGGTTTCTTTGAAGTGTCCCATTAACAGTGCCACCTGATCCAGCAGTACGGATGGGTTATCTGTTAACAAGTTCATGTCCAAAAGTATGCGTCATGTTGTGACAAGCCAGAGTTTTCATCCTCGTTCGCTTCCCATACTTTTCCACGATATGTTGGACTGCACGAACAGACATTTTTGCTTTCCAATCCTTCCTCAAGCTTCTTGCATGTGCCGTTTGTAATTTGCAATATATCTTAGAATGACTGTACCTCGATCTTTAAGATGCGGATCTACTTGCAACAACCATTTCGAAAATTTACTCCAGCTCGCTTTGTAGTTTGCAATTGTCTTAGGATCTAGTCCTTTCTCAACTAGGTGCTGTAAGAATGAATCAAAAAAATTTGAGTCATTTGTAGTTCATTCATTTTTCAATTATAGAAGATGACGATTTTTTGCGTCTTACGTAATTATTTACTGTCGGTTCGTAAATCTATTATACCGCACTTTTGGCATCTTCTATTTAGAGAAGTCGACCAACGGTCCAATACCTCCCTCCTAACCGGAATCACCTCACGCTTTACTTTAGGTAACTTAAAGTAAAGGGGGAATTACAGCAGATGGAATGCATGAATTGTGGCAGTACAAATGATACCACTGATTTGTTATCCAATAACGAGAAAGTTATTTTATGTGTTGATTGCAGATTTGATCTTGCTACCGGGAAACTGAAGCTCCCACTCAAAACTATGGGCAGGCCCTTCCTGGGAATCACCAAAAAGGTTTCACTTACGATGACCAAACAGTTGTGGGAACACTTGGAAGTCAAATCCTACAATAACCGTTCTGTTTACCTTCGCTCTTTAGTGAATCGGGATTTTCAGGAAATGATTAGGGATAATGAAGCCTGCTTGGGTTATGCGATTCTTGGGGCCAAACGGCTTGGCTATTCATCGGAACAGATCGAGCTGCTTGTTAAGGCGATTAACGGAGAAAGAATTTGATGTAATTTCAGTTGGTGAAGCTCGGAAGGAGTATGAAGAATCAGAGCACTAATTTATGACTATAACGGAATACTGAGAAAGGCCACTTCAATTTTGAAGTGGCCTTTTTTGTTGTCCGGTCACCAATGAAGTCTCACCTCGATATTTGACTTGTGAAAACCGCCGCGAACTCCATTACTCTGTATTCCTTTTTATGTCGATATCTTCGTCGCTTAAAACGGTGAAAAAACACACCCTGAAAAAATCAATTAGTTAAACCTGAAAGGTTTCCAATATTGATTTATTCGGGGTGTATTTCATGTAAATACATTTTCTCATGTATTATTTTATTGATTTCAGAGGTTTACGTATTCCCAGCCGTTTAGAAGTCTTTTGAGTCTTTTGTACAAATTTCAGTGCCGTTTCTTTGAGATCTGATTTTTTATCCATCAATGTACTTCTCCTTAAATTGTATTACTAAATCTATTTCCACTTTCGTTTGAAAATATACATAAAACCGACCTCAGCATAATAGATATATTTACAAACAGTTGTTAGGAGGAACACTAGTAATGAGATCTTTAAGCCAGATTAATCTATTGTCGAAAGGGTTAAATGAATTAGCCGATGAAAAGCGAGGCATCCATTCCTATCTACTTGGCAAGTTCGAAAAATACTCACGCTGCTACTTGGATATCAGACTTCCTCACTATGAAATCCTACGAGCTAAATCTTTTTTGGATGACGTCATGGAACTAACAGATCATTCAATCATGATCACTATTGAAGACTTGGTAGGTACTCTATATGATCAGTTTTTAAATCAGGTTCGTCATGCAGCTAAAATTTCCACACTAGGTACAAAAGTACTTAAGAAAAAGGAAGAATTAGAGGGAAACTCAAATAAAATAGTCACTTCCTTTGAACAAATAAACCCAAACCACTGGGCATTAGTCGAAAAGAAAGTTCCCGCAAAAGTAAAGAGAAAAATAATACGTATAGAAATGCATAGAAAGTACATTGAGCGCGGAGAGATATTCCTGTACGATATGACTAAAATTATGCCAGAGTTTCAATTAACCTTAGAAGAATTGATCTCTTTATTACTTCTTGATTTTGTACATGAAGTAGAGAAAGGGAATAGTAAAAAGATCATGGATCAAATAATTAAATCAACTTAGTAAGATTGTAGAATGATATTTAAAAATCTAAATCTAATATTTCTAAGATTCTTTCAGTAATCATATCTTGAGAATGTGTTGGATAAAGTTTTTTTAGCGTATTTCGTAGATCTACTTCTTCAGCACTTACAACAGATTCCTCTTTTAGCTTCAAAATGAACTTTTCCTGAAGCTTTTTCCTTAGAATTGGCTCACCAATCTCATTAATTGTATACCTAATGTGCTCCTTTTCTTCTTGTTTGAAAGGTTCTTTTTTCTCACAACATAGGATGATCTCTTTTATTTTTTCCTGTGCAAATTCACCATAACTATTTTTTATAAAAAACTCATTACTCATAATACGTTGGATATTTTGAGCAAAAGACTTTATATTAGTTATTTTCTTAACTTTTCCAGTTTTATCTTTGGTCAGTGCAATGATTGAATCGCGATTTAAATCAGATAATAAAAATGGGGAATGTGTTGAAAATATCAACTGCACTTGCACACCAAAATCACTTAAGAAGTAATCCTTATTCCCTAGCCTTATAGTGATTTCATCTAATTCGTTAACAATATAGAAAATAAGATTTCTGGACCACTCCAAATGCATTGTTGATTCAATTTCATCTATAAGGAAAATGTAGTTTTTTATCTCATCGGGGCTTCCTTGCAATATGGGGATTTCCCTAAATGAAACATTTACTGCGTAAACAATTGAACTCAACAGCTTAAGTAAATTTCTCTCTCCCGTAGACATATTTACATTATCAATAATAAATGGTGTATATGACTCGTCCGCTTTTACTTTATAATTGTTTTCTGGTTCATCTATTTCATCCAAATTAAGAGAATCAAATTTATCTTGCAAGTAAGTTTGCAAAGCGTCGTAATTTTTCAATACCTCATAAATCCTTTGATTATGCTCGTCTGCGGAAACAACTAACCTAAACTCATATATACCTGGTAGAATATACTCTTTCGCAGCATATACTGATACAAAAAAATTAACGATATATTTGAAAAGCCCTCTAACAATTGACCCATCCAAGTGACTTTTGTCATACTTCTCATTTACTTGTTCAATCTTTTCAAACAGCTGACGAAATCTATCAATGGAAAAATCGTCCCTCTTTAATCCTTTAATATGACCAACGATCTTCTCTATTTCTTCGTCCTGATCATCTCCCTCATAACAAACCTGTTTAGTAATAGCTATAAACTGGTTGATAATGAGTTCAAAAAAATGATTGAAAAAGTCTTCCTCCCACTCATCAACAACAACTAAACGCCCATGGAATGTTGTACTATGTTCATCAGATGTAGGTACTGAAATGCGACGAGAGATATTTTTTAATCTATCGTCAAACCTAAGAGTAATTTCTATTTTCGGAGTTTCAATCGTACCCTTTCTGAATAGATTTAAATAGAGTTTATACCAAACTACCCAAGAGTACTTGCCTCCTTTTACTCTTTGAATAAAATTAATTTCTTCAGGGACCAGAAGTTGAAGTCTATCTCCAGAACTTTGAATGATTTCATCTCTTATATATACAATGCGGTCTATAACTCTATTAATATAATCCGGTATAATTTGGAGATGACTGTCTTCAATCTTTTCAAAAAAGAAACTTCGATAAATCTCTCCTTCTCCTGAAAGTCTATCTATGTAATTCTCAATGTTATTAATCATAATTTTTCCGATACCTTCAAAATAGAATTTATGGTCATTTTCCAAAAAGACCATGAAATATCTATCCTCTAAAGTCTCTTTAAAATTAGATAACTCTAATCTATCTTTATTATTCCTACCGATTATTTCTAACAAACTTGTTTTGCCGGCTCCATTTTTCCCCACAATCCCTGTTATATCTGAAATATTACGTCCATAAAATCGGCTTGGATAGTTAGAATTCTTATCGATACTAAGTTCTTGTTCCTGACTATCGTATTTAATGTTGTATTCCGCAGAAAAATTAAAAGAGATGTCCTTGAACATATCACCATAAGATTCTATATATATAAACAGTAGCTTCATTCTTCACGCATCCTTTATAATTCCGAGTTCTTTACTTATATCAGCCATCATTTTAGATAAGGGCCGTTTTCCGTACTCCTCCGGATTAGAGTAATTTGCCGTAATTGCTCTCTGGAGATTTTCTCTTGAACCGAACAAATCTCTAAATTCACTCCACAATTGATCTTGGTATTCATCGGTGTATATTTCTTTTTTGATCAACAGTTCTTGTACATTATCACTGTGAAGCTGATATAATTCCTGCAACTTCAAGTTATCTATATTACTCTGAAGTTTTCTGCTTACTCCAAGCTTTAACTTAACTTTTATATCTTTAGTATTGTTCAGATAATTCGGACCAACTAGATCAAATGAAAATTTAATCAGTTGATCTGTAGTCACACTATCGTCGTAAGGTGAATATGAGAAATTCTCCATTTTCTTAGCATGATTACAACTAGAGCAAACGGGAACAAGATTATAAAATGATACAGATAGTATGGGATAAGAACTTTTATTTATAAAATGATCAAATTGCGCACTCGTCTTTTCCTCACTCGAATTGATATAGTTTCGATTACAGTATGGGCATACCGTAACACCTAGCGAATGAACAAATGATATACGATCAATATTGGACGGATAGACTGTTTTTGTCAGATAATTTCTTAATTCATTCTCCATAGTGACACTATTTTTATCAATATAGTCTTTAATTTCTAGCAACTTATCCAGATTGCTGTAATAACAGATTTAAATGAATCATTATCTTCTGATTTTAAGCCAGGAAAAAGCTGGTTCATATCTAAATTTGTATCACACCATTTGTTCAATTTATCAATTCTATTTTTATAACACTTTCTCATCAGTTGGTTATAATAATTTTGCACAATAGATTTTCTGAATTCCTTGTCCTTCCTCATAAAATCAAGCATTATCATAATATTCCCCCTTGATCCGTTATATCATTCGGTTCCAGTTAACAATACCTAATAGTGCTGCAACATCATCACTGGAGTATCCCTCATTATACTTATTGATTGCAAATGTATTTCTCAGAATTCTCGGGTAAACTTGAAAACCAATCTCTTTGCTTATCTTAGAGAAAATGAATTGGATCACCCTTTGTGACAAGGGTTTACTATTGTGATTAGTAAATAAGTATGGAGATTCATCAAACCTGTTCTTTTTCATTTCTATATATTTAACAATGAAATGGGCATCTTCGTTATAAATGGCCACATCTCTTCGCTTCTCATTTATTATTGAAATAATGAGACGATCTCTAGCTTGTGCAATGTCATCTAGCTTCAGATACTGCAGCTCACGGCCTGTCAGTCCACCTGACAAG
The DNA here is from genome assembly GCF_013359935.1 of Paenibacillus xylanilyticus. Lineage (GTDB taxonomy): Bacteria > Bacillota > Bacilli > Paenibacillales > Paenibacillaceae > Paenibacillus > Paenibacillus xylanilyticus. The sequence continues at coordinate 23,501 of NZ_JABMCB010000119.1, forward strand.
CAAAGCGTCAATAGCCCCCGATCACGATATGCTTTGAATACTTTAGTTATAGGGATATCAACAAGCCAGTTTCTTAAGTTAGTTTGCTCTGAAGGTGTAAGGACAATAGTTTCTGAAGCGTTTTTCTTTAATCTCTTTATTTTACTAGCCGGATCCGTCCCAGCTAAATACCCTTGACTCCATAGAAAATCAAAATATGAATGAAGTATCGAGATCTTTTTATCAATAGTACCTACGCTTTTATCAATTCTTTCTGTTTCTAAATAACTCACAATAGCAGGCCGAGAAATTTGCATATATTCAGTTGTTGGATAATTTTTATTGAACCATGCCATAAAGCTATGAATTTCATCAGAATATGATCTTATGGTTAGCTGCTTTTTCTTATTTGATTGAAGGTAATCTACATACTCTTGCTCTTTATAAAACGACACAACCTCACCTCCGTTGCTTTAATTTTATATCCTCTGAAGGATTTAAGCGAACAAAAAATAGCCATAATGTCATTATTACATGACATTATGGCTATTTCATGTTTGCATCCTCTCGCTTCTTATCATCATTTGAGTTTAGGGCAGAATCCAAGCTAAGGTAATTCTTACCCACTCGCAGTGTTTCAGCCAAACTATATTAAACTTCCGAAAAGTGATTCTGCATTCCAGGCTATTTTCCTCCTCGTTTTCTCATCCGAAAAAACGTGCTGAAGAGCAGCATCTAATACCTGATCTCTTAATCCAGGAGGACCCACAACAGATAGAATAAGGACGTTAAATATATCTCTTTTGTTCACTTTATGTTGGCTGCAAATGGACTCATGTTTATCCCAGTCAGCTTTACTTAACGATAAAACATTTTTGATCTCAATCTCTGAAAGAGAAATCCGTAGGTTTCTAAGCAAATAAGCCAACTTTAATATCGCTTCACCGGTATGAGATCGATCCTGGTAGAGCTCATTCAACTTATTATGTAACCATTCTAATTCACAACTTAAGTAGTCCATCTGCTTAAGTACCAAACGTTCTCTTTCAATCCATTTTATCGATAGGACAACATCATCGATTAATTCAGCCAGAGTAATACTGTACATCTTTATGATGATGAGGGCTTGTGCACAAGTTTTCCGCTGTCCCCTTCTTCGCTCCAGATCATTCAATTCATTTAGATGTGGCTCATATTCAATTTTTCGATAACAATATGATAGCATCAATCTTTGAAGCTGCTTAAGCTTGTTAAACCTTTTATCGGGTATGAATTCTAGCGAATTCGTAACGCCCTCTTCCATACGACAATTCTCCCTATAAATAAAGTATCACTTGAAATATTAACTTAATAATACTACATTTAATTTGGTTGTAAATCAAAATATACATCTAATTTGTATTTTGAATACAGTTAAAGGAGTGAATATTTTATGATACTTATCATTGCTGAAAAACCGGACATGGGAAGAAAAATAGCAACAGCCTTGGGAGGGTTTAAACAAGAACAAGGATATCTTAAAAGTGAGCACTATTACATTACCTGGGCTTTTGGACATCTGGTTAGCCTCGCTGAACCAGAAGATTATGAAGAACGCTTCAAAATGTGGAACTTTGATGATCTCCCCATTGTACCTAAGCAATTTAGACTAGTGCCGAACAAAGATACTCAAAAACAACTTTCGTTAATTAAAAAACTAGCTTTATCTTCATCACGTATTATTAACTGTACAGATGCTGGCCGAGAAGGTGAAGCGATTTTTAGATACATCTATGAATACCTTGAACTTAGACTCCCCTTTCAACGCTTATGGATCTCATCACTGACAAAAGAGGCTATCACCCAAGGGTTCCGAAATCTTAAAGATGGTTCAGAGTATGATAACTTGTATAAAGCGGCGAGATCTCGATCTACATCAGATTGGCTAATTGGAATGAATGGAACAAGAGCATTTACTACGAAGTTTGGGGGGTCCAAAAATGTGATTAGTATTGGACGCGTACAAACTCCTGTATTGGCTATGATTTATGACCGTCATCAAGAAATCACTATGTTCAAAAGCAGAACTTATTACACGGTTGTTGTAGAGTTGCAGCAGCAACAAGTAAATTATTCTGGAACACTACACATTGATGAACCTATAACGGAAAAATTAACGGTTGATAAGATTGCTCAGACTGTACAAGGAAAGATTGCCAAAACGATAAGCTACGAATCCAAAGAAGCTCTAGAGAAACCTCCCCTACTCTATGATCTGGGCTTGCTCCAAACTGAGGCGAACAAGAAATTTGGTTATACAGCTAAACAGACAGCTGATATTGCACAGCAGCTTTACGAACAATTAGAGGCCATAAGTTACCCACGTACAACATCTAATTATGTTGCTGCAGACAACTTGGCTGTCATGCATGAAATCTTTGATCTTTTTAAAAATAGTAATTATAGTTCATTCACTATTAACGGGGATAAATGTTATGTAAACCCAGAAAACAAAAACCTTTGTCGCCCCGACAAGATCGAAGATCATCATGCTATTTTTCCAACTGAGAAGATTCCACATGATCTAACAAAGGATCAAGAAAATATCTATTCATTAATTGTGAAAAGATTTTTGACTCACTTTTATCCACCTGCAAAGTATAAACTCCATCGTATACTTAGCATCGTAGATCAATTTGAATTTAAAACAAACATCAAAGAACTAATCTCTCTTGGATGGAAAATCATTAATGAAGAAAAAAATAATAACAAAAACACCGAAGATAAAGGAGATAAATCTACCGAAGATTATGATCTACGATCTAATTTTGCATTTAATGAGGATGAATTAGCTGTATGTACCAAAGCGAACAGCAAAACAATAGAAACTAAACCTCCAGGTTACTACACGGAGGGAAGTCTAATTGATGCCATGAAAAAGGCCGGGAAGCATATCACTAATGCAGAGTTAAAGTCGGAAATGAGCTATATACAGTTGGGTACACCAGCCACCAGAACTGAGATCATTGAAAATCTAAAAAGAAAGCAATATATCATAGTTGATGGAAAGAAACTTAAACCTACAGACAAAGGCAATACTCTCGTTGAAATGCTTCGTAATCTCGGTTTAAATGTGCTAACCAGCCCAGAGATGACTGCTAAATGGGAACAACGTTTAAGTGAAATAGCAGTAGGCTCAGCATCAGATATAGCCTTCTCACAAGTTGTCGTTAAATTTACGGAAAAGATTATATCTTGCTTAAAAAATGGTACATCTACGATTAGCCAGGCTAAATTTATGAATACAATTGGTAACTGCCCCAAATGCAAAAATCAAAGTATTATTGCCGAAAGATTCGCATATCTTTGCACGTCTACGGAATGCGACTTTAAAATCAATTCAATGCAATATGGTAAGGAGTTAACCTCCAAAAATATCAGTGACCTTCTCACCTCTGGTAAAACCAACACTATTTCTTTCAAAAACAAATCGGGAAAAGTCTATAAAGCTAAGTTAATGCTAGATGCTGCTTCTATGAATGGAAAGCTCACCTTAGAATTTGTTAATAAGAATATAAAAAGATAGCGATATATTGTTAGATATACGTGTAGATCAAAGAAGATTAGGTTGATCAATCGTTACGAAGACGTAGATAAATTTCTACGAATTAAGAAGATCAAATCATCCATAATCTTCATTTAAAATTTATTCAAGATTAACAACAATCCATCCGTAGATATTTAATCTTCTGTAAAATATTAAATCATTGAGCTAATCACTTTTTATTCATTTTATGATTAGATCGTAGACTAACGCAGATCAAAGTCACATTATTTAAATGTAGCCGTAGAGAATCCATCTAATTATACCAGAGATTTCGGTCTACACATCTTTTCTTCATAATATATACCCTTCAACTGATCGTAGACCGTAGTTTACGTTAGATCTGTGTATAAAATTCTAGCGTAGATACAGTCTTCGTTATCCAATGCGCTGTTTTCCTCATTCAAGCCGTAGAAATGTTATCTACGGCTCCTTTTTTATTGGATTCTTCCGTAGATTTTCATCTTTTCTAACAATTTAGACTTTAATCGTAAACCAACGTAGATTTAAGTGAATAAACTAGACGTGGACGTAGTCTTTGATATAAAATTGTAAAGCAGAGCTTACATAAGCCCACAGGAACGGCTCTATAGTCTATTCTCAGTAGGGTAGGAGGGGATTATATGACTGATACTAACGAGCAGCACAATAGCACAACCGCTAACCAATCACGGAATATAGAAGAGGTTGGTCCTAGTGAGGAAATTAAATCATACTTTGAACAATCGGATATTCTATACAAATACGTAAACCATGAAAAATTCGAAATGGTAAGCACAGATATTCTTCAATTGGACCGTACAGCACGGTATTCTACGTCCAAAGTAGCTGAGATACTCAAATCATATGATTTTCTAAAATCTCCAACAGGGGACCATCAGATCGATGATGCCCGTTTGCGTTGGTGGCTAAACGCGAAACGAGAGGATAATCTTATTGATTACTTGAACGTACAAAAGACCGGGAATACATGGACTTGGGATGTATATGCGATTATTAGAGCAAAGATCGTTGCTACTTTGAGATACTGTAATAAATACTCTCAGAAAGACATTAAAGTGATGACTACTGGAATATCAACGGTTTCCGCTGCCAGAATGTCTCCAGACACTATTGTTTCTATGATAAACTCTGGCGAGATCTATAATATTTCAAGTTTAGATACACTCAAAAGTGCATTCCTAGCCTACATTGACCATAATGAAAAAAGATTTGAAAGTGATATTGCTGAAGGTATTGAATTCATTGGTGAACAATTCAAGGAAATATCTGAAGAACACAAAGTACAACTCGAGAAGCAAGGGGAGCTTTCGGTAACCCAGGAGAGGTTGGTTCAAGAACAGGAAAAACTTGCTTCACAACAAGCTGAGCTTGATGAGAGAACAACTAAACAACAAGAGCTTATTCAAAGAAACCTTGACCTAGAGTTTAAGCTTAAACAACAGCAAATGAAGAGGTTGTTAAGGCTAGAAGCTATAGAACACTGGAAGAGTAGGGGAGCCCTAAAAAATCTCTTTTCTAGTGAGAAAGATAAAGAAGCGTTTATCCAGTCTTACATTGATAACGGGCTGCAAGAGTTTCCCTTAAATGAAAGTGCAGCAACATTAGAAAGTGGAAATGAATAAGACAAAAAAGGTGGCTCTTAAAGAGCCACCTTTTACTTTCTATTTTAGAGGTCTAAATCATCAAGATCACTTAAATCAGCAAGTGCAGCTGGTTTGTCTTCAGTGTCTCGTTCATCCAGATCATCAAGAGTCAGGAGTCCTCCTTGATTTGTATTAGTCGAAGTATTAGTTGAGAAAAAGTCATTATAGTCGCTCAAACCAGCAGCAGTCTGTTCTCTTGCTCGTTTTTGCTCCTCCTCAATCACTTGCCATTCCTCACGCTCATGTTTTAGTTCCTCAATACGGAGTGGAGGATCTGAAACTACTGCTAAACCATACAAAAGAATCTCATTATATAGACGATCGTTTTTCGAGATTGCATGATTAACCCGAGTATTTAGAATCTCTGAAGTATCTCTGTAAATGTCATCTGCAATTTGTGGGGAAATCTTACGGTTATTCGGGTAGATAACTGCAATTGCACCTGTCAGCACATTATTTAGTCTATAGTTTGCAAGGACTTCATTACGTTTAAATAAGTTCTCAATCTCAGCTTTGTAAATTACGTCATCACTGAGTGGAATCGATCGTTTAGATACTGATAACCATCCAGGCGTAGACCAAGTAGATAACAATTCAGTTTTATCGTAGACAGATCTACCTTCCAGAAGAGGAAGAGCAGCTGTATCGTAAAGTGTTGAGGCAACAACCATATTTGTGTAAGATCGAGCATCGACACCCTGAACTCGCTCTCCATTTTCATAGTAATCTTTTAGTTTCTCGTTATCGATTACAAGAGCCGCGCCCATTTTCCCTTTAGCCATGAGATCCTGTATAACATAAATGCCTGCTAATGCATTATCTCTAAACGCAACCCCACGCTCATCAGTAGAAGGAAGGGAGCAAATAACACCTAAAGGAATTTTCCCACCTGGCAGCTGTTTTCTTTCCCTAACCTTGGACAAGATCTCCATAATAACTTTGAGGGCCCCATTTCCACTACCTCCACCTAAAGAAACAGTTACCCATACGAAATCGGCTAATTGAACATCAGGTTGTATTGCAACTTGCTTGTATAAATCAATGTTCTCTTTAGCTATTTCAAAGCCAAGTTTTGCATTTTTATCCGTACCTTCGAGCCCGACTAAACGTTTAGAAGGTGTTTCAATCCTTCTATCATCAGGAATAAGGTTTTTATGTTCGTTTAAATCACTTTTTGAACTATTGAAAAGATAAGTAGGGTGACCGCAACGCGACAATTCTGCAGCCATCCGACCACCACCTTGACCTAACCCGATAATAACTTGGTTTGGAAGTCGATCTATTTCGTTCAAAATGCTTTCAGAAAAGACATAAGGAGAGATCATTCTCCGTAGATGCCCCAGATTATTCACATCAATTTTGCTCATCTGTTTATTCCTTTCTTTCACTCATATTTTTTCGTTCTTTAATTACTAATCCCAGCAATTGCTTCCCTCTATTAGTTAAATAATAAGGAGCCATAGTTCCGACTTTTCCACGTTTAATGAATCCCTGCGCTTCCAATACAGTTAATGCAGAATCAATGAAGAATCTACGATCACGATAATCATCTATCCTCGTCTTAATAAATCCTTTGTTCTCTTTATTCGTAACTGCAATCAGTAAGAATATATCTATTGCAAAATCATTTAGCTTGCTACGAAAGAACGAAAGGGTTCTTTCCGAGAAGAGCAAATCGTCGTATTCATCTAGCTGATCCTCTGCATGTTCTCCGTTGTATTTCAGATTGATCACCTCACTCAATACCTTTTGAGAGGATTATATTGCTAATTATAGTGGACACTATTGGAAGATGTAAAGAAAAATATAGTTACACAATTATGTGACACTATTATGCGACATATAAATAACTTTCTATGAAAAACTAAAAAAACCTTATATGATAAGGCTTTTTAGATCAGTATGTAGTAACACTATTGTGTTACACAATAGTGTTACTACTTAAAACAAGAACAAATGATCTGTATTTCACTAAATAAGCATGATTATGTAAACTAAATCGTTATTTATACCGAATTTTAGGTAGTTTAACTTTCTGTTTCTTATATCTCATTTAAATTCATAATTATCTACGTATCTACGACTAAAAATAAAACTACGCTTCAAGCTCTAACTTAAATATCTACTTCTCTAACGATGCGCTGCTCATTCCTTCAATATATCTATTCATCTAATCAGATGATTATGATTATTCATAGAACAAAACCGATCTATTTGAGATCGGTCAAGCTCCAATACACTTTGTAGTGTTCAAGGTAGCGTTTTCTTATCTTTGATTAAATCAATCAATTCCTTTAAGGTCCGATCCAACGTATCAAACTTTTCCTTAATGTTGTCCATAAGATACTTCAATAGCATAAACGTGATTACTACAGGGAATCCAAAACTAGGAACTAGCTCGATGAATTTTTCAATCTCCATTTATTCACCTCCTTCTCATAAATATAGGTAATAAAGAACGGTAGTTTACAACTTTTAACTGGAAGAAAATCGGAGATTCCAATATAATTAAATAAGAACATTTGTTCCTACAATTCATATTTTTGGTTGTTATTGCGTTCTTATTTTTACCTATATAGTGAGGTGAGATAATTGGAGATGACAAAAGAACAATGTAGATCCGAGCTAAAGAAGATGGCTTGGAGACTTCAGTACAGGTCTAAGGTGACAGCTAACAAGGAATTTGGGATGGTGTTTGATATCACAACAATCGATTCTTTTGAAAATGATTCTATTTCAAGAATCCATGTGGAGGAGATATTTGCTCTCATTCCATCAGACGTAGGAAAGAAAGTAATTCATGATGTTTACCTTTGTGGCAAGTCAGAAAAAGAGGTTTCTGCAGACCTTCAAATTTCACAACAAGGAGTAAATAAATGGAAAAAGAAGACGTTAAGCTTTCTATCGACGAAATTGAGTTCATGAATCTTGTTCAAAGATCTAGGAAAGGTGATCAAGCAGCTTTTATGGCTATACTCGATATGTTTGAGGAGGAGATGGAGCAGATGGCAAAATATATACGAATGCCAAAGGAGGATGTGATGCAATCACTGCGTTTAGGCTTACTTGAATTAATTATAAATCACACCACAGATAATAACCCAAAGAATGAGTGAAAGGAGGGAGGAGGGCACTTTGAATAGCTGTGCAAAAAATTGTATAGCTTTAATCATTTTTAGCTTACATATATCTATCGTGTTCTCATTCATATGGCCTTATCAACGACGAAAGTAGCCTTCCCAGTTCGGGAATAGCTACTTTTTTATTTTTTAATCTATAGATTCTTTGAAACTCTTATACATTTCATAGATACCAATAACAGCAAACAGCAAGATGATCGCAATGAACCATGTGGGAACAGATACAGCGTTTCCACTACCAAATGCTAGACCAACGTTCTTCATTTTGTGTCACCTCCTTTCGTAATTACCAATGAATAATCACTAACTATTTCTGACCAATGATTATTTACAAACCATTTTATCCCTGAACGCATCTCAATATTGCAAATCAAGAGTAGCAAAATTATACGAGTCATGTTGAGTTTATAATTGCCTGTATTTGATGGCCATTGAATTCCAAGATCACCAAGGGATGCTCCAGCTGTTCGCATCATATGAATGATGGAATACGATTCTCGAAAGTCTTCTTCATTTGTATTTAGAATCTGCTTTTTCCAGTCCATTCTCTGTAACCAACCATTTACAGTGCTTTGAATAATCTCGCTCATAGGCTTCCCATCAATTTCGTCTTGAAACATAATTCCTTTTGAGCTGCTGAGCTTTTCAATATGTTCCATAGAGATATTTCTATCACTGAGGGCACGAGCCAGATTACTTCCATCCCAAAGCATTTCTACCTTAGCTGCATGTTCATCTTGTAATTCTTTTTGTTCAGAGTTCGACGGCCTTCCGGTTTTGCTTCGTTTCCTAACATCTTGTGAAGCGAACAAATCTATAAAGTCTCCGTAACTATTATCTTGGCTGTATTTTGTGATTTCATTGAAAGCAGTTTGTACATCCTCATAGAAGCTAAGGAGCCTTATCTTCAATTTTCCCCAATCCACATCGTAACCTTCCCAGAATAATACAAAGATTAGATCTTTTTGATTTTTACTAATTCCTTCTTGTTTAAGTTCGTTTATATGTTGAATTGTATCTAAATCCGCGTGATTGAAGTACTTCCTCGCTCCTTTGCCCCTGCCATCGCCGGTCCAGGAACCATGTAGAAATCCTAATTCTAAATATCTATCCAGCAACTTTGGAGTTAAGTGAATGCCCTGCTCATTCGCTTGAGATATCATTGTCTTTTTGGTGAGTAACATATTTAACCGACCTCCTGTTATAGAGTTTATCGGCAGCGGGATTCCAAAACAATTGGTCAAAAGGGGGGAAGTGAAAATATTGTTCTTCATCTGATAAATATGAGGTCATGATATACTCTGTAATAAGAAGGACTTTTAAAAGTGAAGTGAGGACGGTAGATGGACAATTATGACAAGCATGCCGAAGTTTTAAACACGCTGGTGTACACCTTAAATAGTGGTGTGAAGGGTTCTATTGAATTATCTAAGTCACAACTAGAAGAGTGGGAAGAGTGTTATAAGTCTAACAAAAGATTTGTGATTGAATCCGGAAAATATGTGTTTGGTCTCAATCCAAATCTTGTAGCTGATTTTAAATGTCTTCGTGCACAAAGCATTGAAACGAGCTCCGTACATATAATTCAGACACATATTGAGGAAGCAGAAAAAGAATTAGAAGAGGACCCCTTGATATCTTTTAAGATAGTTTGTAAATGCAGCGCTACATACTTAACGCCATCACGAAAGAGTAGAAGGAAGTCCAATTGTAAGTATTGTCAAAGTCCAGTATTTGTTGATTACTCAAGTGGAATTATTGAAACACATTATGGGAATGGGCTCCTTATGACTAATACTAAATACGTAGATAAAAATGCAGCCCGACCAGAAGGTTATGATGATTTGAAGAGAACATACTCAGGGTCGAGGAGAGAAGAGATACGTGTTTAATGGTTTATAAAGAGAGGTATGGAAGGGGATCTAGTGAGAGATGTTTTTCACACCACTATCTAAAAAAAATATCAAAAAGAAACAATCAATTTTTCACCTATCTGATTTTCTGAAGTTTTAATGCTCTGGGCCCTGAGATTACTTTTGAAATTCATTTTAATATTGGTAACTCTATACTCCAAGTTCATATTCCATCCTAGTGAATATTTAAAACAGCAGGGGACACCCCTGCTGTTTTTCTGTTGCAAAAATCTCGTTTAATCAATTGCAACTAAAGACCAGTTCCCGTCAGCATCCGTTGCATAATAATAGGTAAGTGCGACGTCATCAATGGATGTCTCTCTAGCTAACTCAGCGTCAACCTCCACTAGAATCTGATTTTTTGTTGTGTCTTCTTGTACATTCCCGATATCTGTAAATCTATAGTTTCCTATGACACCTAAATAGGCATCGCCTGTGTCTGGAGTTTTAAATGTAGCTCGAAAAACATCTTCATCACCATTTACCTGGGCTTCAAGGGTCTTTTTAAGACCTTCCTTGATCTGCTCATTCAACAGTGGATTATCAACATTCTCAAAATCAATAAAAACTCCTTTCCTAAAGATATCATTTGAGTTGGGATTATTGGTACTGGATTGTTGATCTTCGCTTTTCACATCCTCCTGTTTAACGTTTTGGACAGTCTCTGGTTGCTCTTCATTAGTAGTGTTTCCACAAGCAGAAACAAAGACAAGAACACCTAAGGCGACAAACAATAATTTCAATTTACTTTTCATGAAATGATCCCTCTTTTCTACGATGTAAAAATTGGTTATATAAGTAAACAACGTTACCAACCCTAAAATGTTGCATAAAAAAAGAAACCGACTAAGATAGCCGGCTTCCTTCTTCTATTAATTAACGTAGTGCAATCATTTGATACACCTTACGGGGGGTTGCATCTGAACCACTATAAGAGCTATTTTGAACTTTATATTGTGAAGATCCGCTGCCATCCAACAAAATACCATCAACTAAAGTACCATTACCAATTTTCTCTAAAATAGCAGCACGGAATTTAGCTGCCGTTGTACCCGTATCCGTGACAATCAGCCAAATGTTTTTAGTGTTGTTATATACCATTGCACTGCGGTTGACATTACCGTCAGGGTTTTGGATATTTTCTTTTGTCGCTTGAGTTTTCCAAGCAGATTCAGAACTACCGAGCTTCAAACTTATCCCACCTTGTGCCCAGTAACTGTTACGATTGCCCAACGCCAGTTCAGATGTCGACTGTACCACCTGCACAGAGAGCTCTTCGTATTTAGCATCCCAAACCATTGTGCCACGAGCATAACTTTCATTCATTGCACCGCCTGTACCTTGTCCACTAGCGGTTGCCACTGAGATACCGTTGTTAACCGCAATTTGTAGCAATTTACTGCCGTAAAAGTAACCACCGTTTATACCATAAGAGGATTGAGCAGGTACTGAAGAAGCCCCGATCCATTTGATATAGACTTCTTTTGGACTCGTTTTGATTGCATACAGCTTTACACCGTTTGATGCTGTAACTGTAGAGAATGTATATGCCATTGTAAATTGCTCCTATATAGTTGATTTTTTATTGAGAGTACTAGGGGGAACCAACTAAGCTTCAGCCTTCCCTAGCTAAGAACTTGCTGCCGTCGTACCCTCTCATCTATAAAGGTAATTTTAGTTATAAAACAACAACCAATTTATCAATACATTTCGAATTTATATACATCTCTCATAAACACAAGATAGAAGAGGAGACGCTTTATAAGGAATTTCTCCAGTTCAGGCGAAATAGAGTGAGGGGGAGAACCTTCTTTTCCTTTGCAGGTCAACTACCTGCAAGAAAAATATCTCATACTACCCAGCAATCTTAAATAGGAAATCAATACTTCGTATGCTAAGGTTAGGGCGGAGGTTTTTGTCATGTTGAATCAACCAATCAAGCCTATGTTATTGCAGCCATTACCACCAAGTGGGATTAAAGAGGGCTGGAAATCTAGCATTAAATGGGACGGATTTAGAATATCCATTCACTACGACCATGGAAATGTCCGTGCCTACACTAGGCATGGGACTGAGGTAACTGAAAGGTTCCCTGAACTGCAGAAAATTAGCCTGTCGGCAAAGACAGCGATTTTGGATGGAGAATGCATTGCATTTGATGTCACTCAAGCAACTGACCAAACACCTAAAATTTGGTGGGATGATGCTATGGCACGTTTTCATACAAAAAAGGCTTCTGCGATCAAGCAAATTTCTAAAAGCTTAAAGGCACATTTCCCGATTTGGGATGTATTGTGGATAAATGGTCAATCCGTCATGTCAAAGACTTTTACTGAGCGGCGCGAAATCCTTCAAACTATATTGCCACCGTCAGATACTATATCTATTACACCTTTATTCGATGATGGAACGCAGCTCTTCCTCAACATAAAGCAACAGGGACTTGAAGGTATCGTACAATATAACAGCGATGCACCATATTATTTAGATTCTCGGCCCCAGGATGTCATTACAAAAATAAAAGCATATCAGTTTGCCATTTGCGATGTTGTTTCAATAAGGAAAAATCGATTTGGGTGGGGCTTACAAATGAATGATAAGTATGTAGGTCTTCTTGAATTCCCACCACAAAGAGCCCTGATACAGCAATTTCATTCTATTAAGAAGAACCTTGTACGAAGTGAAACTAAGGATTGGATATATCTAGAGCCTTTGATTAGCTGCAGAATCAAATTTCAGTGTTTCACAAAGTATGGTAATCTAAGATCACCAACACTAGTTGAATTCTTTCCTACAAGTTCTGTTTCAAAAGAGCATATGTTAGCTAAGTAACGTAAGTTATATAACCCGTAGCTTGTTCATCAAGTTAAATATAAAATGGATCTACAGTGAATGTACTGGAGATCCATTTTTTTATGTCCATTTAAGTTTTCTTTTAAGGTGACTAGCATGATTCTCCACCTGATGCACAGGTGTAGTGAAATTCAGCAAACAGCTCAATCAATTGTGTAGATGGACCACATACCTTCATTATTCATCCGAATGGCATACATCATTTTAACTTCCTCAATCGTATTTGTATTCTTATCAAAACGTTCCCCAAGGACTGTAACATGCACTTGGTTTTGGATTGATTCACTTTTTTCAATGCTTTCTATTGCCGAAAAATGATATTGGAATTCTTCACTATAATACCCCTCCATAGCCTCGGCTAATTTTTCAGTGACGAATCCGGACCGATACTGATCGTGGTCATGTTCAATTAGTCCTTCTAAATTAAGTTTAAGAACATCTAGAAGGGGGAATTCATCTTCCGTTAGGGAAGATTCCGCCTCTTTAAAATCAATATCATTACCAGAATTAAATTTAGTTGAAGACTCCGTTTTTGCGTCAGGATTTTTAGCAGTATCAGGTACAGAATTCTGAGTTGTATTCGTCGTGTTCGGCGGTTCTTCAGTTGGTGAGTTTGTGTCACCACACGCCGTAAGAAGAATAAATGAAGTTAGCAGCGCTGTTAATGCAATAGATTTCAGCATGATATCCCACCTTTATAAAATTCATATAGATAAAGACGTTACATTGTTGGGAAAAGTTACAAATTATTTTTAGTAAATGAATAGGAAAAAGGGAAATCAACATGCGATTTCCCTTTGAAAAAATCGAAGTATTTAGGACCAAGTTGCCCCGTTCACTGTGATGATACTGTATACAAGACGAGGTCCACCAGAAGTGTAGTTAGTACCATCTGGTTTTTTGGCACGAATTTGTGCAGCCGTACTGCCATCCAGCATAATAGCATCTGTACATCCAAGAGACTTCATAATACCCCTTGCTTCTAAAGGCGTACAATCAGTAGCCTTACTCATCACTGCCAAAACAATTTTACCACCTTTATACCCGATGGCAGCACGTTTGTTGTTTCCAAAGTCAACTCCGCCTTTTTCATCTTTCACCAGGTTATTGAATGCAGTTTCACTTGAAACCGTTTCTTGAAGTTTGAGACTAATGCCTCCGATAGCCCATTCAATCCAACTAGCAGGGGTGGATAGGTCAGCTAATTTGTTAATCACGAATACGTTTGCTACTCGGGAAGTACCAGCGTTTGGCCTCGAACAAACCAGCGTGCCACGTTTATAGGTTGCATTTGTAGAAGCATAGTTCCTTACCGGACTACCTCCTTTAGAAACTGCAATGCCGTGGACATAACCAGTACTGTCATCAAAGAAAGTACCATTAATACCATACTTAGTGGATGCGGTCAAGTTTTTACCGCCTAAGTCCTCAATTTGGATCGTAGACATATCCGCTTCGATGTAATCCACCGTAATTCCATTCCATGTGGTTTGTCTGTATTTTGCATCAGCCATTTATATCATCCTTTTCCCTATAATTTTTTAATGAGGTGAACTCGTGGGAATCAACTAGATGATCGCCATTCCCGGGCAATCCCTGTTGCCGATTTCCTTCTCACTGATATAGGTAAAATGGAAAGTCATCATACAACCGATACAATAACAAATCGAAACTGGATAGATAATTATCAAACTATATTAAGTTCTAGGCTTAAGCCTTTACAAACGATTAAAATCACTTTCAACACTAAAATTCCGCACCCATATACCCTTGGTTTTACTTTCCCTAAAGGATGATACACTTAATTATAGAACAACAGAAGGGGGGGCTAAAAGATGAGAACGTTCACTAACTAAATACTCATGAAAGAAATACATAAGGAGGCTTTAAATATGAAACCATTCGATCAAATTTGGAATGCAATTAGCAAGTACCAGGATTCAAGTTTTCATCAACTGAGAGGCAAGGCGTTTACATATAAATTGATCCGTAATTCGGTTATACCGAACACAACGAACATTACAATACCTAGAAGTCATTTCGAAAAGGCTTGGGGGCGTATGCCGGTAACTGGACCAGGAGCACTTCAAGATCTTAGGGGGCCATCTTACTTATTTGCAATCCTATCCGATTCTCGCATTTTTGCTTCGTTGAATGATCGAGGTGAGGGCAGTAACATGGAGTTTAAAGCAGGTTATGCTAAAGGTAGAATGGATGAGGCTGAGGCTACCTTGCGAAATTTGTACATTATTCTTGATGAGATGAAAGAGCCTCTTCATCAAGCAAATCATATATTAACTTGTATACGTGACCTAGAAAAACTAACAGGTAAAGATCGCGATTTCTTTGATTCTGAAGAAAATGCATTCGAGTAATTTAAAAGCATTTTAAGGAGTGTAACTTATGAAGAAATGTCCATTCTGCGAAGTATTAATTAAGGTTAGATAAAATATAGTAAGATTGATGAATTTTCAGACAAGCATCAGTATATGATAATCCAGAGTAACGTGTCGATATGTTCTCCTTCGATCCTCTCCATATATCCTAAATAAATTCCTTTAACTCAAACGCTAAGGCCCTATAACGGGGCTATTTTTATTTTATCGATGAGCAATTAAACATCTTTTAAACTAGTAATTTAGATTGTTATTTTTTGTCGTACAAAACATACGTAGATTACTCTCTAAAGAGTTTTAATCTCAATAAGTACTATAGAGTGCTATTCCGTTAAAGTAGCTTAGAATTTGCGTTTATAGCTAATAGGAGAGTCTTTTAAGGATAGAGTGACAATCCACTAATTGAAATTGGCTAATATTCAATTCAGCCACTTTAGGTAGTCTATTTATATGGAATTGGGACTAAAGACATAGTAAGATTGAGAGGAAACCAGAAAAGGGAGTTGGTAGCAGTGCAGGTTCAAGTTTTTGAAATATCAAATGATACGCCGGCAATGATTCATGAAGACGATATTTTATATGTGACTATCAATATAGTGGAAGGATATCGTGTTAAGACAAAAGAAGGCAAGTACTTCAATTTCCCCACCGCCAAATTTTTTATGGGGCATATTCCTTTCGTCCAAGTAGATCGAAACCTCTTAGTAAATAAAACTAATGTAGTTAGCATCGAAGGAGCAACCATGAAGTTAACGAATGGAGAAGAACTTAAAGGATCCCACTCGAGGCAGGTTCAAATAAATGAACTGCTCTCCATATAAAACCTAGCTTACCTAGCCATCTTTAAGAAAGCTAGGTTTAAAAAAGGGGGGTATAAGATGCATAATCACGGTACAGGCCACTAAGGTATACATAACTCCACCATCCCATTCTCCTTGTATTACTAAGAGGGGGGTGGGGTAGCCACTCTCTTAATGATTCTTTACTCTTGCTTAATAAAAAACAAATGAGAATTCGAGAGAAATAGGAATATTCCGATCATGTTCAAGAAAGTAGGGGACGAAGATTATTCAGCACAATGGATCCATTTTGAAACAACAGCTAAAGGTCATTGTTAGTTTATTAACTATATTGTTGGTATTAGCCGGCTGCTCGTCAAAAAATACGGTTGTAGACTTTGTCGTAGATAAAGAGATAGATTACTCTAATGGGAAAGTTAGGATTGTTGGGAGAACTAATATCCCAGATAACATGGAGTTGATTCTTTCTTTAAATGGTAACAAGTTTGAATATTCTGCTCAAGACAAAGTTGTTGTCATAAACGGGGAATTTCAAAGTGGATGGTTTTCAAACAATGGTCATGGGTTAGATGCCGACGACTATAATTTGATGATTACCTCACGTCCTGCGAGTGTACAGCCAGGACAAGTACAGGAGAAGATCGGCCTACTAGGAGAAAACCTTTCTGGAGATCTTGTTGTATCAGAGCTTGGTTTTGGAAATAAGATAAAATATACATATGAATTCAGTTTGAAACGTGGACAAGAAGTTTCAAAAAATAATGAAGAATCAGTAGAAGAAGACTTAACAGAAGATGGAGCAATTTGGGACCTGATCAATGGATACCTTGCTACAGGTCAATATATGGAGGTAAGTAAGCTTATTAAATCTATGACCAACCCTAGTAATGACCTTCAAATGATGTACTTGCTGGCCATGTATCATGTGTACGGTCAGGATGGTGAAGATGAGAAAGCTTTGAAGTCCTTAAATCAAATTCCAAGTAGTTACACGGGAAGAAATGAGGATCTTGTTTTCTACTACAAATACACTCATAAGGCTTATGAACAAAATGGCCAAAACTCTTCTCTCAGTTTTAACGATTACGTTAAATTGTATAGAAAGAACAGAATTACTCCGGAGTCCTTTGCTTATTATAACGATGAGCAAATCCAAAGTAGTTCACGTCCGACTTCAAATACTTCAACAACTACACATTCGAATGATGCTGACTACAACATCTATGGTGAGTATCAGCCAGTTGAGTCAATGACTCCCGATGAAATGAGAGCTGAACTCGAGGCAATTTTAGAACAAAGTCTTCCCTCTAATTAATTTTATACAATACGGTGCAGCGCCCCCTTAACCTTATACCCTTCCTGGACCATCAGGAAGGGTAAGGTATCTAATAAATGATTTATTATCTTGAATACTCAATTAGATACATACAAACCATTTGGCCATTCGTCCAGGTAAGATACTGGAATACTGTTTAGTGAATACTGATTTGTTTATATTATAGTTACTTTATTCCTTATTTTAGAAAAAAGTAGTTGTGGTTGGATAAGTTCTTTTTTAGAATAAAGATAGTTGAAGTTATGAGGTGGGGGATTGTATGAAAAGAACCGGTATGAAGAGATCATTGGATCGGCTTGGAAGAATTGTCCTGCCAAAGGAAATGCGAGATACTATGCAGATTGACATTGGTGACCCGCTCGAATTTTTTATTGAGGGGAAGGAACTTATTCTAAGAAAGTACAAATCTACAATGTGTGTGTTTTGTGGTTATTTTGCAGCCGAGACGTATTATAAGGAGCAGTTTGTCTGCAGTACCTGTGCTACTCAGTTAAAACATCCAGATAAATCTTCTGAATGGTTCTTACCAGAATCCGAGTATTCTCCTACGCCTGGTGAGAAGGTAATCTCTGA
The DNA here is from genome assembly GCF_013359935.1 of Paenibacillus xylanilyticus. Lineage (GTDB taxonomy): Bacteria > Bacillota > Bacilli > Paenibacillales > Paenibacillaceae > Paenibacillus > Paenibacillus xylanilyticus. Next base: position 41,720 of record NZ_JABMCB010000119.1, read on the forward strand.
ATCAATACCTGCATCAACAACTCAATTGGACGACAGTGCTACCAACAATTATTCAGACGTACGCCCTAAAACGGCCCGTTTACTTCAACAACTGAAAGAAACTATGGAGCAGCATCCTGGCTTAGCTCAAAATCAGATCGCACTCAAGTTAGGGATCAGTCAAGGACGGGTCTCCCAATTAAAAAAAATGCTTCCTTAAATGAGAAAACCATAATTTTTATATCCATAAAGTCGCCCTGCAGCGGCTTTTTTTGTTTTCAATATTACAATACAGGGATATAAAGCTTTATTTAGGACAGGCCGCAAGCAGACATGTATATATTGCTGAATTTGAGTAAAGAAATAAGGAGGATAGGTATTAGCTAGAAAGGAGGCCACCACAATGAATCTTAATATATATAATCAAGACAAACGATACCCCTTAGCAATAGCTGAGGTAGGCTGTTTTAACACGGGTGTATATGTCCTTTCTGAAGACTATTCTAATATACTAGGGATCCCTTGGTTAACCATAATTAAGGACTCCTACAGCGATTATGTTCTTGGTTTACATCTATCACTTGAAACTCCAAACATTAAAACAATGGCTTTGGCATTCGTCAATATGATTGAGAAAAAAGATTGGATCAAACAATTTCCTAAAATTGTGTACGAATGGGATGCTCACGGTATCCCAGAGACTATCATTTGTCCCAAGAAATACGATATATCCCCGTTATGTAACGCTATGAATATTGCTTTGGACAATACCATTTCCATGAGAATGAATAACTGGGGAAAAACCTTAAAGGATGATTTATTCTCTCGCCTACAAGGGAACATTCACCTGACTAAGAATGACAAACGGTTTAAGCCTGAGAAAGGGGCAATTTATACACTAGATACCTTGAAACAGATCATGGTCGTGTATATGCTTGGCGTCCATCATAATTGTTGGCAGACAGCTGCGTACGGAGTACCCAAGGAAAAATTCCTCAAGGGGATCAGCCACTATCCATTAAAGGAACCTACCGATCCTTTATGGAGAGAGAGATTACGACTCTGGACTGACTGTTAGCTCAATGCCTGTTCCAGTTTTACTCTGCACAATTTGGTCTGGAGGTTTTCTATTATCGGGGTTGAAAGGACAAAAAGAAAACAACTTACGTTCTCTTATAGAGAGAATGTAAGCTGTTGGACGGTCTTAACACTGTTTCCTGAAGTGAGTAGAAGTTTGGAAGGTCTGATCTCTAGAAAAATAGATCCAGATTCGTCCTCATGTAGTTTGTAACCATCGAGGAGGGAAATCTCCATCATATTCTCACACGCTTCCTCCACGATTTGTTTCTTCTTGGCTGGTCTATTTGCTTTTGACCCCATTAGGAGGGCAATCTCATCCAAAGGCCACCTTGTGATCCCCTGAGCCACTTGTGCAGGTAAAAAGAGATATAGGTTCTGCGCAGTGCCTGTCTTTAAATCTTCTAGAATGGCTAAACTCAAGTAAGCAATAGCACCTGATTGTAACGAACGGTAGACAGCATCAGAGAACATTATTTTGAATGTCTCGTTGCGGTCACGCCGTCCAATTGCCTGTAAGATATTGATTCGGTCTAAAGAATCAATCAACCCTTTATCATGATAATAGGTGAATTCAAACTTGCTATCTTGAAGAACCTCAAGGGACTGCCAGATCTCTAAATACGTCTTTCCACCAGTATCACGATTCATGGCCTTAGCAAGAGAATAAATGGTGAACTCGAACTCTTTTTGTTTCCCACTTTCTTCCCAAAGTTTATGAATTCCTATTAAGACCTTTGCGTCTTGGAGGGTCAGTTCCTTTTTAGCTGGATGATAAATCTTAGTTCTTCTGTTGTCGCGGACCAGTGTATCTCCAGTTTCCGAAGCGGGTGCTACCGTCCTTGATGTTGATATTGAACTGATCGCACTCTCTGAGAAGATATGTCCATAGGGATGAGAAGGCTTATTGTAATAGGTAGCTCGTCTGATTACCTGGGATTGTTCCCAAATCTTTTGTTTTATTTGATGTTTAAAGATTTCCTTGTTTATCTGGTCCTTTTCTTCATCAGTGAGTTGGTGTTCCTGAACGAGTCGTTTGGCTAGTTGCAGTTCACCGGTTCCTTCATTTTGTATATGTTTTAGAGCAACTTCCTTTGATTTCGTCTTCAATTGGTCAGCTGCCTTGATAATGAGTTCTTGGACCTTAGGATCTTCAGCAGGTAGATCTAGCGCTGTTATTTTACCAACCCATTGTTCAATATTAATTCTCCGAGGGGGCATTTGATAACAGCTCCTTTCTTATATACTCGTTAATGTCTATGAATATAGAATACCATAGCTTTAAATATTGAGTATAAAATTGATCGAAATGTTCTTTCATCCCCGTCATTTTGTCCTTTCAACCCCGATATAACGTTCTTTCATCCCCGATGTTTTATTCAATCTGTTTATATGTATAGACTATTGCTTATCGTTGCTAGTCAATCACAGTTTTCCGTATTTGTATTAGAATATATGGTTAGTGGTACACGACCAAAATGCCCGTTCATTGAAGGAGAACTTCGCCAGCAATCGGTAGCGTTCAGTGACGTAGATCCTTCTAGAACGGGCAGAGGAAAGTAGTAATCTATCCTAATTGAATTAGGGTTTCACCAATTTGAATTCGCACAGATCCAGTGTCGCCTATTGTAGATACAAGAGCTTTCAAATCAATTTCTATACTCTCTGTAGGTGGGCTACTTACTTTTTCTTTAGTCAACGTTAGAATATGTTGTGAAATCGATCTACCAAAGGATTCATAGGACTGTAAATTCAACCTGATATCAAGCAATTCTTTTGTTAATGGTATAGCCATATTTTTCACCATCACTTTTCTGGGTAACATTCCACAATTTCTCTCTCCGTATACACTGGATAAGTTTCCCATACAAAGGTGCAAGACTAATTTGGACTTTCCTGGCCAAGTGTTACCTTACAGATAAATTATTGATATAACGTAGATAAAGGAAAAAAGTGGAGCTGACAAAAACGTCCTTTCAACCCCGATAAATGGTAGGTTGTCCTTTCAACCCCGATATTTTAGCGTACTTTCATCCCCGATACTAAAAAAAATCTTTAAAAGTTAACTTTGTTTTTCAACCCCGTCATAACGTTCTTTCAACCCCGATAGGTTGTTCTTTCATCCCCGACTTTACGTCCTTTCAACCCCGATAATCCAATAATGTCCTTTCAACCCCGATATCTTGACTCACTAATTAGCAAAAAATACAATGGCGATAAGGCTAAATTAGTAGTTTATGCCACAAGACAAAAAGATATACCTAAAAAAAAAGCTCCCTAAGGGAGCAGGCCTCATGGCCAATTGGTAAAAGCATTTAATTCACTCGCTATCTAGAGGTGCGAACTCTTGACAGCAATTAAAAACGAAACCGCAGGTAACTGTTTCTGGAAAAAACAGATATCCTGGGGGCGTGTTAAAGTCGCTTAAATACAACATTAACATGCCGGTTCCCTTATTATACGGAAGAAAAGCTTCAAATTCAAGGGGATTGGCATGAACGAACTCTAAGGAGGAATATTCATGCTATCTAATTTTATTTCATCTGAACAGCAATTGATTAAGGGTTTACGAGGGGTATTTGATAACTCTGATCTTAAAACATATGAAAAAATGATAATGATTGTGATAAAAGTCTATCAAGCTGAGCATGAGCATGTTTTCCCAGATTACGATACGATCGCCGCAGCAGGAGGGATGTCTAAACGCAAAGCCCAATACGTTGTTAAGGATCTGGTTAGTAGGAATTTAATTGAAAAAAAAGCTCGTTTTAAAGAGGTAGTAGGACATCCTGTCAAACAGACTTCTAATCAATATGCCGAGACCAACACTTCACAAGTTGATTATGAATTTAAATCAACAACACAGAAAGATGCATATCGTGCACTCAATAATGCACAGCATGCGTCTGAAGCTGATTTTTCACATGCACAGCATGCACCCTATAAAGAAGGTTTTATTAATCAAGATTCTTTAGATCTTTATCCTTTAACAGATCTTGAAGAAGAAGAAGATACACCACCTATGCGCGAACACGTACCTGAACTGGCACAATATGCACGATATGCAGACGTGGTAGAAAAAATGATAAAGTTTCAAGGAACAGGGGCGATCTGTTTCCATCAAGAGGAATTTTTAACATGCTGCAAATTGTTTAATCTTCCACCTCGATTGATCTCTGAACTATACCCATCTATCGAGAGCAGCATACAAAAGTACCATTTTGATTCGATATATAGAGCATTAAAAAAGTTCGCGGAACGTTTAATAAATAACAAGATTGATAATCCAATCGCCTGGTTTAAGTCTACCTTTAGCAATGAAGACTTGAAGGTGAGATCAGAGATAGAATTAATGAAGATCGGACAAGTCTCTTAACCTCCTGGAGAACATCTCTAATCTTACTTACTGACTATGAAAATTATTTCTGAACTCATAATGTTGACACCCTGTGAGTCGTATACTAGGGTAGTGCAGATATAATTTCTTATCAATAATTTGGAGCTGAATATAAGTGAATGTTATCCTCAAAACGCTCTCAAAGAACATCATTAAGATGATTTTTCATAGTAGGAGCTGAGGAATTGATATACGGAGATAGTCAGGTATTAGAGAACGATTTTCATAACAAATTGGGTGATATCTACCCCCATTCCCTTTTAAGATATCTTTCAGGAATAGGCAATCTTATGAATGATTCGACTTCCTTACCTGTTTCATGGGAGTTTTGTTTAGATATTACGGGGACAAGCCATTTTATTCTAAAACACCGGGGGAGACACTATCATAACCTCGAAGAACACAGTTTTTCAGGACACTGTAATGAACTGGTTGGTTGGTCTATTAATATTAAAAAAATTTGGATTACATCCACAATTTCAGAAGGCCTGTCAGAAGTACTTTACTGTAAAACACCAGAGTTTATTTTCGAAAAAAGAGAAGTAGAAGGTATCCAGCCTTCTAAAGCAATAGCTCATATTACAAATTTCGATTTTTTGGGTCTTGAAAAAACAGAAACTAATGGTGGTTTTATTTTAGATAAGTTCTCCGTAGATCTGAAGCGATTAGCATTAGAATTTAAATTGACGGAGAATTCTAATGAGATTAAGAAACTCATTGATACTAAAAGGATTAATCACGGGGTATTATCATATATTACTGTAGTGCCTTACGAAAGCCACTCATTGGAGGAAATAAAGAAAGAGATAGGCTCTATAACTTCTTTCCTAAGTTCAGTAACCTTAACAACTAATTATCCACAAAAAATCGAATACTATGATGACAACAATGACATAGTAAGATTCGATGTTATGGATACAACTAAATTAAGCTTCAATAATGAAGCTATTATTGATAACTTTCTAACATGGAGAGGACTTAAGCATCTATTTGAATCTTCGTATCTGAAGTATAGAGAACTAGAAGACTCCTTAAAGTTAAATGAGTTTACGAACAGAATTGTAGATATACAAAATCAAACATTTATTGATAATAAACTGGCACAGTTAATTATGGCTTATGAATTCCTAATTTCAAACTATCTAGTTAGCCATGGTTTAAGTAGAGACAACTTAGAGGAAATGAACATTCAAAAGAAAATGACATCGCTTAATACGCAGCTTCGTTTTATACCTAGAGAGTTATTGAATGATGATTTGAGAAAAGTCAGAAACCCGTTATTCCATACAGGTGCAATTCCATTTATGGAGGGTAATGATCTCTACAATTTTTATACTGAGTATAACGATTTGCTTATGAGAATTTACCTAAGGATCATTGGATATGATGGGGAATACATTTCAAGGAAAGATTATAAACCAGTACAAGTATAATAATGAGTGTAGAGCAACTTCATTCTTGGTATTGGCATTCATAAAATAAGTCTCATTAACTTAATATGTAGCTCTTCATCTGAAGGAGCTTGGCTCAAATTTACTACTATCCTGGATATGCATCATGAAACAACGAGAAAGTTCACTTCGTAGTTAAAACTGATGAATGCTTTAGGAATGCGATAGTCTAATGAATAGATTAAATGGCGGCTGGATAAAGAACAAAAATGTCTCACTTCAAAAGCCCTGTTGCAGATAAGCATCGTCTGTAAGGGCTTTTTGTATTGGAGAAATGCACGTATAATCGCATGTTCTTTGTTGTAATAAGTCAAAAAACTGATTATATAAATGGACATAATGTATATCAAACGATAAAATAATTGTATTTATTACAAATTGTAACAAATTATTGGTTGGATATGGTAGTATAGTTTTGTATAAAATCTGGAGGGGGTTAATATTTGTGGTAAAATGGACTAAGCTAAGCAGTAAGTATTTCGTTTTATTTGTATTCGCAATCGTATCATTCTATGTACCAACCGGTAAAGTTGATGCCGCCTTAGGTTCATACCAAAAAAAGCAACCTGTTTATGACGTAAAGACTGCTGGATTGAACATACGTAGCGGAACGGGGACTTCCTATCCAATAATAGCTCAAGTGAGTCAAGGTACAGACTTAGTTGACTATTGTCCAGACGGCGTATGCTCCAACACTACTGCTGACAGCCAGGCGTGGAAACGTGTATATTATCCAAACGCAAGTATTGGATATTATGCTAACGCTGCTCTAGGTTACGCTGCATGGTACAACACAGTTGGCAATAGAACTTTCAATTATCATTATACTTATGTAGCTAAAACGAGCAGATGGACTCAAATGTTCTCAAGTGATTGTAGTAATATGAGTGGCGTCATGAAGGGTTTGAATGAAAACTACTACCTACAATCCTTTGACTCTGAATTGCATGCTTCCACATGTAACCCAAATGCTTGGAGAGTGCAAGATTTTCAGGCAGGTTCTAACTCAACAGGATATTTTGATAGTGGATATGTAAATGGCTGGAACTTAAAAGCTGAATAAAGCGTTATAAATGTAGCGAAAAAAGGAGGAGTCCCCTATGAAGAAAAAGACATTGGCTTCATTACTTACATTACCGCTGGCAGCTGTCGCTGTAAGTGGCTATATGTACCTCAATCAACCAACGATAGTTAGTGCTCAGAGTGATGTTCTAAGTGCTGCCAATAAGGCAACACAAGGTAAGGTGGAATACATCAAAGAAACCATGGAAGACGGGTCCTACATCATTCGCTACCGTGATCGTGAGAACCTCACTGAAATCACGGAGGAATACCGGGACAATCAACTTCATAATAAACTCGTCATTGAAGATGGCGGGAAGAAAATCACTTCATACGGACGTGATTTTGAAACAGGGAAGTTAGTGGGTAACACCTGGACTATGCCAGAGAATATCGCTGCAGAAAATGAAAAGTTACTGCAG
>NZ_JABMCB010000120.1 GCF_013359935.1 Paenibacillus xylanilyticus
ATGTAAGATGAAATAAGAGTAGCCTTTGCCTCGCTATACATTTCTAAATCGCCTTGTTTTTCTATCGTATTGCGAGAATTTTTAGCCCAAGCCATTAATGGATCATTTTTCCATTTTTCAATAACATTATTGTTATACCAAATGTCATATCCTATAATCTGGTTTTTGTTTTTTTGAATAATAAATGTTACTGTTCTTGCGGTTTGGAGGAATTGATTCAAATTCAAGCGAAATAATTCAGGGTCAAAATATGTATCAATGCAGCATTTGAGCAAGTGCGATAAATCTTTAAGTCTTCTTTCCCATGGTTTTTTAGTCATAAAACTCTCCATTTTGATAGGTTGCATGCTAGATGCTGATATATTTTAGAGGTGATAAAATTAACTGCTTAACTGTCAATGTAATACAAGTTGTTTGATCTTTGCAATGATTCTTATCAGAAACCATATAGTAAATTAGTTACACAGGAAATTTTTAATATTATTATTATCATTCATTATGTATTAAAATTAGAGTTGTGGCTTGGCTCTGCTAACACGTTGCTCATAGGAGATATGGTAGAGCCGCAGACACGTCGTATGCAGGAACGTGCTGCGGCTGGCTGGTGAACTTCCGATAGTGCGGGTGTTGAATGATTTCCAGTTGCTACCGATTTTACATATTTTTTGCATGAGAGAATTTGTACCACCTCCCACCGACCATCTATGACTGTACGCCACTGTCCCTAGGACTGCTATGTGCCGGAGCGGA
>NZ_JABMCB010000121.1 GCF_013359935.1 Paenibacillus xylanilyticus
CCCCTCGCCTCCAAGATGGTACTTAATGAAAAGTATCATGTTGAAGGCGTTTAGAGAAAATCTCCAAGAAAAAAAGAATCAGACGGTGAGCATATCAATGATGCCCCACTTGTCTGATTCTTTTTTTATTGTAATACGACGGAACATAGACTGCACCAGCAGTTTTTGCGTCTCAGGCTCAATTAGAACCCAGTTATCTTTTAAGTTGGCCATCATGTGTTTAATCTCTTCGGTAGACAGCTCGTTAATGTAATAATCCTCTTTCTCTTCGTACTGAGCAGTAATTGCCTTCATTCTTGCCTCTTCGTCGTCAATCAAGTTGGCATAATCATCAGCAGACAACTTTCCATCCCCCAGAGCAAGCATCCAGTTCTTACGGCGACGATTCGATACCTCAATTTCTTTCTGAAGCATACGTTGATCACTCTTGGCCTGTGCGGTCGTTTTTTTGTCCTGAAGCTTTTTATTGGTGATTTGTAGGCGTTCAAAGATGAGCTGCTGCAGATGATGTTCTGAGATTCCTGGAGCATCACAAGTCTTATTTGAATATTGATTTCGGCAGCGGTAACTTCTATAGACTCGTACTGTCCCATCGACGAGCGTCTGCCTCGATGCATTCCCGATGTAAGTCGCTCCACATTGACCACATTTAACAATACCTCCATAGGGGTAGTCGTAGCTGTGTTTGCTCATGTGATTCTCACCACGCCGATCCATCATCTTACGAACCTTTAAGAAGTCTTCCATAGATATGATCGGCTCATGTTCTCCAGGAGTAATGATTCTTTTGCTTTCTTCCCAGAGCACCGGCTTAAAATGGTTATTCCCTGTGTACGTATGATTCTGCAGGACGATCCTTACATACTTACTATCCCATACTCCGCCTTCTTTACCGCGGCTGTGGCCATTCATGTGCTTTGCTATGGATACAACTCCTTTACCTGCTAGGTAAAGCCTGAAGACCTCTTTAATCAGCTCTGATTCATATTCGTTTACGACTAGCTTCCGTTCTCCGTCAATAACTTCGATGTCGTATCCGAGAGGGGCCTTGGACATATGAAGTCCACCGTTTTCCATCTTCTTGGTGAGACCCTTTAAAGTTTCTTCTCGAAGGTTGTCCGAATAGATCTCAGCAAAAATACCATTGAAGTATAGAAATGCTTTTCCCATTGGGGATTGTGTATCGATTTCTTCACTTCCCAATGAAGCTACAACGAAACGTTTGTTCAACTTATTGATCAGTGCAATGAATTCATACAGATCGCCAAGATTACGGCTTAAACGGTCGAGTTTATGAACCAGGACTGCATCGAACTTGCCAGCTTTCATGTCCGCAATAAGTCGTTGAATGCCAGGTCGCTTTTTTATTGTACGGCCACTGATGCCTGGATCTGAATATACGCGGTACAGCTCCATACCTTTCTTCTCAAGCAGCTCCATTAGGAGATCATGTTGAGCTTCCATAGAGAATCCTTCTTCATTTTGCCGATCAGTACTGACTCGAATATATAAGGCTGCCTTCATCTAACTCGCTCCTTTTGAGAATGTATGTTCGGATCATGATGTGAAAGAAAAGCCCCGAAGGGCTTAAATTAAATTCTTCTTTGCTTTGGTTATTCCGATCTTATTCTTCCGTTGGAGGTAGCCCTACTTTAGAATAAAACAATCCATAATTGAGTTTAATTTCTCTTGCAAAACTAGCTGAGGCTTCAAGTTGTTGGTTCATCTTATCAATATCGCTTATTTTGCCGCTATCAATATAGTTCAAAAAGTGTTTCATGGCTTCCGACCTAGTGAAGTAGTTTGTGGCAATATCCATTTGCAATTTTTCTAAATCGTTCTTCAATTCTTCCGGTAAATCCTCAGGGATCGATACTCTATTTATTTCCATAGAAGCGACGGTATAGCGATCTTTCATATCTCTGATCTTCTCGTAAGCGGAAAGGCGATCAATCTTGTTGTCATGAAAGTTATTAATGACATCCACAGAACTGAGTTCAAAAGGTTCTAATTCTTGAATATATTTTTGGAATTGATCATCAACGGTTATAGCTACATTGTTATAATCAACTTTAGCTGATGTTGTTTCAGCTGTTTCTAACGTATCTTTATCGGGCAATCCTCTCGCTATCCCTAAAATGCCCAAGACTGCGATGATTGCAAATACTCCTGATACAATATATCGTCTCTTTGCCCTTCCGCTGCCCTTCTTATAAGCGAACGTAGCCATGCCTAGAAATGTGATTGATACAATCATTCCTATTAAGAACAATAGTACATAAAGTTCGTCCAAATCTATTTCACCTCAGTTATGTAGTGGTATATATGAGCATCACTTCGTACATTATAGGAACACGAGGTGATGATATTGCTACCAATAATCAGCCCAAAGGGCAATTTAATAGTGGTCGGCCTAGACGAGATCGTGGCCATTGTAGTTCAAAATGATGAAATCGAAATAAGAACACGAAACAGAAAGGGTAGGCCTTTAAGAAACTTGAATGAATACGAAAAGTTCTTCATGCCATTCGGCTTTGAAAAAGCTTCAAAATCAGCCATTGTGAGTATTGATAAAATATGGACATTTTGTGAAAAAAATCAGACGCTATATTTCGACAAATTACAAAAGGTCGAAGGATTAAAAGTATCGCGTCGGAACATCCATAAATTTAAAGGCTTTTGACCGTTCATCCCTAGTGAACGGTCAATTTCTATTCGACAGCATTCGCATTTATTTGATGGTAATATTAGGACTAAAGGTATGACATAACATGTTACAGGTTAGGGGTGATCTATTTCAAAGGTAGCAGATGAGGGCACGCACTACTTCAAGATATCTTGAAGTTCTTACCGGGATCGGGAGGAAGACCTCCGAATGCCACTCTCATGATTCTTCAATTATTCGCCAAGTGTAAATTTCTTCAATATTCTGTAGTTTTAACGCTTTGGCAATTGTGACGGCAGTACCAAAACCCATATATGTTCTATTGTTGGCATAATCACTTAACTGACTTTCAGGAATACCAGTGATTATATGAACCATCCGTTGAGTAATGCCAGTCTGTTTATAAAGAATCTTGAGTCGGCAACGATCCGGTTCATACCGCATCGCGCTACTCCTTACAAATTCAAAAGATAAAATGCGAACTTGTTTACGAACAGAGGTTCTCGTGTTAGTATTATTAGGGAAAAGTCATTCTTAGACGCATAATGTTTGAGTACATAAAAAGAATGAATGGAAGTGTCTTATATGAATGAAAACAGTGAAGATCCAAACAAAATTCATCAGACAAATCAAGAGATACATATAAACCTAAGAATTATTAAGATCCTTTCCGCGTGCAATCTTGATCAACTTGATGCTGTCCTTGACCATTTCAATGAACTGGGGGTCAGAAATCGAAAGCCCTAATTCATGGGCTTCTTTTTCAAGCATGCGAATCGTTGTTTCAACTCCGGTATTTTCGGCAGTTGCCCCGTTATCTATATATCCCAATGCATGCAGCAAATCCTCATAAGTTACTTCCTTTAAATGGGGAGCTAAAATTTTCAGATTTTCTGTTGATACTTTGTGAGAACCAGATTCTATTCTATTGATTGTAGAATGGCTAACCCCTGATTTTTCCGCTAATTCCCTTTGACTTCTATAACCACTCCGCTCACGTATTTTTGCGAAGTAAACACCAAATTCTTTTAAGTCCATTTAATCACCCGACCTTAATTCTAACAGAATGTGTTTCACACATGAAACGAAATAGTGTTTCAAGAGTGAAATATATTGTTGCATACGTGATACAGATGTGATATATTTGATTTGTAACAAGCGTGAAACAGAAATGAGGTGGCATAAATGAGAATCGCTCCTCTGCCTGGAGTGCTCCAGAAACTACAAGATGACCTGCAAATGACAGATGAAAAGTTTGCAGATTATATTGAAACTTCAAGGGCATCTCTATGGAGGGCAAAGCTTCCAACAAACGATTCAAGGTTTTCACTGGGTCAGGATGTAATGACTAAAATCCTTACTAAGTTCCCAAATAAGAAGTTTGAAGAGCTATTTTTTTTAATCCAAGTGTCTCAAGAGTGTTACAAAGGCGATTCTGAGAAAGGAGCGAGCTAATGAAAGAAGTTGCGCAGCCTATCACAAACAAAGTCGTTATTGATACTGGAATCTTCGACCGGGAATTGCTCGAAAGAGCATGTCGGGAGATCAAAGCAAACAAAGAAAAACTTAATTCTAAAAAGTCAGCCAAGTGAGGTGAACTCATGAGATTTCAATGGATCAAGCCTACATCCAGAGCATGTTGTATCGCTGGAATTGTCACCCGTGTCGGTCTCAAGGACATGACGATCGATCAGGCAATTGATTTTACGTTATCACGTGAAATACAGTGCAAAAACCCACATCTTATATCACAACGCGAGCTCAAGTCTCTAAAACGTGAGGCTGAAGCGCAAATTCGCAAGATACAAGAAACCCGCCGAGCTGTACCGGTTGCTGGCGGGCGATGAGGGGATTTGGGAACAACTCATGACCCAATTTTACCCCTTGGAAATGTCACATAACAACTCAGGTTGTGAGTCAGTTTGTCCCAATACCCTCTCCAATAAACGAGAGGAGACGATTTTATTGTCAATAGGAGACGTGCTTCATGAATACCGCAAGGAACGAGGGTTAACGCAAGAGCAATTTTCTGAAAAGGTGCTGCTTGATCGTTCATCGATTGCAAAGGTTGAGAAGGGAACGCGAGCAGCACCGAAAGGTTTAGCCATGCAGGCGGCGGTCGCATTCGATGAGCCGAGGTTGTACTTGGCTGCACAGGAAGAAGTAACTGGCGGTGCGATCTCGCCCTGGCTGGACAATGTGGATTTACATAGAGCATCGGTACTTTTTAAAACTGTTGAGGAAATGAAGGAAGTCCTTGAATTGACATCTGAAGCACCGATCAGCAAGACGGCAGATCAGCTTACCGAAGCAGATAGGCAAGTCATGAAGCGGCTGCTAATGGAAACAGTCGAGGCAATCACTGCATTAACACATTTTGCAGCGGTTTTATGTAAGGAATATTCCTTCAGTTGGTTCGCTACCTGGAAAGAACATCGAGCTGATCTGAAGGCAAAAAAATACATGAAATGAGGTTGGTTGAATGTCACGTGAAGAGTTGGTGAAAGAAGCATTGCAAGCTGGCAGAAATTCAAAGCATAACCTGAAGCTAATTAAGAAGCAGCCTGAAAGAATGTTGCCTGGAAAGATGAGAAGCGCTGAGGAATACCTGAACCGAATGATTCGATTCGCAGAGGCAGAAATGAAAAATGCCCGCCTGGCAGGGCGGACACTTGGTTACAAGACTTGGGTAAAGTCTTTCGTGTTGCCTATTTTATCCTCTCCTGAGCCAAAACGCAAGGGGGAATCGGTATGAGTGAACAAATGGCACGCAAGATCATTGATAACTATGTAGAGACAACACTGGCATTGAGAGCAAGCAACAAAGTGCCAGCTTCAGAATCTGGCATAGATACGTATCGTTCGGAACGGTTGGACATTTATATCAGTTGGGAAAATGCAAAGTTGAGTCTGCAGGAGCTGCCGTTGGAGTTCAAGATACAAGCAATTGAAGCAATAGATCAAATTACCGCCTGAAGAGTCCGCAGCGGTGCGGACGAAACCTAGCCCTTTGGGGCGATGGTCGCGGGAAACCGCAATACATAGGAAGGGAGGACATACATTGCAAATCATTCATCGGCTGACTGTAGTCAGCAATCCCACTCGGGTGTTTGAAGTGGGTAGTGAGACCGACGGGCAAGAAATTATCGAAATTAAGCAAGTTGGTTCAGAATTCGAAGACCATATTCATTCGGAATATTATGTGCTTGATCAAAATGGCCATCTGATTACGAGTGTAGAAAACGCACCTGTAATTCTCGACTGGAAGACGATCGCAGAAGATGGTCCAGCTCCAGAAAACGAAAAATGACCGCGGGCTAGGCGGTCATCCTGATCTTTCAAAACTAAATATGGATACACGGTCATCTTACCATGGGTGGCCGTGCCAAACAAGGAGGACATTATGCAAACCACTGCTTTTACTGCCAATTTAACGGCTCAATCAATTGACGCTGTTGTTAAACCAGCAATGCATTATACACCTGCAATCCTTACCGTTTCCGGTTCATTCGGTTCTGTTGAACTGATGGCCGATGACGATCAACTTGCGGCGGTGGCTGAAGCGATCAGCCAACACTTCAAATCAAAGGAGCGTGCAGCGGTATGAAAGAGATAATCCTTGTATCCCTGACCCTTCGTAACTTTAAGGGTATTCGGGATTTTGTACTTGAGACTGGCAGCGATAGCGTGTCCGTGTTTGGCGACAATGCCACAGGCAAAACAACGCTGTTCGATGGATTTGTATGGACGTTGTTCGGTAAAGACAGCCAGAATCGGACGGACTTTGAAATCAAAGGTTTGGATGAAGCCGGGAAAGTTGCTGAACGCGGAATTGAACACGAAGTCGAAGCGGTTCTGATGGTTGATCGTCGTCGGCGTTCCTTCAAGAAGGTCTACTACGAGAAGTTTACAAAGAAACGCGGATCTGCAGTTGCCGAATCCAATGGGCACACCACTGATTATTACGTAGATGGCGTACCAGTTAAGCAAGGGCAGTACAAAGCCGAAGTTGATGGGCTGATCAGTGAGGACATTTTCAAACTGCTTACAAGCCCTTCTTACTTTAATGAGATTCTTAAACCGGATGCCCGCCGTAAAGTGCTTCTGGAAGTGTGTGGGGAAATGACGGATGCCGAAATCATTGCAGGCAATAAGCAACTGGCACCGTTGGCCGACATCCTGGGGGATCGAAACCTAGAAGATCATCGCAAAGTTATCGCAGCTCGCCGTACTGAAATCAATAAGGAGCTGGATAAGATTCCGGTTCGTATCGATGAAGCCCGTCGCAGCATGCCGGATGTATCCGATCTGGATCCTGAACTACTGCAGGAAGACATTGATACGATGCGCGGAAGAGTGGACGCCAAGACGGCTGAACTTCAACGGATTCAATCAGGCGGAGAGCTTTCTTCAAAGGAGATCCGCTTGCGTGAGATCAGTGCAGAACTGACAGACATTAAGCATCGTGTCCAGGCTGATAGCTTACAAGCAGTAACTGAGCAACGTGGACGTGTTATGCATCTGAAAAGCGAAGCATCTGAGCTACAATCCAAGATCGCTGGAGGACAGAGAGAGGTAGAACAGTTAAAGCGGCATATCATCCGTTCGGAAAGCCAAGTAACTCGGCTCCGAGAAGAGTGGACCACTCTGGATAGTCTCCAATATCCAGTGCACGAGCATCAGCATGATGCCAACTGCCCTACATGTGGACAAGTCCTTCCTGAAGACCAAGTACAGGCAGCGCAAGATAAAGCGTTGGAAGCTTTCAACCTGGATAAATCGAGACGCCTCGAGGGAATTAGTGCTGATGGAAAGGCTGCTGCTGAAGAGGTCAGAAAGCTCAAACACTCCATGTTTGATATAGAAGAAAGCTTGAAAAATCTCCAAGAGCAGTTGACCACAAAGCAAAGGGAAGTTACTGCAGCAGAAGAAACATTGCAAAGCCTGCAATCAGAAGTTTCAGACCCAGCAGAAGATGCCGAATACCAAGCCAAGCAAAAGGAAGCCGAATATGTCCGCGCTGAGATCGAGCAGCTTCGTTCTTCAGCTGCTGATGCTATCGGTAAAGCGCAGGCAGAGATTAGATTGCTTCGTAGTCAGGTAGACGAGCTGGAAGCAGACAAAGCGCAGCTGGCGACAGTAGCGGCTACGGAAAAACGTATCGCTGAGCTAGCAGAGCAACAGAAAAAGCTTGCTGCTGAATATGAACGCCTTGAACATGAACTGTTCCTCACGGAAGAGTTTACACGGGCCAAAGTTTCCATGCTGGAATCCAAGATCAATCGAAAATTCAAGCATGCCCGGTTCCGATTGTTCGAAGAACAAGTCAATGGCGGCCTGAAGGATGTCTGCAAGACGATGTACAACGGTGTCCCTTATGAAGGCGGTCTGAACAACGCTGCTCGAATCAATGTAGGGCTTGACATCATCAACACGCTTGGTGAGCATTACGGATTCTCAGCACCGATCTTCGTGGATAACGCTGAGGCCGTAACGCAACTGATTGATACGGATGCCCAAGTGATTCGCTTGGTGGTATCTGAAGGCGACAAGAAGCTCCGTTTGGAGCATAACGACATCCAGGAGGCGATCTAAATGAGCGACTATTCAACAACACTTACCAAGGTAAATGATAACTACTTCCCTATGATTGAGCGACAGCTCACTGGGAATGGCATCAAAATGGACGAATATGCGAAATCTTGCGTCTTGAACGCTATTTCATCAATCAATGGCGCTTTAGATGCAAAAGGCATTAGTTGGAACGATGATCAGCTCGATAAAAGCAACATTACACAAATCCTGCTACAAACCGCTTCACTAAAACTTAATGCTGCAGCGAGTCCAAGAGAAGTTTACTTCCAGGTACGCAACACGAAAGTAAAAGTGGGTGGCCAGGATGTTTGGAAAAAATCCATTGAGATGGGGATCGAGGGGGATGGCAATGATGCCATTCTCGCCCGATTCGGACGCGATGTGAAAAAGGTTGGCCAGTTCTGGCTTGTCCGTGAGGGGGATGATTTCACATATCCGCAATACACTGGGTTCGATGTTGTTCCGCCGACTTGGATCCCGAAGGGTAAGGGTGACGTTGTAAAAATCGTGTACCCGATCATGAAGAAAGACGGAACAGTCGAATTTCACATTGCCGAGCGTGACGATGTAGCTCGCAACCTCATTGCTCACATGAACAATAACATGATGAATGAAACATTCGGTGTGTGTGCAGATCGTTTTAAAGCAACTGCTGATGAACGGAAACAAATTGCTGCGAAGAAGTCTGAAATCCTTCAGAAGGCAAAGTCATTGGGACTTGGTGCATTGGATGATCCTGAGCTTCGGCAATACATCAGCCCTGCATGGACCGAACCACAGAGCCGTGAGTCCATGATTATCCGGAAGATGCGCAATAACGTTGTAAAGAAAATCCCGAAAGACTTCGGGAATGCACTTGTTGAGTTGTCATACACCGAGGCAACAGATGAATCCTATGTTGAAGTTCAACGAGAAATTGCTGAGCATGCCAATACAGAACCAATTGATATTTCACCACCGTCTGGACAATATGCGGAGGAAAACGAGCTTTCGAACGAACACGAGCAGCAAGAGGAACAACGTGAGATGGAATTCGGGGATGAGGGTTCATCTGACGGTAATGGACCAGGTTTCTGATGATTGAGATTACTTCCCTTGGCTCCAGCAGCGCGGGCAATGCCTACCGGATTACGGATGGCCACACGCCCCTGCTGCTTGATGCAGGGCTACGCTACAAGGAGATTCAGCGAGGGCTGGCCTTTCAGATATCATCACTTGCAGGATGTCTTGTAAGCCACGAGCATGGCGACCATACGGCAGCCGTTAAGGATCTGATCCGCGCAGGGGTAGACATTTACACCAGTGCAGGCACCGCTGATGCATTACGTATCGATGGCCATCGTGTGAGACTCCTGCAAGCCCTGCAGCCGATCACCGTCGGTACTTGGTCGATAATGCCGTTTGATACTCAGCATGATGCAGCGGAGCCCCTGGGCTTCCTTCTGGCTAATACAGCAGGGGACAAGCTTCTGTTTGCGACAGATACCTATTACATCAAACACCGATTTACTGGATTAACCCACATCATGGTGGAGTGCAATTATTCAATCAATATACTCAATCAAAATATTGCCGCTGGCCGAGTGCCGGCGGTGATGAAACATAGATTACTCCGGTCGCACTTCTCGCTCGAGAACGTCAAGGAATTCATCAGAGCGAACGACATGCGGCGTGTGCAAGAGATTCACTTGCTTCACCTGTCAGACAACAACAGCGATGAAAAACTATTTAAACGAGAGATAGCAGCTCTGACAGGGAAGCAGGTTTATGTAGCTGGTAGGTGATTAAGATGGACGATCTGACAGGCAAGCCATTATTACGAAGCATGATGGGCGATAGGATCTGGAAGTTATTCGATACTGACAAGGCAGCCTTTCAACGTGAAACTGTTGCTTACTTCGAAAGAGGTTATCCTGGTTGGGTTGTTAAGAAAGCAAAGTACCCACATGTACTCCTGGAAGACAAGCGATGAAAAAACATGCAATTAACGCAACGAGGGGATGAACGGTATGCCCGAAGGCAGTTACCCGTTTCCGATCTACTCCGGCATCTTGGAGCCAGACCACTACAAAAGAATAGGCAACGCGATATGGCTTTTCCTCTGGTGCATCAGTTCAACTACGAAGGAGATTGAGGAGGAGGAAACTGTCTGGGGCATTGTCCTCGGCGGCAAGCCAATGAAGCTGTCTGAGATAGCCGGTTATTTCGGAGTTAACGATAAGACCGTCAGCAGATGGATGGATGCACTTGAACAACATCAGTACATCAATGTGACCAGGGCACCAAGAGGACTGATCTTGAAGGTTCGGAACTCCAAAAAGAGATCAGACAAAAATGTCCGATCAGTCGAAAGTGAACAGACAAAAGTGTCCGATCATGAAGTCAGTGATCAGACAAATATGTCCGATCACAATTACGGTGATAAGACAATATTGTCCGATCAGTCGCCAAGTGATCAGACAGAAATGTCCGATCACACACTTATTTTGGGTAGTGATCAGACAAAACTGTCCGATCTAAAAGATATTACTACTACTACTGTTACTACTGTTAATGATTCGGATTCATGGGATGACATTTTGAATCCCGTTCCTCCCGAAGATGATGGAATGATTGGAATATTGAATGCTTACTGCCAAATGCATAACAAGTTAGATTTTAATGTTTCTCAAAAAGAACGTTCAGCCATGGGTAAGATGGTCGCCGGAGGTACGCCTAACCCTTTTACCATCCGAACTATGGCAAGCCTGCTTGAGGCAAAACGTAATCGTGAGGGAGATGACTTTAAGCTTCCCAAGAGCTTTTTGTACTACGTCGAGGGCATCGAAGAAGCTTGGGCAAATCATAAAGCTACTGA
This sequence comes from Paenibacillus xylanilyticus, assembly GCF_013359935.1. Classification (GTDB taxonomy): domain Bacteria; phylum Bacillota; class Bacilli; order Paenibacillales; family Paenibacillaceae; genus Paenibacillus; species Paenibacillus xylanilyticus. The sequence goes on from NZ_JABMCB010000121.1 coordinate 11,118, forward strand.
ACAGCAGAAACCTTTTAAACCTGCTTTGGTTTCAAACGTACAATCGCCAGCGGCTACCCAGCCGCGCAGGTTAAGCCGTCAGCAACAGGAACTGGCAGATTTAAGGCGGCGAGCGGAGGAGGAACGTAAGCGTGGATAAAGCTGAAGTGCTTGATCTGTTGATCGAGATCAAAGAGAACTACCCACAATTTGACGTGAGCGAAGAGAACATAGATCGCCACATGAAATACCTTCATGACTTCCCGTTTGAAGCAGCTCGGCAAAACCTGCAGGAACATGTCCGAACAGGGAAATGGCCACCGAACATCGCTGAGATCCGCGGGAACATGGGAGATCAAGAAGCTCGGCAACGAGAAATAGACGAAACACAAGCATACTTGCGACAACGAGAAGCAAACCGGGCAAAGGCAACGTTACCGCCGCCGGGCTGGAAGGATGGTTTACTTGCAAAACTTAGGGATTCCTGAATTGCCACACAGCATGGAGTTTGAACAAGCTGCGCTGGGCGCCATGCTCTTGAATCCTGGCGAAGTGATGGAACATGCGGAAAGACTCACTCCCGATGCTTTTTACGGCAAAGGTCACCGTTTGATCTACGATGCCATTGCTGAATTGTTCGAGGATCAACAACCGATTGACCTTGTTACTGTCACAGGAAGGCTTAAAGACAAAGGCGAGCTTGATGATACAGGTGGCGTTAGTTATCTTGCAAAACTTGCACATAGTGTCCCAACGACGGCTAATGTCGGATATTACTTTGAGCAGTTACAAGACATGGCGATCCGTAGAGAATTCATCCAGACCAGTCTTCTGCAGATTCAACAAGCTTCCTCTGGTACTGGGGTTGCTCAATTACTGGCCGGCGCTCAACAAGCACAAGCCAAGATAGCTGATAGAGCTGCACCGAAGCAGGATTTCAAGCCAATCAAAGACATTATGATGCAGCTTGTCGATGATGTTGAAACCCGTGCTTATAACGTCAAGAATGGCATTGTTAACGGGATAAAGACTGGATTCATCGATCTAGACAGCATCACAGGTGGGCTTCAACGCAGTGATTTGATCATCGTTGCCGCTCGGCCATCGGTCGGGAAAACTGCCTTCGCCTTGAACGTTACTCAAAACGTTGCAAAGAACACAAATGATGCGGTAGCGGTGTTCAGCTTAGAAATGTCTGCAGGCCAATTCGCACAACGGATGGTTAGCTCAGAGGGCAACATCGAAGCTACATCCATGAAGATGGGCGAAATGGAAGATGAGGACTGGATCAAAATGACCCAAGCTGTTGGAGAATTGGCTCAAACCAATATATACGTGGATGATTCAGCAGGGATTACCATCCAGGACATATGTTCCAAATGCCGACGTTTGAAAAAAGAGAAGGGGTTGGCCCTAATCATGATCGATTACCTGCAGCTGATTGAAGTCGCTGGAGGACGCGGTAAAGCTAGCGAGAACCGCCAACAGGAAGTGTCTATGATTAGCCGGACTTTGAAGCACTTAGCGCGTGAATTGAATGTGCCAGTAATCGCATTATCCCAGCTCAGCCGAGCAGTAGAGCAACGCCAGGACAAACGTCCGATGATGTCCGACTTACGGGAATCCGGTTCGATTGAGCAAGATGCTGACATCGTTGCATTCCTGTACCGGGATGACTACTACAACCAAGAGTCTGAGAAGAAGAACATCATCGAGATTATCATCGGTAAGCAGCGTAACGGCCCTGTTGGTACCGTGGAGCTGGTGTTCCTGAAGCAGTTCAACAAGTTCGTGAACTATGAGCGAACACACAATGATGCATTCGGGCCGACGCCGCCACAGCTGCCGCCTAAAGATATTGAACAACGCAAATATGCATAAGGAGGAATTGACATGAAACAGGGGAAACGGCCGACAAAGCGGCAAAAGATGGAGATCAAGGCTAACGGATTAAATATGGAAAACTGGCTCGTAGAAAGGGATATGCCCAGCATGATGGTGATCATTCATCGGCATTCCGGAAAATCCCGAACAATCCGGCGTGGTGCCTGATGAACGGCTCCTTTAACAGATGGTCCGTATCAGAGTACATGCGGCATCGGTTCATGCGGACTGGACAAGTCCCCGATCATGACGAACTGAATTCCGAATTTGCGGGGATTTCTCAAACTGAGCTCCTGGAGGGGATTGCTGAGTTTGGGAAAATTGCCGGGGTAGAGGTGCCACATGCCAAAGCTCATTGATTCGCAGCACCAAACGCACTTGAGTTACGCCGTACGCGACGATAAGGGCCGTAAGCTGGCCGAGGTGTTTGTCATTAGACGGACAATGTTGCCGGCGAATCAGCGGCGCAAGGAAAGGAAGCGTGCTAGACGATGAAAATCATGGGGATCGATCATGGGACCAATTATGCAGGATGGGCGACTATGACGAAGGGCAAACCAATCGATTTCGGTTTAAAGGACTATTCCAAAATACAGATGCCTAAAGTCTTGAACACCATTTACCAAGATACTTATGACATGATTCAATTCCATAAGCCTGATGTGGTGATTATGGAACGTCCCGTACATTTTAAAAATGCCAAAACCGTTGTTGCTTTGGTTGGTGCGTATTCTATGGTTACCTTGGCTGCGCTTCACAATCGTGTACGTTTTGCTGAAATACGTCCCTCTGAACTAAAGATGTTCACCGGAAAAGGCAACGCGGATAAAGAAACAGTTGCTGTTGAGATGCAGATGTTGTTCGATCTTGATTTTGATGAAATTGCTATTCCCGTTTACTACAAGAGAAATGATCCAAAAGGTAAATACAAAATAGGCGATATACAGCAGCGGCTGTTTGACCCTTCCGACGCTTTGGCATTGTGCTGGGCGTACTACCAAAAACATATCAAAGGAGTTGCATAATCATGACAATTGAATTCGCGAAATTTACAGCAGAGGTAGCAAAGGGTATCAAAATTGGTTCTGACGTTGAGGTGAAATTGCTAATCCCATTGAAATCGGCTGTTCCATTCCTGGAATTCTTGAGCAACAGCCAAGGGCAAGACGTTATGGTTCATCTGGGAGATCCGCAGGCTGCGTTCGACTTCGAAGACGAGGATGATCGCGATCCAATGTACAACACTTGGAATGGCGGCCGACGCGTAACAACTGATTCATCCGGTGTAGTGACACAGATCGAAAAGCCGGGTTCTGAACCTGAGCATGACGAGAATCAAGCTCAGTTATTTGGACCAGCTGAGCCGCCGATGGATCAAGAACAACCAACTGGAGACGGTCAAGAAACGGATGATGGTGACGGTCAGCCAACTGTTCCACCAACAGGAGACGATGATTCGGGTAACGATCCGAACGATCCATACGGCGACGATGACAGCACTCCTGCCTGGATAAACGAAGACGGGGCTGATCAGTCCGGATCAAAGGAAATGGACTTCTCTTCTGAAGATTCAGAAGGTGAACAACAGCTGCCTGCAGGTGATAAAGAGGTTGTGGCAACTGAGATCGATAAGGAACAACTTGAAAAGTTCATTCTTTCCCAACGTCCAATCTTCGATGACATCAAACTCGCTGATGCTCCTGCGGATTTCCCTACACTACTACAACAACGGAACGAGGGTAAGACGTGGATGGAGATCTCCAAAGAGATCAATGTTCCAAGCGGCCAGATCAGTTCCAAATACGGCGCATACAAAAAGCGTGTCACTAAAATGATCCAGGATGGCGTAGCTGTCTAAGCAACTTTCATATTGCAGCACCCCCGGTCGAATGCTGGCCGGGGTAACTACTTACACCCATGGAACGGAACATATGATCTTAAATTTTACGAAGGGAGCATTTAAATGGAACTTGAAGCGAATCAAATCGAAGTAGGAAAACAGTACATTCTTATCGAGGAACCCTTCAATGGGGCCATTGTAACTATATTACATGACGAAAAAGGAAAATCCCCTAATTGGCTAGGTTGGATAGTACGAGTGGATAAGAATATCGCTGGGATTGAACACCCAATTGGCAAGGAAATCACTGTTGGTTGGAATAAGGAATACAAACATTATTGTCCTGCTAAGTTTTACGCTTTGGAAGTAGAATCACCACTGGTTGAAAGTCTTGTAACAAAAAAGAATTCGATCAGATCGGAGGCGTAAGAAAAAATGAGAATCGCCGGCTATCCAATTCCCGTCACTTGCTCTTACTGCAGTAGTGACGTTATCTATACCAGCAACGCTGTGATTTACGGCAAGGAGTATGGAAATGGCCGGGTGTATAAATGCACCGGCTGTGACGCTTATGTGGGCGTCCACACTGGGACGGATATCCCTTTGGGTCGCTTGGCCAACAAAGAACTGCGGCAGCTGAAAAAGCAATGTCATACCCTGTTTGACCCGGCGTGGAAGGGAAAGAAGGTCAGACGTCGCCAGGCATATAGCATTCTCGCCTATAAATTGAGCATTCCCGTCAACGAATGTCACTTCGGATGGTTTGATAAGGATCTGCTACTTAAAGCCAATGAGATCCTGAAGCAGCCTAACTGGTATAAAGGAGAGATTGTATGATGGCCATCTCACCAAAGGCGATTCGGTTGATCGATCGCGCACTTGCCCCGCTGATCAAGAGCGGCTGCAATATCGACAAAATCAAAATGGTTGCGGCTGCTGGTACGGAACTGGTGGAACAAGGATCGGTTGAGACGGAATTCGGTAAATTACGGGTGGAAGCAGGTATCCGCATACCGCGTGGCCGGGCTTACCTGATCGAAGATCGGTACCAGGGTTTCACGTGGGTACGCTAATTGATTACCGGGTTGTCTACGATTCGTTGAAAGACATGCCCGCCGATTCTTGGAACCGGAGAATGACCCTGTTCGCAAAATTATTTGAATGGAAATTGAACGATATAAGGGAGGAAGAACAGTCATGAGCATTAAACGAGATGTGAACGGATATAAGATTTTTGATTTACCAAGTGGAGGACAGTTGTTGTGGGCAGAGGAGGATTTGGTATTGTTCGCAAGACCGAACGAGAGTTGTACACCGCTGACGACTGAGTTTGACGATCATTATGACGAAATTATGGAAGCTTGGGAACATGCAGTTGTTGAACGTGATCGGCTCCTGCAGGAAAACAAACGCTATAAAGATGCATTAAGCCAGATATCACATGTGAAAGCAGGTATTCATACCGACCTTTATTGGAGAGGGACTGATGCCATATCGATTGCGCGTGAAGCACTGGCAGTGAGTCAGGAAGGAGAGGGGGAAACAGAATGAATGAATTAAAAGCACCACGAGCATGGTACAAACCGTTAAGCATCATGATCCAACCAAAACACGTAGAAAGCATCAACTTTGAAACGAAAGTAATCGGCGTGTACATGGAGATGGAAGGCAGAGGGTTTCATCGTCTCCGGCTGAGTGATTTCGAATTGATGTGGCCAACTGGAGTTAAGGACCAAACAGGAACATCAATATATGAAAGGGATATTGCTGAACAAACGTATCATGTCTCATTCGGCAATGTTCATGAAGGAACAGAGGGATCGTATGACGGTCACCATATTGGTGAGGTGGTCATAACCTCTCGGGGAGTCTGTTTGAGGAATCCGTTGCATTATTCAATGGACACTGATGAAACAAAGGTAGTTAAAGCCTATAAGCAAGTGGCGGGTTATCGAACTAAAGTGATCGGCAACATATATGAAAATCCACATCTATTAGATTTATCTAATGAAAAACTGCCATGTTGATTAACTTTAGACAGACATTCTCCCCAACGCAAAATGAGATACAAAAAGCACTAAATTTTGTGGAGTCTGTCCGGCGAAAAAATAACCAGTTTCTTGTTGATCAGGGTTTTAAAGAAGACGAAATCAATCTTCTATATGATCTTGAAGGACATGAGACAATGCACCTTCGTACATTTGAATCTTACGAGAGTCGAGTGTATTTACTGAAAAACGGTATCGCAACAGTGGAACAAGTCAAAAGAGATATCCAAGCCTGGAGGGATCGAGGATGACAACAAAAACAACATTGGAAAAGCCACTACGGCGCCGGCAGCAGGATGTCTATGATTTTGTCAGGTTATTCATCGAAGAGAAAGGGTACAGCCCAACGATTCGTGAAATTGCCGAAGGGATCATGCTGGCTTCAGCATCTACTGTTCATACACATGTCAATTCACTTATACGTAAGGGTTACTTAACCCAGTCATCTAGTGGTGTTCGTACCTTGGCATTGACGAAGAAAGGTAAACAACCAAAGGTTGTGACTCAGGCGGGCATCCTGAAATGGATTAAAGAAAAGGGTAACGATCACCAACATGATTCGGAAATAGCTGCTTTGCTGATTGACCTGCAAGAAAGTATTCAAACGGGGAGGATCTGCTGATGGATTACAGAAGCGTGAAGACGGAAACGTGGACAAAGGAACGGATAGAACAACACCTGAAGGCAATTGGGGCTGAGCATCCACCAGAACGTCCCAGCAAAGGACCAAAGAGTGTAACGGCACCAAGGCAATTAAACGGCAGCCAGAAGTACAGCAGACGCGGAGGTGAATGGTAGGTTTGCAAAGAGATCATAGAGCATTGCTTTTGGAATACGGTTATCCGGAAGAACTGGTAAGTGGATGGAGTGCTGAAGACTGTGAAGCGGAGTGGGATCAGTTCTGCAGTAAAGTCATTCCGGAATAACAAATATCCCCCGCGAGCTTGGCGGCCAGGCGGGGGATAGGATGGTTGATATTTCCTCATTCCTCTTGACATTATACAGGATAAAGGGGAATGAGGGGAATGGCTATGGTATGGGGAGGACTTTGGGAACAAACAGAACTCTTTGCAAAGGCATCTAAAGAGGAGATCCAACAAGCGGAATTCTACCTCGATAAATATAAAATGATGTGCTTGTTCATGGAGGATTTTGAAAATCATCAAAAGGAAATGGCGCAGGTTGCAGTTGATGGTGAAGTAGCTCGACGTATCGATCAGGAAGATTTGCACGCTGATAAGACTGCGAACGCGGTAATCTTGCAAGAGAAACAGCAATGGGTCTACTCGCAGTATAAGATCTTCACTGCTCTTATTGAAAGAGCTCACAAACAGATCCTGGATCCAGAAGAACGGGAAGCAATTGATATTCGCTTCATTAAGGGATTCTCCCGTAAGGAGACAATTCTCTTTATGAGAAAAGGTGTGGCAGCCAGTACCGTGGACCGCCGCATCGAGGCCGGAATCAAGTCTATTGCTAACTCGTTAAAGCTAACTGGATTCTATGATTACATCAAGCAACAATTCTGACGACAAAGTGGGGGAAAGCGGTGAATTTAGAGGTATTATGAACACCACTTGACCATTTTTCCCTGGTATATTTGTAATGTGGAAATCGGGCGAGAATGAAACGCACAGCCGCAAAACGCGGCATATGACTGGGGCGTTCCTCTTCTCGTCTTTTTCTATTCCAATCAATATACGACCAGTAAGCCGCACGGCACAGCACATGCAGCGCGTGGTCAACATTAAATAACTGGAGGGATTCACATATGAAACCATCAATCGGACGTACAGTACATTATCAACGCTATGGTACCCCAGGCGGCGAGTATAAAAGTGAACCGAGCGCAGCGATCATTACTGAGGTTGTTAATGAGGATACAGGCATTGTGCATATGACAGTTCTTAATCCGACAGGCTTCCACTTTAACAGAGACGTACCGTTCTCCGAGGTTCCGAAACCTGGACATTGGAACTGGCCACCAAGGGTGTAATCATTCCGTTGGTTTTAACGAGATGATCATGTTGAGACAGTACTCGGCATGATGCGGTAGCAAGGAAAGTTTTACTTTGGAGGGAGGAGTAAACTGATGGATCAGTGTTCACGATGTGATAACAACGAAGTTGCCCTAACCGATAACTTTTGCAAAGTCTGTGGTTTGGATTTGAAAGCCGCCGCGGGAACGACGGCTACGGATCAAAAAACACCAATAATGATAAATATCAATATTGCTCCGCATGAGGGAGCTGCAGAGAGCCTTGAGAAGTTTGTCCAAAAACTTCAGGAGCCAGAAACTAAAGAACTTTATTATGAAATATTAAATAACGCCATTTCCACTGCAATCAATTCATACAATAAACAAATGATTAATAAGAAGGTTCCAATTAATCCTCGTGCGGAGTCTCGGATTCAGGAATGAATCCAATTCTTCGTGCTGGACGATTAGGGTCTGATTTTGGGACAACTGTAATCAAGAAACTTAATTGACTGACATGCTGCACCAATTGAGACCATTGACCGTTAACGTGCCCATAGAAGAACATCAAGGATGGATTATGAAATCCGATTTCTGTGACATTCATTAAAACGGATTGACCGAATGATGCGAGTTGTATAGCTATCTCTTCACTCTCATTCAATTCATCTTCAAATGCTTTAATTTGGGCCATCAGGATATCGTATTGATTATCTGCCAGTTTAGGGTCTCTCAGGGATGCAAGAGCAATATCACCAATAAGATCATTTTTCCTCTTAGGCAAAAAATCTTCCGCATTATACATCTAAAACTTCCTCTCTTTTTGAAATGGTGTGCGCAAACTCCATTTTAGCAGAAAGAATGAGGATAGACAGTAAACGGTGATCTGCATGAAGGTAATTTCTCCCTGGTGTCGAATTAAGACATATCACACCAAGGGAGAGATGCCAGAATGAAGTACAAGCGCGACATTACGACTGTTGAAGAGATAAGCAGCCTTGAACCGGAAACATTGAACCACGTTCTTTCAGAGATAGGCTATGATCCTAGTGCCGGAGACTTCTTTTTTATAAAGAGTGATCCGAATAAAGTCCATATCATTGAAAATGTTGATCCAGAAAATAGATCAGTGCTTTACTATAACGACGGTAAAACAATCAATGTGGATGAAACATTACCATTATTCTCAGCAGGAACATTAATTCAGATACTTGGTGTTCACCAGTCAGTTGATCTTCGAGATATGAAAGGCAGCTGGTTATTGATCTTTGATGATCGGAAGGTAATTGAATCAGAGGATGGGGAGCTGCTCGTTTCATTTCTATGGAGAGCACTTCAAATCTTGGTTGCCGAGAACATTTTAGAGTAAATGTGATTTAGCGAGGAAATAAGAGGAATCGACGGGTTAGTTCTGCATGATCAGGGCTCACCCGTTTTATGATTCTTGACCCAGATTTCGCATCATCAGTAAAATGGTCTTGTTCTTCCTCTATAGTAACAAAGTACGTATGCTTTTAAAGCAAAGAGCGCAGCGCATTTGCTGCGGACGGTACGGACGCCATTCTTTTAAAGCGTCATATGAATCGCCAAAACCGTCATTTTATAGACAGAAACCGTAATTCAAATAGCCAAAATCGTACATATCAAAGCCAAAGTCGTTCCTTCACTGGATCGGCTTTTTTTCATTGGAGGAATTGAAGTGGTCAGTAGACGAAGGAAGAAGAGACGGATCCGACCCAGAGAGCAGCCAGAGAAGTGCAAAGGTTGCGTATGGGGTAAATGGGATGGAGTGAAACAGTTCTGTAGTAGACCAAAATGTGTGAAATAGTTGTTGACATCTGAAAAAGTAAAGGTTGAGATAGTTCTATCAAACTAAAGGAGAGATAGAACATGAATGTTCGTCATGAATTGCAAGTAATCAATATTGTTGAAGTAGAAGGAGGGTACGCGGCAACAATCCAAGGACTGGATGCTGAGCAAGGAAGGAAATTCGATGGTGTGGTTACTGTAGTCGATGGAGGAATTTATCGTGGTGATTTAGTAGATCCACGAAAAAATTCATTGTCGATGTCGATGATTACCATGATTAAGGCACGAGTAAATGAAATGATTAGATTTCAATTCTTCGTACTACCAAGGTTCGAATTATTGAAGCATGCAAAAGTTGAAGTCACTCGCATCCACACTAATGCAGTCATTGATAGCTTTGATGCCCAAGTTGAATTCAAGGTGGATGAATTCGAAATCTCTGGAGGAAGGCTTAAAGGGCCAATTAAGTTTAAGTTCGATGATCACACGGCTGATTTGATTTTAGCTGTTGGCTGCTTTGAGCATATGAGTGGACAGCACTTGTGGAAATTCTACTTTAGCAAATAAGCAGCAAGGCATCCTTCGGGGTGCTTTTTCTTTTGCTCTCATATGATTGAATGTGCGCTGTTCTGAGCCTGTTTATATGAGAATGTCCGTTTACAGGAATCATTCCATAGACGAGCGGAGAACAGCATCTGAGTGAGCGTATGAACGAATCTGATGGTCACCCAAACGTGGAAACCAACTCAACTCAATTAGGGGGTTCTCGTTGCATTATGGCGGGGCCTCCTTTCGTTTGTTGAGATGGATTACTTCTTGTGATTCAACCCGATGATAAAGATGGCGAGGAACAGCACGGCGGCTGTAGTCATTTGCATTCACTCCTTTCTCTGTGTCTAGCTGGAGTAACTATCGCTGCTTGGTATCAAATAGTTGGGGTGTCCTGAGGGTGAATTCTCTGAGACAACATTTTGACCCTCTCACTATAAGAGTCGTTATATCCATCGCGTTAGGTGCGCACTTAATTACTAAAAATTTTCGAGGTGATGAAGATGAACATCAGAATCGTGCCAATCGATCAGATTAATGCAGCAGCATATAACCCCCGAGTGGACCTTCAGCCAGGAGATCCAGAGTATGAAAAGCTGAAGCGTAGCATCGAGGAATTCGGTTACGTGGAGCCGATTGTCTGGAATGAACGCACCGGGAACATGGTCGGTGGCCATCAACGGTATAAGATCCTGGTCAATGAGCATGGCCATACTGAGCTGCAGGTTTCTGTTGTGGATCTGGACGATCAGCAGGAACGGCTCCTGAACATTGCTTTGAACAAAGTATCAGGCGACTGGGATGAAGATGCTCTATCGCAGTTGCTTGTTGAACTGCAACAGGACGGGGTGGACATTTCCTTGTCCGGGTTTGATGATGTGGACTTGAAACAAATGCTTGGGGATATTGAGATCCCGAATTTTGAAGCAGGGACTTCCGAAGACCAAGGGGATTTGGGGGTATTGAGTTCAAAGCTTGTGACTTGTCCGCACTGCGGGGAGGAATTTGAACATGATTGATTTAAAGGTGGATTGGGCCACACATGCAGCCGCAAAGTTTGCTTGCGAGAACTTCCACTACAGTCGGAGCTTGCCCGCAGGGAAATCGGTGAAGGTGGGGGCGTGGGAAGATGGCCAGTTTATCGGTGTTGTTATATTCAGCCGTGGGGCAACTCAGAATATCGGGTCTCCTTACGGCCTGACCCAACGTGAATGCTGTGAGCTCACACGGGTTGCATTGACCAAACACAAGTCGTTTGTTTCGGAGATCCTTGCCAAAGCAATTCGATTCTTGAAGGACCAGTCCCCCAACGTGGAGTTGATCGTCAGTTATGCCGATGTTGAACAGAAGCATCACGGTGGGATTTATCAGGCGACCAACTGGATTTATGAGGGTAAAACAGATGGTGAACATTATTTCATCATTAAAGGGAAGAAGGTTCATCCCAAATCGATTCATTCCAAGTACGGTACCGGCAGTCAACGGATCGATTGGATCAGGAACAATCTTGATGCCAATGCCGAATTGTACCGCACGGAAGGCAAACACAAGTACCTGATGCCGCTTAACAAGAAGATGCGGCGCAAGATCATGCCATTGCACAAACCTTATCCCAAATAAAAAGGGAGACGCTCGAACGTCTCCCTGATCACCCAGGGTATCCCCCGGCTGAGATAGCGGCCCGCCGCGCGCGGCATTTATGCAGACATCCGCTATCTCGCATTCCATCATACAGGAAAGCCGAGGGAACCACATGAGAACAAAAGATGAAGATTTATTGCAGCACGAGCTCGCGGTGATGGAAGGGATTCTGGAATCCAAGGAGCAGTACCGCAAAATCGTTAAGGCTGCCATTGCCCAGTGGGTGAAAGACCTGCAGGCTGGACATATAAAGATGCAGACCGTTCAGGATCTGGAACGCCTCATCGAATTGGATATTAAGCTTCAGCAGGATGATCTGTAATTCAGACAAGGATTGTTGGGGGTGGTGATGAATGTAGATGGCCAGAGAGAGAAGTCCTGAACGGGACAAGGCAAAACTGATGTGGCTGGAGAGCGGCGGGGTGATGAAGCTAAAAGACATCGCCGCAGCTCTTTCTATTGGTGAGACTCAGGTTAGAAAGTGGAAGTCTCAGGATGGTTGGGCGGCTGAATTGAATAGTAACGTTACCAATGAATCCAATAGTAACGTTACCAAACGAAGGGGCCCACCTAAAGGTAACAAGAACGCTGTTGGGAATCGTGGGGGAGCACCGCCGGGGAATAAACGTGCTGTCGGGAACAAAGGCGGCAACGGTGGACCATATGGGAACAAGAAAGCCGTAACGACAGGTGAATATGAAACCATTTGGCTTGACGCCTTGGAAGAGGACGAGCTGGATCTCATCTATCTGATTGATACTGATCCGATTCTGCAGGCTGATGAAGCCATCATGAAATTTGAGATCCGCGAACGTCGAATGTTGCTTCGAATCAAACGTTTGACTGATGGCCTGACTGAAAGAGAACGACGTGTGTTGTATGAGCTCAAATCTATTAAAGAGGCCATGACGGTTCATGATGAGATGTCAGGGAAGACCAAAACCATTCCTGTCACACGAACAGAACTGGTGGAATCGGAGGTCGAGGAAAAGACCTATCGCCAGATTGACGACATAATATCCCTTGAAGAAGCATTGACCCGTGTACAGACCCAGAAACTAAAGGCTATTGAAATGAAGGCGCGACTTCAAGATGAAGAGAAGCGGGTCCGAATCGAGATGCTGAAGCACGAGCTGATGATCAAACGTGGCGGCGCTGAACCTGATGAGGTTGAGGACGATGGCTTTATCGATGCATTGAGGGGACGAGCTGCGGAGGTGTGGACTAAAGATGGCAACTCTGAAGCTTAAACCTTCTCCATTTAAGTGGAAGCCGTTCTCTGATAAGCAGGTCCAAGTACTAACGTGGTGGATGCCTGAAAGCCCTCATCACGATATGGATGCCATCATTTGTGACGGATCGGTTCGTGCCGGCAAGACCGTGGCCATGTCTTTCTCATACATTGTTTGGGCAACGGAAACGTTCCGCAGCGAACAGTTTGGAATGGCAGGGAAAACAATAGGTGCGTTACGTCGTAACGTTGTTGGCCCACTTAAACGGATGCTTGCCAGCCGTGGGTACCAGGTACATGACAACAAGACAGATAATGTCCTAACAGTTTCTCGTGGGCTTGTAAGCAATCAGTTTTTCCTCTTCGGGGGTAAGGACGAACGTTCTCAGGATCTGATTCAAGGGATTACCTTGGCAGGCATGTTCTTTGATGAAGTTGCTCTCATGCCTAAGTCATTTGTTGACCAAGCTACTGCTCGTTGTTCAATTGAAGCGGCCAAGATATGGTTCAACTGCAACCCTGCAGGACCTTATCACTGGTTCAAAGTAGAGTGGTTGGATAATCTAGCGGGTAAGCGTGCCATACATCTTCACTTCATGATGGAGGATAACCTTTCCCTATCGGAGAAGGTCCGTGATCGGTACCGTCGTATGTACACAGGGATCTTCTATCAACGGTTTATCTTAGGATTGTGGGTTATGGCCGAAGGTGTCATCTTCTCCAAGTTCAACGATGCTATTCATAAAAAACCGCGAGAGTGGTTCCCTGCACAATTTGATCGCAAGTTCATCTGTATAGACTACGGGGCCAATAACCCGACTACCTTCCTAAAGTACGGGGTCCAGGGCAATGTGTATTATGAACTGGATGAATATTACCATGACATCAAGAAACTTGGCGAACGGACGAATAGTGAATATGCTGATGAGCTTCAGGCATTTGTTGATGGGGATGAATATGCGATATTCATTGACCCTTCTGCTAAAGCATTCATTATTGAGCTACAACAGCGGGGGATCAATCATATCCAGGCTGCAGTCAATGATGTGCTGGATGGCATTCAAACGGTGTCCAATCGCTTCCAACATGATGAATTGTATATTTGCGCCGATAATACCAACTCCCTCAAAGAGTTGGTTTCTTACATTTGGGACGAGAAAGCAGCACAACGGGGCGAAGACAAACCGATAAAGCAAAATGACCATACTTGTGATGCTCGGAGATACGGTATTCATACGGATTACCTAATTCAACAGTCTAAAGCACGCAAGGAGGAACGAAGAAAACGACATGACGAGGGAGTGGGGTGGATTTAATGAGCGTACTTGAAGATACCAGTGGACCTACATTCATTCCAGTTACAATTGCAAAAGCTGAGGTCCCTTCAAGTGAGCGTCTCCCAGACTTGTTTACGGACAACTATACACCGGATAATCTGATTGCTTACACAAAGGGTGGCGATCCTGCGAGCTGCAAGGCGATTGTAAAGGAAAGTAATATCATCCCTCAATGCATTGACGCTTACAAGCGTAATATCGCAGGGTATGGAATTGCATTGGAATATGTAGTCGGTGAATCAGATCAAACAGCTCAACATGAATGGGATGCTGCAGATAAGTTTCTCAAAACAGCAAACCTTGAAAAGTCCACTGATACCATTATTGAAGACTTAATCACTGACTTGGAGGACTGTGGCAATGCTTATCTTGAAGTTGCCCGAGGCCACGGCAGTGACTTCCCAGCGTTGTACCGGATTCCACCTATGAATGTTCGTTGTACACCTGAGCATGACAGGGTTGAAGTTCGATACCAGCGAATGATCAAAGGCAAAGTAGAAACATTTACTCAACAATCATATGTAAGAAAGTATGCACAAAAACGCGGGAGTAAAATTACCTGGTTTCGACCATTCGGCACGAAAATTGAGGGGATCTCAACCGAGATCATTCATCTACGACATGGTACTGACGGTGCTTATGGCGAACCTCGTTGGTTTGGTAATACTCCTGGAATACTTGGCAGTCGGCGAGCGGAAGAATTGAATCTGAGTTATTTTTCAAACGGCCGAATGCTAAAGATGATATTAACTGTGATCAACGGACGTTTGACGAAGAGATCCATTGAACTTCTTAAAGAAGCAAAGGGGCAAGATTCGCAGGATGGCATTCTCTATCTGGAAGTTGAAGGGGATGAGATCGGTGGTCCGCTTGATGAGAATCGTGAGAAATCACAAATCAAATTGGATAAACTGAACGACCTCCTACAGCAAGATGCATTATTTTTGGACTACGGAAAAGAGAAGAAGTCTGATATCTTGTCTGCTTTTCGGCTTCCGCCGATACTTGTTGGACAAAGTTCCGACTATAACCGAGCAACAGCAAATGCTGCTCTGCTTTTTGCTGAAGAACAAGTATTTCAGCCTTATAGACAATGGATTATGGATGAAATATTCAATAATCGTCTTTTTCCAGACATGGGTATACATCGAGTTAAGGCCACGTTGAGAGGACCGAAAATCATTGATCCTGAAGACCGCAAAGCTATGCTAGAATTCATTGCTGATCGCGGAATTATGCTTGTACGTGACTTAATCCCAATTGCAGAAGAAATCCTTGGAACAACGATCGATGAAAACAAGTTCAGCAAGGAGTATCTGGATACCCCAATTGCTCAATTAGCAGGAAGCCAACCGGCACTTCTTGATCCAGAGGGACCGGGGGATACAGACGACCTACAGGAACGAGTTTCGATCATCGCCAAGCGCCTATTGCGAAAGGGATCGGCCGAGGTGGGCGTCCATGTGTGAAGCCTGCTGGGAACTCATAGCCAAAGCAGATGACGATGAATTCCTGGATAGCCTTGAGCTGACATATGTGGAGCGCAAATTGCTTGAAGAGTTGTACAAGCAGGGCGAAGACCGGATCATGGAGATCCTTGAGCTTCAAGGAAAGGCACTTCAGGATGCAATAGCTGAATTAAGTGAGGATGCATTGGGGGATATTGGTGAGCTGGGGAACGTTCTTCTTGCTTTGCACACATCGGATGTCTTCTCTGACCTGTTCGAAGAGGCAGTCCAAGAAGCTTTTGAACCTCTATTTGACCTGGCCGGGGAGTCGGAGCTGCTGGAACTTGACGATGAGAAGATCTGGAACACAGGGAACGAAGCAGCTAAGGAATTTGTGAAGGAGATCCGCAGCCTGGTACCGGACATGAACCAATCTTCAACCGATACGCTCCTTCGTAGTTTTGAGAAGGCGATCGAGGAAGGGAATACACCTTCAGAACGTGCTTTGTTGGTCCAAGAGATCAGTGCCATCGCCGCTACAGGTGAAGACGGTCCTTTTTCAATGCAACGAGCACAACGTGTTTCCCGGACCATGAGCACAGCCGCGGCCAATGGCGGCAAGTTAGAAGGATGGAAGCAGTCAGAGATTGCCAAGGGGAAGAAATGGCGCTCTGCTGCAGGTACAAGAACGAGGAAAACCCATCGGAAAGCGAATGGCCAGGTCGTAGATCTGGATCAGCCGTTTAAAGTAGGCAAAAGCAAGCTGATGTACCCTGGGGATCCTGCAGGTGATCCTGAAGAAATCATAAATTGCCGTTGCACAATGCAGCTGGTACTTGATTAAGCGAGGTGAATTGAATATGAGAAGCGTTGGTATGGTGCTGTTGTGGTCATGCCTATTAACCATGCAATTATTCCTGGAAGGAGGTGAAAGAAAAAATGCCATTCAAAATGATAGACGCCAAAATTACGCACTTGTCGCTCGTGGATAAGGGTGCCAACGGTGTACCGTTTGCCATTATCAAGGCAGCAGGCAAAAACGCCATTCAGAAGCAGGTCCAAATCGCAAAGGTGGACGACACGAAACATATTGTTATCGGTGTTGTGTACCAACCTGATGTTGAGGATGCCCATGGTGACATGATGGATGCTGTAGAAATTGAAAAGGCAGCTCACTTGTTCATGGAGAATCAACACACCTACAACATTGATAAGCAGCATGATCTGGACGCTGACAAGGGCTATGTGGTCGAATCCTATATTGCTCCGTGTGATATGGAGATTGGTGATCAAGTGATTGCCAAAGGGTCATGGGTTGCCGGCGTGAAAGTCACAGATGACGATACCTGGGAAGACATCCAAAAGGGTGAAATCACCGGATTCAGTATGTGGGGCGTTGGGAAGCGAGAAGAGGTTGAGGGTGAAGAGGATGTCTCCAAAGGACTCCTGCAGAACATCAAAAAAACTATCAATGCAGCCTTATCGCCGATCGTCAAAGGTATTGTGGCTGACAAGTACAACAAGAACCGCAAGAAACGTGAGTTCTGGGCAGCACAAGACGCTTTGAATGATGTCTTGTTTCGTTGGGACTCCTGGGAATCCGGGATGGAGACAGACCCCGATATCATTCGTGATGCATTGCAGGATTTCGTTGATATTGCTCAGGAGGTTTTGGTCCAGGAGGACATTGTTAAGGCTATTGGAACTCCGCCCGAGCAGATCGCCAAAGCTGGTAAGAAGATTTCGGCGGGCAATCTCAAGCACATTGATGATGCTATTGCTACATTGACCGAATTAAAAAACAAGAATGCTCCTGCAGATGATGAGGAGCAAGAGGAGGAAGAAGATTTGAAACCAGAAGATATTGCAAAGGCCGTTCAGGCAGCAGTTGCACCTATTGCCAAGCAAGTGACGGACCTGACCAACGAGATTACAGAATTGAAAAAGCAGGAGGGTGAAGGTACTCCTGATGCTGGAACACCTGATGCAGGCATCGGAACAGATCCCCAAACAGATGCCGTGACCGATGCTATTGCTAAAGCCCTTGAACCATTGACCGAGCAAATGAACTCACTGGCTGCTGACGTGCAGATCGTTAAAAATAGTCGAGCTGGAAGCGCTCAAGGCCCTGAAGTCACCCCAATTACTAAAAGTGAAGTGCCTAGCTATATCACAGCAATGAACGGAGGACAATAATCATGACAACTAATGGACAATTGATTTCTAAGGAACAACAGATCGCAAGGATTCATAAATCGGTTAATATCACTATGCCTAAAAAAGAGGCAGAAGAATTCATTGTTGATACGACCAAAAAGGCAACCACGCTGCCAAAGTTGAATACCAAGTACAGAGATGTTCCCGCAGGTAAACTTGATCGTTTGAAGGTAAAATCTCGCCAAATTCGAGAACATACGGGTGCTGAATCTCCGAATGGTACTGGTGGAATCGAAACACCGCAAGTTGATTATGCGGTTCGCAAAGTGTATTGGGATGAATGGTTGAAAAACGATGATGTTTGGTACAACAACACAGCTCGTGGAGAAGACATTGAAACCAAAACGATTGACCTTATTCAGTCGCAATTTGGTGTGGATCTGCAAGATCTTCTCTTTAACGGCGATACAGACGCAAAACTGGCTAATGGTACAACAGCTGATCCGTTCTTGTCAGTGTTGGATGGCTTCGTGAAGAAAATGAAAACATCCACGCTTAAAACTGACCTTGCTGATAATGAACCTACCATTGATGACTTTGTAAACCATGTCATGCTGCTGGATGAAAAGTATCTAAACATGGTTGACCTTGCATGGGTAATGAATCGCCGCACCTATCAAAAGCTTGTCTCTTTGGTCCAAAAGCGCCCTACTGCATTGGGTGATGTAACACTGGTTAATGGTAAATTGGCGGAGATTGCAGGATACCCAATCGAGGTTGTTCAATCCTTGCAAGGTGAATTCGTGGCTTTGACCCCACTGAGCAACTTGGTACCAGTCTTTACGCGTGATCTGCAGTACAAGCGCACTGCTGAAGGTGCAACAGCAGCGATTAAAGATTCAACATACCATATTCTTTTTGCACACGCAGACGCAGTTGTTCTTGAGCTTGAGGCAGTTGCTTATATGACAGGCAGCAAACTTTAATAGGGAGGTAAAAACGATGCCAAAAGTACAATATAAAAATAAAACGGGCGCACTTCATGTTGGTGGAGGGCGCTTTTTCTATGCTAACAAACCAGTTGATGTAACGGATAAAGAATGGGCATTGCTTGAGGATCGCGAGGATCTGGAATTGGTCACTACAGATAAAGCCAAAGGAAAGGGTTCTACTTCGGATACTGAAAAGGATAAAAAGGAGCCTGCCAATGAACCCGACAATCCTGCGGCAACGAAGTAGGGTAACCCAAGTTCAAGATGCTAACGATCAACTGCTCGAGCAATATATTGATGATGCTCAGATACGGATTGAATTGTACCTACCTGTACCATTTCCGGACACGCCGGACAAAACAATAATTTTGGCTTGGGTTAAATTATCCGAAGCCCTAGCGTTGCAAGATAGCGAAGAATATCTTGCAGCAGTTGCACGAAATTACGAGTCAGAAAGCGATGGGGCATGGACATATACCCGGCACGCAGTTAAGGGTGTTACAACCGGAAACGTAGAAGTGGACACCATATTGTCTTTATGGCTTCGGAAATACCAGGCTGATCCGGACGACGGCGGAAACATTAGGGCGATGATTCTATGAACCATCGATTTAAAACCCCGCTTGCTGTATACAGGGTAGGCAGTAAGCGGGACGGTGATGATCTGTTCAACGACCGGAAGACGGGCAAGGTGACCGATCTGAAGTGTCATATCATTAAGACAGAAACATCCGACAAGGCAGATGCTAAGCCGATGATCTATATCGTCAAGAAGACGGTCGGTGTTCCAAAGATGGCTGACGTTAAGATCAGCGATGAGGTTGTGTTGTTCGGTCGTCGATATTTGGTGATCGATGCGAATCCCCGCAGGTACTGGATGGAATTGCTGCTGACATGTGAGGTGAAAGGCAATGATCGTTAACGACTTCGATGGGCTGGCCAGACGTTTCAAGAAGCTAGCTGACCAAGGCATGAAGCAAGTCCTGACGAACGTTGCTGAAGCGATGGGCGAAAGTCTGCTGAATCACATCATCGATGAGATTAACCGTCAGGATCTGATTGATACGGGCTTGATGTGGAACTCGTTTACTCGAGGCGGTGACGGTAACGTGTGGGAATGGGACGTGGATCGTAATGCGATTACTTTGGAAGTCGGCTCAGACCTCGGGTCTGGTTCAAACGGCCAAAATGATTGGGGCTATCCACGCCTGATCAATGAGGGATACACCATCCATAAGGCTCACTTTGTTCCGGGATACTGGAACAGCGGTGGGTCTTTTGTATATGACCGAAACGCCAAAGGTGGATTCATGGCCAAGCCACGCAGCTTCATCGGTCGGAAGTACTTTGACATTGCTGTGACCCAGTTTGAAGGCGGGATGAACAAGCTCATCATACAACGCCTGGACAAAGAAATGGAAAGGGTGTTGCGTTGATGGATGCAGGTTTGAAAGCATGGGCTGAGATTGTCCGGCATGTTTACCCGGATCTGACTATCCTTCGGGACCGAACGCAGTGGCTGGCCGGGAACTTTGATACACCTTCCGTTTTTATTGAAACAGATCTCGTGTCGGATAAGGTTCACACGCCGCGAGCTGATCGGATTGTCGAGGATGTGGGCCTGGTCTTCCACTTTGATAAGGAGCGGGTGACGGAGGAAGACGAGGGGGAGCCAATCCCCTTTGATCTTACGCCGCTGTTCACCTACTTACGACAGCAACGGTTTTGTTACCCTTCGAAGCGCTTTGGAGTGGCTTTAGTCATTGAACCACCTCGGACACGGCCGGAAAAGGACCGGATCGAAGTCACCTTCAGGTATTCGTATCTTCTGTCTGTTCCAAAAGCGCCGGTACCGAAGATCAATGAATTCCACATTGGATATGGAAAGGAGCTCAACCCATGAGCACAACACGCAAGGACAAGCTTGTGGCCGCAGCTCAACAAGATTTGAACAAGCGGACCAAGCAGGAGTGGATTGAGGGTGCAGCTATCTTGAAGCATGAACGCTTTGAGGTAGCAGGTGCCCTTTTTGACTGTAAAGATGACGAGCTGCTATCTCAGCAAGACGTACAAAACCGACTGGATGCCTATTTGCGTCCAGCGGTACAGAAGGAGGAAACGTTGAATGTCGATTCAGAGGGTTAGACCAGGAGCAGTTATTGAGCTGATTGCTTTGGCTAAGGCCAGAGTGGTGCCAGTGACAGGGCGAGTACTCATTCCGTATCAAGCGGAATGGGGGGCAGTCAACCAAGCCATCGATATGGCTGATACATCCGAACGATTGAAGGAAAGCGGCCTGCAGGTCGATGAATTGGAACTGGCTTCGGAAACCGGGGCAACAGTGGTCGGGTACCGTGTGACCAACGGTTCTGAAAAGGCTGCTTTCGTTACCGTTACTGACAGCTACACGATCGAGGCCCGTTATCCAGGGTTACGTGGTAATGATTTTGAGTACATGATCCGGACAAGTTTGGTGGACGCCACTAAAAAAGAGATCATTGTCCGGGATACTAAAGGCGTCTATGACACGGAGACCTTCCTGGTTGCGGACAAGGCTGCTGCAGAGGAAGCTTTGAAGAAGTCCAATATGGTCCGCTTCAAATCCACAGGCAATGTGGCATGGGCAGACGTGGCATATGCACCATTGACGGGTGCTGTGTCTGGAACCGCAACAATCACTGCAGCTGACTGGAGTCGAATCTTTAACCGAGTGGATGGTCTGACCTTCGATGTGTTCTATTTGCCTTCCACGGACGCTGCTGTACAAGCTGCAGCAAAACAATGGCTATGGGATCGCCGTACGAAGGCCCGGAGACTCGCTCAGTTGGTCGTTGCTGGCCCTCCGCTGGATGACACCGACATTGACAAGCATAATGCCCGAAGCCGTGCTATGAACGCCAGATTCATCGTGAACTGCTCCCTTGCCGGCGTGCATACCAACGGTAAAACGTATAACTCGGTTCAATGGGCAGCATGGTTGGCTGGTCTAATGGCGGGTACACCTGCGAATAAGTCCTTTACAGGGGTTAAGGTACCAATGACGCAGGCAGCCATTGACTGGAGCCACAGCGAAGTCATGAAAGGTTTAGCCGAAGGTACGATCATGGCCACGCGTGACGGTTACGACTATATCATTGAGTCGGCAGTGAACACACTGACTACCTTGGGCGATGGGGAACGTGAGGACTTTGGTAAGATCCGGGTTTCCATGACGATCGATCAGGTACTGAATGATATTTATTCCACAGCGAAGAAGTGGAAGGCCAAGCTCGACAACGATAAAGATGGCCGAGGTATGTTTATCGCAGCTGTACTGGAATATTTGGCGATCCGTAGAAGTCAGAAGGCGATTGATGAAGGATACACATTCACGGAGGATCCAAACAACGTGAGTGACTTCGATTACGCTTATTTCAAGCTATATGCCAAGCCGCTTGATGCTATCGAAGCATTCTATATTACATGGGAGGTGGCATAGTAGATGGAACGCGAACTAATTGGCCGGAATCTTTCGGTTGAAGACGATAACGGGGATAAAGTTCAGACTATCAAGGAAATTGAAGTCACGCTGAATCCTGAAACATTGGATGTTGTCCGGGCTCGCCGAATGGCGAAGACAAAACAAATCGTAGGCTATGAAATCCCAGTAAAACTGGTCATGTCCAAATTGGAATCCAGACTCCGGTACCGCTTATTGGCCGACTTTAAAGCGGGTAAGACCATGTTCCTCGATCGCATCACGGGATCCCTGGAAGATATGCAGACAGGTAATACGGAGAGGGTCCTTTTAACCGGCATTCATATTCACGGGAATATGGATATCTTGGTAGCCCAAATCGACAGTAACACGGGTATCGATATCACGCTTGAAGGTACGGCTACAGATTTTGAATTCGTAGAACAATTCCCAGACTACATGGCATAGGGGCGCATACGCGCTCCTTTTCAATTTCTAATTTAAAATCAAATTACTGGAGGAATCACAATGAGTGAAAAATTACAAAAGTATCTTGCAGCTGGTACGGCTGGTGCAAAACCTGAACAAATTGAGGTTGAGGTAGACGGAGAAAAGTGGTCTGTTCGTCGATTGACTACCATGGACCTTCGTCGTTGTATCGAAAGTTCATACAACGATGATGGTACACCAAAACAAACGTTTAATGAAATTGATGCCCAGATTGTTAAAGCAACGGAACACGACTTTGATTGGAACAATATTGAGCTATTGAAAGCATACAACTGCATCAGCAAAAACGAGTTGCCTCCACGTATGTTCCACAATCCTGATGATTATCTCGTATTGTCCAAAGCCGTTCGTAACTTCCAAGAAACGAAGGATGAACTGCTCAAAGAAGCAAAAAACTCATCCGGCGAGACGGCGAAGCAAGCTGGGTAGCATCCTTTTGGATCAACCAGAAGAAACTGCCCGCAGACGTCTTGCCGTATGAAGTAAATAAGAACAGGCAATATCATTTTTGCTTGGCAGCATCAATGCTGGCTGAGGAAGAGCTGAAAAAACTCAACAAAAAATAATTCTGGAAGGGGGTGAATGTTATGGCTACGGCCAGCAGAATAACCGTACCTATAGAAGCGCGTGATTTGGTATCTGGTACGCTTCGGCGTATGCAACAAGGTTTACGATCTACCCAAGATGATGTGGGAGGGCTTCGGCGTGCTGCCGATCGGATGGGTCAGGATTTTATATCTTCCACTCGGCGTGCCGGCGATGCGGCTCGGGATCTTGGAGCCAAGGTTGGACAAGCTGCAGATGAGACAAAGCAACTTGGACGAGCAGTCGTAGGAGATTTGTTCCGTCGGGCAAGATCAGGCGCAGAAACCTTTCGAAGAACTATTTCCCGTGCTAGTAGCGATGTGAAAGGCATGCCCGATGCCCACGTAAGACTGCATGCCGATGACCAAATCAGTCCGCTGATTGATAACATATCAGCCAAGATATCCGGATTAGTCGCTTTAGGTAGCGGCTTGGTTCTTGGAGGCGGCATCTCGGATGCTGTATTCGGAGGGGTGGTAGACTATTCTTCCGCAGTTGCTAGAAGTGCAGCATTCTTGCCCGAGGATATTCGTTCCCAAGGCCTCAATGAAATGAATGACTTATTTCTAGCAGGCATCATTTCGAATCGAACTGAGGCAGCATCTCTTTTAGCTGACGCAGCACCCTTGATGAATGATAGGACTCAATCAAGTAGTCTAGCTCAGGAAGTTGCAAAAGCGATGTTTGTTCGTCCGGACTCTAGTAAAGAAGAGAATCTAAGGGCGATTTCTCAAGTGTCTAATGTTTTTGGAGAAACACCTGCCCAGGCCAATGACAGTATTAACTATACGTATTCTGTTGCTGGTGATAAACAACAAGATGTAGCCGATTCTTTCTGGGAATACTCTGGATTCTTTAAAAATGCAGGTAGAAGTTCTGGGCAAATGGCGAACTATTTTGCAAAAATGTCCCAGGACGGGGCATACAACTATGATAAGCCAGGGGACTTTTTCAAAGAAGTTTTCGGTGTAAAAGCACTGAACACTGACGACATGACAAAATATTTTGAAAGTCGTGGATCTGGAAAAAAGGATGCTGTTCTACAAGCTGAAGCTTTTACATCAGACATAAATTCTGCAAATGATCAAAAAGCTCAAGGTGCTATTATGGCTTTGATAGCTGATCTAAAGAGCCAGAATGAAAATGAGTTAAAGCAATCTCTTACGCAATTGGGATCAGCAACCGCCGAAGATAATGGTGCAGCTATTCTCAAGAACTTTGCGGTTCCATTTGAACCAGCTCCAGCAGAGATTGCGGGGGCAACCGATAGAATGATCTCTGCACAACAGGAGGCAGATCCATTTACGGAGTACATTCAGTCACAGAACCAGATGAAGACACAACTCCAGGATATTGGCGGCAATATTATGCAAGCTTCTGTACCTGCCATGAAAGAGTTCAATTCATTGCTGAAGGACAACAAGGCAAAGATTGAAGCATTGGGGTCTGGGATCGCAACGGGGATTGGGAGCGCTGTAAGTCTTTATAAAGAATATGACACGTTTTTCAACTATTTAATGATTAGTTTGGCTGGTGTGCTTGCTCTCAAAGGTACAGCTAGTATTGTGAAGGGAACTAAGAACCTTTACGGTGATGTTACTAGCGCAGGTAGGTGGGCATGGAACAAGATTCCTGGTACCCGTAAGTTTGGAGGCGGTGGATCTTCACCTATAGGTGGTTCTGATCTCGTATCCAGCATGAACGTTAACGCCAAAAGTGTTTACGTGAGCGGTTCCGTTGGTGGTAGCGGAGGAAACGGCAAGAGCAAAGGGAAGGGAAAAAACAAAGGTAAGAACAAATCAGCAGGTAACAATAAAACCTCTGTTGTCAACAGTAAAACCAAGCAAGATAACAGTGTTAGCAGTAAAAACAAAAATAAAGAAACAAAGGTAACGACCAAGACGCCAAAAACGAATTACAAAACGGATGCTAATGGTTTGCTAAGTACCGCGACCAAAGGTGTAGGCGGCGCAGCGAAAGGCGTTTTGAAGGGTCTTGGTGTGCTTGGAACTATGGCAAATGTCGGTTTCTCTGCCTATGATCTTTATGGAACAGCCAAAGAGCAAGGCTGGCGGGAAGCTATCTCCACTCAAGGCGGTTCAACGGTTGGTAGTCTGGCTGGTGGAACCATCGGGGGACTTCTGGGGTCACTTGTTGGACCACTCGGCACAGCTGCAGGTGCAGCCGTAGGTAGTTGGGCAGGGGAGAAGTTAGGCGCTCTTGCGGATTCCAGCGGAGTAACCAGGGGAGTAGTCGATGCCGTTGCTGGTCTTACGGACAAAGTAAAAGGTTTGTTTGGATATGGTAAGAAAGAAGAGGTTGTCGGCCCGCCACCCCCGCCACCCAAGGCTGAAATCACAATCAGTGCAGGGGTGTCCACTGAAGGGCAAACCAAGATTAAAGAGACCATGGAAAACATCCACTCCAATATTGTGAAGAGCGGACTAAGGCAAGGTCTTAGCGATGCGATCGATCAGAGCGGCGTTACAAAAGCTGCAGATGAAATTAAAGATAAGATTGTGGGCATGTTCAAAGGCTCTGACTCCAAAGAGGCCGAGAGCAACGTCAAGGCCGTCGGGACAGCTGCCAAAGAGACGGAGCAGAAAGCCAAGGACATGGGTGTAACTGCAAAGAACAGCTCCAAGGATATTGTAAGCGGGAATGGACAAGCAGCTTCGAGTTTCAATGGCGTGGCTGTAGCAGCTAGAAGTGCAGTAAGCCAGGCGCGGAGTGACTTGATGTCTCTGAGCAGCATATCCAGTCAAGGCAGTACATGGGGAAGCAATCTCATTTCCATGATGGCATCGGGCATGCAAAGTAAATTCCCGACGCTGACGTCTGTCGTGTCTAATGCAGCGGGGATCATGAAGAAGTTCCTCGGTTTTGCTTCACCTACGGATGAAGGTCCAGCGAGTAATTCTGACAAATGGGCTCCTAACTTCGTATCGATGTTCGCCGATGGATTACGACCGGATTCGATCAGGGAACGTATGAACTTGATCGCGGGAACAATGCGTGATGGTGTGGATGGCATGGAAGGTCCAACTTTGTCAGGTGGTAACATTCCCATCCGGACAACGCCACTATCGGCCCAAACCGCTACTGCAGGTAAATCGGTAACAATCGGCAATATCACCATGGATCTTGGCGGGCTTGCTGCCGGGATCACAGATTTTCAATCGTTCGCCAAGGCTATGACGAGCCCTGAAGGTCGAGCATTAATTCGTGATGTATTCGGCGAAGAATTGTACAAAGCATTGGAGACAGGGGGTTAAACTATGCTGGCCATGTCACAGGGAGCTATCCGGTTAACCTTCCCGATTACTCCTGCAGAAGTGCAAATCACAACGGGGAATGATGTGGACTCGTTCAACGTTATTACCGGACAAGAGCGGACAGGAAAACCCACTGCCAAGTTAAAGCGGGTTTCTTTTTCAGCCATTCTCCCGCGTGAATGGCGGGAACTGTGGGAGACGGATAAGAAACAAACCGTCACCTATAAACGACCAGAAACGACTTGGCAACTGCTTGAGAAGTGGAAGCCAAAGCCGGTAGTTCTAAATTTCGAAGAATTGTTTTCGCAGACCATGTTGATCGGTGACATGGAGATGGTCTATAAAGACGGGCAAGGCAACATCCACATGACAATCACTTTAGTAGAATACAAGCCTGTCAAAATCATTTCATATTCCAACACCAAGCAGCTCCTGAAGCCCGGTGTAATCATCACCAAGGCCAGTAAGAGTCGTCCGAACACCACGAGCAAGACTGATAAAAAGGATGATAAAAAGAAGACTACTGCCAAGAAAAAGGCAGAGGACAAGAAAAAGAGTACAGCTGCTGCCAAGGATGCTGCAGATAATGCAACGGGTGCTTTTGATTACACAGGTCGTAAAAACAAAATTGCAGCTGCTAACAACAAAGCACACTATATTCAAAGCTAGAGAAGGAGGATGACCATGGATAAGTTCGCAGTGATATACGGTAAAAATGACGCCAGGTCGGCCCTGACTCCTGCAGTAACGGATATATCATGGTCCTCCCAAAGGGATGAAATTGCACGCAGCATGACCGTTCGGCTGCGTGATATCCCCACGGTAAGTGTGGCCGGTATGCTGATGTGCTTTTCCCACCGAGTTGGGACAAAACTCCTTCATCACAAAAACCAGTTCTTTCATGGTCCAATTATTGATTATGAGAAGGATGAGTTTACGGGGGCATGGGAGATCAAGGCCAGGGAGATTGGTTGGTATCTGGCCAAAAACAAAGGGACTCGGCCGTATCTGAAAGGTGAAGCGGGAGCTGAGCTGCAGAAGTATATTCAGACCACAGGCGTTGATTTTCGTTGTCCTAAACTCGGTTTTAATATCGATGAGCGATATGGAACGATGGCACATTCTGAGATCATCTTGGATGTGCTGCAAAAAGCATATGAGCGTAGCGGCTACCGGTACCATGTGGATGCGATCCGGACAGAGAAACATTTTTATCTGCAGGTTGTAAGGGAAGGCACCAATGATAAGGTGCCTATTTTTGTTCCCGAACAGATGGAAGCCAGCAGCGCAGGGTACAACATTGAGGACACCTATACGGTTGTTACCGCTCAGAAGTACAAGGATGACAAACTATCAGCTTCAGTCACGAAGACAGATGCCAGTGCCTTGAAGACGTTTGGCCGCATGGAAGAGATCATTGAGGTCGAAGAAGACGAGAATCCGACGACAGTCGCAACGCAGCGTGTGAAGGCGATGGCCAAGCCCAAACAGATCAAGAAGATCACCGTACGTCATGAGGACCATACATTAGCTGGATTACGGGTTGGCTGGCTCGTGTTGATCAAGACAACAGTTGTCACCAAATGGATTGTGGAGAGTGTCGACACAACTTGGAGCAAAGGCATATTTACGCTCAAGTTGGTTTTGGAACGGAGGGAAGCGTAATGATGGGCGATGCAATAAAGCTTTTAAAAGAGAAAGTGGCAAGCCACATCGATGCGAGGGACACTGAACGCGCCACCCTCCTGAGCTGGCCAAATGCCAAGATTGAAGTGGATGGAGATCCTTACCCTTACGAGTCGGGAAGCTTAGTCTTCGCGGATTACCTGCAGGAACAGGAGATCGAAGTTACATTTGAAGTCGTGGAACCTGGTACCTCAACCATGAAAGGGAAGCTAGTGATCCCGAGTCCACTTCAGGTCGGTGATCGACTCCTGGTGTCACGGATGACTGGCCAACGATATTACGTACTCGGAAAGGAGCGGTAAAGCATGGATGAGGATGAATCAATGTTCCCTGAAATGGAACTGGAAGAGGTTGATGTCACGGATCTGGTGGACAATATCCCATCAGAAACCAAATGGACGTACAAGATGGACTACCGGAACCGAAGGGCTGTCCTGGATGAGTACGGGCGACCTGTCCGGACAACCAGTTATGAAGAGTTCTTGGTTGAAACGGCCATGAAGATCCTTTGCACTGAACGTTTTCAGTATGTTGTGTATGGTGCAGACGTGGGTGTCGAAAAATCCGAATGGCAAGGGTGGGAAGATGCCGAGATTACACGGGATATTGAAGAAGCCCTAACTGCCCATCCAGAGATTGAACAGGCTGAGGTGACATCTATGGTGCGGGTGGACCGCGGAATGGACTTGACCATACAAATAGTCGGTCTGGTGGGTACTGCTGAAGTAAATGAGGTGATAGAACTATGAGTTTAGTGCTCAATGATTTGCCTAAATTTCCATCGATGCCGATTCTGGAAGAAACGCCGGATATGATCTATCAGCGGTGGGTCAACCGAGCAATCACGTTGGCCAATGAGAGAGGGCTCCCACCGCCACCTGTGGGCGAAGGCGAATACTTTTATGACCTTTGGTACCCCATCGCTCAGGAGATTGCTGAACAGCAAGAATTGTGGGGCTATGGCGTGCTGCAGTCCACACCGATCTGGGCCGATGATGAGTATCTGGATGCTCATGGCTGGGCAGATGGTATGGTCCGGAAAGATGGTGAATCCAACGATGATTATCGGTTGCGGATCCTCGACCGAGCTTTCACGGAAGAAGGCAGCGGTCGCGAGAAGGATTATGAGAGCTGGGCCAAAGAGATCCAGGGCGTGGGGGCTGCTGTGGCCAGAGAGAAGGAACGTCATGATAACTCCATTGATTTGTACCTGACTGACATGAACGGGCAGCCGATTACGCTGGAATTTGCGGAGCAAGTCAAAGTATTGATGTGGGATGAATACCGCATCGCTGGCCATGACTTAGCCGTGCATCCAGCTCCGGTATTTATTGTCACCGTTAAAGCGACATTGGAAACAACAGAAGACCTTCTGCAGCTGGCCGAAACGATCCGGCAGCGTGTAGTCACGTATGCGAATGGACGCAGTGAGTTACTTTACAACTACATTGCGGCGTTATTGCTTGTGCCTGGCGTGGAGAATTACAGTAGCTTCACCTTGAATGATGATGTACAAGACGTAGACATCCCGCCTGTTTCGCTCCTGCAGGTCGAGGTGATCCTTTCATGATTCCTATTCGGTACCGTGAAGTATTACCGCCATATTGGTACGAAAACGAGGTAGCAGGCTGGCACTTTGGCGTGATGGAAGAAGAGATCGATCTTCGCGGAAAGAAGATGAACGAGCTCGTGGACCAATTTTTGCTTCAGCGGGCGACCTGGGGACTGGGCCTCTGGGAATGGATTTATTTCCGGAAGGATCAGATCGGAACGATTACCCAACGCCGAGAAGCGATTCGCAGGAAGCGTCTGGCCAAGAAGCCGTTCAAACTTCCGATCCTTCGGCAGCTCGGTTCCCAATATGGAAAGCTCCTGCAGGTGAGAGAAGAATTCCTGACCAAAGAGATCCATTTCGAATATGACAGCAGCTCCCCCATCAATGTGGCGGGGCTATTTGACGATTTTGAGTACATTCGGCCCGTTCATATTAACCGGGCTGTGCCGGTGGCCAAAACATCAACCCCGGCTATTACATTCGGTGGCAAGGGCTATTATCATGCCTTGGACTTTCCAATCTGTGGTTTGGAAATGCCCTTGGAACTGGGTACAAGTGGAGTTTTGGCCACTCAGAATATGACAGTAACTGCAACTGCAGCACATGCTCGGATTGACAGTCCAATTACAGGATTTGAAATACCCATGCAAGGAGGGACGCCATAATGGCAGATGTCATTCAACCCCTAATGCTTGATTACGCAGTTACAGATGCAGATTCGCATTTTGATCATGCGCTCGTCAACATTAGCGGAGAATTGGTGAAATATCCGATTCATAATACCGTGATCTCAGGAAGATCAATTCGGAAGTACGTTTTTTTAGATGATACCGAAGTCATTGGGAAACAAATCCTTGGTGCTTCGCTTATGGACGATCAAGGCCGGACGCTTGCTAACCAGGCATTGAATGTTGTGAAGAACGATCGGGGTTTTCTGATCGGGTTTGAATTTACGATTAAGCTGGAGGTGAAGGCAGTTGTATAACAAACAAACGTGGTTGGACGAGATTCCCGATATGACAAAGCCCATCTATGACGCATCAGGAAAGCAGAAGACAGATCCACAAACGGGGCGGCCGTTGTTTGAACTGGTTCAAGTCGGTACCCGTATCACTTCAAATCGCCTTAACACGATGGAAGGTGGTATCGAAGCAGCTCATACATTGGTCGAACAGTTGGCCAAGGAGCTGGGGGGTAACTTCGTTGCTTTAAATAATGGAACAATGGGGCTGCAATGCAGCACGCAAGGCCTCAAAGTTTCCTGGACATCCGGAATCGCCTATGTGGGTGGACGTCGATACCAGGTAGCTGCAGGCGAAATGTCATTGAATCCAACCCAGGGACAGTACTTGTATGTGGACACCGATGGAGTTGTCAAAAAGACGACATCCCAAGCAACAGCTCAGAAGGGGTTAGTGTTTTTCTATGTGGCTACTGACACGAGCGGTGTCATTTCAACAACTGATCACCGAGTCAATATTAGTCTGGAAGAGATCCTGAAGAAACTGAAGGACATTGATATTGAAGAAGCTGTCACAGGCGGTGCCAGCGGGCTCATGACAGGGGCGGATGCGAAGTTTGTCCGTGTGGATGGTGAAACAAAAACTGGCGCTCAAGAAAAGGCTGATGCCGTTAAGGACTACGTGGATAGTAGGTTGGACACTTCTGAGTATAGTGAAGTCACGCTTCAGCCTGGACTTCAAGTCATACAAGGCAAAAGAAATGCGCCTTTCGCATTGTCGGGACTAAAAGGCCGTACGCTGGTCAACTTGCTGGGACGTTTAGGGGGAGGTGAGCAACTCCCTTCGATCGATTCAAGTAATGCGGCCACGTTATCTGTGGATACTTCGACAAAGGATACCGGGCTGTCATCATATAAAGTAACAGCGAACAACGATGTCGCCAATGCTGAACATTATATAGACTTGACCGCGGTAAGCGTAAAGGTAGGTTCCTTTTATGTTGCAGTAGGAATGGTCAAGCCTGCAGCAAATGCCACTACAAGCATACTGGTGTATGGTACGAACGCTGGCGAAGAGCTTGACTTTGTTATACCGTCAGACACAATGTCCGTAGCGAGTGTGTTCTCTCCAGCTGTTGTCCTATTTAAGGCCACAACTGCGGTGAAAGCCCGCGTTAGGTTGCGCGTTCAAAACACAGCAGGCGAAGTAATTTACACACCTAACGGAGAGTACGCTAACTTCGATTCTATTCGTTTGTATGAAGTCAACGAAACCGAATACGCAGCACTCGCAAATATGCCTTTGAACCAAATCGCCGCTAAGTATCCTTACGTCGATAGCGTTCAACCCGTGCGAAATCCGTATGCGATTCGTTATGGGGAAAACTTGTTACCTCCGTTTTACGAGTGGGGTCTCATTAACAATAAGGGACAGATTATTTCTCCGTATTCATACTCTCAAACAGAGTATAACGATGGAGCGTGGACTAACGTATCCATCTCAGTCAAACCCTTTACGGATTATACGCTTTCGCTTGAAAGCATAGGCGGGGCAAAAATCAGAATCGTTGATAACAAGACACCGACATCTCTTATTCTCGATCTGACAACAACAGGCGGCACATTTAATAGCGGAGATAATTCTATCGTAAACGTGTATGTAAGCGGAGGGTTACCAGGCATCATAACTAACCCAATGCTCACGATCGGCACGACAGCCAAACCATTCAAACCTCGTGAAGACGTTATGCTCGCATTGCAAACGGATCTATACGCTGATCCATTAACCGGGACGAATGCTGACGAAGTATTTGAGAAGGACGGGTGCTATTTCAAGTTGAAGAAGTGGCAGAGGACTGCATTGGATGGAGCATTGGGTTATCGAACTGTACAAAACAAGACTGATTACAAAATAATTGGATGCAAGTTTCCAGAAGCAGCAGCGGCATTTAATAGATTATTTGTAAGTAAGTATAACGGGAATTTGCTAACCAAAACCGCGACCATGGTCGGCCCGGATAATGCATATTTTTTGACTTCTGATTTATTGGACTTCAACTTATCTATCGCCAACGCAGACAGCGGATGGGGAGACTCATACACACCGACAGCCGACGAGATTAAGGCGTATTTCATGGGATGGAGAATGTTCGATTCAACTGTCGGGGGCTCAGAATTATACAATAGAACAGACGGTGCTCGTAAAGCATGGATAAGAATTACGGATTGGTCAGGTAGAGTTGACGGAGTTGTGCCGACAACTCTCGCAGGGATAGACTCTCTTGGTAATGCGTACACGCCGTACCAACTTGTTTATCAACTTGCAACGCCAACTGTCGAATCGATCACATCAGAAGGACAATTGACGTTAATCGAAGGCAATAACCAAGTTGAAGTCGGAACGGGAATTGTGTTGCGTGAATCATCTAAAGTCGTAATGAGTAAAGTCGGAACTACCGAATATTATCATTTCAATAATATTTATTCAGGCATAAATAACCCATTTAAATATCGAGTGGAAAAGATATTGAATATTTACGCGAACGGAAAAAGAGCTAACGGAGTTGTCCTGAAAAACGAAGATGCGGCTTACGGGAAACAAGACGCGCATATTGAGGGAAAAGACTTCATTAAGGACGCATCATATACAGCAACGTACTTTATGCTGGACCCGTCTCCAGCTGCTCCATTCGTCGGATCGGTAGCCGAGAATGAAAAGGCGTTACTTTCGGATATGAACGACATCCTACGTCATAACGCGACGGCGGTATCAATAATGGAATCAGCGATTAACGAAGCTGTTCGCAAGCAAAATAAGCGAAACGTTTGGGGAGGGTTGTAAATGACGGCAAAGAAACTTTATGCAGGTACGTTAAATACGGCCGACACGACGATTTATACCGTCCCTGACGGTAAAACAACAATCATTAAATCAATTGTGTTGTGTAACATGTCGTCAAGCACAGATAACACGATTGCGCTAATGATTGGTGGGAAAGATGGCTCCGGAAGTAGTTGGGTATTTAATGGAAAAGTTCTTAAAGCTTCCGACACATTGGTAATACCTCTCGTGGATTATGCCATGGCAAGCGGGGGGAAAATTAGATTGTGGAGTAGCGGGGGGTCTGTTACTGCCCGAATAAGCGGCGAAGAAATAGACGAACCTATTGAATCTACTGAATATGAAAGTTATATCGGGACAATGACGCAAACAAGTAATGTCTTGGTTCCTGCCGTAAATTATAAGCGAATAATTAAGTCAATGTTTATCGGCAATGCGTCGGCGGATTCTAGCGTTTACCTCGCTATTGGAGGGTCTTATGTAGTTATGAGAAAGCAGATTAAGTATGGGGACGCTATTCTGATTCCTTTTATGGATCAAGTATTGGAAGCAGGGGAGTCGATAACCGGGTACAAGAGCAATACGGCGACGGTAGTTCCTCATATAACGTTAATAAGGGTGGATGATTGATGCCTACAATTGATAATTATTTGCTGGATAATTACAAGATTGATGGACCTGCAAATGCAAATACAAGGACAGTCATTTTGCCGCAGCGTACCACTGATACTCAACAAGCATACACCACAAATATGACATACACGTCTAACGGATTTTACATCCCTGCCATCAATAATTTTTTGGATATTTATGCGCGTGAACCTGAATTAGTTATAAACCAAGTCGGGTCATATCTCGTTAACGCTTATTGGGCCGCTTCCGAACAGATGTATTTTGGCACATCCGACTGGCAAGACCTTCTCTTTATGTTGACGGATAACAAGAGTCAAAATTTTTATTTTTCTACTAGAAGGAATTACGGGACCGGTCAATCAGGGCTTACGCCAGCAATTGGAAATTATATTACATCGCTATTTGTGGATAGGGCGAATAGAAAACTGTATTTTTCAAGTTTAATAAATTCGAAGTTGATATCAGAGGTCGATATACCGCCCACTTTTAACTTGGATGGGCAAATACTGTTTAGGGTTGGGGTACAAAAGAATTATACTGCTGGCGGCCAACATACATTGACCGTGGAGAGACGTTCTTTAAACGTGATAACATCTTAAAAACAATGGGAGGTTAAGCCATGAAGTTTGTAGCATATGAAAAGGTATCTGATACTGTCGGAACAGTCACGGCGATATATCAAGATGCTTCGACAGAAATTAAAGACCAATTAACAGGGGTTGACGTTGAAAACGAGGTTGAAATCCCACCTAAATTGGATATTCCCGAAATGGACGCTTATTTGCGAATCAACCTTGAAACGAATGAACTGTATTACGATTACATCGCAAAGAGTACATTCGAAGCTGAAATTAAGTCGTTGAAACAACAACTGTCCGAAGCCAATTCTCGGAATGAAAAACTGGCTGAAGAAAGCACACTCAATCAAATCGCGCTCATGGAGCTACATGCTATGATGCTGAGTTTGATGCCACCTGAAGAAGCGGCACCTACGGAAGAAGTTCCTGCAGAAGATGCACCAGTGGACCAAGCACTAGAAGAAACGGCAAATGAAGAATAAACTTGGCAAGCTGCTAATCAGGTGGGGAGTTGCACTCACGAAAGGGGGTGAGACTATGTTAGCTATATACGTTGCATTGATCCATAAAGGGATAATCACAATTGAAGCAGTACCAGCATCAAGCCGTAATAAAGTGGCTGATGCTCTGGAAGCTGCAGGGATGGACCAAAAAGGAAATATCGTGTAACAAGCGTTCCGATTATGGAACGCTATTTTTATGCCCCCTGAAGTGGTCAGGGGGCTTTTCCTATTAAATCAGAGAGAAGAGGAAGCGGGATGAACGAGGGGATAGCTAATGTCATTAAAATGGTATCAGCAACTGTGGGGGCCGGTGCTGGATACATCTTTGGAGGGTGGGGCATCTTGGTTAACTTACTTTTAATTTTGGTTGTAGTGGACTGGTTGACAGGCTGGGCGGCAGCATGGATCAAACATGAGCTGCGGAGCCGTGTGGGGTTTGAAGGAATCGCGCGTAAAGTCGCAATTTTCCTGGTCGTGACAATTGCACATTTCATAGATGTCGCATTAGGCGGAACTGGATACATCAAGGATGCTGTTATTTTCTTTTACTTAGCAAATGAGTTGCTATCCGTCATTGAAAATGTGGGACGTATGGGTGTGTCTATGCC
Organism: Paenibacillus xylanilyticus; assembly: GCF_013359935.1. Classification (GTDB taxonomy): domain Bacteria; phylum Bacillota; class Bacilli; order Paenibacillales; family Paenibacillaceae; genus Paenibacillus; species Paenibacillus xylanilyticus. The sequence continues at coordinate 47,204 of NZ_JABMCB010000121.1, forward strand.
GGGCGTTTTGCTGAACGCGGTGAAGATTTTCGAATCCAGGAGCGAAGTGCCTGAGAATCCGAACCTACCAGATCCACCGAAGGAAGACCAAAAATCTACGACTCAAAAACCAGCAGTTTAAGTAAGGAGTGATTCAAATGCAACAACGAAATGAGGGAAATATTCAGGGAATCGATGTCTCTCGCTACCAGGGTAAAATTGACTGGCTGCAGGTGAAAGCAGACAAGCGTGAATTTGTGTTTATCAAAGCGACCGAAGGACAAACGTACACTGATCCGAAATTTGCAGCTAACGTTAAGGGGGCGTTGTCGGCTGGATTATTGGTTGGAACGTATCATTTCCTGCGGGCCACGTCGGCCGAAGTAGCAAAAGCCGAAGCAGCTCACTATGCCAAATCACTCGAGGCAGTTGGCGGGGTAAAAGCCCTGCAACTACCGCCTGTGATGGATTATGAAAACAACCCAGGTGGGATTAGCAAAGCACAGATTAACATTGTGGCCAAAGCATTCCTGACTGAGCTGGAACGACTAACGGGTGTCAAACCGATCATCTATACTGGCAATTCGTTTGCTGGGAATTTTGATACGGGTTTGTCCGGATATGATCTCTGGATCGCACGTTACAGTAACACAAAAGTTCCAGATGATCAGCCTGCCTGGAAAACTTGGGATATCTGGCAATACAGTGATTCAGGCAAGGTACCTGGCATTACTGGCAGCGTGGATCTGAATGAGTTTAATGGCAGCCTGGCCGATCTGAAGAAGCGTTATGGGAAGGAGCAAGACATGAGTAATCCATTTGATGGGTACCGGATCACAAGCCCATTTGGAATGCGAAAGCATCCGGTAAGTGGTGTTAATAAGTTTCATCGTGGTGTTGACCTGGTTGTATCTCCTGCAGACGGACCAATCTATGCATTTGTTGCTGGTGAGGTTATGCACGCTAAAATGGGTGTGTCCGGATCCGGCTTCGGCAATTATGGAATTGTTGTGGCCATCAAAGATGACAAGGGTTATTTGCATGTCTATGCTCATCTTTCTGCTGCAGGCGTAAAAGTTGGCCAACAAGTAAAGCGTGGCCAGTTGATCGGTAAGCAAGGCAGTACAGGTATCAGTAGCGGGGCACATTTGCATTATGAGGTGCGTAAAGCTTGCACTCCGCAATATGGCTATACGACCACGGAAGCGGGGGTTGTCGAGCCAACTCAATACTTAATCAATTATTACGGGCTGAAGCCTAATAAGGAGGACAAACCAGTGACTGTAAGGGATATTAACCTTGTGAGCGCCTGGGCTGAAGCATCGTGGAAGGAAGCGCAGGCTAATGGTTACTTTGATGGTAGCCGACCAGGCGCACCGATTACAAGGGAAGAATCAGCCATCGTGATTAACCGGCTGAGACGGAATTTCTTAGCTCTTATTGCCGGCGTAAACGGAGACGTAAAAGATTTAGATGAACGGCTCCAAAAGATTGAAGCAGAAGGATGATTATGGTAATATAGGAGCAAATCCGAGAGCATCGGTAAAAAGAGGACTGCTGGCATAACGCTGGCAGTCCTCTTTTTTTTGTATTGAAAAGGGAATATACGTTCGTATATAATAGGAACAAACGTTCTGAAAGGGTGATTTTCATGTTAGCCGTCCCAAAACCAACTAAGAGAAGAAAAGAGCCCAGACCACCCCGTGACGAATTCGAACTGCAAGAATTGGCGGAATCGTTAGAAATGGCTCGTGAGGAAGGAAAGACTTTAAATTTCGTTATTTGGCGTAACTCTGATCCACTCAGAGGGACTATTGAGAAAATGGATCCAAATACAAAGACGGTCCACATCAAGGAGCCATATGGAGAAGTTAGGAAGGTTCCTTTCTTGGATATCTTGCGGGTAGGGGATACCGAATATTAACAAGACGGATGATTGTATAAAATAGCATTGAAGGAATAATATCAGAATATTTCGCAAAGTAATTGACAAAACATCATTTCAACCATCTCGCTAAAATAGCAGGATTTTAGCAACCAATCGTAGGCAAAAGACTCTGTTGGCACTTAGCCAGCAGAGTCTTTTATTTGTTTACTTATATATCACAAAACAATGCAATCTATCCCTCAATGTTAAACCTAATGTTATGAGGGAAGATCTTACTTATTATCACTTGCTTAATTTGTAAACTATATATTGGTTTAAAGAAACTTTTTCTAAGTCTGCATCTTTAATTAATTGTGCGTGGAGTGTTCTAGGCATTCGCACGAGTGCTTTCCCCGATGGTAGATCTTCTTCACTCAAAGGCTCCGGTATTTCGGATCCCTTCTCTAATTTTATTTCTAAATACATTCGTTTAACTTCTTCGATTTCTTCAAGTACTTCGGCAGCTGTGGGGGCGTCGGTATGGCAGCCGGGCAGTTCCAAAACTTTAGCAAAGTAATATATCTCGCCATTTTCTTTAATACGCTTTACTTCGATACTGTACGGCAGATCCATATAGTAGTTTATATCTTTGATTAACATTCCTCGATCTGTATCGTTTTTTTGGCCTACGCTCTTAACATCTTTGGTTCTATCTTTAATCATTTAATTGGGTACCTCCTATAAAGTTTATTAAGCTTTCTAAGTTAATCTATGATACGGAAGCCCGGAAGGGGATGTTACTCCCCAACCAGTCTATCCAGTATTTCCGTTATGTATGAAATCTTTAACGGATTCGTATCCTTCAGGATGAATACGTCGCCGTCCTGATTAACAAACGGCCTGTGTGATGTAGCGCCTTTCCGAGCCAGTTCGTATCCAAAGTGGTTCAAAACCTTAGCCGCTTCGTCATAACTTATGTTTCTCGGTTGACGTCTCATCTTATCTATTATCTTCCCCACTGACGCCATTCCTTAACACCTCCTATACACTTATGATATCATATGTGATATCACTTGTCAAGCTTTTTGATATCGTATATGATATCACCAAAAAGAGATCTGTTACTATGCCGCAACGAACATTTACGTTGTGAGTACAACATTGGCGTCAACTTATTTGTTTGTATAGATCTTGGCCGTAATGGGAATAATAATATTAACTCTCTCTCCCATGAGTGCTGAAATACATAATACCTAGTCTCTTGACTGGGTATTTTTTTCTCTTGAATAACGAACGTGTATTCGCATATAATATTAAAAAAAGCAAACAAGTGTTCTGTTATTTGGAGGGATGAACATGCCAGTTAAATACCTGGGTTGGTTGGTCGAGATCATATATGAGGATCAAAGCGGAAAGATTACAAAACGGCGAATACAAGTCAAAAGCATTCGATCCGGTCTGATTAAAGCAGAGGATCTCTTGTCTGGCGAGCCACGGACATTCAAGGAATCGGGGTTGCTGGCGTGTCATCCTATTAAGGCGACAGCATAGGAGGTATGACAGATGAATGATTATGAGCGCAAAGTATTGAGGATCCTATATAACTACAAAGGGATTAGGAGACGGTTCCCAACGTTGCATGAACTAACTGTTAAGACCGGGAGGAACAAGGCAGATATCATGGCTGCGTTGGATGGTCTAATCGCTGAGAACTACATAATGTGGGAAAACAAATCGGATACGGCTAATATTGTTATTTTGGAGGGATGGGAGCGGGAATCTGAGCGGCCAAAAATTCCGGAAGTACCCCCGCCGACAAGGCCAAATGACCTAAGCTATTGGACTGAATATTAGGAGGTAATATTGATGGGTAAGAAACTGATCGATAACGGATTATTTGAATCATCTCGCATGATACTGCCTGAACATAGAGAGGCTTACTTGAAAGAGAAGAGGGAACAGGAACGCCGGGGAAAGCCTGTACTTGATGAACAGGAAGTGCAGCTGATTGAAGAAGTAATTTTGGAATCTTATCGTGAACGCCGATCCATCACATTAACCGTGTTTAACCCTTTTGATGATGAGATCCTGCGGGGAGTTGTCACTTCGATTGACAAGCCGAGCAGGCGGATCAAGCTTGTCCGAGGGGAAGAAGACTACAGCTTCATTAAGATAGAAGAGATTATCACCGCAAGCATTTAAAATAATACCTGGCTTTCTGGCCTGTGAACGTACACATATATAATAGGAAGAGACCGATCAAATGATCGGTCCTTTTTACTTTTTTATTATACAAAAATATTAAGTACCAAATGGGGGTCGATGCCCCTCGCCTCCA
>NZ_JABMCB010000122.1 GCF_013359935.1 Paenibacillus xylanilyticus
AGGGGTTCCACACGTACCCATCCCGAACACGACCGTTAAGCCCTCTAGCGCCGATGGTACTTGGACCGAAGGGTCCTGGGAGAGTAGGACGTTGCCAAGCAAAGAACCACTGCCGATGATATTCGGTGGTGGTTTTTATTTTACTATGAGTGAGTACTGATTATAATTTTTTAACAGCCCGATAGAACATTTCGGGCTGTTTTTTTGTTTTTAAGAAACATGTATATTACTTCTTCTCGATAGTAAGCACTTCAGCTAAGTGTAAAAGTGAATTTCGTAATGCCTTTTTGGTATCGGGGTCGATGACTTCACCTTGTTTGTTCATTTTCATTGTAATGTGAGGGATTGTAAATGAGGCGTCATATAGAATATGAGCATTAATCATGTTTAAAGTTAGCAGTATGGAAGCATGGGCTTTATCACCGCCCAATGGGCTGGGAGAAGCTGCAACGACCACTGTAGGTTTATTCATCCATTCTCCGGAAGATACAATCCAATCTAATGCATTTTTTAAAACACCCGGGATACCGTTCCCGTACTCAGGTGTACAGACCAGGACACCGTCTGCTTGTTTCAATTGGGATCTTAAATGTTGGACAGCAACTGGACCGTCATCTACATCCAGATCCGGGTTGAAGTGTGCGAGGTCATTCAACTGATCATATACTTGGAAGTTTAAAACAGAGGGAGCAAGTTCTATCATAGCCTGCATGAGTAGGGTGTTCGTGGATTGTTTTCGCAGGCTTCCGGAAATCGCAAGGATGTTAATGTCTCTTTCCATATGGTTAAATCCTCATCTCTATCTATCAGTAATGTTAAACGATTTGTTTATTGTCCACCTTAACGAATGAAGTGTCTATAGGTCATGGCTTTATTTAAGGCATTCTTCATATTAAACAGAAAAGGGGTTATCCTTCTTCATACGATCTACATGCCAAATGTAAGGTAATGAAGATTAGAAGGGCAGCAATGATTCACATTTATCCACGGAATAATCAACGATAAATCAATTTTCATCAAATTTTAGTACCAAGTACTAATACTTAGTGCTATAATAGTAAAAAAACTAACGAGGTGATCACCGGTATGATTCAATCGAAAGCAACGATTACGGCCATGGGCACTTATGTACCGGATCGTATATTAAGTAATGCTGATTTGGAAAAAATGGTGGATACCAATGATGAATGGATTGTGCAGCGCACTGGAATGAGAGAACGGCGTATTGCAGCTGAGGATCAGTATGTATCCGATCTGGCAGTCAAAGCTGTGGAAGACATGATTCGTCGATACGGTGTTAGCGTTCATGATGTTGATATGATTCTGGTGGCGACAAGTACACCGGAGTATGCTTTTCCGAGCACGGCATCCAGAGTACAAGCACAACTGAACATTCCTCAGACAGGGGCACTTGATTTGAGCGCAGCCTGCGCAGGATTTGTTTATGGACTGCAGTTGGCCGATAGCATGATTACCAGCGGTATGTATCGCAAAGTGCTGGTGATTGGCGCAGAGACATTATCGAAAATTACTGATTACACCGATCGTACGACATGCATTTTGTTTGGCGATGGAGCAGGAGCGTTTTTGTTGGAGCGGACAGAAGGACAGGGGAATACTCTCGCAGCGGTGTCCGGAACTCAGGGTGAGGGCGGCTTACATGTCTATAGCAGTGGGCTTTCCTCCGAGATGAATGGAGTATCCCTTCAGGGGAACGGACGCCTTGTGCAAAACGGCCGAGAAATATACAAATGGGCTGTCCGGCTGATTCCCGAGCAGCTGCCAAAACTCATTGCCAAAGCCGGACTGCAGGTTGAGCAGATTGACTGGTTCGTGCCGCATAGCGCCAACATGAGAATGATCGAGGCTGTGTGCGAGCGTGGTCCCGTCTCGCTGGAGCGTACACTGACCAGCATGGAATATCGCGGTAATACTTCAGCCGCATCCATACCTCTAGCGATTCAGTTGGCCGTGGATGAAGGAAAAGTGAAGCAGGGGCAGCGTCTCGCCTTGTTCGGATTCGGAGGCGGTCTAACCTATGCTGGACTTGTGATGGAATGGAGAGTTCCTGATTCGGATCTAACGAAGTAACATAGATGTCAGAGCAGTGGATTGGAAAACACAGATTGTTTTTACTGGTAATACAAAAAGTACACTCACCTCTCATGTTGAGGTAAGTGTACCTTTTGTTTATTTATGCATTTTTTTCAACGTGAAGAGTTATGGTGTAAGTTTAGGAGCTTGGCGGTGATGTGTGCCTTGCTCGTAGCTATAGGCCAGTTTGATCAATGTACCTTCATCAAAGGCACGGCCCAGGAATTCGATGCCTACAGGCAAACCGTCTGTAGTAAATCCAGCAGGTACGGTGATCGCCGGGAAACCGGAGAAAGGACTTAACCGGTTATTTCCACCCGAGTTCTGGCCTTCACCGATTACACCAGCAGCCTGTGTGGAAGTAGGATAGACGATGGCATCCAGGTTATTGTCTGCCATCACTTTGAGCAATGATTCACGCGTAATCTGAGTACGCTTCAGTACAATGTCTTTGTACTCGGTTGTTTCCAATGTTTCCCGTGCATCACGAGCCTTCATGGATTGCTCTTGAGTTTTGTCAAACTCTCCTGAAGCGATGATCTCCGACAGGCTGTGATATGGTGCTTCATCACCCAGTGACTCCAGATAGTCGTTGAGCTGGAACTTGAATTCATATCCGCTCAAGCTCGGATACTTATTGATTTCTTCCAGGTTCGGAATGCTGATTGGTACAGCGGTTGCACCGAGGGACTTCAGTTCTTCCACTGCATTGTTAATAACATCAGCAACTGCTTTCTCTTCCGCTTTGGTGCTTGGGATGAGCTCTGCGGCCACACCGATACGTGCACCTTTCAAGCCGTTCACATCCAGGAAATCGGTATAGCTGGACGGGATTTTGCCTACGGCGTAGGCTGTAGCAACATCATCTTTGTCATAACCCGCCGTAGCGTCCAGCATGATTGCTGCGTCACTAACCGTACGAGCCATAGGGCCACCCACATCCTGAGTCAGTGCCAGCGGGATGATCCCTTCACGGCTGGACAACCCGATTGTTGGACGGATACCAACAAGGCTGTTGAAGCTGGATGGAATACGGATCGATCCACCTGTGTCTGTACCCATGCCGGCTGCGGCAAAGTTGGAGGCAATGGCTGCCCCTGTTCCACCGCTGGAGCCACCAGGATAGTGATCCAGTGCGTAAGGGTTCAGAGTTTGTCCACCCAATGAACTGGATGTAGTAATGCCGAACGCAAATTCATGCAGGTTTGTTTTGCCCAGGATGATGGCACCGGCTTCCTTGAGCTTCTTCACCTGTTCCGCATCCTGGGAAGGTACGGAATCTTTCAGACAGATACAACCGGCAGTGGTAGGCATGTCATTTGTATCAAAGTTGTCTTTTACAAGTACCGGAATACCATGCAGAGGACCACGTGATCCTTGGGCTGCACGTTCTTCGTCCAAAGTCTCAGCTATTTGGAGTGCATCCGGATTCAAGGTCAATACTGCATTAATGCTAACACCCTGGTCATCGAATTTTTCAATCCGATCCAAATACATTTGAACCAGTTCCTTGGATGTAAGCTTTCCTTGCGTCATTGCAGCCTGAAGTTCCGTAATGGTCGCTTCCTCCAGAACAATTGGCTTTATGTAGTTATAAATGCGGTCTTTCAATATGGCGACATCATTTTCTGTTAGAACAGCGTTAGGCAGGAAGAGGGAATCCGTATATCCTTTCATTAATCCGGCGGCATTCAAGGCACCGATGGCACCTGCATAACTGGACTGGTCTGGTACATCCTTGAACGACTCTGTGGTGGACTCCAGCTTCAGCCAGGTTTGGAGGGCTAGAGCTGCATCCTTACGCTGTATGGTTTTGCCCGAGAGCTTGTCCATTGAAAAAGGCACACCTGCAAGTGTAGCGGCTTCTTCCATGGCTTCTGTAAACGCGGCGGCAGTGACAGGAGCCTTGCCAGCAGAAACTGCTGCGACCCTGGTTTTACTTGATGGCGCTGCCGTTGCGGCTGAGGCCAATGGTACGGCTCCTCCCCAAGTTGTAACGACGACTGCTCCCGTCAGTAACAGGGCTCCACTTTTTTTCAATACAGATCCATGATAAGTCATGCATCCACGCTCCCTTCTCTGTCTTAAATGATGTGTGTTAGCGAAACTGATCGATATGCTTTTGTCACATTTTAAGTAGATGTAAGGTATTCTTACAACACTCATATTTATCCAAAAAAACGGATACAAGCTGCATAAATATGGTTGTTTCTTTCAAATGCTCTTGATCCCGTGCACAGAAGAAATTTAATCAACTATATTTGTGTCATGTTTTATTACATATAAAAATTTAGGGAAAGGAATCAGATAAATAGTTTATCGTGATCGCGTCAGCAAACGGTTAGTACGAAATGATATAATGAAAGGATAGAACGAGGGTCATAAGGTGTAAGAAGAAAGGAAGAGATATGAAGTGAAAACATTGGTACTCGCAGAGAAACCGTCTGTGGCACGCGAAATAGCCAGAGTTATGGGCGCGCGTGATAAACATAAAAGTTATTTGGAAGGTCCTAAATATATTGTAACGTGGGCGCTTGGTCATCTGGTGGGACTGGCGGAACCTGAGGATTACGACAAGAAGTATGCCACTTGGAATCTCGAGGATTTGCCGATCCTACCTGAACGGGCGAAACTGAAGGTGTTGAGGGAGACGAATCATCAATATAAGGCCGTGCAGCAGCTCATGAAACGCCAGGATGTTGGTGAACTCGTCATCGCAACCGATGCCGCTCGTGAGGGAGAATTGCTCGCACGGTGGATCATGCAGATGGCCCAGTGGAAGAAGCCTTTCAAACGACTGTGGATTTCTTCCCAGACGGATAAGGCGATCAAGGAAGGATTTGCTTCACTGAAACCGGGGAGCCAGTTTGACCGTCTCTACGAATCGGCACGCTGTCGCGCAGAAGCAGACTGGATGATTGGGCTTAATGTGACGCGGGCGCTGACGGTTCGATTTAATGCACAGTTGTCTGCAGGGCGGGTACAGACTCCCACACTAGGCATGATCATGGACAGGGAAAATGAAATTAATGGATTTCGCTCACAGGAATATGAGACATTCACTGCGGATTTTGGAGAGTTTCAGGCCGTGTGGCGGGCCCCGGGTGGTGATTCTCGCATCTTCGATAGTCAGGATACCCAGGCATTGAAGAACCGGGTGGATGGACGTAAGGGGACCATTGCTCAGGTGAAAAAAAGTGAAAAGGTCGAGCCGCATCCACTGGCCTATGACCTGACGGAGCTGCAGCGTGACGCTAACCGCAAGTATGGCTTCTCTGCCAAGCAGACCTCCAACGTTCTTCAACGTCTCTATGAGCAGCACAAGCTGGTTACTTATCCGCGTACGGACAGCCGCTATCTGACGTCGGACATGACAGGTACGCTGAAAGAAAGACTGGATAGTGTAGCAGTCGGACCCTATGCGTCATTGGCGCGTCCATTGCTGCGGAAAAATCTGAATATCACTAAACGCATCGTTGATGATAGCAAGGTAACGGATCACCACTCCATCATTCCAACGGAACAGACCGTGCTGCTCAACCAGCTGAATCCAGAGGAGCGTAAACTGTATGATCTGATCGTACGCCGTTTTATCAGTCTGTTCTATCCAGCGGCAAAATACGATTCGGTAGCCATTACCGTTCAGGTTGGCAATGATTCCTTTCATGTCAAAGGAACCACGGTAAAAGACAGCGGCTGGCGCGAAGTATATGGCGGAGACTACAGTGATGACGATGATGAACGCACGGAGGATCAAGCAGACAATGGACGTGCTCTTTTGCCGGATGTGCAGCAGGGTCAGTCGGTTACCGTTCAGCGTTGTCATGTTAAAAGCGGGAGAACGATGCCGCCTAAACGGTACACTGAAGCAGCTCTGCTTGCTCAAATGGAGAAGCATGGACTCGGTACACCAGCTACACGAGCAGATATTATCGAGAAATTGGTCAGCTCAGATACCATTGATCGTCAAGGAAACAGCATGCATCCAACGGGAAAAGGGAAGCAACTGATCGAACTGGCTGCACCGCAGCTTCGCACACCGGAGTTAACAGCCCGCTGGGAGGCTGAACTGGAACGGATTGCCCGAGGACAGGGGAAACCGGGACCTTTTCTGGATGGTATACGTTCGATGGCAAAAGAGCTGGTCTCCACAGTGAAAGGTAGCAAGGCGGAGTACAAACCCCATAACGTGTCCAATAGTCACTGTCCGGATTGTAATGCACGTTTGCTTGAGAAGAAAGGGAAGCGCGGCAAGTTTCTCGTATGTCCCACTGAGGATTGTGGCTATCGCCGCTCGGCAGAGAAACGGTTATCCAACCGTCGTTGTCCGCAGTGTCACAAGAAGATGGAAATGAAGGAAGGAAAAGCGGGCTTGTATGTGCAATGTCTGCCTTGCGGCATCACGGAAGCCTTGGACAAAGACAAGCAGCACGTGAACAAACGCGAACAGCAAAAGCTGGTCAAGCAGTATGCCAAACAGGAATCCATCGGTTCCAATCTCGGCGATCTGTTGAAGGCAGCCATGGAGAAAAAAGGGGAATAATTGCCCTGAAAATGGTCTGTGGGGTACCTGCAGGGAAATCGTTGCCTAAACATCATGTTGGTATAAACAAAAGGTGGATACTGGTGAGGTTTTGTGAATTAAACCGCTTCGCGTGGTGCTGTATAAGATCCCTCCTTTTCAGGCAACGTAAGCCAAGGAGGTGACACAGATGCCGCATAACAAGCCAGAGAAAATTCATAACCAGCAGAACAAGGACAGCATCCGGGAAGAAAGCATCGGAGCACGTCCGACCAAGGCAGGCAAAAGAGTTCCCAGCCTGAACGGTATTCCTAAACAGGAATCTTAGGTTCTTAATGGGACTGATTATGGATTAATCTATTCTAGCGGCTCCCTTCTCGCGTTGATCATGTCCCTGCAGAGGACTATAATGGAGGAACAGGGAGATGTCCCGGGATAGGGGGACCGCTAGAATTATATGCAAACCGGACTCATATTGTGGTTTATATTTATCAACGTGGTAGGTTATCTGGTGATGTCAGATGACAAAAAGCGGGCGCAGCGACGTCGTGACCGTACACCCGAACGGACGTTATTCCTGCTTGCTTTTATTGGAGGTGCACTTGGGGTTTGGATCGCGATGTACCGGAAACGGCACAAAACCAAACATCCGAGCTTCACCATCGGAATTCCACTTCTATTGTTTCTGAATGCCGTCATCTATGGATATTTTCTGAAATAGAACATAGAGGTGCTGCCTGCTGCAACATGAGGTAATTGGTTCATATCGGCTTGATAACGTTTATAGGGTTACATGGTTCTGTATTTGTTTTTATGTCAGACCGGAGCATTTGGCTTCGGAGTTTCTACATATAAGGAAGGGACGGGATTTACATGTTATTCTCTAAAATATTAGTGGCTTACGACGGATCGAAAGCTTCAAACAAGGCACTGGATCGTGCGATTGAGCTGGCTAAGGTATCTCCGGATGCTGTCATTGATGTCATTCATGCCTTTGATTTCCCGCGTGTATTCATCGGGGAAGGGCTTGCGCCGCTGCCGCCATCACTCAATAATGATTATTACAACTTGGCTGTGCAGACGACGGATGAAGCCAAAGAACGCGTTAAAGCTGCGGGAGTTACGGCAAACGTGGACCTGATTCAGGGAGCGGCAGCAGAAGTACTGCTTGATTACGCTAAGGAAAATGGATCAGATGTTATTGTAATCGGAAGTCGTGGACTTGGCGGCATTCGTGAATTTGTGTTGGGCAGTGTCAGTCATAACGTAGTGCAGCATGCTCAAGTTCCTGTACTGATCGTGAAATAAGCAATATACATGTATGTATTAAAATAGTAGCGGGAAGCCGGCTGTCTTCGATCAACTGAAGAGAGGCCGGCTTTCTTTTATGGGATGAAATGGATATGCAAACCAAGAAAAGTGCCTCAATCACGAACAATACATTTGTCAATATGTTAAATGTTCGTCTTTAAGTTGACATTAGCTGTAGGGGATTGTTAGAATGTTAGATGTGTCGATCAGGTAAGAATAAGGTCGAGTAGGAACGAAAGCTGTACACGGCTGAACAGAAATGAGTCGTGGGATTGAAATAGATATTTGCTCGTATAACGCCGGGGATAAGGCCCGGAAGTATCTACCCGGAAACCGTAAATTTCCGGACTACGAGGAGATACGGCTGAGAGTCGCATGAATATGGATGCGGACAGCAAGCCCCCTTTTGGCATGCCCAAATGCGGGATACGTATTTCTTGGAGTCCGGTGTCCGGAGAAAATGTGATGTTTTCGCGGGTAGCGGATTTTTTCATTTCACGAGGAAACGCATTTATGCAAGTGATGTTGCTATCAAAAAAGCTCAGACGGGAGTTGGATGTATTCATGTCAGTGCAGGTCGCTGTAATTATGGGCAGCAAGTCGGATTGGGAAACGATGAAGCATGCGTGTGAGGTGCTGGACGAACTGGAGATTGGGTATGAAAAAAAGGTCGTATCCGCGCATCGCACACCAGATCTGATGTTTGAATATGCCGAGCAGGCCACCGAGCGTGGATTCAAGGTTATCATTGCAGGTGCAGGCGGAGCAGCACATCTTCCAGGTATGGTTGCTTCCAAAACGATGCTTCCGGTAATCGGAGTACCTGTGCAGTCCAAGGCATTGAATGGTCTCGATTCCCTGTTATCTATTGTTCAAATGCCTGGTGGAATCCCTGTTGCAACAGTAGCCATCGGGAAGGCAGGGGCAACCAATGCGGGGCTGCTTGCGGCCCAGATGATCGGCGCCTTCGATGAGGATGTCCGGAATCGCTGCGAAGCTCGCAGAGAGCGTATCAAACGTGAAGTACTGGAAAGCAGTGATGAGCTATGAGTAAAACGGAATTGAATGCTGCCGGGATGGCTGAACGCGTCCTGCTGCCAGGGAAAACGACCATTGGAATTCTGGGAGGCGGACAGCTTGGACGAATGCTGACGTTAGCCGGGACTGCGATGGGATACCGTTTTGTCACGCTGGATCCGGCGACGGATTCACCTTGTGGACAGGTAGCCCATCAGATTGAGGCGGCATATGACGATGAAGCTGCAGCACTTGAGCTGGCCCGTCAGTGTGATGTGATTACGTATGAGTTTGAAAATGTGGATGCAGGTGTTGCGGGCTTGCTGGAACGTGAATCCTATGTACCGCAAGGAAGTGCGTTATTGTATACCACCCAGCATCGGTTGCGTGAGAAACGGGCCATTGAAGCTGCAGGCGTAAGAGTGGCGCCTTATCGGGAAATTACAAGCAAGGATACCATGCAATCCGCTGTAAGCGAACTTGGTGTACCTTGTGTACTGAAGACAGTAACCGGAGGGTACGATGGCAAAGGCCAGCGGGTCATCCGGGATGCAAGCCAGGCAGCATCGGCTTATGATGAGCTTGCAGCTACCGGAGCGGAACTGGTGCTGGAGCAATTTATCAAGTTTGAATGCGAAATCTCCGTTGTCGTTGCACGAAGTACTAATGGGGAGATCAAGACATTCCCACCGGCGGAGAACATTCATGTGAATAACATTTTGCATGCATCGATCATTCCGGCAAGAGTGGCTACGAATATACAGATCGAAGCACAGAAGCTCGCAGCGGCTGTGGCCGAATCCTTGCAGGCGGTTGGATTGCTGGCGGTGGAGCTGTTTGTTGCGGCAGATGGAAGACTGTATGTGAACGAGCTGGCTCCAAGGCCGCATAATTCCGGTCACTACACGATGGAAGCCTGTGCGACCTCACAATTCGAGCAGCACATTCGTGCCATCTGCGGATTGCCGCTTGGAGACACTACACTGTTAAGTCCGGTCGTTATGGTCAATGTGCTTGGAGAACATCTGGAAGGAATCATCGCAAGAACGGGTCAACCTGATATCGAAGCGATGGAACTTGGTGTCATTCCCAAGCTTCATATATATGGCAAAGCCGATGCGAAAACAGGACGGAAGATGGGGCATGTCAATCTGCTCTGTCAGAATGTTGAAGAAGCATTGCAATGGATTGAACAAACTAATATCTGGAGGAATACAAATTCATGATCGAACGTTATAGTAGACCCGAAATGAGAGCCATCTGGACGGAGGAAAATAAATTCAAGTCCTGGTTGGAAGTTGAAATTTGTGCATGTGAAGCATGGGCGGAACTCGGTGTTATCCCTAAGGAAGAAGCAGCATTGCTTCGCCAAAACGCTTCTTTTGATATCGACCGCATCTATGAAATCGAGCAGGAAACACGTCATGATGTTATTGCTTTCACACGTACAGTATCCGAAAGTCTGGGTGCGGAGCGGAAATGGGTGCATTACGGACTGACCTCCACGGATGTCGTAGATACGGCTCTGGGTTATGTATTGCGTCAGGCGAATGAGATTCTGGAACGCGACATCGTGAATTTTATCGAAATCCTGCGTGACAAAGCACTGGCTTACCAGCACACACCGATGATGGGTCGTACACACGGGGTGCATGCCGAGCCAACAACCTTTGGTTTGAAAATGGCTTTGTGGCATGAAGAGATGAAACGGAACCTGGAACGTTTCCGCCATGCGGCAGACAACGTGCAGTACGGTAAAATCTCGGGTGCGGTAGGAACTTATGCGAACATCGATCCGTTTGTAGAAGAATTCGTCTGCGAGAAGCTGGGCACGAAGCCTGCACCGATCTCCACGCAAACCCTGCAGCGTGACCGTCATGCGGAATACATGGCCACACTGGCATTGATTGCAACATCCCTGGACAAGTTCGCTACTGAAGTTCGTGCACTGCAAAAGAGTGAATTCCGTGAAGTGGAAGAGGCATTTGCCAAAGGTCAAAAAGGATCATCTGCGATGCCGCACAAGCGTAACCCAATCGGTAGCGAAAACATCTCCGGTCTGTCCCGCGTCATTCGTGGACATATGGTATCGGCATACGAGAACGTAACCCTGTGGCATGAGCGTGATATCTCGCACTCTTCCGTAGAACGCGTCATCCTCCCGGATGCAACGATGCTGCTGAACTACATGCTGAACCGTTTCGGTAACATTGTGAAAAACCTGACGGTGTTCCCTGAAAACATGAAGCGCAACATGGAGCGTACCTTCGGTGTTCCATTCTCTGGACGCGTACTGACCAAGCTGATCGACAAAGGCTTCAGCCGTGAACAGGCATATGATACCGTTCAACCACGTGCCATGCAGGCATGGGAAGAACAACGTCAGTTCAAGGATATCGTGAAATCGACACCGGAAATCACCGAAGTGCTGAGCGAAGAGGAAATCGAAGATGCATTCAACCCGTCCTGGCACCTGAAGCACGTGGACACGATCTTCAAGAAGCTTGGCTTGACCAACTAATTTCTCTAATAAGGCTAGAGAACAGAATGATGGGCCAGCAAGGAACGGAGAGGACAGAGCAAATCTGCAGAAGCAGAGCGTTCGCCTTTATCCCCGGATTTTCACTTTATAAAAGTGGATCATAAAAATCTGGGGATAACAGCGATCGGAAGATTGTTCTGGCATCGGAGTGGAGTGTGCACCATCGCGGTTCTGTTCATAGCCTTATATCTCCTGAAAGAAGGTGAGCCTCCATGGCACTGTCCACAGCGGCAGATCTCGTTAAAGCACCTCTGTTATATAAAGGAAAAGTACGTGAATTGTACGACCTGGGGGAACATTTTCTGATCGTGGTCACGGACCGAATTTCGGCTTTTGACTACGTGCTGGACCCGGCGGTTCCCGAGAAAGGCAATGTGCTGAATAAACTCAGCAGCTTCTGGTTTGAACTGACGAGGGACATGATGGACAACCATGTGGTGCACACGGACCTGAACCGATTGGGTG
This sequence comes from Paenibacillus xylanilyticus, assembly GCF_013359935.1. Classification (GTDB taxonomy): domain Bacteria; phylum Bacillota; class Bacilli; order Paenibacillales; family Paenibacillaceae; genus Paenibacillus; species Paenibacillus xylanilyticus. The sequence continues at coordinate 11,952 of NZ_JABMCB010000122.1, forward strand.
ACCTGATTGTGGAACCGGAACTTCTGAAAGATCGGATTATGGTGACCCGCAAAGCTGAACGCATTGATATCGAATGTGTAGTGCGTGGATACATTACTGGAGGCGGATGGAGACAGTATGAGAAGAGCGGAGAGGTCAACGGCATCCAACTGCCGGAAGGACTTCGCAAAAACGCCAAGCTCGAAAGCCCCATTTTCACCCCGGCAGCCAAAAATGATGTAGGTCATGACGAAGACATCCCGATGGACCGAATGAAAGAACTGGTTGGGGATACGCTGGCAATGGAGCTTCAGGAAAAAAGCCTGCGTCTGTATGAATTCGCTCGGGATTACTGTAACCAGCGTGGGATCATCCTCGCAGACTGCAAATTTGAGTTTGGTATCGTGGATGGCAAGGTTATCCTGATCGACGAAATTTTCACCCCGGATGCTTCGCGCTTCTGGGCCAAAGAAAATTACGCACTCGACATCGAGATCGACAGCATGGACAAAGAACCGGTGCGCACCTATCTGGCAGGATCCGATTGGGACAAGAACAGTAAGCCCGATCCGCTGCCACAAGCGGTGGTGGAGGCAACAACAGCAAGATACGTCGATATTTATAACCGTTTAACGGAAAAGTAAGTTTGAGCAAGCTGCGGGAATGTTTGGCTTTCGATCGCTGTTGCCCCCGGAATGTTTTGGTTGGGATCCATTTTCAAAAGGAAACATTCCGGTTGCAAAGGCGAACGCTCCGCTTCTCCAGCTCAATCTTTCCCTCCGCCAGTATCAAACTGGGGATGAGGCAATTTAGAGCATCGGCTTCCGTCAGTTAGGAAAGCCAGAAAAAGTTGCGAGATAAAAAACACTGACTACGTAAGTAACTTGAAGACCATTTCATCGATTCACGGAATGGTCAGGTATCACGCTAGACCATTACACACCGTGCAACGTAAAAAATTTAAGCCTTTAAAAAAACGTCGCATGGACTAGCGAAGGGGCGGAATTGTTCTTAAAGGAGCGTTAGCGTTCGCCTTTGTCCCCAGGTTTTGACCGCACAGCGGTTCAAAATAATCAGAAAAACCTGGGGACAACAGCGACCGGAAGAACAATCCGCCCCGAAGCAAGCTCCAAGCTCCCAAACCACTTTTTTAACAGCATAAAGCATTTATCCCGTTCATTACTGAGGAGGAACATAAGGATCATGATCAAAGCAACCGTCTATGTCACTATTAAGCAAAGCGTACTCGACCCGCAAGGAGTAGCCGTTCAAGGCGCCCTGCACTCGATGGGATTCAATGAAGTGGAAAGTGTACGGATCGGTAAAGTCATGGAACTGACCCTGGATACGACAGATCGTGAAGAAGCGGAAAAACGTTTGACTGTGATGTGCGAGAAGCTGCTGGCCAACACCGTTGTTGAAGATTACCGCTACGAATTGGAGGGTTAATCCCATGAAATTTGCAGTTCTTGTGTTTCCTGGCTCCAACTGCGATATTGACTGTTACAAAGCAGTAGAAGACGCCATTGGGCAAGAGGTTGATTATGTATGGCACACGGCAACGGATCTATCGGCGTATGATTGTATCCTGGTTCCGGGTGGTTTCTCCTATGGAGACTACTTGCGCTGTGGGGCGATTTCCCGCTTCGCACCAGTAATGAATGAGGTAGCCAAGGCTGCTGAACAAGGCAAATATATTCTCGGTATTTGCAACGGATTCCAGATCCTGACCGAAGCGGGACTGCTTCCGGGAGCATTGATCCGCAATATGTCATTGAAATTCCGTTGTCATGATACGGTATTGAAAGTGACGAATGCAGATACACCATTTACACGTGACTATGCTCCAGGGGAAGAAATTATCATCCCGATTGCTCACGGTGAAGGAAACTATTACTGCGACGAGGAGACGCTGGCGAGTTTGCAGGCGAACAACCAGATCGTATTTACGTATGGCAGTAACCCGAACGGTTCCCTGGGCGATATCGCAGGAATCTGTAATGAGGGCGGAAACGTGGTCGGCATGATGCCGCATCCGGAGCGCGCAGTGGACTCGCTGCTGGGCTCAGAAGACGGCAAACGTATGTTTACATCTATTTTGAAAGCATGGAGGGATCGGCATGACGCAGCAGCTATCCGCTAAGGAACCGACAGCAGAACAGGTCGCAGAACATAAACTTTACGCACAAATGGGCGTGTCGGACAGCGAGTATGAGCTGATCTGTGAATTCATGGGACGCAAGCCGAATTACACGGAAATCGGTGTATTTAGTGTCATGTGGTCCGAGCACTGTGCGTACAAAAACTCCAAGCCGTTGTTGCGCCGTTTCCCAACCAGTGGACCACGTGTCCTGATGGGACCGGGTGAAGGTGCCGGGATCGTGGATATCGGTGACAACCAGGCGGTTGTATTCAAAATTGAAAGCCATAACCACCCTTCCGCGGTTGAGCCTTACCAAGGTGCGGCAACAGGTGTGGGCGGCATCATTCGTGATATTTTCTCCATGGGTGCCAGACCGGTAGCCCTGCTGAACTCGCTTCGTTTCGGCAAGCTGGAGAGTGACCGCGTGAAATACCTGTTTGAACATGTCGTTTCCGGTATTGCCGGTTATGGTAACTGTATCGGAATTCCAACGGTAGCTGGGGAAGTTATGTTCGACGAAAGTTATGAAGGCAACCCACTTGTAAATGCAATGTGCGTAGGCTTGATCGATCATGACAAAATCCAGCGCGGTGTAGCCAAGGGCGTAGGAAACCCGGTGTACTACGTTGGTCCTCCAACTGGCCGCGACGGAATTCACGGCGCAACGTTTGCATCGGTAGAACTGACGGAAGAATCCGAGTCCAAGAAGACAGCGGTTCAAGTCGGTGACCCATTCATGGAGAAACTCGTGATGGAATCCTGTCTGGAACTGATCGACACAGGGATCGTGCTTGGTATTCAGGATATGGGTGCAGCAGGCCTGACGTGCTCCAGTGCGGAGATGGCAAGTAAAGCGGGTAATGGTCTGGAATTGTATCTGGATCAGGTACCACAGCGTGAAGAAGGCATGACGCCTTATGAGATGATGCTGTCCGAGTCCCAGGAACGGATGCTGTTCGTTGTTGAGCCGAAGGATGAGGCGCAGGCCATGGAGATTTTTGAACGTTGGGGCGTCATCTGTGCAAAAGTCGGTAAAGTTACCGATGACGGACGTTTGAAGCTGTACCATCACGGCGAAGTGGTTGGTGACATGCCAGTTACAGCGCTGGTGGACGAGTGTCCGGTGTACAACAAGCCATCTTCGGTACCGGCTTACTACGAGCAAAGCGCTTCAATCGACACCCTGCGTTACGATGAAGTGTCGGATCTCGGCGGCGCGCTGAAACAGGTGTTGGCTTCGCCTACGGTAGCAAGCAAAAAGTGGGTTTACGATCAATACGATTATATGGTGCGTACCAGCACTGCAGTTCGTCCAGGCTCGGATGCAGCGGTTATTACCATTCGCGGAACTCGCAAAGGTCTGGCGATGACAACGGACTGTAACGGACGTTATGTCTATCTGGATCCTGAAGTAGGCGGACGGATTGCCGTGAGTGAAGCAGCGCGTAACATTGTATGTTCCGGTGCAGAGCCGCTGGCGATTACGGACAACCTGAACTTTGGTAACCCGGAGAAGCCGGATATCTTCTGGCAGATGGAAAAAGCGGTAGACGGTATGGCAGAAGCTTGCCGCGTGCTGGATACACCGGTTATTGGTGGTAACGTGAGTTTGTATAACGAAAACGCCAAAGGCTCGATCTATCCAACGCCAGTGGTCGGTATGGTAGGTCTCGTTCATGACACGGATCATATCACGACACAAGGATTCAAATCCGAAGGCGATGTCATTATCCTCCTCGGTGAGACCAAAGCTGAGCTGGGCGGCAGCGAGCTGCAATACGCGGTTCATGGCAAAACGGAAGGCCGTCCGCCAGAGCTGAATTTGCAAACCGAAAAAGCGTTGCTCAGCACCGTGCTGGAAGCCATCCAATCCGGACTTGTTCGCTCGGCACATGACTTGTCTGAAGGCGGTCTGGCTGTGGCATTGGCAGAATCCTGCATCAGCGGCAACGTGGGTGCACAGGTCAATGTGGAAACTGCACTGCGTGCAGATCATGCGCTCTTTAGTGAGAGCCAGTCCCGTATCCTGCTGTCGGCTTCACCGGAGCAAGCGGGCCAACTTGAAGCGTTTGTACGTGAGCGCGGGGTACCTGTAGCTGTGATTGGACGTGTAGAAGGAAGTAACTTGACGATCGAATTGAACGGAACATCAGCCGTGAACGAACCTGTAGGAGGTTTGGCTCAGGTCTGGGAGGATGCGATTCCATGTCTCATGAACTGACGACAGGACAGTGGTGGACAGGCGATTATTATAACGAGGGGTCCGGCAAGGAAGGACTCGACAAATTGAAGGAAGAATGCGGAGTGTTCGGGGTGTTCAAACACCCTGACGCTGCATCGCTCTCCTATTATGGTTTGCACGCCCTGCAGCATCGAGGCGAAGAAAGTGCAGGCATGTGTGTAAGTGACGGCAATGAATTCCACTATCATCGCGGTATGGGTCTGGTGAAGGAAGTGTTCACCAAAGATCTGATGCAGACCCTGTCCGGTGATATTTCCATAGGTCACGTTCGGTATTCCACAAGCGGTGACAGTAAACTGACAAACGCTCAGCCTTTGGTTTTCAAATATCGTGACGGAGATCTGGCCGTAGCAACCAACGGGAATATCGTGAATGCACCAACCATCCGTCGTGAACTGGAACAGAGCGGATCGATCTTCCAGACAACCAGTGATACGGAGGTCATTGCGCATCTGATTGCACGTTCATCGAAGGGTTTGGTGGAAGCTGCTAAGGATGCATTCCAGCGTATTGTCGGTGGTTATGCGTTTCTGATCATGACCAACGACAAGCTGCTCGTTGCTTCTGATCCCCATGGTCTGCGTCCGCTGACGATGGGCAAATTGGGGGATGCGTATCTGTTCGCATCCGAGACTTGTGCGCTTGAAACGATCGGCGCGGAATTGATCCGCGATATTGAACCGGGTGAGCTGCTGGTATTGGACGCAGATGGTTTGCATGAAGACCGCTTCGACCATCACAAACACCGCAAGGCGCTGTGTGCGATGGAATATATTTATTTTGCCCGTCCGGATAGTGATATGAATGGTGCCAACCAGCACGCTGCTCGTAAGCGGATGGGTGGACGCATGGCGATCGAATCATTTGTGGATGCCGATCTGGTCACAGGTGTACCGGACTCCAGTATTTCCGCGGCAATTGGATATGCTGAGCAAACTGGTATCCCATATGAGATGGGCATGATCAAGAACAAATACACCGGACGTACGTTTATCCAGCCAAGTCAGGAATTGCGTGAGCAGGGCGTGAAGATGAAGCTGAGCGCCGTGCGCCGTGTGGTTGAAGGCAAACGCGTTGTCATGATTGATGATTCCATTGTACGGGGTACGACATCCCGCCGGATCGTGAACATGCTGCGTGATGCCGGAGCAACCGAAGTACACGTACGAATAACGTCGCCGCCGTTCAAAAACCCGTGTTTCTACGGCATCGATACGCCCGACAGCCGCGAACTTATCGCCTCACAGCTGTCGGTGGAAGAGATCTGTCGTGAGATCAACGCGGACTCCCTGGCTTTTCTCAGTCCCGATGGACTGATTGCATCGATTCAGGGAGACAATCAGGATGACTATAAAGGCGGGCTCTGCCTCGCATGTTTCGATAATGATTACCCAACCAACCTCGACTTCGGCGGCGAAGAGAAATTCGGCTGCAGCTGCTAAGCAGCCCAAGCCCATAGCCCCGCCTTAAGGAGCAACAGGGGCTCAGGCAGCAAGGCGAAGCAGCTGCCCCGGGCATCGCCCGAGCCCATAAGCCCCGCCTTGCGGAGCAACAGGGGCTCAGGCAGCAAGGCGAAGCAGCTGTCCCGGGCATCGCCCGAGCCCATAGCCCCGCCTTGCGGAGCAACAGGGGCCAGGCAGCAAGGCGAAGCAGCTGCCACCTGGCATCGCCCGAGCCCTTAAGCCCCGCCTTGCGGAGCAACAGGGGCACAGGCAGCAAGGCGAAGCAGCAGCCACCGGGCCCTGCCCGAGCCCTTCAGCCCCGCCTTGCGGAGCAACAGGGGCTCAGGCAGCGGTGCGAAGCAGCTGCCACCGGGCATTGCCCGAGCCCTTCAGCCTCGCCTTGCGGAGCAACAGGGGCACAGGCAGCGGTGCAAAGCAGCAGCCGCCGTGCGCCGCCCGAGCCCTTAAGCCCCGCCTTGCGGAGCAACAGGGGCACAGGCAGCAAGGCGAAGCAGCTGCCACCGGGCCCCGCCCGAGCCATTAGCCCCGCCTTGCGGAGCAACAGGGGCACAGGCAGCGGAGCGAAGCAGCTGCCACCGGGCACTGCCCGATCCCTTAAGCCCCGCCTTGCGGAGCAACAGGGGCACAGGCAGCAAGGCGAAGCAGCTGCCCAAGCGGGCTTGCCCCGCAGCGCAGTCAAGCGTGGTTCGCCTAGGCGCGGCTAAAAGCCAGCGGCATGGCGAACAAACACGCGAGCACATGAACGAACCAACCATAGCAAGATCATACCAGCCACCTCAGCACCGCTTGTTTGGCGGGTGTCCAGAGGGCCTGCCAAGGTCCTTTGGGGTCCTCCCGGGTGGGAGGATTTAGGAGGGGCGAAAATCATTGAGGAGTGATTCCACTTGTCAGAAGCATATAAAAAGGCCGGCGTCGATATCGCGGCAGGTAATGAAGCGGTTGAACGGATGAAAAAACACGTGAAGCGTACCTTCCGTCCGGAAGTGATGACAGATCTGGGTGGATTCGGAGCCCTGTTCGGTTTGAACAAAGATAAATATGATGAGCCGGTACTCGTTTCCGGTACTGACGGCGTAGGAACCAAGCTGAAAATCGCGTTTGCCATGGACCGTCACGATACCATTGGAATCGACGCCGTGGCCATGTGTGTGAACGACATTGTGGTGCAGGGCGCTGAGCCGCTCTTTTTCCTCGACTACCTGGCATGTGACAAAGTCATCCCCGAGAAGATCGAAGCTATCGTTGCCGGAATTGCTGAAGGATGTCACCAGTCCGGTTGTGCGCTGATCGGCGGCGAGACGGCTGAGATGCCGGGCATGTACAGCGAAGGGGAATACGATATAGCCGGATTTACGGTGGGGATCGTGGACAAAGCCAAAATCATCAACGGTACGACCATCTCTCCAGGCGACACAGTGATTGGACTGGCTTCCAGCGGTGTTCACAGCAACGGATTCTCGCTGGTACGCAGACTTTTGTTGGAGGAAGCCGGGTTGGACCTGCATGATGAAGTAGCCGAACTGGGCGGCAAGCTGGGTGATGCACTTCTGGAGCCAACAAAGATCTATGTGAAACCACTCCTCTCCTTGCTGGAAAAGGTCAACGTAAAAGGCATGGCACACATCACGGGTGGAGGCTTCATCGAGAACATTCCGCGGATGCTGCCTGGCAGAGTCAATGTAGATATTGATTACGGTTCATGGCCGATCCTGCCGATCTTCAACCTGCTGCAGGAGAAAGGGTCTGTCTCGAACCGCGATATGTTCACCACGTTTAACATGGGGATTGGGCTTGTGCTGGTCGTGAACGAAGCAGACGCAAGTGAAGCTCTGGCGCAGTTAAAAGCTTCTGGCGAAGAAGCGTACATCATTGGACGTGTGACTGAAGGAGATGCACGAGTAACCTTCACGGGAGCGGATGTTTAATGGCGAACTACCGGATTGCCGTATTTGCCTCTGGTGAAGGGTCAAACTTTCAGGCATTGGTGGATGCAGAACGGAACGGAAGACTGGATGCATCCGTAGATCTGCTGGTATGCGACAAGCCGGCTGCACGCGTTGTGCAGCGGGCCCAGGATGCAGGCGTGGATTGTCATCTGTTCACCCCGAAAAATTATGATTCCCGGGAGGCCTACGAGGCCGAGATCGTGGAAGTGCTTGAATCCAAAAACATTGATCTGGTTGTCCTTGCCGGATACATGAGATTGCTGACTTCTGTCGTAGTGGATCGGTATGCAGGACGGTTGATTAATATCCATCCGTCCTTGCTGCCAGCATTCGCAGGCAAGGATGCGATCGGTCAGGCGTTGGACTATGGCGTTAAAGTTACCGGGGTAACGGTGCACTTTGTGGATGGCGGGATGGACACTGGGCCAATTATTGCTCAGCATCCGGTACCTATTCTGCCTGAGGATACGGCTGAATCGATCAGCCGCTCCATTCATGCTGCAGAGCAGCAGTTGTATCCGGAAGTTGTTTCCTGGTTCGCTCAGGGATTGGTCAAGTTGGAAGGCCGTCAGGTTACGGTTCGGAAACCGGATTGATATAAGGTGGACTACGTTTACACATTAACGGAGAGGACAGAAAAAACCTGAAAAAGCGAAGCGTTTGCCTAAAAGCTTTCTGAAAGAAAGCTGTATCGTAAGCATACGCTTTATTCCTGGATTTTCCCTTTAAGAAAAGGGAATCAAAAAATCTGGGGATAACAGTGATTCGAAGGTTGTTCTGTCATCGGAGTGTCCCGTGTAAACATCTTGGTTCAACTTATATAACAGAAGTCGAAAATTGGTACGCATTTTGTGATATTTCTCGGGAAATAAATCGGCTGTGTTTCGTCATGAAACGCGGGGCCATGGGACATTAAAGGAGGAGCATATTGTGAGTATCAAAAGAGCGTTGGTCAGCGTATGGGATAAAACAGGCATCGTGGACTTTTGCCGCGAGCTGTCGCAAATGGGAGTGGAGATTATTTCGACAGGAGGTACAAGCAGCTTGCTGTCGAAGGAGGGCGTGCCCGTCATCGGTATTTCGGATGTGACTGGCTTCCCGGAAATTATGGACGGGCGTGTCAAAACCCTGCATCCGGCAGTTCATGGCGGTTTGCTGGCGGTTCGTGACAGTGAAGAGCATAAACGCCAGATGGAAGAGAATGGATTGGGTTATATTGATCTGGTTGTTGTGAACCTGTATCCATTCCAGGATACAATCGCAAAGCCGGACGTAACGTACGAAGATGCGATCGAGAACATCGATATCGGCGGTCCAACCATGCTTCGCTCCGCTGCCAAAAACCATGCCTTTGTTAGTGTCGTTGTAGATACTGCAGATTATGGCAAAGTGTTGGAAGAAATCCGCAGCAGTGGGGATACCACACTGGAAACACGCAAACGGCTTGCGGCAAAAGTTTTCCGTCATACGGCGGCTTACGATGCAGTTATTTCTGATTATCTCTCCAACCTGAACGGCGATCCGCTGCCAGAGCGTCTGACGGTGACTTACGAGAAACTCCAGGATTTGCGCTATGGCGAAAATCCACACCAACAAGCGGCATTTTACCGTAAACCGCTTGCAGCCCAAGATACGTTGACAACAGCCGAGCAATTGCACGGCAAAGAGTTGTCTTACAATAACATCAACGATGCCAACGCAGCATTGCAGATTGTAAAAGAATTTGAAGAGCCTGCTGTTGTTGCCGTTAAGCACATGAATCCTTGCGGCGTGGGAATTGGCGAAAGCATCTACGAAGCTTACAGCAAAGCGTACGCTGCTGATCCAACGTCCATCTTTGGTGGCATCGTGGCAGCCAACCGGATTATCGACAGCGATACAGCGGCCAAACTGAGTGAGATCTTCCTGGAAATCGTGCTGGCTCCTGATTTTACACAAGAAGCACTGGATATCCTGACCAAGAAGAAAAACATCCGTTTGCTCAAAACCGGCGAGTTGAGCGCAGCTCGCAATCGGGAGAGCCAATTCGTAGTGACATCTATTGATGGCGGTATGATCGTACAACAGAGCGATGTGCACTCCATTGAAGCGAGTGAACTGAAGGTGGTTACGGACCGTGCGCCTTCCGAAGAAGAATTGAAACAGCTGCTGTTTGGATGGAAAGTCGTTAAACACGTGAAGTCCAATGCGATCGTGCTTGCGGCGAATGACATGACGGTAGGCGTAGGTGCTGGACAAATGAACCGCGTCGGTGCAGCCAAAATTGCAATTGAACAAGCTGGCGAGCAAGCCAAAGGTGCCATTCTGGCATCCGATGCATTCTTCCCGATGGGTGATACGCTGGAACTGGTAGCGAAGGCAGGAATTACAGCTGTTATCCAACCAGGCGGTTCCATTAAGGACGAAGAGTCCATCAAAGTGGCTAACGAGTACGGCATAGCGATGGTCTTCACAGGCGTCCGTCATTTCAAACACTAAGCGTCAAAACCAAAGCATCACAAGTCGATGAACAAGCGAATAGGCTTGTTCATCCTCTTTTTCAGCTAATGAACAAGAATGCTGAATTGAATCCTGAAATTCATGAGGGGGAACGGAACGAATGGATATTCTGGTAGTGGGTGGCGGCGGCCGGGAACATGCGATCATCTGGGCGCTGGCGAAAAGTCCGAAAGCAGGCAAGATTCACTGTGCGCCGGGAAATGCAGGCATTGCACAGCTCGCCGAGTGTCACCCGGTTGCAGTGAATGAATTCGATAAATTAAAGGCTCTCGCCGTGGAACTTAAGGTGGATCTCGTGGTGATCGGGCCGGATGATCCGCTGGCGGACGGGATTGTGGATGCGTTTGATTCCACAGGCATCCCCGTCTTCGGACCACGTCGCAATGCAGCAGAGATTGAAGGCAGTAAAACGTTCATGAAGGATCTGCTGCACAAGTACAATATCCCAACTGCAGCCTATGAGAAATTCGACAATTACGAACAGGCACAGGTTTATCTGGATGCTCAGGCGATTCCGGTGGTCATCAAGGCTGACGGTTTGGCAGCTGGCAAGGGCGTAACCGTAGCCTATTCCCGTGAGGAAGCGAATCAGGCGCTGCGCAGTATTATGGTGGAGAAAGTGTTCGGGGAAGCTGGAGCCAAAGTCATCATTGAGGAATTCCTCGCAGGTCAGGAAATGTCCATTTTGGCTTTTGTCGATGGGGAGACGGTACGTCCGATGGCCGCTGCGCAGGATCACAAGCCTGTCTTCGACAATGACCAGGGGCCTAACACGGGTGGCATGGGTACATATTCACCACTGCCGCATATCCCGAATTCGATTATCGAAGAGGCTGTCGAAACAATCATCAAACCAACCGCCAAAGCGATGGTGTCCGAGGGACGGCCATTCCGCGGTGTATTGTTTGCCGGACTCATGATCTCACCGGATGGCAAACCCAAAACGATTGAATTTAACGCGCGTTTTGGTGATCCTGAGACACAGGTTGTCCTCCCTCGTTTGAAAAGTGACCTGCTCGACATCTTCTGGGCCACTGTTCATGGTAAACTGGCAGATATTGAAATTGAGTGGAGCGAAGAGGCCGCTGTATGTGTGGTGCTCGCGTCCGGAGGATATCCAGGACCGTATGCAAAAGGTGTAGCCATTGAAGGGCTGGATCAAGTTGGAGACGCTGTCGTTTTTCATGCAGGAACGGCACGCAGCGAATCCGGAGAATGGGTCACGAATGGTGGACGTATTCTTGGGGTTGTGGGTCTTGGAGCTGATATTGCGGAAGCGAGAAATAAAGCATATGAACAGGCAGAACGAATCCGCTTTGAAGGTAAACATCAGCGGTCGGATATTGCTGCCAAAGCTTTGGTGTAAGCATAGTTGAATATAAACTTAGAGTCCGTTGGACGAATGCCTTCAGATCAGAAGCATAGCATTCATTCAACGGGCTTTTTTGGTTTGTTAACCTTATTAAAATAATGTTTCAGCTGGTTAACTCCCCGGGTAGTAGTGTTATAAAATGGGTCTATTCTATACATATAATGGTTAGAGATATAAGTAACTTCATTCAGCATTCTGCCTGATTCGAAGGCACTTATTGGATTTATGCAAAAATGCTCGTTTACATGAATAAAGCTATTTGTGAACAAAATATTCATTAATATACGTTGAACATAACCAAACCATGACGTGCAACTGGATGGTTTAAGTCAGAACATGTTATACTTTTCTGAAACAGGAATGAGTAAGAGGGGAGGTGGATATCTATTGGGAAGGCGATATTGTAAACTGTCCAAATGGAGAATTAAGGTGGAGTAAATCGGAGAAACAGCCTGACAGCTTGAGGGTTAGCCCCTATTAAAGTGAAGTGGTTTCTTATTGTGATTAACTTCATCCTAAATTCCTGTTTTGCAACTTACAAGGTCTGTATGCAGCATAGACAATCTATATCATGTATTGATTTTCATAGATGCATACGCCCAATTCAACAACAATCAGCCGTGCAGCCGTTAACGTTGTTAACGAGCGACGCTGTAACTATTTCTGGAGGTGAATCCCTGAGAATCGGGGAAATCATTGGACATAATTACCATCTTGAATTTAGCATTACTTGTTCTCTTGATTGTATTGACCGCTTTTTTTGTGGCATCCGAATTTGCGGTAGTTAAGATTCGTACATCAAGAGTGGATCAACTGGTTGCCGAAGGTAATAAAAAGGCTGTACTCGCCAAAAAAGTCGTTTCCGATCTCGATTACTATCTATCTGCGTGTCAGCTCGGTATTACGGTCACGGCTCTTGGACTTGGAGCATTAGGTAAGCCGACCGTCGAGAGGCTGTTATATCCGGTGTTTGATTACCTGAGTATTTCGCCATCGATTTCGTCTGTTGCCTCCTATGCCATCGCCTTTATCCTCGTGACGTTCCTTCACGTGGTTGTCGGTGAAATGGCACCCAAAACCATGGCGATTCAATTTTCGGAAAAATTGACATTGATGCTCTCCCCATCACTTTACTGGTTCGGGAGAGTGATGTATCCCTTCATTTGGGCGCTGAATGGTGCATCCCGTGTCCTTCTGCGGATGTTCGGCGTGAAACCTGCAGGACATGATCAAGCCTACTCGGAGGATGAGATCAAAATCATCATGAACCAGAGTTATGAAGGCGACGAGACCAATCAAACCAAGCTGTCTTACTTGGCAAACGTATTTGTATTTGATGAACGGGTTGCGAAGGATATAATGGTTCCGCGGACGGAGCTTGTGACACTTGATCAGAAGATGACCTACGACGATATCATTCCGTTGCTCGATGAGCATAACTACTCCCGTTACCCTGTCATTGAGGAAGGGGATAAGGACCGAATTATCGGTATGGTCAATGTCAAAAAGATACTGCCGGACATGGTTGCCCAGAAGCAATACCAACTCGCCGATTTTGTTCGTGAGATTCCTTTCGTTTCCGAAGTTACACGGATTCAGGAAGCCATGATCAAGATGCAGCAGGAACGTGTGCACATGGCTGTGGTGGTTGACGAATACGGCGGTACCTCGGGTATTCTCACGATGGAGGATATTCTGGAGGAACTTGTCGGTGAAATCCGTGACGAGTTCGATGCGGATGAAGTGGCCGACATCCAGGAGACCGGAGAGAATCAATACCTTATTAACGGCCGTGTACTATTGGATGAAGTGGAACGGCAGTTTGGACTGATTTTTGAAGGTAACGAAGAGATGGATACCGTTGCCGGCTGGATTCAGTTCCAGAAGGGTGTTGGTGTGGAAAATGGTGATACGGTTGTACACGGTGATTATGTCTGGACCGTAGTGGACACCGACAATTATCACATCAAGCAGGTTCTGCTTGAACGAGTGAGTGGAGCCGGGGTTGAAGAAGCAACGAGCGATCTGGCGAACTAAATCGGTTTCTATATATTAGTATGGCTGCGTAGTAGTGTAGGGGACAGAAAAAACCTGGGGATAACAGCGATCGGAAGGCTGTTCTGTCATCAGAGTGGACCCATGTAAGTTCCATCAGAAATTTATAACCATTAAAATGTTCAACAACTTGGAGGTGAATCCCTCAACCGAGGGAAATCATTGGACGGAATAATAGCATTGAATTTATTTTTAGTAGCCGTATTTATAGGGCTCACAGCCTTCTTCGTCGGCGCTGAATTCGCCATTCTGAAAGTGCGGATGTCACGAATTGATCAGCTGATCTTGGAAGGCAACAAAAAAGCGGTCATGGCGAAGAAAGTAGCGCACAATCTGGACTATTATCTGTCAGCATGTCAACTGGGTATCACCATTACGGCTCTCGTTCTGGGGGCGCTGGGTGAACCTACGGTTGAAAAAATGCTGCATCCGCTGTTTGAGCGTCTTGAAGTGCCAGCAGCAGTGTCCACAGTGCTTTCCTACGGGATTGCCCTGGCGATCATCACATTTCTGCATGTAGTTATTGGTGAGCTCGCACCCAAAACGCTGGCGATTCAATTTGCAGAAAGAATGACACTTATGCTCGCTCCGCCGCTGTACTGGTTTGGTAAAATCATGAATCCGTTCATCTATGCACTCAATGGAGCTGCACGGCTGCTGCTCGGTATTTTTGGCATCAAGCCTGCTGGACACGATACCGTTCACTCCGAGGAGGAGCTGAAGCTGATTGTAGCCCAGAGTTATGAGAGCGGGGAGATCAATCAGACCGAGCTGGACTATCTGAAAAACATTTTTGCGTTTGATGAGCGTCTGCTTCAGGAAATCATGATTCGTAAAGAAAAAATAGTTACGCTGAATAAGGAAATGCCGCTTGATCAGGTGATTGAAGTACTGAACCGGCATGAATATACAAGATACCCCGTCATCGCCAATGGGGATGCGACTCACTTTATCGGCTTTATTAATACGAAAGAAATGCTGACCAGCGTTGCTGCAGGAAGAACGTTCAGCATGGATGCCTACATTCATGACATGCCTGCTTTTTCGGAAAAGTCGCCGATTAAAGATGTATTGATCCAAATGCAGCAGAGTCGTGTGCATATGGCGATTGTGAGTAATGAAGAAGGTGCAACCATAGGTCTGGTTACGATGGAGGACATTTTGGAAGAAATCGTAGGGGATATTCGGGACGAATATGACCGCAAGGATCTGGTGAATCCACCTAAGAGATTAAAATTGACTTAAATAGGACTCAAGAGAGCAGGTTTCCGATTCATTCGGGAACCTGTTTTTTCGTTTTCATTTTCTCTTAACCAAGGGTTAACAGCAGCAACAGCCGAACAATCTTAATTTTAAAACAAAAGCTTGCAATTCGATCACCAATGGATTAATATAAATTTAAAGAATCTTAAATTAAAGATAAATAAACAAAACAAACAACAATGAATAACGAACAGCTAAAACCAACCATGATAAAAATAAAACCAAGGGAGTGGAGATTATGTTCAGAACTTCAGGTATCCACCACGTTACGGCTTTTGTAGATGACGCACAGAAAAATGTTGATTTTTACGCAGGGGTATTGGCCCTTAGACTGGTGAAAAAAACAATTAACTTCGATGCACCAGATGTGTATCATCTGTATTACGGAAATGAGGACGGAGCGCCAGGTACAATCATCACCTTCTTTCCGCACCAAAATGCGATGAGAGGTGTCATTGGTTCCGGACAGACCGGAGTAACCGTATATGCGATTCCGGCAGGAAGTCTGCCATTCTGGAAAGAACGTCTCGCTTCCTTCGATATTCCGTTTGAAAATAAAACAAGATTCGGTGAGCAATATATCCGCTTCTTCGACAAAGGCGGCCTGCTGCTTGAACTGGTCGAACGCGAAGAAGGCCAGCCAAGTCAATGGACATTCAACGGTGTGACGCCTGAGCATGCCATCAAAGGTTTTGGCGGCGCAGTACTGTTCAGCCATGTTCCTGAGAAAACCACGGACGTACTGGTCTCAATGCTCGGCCTGGAACAGGTAGGGGAAGAGAATGGATTGATTCGCCTCCGGGCAACTGGTGACATTGGTCAAATCATCGACATTCAATCGACCGGATTCCAGCGGGGCATTGGTGGAGCGGGTACGGTGCACCACATTGCCTGGCGTGCAAAAGACTATACAGAGCATGAACAAATGCAGCGGGATCTGGAGAAAGCAGGCTACCATCCAACCCCTGTAATTGACCGTCAATACTTCAATGCCGTGTATTTCCGGGAACCGGGAGGCATATTGTTCGAACTGGCTACTGATCCTCCGGGATTTGCACGGGATGAACCACAGGAGAGCATGGGTGAGAAACTGATGCTGCCTGATTGGTATGAACCACAGCGTGAGCAGATTGAACAGCTGCTGCCACCGATCAAAGTACGTGAATGGAAAGGAGAGTCCAAATCATGACCACAACCAATACGATGAAACATATCTATAAAGCAGGTGTACAGCCGGATTCCCCAACGCTGCTGCTGCTTCACGGCACAGGTGGAACAGAGAACGATCTGGTAGGACTCGGCGAGATGATTGCACCAGGAGCAGGTATCTTGGGCGTACGCGGTAACGTGTCGGAGAACGGGATGCCCCGTTTCTTCCGCCGCCTGGCCGAAGGGGTGTTTGACGAAGAAGATCTGATCGCACGGACGGCGGAGCTGGGTGAGTTTGTGGATGCAGCTGCTGCAGAGTATGGATTCGATCGTTCCAATGTCTTTGCACTGGGTTACTCCAACGGTGCTAACATTGCAGCAAGTTTGATGTTCCATCAGGCTGACGTATTCAAAGGAGCTATTCTGCACCACCCAATGGTACCGCTGCGCGGACTGGAGCTGCCTGATCTGAAAGGTCTGCCTGTCTTCATCGGTGCAGGAGAGAACGATCCGATCGTGCCGAGACGGGAAACGGAAGAACTTGCTTCACTTCTCAGTGGTGCAGGTGCAGATGTGCAGACTCACTGGGAGCGTCAGGGCCACCAATTGACCCGTACCGAAGCATTAGCTGCGGCAGCATGGTTTAAATCCCAGGCATAATCCTGATTTGCGGATCTGGGTTATGAATCCGGAGAAGGCAGATACCCGCAAGACAACGGGACAGTTTGATCTGAAAGGATCAGGCTGTCTTTCTTTGCATATCTATCAAACGAATGAATGAAAGGCACGTGTTATGTAAACGTTACTAACCGGGTAATCATTTGAATGTCTACTACATAAGCTTGTATGCTTACTTCATATAGTTATATAGCACCATCATGAACTGGAGGGGTTATTATGGAACGAAACATCAGGGAACTGGTACAGCAGATGACACTGGAAGAAAAAGCGGGCATGTGCTCAGGATTGGACTTTTGGTATCTAAAAGGGGTGGAGCGTCTCGGTATCCCATCCATCATGGTGACAGACGGGCCGCATGGTTTGCGGAAACAGGACGGAAGCGCGGATCATCTGGGCTTGACGTCGAGTGTGCCAGCGACCTGTTTCCCATCCGCAGCAGGGTTGGCCAGCTCTTGGGACATTGAGCTGGCGCGTCAGGTTGGCGTTGCGCTGGGTGAGGAATGTCAGGCCGAAGAAGTGGGTGTATTGCTGGGGCCAGGCGTTAATATTAAGCGTTCGCCACTGGGCGGACGGAATTTTGAATACTTTTCCGAGGATCCGTTCTTGTCTACACGCATGGCTACCGGCCATATCCAAGGTGTACAAAGTCAGGGTGTGGGTACATCACTGAAACACTTTGCGGCAAACAATCAGGAGGAGCGGCGCATGTCGATTGATGCGGTGGTGGATGAGCGTACGCTCCGTGAGATTTATCTTGCCAGCTTCGAAGGTGCGGTGAAAGACGGCCAGCCATGGACGGTCATGTGCTCCTACAATAAGGTGAACGGCACGTATGCGGGAGAAAATGAATGGTTGCTTACCGATATTCTTAAGGATGAGTGGGGACATGAAGGTCTCGTCGTTTCAGACTGGGGTGCTGTGAATGAACGTGCGGATGCGCTTGCCGCAGGACTTGAGCTTGAGATGCCCGCAAGCGGTGGAATCGGAGAACGCAAGGTGATCGATGCAGTTGAGAGCGGAAATCTGCCGCTGGACAAGCTGGACCGGGCCGTAGAACGGCTGCTTACACTTATCTTCAAGGCAGTGGATCAGCAGCGAAAGGGGGCGACCTACAACAAGGAGGAGCACCATCAGCTTGCCCGTAAGGTTGCATCGGAGAGTATGGTTTTGCTGAAAAATGAAGATCAGCTGCTTCCGTTGAAACGTGAAGGAAAGCTGGCACTGATTGGGGCCTTTGCCCGCAAACCGCGCTTTCAGGGCGGAGGAAGCTCCCACATCAATCCGACCAAAGTCGATGATATTGTCGAAGAGATAACACGGATTGCAGGAACGGAGACACAAATCTCTTATGCCCTGGGTTACCGTATTGAATCGGATGATGTGGATGATCAGCTTATGGCAGAAGCGATTCAGGCTGCAAAGGATACGGATACAGCGGTCGTTTTTGTCGGTTTACCCGACCGCTACGAATCCGAGGGATATGACCGATCCCATCTGCGTCTGCCAGATAACCATATCCGGCTGATCGAAGAGGTAGCCAAGGTCCAGCCGCGTATTATTGTGGTGCTCAGCAACGGTTCGCCAGTGGAGATGCCTTGGCTTTCTCAAGTGAAAGCCGTGCTCGAAGCCTATCTGGGCGGGCAGGCTGTTGGAGGAGCGATTGCAGACCTGTTGTATGGTGAGGCAAATCCGTCTGGCAAATTGGCCGAGACGTTCCCTGCCCAGCTGAGCCATAATCCATCTTTCCTTAACTTCCCGGGTGAAGGGGACCGGGTGGAATACAAGGAGGGTATTTTTGTAGGCTATCGGTACTATGACAAGAAACAGATCAAGCCGCTATTTCCGTTTGGCTATGGACTGAGCTATACGACATTCGAATATACCGACCTATCCGTGAACCGGAATGAACTAACGGACCAGGATGAAGTTGAAGTGCGCGTGAACATCACCAATACAGGAGCCAGAGCAGGCAAAGAAATTGTGCAGCTGTACATTAGTGATGTGGAAAGTACAGTGATTCGTCCGGTGAAGGAATTGAAGGCATTTGCCAAAGTGGAATTGGAGCCGGGAGCTTCCGAGGTGGTTCGTTTTACGCTGAACAAACGCTCATTTGCTTACTACAATGTGGATTTGAAAGACTGGCATGTGGAGACCGGGGAGTTTGATATTCAAGTGGGCAGCTCTTCAAGGGACATTCATCTCCAAACACGTGTGAAAGTGGAGTCCACGGCAACATTTATTCCCACATATACACGGAATAGTACGCTTGGCGATATTCAGCGCGATCCGGTGAACAAGAAGCTATTGGAGCAAGTGCTGCAGCAATTCCAGAAAGCCAGTGGCATGGGGGGCGATGATGCGGGTGACCACGCCGACATGATGGCTGCTATGATGAAATATATGCCGCTGCGTGCACTGGTCGCTTTCAGTGGGGGAGCGATGAGCGAAGAAGCGATGAATCAATTGCTGGATCAGTTGAACCGTAAAGATCATGGAATCCGAGCCTGATACATGAATGAGATTGCAGTTAATGAATGCAATACGAAAGGAATATTGAACGTTGATTCGCCAGTCTAATATGGACCCGATCCTTGAACGGATCGGGTTTTTGGTTTGCATTTACAGGAGGGGATATCCTATACTTAAGTAATTGATAATCATTTTCAATTAGGTCGATATTTTATTGAAATGACGATATGCGTAATCAGGGCAGGAGGAGACCATGAACTCTACTCATTCCAACCACTCGTATGGTTCAAGTGCATTTTTTCAGACACGGGATGGCCGCAAACTTCATTATATGTCCAAAGGAACCGGTAAACCGACCATTATATTTGAGTCAGGGATGGGCTTCTCCAGGTCCACGTGGGGTCTCGTGGCGCCACACGTGGCTGAGCAGACACAGTCTGTCGTTTATGACCGTTCGGGTCTAGGCCGGAGTGAGGCCGACTCGGAACAGCGGAATCTGCGCAGGTTGGCAGAGGATCTGGGAGATCTGTTGACCGCACTCGGACCAGGTCCGTTCATTCTGGTGGGACACAGCTGGGGAGGTCCGATTGTAAGGGCCGCAGCTGCTGCAGATCTTTCGCGTATTCGAGGAATCATTCTGGTGGATCCTTCGGACGAGAACTGTGAGTTGTATTTCTCGGCTTTGGCCAGAGCCAGTTTTGCCATGAACCGTTTTTTAATGCCCTTGATGGCACGTACAGGTATGTATCGGAAGATGGGCAGCAAGCCAGGGTTTGTCCAACCAGAGGATGTTGCGCAGGATCACCACAAGGAAGACTTTACGGTGCAGGCCGCACAAACGATGGTCGCAGAGTCGGTGCCGTTTCTGAATGATTTGGCCTTATTACGACATACCCCTCCTGAGCTGGGGGAGCTGGAAGTCAGCATCATCTCCGGTACAAAAGCGGGCAAGGGAGAACAAAAAATAAGACCTGCCGTCGTATCAGCTCACCGTCAGAGTGTTGACGGACTCGCCAAAGCCAAATGGATGGAAGCGGATCAATCCGGTCATATGGTCATGTTTAGCGAACCACAGATTATTATTGATGAAATATTGCGGATGGCAAATGACTCACCCCGAGGCGCAAGGGCAGGGCAAAAGTGATACAATAAATAAAAAAGCAATGCTTGCATTGCCAACCAAGATAAGCGGAGTGTGGAGAAGAGATGAAACCAGTGGAACAAGAATCAACGGGAAACAAAAGTTCCGGCCAAGCCGGTGTTGGCATGGAAGATATCGTACGTGCACATCATGTGCTGCGTGAAGTTATTGTAAGAACGCCGCTGCAGCGTGATGCTGTTTTGTCGGCCAAATATAATTGCAATGTGTATCTCAAGCGGGAAGATCTGCAAGTGGTGCGCTCCTTCAAAATCCGTGGTGCCTACAACATGATTCGCAGTTTGACCCCGGATGAGATGGAGAAAGGCATTGTCTGCGCAAGTGCAGGAAACCATGCCCAGGGTGTTGCCTTTTCCTGTAATGCGCTCGGAATTAACGGCAAAATCTTCATGCCGAGCACCACGCCGAATCAGAAGGTGAAACAGGTACGACGCTTCGGCGGCAGCAACGTGGAAGTGGTATTGATCGGAGATACGTATGATGATGCCTATGCAGAAGCAATGCGTGCATGTGACGAACAGGGCATGACATTTATCCATCCGTTTGATCAGCCGAAGATTATTGCAGGCAACGGGACGGTAGCGATGGAGATCATGGAGAGTCTGGATGAGAATGCAGATTATGTATTTGTCACCATTGGTGGCGGTGGGCTCGCTGCTGGGGTCGGAACCTACATGAAGACCGTCAGCCCGGAAACGCGCATGATTGGTGTCGAGCCTCTTGGCGCAGCTTCAATGAGCGAGGCGATGTTCCGCAAACAGGTTGTTACGCTGGATGATATCGATAAATTCGTGGATGGAGCTGCGGTGAAACGGGTAGGCGATCTGACCTACAACATCTGCAGCAGCACGCTGGATGATATTGTGAAAGTGCCTGAAGGCAAAGCCTGCACCACCATTTTGGAGCTGTATAATGAAAATGCAATCGTGGTCGAACCTGCCGGTTCACTGGCTGTTGCCGCACTGGAGCAATACCGTGAGCAAATTGTAGGCAAAACCGTTGTCTGCGTCATTAGCGGTGGGAACAACGATATCGACCGGATGCAGGAGATCAAGGAACGTTCCCTGATTTATGAAGGCTTGAAATATTACTTCATGGTCAATTTCCCGCAGCGCGCAGGCGCTTTGCGTGAATTCCTGGAGGAAGTGCTCGGCCCGAACGATGACATCACCCGTTTTGAGTATACGAAGAAGCACGACAAAGAAAATGGCCCTGCCCTTGTTGGCATTGAGCTGATGTACAAGGAAGATTATCAGCCTCTGATTGAACGCATGAATCGCAAAGGCATTGCCTATACCGAGCTGAACAAAAACCTGAACCTGTTCAACATGTTAATCTGATGAATCATTCCATGATGCACCCAAATACGAATGAGCCCCAGCTGCAGCTGCGACCAGCTCGAAGAGAGGATGCAGATCAGGTCATCCCGCTGCTCTATCAGGCGATTGGAGACATCGCATATGCTCTGGCAGGTGAGGGTAATCATGAGCAGGCGATGCAGGTTCTGCAGCAGTTTTATGTGCAGGAGGATAACCGGATTAGCTATCGTCATGTAACGGTGATGGTGCAAGATGAAGAAGTTGCCGGAATTCTCGTAGCCTATGACGGCAGTGAGGCGGACCGTCTGGACCAGCCGATTCTGGATCGGCCAGGACGCAGCCAGGATGAGAAGTATGTATTGGTCAAAGAAACCCGTCCCGGTGAGTATTATTTGGATACTCTTTCGGTAAGTGAAAAGTATCAGGGACAGGGCATCGGGCGAGCCCTAATGGCTGCTTTTGAGCAGCAGGGAAGGGAACTCGGGCACACTCAAGCAGCCCTTATTGTTGAACGCGATAATGGGCGTGCCTTGATGCTGTATGAACGGCAGGGATACACGAAGGACGATGTACTCGTGATTGCAGGACATGAATATAACCATATGGTCAAGCCGCTTCAATAGGTTTGATTGCATTGAAAAACCGCCATAGGAGCTTATCCTGTGGCGGTTTTGTTTTGAATCAGGCACACATCATTCATGGGATTAACGCTTCAGAATCCGGTATAGTCCGTGGTCGGAACTTTCTGATCCAGCCACTCTTCCACAGCGGTCGTCCTTTGGTATTTTGCTTCAGTGACGATATCCATAAAGGCACCTAGTTTAGCCAGGAAGTCACTATCTTCGGATGCGTTTCGTTGTAGAACAGCCTTGTACCCTTTCTGGGCGTTCGCCACCATGGTGTTCGTTTCATAGTCAAACAGCGGAGTATTATTCAGGCCATAAAATGTATACAGCGTGTAATTGTTCAGCAAATTTCGGACTTGTTTGACCCGATTGGACTTCGGATAATCCTGCAGAAACCGTTCCTGATTCAATGCCCGATTCAGAATCTCCTGATAACCAATGATCAGTGCTCCATCCTCTGCAGCCAAATTGCTTGTTTCAACGGCCATGATATTGATGTACTGCTTGATGTCCGGTTTGACATCCGAATTATATTTTTGAAAGGCCATATAATTCATGATCGGATAGAGGGAACCTTCCAACATGACGAGGCGATAGCCGCTGTCCCGGGCTTCTTTTAACAATGAACGGAGTTCAGGGTCTTTGGTGCGCTCCATCAGTTGGGTGAAACTGTCGTTCCACTTGTACACTTTGATCATTTTGTCCTGAACATTAGGAACCAACATGCGGTCCGTCATGGTTGTTAAGCCCTTGATGCGGGCATTCTCCAGCTGCAAAACCATCAAGGTAGCGTGATGGGTTGTCACTTTATGAATATTGGATTCCAGATAGGTGTCAGCGCCAGATAAGCCGTTCTTTTTTTTGAGTATGGATTGAAAGGTATTATAAATGACCGTTGAACTGCTGGTGGTTACTTTGGCATCGGAATCAGAGGGGGCTGCAGCAGCCATTCCCGTTAAACCCGTGCCACCGGTCTGCATCAATACAGCAACGGCTGTGACTGTCATGAGCATACGGAGCCCTTTGCTTCTGGCAGATGAGTACAATGATGTCATTGTTATAAACCTCCCGTAGATTTTGAAAATGATAAACTGAATGATTCTTTATACATTAACCCAATTTACGAAGGATGTTGTTTCGGAATAATGACAAAATGTTCTGTTATTTTTAACCTTTCACAGGTAGATGATGGAAGGACTTTTCTGCGAAAATATTTTTTGAGCGATTGGAAACTTTTGTTCAGGTCCAGACGTCTTAGATGTGCACAGGAAATTACAGGAATAAATCAAGTGAAAGACGCTCTAAATACATTTAACTAAGAAGAGAATGGGGATATTCAATATGAAAAAAGCTGGAGGACGTCAAGTCAAAAAGGTTATGTCCGCACTGGCCGTATCAGCCATGCTGATGTCTGCCTTGCCAACGTCGGTCATGGACGCGGCAGCGCGAATAAGCATATATATCAATGATGCCGAGCTGTCATCTGCACAAGCACCTGTGATGAAGGCAGGACGTGTATTGGTTCCGCTGCGGTCCATTTTTGAAGGATTAGATGCCAAAGTGGGCTATACCAACAAAACCAAAACCATTACAGCCAGCCGTGGGGATCAGGAAATTTCACTGAAGCTTGGTTCCAGGACAGCCTACATTAATGGGGAAGCGGTCACGTTGGACGTGCCAGCAAGTACCATCAAGGGGAATACGATGGTTCCTATTCGTTTTGTAAGCGAAGCATTTGGAGAAAAGGTATTCTGGAACTCCCGCAATCAGCGTGTGGATATCAAAACAACGTCTGCGCCTCCTGTGGATGACACGAAATATGCAGCATGGAACATCTATGGATCGGTCTCGGGAAGTAATGGGGATGGACGGGATCTGACCGTCAGCTTTACACGTCCTACGTCCGAGAAGGCTGTATCCGAGTATCGCATTATGCTGGTAAAAACCCGTGATGTGAACAGCTTCAACGAGTCGGCAGCATCGGTTGTACCATCCGGTAATTATACTTCGGTTTCTCCAAATGGCAGCAACCCAAGGTTGGCGCTGAATGCTCAAACACGTGACATAAACGGGGATTTGCTGAACACGAGTGAAACCTATCGTTTGTACGTCCTGACCATGGGCAACAGCAGCAACAATTACAAAAACGTACTCGCCTGGTCTGCCCAGTCCTTGAAATTAAACAATGTAAAAACAACAGTTCAGCCTGTCACAGGTCTTCGCATTGCCGACATCAGTGACTATGGGGATGGCCGTGACCTGGAGATTAATTTCACCCAGCCAAGCAGCACCTCGAATATTACGTATTATCGTGCGTTTGTCGTCAAAGCGAAGGATGCTTCATCGTTCAATCTGACTGCGGCGAATAAAGTCTCCAGTTCCAACTCAACGATTATATATAAAGGGAGCAGCACAGCGGTCAAAAGTCAGCTGACATCTTCCACACGTGATACTTCCGGAGAGTTGATCCGCAGCGGAACATCCTATGTCGTCTACATTATGTCGGTCAGCTCCAATGCGGCAACTGCGGACAACAAGCTCTCAGCTGTATCATCATCGTTGACACTGGGCGTAAATACCGCAAAGGCGCCTGTCATCACTCAAGTCCTGGATAACTCGGATTATGGAGATGGGCGTGACATTCGAATAAGCTTCAACCGTTCATCTGATGAATCCAAGGTCGCGAGCTATCGCATTTTCGTTGTGCGCAACTCGGTGGCGAGCAGCTTCAATCTGACGACAGCAAGCAATCTGTCTTCCAGTCTGTACTACAACGTGAACAAAACAGGCAACAACATTACCACCACGTTACCTTCATCGATGAAGGATACAAGCGGGTATAACGTAACAAACCTGCAGGATTATCGGATCTTCGTCATGGCTGTGGGCAACCAGCAAAATAGCTACACGAATGCGCTGTCCTCTTCGTCCACATTGCTGAGACTGACCACGAACAGTAATGCAGGAGCTGTAAATAACCTGGCTGTAACGGATGTAAGCGACTATGGGGATGGGCGTGATCTGCGGGTTTCTTTCAACAGAGCATCGGATGAGTCAAAGGTTTCGGCTTATCGTGTCTATGTAGTTCGGTCCGGTAACGCAGGAAGCTTCACACTGAGCGCAGCTAACGCTTCAAACAACTACTATCAGGTCAACAAAACCGGTGGTAATCTGTCTGTTACTCTGCCAAGCAGCATGGTGGATACGAATGGGTACAGAGTTTCCAATAACGTAACCTATCGTGTGTTCGTCCTGTCCGTAAGTACAAGTGGCAACTCCAGCCAGAACGCGTTATCCTCGTACTCGTCACAGATTACGTTGACCCCGAATGCAGCGATAACAGCTCCGAGCAATGTCGCGGCAAGTGATATTGGCGATAACGGGGATGGACGCGATCTGCGCGCAACGTTCACCAAATCGGCGGATGAAGCTAATGTGAATCACTATCGGGTGTTTGTGGTGAAATCCACGAATACAAGCTTCAATCTGGCATCAGCGAATGCAGTGAACAGCGCGAATTATACGTATGTCAGCAAGAATGGCAGCAATCAGACGGTGAACTTCACAAGTAATTCGAAAACCGTGGATGGCAGTTCAATTGAGAACGGTGTGGGTTATCGCGTGTATGTCATGGCCGTTAACAGTAATGCTTCTCTCGCCAATGCATTGTCATCCGGCTCAAATGTGATTACACTCGCTTCCAACGCGGCTGTTGGGGCAGCGAGCAGCGTGAATGTAACGGTGAAAAATCAAGGGCAAGCAGGAAACGCATCTGATGTGACTGTAAACTTCAATAAACCAAAAACAGATAGCGGCATTGCGAATTATAGAGTGTTAATTGTTCCATCTGGCCAAGTGACTGGATTTGATTTGAATTCTGCTCTAGGTATCAGATCATATGTCCAAATTTCCAAAAGTGATGCCGGCAATCCCATTCAATTGAATAACGGCCACGTTGATATTAATGGTAGTACTCTTGTCGCAGGTCAGAAATACAGAGCATTTGTTTTGTCGGTATCCGATACAGGTACACGTGCTTCCAATCTGTCCGGTGCTTCCAACGAATTCAGTATCCTGGCCAAACCGGCAGAGCCTGTTGCTGTTCAGCCAGCAAGCATAACGAAAGTTGATAATGCCAGCACAGCTGCGGATGCAGGTCTGAAGGTAACGTTTAATAAAGCATCTGACGATAAAGGGATTGGCGGATATCGTTTATTTGTAGTAAAAGCTCAAGATAGTCTGGATTTGCCCTCTGCAAACTCAAATAATAATTTTAAAGTAGTTTCTCCAGGGGAATTCAACTTATCTAAAGATACGGTGGATTCAAGTGGAAAGGCAATTGAGCTAGGAGCTGAGTACAAAGTGTATATCCTTTCTGTAACCAGTGATCCGTCGTTATACACAAGTGTTCTTTCCGCACCGTCAGGTGTAATCAGACTTGATGCAGCTCTGGCTACCCCTGTGGCACCTGTTACAGATCCGGCAGTTCCAATGACTGACCCGAATGCCACTCCGGCTGACCCTGCTCAAGGCACGAGTCCTTTAGCATCAAACTAACCTAGATTATGAACTAAATCATTATTGTATTGAGAGCTCCCTTACCGAAATGGTAGGGAGTTTTCTTGTCGTTAACTCAATTCTTGTCGTCAAAAAGGTTCCTTAGGCCGTTGCTGGTCCGGGCTAGCAGGAGGATAATGGAGGGAAGAAGCGCATGATCCGGAAAGGAATGATGGAATGCTTGCATTTCGCTTGACCGGGCTGTCGGATTCCCGGCTGCCTCTGTATCTGTATTGTATTGGAACACACGAGCAGAAAGTGCAGCTCAGGCCGGAAGGGTTTCCGGTACACCAACTTTTTTTGTCGCGCAGCGCCGGAGGCGAACTGAAGATTCCCGGTAAGGGATCATGGTCAGTGGGTGAAGGTCAGTTGTGGGTCATGGAACCGGGGATTGCCCATGAATTTTATCCACGTTCCAGAACAGATGGGGAGCTCGGATATATCGGTATTGGAGGCGAATCAGCCGGATCAGTGCTTCAGTCCGCAGGATTGCTGCATAGGGGGCCTAGAGACCTGTCAGACTTCGAACAGTTCTGGTCGCGAACGACAGATCTCTGGCACGCGCTGGATGATGGAAAGGCTGGTGTATGGAATACTTCCCCGATCGTCTATCAGCTCATTCTGGACATGGCACGATCCGTATCAACTCTGGAAGAGACCGATGTATCCGGAGTGGAGAGTCTATCTTTGACACCTTATTATCGTGAGTCCGATCCAGGTAGTGAGGCCTTTACCCGAGCTCTAGCCTTAATGCATGCCCACTATCAGGATGACTTGCTGCTGAAGCATGTGGCGGAAGCAGTGGGTTATTCCGTTCAGCACCTCAATCGTCTCTTTCATCAGCGCCATGGTGTGACCGGGCACCAATACATGCAGCGATTAAGACTGCAAAAGGCATCCGATTGGCTGGACGAGCATCCACGGGCAAGTGTAAGGGAAGCGGCAGAGACGGTTGGCATGGAGGTCAACTATTTTATCCGCATGTTCAAACGGGAATTCGGAGAGACACCTGGCAGAGGGATCAAACAGCGCAATCAATTAAAAGGTGAAAGCATCGACACGGGTGCGGCACCAACACTGTAAAAGGTTATTTACGAGAACATACATGTAAGATTCACAGAATATGAAAAAAGGGGCCATTACGGCCCCTTTTTGGATTGCAATATTCAAAAACAAATTGTTTTTAGAGCATTTCAAGGTGATAATGAATCCTTACCGAGCAGATCTTACTTCTTCTGCCCGAAGAGCGGCCTCAACAGAGCAAGCCCTACAATTCCGATCACAAGACTTACCCACGGGGCCAGTGTAAATACCGGAAGACTGTCTCGCAGTGGATAGCCGACAAACAGAACAAGGACAACGATTACGATATAAATCACAATGCCGCGCAGATTAACCTGTGGTTTGGTCGTCATATCTTTTCCCTGATCATCCGGCCGTTCAGCAAGGCGACGAAGCATTTCGACCAGTGCAATTCCGCCAACAGCTGTAATGATGAGTGAAAACAGACTGATATGACTGAATGGTTCCGTATCTCCACCGCTCCAGCCGATAAATAATCCGGCTCCGCCCTGAATCAGCATGACGAAGGAGATTGCGGCCCAGGCAATCATCACGTACCACTTGGGCGTACGTTTGACTGGACCGGCAGTCTCTCCATTCGCCGTTCCATTGCCCGGAGTTGTTGGGGCAGGCATATCCTGTTTATTAGGTTTTGATTTATTAGATTGGCCCTTACCCACAGGTAGCGTTGAAGGACCTGCCGATTCTGTACCTGATTCCAGACGTGAGTGTATGTCCTGCTCCAGATCGGCTCCATACAATTCCCTGGCAGACTTGCCATCCCGCTGTGCTTGTACAATGGCTTTTCCTGCAGACAGAATCCATTCTTCCTGCGTTCTCTCATCTGCGTTGGTTCTGCGGGCAATCCCGCTAATCTGGTCGAACAATTTTACATTTTCAGGCGTCATCCGGCTCATCTCGGTCATTTGCCGGTTTTGTATTTCTTTAAGCTTTTTATAGGAAATCCCCAATGATTGCTCCCCCTGTCTAAACACGTTACAGATCCCCAGTTCCCCTGAAGACCCTGACGGTATTTTAGTATACGGGAAGGGCTCTCGTTTCGCAAAGTCATTCCTTATAAAATAGCTGAGTGTGATGTATCCAGAGCCATACACAGGCCAAAATAACACAAGTGCATAACAATACCAGCTTGCCGTGAGCACGTACCCATTCAAACAGAAGTTCCATGAATCCAATCCCTTTCGCCGGAAGGAGTCCGAGGTCAATTGCATGTACATATTATTGATTAATTTCCCCAATTTCCCTGCGAAATATGCATAAGATCAACCCATATCTAACGATTGTGTGAAGTATGCATAAAGGACAGCCATTTCCATCACAATAGTATTTCAAAACGAAAACCAGTGATGGGAGTGTGCAGACATGAATCAAGCCAATAAAAACAATGAATTAACCCGGAAGCTGCTGCTGAACAGCAACTCCCGTGGCGTAAAGGATGAAGTGGTTCCCATGGGACAGGGAGCAGCAGAGGATACCGAATTTGCAGTCGAACTTGGCGAAGGTCCAGATAAGACGGGTAGCTTCTGGGAAAGTTCGGATTTTGCACGTGAGCATCGGTGGGAAGGTCAAGTAGAGACCCATGAGATGTTCCGCCGGAGTTACGAGTAGAAACTTCCGGGCGATGACTGCCCGATATCCAGTGTAAACGTAATACATGCTCCACCTTTAGGCAGGTTACCGGCGTTTATGGTTCCACCGTGCTTCTCCACGATGCGTTTGGCCGTGAACAGGCCCAGCCCGGTCTGTCCCTGGTGTCCATGATAGAACTGATCAAACAAATGCTGCAGATCCGCTTCGGTAAAGCCTGGACCCGTATCGCAAACGGTAACCTGCATTAAGCTACTATTTTGTATATCCACATCCAGTCTGATTTCCCCTTTCGGGGGTACATAGCGCAAACTGTTAGCTACCAGATTATCCAGTACCTGACCGACCCTTTGTACATCCAGTAAAAGAGGCGAAGAAGTATGGAGCCGTCGATCCACGAGTCTGAATTCGGATTGCACACCTTGGCTGGAACACAGAAAACGCACCTCACGCTGTTTCATCTCCCAGAAGGAAGATGGATCAACCGGTTCCCGGCGAAGTGGAAAGTAATCAAAATCAGTCCCAGCGGCTACCGTCATATCCTGGATCAGGCGATTAATTCGTTTCACATTATGGTCAATGACGTCCAGATGACTGCTGATACTTTCGGCGTTCTGTACCACATGCTTGGGTGAATCCTTGAGAAGTTCCACGTGGCCCTGAATCACTGTCATTGGCGTGCGGAAATCGTGACTGATGGCTCCCATCAGTTCACTCCGTTCCTGCTGAAGCTTCCATTCCCGAGTCAGTGCACTTTTCAGTTCTTTGCGCATGTCCTCGAAGGAAGCGGAGAGCAGCCCGAGCTCATTGGGGGCGTGATTATCCAGAGCGAAGTCCAGATCCTGCTCTTTGATGCGTTTGGAAGCCAGAATAAGGTCCTCAATCGGCCGCTTCACGTTGCGACCCACTCTGCCTGCCATAAACCAAGTCGCAGCTGCAATATAAACAAATGGAGAAGCCAGCATGAGCACGAGAAACGTATTCGTCCAAACGGGGGACACGGAGGGAGAGGGACTGGTTTCCAACCTGTACTGGAGCACGAGTGCCCCGGAATAGGTTCCACGCTCTCCGCTCAGAGGGGAAATGAGCGTAACCAGCCCGCCGAATCCGAGTGTACTATCTGTGACCGTTTTGCTATTCAGTCTGCTCAGCAGGTCCGTTTCATTTTCCAAGACCTGTTCCTGAATCGTCCCGTATCTCCTGGTTCCGCGGGTATCCACAACCTGATAGGTGATGCCTTCCGGAGGCAGCAGCTGCTCCAGTTTCGCCTGATTAGCGGTGTCGGTCCACTGGATTTTATGTCTCGCCTGCTCCTGTACTTTCTGCTGAATTTCGGGGATTTGAGACTCATAATAGTTGGCGGGCTGCAGCCACTGGTTGGAAAACAGAAAAGACACACCTGCAGCCCACGTGAGGAGAGTCAGTAAAATGCTGATCACCATGACGAGGACAAATGCCCAGACTAATTGTTTTTTGATCGGCCAGCGTTCCTTAATCATCGTACAGGCTCCCATTTGTACCCGACACCCCATACCGTTGAGATATACACATGATCCGGGTCAGCTGCTGCCAGCTTGGCCCTTATTTTTTTGACATGTTCCGTGATCGTGGTAGTATCCCCTGTGGCTTCCAGTCCCCAGATGCGGTCATACAGCTGTTCCTTGGAGAAAACCTGTCCAGGATGCGTGGCAAGCAGTTCCACCAGATCGTATTCCTTGAGCGTTAGCAGGATGGCATGCTGCATAATCATCACACTGCGGCCTTTAAGGTCCATCTGCAGAGACCCGTATCTGTAAAACGCAGGCTCATTCACGCGCGGCTGAACGCCATCGCGACGGGAACGGCGCAAGTGGGCGGCCACTCTTGCCTTTAACTCTCCAAGACTGAACGGCTTCGTCATATAATCATCGCCGCCGATGGATAACCCCTGAATCCGGTCCATTTCGGCCTGCCTCGCACTCAGAAAGAGGATGGGACAGCTGACCTCATCCCGGATCAGCCGGCAGAGCTCGAATCCGCTCATGCCGGGCATCATGATATCCAGCAGAATGAGATCCGGTTTACTGCTGAGTAACTGCAATGCCTCGCTGCCACTTGACGCGGTGGACACCTTATACCCTTCCTGTGATAACGTCTGATGAATCAGGGCCACAATATCCTTTTCGTCGTCTACAATCAAAATATTCTCGTTCATGATGATTTCCTGGCAGGATCATTCAGGCAAATGTAACCTTAAACTGCCGTCTCCGTTTCCTTTAAAATGTTGAGTCTTCATTGTACCTAAAATTTCCATGAGCGTAAAAACAGAATACGTTATATGAATTGAATCTCGAACCTTTTCATTCACTTCAGGCATGATTTTGCCGATACATTGAAGATACAAGCCAATTCTAAAGATTTTATAATGTTCTCTTTTTTGACTGGGGAATAGGCCATCTACAGATGTTTTCGTCACGTTGACTTGAAGTTCCCAGGATGATAATATACTAATAACATCTTAATACACATTAAACTTATCGGATTTATATATAATTAACTAAACGAACAAGCAAAGGCAAGAATGGAAAGGGGAAATCGGCATGGAGCGTCAGATCAGTATCCGTCATGGACAGGAAGAGTTAACCGCCACAATTCATTATCCCGTGGTTGGGGATATCAAGGAGGGCAATCACCAGCAGCGTGTGCCTCTGGCAGTAATTTGCCATGGCTTTGTTGGCAGCCGAATTGGCGTGGATCGCCTGTTCGTGAAGACTGCACGTGAACTGGCTGAGGATGGATACCTGGTGCTTCGCTTCGATTATATCGGCTGCGGCGAGAGCAGCGGCGAGTATGGAGCGGAAGGGCTGGATTCCATGATTGCCCAGACCCGTTCCGTACTGGACTATGCGGTGAACTGCAGTGATGTGGACCCAACCCGTGTGACATTGATCGGTCACAGTCTGGGCGGTGCAGTCGCTCTGCTAACTGCCATTCGTGACAAACGTGTCAAGAATCTGGTGATGTGGTCTGCCGTTGGATATCCGTTCAACGACATCGTGAAGATTACAGGACGTGAAGTGTACGATGCAGGCGTGAAGCAGGGCGCTGCCGATTATCTCGGTTACAAGTTCACGCCGGCTTTCTTCGAGTCTCTGGCCGAGCACCAACCATTCCAGGAAGCCGTCAAGTTTAACGGCGATGTTCTGGTCGTGCATGGTACGTCGGATGATATCATCCCAGTAGACTACGCTTTTCTCTATCAAAAGGTGTTCTGGATGCGTCAGGAAGGACGCTGCGATAAGGAGATTATTTTCCAGGGTGATCATACCTTCTCTTCCGGCAAAGAGCGGGAGCAGCTGATCACGCGTACCCGTGAATGGCTCGGTGAGCGGCAGAAGATCGAGCAGGATTGGCAGCACTGGATGATTTGATGGCTTGTATGAAGGTTTGGAGTAACCAATTGCACAATGAAGTGGAAAACCAGATTGCGTGATAGGGCAGTTTCGGTATGTCAGCTTGGAAAAGCGCCTTCTACGCGGTAGAATAGAGGAGTAGTATAGAAGCGTAACCATTCTATCCGTGTCTGGAGGTTGGCAGCAATGACATTACCCGCATTTTTCATTGCGCATGGTTCTCCCGCTCTGGCGGTGGAGAGCAATGACTACACTCAATTTCTGAACCAGCTTGGAGACAGGCTGCCGGCTCCAAAAGCCATCGTTGTCTTTACGGCGCATTGGGATTGTCCCGAACCGTCCGTGACGATGGATGATTCACATCAGACGCTGCATGATTTCTACGGATTCCCCTCCAATATGTATACAATTGATTATCCGGCACCAGGACACTCAGCGCTCGCAAGTGAGATCTGTGCCCTCTTCACCCGCAGCAATCTGCCGCATCAGCCTATTCGAGGCAGAGGCCTGGATCACGGCGTGTGGGTGCCACTGCTGCATATGTATCCACAGGCCAATATTCCAGTCGTTGTTGTGTCTGTAGATTCGCTGCGTTCACCGCAGGAACAGTATGATATTGGCCGAATGCTTGAGCAGCTGCGTCATGACGATGTGCTGATCATAGGCAGTGGCGGTACCGTTCATAATCTGCGCTTGCTCGGAAGCAGTGATGAACCGGAGGGTTGGGCTGTAGAGTTTGACAACTGGATGGGGGAGCGGCTGGAGAAGTGGAACACGAGAGAGCTGTTTCAATATGACAAAAAAGCCCCGAACGCTCGGACTGCCGTTCCTTCGTATGGAACAGAGCATCTGGCTCCACTGTTCTACGCCATGGGCACAGCCGATATGTCTCGAAAGGCGAAGCGTCTGTTCCAGTCGTACCCCTATGGAACACTTAGTTTAAACTGCTGGCAATTCGGTGACGGCGTATAACTCGGAGCAGACAACAGAGACATCTGTATGGTAGAACTTACTTCTTGTACGATGAAACACATGAATATCATACGTATAATACAAAATCAGAAAGGTTCCAGCGGCCAGATACATTGGCAGCGGGAACCTTTTTTTGGTGCATTACTATATGTCTATTTTCGAATTTCGAAGAACTCGCAATCCATGCGGGAATGATAAGCAAGGTCACTGACACTGGACTGGACAACAATCGTTTTGCTGTCAAAACGAATAATGACACCACCGGAATCAATCTGGTGGTTATCCTGAAACACCCGGACTTTGTACTTCATATCCATGGCTTCCTGGAAATCGGCTTCAGTCTCAAGACGGCGTTGAGTGGGCATGAGAAGTGCTCCTTTGGTCATAATCTATATGATCATCATAATACGTGATTCCGTGCGGGGGCAAGTCAGGCACGAAAAAAGCCCTGTTCCCCGGGGGATGGGGAGCAGAGCCTGATATGTTATTGAAGTTAAGCTGTTTTTTGGGTTGGATTCAAGGTCGGTGTATCTTTGGGATGGTTACCTTTGTTACGGCTGAACAATCCGCGAAGGTAAGGCAGTACCCAACGATCCAGACCAATTTTACCAGCATTGGCACCAGCGACTACAAGGAAGATTTGCATCAGTACCAGTTGTGCATTCGTGCTCACTGTACCCGAGAAGAGGAACGCGAAGTTCATCACGAGTGCCATCAGCGCAGCAAGTGTTGTGAAGCAGCCAAGGATCAGTCCGAGACCTACCAAGAATTCACCGAGAGGGATGAGAAAGTCGAACAATCCGGCATTCGGTACTGCGAATTTTTCAAGGAACGTTCCCCACCATGCTTGAACTGTAGGGCTTTCGCCCGCTGCTTTCTCTACTGCCCCGGCGAGGAAACCGCCAGCCTGGAAGCCGCCTGTCAGTTTGCTCCATCCGTGAGTCATCCAGTCATAACCGATATACACCCGAAGTACTGTCAAAATCCACATTGCCACTTTGTTTTCTCTAAGCCATTGGTTGAAGCTGAACATATAAACCACTCCTTCATGGAATCTAGTGTGTGTTATTTTTTTTTGTTTTTCTAAGTGATCACCTTTGATGTCTTTATTGTATAGTTCAAAAGTCGTTTTGTTTGTGATAAAAATCACAATCTAGTTCAAATTTTAAGTAAGGTTTAATGAGTTCACATGTTAGACATAAATCGATTCCAATTCATCGTTTCAATTACCTCATTCAGGGGTAGGAAATTGCCTTTATATCGAAGACAAATATTGGTTCGTGTGATTAAATGGAAAGAAAAATGCAAAATGGTTGTCTGCATCCAAGAAATGCCGCACCTTAGACCCAGGCCATTGTACAGGAGGTACAACGATTGAAGTCATTGAAATGGAATAAGGCAGCGTCTGCTGCATCATTGCTGATTCTCGCCGTAAGCCTTGCAGCTTGTCAAAATCAGGAGGCGACACAGATGCCGCCCGAGCCGGTATCTGTTCCTGCGCCTGTACAGGAAGAACAAGAACCGGAAGAACAGGCGGCTCCACTGTACACCGCACCGCTGACTGGACTGCCCGTTGACGAGGCCATTACACAGAGACCGCTCGCGGTCATGATAAACAATGCCCCTGCGGCCCGGCCCCAGTCCGGCCTGAGCTCTGCCGATATCATTATCGAGGTGCTCGCAGAGGGTGGAATTACCCGGTTTATTGCCATTTTTCAAAGTCAGGGCGGTGCAGAGACTGTAGGACCTGTGCGCAGCATTCGTCCGTATCTGATTGAACTGGGCGAGAGCTATGATGGTGTGCTTGTACATGCGGGCGGCAGCCCGGATGCCTACTCCATTTTGCAAAAGCAGCAGAAGCAGCACATGGACGAAATCTCGAATAGTGGCCCGTATTTCTGGCGTTCATCGGATCGCAAGGCACCACATAATCTGTACACTTCGGCGGACAAGCTTAGAGAGGGAGCAGAGATCAAGGGCTACAGCCATGATAGCGAGTCACCCGTCTATAACTATAATGAAGAAGGTTCCACCTCAGCAGGAGAACCCGGAACGCTATTCGACATTCATTATTTATTGGATAGTTACCGGGTGACGTATGATTATGATGAAGTTAGCGGACGATATATGAGACTGGTGAATGGGAAGCCCGACCAGGATCAGGATAATGGGGAACAGATTGGAGCAGCGAACATTATTGTAGCGGGTGCAGATCACAAGGTGCTCGACAATGTTGGCAGACTATCCGTTAATGTAGACCAGGGCGGAGAAGCCCTACTGTTTCAGAAAGGCAAGATGATTCGCGGACAGTGGGTGAAGAAACCGGGCGATATAATTCGTTTTGTGCAAAATGGGACAGAGGCGGCTCTGGTTCCCGGCCAAACCTTTATCAGTATCGTTCCGAATCAACCCGACTTTGCAAGCCATATTGATGTCCAAAATTAAGACGAAAATTCCTTCGCGTTGCTTCATTATTATGCTGAACAAATTGAAAGTCGAATCCTGTCAGTTTATGAATTGTAAACGCAGTGTAAAATCTCAGCATCATTTTTCCATCCATTCCAAATAATTAAGATTCATTTCAGATTAATGTGATAAGAATATAAAAAAGGATCGCACCTTTTGTACAAACCATGAAACAAATATGATAAGATATCAAAGGTTGTCATTTCATGTTTCAAGGTTATCAGCAATTTCTCGTAAAGGGGATAGAACGATGAAGTTTAAGAAGAAGGATATATTTTTCGAAACATTAGAGAATATGGCGGATACTGTCGTACAAGCGGCTGACTATTTCTCAGAGCATGTTTCCAACCTTCAAGATGTAACTCTGTTTACCAATGAAATGAAAAAATACGAGTCCAAGTGTGATGACTATGTGCATACAATCATTATGGAACTCAACAAAACATTCATTACGCCAATTGAGCGTGATGACATCATGGAATTGACAACAACACTTGATGACGTATTGGACGGGCTTGAAGCAACCGCTTCCCGATTCTATATGTACCAACTAACTGATCCGGATGAATTCATCGTGCAGTTCGCTGAGATTTTGCGCCAATCGGCTTACGAAATTCAAAAAGCGATCCATTTGCTGTCCCAGAAAAAATTGCTGGCGATCCGCGAATATACGATCCGTCTGAACGATCTGGAAAACCAGGGCGACGAAGTATTGCGCATGTGCATCAAGCATCTCTTCGCTACCGTGTCTGATCCGATTGAGTTGATCAAGCGCAAGGAAATTTACGAGCGTCTTGAGACAACAACGGATGCTTGTGAAGACGTAGCCAACATGCTGGAATCCATCATTATGCGTAATTCTTAAGGAGCCAGAGAATAATGGAAACAACGATTTGGGTATTAGGTATAGTCGTCTTCCTTGCATTGGCGTTTGACTTCATCAATGGTTTCCATGATACAGCGAATGCCATTGCAACTTCGGTCTCCACACGGGCACTGACCCCAAGACGTGCCATCATTATGGCTGCAGTGATGAACTTTGTCGGTGCGATGATGTTTACGGGAGTGGCGAAGACGATTGGAGGAAGTGTTACTGACCCCACGAAGCTGGATAACGGGATAGAGGTCGTCATAGTGACCTTGATTGCCGCGATTATCTGGAACCTCGTGACCTGGTGGTTTGGTATTCCTTCATCTTCCTCACATGCATTGATCGGAGCACTTGCCGGGGCAGTATTTGTCGGTGCAGGTTCCGATAAAGTCAAATGGGGCGGATTTATTGAGATCGTCGAGGGGCTCCTGTTATCCCCGCTGATTGCATTTGCCATAGGTTATGTGGTCATGACCATTCTCAAATATATTTTTGCCAAACGCAGTCCGCATACCGTGAACAAAGGTTTCCGTACGGTACAGATTTTCACGGCTGCACTGCAGGCCTTCACACATGGTACCAATGATGCACAGAAGGCCATGGGTATTATCACTTTTGCTCTCGTAGCAGCAGGAGTACAGGATCATCTTGAAGTTCCGCTGTGGGTTAAAATCTCTGCGGCAACGGCGATGGCACTGGGTACTTCCATCGGTGGTTGGAAAATCATCAAAACGATGGGGACCAAAATTTTCAAAATTGAACCGATTAACGGTTTTGCTGCCGATTTATCCGCGGCTTCCGTTATATTCACGGCAACATTGCTGCATCTTCCAGTGAGTACCACGCACGCGATTACATCTGCCATTCTGGGTGTAGGTTCTGCTAAGCGTTTCTCCGCTGTAAAATGGGGCTTGGCCGGACGGATCATTATTACGTGGTTCATTACGATTCCGATTACCGCTGTACTGTCAGGGTTGCTGTACTGGATCATTTTCTAAGAAAAGTTATCCCGAAGACGTATTCGGGAGCGACATGCACAACTGTTCATAACTGTGTGAATATCGGGATATGTGGACAATTTTACAATCATAAACTAGAGAAGCCTGTGCATGAACGTGTGGACAGGCTGGATATGTGGATAGCCATCCGTGGAATGATAAACCAAAAGTAAGATTATCCTGTGGATACAGGGAACTGTGGATAGGAAATGAGAGAAGCCAACAGGGTTGGCTTTTTTTGTTGTCCCTGTCGCAGGTGACTCTGTGGACAATCAGGCTGTGAGGCGGTTGCAGGAGACGGTTCGAGGATTAAGTTATACAATAGCGTAAAGGATATAAGACAAGGACGTGGTCTAATTTATGATTCGTACACTCGCCATTACACGAGATCATCAAGTCTCCATTAATGTACCCCTGACACAGCTGGATCTGCAGGATTATGCCTGGGTCTGGGCAGATTTCAACCAGCCTTCGGAGGAAGAAAGCCGTTTGCTGGATACATATTTTCATTTTCACCCCTTGGCGATCGAGGATTGTCTGCATGTGCTGCAGCGTCCGAAGCTGGATTATTACGACAATTTGCAGTTTCTTGTGCTGCACGCGCTGAATCCTACCACACTGGAAGCCGAGGAGGTAGACCTGTTTCTCGGTTCAAACTTCCTTGTTTCCTTTCACCATGGTGTATTGGAAGAGGTGGATGAAGCTTGGGAACGGATTTTGCATCATGCTCACGAACGAACGATCTGGGCACGTGGACCGGTGGCTGCAGCGTATACGGTGATGGACAAGCTGGTTGATCACTATTTCCCGTCGCTGTTTGCGATTGAGGATGAGCTGGCTGAACTGGAGAACCGGGGCAGTCAGGAGTCGGTAGAGGACTTGATGAATCAGGTGTTTGACCTGCGCAGCCGGCTGCTGAAGCTTAGACGAACCGTAGTGCCCATGCGTGATTTGCTCTACCGGGTAATCAACTCTCAACATGTGCAGAGGACGGGGGAGCATACCGCGTATTTTACAGATATCTATGATCACCTGCTGAAGCTGACGGATATGATTGAGGCGGATCGGGAGATGACCGCAGACCTGCGGGACAGTTATATTTCTCTGAATTCCAACCGGATGAACGCCATTATGAAGACACTGACTGTTATTACAACGGTGTTTATGCCGCTGACGCTGATTGCCGGAATTTATGGGATGAACTTTGCCTATATGCCGGAGCTTCAGTGGAAGTTTGGATATGGTGCGGTGCTGCTTCTGATGTTTGTGCTTGGCGGAAGCATGGTAGCTTGGTTTGTGAAGCGTGGCTGGTTTAAGTAGAAGATTTACTCGTACAGAAGGTCTAAGGATAAATAAGATGTAACCAAACGATGATCTTTTTTGTCAGCTGCAGCTGCGCAAAAAAAGATCATCATTTGGTGTCTGCAAAATTGGATGACGCTCTTGAGAGAGTTATGGGTTGGTATCGCAGTGCGTATCTTCAAGATCGGGATGTTCCGAAAGCTCCCGGTAATGCTGGAGTTTATAGGCTATAATCTTTGATGTCTCATTCAAGTTAGCTATATCTTGCTGTATCTTACGCTGATGTTCCTCCAGAATGGCGTATCTGGCTTCAAGGGTATCGGCACCATGCTCAGACAGCTCGCGGAAATGTTTCATCTGTTCAATTGTCATCCCGGTGGCTTTTAATCTTGTCAAAAAAATAATGCCGAGAATCTGATCTTTACGATATTGCCGATGGCCGTTTGTTTTTCGTTCTGCAAATGGGAGCAGACCTACTTTTTCATAATAGCGGATCGTATCTTCGGTCAGGCCTGTAAGTATAGCAGCTTCCCGAATGGATGTAACGATGTCCGGTATGTCATACGATTTGTCATACAATTGATCCAACTCCTCAGTAATGAATTTACCAAGGTATTTCTCCATCTTTTCCATAGAATCCTCCTGTCGGGCCATCGTCCCCGAGAACAGCCAGCTCCAGAACCGTAGCCGCTGCTTGCTGCACGGTATTGATTCCTGTAAAACCGTTCAGATCGGTTGCAGTAAAGCCAGGATCGACAGCGTTTATTTTGAGCGGCGTATCTCTGAATTCCTTGGCAAGAGTGACAGTAAACATGTTAACGGCTGCTTTGCTGCTGTTGTAAGCAAGTAGATTGAACTGGGCATGTTCATGCCCGGGATCACTATTATAGGCGAGTGAGCCCAGCCCGCTTGACAGGTTAACGATTCGTCCTGCCGGGGATTGCTGTAGTAATGGTAACATGGCCTGGGTTACGGAAATCATGCCGAAGAAGTTTGTATTATAGGTTTTTCGTATATCATTCAAAGCGATTAGGCTTGGGGGAGCAGCTCCACCAACAGAGATTCCTGCGTTGTTGACCAGAATGTCGAGCGAGCCGAACCTTTGTTCAATGTAACTGACGGCTGTCTCAATCGTATTGGAGCTGGTAACATCAAGCTCGATTCCATAGGCCTCGATTCCCTCGTTCAATAGTCGTTGTGCGGCTTCCTCGCCTTTACGCAAGTCTCTTGCTCCGAGGAGAACAACATAACCCATATTTCCCAACTGCCGAGCCGTTTCGAAGCCGATTCCTTTGTTTGCTCCCGTGATGAGGGCGGTTTTTTTGGTTTTCATCGGTCATTCCTCTTTTCACTAGTAATTGTTAAGCATGTGGATGATGATCTCCGAATGGTACAACTTGGAGTGTGCTTCAAGTCAACAGGGAATTTTGGAGGGTAT
Organism: Paenibacillus xylanilyticus; assembly: GCF_013359935.1. Lineage (GTDB taxonomy): Bacteria > Bacillota > Bacilli > Paenibacillales > Paenibacillaceae > Paenibacillus > Paenibacillus xylanilyticus. The sequence goes on from NZ_JABMCB010000122.1 coordinate 52,983, forward strand.
GAAGACAGGGAGGATGAGAGGGAAAATAAATAACCGAAGCGCGTCTGTAACAGACATGTGCATTCGGTTAGAGGGGAATATTATTATTCATCCACATGTGAATATCTTTTTTATCTGCGGACTGTTAATAACTTTATAATCTTGTACTACGTTTGTTCAAGAACGAAAGTTGCCGAGGCGGTGGGTTGTCCATTGACCACAATCGTTATCGTGTGCAGCCCGGCATAATAACGTCTTGTTGTAATTACCTTGAACGATTGCTTCGTAGCTACCTTGCTGCTCCCGGCGGGATACATTTTATCCGAGCATTTGAAGCGTTTCGGTGCCTGCTTGCCATTTGCCTTCATATATCCGATCTCATACTCGATCCGCAGCATCTGAGGCTGACCGCTCTCATTAACCACATCGAACGTGAATTCCAGCTCTTCACCGATCGCAATCGTATCCCGTGCAAGCTCAAGATGCCCAATATGTACGGCGTCCTGTTGGGTATATCCGAAGAGAGAGAGTGCTTTGGGATGTCCTTTTTTCAACAGGGAACGGCTGGCATGACGTACAATCCAGTCGGTATGCGGATGCTGACCATGCCATGTAGAGGCTAGATCCAGAACCAGATCAGGATGGTCTTTCGAGATATCGTTCAGATGGTTCGCTACACTTTTCCGTACATAGAGGGACTCGTCCTGCTTCAACGCATGGAGAATGGGAAGTGCAGGTGTTGGGTCGGCAATCAAACTTCGCAGCTTGGAACCCCATGGCAAACGAGGGCGACTGCCTTCGCTGGCAAGCCTGCGAATATGCTCGTTCTCACTGTTTGTCCATTCCATCATCTGTTTCATCGTTTCGATGGGATAACGTTCAATAAACGGGCGTACCGCAAACTCCGAGCTGGAATAAGGTGTGAAGACCGCCAGGTACTTCATGGATAATTCATAGTGCTCAGGCGCTAGTCCGTTCACTTCAATAAAATCAGGTACAAACAAATACTCAACCCCGCGCAGCTGCGGCGCCGCCTGTTCAAGCACATGCAAGGCTTCTTCATACGAATCAGGCAGTACTTCCGTCAGGGCAAGGGTAATCCGGCGAATACGTGCCTTGAATTCCGCTTGCTCCCAGCCTTCGGCAAACACGAGGTCGCGAAAGTGCGCCTTGTCCAGAGCGGGGTAGAATTGGTGCAGCAGTTCTCCGGTTTGATCGATCAATGCGGGCGTATATTTGTCCTTAAACAGTTCCATAATCCGCCTCCTTTATCTACTACCCAGTATACCTTAATTTACAGGAATAAGAACATAAGTTCCTGAAAAAAGATCTGGATTCTAGAGAGGAGGCAGAAATGATGAAAGGCTTAGGGCAACAATAGGGATTGCAGCATAACATAACAAGGTTAAGGCACCTTCCTTCTATAAGGGAGGTGCCTGGTGAAGTGTTTAACGTTTGCTGCTTTTGGGACGGCGCTTGGTGGAACTGGTTTTGCGCCGAGTCGTGTTACTGCTGCGGCGGCGTGGGGTGGCTGTTGCCTTCTTGCGGCGCTTCCGCGAGCGGCGAGGTGGTGTATATTCCTCATAGTCGGTCTCTGCAGGACTGCTGCTCTTGCCTTTTCCTTTACCAAAAGGCAGGATGCCCATAACAAGCTTCATCATCGGGGCCATTTGTTGAATGCCGCCAACGACCTTTTGCATTTTACCAATGCCATTCATGATGCCGTCGATTCCGCCGAAGCGGTCGATCATTCCTTTCAGTTCACCGAGATTGGCCAGCGAGAACCCGGAACTTCCTGAAGCAGCAGGAGCCTCAACCGGAACTGGAGAAACAACAGGGGCACTGCCACCCAAATAGTTTCCGCCGGGTGCGCCTTGCCCATAAGGTACAAGTGCAGAGGCTTCCACTTCACCGTAGCCCGGATAATAGGGCTCTACGCCTGGATACATCGGCTGAACCTGGGTTTCATTCAATGAACGCTGTACTGCACCGGGCGGCATATAGGCAGAAGTCTGCGCCTGTCTGTGCGAATAGGAAGACGGACGCTGCCGTGGTGCAGGCTGGCGATGATAATAATGCTGTGGCATGAACGATCACGTTCCTTCTATGTTGGATTTCGGAATTGCGTTCCTTCAGCTGTAATGATCATGGGCATAACAGACCGAGTTGGAACTCCCTTTTGCTATACTGTATGTCATTCGCGGAGAGACGGCGTAGGCGGGTGTCATGGAAAACGTGATATTTGCGGATTTGGGCGCAGGGGACAAGTGAGGTTTTTATTCATAGAAAAGAGAAGCTTGTACACAAAATTGTAACAATTAGGAGGGCTAAATCCCTACGTAAGCAATCGGGAATATACAGGTGAAAAATGGGAAAAACCGCAGTAATATCGGATAGTGTCCACGTGTGGAGGACAATAGTACCTAATGGAAGCGGTAACATGTATTTTTATTCTGTAGTGCGTGAAATCGTTAACGCTTGAAATACCAACTCAGGGTGAGTACAATGAAGGTACACAGTAACCGCTAGGGGATGATGATGAAATGCAGCTGAAAAAGCTAAATGATAAAAGTATTGAACAACTATTCGAGGCCATTCTCACTCTGAAAGATATTGAGGAGTGCTACGTGTTTTTTGATGACCTCTGCACGGTAAACGAGATCCAATCCATGTCCCAGCGGCTGGAAGTAGCACGCATGCTTGGCAAAGGCAATACGTATAACCAGATCGAAGCGGAGACAGGGGCAAGTACGGCCACGATCTCTCGTGTGAAGCGCTGCCTGAATTACGGCAATGATGGATATAAAATGACATTGGAACGTCTGGGTCGCTAAGATGAAGAAACCGGGTGTGCTCATCATTAGTCACGGTTCTCAGGAGCAGACCTGGGTAGAATCCGTCGATGACGCGGTCTCCCGGCTCACTCTTCCTGACCCATTGCCTGTTGAGGCTTCATTTCTTGAACTTGTGGAAGGACGCCTGATCCAGGACGGTATCGACCGACTGGAGGCACAGGGTGTAACTGATATTCTGGTCGTACCCCTTTTCGTTTCGTCCGGTAGTACACATGTGGATGAAATCGAGTATGCGATCGGTGCGAAGCAAGCACCGGAACGGGAAACAGATCTGGAACCCTTCCGGGTAAATGCAAAAGTACACTTCGGTTATCCTGTGGATAACGATCCGGATATTGCCGTTATGGTATGGGATAAAGTCAAATCGCTCTCTCAAGATCCGGAGCAGGAGACGATTCTGCTTGTCGGGCACGGGAGCATCCATGATGGATTCCGTCAGCGCTGGGAAACAGGCATTTCTTCGCTCGCACAGCGAGTGCAGGAGGTTAGTGGCGTAGCCCATACGGATTATGCACTTCTCAATCCGGAGAGTGTGTATGACAAGGCGAAGTACTGGAGCCAGGAGCAGGGAAGCCGCGTTATTGTGGCGCCACTGTTTTTGAGTGCCGGTTATTTTACGATGAACGTCATTCCGGGCAGGCTGAAGGAACTGGATTACGCGTACAGTGGTGAGACGCTGCTGCCGCATCCATTGCTTGGGCACTGGCTGGAGCGTCAAATTCAACTTTTGTTGGCAAAATGTAATGAGGGTAAGGCCTCTTCTTGAGAAGAGGCTTAGCACTTTAAATGTATAGACAATGAAACCACGTCCTTGGACGTGGTTTTCTGTTTGTTGGGAATCATTTTATGGAGGTACTTAACCTTTTGCCACCAACGAAGGCAGGCTCAAATGGAGCTCCAGCAGGGCGATCAACTGATCCACCATATCCTCCGCAGAATAAGGCATGGCGTTCATTATCCACCATTCCAGCAGACCCACGGCAGCAGAAGCAAGAAATTGTACAGTGACTTCTTTGCTCATGCTTTCCTGAACGCCGCACGCATCCATTTGTTCCTCGACACCTTGAATCATAAGTGTCATCAGCTTGCTTCGGAATGCGGGAATCCCTTTTTTCGTTAGAAGCGTGGTATAAATGGCCGCATGCTCTTCGAGATACCGGAAGGTCCGCAGCAGCGCTTCCTTCGCCGTCAGTGGCGTTGGAAAATGATCGCTCATGCAGGTGTCCACCAATTGCTGCAAATACGTCTCGATACACCGATCCAGCAGATCAAACTTGTCTGTATAATGCAAATAGATCGTTCCCCGGTTAACATTGGCTCGATCGGCGATGTCGTTGATGGTCATTTGCTCGAAATCCCGCTCTTCCAGCAATCCCACAAATGCCTCCATGATGGCCTTTCTTGTCTTATAAACGCGTCTGTCCATGGCCCCTCCTCTAATGTCCCTAATGTTCCTGCATAGTCTATACAATTCTTTATAAATTCCTTGCGCTTTTCAACAATAATGAGCATTTCGTTGATTATTCAACGAAAATGGATATTTTAGCGATTGAAGCACCGTGGCTGCTTTGATACTCTTATTTTATCAACAAATGTTGATAAAGCAACGTTTATTCATAAAATACAAAGTTGAGGGAAATCAAATGAAAATATTGGTCTATGGTGCGGGTGTGTTGGGCAGTCAATTGGCCCAGGTTCTGGTACGTGGAGGAAATGACGTTACGGTACTGGCTAGAGGGAAACGGGCTGAAGAGTTAGAGAGGGATGGCGTTGTCATTCGGCATGTGTTTCAGTTTAAAACAACGGTCGATCCGGTTCGTGTAACAAGAGAACTAAGAACGGATGACATCTATGATCTCATTTTTGTCGTCATGAAATATAATGATTTTCCATCGGTGTTACCCATTATTGCTGACAATCAGAGCAACAACATCGTGATTGTGGGCAACAATGCGGACGCGCGAAGCATGCAAACCTATCTCGAAGACAACAGCCGGGTGGATAAGCGAGTGGCGTTTGGTTTCCACGTTGGCGGTGGGAAGCGGAACAAAGATCGTATGCTGTCCATAGGCGGGGGAAAGGGACTGATGGTGATCGGCGCACTGGACGGAGAGATTCCCTTTCAACCTCTGCTCGATCAGGCCTTCACGAAAGCAAAATACAAGCTGGATGTAATTGAAGATATCGACGCTTGGCTGAAAAGTCATCTTATCCCGATTCTGATGCTGAATGCCGTGAGTTTCAATGAAGAGCGAGAGCTGAAGAAGCTGGAGGGAAACAAAGAGCAGCTCCTGCATATGATCGGTGCCTTGGATGAGGGGATTACTGTACTGGAGGCCATGGGCATCACCATGATCCCGAAAGCACAGGCGAAGCTGATCCGCAAGCATAAGCGGCTGCTGTATCTTTTGCTGAAGATCTATAGCATGCTTCCGGTGCATAAGCTGGTTGCAGGTTCTTTTGGTGAAATAGAGGCGATGGAAAGGGCATTTGCCGAGTGGAAAAGAGTAACGCATACTCCAACGCCCCATTGGGATGTGCTCAAAAGCGATTTTACCATCCTATAATGAAGAAAATTTGCATTTCCAATAGTTCTTCCTATTGCTCAAAACCTCGATCCCGACTACAATAATACCAACTAATAAAATAGGGATAAGGAGGTATGAGGATGCGGGAAGTGCCTATGCGTTATGTCAAAGCGAATCAGGTCGGGATTGTGCTGTGTGTATTGCTCTCATTTCTGTTTAATCCGCCGCTGATATTGGGTGCGTTATGGATCATCCAGGTGGTTGGGCTCGCCTCTGGCGGAAAGCTGAATCTATTTGTCCGGATCGGGAAGGCTGTGCTGAAGGGAAAAGGTACGGAAACCCAGGCGGCGGAGCTGCAGCGCTTCAATAATATATTGGCGGTCGTGTTCCTTTCTCTGGCACTCATCTCATTCTCCCTGAGCTGGCAGGTAGCCGGTTATCTGTTCTCCGGAATGCTCCTGCTTGCTGCAAGTGCAGCATTGCTCGGTTACTGTGTGGGCTGCACCGTCTATTTCTGGTATAAACAGCTTCGTGCCGGCAGGCGGATTGGTTTCTAAATGGATATTAAGTGCGGAATATAACGTCATATACACGCGGCTTCGTTCATCGGAGCCGTTTCTTTGTGCTCCCTTTCTAAGGAAAGGAAGGTTAAATTCTTGTCAGACGGGCAGAATGGGTGTCTATGAAATGGGTTAAATACAGTTGAAGAGAAAATCGATGGCTGTGTAAAATGAGAAGACACCGGGGTGCCGGAAGTCGTAAATACGTTACAGGCTAGGACATCTTCGCATTTGATGATATGATAGAATATAAAGGCTTTGGAATCAGATGGAATTCCTTATGCATAGATATAGGTATGGATGAAGATTCGGGCAGGATTAACGAACGTGGGTGATCATGTAAAATGTTCCCCGGTTGTGGACGCTCGCAAGTAGAAAGAAAATGAGGTCGATCAGACTCATGGATAATGTGGAATAGGTGGCGTATGAGATGAAAAAGGCTCGCTTAATATATAATCCGACCTCAGGCCGGGAAGAAATGAAGAAACGTCTGGCTGATGTTTTGCAGCGTTTGGATCAAGGTGGAATCGAAGCTTCAGTACATGCAACAACGGGTGAAGGAGATGCAACCCGGGAAGCGGAGCTCGCAATCGAGCGTGGTTATGACATGATTATTGCCGCAGGCGGCGACGGAACGCTGTATGAAGTCATTAACGGCATGGCTGAGCGGGAGAATCGTCCTCCGCTGGGTGTGTTCCCTTTGGGGACAACGAATGATTTTGCGCGTGCGCTCGGGATCCCAAAACATTGGGAAAATTACGTGGATGTCGTGATTAATCAGCAGACCCGTCCTCTCGATCTGGGTAAGGCAAATGATAAATATTTTATTAATATTGCAGGCGGCGGCTCCTTGACCGAACTGACATATGAGGTGCCAAGCCGTCTGAAAACGATGATTGGACAACTCGCCTATTATATGAAAGGCATTGAGAAAATGGCCAGCCTGTCTCCGCAGGAGCTGATTATCCGCGCGGCAGGCCAGGAAGAGATTCATGATGAATTCATGCTGTTCCTGATCGCCAATACAAATTCCGTCGGGGGCTTCGAGAAGCTTGCACCAGGCGCGACGATAGACGACGGAATGTTCGATGTCATCGGTGTGCGAAAATGTAATCTGGCCGACATGATCCGCCTCGTTACACTCGCGCTGCGCGGGGAACATCTGAACGATAAGAAAGTGATTCATTTCCAGACGGATTATATGGAAGTGACGTCACCGGGATACGTACAGCTGAACCTGGATGGGGAGCTTGGCGGCACTTTGCCTGCGACGTTCCAGAACCTGCAGCACCACCTGCAGCTGTTTCGGTAAGAGAAGCGTGTGATGGCACGGGTGGCAGTGTGTTTTTCCAGTTGCCGACCGCGAAGGGATCACGTATAATCTCAGGGTGAAATTGAAAAGATGAAGTGGAATGAACTCCCCATGCGTGGGGTGATATATAAGAAGAAAGAAGTGAATGTACGTTGTCTAATACGAACCGCAGCGGTCGTGGAAAAAACCGCCGGAATTCGGCTGCCTCTCAGGGGCAAGGGAATGCGATGGCATCCCGTCAGCCAGGTAAATCATCTCGTCCATCATCACGTCAGCAAGGGAAAGAGGTGCGGCCACAAGGCGCATCTCTTTCTGCCGTTCGTCCGAAGGGAAGGGGACGTGAATCCGCGCCAATCGAAGGACTTCCGGTCAGCAAAAACGAAGAGACCGTCATCGACATCATTGGCATGAACCATGACGGTGAGGGTGTAGGCCGTGCGAATGGATACACGCTCTTCGTACAAGGTGCACTCCCGGGTGAAACCGTCCGCGTACGCGTGATGAAGACCAAGAAGCAGTACGGCTACGCCAAGCTGCTGGAGATCGTGAAGGCGAGTCCGGATCGTGTATCCGCGCCGTGTCCGATCTATGATCAGTGTGGCGGCTGCCAGATCCAGCATATGAGCTATGCCGGACAGCTTGCGTGGAAGCGCCAGCTGGTGGTCGATAATTTGCAGCGGATCGGGAAGCTGAACGTGATGGTGGAGGATGCAGACGCTCAGGGTGATGAAGCGAACCAGAAGAAACGTTCTGAAAAGAATGTGGATCAGGTAGCTGAACCAGCTATTACCGAAGAACAAGGGAACGGCAGCAATCGTATTCGTCTTCGGCTGGAAGGTGTCATGAACGAAGAAGCTGCTGCGCACGCTATCCGTGTGCTGCCTACCATGGGTATGGACGAGCCGTGGCGTTACCGCAACAAGGCACAGGTGCCAATTGGCGCGACCGAGGGCGGCTTGGTGGGTGGATTTTATGCCAAAGGAAGCCATCGGATCATTGATATGGAGACCTGCCTTATCCAGCATGAACACAACGACGAAGTTGTAGCCAAGGTGAAGGAGATCGGGAGTCATCTGGGAATCAGCGCATACAACGAAGAGACAGGCCGCGGCCTGCTGCGTCATGTGGTCGTGAAGAAGGCTTTCCGCACAGGTGAGATGATGCTTGTTCTGGTCACCAATGGCCGGGATATCCCGCATAAGGATGAATGGATCGGCAGTATTCGTGAAGCGATCCCGCATGTGGCGAGCATCTGCCAGAACGTGAACAAGAAACAGACCAACGTCATCTTCGGCGATGAAACCCGTGTCCTGTGGGGCCGTGATGTAATCTACGATTATATCGGAGATGTGCAGTTTGCGATCTCTCCACGTTCGTTCTATCAGGTCAACCCAGTACAGACAGAAGTGCTGTACGGGAAGACAGTAGAATACGCTGGGCTGAGCGGCAAAGAAACGGTCATTGATGCCTACTGCGGCATCGGTACGATCTCTCTCTTCCTCGCGCAGCATGCGGATCAGGTGTATGGGGTAGAGATCGTGCCCGAAGCCATCGAAGACGCTCGCAGCAATGCGATGCTGAACGAGATGAAGAACGTGAAGTTCGAAGTCGGGGCATCAGAAGATGTCATCCCGCGCTGGAAAGAGCAAGGCATCGAAGCCGACGTCATCGTCGTCGATCCTCCGCGCAAAGGCTGTGATCCACGCTTGCTGGATACGATCCTGGAGATGAAGCCGGAGCGCGTGGTGTACGTGAGCTGTAACCCAAGCACCTTGGCACGTGATCTGCGCGTACTGGAGGATGGCGGTTATCGAACGGTTGAGGTAACGCCGGTGGACATGTTCCCGCATACGGTGCATGTGGAGTCGGTGGCGATGTTGTTGAGGGAAGTGTAGAAAACTAATAAACACCTGCTATTCATAATAAACCTGTGCTAAAAATCGAATAAAGACGTGATAAAATCGGGGAGAGGAAGAGTGGAGAAGGGGGAAAACCCAGATCCATCAAGCCTTTCCCCTGTTTTTCTATCAA
>NZ_JABMCB010000007.1 GCF_013359935.1 Paenibacillus xylanilyticus
CGGTACGGGCACCATCACCTGGCTAGAGGCTTTTCTTGGCAGTGTGAGATCATGACCTTCGCTACTGTAATTTTCACTCCCCATCACAGCTCAGCCTTACGATGTGCGGATTTGCCTACACATCAGCCTCACTGCTTGGACGGACATCCATCAGTCCGCGTCACTACCCTACTGCGTCCCCCCATTGCTCATAACGGCTTACGGTGGTACAGGAATTTCGACCTGTTGTCCTTCGACTACGCCTTTCGGCCTCGCCTTAGGTCCCGACTTA
>NZ_JABMCB010000123.1 GCF_013359935.1 Paenibacillus xylanilyticus
GAGTCCGTAAAACTACGGGCTCTTTTTTATGCTCAAGAGAGGAAGTGGCGATTGTGATAAAGAAATTACTGATAAGGTGGATATTCGGAAAGAACGTCACAATATTCGCTGAACCGTCGGACCAACCTAGACTTTGGACGGTAGAGGTGGCCGACAGTAACAAGCGAAGAAAAATAATGACTGGCACAGTTATTCAACAATCTTCAGGTCGTTTCAGGCTAAAAGATTATCAACTCTTCCGGTGATGGTTAAATCATAAGCGCCAGAGTCATTTTTCTGAGCACTGATTCCCAAACTGTAGTCATTGTATTCAGGAGTGTCATACGACTTAAAAGTTATGATGTACTTTTGTTCATTCGGGAAGAAAAAAGCAACGTCTAAAAACCATTGAACGTCCGTGTCCTTGATAGAATTCACTAAATCATATATTTCAAAGGCGCAGGGACAGTTTTCTTCAAATTCTTCATCAGTTCTATAAGCTTTTATTTTGAGGCACCTCCTTTCTGTCGGAGCATTATTCGACAAGTTTGGGGGTGTTTCCTTTTGCCTGAAAGGAGGTGAGACATTGAAGGCGACACATCA
>NZ_JABMCB010000124.1 GCF_013359935.1 Paenibacillus xylanilyticus
ATCAGAGAAGCAAGCTTCTCTTCAAGTCCGCTCGACTTGCATGTATTAGGCATGCCGCCAGCGTTCGTCCTGAGCCAGGATCAAACTCTCCAATAAAGATGAATTTCAGCAGCGCGGTTAGACGCTATGAAAATCATCTGGGGTATTGAAAAGAGCGATTAGCTCATTTTGAATCTGACGAGATTAAAAATCTCAATTGTGCTTCGAAATCATACAGTCAAATGACGCGTACCGATTTCTCAGCGTCGATCTTGCAAGCAAGATCGTTACTCACTCGTTGTTCAGTTTTCAAAGATCAAACATTCAATTTATTACTGTTTTTCTTATCGTCGTCGTTTCAGCGGCGACTTTTATAATATATCATGTTCAACCTAACTTTGCAAGCACTTTTTTTCAAATGTTTTTCATTCGATTTCATATCAATGCTTGTTTTGTTCGGTTTGTCCTAAAAAAGGAACGAAAATTAATTTATCATATCTTATCAAAAAGGTCAACCCTTTTTCGACAAAATGATCAGCATCTTATTCTATTCATTGATTATTCCAGTATAGAGGTACAGCGCTGGGTGCAGCGGCCGCACCTCGCTCTTCATTCAAACGACATATCCTGATCCCCTGCATTGCCTCTTACGGTTTGGATTTTTTAAGTTTGCCGCTTCTTGCGTATTTGGACAACTCCTTCGGAGGAGCAAATCTTGCGTACATGCGGAATACTGTTTTGTATCTACTTGCTATTGCGTATTTGATCTCCTGGTCGAGACGATTATCACTTAGGTCAAACAACATTTCATCCAGCTCTTTACGTAATACATAATCGAGCTCCTTACATTCCTTCTCGTTAAACAGCATACCCAGCATTAAGAGTTCTCCTTTTTCTGCATATGGATAATGGCGCACTCCCGTTTGTTTGGGATGTCCCCCGTTTCTCTATAGTCGGAGATATTTTAGAGCGCGCCGATCCCAGCTCCCCCTCATATTTCTGTATAACTTGCATATTGAGGGAGTTTGCTGAAACCCGTTTTATTGTTATGGTCAACTTTCTGAAAATTTATGAATGTCATTCCATACAAATTTATCCACGCACAATGCTGAAGGTAATTGTACTTTCGATAATGGCTGCAATGAACAGCAGAATAACAATCCAACAGGAAGCGGTTAATGTTCTCTTTAAGAAAGTCTCCCACTGTTTTCCTAACATCTGCCGCTTGGCGCTTCCAAGCTGTACCAAACTTCTGAATGCCAGTCCCCCGAATTTGAGTCCAAACGCACAGGCAATGATGATAACTGGAATTTCAATGATCCCATGGGGTAATAGTCCCTTCACCACAATATCAAAAAGGCTTGCCCCATTGTTCGTGGTAAAGTGCACAAGAAAACCGATAACCATTCCATTGATAATTAAAAAGATAACCGGCAAAATGCCAAAGAAAATACCCGCATAGATTACAAGCACACTTTTAATGGCATTATTAAAAAAGATAAATATAAAGAAATTCCACTGCACATTCCCGCCCTGTTCAAGTCGTTCGCTAACTTCACGCAATCCACCTATTTGATTCAATAATATCTCCTGCAGCGGTCCAGTACTCACCCACCCGGCGCCTATACCTGCAACGAACAATAGGACTGACCAGATTAGAGCGCTGCGAATGGATCCTAGATCTTTTAGAAATGTACTCAATTTCAGCATAATTACCTCCTGTTAAATAAAGATGATGGACAAACAAATTTCTGAGCGAATAACTACGCGGTACGAGCATACATTGGAGAATAAACAAGCATTTCTTATGGGAGAGGGGCGCTTATTGAAATGAACTCGTTCTATGTATTTAGTGGGAAAAAGATTAAACGTTTCCTGATTGTGCTGGCTGCTGCCGTCTTTGCTATCGGGATTATTTATCTGGAAAGTGGCAATGTTTCTGTATTCTCAGAGGATGCACCGTCGGCTGTGTACAACGTACCAACAGAGAAGAAAGTCATTGCACTTACCTTTGATATTAGCTGGGGAGACAAGCGCACAGAGCCAATTCTGAAAGTACTGCAGGATAATAAGGTAGAGAAGGCAACCTTTTTCTTATCCTCCCCTTGGAGCAAGACTCACCCCGAGATCGTAACCTCCATTAAGGAGGCAGGATACGAAATTGGCAGCCACGGGCATAAGCACGATAATTACAGCAGCATGACCGAAGAAGAAATTCGCAAGGAAATTTCGACAGCTCATAGCATTTTAACCGATTTAACGGGAAAAGAACCGAATTTGCTCCGTCTGCCCAATGGGGATTTTGACAAACGCGTACTTCAGGTAGCCAGCAGTCTAAACTATCAGGTTGTACAATGGGACACTGACTCGCAGGATTGGAAAAATCCCGGGGTACAGACCATTGTAGATCGTGTGGTCAGCAAAGCTCACCCTGGGGATATCGTATTGCTGCACGCGAGTGATTCTTCCAAGCAGACTCATGAAGCATTGCCTGTCATTATAGATAAGTTGCGAAACCAAGGGTATGAATTTGTTACAGTTTCCGAGTTGCTGAATCATTCCAGTGCCAAAGGGACCGAAGTTCGTGATCAAGCCAGTGCACAGTAATACTACACTACAGAAATTCATCATTCATCCATAGACGGTATAACTAATATTAAAGGTACAGCAGCACAAATGAAAAGAGAGCTAACATGGTTAGCTCTTTTTTGGCGTTTTTATAAATCAACTCACAATGCCAGCCTTTCCTACACTTGCTCCGCTCTACCACTCACTGTCTGCTCCACAGATCCATCCACCAGCTTATGTAATATAAGCATTTGGTACGCATTACATACCAGCAATGGGATCACAATAAAGATGGTAGCTGCATTCACATCTATTCGCAACACACCGATCGTTTCCACCACGGTGACTGCAATCATAAAAAAGAGCGTTGGCACCATTGCCGAGATATGTGTCTGTTTCACCTTCACGTAAGCGGTAACAATTGCAGCTGCCAAAATAATAATTCCCAGTACAATATCGGATAGACGTTCTCTTCCGCCACCGACGAACAAACGCAAAAACATGACGTCCAGCAGGGCCAACACGGTTAATACGAGCTGTACTATTTGCCATCCGCGTTTCGGAAATACACCTTTGCCCATATAATTCAATATCAAGTAAGCGAAAAAACCCATTTGAGAATACACACTAATCATAACGCCTGAACCAAACAAAATGAGGAGATACAGTAGGAAATCGGTCATTCCATTCGTTTTTTCCCCGTTCACGAGCATCATAATCAAGCCTGTCACTAACGATCCCGCAGCCCCAATAAGTAAGGCTGTCCAAAATAGGAAAAACCATTTACGTAAATTCAAATGTTTTCCACCCCCGAGAGTTTATTTTACCAACCTTCTCAGCAAAAAACCATCATCGTTCAACATATTTAGTGCTTTGCTATCACATACTACATGCAGTATCTATTCAAGGAGGGGTTATGCACATGAAACGGCCTTTGTGGCAGCTATGCTGTGTCGTATTCGGGCTTTCCGTCATGCTCGCCGGCTGTGGTTCAGATCAGAGTTCTTCGCCTCCTCAGGGCAGTTATAAAGAGATGAAAACGATGATCGTGGATATTTTAAAAAGTGATGAAGGCAAGAAAGCTGTTGAAGAAGCTCTTACGGGGCAAAGTTCATCAGGTGGTGGTGAAGGCGGGGAATCAGAACAAGGTGGAAGCGGATCAGGTGGTGGATCTGGAACCATTGGTATGAAAATGTTAATGCCTATGCAATCTTCGGAACAAATACGTATTGCGGTTAAAGATACCATTACAGCTCCCGAGTATCAAAAAGAATTTGAAAAAATCATGACAGACCCGAAATTTGCCGGTGAGTTTGCCAAAGCCATCAACTCGCAGAGCAAACAGCTCCATATGGAGCTAATTAAGGATCCAACTTATCAGAAATCGATCGGGGATATCATGAAATCTCCAGAAGTATCCAAAATGTTTATGGACATGACCAAAACACCAGAGTACCGCAAACAGACCATGACCGTTATGCAGGAAGTCATGCAGAATCCGTTATTCCGAATGGAAGTACTCACCCTGCTTAAGAAAGTAGTACAGGAAGAGCTGCAGCCAAAGGTTGAATCGGGTGGACAAGAACAAGGTGGACAAGGCGGCGGCCAGGAAGGTGAAGGCGGTAGTGGTGAGGGCGGCGGTGACAGCGGAGATGGTGGAAGCGGTGGTGACTCCGGCGGTGGCGGTGGCGGCGGCTCATAAAAGATCACCAAGCTAAATTCAAATTTTATGAAGGTCGCTTGCAGCTTTACAGCTAAATAAAAGCCCGCATCCGATGGGATGCAGGCTTTTTAGCTGTAGATTAGAGTGTTGAGCCATTAAAATTTCGCGTCGATGGATTGGGCTACTTCATCGTAGATAGCACCGATTCGTGTATCGGTCTTGTATACAGATGGGGAGAAATCAGGCTCCGATGGATGATTATCGGGTGTTCCTAAAGGAATCTGCGCTAGTAACTCTGTGTGCAGACTCTCCGCAAGACGTCCGCCACCCCCACGACCAAATACATAGTCCTTCTCTCCACATTTGCCACATTCATAATAAGCCATGTTCTCCACCACACCGAGCAGCTCATGCTCTGTCTGAATCGCCATTGCACCAGCCCTGGCAGCTACAAATGCTGCTGTTGCATGAGGTGTGGTAACGATGATCTCTTTACTCTGTGGCAGCATTTGATGAACATCCAAAGCGACGTCACCCGTCCCTGGAGGCAAATCAAGCAGCATGTAATCAAGTTCTCCCCAATTCACATCAGTGAAGAACTGACGCAGCATCCGACCCAGCATAGGGCCACGCCAGATTACAGGGTTGTTTTCACGAATGAAAAATCCCATGGACATCACTTTCACACCGAAACGTTCTACTGGCTGAATCACACCGTCCTCTACAACAGGGTATTCTTCGATCCCCATCATATCAGGAACACTAAAGCCATAGATGTCCGCATCAATCAGTCCGACCTTTTTACCTTGCCGAGCCAGAGCAGCTGCCAAATTCACTGTGACTGTAGATTTACCTACCCCACCTTTGCCACTTGCTACTGCAATATAACGAACACCCGATTCGGGGCTTAGCAGCTCATGTCCATCCAGACCTGCTGCATGGCCTTTAACAAGCACTTCTTCATCATTTGGTTCATTCCCGGGTTGTCCTGCATTCAAGCTCTCTCGTTCATGCTCTGATGCTGCACGCAGACGTATATGTACATCATTAATACCGTGCTGGGACATCAGGTTACGCGCGGCATCACTAAGAGCAGTTGTATCCTCAGTCTGATTGTCCAGTGTTACAATGGTCAGCGCCACATGATTTTCCTTTACCATGACATCACGGATCCATTGCAGCTCGGTCAGACTCACTCCCAATTGTGGTTCCTGTAAAGGTTGCAATAGTTCAAGTATCTGTTCTTTTGATATCATCATACAGCACCTCAGCTTTATCTATTGGCATGTAATTAGGTATGCTGCGTTAATTATACCATTCTCCTTTACCTTGTGACTAACTTTTGGGACGTTCGCCAGAGGAATATCGCAGGATCCCGTTATAAATGGAAGCGGCTACTTTACGCTGGTATGCTTCATCGGCAAGAAGACGCGCTTCTTCCGGATGAGAAAGGAACCCAACCTCGACTAGAGCAGAGGGAATTTTCAATGCCTGCAGCAGATAGACGGTATTTACCGTTTTCGCAATTCGATCAGTATTTTCAAGATTACGAATCATTTCTTGCTGAAGCAGATTGGCCAATCCTTCATTGTCCGGGTGGTTAGGTGTATAAAATACCTGCGCACCACTCCAGCGGTTCGAAGGCACACTGTTCATGTGGATGCTGATAAACAAATCTGCCTGTTTGTCTTCAATGCGCCTTACTCTTTGTTTAAGATCTTCTGTCTTGCGTTTGGAGTACCCCCTGGTATCTGACTCGGCCAAATCTGTATCGATCTCGCGTGTCATGACCACCAGCGCTCCAGCTTGCTGAAGATAATCCCGCACATACAAGGCTATCGACAAATTGATATCTTTCTCAATGACCCCCTGCTTGCTCACAGCTCCTCCATCAGGTCCGCCATGCCCTGCATCTATGGCGATGACCTTGCCCGCTAATGGCAAGCCCCAGTATCCGGACATCTTGGTTGAAGGGAGCTCATACGTCACCACAGCTACCAACATGGCTAGCAGACAGAGGCTTAACAGAACCCTCTTCACTGTGCGAAGACGAATCCAAACAACAAAATGCTTCCCCATATTTTTCCTGCGCATAAAAAAACCACCTCGTCCCTATAAATGACTCTAATCATCTATATGGGACAAGGTGGACAAATATACCGTTAGGAGCGGACTTGCTCAGCCATTCCTTCGATCAATACTTCAGCTACCTCAGGACGCGTAAACTCTGGTGGAGGGCACTCTCCATCACGAAGCAAACCACCACTTTCGTACCGGACAACGTCATGTGATGCTCTTTGCCATGTGGGCAAGTTTTGGCTTGATGCCATGTTGCCACATTTGGTGCAGTAAAAACTATGCTCGAATAACAACGCTGCTATATCCATCTCTTCCGCAGTGAAGTTGGAGAACTTTATTTATGAAGTCCGCATTCTGTTTTGTCATTACCGGACCATCGTCCTGCACGCGGATCTTCTCCAGGCATAACTTGACGTGTGCAATATTCACAACCGATGCTCGGGTAGTTCTGGTCATGCAGAGGATTGTATACAACATTATTGGCGCGAATATATTCCCACACATCCTCTGATGTCCAATGAGCAATCGGATTAAATTTCATAAGTCCAAATTTGGTGTCGTACTCCACCTTCTTCGCATTGGCACGAGTCGGCGCCTGATCTCTACGAATTCCCGTAATCCAAGCATCATATTTGGAGAGTATACGTGTCAGCGGCTCAACTTTGCGAATATTGCAGCAAGCATTAGGATCCGATTTCCATAATTCCTCTCCATGTTGAGCTGCCTGTTCTTCAGGAGTGATTTTGGGAGAGACCCGTACGAAATCAAGATTGTATTTCTCCTTCATGGCGTCACGCGTCTCATACGTTTCCTTAAAATGAAAATCGGTGTCGAGATAAAAAATATCCGTAGATGGACTGATCTTTTGAAGCATATCAACAAGTACAACATCTTCCGCACCAAAGCTGCATGCAAAAGTGATATTTGGGAATGTCTCAACAGCGTAACGGATAATATCCTCAGGGCTTGCGTTTTCCAATTCTTCTGCTTTCACCCGCGCAAGATTTTCTTTTTCCAACAAGTTCATTCTGAATTTCCCCCATTCTGCTTTTCCCCAAAACTTTAATGCCGACTAATCTAATATGAATTAAGTATAGTATAAATCTTTCAGGGGGGATGTCAATGCCTGCCACAAGTAAAATGATTCATTTGCAGCCCATTTTTGTGAGTGGATTACCAATCATTTTGTGAACACTTAGATTCTCTTCAAATGAATCCATTGCAATTAACTTAACCAGGTTAGAAGGTATTAGAGTCCAATTCGCTATGCTAATCGTGAAATTCTTTGTCCCTACTGGGTTATTTGGATTAAACTGTACTAAAATTCGTAATGATAATGCTCGTGCCAAAAACCAAATATGAGATGCATAGAGATAAACCGAACATGAAAAAACTTTAAATTCTCCGTGCTTACATATAAGTGTCTTTTATTGATTTCATAGGAAATGCTGATGGTTGTGGTCTCGTATACCCTGTCCGGAATGATCTATCTTGAGCCAAGTTTAAGATGAGAAATAAGCTATGTTAGATCACATACATATGACAAATTGTCCGCATCATCCTATTGGATTAACTAATCCATGTTTTATAGACAACAAAAAAGCCTCTGGCTGAAGGCCAGAGGCTTGTAAAACATCTTAACGTTTGGAGAACTGAGGAGCGCGACGAGCGGCTTTGAGACCGTATTTTTTACGTTCTTTCATCCTTGGGTCACGAGTCAGGAATCCTGCTTTTTTCAGGGAAGCACGGTATTCCGGATCTGCTTTCAACAGAGCACGGGAGATACCATGACGGATTGCGCCGGCTTGACCGGAGATTCCGCCACCATGAGCGATAACCAGAACGTCATAGTTGCTGAGCGTTTCTGTCAAAGTCAGTGGTTGTTTTACGATCAGTTTGAGTGTTTCCAAACCGAAGTATTCATTAATATCACGTTTATTGATGACAATGCGTCCTTCACCCGGTACAAGGCGAACACGAGCTACCGAATGTTTACGACGACCTGTCCCATAGTATTGTACTTGTGCCATGAAACTGTCCTCCTTTTAATTAACCGCGAAGTTCGTAAACTTCTGGTTTTTGTGCTGCATGTGGATGCTCAGTGCCTCTGTACGCTTTAAGTCTCAGCTTCATTTTTTCGCCCATGCGAGTTTTAGGAAGCATACCGCGAACAGCCAATTCCAACATACGTTCCGGTTTGTTTTTAACCATCTCTTCAGCAGTAGTTACTTTCAAACCACCTGGGTGCATCGAGTGACGGTAGTATTTTTTGTCTTGCATTTTTTTACCAGTCAATACGATTTTCTCCGCATTGATGATAACTACGAAATCGCCAGTGTCCACATGTGGAGTGAATTGTGGCTTATGTTTGCCGCGGATCAAAGCAGCTGCTTCGCTTGCCAAACGTCCGAGCGTTTTGCCTTCGGCATCAATGATGTGCCATTGGCGCTCAACTTCGTTAGGCTTCGCCATGTACGTGGTACGCATGAAAAGTTCCTCCTTAAAATGTTCAAAATCATCATTTTCATTTATCTTCGTTCATTAAGTGATAACTTTAGGTGTTGATGGATAGTTGTTGCGATGTGAACCTCTTAATTGGGGCTGTGGGAAAGCCATTAAGAAAACACAACTTTTATATTACATGATAGCAGCTTAAATCGCAAGTGTTAATTAACCTTTTCACTCACCAAATTTAATCTTTTTTATATTCAAGATCCCAGAGCATTAAACCGCTGCTAACCGCAGTTGGTCCTGCAGCAGAACGATTGCATGCAGCAATCATATCCGGTACATCAGAGGCTTTCCGTTTACCCTCTCCGATCTCCAGCAGTGTACCAACAATGATGCGTACCATATGCTGCAAAAAGCCGTTGCCGCTCACATAAATATGAATGACACCTTGATCGCGCGGATGGTCTCTGCACATTGAGCGGTCCACATCTATCCATGCATCATATACCGATCGCACATGATTGTCTTTCTGAGACTTGCGAGAAGCAAAGGAGGTGAAATCATACGTACCGATAAAATGACGAAGCCCCTCCTGCATTGCAGTTATGTCCAACCTGGCGTGATGGTGGTATTGCAGTCTTCTGTTGAATACATCCGGGAATTGATTTGCATTGACAGTATAGCGGTACGTCTTCGTTTTCGCAGCATAGCGAGAATGAAAATCGAGCGGCACTTCCATGGCGTCAATAACAACAATATCCGAGGGTAGTCTAGAGTTAAGCGCAATACACCAACGTTCAATCGGGATTTGAGATTCCGTGGTAAAATTGAAGATCTGTCTACGGGCATGAACACCCGCGTCCGTTCTACCAGACCCCGTGATCTTTACCTTCTCACCTGTTAATGCACAAATGGCATCTTCAAGATGATCCTGAATGGTATTCCCTCCCGGCTGTACCTGGAAGCCATAATAAGCAGTGCCATCATAAGTTAGCGTCATGCACAAGTTGCGCATCATTACCACACCTTTGTTCCATACTATACATGCCTATCCCGAACAGCAAAAGAAGCCCCTTCCGGAGCTTCTATTACAGCACGAATTCCGAAATGAAGTGAAAAAAAGGGTTAACCCAGAATCAACGACTCTGTCCCCTTTCCTCATCTCATCTGTTTTACGCGCGGTCAACCAGTTCCAAGTAAACCATAGGCGCAGCGTCACCACGACGAGGTCCCAGTTTCAGGATACGTGTGTATCCACCTGGACGCTCAGCGTAACGACCGGACAATTCGCTAAACAGTTTTTGGATTGCATCTTGCTCACCATCGATAGTTTCGCGGCGAACATAAGCTGCCACTTGGCGACGGGCATGAAGATCTCCCTTTTTCGCTTTAGTGATCAGTTTTTCAGCAATAGAGCGAACCTCTTTTGCTTTCGCTTCAGTTGTCTGAATGCGTTCGTATAAGAACAGGTCGGTTACCAGGTCACGGAACAAAGCTTTACGTGCGCTGGAGTTACGGCCCAACTTTTGGTATGCCATTGTTTTCCCTCCTTCACTTCAAGCACTCGGCTGTCTATTCTTCTGTACGGAGTCCCAAACCGAGTTCCTCGAGCTTCTCTTGAACTTCTTCCAAAGACTTGCGTCCGAGGTTACGGACTTTCATCATGTCTTCTTCCGTTTTCGTAGTCAGCTCTTGTACGGTATTAATACCGGCACGTTTAAGGCAGTTGTAGGAACGAACAGAGAGATCCAGCTCTTCGATCGTCATTTCGAGTACTTTTTCTTTTTTGTCTTCTTCTTTTTCGACCATGATCTCAGCGTCTTTCGCTTCGTCTGTAAGACCCACGAAGAGCATCAAATGCTCGGTCAAAATTTTAGCGCCAAGGCTTACAGCCTCTTCAGGACGAATACTTCCGTCAGTCCAAACTTCCAACGTGAGCTTGTCATAGTTGGTTACTTGGCCGACACGCGTATTTTCCACAGCGTAGTTAACGCGGCTGATCGGGGTGAAGATGGAATCGACTGGGATGACGCCGATCGGCTGGTCATCGCGTTTATTCCGATCTGCCTGGACGTAGCCGCGACCGCGATTGGCAAAAATACGCATGTGAAGTCTCGAACCTGGTCCGAGCGTAGCAATATGCAAATCCGGGTTAAGGATTTCCACATCAGAGTCAGCACGGATATCTCCAGCCGTGATTGCTCCTTCGCCTTCAGCATCAATCTCGAGCACTTTCTCCTCATCCGAATGAATCTTAAGCGACAAAGCTTTCAGGTTAAGAATAATCTCCGTTACATCTTCCATTACGCCAGGAACTGTAGCAAATTCATGCAGAACGCCATCGATTTGAACCGAAGACACTGCCGCACCCGGCAGTGACGAGAGCAAGATTCGGCGAAGCGAGTTTCCAAGCGTCGTACCGTATCCGCGCTCCAGCGGTTCTACTACGAATTTCCCATAGGTGCCATCATCGTTGACGTCTACCGTCTCAATTTTCGGCTTTTCGATTTCAATCACTGCAATACCCCTCCTTCAAAACGTCGGTCCTCTATGAAACATTTACCTTCTCTTGCGAAAACATGTAGTAGTATGCCTAAACAACCATTATTAGCAGATTGTGCTGGATTTATACCACACGCAGGGGCAAATCTCATTAGACACGACGACGTTTTGGAGGACGGCATCCGTTATGCGGGACTGGAGTTACGTCTTTGATCAGGTTAACTTCAAGACCTGCAGCTTGCAAAGAGCGGATCGCTGCTTCACGGCCTGCGCCTGGTCCTTTAACCATAACCTCAACGGCTTTCATCCCATGTTCCATTGCAGCTTTGGCAGCAGTCTCAGCAGCCATTTGTGCAGCAAACGGAGTCGATTTACGGGAACCTCTGAATCCGAGGCCGCCGGAGCTTGCCCACGAAATTGCATTTCCGTGAGGATCCGTAATGGTAACGATAGTGTTATTGAAAGTGGAACGGATATGTGCCACGCCAGATTCAATATTTTTACGGTCACGACGTTTAGTACGTACGACTTTTTTCGGTTTAGCCATTTTCTCTTATCCCCCCTTATTATTTCTTCTTGTTCGCTACTGTACGACGAGGACCTTTACGAGTACGAGCATTCGTTTTCGTACGTTGTCCACGAACAGGCAGACCACGACGATGACGAACTCCACGGTAACAACCGATCTCCGTCAAACGTTTAATATTCAAAGAGATTTCACGACGCAGGTCACCTTCTACTTTGACCTCTTTGTCGATACTTTCACGCAATTTGCTGACTTCATCTTCCGTCAAATCACGAACACGAGTGTCCGGATTGATGCCTGTAGAGCTCAGAATTTTCTGGGAAGTCGTTTTACCGATTCCGAAAATATAAGTCAAGGCGATCTCAACGCGCTTATCACGTGGCAAATCCACACCAGCTATACGTGCCATTTTACGCTACACCCCCTTCATTAACCTTGTTTTTGTTTGTGTTTCGGATTTTCACAGATAACCATAACATTCCCTTTGCGGCGAATGACTTTGCATTTTTCGCAAATCGGTTTGACCGAAGGTCTTACCTTCATGTGAATTACCTCCTCAAAGTTCTGCTTAGCAAAACTCTCTTCGTAAGCATTGACCTCGTTTTACCATTGTAAAACCGGCTTCGAAGCTTTCGCAAGTTTTGCCGGGCAAAACCCGCTTCAAGCTTCACAGTTCATTGCAACTGTCTACTACTATTTACGGTAAGTTATACGTCCTTTTGTCAAATCATAAGGCGATAACTGAACAACTACTTTGTCACCAGTCAGGATACGGATAAAGTGCATCCGCAGCTTGCCGGAAACGTGAGCGAGAATTTGATGACCGTTCTCAAGCTCAACCTTGAATGTTGCATTCGGCAGCGGTTCAAGAACCGTACCTTCCACTTCAATGACATCTTCCTTGGCCATTAGTCAGTCTCCTTTCTCTTCAGCTTGAATGTTGGTGGATTCCAGAAACGAATGAACCGCATAGCGGAGCTTTCCGTTTGTCACCCGACCACTCTCGTTTAAACTGTTTACGACCTCACTGCTGATCATTGGCTGGAGCTCCAAATGAAGAATATTCTTCTTCTTAGGCTGATCAAACTTTCGTTTGTCTCCATCCGCAATATACACGAACTTACTGTCCGCTATAGCAACAATTACCGCGGCTTGGTCCGCATTGCGGCCTTTACGGATCTTCACAAGTTGACCGAGCTGCGGATTAGACTGATTGTTCATGCCTCATCACCTACGCATTCAGTTTTGTGAAAATTTCCATGCCATCTGGTGTAACTGCTACGGTGTGTTCAAAGTGGGCACATAACGATCCGTCAACAGTTACGACAGTCCAGTTATCTTCCAACGTTTTCACATACCGTCTGCCTGCGTTAACCATCGGCTCTATGGCCAGCACCATGCCCGCTTTAAGCCGTGGTCCCCGATCAGGAAGACCATAGTTCGGAATTTGTGGTTCTTCGTGCAGATCTGCGCCTATGCCGTGACCGACATATTCACGAACTACAGAAAAACCGGCATCCTCAATATATTTCTGAATCGCATGAGATATAGTAAACAAGCGAACGTCCGGTTTAACTAGCGCCAGACCTGCGTATAACGAAGCCTCGGTAACGTCCAGAAGACGACGGGCTTCTTCGGAAATACGGCCGACCGGATAAGTCCAGGCAGAATCTCCATGATACCCCTGGTACTGCGCGCCAATGTCAAACGTAACAATATCGCCCTCGTTCAACTTGCGTTTGCCGGGAAATCCATGCACCAACTCTTCATTTACTGAAGCGCACACACTGGCAGGAAAACCGTTATAACCTTTGAAAGACGGCACAGCTCCTTGACTGCGGATGTATTGATCGGCCATATGGTCAAGTTCTCCAGTCGTAATACCGGGAGCGATATGCTCTGCCAAGAGACGATGCGTTTCCGCAACAATTCTCCCTGCTTCCCTCATCAAGCCCAGTTCCGTTTCGGACTTACCAATGATCATTCAATTAACCTCGCAGTAAGGACACGATCTCTTGAGAGACTTGATCAATATCCTGTTCTCCGTCCATTTGACGAAGAAGACCTTTGTTCTCATAAAACGTGAGGAGTGGTGCTGTTTTGTTGATATATTCGTCGAGACGGGTGCCCACGCTCTCTTCGTTATCATCCGAACGTTGGTACAACTCGCCGCCGCATCTATCACAAATACCTTCCTGCTTAGGCGGATTGAATACGACATGATAAGTGGCGCCACAGTTTTTGCAAATGCGACGACCCGTCAGACGGGCTAGCAATTTGTCGCGGTCCACTTTCAGGTTGATTACATGATCGAGACCTGAGTTCAGTCGGTCCAGAATGCCATCGAGCGCTTCAGCTTGAGACAGGGTTCTCGGAAAACCATCCAAGAGGAAACCTTCTCTGCAGTCAGGCTGCTGCAATCGTTCTTCAACGATGCCAATGGTTACATCATCTGGTACAAGCAATCCTTGATCCATATATTCCTTGGCTTTCAGGCCAATGGGAGTTCCCTGCTTAATCGCGAGACGAAATGCATCGCCTGTTGAAATGTGGGGAATACCGAACTCTTTCACGATGACGTCTGCTTGCGTTCCTTTTCCTGCCCCCGGAGGGCCCATGAATAGGATGTTCACGTTATGTCACTCCCTCCAAGACTACCCTACATCAACAAACAGCACAATAGGTGCCGGCAAGTAAATCTTAGCTTGACCGGTACCTATTGCCTATTTATTGATAAAACCTTTGTAGTGGCGTTTGATCAATTGGCTTTCGATTTGCTTCATGGTATCCAGCGCAACACCGATAACGATCAGGAGAGATGTTCCTCCAATTTGCGCTGATTGAGGCAAACCAGAAAGTGCCCCTAAGAATACAGGCAGAACGGAAATGACTGCCAAGAAGATGGCTCCGGCCATTGTCAAACGAGTCATGACACGGGTCAGATATTTCTCGGTTGCTTTACCCGGGCGAATGCCTGGGATGTAACCGCCGTTCTTTTTCATATTATCAGCCATCTGCTGTGGATTCATCTGTACAAAAGTATAGAAGAAAGTGAAACCGAAGATCATCACAACATACAATAACATACCCAAAGGTTTGTGAGTAGTCAGATTTTGTCCGATCCACTGTGCCCATAAACGATCAGCCCAGAAGTTGGCGATAATCGTAGGGAACATCAACAGAGATGAAGCAAAGATGACAGGGATAACACCTGCTGCGTTAATCTTCAGCGGGATATGTGTATTCTGTCCACCGTACATTTTGTTACCTACAACACGTTTAGCGTACTGTACAGGAATTTTCCGAATCGCCTGCTGAATGTAAATGACACCGATGATAATCAGCACAATAACAATTGCGACGATTACCCCTTTAAGGATGTTCATAAACAACTGATCAGGTTGGATGAAGTCGGACTCGATTGTTTGTTTGATAATGTTAGGCACCGTTGATAGGATACCTGCGAAGATCAAGATCGAGATCCCGTTTCCTATGCCCTTCTCGGTGATCTGCTCACCAAGCCACATCAGGAATGAAGTACCGGCCGTAAGTACAATCGCAATCAAGATATAATCAGCAAAAGTGGCGTTAGGCACCATCTCTGTATTGTACAAGCGGTTGAATCCGATCGACGTACCAAACGCTTGAATCAATGCCAGCCCAATCGTCAAATAACGAGTAAGCTGTGCTGATTTTTTCTTACCTTGTTCACCTTGCTTTGCCCATTCCGCTAACTTAGGGATAACGTCCATGGAAAGCAACTGTACTATGATAGACGCAGTGATGTAAGGTACGATCCCGAGTGCAAAGATCGAGAACTGGAACAGTGCTCCACCCGAGAACGTATTGAGAAGTCCAAAAACTTCTTTACCCGCAGAATTTGTCGCTTCGAAAACCTCTTTGTTAACTCCAGGTACTGGAACGAAGGATCCGATGCGGTAAATGATCAGTACAAAAAGGGTAAATAATACCCTTTTGCGCAGATCTTCAACCCGCCAGATATTCTTTAGGGTCTTGAACATTAAATCACCTCGGTTGTACCGCCGGCAGCTTCAATTTTCTCCACCGCAGATTGAGAAAACTTGTTAGCTTTAACAGTCAGCTTCACAGTGACTTCACCGTTACCCAGGATTTTGATTCCGGATTTAGCGTTTTTAACTACGCCATTCGTCATCAAGAATTCTGGAGTTACTTCAGTACCCGCAGCAAAACTGTTCAGGTCTTCAATATTCACAACCGCATATTCTTTGCGAGTTGGGTTTACGAAACCGCGTTTTGGCAAGCGACGATACAATGGATTTTGTCCACCTTCGAAGCCCGGACGCACACCACCGCCGGAACGAGCGTTTTGTCCTTTGTGACCGCGACCTGATGTTTTACCCGTACCACTACTTGGACCGCGACCAAGACGTTTGCGTTCTTTGCGGGATCCAGGAGCTGGGGAAAGCTCATGTAACTTCATCGTTCGTTGCACCTCCTTAAAGATTTGTGGGATTATCCCGATATTAAGCTTCTACTTCTTTAACAGCAACCAAGTGACTTACTTTGTTAATCATGCCACGAATAGCAGGATTATCGTTTTGAACCACTTTGCTGTTGATTTTGCGCAAGCCCAATGTTTTCACAGTTGTTCTTTGCGTCTCCGGACGTCCGATCAAGCTGCGGACGAGGGTAATTTCTAATTTAGCCATGAGATTCCCTCCTTAACCCAGAAGCTCTTCGACGGATTTTCCGCGCAGTTTAGCCACGTCTTCAGCACGCTTCAAACGGGACAAACCTTCCAAAGTCGCATTGACCATGTTCATGGAATTCGAAGAACCCAGAGATTTTGTCAAAATGTCACCTACACCAGCAAGTTCGAGAACCGCACGTACAGGACCACCAGCGATAACACCAGTACCTTCAGATGCTGGTTTCAACAGAACGCGTCCTGCGCCGAACTTACCTGTTACCAAGTGAGGAATCGATGTTCCTACGAGTGGAACGTGTACAAGGTTTTTCTTAGCGTCTTCAATACCTTTGCGAATTGCATCAGGTACTTCGCCCGCTTTACCGATACCAGCTCCAACCCAGCCGTTGCCGTCGCCGACTACAACCAGTGCGCTAAAGCTGAAACGGCGTCCGCCTTTTACTACTTTAGCTACGCGATTAATATTTACAACTCTTTCAGTCAGTTCCAAAGTATTCGGATCTACACGCAAGTCGTTAACCTCCTTTTGAAAAATATCTTAAAACTCAAGTCCTGCTTCACGAGCCGCTTCAGCCAATGCTGCGATACGACCATGGTACAGATATCCGCTACGGTCAAATACGATGTTGGAAACACCTTTGTCTTTCGCACGTTTAGCAACGAGTTCGCCGACTTTACGAGCTGATTCAACAGATGCACCATTTTTGATGTCGCTGCTCAATTCTTTGTCTACGGTAGACGCGGAAGCGATTGTTACACCAGCTACATCATCGATAATTTGAGCATACATATGTTTACCAGAACGGAATACGTTCAAACGAGGACGTGCTGCCGTTCCTTGGATTTTCTTACGAACACGAAGGTGTCTTTTCAGACGAGCCTTGTTTTTATCTGGTTTCGTAATCATCTCAGGGATTCACTCCTTTCAGGTTACCTCGCTGGCTTCAAACCGGAAGCCACGGGGTATATTAGAAACACACGAAGCAAGCAAGCCGAAAGCCGCGCAAAGGCGGTAAGAGAAATCTTATTTCTTCTTACCGGCTTTACCTTCCTTACGGATGATACGCTCGCCTTCATATTTAATACCTTTACCTTTGTACGGCTCAGGTTCACGAACGGAACGAATTTTAGCAGCGTAAGCACCTACACGCTCTTTATCGATCCCGCGAACGATGATTTTCGTATTCGAAGGAACTTCGAATTCGATTCCCGCTTCCGGTGTAATTTCAACCGGGTGAGAGTACCCAACGTTCAGAACGATTTTATCTCCGGATTTGCTTGCACGATATCCGACCCCAACCAGCTCCAGAGATTTTGCGAATCCTTCAGTAACGCCACTCACCATGTTGTTTACAACGCTGCGCGTTGTGCCGTGCAAAGAACGATGAGTTTTGTTATCGGAAGGACGCACAACTGTAATTTCGTTGTTCTCAACTGTAACCTTCATGTCTTTATGAAGTTCACGAGTCAGAGTTCCTTTTGGTCCTTTTACCGTAATAACGGTGTTGTCCAGTGTGATGTCCACACCACTTGGTACTGTAATTGGTTTGCGACCAATACGAGACATATGTTGCACCTCCTATCTTGTGACGTTATATTACCAAACGTAGCAAACGACTTCTCCGCCGGATTTCGATTGACGAGCTTCTTTGTCCGTCATAACACCTTTGGATGTCGAGATGATCGCGATACCCAGGCCACCAAGTACACGAGGTACTTCGTTGCTTTTCGTGTAAACACGAAGACCAGGTTTACTGATTCTTTTCAGACCAGTGATAACGCGCTCGTTATTTTGACCGTATTTCAGGAAAACACGGATAATCCCTTGTTTGTTATCATCGATAACTTCAGCGTCACGGATGAAACCTTCACGCTTCAGGATATCGGCGATTTGTTTTTTCATTGTCGAAGCAGGCATTTCTACTGTTTCGTGACGAACTGTGTTCGCATTACGAATACGAGTAAGCATATCTGCAATTGGATCAGACATAGTCATTGTGAGTTAACCTCCTTCCCGTTCAGGACTTTTTACCAGCTTGCTTTTTTCACGCCAGGAATCTGGCCTTTATAAGCTAATTCACGGAAGCAAATTCTGCAAATTTTGAACTTCTGCAGTACCGAATGTGGACGTCCGCAACGCTCACAGCGTGTATAAGCACGTACTTTAAACTTTGGTGTGCGTTGTTGTTTAACTTTCATCGAAGTTTTTGCCACTTTAGCCTGACACCTCCTAAATAATTTCGGAGAAAAGGGAGTCCTTCCAGACACCCGGAAACGTTATGCCAACTTATTTTACGAAAGGCATTCCCAGTTGCGTGAGCAATTCACGGGACTCTTCGTCTGTTTTCGCCGTTGTTACAATAACAATATCCATACCGCGGACTTTGTCTACTTTATCGTACTCGATCTCTGGGAAGATCAGTTGTTCTTTCAGACCCAGTGTATAGTTACCACGTCCATCGAACGCTTTGCTCGATACACCACGGAAGTCGCGGACACGAGGCAATGTAACGTTGAACAGTTTATCGAGGAAGTAGTACATACGCTCGCCGCGCAATGTAACTTTCACACCGATAGGCATGTTCTCACGCAGTTTGAAACCTGCGATAGATTTTTTAGCACGAGTGATTACAGGTTTTTGACCTACGATCAGTTGCAAATCGTTTACTGCGGAATCCAACACTTTGGAGTTTTGGACAGCGTCGCCCACACCCATGTTGATAACGATTTTCTCGATTTTCGGCACTTGCATTACCGTTGTATAGTTAAACTTCTGCATCAAAGCAGGAGCGATTTCTTGCAGGTAACGTTCTTTCATTCTTGATGCCATGAATCATAGCCCTCCTTTCTCATTCGGTTCAATTAGTCGATAATTTCTCCGGAACGTTTAGCAACACGCACTTTCTTTCCGTTATCCAACACTTTGTAACCTACACGGGTTACTTTTCCGCTCTTTGGATCGATGTGCATTACGTTGGAAACGTGAATCGGAGCTTCCTTCTCGATAATGCCGCCTTGCGGATTTTGCTGGTTAGGCTTCTGGTGTTTTTTGATCATGTTAACACCTTCCACAAGGACGCGGTTCTCACGAGGATAAGCAGCGATGACACGGCCTTTTTTACCTTTGTCTTTACCGCTGATCACCATAACCGTATCTTCTTTTTTAACGTGAAGTTTGTTGTTATGGGATTCCAGAACTTTTTTCACTCTTGGCATTTCGTACACCTCCTGTTTCTAACATCACGAGATTAAGCTTTACGCTTTAGATAACTTCTGGGGCCAAGGAAACGATTTTCATGAAGTCTTTCTCGCGAAGTTCACGAGCAACAGGTCCGAAAATACGTGTTCCACGTGGGCTTCTGTCGTCTTTTACAACAACTGCTGCATTTTCATCAAAACCGATGTAGGAACCGTCTTTACGACGCACAGAACGTTTAGTACGAACGACAACCGCTCTAACTACATCACCTTTTTTGACAACGCCGCCTGGTGTTGCTTGTTTTACAGAACAAACGATCAGATCACCGATTTGTGCTGTACGACGTCCCGTACCGCCGAGTACGCGGATACACATCAGTTCCTTCGCACCGGAGTTGTCGGCTACAGCCAAACGTGTAAATGGTTGAATCATTTAGTATTCCTCCTTTCAGCTATGCTGCTGACGCATTAGATGATAACCGCTTTTTCAACGATTTCAGCAAGTCTCCAGCGTTTATCTTTCGAAAGCGGACGAGTTTCCATGATTTTCACCGTGTCACCGATTTTCGCAGTGTTTTCTTCGTCATGCGCTTTGAATTTTTTAGTGACTTTGATACGTTTATGGTACAATTCGTGTTTTTTGTAGGTTTCTACAGCAACAACGATCGTTTTATCCATTTTATCGCTGACCACTTTACCGATTTGCACTTTACGTGCGTTACGTTCTTCGCTCATTGTTGGCCTCCTTCCTGATTACGGACGGACTGTACATCCGATCCCTAATTAACCGATTCCCAGTTCTCTTTCACGGATAATGGTTTTAGCACGAGCTATTTCTTTCCGCACATCACGGATTCGAGTCGGGTTATCCAGCTGACCGGTAGCGAGTTGAAAGCGGAGGTTAAAGAGTTCTTCTTTAAATCCGGCAATCTTTTGCTCGATTTCAGCAGAGGTTAGGTTGCGAAATTCACTAGCTTTCATTTGCTTCACCACCCAATTCTTCACGTTTCACAAACTTCGTTTTGATTGGCAGTTTGTGAGCGGCAAGACGCATCGCTTCGCGTGCGATATCCTCCGGTACACCAGCAAGTTCAAACATGATCTTACCTGGTTTCACAACTGCAACCCATTTTTCTACGTTACCTTTACCGCTACCCATCCGAACCTCGAGAGGCTTTTGAGTGATTGGTTTGTCAGGGAAAATTTTGATCCAGACTTTACCACCACGTTTGATGTAACGAGTCATCGCAATACGAGCCGCTTCGATCTGACGGTTCGTAATCCAAGCCGGTTCCGTAGCTTGCAGACCGTATTCGCCAAAGTTCAGCGTAGTTCCGCCTTTTGCTTGGCCTTTCATATGTCCGCGTTGTTGCTTACGGTGTTTTACACGTTTTGGTACCAACATGATTAGTTGCCTCCTTCCTTAGCAGCTTGTTTCTTAGCCGTAGGAAGAACCTCTCCACGATAGATCCATACTTTTACGCCGATACGGCCGTAAGTTGTATGAGCCTCTGCTGTACCGTAGTCGATGTCGGCACGAAGCGTGTGCAGTGGAACAGTTCCTTCGCTGTAGCCTTCCGAACGTGCGATCTCAGCTCCGCCAAGACGTCCGCCCACTTGAGTTTTAATACCTTTTGCACCAGAGCGCATAGTTCTTTGAATAGCTTGTTTCAGAGCACGACGGAAAGAAACGCGACGTTCCAGTTGTTGTGCAATGCTTTCTGCTACCAGGATTGCGTCCAGGTCTTGGTTCTTAATTTCAGAGATGTTGATGTGTACTTTTTTACCGCCAGCAATTTTCGTAATTTGATTACGAAGATTCTCAACTTCAGATCCACCTTTACCGATTACCATACCTGGTTTCGCTGTGTGAATCGTTACGTTTACGCGGTTTGCCGCTCTCTCGATTTCAACACGAGACATAGCGGAGTCTTTCAATTTATTTTTCAGGAATTCACGAATTTTCACGTCTTCCATCAAAAGATCACCGAAGTCTTTGCCTGCATACCATTTAGATTCCCAGTCACGGATTACTCCGACACGGAGTCCGACCGGATTTACCTTTTGGCCCACACGTTTTCCCTCCTTCTACTTTTCAGATACCACCAAAGTGATGTGGCTAGTACGTTTGTTAATACGACTTGCACGTCCCATTGCACGAGGGCGGAAACGTTTCATTGTCGGTCCTTGGTTCACGTAAGCTTGCGAGATGACCAAGTTATTAACATCCATAGAATAGTTATGTTCCGCATTCGCAATAGCGGAGTTAAGCAACTTCTCAACGATTGGAGAAGCGGATTTCGGAGTGTGACGGAGAATGGCAACCGCCTCACCAACTTGCTTGCCGCGAATCAAGTCAACAACGAGTTGAACTTTACGAGGAGCAATCCGGATAAACTTAGCATGTGCTTTTGCTTCCATTGTGTAACCTCCTCTCAAACATTAAAGATGATCATTTATCTTCTTGTTTTCTTGTCATCATCAGTATGGCCCTTGTACGTACGGGTTGGAGCGAACTCACCCAGTTTGTGTCCGACCATGTCCTCAGTCACGTATACAGGTACGTGTTTACGTCCGTCATATACGCCAAATGTGTGTCCGATGAATTGCGGGAAAATTGTAGAGCGACGGGACCAGGTTTTAATAACGTTCTTTTTACCGGAAGCTTCCATCTCTTCTACCTTTTTCAGCATGTAGCCATCAATGAATGGCCCTTTTTTCAAACTGCGACTCATGTGGAGATCCTCCCTTCAAACGTAGCTATTGTGCATCCGCAGATGCCTCACGAAGTTATGCACAGTGTGTATTACTTCGTGCGGCGGCGAATGATGTATTTATCAGAAGCTTTATTTTTCTTACGCGTTTTGTAACCAAGAGTAGGTTTACCCCATGGTGACATTGGCGATTTACGTCCGATTGGAGCACGACCTTCACCACCACCGTGAGGGTGATCGTTAGGGTTCATTACTACACCACGAACTTCAGGACGTTGTCCCAACCAACGGCTACGACCGGCTTTACCGATTTTGATGAGCTCGTGGTCTTGGTTACCAACAGATCCGATTGTTGCGCGGCAAACTTTCAGAATACGGCGAACTTCTCCGGAAGAGAGACGAACGGAAACGTATTTATCTTCTTTACCAAGCAATTGAGCTTCTGTACCAGCAGCACGAACCAATTGTCCGCCTTTACCTGGTTTCAACTCGATGTTGTGGATAACGGTACCTACTGGAATGTTTTCAAGCGGCAGTGCGTTACCGATTTTGATGTCAGATCCAGGACCGGAGAAGATTTGATCTCCAACTTTCAATCCTTTTGGAGCGATGATGTAACGTTTCTCACCATCAGCATAGTGGATCAGGGCGATGTTCGATGTACGGTTCGGGTCATACTCGATCGTAGCAACGCGGCCCGGTATTCCATCTTTAGTACGTTTGAAGTCGATGATACGGTATTTACGTTTGTGTCCACCACCGTGATGACGAACTGTAATTTTACCTTGGTTGTTGCGGCCTGCTTTTTTGCTCAGTGGGGCCAACAACGATTTCTCCGGCTGATCTGTGGTGATTTCCTCAAATGTAGATACGGACATGTTCCGTCTTGCCGGGGATGTCGGTTTATACTTTTTGATTGGCACTGGGTTTCCCTCCTTACTTCAACAATTTCAATTATACAGTTTCAAAGAACTCAAGCGTTTTGCTGTCTTGTGTCAGTGTTACAAACGCTTTTTTCCATTCGCTAGTATATCCGGAATAACGTCCGTACCGTTTTGGCTTAGCTGGAACACGAAGAGTGTTCACGTTTTTCACTTTTACGTTGAAAATAGCTTCCACGGCTTTTTTGATCTCGGTTTTGTTTGCACGGATATCGACTTCAAATACATATTTCAAGTCATTCATCATGTCAGCAGTACGTTCCGTAATAATCGGACGTTTAACAATATCACGAGGATCCTTCATTACGCGAGCACCTCCTCTACCTTCTGAACTGCTTCTTTCGTAATGATCAGTTTGTCGTGCGCAAGCACGTCAAGAACATTAATGCCGTCAGCTGCTACGAATTTCACGCCAGGAATATTCCGTGCGGAAAGAGCCACATTATCATCATAGCTAGGAGCTACGATCAAAGCTTTGCGTCCAACTTTCAAGTTGTTCAAGATGGCTGCGAATTCTTTAGTTTTAGGCGTGCTCAGTGAGAGAGCGTCCAAAACGATAATGTCGTTGTCGAGCACTTTGGATGAAAGAGCTGATTTGATCGCCAGACGGCGAACTTTCTTAGGCAGTTTGTACGCATAGCTCCGTGGTGTCGGACCAAATACGATACCGCCGCCTTTCCATTGTGGAGAACGAATCGAACCTTGACGAGCACGACCTGTACCTTTTTGTTTCCAAGGCTTACGTCCACCGCCACGTACTTCAGAACGTCCTTTTACTTTGTGGGTACCTTGACGAAGGGAAGCGCGTTGCATAAGCACTGCATCGTAAAGAACGGATGTGTTCGGCTCTACTCCGAATACTGCATCGTTCAGTTCAACTTCGCCCACTTGGCTACCATCTACATTGTAAACTGATACTTTTGGCATTTTGTGTTCCTCCTTTCTTCAGTGGTTATTTTTTCACCGTTTCTTTAACTTTTACAAGACTGTTTTTCGGTCCAGGAATGGAACCCTTCACGAGCAACACGTTACGCTCAGCGTCTACTTTTACAACTTCCAGACGTTGAATTGTAACAGTCTCATGTCCCATGTGTCCTGGCAAGTGTTTGCCTTTAGGAACGCGGTTAGCTTGGATCGAACCCATCGAACCCGGGCCACGGTGATAACGAGAACCGTGAGACATAGGTCCAGTGCTTTGTCCCCAACGTTTGATTACGCCGGCAAAACCTTTACCTTTAGAAATACCCGTTACGTCAACGAATTCGCCTTCTGCGAAAATGTCAGCTTTCAATTCTTGGCCAACTTCATATTCCGCGATGTTGATGCCGCGAAGTTCACGAACGTAGCGCTTAGGGGCAGTATTCGCTTTTTTAGCGTGTCCTGCTTCTGGCTTATTGGCATTTTTCTCTTTCTTATCGGAATAACCGATTTGAACTGCTTCATAGCCATCGTTCTCAATATCTTTCTTTTGCAAAACAACACAAGGTCCTGCTTCGATAACCGTTACTGGAACTACGTTACCTTCAGGGGTAAACACTTGAGTCATTCCAAGTTTTTTTCCTAAGATACCTTTCATGTTGACACCTCTTTTCCTTTATACATGGTCTTTGTTGCTTTATATTACAGTTTGATTTCGATATCTACACCGGACGGCAGATCCAAGCGCATCAAGGCATCCACAGTTTGTGGAGTCGGGTTAACGATGTCGATCAAACGCTTATGTGTGCGTTGCTCGAACTGTTCCCGAGAATCCTTGTACTTGTGTACCGCACGAAGAATAGTAATGATTTGTTTTTCAGTTGGAAGCGGAATCGGACCGGATACACCTGCACCCGAACGTTTTGCTGTTTCAACAATTTTCTCCGCGGATTGATCAAGAATTCTGTGGTCGTAAGCTTTCAAACGAATACGAATTTTTTGCTTTGCCATTTTAGTCCCTCCTTCTATCGCCCAATTTATTATCGGACATACTCCGTGAAAATTTTCCGACAACCCTCCCATGGCAAAGGGGCCGGGTGTGCCAGTAACCTCTCACATCATCGCAACGTCTCAGAACAACATTCATTATTATATAGAAAAAATGGGCGTATTGCAAGCATATTTAAGAAAAACATTTAAACTAATCTTTCAATAGAATCGAAGTTGTTTAATGTGCTGTTATCTTAGCTATGCAAGCTGCCTTAACCAATCTCTTTTATATACTTGAATGTCCTTCTTTTTAATGACGCAGGTTCCGAATCCTTTATACATAATAAAAGAGTTCTTTATCCGATGTCGGATAAAGAACTCTTCCGAAGCTTCGTTACAATACAATGTTACTCGTTACAGTACACTGTTGCATATGCTTATTCAGCAGTAGGCTGAATTATTTTTGGATGGATGCTACTGCACCGGCACCAACTGTACGTCCACCTTCGCGAATCGCGAAGCGTGTACCTTCTTCAATCGCGATTGGATTGATCAGTTGTACAGTTACTGTGATGTTGTCGCCTGGCATTACCATTTCAGTACCTTCTGGCAGGTTGATGATACCTGTTACGTCAGTTGTACGGAAATAGAATTGTGGACGGTATCCTGTGAAGAAAGGTTTGTGACGTCCACCCTCTTCTTTAGTCAGAACGTATACTTGAGCTGTAAATTCTGTGTGTGGCTTAACAGAACCTGGTTTGGACAATACTTGTCCACGCTCGATGTTGTTACGGTCAACACCACGCAGCAATGCGCCGATGTTGTCACCCGCTTGAGCGGAATCCAGCAATTTACGGAACATTTCAACGCCCGTAACTACGGATTTTTTAGTTTCTTCGTGGATACCCACGATTTCGATTTCTTCACCGACTTTAACAGTACCACGCTCTACACGACCTGTAGCAACTGTACCACGACCAGTGATGGAGAATACATCCTCAACTGGCATCAAGAATGGTTTGTCAGTGTCGCGCTCTGGAGTTGGGATGTAAGTATCGATCTCTTTGAACATCTCAACGATTTTTTGAGCCCACTCACCATCAGGGTTTTGCAGAGCTTCACGAGCGGATCCACGAGTGATTGGAGTATCGTCACCTGGGAACTCATATTCGTTGAGCAGGTCGCGAACTTCCATTTCAACCAATTCCAACAACTCTTCGTCTTCAACCATGTCGCATTTGTTCAAGAATACAACGATGTAAGGTACGCCTACTTGACGGGAGAGCAAGATGTGCTCACGAGTTTGTGGCATTGGGCCGTCAGCTGCGGATACTACCAGGATAGCTCCGTCCATTTGTGCCGCACCAGTGATCATGTTTTTAACATAGTCGGCGTGACCTGGGCAGTCTACGTGAGCGTAGTGACGCGCGTCAGTTTCGTACTCAACGTGAGCTGTGGAGATTGTGATACCGCGTTCGCGCTCTTCTGGAGCTTTGTCGATTTGATCGAATGCGATTGCTGCACCACCGTAAGTTTTGGACAATACAGTTGTGATTGCAGCAGTCAGAGTTGTTTTACCATGGTCGACGTGACCGATAGTACCAATGTTAACGTGTGGTTTATTACGTTCGTATTTAGCCTTTGCCATTTGAACGTGGCCTCCTTAAAATGTTATATTTTATGTTTTCACCGGACAATAAGGCCCAGAACATTAATCCTATGCGCTTACGTCCAGTGTGAGAAAACTACTCGGTGCCTTTTGTTTTGGCAACGATCTCTTCAGCGATGCTCTTAGGAACTTCTTCATAGTGAGAAAGCTCCATGGAGAATACGCCGCGACCTTGAGTACCGGAACGAAGAGTTGTAGAGTATCCGAACATTTCAGACAAAGGTACCTTAGCACGAATAATTTGAGCTCCACTACGGGAATCCATACCTTCGATGCGGCCACGACGGGAGTTAAGCATACCCATAACGTCACCCATGTACTCTTCTGGAACGGTTACTTCTACTTTCATGATTGGCTCAAGCAGAACTGGACTACATTTGTCTTTCGCCGCTTTCAGCGCCATGGATCCGGCAATTTTAAATGCCATCTCGTTGGAATCGACATCATGGTAAGATCCGTCTACGATAGTAGCCTTAACGTCAACAAGCGGGAAGCCTGCGATAACGCCGTTTTTCATTTGCTCTTCAATTCCTGACAGTGCAGGTTGAATGTATTCTCTCGGAACAGATCCACCGACAACCTTGCTTTCGAACTGGCTGCCTGTACCTGGCTCGAGTGGTTCGAACTCAACCCATACGTGACCGTATTGTCCACGACCACCGGATTGACGAACGAATTTACCTTCAACACGCGCTGGTGCACGGAATGTTTCGCGGTAAGCTACTTGTGGTTTACCCACAGTAGTTTCAACCTTGAATTCACGACGCATACGGTCGATGATGATATCAAGGTGAAGCTCACCCATACCAGCCAAGATCGTTTGGCCTGTTTCTTCGTCAGTGTGAGCACGAAGAGTTGGATCCTCTTCAGTCAACTTACCGAGAGCAACACCCATTTTATCTTGGTCAGCTTTGGTTTTAGGTTCAACAGCGATTTCGATAACCGGATCAGGGAAGTTCATTGATTCCAGGATAACCGGGTGTTTCTCATCACATAGTGTATCACCTGTACCTGTATCTTTCAAACCAACGGCAGCTGCAATGTCACCGGAGTAAACTTCAGTGATTTCTTGACGGCTGTTCGCGTGCATTTGAAGGATACGACCGATACGCTCACGTTTGTTTTTAGTTGCATTCAATACGTAAGAACCGGATTGAAGAACCCCGGAGTATACGCGGAAGAATGTCAATTTACCAACGTAAGGGTCAGTCATGATTTTGAAGGCCAATGCGGAGAATGGCTCTTCATCGGAAGACTTACGAACTGCTTCTGTTCCATCTTCAAGGAGACCCTTGATTGCTGGAACGTCAATAGGAGCTGGCAAGTAGTCGATAACAGCATCCAACATCAGTTGAACACCTTTGTTACGGTAAGAGGATCCACAGATAACTGGGAAGATCTTAACTTCAACAACACCTTTACGGAGAGCGGCTTTGATCTCATCAACTGTGATCTCTTCGCCTTCCAGGTATTTCATAGTCAATTCTTCGTCAAGTTCTGCAACCCGCTCAACCAATTCATTGCGGAGTTCTTCAACTTGATCTGCAAATTCCGCAGGAATTTCGGTTTCTTCGATATCTTGACCAAGGTCATCTTTGTACATATGAGCCTTTTGTCCAACGATATCAATGATACCTTTGAAATCATTTTCAGCGCCGATTGGAAGTTGGATCGCAACTGCGTTCGCTTGAAGGCGATCACGCATGTCGGAAACAACATTCAGGAAGTCAGCACCGATGATATCCATTTTATTTACGTAAGCGATACGAGGTACGCCGTACTTGTCAGCCTGTCTCCATACGGTTTCGGACTGAGGCTCAACGCCTTCTTTCGCACTGAATACACCAACTGCTCCGTCCAATACACGAAGGGAACGTTCAACTTCAACAGTGAAGTCAACGTGTCCCGGGGTATCAATGATATTAACGCGGTGGCCCTTCCAAGCAGCGGTAGTCGCAGCGGAAGTAATCGTAATTCCGCGCTCCTGTTCCTGTTCCATCCAGTCCATTGTCGCAGCGCCTTCGTGAACTTCACCGATTTTGTGCGTACGGCCTGTGTAGAACAAGATCCGCTCAGTTGTCGTGGTTTTACCCGCATCAATATGAGCCATGATCCCGATATTACGTGTATTTTTCAAGGAGAACTCTCTAGCCATGAAATGGGTCTCCCTTCAAAATTGAAGTTATTATTGTGAACTGAATCCTACCAACGGTAGTGAGCAAACGCTTTGTTCGCTTCAGCCATTTTGTGCGTATCTTCACGTTTCTTAACGGAAGCGCCTGTGTTGTTGGAAGCATCGATGATCTCTGCTGCCAAACGCTCTTCCATCGTTTTCTCACCGCGGTTGCGGGAGTAGTTCACGAGCCAACGTAATCCCAAAGAAGTACGTCTCTCTGGTTTTACCTCGATTGGTACTTGGTAGTTGGCACCGCCGACACGGCGAGCTTTAACTTCCAGGACTGGCATGATATTCTTGATTGCTGCTTCAAATACTTCCATCGGGTCATTACCCGTACGTTCTTGAATCAACTTGAACGCATTATACAGAATGCTTTGAGCAACACCGCGTTTTCCGTCGAGCATGATGCGGTTGATCAAACGAGTAACCAACTTGCTGTTGTATACCGGATCTGGCAACACGTCTCTTTTCGTAACTGGACCTTTGCGTGGCATGGATATCCCCCTTTCTTTCTTGTTAAGCCGATCCTAATCCTCTGGGCATTAACCCGGAGAGATATTTAAGATTGCTTCTTATAATGTGTTAGGCTTTTTTAGCTTTAGGACGTTTAGCACCGTATTTAGAACGAGCTTGCATACGGTTGTTTACGCCTGCAGTATCAAGTGCACCACGAACGATGTGATAACGAACCCCTGCAAGGTCCTTAACTTTACCTCCGCGAATCAAAACAACACTGTGCTCTTGAAGGTTATGTCCGATACCCGGGATATAAGCAGTTACCTCGAGACGGTTCGTCAAACGAACACGGGCATACTTACGAAGTGCAGAGTTCGGTTTACGTGGAGTCATTGTACCTACACGAGTGCAGACACCACGTTTTTGTGGGGCACTGATGTTTGTTGATTCACGTTTCAAAGCGTTGAACCCTTTTTGCAATGCTGGTGATTTGGACTTTTCAACTTTAGCTTGACGTCCTTTACGTACCAGTTGGTTAATAGTTGGCATGTGATTGCCACCCCCTTCCTCAATTGTTCATGTTTCTTTATAAACCTCTTTTCGCTAAGTCCACAGACCCAGGCGGTTCATAAAAAGACAAATGAAAAGTTTTTGCCTTGGAGAATCACTAAAAAGTTCTCGGACAAAAACGTTCCTTACCCTATCATTTTGCGACAGCAGCCATTGCTGCTCCCACTCCAATCCCGCAAGCTTTGCCGAGATTTTTCATTGTGTCCACTCTCGTGTACTTTACATTGTGTTGTTCACACAAGGCAATGATTTTGGAAGTGAGCTGCGGATCACTATCTTCAGCCACATAGACCTCAGCAGCCATTCCTGACTGGACCATCCGCATGGTCTGTTTAGTACCTATTTTGACATGAGCATCTTGCAGGCCTTTTTCATTAGACATTGTTCATTCCTCCGAATAGGACATATACAATCAGCTGCTCACGCACCTTTGATATATTAGCATCTAGCGCAAGCAATGTCAATGCTAATCCCAAAACATTTATTCAAAGATTTCGCACATCAGGAAACGTCCGTCTGTATAAAACAACCGTCCGCTCCCTGACGCACAAAACTTCTATCCCTCAATCTAGCGAGAGAAAATCTATTTAATCAACAGAAACCGGCTCAAGTTCTTCTACTGAAGATTGGCCATCTTCCGGCTCAGCAAACTTGATGCTGCGGTAACGGTTCATACCTGTACCCGCAGGGATCAGTTTACCAATGATTACATTTTCCTTCAGACCGAGCAACTGATCGACTTTACCTTTGATCGCTGCATCTGTCAGTACACGTGTAGTCTCTTGGAATGACGCCGCAGAGAGGAAGGAGTCTGTTTCCAGGGACGCTTTTGTAATACCGAGCAGGATTGGTTTCGCAACCGCTGGCTCTTTATCACTAAGAATCGCTGTTTTGTTAGCTCTTTCGTACTCATGCGTATCCACGAATGATCCCGGCAGCAGCGTTGTATCCCCTGCATCAACGATACGGATTTTACGCAGCATTTGACGGATCATAACTTCAACGTGTTTATCGTTGATTTCTACGCCTTGGTTACGGTATACGCGTTGTACTTCCTGCAAAATGTAGTTCTGTACGCCACGTACGCCTTTAATGCGCAGCATTTCTTTTGGATCGATAGAACCGTCCGTCAACTCGTCGCCTGCTTCAATTTCCATGCCTTCGCTAACGCGCACACGGGAACCGTAGGTAACAGAGTATACTTTGGATTCTGCTTCACCTTGAATTTCGATCTCACGACGATCTTTCGCTTCGCGGATCTCTTTGACAATACCGTCAATCTCACTGATCGTTGCTTGACCTTTAGGATTACGGGCCTCAAACAACTCTTGGATACGCGGCAAACCTTGCGTAATATCGTCTCCGGCTACACCACCGGTATGGAATGTACGCATTGTAAGCTGTGTTCCTGGCTCACCAATGGATTGGGCAGCAATA
Organism: Paenibacillus xylanilyticus; assembly: GCF_013359935.1. Taxonomy (GTDB): domain Bacteria; phylum Bacillota; class Bacilli; order Paenibacillales; family Paenibacillaceae; genus Paenibacillus; species Paenibacillus xylanilyticus. The sequence goes on from NZ_JABMCB010000124.1 coordinate 31,531, forward strand.
ATACCAACTGCTTCACCGATCTCCACATGTTTACCAGTCGCCAGGTTGCGACCGTAACATTTTTTGCAGACACCGTGACGAGCACGGCAGCTGAGTACGGAACGGATTTGCAACTTGGTTACACCCGCTTTGATGATCGCCTCAGCTTTGTCAGAGTCAATCAGTTCATTGCGATGTGCGATAACTTCTTTTGTTTCCGGATGACGAACAGTCTCGAAGCAGTATCTGCCTTCAATACGGTCATAGAGATCTTCAATAACCTCTTTACCATCCTGGATGCGGCTTACCGTAAATCCTTTATCTGTACCACAATCATCTTCACGCACGATCACGTCTTGTGCCACGTCTACGAGACGACGAGTCAGATAACCTGAGTCGGCTGTACGCAGGGCCGTATCGGCCAAACCTTTACGGGCACCGTGAGTCGAGATAAAGTACTCGAGTACCGTCAGACCTTCACGGAAGTTCGATTTGATTGGGAGCTCGATGATACGACCGGACGGGTTGGCCATCAGACCACGCATACCGCCCAATTGGGTGATCTGCGATTTGTTACCCCGTGCTTTGGAGTCAACCATCATCATGATGGAGTTGTAACGATCCATCGACTTCATCAGAATCTCGGTGATATCATCTTTCGATTTCGACCAGATATCAATGATGCGGTCATAGCGCTCTTCGTTCGTGATCAGACCACGACGGTACTGGTTCGTAACGATTTGTGCTTTTTCTTCGGATTGTCTAAGGATATCTGTTTTCTCATCTGGAACGATAACGTCCGACACCGCAACCGTAATACCGGCACGAGTGGAGTATGTGAACCCGAGTTGTTTGATTTTATCCAAAATAACGGCAGTTTCCGTTGTATGGTAAATTTCAAAACAACGAGCGATGATTGTACCCAGATATTCCTTACCAACACCACCTGCTAGAGGTGCGTTCATGATTGCTTCTCTCAGGTCAGTCCCCTTCTCATATACAAAGAAATGCTCCGCAGTACCTTGGTAGAGGTTCGAACGAGTTGCATCATTGATATAAGGGAAACTTGCCGGGAAGATTTCGTTAAAGATGATTTTACCAACAGTTGTCAGCAACATTGCATCTTGTTGTTTTTCAGTAAAGCTTGTTTTGCCAAGCGCTTTAACCGGAATCGCTACGCGTGCGTGCAACCCAGCAGTACCACGTTGATACGCAGATACAGCTTCGTTAACTGTACGCAGGATCATGCCTGTTCCCTTTTCTTCCTTGTTGTCCATAGTCAGGTAGTAAGAACCCAAAACCATATCCTGGGAAGGGGTAACAACCGGTTTACCGTCTTTCGGGTTCAAAATGTTACCTGATGCAAGCATCAGGATGCGTGCTTCCGCTTGTGCCTCAGCGGACAACGGAACGTGCACGGCCATTTGGTCACCGTCAAAGTCGGCATTGTATGCTGTACATACAAGCGGGTGAAGACGAATAGCTTTACCTTCAACCAGAATCGGTTCAAATGCCTGGATACCGAGACGGTGAAGCGTAGGGGCACGGTTCAGCAGAACCGGATGCTCCTTGATTACTTCTTCAAGAACATCCCAAACTTCAGGACTTACACGCTCTACTTTACGTTTCGCGCTCTTGATATTATGGGCAAGCCCTTTATTTACAAGTTCTTTCATAACGAAAGGCTTGAACAGTTCAAGTGCCATATCTTTTGGCAGACCACACTGATACATTTTCAGGTAAGGTCCGACAACGATAACGGAACGACCGGAATAGTCAACACGTTTACCGAGCAAGTTTTGACGGAAACGTCCTTGTTTACCTTTCAGCATGTGGCTGAGCGATTTCAATGGACGGTTACCAGGACCCGTTACCGGGCGTCCGCGACGACCGTTGTCGATCAATGCGTCAACAGCTTCCTGCAGCATCCGTTTTTCGTTTTGTACGATAATGTCTGGTGCACCCAAATCCAACAGACGTTTCAGACGGTTGTTCCGGTTAATTACACGGCGATACAGATCATTCAGGTCAGACGTTGCAAAACGTCCACCATCCAGTTGTACCATTGGGCGAAGTTCCGGCGGGATAACAGGAAGTACATCCATGATCATCCACTCAGGTTTGTTACCCGAGTTGCGGAAAGCTTCAATAACTTCCAAACGTTTGATTGCACGGTTACGACGTTGTCCTTGTGCAGTGCGGAGCTCTTCCTTCAGGAATTCAAGCTCTTTGTCCACATCAAGGTCTTGAAGCAGTTTCTTAACCGCTTCTGCACCCATGCCAGCCTGGAACCCATATCCGTATTTTTCACGGTAGCTGCGATATTCCTTCTCGGACAACAGCTGTTTTTTCTCCAGTGGAGTTTCTCCTGGATCAGTTACTACATAAGATGCAAAATAGATAATCTCCTCAAGTGATCTTGGAGACATATCCAAAGCGAGACCCATGCGGCTCGGAATACCTTTGAAGTACCAGATATGCGATACCGGAGCAGCGAGCTCAATATGGCCCATCCGTTCGCGGCGTACTTTTGCACGTGTTACTTCAACGCCACAACGGTCACAGACAACGCCTTTATAACGGACGCGTTTGTATTTACCACAGTGACATTCCCAGTCTTTCGTAGGGCCAAAAATCTTTTCGCAGAACAGCCCTTCTTTTTCCGGTTTCAACGTACGATAGTTGATCGTTTCCGGTTTTTTCACTTCTCCGCGGGACCAAGAACGAATTTTTTCTGGGGAAGCAAGCCCGATCTTCATGTATTCGAAATTGTTGACGTCCAACAAGGAGCAACCCTCCTTAACCAATTCCTGTATTCTAGGTTACGCCCTCTCCGGCCGAAGCCGGAGCAAGACGCGAGCCTGATGAAAAACGCCGGTCATCATGCGCCCGAAGCGGTTACTCCACTCCGACCTCTGAACCCTCAAGGTTGAGGCTGAGCTTGTCGCTCGCAGCGTCATCTTCATCGTCCATTTCTTTCATTTCAATCTCTTGCTCATCTTCGCTCAAAATCTTAACGTCCATACCCAAGCTTTGCAGCTCTTTGATCAATACTTTGAATGATTCAGGAACACCTGGTTCCGGAACATTCTCACCTTTGACAATGGACTCATACGTTTTCACCCGACCAACAACATCATCGGATTTAACTGTCAAGATTTCTTGCAGAGTATAAGCAGCGCCGTAAGCCTCAAGCGCCCAAACTTCCATCTCCCCGAAACGTTGTCCACCGAATTGGGCTTTACCACCAAGCGGCTGTTGCGTAACGAGTGAGTAAGGACCTGTGGAACGGGCATGGATTTTATCATCAACCATGTGCGCCAGCTTGATCATGTGCATGACGCCGACAGTTACTTCACGTTCAAATTCTTCACCCGTACGGCCATCGTACAGAACGGTTTTACCATTACGCTGCATACCTGCTTCTTCCATCGTATCGAAGACGTCATACTCCTTCGCTCCGTCGAATACAGGGGTAGCTACGTGAATACCGAGCTGCATGGCAGCCATACCCAAGTGAACTTCGAGTACCTGACCGATGTTCATCCGGGAAGGTACGCCCAGCGGGTTAAGAACGATTTGAACTGGTGTACCGTCCGGCAGGAAAGGCATATCTTCTTCCGGCAGGATACGGGCCACAACCCCTTTGTTACCGTGACGTCCGGCCATTTTATCACCCTCGGAGATTTTCCGTTTTTGAGCGATATACACACGAACGAGTTGGTTAACACCAGGAGGCAGTTCATCACCGTTTTCACGGGTAAATACTTTCACATCAACTACGATACCATCAGTACCGTGAGGCACACGCAAGGAAGTATCACGTACTTCACGTGCTTTCTCACCGAAAATCGCATGCAGGAGACGTTCCTCTGCAGTCAGTTCAGTTACACCCTTAGGTGTTACTTTACCAACCAGAATGTCGCCAGCAGCAATTTCAGCACCGATCCGGATAATACCGCGCTCATCGAGGTTACGCAGCGCTTCTTCCCCAACGTTCGGGATATCACGTGTGATCTCTTCAGGTCCGAGCTTGGTATCACGCGCTTCTGACTCATATTCCTCGATGTGGATGGAAGTATAAACATCTTCCTTAACGAGTTTTTCACTAAGCAGAATCGCATCCTCATAGTTGTAACCTTCCCAAGTCATGAAGGCAACTACGACGTTACGTCCCAGAGCGAGTTCACCCATTTCCGTCGAAGGACCATCGGCGAGGATGTCACCAGCTTTGACAACAGCACCCCGTTTGACGATCGGACGTTGGTTAATGCATGTTCCTTGGTTCGAACGCATAAATTTGTGTAATTTATATTTAACGATATCGCCTTTAACTTCCTGACCATCTACCTCTTCCACACGACGGAGCCAGATCTCATTCGCAGAAGAACGCTCTATAATCCCGTCATATTTGGAGACAATACATACACCGGAATCTTTTGCAGCTTTGTGCTCCATACCTGTTCCTACAAGCGGAGCTTTAGGAATCAAGAGTGGAACCGCCTGCCGCTGCATGTTCGATCCCATGAGCGCACGGTTGGAGTCATCGTTCTCAAGGAACGGAATGAGCGCCGTAGCGACGGATACAACCTGTTTAGGAGATACGTCCATGTAGTCAACTCGCTCACTCGGCATCGTAAGGATGTTATCCGATTGCTTGTTGTAACGTACAATGATCGCTTCTTCTTCAAATGTACTATCTTCATTCAGTTTCGCATTCGCCTGAGCGATGACATAGTTATCCTCTTCGTCTGCTGTCAGGTAATCGATTTGCTCTGTTACGACACCCGTCTTCGGATCTACCCAGCGATACGGAGCTTCAATGAAACCATACTCGTTCACACGGGCAAATGTAGACAAGGAGTTGATCAAACCAATGTTTGGTCCTTCTGGTGTCTCGATCGGACACATCCGTCCATAGTGGGATGGATGGACGTCACGGACTTCCATGCCTGCACGCTCACGCGTCAAACCACCTGGTCCGAGTGCGGACAGACGACGTTTATGCGTCAACTCACCGAGTGGGTTCGTTTGATCCATAAACTGCGACAGCTGGGAGCTACCGAAGAACTCTTTAATGGATGCAATAACAGGACGTATGTTAATCAGAGCCTGCGGCGTGATTACGTTAGCATCCTGAATGGACATTCTCTCACGAACGACACGTTCCATACGGGACAAACCGATACGGAACTGGTTTTGCAAGAGTTCACCAACCGAACGCAGACGACGGTTACCCAGGTGATCGATATCATCAGTGCTTCCGATGCCGTGCAGAAGGTTAATGAAATAACTGATCGAAGAAATGATGTCAGCCGGTGTTACGTTTTTCACTGATTTATCAATATTTGCATTGGCTATCAGCTTAACGACTTTACCATCTTCAATTGGTGAGAAAACATCAATGGTTTGCATTGGGATATCATTTGCATCCAGAACGCCGTTAGCCACGTGATACGTGCGGAAACCAACGCTTTTCTCCAGATGCGGCATAATTTCGTCCAGCAAACGACGGTCAACCATTTGACCTGCTTCGGCAATAATCTCACCTGTTTCAGTATCAACGAGAGACTCAGCCAAACGTTGATTGAACAAACGGTTTTTGATGTGGAGCTTTTTGTTGATTTTGTAACGACCCACGTTAGCCAGGTCATAGCGTTTTGGATCAAAGAAACGTGCTACGAGCAAGCTTTTCGCATTATCCAGCGTTGGCGGCTCGCCCGGACGGAGACGCTCATAAATCTCAATCAGCGCTTTCTCCGTGGAGTCAGTATTGTCTTTGTCCAGCGTGTTGCGAATATATTCGTCATTACCGAGCAGATCCAGAATCTCAGCGTCTGTGCCAAAACCAAGTGCACGCAGGAGAACCGTAACTGGTATTTTACGTGTACGGTCGATCCGGACGTATACGACATCCTTCGCGTCCATCTCCAGTTCGAGCCAAGCGCCGCGGTTAGGAATAACTGTAGCGGTATACGTTTTTTTGGCGTTCTTATCTACTTTGGTACTGAAGTAAACGCTAGGAGAGCGAACCAACTGGCTGACAATAACCCGTTCCGCACCATTAATAATAAATGTGCCGGTTTCGGTCATCAGCGGGAAATCTCCCATGAATACTTCCTGCTCTTTGACTTCTCCGGTTTCCTTATTAATGAGCCGGACTTTGACCCGAAGCGGTGCTGCATAAGTAACGTCACGCTCTTTCGCGTCGTCTACTGTATACTTCGGTTCACCGAGACTGTAATCGATAAATTCCAAAATCAAGTTTCCTGTAAAATCCTGGATCGGCGAGATATCCTGGAACATTTCGCGCAACCCTTCCTCCAAAAACCAATCGTAAGATTTTTGTTGGATCTCAATCAGGTTCGGAACTTCGAGTATCTCGTTAATTCGTGCATAACTGCGCCGAGTGCGTCGACCATATTGAACAAGATGTCCTGCCAACTTAAACTCACCCCTCAATGTCTACTCACTTTAAAAATTTCGTTGCGAACCTCTGTTTGTAACCTTATAATGGTACACATACAGAGCAAAGCAATGCATCCACAAATAAAGAAAAGCCCTTACTCGAATGTCGTTCGAAAAAAGAGCAACTTTGATCGGCGGATGTCTTTCCAAATCATACTTATCCCCAGTTTGCCCAAAATGTACATATTATACGCCAAACGTAGGCATAATAAGCCCGTTCGGCGTAAAAAAAGGTTGACATTTTTAGTTAGCTAAAGCCAAGTAGGGCATCTTAATACTGACATTTTACAATAATACCACGACCTGATTTTCAAGTCAATAGTCCTATTGCAAAAAAAATCATCCCCTGCTTACTTTACAAATCGGAAACTAGTCTATGGACGATTCCTCCGCTTTCACCGCTTTGAAAATCCGGTAGCCTTTATCCTTCGTCACTTCTTCCACTCTGCCAAACAAGGATTCCAACTTCGCTTTTGCGGAAGGAGCTCCCTGCTTTTTCTGAATGACAACCCACAACGATCCGCCTACCTTCAAATGCTGATGTGCCTGCTCAAATATGGCATGAACCGTTTCTTTTCCCGCTCGAATTGGCGGGTTGGTCAGGATTACATCAAAGTCTTTCTTATTTACTTCAGCCAGTAGATTGCTTTGCATTACTGTTACATTTGTAATTCCATTTGCTTTTGCATTTTCCCTGGAAAGTTCAACCGCTCTCTCGTTGATATCGATCATGGTGACATGTCCTTCCGGTGCAAGCTTGGCTGCCGTAAGACCAATCGGTCCATACCCACAACCCACATCCAGAACATGAGCTCCAGCAGTTAACTCCATTGCATCAATCAGCACTCTGCTGCCGTAATCAATTCCGTTTTTGGAAAATACACCTGCATCCGTAACGAGTCGCAATTTCCATCCACGAAGCTCCGCCTCAGTTGCCCGTCTGTCATGTGCGACCTGCGGTTTGTCCGAATAATAATGATTGGACATGTCCTCACTCACTTTCCATATACAATTACAGCAACAAACCCCTTGATATAAGTCAAGGGGTTTGTTGTTTTGTTCATTTAGCTAATGAAAGCCAAATTATTTAACTTCGATTGAAGCGCCTGCTTCTTCCAATTTAGCTTTGATGGATTCAGCTTCTTCTTTGCTAACTTTTTCTTTCAATGCTTTTGGAGCATTGTCAACTACTTCTTTAGCTTCTTTCAGGCCAAGACCTGTGATTTCACGAACTGCTTTGATAACGTTGATTTTGGAAGCGCCAGCGCTTGCCAAGATTACGTCGAACTCGGATTGCTCAGCTTCTGCAGCTGCAGCGCCGCCACCAGCAACAGCTACTGGAGCTGCAGCAGTTACGCCGAATTCTTCTTCGATTGCTTTAACAAGATCGTTCAGTTCCAGTACAGTCATGCCTTTGATTGCTTCCAAGATTTGCTCTTTACTCATGATTGAACCTCCATATATAATTTTATTTTTTTGTAATTCAGTGCCGCCTAAGCAGCTTTCAGATCAAGTAGCTTACGCGCCTTGTTCTTCTTTTTCCGCAACAGCTTTAACCGCAAGCGCGAAGTTGCGCACTGGCGCTTGAAGCACGCTGAGGAGCATGGAGAGGAGACCTTCGCGGGATGGCAGTTCTGCCAATGCTTTAACTTCTTCTACTCCGATTACACGACCTTCAACAACTGCACCTTTCAATTCCAGTGCGTCGTTCTTTTTCGCGAAGTCGTTCAGAATTTTGGCTGGAGCCACAGCATCTTCGGCGCTGAATGCAATTGCAGTAGGACCTGTAAGAACGCTATCGAGTTCTGTCAGTTCTGCTGCAGCAGTCGCACGGCGAAGCAATGTGTTTTTCAGCACTTGGAATTCGATTCCGGCTTCACGAAGCTGCTTACGCAGCTCAGTTACTTGGGCAACGTTCAGACCGCGATAGTCAACAACAACTGTCGTAGCGCTCTCGCGCAACTTTGCTGTAACTGCATCAACGGACTCTTGTTTTGCTTGAATCACTTTTGCGTTTGCCAAACTGTACACCTCCTGATCAAATTTATCCCATTAAGAAAAGCCTCCGTAGAATCACGAAGGCTTGATATATACTCATCATCGATTTGCATCGTTCTAAGTTCTATAATCACACCTCGGTAGGAAATTAAGCCTGATGGCACCTACTGTCTACGGCAAGCATATTCAAATGTCAACGGTCAGTCACTCGGACTCACAACTTTTATAGAATATCAGAACAGGACAAGCCTGTCAAGAACTATTATCTAAAAGCTGCTGCGTTCACGCGTGCGCCAGGGCCCATCGTGGAAGAAAGACTTACATTCTTCAGATAAACACCTTTTGCTGCCGCCGGTTTAGCACGGTTCAAAGCATCCATGAGAGCTTTAAGGTTCTCATTCAGTTGCTCAGAAGAGAAAGAAGCTTTACCGATCGGTGCATGAATTTGACCTGCACGATCCAGACGATATTCGATTTTACCGGCTTTGATTTCTTGAACAGCCTTGGATACATCGAAAGTTACCGTTCCGGCTTTAGGGTTAGGCATCAGACCTTTACCGCCGAGCAGTCGGCCCAATTTACCTACTTCACTCATCATATCTGGTGTCGCTACGCAGACGTCGAATTCGAACCAGCCTTGTTGGATTTTGTTGATCATGTCTGCATCACCAACATAGTCCGCGCCAGCCGCTTCCGCTTCTTTCGCTTTGTCACCTTTTGCAAATACCAATACGCGTTGTGTTTTACCTGTGCCGTGTGGCAAGACAACAACACCACGTACAGCCTGGTCTTGTTTACGTGGGTCAACGCCCAAGCGTACTGCTGCTTCGATGGTTTCATCGAATTTTGCAGTGGCTGCCTTTTTCACAAGCTCTACAGCTTCTGAAGGCTCGTAAGTTGCTTCGCTGTCAATCAGCTTAGCAGCTTCCAGGTATTTTTTACCGTGTTTAGCCATGTTATATTCCTCCTTTGTGGTGTTAGCGGATATACCTCCCACATCAACCGGCCGCGAATCGGCCGGCTTTACGAAGCCATGTTTCAAATGAAAGATTAGTCTTCGATGGTGATACCCATGCTACGGGCAGTACCTTCGACCATACGCATTGCGGACTCAACGCTCGCTGCATTCAGGTCAGGCATTTTTTGTTCTGCGATTTGACGTACCGCATCACGTTTAACGGTAGCAACTTTTTTCTTGTTCGGTTCGCCGGATCCTTTTTCAACTTTAGCTGCCACTTTCAACAGAACTGCTGCTGGTGGAGTTTTAGTGATGAAAGTAAAGGAACGGTCTTCGAATACTGTGATTTCAACAGGAATAATCAATCCCGCTTGATCGGCTGTACGAGCGTTGAACTCTTTACAGAATGCCATGATGTTGACACCTGCTTGACCCAAAGCTGGACCTACCGGAGGCGCTGGATTCGCTTTACCTGCTGGAATTTGCAGTTTTACCATTTTGATTACCTTTTTTGCCATGATTGACACCTCCTTGCAAAATAGTGGTTAACGAACCTTTCGGTCCTCCCACAAGAAACTTGAAGAGACTATATCTTCTCCACTTGCGTATATTCCAACTCAAGCGGTGTTTCCCGTCCAAACATGTTCACGTGCACTTTCAACTTGCTTTTGTCTACCAAGATTTCTTCCACGGAGCCCACAAAATTCGCAAAAGGACCAACTTTGATACGTACGGATTCCTTAATGTCGAATTCAATTTTCGGCTTCGGCTCAACCATGCCCATATGCTTCAGAATTTGTTCCACTTCTTCAGGCAGCAGAGCGGTTGGTTTGGACCCGGAACCTGTCGAACCGACAAATCCCGTAACACCTGGTGTATTGCGAACAACATACCAAGAGTCATCCGTTTGGATCATTTCCACCAAAACGTAACCGGGGTAAACTTTACGCATTACGGTCTTTTTCTTACCGTCCTTGTTTACCACTTCTTCTTCCATAGGAACAAGAACGCGGAATATCTTGTCTTCCATGCCCATGGACTCTACGCGTTTTTCCAAATTGGCTTTGACCTTATTCTCATACCCTGAGTAGGTATGAACGACGTACCATCTTTTTTCCATATCAAGCCACCTGGGACCCTTCTTAAATAATCGCTTCGATCACAGCGGAGATGCCGATATCAACGACCCAAAAAAACAGCGTCATAACCACAACAGTACCAAGAACGATCAATGTGTAGTTGGTCAGCTCTTTACGATTAGGCCAGCGAACTTTTTTAAGTTCAGCCCAGCTTTCTGAGAAAAAGGAAATCAGAGATTTGAAACTACGTTTCACGCCGACTACACCTCCCAAAAACTATCTGGTTTCGCGATGAGAAGTCTGCTCGTTACAAAACTTGCAAAATTTCTTCATCTCCATGCGGTCGGGGTGATTACGCTTGTTTTTTGTCGTAGTGTAATTTCTTTGTTTGCAGTTTGTACAAGCCAAAGTAATAATTACCCGCATGATGTACACCTCCCGAAGACTTCCACTTTAAAGGAGAGTCTCTAAATTGATCCTAAAAAAAAGCCGCGAATTTAGGCCTACCTAAAACACTTTATCACAAGGGTATAACCATGTCAATGAAAGAATAGCCTTTCATTACTGGGTAAAAGTTCCGTACAAAAAGCGTGTAGATCGGGCGTCTCTGATTTTTTCTCTTCTCCTGCTTGGACCAAGCGATTACTAGTATTATCAATCTTTTGACTTATAAACTTAAAGCAGCAAAAAAAGACTCAAACCCCGAGCCTTTTCCGTCATCAACAACATTGTTCAATTATCTCGAACTTCCAGGTACTTTTCAAGTTTGCGCTTAACACGCTGGAGTGCATTGTCAATGGACTTCACATGCCGGTCCAAATCTACTGCAATCTCTTGATAAGATCTCCCGTCCAGATACAACATCAACACTTTTCGTTCCAAGTCACTTAAAATCTCTGACATCTTATCTTCCAGGCCCACAAATTCTTCCTGATTAATGATAAGCTCCTCAGGATCACTGACCTGGGTTCCACAAATCACATCGAGTAACGTACGATCGGATTCTTCGTCATAAATGGGCTTGTCCAATGATACATAGGAATTAAGCGGAATATGTTTCTGACGTGTTGCCGTCTTGATTGCCGTAATAATCTGTCTGGTGATACACAGCTCGGCAAAAGCTTTGAACGAAGCCAGTTTGTCCCCTTTGAAATCACGGATGGATTTGTAGAGGCCAATCATTCCTTCCTGAATAATATCTTCCCGGTCTGCCCCAATCAGAAAATAAGATCTTGCCTTGGCGCGTACAAAGTTGCGATATTTGTTAATCAAAAACTCCAGCGCTTCGCTTTCACCTTCACGGACCGCTTCGACAATGTCTTCGTCACTTTGGTAATCATACTTAGATAACATGATATCTTTGAGGTCGACACTCACAGACAATCCCTCCGGCTGCAACGCAAGGTACACCGTTACTCTACTCTATGAAATATACGAACAGTATATATGATGGCACCTCACACCGTCAACCACGCTCTGCCTAAAAAAGAACATCAATAACATAATTGTCAAGACTTTCAATATTGAAATATTTGTAAAACCGTACTCCTATTCCCTTCGCCAACGCTCAAACTGCTTCAGAACTTCCGGGCTGAGCTTGGCTCCAAGTGTATTACGCTTGGACTTGGCCTGGTCTTCCTCCAGACGCTTCTGCAGTTCTTTTTCATTCTGCTCGACTTCAATCAACAGTTCCCTTGCAGATACACGCAGTGCTCCCTGTCCAAAAATGACATGCTGTTCTACCATATCGCTTGTGGCCACATAGATTTGGCGTCTCCGCGAGCTTAGTTCCCGTACGAGTCTCTCAATGCATTCGTCAGCCGTCTCTTTTTCCTTGGTGAAATATATCTGCACTTTGCTCTGTGTAAATGTTTTACCAAGTCCGGGTACGAGATAGGCATCAAAAACAACGATGACCTTGCGACCAGAGAACGCCTGATAATCAGCAAGACGGAAGAGGAGACGATTCCGCGCCTCCTCCAGCCCGCTTTCCGCCAGTCTGGACAGCTCTGGCCAGTCGCCAATCATGTTATACCCGTCTACCAGAAGCACATCCCGGGAATCAGCCATACCATCTATCCCTGTGCTTGGCGCGAACGGAGCACTTCGTACATGACAACACCCGCCGCCACGGAAGCATTCAGAGAGTTAATCTGCCCTTGCATCGGCAGCTTGATCAGCACATCGCATTTTTCCCGAATGAGCCTTCCCATACCTTTGTTCTCGTTCCCGATCACCAATGCCACTGGACCAGTAAATACCCCGTTACCAAATACACTTTCCTGCGCAGCTACATCTGTACCCACAACCCAAACGCCTGCTTCCTTGAGACGATCGATCGTTTGTCCCAGATTGCTCACACGTGCCACGGGTACATACTCCACAGCCCCGGCGGATGTTTTGGATACCGTAGCCGTCACTGCAGCCGAACGACGTTTGGGTACAATCACGCCATGAGCCCCCGTGCAGTCCGCTGTCCGCAAAATCGAACCAAGGTTATGCGGATCCTCAATCTCATCCAGTAGAATCAGAAACGGTTGTTCATTTTTGGCATGTGCCGCTGCGAGGATGTCATCTACCTCCACATAAGCGTATGGCGCTGCTTGGGCAACAACCCCTTGATGCTGAATACCTGGTACCGTTTGGTCCAGTTTACGCTTGTCCACATGCTGAATCACGATACCGAGTTTCTTCGCCTCCGCGATAATCGGTTGAGTCAAATGCTTCTGTGCTGTATCCGCGATCCATATTTTATTAATGGTCCGGCCTGAACGCAGCGCCTCCGTCACGGAGTGCTTACCAGCAATCCATTCTTCTTCCATTTTGTTCGATCCTCTCTATTGCGCCTTGCAAGTACTCCCTTGCAGGCTTGTACCACAAGGACGGCTATGTTTAGTTTTTATTTTGTCGTTGATTGCGAATTGTTTTCTGCATGCTCGATGCCCTGGGTAATCAGTTGGATCATGCGATCATGCCGACCACTACTGTACAGGTAACCAATAAGGCACTCCAGCGCCGTGGCATGTCTGTATTCCAGTACATCCGCATTTTTGGGGATACTGCCAGACTTGGCGTTACGCCCCTGCCTTACAATGTCGCGCTCTTCTTCGGTCAATACTTCCTCTATCCCTGTCAGGATGCGGCTCTGTGCCTTGGCTGATACCAGACCTGTTGCGCTGCGGTGCAGATGGTTTGGGCGCATATTGGCTTTGGACAACAGATACTGCCTTACCGCCACCTCATACACTGCATCACCGATATATGCGAGTGCGATCGGAGGAATCAGCCTTGCAGGACGGGAAGGCGGGTATGGAAACCACCCTCCCTGTACCATTACCTCTGTTTGTTCCCCACCTGAATGTTTGCTCTGTTCAGATTGTTCGACAGTTTCAGACAACTTTTCCAGCTGCTTCTCGCTCATTTGCGCCGCCATCTCATCCCTTGAGCCGTATCCTCAAGCAATATGCCCTGCGCAGACAATTCGTCCCTGATTTCATCAGCTCGTGCCCAGTTCTTGGACTTGCGTGCCTCCGTACGCTCTTCAATCAGGCGTTCAATCTCTTCATCCAGAAGCTCTGGCTCAGCGTCCGTATAAATGCGAAGTACCGCATTCAATTCACTGAAGAGTTCAAGCAGCGCACGGATTTCCGCAGCGTTCACGACTTCTTTTTGCAGCAGTTGGTTTGCTTCAGCAGCCCATTCAAACAAAGCTGTAATCGCATCCGGAGTATTGAAATCATCCTGCATTTTCTCATGATACTGCTGACGGATCTGCTCCAGTTTGGCAGCAAACTCTGCCGTAATATCCTGATCTACCGTTACTGCCTGCAAACGATGCTTCAGATTGCCTACGGCATTCGCGATCCGATCCACACTGTTTTGCGCTTGTTCCATTGTATCTTCGGTAAAGTTCAGCGGATTGCGATAGTGTGTCGACAACATGAAATATCGAATGGCTTCACGTTTGTACTGTGTCCGAAGGTCTTTTACAAGCACTCCGTTACCGAGCGATTTCGACATTTTTTCGTTATCGATGCGGATAAATCCGTTATGCATCCAGTAGTTGGCGAGCGGTTTGCCTGTCAACACCTCGGATTGGGCGCATTCGCACTCATGGTGCGGGAACTGCAGATCCTGTCCGCCTCCGTGTATATCGAGCGTATCACCCAGGTATTCACGCGCCATGGCAGAGCACTCGATATGCCAGCCTGGTCTTCCATCCCCCCAAGGGCTGGACCAATAGATCTCACCCGGTTTAGCCGCTTTCCAGAGTACGAAGTCTTCCGGATGTTCCTTGCGTTCATCTACACCAATCCGGATCCCAAACTGCAATTCCTGCAGGTTCTGCTTTGACAATTTGCCGTACTCCTCGAATTTGCCGGTGCGATAATACACGTCGCCACCATTTTCATAGGCAAATCCCTTCTCAACCAGCTCACGGATAAAATCAATAATGAGCGGCATATTCTCCGTTACTCTCGGGTTACTGCTCGCCTTTGGAATCCCCAGTCCCTCAAGATCTTCGTAGTACGCCGCAATAAACTTCTCTGCGACATGAGGAACATCCGTACCAAGCTGTTCAGCTTTGCGAATCAGTTTATCATCAACATCCGTGAAGTTTACAACGTAGTTCACTTCATGTCCTGTCTGTTCCAGATAACCGCGAACTGTGTCGAAAAAAATAACCGGACGTGCATTTCCGATGTGAATGTAATCATACACTGTCGGTCCGCATACATACATTTTCACTTTCCCCGGCTCTTGGGGAACGAAATTCTCTTTGGTACGACTCATCGTATTGTAAATTTGAAGCGTCATGGTCACTTTCCTTTCATCCATACTTCCTTATTTATTTATTGTATCACGGGAATTCTCACTCTTGCGGGTATCCTGTAGTGTACGCACCTCTTCACGCAACCGTTCAATCTCTTGCTGCATACTGCGCAGGGAGTCAATGACCGGATCGGGCAGCTGCTGGCTCAAACGGTCTACCCGTCGTCCATCCTGTTTGACGATTCTTCCCGGTATGCCTACAACGGTGCTGTTGGATGGCACTTCTTTGAGTACCACGGAGTTGGCTCCAATGTTACATTGATCACCAACACTGAATGAACCGAGTACTTTGGCTCCGGATGAGATAACCACATTATTGCCAATCGTCGGGTGTCTCTTTCCTTTTTCTTTCCCTGTTCCGCCAAGAGTAACCCCCTGGTAAATAACAACATCATCGCCAATTTCACAGGTTTCTCCAATAACGACGCCCATTCCATGGTCAATAAACAACCGATTCCCAATGGTAGCTCCAGGGTGAATCTCGATTCCTGTCATAAAACGGCTGATCTGCGAAATGAACCGGGCGACCGAGAACCAACTGCGTTTGTAAAAAAAGTGTGCGATCCGGTGCGCCCATATCGCATGCAGCCCCGAATAGGTGAATACGACCTCGAACCATCCCCGGGCAGCCGGATCGTTTTCAAACACCGCCTGGATATCTGATCTGATCTTCTTAAACATGCTCGTTCCCCTCTTGTTCAGGTCTTCGTCCTCCGGCATCCCGGACGGCGCAGCCCTCTTGGTAGTGTACTGCTGACTCGCCCTAAACAAAAAACGCCTCTGCAGCATAATGCTGCAGAGGCGTTAATCGCGGTCCCACTCTGCTCGGTTCACTCTTACATAACAGGATTGGTCAGCCAAGTACGCTGTTCCTTTCCTGCACAAATAAGAATGCACCCTCAAGCGGTTCGGTAACGGAAACCAACCGTCACAACCTATCCTGACGTTTTCCTCTTCTGCACGTTCAAGAGGCGGGGCCGGATTCGGCTGTGCAGCTCACGGGCGCATTTCGGCTGACGGACAGCGGATGGCTCACAGCCACCGCAGCCAAAGAAATTCATTCTTTGCCGTGGGGCCATCCTCTCTGAATCTGTCCGGTTCAGTCTACTCCTCCCGGTCTTTGCTGTTCTATGGATTAATGTAAAATGTTTAAATAATGATTAATGTCATTTAACCTTCGTGTTGCTATTATAGCGAAAAGGTTATGGACTGACAACAGCCTTGCGGCATCTTTGGCCAAACTAAATACCTGAGTTCAGGAACAGAAATACACGGAGCTAACCGTCCTGTATTACGCGCCTTTCACCTGTGCATGCAGACGCTCGATAACCGTATCCCGGCCAAGCAGCACGATCGTCTGATTCAGGTCACGTCCATGAGTCTGCCCAGTCAGCGCAACACGAATAGGCATAAAGAGCTGTTTGCCTTTAAATCCGGTTTCCTTCTGTACTTCCTTGATCAACGCAGCCATTTTGCTTGGTGTAAACTCTTCGCTTGCCTGCACTTTATCGGCAAAGGCCTTCAGAACCGTTGGTACCTGTTCTTCCCCAAGTACTGCGGCAGCTTCTGCATCAAGCTCCAGATGGGAGCGGAAGAACACCTCCGACAATTCCACAATGTCGGAAGCTGCCGTCATTTGCTCCTGATACAGGTGAACGAGCGTATTTGCCCATTCCTTCTGTTCAGGTGACAACTCAGAAGCAATCCGGCCTGCCTTTTGCAGATGTGGAATAGCCATTTCAGCAATACGTTCCGGGTCTGCATGTTTAATATAGTGATTGTTCAAGTGCGCAAGCTTATGCGTATCAAATACAGCAGGGCTCTTGGACAAACGTTTGGTATCAAAGATGGAAATCAGCTGCTCCTGCGAGAAAATTTCCTCTTCACCTTCTGGCGACCAGCCAAGCAGGGAGATGAAGTTAAACATCGCTTCCGGCAAATAGCCGAGCTGATCATATTGTTCAATAAACTGAATGACGGATTCATCCCGTTTACTCAGCTTCTTGTGATTTTCATTCACGATCAGCGTCATGTGACCGAATTGCGGCGGCTCCCAGCCCAGCGCTTCATAGATCATCAGCTGGCGAGGTGTATTTGAGATGTGATCTTCCCCACGGAGAACGTGGGAAATCTTCATTAGGTGATCATCCACTGCAACTGCATAGTTGTAGGTGGGAATGCCGTCCTTTTTCACAATGACGAAGTCGCCCGATTCCTTGCTGTTGAATGAAATTGTGCCTTTAACCATGTCATCGAACGTATATGTACGTTCTTCCGGTACACGGAAACGAATACTTGCAATGCGGCCCTCAGCTTCAAACGCACTGATTTGCTCTGGGGTCAGGTCACGGTGCTTGCCCGAATAACGCGGGGTTTCTCCACGTGCCGTCTGCTCCTCACGCTCCTGCTCCAATTCTTCTTCCGTACAGAAGCAGCGGTAAGCCAAACCTTTGTCCAGAAGTTCCTGGGTGTATTTGCGGTAAATGTCCAAACGTTCCGTCTGACGGTAAGGTCCGTATTCTCCGCCCACATCAATACTTTCATCCCATTCGATTCCGAGCCATTTCAAATATTTCAGCTGGCTTTCTTCACCACCGGCAATGTTCCGTTTCACGTCAGTATCTTCAATACGAATGATGAATTTCCCGTTATTATGCTTAGCATACAAATAGTTGAACAGCGCCGTACGGGCATTCCCGATATGCAGGTGTCCCGTTGGACTTGGCGCGTAGCGCACACGAACTTCTGTGCTCATAAAATATCCCCTCCGTATCTAGTTGGTTGATAATATCATACACGAACAAGGCAAACAACCGATTGGGCGGCAATGCCCTCTCCCCGTCCAGGGAATCCGAGCTGCTCTGTGGTCGTTGCTTTCACATTTACCTGGTCAACATCCGCTTCCAGCGCTTTGGCAATGACCTCAGCCATCTGTGGAATGTAAGGAGCCATTTTCGGTTTTTGTGCAATAATGGTTGAATCGATATTGCCCAAACGATATCCGCGGTCTTTCACGAGCTGCCATACATGCTCCAGCAGTTTGAGGCTGTCCGCATCCTTGAACTCCGGATCAGTATCCGGAAAGTGTTTGCCGATATCCCCGAGTGCAAGAGCACCCAGAATCGCATCACTGATGGCATGCAGCAGCACGTCTGCGTCCGAGTGTCCAAGCAAGCCTTTTTCATAAGGAATGGTTACTCCGCCAATAATGCACGGCCGTCCTTCCACCAACTGGTGTACATCAAATCCCTGTCCTACACGTATCATCGCTTCTTCTCTCCCCCAAGCAAAAACGCGGCATATTCCAAATCTTCCGGCGTCGTTAATTTGATGTTGGTATAACTGCCTTCCACAACCTTGACGGGCAAACCCTGGCGCTCAGCCAGCATCGCATCATCTGTCCCAAGGAATCCGTCGTTTGCCGCCGACTCGTAAGCACGCAGCAGCGAAGAAAGACGAAAAGCCTGCGGGGTTTGAATACTCCACAGACTGCTGCGGTCAGGCGTCGCCGTAACGATCCCCTCCGCATTCACTTGTTTAATCGTATCCTTAACGGGAACGGCGAGTACAGCGGCTCCCCCCGACATCGCGGCCTCCATGCAACCTGTAATCTGCTTACGGTCAACAAAAGGACGTACCCCGTCGTGAACGAGAACCCAATCCGTCTTCAGGGCCTTCAGGCCTTCATGAACAGAATGCTGTCTCTCTTTCCCTCCGGGGATGACACGGACACGCGACTCCAGTCGGTATTCTTTTACCCAATCCAGGCAGCGTTCAACATCTGCGGCTCCGGTTACCAGCACCATTTCACTGATCTCCTTCAGAGCGGCAAACACCTCAAGCGTATGTATGAAAACGGGCTTGTCCTGCAGCAGCAGAAACTGCTTGCTCTCGGTTGTGCCCATTCGGGTTCCCCGACCTGCTGCCACAATGACGACACCCCACCCTTTATCCATGCCGCAATCCCTGCCTTGTCTGTCAGTTTATCGTCCCGGAGATATCATTCACTTATAATATACTCGTAACGATACACTACCCATCATACCGCTTTATTGGGCTTTTTCCAACAGTTTCGGCTTGGCAAAAATCATTCGTCCCGCGGAAGTTTGCAGCACACTGGTCACCAGCACTTCCATCATCATGCCGATGTACTCTCGTCCGCCTTCCACAACGATCATCGTACCGTCATCCAGATAAGCAACACCTTGACCATGCTCCTTACCGTCCTTGATGATTTGAACCATAATCTCTTCACCAGGAAGCACCACAGGCTTCACCGCATTCGCGAGATCGTTAATGTTGAGCACGGATACACCCTGAAGCTCACAAACCTTGTTCAAGTTAAAGTCATTCGTGACGACCTTGCCCTGAAGCACTTTCGCAAGTTTGACCAGTTTGCTGTCCACTTCCGATATTTCTTCGAAATCACCCTCGTAAATGAGTACCTTGACGTCGAGTTCTTTCTGAATTTTGTTTAAAATATCAAGCCCGCGCCGTCCTCTGTTCCGCTTCAGCAGATCCGATGAATCAGCAATATGCTGAAGTTCCTCCAGAACGAATTCCGGAATGACAATAGTGCCTTCGATAAAACCGGTTTTACATATATCAGCGATGCGGCCATCAATAATGACACTGGTATCCAAAATTTTATGCTCTTCCATCCGTTTGTCTTCGTCCACCTCTGGGTGACCCCACCGCCCAGACATCCAGAATGCCCCCAGATCGTCTTTCTTGGCCATGGCCAGCATGTACCCCGAATATCCACTAACTGCCGTCAGTGCCACCTGAAGCACCTCTCCTGCTGTCCCCAGCCAAGCCAAACATGGATAGAGCAGCAAGGCTACCAGCAATCCTGCAACCGTCCCTGCTGCGCCGGCCGCCAGTTCGTTCATCGGTACTTTGGCCAGAGCATCGATCCCATTCTGTAGTCTGTTTGCCAACAACGCTCCACCAATATTGCACACGGCCATAAACAATACAGCTCCCAGTGCCGTTGCTACCCCTGCTCCCAGCAGCCCTGCCGACTGAATCCATTCAGCCATCCAAGGGACGGATTTTCCTGCCAGATGATATGCCGTGTAGCCAAACCATGCACCGCACAATCCTGTAAAAGTTAAAATGCCTTTTTTCCACATATGTCCCTGCACCTCCTTCAAAAGTTCTTGATCTTCATATCCAGTATGATCCAATTCTCAGAATACTAATCCCGCTCAGAAGAACTTTTTGGAATTGTTGCAATCGTCAGTTGAAAGAAGGTAAATTATTGGCATATAATGAATTCAATTCATATCCCGAGGTGAGTAGCAAAATGAGTACGCTAAGTTTACAGGCTTTTCAGGATCAGGTTTCCGAGCTGTTGCTGCGTCATCGCAGTCTGATTGATGTACTGTCCAAAACAGGACAAGCCGGAGCTTCTGTCAACCGAGCCGTGTCCAAGGCCATTACCGAATGCGGCTGCATTGAGCTGCACGCCACCAAGCAGAAATATGCCCCCGAGAGCGGTATCGCTCAAACCAAAGGCCTGCTGGAGACGCATGTGGAAGGTGAATTGTGTGAGAATTGCAAAGAGGTCATCAGCTCCGAACTGGGGCGGAACCTGTTTTATATGTCAGCTCTCTGCAATCTGCTGGATATCAACATGGAAGAAGTCGTGAATCACGAGTCACAGAAATGTTCGACGTTAGGGATGTTCAATTTGTCGTAATGAACTGCAACTTCGCTGTACAAAGATAGGTACTGTATAGATTTGAATAACAAAAAAAGCACGTACACTCCTGAAGGAGAATGCGTGCTTTTTATTATGCATTTTTGGGGCATTGATGCGAATTAAAAGAATTCACCGATCGGAAGACCGGGAAGACTTCTCTTCCTTGCGCTTCTTCGCCCGGTTACGCGAGGCTGCCGTCCGCATATTATGCTTCATTCCATACAGGGCGTACAGCACCAGGGGAATGAAGATCAACTTCGACAACTGTTCCGGGAAAATGACAGCAACCGCTACAGCGAAAACGACCACCCAAGGTGCAATCCAGATCGCTTTTCGCGGCAGACCCACCTTTTTGAAATTCGGGTATTTAAGTGAACTTACCATCAAATAGGATAATAACAATGTGGCTATCATCATGCTAACCGGACCAATATCCTTGTTAAACAACGTTAGCGTTGCAAGCACACCTCCGGCTGCCGGAATGGGCAGACCCGTAAAATATCCGGGAATCCCAGGTCTTACGTTGAAACGTGCTAGTCGAATGGCTCCGCAGATGGGAAAGCTTGCTGTGGCTACCCAGGCGAGAACCGGAGAGGCATCCTGAAAGGATACCATAAACATAATGAGCGCCGGAGCTGCGCCAAACGAAACCATGTCGGACAGGGAGTCGAGCTCTTTGCCGAATTCACTCTGGGCATTAAGCGCACGCGCAACCCTGCCATCCAAACCGTCCAGAAGCATGGCAACGATCACCATAATGGCGGCCAGGCTGTAGTTCCCATCGATTGCAAGCAGTATCGCCATCATTCCAAGAAACAGATTACCCAAGGTAAAGAGGTTCGGAATGAATTTGGTTAACATCGTTGCTTCACCTCATCATCTTCAAGCCGTTATAGGCAAATCTATCCATGATCGCTCTGGATTACATTTGTCTGTCAATAAACATCTGCTCCTGCAGACGCTTCAGACCTTCCTTAATGGTCCGGGCACGTACCTCACCAATACCGTCCACTTCATCCAGCTCTTCAATTGTTGCCATAATCACATGAGGCAATTGTTCAAATTGATCCACCAGGTTATGGATAATGACATTTGGAAGACGTGGTATCTTATTCAATACCCGATATCCGCGTGGTGCAACCGAATCTTCCGAAGTGGCAGCCGACGATGGATAGCCGAGCAGACGAACAATATGATGTGCATCGAGCAACTCATCATCCGAAAGTCGTTTGAGGCCCACGATAATTTCGCGGATTTTCTCGTCACTGTCGTCCCGAGCATAGTCCTTGTAGAGCAACCACGCCTCTTCCTCCGTTGTTCCGACCAATTCTTCCATCTGCATGGAGATCAGCCGCCCCTCATTCCCGAGTTCATGGATGTAGCGCTTAATTTCCGTTTTGATGCGCATCACCATTTCGGTACGCTGAATCACATTCACTACCTCAGGGATGGTTACCAATTCCTCGAACTCGGAGGCGCTCAGATTCGTAAGGGATTGCGTCAGTACAGCTTTGTATTTCTCAAGCGTTTGGATCGCCTGATTCGCCTTCGTTAAAATAACTCCGATTTCCTTCAGCGAATATCTAAGCGTTCCCTGATACAAGGTAATAATATTCCGGCGCTGCGATATCGATACGACCAATTTACCCGTTTGCTTTGCTACCCGCTCTGCCGTCCGGTGACGGATCCCTGTCTCTGAGGAAGAGATGGACGAATCCGGGATCAACTGGGTATTGGCGTACAGAATACGCTTTAAATCCTCACTAAGAATAATGGCACCGTCCATCTTGGCGAGCTCATATAGATAGTTGGGGGAGAAATCACAATTAATTGAGAATCCCCCGTCAACGACTTCCATTACTTCAGGGCTGTATCCTACAACAAGCAGTGCCCCCGTCTTGGCGCGCAGCACGTTTTCCAGACCTTCGCGGAAAGGTGTCCCTGGTGCGATCAGCCTCAACAAATCATTCATCTTATCCAGTTGGCTCGTATCCTTCATCTTGTTATGCCCCCTAATCTAAAGCAACCGCTAGTGCATCTGCCACGGTATTCACACCGATCAGTTGTATCCCGCGAGGATGTTTCCAGCCCTTTAAGCTTTTCTCCGGTAAAATGACTCGCTTGAAGCCCAGTTTCTCGGCTTCCTTCACACGTTGTTCAGCCCGTGATACGGCCCGAACCTCACCTGTCAA
This sequence comes from Paenibacillus xylanilyticus, assembly GCF_013359935.1. Classification (GTDB taxonomy): domain Bacteria; phylum Bacillota; class Bacilli; order Paenibacillales; family Paenibacillaceae; genus Paenibacillus; species Paenibacillus xylanilyticus. The sequence goes on from NZ_JABMCB010000124.1 coordinate 54,745, forward strand.
ACCAATCTCGCCAAAAATAACGTCATCCGGCTTGGTCGGCACATCTCTCAAACTGGATGCAATGCTCACCGCAACCGCCAAATCTACTGCCGGTTCATCGAGCCGAACGCCTCCGGCCACATTCAGGTATGCGTCCTGTGTTTGCAAAAACATGCCCATCCGCTTCTCGAGAACCGCAATAATCAGGTTCAGCCTATGATGGTCTATCCCTGTTGCCATACGGCGGGGAGATGGAAAATGAGTTGCCGAGATGAGTGCCTGCAGCTCAACCAGCATAGGCCTTGTGCCTTCCATACTGGCGACTACGGTAGAACCCGCTACACCGAGCGGACGTTCGGACAAAAAGAGTTCCGAAGGGTTGCCCACTTCGCGCAATCCATCCTCACCCATTTCGAAAATACCAATCTCATTGGTTGAGCCAAAACGGTTTTTCACCGCACGCAACAATCGATACGTATGATGTCGTTCTCCTTCAAAATAAAGAACACAATCCACCATATGTTCCAGCATCCGCGGACCGGCAATCGCCCCTTCTTTCGTAACATGCCCCACAAGGACGGTTGCAATGCCTCGCCCTTTGGCGATGCGCATAAACCGGGAAGTACATTCCCTTACCTGCGCTACACTGCCGGGTGCACTGGTGACTTCTGGCAGATATACCGTCTGAATGGAGTCGATGACAAGAAAATGCGGCTGGATCTGCTCCACCGCTTCCTCTACACGTTCCATATTTGTTTCACACAGCACATACAGTTCAGGAGAGAGCGCATCCAGACGGTCAGCCCGTAATTTGGTTTGCTTCACCGATTCCTCCCCCGAAACATATAACACGCGCAAACCTGAATGGGTTAGAGCATGAGAAGTCTGCAACATCAGAGTTGACTTTCCGATTCCCGGATCTCCGCCCACCAGCACGAGAGAACCCGGAACAATTCCGCCGCCCAATACCCGGTTCAGCTCTCCGATTCCAGTCTGCACACGCGGTTCCTGACCGCTATCTATATCTATGATGGGAAGGGGTTTATCTTTACTGTCAAAGAGGGGGGAATTTCTCCCTTGTGTTTTGACAACCGTTTCTGTTTCTTCCACCATGGAATTCCATGACTGACAACCCGGACATTTGCCGTACCATTTGGGGGCTTCATAACCACATTCCGTACATTGAAACTTGGTTTTAACTTTGGCCACTTCAGCACTCCTAGGATTTATTTTATAACAGCATTTTGCATTTTTCGACGAATTTTGCCTAACTTCCTGACGTGCAGGGTTAATAAAAGTTTACCATTGTTTGAGATTTTTCGTAAAGGATTATCGTAAACTTTACACATGTTCCATGAACAGCAAAAAATCCTCCCCGGCCGAAGCCGGAAAGGATCATTTTCAATCATGTTAAAACTTTACTTACTTTGTTTCGATTTCTTCATTGGAAGGAACGACTGCGTCCTTTTTGGTTACAGAAAGCGCGCCATTCTCTTCATCGATTAACAATGAATCGCCTTTGGTCACCGTACCTGTGAGCAATTCCTCAGACAATTTGTCTTCAATATGCTTCTGGATCGCCCGACGAAGCGGACGGGCACCATACGCTGGATCGAAGCCGGCTTTGGCCAGGAAGGCCTTGGCGTTGTCGGTGAGTTCGAAGTCAACTTCGTATTCACGCAGACGTTTCCGCAGCTCCTCACTCATGAGGGAGACAATCTCAGCAATGTGTTTCTCTTCAAGGGAGTGGAACACGATGATTTCATCAATCCGGTTAAGGAACTCCGGACGGAAGCTTTTCTTCAGCTCATCCATGACTTTACCCTTCATGTTATCGTAATCCGCACCTGCATCCACAACTGCTGTGAACCCAAGTGTAGAGTTACGTTTAATCGCTTCGGCACCCACGTTGGATGTCAGAATGATCAATGTGTTGCGGAAGTCCACGACACGACCTTTGGAGTCTGTCAGACGGCCATCCTCAAGCACTTGCAGCAGGATGTTGAACACTTCCGGATGTGCTTTTTCGATCTCGTCGAGCAGGACTACGGAATATGGTTTGCGACGAACTTTCTCTGTCAGCTGGCCGCCTTCTTCATATCCTACATATCCTGGAGGCGCTCCGACGAGTCTTGAAGTCGAATGCTTCTCACCATACTCGGACATGTCGATCCGGATCACTGCATTCTCATCTCCGAACATGGCTTCTGCGAGTGCACGAGCCAGCTCGGTTTTACCTACCCCAGTAGGACCAAGGAAGATGAATGAACCCATTGGACGTTTCGGATCTTTCAATCCGGCACGTGCCCGACGAACCGCACGGCTGACCGATTTCACCGCTTCATCCTGACCGATGACACGTTCATGCAGGATGGACTCCAAGTTCATCAATCGTTGTGTCTCTTCTTCTTTCAGCTTGTTCACCGGAATTCCTGTCCAGTTGGCTACCACTTGTGCGATATCCTCAGGAGTCACTTCGGAATCCGTGCGACCTTGTTTTTCTTTCCATTGATTCTTCGTTACATCCAGCTCTTCACGGATTTTTTGTTCCGTATCACGCAGAGCTGCTGCTTTCTCGAACTCCTGACTTTGAACTGCTGCGTCTTTTTCCTTACGGATATCTTCCAGACGGCTTTCCAGTTGTTTCAGGTTTGGCGGGATGGTGTATGAGTTCAATCTTACTTTGGAACCCGCTTCATCAATCAGGTCAATCGCTTTGTCTGGCAGGAAACGGTCTGTGATGTAGCGATCAGACAATTTAACCGCCTGTACAATGGCTTCGTCTGTGATTTTTACGCGGTGATGTGCCTCGTAACGATCACGCAAACCGTGCAGGATTTGAATTGCTTCTTCCGGAGAAGGCTGATCTACTGTAATCGGTTGGAAACGACGCTCCAGCGCGGCATCCTTCTCGATATATTTGCGATATTCATCCAGTGTTGTTGCACCGATGCATTGCAGTTCTCCACGGGCCAGAGCCGGTTTCAGAATGTTCGAAGCATCAATGGCACCTTCTGCTCCGCCTGCACCGATCAGGGTATGCAATTCGTCGATAAAGAGGACAATGTTACCCGCTTGACGAATCTCATCCATGATTTTTTTCAAACGATCCTCAAATTCACCACGATACTTCGTTCCGGCAACAACCGAACCCATATCCAGGGTCATAACCCGTTTGTCGCGCAATGTTTCCGGAATTTCGTTAGCGATGATTTTCTGTGCAAGACCTTCGGCAATTGCCGTTTTACCTACACCAGGTTCACCGATCAATACCGGATTGTTCTTGGTACGACGGCTCAGCACCTGAATAACACGTTCGATTTCCTTGCTGCGGCCGATCACCGGATCCAGGTTGTTTTCCTTCGCGTAAGCGGTAAGGTCACGTGCCAGACTGTCCAGTGTTGGCGTGCTTACGTTAGCAGGAGTTCCGTTATGGCTGGATACTGCCTCACTGCTGCCAAGCAATTGCAGCACTTGTTGACGTGCTTTGTTCAAGCTGATGCCAAGGTTGTTGAGCACACGTGCCGCAACACCCTCGCCTTCACGAATTAATCCGAGCAAAATGTGCTCTGTCCCTACATAGGTGTGACCCAATTTGCGAGCCTCATCCATAGACAATTCAATTACTTTTTTCGCACGAGGCGTATATGCAATGTTGGTAGGCTGCTCCTGGCCGCGGCCAATCAGCGTTTCTACTTCATCCTGAATTTTTTCCAATCCGAGTCCCAGGCCGATCAGTGCTTTGGCTGCAATGCCTTCGCCTTCACGAATGAGGCCGAGCAAAATGTGCTCAGTACCGATGTTATTATGACCGAGACGGACAGCTTCTTCCTGCGCGAGTGCGAGCACCTTTTGGGCCCGTTCCGTAAATCTTCCAAACATCATATCTCCTGCACCTCCATGGTTTTGGATAAAACGGGGGCCTACTAACGATCCCGCCGTATTCTTCATATCATTTTTGTCTGCAGCCGTGCTGCGAATAAAATCATTCAGCATTTATGGAAATGCTCGTTATATAAAAGCCGCAGAAGCGGCATGAAACCTTAGGACAGTTCAATCCAAATGGAACTACTGGGATTGACTGGCTGAATTGATCGTATCACGAATCAACTGAGCCCGGTAGATGTCACGCTCATCCGTGCGCATATCTTCCCCGAATGTTTTCTGCAGGAAGCCTGGCTGGGTCATCACATTCAGCTCATTCATTACGGTGATGGACAAGCCATTCAACAAGCCCAGATCCACACCAAGGCGAACATCAGAGAGTCGCTGTGCGGCTTCCTTGGAATCCATGATGGCTGCGTGCGACAAAATTCCATACGATCGCATCACTCTATCGGTAATCCGCAGTTTGGAGTCTGAAATTAACCGCTCTCTGGCAGTACGTTCATGCTCAATAATCTGCTGCACTACGCCGTGCAGATTGTCGATAACCTCTTGTTCCGTCTGCCCAAGCGTAATCTGATTGGAGATCTGGAAAAGGTTGCCCATCGCCTCGCTGCCTTCACCGTAGATTCCACGTACGGTTAACCCCACTTGAGAAACAGCGGTCAGAATACGTCCAATCTGCTGTGTCATTACCAGAGCGGGCAGATGCATCATGACAGATGCTCTTACACCTGTACCTACGTTGGTAGGACAGCTGGTCAAGTATCCTCTGCGGTCATCAAAGGCATAATCCACATGCGCTTCAAAAGCATCGTCTATGGCGGAAGCTTTCTCCCAGGCTTCTTTGACCTGGAACCCCGGATAGAGGCATTGGATACGAAGATGGTCTTCTTCATTTATCATAATACTGACGGATTCATCCTCACTGAGAATGACCGCACCATTTTTGGATTCATTCACAAGACTGGGGCTGATCAGATGTTTCTCCACCAGCACCCGCTTGTCGAGATCATCAATATCCATCAGATCCAAGGTGTGGAAATCTCCAAAGGCATGAACGTCATCATATTGAAGTACTTCGCTCAGCTTATTCAGCACTTCTTCCGATTGCTCATTGGAAGCCAGCATCGGAAACGGATAATGCTGCAGGTTGCGTGCGATCCGGACACGGCTGCTAATGACGATTTCGGAATCAGCCGCATCACTGCGCATCCAGTCGCTGAGCGCCTTCTCTGTAAAACGCAGATTAGGCATTACGCATCCCTCCTACTCATGGCAAACTTTACTCCTGGGCTATTTCTTTTTCAAGTTCCCTGATCTGGTCACGAATCTGAGCCGCCTCTTCAAATTCCTCTTGGGCGATACTCTCCTGAAGATCACGTTTCAGGTCGGCAATCTGCCGTTTCACCTTGATGCGTCCCCCGGCACGTGCAGGAACTTTCCCTACATGGGTTGTGCTGCCGTGGACTCTTTTAAATAATGGATCCAACCGACTGTCAAAATATTTATAACAAGAACTGCAGCCGAACCGGCCGATTTTGCTAAACTGTGAGTAAGTCATGCCGCACTCTTCACAACGAAGGGCTTGAGCAGGGGGTGCCCCCGCATTCCCATTCTTGGGTTCAAAATCAAGCAACCCGGACAACAGATTATGAATGGAAAATCCTCCTGCTGTTCCAGGAATCATTTCTCCCTTTTCACGGGCACATGACTCACAAATATGGAATTCCGTCTTCTCTCCATTCACGATTTTCGTAAAGTGAAGTGTAGCCGGACGTTTGTCGCATTCTTGGCACAGCATTTATAGATGTACCTCCTTGATCCCGATAGTTTTCATTTACCGAGCAAAGATATTAACATCGCCTTTAACATTCTGGCACGAATTTGATCCCGGTAAGGAAGTTTGACCAATAAAATTTCTCTTGATACAGCTGCACGCATCAACCCGGCTTCCCGTTTACTTAGAAAACGCGCTTCTTCCAGTTGATAAATCAGGCCTTCGGCAGCTGTCTGTCCAATCTCATCCCCGATACTATGGTGCAAATGATTATGCAGAGCAGAGTGAGCCGGCAATTCAATCCGCTGAATGCGGACATAACCGCCACCGCCACGTTTGCTCTCGACCAGGTACCCTTTTTCAAGAGTAAAACGTGTGCTAATTACATAATTGATCTGGGATGGTACGCATGAGAATTGATCTGCGAGATCATTGCGTTGAATTTCAACCATTCCTTCGGGACTTTCATGCAAAATACTCTTCAGATATTGTTCGATAATATCAGAGATATTACGCATCCACTCATCCTCCACTGTCTGAAACGTTAAGTCAATAAGGACCCACACGCCCCCACAGAGTACACCTTCTCAACCCATTTAACCAATCGGGGAAACAGCGAATCTTGAATTCCACTGGCTTATTCGGGAGAGCAAGGACGCACGAAGGTCCTTTGATATTGCCTCTTTCCGATGATTCTTTAGATGCGGCATTAAAGATGTGATCACCGGATTGTAGAAAGAAAGCTACGTAAGTATTAAACCTTCAGTTGACTTTGACTTTCTTTGACTTTATATACATTATAGCATATTTTGTGGTTTTGCCAAGTGGGGTCACTATTCATTTTTTACGATTTTACACGAAATATTCCCCGGACACAAAAAAACCTCTCCAAAACAGCCGGAGAAGTTCATTTGTCTTACTGTAGCGCGGTTTCTCTATAAAGGTTGAAAGGGGGCAGAATCGATGTTATCGACTTACATATAAGTGTCTGGAATGTACTTAGAAAAAATCAAGCAAATAGGTTTCCCGTTCAGGAATCGCGTGTTCCAGTGCACTAATTACTTCCGCAGGACCATCAATTCGGCCCATCCGTGCCATCTCTGCAGGTCTGCGATATCCCATAAGCATCGCTGTAAGTGCTTGGATGTCGACCTTAAGCGTCTGATCTTCCAAGACAGGTTCCGATGTTTTCCATATGGAAGCCGTACCATTCATCGCTACATTCAGCTGCCATACCCCCTCATTCCACGGTGCATGTGCATCCTCTACCTCAAGCTGAATCTGTAACGGAGAATCTTGATTTGCAAAAGGATACTGCGAAATGAACTGCTCCACACTAACGATTCTCGCCATAAAGTATGGGGAAATCTCCTGCTGAATCCGTGGATTATCCAGTTGAAAGGCCAGTGTATCGTTCGCAGGCGCTTTTAACGTCACCTCATCAATCATCGAATCATGATTGGCGATAAACGTCCACAACCCTTGTCTGGCCTCTTCATTTAGGTGCACCAACTCACCGATGGTAAATTTCCTTTCCTTGACCTCGTAGAGTACGTAGCCTTGAGGTAGTCCCGCCTCATCATAGTAAACAGCCCGCTGGCTCCCTTTCTTGGCAAAAACTGAATTTTCCCACCAGGCATCATCTCGACTTAAGGTTCCGTTATAACGTTCTGCATACGTGTCATAAACCATCTTCAGCACCGATAACTCTGGATTACCCCGCCGAAGGGTGCCTAGAGTTAGCTTCTTCGCAGGTAATTGATCGGTAGACAGCTTATATTGCTTAAACTCTACGTAGGTCTCCCACCCATATTTCCGGTAAAAAGCAAACGAGAACGGATGCAGGAAGGAAATGCTCTGTTTATTCCGATTCATTTCTTCCAATGCAAATTTAAGCAGCCCTGCTACCCAACCTTTTCGCCGGTATTCCGGCCAAGTTGCCACACCCGCTATACCTCCCATCGCAAATGATCGACCTTGTATATAGGTTTGAAAAGGAATGATCTGAAGTTTGGCTCCAACTTGGCCATCCTCATACACTCCCAACACATTGTGTGAGGCGAACTCCTCTCGGCGTTTTTCAATCTGTTCCTCGTTTAATACAAACTGAAAAGCGTACTCCGAAAGCGTCATACACGCTTCGAAATCATCAGTGGTTAGTTTGCGAATGTCCATGTCGTTCTGCACCCCGTTCTCCAGAATTGTAAGTGACTCAAAATCGTGTGCGGAAATGTGATGTATGTACTTCTATGAGTGTGTCAGAGGTGTGAAACAAAGTCAAATAAGAGATGCATGTGCATCTCCCGGTAAGAACATATATTCAATATATAGGTGTGTTATACATAAAGCCTACGGCAAAAAAAATAAACAAATAAAAACCACCACCGAATATCATCGGCAGTGGTTCTTTGCTTGGCAACGTCCTACTCTCCCAGGACCCTTCGGTCCAAGTACCATCGGCGCTAGAGGGCTTAACGGTCGTGTTCGGGATGGGTACGTGTGGAA
>NZ_JABMCB010000125.1 GCF_013359935.1 Paenibacillus xylanilyticus
AAAACTGGTGGAGGATGATGGATTCGAACCACCGAACCCGTACGGGAGCAGATTTACAGTCTGATGCGTTTGGCCACTTCGCTAATCCTCCAGGATTAAAAGGTGGCTCGGGACGGAATCGAACCGCCGACACGAGGATTTTCAGTCCTCTGCTCTACCGACTGAGCTACCGAGCCTTATTTAATTTTTAGATTAATGGCGGAACCGACGGGAT
>NZ_JABMCB010000126.1 GCF_013359935.1 Paenibacillus xylanilyticus
AGGACCTCAGGGCGACCAAGGACCTCAAGGTACTCAAGGACCTCAGGGCGACCAAGGACCTCAAGGTACCCAAGGACCTCAGGGTGACCAAGGACCTCAAGGTACTCAAGGACCTCAGGGCGACCAAGGACCTCAAGGTACCCAAGGACCTCAGGGTGACCAAGGACCTCAAGGTACTCAAGGACCTCAGGGCGACCAAGGACCTCAAGGTACTCAAGGACCTCAG
>NZ_JABMCB010000127.1 GCF_013359935.1 Paenibacillus xylanilyticus
TAATCTCGTCAGATTCAAAATGAGCTAATCGCTCTTTTCAATACTTTATTGGAGAGTTTGATCCTGGCTCAGGACGAACGCTGGCGGCATGCCTAATACATGCAAGTCGAGCGGACTTGATGAGAAGCTTGCTTCTCTGATAGTTAGCGGCGGACGGGTGAGTAACACGTAGGCAACCTGCCCTCAAGCTTGGGACAACTACCGGAAACGGTAGCTAATACCGAATACTTGCTTCTTTCGCCTGAAGGAAGCTGGAAAGACGGAGCAATCTGTCACTTGAGGA
>NZ_JABMCB010000128.1 GCF_013359935.1 Paenibacillus xylanilyticus
CGGAAAACTCTGCTGATAGCGTCATTTCCACAGCGTAATCCAGCGAGTATTCCGTATCACCGGATAATTCTGGAGCATTGAACGCGACAAGGTTAAACCCTGTCACGTCCTCCCCTCCTGAAATGGTCCGCTTAGAATACATTTGCGCTCCGCCTGATAAGTGCGCCGCCAGGTCAATGACGTTTTCACCGCCGCCTGCATTGTAAGCTATTTCGTTAAATCCGCCTCCGAACAAGCCGGACACCCCCCCCTCAGCTTACGCTTCGTATTGTTGCGCTGTGATCTGTTCAAATTCTTCCGGCGTAATCACGCCAAAGGAAACATACTGTCTCAGCTGTGGTTCCTTCGCCCATTTCTTTTCATAGTAATATTGGAGTCTTTCGAAATCAGAATTAAACATTTGCACCGTCTCCCTTCGATTCTGTTTCAATAGTTAACAAACGCAGCTCAATACCTACAATTTGCGCCCCTAGCGCTTCGTTTTGTGCCTTCAGGTCTGCACTTTCCAATTCCCTCATGACAATTTGCTCGCCCAGGATTTCATTCTGCTGCTTTAATTCCAGGGCTTCCAGTTCACGTTGTACGAGCTGTTCCCCGATCTTGTCCATTTCCGATGGCTCGACAGGCTGCGGTTTCGTCAGCTCGTCAATTTCTTCCTGGCTTAACCCTTCAGCCCACAGGTCAGGAAACTTTTCCTCTGGGTCAATCTCCACGGCATCCTGATAGGCTTCCCAGGCTGCCAGGTCAAAGCGTGGCAGGAACAGCCCCGAAGTAACTGGAAAGCCGACAACATACCCGGCTATCTCCGGTTCAGTCTCTTCCTCTTCTTCGGGTTCTTCAAGCTGCTCAGGCGCTTCAGGGTCATAGACAATCGGCTCAGGTTCGGCATAAAAAGGGACGACACCGGAAAAGGCATCGTCCACCAACTCGTCCTCCATATAGAGGCCGTCTGTATTTACTTTAGGTACGGCTTTCATGTAATCCCACCTTTTTATTAATCAGCTGCTAAAAATGATATTCCCTCTAATGACATAAATCCTGATTGGAAGTTAACAGCAGTAATAACCGTTCCATCAGGAAAAATATTTATGCTTGCTGGCAATGCCCCGTCACCAGCGGAGTTCGCGGCAGAAATTGTGGAAAAAGCCAGAGCATGTGTGGGCCGATATCCTTTAGGTAGTTTGAAAAACGCTCCTCCGGCTCCTGATTTGATCAGCCCTCTTATATGCACATATCCCATTGAATCTTTGTAGAACCCCGCCGGACTAAATCCGCTCAAGAAGTTAGCCCATCCGCTTAAAAGGGTTGGTTCTATCCATGCAGGAGCATCTTTCTCTGCCTTCTTACTCTCCACAACACTAATACGTGCTTTCGCTTGTTGAACGTCTTGTACCAAGTCCATAAGCAGTGCCTTTTCGTTGTCTGGGACTGATCCGATGAATGGAGCAATCGGAGACTTGTCCAACATTAGGTATGTTGCCGTGTATGCTCCGTCTTTAATAAAGTCCTTGCCTTCAATATGAGCGTCTTGATTTCCGTAAGCTTCTTTTTCGTTTTTTACGACTACGCCAGCAGCTCGTTTGCCGTTCATGTAAATGTTCAATATCTTTCCAACTCGATATTTAAACGGGTTATTTACGCCCGAATCAGTATTATTGAAATGATAATACTCAATACTTCCGACTTTAGTCATTACGGGTTTAGTTGCTTCTCGCAATACAATTCCCGTTCCCACTTCAACTTGGTTATCTCCCTCAATAAAAGTCAATTGTCCTTCTGACGTAATTGGTTCGACAGTTGGCGTTGCAAGTTGATATACGAGTTGGTAAGGCGTTGCGCCATTAACATATCCGAGAGTTATTGGAAGCGTTGCGGAATACGCGTCTGATGGAACTCCCGATGTACTTGTGTATCCAAACTTTACCCATTTTTTTGTCCCCGTTCCTGCATAGGTATTGGTTAATGCGTCTTGACCGTCAGTGAACATTCTCCATCCCATGAAATACGCCTTAATCTCGTCGGTTGTCGGCGTGTATGAATCTCCCCATCCACTGTCTGTATTTAAAACTGACAGATAGAAACTTCCTGCCCCTCCGAGCGTGTAAACATTCTGCATATCTCCGGCAGATGCCGCATCACCACGCGGTAACATATTTCCGTTATACTTGGTTACAGTACCAGAATTATTTACGCCTCCTTTTACCACCTCTGCAGAGACTACTTTAAACCCTGATTTTGATGACTGATGAACCCACGGAACAGATCCGTCCAATACAAGTTTATTCCACTTCGCCAGCTTGAAGTATTGCCCGTCCTTCTCGAACACTTCGTCAGCATTCGCCCCTGTCGCTGGATCGGCGTACAGTTCCGTTTGCAACGCGAGCATAACGTCTTCACGTGGTTTGAACGGTTTGGGTGTCGTGCCGAGCGTAAGCATTGGGTTTGAAAAGGTATATGTCCCAGCGCCTTTCGATCCATTTCCGATAATAATACTCAAGTAAGCAGCGTTAGGTGATGTCTTTATGTGTAGTTCCGGTGTATCTTGATACAAACTGTTTTGTATAATGTTTCCCGCCGCATCCAAGTCTTGTAATGCAATCATGCCGTTATGACTTAGAGAAAATGTGTACTCCGTATTTGGAGAACAAGGGATACGGAAAATCCAAGCAACATTCACTACTGTTGCAGTAAGCGATGCGGCATACGGTCCAGTGGGTAACTGACCACTTCCCGATAACGAAGCCTCATAGAACGGAGGTATCAAGTTTTCCCCATAGCGAATCGCATACGGATTTCGCACGGGTTGAACACTATCAACGTAAGGGAGATAATCACGGATGTTTGACTCTGTGACGTCTACTCCAATGCGGTCGTATAAGGCTTTATCCACCTCATAAACTCCGCCGCCATCAAAATTGATTACCGACCCAGTGTTCACATAAGGAAATACCAAGTCAAATGATATGCTATTGAGTCCTACAAGATCAGCAGGGCTTAATTTAACATAATGCAGTAGATATGATCCTTTATTCGTTTTTGGCGTGCTGGATTTTAAGGTTGCGCTGTAATCCGGCTTCATCACTCGCAAGTATGCAGAAGTTGCGTCGGTATTCTTTATCTCGACGATAGCGATATAATACTTCGTGTTGTCTATTGGAACAAGGGTTTTTCTACGCACCAAACCAGATGAATTTGTACCAGTTGTTGTGGCCTTGCCTGAACTGCTGCCATATAAAAAGCTTGTATTATCAAGAGTAAAACTGCATGATGCTAAGGACCATTTACTCGCATCTTCAAAATTCCCATCACGCCCTAACAAATTCACCAATGTACGACCTTGCAAGCCAGCAAGCTTAAAAGCCGCATCCTGATCCGCCTGTACTACTTGGATACCTGGTAGCAGGGAAATGGCTGTTCGATTAGGAGTATCCAATCTATCAGCCATTTCAAGTATATTAAGCCGGGCCGCATCCCAATCAGCTGCCGCGAAATTACGAGCAATGCGCGTGCCAGCCGTCCAGGCTCGCGCAACTCCCTGGAAACCCCGAATACAACCCTTTAATATGTTCCCGTCAACGGATGTGTACAAAATAGTTTCCGCTGCATCCCCATTGCCGATTGTTGCAATCCCTTCCCCTGGCAAAAGGACTCCAGTGTCAGCAACAGTAATATCTGTCTGTGATTCGGTGATTAAATCCGTAAGCTCTGTTTTCGGAGAGTTAACCACCGCTGGATACATCTTTTTCATGCTGTCACCTACCCTTCATCGATTTTGAGTTGTCCCACCAAGAAACGGATTAAATCATTGGTCAGTACCGTTCTCGGCGTTTTCACGGCCCCGTGATACAGTAGATTTCCGCCTGTCGCCGCGTCCCGGATACCGATGTGCGTTATCAGCCCTTGGTCTGCTGTAGCGATTGGAAACGATACGTCAGCTGTGTTCTGGACCGCTGCTCTGCGTTCAGCAATCACAGGATCTCCAAAGGTAACTTGTTGCCGGGCATAACCTCCGCCTGTGACCTCCTGCCCTGTATCGGCATCCGTGGGATTGGATGTATACAGCGCGATATACACCTTTGCTGGAGCCGTAAAGTTAACGCCTCGTAACGCCGCATTGATTGACGCTCTTTTCCAGTAATTCGATTTTGAAAGCATAATATCAGCCAAACCTAACCCCTCCTACTCAATTAAATACTCATTCGCTATTCTAAAATTTCGTATAACGTTCGTGCCCTGATTCGTTAGGACAATGACCGGATTGGCCGGGATGTCTCCACCGGACTTTACGGTCACGATTTGCGGCGACTTGGTGATAATCGGTTCAAACACAAATTCCTCACTTGATTCCGGGAATGGGTTGTACATCTTTAGCGGAATATCCACCTGGTGGTTCACGGAAGAAGGGTCATAACCGGTAGTCCCTCGATATTTGGCCATGTAACGCCTGTCCAGCCGATCCGAAAATATCAGCTCCAGTTCCCCGCGTTTGGCGTGAAAGATATTTGCCAATCGGTTCATGATCTCGTGATACTCAGATGCATCACCCATGACATAGAAACTAAGCTCCAGCGGCCGGGTGGCGTAGGTAGATCCAAAGTCTTCCTCACCATCACTCCCGGCCAGCTTGACCGTATTTTCCTCGGCTTCTGGCAAGGTTGGAAGGGTACGGCCCACCAGAGTTGCCCCGATGGTAGACACCCATAGACCGTTCACCTTTACGTCATACTCCATCACCCTTTCACCCCTTTAGTTTGCAAATTCCGCGCTAATCGCTCGCGGCCATTGTAGTACATATCAATATCTGCCTTATCCTCTAAAACTACGGTTCCCGTTGACATGTTAAAGTGCTGCGTGACTTCTTGCACAGGCGGCGCAGCTTGCTCGGGCTTCATGGTCAGCTGCGGCACTTCCAGGAGCCGGAACAGGTTATTCAGTTGATGGCGATTAAATATAGCTTCCTCGCCGTGGACCACTGCCTGCATGGGCTCACCCGGAGCGCCCGGAACCACGCCGCCGACATCGAAGCTATCCAGCTTGCCTGTATCCTTCGCAATGCCGTACTGGTTACGAATCGCCTGATTTCGCTCGGCCAGCCGCTGCATCTCTTCTTTGTTGCCCGCTGCCTTGGCTGCGTTGTATGCATCCTTGTTAGCGTTGTACTCCTGCAAATCTAGCGCCTGCTGCGAGTTTCCGGTCAGATTGGATACTGTGGACATCTTGGACTGATATTGGCTTAAAAAGGCATCTAGGTCGGTTAGAATTTGGGCATTCGCTTCCTTGCTCGCATTCACCCGGAATTCTTGAACCGCACTTTCAATCAGCTTGACGTCATCCCCGTGATCCTCGAAAACTTGGGCCAGGGCATCATAACGGGCCTCTGTGGCTGTTTTCTCATCCTCAAATGCCTGTTCCTGCTCTGCTTTTTCGTCCTGGAGCTTGTCCTTTTGGTCTTCTAGATCCCGCTGACGTAGCTCGCGGGAATGCTCCAGCTGCATCCGTTCGATTTCAGCAATCAGGTCATTTCGTTCTTTGATCCCTTCAGGACTAACAGCTGTACTGAGCAGATCCACACGAGCTCTCTTTTTGGCAAGCTCTGTTTCGTAATCCGCATCACTATTGGCTTCCTGTTCCTTCTTGATCAGATCGTCAATGGCCTGAATCTTTTCGTTTTGAGCATCCACGAACGCCTTTTTACGCGCATCAATAGCCGCTAGTTCGGCCTTTTTGGCATCGTTAACAGCGGTCTTTTGCGTTTTAAGCAGCGTTTCCGTATCCTTTTGGGTTTGCTGGATTAAAGCCTTTCGGGCTTGATACACTTGTTCGTCAGCCTGCTTGTATAGTTCGGAATCTTTCTCGTATCGGTCACGGACCCGCGTCCAGGCATCCAGTTTCATCTGCAAGATTTCTTGCTCTGTTTTGCCGGAATCCTCCATACGCCGTTCTTCTTTGGTGATCCATTCCGATGAGGCTTGGTATTGCTTCTTTTGCTCCGCTTCAATCTGCCGCGTTAATTCCTTCCGGGACTGATACACCTGTTCGTCAGCCTTCTTGTATTCCTCTGAATCTTTCTCGTACCGATCTCGGACCCGCGTCCACGCATTCAGCTTGGCCGTAGCCATCTGAACTTCCGTTTTCCCGGCCTCTTCCATCCGGCGCTGATCCTTATCGATCCACTCGGAAGAAAAGTCATAACGGGCTTTAGTGCTGTCTTCCTGGAGCCGTTTAATTTGCAGATTCATCGTCCGCTGATCCTCAACGGTTTCCTTTAGGTGCTGCTTATGCTTTACGGCTACCTTGTTGTACGCCTCAATCTGTTTGTCAGCTGACCAGTCATACATATCCGCCTGATACCGGACCGTGGCAATGTCAGCATCATAAGCTTTCTTCCGGGCCTCCGCAGCCAGTTCCGCAGCTGACTTCCCTGTTTTTTCTTTTTTGGTTTTGGCTTTTGCTGACTTCGCCGCTTTTGTCTTTTCGGGCTTGGACAAATCAATCCCGCTACCCGATACCTGTTTAAAGGCTTCGCCCGTAGTCAGAGATTCCTTGGCCCGCTGCACTTCCAGCAGATTCTGATTTGCTATATTTTGTTTGTCATACAATCCGGTAAGCTGTTCATCTACCCCGCCATTGGCAAAATTCTCAAATGCAGTATTGACGCTGATTCCACCAACGGCGGTAACTTTTTTCGCCACCATGGGATTGGCATTTTTCCCGCTTACGGCGGCCATGGCTTTTGCGAGAGCTTCAAAGTTTTTTATCTGAGCCTCAACCGATGCCTTATTGGCCTTTGCCATCGCTTCCAGGTGAGTTAGGTACGCATTAGCTGCCTGGGCTGAAGTATCAATAAAACTACGCTCCGCGCTGATATGATCGTCAATGATCCCGATATTCTTTATCGTGATCCGGCCCGATTCATCTTGGAGCGCATTCAGGTCCGGATACTGCTTTTTCAATTGATCCGTGACATTAATCAGTTCCTGCTTTTGCGAAGCGTCCAGGTTTTGAGCTGATGCAAGCTCTTTATATCTGGCTGATAGCTTTTCCATGGCCTCGACCTTTTGGTATTTGGCCGATAGATCCGATATTTCAGCCTCTTTCATTTTCAAGAGTGCCGGAACGGATTCATCAATGGCATCGTTCATTTGTTCTAGCTTGTTCTGAGCATCTTCTAAACCGTCATAACCCATTCCACGAAGCTGTTCGTCCATCTCGGCTAGCTGATCGTTAATTTCAAGCATTTCCGTCAGTAGCTGAGGTGTTCCCATGTGATCGGCCTGCAAGGTCTCGATCTCATTCAGCCTTTCTTGGAGCGCTGCGCGTTCATTCAGAACCGTGTTTAGCTCGTTCGTCCGGTCCTGAAGGTCTTGAACATCCTGCACGGTTCGCTGCAAAGGCGATTTGTTCAGCGCATCGTTTACTTCTTCCTGAGCCCTGGCAAACTGTTCTGCTGAAGCAGCCGCATCGTCTGACTTGCCTTTAAAGAAAGCAAACGCAGCAGCCACAGCCCCGATTGCAGCCGATAGGGCAAGCAATGGAGGGAAGGAAGCCTGTAAAGCAATTAGAGCTGTACGCAGCGCATACACAGCCAGGGTGATACCCGTCACTGCTGCCGTCACCGCAACAAAGGTGATGATGGCGTTTTGCGTGCCCGCGTCCAGTTGGGTAAATGACAGGATCAAGGACGCAATCATGTCTGTGATAGAACGTACCGTAGGTGCAAACTTGTCGCCCACTGCAATGGCCGCAGCCTCCATGGCCGACTTGAATTCCTCTATGGACCCCTTCAGCGTATCCATTTGGGTTTCAGCCAGCTTGTCCGCAGCCCCTGCCGAATTCTCCAGCTCTGAAGTAAAGCTTTCAAGCTGCGCC
>NZ_JABMCB010000008.1 GCF_013359935.1 Paenibacillus xylanilyticus
ACGTCCTACTCTCCCAGGACCCTTCGGTCCAAGTACCATCGGCGCTAGAGGGCTTAACGGTCGTGTTCGGGATGGGTACGTGTGGAACCCCTCCGCTATCGCCACCAAACGAGCATTTGTGAAACAAATGCGTTCAGAGATCATTCTCTGAAAACTAGATCCGAAACGAAACCTGCGATTAAAACCTGCATATTGGATAAGCCCTCGACCGATTAGTACTGGTCAGCTCCATGCATTGCTGCACTTCCACCCCCAGCCTATCTACCTCGTCGTCTTCAAGGGGTCTTACATACTGGGAAATCTCATCTTGAGGG
>NZ_JABMCB010000130.1 GCF_013359935.1 Paenibacillus xylanilyticus
CGCATTTCATTCGAGTCTGTATCGTACTTGATCGCCCCGGTAATAGTTCTTTGCCCGTTTTCTTCATCGGCTCTAATTTCCAGAGCCACCGGAAGCGCTCTTGTCTCCTTTGTCAGCTTTGGCATTGTCTTTTCCAGTTCCTCCACCTCCTTTCATGTACTGCACTCCAGCATTTTCGAGCGGAATCACGTTACCGTTAGCGTACAACCTGTCTCCTCCCGGCTGCGGAGGCAAGTTTTCTTTCGCCCGTGCTTCATCAGGCGTCATAATGCTGCCTTTTACCGCTTTGTCCAGAGCATCCATGCGCGTTTTAAAATCTGCACGCATAATTGCGTCAATGTTAAAGCGTGTAAAATACCCATCCTCAATCTCACGGTCCAAAAACAGCTTTCGTGTAAACTCCTGCTCATAAGCCGTTAGAATAGGCAGCATCGTGTCCGTATAGAATTGTTGTTGCTGTTGTTCGTTATTGTTGTGCGTAGAACGGTCTAAGTCGTTCAGTTGGTGCATTTTAATTCCGAATGCCGCAGCTAACTGTCTGATTGTCAGCTCCGTGTTCTCTAAAAACTGTGCATCCGTCATGCTCATGCTGATTGGCGTGAACTGGTACCCAAACGGCAGCAATGAAACCCGGTGACTGTTCTTTAATCCAGATGACATGGACTCGAATTCCTCACGGAACACGTTTTTGGCTGCATTGTCCAGTGTGCCTGTATATTGGATCAATCCCTTGGTTTGCAAGCCGTTACGATAGAAACTGTTAATAAATTTACTGGATGATGCTGCATTTTCGACGGTTCCACGCAGATAATCCATGGTCGGAACTCCCACCAAACCATCCAATGTCACACTCCCAAGAACGTGAATCATTTCATGCATGGGAATCTTGCGCATTTCTCCGCCAGCATTGACCCGGTACCATAATTTCGTTTTGCTGTTCAAAATGCCCGCATCATCAATAATGACCGTTACTTTCTCGCGGTCGATGGGCCACAACCCTATAACTCGCCCCGTTCGGTAATCAAATTCAATGTTTGCATACGCATTCCCGAAAGCCCTGGATGCCTCCATGGCTTTGAAAAAAGACGTTGCTGTCATGAGTGGATTGGGCTGAAGCTTTAGAAGTGGATAAAGGTAATGTTTCAGGCCTTTGGTAATGTCATTTTCATCAGATTGATAAATCTTTAGCGGCAGTTTGGATATGCCTTCTGACAAAATCTTGACACAGGTGTATACCGTTTCTATCCTCAGCGCACCTTTTCCGCTAACATTGATTCCCCCGGGGTCAATGCCCAGCATTTCAAGAAACTTTCTGTCATTCAAACCGACTTCAATCGGTGCGTTTCGGGTTTCGAGAGCCCGTCTCAAGAACATTTATCTATTCACCTCCCCCTTTGGCGGCTGCCTCGCCATAACAGCAAGTAGAACCCCGGCAACGATGCAGGATGCCCCTGTGCAATACAAGCCTGCTGTAACGCTGAGTCGGTATGTCGCCAGATTGACCAACAAAACACCCAGGAACACCAAATAATCCTCCGCATAATCACGCAGGAACTTCACGATTTTATTCATTTCCTCCACCCCAAAGTCGTTTAAGCATATCTTCCGATGCAAACTCGGAAACATTTAATTCCGGCTCGCTGAATATCGCCCGAACGTGTGCGTCAATAGTGGCCGCCACAGGGTCAATCCGGTTCGTGGACTTTGCTTTATCCAGCAGAACGTTTTCTTTTTGGTCAACCTTTAAAACTGCATTACTCATCGCCCAAGTTAGAAGCTGATCCTTCTCGTGAACAATCTTCTTTTGAAGGACTAATTCTCTGAATCCTTTAATCGGCTCTGACAATGTTTGAATCCCTTGCCGGATCTCTACAATCTCATAACCACGCTCTGACATCTGAATAGCAAACTGCGTGGCTTGGTATGGGTCATAACATACTTCCTTAATCGCACAGGCCCATTCCTCAGAGGCTTTGACGATCCAGTTTTCAATATACGTCTGATCCACAACCGGTCCTGGTATCACTTCGAGCCATCCCTTTTGGATCCATAGGTCATACGGCACCTTGTCCGTTTTCTTTTTCCGCTCCAAGGTATCTCCAGGAATGAAAGAACGCTGCCTAATAAGGTATCGCCCATCAGGTAATCTGAATTCAAAGACAGCAGACGAAAGGTCCGTTTTCATGGACATATCTACGCCCACATACGCTTCAAGACCCTCCACATTAACAAGCTCATCTGTTCCGCAAGCAGCCCATGCATCCATTCGCATATACTTTTTCTCGCCGCCATTGACCCAGATGTCCATGTTTTTGGTCAGAAAGTCATTCATTTTCTCAGGAGCGTTCAGAGCGTTTTTCAATCTTTTCCGAATACTCGCCCTACCGACTTCATGGGATGCAGCAATAGGATTAGCTTTTTCCCAAACCTTCTCATCGGCTATGTCATCAATCAAATTCCCGTCTTCGTCTTTGTCCAGCTCATTGACCATCGCAAAATAGTCATCGTTCTCTGTTCCCTCATCGTTAGGATCCAAAAGACGAGAAACCATTTCGTATTCGATTCGGTAACAAGGACTGTTCAAGTTTTCTCCGGCCGTTGTGATGATCATCATGAGTGGCTGAGTCCGTGAAATCATCCCCGAATCAATAACATCATACATTTCGGTTGTTTCATGGGCGTGATATTCATCCACGATACCGCATTGTGGGTTGTAACCATCACCCTTTTTGCCATCTTCTTTGCTGAGAGGCTTCATGATGGATTCGCTTTTTGGATGACGAATGACCCCATAAGTGGTTTTGAACTTACTTCGCAGTTCTGGACACCGCTCAATCATGACCTTGGTTTCATTCCAAACAATCTTAGCCTGGTCTTTTTTCGTAGCAGCACAATAAACCTCGGCCATCCCTTCGCCCATAGCTGCAGTTTCATACGAAGCCACAACACCCAAGCTTTGGGATTTAGCGTTTTTCCGGCCGACTTGCCAATAGGCATATCGAAACCGCCGAAACCCTGTGTCAACATGAACCCATCCGTAGATATTACCGAAAATGAAGTATTGAATATCATGCGGAACGATTCTCTGCCCTTGAAGCGGCCCTTTCGTATGACGAAATAGGTTCATCCACTCAAAAAATCGCATGGCCTTGTCTTCATCAAAAACGTACGGAAATTCAGGCGTGTTCTCCCGCCCGATATCCTTTAGGAATCGCATACAAGCCCATATGTGCTTTTGACACGCTACGACATGCCCGTCAATGACATCTCGGGAATAGTCGATCAAATATTGCTTGATCACTAGACATCCCCGAACCTTTCGTCAAACTCGGATGGCTCCTTTTCTTCTTTCTTCGGTACAACCAATTTACACCTGGAAGAAATGGTGAGCCCCAAGTCACTCGCAGCTTGACGGCACTGCTTGAAAAACTTGTCCTGATTCAGCGTAAGGTCTGCATACACGCTGCTGAATATTTCCACCGTTGTTGTACCCGGAATCAGCTCGCCGTCAACACTATCGTCTTCGGCTTTTTCATACTGGACAATAGGGCTGCGATTCAGCAGTTCGTTTGTCACTTGAAGGTATAACTTTCTGGAAATCAGGTAGCGACAAAGTGCATCCACGTCCAAGTTGGACATGATCCCAATCGCTATCAGCTCGTCCGAAATCTTTTTGAAATCCCGGCGCAAATCTTTTGGCAAATACGATGGAGCCCGTATTTTATCGGATGGCGCTTTTATTTCGGCGGCCTTCCGTTCCTCAATTTCTTGCTTGGTCAGATTCTTCTGTCCTTTGTACAGCAATAGGTCAATCGGTTGACGTGGCCTCGCCATGACACCCCCTCCCTTCTCGTTTTTTTTTGGAAGTCAAATCCAGCAAGAACCCCATTCCGGAAATTTCATTTAGGGAATTTTTTTTACGCGAGACGCCCCAGCCGGTTTTTTACCCCACTGTACGAAATTTTTATAGGGCCCATGCCCTCTTTAGGCTTCGTCCAGTCATTCACCTTCATTTTTATTGAAGGGCTTAAAAGGGCATTTCCGTCCGTCTGATGACGTGTGCCTGTGC
>NZ_JABMCB010000131.1 GCF_013359935.1 Paenibacillus xylanilyticus
AGAGTTTATAACACCCGAAGTCGGTGGGGTAACCGCAAGGAGCCAGCCGCCGAAGGTGGGATAGATGATTGGGGTGAAGTCGTAACAAGGTAGCCGTATCGGAAGGTGCGGCTGGATCACCTCCTTTCTATGGAGAATCGTCTTCTGTAACGAAGACATTCAAATACAAAATCTAGCCAGGTCGGCTAGTTACTCACTCGTTGCTCAGTTTTGAGAGCTCAAACTCTCAAACGTTTGGTGGCGATAGCGAAAGGGTTCCACACGTTCCCATCCCGAACACGACCGTTAAGCCTTTCAGCGTCGATGGTACTTGGACCGAAGGGTCCTGGGAGAGTAGAACGCCGCCAAGCGTAAACCCTATTGGGTTTCGAAAAATAATACGGGCCCTTAGCTCAGTTGGTTAGAGCGCACCTCTGATAAGGGTGAGGTCGGTGGTTCGAGTCCACCAGGGCCCACCATTTATACTTTATAATCTAATATGGGGCCATAGCTCAGCTGGGAGAGCGCCTGCCTTGCAAGCAGGAGGTCAGCGGTTCGATCCCGCTTGGCTCCACCAACAAGATTTTACAAGCTTGTTCTTTGAAAACTAGATATCGAAACGAAAATTGCGAATTAGAACATTCCTTTTAGGGATGAATGCTTGTTCGGTTCAAGTGACCGATCAACAATCATCCTAGCTGAACTTGTGTAAACAAGTTTAATAAATAGTG
>NZ_JABMCB010000132.1 GCF_013359935.1 Paenibacillus xylanilyticus
GGTTCCACACGTACCCATCCCGAACACGACCGTTAAGCCCTCTAGCGCCGATGGTACTTGGACCGAAGGGTCCTGGGAGAGTAGGACGTTGCCAAGCAAAGAACCACTGCCGATGTAATTCGGTGGTGGTTTTTATTTGTTCAGGCGCTAATTTGTGGAAGTTCGTTGAAACAAAATTATAGAAGTTTTTAGAGTAAACACCATTTTAAAGAGCATGGTGTTTTTATTATATTCGATGCTTGTCCGCACAAGAGATACAGTTGTATGCATGAGACAGTACACCTGATATAACCAGGGACTTTTCCTTGACAGTCTAAATATCGCTTTGCTAAGATGGCAATAATAAATTTTTCAGAAAACGTATTTTCGGCATAAATACTGCCTGAGATCTTCGGGTTTTGGACCGTAAAGCTGAGCAAACATAAGGAGGAACACCTGCGTGTGGGAAGATAAGTTTGGTAAGGAAGGTTTAACCTTTGACGATGTATTGCTGGTGCCACGGAAATCCGAGACACTGCCAAAAGAAGTGGATGTATCTGTTCGTTTGAGCGATAGCGTAAAGCTGAATATTCCTTTGATCAGTGCGGGTATGGATACCGTTACTGAAGCAACATTGGCTATTGCCATTGCCCGTGAAGGTGGTATTGGTATCATCCACAAAAATATGTCTGTTGAGCAGCAGGCAGAAGAAGTGGACCGGGTTAAACGCTCGGAGAGTGGTGTTATTACCAATCCGTTCTCACTGACTGCTGAGCACCTGGTATCCGATGCAGAAGAAGTTATGGCAAAATACCGGATCTCCGGTGTACCGATTGTTGAAGGTGATCAGAAGCTCGTTGGTATTTTGACAAACCGAGATTTGCGTTTTATCCATGACTACGGTATTAAAATCAGTGAAGTCATGACTCGCGAAAATCTGGTTACTGCTCCTGTAGGTACAACCCTGCAAGAAGCAGAAGGGATTCTCCAAAAGCACAAAATTGAGAAACTTCCATTAGTGGATGAGTCCAACACGCTGAAAGGCCTCATCACGATTAAAGATATTGAAAAAGCCATCCAATTCCCTAATGCAGCCAAAGATGCTCAGGGGCGCCTGTTGGTTGGTGCAGCAATTGGTATCTCCAAGGATACATTTGAACGTGCGGATGCACTCGTACAAGCTGGTGTAGACCTGATCACCGTTGACTCGGCTCATGGACACCACATCAACATCATTGAAGCGGTTCGTCAACTACGGGAGCGTTTCCCGAATTTGACTATCATTGCAGGTAACGTTGCTACGGGTGATGCTACTCGCGATCTGATCGAGGCCGGCGCATCTGTTGTCAAAGTCGGTATTGGTCCAGGTTCCATTTGTACAACGCGCGTTATTGCGGGTATAGGTGTACCTCAAGTCACTGCTGTTTACGATTGTGCGACGGTAGCACGTGAATACGGAGTTCCGATCATCGCCGATGGCGGGATCAAATACTCAGGTGAAATTACTAAGGCACTGGCTGCAGGAGCACATGCAGTTATGCTGGGAAGCCTGTTTGCAGGTACCGCAGAAAGCCCGGGAGAAACTGAAATCTTCCAAGGACGAAGCTATAAAGTGTACCGCGGTATGGGTTCAATGGCTGCGATGAAACAAGGCAGTAAAGATCGTTACTTCCAGGATGATGACAAGAAACTGGTTCCGGAGGGCATCGAGGGCCGTGTAGCTTACAAAGGTCCATTGTCTGATACCATTCACCAACTGATCGGTGGCCTGCGCTCGGGTATGGGTTATTGCGGAACAAGTAACCTTGAGCAGCTTCGCAACGATACAGGCTTTATCCGTATTACAGGTGCGGGACTTCGCGAAAGTCATCCGCATGATGTACAAATTACTAAAGAAGCACCTAACTACTCGTTGTAATCCGAAGAGAGTTAATTATTCCCAGGGCAGGCTTGGCGATTTTCGCCGGGTCTGTCTTTTTTTGCGGATACCCCTGTGATAGAATAGAAAAAGCGGTGACGATCCTTTAACGGATTAGGGCGTTGCGGCGGCTTTTTGACGTGAATCTATGAATATTGCTTTATATGGTATGTTGGGAACAAAAGGCTGCCCAGCGGTAAAGAAGCGCGGACGTCCTTTTACATAAGCATTCACGTAATGCTAACTAAGTGACAATCGATAATGAATTTCTGGAGCAATGATATTGCTCTTTCGATACAGCGCATAAATGACACATCTCACAACATCTTCTACACCCGTTAGGGATCAAGAAAATCGCAGCTCTAGCTGCACTGGGGCATTAAGTTATGCTTCGGAACGAAGGGAGTATTCATCATTGAAAGCCAAACAAATGAATAAAAAGAAACGCCAAATGCTCAAAAAAAGCGTAGCCTCGGTTATGCTGGTAAATATGCTGTGCATGTCTGCAGTAATGCCAGTTATGGCTGCGGCGAATGATTCAGGTCAGGTACTGACAGCTGCGGCAACAACGACGAAGGCAGAGAAAGCAGTGCAAGTCCCTTCTGTCGATTCACTTGGACTTGAAGTTAGATCTGCGGTGCTGATGGAGGCTTCAACAGGCCAGATTTTGCTCAATGTGAATGCAGATAAAGCCATGCCGCCTGCCAGCATGACGAAGATGATGACCGAGTATATTGTCGCTGAGCAGGTGAAACAAGGAAAATTAAGCTGGGATGATGTAGTCACAGTCAAAAGAAATGCTGCAGAGAGCATAGGTTCACGTATTTTCCTGGCAGAAGGCGATCAGCATACAGTTAAAGAACTGTATATTGCGATGGCTGTAGGATCGGCAAACGATGCTACGGTAGCTTTGGCTGAACATGTGGCTGGGTCTGAGGAAGACTTTGTCAAAATGATGAATGAAGAGGCGAAACGGATGGGGATGAAGGATACATACTTCATAAACTCCTCAGGTCTGGATCGTGCTGATATGCCTGCGGACTTCCGTCCAGCCGAAGATAAAGAAACGGTCATGTCAGCATTGGACGCAGCGATTCTGTGCAGATACATCATTCAGGATCACCCGGACTACAAAGATTTTACAACTATACAATCTTACAAATTCCGTCCCAATGATAAAGATCCAATTATCAACTACAACTGGATGTTGGAAGCGAATAAAAATATAACCAATTTCAAAAGCTATGCCTATGAAGGTCTGGACGGGATGAAAACAGGCCATACCACGAATGCAGGAAATAACTTTACTGGTACAGCTGAGCGTGATGGCATGCGTTTGATCAGTGTGGTCATGGGTACCGATTCAGAGCCGGCACGTTTCAGAGAAACGAAGAAAGTTTTGGATTATGGTTATAACAACTTCGAAGTGAAGCAAGCGGTCGCTGGCAAAACCAAAGTGACTGGCTGGGAAACTGTCCCTCTGAAAAAAGGTAAAGAAACGAATGTGCCTGTCGTAACCGATAATGCGGTAAGCTTTGTTGTTCCCAAAGGCACTGAAAACCTGGATGTCACTTTCAAAGCCAACGTTACAGAAGCAGACAAGCTGGTTGCTCCAATTAAAGCAGGAACAAAAGTCGGAACGGTTACTTATACCTATAAGGCCGATGGCATGGAGCCTCAAGAGAAAACAGTAAACCTGATTACCGCAGAAGAGGCTGAAAAAGGCGGCTGGTTCCGTCTGTTCTTCCGTGCCGTCAAGGATTTCTTCGTTGATCTGTTTGATGGCATTAAAAACCTGTTCTAATCGTCTATAGTTTAGTATTTCGGCATAGAAATACAGTGTTTTGCTATTTGTATCGCTTACAACAGACAATATGCAATTAATTCCGACTGAATGCATTGTATATTTACAAATTTTCCGGTAAAATATCAAGTTAGAATTCTACGTATGAATCAGTTGAAAAGTCTAATGTTCTTCTACCCATTACAGCGGATTATTCGCTTTATATAAGGGAAGGAACGGCACATACATTACGGGGGGCATGGAATATGGAAACAGGAACATCACGCGTTAAAAGAGGTATGGCTGAAATGCAAAAAGGCGGCGTCATCATGGACGTCATGAATGCCGAGCAAGCTAAAATCGCTGAAGCAGCAGGTGCAACAGCTGTTATGGCTTTGGAACGTGTTCCTTCTGATATTCGTGCAGCAGGCGGAGTAGCTCGTATGGCTGATCCGACAATTGTTGAAGAAGTGATGAAAGTTGTATCGATTCCGGTAATGGCAAAAGCACGGATTGGTCATTATGTTGAAGCAAAAGTGCTTGAATCACTCGGTGTCGACTATTTGGATGAGAGTGAAGTACTGACTCCAGCGGATGAAGTATTCCATATCGATAAGCACGAATTCACTGTACCATTTGTATGTGGTGCCAAAGACTTGGGAGAAGCATTGCGCCGGATCGGTGAAGGAGCTTCCATGATTCGTACCAAAGGTGAACCGGGAACGGGAAATATCGTAGAAGCAGTACGTCACATGCGTTTTATCAACAGCCAGATTCGTAAAGTAACCAACATGTCCAAGGACGAGCTGTATGCGGAAGCTAAAAACCTTGGCGTTGCTTATGAGCTGCTCCTTGATGTACATGAAAATGGAAAACTGCCTGTCGTGAACTTTGCAGCAGGCGGAGTAGCCACTCCTGCAGATGCGGCCCTGATGATGCACTTGGGTGCAGATGGCGTATTTGTAGGCTCAGGGATCTTTAAATCGGACAGCCCTGAGAAATTTGCACGTGCTATCGTGGAAGCGACGACGCATTACACAGATTACAAACTGATTGCTGAAGTGTCCAAAAACATTGGAACACCGATGAAAGGTATCGAAATCTCCAAACTTACGGCTTCTGAACGTATGCAGGATCGCGGCTGGTAAGAGAAGGGGAATTGCAGATGAAGATTGGTGTTTTAGCACTTCAGGGTGCAGTTACCGAACATATTCGCAGTGTTGAACGGGCAGGAGCAGAGGGACTGGCTATAAAACAGGTTGCACAGTTGGATGAGCTGGACGGCCTGATCCTTCCTGGCGGTGAAAGCACCACGATCGGCAAATTGATGCGTAAATATGGGTTTATGGAAGCCATTCGGGACTTCGCTGCAAGGGGGAAACCGGTGTTTGGTACCTGTGCGGGCCTGATTGTAATGGCTGAACGTATTACGGGACAGGAAGAGGCCCATTTGGAATTGATGGATATGACGGTATCCAGAAATGCATTTGGCCGCCAGAGAGAAAGTTTTGAAACGGATCTGCCTGTCAAAGGGATTGAGGAAACAGTAAGAGCGGTGTTTATCCGTGCGCCTTTGATCGAGAGTGTCGGGGAAAAGGTTGAAGTACTTTCCACTTACAAAGGTGAAATTGTTACTGCGCGTCAAGGACACTTGCTAGCCTGCTCTTATCATCCTGAATTGACCGATGATTATCGCCTGCATGCTTATTTCGTTGACATGGCCCAAACGTATAAGCAGTCGGCCCAGAACCAATAGTGTATGATATACAACCTATGATATCCCGGTAAAATTGGATCACTCCCCATGCAGCCTGTAAGGCTGCATGGGGAGCTGTATCTGGTCGGATGCCTGATGTTGCCCGTATCTGCTTCCAAAGCGGGAATCGCAGCGTAGGGTGTCACCGGGGTTCTATAGGTTGTTTTTTTATTTTAGAATTTGATTAAGATTAAGTTATACGGGACTCCACAAAGACTGTGTGTAGGTTTAGGCTTATTTGTATGGTTTTTGTGTGGTTATTTAGGAGGAATATGTCATGCTAGATGTGAAGATATTGCGGAATGAATATGCACGTGTGGAAGAAGCGTTAACGAATCGGGGTAAGTCACTCGACCTCATTGCTGGATTTTCCGAGATGGATGCGAAGCGTCGGGAATTGCTGCAAGAGAGTGAAACGCTGAAGAATCGCCGGAATACGGTATCGGGTGAAGTGGCCAAGCTTAAAAAGAATCGTGAGAATGCAGACGAATTGATTGTTGAGATGCGTGAAGTATCCGATCGGATCAAAGCAATGGACGAAGAAGTCCGTGATTTGGAAGCAAAGATTAACGATTTAACTATGGCAATCCCTAACATCCCGAATGAGAGTGTACCTGTTGGTGCTTCTGAGGACGATAATGTGGAGATTCGCCGCTGGTCAGAACCCAAGTCATTTGCTTTTACTCCAAAAGCACACTGGGAAATCGCGCAGGATCTCGATATCCTTGATTTTGAAGCTGCTGCCAAAGTAACGGGTTCCCGTTTTACGTTCTATAAAGGGCTTGGTGCACGTCTGGAGCGTGCCCTGATTAACTTCATGATGGATCTGCACAGTGATCAGCATGGATACGAGGAGATTTTGCCTCCATACATCGTTAACCGTGACAGTCTTTTCGGAACAGGTCAATTGCCGAAGTTCGAAGAGGATCTATTCAAGCTGAAGGACACTGAATATTACCTGATTCCTACGGCAGAAGTTCCGGTAACGAACTACCATCGCGAAGAGATTCTGAATGCAGAAGATCTGCCTAAGCACTTTGTGGCATACAGCTCATGTTTCCGCTCCGAGGCCGGTTCGGCTGGACGTGATACACGCGGATTGATCCGTCAGCACCAATTCAACAAGGTTGAGCTGCTCAAACTGTCTTCCCCCGAGACTTCTTACGAGGAATTGGAGAAAATGACGCAAAATGCAGAGCGTGTGCTTCAGCTGCTGGAACTGCCGTACCGCGTTCTTACGCTGTGCACAGCAGATATGGGCTTTACTTCTGCCAAAACCTACGATCTTGAGGTATGGTTGCCAGAGAGCAATACATATCGTGAAATCTCTTCCTGCTCGAACTGTGAGGATTTCCAGGCACGCCGTGCCAACATTCGTTTCCGCAGAGAGCCAAAAGCTAAACCTGAGTTTGTTCATACGCTGAACGGATCTGGATTGGCAGTTGGACGCACAGTAGCTGCCATTTTGGAGAATTATCAACAGGAAGACGGAACGGTAGTTATTCCGGAAGCGCTGCGTCCATACATGGGCGGAATCAGTGTAATTGCACGTCGTTCTTAACATAAGAAGAGTACGGTTCTATCCTTAGAATAAAACAAATCAGCCCGTCATTCATTTGATGACGGGTTATTTTGTAGAAAGGCTTGCTTTTTACTCTGAGAATGTGGTATGATCTATTTCGTGGCAAGTTTATAAAACTTCAATTTCTGGAGAGGTACCGAAGCGGTCATAACGGGGCGGTCTTGAAAACCGTTAGGGTGCAAGCCCACGTGGGTTCGAATCCCACCCTCTCCGCCATACTACACTTATAACAAGGATTCGAGCGTTAAGCTCGGGTCCTTTTTTGCGTCTGCATTTTCTGACCTGCAGCGAGAGTACATACGATGAGAATGGATCAGTTATGATATCTATACTCAGCTATTTGAGCTCCTTCGAATGTATAAAAACATCTTTTTCGCCGCATTTTATAGGAGTGGAGGTGGTTAGATGAACCGCGAGTTAAACATAGATCAGACAGAGCTTGTAGGCGCGTGGCAGGAACGTTTGCCTGAAGTCCTGAATGTCGGGGATCAGGCTCAGGTGATGGCAGATGAAGCTGATCAGAAGGCAATTCGGATTCATATCGCGACTGCAGGGCACCAAATGTACTCATTCGATTTCAAATGTGCTTATGTGGACTCCCGTGAGGTCAGTGTACAGCTGATTGATGTGGAACGGGATGGACAAACGACAGATGAGCGTACAGAACCCATTCAGGAACTGGCTCAAGATTATACACGGCATATTCATGAATGTGCCCAGTCGTTGCAGTCCAAGACAAGACCATAGACCGAATTGAAGGAGTGAATCGGAGTGAGCAAAGGCAAAGCCGGGATTGATAAAAACTTGCAGAATGTTGTCGCTGATCTGGAACAGCCGGCCGTAAATAGCCATCATGCGCAGCAGATTCAGCAGGATACAAATGATCGTCGTCATCAGGATTCGCTGAATCATGACAAAACGGAAGATATGGATCCATCCCATTCCTAATACATGAAGAGGGGGTAACTGCATGAGCAAACCCAAAGCGATACCAGTACCTGAAGTTCAAGCTGCTGAACAACATCGGCGCCCGGAAAAGCATTCATCTGGACAGGAACCGTTGTCCGGATCCAAAAAAGTCAAAAATCAGAATCATGTGGATCATAACAACCCTCAAGGATAAGAGAATGAACAAGGTGTCACTTAAAGTTTGAGAAACATATATTTCTTCTTCTATACAAAACCCCCCTGTTACCTAACAGGGGGTTTTTGCGTATTCATACATAGGTAGAGACCAGTGGTTGAGGATATGTAAAGCTAACATAGGTCTTTGTAGCCATTTTAGAGTGGAAAGATCACAAATTTCCCAAATCGTGTTTCCGTTTCAGAATAAATGGTATATCATTGATGTTGAATTACTTTTTTGGGGTTATCACGAGAGGAGAGAAACAAATGACTAAACGTATGGGGGCGCTGCTTCTTACGTTGCTGTTAACCGTATCCTTGGCATTGACAGCATGTAGCAGCAAACAAGAACCAAAAGAGGCACTGAAGACGGCCGCAGCCAATGCTTCTAAACTGACTTCGTATGAGATGAGTTCCAATTTTACAATTAATGAATTGAGCTATAAACCTGCAGACGAGTCACAACAAGATCCAACAATGACACAGTTTATGAGCATGCTGAAGGATGCCCAATTTAACGTAACGGGCGTTTACCAAAGCGAGCCAATGCAAACAGAAATGACAGTTAGCCTTGAGCTCAAGGGTGATATGGGTATGACATTCACCATTCCTATGGTGATGACAGCAGAGAAGCTTTATGTGAAAGTACCGAGCATTCCGTTCTTCCCAATTCCGGAGACAGTGGTTGGCAAATTCCTGGAGCTTGATCTGAAAGAACTGGCTGAGCAAGAGGGTACCGAATGGAATCCTGACGCTATGGACGCAGCCAAAACACAAAAGCTGAGTAACGAAGTTATGGACGCTGTTCTGAGTGAATATGACCAGGATAAATTCTTCAAAAACGTAGATGTTAAGGATGCGCAGCTTCCAGAAGGTGTAGATGCCAAACAGGTCGTACAGTTCTCTGTTAACAATGACAACGTAAAAGAAGCAATTACTGTACTGGTGACTAAAGCAATGCCTAAAGTGCTGGATATCTTGTCCAAGGAAGAATATCGCGATATGCTGCAAATGGATCAGGCTGATATTGATCAAGCCAAAGAGGATCTGAATATCACTGAAGCGGATCAGGCTGAAATGTCGAAGGATCTGGATCAGTTGAAAGACATTTTGACAATCAACAAGTTCAACATCGATTTCGCATTGGATAAGCAAGACTTCCCAGTGTATCAAAAGATTGCTGCTGATCTGCTGATCAAACCAGTAGATACCAAAGATGAAGTGAAGTTGGCCTTCACCGGTTCCAACACTTACACGAAAATCAATGAGAAGGCAGCTTTCAAAATCAATATCCCTACAGGTGAAAACGTGATTACTATGGAAGAGTTCGAGGAACTGATGAATGCTTCCTACGGATACTAAGTTCACCGTTAATAATGAGTGAGAAAAAAGCCGCTTCGACGTTAAGTCGAGCGGCTTTTTGTTGTTTTAACGTGTAAAGCTGTCATTGCAGTAATTCAGATAAGTCCTCAGCAAGGACAGCATAAATCCGGTGATCCTGATAGCTTCCGTTAATTTTCAAATATTTACGAGCGATTCCTTCCGCTTGAAAGCCGTTCTTCTCCAGCACACGCATGGAACCGGTGTTGGAGGGCAGGATGGCTGCCTGAACACGGTTCAGCTTCAGGGCACGGAAGGCATAGCCTACAGCCAGTTTAACAGCGGCAGTCATCCGTCCACCGCCTTGATAGTCAGGATGGATAAAGTAGCCCATATCGGCATAATTGGCAACACCGTATGAAACGTTGTTTAGACTAACTTGTCCAATCAGAATGTCATCCGTAATGGTGTAAATTCCAAATTGATAACCGCTTCCTTCTTCTGCCGCTTTTAATCTATCTTCAATCCGTCTTCTTTGAGCATTCAGCGTATAGTACTCATCATCCCGAAGAGGCTCTACAGCTTGATAGGGAATGCGGGTGACCTGAATCAAGTCAAGGTAGGCTTGTGTATCATCGATCGTGAGCAGCCGAAGGCTAATCCCGTTCGGGGTATCATATAGTGTCAAGGCCATCGTTATGCACGTCCTTTCAAGAGTGGGAATATAGATATTACTTTTTGCGTAAACGACGGAAAAATTGAGTCAGCATGGTGGAGCATTCAGGCTGGAGGACATCAGGGATCACTTCGGTACGATGGTTGAACCGGGGTTCCTGCAGCAGATTCATTAGGGTCCCGGCACATCCTGCCTTGGGATCGGCGGTGCCATATATGACGCGGGGCACTCGGGACTGTACGATTGCTCCTGCGCACATCGGACAAGGCTCCAGTGTGACATACAGACTGCAGTCAAGCAGACGCCATGCTCCAATCGTTTCGCTCGCCTGGCGAATTGCGACCATCTCCGCATGAGCTGTGGAATCGAGAGTGGTTTCACGCAAATTATATCCTCGCCCGATGATCTGATTGTTTTGCACAATTACAGCTCCAATAGGAACCTCTCCGAGCGCCTCAGCCTTATAAGCCTCAGCAATCGCTTCCCGCATCCAATATTCGTGCTGTGATTCCTCCGAAAGATGAGAGAGATCAAGCGTAGTTGAGTGTTCGTTCATTACAGTGAAGCTCCTTCCAAAGCATTTATTCAGCGAACAAATATTCGTTTGTTAACATGATGTGCATAAGTCTGTGGATAACTGCCGAGTTGCTCACATAGTTATGAACATACTATCCACAAGCCTGTGGATTTGTGTATAATTTTAGTGATTAATCTCATTGTAGGCACGGAAAAGACAAAAAACAATGAAATTCGCGCTTTTCAGCCAAGCGGTAACTTTTGGACTAGGGGCATTTATCCTTTTCAAAACCCCACACAACCGTTATGATGGAGATAGGTTTTGCCATATATCGCCAGAGGGTACAAGCCGAGAGGTGAACAAAAAAAGTTGTCTATTAAAACGAAATTATCCATGATTATGTCGTGCTCGGTGCTTGTTATTCTGGTTCTGAATATCGCGCTGAGTTATTATACTACAGAGGAAAATCTTAGACAGGACAGCGAAACTAAAATGGTCCTCACGGCCAAACAGATTGCAATTTCTGTCGAACAAAATCAAAATAGTTTGGATTATGTAAAACGCCAGATTGGAAATAATCTATGGCTTGCTTCAGTCATGGCTGCAGAAGAATTGGACCCGGATATTAATAATATCACAAATGAAGAACTCGTACGCTTGAGCAAAAAAGTTGGGGTATCGCATATCTCTCTCATGGAGCAAACAGAGGATGATATCGTTGTAACCCGTTCTTCAGATCCACGGGAAGTCGGTTTATCCACAAAGAAGATGACGTATTGGTATCAGGCATTTAAGCAATTGTTCGAAAAACATCAAGTTACCATCACCGAGGGACAGAAATTGGACCATTTTTGGTCCGATGGCTTCGAGTACTCTACATCCAGTCCATCGGATATTGATATCTGGGGTTATTATCATGATGGGAAGAGGAACTACATAATCAATCCCTTCTATAATAATGCTGAAGTTGATGGCTATGTAAAGATCTCTGGTCCGGATGAGATTTTGACCAAGATTCGTGAAGTGAATCCTTCCATTTTGGAGATAACAGGTATCAATCCATTGACCTTTGGCAGTCCAAACATGAGCGACGATGGAAGGGATAGCAATTACAGCAAGTTGAATAATAGACCGATTCGTTTTGGTACTTACCAGTATGGTACAGCAGATGAAGACCACCGTGCGGTGGTGAGGGCCATCCGTACCGGGCAGAACGTTTCTTTTGTCAGTGAGACGCATGATCAGAAGGTGTTAAAAAGTTTTATACCTATTTTTACTCCAAATGAAGCGTCCTATGTGATCAGTATTGTCATGGACTATAAACAAATATCCTCCATGGTATCCGAACAATTGGTCAGCCATGCATCCATATCACTGGTGCTGCTGGAAATCGTCATCTTTGGCAGCTATTTGCTAGCAGGATACATCACACGTCCGATTCAGTCCATTCTGGGCAAGGTCAATGATGTGGCCGATGGACACTTCGACTTCCGTCTGAAAGTGAGAAGGAAGGATGAACTGGGTCAACTGGCCAATCGGATTAATGCCATGATTCGCAATCTGGGTCACTATACCAACCGGCTGAAACAGATGTATGAGGAGAACAGGGCTGTCAAAGAACATCTGGAATCCATCATTAATCAGACCGCAGATGCCATTCATATTACGGATCTTGATGGAAAGGTGCTGCGGGTAAACCGGGCGTTCGAGCAGTTATATGGCTGGCGGAGCCGTGAAGTTGAAAACCGCAAGCTGAAGATTATCCCGCCTGAAGCAGAAGAGGAAATGAAGGAACAGCATGCTCAGTTAGTCGAAGGGCTGTCCATCACCTCTAATGAAACCGTTTGGATGAAAAAAGATGGCACACGGGTTGAGGTTAGTGTCAGCACCGCACCCGTACGAGACGAATTGGGCGAAATTACAGCACTGATCAGCGTATCCAGGGACATCACAAGCCGCAACCGTATGGAAGAGCTGCTTCGCCGCTCAGAGAAGCTGACAACCGTAGGCCAACTGGCTGCAGGTGTTGCGCATGAGATCCGTAATCCGCTTACGACGCTGCGCGGCTTCCTACAGCTTCAGCAAGAGACGAACAAGCTTAATCATCGTCATCTCGATTTGATGTTGTCTGAGCTTGATCGCATCAATCTGATTGTAGGAGAGTTCCTGATTCTGGCCAAGCCGCAGGCTGTTCACTTCCAGGAACGGGATATTCGCTTCATTCTTGGCGATGTCATCTCCCTGCTGGATAGTCAGGCGCATCTGCATGGGGTGGAATTTGTATTAAGTGCGTCACCTGATTCAGCTATGGTACACTGTGAAGAGAATCAGCTGAAGCAGGTGTTTATTAATCTGCTCAAGAACGGTATGGAAGCCATGCCGGATGGAGGCAGCATTCGGATTCGGCTTCATCATGACAAGGAGCTGAACCGGGTACGGATTGAAATTAAGGATGAGGGCATTGGGATTCCGGAAGAGATGATGCCGAAGCTTGGCGAGCCGTTCTTTACCAACAAGGAGTCTGGGACAGGGCTTGGTTTAATGGTCAGTCAGCGCATCATTCAATCACATAAGGGCATGATGGATATTAAAAGCGTCATGAACAAGGGCACGACCGTTATCATTGACCTTCCTGCTTCCAAACAGCTTTCAGAGAGCGTGGAGGTAGAGAATCAGGCGGATCATGCTCCTACAGACGAAGAGAACTAGATGAGGTGAGATTACCTTTTGCGTATTAATAAATTTATTAGTGAAACAGGTTATTGTTCCCGGCGTGAAGCGGACAAATTGGTGGAGAGCGGGAAAGTGACCATTAATGGTGCAACCGCTGAACTGGGCAGTCAGGCAGAAGAAGGCGATGATGTACGCATCAATGGTCAGCCCATTAAGGAAAAAAGAAAACATGTATACATTGCACTGAATAAACCTGTCGGCATAACGAGCACAACCGAACGGCATATTCAGGGGAATATTGTTGACTTTGTAGGCCACAAGGAGCGCATTTTTCCGATCGGTCGACTGGATAAGGATTCGGAAGGACTTATTCTGATGACTAACGATGGGGATATCGTTAATCGGATCCTCAGAGCAGAGGGACGGCACGAGAAGGAATACATTGTTACAGTAGACCGTCCGGTCACGCCGAGTTTTCTGAAGGGTATGAGTACAGGTGTCAAAATTCTTGGTGAAATGACGCTGCCCTGCACCGTTACAAGGATCTCCGAGCGGGTATTCCGCATTATACTGACCGAAGGGAAAAACCGGCAGATTCGCAGGATGTGTAGTGCATTTGGTTATGAGGTGCGCAAACTGAAGCGTGTTCGTATCATGAATATTCATCTTGGTGAGCAGGCTTCAGGCAAATGGAGAGAACTGACAGCAGCAGAAAAATCGGAATTGGGTAGTCTGCTGGACTACACTTTGGAGTAAGATTTCATTTTCTTAAAAAGCTCTACCTCCCTTGCTGAAGGGCAGGCAGAGCTTTTTTTTATTTTAACAAACGGAGCATACAAAAAAAGTCGCTCTCCTCTAACCTAGAGAAGAACGACCTATGGAACCGTATAAGCTTCTAGTTTGCTTGATCGACTGCTTTGACAGCCTTATTGTTACTTTGGTACTTCCGGATGATCGAAACCTCTACACGGCGGTTCTGTGCCCGTCCGACATTGGTTTGGTTGCTGGCGATCGGGTGGTACTCTCCATAACCGCTAGGTGTGAATTTCGCAGGATCGAGTGCATCGTTCAATAACAGGATTTTAAGGAAGTTCAGCGCGCGATCCGCACTCAGATCCCAGTTATCCTTATATTGGCTGTTCGAAATGGGAATATTATCAGTGTGGCCAGATACAACCACCTCATATTCCGGGAATTCCTGCAGCATGTTGGATATGGCTTTCGCCAGTGAGCGTGATTCAGGCTTCACATCTGCCCGGCCTGAAGAGAACAGAGCATTATCACTGATGGTGATCTTTAGCTCAGACTGATTCAGCTTGGTGTTGAGTTGGTCGGAAAGCCCGTTTTTGCTAATATATTGATCCAGTTGTTTCTTGAGTTTTTCGAGATCTTCCTGCTCTTTTTGAGCCATCTGTGCATCGGTTATCTGAGACTTGTTTTTGGTGATCTCTTCAGGCACCTGTTTGTTTTTGCCCAGGTCTGTAGTGGCTTCCGTAGGGTTCATGGATGTATGATCCAGTACACCTGCGCCACCGTTCAGCGCACTGCTCAGTGCCGAAGCCATCTGCTCAAACTTGGCTGCATCGAGTGAACTCATGGAGAACAGGGTGATAAACAGGGCAAGCAGCAGTGTCATCAAGTCAGAATACGGGAGCAGCCAGCTCTCGTCTATATGTTCTTCATGCGGCTCATGTTTTTTAGCCTTTTTCACCTGATGATCCCTCCTTCTCTTCCAGCTGTCTACGTTCGGAAGGTGTCAGGAATACAGATAATTTTTGGTTGATGGCAATGGTGGATACTCCGGATTGAATGGATAACAATCCTTCAACCATCATCAGCTTGATCTCCATCTCTTTCTTGGACATCCGCTTCAACTTGTTGGACATGGGATGCCACAACACGTAACCACTAAAAATACCAAGGAGTGTAGCGATAAACGCAGCCGCAATAGCGTGAGACAGTTTTTCCATATCACTAAGGTCGGCCAGGGCTGCAATCAGACCTACAACGGCCCCGAGAACCCCGAGTGTTGGTGCGTACATCCCCGCTTGTGCGAAGATTAATGCTCCACCACGGTGACGTTCCTCAGTGGCATGGATATCTTCCATCAAAACATCACTAACAAATTCCTGGTCGTTGCCGTCAATAATCATGCGCATACCGCTGCGAAGGAATTGATCATCAATCTCTTCGACTTTTGATTCAAGTGCCAGCAAACCTTCACGACGGGTAGTGGAAGCCCAATCCATAAATGTGCCGATCAGGGAAACACGGTCAATCAGTTGCTGTTTTTTGAACAATACCCCGAAAAGCTTGGGGATTTTCTTAACTTCAGACATTGGAAATGCCATGAAGATTGTTGCTGCTGTACCAACAAAGATAATAACGTAGGCTGCAGGGTTGTTAACCAGATTGATCAGGGGAGCACCCTTCAGGAACATCCCGAGTACAAGTGAAACCAGCCCCAAAACTAGTCCGATAATCGTTGAAATTTCCATCATACACCTCATCCATGAGATAAAATTGAATCCTTTCAAGCGGCTGTATTCGGGCTTCCGGACGAATGTTTGGCCGCAATCCGTTTAACCTTTGGCATTTTATAGAAATGCTGTAACAGTTAAAACGGTCATGTATAGTATTTATCGACCAGTAGGCCTTTTTTTTTAAGGGTTATTTTCAGGTATAATAAGAACAAATCAGCTCTTTAGGGGCCAAACAGGAGTGAAAAAGCCAATGGGCGTAAAGCATGGACGGGATTATGAAGGAATATTGACAGATTTGACACAGGCGATTGGCCGCATACCGGACCGGTATGTATTCTTTGAAATGGATGAGGAAGAGTGGGGCCGCCTGGGTGAAAATGAGCAGCTGGAGGTGGATGAGGCTCTGGCAGAGGATTTGTTCTATGCTCTGGGCACTCAGTCTGTCATTCCTGTAGGGAGTGGTGTGGTTATTCATGACAAGGAACAGCACCGCATTCATATTTTGATTGGAGAAGAAGAACTGACATTTGTACCGCTAATCTAGTGGGAAATCAAGGGCTGTTTTAGCGTGGAAACGGAGAGGGGAAACTCCTGGAAGCCTTGCGGGTATTGGCTCTAACCCGGTTCGCAGTATTGGATTTTGAGTTGTGTACGTGGTAAGATGATAGTCATGAAACGGGCGGGCCGCAGAGCGGTTAACCTATGACGGTTGGGGTTACTGTGGTAGCACCAAGGTTTCGATGACATGAGGAACGGGGACAGATACTACCCTAGTGTCATCTTATGGGGAGGAAGATAACGTATGGTTTTTACGCAAGAGGAAGTCGAAGCTCATCTGGGAAGGCTGGAAGGCTGGGAACTGGAAGAGGGACGGTGGATTATCCGCAAGTTCGTATTTTCCAACTACATGAAGGGGATTGCATTCGTGGATGAGGTCGCCGCGATCTCGGAAGCATTCAATCATCATCCTTTTATTACAATTGATTATACAACGGTTACCCTTCGTCTCACGTCGTGGGATGAGGGTGGAATTACATCTGTAGATATTAAGGAAGCAGAGCAGTTTAACGAAACGTTTGAGAAAATGAGGACGACGTAACCGGAAGTCGGTTAATGTTGTGCTGCCAGAAATGAGTGAAGCGTACATGTCAGACTCGAATCAGAATAAGCCTCTTATCGCGGTTGTCGGCAGTCTCAATATGGACCTCGTGGTGAAAACCGATACGATTCCAGAGGAGGGAGAAACCGTAAGCGGGGAAGAACTTCACTACCTGGCAGGGGGTAAGGGAGCCAACCAGGCTGTGGCTGCTGCACGTCTGGGGGGACAGACGACCATGATTGGGGCGGTGGGCTCGGATGTTTTTGGTGAACGCCTGCTGCACAGTCTGACCGAGAGTGGGGCAGATGCCTCGCAGGTTCGCGTATTGGAGGATACGGTTACCGGTACAGCCTCCATCTGGCTCTCCCAGGGAGATAATCGGATTATCGTTATTCCTGGTGCGAATGGGCAGGTGGTGCCGGAGATGCTGGAAGAGGCGGATACGGTAAAAAGCCTGACTGCAGCCGCAGCGGTGCTGCTGCAGCTTGAGACCCCGCTGCCAGCGGTTACCCGCGCCGCCGAACTGGCGGCAGAAGGCAGCGCACTGGTGGTGCTCAACCCGGCTCCAGCAGTGCCGGGTCTGCCCCAGGAGCTCCTGCGGTGCGTCGACGTGGTCACGCCGAACCGCAGCGAGCTCGCCGTGCTCACCGGCCGGGATGATCTCCGGCCGGAAGACGTGGATGCGGCGGTCGCAGAGCTCGCCGCATCGCTCGGGGCCGCTGTCGTCACGACGCTCGGCCCCGAGGGGGCTGTGTACGCGGCGGCGCCAGGCGGCCGCGTACAGGCAGGGCGTGCCGGCGCGTGCCGTGCGCCCGGCTACGCCGTAAGCGCCGTCGATACGACCGGCGCTGGCGATTGCTTCAACGGCGCGCTGGCGGTCGCCCTCGCGCGCGGAGAAACACTGGACGCGGCAGTAGGCTACGCCATGGGAGCGGCCGCGTTATCCGTGACGAAGCTCGGCGCCCAGTCCGGGATGCCGTCTGCACGTGAAGTCGAGGCCTTTTTGGCAGAACACGCTGCCAAAGGCTGAACCCTATGACAAAGAGGCCCTTACTTTCCCGAAAGGGAAGGCAGGGGCCTCTTTGCTGTTTATCCAAATTATCGTTATTTCTTCTCAGCCAGCCACATCGCAATATTGGCAATTTCCTCGTCCTTCAGTTTGTCCTTGAAGGATGGCATGCCGCCTTTACCTTTGATAATGGTAGAGTAGATCTTCTCCACATCATCCTTGCTGCCGATGTTTGCGAGAGCAGGTCCTACGCCACCTTGAAGCTGATCTCCGTGACACGTGATACAATTGGCTTTGACCAGTGCTTCAGCCTGTCCGGCATCCATTGCCACTTCCGGCATGGTTGGTTTCGCTTCTTCAGCCACTTCCTCTTTCCCTGGAAGCGTAAACATTAATACAATAGCCAATGCGCATGCTGCAAAAAATACCCCGCTCATGATCCATTTGTGCATCCGTTATGTCCCCTCCAGAATGAAACTGTCCATATCATTATAACGGAACCTGTTATGACATCATAGCATTTTGTGGTAATTTTTTGAACTAATCACATAACCGGATATAAAATCCGTTCATGGCGGGCCAAAATGCTAACGAGGTCCTTCATAAACCATGCAGTAAAAAGGCATTAAACCGCTCGGTGTCTGTCGTTCGTATGTGTCCTGAGTGACAAATCCCGCCTTGAGGTAAACCCGAATGGCCCGCGTATTCCAGGTGAGCACTTCAAGATCAATCTCATGGGTAGGATTTCGCCGAATGGCTTCCCTCACGATCGCAGAGACGAAGGCAGTACCATGGCCTTGTCCACACTGTTCGGGATGCATGCCAAGCCCGATCCGCGTCACGCCTTCGAGCGGAAAGTATTGAGCGAATCCGCATAGTTGATCCTGCTCTCCGAGTACGACCGCATACTGCTCTTTCCGAAGCTGCTCATCACCGAATTCGACCTCCAGCGCCTTCATCTGTTCCCAGGGCAGCCAGCTATAGATGTTATAAGGCGGATCATACTGCCAGCTGCAGATCAATTCTGCATGCTCTTCTTGCATCGGCACAACGTGAAACGTTACAGAAGCTTCATCCATACCACTGCACGCTCCTCTCATGGTGTGCAGGTCACCTGAATTCATTTCATAAAGGTTTTGCTGCATATGTCATTCCATATTTAATCCTGATGAGTTCACTCTACAAAAGAGGAGGGCATTTGGCAAGTTTCCGTTCATTGAAAAAAATGAAACAAAAGATCCGGTAATTCCGTTTATATTATAGTAGGATGGGTAAAAACATCATAAGGGCATGGACGAACAAGCACAAAAAAACCGCCGGATACATTCCTGCGGAGAATGTACCGGGCGGTTGATTTATGCTTCGTTACAGTATGATGTTGCTCAGCTTGTCCCTAGT
This sequence comes from Paenibacillus xylanilyticus, assembly GCF_013359935.1. Lineage (GTDB taxonomy): Bacteria > Bacillota > Bacilli > Paenibacillales > Paenibacillaceae > Paenibacillus > Paenibacillus xylanilyticus. The sequence goes on from NZ_JABMCB010000132.1 coordinate 19,319, forward strand.
CGAGGGCCAGTGACTCATATGCGTCCGTGCTCATAATCCGTTTAGCGCCAACATAGCGGTTAGCCCAGTAGTTCTCACTCAAAGAACTGATGGTAACCCCTTTGGAAGACGAGGAGTGTGCAAACTTCCCTTCCCCCACGAAAATGCCTACGTGTGAAACCCCTTTACCCGATGTATTGAAGAATACCAGGTCGCCTGGTCTCATGTCCATGCGGGATACCGAGTCACCCATGTCGAATTGGGAGCTGGATTGGCGAGCCAAATCAATGCCCAGCTTTTCGAATACATACCGTGTGAATCCAGAGCAGTCAAAGCCGTTAAGCGTTGTTCCGCCGCTTTTGTATGTAGTTCCCATTGCTGAATCAATTACTTTATCCATTTTTGAATCTGCGAACGCGCTGCCTGCTCCAAGTGATAGTGCGAATGTTAAGCTAAGTACAGCTGCGGTTAATTTCTTTTTGAACAAGAGATATACCCCTTCCAACGCCTGCGAGGTTAGCTTAAGGATTCGGTTGAAGGTCCCCTATGATCCCTCTGTAGCAAGATCAATTCACCCATAACTGGTTCCCCCGCTTCCCAGGTGCCAGGAATTTGGCTATGCTAGTTGTGCACCTGCGAAATCAAGAAATGACGATTTAATTTTAAGTAGTTACAATTCATAAGGTAAAGATTACAAAGTTGTTACTAAAAACTCACTGCGATTATTGTAACAGAGGAGCAAGGCTTTGGCAACGTTTAACAGCAAAATTAGCAAAAAAAACCTCGACCTTTGACGGGGAAAGGTCGAGGTTTGCTTTTGTGAAGCGTTATCATTGACACGAGTTTACATGGAGATGGTAACAATTTTCAAATGGTTCATTACACTTTTTAACCTTTGGAAGACTTGGACTGCCACAGACGGAAATGGGCACATATTTTCCACAGGTCCAATAAACATCTGGCAAGCGGGTACGTCTGCTGCAGAATAAGCCCGATTAGTCCGGTTAAAAACCAGGAAGCGGATGTAAAGGTACCGAAGATGAGCAAATGGAGTCCTCCCAAAAGCACTGCAATGCCAGTGACAGAAATGATATGACGCAGGGCAAGCAGCAGAGCCTGAAATGTACCTCGTGCCCCGCCCTGTCCATCAGGTGCGGAGACACCAAACTGCATATAAAGCAACGCATGATGTATGAACCACCCATAAATGATCCAACCCGCTACGTATGGAATGCCTGGCAGCAGCAGCTGCAGGGAGTGGAACCCATCCAGGAAGATGCCATACAGCTTGGGGACAAGCCAGTATGCAGGCAGCAGCAATAATAACGTTTTAATGAAGTGCAGCAGCAGCATGGGTTTCCATAATACCTTGATCCCCCGTACAAATGGAATACGTTCTTCTGTGTGATTGAAGTGCTGCAACGAATAGATCAGCCCTGCCTGGATAAGGGGGGTGAGCAGCATGCGAAGCAGCAGCATGGCTCCCATTATCCAGAGATAGCGATGTACCTCGGGATGTGTAGACAGACTGAGCTGGCTTTCCATTTTGAATAGAATCGTACTGAGCTCTCCAGCGTCAGGGTCCGGATAACGCAGCAGCAAGGGAACGACAGCCGAATGTACCATCCTATAGATGAAATAACCCCATACCAGTTGATAGAGAAACAAGAGTGCCGCAATGAACATATGCTGACGGACGAGAAACCAACCCTCACGTATTTTTGCTTTCACTGTCTCCACCTCACCATGACAGACCTCCGAATATGGCTTCAATAATTTTGGTTGCACTCATGCTCCAGCGGAATTTGGTTGGTTCATCCAGCCCTGCCTTCAGAAAGTTGTTCATATGACGATTCTCCAACACAACGGTATATAACGGGTCGGTCATTGCCCAGGATACAGGTGAACTATAAGTTAACTTGTACGTGATTCTCCCATTACTGCCATCCCACTCCTTGGTGATGATGTGTCCATCTTCAAAAACAATGCGAACAGGTACCTTCTCATAGTCGCTGCCTTTCTTCAATAATGTAACCGATGACTCGTACAACATCTGACCGTCTTTCTCCACAGGCTTGATCTCGATGTTCTCCACAGCGAAGTCAGCCATGCCATCCCCATATACGTATTGATCAAAATACTCAGTCCAGGACGTACGGGTCACTTGTTCCACGACCTTTTGAAAATCGGCTGACGTGGGATGTTTGAACCGGTACTTTTTCACATAAGTCGATAGAATGCGTTCCATCGTTTTTGTCCCCACTTGTTGTTCGATGCCTAACAGGACGAGCTTGCCCCTTGTGTAGGCATTGGCTGCGTAATGATTCTGGGAATCAAACTTCCAGGATTCCTGTGTAAGTGAGGCGGGAGAAGTGATTAAACCAGATTGAACCGGAAGGTTCGGAATAAGTCCGTATTCCTGCTCCATCAGTTTGTCTTCTGCGTAAGAGGTGAACCCTTCATCCAGCCAGGCCTCCTCAAATTCATTGCTGGCAACCATACCATAGAAGTACTGATGTCCGATCTCGTGTACAACCGTGCGTTCCAGATCGTAACCTGGCGTAGTGTCATCAGCACCAAAGGCCGTAATTAAGGTCGGATACTCCATGCCGCCTGCTCCATTGCCCGTTTTTGGGGGAACCACAATGGAAAGTGTAGAATAAGGGTACGGACCAAACCACTTGCTGTAATTGGAGAGTGCTGCCTTGGCCGCATAGAAGTAACGTTCCTTCAGATCCTGGTGTGCAGGGTCCAGATAAAGCTTGATTCGTACACCGGGAACGTTTGGAGAAGAGAAGGGTTCTTCAGCATAGACAAAATCGGGTGAGGCTGCCCAGGCAAAGTCGTGCACATCGTCAGCATAGAATTGATAGATCTTCTCGCCGTTCTTAACAACGGCCTGCTTCGTTGGAAATCCGGTCGCGGCCACTTTGTATGTTTCCGGTACCCGAATACGTACACTATAGATGCCAAAATCGGCATAAAACTCGGAGTTGCCATGATACTGGTGCAAATTCCAGCCCTCTGCTGTACGTCCTCGCGTGCCTGCGGGCTCGTATACGCTAAGTTTGGGAAACCACTGTCCTGCCATAACAAAGTCTTCGGCTGTTCCCATGCGGGCAAAAATTTTGGGCAGCTTGACCTCAAATCGGGTGTGAAGTGTAATGCTCTCTCCGCCCTTGACAGGTTTGGGCAGCCTGACTTTAATGAGCGTTTTGTCTTTCATGTTTCCGTCATCCGGCTGTACATACTGCATTCGATGGAGGAGAGAGAGCCCATCCTCCGTTTTCATCTCTGTAATGTTCATGGAGCCGTAGCCGTCCGTTGGCATCACATCACCGCGAAGTTTTCCGCCAGATTCTTTCATAAATGTCGTGTCGGAAGAAGAAAATGCGTTGGGGTACAGGTGAAAATAAAGTTCGCTGACTGTTTTCTTCCCCGGATGAGTCCAGGTAAGTGTCTGCGTTCCCTCCAGTACATTACCGTCTACCAGCTTCACATCCATGTGATATTCCACCACGCGGTTGCTGAATACCTCAGCAGTTGGTGTCTGTACGCTTTCTGGAGGTGCCGGAGTTTGGACTTTTCCTGGAGGCTTGCCCAATTCCGGGGCGAGCGTTGGCAAGTCGGATGTCGTAGAGCGAGTGTAGCCCAGAGCGATCCATATGCCTCCGGTAAATACACACAGGGCGAGGAATGCAGTGAGCCAGCTCTTGGCGCGTAGTGGAATCATCGTTAAATACCTCCCGTTGACAAGCATCTACAGCATGTATATGTTTGCAATGGGACGATTATTAGTTAAAATATTTGTATCAACCCTTGGAGGCTATAAATATGGATCAAAACGAGCAAAACGGCAAAAAACAGATTGCCTTGAATATCGTAAGTGCCAAAAGCAAACACAAAGGTTTCGGTGCAGGCTCCATTGATCTGAACAATCTGTCACCGGTCATTATTGACAATGGCGAAGCGAAGATTGATATTGGTGCCATGCACGCAAAGAGCAAGGTGGAACGCGGTATCAAGTTTTCCACGAACCGGGAAGATGTACCTAACGGACGCCAGGTATGGCTCGTATGGGTAGCTGTGGATCGTACGGAGCAGGGTCAATTGTATGGCGGTGCAACGGCATGCGAGATGTGGATTGATACAGAGGCAAAACGCGGATGGAAACTGCTGGCTGACCATGTGAACCGGATGGATTATGCGATGAAGCGTCGTTTCATGCTGGATGAACTTGGTCCAGAAGACCGTGCTGCCCTCAAAAAGTTGCTGGTTACACACAACGAAGAGTGGTGGAATGCTTCTCCGGATGAATTGAAAGAAGCGCTCGCCTGATTACTGTGTTCATGCTGTTTCACCCAAAAAGAACATGAAAAGCCCCATAACCGAAAATATCGGTTTGGGGCTTTTGTTTTATAGGTGGGGAAAGAACTGAATGAGTCGTACACAACGGAATGTACGAGTGAGTTAGAGGTGACCCAACCCAATATTATAGTGACGCAACTAAGTCATTACGTATTTGCGTCATTCTACCCACCAGCGTTTGAAGTCCTTCCACCACGAATGCTTCTCTTCCTGTATTCCTTGTTGATTCTCTGCTTGACGGCTGCCATCGTCCTTCTCGGAATCTGTCCCATCTGTTGTGCCGCGGCAGGTTTCTGTTGGCTCTGTGCCATCAATGAATACTTCAAGCCGCTTCTCTTCACAGCCGTTGCCTGCCAATTTGCCGGATTCCGGGTCGATATACACGCTGACCACATGATCAGGGACAGGGAAAATCTTCGGCGGCACACTCGCAAGAGCCTGCTCTGTAAATTGGGCAAACATCGGTGCTGCACGGCGGCCATCCGAAGTGGAAATGGCTTTGCCCTGATCATAACCAACCCATACGGCAGTGGAGAGCTCGGGAGTGAAGCCGACCATCCAGGCATCGGTATTGGTCGTGCCTGTTTTGCCGGCAACCGGACGCTTAATGGTTGTAGCTACCCGATTCCCTGTACCACCATTCTCGAAAACACTTTCCATTAAACGTGTTAAAACATAAGCGGCAGCAGGTTCTACTACTTTTTCAGCCTTGGTTTGTGGTGCTTCGTAAATTACACGTCCTGCCGCATCTGTCACTTGCAGGATGGCAACAGGAGGTGTTCGTTGTCCGCCTGCAGCGATAACAGAAAAGGCTGAGGCCATTTCCAATGGACTCACGGGTGAGGTGCCCAGAGCGAGAGAGGGGACAGCACTCAGTTTGCTGGTAATGCCCAGGTTTTTAGCCATGTCCACGACCTGCTCAGGTCCGATCTGCATGATCGTGTTCACCGCATAGATGTTGTCCGAGGCGGCAATTGCCTGCCTTAAATCAATTTCCCCCAGATATTTGTCACCAAAATTGCCAGGTTTGTAGGTTTTACGGTCATTGTCATAGTGGAACAAAGTTGGTTCGCTATTGAAGATGGATGCACTGGTCAGCTGTTTGGATTCCAGCGCAGCCAGATACATAATTGGTTTAAATGCCGACCCTGGCTGACGTGTTGTCGCCAGTACATGGTTGATCTGATTGGTGCGATAATTTTTGCCGCCTACCATTGCCTTGATATATCCAGTGCGAGGGTCTATGGACACAATGGCCGTCTCCAGCTCGCCTTTAGGGTCCATGCCTTTGGCTACGGCGTCTTCAGCAGCCTTTTGCACACGCAGATCCAGTGTGGTGTATATATTTAGTCCCCCGTGGTCCAGCATCGCTTCGCTAATGCCCAGCTCCTTAACTGCCAGGCTGCGGATGTAGTCCCGGAAATAGGGAGCACTTTCTACCGTTTTTCGTTCACTTTCTGGCTTGAAGGAGAGCATTTGCTCATAGGCCTTGTCTGCTTCGGCTTTTGTTATTTTACCGATATCGACCATAGCGGCAAGTACAATCTTTTGCCGATCCTTCGCATTCTTCATATGGTTATATGGAGAGTAGTAGGTTGGACCCTTCGGAATGCCTGCAAGCATGGCGCTTTCCGCCAAATCCAGTTGTTTGGCTGATTTGCCAAAATACATGCGAGAAGCAGCTTCAATCCCGTAAGCACCATGACCATAATAAATTTCATTGAGGTACATTTGAAGAATTTCTTCCTTGCTGTATTTCATTTCAAGCTGTGCGGTGTACATCGCCTCTTTTGCCTTCCGAGTCCATGTCTTCTCATGGGAGAGATACAGATTACGCGCAAGCTGCTGTGTGAGGGTGCTGGCTCCTTGAGACATCTCCATATGTTCCAGGTTAACGAGCACAGCTCGTCCCATTCCTTGAATGTCGAAGCCATAATGGTTATAAAATTTGCGATCCTCGACAGCCAGTGTAGCGTTAATCAGGTCTGGTGAGATATCTGTCAGCAGCACGGGTACGGAATCTTTGCCGCCTGCAGAAAAGGTAGCAATGACCTCACCCTGGCTATCGAGCAGCCTGGAGTTGCGATCCGAATCGGCCAGGGGCAGGCTGGTAGCATATAGATAGACCAATCCTGCAACAGTGGCGATCATCACAAGAACAGCGAGCAGGGAGAGGCTTTTAATCCATTTGAATAAACGGAACCCGCGTTTGCGGGTCTTCTGGCGAGTTTGGGTCATGGAACGGGCTCCTTTCTATCTTTTATTCCCAGTATGGGGTTTCATTGACAGGGATATTCAGTCTTCTGCCGAACAGTTTAAAATGTAGCATTGATGCAGTAAAAACCGTTTTGCAGTATAAACATCTATCGCGTATAATGCAAAAGGTAATGAAAAGGTACAGTTTGGCACAACATACAATAAGGCACGGAAGAACGAACAGCATCAATCGTCATTGATTTGTTGATTCAATCAAACGCTTCGCACGTTCTGGTCAAGTTTAATCTATATAATGAAGTGAAACGCGGATCTTTCCGCGGCCAGCAACCATAACGCTAAATGGCGCCATGACGCTGGAGTGCTTGGGTGAACCGGCGGGCACAAGTGCTATGCTGGGTACGGCTGATCATTAACTTTACGGAAAGAAGGTAGAGATCATGGAATTATGGTTCACGGAGAAGCAGACCCCGGCATTCGGGATCACCGCGAAGATTAAGCAGACATATGTAAGCGAAAAGACGGACTTTCAAGATTTGGCCATGGTAGAAACCGAGGAATTCGGGAACATGTTGCTGCTCGACGGCATGGTAATGACTACGGTGAAAGACGAATTCGTTTATCATGAGATGGCTGCTCACCCTGCGCTGAACACTCACCCGAATCCGAAAAAAGTTTTGGTTGTAGGTGGCGGCGATGGCGGGGTCATTCGTGAAGTCATTAAGCATGCTGCAGTAGAAAAAGCAGTTCTGGTCGAAATCGACGGTAAAGTCATTGAATATTCCAAAAAATATTTGCCTGAAATTGCCGGCAAACTGGACGAGCCCAATGTTGAAGTGCTCGTCAATGACGGCTATATGCATATTATTGAACATAAAAATGAATACGATGTAATCATCGTGGATTCCACGGAGCCTGTAGGCCCGGCTGCTCCACTGTTTGAGCGTGGTTTTTACCAGGGTATCCATGAAGCGCTGAAAGAAGACGGCATCTTCGTTGCTCAAACCGATAACCCTTGGTTCAAGGCGGATTTGATTCAAAAGGTAAACAAGGATGTTAAAGAGATCTTCCCCATCGTACACGTATACGGCTGTAACATTCCAACTTACCCAAGTGGTCTGTGGACATTTACAATGGGCAGCAAAAAATATGATCCACTTGAAGTGGACGAGACCCAAATTCCAGAGATGGATACCAAATATTACTCACCACGTTTGCACAAGGCAGCCTTTGTACTTCCTAAATTCGTGGAAGACTTAACGAAATAAAGGGGAAATCATTCATGAAATTGGATCAAGCTTATTCTGGTAACGTATTTATTTGCAGTTCTGAGGATTATGAGAATTCCAAAGCGGTCATCTATGGGATGCCGATGGACTACACTGTCAGCTTCCGTCCGGGTTCCCGGTTCGGTCCTTCCCATATCCGTCAGGCATCGGTTGGACTAGAAGAGTACAGCCCATACCTCGATAAAAGCATTGTCGATATGACATACTTTGATGCAGGAGACTTGCTTCTGCCTTTCGGTAACGCAGGACGCAGCCTTGAAGTGATCAGTGAATACATCGGCAGCCTGCTGGCTGACGACAAATTCCCGATTGGCCTCGGTGGAGAGCATCTGGTTACTTGGCCGGTCATCCAACAAATGTACAAAAAATACCCGGACCTTATCCTGATTCATATTGATGCCCACGCGGACCTTCGTGAACATTATGAAGGCGAGCCATTGTCCCACTCGACGCCAGTGCGCAAAGCAGCCGAGCTGATGGGCGGCAAAAATATTTATCAGTTCGGAATCCGTTCCGGCTCCCGTGAGGAGTTCCAATATGGACGGGAGAACATTAACTTCTATCCATTTGAAGTGGCAGCTCCGATGAAAGAAGCCCTTCCAAAAATGGGCAACCGTCCGGTGTACGTAACCATCGACATCGACGTGCTTGATCCGTCCGCAGCACCGGGAACAGGTACAGCAGAAGCGGGTGGCATTACATCCAAAGAACTGCTGGAAGCCGTTCACATGATTGCAGCTTCTGATGTAAATGTAGTCGGCTGCGACCTGGTTGAAGTAGCGCCGATCTATGATCCAACACAACAAACACAGATTGTCGCTGCGAAGATGATCCGTGAAATGCTGCTTGGATTCGTGAAGTAACAGCCAAGTTGAAGTTGACTTCATTGGAACATCAGCCAGGGTGTTCTGGTTCAGCCATATACGGCAAAAAGAGCCTTTGTCATTGGTAGCAACAAAGACTCTAGGTTTAGAAGGCTGTGGATCGCCACGGCGCCCTTTAAACTTCATAGCTTAGTTCAAGCGAACCCCACCGTCATGCTCCTACCTATGAGGTGGGTTTTTGCTTGTTACGCAACTTTTTACGCAACCAGCGGTATAGCCTTTGTACACTCAGTGCTAGACTGAGAATGGCAGCAATCTACCGGATTACATCAAGCAACGCCACAAGTTTGACCTTCGACGTCACTCCCTTTTGGGAATCTGCGCCGTGTCATGAAAACATCCACCATGATTTAAAGTCCATAAGAGCAATTATAGTACATTTGTTCCCATGACAATACCATTTGTTGTAGATTTGATGCAATTATGAGGGATAATTCTGTATAATATGGGAATAGAGGAAGGTGGATATTTATGAATGCGATTCGGGCTCATTTGAGTATGGTTCCCAAGTGGTTTAGTGTGGTACTTATGATATTTATAATCAATCTAATATTAATGATGACAGTATTCTTTAATTTATCTTTCATATTGGTTAATCTAGCGATCCTTTTCGCTGCATATAGTATTCGGGAATTTAAGTATAACAAACTGCATTTCGGATTTTGCCTGTTTTTAAGTATCAGTTTTGTTATTATTGCTATTGAGACAATTTCGGTTTAACTTAGATCAAACAACGTTTTGAGAAGGACCGCCTGTACCTATGGATACCAATCATGGGTGTGGGTGGTTTTTTTATTGCAATAATGTCACTCAGGATAAACAGATTGTTACGTTAGAACTCGCATAATCGGGTAAAAACATAGAAGGAGGTGTCGCGATGACAACCAAGAGTACAACGACATGGAAACGGATTGGCGCACTGGCATTATCGTTAACAATGGCTTGGGGACTGGGACCGGTACATATGCAGTCAGGTGCAAGTTCAGCATCTTCCCCGACATGCGGAAGTGGAGATCACGGATTGTCTGCTACATTGAACGAGGGCAGCGGTGTGGAAGATCAGCAACTGCAGTTTACTGACATTGATTTCCTTAACAACACAACTGGCCGGGCAGCCGGAGAGGGTTTCCTCATCGGCACCTCGAATGCAGGGTGTACATGGCAGTCCATCTATACCGGGCAATGGCAGTTCACACAGCTTGATTTTCCTAATAATGTGAACGGATTTGCTCTTGCGCAAATGAAAGATTCAGCCAAGACATACTTTATTCGCACAACCGATGGTGGATCACACTGGAAGCGGCTTGATACTCCTGGCATTCAGTTCAAGCGAATTGATTTTAAAAACAAAAATGAAGGCTACGGCTACACCTACAATGGAGCGTATCGGACACAGGACGGCGGATTGACCTGGACTAAAATCAACACTCCGGCGAATACGCGATCAGTAGCTTTCGCAACAGATAAACAAGGGTATGCCGTTGTAGTCGTGCCTGGCTCAGGCTATCACTTGCTCTGGACTTCGGATGGAGGCAAGAACTGGACAACCTCTCTCCGAATCGTTTCTGCTGCATGGAACGGGGCAGACCTATATGCAAACGGGAAACAGGTATGGGCTGTCTTATATGGTGATGCAGGTATGTCGCAACAATCCTATTCTCTCTATGCAAGCGGGAATGAAGGCAGAAACTGGCGGCAGGTGTTTGCCCAGTCGACAGCAGGTGGAGGCCCTGCACCTGGTGGAAATAGCCTGGGTAAAGGTAAAGGACCGGCTGATCCCGGTGGACATCCTGGGAATATGGCATTGATCGGAAACCAGACTGCATACCTTTCAGGCGGGTCTCCCGCAGCAGGCAAAGTGGGTATTGGGCGCTCTTACGACGCTGGTTCCACGTGGAAAAATGCAGACTTGGATGGAACGGGCTACAGTTCCCGAATCTCGTTTCCCTCCGTCAAAACCGGATGGCTTGTCGTTACAAGCAATGAGTCCCCTACGATTTATGAAACAACCAACGGAGGAAGCACGTGGAAACAAAAATTCTTATTGCCCGGAGAGTAGGGTGAAACGACACTTTATTTGAAATAACAATATGATAAATTCAGGCACAAAGAGGACCAATATTGGTTATTTATTGTCTATTGGCCTATGCAGCTAGAAACAAGCCCTTTCCTAGAACTATTTGTCAGGAAGGGCTTGTTTTCGTCTGAATAAAAACGGTTGAAACCTGTTCAAAAACAAGTTAATGTAAGCGATAACAACAGTTTTTGGGAGGTTGAAATGATGGTAGATGTTATTTTAAAAGCCAATTCAGAACAAGGATTAATAAACCGCAATATTTACGGACACTTCTCCGAGCACTTGGGGCGTTGCATTTACGAAGGGTTATGGGTGGGAAAGGACTCACCCATTCCAAATACGGAAGGGATCCGGAATGATGTCTTGACGGCGCTGCAAAAGCTTAATATTCCTGTGCTGCGCTGGCCTGGGGGATGTTTTGCCGATGAGTATCACTGGAAAGATGGCGTGGGCCCGCTGAGTGAACGTGCACGCATGATTAACACAAACTGGGGTGGTGTGGAAGAGAACAACCATTTTGGTACGCATGAATTTCTGAGATTATGTGAGCTGCTGGGAACCGAGCCTTACATCAGTGGCAATGTGGGCAGCGGTACGGTGCATGAAATGCAGCAGTGGGTTGAATACATTACGTTTGACGGAGAATCACCCATGGCAAACTGGCGGAAGGAAAATGGCAGGGAGCAGCCCTGGAAGCTGACTTATTTCGGTGTAGGAAATGAGAACTGGGGATGCGGCGGCAACATGCGTGCAGAATACTATGCGGATGAGTATCGCCGATATGCTACATACGTACGCAATTACTCCGATAATCAGATTTACAAAATCGCCTGTGGCCCCAACGAGGATAATTATCATTGGACCGAAGTATTGATGCGTGAAGCAGGGCAGCATATGAATGGATTGAGTCTTCATTATTATACATTGCCAACGGGTGTATGGCAGGACAAAGGGGAGTCTACAGGATTTGACGATCAAGCCTGGTTTCAGACCCTGAAGCGTACATTGCATATGGAAGAACTGATCGTGAAGCATTCCGAAATTATGGATAAATATGATCCGGATTGCAAAGTGGGACTCATTATTGATGAGTGGGGAACTTGGTATAACGTAGAACCGGGAACAAATCCAGGATTCCTGTACCAGCAAAATACGATGAGGGATGCGCTTGTGGCGGGCATTAACCTGAATCTGTTCAATCGCTACAATAAACGGGTGCAAATGGCCAACCTGGCACAGATCGTTAACGTTCTGCAGGCATTGGTGTTGACAGAAGGTGAGCGTATGCTTCTCACGCCAACGTACCATGTGTTTGATATGTATCAGGTTCATATGGACGCACAGCGATTGGAACTAAACTATGAGAGTCCTGGATACACTCTCGGGGAAGACACCATTCCTCAGCTTAGTTTGTCCGCTTCCCGCAGTAAGGATAGAGTTATCCATGTAACCGCATGCAATTTGAGTCACACGGATGAACTGGAAGTGGTATGCCAACTTGAAGCTGTGGAGTCATCTTCGGTGTCGGGACGAATTTTGCATCATGCCGATTTTGGTGCATTCAATACGTTTGAAGATCCGAGCCGGGTGGAGCCTGTTGAATGGAAGGGTGTTACCCTTGCTAATCAGGAGCTGCGCTTCGTTCTGCCGCCTGCATCCGTAGGTGTTATTGCCGTCCAAGGGTAATGCGATGAGTACATCCGGTTCAAGTCGTTTTGTGACAAGGCAAGAGCATTGCAAGGGATGTAGTGATCAGCATGCTGTAAACATCAGTGAATCCAAAATGGCTCGACTGGTGGAAATGGCCTCACGTTCACGTCCTGTGGTACCGGATGAGGAGTATGCGCAGCGGCTATCCTCGTGTGCAGACTGCCCGGCACTGCAATACGGCACCACGTGTCGCTACTGTGGCTGTTTGGTCCAAGTACGTGCCAAGCTGGTGGAATCTACTTGCCCGTTTCCGTATGAATCTCGATGGACCTGATCTTTCCGTATGATCTTATTATAATGTAGCGAAGCAGGGCTGCACTTTGAGGGTGCAGCTCTGCTTTTTTTGTGATGCAGAGCAAAAACTCTGAATTTGGATTTGAATTGAGCGAGTGAACTGGATATAGTTATACAGTAGAGTGTAGGATAGAGAGCTATCCGGTAATATTAGCGCGTATAGCGGTACTTGAATTCGGGAAGGGCTGTTCTCACCGGTCCTGCCCGATTTTGCGCCGCCTCGAATATATTGGAGGTTAACATTCATGTCGAACATGCGACCGGTTCAGATCCGGCTGCACAGCCGTTATGAAGGCGAAGATGTGCTGCAGGAAATGAAGGGTGAAGCCGTGTTAAAAGGATCTGTGCTCTACGTTCGTTACGAAGAGCCGCAGGCTGGACCGGAAGGCGGTATTACCCGAACAACATTGAAGCTTGGCGGACAATCGCTCAAGATTATACGCCATGGTGAGGTGGAATCGGAGCAAACGTTTGAAATGAATCGCAAGCTCCCAGGTTTTTACCGATCACCTTACATGTCATTCACCCTGTCCACGCATACACATAAGCTGGACCTTTCCATACAGGGATTAAGCGCACGCGCAGCGTGGAGCTATGACTTTTACAGCTTTGAGGAAGAAGCCGGACATTTCGAGATTAGTTTGCACATACAGGAGGAACCAATTTCATGACACGTAATCCATTGGATACTATTAACGAACGGGTAAGTACCGCGATCGGCAATGCTGTTGTAGCTGCCGGTATCGTTTCACAAGAGGAACAACTGCCAGCTATTACACTTGAAGTGCCACGCGACAAATCGCACGGGGATCTGGCAACCAATGCAGCGATGCAGCTGACCAAGATTGCCAAACGCAATCCTCGTCAGATCGCAGAAGAGATTATTGCAAACCTGAACCTTGCAGAAGCCGGAATCGAGAAGGCAGAGATTGCCGGACCAGGGTTCATTAACTTCAAATTGGACAAGAGTTATCTCTATCCGGTGCTTGGACTTGTTCACGAACAGGGTGAGAACTACGGACGAATCAATGTCGGCGAAGGACGAAAGGTCGAGATGGAATTCGTCAGTGCGAACCCGACAGGCAGTCTTCACCTGGGACATGCCCGCGGAGCAGCTGTGGGTGATGCACTTTGTAACATCCTCGATTACGCCGGCTATGATGTAACGCGTGAATACTACATTAACGATGCTGGTAATCAGGTGTTTAATCTGGCACGTTCGATTGAAGCACGTTATTTGCAAGAACTGGGTCAGGATGCCGAGATGCCGGAAGATGGATACCATGGCGAAGATATCAAAGGGTTTGCGAAGCAGCTTGTTGCCGAAAAGGGAGACAGCTTGCTGTCGATGCATCCAGGTGACCGCGCCGCTTATTTCCGTGACTTTGGTCTGGAGAAAGAGCTGGACAAGATCAAACGCGATCTGAATCGCTTCCGTGTTGAATTCGACATCTGGTTCAGCGAGACGTCGTTGTATGACAATGGAGAAGTCCTTCGCGTTCTGGACGAATTGCGTGATCGTGACGAGATTTATGAGAAAGATGGCGCTACCTGGCTGAAAACCATGCAATATGGTGATGACAAGGAACGTGTATTGATCAAAAACGATGGTACGTACACCTATCTGACACCGGATATTGCGTATCACCGTGACAAGTATTCCCGTGGATATGACACAATGATTAACATTTGGGGAGCCGATCACCACGGATATATTCCGCGGATGAAAGCGGCAATGCAAGCACTGGGCAACGATCCATCCAAGCTGGTGGTACTGATTGCACAGATGGTGAGCTTGTTCCAGAACGGGGAAAAAGTGAAGATGTCGAAGCGTACCGGTAAGGCGGTAACGATGGAGGATCTGATGGATGAAGTAGGCATTGATGCGATCCGGTACTTCTTCACCATGCGCAGTATGGATTCCCATTTGGACTTTGATATGGACCTCGCAATTTCGACGTCTAATGAAAATCCGGTGTTTTATGTACAATATGCACATGCCCGTGTATGCAGTGTATACCGTCAAGCCGAAGAGCAGGGCATCGAGCTGCTGCCACTGGCGCAGATTGATCTGTCCAAGCTGACAACGGAACATGAATTCGATCTTCTTCGCAAAATGGGCGAGCTGCCTGAAGAGATTGCCGCAGCTGCTACCGGATATGCGCCTCACCGCATTATCCGTTATGTATATGAGTTGGCATCGCTGTTCCACAGCTATTACCGTGCTGAACGCGTCATTACAGAAGACGCGGGTCAGACCCAAGCGCGTCTGGCGCTGATTGGTGCAGTGCGCACCGTCATCGCGACAGCGCTCCGTCTGGTGGGCGTATCCGCACCGGACAAAATGTAACCCCGAGACCAAGCGGCGCACCTGCCGCTCGGCGAGTGGCAAAAAGTCTCCATGCATCACGCCTGCAATTGCAGCGTGGACATGGAGACTTTTTGCTGTGCCCGGTGGTCAATCCCGCCATTTCAGTGGCGGACCACCCGGGCACCAGGGCAGGCCAGCCTGCCATTGGCTGCAGCTGCCCGTTACCCGCCGCCCTCCTGCATCAGCCGGAGGGCGTCAATCTCTCCACCGCGTATTTTGCTCTTTGCGGTGGTGGACTTGCGTGCGCGCAGTGGTACGGTTGCACGCTTGACAAGCATCTTGATCTCGCCAGGCGAGAGACCCGGATGCTTCGCGAGCAGCAGCGCAATGGCGCCGCTCACATGGGACGTTGCCATGGATGTACCACTCATCTCATGGTGCTTGCCCTGCACCCAGGAAGAGACGATTTTGTCGCCGGGTGCATAGACATCGACGTATGCACCGCGATTACTAAAGGAAGCAATTCGCCGATTCTTGTCGGTGGCCCCTACGGAAATGGTCTGCGGATAACGTGCAGGATAATCAATGCTTCGCCGTTTGCCGTCGTTTCCTGACGAGGCCACAATGACAATACCGGCTTGATATGCCCGATTAACCACATCAAGGAGAGCCTTGCTGCGGGTCTTCATGCCGAAACTCATATTGATAATATCGACCCGGTTACGCACACACCAGTCGATCCCCAGTACAATATCGGATACGTAGGCTGAACCGTTATGGTCAAACGCCTTGACCGGATAGATCAGAGAGCGCGGAGCTACGCCAATCATGCCTTCCATGCTATTGGCTGCAGCGATCGTTCCCGCAATGTGGGTACCGTGGCCGTTGTCATCATGGGGAAGCATACTCCGGTTTAACAGATTGATCCCACGTGCCAGGGAGTATCGAAGGTCGGGATGTTGATAGTCGGCCCCTGTGTCAATCACACCAATTTTGACCCGGTGTCCTGTAGAGACGGACCACACTTTGGGGGCACGAATCTGTTTAACTCCCCATGGAACTCCTTGTACTGTGGCCGGTTTATTGTGAAGTGCCGTTGCATGAAGCGAGATCTGCACATCTTCCTCCACTGTAATCTCGTCGCTGTATTGTTTCAATTCCTCCGGACAATGTACTGGAGCAATAATGGAACGAGCCAGCCGTGAAGAGCGCACCATTCCAAGGTGGGTATACTCATTCCGCATCCGCGAGAGCTCAAGCAGACAGGCTTCATATTGTCCTGGTTTGGCGAACCGGATCAGGTACCGCCCTGCCTGTTCCGGTTCAGGACGCTGCATTCCTTCAACTAATTGATGCAAAAAACCAGTATAGTCCATTATGGGCTGCCCCCTTCGGGATGAACATGCTGAGGTATTCTATGAATGCATTCATCCCGCCGCATGGGGAACTTGCCCTTTTTTTACAAAAAGACGTTCTCTCCGTGTCAAAACGGGCGCAGGGACATATGATGAATGGAGGGCGAGAGGGCTCTTGCGGGGACCCTGGTAAGGAGCAATCCTTCAAGGGTATACAGTCAGAAGGCGGAGGGGACTCCGTCTTTTTCAATGTTCACTCACTTTTACAGAAAGGGGATCGTTGCCAATAGGAAGTGAAGTGTTCCGAATTTGTATCTCATGCCTACATAAAAACTTGCTTTTTACCGCTAAATAGGTTTTACTTAGGTTTGTTAATGGATATGTTATACGTAACGGTCCAGCTCGTAGGGATATAAAGTGAATTATGTGTGAGAGGAAGTGTCTGTCAGTGAGTACCTCGCTCAATTTGAAAATTGATAAAGAAAAGGTAAGAGAGATTCCTTTGGTTGACCTCGCCTTTATGGTGCTGAAAGCGGCCAATACGCCGTACTACTACCGTGATTTGATGAATGAGGTAGCAAAACAGCGCGGAATGACTGATGAAGAAATCAACGAGTTTATCGCCCAGCTATATACCGAGATCAATATCGATGGCCGTTTTGCCTGTGTCGGTACAAGTCTTTGGGGATTGAAACGCTGGTATCCAGTTGGTGGAACAGAAGATTCCATGACAGGTGCGAAGCGTCCGCGTATCATCAACGATGAAGATGATGATCTGGAAGATGAGGACTTTGGCGAAGAGGAAGACAGCTACAACAGCGACGAAGACTTCGACAATGCAGATGATGATCAAGATGACGATGACGATGACGACGATGACGACGACGATGATGTCATCTTTGATGAAGATGACAGCGATGAAGAAGTTCTGGTTGAAGATGACGATTTGGAAGAAGAAGACCTCGATGAAGACGATGAAGATGAGTCCGAAGACGAGGATGAATTTGACGACGATTCCGATAAGTAACCGTCATTTTTGATGTCGATAATTTACCTGTTTCCCCCAGATAGTCAGCCTTGACAGCGCACGGGGGAACGGGTAAACTATTGCATGGGCTTATGAATGAGCGAGAATATATTTATGTTTTTTATAAAAAAGTGCCCCGTCCTGCGGGAGTACTTTTTTTTGTATTTTTAGAGGCAGAATATTGCAAAATGATTGATTTCCGCACGCTCCCGGCCAAACATCCGTGGCCCATTTTTTGTATATAAAAAAACGTCAGCAAGAGATGGCTTGATACCATTTTTGGGGACAGGCATGGATGAATGGCTTTCGGAAAATTTGCACCATTCTTAGCTGTAGAGCAAGTTTGTACACATGGTCTTCGCGCAAAAGAGCAGTTCGCAGATGCAGGGAATTTCTGCCATTGCTCTTTTTAACGATGATTACCTGGGAAACGGGTTACGATAACACCATATATCGCCTGAATTTCTGTATTTATATTAGGAGGGTAATAACAGTGACAAAGTATATTTTCGTGACGGGCGGAGTTGTGTCTTCCCTGGGTAAAGGGATCACCGCTGCCTCGTTGGGCAGACTGCTGAAGAACAGAGGTCTCAAGGTAACCATTCAAAAATTTGATCCATACATCAACATCGACCCGGGAACAATGAGTCCTTATCAACATGGTGAGGTTTTTGTAACCGATGATGGCGCGGAAACGGATTTGGACCTTGGTCACTACGAACGTTTTATCGATATCAACCTCTCCAAAAACAGCAACGTCACGACCGGTAAAGTGTATTCCTCCGTTATCAGCAAAGAGCGGCGCGGAGAGTATCTGGGCGGTACGGTACAAGTTATCCCGCACATTACGAACGAAATCAAGGAGCGCGTTTTCCGAGCTGGACGTGAAGCGGGTTCGGACGTTGTTATTACGGAGATTGGCGGAACAGTAGGCGATATCGAGAGCTTGCCTTTCCTGGAAGCTATTCGTCAAATCAAGAGTGATGTGGGCCGTGACAACGTAATGTACATCCATGTAACGCTGATCCCTTACATCAAGGCAGCTGGTGAAGTGAAAACAAAACCAACCCAGCACAGCGTGAAGGAATTGCGCAGCATCGGAATTCAGCCGAACGTTATTGTATGCCGTACAGAGTACGAGCTATCCAAAGACATGAAAGCCAAAATCGCTCTCTTCTGTGACATCGATGAGAACGCCGTAGTTGAATGTCGCGATGCGGATACATTGTATGAAGTACCTTTGAACCTACGTGAAGAAGGTTTGGATGAAATCGTGGTAAATCACCTGAAACTGACCACTCCTGCACCGGACATGAGCGAGTGGGAAGGGCTGGTTGACCGCATCAGCAAATTGGAGCGTACGGTTGAGATTGCAATCGTAGGTAAATATGTAGCATTGCACGATGCTTATCTAAGTGTTGTTGAATCCCTGTCGCATGCAGGATTTGCATCCAATGCAGATGTGAAGATCCGTTGGATCCATTCTGAAGATATCACGGATGAGAACGTAGGCGATCTGCTGCACGGCGTTGGCGGTATCCTTGTTCCTGGTGGTTTCGGAGATCGTGGTATTGAAGGAAAAGTGTCGGCGATCCGTTATGCCCGTGAGAAGAACATTCCGTTCTTCGGTATTTGCCTGGGTATGCAGGTATCCGTAATCGAGTATGCACGTTCCATTGTGGGTCTGAATGGTGCGAACAGCTCCGAGATTAATCCGGCTACCGAATTCCCGGTAATCGATCTGCTTCCAGAACAAAAAGATATTGAGAATCTGGGCGGTACGATGCGTCTGGGTCTCTATCCTTGTAAGCTGCAAGAAGGTTCTTTGGCAATGGCTTGTTATGATGACGAGCTGGTGTATGAGAGACACCGTCACCGGTATGAGTTCAACAATGAGTACCGTGAAGCGATTGAAAAAGCAGGTCTGGTCATCTCCGGTACATCTCCGGATGGTCGTCTGGTTGAGATCGTGGAACTTCCGGGACATCCTTGGTTCCTGGCTGTACAATTCCATCCGGAATTTACTTCCCGTCCGAACCGTCCACAGCCATTGTTCCGTGAATTCGTAAAAGCTTCTTTGGAGAATGCGGAAAAATAATATAGAATTAACCCGATGATAAAGAGGGGTGTTTGCCGATAGCCTGGGATTACAGGCTAGTGCGGTGAGCATCCCTCTTTTGATTTTATAATAGGTTTCCCTCAAGCGGAGAGGAGATAAAATGTTTAGCTGTAATTTGTGTGTGGGGCAGGATTTTAATGGGAAGGGTAGAATACTTATCATGACGACTATGGGATAGTTATCCAGATTCGGAGACATACATGCTTTCCTAAATCCAGGAGGTTACAGAGTGGAAAATAAAAAAGTGTTAATCGTTGATGACCAGAACGGGATTCGGATCCTCTTAATGGAAGTGTTCAGCAGTGAAGGATATAACACGTTCCAGGCACCCAATGGCAAGATCGCACTGGAGATTGTGAACAACGATAAGCCTGATCTGGTGTTGCTTGATATGAAGATTCCTGGCATGGATGGCCTTGAAATTTTGAAACATATTAAGGAGATTGATCCCGATATCAAAGTTATCATGATGACAGCATATGGTGAGCTGGACATGATCAAGGAAGCGACTGATCTCGGTGCGCTAATGCATTTCACGAAACCTTTTGATATCGATGAAATGCGTGTGGCGGTCAACATGCAGCTTCGTAATGACACGGCCAATAGGTGCAGCTGAATCCTGTGATTGCAGGATTTTTTTGTCTGTATGAAACGGGTGTGTACTTCTTGGGGGTTATGGGTATTTCGGCCAATTAACGAGGGAATATTGAAAATGGGAGCGGCTTCATGCGCTATCTATGAAAACTGTGCTGCAAAGCACAGCATTTTTGCAAATGCTTGTTTAGTATTTGACATGGGATGTGGTATAATAAGCCCGTATGTGATTTCGGCTAAAAACCATAGACACAACCCAAACCCCTAGGAGGATTGAAACCATGCCATTAGTATCTATGACAGACATGTTGAACAAAGCGCTTGAAGGAAAATATGCAGTAGGTCAATACAACATCAATAACCTTGAGTGGACTCAAGCCATTCTGGGTGCTGCTGAAGAAGAAAAATCCCCAGTAATCCTGGGTGTATCCGAAGGTGC
Source organism: Paenibacillus xylanilyticus (assembly GCF_013359935.1). Lineage (GTDB taxonomy): Bacteria > Bacillota > Bacilli > Paenibacillales > Paenibacillaceae > Paenibacillus > Paenibacillus xylanilyticus. The sequence continues at coordinate 39,979 of NZ_JABMCB010000132.1, forward strand.
AGCACGTCACATGGGCGGCTTCTACACTGTAGTTAAAATGGTAGAAGGACTCATTCATGACATGAAAATTACCGTTCCGGTTGCTATTCACCTGGACCACGGTTCCAGCTTCGACAAGTGTAAAGAAGCGATCGATGCCGGATTTACATCCGTTATGATCGACGGTTCCCACCACCCAATCGACGAAAACATCGAAATGACTAAAAAGGTCGTTGAATATGCACACGCTAAAGGCGTTTCTGTTGAAGCCGAAGTAGGTACAGTTGGCGGACAAGAAGACGACGTAATCGGCGGCATCATGTACGCTGACCTCGAAGAGTGTGTTCGCATCGTGAAAGAAACAGGTATCGACACATTGGCACCAGCTCTTGGTTCCGTTCATGGTCCTTACCACGGCGAGCCTAACCTGGGCTTCAAAGAAATGGAAGAAGTTCGTGACGCGGTACAAGTTCCACTCGTATTGCACGGTGGTACAGGCATTCCTAAACACGACATCGACAAAGCCATTTCCCTGGGTACTTCCAAAATCAACGTAAACACAGAGAACCAAATTGCTTTCTCCAAAGTGGTTCGCGAAGTGCTTGCAGCTAAACCAGATGCTTACGATCCACGTACGTTCATCGTACCAGGCCGTGATGCAATCAAAGAAACCGTTAAAGGTAAAATCCGCGAGTTTGGTTCCAACAACAAAGCGTAATTTATCTTTACCAGTTCCATACTGTGAAGTGGAAAGAACACCGCCTAGCCGGTGTCTTTCCATTTTCACACCTTATTTCACGTAGGAAGCCATCAGCAGGTAATGCCGTTATTCGGCTGCAAAACACGTAGGGGGACATTAAGCTTTATGGAAAAATTGATGATTAGTGGCGGACGTCCGTTACAGGGGACTGTAACCATAAGCGGCGCCAAGAACAGCGCCATTGCGCTTATTCCTGCAGCATTGCTTGCCGAATCAGAGGTCGTGCTGGACAACCTGCCGCTTTTGAGTGATGTGGCGGTTTATGCGGAAATTTTGGAGGAACTCGGAGCTCGTGTAGTTTGGGAAGGCAGTCAGATGAAGATTGATCCTTCCGATATCAAATCCATACCCATGCCCAATGGACCAGTGAAGAAGCTGCGTGCTTCGTATTATATGATGGGAGCATTGCTTGGGCGGTTCAAAGAAGCAACAATTGGTTTACCTGGGGGCTGTAACTTTGAGCCTCGTCCGATTGATCAACACATCAAAGGTTTTGAAGCGCTTGGCGCAACAGTAACAAATGAACACGGCTCCATTCATTTGCATGCCAAAGAGCTGCGCGGAGCAAAGATTTACCTGGATGTAAGCAGTGTAGGTGCAACCATTAACATTATGCTGGCGGCAACTCGTGCCAAAGGCTCTACAATTATCGAAAACGCGGCTAAAGAGCCTGAGATTATAGATGTAGCAACACTTTTGAATTCAATGGGTGCCAGCATTAAAGGCGCAGGTACTGAAACCATCCGCATTGAGGGTGTGTCGGAGCTCAAGGGCTGCCGTCATTCCATCATTCCGGACCGCATACAGGCGGGTACGTATATGATTGCTGCAGCGGCAACGCGTGGTAATGTTCTGATTGACAACGTCATTCCGAAACACCTGGAGGCTTTGACGGCCAAACTGCTGGAGATGGGCGTGGGCATTGAAGAACTGGACGAAAGTATTCGTGTCATTGGACAACCTTCATACAGCCATGTGGATGTTAAAGCGCTCGTGTATCCTGGCTTTCCAACCGATTTGCAGTCTCCAATGACAAGTGTACTAACTCAAGCAACAGGTGTAAGTGTTCTGAGTGATTTTGTTTACAGTAACCGATTTAAGCACGTTCCAGAGCTGGTGCGTATGGGTGCCAAAATTCGCGTAGAAGGTCGTTCAGCCATTATCGAGGGCGGCGCACTGAATGCGGCCAAGGTAAAAGCATCTGATCTTCGTGCCGGTGCAGCGCTGGTCATCGCCGGTCTTACAGTTAGTGAAGGTGTGACTGAAGTGACAGGCGTCGAATTTATCGATCGTGGCTATGACCATCTTGTTACGAATCTGCGAATGCTTGGTGCAGATGTATGGCGTGAGACCGAGTAATGAATTAGGCATATTCAGGATTGGTGACTTGCCGTTATTATTTTGACAGAACTGCATATCTTTACAACAATTGGGTAAACCTATTCTAATAGAGTTCTCAGCCTCTCCGGGATAAGATGAAATAGTTCTTTTTCCTTACCCGGAGGGTCTTTTTTTGGATCAAATATCATATGGCTGTAAGAACTGACATCATTCCTTTTCCCCAAACCCCGGTTTGTCTGTGCTCCTTGCCTGGTACCCGGATCGAAAGCCTCGTGAATTATGTATTCACTCACAAGCGGATAGCACTGTATGTTGGTCATCCCGCCCGGTAACTTACACTCAACGACAAGTATTTGCATTATAACGGTTACATTCCGTACAATGGACAGAAGAGAATGCAGCAGAGCAGAATTATGCTGTTCTCCATAGCCGGATCATCAAGCGAAACTATCCATTTCACGGACTTATTAATTGAATAGGTGGTTATTATATGGATCTACAAATTTCCGATTTGGAAGAAATGAAACTAACGGACCTCTACAAACTGGCCAAAAAATATCAGATTCCCTACTACGGCACACTGAAGAAGAAAGAATTGATCTTTGCCATACTTCGGGCTCAGGCTGAACAGAGTGGTTTGATGTTTATGCAGGGTGTGCTTGAAATTTTGCCCGAGGGTTACGGATTTCTTCGCCCGATTAACTACCTCCCTAGCACCGAGGACATTTATATTTCTGCCTCACAGATTCGTAAGTTTGACCTCAGGACAGGTGACCTGGTATCAGGCAAATGTAGAACACCGAAGGAAAACGAAAGATATTTCGGTTTATTGCAAGTCAATGCCGTGAATGGTGAGAACCCATCAGCGGCTGCGGAAAGACTTCATTTCCCGGCATTAACCCCATTGTATCCGCAGAAAAAACTGGTTCTCGAAACATCCCCCAACCATTTGTCCACACGCATTATGGATGTGCTGGCCCCTGTAGGATTGGGACAGCGCGGATTGATCGTAGCACCTCCCAAAGCAGGTAAGACGCTTCTCCTCAAAGAAATTGCCAACAGCATTTCAACCAACAACCCAGAAATTGAATTGTTTGTCCTGTTGATTGATGAACGTCCGGAGGAAGTGACGGATATGTCTCGTTCGGTTAAAGGGGAAGTTGTGGCTTCTACATTCGATGAGTTGCCTGAAAATCATATCAAGGTTGCGGAATTGGTGTTAGAGCGTGCTCTTCGTCTGGTTGAGGCCAAAAAGGATGTAGTTATTCTGCTGGACAGCATTACACGTCTTGCTCGCGCATACAACCTGGTTATCCCGCCATCCGGCCGAACACTTAGTGGTGGTATTGATCCTGCAGCATTCCACCGTCCAAAACGTTTCTTTGGATCTGCACGGAATGTGGAGGAAGGAGGAAGCCTGACTATTCTGGCGACAGCGTTAATCGATACGGGGTCACGTATGGATGATATTATCTATGAAGAGTTTAAGGGTACGGGCAATATGGAGCTTCATCTGGACCGCAAACTGGCAGAACGCCGTATTTTCCCGGCCATCGATATTCGTCGTTCCGGTACACGTCGGGAAGAAGTGCTGCTAAGCAAGGAAGAGCTGGATACGATCTGGGCCATTCGCAAAAATATGAATGACTCACATGACTTTGTGGAAGGCTTCCTGAAAAAACTGCGCAACAGCAAAACGAATGCAGAATTTTTGGCAGCATTTGATGCAGCGGGCAACAGCCCGACGAGTAATTCGGGGACCACGACAACTCGTCGTTCGCCAAGACAGACGGCCACCTCGGCAACAACAACATAAAATAGCATTATTTGATCAACTCTAATTTGGCAGTCATACTGCTGAATTCACCATAATACTCGTCGTTCGGTTTAACCCATTAGATGTGAGGAGAACATCATGTATTTAGTATACGCAGATGAAAAAGGCAATGTATTTGATCATCCATCGCTGTATGGGCTTGCCCGTAGTGGAGATATGATCGTTGAAATTATGGAGGATGAACTTATTCCTCTACCAGAAGGTGCAACACTTGTTGGATTACCAAGCACTCGTCCCATCGGGATGGATCCGGATACCGGCGAAATGATGCCTCTCCCGAGTGACACGCAGGCCGTAGGAGCTTTGCTTCCGCAAGGCTTCACTCGGCTGTGTTTGCCGGGTTATGTGAAAACAGACAAAGAGTACAAGCTCCCATTGTTCGGGTATTCGGCTGTCGTGTGGAAAGATGACGCATTCTACGTCACTGCCCGTATGTCCGATCATCCGGATCAATGGAATCCGTTGAACTGTGATCGCGATGATGTGCGTGCCGGAGTTAAGCGTCTGACGGAACAGTATCCTGAAAACCGCCTGTACACTCATTTGTCCAACTGTGCGCTTGGGTATGAGTGTCTGACATCATCCAATACGTTCCTGAATCGTTGGGAAGGCGGAGTCCCTGTATCGTATTCCTGTAATGCAGGCTGCTTTGGGTGCATTTCCGAACAGCCGGATGACAGTGGCTTTGTTTCCCCGCAGACTCGGATGAACTTCCGGCCACGTGTGGACGAGATTGTTGAGGTTATGCTGGAGCATCTGAAAACGCCGGAGTCCATTATCAGCTTTGGACAGGGGTGTGAAGGTGAGCCTTCAACTCAAGCCAAATTGATAATTGAAGCGATTCGTGAAGTGCGTTCGATCACGGACATGGGGTATATCAACATTAATACCAACGCTGGTTTGAATGATCACATCCGGGGTATCGTGGATGCTGGTCTCGACTTGATGCGTGTAAGCACCATAAGTGCACTCGATGACCACTATAATGCATACTACAAACCGCGCGGATATACGCTTGCCAATGTGGAGAAGTCGATGAAGTATGCGGCTCAACAGGGTGTGTATACATCCATTAACTATTTGATCTTCCCGGGTGTTACGGATCGTGAGGAAGAGATTGAAGCGATGATCGAGTTTGCCCGCAGAACAGACCTGCGTTTGATTCAAATGCGTAATCTGAATATCGACCCGGAGAGCTACCTGGAATTGATTCCTCCAGCTCAAGGCGATATTTTGGGAATGAAGCAGATGATTGAAATCTTTGAAGAAGAGCTGCCTGATGTTGTTATTGGCTCGTATACCCACGTTCCGCCAGCCGGAATGGCACGTCCCAAACGCCTAATCACCTCTTGATAATAATGGATTGCAACCGGCATTAGGCCGTGTTATAATCTCTGAAGTTGTGCCATTTACTCTGGGTCCGCTTGAGGCTCAGGGCGGAAAGAGGTGAAAGGTAATGAAAGCAGCAATTCATCCTAAATACACGATTGGTCAAGTAACCTGCGCTTGCGGGAATACTTTTGAAACTGGTTCGGTTAAAGACGGACTTCGTGTAGAGATTTGCTCCGCGTGCCACCCGTTCTTCACCGGTAAACAGAAGTTTATCGATGCTGGCGGCCGTGTCGATCGTTTCAAGAAAAAATACGGAATCTAATTCAGCAATTCCCCGGGAATTGTCTGCTAATTGCATCCAAGCCACCCCTGCCTTTGGCAGGGGTTTTTATATAGGGATAAAGGTTCCAGCTCGCAGCTGGTTGCAATTTGGATAACCTTACGTTATACTATTTCTTACCGTGCTAGATGGGGAGGTAGCGGTGCCCTGTAACTCGCAATCCGCTATAGCGAGGTTGAATTCCTGCTAGAGGTATTGTCGATGTGAGGTTTGGTCCCTGAACGTGGTGTTGACGGTTGGGTCCTCCGCAATGAGTACTCATGAACCTGGTCAGGTCCGGAAGGAAGCAGCCATAAGTGAGATCACTCTTGTGCCGGAGGGTTGCCTAGCCTGAGCCGTTGTTCAGGGGTGCCACTTGGATCGCAATTATCGATAGCAGGTGCACGGCTTACCATTTGAATGTAGAGACCTTTGCAGTTGTATGTATGCAGAGGTCTTTTTGATATGTACAAAAAAACCGCGCATGATGGGTCAGATAAAGTTTGGAATCACCCCGGAATATAGTATAATGGGGGAACGACAAAGGACTCGAATGCGAAGTGGAAGGAAGGTAACGCATCATGGAGCATATCGCGTTATACCGGGCTTGGCGTCCCCAGTCGTTTCAAGATATGGTGGGACAACAGCATATTATTCAGACCTTGCAGAACGCGATTCGTGAACAGCGGACTTCCCACGCCTACTTGTTTAACGGGCCCAGAGGAACAGGGAAGACAAGTGCCGCCAAGATTTTGGCCAAAGCTGTAAACTGCGAACGCGGGCCTGCGCCTGAGCCTTGTAACGAATGTGAAGCTTGCCGTAGGATTACGACTGGTGCTGTAATGGATGTGCAGGAGATTGATGCTGCATCCAACCGGGGTGTTGAAGAGATCCGTGATCTTCGCGAAAAGGTTAAATATGCCCCGACCGAAGTGCGGCAAAAAGTCTATATTATTGATGAAGTACACATGTTAACAACAGAAGCGTTCAACGCTTTGCTCAAAACATTGGAGGAACCGCCTCCGCATGTAATGTTTATTTTGGCAACGACCGAACCACATCGCCTTCCGGCTACCATTATTTCCAGATGCCAGCGATTTGATTTTCGCCGGGTTTCTCTGGAAGAGCAGACGGCCCGCCTCACGCTGATCTGTGAGCAGGAGGGCATGGAGGCTGATCAGGATGCGCTCCAATACATTGCTCGTCTGTCTGACGGAGGGATGCGGGATGCGCTCAGTGTGCTGGACCAGATCTCTTCCTTCACAGATGGAAGGGTAACGTACCAACAGGTCATGGATATGACCGGAGGAATCCCTTCAGAGCAATTTGCAAAGCTCGCTGCTTCGCTGCTCAAGGGTGATGTCGGACATATTTTGCAGATGATCGAAGGATTTATGCATGAAGGCAAGAGCGCAGATAAATGCATGGAAAATTTGCTGTATTACTTCCGCGATTTGCTTATGATCAAGATGGTGCCGGATGCAGATAAGCTGACCGATCGGGTGCTTAATCCGGAGTCGTTCCGCGATATGGCAGAATCATTCACGAAGGAGCAGCTGTTCCAGATGATTGATACGCTTAATCGATATCAGAGTGAAATGAAATATGCAGTACAGCCGCAAACGCTATTTGAGGTCGCTCTCCTCAAACTGTGCAGCATACCTGCGCAGGGAGAGGCATCAGGTCAGACTTCTGCCTCGGTAGGTACAGCTGCGACTTCACAGGCTGACAGCGGGGAGATTAACCGTTTGAAACAACAGCTTGTTGAGTTGGAGAAGAAACTGGATCGTGCTCTGAAGAGTGGTTTGTCTGGAGGAGAGGCTGCACCAAGTGGCCCATCTCGTCCGGCAACGCGAGCTCCGGTATCGCGAGGCAATTCTCCGGCAAAGTTGCCTGCACAGCTGGATCAATACGTTGCGCGCAAAGGATCTCCTGAATTCATGGAGGTCAGCAAAAAATGGAGCCAGATCTTGCAGCGTGTAAAAGAGGAGAAGGTTACAGTCCATGCTTGGTTTATGGATGGTGAGCCGGTTTCTGTGCTGGAAGACAACGTATTGGTTGCATTTAAGAATAATATTCACCGTGAAACGACAGAGAAGCAGGCCAATCGTGAAGTGATTGAGCGTGTATTGTCCGAACAACTCGGACGTTCAGCGCGTCTGGTGACAATGATGCTCAAGGATTGGACAGGAGCAATGGAAGGAGCTACTGAAGCGCCAAAGGAGGACTTTAAGCTTGAACCTGAGCATGAAGACGGCGGTTCAGGCAGTAAGCAGCCTTGGATTGATGAAGCCATCCAGCTCTTCGGTGAAGATCTTGTAGTGATCAAGGAATAGATATATCAAGCGCATAGCGTTATAACTATTACAAAGGAGATGAATAATCATGAACAACATGAACCAAATGATGAAACAAGTGAAGAAAATGCAGGAGCAAATGCTGAAGGCACAAGAGGAATTGGCGGACAAAACAGTCCAAGGTACTTCTGGTGGCGGTGTAGTAACGGCTGAGGTTAACGGACATAAAAAATTGCTGTCCATCACGATCAAACCTGAGGCAGTAGATCCGGAAGATGTAGAAATGCTTCAGGATCTCGTTATGACGGCAGTGAATGATGCAATGAGCAAAGCTGATGAAATTGCTAACCAGGACATGGGCAAATTCACAGGTGGCATGAAAATTCCGGGATTGTTTTAATTAAAATTGATCCTGTCAAAGGAGACGCAATCGATTGTATTATCCCGAACCGATAGCAAAGCTGATTGATGCTTTTACCCGATTGCCGGGTATTGGCCCCAAGACAGCTGCGCGACTAGCCTTTCATGTGCTTAACATGAAGGAAGATGACGTTATTGATTTTGCCAAAGCGCTCGTCAGTGTGAAGCGTAACCTTCATTACTGCTCGGTGTGCTGTAATATTACGGATACTGATCCGTGCCGTATTTGTCAGGATAAGTCCAGGGATGCTTCGGTTATCTGTGTAGTTCAGGACTCCAAGGATCTTGTCGCGATGGAGCGTACCAAGGAATTTGACGGGTACTATCATGTATTGCAAGGTGCCATTTCTCCGATGGAGGGAATTGGCCCAGACGATATCCGCTTGAAAGAGCTTTTGACCAGGCTGAGTGATGAACGGGTACAGGAATTGATCCTTGCAACGAATCCAAATATCGAGGGTGAGGCTACGGCGATGTATATATCGCGCCTGGTTCGTCCATTTGAAATTACGGTAACCCGGATAGCCCATGGACTGCCTGTAGGGGGAGACCTGGAGTATGCGGATGAAGTGACACTGTCGAAGGCGTTGGAAGGCCGCAGAGAGATCCGATAAGGGTGCGTAGCGGGATTTAGGTGACCATACAGGTTTAATAGGAAGTTGTTTGATGGAGAGTGGAATACGTTTAGCAGGAGAGCCGAGAGGCTCTCTTTTTTAATTGGTTGTGAAATAGATTTGCTTCGGATTTTATATGGCTCATAGTTCTAAGTTTGTCCTTTCCTTGATAAGTATGAGAATATGTCGTGCTGAATCAAAGGGGGAAGAGCTTATGTTTTTCTGGAAAAATGCAAGAAACTCGGTGGAGAGACGTACTCAATTACAGAAGGAGATGGAAGAAGAGCAGATCTATCTGGAGATTGAAAAGGCCAAAGCGGAATGGGAGCGCGCAGTGAGGCAGTTTGAAGAGGCCCAGGGGAAAGATGAGATTGATTATGCGATATTTGTTCTGGAAGCGGCTGAGCGTAAGTACCAGATCCATCTGAAACGGGCCAAACGGGCAGGGATGAAAAAGTCGCCTGTAATGGACCGAGGCATGAGTGTGTGACGAGAGGAATACGAGAAGGGGGTATGAACTATGAAAAGTGTGATCTTAGGGAGTGTGCTTGTAGCTTCGTTGCTGGCGCTGGTAGTTATCTTGTTCCGGAAACGAATCGGGTTGTCATGGCTCACGTCATTCGGGATACATCTCGCTCTGGCTGCGATTGGCATCTATGTTGTTAATTACTCGGGTTGGATCACTGGTGCATATATACCACTGAACCCTGCCACAATCGGTACTGTGAGTATTTTGGGTTTGCCGGGAGTGGGGCTGCTGCTGGGCTTGAAAATTTCTTTATTCGGGTAGTTGACTCTGGAATTGAATCTGTGGTACATTATATCTCGTTGCTTTGCTTGCTTGGTCAAGAGCGTTTGAAGACAAAACGAAGTTTAATAATAACTTCAAAAAAAAACTTCAAAAAAAGCTTGACGAAAACAAACGAAGTATGGTATATTATAAAAGTCGCCGCTGAGAGAAAATAGTGACGACAAAGAACGAAGTTTGATCTTTGAAAACTGAACAACGAGTGAGTAATCATCCTGCTTGCAGGATGAACGTGAAGGTTTTTGGTACATGCCATCTGGCTGTATGAAAACCGAAGCACAATTGAGATTTTTAATCTCGTCAGATTCAAAATGAGCTAATCGCTCTTTTCAATACTTTATTGGAGAGTTTGATCCTGGCTCAGGACGAACGCTGGCGGCATGCCTAATAC
>NZ_JABMCB010000133.1 GCF_013359935.1 Paenibacillus xylanilyticus
CTACTAAATCCTGAATAGCTTTAAGAAGGTTATGTTTAAAACCATCGCTTAATTTGCTGAGATTAACATAGTAGTCAATGCTTTCACCTAAGGAAAAAAACATTTCAGGGAGTTGACTGAATTTTTTATCTATTAATGAATAAGTGCTTACTTCTTCTTTTTGACCTACAAAACCAATTTTAACATTTCCGATATCGCATTTTTCACCATGCTCATCAAAGACAGTAAGATAAAACATTGTAACAAAGGAATAGTCATTCCAACCATCTGCTCGTAGGAATGCCTTATTTTTTTCTACTGCAGGAATATACCCGCCTCTTTCAATAACACTAAACTCCAACATATAGTAACCCTTAATTTTATTAAAATAACCGCAATTTATTTGGCGGCAACACAGGATCTCTCTTTTAAGTTACTCTCTATTACATACGTTTTCCATCTAAAAATTAGTAGTATTGAACTTAACGGGGCATCGTATTGTAGTTTTCCATATTTAGCTTTCTGCTTCCTTTTGGATAACCCACTGTTATTCATGTTGCATGGTGCACTGTTTATACCAACGATATAGTCTATTAATGCATATATAGTATCGCCGAACGATTAGCTCTTCAGGCTTCTGAAGAAGCGTTTCAAGTACTAATAAGCCGATAGATAGCCACGGACTTCGTAGCCATTTTTCATAAGTGTTAACTTCCGCTCCTCGCTCATAACAGACATTCACTACAGTTATGGCGGAAAGGTATGCATGCTGGGTGTGGGGAAGTCGTGAAAGAAAAGAAGTCAGCTGCGTCGTTTGACATCACTGCTATCTTCTTACTGGTTATGCAGGTCGTAGTGGGTGGCACACAAAGCTTTGCACTGGATTGCGAGGCTTTGTGCTTCTCTGGAGTGCGACAGGTTTGATGACAAAAAATTAGCGCAAGAAGACAAAAATCACCTTGCGCTAATGCTCTGTTACAGGTCACTAATACCATCTAAGTAGTTGATTCATAGTGACTGCATATGTTGTGTTTTACAG
>NZ_JABMCB010000134.1 GCF_013359935.1 Paenibacillus xylanilyticus
ATCGCGCGATCTTAATAAACCGTGGATGCTGGTCGTAAATGAAGATTACCATTACACAGTTAAAATGCTTTAAAACCCCTTGATTTTACTGAGGTCTTAAAGCATTTTCTGATCTCAGATGTTACGCTCTCTAAAATGGCAAATCATCATCCGATATATCAATCGGTTTTCCGTCATCGGAAAAAGGATCCTGATTGTTGCTACGCGAATTATTGTTATTGTTCGCGCGCCCGCCGCCTCCGTAAGAAGGCTCTTCACGCATCGGTTGCCCACCGCCGCCACCGTTGTTATCACGGTTAGCTGACTCCAAGAAACGGACGTTATCGGCAATGACTTCGGTCACGTATACACGTTTTCCTTCGTTATTCTCGTAGTTCCGTACTTGAATGCGTCCTTCGACTGCAGCTAGGCGTCCTTTGCGCAAATAGTTTGCACAAGTCTCAGCAAGCTGTCTCCAGGTTACGACCGGAATGAAATCCGCTTCCCGCTCTCCCCCTTGGCTTGTAAACGGTCTGTCCACTGCCAAAGTAAATTGCGTTACTGCTACTCCTGCTGGAGTATAACGCAACTCAGGATCCCGGGTTAACCGGCCGATCAGAATGACACGGTTCAACAATGTAATCCCCTCCTTCAGAGCGTATTGGTGCGTTAATCACGAGTTGTCTTAGGCAGACTTAACATCGTTCGTAATGAGATAACGAATTACTTCGTCAGAAATCTTCATGAGACGCTCAAGCTCAGTAACTACTGCTGGTTCAGCAGTGAAGTGTACCAGAACATAAACACCATCACGGAATTTCTTGATCTCATACGCAAGACGGCGTTTACCCATAACGTCGTGAGCTGTAACTTCACCACCGCCGTTGGAGATGATGCCTTGGAATTTATCGACTGTAGCTTGAACAACTTCTTGCTCAACGTCAGGACGAATAATGTACATCACTTCATATTTGCGCATAATTTTCACCTCCTTATGGACTCTGGCCCTCAATCCAGGTTGAGAGCAAGGAACGAGCACAAACTCGAACTATATTAATATAACAAAAACAAAGCTCCAATGCAAGCAAACGTTCCCTGTTCTTATTCGCACATGTTCGTTCCATTTATGGAGCACACTATGGAGGCAGTAATAAGAAAATATCTAAGGAGGTCTTACCATGGGTGAACAAACTGAATTTGAAAAAGGTGACAAAGCACCGAATGATGGAGAGTATACGGAAGTCGGAGAAAAAAGCTTCCACACTGAAATTCAAAATCCTAGACGGATAACCCTCAAAAAAGGGGAGTCCTTCCCTGAAACGAGCAACCAGAACCGGAAGTGGAAGAGACTGACAAAGGCTCGCGTTCATTAAAAGAAACTTTTTTTATAATGCATGTATATAAAACGTGATAATGCACATAATACAATCAGGCGGTACACGAGAGAGGTGTGGTTCCGTTGGACAACGCAGCCGATCGTGTAATGTTGGAGATTCATCACGTAATCTAAGAAGCAAGTGGTTGTGTGTAAGGCCCTTCGTCTGAGCACGAGTACTGCATTCGCAGTACGCCAGGTTTCTGATCTTACGACCGATTGTTTCCTAACTAACCGATGTACCGCCGACAAGGAGCCCTTCGGGGCTCTTTGTTTTTTGTGCTTTGCAGCTTTTACAAACCGTTTCCTACGGAACAAAACAAAAAACCTTCCATATAGGAAGGTCTAATTACTTTCTTTATACAAACTCAATATATCCGAGTGTATTACAAATCCATGGGTCAAAAGCTGTAAGTGGCGGAAAGGGTGGGATTCGAACCCACGCACGCTGTGACACGCCTAGCTGATTTCGAGTCACGCAGTTGACGGTTATATCCGATAATCCCCCGTTATGTAGCCGTTTAGCTTGCGGACACATAGCGGACTGATTCCGTTAACCCTACGTTTCTCCTGTTATAATACCATGCGATTAGGACGTTGTCCATCCGATCTGAATCACGCTTTGACGTGTTTCTTCCTATTATATGTAACGCTACTCTCCGCGCAGAAATGTTGCGTCTGTATACGTCAGTATGTTCCGACGTCGGAACATTTCTCCCGCTTGTATAATCCGCAGCTCCCGCGCTATACTAAGAACAAACGTTCTACAACGGAGTTGAAACGGATTATGATCGACATCACTCTCGCTGACCAAGCGCTAATCAAATCGCATATCATCCTCCCGCGCGTATTATCCGCATTCGAACGGGATATCGCGCTCATCAACGCAACGCTCAAGACGCCGGGCCCGTATGTCGACGCAATTGCGGAAGCTCAGCGCAAACTCACCGCAGACATCTACGAGGTACGCAAGGGATTCCGGACACGCGGCATCAAAGTATACGAAGAGGTGACGGATGGCGACGGCGTAACTGCGCGTTATAAATGTCGCGGCTACCAAGCTGAGATGCGGATACGGTGGTCGATGATGACGGCGGAGGCTGGCGTGTTAATGCGTAAGTATCTCGGATTGAATACGGATCAATACGTGGACCCGACGGTGCCTATGTCTCTCCGCAAAAAGGACTTGAACCTAACTACTCCCTGAGTTATTTTTGCCGCGTGGATTGTACTGGCACCTGATTCGGGCATTTGCGCAGGGGGCCTTGGGGGTCACGCGATCGGACTCGCATTGAACCGTACAAACTGCTGAGATACCTAGCTGATTGATAATCATGTAGGTCAACAGATACGACCGCAAACCCGCGCCATATCAACGTTTATCCCATTCGGCACCTCTCCGTTATCCCACCCGTTTGCACTATTCCGCATATTTACGGTATAAAGCCGTGCTTATTCCGCCGACCCCGTGAGTTTTCGGAGAGGGTGTCCGCCAGACCCCGCGTGCAGGAAATCGCGCTATTTGTCCAATAATGGGACGTTAATTGCCCGGCCATAAACGCAAAAAAGGCCGCGCCACCGTAGCGTTATACCACGATGACACGGCCAATTCGTTATTTATACGTAAGTTTACACCGTTCCAACAGCGTCAAAGAACCACGTCATGTCATGCGCTGTCCTCAAACGTAATCTACTTTGCATTGTACGTCTCCACTCCCGTTCGTTGCGCGCAAGTACCTTCCGTAGTTCCCTATCGAAGTCCTTACGCATACGCCAACGATGAAGAGTGCGGCGATCTATCCCGATGTTATCCGCAATCTCACCGTAACTTAATCGCCCTTCCGCAAGCAACGTTATTGCCTGATGATGACGCGCATCAAGTATAGCAACGGGCCGCCCGCGCCGCTTACGCCTGCTCATGTTGACGCCCTTTGACCGCTTCGATACGTGATCTCAACGCGGCGATATCTGTTGTCTGCGGACTTGTCTGCGTTTGTACTTCAACCTTATCCGTTAACATCCCGTGTACCTGCAGTGCTAGCTTCGCCATGGCAGCGGACTTCTCATCGATCGCCATTCGGGTTAGCGCGCCAACGAGCTCCGGTAAGTCTCCGACATTGTTACGGACGATCTGGGCCTTGAGCTCAGCGATGAACTCCAGATCTTTCTGCCACGCGTAGATAGTTGACCGACTTACGCCCACCTCTGCGGCAATTTTGTCGACGGAAGGGCGCTCCGCTTTCGGAAGTGATAAGTGTTGAATGGCCGTTATTTGGCCTGCTGTGAGTGCTCTCATGTTCTTTCTTCCCCTTTCTCCCTCTCAGTAAATGATGAATTAAACCTATTAATAGGCAAACTGTACACATCAAAAAGACAAGCCGAAGCCCGTCCCGTTATTCATATCCGGTCAAGTATTAAATACCGCTGTCCTGCGCCGAACATAACGACCGCAACTCGATCGCCAACCTTAAGCGCATCCTTAAACGTGATCGTCGTGTCCTGGCCGTTTATTGAAACCTCGCGTTCATGTTCGCGGAGATGTTCGCAAACGTCGCAATCCTCCGCATCTAAGTCGAAGTTAGCTTCGTCCAACTTAACGCTGATATTCGGAAGTGGCGCGGTAATAGTACCCATCTCGATATCAACGTCTTTATTGTAGCCGAGTTGTTTGACGATACCGCGCAGTTGGCTTACTCCTCCGCCTTCTATTAATTGCATTGTTTCCCTCCGTTACATCGCTAATCTCGCGGCCAATACACCGGCAATGGCTTCAATATCGCTGTCCTTACGTACGTTAAACGTGTTACCAGTGATCATAATAGTCGGAGCGGACTTCCCGTTACTGCTCTCACGGTAGTCACGCGCTTCCTGAGACGTGAGGACCATTTCGTCTTGGTGAAGTCGGGCGGTGTAACCACTGTATGGAACACGGTCGAGTCCGCCGGAATGGCCTTTTGGAGTTACCCCCATCGCTACCATTCCCGCTTTTACTCCTCCTGGAGTCTTATCGCCCCCATACTCTGCTGCGATCTGCATCATATCCGTACCGGTCAGCTTGCGATTGGCAACGCTCTTCATATCTATAGAGAAAAATTCCTCGATACCACTATTACTCCAAATACCTTCCAGGATGGACGCCCCTACTTTACGGCCTATTTCCGTGGCTGCTTCTAGTAGTGGTCTGGATGCTTTGAGAGCCATGCCGAGTGTGTCCACTATGTTGCTTGCCATTGTCTTAATCTTGTTAGCTCCACCGCCACTATACCAATCACGAAAGTTTTGCATCAGGTCATCAAACACGAACTTAATCTTGCTACTAATGTCAGGTAACTTCTGAAATTTCGGATTGTTTATAAAGTGTGACTGAATATAGGACGTCGCCTCTCTAACTGATTTAACCGCGCCCTCGACAAGACCACTAAACGCATCCACGCCCCATGTTTTAAGCGCGGTAAACTGCGGCCCTTTAATCCAGTTGTTAAACTCGGCCAGCATCGGTTTTATGCTCGTTAACGCGTCCGTACCCATCTCACGGAATGCGCGGTTAACGCCGCCGATTGCTGTACGCCATTGACCCATCGCGGTCTTAGATTGCGCGTCGATCAATTCGTTTGTAGCTCCGATCTTATTAAGGAATTTATCGAGTTGAACGAGCTGGTCCTTTATCGGAAGTTTCTTAATCTGGTTAATAGCTGACCTAGGCAGTTCGAACCGCTCCACAAGAGACAATCCATCGCCGGAAAAGAGCTCTTTTAGGGCGTAGGAGGCTCCCGTAATACCTTGTTCAGGGTCCAGTGCTCCAAGCCGCTCGGCAAGGTTAACCATTTTCTCCAACTGTTTGTTATCCTTCGTTGTGGGTATGAACGATTTACCCGCGTCAAGAAACTCGTCAAGCGTAAACTGACTAACGTCTGCCCGCGAGCTAACGAAATTCATGAACTTATCGACGTTTTGCTTTGAATCCTTACCGAACATAGCTTCTACCGTAACCGAGCGCATCTCATATTGAGCAGCCGCGCCGATAGTTTTGTTAAACGCTGACGCAGCAGTCTGTGCGGTTAAGTAGCCGGCCGCCAATAATCCCACGCTGCTACTTAGTCTAGAAGCTCCGTCCCTGGCGGATGAAAACCCTTTTGTCATCGAGGAAAGCATTCGGCTCGCTCTCTCTGCGCCAGATGTAAAAATATCGTTTCGCCTACCCAACATGCGCAGTCGATCGCTAAACGCATCGGAGCTCCGTTTTGTTGCGTCTAACTGCGTTTGTACCTTCCGGAGTTTGCCGGACATCTCGTCTTTGACCTTTAGTCGTGCAACCAGATCAAACGCCATGCATCGCCACCTCCATCGTTTCGACAACGCGATTACCTGCGTCTGCAGCACGTTGAGCTCTCGCCGGCGTAAAGCCGCGATCGATATCGGACAAGCAGCGGTCTAGTTCCTTAAGGGCGCGGCCGCACGCTTTAATGCGCTTATCCTTCGAGTGCGTTAACCTACCGGCTGCCCTCCGGAACTCACGAAACTTATCCGGGAACCGTTCGGCAAACTTCCAATCCTGCGGAAAGGTGTACGTTATAACCTGCGTGATTAATTGCAACGTCTCTACCGCTGTATCAAAGTCTTCTTGATACTCGTTCATTTAAACTCCTCCTTTAAATTAAAAAGAGGAAGCCCGAAGGCCTCCGCTTAGCTACGTACGAATCCGTAGAACGTGATATGTTGTTCGACATCCCAGTCCCGGTCGATCTCAACGGTCAGCTCGGTAAAAGGCGCCAGGATCTCGTCAAAGCTCCGTCCGATCGGCAATGTGAACTCGTTAAAATGCTTGCCGTCCACGCTCGTTCTGAACCGAATGCGCGCATCTCCGTTGTTCTCTATGAAAAGCGATGTGGCTACTCTTGGAAACTTGAACGTTATGCTTTCCTCGAAATTACCGGAGAATCTGAATGGGCTGTGTGCTACAGTCTTCATACAATCTCCCTCCCTGCTGCAACGCTAGTCCATTGTATTTTCCCGTCTTTATAGGCCCGGCTGATCTCCTGTTCAGTTACTCCGAGGACTTGACGATCCCCGCGGTAGAACGGCGTGATTTCTCGGAAGCTTGGACGCTGTGCATTCTTCGCGCGGTTGCGGTTCGTCCCATCGCTGGCGGCCATCCAGATATCCCATGCGTCAGTACGTAACCTGTTCAAATCAACCAGCGCAGTTAAATACGCATACTTTGCCTCTTCAACCGCCTTTACTTTCGCATCGAATCCGTCATTAAAATGCTTCAACGATTCCGTGCGGCCGATTTCGATAGCTGCGTCAGCCAGTTCGTTTAGCTTGGCGTAAGAACGAGAGAACATCATATCGGAACGGCTTCTTGCGGCCATATTCTCCATCTCTAGCTCCGCGATCCTACGCTGTAATTCTGCTTCGCGGACTACGTTTTCCTCAATCGGCTCGTCGAGTGTTTTGTCTACTGCAGCGGCAAGCAGCGCATGAGTCTCGTCGAGTTCTGCCTGTAGCTTCTCTGTTTGCTCCCTGTGCAGCTCAGTTGCTTTTACTACTTTCTCGTTCTCCGCTTGATAAGCTTGGATTGCTGTGAGTAGGTTTTGTGGCATTTTCATTGTTCATTTCCCCTTATCGGATAATTTTGTTTGAGCCCGTCACTGTATCCCACGCGAGCCTAAATTGACCTCGTGGCGTCATCGCATCGTCAAGCGCCTCAAGACACATGTCGAAAACGCTGGCCTCTTCCGGACTTAAATCATCGCCTTTCTTCATCGCAGCCAGCTCGCACGAATTGAATCGCTTCATGACGCGCTGAGTAGTCCGGCACAACGTCGGATAAAGCGGAGGATTGACGCCGAGCAATTCAAAGCCGACGTCATTCGCGATATTCTCGTCAAGCACAACGGTAATGTCCGCAACGCCCTCCGCCTTGTTTGTTGCGGATCTCATAGCGCGTTGGATAGCTACGTGGCCGCAGAAGGAATCGTCAAACTTACGCTCGCCAACCGTCAGGAACGTTCCCCGCGCAACGATGCCGGCGTAGTTTGCGAGAACGTACGAATAGGCCGCGCGCTTATCATCAGCGGCAGCCGCAATATAGAGTTGGTACTTCAATTATGACGCGCCTCCCTCGCTGGCCTGAACGAAGCCGGCCGGATCATTCATCGCGGATCTTCCGATCGGACCGAGCGTCTTATCTGCGCCAAGCTCAAGCATCTGGTTATACGATCTTGTCTGGCGTAGTTGCGCGATCTCTTGAAGCGCTACACGGGCCTGCGTCTGTTCGGCGGAATCTCTGGCACTCCGTAAGGTTCCGTAGAGCGTATTGACACTGATCGGATCACCCGAGTGCTTGATAAGTGCGCCGCCGAGCTCCGCATAATCTTGCGTCAGAATATGAGCGAGATACGGATCGTTGACCCCGCGCATAAATTCAAGTAGCTGCCGCGCCGATTGCTGGTTTGCATTAACTTGGAGGTTTGCTTTCAACTCTGTGTACCTTTCGTTAAACTCGCGAAGTTGATACTCAGGTGGAGGTGCCGCAGCTTGACCGAGGACTTCGTGCGCTTGTTTCTCGGCTATATCAAGTGCTTCATTGACCATTTCTTGATTGGTTTTGAGGGCTTGCGCGAGCTGGAGCGCGCCCTTTTTCCGAACCTCGTCCTCTTTCTCAAAGCGACCGCGATAACCGAGCAATCCTGAATCCTCCATACGTTGAATCTCTTTGAGCTCCTCTTTAACTGACTCAAAAATTTCTTTTGCTACGCTCACCGTCACGTCTCCGTGAATCATTGTTGTTGCGTGCTGAATGTGTGTGTTAATGTCTGTCATTTGTTTTCCTCCTTTGGTTTAGTTTGATTTAATGTTAACAGCGCAAGGCCTACCGGCTTTGTCCGTGCTCTCTTCGAAAGTAACGCGAGTACCGGCTGGGATAATTGCCGTATCCATATCGTCATGAAGGTTGCTAACGTGGAAGAAGATGCGCGATGATCCGGAGCGGATGAATTCAAATCCGCGTTCATCATTAAAGTGAGTTACGACGCCGGAACTGCGCTTAGCTTTCGGTTGCTTAGGCGCTTTTGTAGTCGATTTGCCCAGGCTCACCCCGATTAGCTCGTTGATCTGTTCCATATCACTGTTCTGCAATCCATTCCATACGTTACTCATTCGTAATCTCTCCTTTGTAGTGTGTAATGAGCGCCAAGATTGCCGCCCTTATCTCAGCTTTCTTAATTCCGTAATTTGTGGTCGGACTATACGATTTACAAATTGATATCGCAGTCTTCTCTATCAAACGATATAGCCGCGCGTCATCCATCTTCACTGCGGTACTCATGATGATGTTCCGGCTGGCGTGATCGTAAATCACCGATAGAAAATCCTCGCGCACATAACTGTCGATTACATACGGCTCGAACTTGAGTGGTACCTTAGCACCGTAGTCAACCGTAAATGCCTCCGTTATCATTTCTTCTGCCCCTTCCGCCGGCGCTTAACTTCTTCCGCATGAATAATAGGTGCCATGAATCGGATGTGAGCGCGGGAAACGGAGTCACCAAACGTAATAGTTATCCCGTCAGAATATGAAACCTTTATCGTGCGGTCATTCATTGCGCCTCAGCTCCTTTCCGTTTGCGTCGCGCCCATCCTCCGCGGTGAAGTCCGCGTCCCTTGAGGACGTATAAACGTAGGTAAGTGCAGTCCTTCGGATCATCGCGCCATAGCTTACAACGTGGATCAGTTTCGTCCGCCAGTCCTTGCATAAGAACGCACGTTTTATCTGAATTTATAAATTCGCATTGCTTCGTATCTGTCCGGTTCATTTAATCACCCCTTTCTTTGAGCTTCTTACATGTTTCTTCTATTAGAAGTAGCTTCTCAGCATTCAAGCCGAGAGCTGTCTGAATTTGTATCGCGCGGTCGGACGGTAACGGGCACTCTCCTGACTCAATCTTGCAGATAAACGATGGCGTAACGTTGATCATGTCCGCCAACCTGCGAGCAGTGACCCCGGCATACCTCCTTACCGTCGAAAGATTGTCAGCAGTAATCATCTGTTTTCCTCCTTTTGGGCATGACAAATAAGCCGATAGCACTTAGCTGTCCGCGTGTCTGTTTGGTATTTTATTTAACTGGCGAGTTGTGCGTATTGTCTCCGGGGCAGTAGCTTCCTGAGTTGGGCTTCGTCGTAGAAGTAAAGCAGGCATTCCGTCAAGCCGGTTCCTGCAGTTACGTTAAACTCTGCCGCGCCCTCATCTGAACTTTGTAGATTCATCCGGTATACGTTCGGCTTTTTAATGTGAGTTCCTCGAACTTTCTGATCGCGCTGAACAATTTGGATAATTCCCGCAGCTTCAAGTTTCGGTATGTTTCTCGCTGCTGTAGATCGATCGATGCCCGCCGCCTGCGCCATTTGGTCGTACGTCATATAGAACGCCCCTGACTCTCCCGCCCAACGCTTCGAGTGAATAAGCATCGCATACACTAGAGCCTTGTGTACCAGGGAGGAACATCCACGCACGATCCCATCTATTTCGTTAAACTTTACAGTGATGTCTCGCTGCTCAACGGTCAACGTAAGGTTGTTGGTGAAGATGTAATCGACACATTCTCGGAGATCCTTTGCGCAGAACTCCGCATCAGATTCGTAGAATGCTGTATCCTGCCACGAGAACCATTCCGCAATGGCACATACCGCTTCGTCCCGCTCAACTCCGTTGTGGTTGAAAAGGCGCGCCAGCATCAGGAACGATTTATGGCGTTGTCCTGGTCCGGTGAGTCCGTTGTTGTACCGTTCTGCCGAGCGGCTCAACGTGTAGCTCTCCGTCTGATCGTACGTTTCAAGCATCTTATGTCGGCTGATTACCGTTTCCATCTCGGCCGCGTCGTCCAGATCGTAAACCGCTTCGTCACTTCCGTTGATGATATCAAGGATTAGCGCGGAGTCCGTCTTTTTGATTGCGTGGAGATAATCGGTTGACTCTTCCGGAGACATGACGCGCAATCCATCCTCTACGAGACAGAAGCCGCAGTAGTTGCCGGTCTTTTGGTGCGTTCCGATCGGAAGTTTGACGCCTTGGCTGCCGGACGGGCGATACTCGATTTCGCCGCCTTGGACCGAACGAAGCTCCGCGGACTCTATAATGAAGTCGAAGAACTTGCGTGTGGAAGCGATGGATACCGCTTTGTTGAAAAAGATATCGACGTGGTAGCCTTTGTTGCCGCTGAATGAGATAGCGTAACTTTTGACTCCGGCTGTATTCAGGGCCTCGGCGAGTTTGTACGTTACCCACTTCGCTGTCGCCTGGTCCTTGAAGTCAACGTCGAACGTCATAAACTTCGTAAAGAACTTTCCGCCGAAGGTTCCGACCGTCTTCTTTCCTTTGAGATGCGCGTCGAGTTGGTGGCGGCGTAAGGGGCCGTCCTTTTCTGTAAATGTCCGGTAAGCTCCTCCTGCGAATTGGATGAGGTAATGGTTGTTCTGGATGATATAGAGGTCAAACAAACGGTCAATTACGTCTGGCATTGGCGCGCCTCCTCTCAAAGATTTAGTTTGTAGAATAGAACGTCTCCGAATTTAATAATTTTGACGATGCCGGCCTTTTCCATCTCGTCAACACCGCGCCGAGCCTCACGAGTAGGAATGCCAGCTATTACAGCCAGCTCTTCGTAAGTAGCGGGTACGTAACCCTTTGGAACGTTTATCTTGCGAGTTTTCATGTGATATCCTCCCTGTTTAGTCAATTAAATTGAGTAAATGGCATATAAAAAATAGCCACCCGTTGCCGAGTAGCTGATGATTGAATTTGGACTCTCTCATATATAGGAGAATGTCGCCACCTAATTTCTAAGTCCGGAGAATAGGTAAAATGCAACCTTCCAAGAAAATATTTCTCTCTCTCCCCTTATTGCCCGTAAAGTAGCGTCTTTTGTTACGTTTTCTATTGAATTATTTTCTTCCCTTGTAACGTATAACCGCCAAACGACTCAAAATACAAGGTAGTCCGCATAAATACTTTCCCCTTATTGCCCGCGAACTCAGGTGAATTATCGTGTTTTCACTTCCTCGATGTATATAGTCATGAAACTGCACAAAAAACAACCTTGCTAGAAAATAATTTACTCTCTATACTCTAGGTCCGGAGAATGAACAAAATGTAAGGTGCTCGCAGATTTCCCTTCATAATGTATTGGTTTGACGAGGGGCTTTTTACAACCATCCCGAAAACTTTTCTCATATACGTAGGTAACTGAGGGCATAAAATACACCCCTCTCGCGCCATTATTCACGCAATCTTCATCAATATTCGATGATTTCCGTTTTCCGCCTCCGCTTGCCCCCCATTAACTCCGTCCGTTGCTTCGCCGCCGTTATCTGCGCAAGCTTATCCGGATCACGAGGCCGCTCATAGCTCCCCGCGTACCCAATCATCCACTTCTCTTTGAGCCAGAACGGATATTCCAGCCAGAAAAGGTAACGAATCGGCTTCGATGGCTTAACGGTGACATTATGAACGCGCTTAACTTTCTTCCGTTGTTGCTTCCTCTGCGCGGATTTCTTCGTTGTCTTGCACCAAGGTCCGCAGACCGTAGCGCTTCTGTTCTTCGTTTTGTCACGGAATGGATAACGGCATACCTCGCAGTCCTTAATACGTGGATCGGCGCTCGGCTCTGTCATGGCTCTCCGGATTACGATGGCTGCCGCTGATCGCGGAAGCCCTGCGGTGATCTCTGCTGCGTATTCGATTGCGCCTTCTCCAGGCTGCATATGTAACGTCCTCCTTTATAATAGGAAGCGACAGCTACTGAATGATAGCCGCCGCACTCCGATATCCTATTAAACGAGCTGCAAACGTTTTGTCATCGCGGCCGAATCAATCTCGTAAGCTCGACGCGCTTCCATACGATACCCCTCCGTTTTCTCAAGCAATGCGTTAACCATTTCGATACCGGATTCGTCCCGTTTCACTGTTACCGCTAATCTACCGGAAGGTAACACCCTAAATGCTGCGCCGGCGTGCGGATGGTCTGTTAAAATGTCGGAAACGACCAACTCCTTCACCGTTGCATCTGTTACGTATACTGTGACTTTTCCGTCCTTACGTTGTTTAATATTCAACATATATCGACATCTCCCTTTAATGAAAAATATTTTAATTAATTTTGAAACTTACGAACAAGTGTTCCGTATTACCTATTATAACACAAGCAAGACGGTGCCTGAACCGGATAAAACCGGCCGCCTCACTAGGTGGAAGGCAGTTGCCGCTACACTCCCGAATCTATGTTAAGCGATGTGCCTGAGGAAGTTGCCGCTTCCCACCGCGTTATAAGAACTCCGACCAGACAGTTGGCGCTGAAAGGCCGGATAAGTTACCGCACTGCATAGCGATCCAAGTTAACGTTTGGCGCCGCAAACTCGGTACAGCACGTTCCGACGTCGGAACATCTTCTCCCCATTAGGCGTTCCCGCGCCGTTAGGTTCATCGAAGAGTTTCGAGTTTGAGGTTCAGATCCCCGCGGTCCTTGGTCCAAAGGAGGATATCAAGCAAGAACTGCAGACCGTTTACCTGCTTTAACTCCGTGATAATTGTTTTTATTAAAGCGAGAGTATCCATGCCCTCGACTTCGTTGGCGATAATCATCCCGCCGGAACCTCCGTCAATATAAAGATGGTCCATGTGCGGAGCCTTAAGAACATGGCGCAGCCAGAGAGAGCCTTCATCCATAATGAAAATGTGTCGCTCGTTCAATACATAACCCTCATACAAAGCGTACTGATGTGGATTATCCCACGGACCAAGAACCATTGAAGCAAGTTCGAGTTCAATATTCGCGATCATTAGGCGACCACTTCCTTTACGATCATTACGATTGCATATACGAACTTCAACATGCGGATAAAATTGCGGTTGTACGATGTGTTCGTATCTTCGTTGTTACGCGTAGTTGGCATATTGGTAGTTGCGATCATTTGTGTTACCTCCTTCAATAATAAATCCAATGTCGGCGAGTTTGGCGGCTGACAACGAGGCTGTTCCGGATACTGCGCGGTGACTTACTCCCGCGATCTTACGGAATGCTCCGGGAAGACACACGAGCTGCTGTCCGGATGACATGTGCGTTACGACGAAGTTTCCTCCGTGCCGTTCGCTCAATTCGTATGTAATCCGCGAAGATAACGGATCGGAGATGTCTGCGATAACGCTTAGCGCTTCCAGTTCGGCGGCCGACGCCTCCACGCTGGCAATCCGGTTACGACGATCGATGCGCGGGAATAATGAGAGAAACAGGTTATGCGGAATGTTGCGTTCAATACCGTTAAGAGTAACGATGAAGCTTGCGGCGATGCGATCGCGAGTGTACGTAAGTTCGTAAGTCGGAACGATTGTTTTCATATAGTGCGCCTCCTTGGCGATTGGTTTACGTTAGTAAAATTCGTTCGAGTACATTGTTGCGAAAGTTGAAACCGTTGTTTACTTCGTTCGTATTACTCGGTAAGTAATACTCTCTGATGCAATAATACTACTCGGGGAGTAGTACGTCAAGCGTTTATCCGAAAAAAGTTTTACGCGCGGAGGATGTTCTATTATAATTGTGTTGTGACTACTCCGAGGAGGCGTATCAGGTGTCTGTAAATCAAATCAAATTTAACTTGAACAAGGTTCTCGATGAGATCGGGGCTAAGCGGAATAAAATAGCTGTCGAGTCAAAAACACGTCCGGCCACAATACTGGATCTCGCAAGCGGAGATACGCGTACTATCAAGCTTGAGACAATGGTAGAAATATTGAACGCAATCAACCGCATCGCCAAAGAAAACGGGAGCACGCGTCAATATGGCATAGAGGCGTTAATTGAATACATACCGGAAGACAACGAATAGGGCCGCTAACATAGGGCTCTTTCTTTTTGCGTGGATTTACCGTGGAATCAACGCGTTAGGGCTTCGGTAAGGGGAACGTACCAGGAAGGGCTTATCGCGCTATATGTACGGAGATTTGACGGAGAGAACGCGAAAGAACCGCTAACCCTGCGTGTGGGCTGCGGTCATATTTTAAATCCACGCATTCTAAGTTATATTTTAGCTGTCACAAAACCTCTTTCTGATGTGTGTTACTATTTCGGAACCTACGAGTTTCTTATTGGAGGCATTAGCCCTTACATACAATTCGGTATTATTTATAAAATGCACATCGTTAAACGGTGAGCGAGGAACATTAATTTCAACAATATATCGATCCTTTATTTCTTCCTGTCCCAACTCGTCAAAAACTTGCTTAAAGGCAATATCGAATTGTTCAGGACCAATAGCCGGGTTCAAGTTAGATATTTTATTGTTTATATCAATAACCAAGGTGTCTCTCGCTTCATAACCAAGCTCTACACCTCTAACAATTCTATCATTTGAGATACCGTATAGTATTCTGCCGCCAGCGCTATTCAGAAAAGCAGCTACGTATTCATCTACCTTTTCGAGGATACTTCTTCTAGGATTTCTACCTATAATTTCTTTGAACTCATTGAAGTGGTCCTCCCCGAATGGAAGTTCACTCCCTAGTTTATATTTATAAAAATCGTCAAGTTGTTTTTCCTCAAAGTAATTAAACTCGACTGATCCTAGCGCAACATTAGTTGCATGTTCAACACGTTTTATCTCTTCTAAGTTCAATTCGCCGACTTTTTGTATAAGCTGACTTCTATGAATAGTTTGGATATTATCCAATAAAACAACACAACCAGAGTACCCATCAACGGAAACTAAAACTCTAGTTGGAAGTGCAAATACTGCAGGAAAATTGTATATTATAGGAGCAGTAGTAATAGAGTACGATGAATGATTTGAAATATCATTTTGAATTACTAAACTCAACTTATCATCTGGATAAGCCGCTTCATTTTGAGGATCAAGATGCTTTGTCAGGTATATCTCTCCCCGTTTAATCTGTGTAACTATTTAAACCACACTCCTTTATTTATCCCGCATATTTAAACGTACAGACTCCGCGCATATAACGTTCGCCCTTCACCGCAACCTCGATCACACCGCTGCCAACGAGCTCCTCGAACTGATTTGTGGCCCGCAGAGAGCTGATGTGTACAGTTTGCCTATTAATAGGTTTATTTCATAAATTACTGAGAAGGAGAAAGGGGAAGAAAGAACATGAGGGCGCCACTGCAAGCTCACAACGGGCGCGGCCATTCCCATCCGTCCTGCACGTATTCGTTCACATACCCGCGTAGGTCTTCTAACTCCGCGCCGTCTAACGTTATAGTCTGTAGGTAAGCGCAGCATTCATCCGCATCGTAGTCGATTACAACCTCTTCGATAACATGGTCTATGCCGATTCCAAATGATCGCTCGCGGATTTTGTGGCCGACCTGAGGCATCATTCCGGTTATATAAGTGCGTACAACTTGCGTAGATAATCCGGTTGTTGTTTCAATCGTTTGGGCGATAATAACATGAATTTTATTCATTCGTGATCCTCCGTTTATTTAACTTTTCCAAGGCCTATGTATACGTAGTCTGCTGAGTCAAGTATATCGAACATATTATTTCTCATCGCGAGGTTAACGGTCTCTACATCGTCCGGCACCTCAAAAATTACTTTACGCGTTAAACTGAGGCCGGGGTTGATATCGTCGACCATGAATATCGGATCACCTTCGAAACTTACGGTGTCATCCGAGTCAAACTTCCGCTCATCTTGGTCATATAGTTGAAAATAGCTGCTGTCAACGCTAATCGGTTCTTTACCGGTGTTCTTGACCGCTACGCGTACTTCAATAACCTTCGAACCTTCCTCGTTACCTTTCGCAATGCTGACGTCCTTAACGTTAATTTCGTAATCTCCGAATGTTACCACATCTTTGATATCGTGGATCACCACTGCCTCATCCGCTTTCTCCTTTTCAGGCGTGGTATATTCTGAGGAAACAGTTTTTACTTCGGGCGTTTGAGAGATCACTACCGCTTCATCGGCTGAGTCATCCGTAGATACGTTCGTAAATAACACGATTAGTCCGATTAACAATACTCCTACGATAGTTAAAACCCATGACGCGCTACTACCCTTAAACTTCCTATACTCCGCTGTTTCATTATCCTTCTTGTCCCCCTGCATTGTCGCGTCCCTCCTTTAATCAAATATACAGTTTTTCCCTGAGGAAATAAACAAAAAACGCAGTCCCCAACGGAAATAAATCCATGAGAACTGCGTCCGATCTTCTATTTCTTCCGGATAGTTTTACGCGGCTTGTTCAATGGCTTAATTATATCGTTAATCGGTGCGTAACGTTCATGTTGCGCCTTCAACGCCTTATCAGACGGGTTTGTATATTTCATAACCATCCGCATGTCTGCGTGGCCTAAAATGCCAGCTAGATGGCGCAGATCTCCTCCATTTTCAATAAATAATGTCGCCCCGGAATAGCGGAACAGGTGGGGAGTAATTCGGATGTTAAGGCCTGCTTTCTTCGCGTGTTGTTTGATACGGTCGCGCAGTCTCGTTGGGTTTAATCTGGCGCCATAATTATTAAGAATTAGATATTCGTTATCAAAATCCGCGTTCTCTTTTATTAGCTCTTTAATTAGGCGTAGGGTACGCTTTGATACCGGCACATAGCGTCCACGCCTCGTCTTAACAACGTTCTCATCAAAGTAGATCATTCCGAGTTTAAAATCGATATCCGTTTCCCTTATCGATAGTAATTCGCCAACACGTCCAAATGTATCAATTAGTATGTACATAGCTACGAGATCTCGGAGGCCCGCATAAGTCTTTACATTGGGTGCATCCAGTAGTAATTGCATTTCCTCAATCGTAAGTATTCTCACTTTCTTTTTTGGTTCAGATATTTTACCTATTCTCGCGGTAGGATCAAAGTCAATCACTCCCTCCCTAAGCAGAAACGTAAACATGGTTTTGAGCATCTTCATCTTTGTATTAACTGTGACCGGGGACAGACCGATCGTCTTTTCCGCGTCTGACTTATGCGCGTGGCCCTCGAATCGCGGTTTACTATGAAGCATCCAATGCATGTATGAACGCAAGACATCGGTAGTGACCGCGGTAAATGACCGCTCTAAGTCGTTCATAGCCAAGTAATCGCAAAAGTGGCGGTAATACTCGTCATATTGTTCCAACGTGCGCGGTGAACGCCCCTCAGCTGCTTTTGCGTTGCGGTAAATTTCAAAAAGATCGTCGAGTTGCTTGTCAGCTCCTCTAACACCTCTCACAAATTTATATTTCTTTCCTAAACGGCTATCCTTTTTCACTTATAAGCTCCTCCTAATTTATTACCTAAAAAGGAGTTTAAAGGTCCTAGCTAATTGATGCAAAAAAATTGCACTGGAAGTGCATCATTTGTTTACTGCATCAGAAATAGTTTGAATCATGTTAACCAGTGGTGTACAATATAGGTGTAGATACAACGACAAAAAGCCGAAAACGTAACGTTAACGGCTCTGTCGATCTCAGTAAGGTTATTAGTTTGAAAATACACGTCTTAACTTTAGTAGTCGTTTCCTTGGCCGGGGCGACTACTTTTTCGTTATCAGATTAATGCAAACATTTATTAAATTAACTACAAATCCCATAGCAACAAATACTAGCATTAACACTTCGGACATTGTCAGGAAGATTACCTCCCCTCCTGCCCTTACCTTGATATTCCTATTATATCACCTCTAAAGCTAGTTATCAGCTATTGGCCCAATTTTTATTATCGTCTCCTCAATACCCTACTCAGCGGTGAATACTTCCGGTGCTCCTCTATTATACTCTCCTCACTCAGCTGGACATATTTGCGCGTCGTCTTGATATCCGCGTGGCCCATCAATTTCTGTAGATGGAATAACGGCATCCCATTCTCTGCGGCCATTGTTGCAAAGTTATGTCGCAGTACGTGTGGTGACACTGATCGGCCTATCTTCGCCCTTTCCGCGTATTTATCAAATGCCTTCTGTACGGTCTTCTCACTGAGCTGCTCGCCATAATTCGTTGTAAACACAAACGTTGTATTAAATTCGCGCTCTGTCTCCGTAACGAGCTGCTTAATCAACCGCGCAGTCTCTGTAGACAGTGGCAGTACGCGGGATTTCCTACTCTTTGTTTTGGACGCCGGCAAGGTAATTTGTTTGCGTGGAAGATCCAGGTCCGACTTTTCCAAATCGCATATCTCTCCGAGACGCATCCCGGAATCTAGTATCGTTACGATAATTACGTAGTCTCTCCACTGCGCCCATTGACGCTGATCGGGCGCCTTCATAAACCTGCGCAGCTCATCCTCGGTCAGCGGAACCACCGTATCCTCTTCCTGGCGCATTAGAGATAGGTTTGCGGCTGGATTCCGGTTAATAACGTCCTCTTTAAAGAGAGTCGTAAAGAACGTCCTTAAAACGCGAATACGAACGTTCACGGAGGAAGGCGCCAGGCCCTTTCGATCCTTTTCATATTCCGATTTGAACGGATGCCCCTCGTAATATACTTTTTCCTGCGAGCACCACAATACATATTCGCGGAGTATCGCTATCGTAATGTCGTTCGCGGAAATGTCCCGGCCATATCTCTCCGTTACCCACTCAATGAAGTAACCCATGTTCTGTATGTATCCGTTGATTGTCTTGTCCTTTAGATTGTTGGCGCGCTTCACTTTAACAACGAACTCTACCGCTTCCTCAAGCGTATATGACGGTAACCCTACGTCAGCCATCGGACGGCGCGTCTGAACGGTCTTGCGTCCCTCACGTTTATCCATATCAAAAAACCCCCTACGCATGTTTAACGTAAGAGGTTAACGGAATCATTTAGGTATATCGGAATCATCTACCGCAATGTACTCGATAAATCGGATAGCTTGCGTACACATTCCGTACTGTAAACGCCGTAGTGGCGCAGTTTACGGGAAGTGGCGGAAAGGGTGGGATTCGAACCCACGCACGCTGTGACACGCCTAGCTGATTTCGAGTCAGCCCCCTTGGGCCTCTTGGGTACCTTTCCGCAGCAATACTGATTATAGCATGATCAATTACAGAACGCAACACCTAGCTTTGCTTGGATGAAAACGTTATTTTGGGCGAGGTTTGCTGCAGAACTTCTCTTTAGGATTCCGCAGCATCTTCAGCCGAGCGAAGTACCTTTTTCATGTTTTTTTCGAATTTAGCTCTTGGAATAAGTACACTGTGTTTACAGCCAACGCATTTGATCCGGATGTCCATGCCCATTCGAATGATCTCCATCTCATTGCTTCCACAGGGATGCTGCTTTTTCATCTGTACAACGTCTCCGAGCTGGAAACTTTTACGCTCCACCAGTACCATTCCCTTCGTCCTTCTCCTGCCCCGCTGCCTGCTCCAATGCAGCGAGCTTGCCCATCTCATGATACTCCATTGTTTTCTTCACATCACTTTGGATCTGACGCTCTACAGAGGCTCTTGAATTTGGCATGCACTCAGAGACAATCCGAACGACATATTCCGAAGTGGACATGGACTGAATGCCGAGCACGTCTGGAACCTTCACAATGTTAAGGTCACGCTCCTCAATCCCAATCAAAGCCTGCTTAACCAAGTGAACGGATTCGTCCAATGTCTGGTCTCCCTTCATCGGGATATCTACAACTGCAAGGGAATTAGACATGGAAAAGTTCGTTACACTCGCAATTGTTCCGTTCGGGATGATATGGACTTCACCTTGCCAACTCACCAATTTGGTCGTTCTCAGTCCAATTACTTCGACCGTACCTTTATAGGTACCTGTCTGAATGACGTCCCCTACAGCGAATTGGTCCTCTAATATAATGAAGAAACCGGTAATAACATCTTTGACCAATCCCTGTGCACCGAAACCTATTGCAAGTCCAAGAACACCGGCACTGGCCAAGAGTGGACCGACTTGTATATTGATCTCAGATAACAGTAACAGAATCATTATGAAATTACACGTTATGGAAGTCGCATTTTTCAGCAATTCACCTACCGTCACAAATCTGCGTGGGTTTACCCGAACTTTGCCTTCCTGCTTTCGTTCCAGGCTGCGATCGATGATGCGGTACACGATCTTGATCACAATGCGGGTGATAATAAAAATAATAACAATACGAATCGAGCTGAATAAAATATTTAACCACATATCAGCATCGGTAACTTTGTTCCACAATTTGTCTGTCCAGCTGACAGCACTTTTTACTGTTTCTTCTATTGTGTTAGACTCATCCCCCGGGCCAGCTGAAGCTGCAGCAAAAAATTTAAAAGGCAACATCAATCCAACCTCCTCTACATGGGTATGTTATCATAGCTGTCTTCGGTTTTAAAATAGAGGCCGCGGATCTCCACAAACTCGTTCCGAATGATCTGCTGCACTCTCGCCAGATCTTCTTTTGGAAACTGTATACAAAGCGCACAGCCAGCCGTGATCTCTTTCGGGGTAGGAAACAGATCAATTTCAATCTCGGCAAACTCAAGCAGCATCTCCGCTCGCAAAGCCTGCTGGGTAGAATCAAACGCAATCAGCATCCAATCATCCATCCACTCGTCCATAACCGGCTCCTTTCTGCTTTTCCTGCCTCCTCCAAGGTCAGAGTCCCAACACCCGACCCTTTAGAAAAAGCTTGTCCTTACGACGTATAAAACCTTCTATCCTTCCATATACTGTTACTACCATTCTCAAGGGGAAAGGATAGATCCTATGAATCCCATTTCGCGTTCTTATTCATCCCAAGATATGACCAGTTTGAAAATTCCACATACCGATCCAGGCATCCACTCCGCCATTATACATCGTTTAATGTTCCATCTCTATAAGGCTCATTCTCTTCAAAATGTTGTCATTGTCTGCATCGGCACAGATCGCTCCACTGGAGACTGCCTCGGTCCTCTGGTCGGTTCTTCACTTGCCAAGTGGGACAGCCCTTTATTCCATCTGTATGGCACATTGGACGAACCTGTACATGCAATGAACCTGCAAGACACCCTTAATACGATACAGAATACACACCATAACCCGTATGTCATTGGGATTGATGCTTGTCTCGGTCAGTCTTCCAGTGTCGGTTGTATCCAGGTCGTCAATGGACCTCTTAAACCTGGAGCGGGCGTAAATAAAGAATTACCGCCGGTCGGCGATATCCATCTTACTGGTATCGTTAACGTCGGCGGCTTTATGGAATACTTTGTTCTGCAAAACACACGGCTCAGTCTTGTCATGCGCATGTCTGAAATTATAGCGAGCAGTCTTTACTCAGCCATTCGCGAATGGCATACACGCTCTACTCTGCTTGCTGTGCCAGAGTAATTGCCTCTTTCTCTTCAGGGGATAGTGTATACGTTGACTCTCCCCCTTTAAGAGGCTTGGCATACACATAAGAACCATCACGATTGTAGATCCCTGTGAGGATCATACCATCTTGATTATCATTAAGCATGGCCATCGAGAAGCTTAAGTCACTGCCTCTTTCTCCATAGGCATTATAGCGTTTCACACCAACTTTCCCCTGGATACGAGTCAGTTTTTGCATGACAGTCTGTAGTTGACTGGTTTGCAGCTTATGCTCATCCTCAATACTGTCCATCTGAATTTTCAGATTGATCAACAACGATTCCAGATCCTCTACCCCGCTGCCAGCCATCATCGCTTCGTATTTCCGTTTGAACTTGCGCAACTTCGCGCCTTGGGCAATACTCACAATCAGTAAGATCACCAATAATAATGCCATTCCGCCAATAATCCATAGCAGCTGTTCCAGAATCAGCTCGTTTAATTCAGCCATGTAGTGCAACTACCCCTCTGTTTGTTTGTTCAGTAACCATCCGTTCATTTAGCCAACGAACCACTATAGATTCGTAAGACCTTCCCCTTATAAATAAACCCTTTATTACTAATGACTAATCATTAATTTGCCATTTTTTTGTGATGTATCTCTAATTTTTAAACTCTGATTCAGACATGATTTTGATTCACCTTGGTTTCGTCAATTCATGTACTGCTGCAATCAGTGCATCTATATCTTGGCTAGTCGTTGTGTACCCCACGCTGGCCCTGACAGCCCCGCTCAACGTTGTTCCGGCAGATTCATGAGCAAGAGGTGTACAGTGAAAACCGGAGCGAACAGCAATGTCATAATGACGATCCAGCTGAAAAGCAATCTGAGCAGAGTCATATCCCTCTATCGTAAAGGATACCAACCCAGTACGTGGTTGTTCAAGTCCTGGGCCCAGCATTCGAATTCCCTGTACGGATGATAACCCGTGCATCATGTATTGTGTCAATTCCCATTCATGCTTATAGATTGATTCCGGGGTCAATTCCATCACATGCCTTACACCAGCTGCTAGACCTGCCATGCCTACTGTATTCGATGTCCCCGCCTCATACCGGTCCGGACGAACAAGCGGCTGCCGAACGGCTTCAGACTGGCTGCCTGTACCTCCATGGAGAAGCGGCTCGACATCAAGCTCAGGAGCGATATAAAGTCCCCCTGTGCCCTGCGGACCGAGCAAGCCTTTGTGTCCTGGAAAGGCTAACATATCAATACCTAATTGCTGCACATTCACTGGCATAATGCCAGCACTTTGAGCGGCATCTACAAGCAATGTCGCCTGATGTTTATGGCATATAAGCGATATTTCGCCAATTGGTAAAATGCTGCCCAGCAGATTGGAACTATGAGTGCAGACTACCAGTCTAGTATTTGGACGGAATAGTCCTTCCATTTGAACCAAATCTATAGAACCTGATGCATTGAGAGGTACATAATCCACTTCTACCTTCCGAACCCTTCGCAAATATTCCAGAGGCCGCCTGACCGAGTTATGTTCAGCCATTGTAGCAATGACATGATCCCCTTCTCGCAGCCAGCCTTGGATTGCAAGATTCAACGCTTCTGTCGTGTTGGAGCCAAGTGCAATATCATTGGCATTACTTATGCCGAAAAGACTGGATAGAACCTTTCTCGTGTCAAAGAGTACACGGCTTGCTTGAACAGCCATTCTATGGCTGCCTCTGCCTGGGTTTGCTCCGGCAACATCGAGGGCGTTCATCATTGCTTCACCAACAGCAGGTGGTTTAGGCCATGATGTTGCAGCATGATCCAGATATATCACTTCTTTCAACTCTCAACCACCTCTGTCCTGTTTGATGAGGAAACCTATCTGTCCCTAAAACAAACAATGACATATCGTTTCTCCATCGTACAGAGGCGATATGTCATCAGATGAAAAAGCCCCGCGTGTTGTAAGTTGATCATAACGATTGTCTATTGCAGTAATTCCAACAATCGTTCCAGATCCTGTTTGCTGTAGTAGTTGAGCTCGATTTTGCCTTTATCCTTGTTGTGCTTGATTTTTACTGTTGTTTTGAAACGTTCACGCAATGACTCTTCCACTGTATCAATAAACGGATCTTTTTTCTTGAGTTTGGATCTGGTTTTGGCTTCTCCAGATTTGGAACGATCCAGTTGCTGTACCGCTTCTTCCAGTTCACGTACACTCCATTGTTGATCAATGGTTTGTTTAGCCAGCTGTTTCACCATGTCCTCGTCTTTCACACCGACAATGGCGCGTGCATGACCCATGGATAATGTTCCACGTGAAACATGATCTTTCACTTCATCCGGCAACGATAATAGACGCAGAAAGTTAGCGATATGAGAACGTGATTTCCCCACTTTGACAGACAACTCTTCCTGTGTCAGAGAGAATTGATCCATCAGACCCTGATAGGCGACAGCGACTTCCATCGCATTCAGATTCTCCCGTTGAAGGTTCTCAATCAAGGCAATTTCCATTACCTGCTGATCACTGAAATTACGGACTACTGCAGGGACTGTTGCATTACCACAGTACTGGGATGCTCTAAAACGGCGTTCCCCGGCAATAATCTCGTAACCTCTAAGTACCGTACGTACAATAATAGGTTGTATGACACCGTGTTGACGAATGGATTCCGCCAGTTCATGTATAGCATCCTCATCAAATACTTTCCGAGGCTGATAAGGGTTTGCCCGCAATTGACTAATCGGGATTTCTACGACCTTGTCATCGTCATTTATTGAAAGCGATGGAATGAGGGCATCCAGACCTTTTCCGAGCCGCTTACTCATACGATATCACTTCCTTTGCGAGCTCTAAATACACTTCTGCTCCTCGCGAACGGGGATCATACGTAATAATGGACTGTCCATGTGATGGAGCTTCACTAAGTCGCACATTACGCGGAATAATAGTTTGATACACTTTTTGTTGGAAATACTTTTTCACTTCTTCAATCACCTGAATCCCCAAGTTGGTGCGGGCATCAAACATGGTGAGCAGTACACCCTCTATTTGCAAAGAGGTATTCAAATGTTTCTGCACCAGACGAACCGTGTTGAGCAGCTGGCTTAACCCTTCAAGTGCGTAATACTCACACTGGATCGGAATGATCACCGAATCGGAAGCGGTTAACGAATTGATCGTTAACATGCCAAGGGATGGTGGGCAATCGATCAGTATGTAATCATAGTTTTTTTTCACCATGGCGAGTGACTTTTTCAAACGAACTTCCCGTGATATCGTGGATACCAACTCAATCTCGGCTCCGGCAAGTTGAATCGTTGCAGGTATGATATGAAGACCTTCAATCTGAGTTTCCACAATGGCTTCCTGAGGATGAACTTCGTTAATGATGACATCATATATACAATTGGCCACATCTGCTTTATTGATTCCGACTCCACTGGTCGTATTCCCCTGAGGGTCAATATCGACAAGCAATACTCTTTTCCCGAGTGAAGCCAGACCTGCACCCAAGTTAACAGATGTCGTCGTTTTCCCCACACCGCCCTTTTGATTTGCTACGGCCATAATCTTAGACAATTACTTCACCTCAAATAAAATAGGAGTCTTTTCTTGTAGGTTGTGAGATACAGTTAACTAAAAGCAGGTGGCTATCGTCCACACAAACAACAACTACCGTTTCGTTCTTCAAACACTCTCTTCAATTCAAGCCTCAACCAGCTCTATAGACAGAAAAAGCGGCCCCATTGCCGCCTTAAGCTTCAACTATTTGCGTTTCGGAATATGAATGACGATCTCGTAATGATCCTCGTGATCTGCTTCTTTGGTTTTGATATCCATTCCTGAACCAGACACCATATCAATCGATTGGCGAATTGTGTTCAGAGCCAGTCTGACATCTTTGGTAAATGAGATGCGTTTGGATTTTTTGATTTTGGAAGCTTCTTTATAAAAGGCAACCCTTGCTTCGGTTTGTTTTACATTCAACTCTTTTTCAATAATTTCGCCAAGCAATTTCATTTGCAGTTCTTCTGAATCCAGCGATAGCAAAGCTCTAGCATGACGTTCGGAAACTTTACGTCCCATCAATGCAGTCTTAATTCCTTCCGGGAGCTGTAACAACCGAATTTTGTTGGCGATGGTTGACTGGCTTTTGCCCAAACGCTGTGCAAGACTTTCTTGCGTAAGCTGATGAAGATCAATCAACTTTTGATAAGCAACCGCTTCTTCAATGGATGTGAGCCCTTCACGCTGGAGGTTCTCAATCAATGCAATGGATGCAGCCTGTGAATCATTAAATTCACGCACAATGGCTGGAATATGATCCAGGCCCAGTTTTCGAACTGCACGCCAGCGACGCTCTCCGGCAATAATCTCATAGGATCCATTTCGTACACGGACAACAATAGGCTGAATGACTCCATGGGTTTTGATCGTCTGCAACAACT
This sequence comes from Paenibacillus xylanilyticus, assembly GCF_013359935.1. Taxonomy (GTDB): domain Bacteria; phylum Bacillota; class Bacilli; order Paenibacillales; family Paenibacillaceae; genus Paenibacillus; species Paenibacillus xylanilyticus. The sequence continues at coordinate 26,075 of NZ_JABMCB010000134.1, forward strand.
CATCAATCTTATCATCATCAAAAATAGTACGGGGTTGATACGGGCTGCTTACTATTTCATTGACCGGAATTTGTTTTATCTCATCTCCGTTATTGCGCTCCGCCAAACCAAACAACTTCGAAAATTGTTCTTTCATTCCGTAGATTACCACCTAGTTTCGTAATAGCTCCCGCAACAATGCAGGTGCTTCTTATTCTATATGCGACCCCTCATATGTTGTCGTTCTCGAATAAGTTTTGCCTTTTTACACCACGTTCTGATCCAATGTCTATGCTGCATACAAAATCTATTTATATATAATCTATGATCTCTGATACACAAGACCGGCTACTTCTATTCTATCATCTTTTCTATCATAATCCTATTCTAACCTATTCTTTAAACTCACCTAATTTTCCTGCTTTTTCTCTGCCCATCTTGTCGGTTTTCTCCTGATTTGTTCCATTCTTTTCACTGTTTTTTGTTGTATAATCGTTCCTTGCTTTTGCTATGTATCTAAAAATAAAAAAAAGGGATGTTTCACGTGAAACATCCCTTTCAATCTCTTTCAGCACTGGCCCTTGGTTAGGATCGTTAACTGCAACAATCTTTGGCCAGAATTAGCCCTTTTATTGATGGCTTCACACGAGACTCTAAAACTCAATTACTAAACCAACGGAGTCTTCAGCGGCGTCCCCGGTTTACGAGGATATTTATGAGGCGTTTTGTCAAACTTTTGAATCAAAATAATATGACGCGCCGACTCCTCTACTGGCAGCTGGAACGGATGGACAGCTTTGACCCGTCCTCTCAGCTGATTGAAGCTGAATTCTGCTTCCTTCATTTCTTCACGCGGATCTCCGCCCTTCATCGCGGCAAACATCCCACCTTTGCGAACAAATGGCAAACAAAATTCATTTAGTACCGCCAGCTTCGCTACTGCACGCGCAGTAACCAAATCGTAGCTGTCCCGATACCCTTCTTTACGTCCCACTTCCTCCGCACGGCCATGAATTAACTCCACTCCCGTTAGACCGAGTGTATCCACGACATGCTGCAGAAATCCAATACGCTTATTGAGTGAATCAATGATTGTCAGCTTGATGTGCGGGAAGCAAATTTTAAGTGGTATGCCGGGGAAGCCTGCTCCAGAGCCAATATCAGCAAGGTTCTCCACTTTCGTCATATCTGTATAAAAAGCCAGAGATACCGAATCATAGAAATGCTTGGTATATACCTGCTCCCGTTCCGTAATCCCTGTCAGGTTCATCTTTTCATTCCAGGATACCAATTCCTGAAAATACAATTCGAACTGTTCCAGCTGGCGTTCATCCAGCTCCAAACCGTGCTCTTTCAGCCGAAGCTGCAATTGCTGTTGAATATCGTCCATTATTGTCCCCTTGCTGCGGTTACACGGTTATAATGCTCCAGGTAGACCAGCAGAATGGAAATGTCCGCAGGAGTGACCCCGGCGATCCGGGAAGCCTGACCAATTGAAATTGGACGAATGGTGGACAGCTTTTGCTTCGCTTCCATTGCCAGACCATGAACATCATTATATTCAATCGTATCCGGAATTTTCTTCTTCTCCATCTTTTGCAAACGTTCCACGTGGATCAATTGCTTCTCAATATAACCCGCATATTTAATTTGGATTTCCACTTGTTCCTTCATATCTGCCGTCAGTTCCACCTCAGATGGTGAGACCTGTTCAATCCAATCATACGTAATTTCCGGACGACGCAATAGGGTAAGAAGTGTGCTTCCATCCTGAATAGGTGTGGAGCCAAACTCTTCAAGCTTCGGATTTACATCCGCGGGACGTGCCTTAGCAGCTTTCAGACGTTCAACTTCCACATCCACTTTGGCCTTCTTGTCGAGGAATTTCGCATAACGCTCCTCCGATACCAGACCAATGTCATGACCAATTTCCGTCAAACGCATATCTGCATTATCATGACGAAGCAGCAAACGATATTCAGCACGGGATGTGAGCAGACGATAAGGTTCGTTTGTTCCTTTAGTCACCAGGTCATCAATCAACACGCCAATATAACCTTGGGAACGATCGAGGATAACAGGCTCTTTACCTTGTACTTTGCGCGCTGCGTTGATCCCCGCCATAATGCCTTGTCCTGCTGCCTCTTCATAGCCGGAAGTACCGTTGATTTGGCCCGCTGTGAACAGACCCGGCAGACGTTTCGTTTCAAGCGAAGGCCAGAGCTGTGTAGGTACCATCGCATCGTATTCAATGGCATAACCATTACGCATCATTTCCACTTTTTCCATTCCTGGAATCGAACGCAGAACGGCAAGCTGAACATCCTCAGGCAGGCTGGTAGACAGTCCTTGTACATAATACTCGGATGTATTTTTACCTTCTGGCTCCAGGAAGATCTGATGTTTCGGCTTGTCGCTGAAACGAACGATTTTATCCTCAATGGATGGGCAGTAACGTGGACCAGTGCCTTCAATAACTCCCGAGAACATCGGCGCACGATGCAGGTTATCATTAATGATCTGATGTGTTTCTACCGAAGTGTACGTCAACCAGCATGGCAGCTGTTCGTTGTCCGAAGATTCGGTCTCATAGGAAAAGAATTTCGGTACATCGTCTCCCGGTTGAATTTCCGTTTTGCTAAAATCAATCGTATCCTTATGCACACGAGGTGGTGTACCTGTTTTGAAACGTACCAGATCGAAGCCAAGCTCACGCAAATGCTCCGACAATTTAAGCGAAGGCTGTTGATTGTTTGGTCCACTTTCGTACATCAGCTCACCCATGATCACTTTACCGCGCAGATAAGTGCCTGTAGTGAGAACAACCGCTTTGGCGCGATACTCTGTACCTGTCTGGGTCACGACACCTACACAATGTCCGTCCTCAACAATCAGGCGGTCTACCATACCTTGACGCATCGTGAGATTACGCTCGTTTTCCATCGTTTCCTTCATTGTATGCTGATAGGAGAACTTGTCCGCCTGAGCACGCAGCGCATGAACGGCTGGACCTTTCCCTGTGTTGAGCATTCTCATCTGAATAAACGTCTTATCGATGTTCCGTCCCATTTCACCGCCAAGTGCATCAATCTCACGTACGACATGTCCCTTCGCCGGTCCCCCAATGGATGGGTTACAAGGCATGAAGGCCACCATATCCAGATTAATTGTAATCATCAGTGTTTTGGATCCCATACGGGCTGCGGCCAGTGCTGATTCCACACCTGCATGCCCAGCACCAACGACGATTACATCATAACTGCCGCCATCAAAAGCCATTTCTGTTACCTCCTTATGCCGCTGCACCTTTTTTCTATGCATGCGGTCTGTTGTTAAAAGCGATACGCCCCTCTATTCCTCGGGGTCATTCCGATCTATATCAAGCCATCAAGTCTGCTATTCCTGCAGACGTCATTGCCATGTTGACCATCCAACTGGGGATAGACTTCATTATCATACTACTTTTCACAGGAAGTATGTTTGTTCTATTTTACTTTCCTAGACAGAACTGGGAGAAAATCTGATCAATCAGCGCATCATGTGCCGTATCGCCCACAATCTCCCCAAGGTGCTCCCACGCCAACCGTACGTCAATCTGAATCATGTCAATCGGAATCAGCTGTTCTGCTGCTTCATATGCGTCGATAAGGGATTGTTTTGCTTTTTTGAGCAACGCAATATGACGCACATTGCTGACATAGGTCAAGTCTGCCGATTCCAGCTTGCCGCTGAAGAACAACGTCGAGATCGCTTCTTCCAACCGATCGACTCCCAGATCATCCTTTACTGACATGGGAACAAGCCGTTCTTCCGGAATATAGCGAAGCAGGATCTCACGGTCTGCCTGCGGAGCTAAGTCCATTTTATTCATAATGATAATTGATTGTCTACCGCGGATTTGTTCCAATAATTCGATCTCATCCTGGTGCAGTGGCTCTGCCGCATTAATCACCATCAACAACAGATCTGCTTCTGCAACCGCCGAGCGGGAACGTTCCACTCCGATTCTCTCCACGACGTCCATCGTTTCCCGAATACCGGCTGTATCCAGCAGCTTAAGTGGAATGTTGTTAATCGTTACAAACTCCTCAATGACATCACGTGTCGTCCCCGGAATGTCCGTTACAATGGCCCGGTTATCCTGTGCGAGTGCATTGAGCAGTGAGGATTTGCCTACGTTCGGTCGTCCAACAATAGCCGTTGTAATCCCTTCACGTAGTATCTTGCCCTGTTCTGCTGTTACGAGCAATTTATCGATTTCAGACATGACCAGACTCGATTTTTCTTTGATAAAGTCAGCGGTTAACGACTCCACATCATGCTCGGGATAGTCGATATTCACCTCGATATGTGCGAGAGTCTCCACCAAGGTGTGTCTCAGATCCCGCAATTTGGACGACAGTTTCCCTTCCACTTGTTTGAGTGCAACGGAGAAAGCTCTATCCGATTTGGATCGAATAAGGTCCATAACCCCTTCCGCCTGTGACAGATCGATACGTCCATTGAGAAAAGCACGCTTTGTAAACTCACCCGGCTCCGCCAGACGAATATCGAGCTGAAGCAGAAGATCCATGACTCTTTTAACAGAGACAACTCCGCCATGAGCACTGATCTCAACCACATCTTCCGTGGTAAATGACCGGGGGGCACGCATGACCGTAACCAAAACTTCCTCAATTTTCTCACCGCTGCCTGGTTCAATAATATGACCATAGTGAACCGTGTGAGACGCTGCCTGAGTTATAGGGGTTTTGCTGCGGAATATCTTCTCCGTCTCCGATACAGCATCCGGGCCGCTGACCCGGATAACAGCGATCCCTGCTTCCCCAACAGCCGTTGATATCGCTGTGATCGTATCACTGATCATCGTTATCTCTCCTTGCTCTATTTTAAAATGGCCGTCCTTCCGGAGCGACATATGAATTTCACTATTTAGGTATCTCAACAAATACTTATTTACGAAAAAAGCAATGGCTTCTGCACCGGGCAGGAAGCCATTGCGTCTTCAATTTCGTGTTATTTCGTCATAATGACCACACGCCGATTGGGCTCCTCGCCCTTACTATACGTTTTAATCTGCGGGTGATTTTGCAGTTTCGCATGAATGACTTTGCGTTCGAGTGGAGGCATCGGCTCCAGGACAACTTCCTTGCCGGAACGGATCGCTTGTCCAGCCAGTCGTTCAGCCAGATCTTCAAGTGTCTTCCGCCGGCGCTGCCGGAAATTCTCCGCATCAAGCACAATTCGAACGAAACTTTCCGAATAACGATTAGCTACAATGTTCGTCAGATATTGCAGTGCATCCAGCGTCTGCCCACGTCTGCCAATAATCATGCCAAGGTCTTCCCCGGCAATATTGAAAATATGCCCATCGCGCTGTTTTTTGATGTCCACTTCAACATCCAGTCCCATACCTGCTGCTACTTCTTTTAGGAAAGCAGCCGCTTCCTCATAGGGATTTTTAGCTGCGACACCCTCAAGTTTAACTTCAACCTGAGGTACATGTGCGGCCGGCTCGACCCGCTGTGGAACAGCTTCGGGTACAGGCAGTAGTTTCAGTTCAACTTTCGCCGCCTTTACCCCGATCAAACCCAGGAATCCTTTTGACGGCTGCTCTAACACTTGTATCTCGACCTTGTCCCGGCTTACGCCAAGCTCAGCCAATCCTTGTTTTACAGCATCTTCAACGGTTTTTCCTGACGCAATGACTTTGGTCATTTCGATTTTTTGGCCCCTTTCGACCCTTTTCCAGAGACGGTTGCCTTGCCACCGTTTTTGCGTTTAGCTCCGTTTTTGGAGGAACTATTCTGCTTCACGTTGACCTCAGCCACGACTTTATCGTTATTCCGGTAAAGGAAATAGTTTTGCACGATCGTGTAAATGTTACTGTAGAACCAGTACAGCGGCAACGCTGAAGGGAACTGGTAAGACATGACGAAGATCAAGATTGGATATACCCATAGCATGAACTGCATTGGTCCAACCTGCTGTGCAGGATTCATGCGCATCATCATCCACGTTTGTACGAATGTGGTGATGGCCGCCAGCACAGGCAAAATAAACAGGTGATCCGGCGCTCCAAGTTGAAGCCACAGGAAGTCATGTGTTCTCAGACTGGAGTTACCGTAAATTGAGTTATAAAGTGCGATGTAAATCGGCATCTGAATCAGAAGTGGCAGACAACCCGCCATCGGATTAACTTTGTTCTCCTGAAACAACTTCATCGTTTCTTGCTGAACTTTCTCAGGTGTATCTTTATACTTGGCTTGAATCTCCTTCAACTGAGGCTGAATCGCCTGCATGGCTTTGGAGCTGCGGACCTGCTTCATTGTCAAAGGCAAAATCAACGTCCGCACAATCAGCACCATCACTAGGACAGCTAGTCCATATTCACCGTTAAACCAGTTGGCAAATGTATCGAGCGCCAGTGAGAACCAGTAAATAACATTGCTTTGCCAAAATGAGTCACTGGTTCTCAGATCTTCCGTCGTAACTCCGGATCCTTGCGGAGTACATCCGGCCAGTACGGTGACCATTGCAATGACTGCAATGAGGAGAATCCACTTCCCCTTTGATGTCTTCAATCGCGACACTTCATAACCCCTCTCTTAACCATTCCATTCCACCGTAAATCATACCATAATTAGGAGGACAAATAAACCGAAGCTTACCGTTTGTTCGGCTTTAGAAGAGCCGCTTTGCGCATGACGTGCAGCAGACTTTTCTCCATTTCCTGATAGGTCATGTCCAGTGCACCTTTTCTTACGATGAAGATCAGGTCCATTTGCGTGACAATCTCCTTCTCACGGTGCCTTATAATTTCCTTAATCATGCGTCTCATCCGGTTGCGTACGACAGCGTTTCCGATTTTCTTGCTGCATGATACGCCAACCCGGAATTGCTCCGTATCTTTACGGCGGCAGCCATACACCACGAATTGATGATTGGCAAAAGATTTCCCATACCGGTATACGCGGCTAAAGTCCGCCCGGTTTCGCAAACGCAGTCTTTTATACACGGCGCTTCTCCTTGCTGTTCTCCACCATCGATATTGACGGAGGCCTCATTACTGATTTAGTATAGGCTTTCTTGAATAACGGTAAACCGCTCTGACGACAACTTCATTATATATAAGGAAACTTTTTAAAAATTTCGTGACTTATTCATCGTGCTTCATTAAAACATGAGTGGTCGCTTGGACACTTTTTCACAGCCAATTCAGACCTGATCTGTACCAGCATCCAGTCTGAAATGACCTATTTAAGAAAAAAAAGACCACCTCGGTGGTCTTCTCATGCATTAAGCACTCAGGACTTTACGGCCTTTCAGGCGACGTGCAGCCAAAACTTTACGGCCGTTGCTCGTGCTCATTCTTTTCCGGAAACCATGAACTTTTTTACGTTTGCTTACGTTCGGTTTGAATGTAGGTCTCAATGTATTGCACCTCCTTACAAGGAAATACTTATGTGATGAATCATTTTCATCTTCACAGAAAACACCTTTTTATATTTAACCACGTACACCTGGAAAAGTCAACTCTAACCCACGTAGCTTCTCCCTCTTTTTATAGCCATTTCCAGTCTCCCCTCAGAGCTCAATTCGATCCTCACCGAATCTATTCTGTTTGAGTCAGGATTTGTGGTGGCAAAAGTTATCCCCAAATAAGCTTTTAACGTGATCACTCCCCCAATTTCACGGTTACCCACACCCCGGAATCACTCTATTCCCTCCTGTTTTGTAATCCTTAAGTTATTCACATGTGGATAACGAATATTTATTTTTATCTGTATATTAGCTAGTCCTTAATAAATCCATTTCACCGTTTCTACAGTATCGTTAAATCACTACGTGTTGAATTTTTCTCATATCATTTATTCAAAGTTTAAAATTTGATGTATCCGCTTTAATTGAAGGTTTACAAGTTTTCAAGAAAGGTGTAGGATAAAAATCACATCTTGTATACAAGTATACTTATGGGTCATTTCAGTTCTATCCTAAAGTCACTTACACTTTCTTTTACTTGCAAAAGAAGTAGAAGATTGGCTCTTTGAAAAATGATTCGAAGGAATGTTCAATATACAAACTTCCGCTTCCGGTTCAAGCAAAATGCAAACTGTAAAAAAGTTGTGCTATGATCAGTATGCAGGTTTATTAAAGTGTGATATCGATCGGGTATACATCCATATGAACCTTCATGAACTGATTACTTGAATAGGAGCGTTAGCCATTATGTTGTTTCCTTCTTCCTGGCTGCAGGGAGCTTCCCGCGGGGAAGCAATCGCCTGCGAATTAAGGCTGCGCATCATCAGCGGAACCCTGCGTCCTGGAGAGATTTTATCTGAGAATCGAATTGCCGCTGATTTTGACAGCAGTCGTTCACCTGTGCGTGAAGCCTTGAGAACACTGTCGAATGAAGGACTGATTCGGCTTGAACGGATGGGTGTGGTTGTCCTTGGATTAAAGATCAAGGATGTTGAAGAGCTGTACGATGTCCGCTTTCTGATTGAGAGCTTTGTTCAGCAGCGGCTTGCCGGGTCTGTTCCTGCGCAATTGATTACCCAGCTTCGCAACATACTGGACAAGATGGAACTGGCAGGGCGGCATCAGGATGCGGTCGAATTTGCTTATCAAGATCTGACCTTCCATGAGACCATTATCGAAGCGGCGGAGCACTCCCGTATTTCACATTTATGGAGAAGCATCCGTTATGTGGTCATGACAGTCATGCTGCTTACAACCCGCAGGGTGTTTGTTCAGGGTGACCCAAAAGTAAGCGCTGTAATTCATAAACATCGTCTGTTAATCGAAGCACTTGAGTCAGGTGACAAAACATCGATTCAGGCCGGAGTACGTACGTACTTTCAGGATTCCGGTAAAACATTGCACGAAAGCTTTGACTCCTGACCAACAATGTACGGAGTTTAATTTTTATGGCGTTGGTTTAAATACTGCCAGACGCCCGCAATCATATCCAGAAGGATAGATTGCCGTCCAACTTGTCGACAAGTATACAAAATGCGATTTTGTTTCAATTTTTGGGCATATTAAAGGGAGTAACCCTTCCCCGACGACGATTTCCCTTGTAAGCGTTTATATTCAAAACAAAGGAGCATACATCATGAGCACTCTTTTTGGCCTGTCCCATAATGCAACATTATTGGTGTGGACATTAATTGCGATCGTATTTCTGATCGTGTTGATTTCCAAATATAAATGGAATCCCTTCATTACCCTTTTGTTATCCGCATTAATGCTTGGTCTGCTTGCAGGTATGAAACCTGCCGATGTGATTACTTCCATAACAGGCGGGCTTGGCGGTACGCTTGGAACGATAGCGATTGTTATCGGGCTTGGTACGATGCTCGGTAAAATGATGGCAGAATCCGGCGGTGCCGAACGCATTGCGACGACACTCGTGGATCGCTTCGGTGTTAAACGTGTGCACTGGGCGATGATGATCGTTGGTTTTATTGTCGGTATTCCTGTTTTCTTCGAAGTTGGTGTCATTCTGCTGATTCCGATCATATTCACCGTTGCGCGTAAAACGAATATGTCGCTGCTGCAGATCGGGATTCCGATTCTGGCGGGACTGTCGACTGTACATGGTCTTGTTCCTCCCCATCCAGCTCCTATGATCGCCATTGATGCATTCAATGCGGATTTGGGGAAAACCATTTTGTACTCTCTGATTGTTGGTATTCCAACAGCTATTATTGCGGGTCCCTTGTTCGGTAAGTTTATCGGCAAAAGAATACACACCGAACCGCCAGCTGAGCTGGCCGAGCAATTCGCTACGAAAAAAAGTACCAATCTTCCAGGGTTCGGAATTACCCTGTTTACGATCTTGCTGCCAGTCATTCTCATGCTGATCGGCTCCATTGCCAACATCGTAGACCCGAATGCCACAAGTGCATTCACGGTCTTCTGTGAGTTTATTGGGCATGAGATCATTGCGCTGTTGATATCCGTGGTATTCGCCCTCTTTTCACTTGGCTTCGCACGCGGATTCACGAAACACGATATTTCCCGGTTTACCAGTGAATGTCTGGCGCCTACGGCGACCATCATTCTCATTATTGGTGGGGGCGGCGCGTTTAAGCAGGTGTTGATCAATAGTGGCGTCGGAAATGCGATCGCAGAGGTCGCTACACATGCCAATATCAATGTCATTCTGTTTGCATGGCTGGTTGCTGCACTGATTCGGGTAGCCACCGGCTCAGCAACGGTTGCCATGACAACAGCAGCGGGTATTGTTGCTCCGGTTCTGGCACTGACGCCAGGGGCCAATATCGAACTGGTTGTGCTTGCTACAGGTGCAGGCTCACTTGTCCTGTCCCATGTAAATGACGCAGGTTTCTGGATGATCAAAGAATTCTTTAATATGAGTGTCTCCCAGACGCTCAAAACGTGGACCGTTATGGAAACACTATTATCCGTGGTCGGACTGATCTTTATTTTGCTGCTGAGCGCTGTGATATAAGACAAATTGAATCAATGAGAAGAGAAAATTTTATCGTTTCAATGGAAAGAAGGATTACACCCAATGAAAAAATATATGATTGGTATGGATATCGGCACAACCAGTACCAAATCCGTATTATTTACGGAGCAAGGCGAGGTTGTCAGCACTTCAACTCACGAATATCCTCTATATACACCTGCCCCCGATGTAGCTGAGCAGGATCCGGAGGAAATTGTACAAGCAGCCATTAACTCCGTACGTGGTGTCATGGATCAGAGCGGTGTAACTGCGGGACAAATCATGTTTTTGTCCTGCAGTTCCGCCATGCATAGTTTAATCGCCATGGGATCAGACCATAAACCGCTCACTCGCTGCATCACTTGGGCCGATAACCGAAGTGCAGCCTGGTCCGCCAAATTGCAGGAGAATGGACAGGGTCATCGCATTTATTTGCGCACAGGTACCCCCATTCATCCCATGTCTCCACTAACCAAACTCATGTGGCTGCGTCACGACGAACCTGAACTTTTCCAGCGTGCAGCCAAATTTATCTCGATTAAAGAATATTTGTTCTTCCGCTTATTCGGACAATATGTAGTCGATCATTCCATCGCCTCCTGTACCGGCCTGCTCAATCTGGAACAATTGGACTGGGATGCTGAAGCACTAGAGGTTGCAGGGATAACACCTAATCATCTCTCGGAGCTCGTGCCAACTACACATACTATAGAAGGAATGGACAGCGAGTGTGCAGAAAAAATGGGCCTTTCCCCCTCTACTCCCTTTGTTATCGGGGCAAGTGACGGGGTTCTATCCAATCTCGGCGTAAACGCCATCGAACCTGGAGTAGTTGCAGCCACCATTGGCACCAGCGGTGCCATTCGTACTGTTGTTGATCGCCCGGTTACCGATCCGAAGGGACGGACCTTCTGTTATGCCCTCACAGAGGATCTGTGGGTCATCGGCGGACCTGTCAATAACGGTGGTATGCTGTTCCGCTGGGTCCGTGACGAATTCGCTGCATCTGAAGTGGAAACGGCCAAACGGCTTGGCATCAATTCGTATGATGTCCTAACCAAAATTGCTGAACGTGTTAGTGCGGGCTCTGAAGGACTTCTGTTCCACCCTTACCTGTCAGGAGAGCGTGCCCCCTTATGGAATCCGGATGCCCGTGGTTCCTTCTTTGGTTTGACCCTCCATCATCAGAAAGAGCACATGATCCGGGCTGTCCTGGAAGGGGTTATTTTTAACCTGTACACCGTCTTGCTGGCGATGGAAGAACAGATCGGGCAACCGACCTCCATTCAGGCTACTGGCGGTTTTGCACGTTCCCCTCTCTGGCGGCAGATGATGTCCGATATTTTCAACCAGGAGGTTGTTGTTCCTGAGAGCTTCGAAAGCTCTTGTCTGGGGGCTGTTGTACTCGGTCTGTACGCTACAGGGCGAATCAAGTCACTTCATGCTGTCTCTTCCATGGTTGGTACAACCCACAGACATACCCCTATTAGAGAAAATGCAGCGATCTATCGGGAACTGCTTCCCATTTTCATTCGCATCTCACGCAAACTCGAGGAGGAGTATGCCGACATTGCTGAATTTCAGCGCAAATTGTCTTTGAGCACCGATTAACGGTTTACTTCTATAGAAACAAAAAAAGAGGTTGTTCACTTAGACCACACACTGGTCTTAAGGGAGCAATCTCTTTTTTACGTCCGTATATCGTCCTGATTCACCTCGCTCATGCCCAAATTCACTGTCTTCGTTTGTCCATCCATGCCTCCCATTCTGCCTCTAAAATGACCAAGCAGCTGCTGCCTGCTTCCTATCTCTTTACTCCTCCAGAATAGCCCTTTATCACCACAACCAAGAATGAGGTTAAAGAGATCAAACCAATCCACTTCCTCAGGTTCAATTTTGAATTAGCGGTTATCCACAGATAGGTTATTCACAATTTTCGAATCAATTTACACACAATTCAGCAATATTTGACGTATAACCTGTGTATAAAACATTTTGGCTTTTTGGTTCATCCTGTCGAAAATTAAACAATTTATAAACAATATATTGTGTTGTGATTAAAAATTATACACAAGTTATTGAATTTGTGGATAAAATCTCGCCATACGTTGAAATGCGGGGCTTCTTTTGCTATGATTGTATTACTTTTGGATGTGAATATGTGATCTGACCCATAATATTATCAACAGCCTGTGGATAAAGTTGTGAACAATTTTCCGTTGTTCATTCTTTTTTTGTTTTCGACCTGCGGGGGTTTGGGGATAAATTCAACAATATATCTCGTATTTCGACACTGCATCATGGCTTAAGCCACACTTGGAACATGTAAAAGGAGTGACAGTCTGTGGACAGCCATACTTCTGATTTATGGCAGCAAATTTTATCAATCATACAAAACAAGCTCAGCAAACCCAGCTTCGATACCTGGTTCAAAGCAACCAAAGCAACGAAGCTGAATGACAGTTCAATTGTCATTTCCGCGCCGACTACGTTTGCCGTCGAATGGCTGGAGAGCCGCTACACCAAATTGGTTGGCTCGACAGTATATGAACTGTTAGGCAAACAAGTCGATGTGAAATTTGTCATCGAAGAGAACAAGCCTGCTGAACCGGACCCGCAGCTGCCGGCGCCAACGCCTACGGTGGTTCAGGAAGAAGCGGTGCTCAGCATGCTGAATCCAAAATATACGTTCGATACATTTGTCATTGGACCAGGCAACCGTTTTGCCCATGCCGCATCGCTGGCGGTCGCTGAAGCGCCCGCCAAAGCATACAATCCTTTGTTTCTGTACGGAGGCGTTGGACTCGGCAAAACCCACTTGATGCATGCAATCGGCCATTATGTTTTGGAGCATGATCCGGGGAGCAAGGTTGTTTATTTGTCATCTGAGAAATTCACGAACGAATTTATTAACTCGATCCGTGACAACCGCGGGGAAAGTTTCCGCAATAAATATCGGAATGTCGATATCCTGCTTATTGATGATATTCAGTTCCTGGCGGGAAAAGAATCGACACAAGAGGAATTTTTCCATACGTTTAATGCGCTGCATGAGGAACGGAAACAGATTATCATCTCCAGCGACAGACCACCGAAGGAAATTCCGACTCTGGAAGAGCGGCTTCGTTCCCGCTTCGAATGGGGATTAATCACGGACATCCAGCCTCCGGATCTGGAGACACGGATCGCCATTTTGCGTAAGAAGGCCCGTGCAGAAAACCTGGATATTCCTAACGAAGCCATGATGTATATCGCCAACCAGATTGACACCAACATCCGCGAGCTGGAAGGCGCACTTATCCGGGTAGTTGCCTACTCTTCCCTGACGAATCAAGATGTAACCACTCATCTGGCTGCAGAAGCATTGAAGGATATCATTCCTTCCAGCCGTCCTAAAATGATCACTATTCAAGACATCCAACAAAAGGTCGGCGAGTATTATAGCCTCAAGCTTGAAGATTTCAAAGCCCGGAAGCGGACCAAAGCCGTTGCTTTTCCAAGACAGATTGCCATGTATCTTTCACGTGAACTGACTGACTTTTCCCTGCCCAAAATTGGGGAAGCATTCGGAGGACGAGATCATACGACAGTCATTCATGCGCACGAAAAAATCTCCCAATCGATCAAAGTCGATCAGGAGCTCTATAAAGTTATCAACAACTTAACCGAAAAAATAAAGAATCCAACCTGAACAAGTCCCAAGCCTATGCACAACGTGTACACATGTGGATAGGCTTAATTTTATGGGTTTATACCCACTTATCCACATATTCAGTGCCCCTATTACTATTATTACTAAAAAGATCTAAAAGATATCATCTCCAAATACGCCGTTTGAAGCTCGGCCTCCGGCCTTTTGATGAACACCTTTCAATACCCAAACACCCAAAAAATCCGCTAGGAGTGAAACCATGAAAATCAGCATAATGAAAAGCTATCTGAACGAATCCATCCAGCATGTATCCAAAGCGATCTCTAGCCGCACAACCATCCCCATCTTGAGCGGGATCAAATTCGACGTGAATCATCAAGGGGTTACGTTGACAGCAAGCGACACGGATATCTCGATTCAATCCTTTATCCCGCTTGAAGAAGGAGATAAGAGCGTAGTTCAGGTAGAACAACCCGGCAGCGTTGTACTGCCAGCGAAGTTCTTTGTCGAAATCATCAAAAAACTGCCGTCTCAGGAAATCCACATGGAGGTCAAAGACAATTTCAACACCTTCATCTCGGCAGGTGCTACCGAAATTCAACTGGTTGGTCTGGATCCGGAAGAATTCCCGGTACTGCCAAGCATCGAAGAGAACCAAACGGTCTCCATTCCTGGAGATCTGCTTAAGAACATGGTTAAGCAAACGGTATTCTCCATCTCTACCCACGAAACGACCCCAATCCTGACGGGTGTACTCTGGAGCCTTGGGGATAATGAGTTGAAATTTGTGGCAACCGACCGCCACCGTCTTGCTACTCGTTCTGCAATGCTGGATAATGCAGAGGGAGTACGTTTCAACAATGTTGTCATCTCGGGTAAGACGCTCAACGAACTCAGCAAAATTGTGCCGGATCAAAATACACTTGTGGATATCGTTGTAGCCGACAACCAGGTCCTGTTCAAAATTGACCGTGTCCTGTTCTATTCCCGTATTTTGGACGGAACATATCCGGATACTTCTAGAATTATTCCAACTTCGTACAAAACAGAACTTGTTTTGGATACAAAAAAATTAAGTGAGTCGATTGACCGGGCTTATTTGCTGTCGCGTGAAGAAAAGACCAACATTGTGCGCATGCAAACAATGGAATCCGGCACGATCGAAATTTCATCAAGCTCCTCCGAGCTGGGAAAAGTAAGAGAAGAAATTGAGCCTGCCGAGTTTACAGGCGATCCGCTAAAAATCTCGTTCAACTCCAAATATATGCTGGATGTGCTGAAAGTGGTCGAAAGCGAACAGCTGATGATTGCCTTTACTGGCGTCATGAGTCCGATCATCTTGAAACCGCTGGACGACAGTCACAGCCTTTACGTCATCTTGCCTTACCGGACGACCAACTAACGAAAGGAAGATTCCAGTGAACCGAGTAACGATTCGAACGGAATATATTAAGCTTGACCAATTTTTGAAACTGGCAGATTGCATTCCAACCGGAGGCATGGCCAAAGCCCTGCTTCAAGAAGGACTTGTACGTGTGAATAAAGAGCCAGAGGAACGCCGGGGACGCAAGTTATACCCTGGGGATATCGTTGAGGTGGACGGAGAAGGCGCGTTCGAAGTTGCCGCAGAATAAACTGGTTCGATCCTGCTGCCTCCTGACGGACGGGATAAAAGGGAGGTTACCACGTGTTTGTCAATAGCATTGATCTGCAGCAATTCCGCAATTATGAACATCTGAAACTGGAGTCTTTTGGTCCAGTGAATCTGCTAATCGGGCAGAATGCCCAGGGGAAGACCAATCTTGCAGAGGCCATCTTCGTGCTTGCACTCACCAAGAGCCACCGTACATCCCGCGACAAGGAGCTGATCCGTTTCGGTGAGGAACGTGCCAGGCTTGCGGCGGAAGTCGACAAAAAGTATGGAACCGTCAATCTGGAGCTGTCTTTGTCGCAACAAGGGAAGAAAGCCAAGATCAATGGGCTAGAGCAGCGAAAGTTAAGCGATTTTGTCGGCGCACTCAATGTGGTCATGTTTGCACCGGAAGATCTGGAGATTGTCAAAGGCACACCGGGGGTTCGCCGCCGGTTTCTTGACATGGAGATCGGACAGGTAGCCCCGGGTTACCTTTACCATCTTCAGCAGTACCAGAAAGTGCTCGTTCAGCGAAACAATCTGCTCAAACAGTTATGGGGCAAGGACGCGTCTGCCCAGACGATGCTTGAGATCTGGAATGAACAGCTGGCTGAGCACGGTGTTAAAATCGTCAAAAAAAGGAAACAATTCATAAAGAAACTGCAAAAGTGGGCCGAAACGATTCATCAGGGGATTACCGGAGGTGGAGAAGTACTGCGTCTGGCCTACCTTCCGTCCTTCAGCGAAGCCGCTGAGGAAGATGAAGCTGTTTTAATGGACCAATTTATGATAAAATTATCACAAATGAAAGAGCAGGAGATTCGCCGGGGCACAACCCTTAGTGGGCCGCACCGGGATGACCTGTCCTTTTTCATTAACGACCGGGAAGTACAAACGTATGGTTCGCAGGGGCAGCAGCGCACAACGGCGTTGTCCCTTAAACTTGCGGAAATTGAACTGATCCATGAAGAAATCGGTGAATATCCGGTCCTGCTGCTTGACGATGTATTGTCTGAACTGGATCCTTTCCGTCAGACGCAGCTGATCGAAACGTTCCAGAGCAAGGTGCAAACCTTTATTACAGCTACTGGAATCGAGAGCCTGAACGTTGACAAGCTCAAAGATGCCAGTATTTATCACGTTCATGCCGGACAGGTTGAACGCTAAGGAGTGAGGGGACATGTACATTCATCTGGGCGGCGAGAAAATTATCCGTTCTTCCGAATTGGTCGCTATTTTTGATATATCGATTGAAAAATCCTCTAAAATCTCCAAGCAGTATGTCACGCATGCCGAGCAGGAAAAAACAGTGGAACGGATCGGTGAAGAGGAAGCCAAGTCTATTGTTGTGACCAAGAACATTGTGTACTATTCACCTATTTCCTCAGCCACCCTTAAGAAGCGCGCCCACATTTTCCCTGATCTTTAGATCTTTATAAGTCAGGGTATAAGTATGCCTTCTGCTGCTTGTCTTTATTTGAACTGCTTGTTGAAGTTAAGGGCAGATGTCCATTTTCAGCATGCATTCTTAGTTAACGCATATTTACGATATTGAATCTATAGAAGTAGGTGGAAGCATGTCTATGAATCAACCGTCATATGGTGCAGATGAAATTCAGGTTCTTGAAGGACTGGAAGCCGTTCGTAAACGTCCAGGGATGTATATTGGTTCCACCAGTGCCAAAGGTCTGCATCATCTGGTCTGGGAAGTAGTGGACAACAGTATCGATGAAGCACTCGCAGGTTACTGCGATCATATCGAAGTTACTATCCATGAAGATAACAGCATCACTGTAGTCGATAATGGACGTGGAATTCCCGTAGGCGAACATGCCAAAATGAAACGTCCTGCACTTGAGGTCGTTATGACCGTTCTCCATGCAGGAGGTAAGTTTGGTGGCGGTGGGTACAAAGTATCCGGCGGACTACATGGTGTCGGTGTATCCGTCGTCAATGCTCTATCAGCAAAAGTTGTTGTCACCGTTAAGGTTGACGGCCATGTTTATCAACAGGAATACCGTCGTGGTGCTCCGCAGTATGACTTGAAAACAATCGGGACAACTGACGAAACGGGAACAACGGTTACGTTCCATCCGGATCCGGAAATTTTCACTGAGACGTTGGTGTACGACTACGATACTTTGCTTACCCGTATTCGTGAGCTGGCGTTCCTGAACAAGGGTATCGGTCTTACGTTGACGGATGAGCGCACAGGTGCCACCAACTCGTTCCTGTATGAAGGCGGGATTATCGAGTACGTCTCCTTCCTGAATCAGAAGCGTGAAGTGCTGCACGAGAATCCGATTTACGTTGAAGGCTCCAGAGATAATATCCAGGTGGAAGTTGCCCTGCAGTACAATGACAACTACACCGAGAATATTTATTCTTTTGCCAATAACATCAATACGCACGAGGGCGGAACGCATGAATCGGGCTTCAAGAGTGCACTGACCCGGATCATTAACGACTATGCCCGCAAAGCGGGTGTAATCAAGGACAGTACAGGCAATTTGTCCGGGGATGATGTGCGTGAAGGTTTGACGGCCATTATCTCGGTCAAAATTCCTGAGCCGCAGTTTGAGGGACAGACCAAGACGAAGCTGGGTAACAGTGAAGTGCGCGGTATTGTCGAATCCCTGTTTGCCGAGAAGCTTCAGGAGTTCCTGGAAGAAAACCCTTCGGTATCCCGCCGCATTCTGGAAAAAGGACTGCAAGCGGCTCGTGCGCGTGAAGCTGCACGTAAGGCACGGGAATTGACTCGCCGTAAGGGTGCGCTTGAAGTGAGCTCTTTGCCAGGTAAACTGGCCGACTGTTCCTCCAAGGATGCCTCGATCAGCGAACTGTACATCGTCGAAGGTGACTCTGCCGGTGGTTCTGCGAAACAGGGTCGGGACCGTCATTTCCAGGCGATTTTGCCGCTGCGCGGTAAAATTCTGAACGTCGAAAAGGCTCGCCTTGACCGGATTCTTGGCAATGCGGAGATTAGAGCAATCATCACCGCAATGGGTACAGGGATTGGCGATGACTTTGATATTTCCAAAGCGCGTTACCACAAAATTATTTTGATGACCGATGCCGATGTCGATGGAGCCCATATCCGGACTCTGTTGTTGACATTCCTGTATCGTTATATGCGCAAAATCATTGAGGCAGGTTATGTTTACATTGCCCAACCGCCACTGTTCAAGATTGAGCGCAATAAAGTTATTCGTTATGCCGGTTCCGAGAAGGAACGCGATGAAATTATCGCGAGTCTCGGCGAAAATGCGAAGTTCAATGTCCAGCGTTACAAAGGTCTTGGCGAGATGAATGCCGGACAGCTGTGGGAAACCACAATGGACCCTGAAAGCCGGACGATGCTGCAAGTATCCATCAGCGATGCCATGCTGGCGGATGCCATGTTTGATACCCTGATGGGGGATAACGTTGAACCTCGTCGTGACTTTATTCAGGAAAATGCTAAATATGTGAAAAACCTCGATATTTGACGATATAAGAATAGGCGCCTGCTGGGCGCCTTTTTACTTTCATGAGATGAACGGAACAAGTTATATAGGTGTTATCGGGCTCGACTTTTAGCTGTGGAAGAGGATGCTTGTGATTTGGTGGTATGGCGTGCTGGTTTCTTTTTTTTAGAGGGTAATCTGCCGTAAGCAATGGCATACCGCTTAATCTTGCGATAAGCCTCTTTGTCAGGCAACAAGCCAAAGGCGTAGATTCCAGGCAGTGTGTTGACCTCCAGAATCCAGGGTCGGCCAGTTTCATCCAGGGCAATATCGATACCGATCTCTTTAAGTCTTGGAAATGACTTCTGCAACTGAACGGCGGTATGAATACCGAGCCGGTATAGCTCGCTGCGAAGCTTCTGGAATCTGGATGTGTGGAGATGGGGCATTACCAGCTCTTCGAATGTGGCCAGCCTTCCTCCGCCATGAATATTGGTTATAATTTTTCCCGGTGCTGCGATTCTGCCCAGAATCCCCGTCGTTTCCCAATTGTTCTTCAGATTCTTTTGTGTAAGCACTCGTAAGTCGAACGGCAGTCCTTCATGTTTGAGGAGAGGAATACCTTGCTGAATAAGGTAAGTGTGTCCCTGAATACGCCCTTCCAGGGCTTTATGCAGTTCATCCAGAGAAGGATACAGCTCCTGTTTGGTGCCATATTGGAGCTGATATGATGTAACTCCGATTGAAGAAATCCCACTATCTTGATTGCTGGATTCGGGGAGGGAAGAGGCTGAGAGCAGATGGTCTATATCCTCAGTTCCCTTCTCCTCCGTATCGGAACCAGGGGACGATGGACTGAAGGTGTGAATTGTTTTTACTCGCATCACCCCATTACCGTAGGTTCCGTGATCTGGTTTAATATAATTGAGCTCGAACAGTTCGGTCATCCGTTCAAGGGTTTGGCGATTATATTGCCTTGTAACAGGTATATATTCGTTCACAGTACGGCTGCGCTGCAACACAACCGTTTTGGTCCATTTGCTAGAGACGCGCTGGATACTCAAGAAGCCACCAGTCCTTTCATGTTTTATTCGAGAGTTTTCTGGACAGCAGCAGTACGGAGAAATCAAAGGACAAGAGACGATATCAGTGGTATAATAGAGAAATATGACGTTTTGTGCGTTTTGCTGCACAAATGGTAGTTTGATCGTAGAACGGGAACGGCATCAGCCTTAATACACGCAGTACATGTGCCGCTTTTCTAGCATTGTATGTATAAACGGAGAGGAAGGCAGGGCTAATCCCCAGGCTCTCCAAAGTTCCCGGAAGAAAGGCTATTGCCCAGCGGACGTTTAATTGTGTAACTTTTGTGAAAGTAATATAATAAAGAGTAACGTTCTTGCGCGGTTTTAGCCTTGTTAGGCTTTTCACATACACTATTTTTAATGACTGATGGAACTGTTTGTTGAAGGACAAGAAGGAGGTCCAGCATGGCGGAAGAAATGAACTCGCAGATTAAAGATCGGGATATAGGCGTTGAGATGCGTGAATCGTTTATGGATTATGCGATGAGCATCATTGTTAGCCGTGCACTGCCTGACGTGCGTGACGGATTGAAGCCGGTTCACCGGCGTATTTTATACGCAATGTCTGAGCTAGGCATGACACCCGATAAACCACATAAAAAATCAGCCAGAATCGTCGGCGAAGTTATCGGTAAGTATCACCCGCATGGTGACTCTGCCGTATACGAAACGATGGTAAGGATGGCTCAGGATTTCTCCCTGCGTTACATGCACGTTGATGGCCATGGTAACTTTGGATCCGTGGATGGCGATATGGCAGCTGCGATGCGTTACACGGAGGCACGTTTGTCCAAGATTGCTATGGAAATGCTCAGAGATATCAACAAAGATACGATTGATTTCCAGCCTAACTATGACGGTGAAGAGAGCGAGCCTGTAGTTCTGCCAGCTCGTTTCCCTAACTTGCTTGTCAATGGTGTCGGCGGGATCGCAGTAGGTATGGCTACGAATATCCCTCCTCATAATTTGGGTGAGGTGATTGACGGCGTTCAGGCCATGATCAAAAATCCGGACATTACCTCCATGGAATTGATGGATTATATTCATGGGCCAGACTTCCCTACGGCTGGTTATATTCTGGGACGCTCCGGTATTCGCCAGGCTTACCAGACAGGCCGCGGTTCAGTTACGATGCGGGCCAAAACCAATATTGAGGAAAATAACAACAAGGCACGTATTGTTGTTACCGAGATTCCTTACCAGGTCAACAAGGCAAGACTGGTGGAGAAAATTGCCGAACTGGTTCGCGACAAGAAAATTGATGGTATTACAGACCTTCGCGATGAATCTGACCGTAACGGGATGCGCATTGTCATTGAGCTTCGCAGAGATGTGAACCCGGGTGTTGTACTGAACAATTTGTACAAGCATACGTCAATGCAGTCGACGTTTGGTATCAATATGCTGGCAATTGTGAATAAGGAACCGAAAATTCTGAACCTGCGCGAAGTGTTGTATCACTACCTGCAGCACCAGATTGAAGTTATTCGCAGACGTACACAATTCGAGCTGAAAAAAGCAGAAGCCCGTGCACACATTCTGGAAGGGTTGCGTATTGCCCTGGATCATATCGATGAGATTATTGCATTGATTCGTTCCTCGAGCAATACTGACGCAGCTAGAGAAGGTTTGATTGAGCGTTTCTCACTTAGTCATGATCAAGCTCAAGCAATTTTGGACATGCGTTTGCAGCGCCTGACAGGTCTGGAACGGGAACGCATTGAGAACGAATATAACGAACTCATGGTCAAAATTGCGGAATACCGTGAAATTCTGGCCAACGAGCATCTGGTACTCGATATTATCAGTGAAGAACTGCAAGAAGTTCGTGAGCGCTTCGGCGACGAACGCCGCACAGAGATCACCATTGGGGAAGAGAGCATTCTAGATGAGGATCTGATCCCGCGTGAAGAGGTGATTATCACTATTACGCACACGGGCTACGTGAAGCGTCTCCCGGTGTCAACCTATCGCAGTCAGAAGCGGGGCGGACGTGGAGTTGTGGGCATGGACACGAAGGATACCGACTTTGTCGAGCATCTATTCGTAACCAACTCTCACAACTACCTCATGTTCTTTACCGATAAGGGTAAAGTGTATCGTCTGAAAGCTTACGAAATTCCAGAGCTTGGACGTACAGCCCGGGGGACACCGATTATCAACCTGATTCAGATTGAGCAGGGAGAGTCGGTTAACGCCGTAATTCCGGTGCAGGAGTTCGAGAGTGACAAGTATCTGTTCTTCGCTACCCGCCAGGGTGTTGTGAAGAAGACACCACTTGAGGATTACACCAATATTCGCAAAGGCGGTCTGATCGGGATCTCCTTGCGTGATGACGATGCTCTCATAGAGGTTAAGCTGACGGATGGCCAGCAAGAGATCATTATGGGTACTTCGCACGGAATGTCTATCCGCTTCTCGGAAGGTAATGTTCGTTCCATGGGACGGAGTGCAACCGGCGTGAAGGGGATTACACTGGATGAAGGGGATGTTGTCATTGGCATGGACGTAGTCGATCAAGAGCTTGATGTTCTGATTGTTACGGCCAAAGGTTATGGTAAACGTACCCCTGTCAGCGATTACCGCATGCAGACTCGTGGTGGTAAAGGGATTAAAACCATTAACGTCACGGAGAAGAATGGTGCAGTAGTCAGTCTCAAAATGGTTAAAACGGAAGAGGATCTGATGATTATCACGTCCAGTGGTACATTGATCCGCATGAGTATGGAAGGCATATCCACTATGGGTCGATACACACAAGGTGTGAAACTGATTCATATTCGTGATGAGGATGCCGTAGCCACAGTCAGCAGGATTGACAAAAATGAAGATGAACCAGATGAAGAATTGCTGGAAGGACTGGAAGCAGGAGATGCGGAAGGTTTGGAAGGTTCCCTGGTGAGCCCGAGTGAAGATACAGGTACGGATGTAGAAACCGAGGGCGACGATTCTGATTCTGAAGCATAAAATGGTTTATAGCTTTATCAATTGTATGAAGTGGTTGATATAAGAGTATATAGAAATAAGGGGTTCCCATTTGGGAGCTCCTTTTTTCGATTGTATCGTTCTGATATAAAAATATAGGAATATAGGATGTACAGCCTGATTTATGAGTAATATAATGGGAAATATCGTGAAAACCGGGACTATGGTCTTGTTTACCATTATAGAAGAACGAAGAGTGAGGAGAATAAACATGGGATTAATTACCCTGTCTGAAGTCAAACCTGGCCTTAAACTGGGGAATGACGTACATACTTTGCGCGGCAACGTGTTATTTCAGAAAGGCAAAGTCATTTTGCCCAAGGATGTGGAAGTCCTAAGAGCTTTTATGATTCATGAGGTCGATATAGAACAGGAAAGAATCGGAGCGAATGGGGCAGGCACAAAGGCTGCAGCTGCATCAGGTAGTGAGAAGAACGGGGATCGAACGGGTAAAGGCAGTAGTGCCGTCTTAGCCCCTGCAGTGCCTTCCCTCCATGAAGAGTATGAGAAGATGGTGGGATTAACCAAAAGTGCTTTTCTGTCCTCTCTGGCAGCTGAATTGCCTGTATATGAGCTTCGTACTCAGCTTGAAGCCTTATTTGTACATCTTAAACAATATAATGTGCTAACTTTCAGTCCGCGCGTGATGCAGGAGCATGATTATGTCTATCACCATGCAGTACTTAGTGCGATGACCTCGTATCAGTTGGCTCAATGGATGGATTTACCCTCCAAGGACTGGATGCAGGTGGCTTTTGCAGGACTATTCCATGATATCGGCAACAGCAAGGTTGACCCGCAGATTCTCCATAAACCATCTACATTGACTCCATCTGAGCAAGAGGAGATTAGGCAGCATACCAAGTATGGCTATCAGGTGCTGAAACAGGCCAAGGCCATTAATGAAGGAGCAAGACTTGCAGCTTTGCAGCATCATGAGAAAGTCGACGGTTCAGGTTACCCACTGCAGCTGAGCGGGACACAGATTCATATCTATGCCAAAATCGTTGCAATTGCAGATATCTTCCATGCCATGACCCTAAAGAAAATTTATCGGAAGGCACAGTCTCCATATCTGGTTCTTGAGCAAATCAAAAGCGAGGCATTTGGCAAATTGGATCCTGCTATCGTAAATGTATTTATACAGCGTTCAACACAAATCCATAATGGAATTCGAGTTAAACTAAGCAACAACCAGATTGGGGAGATCATTTTCTCCGATCGGGACCACCCGACACGCCCAATGGTTTCTGTGGAAGGAACGATAATTAATCTCATGCAGCAGCGGCAGCTTCATATTCAGGAAGTTATAGGCTAACTAAACAAATAGTTATTATAGAGGTAGGGTCATTCCGATGGGAATGGCTCTTTTTAATGAGCTGCATGTGAGATATTGCAGGAAGCTAGAGGGGGGATCATATATTCATGTGGCAAGGCGTTTATAAGTTTGAAGGATTAAAATCTTTTTCGAAAAAAGACTTGCATAAAAAATCTGTACATGGTATATTCTAATTCCGGCCAAGAAAACACGAGAAACACGGTGCGGTAAGCAAACCAAATAAGCTTCGAAAGAAACTTAAAAAAAGTGCTTGCTAAATTGGTTCGGACGTGATAAGATATAAAAGTTGCTGAAGAGAACAACACTCGGATGCAAACGAAGTTTGATCTTTGAAAACTGAACAACGAGTGAGTAACGATCTTGCTTGCAAGATCAAAATTGAGATTTTTAATCTCGTCAGATTCAAAATGAGCTAATCGCTCTTTTCAATACTTTATTGGAGAGTTTGATCCTGGCTCA
>NZ_JABMCB010000009.1 GCF_013359935.1 Paenibacillus xylanilyticus
AGTACCTTGAGGTCCTTGGTCGCCCTGAGGTCCTTGAGTACCTTGAGGTCCTTGGTCGACCTGAGGTCCTTGAGTACCTTGAGGTCCTTGGTCACCCTGAGGTCCTTGAGTACCTTGAGGTCCTTGGTCACCCTGAGGTCCTTGGGTACCTTGAGGTCCTTGGTCGCCCTGAGGTCCTTGGGTACCTTGAGGTCCTTGGTCGCCCTGAGGTCCTTGAGTACCTTGAGGTCCTTGGTCGCCCTGAGGTCCTTGAGTACCTTGAGGTCCTTGGTCACCCTGAGGTCCTTGGGTACCTTGAGGTCCTTGAGTACCTTGAGGTCC
>NZ_JABMCB010000135.1 GCF_013359935.1 Paenibacillus xylanilyticus
AACGGCCATTCTTCGTATACATTTCCGAACCGACTTACTTGACCGGCCCCATCCAGGTTGAAATCGTCTTCTGCTGGTGCGGCAACGGCGGTTTCAACTTCCCGTTATCGATCAAATGCTTCAAAATATAAGCGACCAGCCGGCCTCCGCCGGTGTTGCCTCTCACCATGTAAGCAAGCTGCGGCTCCAAATGCTTCGGCTGATTTTGCAGGAACAGGTTGAGCATTTTGTCGTAGAGCTTGCCGACAGCAGGCGCATACAGAGCGGACAAATCCGGCATTGCCTTGTTCAACCGATCCAACGTTTGCGGAGAGTCGATCCAAACCGCATTAAACTTGTACCCCTCCTCCGTCTTGCGGATGTACCCCTTCTCCAGCAGGAACGAATATTGCTCGGCGTTCTCTTCGTTGTCGGGCAGCTCCCCTTGTTGGAACGCATGACAAATCTCGACATTCCGGTATTCCAGGAAACGCCAATCCATCTGGCGGTCGCTCCAGTAAGTATTGAATTGCCACAAGTATAAGGGAGTGTCTTCGACGTAGCGGAGCGACGGACCGAAGGTGACGTAACTACTCAAATCAAAACCCGGATCAGCATTGCGGCTCCGGTTTAACGCCGCATAGGCAATATACTGACCTCCGTCCTTTCGCATTGGTGCGACCGCATCGAAGCTTTCGCCCGCCGGCATGCTCCGCCAAGATTGCTCCTCGACGTTCTTGGGCAGCAAGGTCCAGAGCAGGAAGTTATAGTCGCCGTCCGGAACGTACACTCAGCTATCCTCGACTTGCCGGCGAACTTCCATTAACGCGTCAAAATGAACATCGGCCACTTCGGCGGCGCAATCTTGCCAGAATTGATGACCGGCTACGGCCAACTCGAAGAGGTCCCATACGATGGTATTGCTTTGATATTTGCCGGGAGAGGTTTGGATGAGAAAATTATAATCGGCCAGGTGCCGGACTTCGCCTTCCAATAAAGACGGCGGCATTCCGAGCTCCTCCGCGATTTGATGTACGGTACGCGCCTTGTGATAAGCCGCGTAAACGATATTTTGCGCCAAGGCGCGTCCAAGAAAATCGTTGGTTTCGCCCAGTCTGCCGGCCGAACCGGAATGGCCCATTTCCCCCATGCTGACCGGATTCACACTTAAAGTTCCTGTTGCACGCATACGTTTCATCCCTTTCCGTAACTTCTTTTTAGCCTCGCTCAAATGCCACTTCACCGTTCCTTCAGGAATGTTCAGAGCAATCGCAATATCGCCGATTTTAAGCTCGTCGTAGTAATGCATGACCACGATCCGGCGATGGATGTCGGACAGAAACGCGACTTCTCGGCGCAGCTCGCGGTAAGCTTCGGTTACCAGCAGCCGGTCAAGCGGCTCCCGGGAAGGGGCGGCAGACAGTTCGGACATGCCGTTGATTTCGATCGCTTGGGGAGCGTGCGCACGCTTTTTCAACCAATTCACCCAAGTGTATCGGGCAACCGTCCAGACGTAAGCGTCAAGGCTTCTAATGTCCCGCACCCCGGAGAAGGATTTCAACAACTGCAGCATAATCTCCTGAGCCAGATCCTCTGCCTCGGCCCGCTGCTTGACCCGGTTTAACGCAAAACCGAAAATCGGTTTGACATAGCTCCGAATCGCTTCCGCTGCGTCCTTTCCGTTTTTACCAATTGAATCCATTTTATGCCTCCATAGTTGCATCTGTAATTCCTGACAATTATATAGTGTGCCAGGCGAAATAAAGGTTGGGATTATTTCAAAAAAATTTGGACGTCCTACCAGATCACTCATACATGTATAATTACAAACATCATGAGTAGGTCATTTAAATGGTTAAAGAGACGTTATGAACTT
>NZ_JABMCB010000136.1 GCF_013359935.1 Paenibacillus xylanilyticus
AGCCCAAACCAGAGAGCTTGCTCTCTGGGGTTGTGGGACGTCTCACATGGAGTTACAAAGGAACCGGTTAAACGAAGAGGTCTGGAAAGGCCCGCCAAAGAAGGTAAAAGCCCTGTAATTAAAAGCCCGTTCCCTCCGAGACGGATCCCGAGTAGTGCGGGGCACGTGAAACCCCGTATGAATCCGGCAGGACCATCTGCCAAGGCTAAATACTTCCTAGCGACCGATAGTGAAGCAGTACCGTGAGGGAAAGGTGAAAAGCACCCCGG
>NZ_JABMCB010000137.1 GCF_013359935.1 Paenibacillus xylanilyticus
AGCGGCGAGCGAACGCGGAGAAGCCCAAACCAGAGAGCTTGCTCTCTGGGGTTGTGGGACGTCTCACATGGAGTTACAAAGGAACCGGTTAAACGAAGAGGTCTGGAAAGGCCCGCCAAAGAAGGTAAAAGCCCTGTAATTGAAAGTTGGTTCCCTCCGAGACGGATCCCGAGTAGTGCGGGGCACGTGAAACCCCGTATGAATCCGGCAGGACCATCTGCCAAGGCTAAATACTTCCTAGCGACCGATAGTGAAGCAGTACCGTGAGGGAAAGGTGAAAAGCACCCCGG
>NZ_JABMCB010000138.1 GCF_013359935.1 Paenibacillus xylanilyticus
GGCCCACCATTTATACTTTATAATCTAATATGGGGCCATAGCTCAGCTGGGAGAGCGCCTGCCTTGCAAGCAGGAGGTCAGCGGTTCGATCCCGCTTGGCTCCACCAACAAGATTTTATAAGCTTGTTCTTTGAAAACTAGATATCGAAACGAAAATTGCGAATTAGAACATTCCTTTTAGCTGAACTTGTGTCAAAACAAGTTTAATAACTAGTGAAAACTGTATTGCGATGGTATCGAATGGGAGCGACTCTTGGCTTTGCGTAAGCAAAACAAGAGAAGTGAGCAGTCGAAACCGGAGCAACTGGTTAAGCTACTAAGAGCACACGGAGGATGCCTAGGCGCTAGGAGCCGATGAAGGACGTGGCGAA
>NZ_JABMCB010000139.1 GCF_013359935.1 Paenibacillus xylanilyticus
GTGCAGTGCTTGATAACAGGAGTCTTCCCAGGATGGCGAACAACAAGAAACTGGTTTCCGTCTTCACGGACTTCGTTGCTTTCCAGTTTAGCAATACGCTTACTCCCATCCGAGATAACACCTTCGTAATACTCACGCTGCTCGTTGAGTTTTGATTTTGCTGTTTCAAGCTCAACACGCAGTTTCCCTACTGTTAGCGCAATATCCTCGTTCTCCTGGTCGCGGCGTTTGATGTATTGCTGGTTTCTTTCCCGTTCATCCAGCAGTTCCAGCACAATCGATGGTGTTACCAATTCATGGAAAAGGTCTGCGTCAAATCCCCAGTCGTCATGCATTGCCTGCTCTGCCGCTTCACGCAGTGCCTGAGAGTTAATTTCGCTCACTTCGAACCTCTCTGTTTACTGATAAGTTCCAGATCCTCCTGGCAACTTGCACAAGTCCGACAACCCTGAACGACCAGGCGTCTTCGTTCATCTATCGGATCGCCACACTCACAACAATGAGTGGCAGATATAGCCTGGTGGTTCAGGCGGCGCATTTTTATTGCTGTGTTGCGCTGTAATTCTTCTATTTCTGATGCTGAATCAATGATGTCTGCCATCTTTCATTAATCCCTGAACTGTTGGTTAATACGCTTGAGGGTGAATGCGAATAATAAAAAAGGAGCCTGTAGCTCCCTGATGATTTTGCTTTTCATGTTCATCGTTCCTTAAAGACGCCGTTTAACATGCCGATTGCCAGGCTTAAATGAGTCGGTGTGAATCCCATCAGCGTTACCGTTTCGCGGTGCTTCTTCAGTACGCTACGGCAAATGTCATCGACGTTTTTATCCGGAAACTGCTGTCTGGCTTTTTTTGATTTCAGAATTAGCCTGACGGGCAATGCTGCGAAGGGCGTTTTCCTGCTGAGGTGTCATTGAACAAGTCCCATGTCGGCAAGCATAAGCACACAGAATATGAAGCCCGCTGCCAGAAAAATGCATTCCGTGGTTGTCATACCTGGTTTCTCTCATCTGCTTCTGCTTTCGCCACCATCATTTCCAGCTTTTGTGAAAGGGATGCGGCTAACGTATGAAATTCTTCGTCTGTTTCTACTGGTATTGGCACAAACCTGATTCCAATTTGAGCAAGGCTATGTGCCATCTCGATACTCGTTCTTAACTCAACAGAAGATGCTTTGTGCATACAGCCCCTCGTTTATTATTTATCTCCTCAGCCAGCCGCTGTGCTTTCAGTGGATTTCGGATAACAGAAAGGCCGGGAAATACCCAGCCTCGCTTTGTAACGGAGTAGACGAAAGTGATTGCGCCTACCCGGATATTATCGTGAGGATGCGTCATCGCCATTGCTCCCCAAATACAAAACCAATTTCAGCCAGTGCCTCGTCCATTTTTTCGATGAACTCCGGCACGATCTCGTCAAAACTCGCCATGTACTTTTCATCCCGCTCAATCACGACATAATGCAGGCCTTCACGCTTCATACGCGGGTCATAGTTGGCAAAGTACCAGGCATTTTTTCGCGTCACCCACATGCTGTACTGCACCTGGGCCATGTAAGCTGACTTTATGGCCTCGAAACCACCGAGCCGGAACTTCATGAAATCCCGGGAGGTAAACGGGCATTTCAGTTCAAGGCCGTTGCCGTCACTGCATAAACCATCGGGAGAGCAGGCGGTACGCATACTTTCGTCGCGATAGATGATCGGGGATTCAGTAACATTCACGCCGGAAGTGAATTCAAACAGGGTTCTGGCGTCGTTCTCGTACTGTTTTCCCCAGGCCAGTGCTTTAGCGTTAACTTCCGGAGCCACACCGGTGCAAACCTCAGCAAGCAGGGTGTGGA
>NZ_JABMCB010000140.1 GCF_013359935.1 Paenibacillus xylanilyticus
TGTTCAGTGACGTTATAGTTGGTAAATGAAAAAACGTGTATTATCAAGCTTTTTCAGCATTCTGACATAAATTCAATTGACATTATAATTGGTAAATGAAATTATTCCATAATTAAAAGTTACATTATAGTTAGTAAACCCATAATAATACATTTTTTTCGAATTAAATAAATACACTAAATTCAGTGCTTCATTGAAAAACGACATATTCATCACTCATGTTACGAAAACAACATTTAATCCGATTCTTCAGTAACCGATACTTAAAGGACATCCTTATTCGTTACCAATGTAAAATTATTTACATAACTTTTAATCTACTGATAATTTACTGATATTACCTACTCGATGTATCCTTACTTATTCTCTTTAGTTCATTCCTATACTCACCCAATAGCAATTCGTTCAACTTTGAAAAAGACTCTAGTTTCCTAATCCTGGATTCTATAATCTTTCGCTTCCTTTCATTTTCTTTTTGCCCTTCTCCCCAAATATCTTCAACATCACTATACAATTCTTGAAAGATTACAGAGAAGCTGTCTCCTTCCTGAAGTGCTGCTGAGTTTTCTAACCATTCAATTGTAGAATCATCAGTTGCAGCTACGGCAGATTGTTCAAAAACATATTTTAGCCACACTCGCGTTGCTTCATCAATTCCATCGGCAATATCCAGCCACTTCTGAACTTCTTCCGGTACGTTGTCTGTTGTATCCCTTCTATTTTCAAAGAAGAAATGACGGTCATTTTCAGGATCAAGTCGTGCTAGTGTTCGGAGTATAGGCTCAAAACTTTCAAACGGCCTTGAGCCCCTAGGGAAAGCTGATCTATGGTTCCACAATTTTAAAATCGTTTCAAAGCAACGTTCTTCTGCCTCTTGCTTCTGAATACCTGAACTGTGTTCGGCGATTTCAATTTGTTCCGCGATATAGTGCGCCATCCAACGAGCAGTGGTATCTACACCAGGATCCAAATCAAGCTCTTTGACTAGAGCTTTGCCTAAGTTCATAGTACGTTTCTGTATCTCTGAGTCTTCCATCAGCTGAGAAGATAAATAATTTGCTAAACGGTGGCTTATACTCATTCGACTCACTCCCTCTCATGTATGATTTCTGTCTAAATCTTCTTCTAATTTGAACTTCAATAATCAATTCACACTGGAATTCAGTACAAAGTCTTTTTAGAAATGAGAGCGATGCAGTTAGTCGATTACCACAACGTATTTCCTCTTCTTCATGACTATCATAAATAGGCACCCAAATTTCGCAAAGTATTGATGCTTTACTCTCATCAGCCAAAGTCCATTCCCTCTTCTCATAATCAGAGGAAATCTTCATTTTCTCAGTGATTGAGTTCCCTATTTTATATGGTGGGTAATCTACTTTAGCAGAATGTGGATCAAATTCATCTAAATACTTATATGCTTCTTCTTGATATACCCAACCTTTAAGTTTAAATGTATCCAAGTCTATTTCCATTTCATCTTCTTCGTAAAAAGGTAACTTAAAATCATGAGGATTTGAACATGTGCTCAGTGCATGCAAAAGAGATTGAGCAGTGGCCGATGATACTAAAGAACTTGTAATATAGAAACTTTCTGCTCTTTCACTATCTCCATCCTCCCATGATCCGAACACGTTCAGCCATAATTCTCCGTTTCTTTCAACCAATAAACCATCAAGAAAATCATCATTCGATATTTCTTCACGCCATTCAGGCTTTCTCGATTCATTAATCCATTCCCTTCTAGACAAAGGAATAGGATCTCTACGGTCATATAGCCAATAACCATCACTTCGAGTTAATAAGTGTCTGTGTAACCACTCATACCACTCATCTTCATACCAATCCGAGATGTAAACAACGGGCATCTTCTCCAGCAGCTTTGAAGCTACGACAAGCATGGCATGATATGATAGATAAAAGTCATAATTGTCTATTCTAGGGTAACTTCCATGACCATGATAAGTTTGTTGTTGTTCGCTCGACGATCTCCATAAAGAGTGGCGTGGATCATTTTTATACCCTCCATCATGTTCTATTTTCCATTCATTAATAACAACATCGGTAACAAGATCCTTCACTTGCTCACTAGAAATACCGAATACTCTCCCTAATGGTTTAAACCAGTAGCTATCAAAATCATAACCATGATGAAAATTCAAACTTTTATCAATCGTCTTGTTAGCATGCCAATAACTATCTCTTGTGTCCCGACTGTCCTCTAATTTAACTCGAGCAAATTGACTTTCCCCTACTCTCTTAAGTGATTCAATTATTCTTCTCGTGTAAGTCCCTGAATAAACCTTCTCGATATTGAGAGCAATATCAGTTGAATATTTTTGAATAAGCATATGAGGTGAATATTCTAAGGCAAATTTATAGAAAACATCACTATGACGTAGTAAAATTTGCGGGTTATCAATGGATACTCTAGCAAGTGAAATGAACAAATATAGTCTAGCATGTAAGTTATAGAAAGGAAATTTAGTCGCCCCAAATAAATCAACATTATCCCTTTCTAACCACTCTATTAATGCATCGATTTCTTCAGTGCATTGAGCTTCTGCAAGTCTCCGGACACAATGAACAGCACACCAGCGTGTTGAAGATTTTGGAGAACCTAGAGCCGACCAAACAAAACCTGCAAACGCACTATCCATTTGAACTGACGGTACAAGCGATTGTGGCCACGATCCATCAGCGAAATCAGGATCAATATGGAGTTCAAATCTTGATAATGCGAAGTCAAGTAAATCAGTTGATTCCTGTGTTGAGATATGTTTCGAAGCAATAGTTACAAAGCCAAAAAATGTAGATGCATGAACCAACTCTCCATGGGTTGCTAATCCTTCGATTATTCCTTTTTGAATAAAAGGTATATTGTCCGTTCCTAAATGAAGTTGCCTAGTGAAAAAAGAGATTGATCCCCTTTCCAGCAGAGACGTAGCAAATCGTTTCCCTACGAATTGCATGATTTGGGGCCACTCAATCTTAATGCTCATTTTGCGTTGCCACTCTTCCGGCATTAACAAAAGCGCATTCTGTATATCATAAAAATCGGCTTCATCTACTCTAATAAGCTCATACAAAAATTTCTTCGCTTCACTATCGGAAATTCGATTGTATACTTCACGCCATAAGGACTCGCTGTTTCGCACAGTCTGAGGAAGTCTATCATAGCGTTGGATAGCTTGTCTTAATCCATTAGTTGAAACCAAATCCAAATCATGCAGCAGATCGTTCCAATCAATCGCACTCTCTTCCGACTGTACATGAAGCGAGAAAGTACTTTCTTGGTTAAGAATATTCTCTTCATCCAGAATATCGCGATTATAAGCAATAACTTCATCCAATAGACTACTTTGTAAAGAGTGCTTTTTAGCCGTTTCAGCAATTTTTTCCCAAACTCCCCCTCCAACTCCGTTTATCCTAAGTTCTCTAATGGCTGATTCAAAAATACACTTCCGATTATCATGCGATGTTTCATTCTCTATACATAGTCTTGAGAAATCCCCTATTTCAAACTCCGTCATAAATGCAGAAAGAGACCATGCTACCGTTGGCGCAACGTAGCCTCTTTTTACAACTTCCTCAGAAAATGCAATTAGTTGAAGATTAAATCGACCAATTTCCCGGTCCCGCCATCTGCTTAGTGCAGCGATTCCAGTTACCGGAGACAATCGAATACAAGTTCTAACAGCCTCATCCCTGTCCCAATACTTTTCGCGAGCTACATTTTCTCCGATCAGCTCAGCACAACGTATAAATCTGTAAGCTAAGTCGGAAGGTGCAAATTCATCTACTTCTCTTTGATTAGCTAGGGAAACAACTGCTTCCCATCTCTCAACAATTTCATCGCCAAATTTTGAAACAGCATCGATGGCAAAA
This sequence comes from Paenibacillus xylanilyticus, assembly GCF_013359935.1. Taxonomy (GTDB): domain Bacteria; phylum Bacillota; class Bacilli; order Paenibacillales; family Paenibacillaceae; genus Paenibacillus; species Paenibacillus xylanilyticus. Next base: position 3,889 of record NZ_JABMCB010000140.1, read on the forward strand.
TTGAAGTAAACAGCAGCATCATCACGATTTACATTAATCAATGATCGTGCAAGATCAATGTAACAGTTTGCCCTTTCTTCTGAGCCAATGTCAGTAGCAGAACAGATTAAGTCATAAGCATATTGTTCAAAATCTCGCTTCTGTTCTGCTAAGTGGCTTAATCGGAAAGCAGAACGAACTAATTTCAGATGATCAGAAAGAAACATTCCGTTACTCTTTATATATTTTTCATAAAAAGTCTTGATTGACATTTGTCCGAAAAATTCATGAAACATCAGGATGTCACAACATATTCTAGCTATTTCCGTTGGTAAACTATCATACTCTCTATATCGAATTGATGTTGCTGATCCTGATTTTTTTTTCACTTCCCCTACTTCATTATCAAAATCAAGAATGTCCCCGGCTAAACAGCGTATCCGCAGCACATACCAAGGTAATAATCCTCCAATCACCTCTTTTATTTCCCTTATCTCTTGTTCATCCTTATATTTTCTATTCTGTTGTAGATCCTTTGGAAGCAATTCATTAATATCAAATTCGAGATCTGAAAGTAATACTTTTTTTAATGCCAAGGCACGCATAAAAATTGCACGATCTTTATTATCGTAATCGCTTGTAATAGACCGTGAGGCACTTTGAGGGAAATAATGATTCAGAACCCTGATGATTTTCCCCTTCGGTAATTTGTTTGCTGCGCAAGATTCAAGAAATGAGATAAGAGATTGAAGTGTCGTGTCTTGAAAGGTATTTTGTATTTTTGAAATTCTAGCCCGTTTTGTAGTGAGTAAATCAAGGCAAGAGCAGAGTACATCAGAATTGGGAATATGTCCGATATCTAAGGACTCATGCACAAAAGCAATTATTAAATACTGATTACGTGAACCAAGTTTTGCAAACTGCATTGCAGCAGATAGTTCCCCTAGGTCCATGAGCCGTTTAAATAGTTGCCTAGAAACATGATAGATAACCTTCTTCGGTCGCCAACTCATAAGAAATTTGAAGGCCCTCTCTACCCCATGTAAATTAAAATGTGCGTACACGAGTTCCATAATTTCTTCATTTTTTAGTTTTTCATGATGAAATGGAATATCTTCTTCTTTTTTCTTATCTCTATCCTTGAAGTATAGACTCAACCAGTTCTCAGCAGCCCTAAGAAAGCTTCTGGCTTCCCCTCTAAAATTCTTGACTGTTGATAACAACGCTGCTGAGTAAACATTCTCTGATCCTCTCCAAGAACCACTAAACAAACGACGAAAAGCAAATTCCTGTACACGTTGTTCATCTTGTAAAGGCGCAATCAGATCAATATTGCTTACAAGAAGTTCGAACTGTCGTTTATCACCGGCTGCTTCTTCACCTGCTCGTAAAGCTAATTTTATTGCCTCAATAAAACTTTCTTGTTTCAACGAAGCCTTAAATGCAAATTGAAGACGAAATACTCGAATATTTCGCTTATCAATGGGATTATCGGGAAGATATTTATCGGATAAAGCTAATTCAACAAGATCGGTGTTCTTCCCTGCTTGTAATAATAGAGAAGGCATAGCAGAAGCGACATATGAATACTCGTTAGCAAATGGTTTAATTTGTTCAATTAAAAACTCTATTTGTTCCTTCGATGCTGCATAAGTTTCCCTAAACCAAGTTTCCGTAGGCTCATCTCTAAACTGAACTGAGGAATCAGAAAGCCATAAGGGACGTCCTATATCTGCAACAAAACTTCTTATAGTAGATTCCTCAACATCAGCTGCACTAGATAGCACCTTCAGAGGAATAAAGGGAGGTAGTGTCGCAAGACCAATACATATGGAATCGATTTGTTTTCTGTAGTTATCATGAAGTTTATCTCTTATTGAATCGATTGCTGACATTAATTGTCCTTCAATTTGTTCATCGACAGTGGATCCCATTTTTCCAAGACTGGTGAATACTTCAGTAAGCGTACTACCATTTAAACTTAAGGCATTTGACTGTACACGTGGATTGCCACTAGTAAGCCTATGAAATTCCAATCCATCTTCAATAGATGCTTGGGGATGATAGTACCTTAAATAATCAAAAGACTCTTTCTCCGAAAATGGCTTCAACTCAAGGCTTATGATGTTACTAGGCGGCTGGAGTAAATGTATGCGCTCAGTTCTACAAAGGGCAACTATTTTAACTCCTTCTATTATGCGTTCACGGAGAAGTTCATGAGCAAAGCAGTTATCATTAAATTCTGCCGCAGCCATTTCAGCATTATCGGCTGCATCTAATAGGAACACCAGTACTGCCTTGCTATCTGATTTCTTCATAGCAATAACTGCAGTTTCAATTCTATCGAGGAACTTCCTCAATATATCTGTTTCAGATGCACCGGAATTCACTATAAGTGGATCGCAAAGACCTTGTACAGCCAATTCATTAACAATTTGAACAAATGCTTGGCTATGATGATGCCTCACTTCGCTCCGATTACGATAACGTCCACCACCAAAGCAATCATATACAACACCGAAAGATCCAACAGGTAATGATCGGGCTATTTGACGAGCAAAAACCGTTTTTCCTACTCCTCCAGGAGCATGTATGATTAGCGGAGCTGATGATGCTAAAATTGTTTTCAACAAGTCATTATGCTGCTCTCTAAGCACAAGAGTTTCAAGAATTTCAAACTCAGGTGGAGCAGGAAAGAGATCACGTTCGGATGTAACTTTAAATTTCTCAAGTATTTCTTCACGAACAATTACACCATCGGAATCAGGCAAAGCCTTGTCGCGAACTAATCCAGTAATGCTTTCTATTTCAGGGTTATCGATGTTTCCGGCCACCAACTGAGATATTTCTACATGAAGCCTATACTTCTGTGCGTTATAGTCTCCTTCACCGTCTTCGAATTTTATACATGCACAAAACTTTCTCAGGTCTTCATCAGATAACTGAGTATATTTTAATAATGTATTTTTATACTTTAAATTAGCTTTTGCAGCAGTAGATATCTTCTCTATATTCTCTTTAAGGTTTCGATTAATTGGTCTATTTGTGACAATAGAAAATATTAAACTATCGATCTCATTTGATGCATTAATGAGCTCGTTATATCGTTTTGAAAAGCCTTCAAATGTTTCTCTGAGATCGCTTAGATCAAATGGGTTGTTTTTATGAACAGTAGTATGTTTCAATTGAAAATACGCTACATTTTGAACTCCCTGTCTAGTTAATGAATCAGAATATTCGGCGATATCAATTACATATTCTCCTGCAAGTTTACTCTCTTTAGAACCCTCCACCACAATTTGATTGATTCGAGATTTAGGCGAGATTAAACGTAAACACCGACGGGCTGCCCAACGGTAGTGAAAAACGTCACCAGCTCTTGAATATCTAACAAGTTCGTTCTCCATCAATTATTCCCCCGAACTAAATGGTTTTTCTTCATCTAATGCGTCCGTAACTTATGCGGGATCCCCTTCTGCCGTTTTACCTTCCAAAGAAAGTCACCGATTGCAAAAATTCTCGCATTCTTAATATTTGCAGAATATTTTTTCTCTCGTGTATCCACTAACAGAAGCTCAAATACGTATTCCTCAGCACATATTCCGTGTTCATCAATATTTAGTCTGAATGGGTCTGATGATTCAAAGCCAACCATTAATTGTCCAACTTTTTGGGTTTTTGGTGGTAACACTAATTTGAAATCTGCACCTATAAATTTATCCAGCCCATATACGTGATGCCTTGAAAGTTCTTTTCCTTGATCATTGCGGACATATAAGGTGCCACCAATTATTGTAATAGGCAATTCTGTTGTATTTGTTAATACAACTTCTATAGAAGCACAACCCTCTGTATCGTGTACGGCGTTTAGTGTCTGTTCAAGAAAACTCATTTCAAATTGTCCTTTGTTTAAATACATATAGTCTAAGTCACTTCGTTTGGCTATTGTGTTCATACTTCCTTTACGAATTAAGCATAATCCTTCTTTCAATCCACTGAAATTCTTTCTCATCATATATGGCTTATTGTCTGTTTCGTAAATTTTAAAAATACCTAACACTAGACCCTTATATTCGTATTTGAAATAATCAAACTGTATCTCGGGTTCGATATTATTTAAGACCAACTGCACATAATTAGATGAGTCTATAAATTCTTTTGGATCAATTCCTTTTATCTCCTTGCCTTCTGGTCGATCCTTGACTCCAATAATAATGAATTTATCTCCATTATGCCGAGAATTGGCCATTGCCATTATATCCATGAGTAAATCCATACTTTTGTCTTTATGGTATTGTCTCTCTTTAAAGTCCAGAAATTCGCACTCATACCCTGATTCAATTAACTCAGCAATCTTATCCATAGCCACCTCACCCTAACTCTATGTACAACAACTTTATGTTTACTTGATAACTGTAAAAATTCAATATCATGCAAGAAAACCCTACTTTATTCACAAAATCTCTCATATAATACCAACTATAGGGTATATTGAAAAATTGAAAATTGATTCTTCTAATGTACTTATTTCTCTTTTGATTCACTAAGTAGTTGATAAATAATTCCCATTATTGTTACCCCACTAAAAAAGAAATGTTTTACAGCTTTCTGGGATGTTCATTACGATACTTTATCTCTCTATGAATCCTTACTTTTATACTCACTAAGGCATAAATTCAAAAAAAGGAGCCCAACTTAATGTCTCAGGTTCCCTTTCTCTATGTTGAAATTTTCAATATAAATCCGGTTTTGCAACTTTCAGCTCATGTTGCGTGACATTATAGTTGGTAGCCTATTTAAGCACAAGTAAGTTTTTTTATTTCACCACTTCATTGCGCATCAATGTAAGCTTCACAACTATCACAAAGTCCGTCCTCTTCTTGGTTTAGAGTTTTATCGCATCTAAGACAAAACCCTAATGTATTTACTTTTCCACAATTAAGACATTCTCCCATGCTATATCTTAAAGTACTCTCTCCGTCTGACTCTTCATCGCTTAGATAATATACCGAATAGGATCCACAATGACGACAAGCTACACTAGCAATCTCATCCTCTGTGATTTCCGGAAAATCTGAAGATACCAAAGATGATATGAACTTTTCCATTTTAGATAATCCAGATGTGACCTCCCAGTGATCATGAACTAAGGGCATATAATTTGTTTGCTCTTCGTTATACTCCGCTTCTCCATTCGTATAATATATATCAAACATTTCCTCTTTATCTTTTGTTATTACTCGCAATGTTACTGTACTTGTAGCGCCTGCAGAAGAATCGATATCGGGTAAGACAAACACTTGTATATCATCTCTTGTTACATTGTGCTCAATTGTATATATAATGGACTCTTCATTGAGAGTAGGTTCATTATATAAAAATTCTAAGTCCGAGCGATAGTAAAACATATCTTTTAAGTTATCAAAACTGGCAGTCAAGTTTTCTTGGAATTCTTCTATAATGTCACTCTCCTCAAGAATACGAATACCAGTTGCTTCTTCGATATAATCTTTCCAGTCATCAGCTTGTTGCCTTTCTCTTACTTCAGCCTCAAACCTTGTTTCTTCCAAGTAACTTGCAACTTCCGTTTCCGTATATTTTTCAAATTTCTTTTCGGCTTCTGTAATCAATTTTTGGAGTTCACTCATGCTTTTATTGAACTTATCCCTCAATTTTAAATCTATCAGTTTATTATGAGCAACATGATTTCGGTCTGTAGTAAACTCAGACCAAAGGCCACTAAATTTTCTGGAGTCACAGGAAAACCAAGGAGGGAAATAATCTTCCCAAAAATCTTTATCCACTTCCATTTGTTCTTCTAATTTTTCTAATAGATTAGGGTGTAACTTTTCGATTGATTTAGTGTTAAAGAAGATACTATTCATGATGCCTTGGAAAAGGAAAAGCTTCTCTTTTTCGTCTCTGGTTAAAGCATTTAGTGGCTCAGCAAAACCCTCAAACAGATTCATTTCAATTTCATCAGGTTCGCGAAAAATGTTATTCCTCTTCAACTTATATGTTTTATAATTCAGGATTCGAATTAAATCACCTGTATCAATAGACATCAGATTAGTATGTATATTGTCAAAACTAGGAGTGCGTCGTCTATATTGATCACTTCTTTGGTTATACTTATTGATCAAATCGTAGGGCATATATCTATCCCACCAGTCCCCCCCAAGCTTAAAAAACATTATGCTGTTGATCAGTCTTCTTAAAGAATTTTCTACACTATGTACTTTCTTATACAACTCTTCAGCAAAAAGTTCAGATTGAGTGTCCTCTAACCAAACACACTGCTCCCAATCAGCAATCATTGAATCTTTAATTTTTATTTTTAAATCATGTAACTCCAAATTCGATGAATCATTAGAAGGAAGAACAACATCTACCTTAAGTTGAACTGTTTCATGAGTTGCTGCAACTGTAAAGGTTACAAGAAAATCTGTTTGCTTATATTCAAAGGTACACTTACGTATTGTTTCCTTGTTTGAATAGAACTCTAAACTGTTAGAATTCAGATCCGACTTTACCTTTTCCATAATTCCTTCTGTATAGGAATGGAAGTCAAAAATACTACTGTTTTTCTTATTGATCATTACAAACTTTATCATCAGCCAGTTCTCCTTTTGAAATGTATCCAGGATGATTTGATTTAATCAACATCATAAATCTTTAATTTTCTCTTACAAACATCGCATCTACTTGAATTACAAGACCAATGGCTGTGGGAATAAAGTGTAGGAGAACTTCGCCCCTGAAACATTAATAGATTTACATGAATCCCATTTTTTAATTTGTTATATCACACCATCTGTTATTTCGAATATCACCTAACTCACTCCTAATGTTGCCATTACCATCTGAGTTTAATTGAAAAAACAAATCTAAACAATACGTACACTACTCAATTAGATTGTTGTACACTCATATTATCCCATCAAACGCTTACGTTCATGATACTGTTCAGTAGTTTCAACCACCCTCTCAAGCTTCGCGCGGCTAAGGGGTAATTTTTCTTGTTTAGTATGGATCATCGTCGTACAATGAAGCTTTTGTAATATTATTGAACGCGATATCCGACGTTTGTAATTTGATTTCAATGTAGTAGCTGTTTTTTCAATATTCTGCGCTAAAATTTCATCTCTTCTTTTCCAATCTACACGCTGGTATGGCACTCTCTTATCACTATAATTTTGCCTTTGACGCTTAAGTTTGTGACGAATACTTCTATTAGTACTTGAACAATCCTTAGCTGACTCTGAATAATTCAAGTATTTTTTGACGGTTCCGGGATCTACCCCCAATCTTCTCGCCTTTTCTCGTAAGCTCAAAGCAGGATTTAAAGATAATTCATTCAACTTCTTCATCCATTCGGCACCTAGCTGCTTAATTCTGCCAACTCGATAAATATCAGTTTCAGTTTGATCCGGCCCTCTACGTGAGTAGATAAAACCGCAGCTACACTGGAATGTACCAACAGGTTTGGCGGTTGACGAACACCTTGTCACACGGACAGATTTAATTACTTTCTCCTGAAAGTGAGCTGATGCTTTGTTTAGACACGGCCAAGGTCCATGACCAAAAGCTGTTGTGTTATGTTTCTGGTTATTCACAGCTATACTCTTTAGATCTAGATTAAGGAAATACTGCACTAATAGATGTCTTAGGGGATGAGCGGAGTGACGAGGTTTTCTCAATATTTTGTGGAGCCAAGTGTCTTCACTCCTCTTATCGACTACACAGCCGAATTCTTCAAGTAGAGTAGTTCCATAAAAAGAATTGAACCGAGGGATAAGTTCTCTAAATTTGATTTTCCCTCCTGGTGTTAGAAATCCTAAACTTTGAAGCTTGTCGAAGTACTGCTCTCTGATTGCGTTAAGATTCAGTGAATCGTAGTTGCTATTTAGTAAATCAACAGCCTTCTGAGCTATATTAATCTCCTTATCGATCCCTTGAAGGGAGGCCGGAAAACTTGCTGAAAGTATAGCTTCAAGGGGAATAAACATATGTTTCTTTTCTTTTTGTGCATAGAGGATTGGGGATTCCAACAGATAGCACTGATGCTCAGGACACACGGAGACGCCGGCCAATTGATGAGAACGATGCCAATAAGCAAGACCGGATTTTAGGCGATCGGTTCGCACACATTGAATACAGTATCTAAGAAATCGGGGCATTTTCACTCCACTTGGAGGCAACCCCATCCACATATAAATTGACTGACAATTCGTGTGCACTAAATTATGTAGTATTTTTTCAAAACGATATTTTGGAATAAAAGGACGGTAATACGGAATAAGAGTATGATGTTCTAATATATAAGAAATGGGGATAGCCTTCCCTGGTATTAAAGTGTATAACCTGTACAAATGACCAGAATAAGCCGTTATAGCAGCTACATTAGATGAAGAAAATAAGTCCCTTAATGTCTTTTTACCACTTTCATTTCCAGAACTATGATGGTACCTTGCAAGTACACTATATAACAATTCATCAAAAAACGGAGTTGGAAAATTTATCATATCTCAATTCCCTCCTTAAAATCTATCTATTTTTCTTTTCTAATTCGTCAATAAACCATTCTTTTACTTCTTTCGAGCATTGTTTAACCACAGGAAACAACCTCCCGATTGTTATGATGCTTGGGGACCTATATCGGGATTTTTGTATCCGTTCAAGAAAATGATCAATAGTACGTATTACATAATCATCTGCTGTCTCAATATTTGATTCAAAAAGTTCTCTACTACGCGGGAGAATTGATCTATGACGATAGTATAGATAACGCTTAGAAGCTATAACTTGTTGAAGAATAACTGCTCCCACTATTCGTTTATGTGGATTTTTTTGATAAGCCGACGTAATAGCCTTTTTCAACTCTGAATACATTTCATCATCTAATGTGTTACGATTAATATTTTTGGATGATTTCCTTATAGGTGGAAGATGTTTCTCCATCCATTCTCTTTCCCTCTTCATGAGCCAATTATATCTATGATGGCTGCTTTTTCTTATTTGAGGTCTAGTTGCACCATTACCCAAAGTATTTATCGCATTTAGGATTGTTTCCTTGTAGATTGATTTTTTGTCATCTTGAGCAACTACCGCCTGGAAAAAACCTATTTCTAACACCCGCTCGTCATCAATCCCTCTAGGATATCTTCGTTTCCTTCGATGACCTATATGTGGTCTCAAATATTTATGAACTGTAGTTGTATTAGAATGCAATTGTTTACTGATCTGCGTTAGATTCAAGCCCATTTCATGCAATTCTATTACCTTTCCCCTAAACAATGGACCCCAAGTATCAATAGAGTAACCTGAATTCTTATCCTCATTTGGCCTTGTTTTGCGAGTATAGATCATTCCACAATCCGGGCAAGTGAACCTCCCTGTTACGTATTCATTAACTTTACGTTTAACTTTGCTAATTATATTTTTATTGTAGTGCACGCATATAGGGTTAAGACACGGCCAAGGACCGAAACCAAAGGGGAGTTTTATTGAATAACATTCGTGCTGACTTAAAAAGGATTTTACAGAGCCAGATAAATACCTCATTAAAAGGATGTATACAATTATATGTCTTCCCATATAGTCTTTATTGAATAATTTAGTTCTCCTATCATTCATCAGGTTTTCCGTAAATATTCCAAACTCAGTTAAATACTTTTCACCATAAAACTCGATGAATTGATGCATTAATTTTTTCTTGTATATGTGACCTCCCCGAAAATGAATGAAGTTACGTGTACCAATATAGATCATAAATTTGACATGGAGAAAATCAATATCTAAAGTAGTTCCTTTTAACAAGGTGTTCAGATCATCTATTAATGCTTGGTCAGTTGGCCTTTTTTTTGGATTTCTACTCTCAGTTAAATCTTGATTACAGTAGGTGCAGTAAAGATCATATGGCATTTCTCTTCCATCTTTTCTAATCAAGGGCTCTTCACATTTATTACATGAAGAAATCAGGTCTTTTCCATGCAGTAAGCAATGGTTCAGGAATAAGAACTGATGCAAGCGATGTAGATATACTGTCCGATATTTATCGTAATCTTCAATCATGCAATCAGGACAGTATCTGCCTTCTGAACTAGTAAAAGAATACATCGATAGCGCCTTTAACTGATTCCTAGTCGTGTTCCCTCTCATCCCTTGTAGAATATATGCTTGCCTTTCTTTTGTAAGAAAAGGTCTTATCATTGGAAAATAGCTATGATTCTCAATAATTTCATTCTCAAAATCTTTCATTAAACCCAAATCATTTGAAATACGAGTCAGATTTTCGGGATATATGATTGGACCTCTTTTTATTTTTCCTAAAAGTTCTTCTTTACTGAGTTCAAATGATTTGGCTGACCTTAAATAGTAGCGGTGAACAATACTACGAAAATCCTCATCGGGATATGTTGGTGGAAAGTATATAATTTTCTTCATGAATCCCCTCTCCCCTCATACAAACTCATCATATTCAGCAACTAGTCCAGCTAATCTAAGAGACTCATCAGTTGTGATTTTTTGCTTATTGGCCTCATAAGAAATGAACCGTATGTCGTCAGGTTCTAAAGGATTATTGGCTTTAGATCTGGTTCTACGAGATCTTTCCTGTATAGTAGGCTCAATTTGAACTTCTGTTGCTGATTCTTTATTTGCAAGAACTTTCTCGGCGATTAAAGAATAGAGAAGCTCTATATCTACATGTACATTTCTATTGTCTAATTCAATTTGTTCAGCAAAAACCAAAGCTTTTTCAGAAGCAGTGCCCATCTTCATGGCAAAAGCACACAACTGTTCTATTAAAGCTTTCCGATTATGCTGTATTAAAATCAACTTATGTTCTTCTGAAAGTTCGCCATCAATTGTAATGCGATGCTGGGCATCCATAATATATTTCTTAAATGCAATCCAATCAGGTTTCAAATCTTCATACTCAGCCGGGTCGATATCCTCTCCTCCTCGTATGCGTTCAAATATGGGTTGAACAAGCCTGAAAGTCTTACTTGCTACCCTCTCGAGCATCTCCATAGTGATTGACTCTCTTTCTTCATACAAGATTGAATGACACTGAATATGCATAAATAGCTTTACTGCAAAATCAGGAATACCTAATGTATGGTAGTACATCGCTGCTTTTAACTCCGGTGTAAGAGGAGTGAACGTTTTCGTGTACTGTAGATCCCATAGCCCTTGGATAAACAATTCCCACTCTAATCCATCTTTCATCCGATCGGTAATGTTCTCAGCATAACCATCTGGTATACCTCTTCTTGTGTTAGCTAACGAATTTTTAAATAGATATAACGCTTTAAATGTTCCAATCATAACAATAGGTATACCAATAGAATTGGTGAGTTCGGTAATGAAATCAATCATCTTATCTTCTCCACCGGAGTGTCCCTTATGAATACGTTGGATCTCATCGATAACCAGCACACCTAAATTAATTTGTCCGGCCACCTTTGACATTCTTTTAGCGAGAATTTCAGCTCGACCATCTTTCTCAGCCAGGTCATCGTAATACGATGTTCCTAAAAGTTTATCTACTGCAAAATAGAAATTGCGACAAAGTGCTCCTACAGATTTATTGCTTGGGCATTCGATATGAAGCCACAGGACTTGCTTACAGGCTAAATAATCTGATTTATATTTGGTATGGTGGATTACTTGAGGAATTAGACTTAGTACTCTCTCATAAGATTTTGATTTCCCCATTCCACTTAAGCCTATATCAGCCATTTGCTGAGCCGTTTGAATATTGCCCGCTAAATTTTCTCCAAACGCATTGGTTCCTGCCGACAATATCTCATCTAAACCAATGGATAACTCTCTTTGATAGATGGGACTCATAGGGTTTCTGGATTGATAACCAATCTTAATCATAGTATATAGATTCCTATATCTTTCAAAATGGGATACCAACGGCTGCCAATAATTTGGTTTAATCTGTTGAACAAGTTCCACACGTTCTTCATCATCAAGTTGGGATAAATCGCCTGTATATCGCGGCACCGAATATAATAATTGATAGAGCTGATCTTGTGATATTCTTGGAGGGATAGCTTCTATGAAGGGGTTGTTCTGATATGCTTCAATAATCTGTGGATGGTATTCTGCTTTAATTTGTCTTCCCTTGAGATATAAATAATGACCCGATTTATTGTTCATTCGTAGTCCGCCTCTCTCTACTTTTACTCAGAAGGAAGAGCTGCATCTTATTAACGGGTACAGTTGAAGTTGGAGTCGAAGGTGGATCTGGTAACACGAGGTGAGTTTCAGTATGCTTGACAGTTAGCTCCTCCTTTTGGCGCCTTGCAGTCCAAGAATCCGAACTTCCATTCATACGTGACTCCAGTTTCCTCATGCTTCGCTTATTTTTTAATTTATTGGATTTGGGTAGTCCTTTTTGCCTCTCCTTCATAGTATTTCTTTCTAATTCAGTCGCATACTTTGCAACGGCATCTAATTCCGACTCAATCTGGTATCTTTCATTTCTGGCAGATTTTAATTTTTTATTTTTGAAACTTAGTATAGATTTCACATCATCAATATGCAGACCTTCATATTCCTTAAATTTTGCCGTTAGACTGCATTGCACAATAGAGCCATTTTTGAGTCGAACGAAAATACTGCTGCAATTTCTAGGATCGTAGCTAACTTCAATTCTATGTTCGCCCTCTATTAGTTCATCTTCGAACCAACCTTCCTTAACCCCAAGCTCACATGCATAATTTAGTTGATTTACATTAATCCCTCGTCTTGTTACAACTCCCTCTTCTTTAGGTAAGAGGACATATCGAATCAGCTCTCGAGGTTCTTCATGGAGTAAGCTTCGCTTAGCTCCCCAATTCCACATAGAAATTGGTGTTAAATTCACATTATCTCTAGCCATTTCACTGGTTACTAGAAAATCGTCACTAAGCGCTTTACGATTATACTCTAGTACAAATAAAATAACGATCTTGGTAAATACCTCGAAAGTATAAACACTCTTTTTGGAAGGATCAAGTTCCCCTCTTTCACGATGTTCCTTATGAACCGCTCCGGGTATCAATTCTTTCACACGTCCACAAAAGCTTCTAAACTGCTGTTCGATGTATGGCTTCAAATCTGCTCGGTAAGAAGGAGGGTTAGCCAAGCGAACATTTAAACTCACTAAATTGTTGGAGTTTTTGCTCTTCATCTCTCCACGATCCCCTACTATCTTTTGAGGAAGATATTTGGACGGCCAATCTTCTTCATTAATGACTACTCCATATTTAGCACAAAATTCCACCTTATCCGTTGAAGCATTCTCCAAGGCTACCATTGCTTCAGACCAAGAATTCGTTTTTGAAATATGCATGCCCACAATAAAACGACTCATAACGTCTTTGACAAAATAAACATGAGGTCTCCCAATGACAGTACCATAATCAGAAGAAAGTAAAAGTACATCAGCTGGTGTAGAGTCCGTTTCGTAAAGTTCCCCGGGATTATAAATTTTCTCCATTGGAGATCCCAGTATAGCTCTATTATTCATTTCTGCTTTAAGATCCCCTATTTTAGCAGCTAAGCGACCTTTTTTGTTGTACTCCTTTGCATACCAATACCTGAATTGCCTGAGAGATGGACAATTAGCCATAATTACAATGGGTACCATCACATTGTGTTTTCTATAATACCCTTCATTATAATGATTCTCACACATATGCTTATGAGTAGCAGTTAGATTCATTTTTAAGTCGGTATGATATTTCTTTATAGCTGACTTAAATATTTCTTTATCTTTCACTGTTACAATAAAGTTATTGGCTTCGTCTGTTTTTGGGCCTGTCTTCCTCCCAATTTCCCGCCTATCTCCAGTAACACCCACATCGTGATAATCATGTAACAAGCCATTAATCGATTTCCCATAAAACCAATACCGTTTTAATAGATAATATATTGTTTTTTGAGGTTTTCCTGATTGCTCAGCTTTATCCCTAATTAATTCCCCCCGGGATTCACTCCTATAAATTTCTGGTTCTCTGCCCACTAAAGACTCAATTAAAGCGAATTTTTTATCTCTATTAACACCATACTTGTTTAAATAATCGTTTGAAGGATTTAACATCAACAGATCTGGCTCATAAGCAGAAATACTTGCGTCCTCCAGCTCCAATAAATCCTGTAATTCTTCATAATCACGAAAATAAGGTAGTTGTAATTTTCGTTTATTATCAATGTTTACTAAAACAACGTATGATCGATCAGGAGCAATCCATAGAATCCGCTCAAACGATACTCCTTCTTGATCCTTTGAATTATGTTTTTGGAAAGCAACGACAGAATTAATATAAATCATAGGGCTTCCACCTTTGATTGATTAACTGAACGTTCAATTTGAAGAGGAGCACTTTCTCGAATAGGTTCCATTATTGAAGTGGTCCAATGTTTATTGGCAAGCATGTGCTTCACCATAAACATTGATGTTCCTGGTTCTATTCCTAGTTGATTATCACAATGAAGACACTTTTTGCTTATGGACATTGTCCGATTGAGAATTTGAAGTTTATTTAATAGAGGTTCTGCTAACATGCTAACCATTTCAATATCTAGACCTGGCCTACCGTCCAGCCTTCTTGCATCATATAACCAATCAATATTTTGTATGAACGAAATGGGCCTTCCAACCTCATAAACCACTTTCCAGTTCAGATTCATTTCTTTATAGTACTGACGTTCAATCTCAAAAAGTTCTATGGTACGTTTACTCAATTTATGAATGGGTTTGATGGTACGTGGATGTTCTTGAAGCTCACCATGAATATTCTTCGTAGTAAGCATAAAGTCAGTAGACATAACTACATCCTCTCCTTTATATTGAGGATGTTTGATATTCAGCTTCGCTGCAATTTTCTGAGTAGCTTCAATGGGTGTTAAAGGGTATTGCTCTCTAATGTCTACAACTTGATCAGACCAATCCTGAACAATTAGATATTGATATTCATATTTTGAGAGTGTGTGATGTATCCGATTAGAGTGCCATCCTAAAGTACGGGTAAGCCATCCCTTCGAAGCTACTTTGTTGTCATTAGCTTGGATGAACGGAACATACTGTTCACCTCTACCTTGCCCTCGTCCATCCTTCAATCGATTAACGTGTGTCTTATTAATTGACATTTCTCACACTCTCCTTAAAGAAAAGACACATAACCTTGACGTTATGTGTCCCTCAGATGGTGTATATTTTCCTCATCATATCACAGATAAATAGTATTTATAACTCTTTTTGTAAAAACTTGTCTGTCGGGCAAGTTGGTTACATTCTCCTAACATCTACAACTTGTTACGATCCTTTCTCTGCCTTTTTCTCCGTGGCATCCTCTTGAGTTGTTGTATTTTTTTAAAGTATGCATCCCTATTCTTAGTACTGATTTCTACATCGTTGATACGATTACAAATAATATCAGGTTTGTTTTGACTAGGTCTTAGAATCAGTTTTTCATCGTGTTCATTGTATTTATAGATTGTTATAATCCAGCCCTTAATCATTGCTTTCTCGTACCAACGTTCCCTCAGGGCTTCTCGACAAGAGTAGTATTGATCTCGGAAACAAATTCCTTGCATTGTGACTAATGCGAACTGTTCCTGGTCCACAACTCTATCATCCATCCTTCATCCTCCCCAAATACTTTATTACTAAAGTTATATCCGTTTACGGATAATATATACACTTTTATCGATATACCAATTTATAATGTTTTTTTATGATAATCACGCAACAGTAATTTTTATATTTTCTTTCTCAGATAAGGTGTATAAAGGGGCATTGTTAGGGATGTATAGTCACTCAGTTCACGATCAAAAATTAAATAAAGTAGTTGTACAAGATTTACTTTGAAGATTTTACATTGCAGAATGCGATATTCAATAAGCGTAGTCTGTAGCAGGTGCAGCGACCTTTAGTGCATTAATGGGAGTAACGGAGCTAGGTAGCTATATGAATTTCGTTCTAACTTTGTTGCAATAATAAGATTGTCTCGGGCATTTCCTCCAGTAACGGTTCTTCTAGAGGGATGAACGTCACAATCTCTGCAAGTTAAATAGCTCTATCTAAATAATAAAAGCCGCTATATTAGCGACTTTGAATAGAACAATTTTCTTGTCCTGCGAGAATTTAAGGCAATTAGTAGTTATGATTTCTCAACGCTGCTGCTGCCTTTCCGCATCGGCTTGTCTACGATAGCCCTGCCCAGCCCGCTTCTGCTCGATCGAGCATTACATTTTTTTAGTGTTGATTTTGAGGGTGCTTCCAGTTCTCCATATCAAGAGTTGCTTGAACGACGACCCGAGCTCCTTCCTTGTTAGGGTTGCCCATGACATTAGTCTCCTTGCTTCAAAATGATTTCGAATTTAGGTTTATCTTCTTCAAACTGACTCGTATTAAGAGATTGTCTCTATTTATTAAAAAGAAAATTCGGCAGGCGTGAATATTATCTTTCACGGGTTCGTCTTTTCAACGAAAGGATTCCTATACTAAAAACGGATTATTAAGGTCCATCAACATGATTTATACATTCTCATTACTTATCGTATATGCAGGAAAAAGCCAACATTTAAGCGCTGGCTTTATTATAAATGTTTTATTTAACTTTGATGAATGACGGCATACCATAGTTCGCCTTTCGCTGGTAAACAACGGTTACTTCGCGATCAGGACCACCATCAAGTGAAGGAGCCATGAGTTTCACTTTCGAGATGTCATCAACTTGCTTTTGTTTAATAAACTCCTCATTCGTTTTACTCATCTTAATCCCCCCCAAGAGATAATCTAATGTGGTAATCTGTTCTTGATTTTCCTCATCTAAAATTGCAAACTCTTCCAGATCACGGATATGATACAATTCTATACCCGAAGGATAACACAATGTATATTCAAGCGCAAATGACGCTCTGCCATAAAAATTATGTCAGCGATACCTAAATTCATATACAATGGTAAACAAGCTAGTTTTATCTTTACACTTGGCCACAGGCATTTTTAAGCAGTTTAAGCTTCGTCTAACTTGCGTTATGTGTAGTTTACGTTCTCCATTGCTTAGTCAACTAACGTTTCCCGTTAGCTTAACGGTTAAAAGCCTTGTTTTAGTATAATTTCTTTAATATTTCCTTTTGCATTGGCTTAATATTAATGATATTTCTGATGATCTTTGCCTGTACCTCAGCATCATCAATTGTACTAGCTAACCTTAGTTCTAACAGTGTTCCGGCTGCAACGGTCCCCGTTCTCCCCTTGCCTCCTCCACAGTGAAAGGCAACTTTCTTGCCTGCATTATACGCTCCAACAACCTCATCAATGGCTTGTTTAAATAGCTTGGCTTCATGCTCTTTCGTATCGTCATCAAGCGGAACCTTTACCCACTTCACCTGATCTGTTGGATACGCGCACTCTGTTGCTTCTTCTCGAAGATCCACCACGACCTCAATGCCTTCGTTAAGAACCATTGCCTCTACGTCGGCAGCTCCGCCCATAAAGATTTTATCGGCAATAAGTGCATGGTATTTCTTTTCGGCATGATCCATTTTACTTACCTTCTTTCAAGAACTGCTCGATTCGAGCTTTAATTGAATCGCGGACCTCAGCGAATGTAGCTGTGATTTCTTCCTCTGTACCTGTCGCCTTGGCTGGATCATCGAAGCCCCAGTGCCATCTTTCAGCTTTGTCATTACGTACAACTGGACAATTATCGTTGGCATGACCACAAAGCGTAATGATGTAGTCTGCTTGTTTTAACATCTCAGGATCAATTACATCTGATGTATGATTCGAAATATCGATTCCAGCTTCTTTCATCGTTTGAACCGCACGAGGATTTAAGCCATGTGCCTCTAATCCAGCACTTCTCACCTCATATTTGTCACTACCAAGTGCCTTTAAAAATCCATCGGCGATTTGGCTTCTGCAAGAGTTTCCTGTACATAAAAAGTAAACAAGTGGTTTGTTGTTCATGATTATTGATCTCCTTTATCTTTGGTTTGGCTTACTTGTACTTTCGCTTCGCCCATTTTTGAGTTAATTAACGTTTTTATGATCATAGTGATAACAACCAATGCTACTGTGATTACGGCAATCATTAACCAAACGTTTATACTTGTTGAATGAATCAAGTGTAACCACAAATACAGTCCGGTTAACGTGATAAAGAGCGTTGGGATGGTGAGCACAATTCCAATTTTGAAATAACTTCCCCACGTGATTTTTACATCTTTGCGGGACAGTACATGTAGCCACAAAAGTGTGGCGAGCGATCCAATCGGTGTAATTTTTGGACCCAAGTCACTGCCGATAATATTGGCATAAATCAGCGATTCTCGGATGACACCTTGCGTACTCGTTCCATCAATAGCAAGCGCATCAATCATCACTGTGGGCATATTGTTCATAACCGAAGACAATACCGCAGCTAGAAAGCCCATACCAAGTGTGGAGATGTAGAGCCCCTGGTCCGCAATAGCTTGAATAACCTTCCCCAGTTCATCTGTTAAACCCACATTTCGTAGTCCATAAACGACAACGTACATACCGATAGAGAAAATCACGACTGCCCATGGAGCCCCTTTAATGAGCTTCCATGTTTGAATAGCGTGACTCCGCCTTGCAGTTAAGATAAACAAGATGGCTATAACCCCAGCGATAACAGACACCGGAACTTGAATGAACTCGCTCATCAAGTACGCAATCAGTAGTACGGCTAAGATCACCCAAGATATGTTGAACAGTTTCTTGTCCTTGATTGCTTCAGATGGGTTTTTGAGCTGACTGACTTCGTAGTTCCTTGGAATACTCTTTCTAAAGAACAAGAACAGGACCAAAAGACTTGCCAATATTGAAAAGAAATTCGGAACAATCATACGACTCGCATACTCCACAAAGCCAATACCAAAGTAATCGGCAGAAACGATATTGACGAGGTTGCTCACGACGAGCGGAAGTGACGTTGTATCTGCGATAAAACCACTTGCGATGATAAAAGGTAAAATCATCTTTTGATCAAATTTGAGCGCTCGGACCATGGCAAGCACAATAGGCGTTAAGATCAGTGCGGCACCGTCATTTGCAAAGAACGCTGCAACCCCTGCCCCAAGCAGCACAACATAAATGAACATCAGCTTACCATTACCTCTTGCGAGCCTTGCCATGTGTAGTGCAGCCCATTCAAAAAATCCGATTTCATCTAAAATCAAAGAAATTAAAATAATAGCTACAAAAGCAAGCGTGGCGTTCCATACGATTCCTGTAACCGTACCTACATCGGATAGACTGACGACTCCAAAAAGAAGTGCAAGGACAGCTCCAGCTGACGCTGACCATCCAATACTAAGCCCCTTAGGTTGCCAAATCACAAAAGTCAGTGTAAGCAAAAAGATTAATATCGCGATAATGGTCATGCTTCCTCCTGAGGACCGCAACAGTTTTTCAATCCTGCTATTTTCTCTTTCATGGATGGCAGATACGGATACACACACTGAACATAGGCTTCTGCATCTGGATTAAGAGAGTAATACACCCACTGCCCTTTTTTCTTTTCATTAAGGAGACCGGCTGCCTTTAGTTTTCGAAGATGCTGACTGGCGTTTGGTTGCGACATGCCAATAATGTCTGTAATATCACATACACAAAGTTCCTGTTCCTGAAGTAGCGCAATGATGGTCAAACGTGTTTTATCAGCCAATAACTTATACGCCTCAGCCATCTCCTGAATTCTTTGTTCCATATGTACACCCCCTGTGATTAGTCTTCTCGGCTTCATTTAATGATATAAGCATATAATAAATCACTTATATAATCAATGACGAATATAAAGAATTTTAGTGCATCAAAAAAGTCGGCAATAAAGATTACCGACTTACTCACGAACTAGAAATTCACATTTTGACTTGATAAAATAATGACCGTCTTTCATCTTAACTATATCTTTCGTTTGATACTCAATGATTCCACCTTGATCTAATAATTCATCATGCTGATATACCTCTACATGCCATTGTTTTAAGATTGCATCATTAAGTTATGCTGCGGTATACAAAAGTGTGCCCTTCAATATAGTCACCTCAAGAATAGTTATAATCACCAATTATAACATCCTCCTGAGATTCAATGATAGCTCACAATCTTTTCACAAGCGATTGTACAGCTTTTTTCGCATCTTTCCCTGATCCTCGAATCGTCGCCGAAGCAAATGAGGTCTGCCACGGTATACCTACAAAATGAATATTTTCATCGCTTTGTTTTAAAGGTACACCTGACGAATCAAGAACGTTTAATCCACTAAGATATTCGAAATTCGGAATATACCCTGTGGCAAAAATAACGGTATCCACATTTTCATGAGTCTCATCTGCCCACACTATCCCATTTTCCGTAAAAGCTTTAAACATCAGTTTGGCATCCGGCTTACCTTGATCGATAGCATTTTTATATATACCGGTATCAAGGACACCGTCACTGCTTTTTTGCAATAATCGTTTGCCCCAATTGGATTGATCAAGCCTAAGTAAAGTTAGCCAAAAGTGAATATCTTTTCCTGCAATGACCTGCGGCTTGAATTTGATCGGGCTTCTGGATGCGATCGTTACTTGCGCCGTCCTAGCCAGTTCAACCGCTATTTGGATCGCCGAATTTCCGCCTCCCACAACAATGATCCGTTTGTTTTTAAACTCTTTCTCATTTCGGTAGTTCTTGGCATGAAGCATTTCCCCCTTAAATTCATGCATGCCAGGAATGTCTGGAATATGAGGATTTACGAAAGCCCCGCTTGCACAAATAATGGACCGTGTACGAAACTGTTCTCCACTTAAGGTATGAATTGTATAGATATTACTTTCCTTATCCACTTTGATTACTTCTTGCCCTGAGTGTATTGAAAAATGGTATGTAGCCGCATAAGATTTTAAGTATTGAACAACCTCATCTCTGCGTGGATATACATTCACACCGCCTGGAAATGGGAGTCCTGGCAATGAAGAATACGGTGCAGGTGAGAACAACGTTAAACTATCATAGTAATTTGCCCATGATCCTAAATGCTCTTCACTTTTTTCAAGGATAATAAAGTTCCGTTTAGCTTTCTGTAAGTAATAGGCTGCTGCTAAACCAGATTGACCACCACCAATAACGATACAATCATAAATCATGTTTTTCAATTTTCTCCCTCCTTCTATAAAAAGCTACTGCATCACGATTCGGATGCAGTAGCTCTGAATTCTTGATTAGCCGCAGCAGGAACTTGATCCTGTCTTTTCAGTTTTTGAAGGAGAGCAACAATCCGAAGATGCTTCCTTCACTTGAACCGGTTCACAGCAGCTTTCCGTACTACTAGCACCAAGACTGCAAACACCTGTCTCTGGCAGTTCCAGTTCTACTTTTTGTGCTGACTCCATATCTCCCACTAGAGCAGCTACAATGGATCTTACTTGCTCATATCCCGTTGCCATGAGGAAAGTTGGCGCTCTTCCATAACTTTTGGCACCTACGATATAAAAGTCCTTTTCTGGTTGACGGAGTTCTTTTTCGCCATGTGGTCGAACTGTTCCGCAGCTGTGTACATTGGGATCAATTAATGGCGCAAGTTCATAAACACAGTCTAAGCTTGGGTCCGTTAGTACCCGTACTTCTCGCATCATCGATAAGTCAGGGCGAGAACCTGTGTTACCTACAATTTCATCGATGTGATCAATAACCACTTGTTCATCTTTAATGGTTCCGGAAACCTGAATCTGTTCACCTTGTTTTTGAAGTTTTTCAATATGGAATGCCGTTAGGACCTTTACGACACCGGATTCAACCACCCTTTCGATACGAGTACCCAGTTCCCCCCTTGCCTGAAGCCCATCTAGTTCTCGCCCGCCATAAACATCCTCGATATTTGCTTTGCGAATAGCCCACACAATCTCAGTTCCTGATTCTTCTTTTTGAAGCTCTACAAGTTCAAGCAACGTGTTAATCGCAGAATGTCCGCTTCCTACAACAAGCACCTTCTTGCCGCTATATCGATTTCTCTCTTTTCCTAATACCGCAGGGATACCGTATGAAATGTGACTTTTAAGTGCTTTTTCCTCTTCTGAAAATATACCGTCTGAACGAAGCGGGTTAGGATTGGACCATGTCCCCGTGGCATCGATAACAGCCCGCGCTTCATAAATAAACGAAGATCCGTTTTGTTCAACATAGATCACAAACGGCAGTTTCTCACGCCCATTTGTTTTCACTTTACTTAACCCTTTACGACTGATCGCAGTAACTTTCGTATTCAAATGCACATTTGGACTTAATTCAGGCAGCGCAGCCAAAGGTTTTAGATAATGCTCGACAATCTCCTTACCCGTCGGGATCTTTTCGTTTTGTGGAGCAACCCAATTTGTCTTTAGCAGCAACTCTTTAGCCGCTTTATCGATGTTATACTGCCATGGCGAGAACAGTCGTACATGTTCCCATTTTCGAATGTTTGCCCCTACTTCATCTCCAGCTTCAAACAACATAAACGGCTCACCTTTTGAAATGAGTTGTGCTGCTGCCGCAAGACCAACCGGTCCAGCTCCAATGATCGCAACAGGTAATTTGCCCTTTTCTTGTACTGGTGCTTCGCAGCAGCTCACTTGGTTCACAGGGATATGTTTAATCATCTTAGTTTCCTCCTTATATTTAGTTGCATTTTGCAAGTATTATATTAAATAATGGGGATAATTGATTTATTATCCCAGTGGTGTACAGCATACGCTGGATTTCGCCATACTTTCGTTTAGCAGTTTGACGGCGTTGATGACCATATCCCGTTCAAACTCAGACATATGTGAAAAGACTTCTTTTAAATAATCATTCATCTGCTCATCAATGACCGTAGCAACAAACTTACCTTGTGTAGTCAAGGATAGTATGTAAATCCGTCGATCTTCAGGTAAGGGCGTTTTTTGAACCAAACCCAACTTTACGAGACTTTGAACCTGGCGGCTAAACGTCGTGATGTCAATGGAGAGTGCATCTGCCACCTGCTGAATGGATGGATTATGCTTACGATCGATTTCATAAATGATGTGACTTTGAACAAGCGAAATATCCAGCCCTCCTGCGGTGCAGCAGTT
Source organism: Paenibacillus xylanilyticus (assembly GCF_013359935.1). Lineage (GTDB taxonomy): Bacteria > Bacillota > Bacilli > Paenibacillales > Paenibacillaceae > Paenibacillus > Paenibacillus xylanilyticus. Next base: position 26,977 of record NZ_JABMCB010000140.1, read on the forward strand.
TTTATCTAATAATCCAAAACGCCGTGTCATGATCTGAAACATCTCTCTTACGTTGTTTTCCAATTAACTCACCTCTTGTTATAGTTATACCCTTATTATTTGCAAATTGCAAATGTTTTTTTCATTTATCTATTCTCCTTCCCATTTCAAATTTAGATTGTGATATATAAACATATACAATAACAAAATATAGGAGTGATCAACATGGTAATTCTGCGGCAAGCTACCGAAGTGGATCTGGGAAGCATTCTAACTATCTATAACCAAGGTATTGAAGACCGCATTGCCACGCTAGAAACGCAGTCAAAAGACGCAGAATATATGTACGAATGGTTTAAAAAACACCAGGGACGTTACACCGTACTCGTCGCATTGGATGGGCGTCCATTAATGTATACAACCCTAGAAGTGCTTATGACGGTGTCGGTGACCTTTCAATCTATATACATCGTAATCATCGAGGCAAAGGGATCGGCAAGCAGTTGCTTCAGAAATTAGAAGAAATCGGTAAGCAGAATAACTTTTATAAGTTTGTTCTTTTTACCTTCCCATTTAACACGCTAGGTCAGAGCTTATATCATAGAGCTGTTTACCGAGAGGTAGGTGTATTCCATAATCAAGGCTTACTAGAAGGGAATTTTGTAAATGTGATGGCTATGGAAAAATTATTCTAAGTATTGAATCTTATGTGTATTGTATAATATCCCGTCATAACGAATGCTTAGGGTATCAACAATAAAAATTGGAACTAGGTAAATGAATATCTTTATTGAATTTTCATGAATTAACATTCTCCCTAAATTGAGTGTACCGTTAGATGAACAAAAGCAACCGATCTGTATATCGGCTGCTTTTGTTCATCTACATATAATTTAGTCTAACTTACGAACCTAAATAACGATACAGCGTTGTTTTACTGATGCCAGTTTCTTCACGAATCTCAGCAAGACTGTACTCTTTACTTTCATACATTTGTATCGCCTTCATTACGTTCCCATCCAATTTACGAGGGCGACCTAACTTAGTCCCCTTTTCCTTCGCTTCATCCATTCCTTTTTTCGTGCTTTCACGGCTTAAATCTCCTTGGAAATCAAGTAAAGCCTTCACATGCTCCAGAAAAATTCGACCAGAACTGTCCAGAGTATTCAAATTTTCATTCAGAGAATACAGATGGGCCTCTCGCTTATGAAATTCCTTCAGCAGATCGACAAGATGTTTTGTAGAGTCAGCTAAGGAGAATAACCGAGTAACAATGACGACATCTCCTGCCTGGAGCTCGTTCATCATAGCATTTAGCTCCGTTCTTTGCTTTGCAGATGAATGTTCTTCCTTTAATATTCGATCGCAGGATTTACGCTTTAAAATTTCGTGTTGATTTTGACATTTCGGGTCATCCTGCGATGGTCTCATGTACCCAATAATCATGTTAAAACTCCTAACTGCGAATGACATTAATAAACTATAACACAAATAAAGAACCAAAAAGGTTCCATTTTGGAACTGTTCGTGATAAGATCAATGTACTTCAACCGGATATGACTTTTAGTCCAGTAAGAGTCATAAAAAAAGATAAGGAGTGGAAGTACACGTGATTGAACGGATTAAGACAAATTGGTTCTCTAATATTCGAGGGGACATACTAGCCGGGATTGTAGTGGCATTGGCACTCATCCCCGAAGCCATTGCATTTTCTATTATTGCTGGTGTTGATCCCATGGTGGGTCTGTATGCATCATTTTGTATTGCTGTCATCATCTCATTTATTGGTGGCCGGCCCGGGATGATTTCTGCTGCTACCGGTGCCATGGCCTTACTAATGGTTCCTTTGGTCAAAGAACATGGCGTTCAGTATTTACTGGCTGCCACCATTCTCACTGGCGTTATTCAATTGCTTTTTGGCGTATTCAAAATCGGTAAACTCATGAAATTTATCCCGAGGGCTGTCATGATCGGCTTTGTGAATGCTCTCGCTATTCTGATATTCATGGCACAAGTTCCCCATTTTGTGGGCATATCCACGCTGACCTACATCTTCGTTGCAGTTACCTTACTTATTGTATATGTTTTACCCCGATTCTTCAAAGCCATTCCAGCACCTCTTATTGCCATAGTGGTTTTAACCGCAGCTGCCATTTGGGGTAACCTGGATTTAGGAACGGTTGGAGAGCTAGGGATTATCACGCAATCTCTTCCCTCATTCTTCATTCCTGATATTCCTTTTAATCTGGAAACATTGCAAATTATATTCCCTTACTCCATTTCACTGGCCATTGTCGGATTGGTTGAGTCTCTGCTAACGTCTTCTATCGTGGACGATATGACCGGTACGGATAGTAACAAAAACAAAGAAGCTCGCGGACAAGGTGTTGCCAACATTATTACGGGTTTCTTCGGCGGAATGGCAGGTTGTGCCATGATTGGACAGTCTGTGATCAATGTTAAATCTGGAGGACGGGGGAGACTATCCACCCTCGTAGCTGGTGTATTCCTCATGTTCCTTATTCTTGTACTTGGTGGTGTCGTTGTTCAGATACCTATGCCTGTACTCGCCGGAATTATGATTATGGTCGCCATTGGAACATTTGACTGGTCTTCCTTCTCTTATCTCCGTAAGGCACCTAAAAGTGATGCACTCGTTATGCTGGTTACCGTTATTGTCGTTGTAGCAACCGATAACCTTGCTATGGGTGTCATTGTAGGCGTCATTCTCAGTGCCGTATTCTTTGCCGCAAAAATTTCTAAAGTGAGTGTGAAGCAACTTTCCACGGAGAGAAACGTGAGGTTCGATGTGACGGGTCAATTATTCTTTGTATCGGTAGAAGGCTTTGTTGAGGCTTTTGACTTCAACATTGCTGACTCGGATATTATCATTGATTTTTCAAACGCACACATCTGGGATGATTCGGGTGTAGGCGCTGTTGATAAAGTGGTCATCAAATATCGGGAGAATCATAACCGAGTTACGATTAAAGGACTGAATACGTCAAGTGAAAAACTCATAAATAAGTTAGCGGTGTATCAGGATCCAAACGCACAGTTAAAATCACACTGATTGGAGAGATGAACATGTATCAACATATCCTCCTTGCTGCAGATGGCTCTAATAATGCCATTCGTGCAGCGAAGGAAGCGGCTTATATTGCATCATTAATCCCGGATGCCGAGGTTGAAATTCTGTTTGTTGTAGACTTATCCAAAGTCAAAAACGAAGTTCTCCATTCTCAGAATCATGAGGACATTGAACTGAAACGTAAACAGAAACTTATTCCTGTTCAGCAAGAACTTACAGAGAAAAATGTAAAATATCGAGTTACCTTCGTAAATGGAGATCCAGGTCCTACGATTGTTGATTACGCGAATAAGAACAGAGTTGATCTGCTTATTATCGGTAGCCGGGGACTGAACTCCTTACAGGAATTCGTACTTGGAAGTGTGAGTCATAAAGTCGTTAAGAGGGCTCATTGTCCAGTTATGATTGTGAAATAGATGATGGATATGAAGCACAGGACCCCTGCAATTGCAGAGGTCTCGCTTCTTTTTCTAAAGGAATTAGATTAGATCATTTAAACGTTGACTGGAGGAGAGGAAATCTTGGAACACTCCAAATTAAAGACTCAAAAACCACAAAAAACATCACGCCATCTTCCTCCTGCTGTACGTATTTTTGCGCTTGGAGGTCTCGGGGAAATTGGAAAGAACATGTATGGGATCGAATATAAAAATGAAATCATTTTAATTGACGCAGGTTTGAAATTCCCCGATGCTCATATGAACGGTGTAGATTACATTATTCCTGATATACGTTACTTGCTGGACAAGCCTCAACAGATTAAAGCTCTTTTCCTTACTCATGGACATGAAGATCATATTGGCGCTATTCCTTATTTACTCAGACATCTTTCGTTTCCAATCTATGGCGGTGCACTAACGATCGGCTTGGTCAAAGCCAAGTTGGAAGAGCACAAGTTAACGAATTCAGTGGACTTTCATATCATACAGGATCACGAACGCGTATCATTTCAGCAGCTATCTGTTCATTTTTTCCGAACAATACACAGCATACCCGATGCATTTGGTATCGTTGTAGATACGCCCTATGGTTCTATTGTGCACACAGGTGACTTCAAATTTGATATGACACCTGAAGGAAAGACAGCAGATCTTCATAAAATGATGCAGTTAGGTGAAAAAGGTGTGCTTGCTTTGCTGTCTGATAGTACCAACAGTGAACGCGAAGGTCAGTCTCTTTCAGAACAAACAGTGGGTGAATCTGTTTTGGAATTAATCCAGCAATGTGAAGGCCGAGTTTTGTTTGCGACTTTTGCATCCAATGTCCACAGGTTACAACAAGTCATTCATGCTGCTTCAGAGTGTAATCGGAGAATTTTAATACTGGGTCGCAGCATGGAAAAAATATTCTCCATTGGTCAAGAACTTGGACACCTTCATATACCACAAGGTATGTTAATGGATATGAAGGAAATCCACACCACTCCACATCATCAAGTCATCATTTTATGCACGGGTAGTCAAGGAGAGCCTAATGCAGCTTTAACCCGTATTGCAGCCGGCTCCCACCGTCACGTTCAAATATTCCCAGGAGATATGGTTGTCTTTTCTTCTTCTCCGATCCCTGGTAACGTCTTTCAAGTCAATCGAAGCATAGATATGCTAATGCGTTCTGGAGCCGCTGTCCTCTACGGAGCAGAGTATGACATTCATACTTCAGGGCATGGATCACGGGAAGATTTAAAACTGATGATACGGACCATGCGCCCGAAATATTTCATACCGATCCATGGAGAATATCGAATGCTGGTAAGTCATCAAAAACTAGCTGAGCACATTGGAATACCCTCCAACAGAATCTATGTATTGAACAATGGAGAGCCTCTCCTCATTACTAAATATCATGTTCGAAAAGGAAGGACTCTCCCTTCGGGATCGTCATTTGTGATACGTGGTAAAGTTGGGAGGCATGAGCCTGAACTCATTGATGAACGCAATAGATTGGCTCAGGATGGTGTACTTATTGTCGCACTTGTCTTAAACAATGAGACATGCCAAATGATATCAGGGCCTGATCTCATTAGACGAGGGTTTGTCTATGTACGAGATGCTAACGAACTGATGAAAACAGCAGAATCACATTTGAAATCCGCACTATATGGACTAGCGCAGAAAAAAGAAGCCCGCTGTGAGATTTGGGAAAGGAAGATCTCAGAAGTACTCCAGAACTTCTTTTACTCACAATTACAACGAACTCCTGTGATTTTCTCTTCCATTCATAAAGTTACACATCCTACCCAGTAAAGGAAGTCTACAATGATGAGAATGATTCAAAAGTTAATTCATCCCGATACACCTGATCTAAATGGCCGAATGTTTGAACGAAAAGCAGCACGTGGCATTATTATGCGTGGTTCTGAGATTCTTCTACTCTATACCCGTAGATATAATGACTATAGTTTTCCCGGAGGTGGTGTGGAAGCGGATGAGGACCTACTAAGTGGGCTAAGAAGAGAGATTGCCGAAGAAACCGGCGCTCCCCAGGTTGAGGTAACAAACGAGTTCGGCTACATTGAAGAGTATCGTCCCCATTACAAACCCGAATATGATCTGATCCATATGTTATCTTATTACTATGTTTGCAACATTCATGAACAGCTTGGAGAAGCTCAACTCGAAGATTATGAGATGAATAATGGCATGTCTGCCGTTTGGATCGACATTCATCAGGCCATTAAGCATAATCAGCAGGTGATATTAAACAAAGAGGCCTCTATGGGATTTTCTATCGAAAGAGAGACGATCGTTATGGAGCTTATTGCTTCTGAATTACTTAAGTAATTCACAGGTTCAATAGTTGAATTAGAAGAGACCTTAGACATCTAGTTATGTTTGAGGTCTCTAATTTAATCTAGTATCGCCAAGGTGAAAAAACATGTTACATTTCATTTCGAAAAAAGTGGTTTTGAGGAGGACGGCTTAGGAAAGAGTAGTGCATCTCTCTCCAATGTTGCACTATTAATGCTTGCCTCTCACTACTAATTTCCATTAATCTATATGTGCTCCTTACATCTGATATTTTCTGCAGCTGTTGAATCTCAAGCAGGGAAAAAAATCCTCTTGCCGCGTACTCTTTTACTTTCGACATATCCACCCGACCACGACTTATAAGTGGTTCATTTCCCAGATATTTTTGCACGTGTAAAGAGCTTATCTCCGGATCGGACTGAATCAAAGAAACACTTCCGACTGGCAAGAACTCTTTACGTTTTTCTTGTTCCAATAGTCCCTGAAGCGCTCGTTTACGAATAATCACCCACGAGTCGAATAAACGGTTATACAGCCATTTATTTGATTTCCATTCGATTATCTGCGACTGAATTGATTGGTTTGCTAGTTTTAATTGGTAACCATCAAAATCGTAAGCAGACTCATTCTTGGTCCTTTTTGGGGTGAATCGTATATAAGGCTCTTTTGGTTTACATAGGCCTGAAATAAGTAACTGCTCATGCGATAGTAGTTCCCGCCATTTTATGTTCATGACTTGCCCTATTACACCATGATTATCGAAGTACTCCATTAATTCCTCATTGTGCTTTTCATATACATTCATCGAACTAAATGAACCGACAATCCCTAATTCAGTCCACTCCATTCGCCTTAATCCTCGTTTGATTTGATCTTCTCCTATAGATAATCGGAGTAAATCCATACATTTTTTTAGCTTTACCATCTTACTGTACTGTAAGTTCTCCACAAATTCCTCCAATGCTTTGAAAGGCACTCCCATTTCCCCTTTTCGTCAAGTTAGGATCATGTATTAACTAATTTTATTTTTTTAAACACATAGAAAAGAGCAATCTCAATGTGATCGCTCTTAATGGGGGTGTATCAAATTATTAATTATCTATTTTCATCACTGATTGAATTGAATGCTACATCCAAAATACTAACCAACTGATTTAGTGGCATTTTGTAAGAACAATGAGCTCACTTTCAGATAAGAACTTATAAATTGAGTATCTGCCTCGTGTTGTAATTCACTTAGCTTAGATAACTTAGTTTCAGATAACTTCATCGGTTGCTTCAATTGAAAATCAACACGATGTATATTCTCATTTAATAAATGTCCAGCAGTGTATGCTGCACTAGTCGTTTGCAGTTGCATGGTAAGATCCACAATTCGATCTCGATACATAATGAGTGAACTCTTCTCCGCTATCTTGTTATTCACGTTATAGATATGAGATCCTGTCCCCAATGATAGCATTCTTATCGTACTCACATCATAACCAAGAACAAAAGCTTATTCCTTTCAGCACTACCCTATTACTATATTATTTATTTTAAATGTAACGCCTCAATAATCATTTACTTTGAATGATATCGATGTATTTTCAGCTTAATAAAGTCTCTAATTTCATCCTGGTCACTTGGTTTTAAATTCCTATATTCTGAAATAAGTCTGGCTTCACTATCTCCAAGGCCTTTACTGATAGATACATCACTGACTTGGTCAAATCCATAAACTAACCAATAGAGATCTGTTTTAAATTGATCGTAAAGTGCCATAACAATGTCTAACGAAGGTTTATATTTATCTTGTTCCAACTCACTCAGTGTCCCCTGAGATACTTTAATGATACTAGCGAACTCAGTCTGATTTAACTTATGTAGCTTACGGATGCTTCTAATTCGTTCTCCAATAGTGGACAAATCAACACCCTCCTTAAATTAAAGAACAGTCCTGATGACATTTAAATCATCAGGACTGTTTAATATTACTCTATAAGTTATTAGTTTTTATTAATCTTGATCGTCATTTTCACTTACCAACTATAATGTCCATTTACCAACTATAATGGCAATTGTAAAACTATAATGGCAATTTACCATCTATAATGTAACTGAACA
>NZ_JABMCB010000141.1 GCF_013359935.1 Paenibacillus xylanilyticus
ATAGGCTGGGGGTGGAAGTGCAGCAATGCATGGAGCTGACCAGTACTAATCGGTCGAGGGCTTATCCAATATGCAGGTTTTAATCGCAAATTTCGTTTCGGATCTAGTTTTCAGAGAATAATCTCTGAAATGAAAATTGGTACATCACGGAATGTGTGTATGATTTTCAGTTCCATATTTGATTTTAAGAAGCATGGCTTCGACAAAATCACGTTTGGTGGCGATAGCGGAGGGGTTCCACACGTACCCATCCCGAACACGACCGTTAAGCCCTCTAGCGCCGATGGTACTTGGACCGAAGGGTCCTGGG
>NZ_JABMCB010000142.1 GCF_013359935.1 Paenibacillus xylanilyticus
CGAGCAGTTGTTAGACTTCACTAATAACTTCTCTGATAACGAGGAGTACAACAAAGCAATGCTGATCGACCGTAACATTGGCATGGTTGACAAGATCGATGGATATTTGAAGAGCGACAAGAAAGAGGAGTACTTTATCGTGGTAGGTGCTGCACACTACCTGGGCGAGCATGGAATCGTGAAGTTGCTTGAGGAAAAAGGTTATAAAGTGGAAAGAAAATAATGTTGGTGAACACGGAAGCACCGCAAGTAAAGGTCGAGTGAAGTTCTCGACCTTTTTGTTTAGGATCTTTAATTAGAAGAGTAGTTTTATATAGAGAAAAAGGAGCTGAAATTCAGCTCTATTTTTAATCTTCAAAATGTTTTAATTGTAACGTACCCATTCATGCATTGACGCCAATAAAGCATTAATCCCTTTCCATATTCGGTGTATTCAACTTTAGAGAAGATTTGTTCATAAATCTTACAATATACCACATTTTGATATGCCAATTCTCTTAGCTGAGTAGTGTGCATCACAGAAGCGCAATGCTTCATTATCAAAAATGTGAAAAAGGATGATGGGTTTCCATTTTCCAACAAGAATTTCAAGGCTGTTTCTATAGTTCCAGTTCTATCTACATTAAATTCATTGGCCATTTGTGCTTACTACTTGACAGTACTCCTTGTAAAATGCGAACTGTCAACTTCACTAAAGTTTTTTCGATAGAATTGTTTGAGAACTATATGAAGTGCATAAAGAGTTTGTGTACTTCAAAAATAAATGGTGCTGTATGATCCACTTTTTAATTGATCATGCAGCACCATTTTTTATTTTTTTTATTACTCTCTGAAAGCATTAACTACCACTGTTGCTGTTATTCGGTATTAGAAAACTTATACTTTGTGAAAGTGACTATAACTATTCAACTGTTACTTCACTCTAGTTTGATAGTAATCGCATAAATCAGTTAAAGAGCATTCAGAACATTTTGGCTTGCGTGCGATACAAATTTTCATGCCGTGTTGAATAATCCACTCATGGGCATGGTGTTTAAATTGAAGTGAGGTTATTTCATTTATCGTATCTGCTGTGTCCTCCCTTGAAGTTGTGTGTACAATCCCTAAACGATTAGCAACCCTATGAACGTGTGTGTCTACTGCAATAGTTGGCTCGCTAAAAGTGAAATGCATCATGATGTCCGTGCATTTACGTCCAACTCCAGTTAAAGCAAGGAGTTCGTCTCTTGTATCTGGAACTTCTCCATTATGTCTTTCAATTAACTGTTGGCACATTTTTTTTAAATTCTTTGTTTTTCTATTGTAATGCGCTGCTGGTTTGATTAAAGAAGCTAACTCTTCATCCTCTAGTTCAAGTAATTGTCTGGGAGTAGAGACTCGTTCATAAAGAGCTCTACTCGCGTCAATCGTTCTTTTGTCTGTAGTCATCGTAGAAATTGTTACTGATACCAATGCTTTAAAGGGTGTACTGGACAATCCTTTGGCAATCCACTCGTTGTCGGTATCGTTGAATATTGGTTGTGATTCACTCAAAAGTTCATATATTTGATATATTCTTTGCTGATCCACAATGATTTCATATTCCCTTCTTCTTTTCCTTTTTGCTAGGGCTAGTCAGTTATTCTAGAACTTTTTAAATTTTGGAGACTTATTTCTCGAACGAGCGAGGTGAAATCGCTCTTTTTTCCTCTCAGACGCAAGTCGATACTTTTTTTCAAATTATCAATTGCTTTATCAATGGGTAATTTTGCAACATACATAAGTTCATTTATTACCAAATCACATGCTCTTTGTAGTGAATCTTTGTCATGTGAAGTAAGTTTGAGTTCATATTTTGGTGCACAAACCAAATCGCGGATCACCTCGGCCAGGTTGAAAATTTCCCCTGATTTTAACTTAGCATTCAACAGTTGTCTTCTCTCTGATACAAGAATAGGTAGTTTACTGAACTTTGTGAAAAAGTGAAAATGTGACTTTTCCAAAATGGCTAAGCTGGAGAGAGGGCGGATTCCAAGTTGTTCTGCCGATTCCTGAGGAATTAAAACATCCATCTTGAGCTCTCTAAAGTACAGTTTGTAATAATCCCGTTGTTGATTTTCTAATAAAAGTGATACTTCTTCTTCAATACGCCCTACACCGTGCAAAGGATAGAAAAGATATCCCCCTACCTTGATATCAATCATATTTCTCCCTCAAGTTCATTAGTAAGTTATTTAATTATAGCATTTCCCTGTCAACCCCCCTTTAGATGAAATTTTGTCAATATATATCTGAACGAATATCATTACAAGCAAAAGGTAGAATAAAAAACTTGAATAAAAAAAAGCTTGACTAGTACGATAATAAAAAGTGTATGCTTACAAAATAAGTTACAAATATTGATCATAGGTATGAAGTGAAGAGGTAAAGTCCTATGCAGCCTGTTGTTCACTTATACCAAGTAAACAGGTTTGTTTAGTTTGTATTATTGTGAAAAGTCACCAGTTGCTGACAATGTTTTGAAAGAAAAAGAGGTTTGAAATGGATATTAAAACTGATGGACAAATAGTAGATCGGGACATAAGCATTGAAATGCGAGAATCTTTTATCGGCTACGCGATGAGTGTCATTGTCAGTCGAGCCCTGCCTGATGTGAGAGATGGACTAAAACCAGTACATCGTCGTATCTTGTATGCAATGTCAGAGCTTGGTATAACCTCTGATAAACCCTATAAGAAGTCCGCAAGGATTGTTGGAGAGGTCATTGGTAAGTATCATCCACATGGCGATGTTGCTGTGTATGAAACAATGGTTAGAATGGCTCAAGACTTTTCTCTACGTTACATGCTTGTTGATGGGCATGGGAACTTTGGATCCATAGATGGGGACCGGGCTGCAGCAATGCGCTATACAGAAGCACGGTTATCTAAAATGGCTACAGAGATGTTGCGTGATATCAACAAAGACACAATTGATTTTCAACCGAACTATGATGGTGAAGAGCAAGAACCTCTCGTATTACCTGCTAGATATCCCAATCTTCTGGTGAATGGTGTGGGAGGGATTGCTGTGGGAATGGCAACGAATATCCCACCTCACAATTTGGGAGAGGTAATCGATGCGGTGAATGCACTGATAGATAACCCGGACTTGACGTCTCTAGAACTGATGGATCATATTTCAGGACCGGATTTTCCCACCGCAGCTTATATCATGGGGCATTCTGGTATCCGCAAGGCTTATGAAACTGGTCGAGGTTCGATAACAATGAGAGCCAAGACGAGCATAGAAGAAATTGAAAATAGATCAAGAATAGTTGTACACGAAATACCTTATCAAGTAAACAAAGCACGTCTTGTAGAAAAGATAGCAGAACTTGTTCGCGACAAAAAAATTGATGGTATCACTGATTTACGTGACGAATCCGATCGAATGGGTTTGAGGATTGTCATTGAAATTCGACGCGGGATTAATCCAAATGTATTACTGAACAATTTGTTCAAAAATACGTCGTTACAATCTAACTTTGCCATTAACATGCTCGCAATTGTGAACAATGAACCCAAAGTATTAAATTTACGAGAGATCATCCATCATTATTTACAGCATCAAATTGTTGTCATTCGTCGTCGTACGGAGTTTGAACTGCGTAAAGCAGAGGCTAGGGCTCATATTTTAATAGGTATGCGGATCGGTTTAGATCATATTGATGAGATTATCGCTGTGATCAAGGGATCCCCTTCAAGTGAGAGTGCTAAAAAGAGCTTAATTCAACGTTTTAAGCTGAGTCATGATCAATCACAGGCTATTCTTGATATGCGATTGCAGAGACTGACTGGGTTAGAACGTGAGAAAATAGAAAATGAATACAATGAAATCTCAGCAAAGATAACGGATTATCGTGAAATTCTGGCTAGTGAGTCACTAGTATTAGAAATCATTCGAGAAGAACTTAAAAGTATCAAAGATCGTTTTGCTGATGCTAGACGTACTGAAATTATGTCAAATACTGAGGACATTTTAGATGAGGATTTAATCCCACGTGAGGATGTCGTTGTTACGATTACTCACACTGGCTATACGAAGCGATTGCCCGTTTCAACATATCGTTCGCAAAAACGAGGTGGAAGAGGGGTCGTCGGTACGGATACCAAAGGTACTGATTTTGTAGAGCATTTGTTTATAACCCACTCACATAGCTACTTGTTAATTTTTACAAATAAAGGGAAAGTGTATCGATTGAAGGCTTATGAAATTCCTGAACTTGGGCGCACGGCTCGTGGAACAGCAATAATTAACCTTATTCAAATTGAACCTGGTGAAATAATCAATGCAGTTATAGAGGTTGAAAACTTTGAAAGTGATGAATATATATTTTTTGCGACTAAACAAGGCGTTGTAAAGAAAACAGCGCTATCCAGTTACAAGAATGTTAGAAAATCTGGACTTATAGCCATTTTTCTGCGCGATGATGACTCACTTGTAGACGCAAAACTCACTGATGGCACAAAGGAAATAATATTAGGGACTTTGAAGGGGATGTCAATTCGGTTCCCAGAAGAAAATGTACGGGCAATGGGACGGACTGCGGTAGGGGTTAAAGGAATTGATTTAAACACAGATGACACTGTTGTGGGCATGGACATCATGGAACCAAATAAGGACATTCTCGTGGTCACTTCGAATGGATTTGGTAAACGGACCTCGGAAAAGGAATATCGGAGCCAAAGTCGTGGTGGAAAAGGGATCAAAACGATCAATACCACCAAAAAGAATGGTTTAATGGTCGGTTTAAAAGTTGTGAGCAATGAAGAAGACCTAATGATCATAACTTCTAGTGGCACGCTCATCCGAATGAGAATGCAAAGTATCTCAACTATGGGACGCTCCACTCAAGGAGTTAAGCTAATCAACACACGAGATGATGACTTCGTGGCTTCAGTTTGTAGATCTGATCAATCTAAAACGGAAGATTAATCACATGATTTGTGTGCGGTGTGTACTGATGTCCATTTTAAAGAGTTATCACTAGAACTCGAGTCAACAAGACGTATAACAACTGAGGAACAGTAAGGATCTTGTTCAACATGAATACTATTAATGAGGTTGATTAAGCTGTTAAATTTTTTTAAACGAATGGTATAAGGAGTAAGTGATGATGAATCTTTACAAGTTTGAAATAAGTGTAAATGGTTTTCTTCTGAAAATGCACTTTTGCGCAAATGAAGAAAGTGGACTCAAATACACTAAAAACTATATTTCAAAATTCCAAAAAGAAGTGGCCAATTTAGAAATGAGAGTGAACATTTACAAAAGAGAACAGCATAAGCAGCGTTATAATAGAAAACCATATATGTTCACAAAAGCACTGCATGAAAAGGCAGGTATGCCTGTCTAGAAAGTTCAAATTATGTTTTATAAAGGAGGCCCATCAGTGCAAAATTTCATTCATGTCAGAGGGGCAAGAGAGAATAACTTGAAAAATATCAATGTTGATGTACCTCGAGATAAAATCGTAGTGTTCACAGGAGTGAGTGGATCGGGAAAATCGAGCTTGGCATTCGATACATTGTATGCTGAGGGTCAAAAGAGATACGTGGAGTCATTGTCGGCCTATGCACGACAATTTTTAGGTCAAGCCACTACGCCAGACGTAGATTCTATTGAGGGACTTTCTCCTGCTGTAGCGATTGAACAGAAAACAACCTCACGAAATCCACGTTCTACTGTAGGGACAATGACAGAGATTTATGACTATCTGCGTCTTCTCTGGGCAAGAGCAGGTACACCGCATTGTCCGGATTGCAAAATAGAAATTGGGCGCCAGTCTGTTGACGAGATCGTTGAACGTATTTATCAGTTACCTCAAGGAACTAAATTTGCTGTAATGGCACCGATTGTACGTGGACAAAAAGGAGAGCATAGCAATGTATTGGATCAAGCACGAAAGAATGGCTTCGCACGTGTTCGTGTAGATGGAACATTCTACACCTTGTCAGATGAAATACAAGTCGACAAGGGTAAAAAGCATACTATCGACATCGTTGTTGACAGGCTGACGGTCAGGACAGAGGATAAACAGCGTTTAGTAGATTCTCTTGAAATGGCACTCTCTCTGTCAGGAGATACTGTCTTGATCTATGAATATGAGAATATGCAAGAAACAAGTTTCTCTCAAAGCTATAGCTGCTCCAACTGTGGAAAGTCACTCACTGAATTATCTCCTCGTTTATTTTCTTTTAATCATCAGCTAGGGGCATGTCCAACATGTCATGGGCTTGGCATCCATCTTAAACCTGAGGATTATGAACGTTTCAATAATTCGCAGTATGAGACTGATGGTGAGCTGATTGTTTCAACTTGCCCGGATTGTCTGGGGGATCGCTTGTCGGTACAGCCCCTTGCTGTTACGGTTGGAGGAATGAATATCGCTGAATTCTGCAAGTTATCTGTTAATGATGCTATTGATGTGATTGGGAGCCTAGAGTTATCGGGAGCAAAGAAGACGATTGCAGAACCTATAATTATTGAAATCCGTGCTAGGCTTCTTTTTATGAAAAAGGTGGGTTTAACATATTTAACGCTTTCTCGTGTTTCAAGCACCCTTTCTGGTGGGGAGAGTCAGCGAATTCGGTTAGCATCACAAATTGGTTCGGGTCTGGCGGGTGTACTCTACGTACTTGATGAGCCCTCCATTGGATTACATCAACGTGACCACTCACTCTTGTTAGCCGCTCTTCGTGATTTGTGTGATCTAGGAAACTCTCTCCTTATCGTGGAGCACGATGAAGAAACAATTCGGCAAGCTGACTGGATTATAGATATAGGGCCTGGAGCAGGAAAACATGGTGGAGAACTTGTGGCGCAGGGCCCAATGGATATCATAATGAACTCACCAAAATCAATAACTGGTCAATATTTGTCGGGCAAAAAAAGAATTGAAGTGCCTGAGAAAAGACGCTCTGGCAACGGAAATACATTAGGGATAATTGGTGCGGCTGAAAATAGTCTGAAAGATATTGAGGTCTATATTCCTTTAGGAACACTGACTTGTGTCACGGGTGTCTCGGGCTCAGGAAAATCTAGTCTGATCAATGAGATCTTGTATAAGAAACTGGCTGCTCAACTGAACAGAGCCCAGACAAGACCAGGAAAGCATAAGGATATTGTAGGCACAGAATTTCTCGACAAAGTAATTCATATCGATCAGAGTCCAATTGGACGTTCGCCGCGATCCAACCCTGCGACTTATACAGGGTTGTTCGACCTCATCCGCTCCCATTATGCACTAACAAGTGAGTCAAAAGTACGTGGTTACGAAGCAAGAAGATTCTCTTTTAATGTCAAGGGCGGACGATGTGAGGCTTGTGCTGGAGAAGGTCTAATGAAGATTCGAATGCACTTTCTTCCGGATGTGTTTGTTCCTTGCGAGGTATGCAAAGGTAAGCGCTTTAACCGTGAAACGTTAGAAATCCACTACAAAGGTAAAAATATTGCGGATGTGTTGGCGATGACAGCAGAAGAAGCATTAGCGTTTTTTGAAAATATGCCTAAAATACGTAAAAGAATTGAAGCGATTTGCAAAGTAGGGCTGGGATATGTCCAACTGGGACAAGCGTCTACAACGTTGTCTGGTGGGGAGGCTCAGCGAGTTAAGCTTGCTGCAGAGCTTTTAAAGCCAGCCACTGGTAAAACCCTCTATGTAATGGACGAACCTACAACAGGCTTGCACACAGCTGATGTGCATCAATTAATTAATATCATGCATGAACTTGTCAATAGCGGAAACACAGTGATTGTAATAGAGCACAGTATGGCAGTGATCAAAAACGCTGATTATATCATTGATTTGGGGCCTGACGGTGGGATAAATGGAGGAGAGCTTGTTTGTGCCGGTACACCAGAGGAAGTTTCCAGATGTGAAACAAGTTACACTGGAAGATTTCTAAAAAGAGAGTTGAAGGAGCACTGAAAGCAATGGAACTGATTAGCCAAAAAGTAATGCATGTTCGTTTCGGTGAGGGATGTGTTGTGAGCAAAACAGAAAACCGAATTGGCATTCATTTTTCAGACCCGATAGGACAAAAGGTGTTCATTTTTCCTGATGCTTTTGTACAGTACTTGTGGATGCACGATCCTAATGTTCAAGAATATGTGATTAGTCAATATTATCAAAAGCAAAAGGAAATTGAAGCTGAGAAACAGCGGAACCTGCAGCTTCAAAAGGAAGAAGAGGAACGTGAAGCGGCTACTGCTGCAGCTCGTAAAACAGCATCTCGCAAAGAAGCAGCATTAAAGAGAAGAAACTCTAGATATAAAAATAAGAACTCCTAATTGTTTAGGTGTGAAAGTTTGAATTTGGGAAGTGATAAAGCTCGGCCCTTAATCGACATTATACTATGAAAATCTAGTAATGTTCAAGAAATTGACACACTGTACTGGTCAGAGTCACTTGACACGCATGTGATATAATTAATTTAGATCCAACAAAAGTAATGGGATGTGTAGTTAAAAAATCATCAGATTTAAATACCAAGTATATTATAAGTACAGTCAATTTTAATTGGCGTTTGAAGATGTTTATTTCCCTTCACATCGTAATGGTAAGAAAAAGATTTAACTGAATTAATATAGGCTAACTTGCTTTAGATGCTGTTATTTACTGAGGGGGTATTAACTATGGACATGGAATTAACAGCAACATCAAAGAATGATAGACAAAAATCGTTGGAAAAAGCGTTAACAGAGATTGAACGAGCATTTGGAAAAGGGTCCATTATGCGTCTTGGGGAACATTCAATGAATAAAATGGTTGAAACCATCTCAACTGGATCTATTGGCCTCGATTTAGCATTGGGAATAGGTGGCGTGCCAAAAGGTAGAATTATTGAAATTTATGGCCCAGAGTCATCTGGTAAGACCACATTGGCGCTTCATGTCGTTGCAGAAGTTCAAAAATCAGGTGGAACAGCGGCATATATAGATGCTGAACACGCTTTGGATCCAACCTATGCAAAAGCATTGGGTGTAGACGTTGATTCAATGCTTATCTCCCAGCCTGATACAGGAGAGCAAGCATTAGAGATAACAGAAGCATTAGTAAGATCTGGTTCGGTAGATGTGATTGTTGTGGATTCGGTGGCAGCTCTGGTTCCTCGTGCAGAAATCGAAGGGGAGATGGGGGATGTTCACATGGGACTTCAAGCGCGTTTGATGAGTCAGGCATTACGAAAGTTAACAGGTTCAATCTCAAAAACACAAAGCGTAATCATTTTTATAAATCAGCTCAGAGAAAAGATTGGTGTTATGTTCGGTAGCCCGGAGGTAACTTCAGGAGGACGAGCTTTGAAGTTTTTTTCCTCCATTCGGCTTGATATTCGTCGTATAGAATCCATTAAGAACGGATCTGAAATAGTAGGAAACCATATACGTGTTAAAGTTGTAAAAAATAAGCTGGCTCCACCATTTCGCATGACTGAATTTGACATCATGTATGGTGAAGGTATTTCAAAAATGGGGGAACTTATTGATATAGGAATTGAACGTGGGCTGGTTCAGAAGTCTGGATCCTGGTTTTTTAGAGGAGAAATTAGGCTTGGACAAGGAAGAGATTCAGCAAAGAAGTATTTTATGGATCATCCGGATGAAGCAAAAGTTCTAGAAAATGAAATTCGCAAATTCGAGCACACTTCTTACGTTAATGAAAGAAATGAAATGCAGGTTAAAGACAATTTGTTGTCTAGTGGAATAGTCGAGGGATCTGAATTGAATGGTGAATAATAATGAATTGAGTTGAGTCGCTAGATAATCGCTTCTCATAACAACTAATTTATCAACTTCTATTAGAGAGAAGAACTGTGTTGATTAAGGCAATACTAGGGTAGGAACACTGTATCAGGATTGGTTCCTCATGAAAACAAATGGTGTAGGAGGGACCATGTGGTATGAAGTATTTTGAAGATATTATCGTTATGCCTGAAAAGAAGAACGATATCCACACGCAACTGTCACATAAAGAAAGTGGGACAAAGGATTCCGTACAATTTTATTTGGATAACATTGGTAAAATACAGCTTCTTTCCATAGAAGATGAGCGGCTTCTGGCAGAAAAAATCAAACAAGGAGATAAGGCCGCTAAGGTTAAATTTATTGAGGCAAATTTACGTTTAGTTGTCAGTATTGCAAGCAAGTATAAGTGGAGTGAGATGCCTCTACTTGATCTAATTCAAGAAGGAAATATAGGTCTCATGAGAGCAGTTGACAGATTCGATTCTGAGAAAGGTTTTAAGTTTAGTACCTATGCGACTTGGTTGATTCATCGTTCAATAGAACAAGCTGTAATTGATAAAGGAAGGGCAATAAGATACCCCACACACATTTTTGATTCGTTGAGAAAATGGACGAAGACTTTCCAACAATTTTTTTCGGAATTTGGTCGTGAACCTACTCCCGAAGAGATGGCTCACAAGATGAACATGCCAGTAAGTAGAATTCTCAAACTAAAAAATCTCGCAGAGAAGCAAATGGTATCTCTAGACTTGGAGATCGGGGTAGACCCAGTCATGAAACTCGGAGATTTGCTTGAAGACAATTATGGTAAAAAAACCGAAGAACTCATAGAGCAAAAAATTCTTCAGGAAAAAATTAATGAAGTTCTCCAAACATTAAACGAGAGGGAAGAAAGCGTACTTCGGTTGCGGTATGGATTAGATGATGGAGAGATACACAGTTTCCAAGAAATTGGCAAGGTACACGGCGTTTCACGTCAACGAATTTACCAAATTGAAATCAAGGCTTTAAAGAAAATTGGCCAATATTTTGCTGAAGAACAGCTTCAAGATTTTCTTGAGGTTTAAAATGTTTGATTTATAAAGATGAAGCATTATATTTCGCTATTTCTAGGAATCATAAGGAGGGATATCATGAATGGAATAAAGACAGGGGAATTGGTTTTCTATCCATTGCATGGTGTTGGACTTTTGGAAGAAAAAGTAACCCTTCCATATGAAGACAAACAAAAGGATTATTTCAAAGTCTATTTTGAAGAATTGAAAATGAATATTTTCATTCCTGAGGATTCTGCAGAACAACAAGGAGTAAGACCTCTTAGCACCCCCGAAACATTAGAACGGTCAAAGACTCTTTTCTTTGAAAGATTTCGTGAATTACCCGAGCTTGCATCGGACAGGAAAAAAATATTGACCCAGAAACTGAGGTCAGGAGATATTCTCAACGTAACTGAAGTGATCCGGGATTTAGTGTGTGCACCTAAATATGATCTCAGGCTGAGTTCCCAGGACAAACTATTACTTGAAGCTGCATGTAATTTGCTGAAAAATGAGCTAATGCATGTGCTTAGCATATCGAGTGAACAGGCAGCGGATAGCCTGAAAAAAACTATTAATTTAAGACTAAAGCACAAATCAGAATCTTTATGAAATTATAGACAAGGTGGTAAAAAGCAGATGAAACGTGTACTTTATGCATGTATTGAGCAAACCATTCATTTTCGTTTAAAAGAGGATACCAAGCATGAGATTGCGGTACGAGGTGTTCAAGCAGAACTAGAAGATTTCAAGACAACATTAAATCGAAAGAGAAAAAAATATAAAATACTTGAGGAAACCAATCAACCAGATGGTTCGATCATTGTGAAATTAAAAAGACAATATGCCGACTATGATTGCGACATTTATATGGAATGAAATTGATACCGCATCTGGTAAGTCTATCGCGAATTCGAGCTTATGAAGAGTTAGTCTAACGAAAAGAAACGAAGAGCACTTCGGAGACAAATTTTATGTTAATAGTATAGGGGAAATATAAAATTCCATTCCGATTCTATCTTCTAGTTCCTATAGAGGGAGGAAAATATGATTCTTACAAAGAGAGAGGCCGCAGTAATTGAGATGCTTCGTGGTTGTGAAACTCGAAGAAACATTGCCCGGAAACTCAATATAAGGATGCATGAATTAGATAGTATCGTTTTAGAGCTCGAGAATCATTCAACTATCCAGAAACTGGAATCAAAGAGTTATGAGTATAGAGTGGTCTTGGACACTTATGAAGTGGATGAAAATAGCGAGCAAGCGGTTATGCCTAAAAAAACAAAAGTGATCGAGATCTTGATCCCTGAAGAATACGAAAATTACATTAGAAGTCAATATGGGGTAATCCCTCGAAGGGAGATCGCACGTCAACTTAACTTAAATAAGGTGACTTTAAATCTAATGATTATGAACCTTGGATTAGCAGATAAGGGGGTAGTAGAGGATAATAATCAGCATTTTCAAGCAAAATGAGATGTGAATTTTAAATGTCAGTAATGAGCAAACTATCGTCTACATTGTGGAATGGATCAGAAAATTATTCGTATATTACTTAAGCGATATCACAATTAGTGAACGTTAGTTCCGTATCAACCACCTAATCATTTAGGTGGTTTTTCTTTTGAAGCTACAACAAAAGATGGAATAGTAATTTTAATTAAGAAAGGAAGAATTATTACAATTTAAAAAATTGCTTTCTCAAATAAATCAGAATGTAAGTAAATACTTAGATGTTTAGGAGTGTAAAAAACGAATGAATGACAAAATTGTCATGCCAATCTGGATGTTTGGCATATTTATAGTACTAATGAATACGACGATGTTTAATGTAGCTATTCCAGGATTATTGAAAGTTTAAACATTACAGCAGATCAAGGATCGTGGGTTATTTCAGGATACTTTATTGACTACGCCTTATCTATGGTTATATATAGCCGATTATCAGATGGTATACCATTGCGAAGACTACTATTAATCGGTCTAATTCTGAATGCCAGAATGGATCGATATCTGTGAAAAGGATTTACCTTTAAAAAGGAAAGGCTGGCCGTATTAGCGGCCATTTTTTTGTTATAGCATTTTAAGTTCAGCCTGGTAAAAGATCTGTACTCACCTAAAAATAATGTACTTCAATGCACAAACAAAATGCACCAAGGCCCCCATTATAATCAGTATCTGAAAGCGATTACATTATATGGGGAGGGGTACAAAAAATGTCGAGGGTTTTAAGACAAAGAGTCAGTAAAAGGATGCTTTCAATCGTAACAATCGCTAGTCTGATGGTGGGGTCGTCTTGGGGTACGATCCCGTCATCTGTTTCAGCTGCAAATGTTGTGGAGTTCAAAACTCAAAAAGGTGGCGTTTTTGATGGCATGCCTTTGTTTGACGGTAATCCCGATCATCTGAATTCTTTCGTAGACACATATTTTGAGTACACCGGACTCGAGGGGCCAGCGGTATATGTCACTGGTTCCCGTAACCACTATACACTGACGAAGGGAGCGAATGCAGGCAAAGTCATTCCTGGTGCGTTATCTGCTGCAGATAACGTTCAGGGTGTCTCGACAGATTTTCCGGCGCTGATCGGCATGGGTCAGAGCTGGAATAAAGAGCTTCTGTCCGAAATTGGAGAAGTCATGGGTAATGAGAAAATCAGCAAACTGAAAGTCAAACAGGGCGAATCAAATATCCATGGCGGCGAAGATTCTTCTCTGAGTGTTGCATTCACGGTCGTCAGCGACATGCGCATCAATCCGCTTAGCGGACGTTTTGACGAGGGGTTTTCTGAAGATCCGAATATGGCGGGTGTGTTGATTGACAAGATGGCTACAGGTCTAAGCGGAATTGGCCAACCCGCCACTAAAGATGGATTCTGGATGAGAGCTGCCGTGGGGACGAAGCATTATTCCGTCTATAACGCACAATGGTTCAGGCAAACCGCAAATAACAGTGCAGGGGCGCGCTCATTATTTGAGTATCAAACCCGGGCCGCGCTGCCAGGGTTTGAATCTGGCGCGCTAGCCGGTACGATGACGTCTTATGGTCGGACGAACGGCATTCCAAACATTCTTTCGCCACTTCAGCTATTGGCCAACTTGGACGCCAAATATGGCGTATATAGCTCACCCGATTTCAACGGTGATGCAATCGTGTCCAACGCGAACCAGCTTGGAAACGGGTACGATGACCGCTATGCCGTGGACCGTGGTCATGCAACGGTTCTTATGGCGTTTGCCAAGGCGAATGCGGGCCGTCCGTCAGGCACGACGCCTGCGGATGTGACGGATCTCGTGACGCTGGTGGAACAGGGAGAGTACGGCATTACCGGGGAAGAGCTTATTGAGGCAGCCAGACCACACGTAAATCAACTGGTGCGTTTGGGAATCTTTAATGAAACTGACGAGCAAGGCATACCGAAAGATTACCCTTTCGCCCAGGAAGCAAAGGACGTACGGACGTCTCCACCTTCTGATTACAACCAGTTGGACCATCAGGACGTGGCACTTCGCGCGGCCCAAGAGAGTATTGTGCTGCTCAAAAATGATAACACCCTTCCGCTGGAAAAGGGGAATCGTGCTGCTGTTTCCGGGGTGTATGCCGATGCGCGCTTCAAAACAACGTATTCAGTCGGCACGACGCCTGCGCTGGAAAACTCAGGTGAATCGCCGCTGCTCTCGATCATAAAAATGAACGGCAGCAGCAACGTAAACTATACCCCAGGAGGTGAAGTCATCGCACTAACCTCCAAAGCAAATCAGCAAACGGTTACGGCAGACGTATACAGTCCAAATGCCGGGAAAGAGGGAGCGCAGCTCATTACCACTGCGGATACGCCAGAGGAGGCCAGTTCTTCCCACTTGTTCCGTGTGTACGATTGGGGTCAAGAGGGTTCTAGTTTATTGTCACTTCACAACCAACGTTGGATGACTTCTCCTGCAACCAATAATGCAGCCGTAGGAAATACGGATGGCACCAGCCTAAATCTGACGAACAACGATTGGAGCCTTCCGGATATGATGGGTGACACGAGTGCCATACCACCAACGCTGCGAATCGAAAACAACGAGGATGGGTCATTATCGATTGTAGCCAATGGGTACCGTACTGGATTTTCCGGGGACTTCACCAACTGGTATTATGCTCACGGACGCTTCATTAAGGTGGATGACGATGGTAAGCTCGTGACCTCATCATCTCCACTGGGTAGCAAGGAAAATGCTGCGAATCGCCCGGACGAGGTGAAGTTCGAGAAATCGATCGTGCAGGACGTGGGCGAAGAGGCAGCAGCAAGAGCTGCTGAAGACGATTATGCCATCGTCTTCGTCGGAGCGGCACCACGTCACAGCGCAGGCGAGGGCAATGATCGCTCTAGCCTGGATATGGGCGAGGCTGATTACGCGCTGGTCGATAACGTGTCTGCTGCGTTTGCAGCCGAGGGCAAAAAGACCGTCGTCGTGGTTAAATCGAGCTTTCCGGTAAGCATGGAACGCATTCAAAACAACCCGAATGTCTCAGCAATTGTGTACCAGCCATATGGCGGCCAATACGATTCATATGCGCTAGCTCAGGTACTGTACGGAGATTACGCGCCGACAGGACGTCTGACTTCCACATGGTATGCGGGGATGGATGCTTTCCCATCGATTAATTCTTACGTTGTGCCGGAAGGCAATACATCGGGTCTCGACAGCATTGATCCTCGATTCGCGGTGGATATGACTAATGCAGATCCGATTGAGTCCGGGTTGACTTACATGTATACGGATGCCAAGGTGACTTATCCGTTTGGTTACGGGTTGTCCTATGCTGGTTTTTCATACGATGCTCTGACCGCACCCTCTACCGTTCCAGGGGATGAACCATTCACGGTATCGGTCCGTGTAACCAATACTGGGGACGTGGCAACCTCCGAGGTAGTACAGCTGTACGCTCGCAATAGCCATTCCGCATACGGCGCCCATGCGCCCAAAAAGAAACTGGTGGCATTCGAGAAAGTTTACCTCGAACCAGGTCAATCGAGAGAAGTACCGCTGCAGGTCGATCCACAAACACTCTCATTATGGGATGTGAATCGAAGCGAATGGATCGTCGAACAAGGAAGCTATGACTTCATGATCGGTACCTCCGCAGGTGAGGCAGACGTGCAAGCTTCGAAGGCGGTAAGTATGGGTGGTAAGTTGGTGGCGTCATTATCCCTTACTGAGCCAATAAATGTATTCGATCATGCGTTTGCATCGAATGAAGTTGTCTATCACGAAGTATCCAAGGAACGCACCGCTGCCCAACTAAAAGCAAAAGCCATTGTAGGCGGATATTATGCGGTCCGGTCCAAACAAAATGGATCGTGGGTCGCGTTGCCAAAGGCCGATCTGACCGGTGCACGAAAGGTGAAGGCATCCGTTGCATCGAATGCGCAGGGAGGCACAATCTCATTGCATGCAGATACACTCGATTCCTCACCACTTGCTGTATGGAATGTACCGGTGACTGATCCTGTTTCTTACAAAATCAGCAACGCTAATGTAACGGTCAAGGAGTTGGGGTACGTTGACGTGGAGGCCGATATTTCTGCTGCTGTAAGCGGCGTGCATGATTTGTACCTGGTGTTCCATGAACCGGATCTTCGAATTGACGGATTGTCATTTACATTGAACGAAACGGGAACGAATCCTGGAAGTCCAGGCACCAACCCAGGAACAAATCCCGGTTCACCAAGCTCGCCTGGATCGGGTAATGGTGCTGCTCCTGTTGATCCACCAGCATCCGAGTCCGAGACAGAAGGTGAAACGAATTCGGGAGGCAATCTATCTGCACTGGTGACAGTGCAAAAGGGAAGTGAGGCTGATCAGCAAAAGGTAAAAAGCATTCGCTCATCCGGCGTACGGGTTATAGGAGAACCATGGAATGTGACAATTAAGGATAAACAAGGCATTTACGTAACAGCAACGCTTCCAGCTGTCAACGATGTTGCTGCAGACTCGACTGCTATTGTTCACGTTGGCGAGGCAGGCAAACTTACTCCGGTGCCTGGTGTACTGACGCAAGACACGAACGGAAATCAGGCGTGGAAAGTGCTGATTAATCAAGCAGGCACATACGTAGCGATTCATTCGAAGCGCACCTTTGTTGATGTAGCGTCTTCAGCCTGGTATGCCGGAGATATAGCTAAAGCCAGCAGCAAGCTGCTAATCAATGGCGTTTCGGAACGCCGCGTGCAGCCTCAGGGAACGACAACATCAGCCCAAACGTTGATGGCAGCTATGAACGCAATAGGGATTGATCCGGGAGCAGCGGCATTAAACGAGAAATGGTTTGATCCGGTCTTGCGAGCCGCTGTGGAGTATGACTTGATGGAAGAAGGGCAGTTCTTGCCGAATGCCCCAATGTCAAGAGAAGGCATGGCAATAGTGCTCATCCATGCGCTGAACTTGGCCGGGGTGGACACGGAACTGCCGGAAGCAGAGATTGAATCATGGCTGGAAGACTTTAAAGATCGGGACCAGCTAACGCCAAATAGCCGCTCAGCCATGGCTGCAGCGATTGGACTCGGTATATTTCAAGGTACACCGGAGGGTCTCCTGCAACCACAGAGCACGCTGACACGTTCACAACTTGCCACGGTCATTGTCCGCGTTCACGACCGGCTAGCAGTACTGCTTGAAGGTTAAGCGCCACCATAACGAAAACAAGGAACCAGGTCATCATACATGGCCTGGTTCCTTGTTTTTTATGGAGTACAGTTTGTGCTGCTTTCGGAATTCCTCTGGAGTCCAACCCGTCATTTTTTTAAACACCCGAAAAAAATATTTTGGATTGTCGTAACCTAGCTGTTTGGCAATTCGGTAAATTTTATGGTCTGTACTCATCAAGAGATGCTTGGCTTGCCCGATGCGGAGACCGTTCACATAATCTGTAAAATTCTCGGATGTTTTTTCTTTGAACAAATAACTGAGGTAACTTGGATTTAGGTAGAACAGGGACGAAACCCATTCCAGCGTTAAATCCTTGGCATAGTGATTATCAATATATTTCTTGACGTTATCAATCACCTGATCCGATGAGTAGGGGTTGTCTTCTTTGAGTAAAAGGGCTGCTCCTGTCAGTACCTTAACCATATAATGCCGGATGCTTTCCATATCAAACGAGACGTTCAGGACGGCTTCCAGACTGGAGGATGCGCCACTATTGATCCCGTTCTGGAGATAATCAATCAGCAGCCGCTTGGTTTCCATAATAATATCCCTGCACTGTTCCTTTAGGTGAGCAAGCAGAGCGTCAGGCTGACGGAGATAGAAGGCAAAAAAATCGATAGTGAGCTCTTCCACCTTCGGCGCATTACCGCTCTCAATGAAGAATAATAATTCATACATTCGAGACCACTTTAGCGGATGTAACGGATGTTGTCCCTCTGAATATACATAATATTTCCCGAAATCGGTAATGGCTCGTTCATCCAAGGCGAGAATGGTTTGATGGTGAGCCGCTCGGACTTCGCCAATGTCTGTAAACGGCAAACTGATCCCAACACAACATTCCGCAGTTTGGGCTTTTGCCAAAATCATACTCGCTATTTGCGATGCCTTTTCCTGCAATTCCACGGCCGTGCATTCTGAATCATGCATCAGGAAAAACAGCAGCTGATCCGATTGTGGATGAGGAATGTACAATCCATTTGAAAAGGTAGGCAATGCATGTGCCGAGATCGGGTGCGGACCATAAAGCGTCATCAAAACGAACTGCTCAGATGACATGATCGCGGTAAATTCGGCAGAGCGGAATACAGGCATTTTGGTTGATGCATTGGGAGTAAGCATATAATTCAGGAACAACTGCATGTCTGCATCCGTTTTCATCTGCTCCGTTTCGACTGCTCGTAATTGGACTTCCCGCTGCATAGAGCGTTCCTGTTCTATGGCATTGATAGCTTGGTGAAGTGCACTGTGAATCTCGTCCCGGCTAAAAGGCTTCAGCAAGTAATTTACAACCTTGGCGGAGATGGCCTCCTGCATGTAATCGAAATCGGCATGCCCGCTAATAACAATTAACTTCGTGTGCGGATATTGCTGGCATACCGTTCGGATCAGCATCTTGCCGTCGACCTCGGGCATGCGCATATCCGTAAAGATGATGTCCGGCTTGGATGATTCAATCAAAGCCAAGGCATCTGCACCGTTATCTGCCTCGCCCAGAAGTTCAAGCGAATGTTCAAAAGCTTCTATCTTTTTCAATAGACCTTTGCGTATCAAAGGTTCGTCATCCACAACGATAAATGTGTACATCAGAGTCACCTCTTTTCCCAATTGGCCGGAATTTCGAGTTTAATTCGTGTTCCCTTATTCAATTCGGTATGGAAGGAAAGGCCGTACGTGTCACCATAATACAGGGCAATTCGTGAATGCACGTTTTTGATGCCGATGCTTTGTTTCTGACGTTGACCGACGGAGACAAATTCGGGCGGCTGCTGGAGCAATTGTCGAAGTTCCTCTGCCTGTGCCGCGGACATGCCAATACCGTCGTCCTGTATTTCGAATACCATTCGATCCCCCTGAAACAAACCGGTAATGGCGATGCAACCTTTTCCGCGTTTGTTCTCAAGCCCATGATAGATTGCATTTTCCACGAGTGGCTGCAGTAACAGTTTTAACATGCGACTACTCTGAATCTCAGGGTCCACATGAAGGTCGAACTTCATTTTGTCTCCATACCGGATTTGTTGGATGGCCATGTAGTTTTCTACATGCTGCAGTTCCTCGTGGACGGCGACCAGTTCGCTGTCTGTTTTGATGCTGTAGCGGAACATGTCGCCGAGCGACTTGGTCATCACTACGATGCTCTCGACTTCTTCAATTTCTGCAATGCTGTTGATTGACTCCAAGGTATTGTAGAGGAAATGGGAGTTAATCTGCGCTTCCAATGCCTTCATCTGAGAGTCCAGCATGAGAATTTTGTTTTGATAACTCTCTCGGATGTGCGTATCGATATCCTTCATCATTTTATTGAACTCATGGTACAAAATACCGATCTCGTCGACTTGTCGCGTTGCTTGAGGCTTAATGGTTGCGAAACGATGAGATTTGGTTTTACGCATCATTTTGGTCAATTCAATGATCGGTTTGGTAATCAGGTTCGACAAGAAAAAGGAAAGCAGCAAGAAGATAACTGCACAGCTCACGGCTACGTAAAGAAGCAGCTTCTGCGAGATATTATACTCCTCGTACAGGCGATCCATGGAGATGTTGGCGATCACATTCCAATTGCGCCCTGGTACCTTTTGGATCACTGTCATGATATTGTCCTGAATCGATTTATACTGTGAACTGCTGCCGACTTGCTGAGTTGCCGCAGCGAGAGAAGCGGAGAGAGGAGTCCCAACCTTGCTTCCATCGGTTGAATACAAGATCTCGCCAGCATCGTTCGCTAGGTATAGATTGGACAAACTTGGCGCCGGATTGCGTTTTAGCCCGTCAAAAATGTTCATGCTGCAATCCAGCATAAACACGCCAAGAAACTCGTTGTTGTTTGGATCATAGAGGGCTCTGGAGAAGCCAATGGATTCCTTGGCATTAATAATGTATGGTTTGACGCCAACTTCACCGATGTACAAATCGCCTTTTCGCTGAATTGTGTCCAGATACCATTCATCGCGAAGGGCGACATAATCGAGGCGTAAGTCTGTACCACTGCTGCCGTAACTGATCCATTTGCCATCTGGTGTGAACAGGTATAAACCATTGATGTAATTGTAGCCAAGCAGAATGTTTTCGAAGATTAATTTCAATTTGCTGCGGATCATGAAGATTTCATACTGGTCATTCGTACCGTTCAACTTGATGAGTTCGTCACTCACTGTGCTGTAAGCGGTTGCATTAGAAGATTGCTGAAGAAGCGTGACGGAGATCCGGTCGATATTCTGCAAAATCTCTTCCATGCTTTTGACCGAATTGCCGATAGTAGTCGACGTTACGAGTGAGGTTTGCTCATTCACCAGCTTCGTGTAACTTCGATAGGAACTGACAGACACGACGATAATCGGCACGATCGACACGAGGACGAGGACCAGAAAAAGTTTGGTTTTGATGTTGAACAGAATCATACGTGCTCCTCCCGCCATTGTCAAATCTAAAAATAGTGCACCATACGAACCAAAGCAAATGCACTTTTGCCCACCGTATGATGAGAATGTGCACAAAGCAAGAATAAACATGAATTGGGGGAATGACAAGATGAAAAAAAGAAAACGACTGTGGTCCTTAACTTTGGTGCTTCTTATGGTGTTCCTGAGCGCATGCAGTTCTGGCAATCAGGAGGAGAGCAGTACGGATAATAGTAACGGAAGTAAAGAGGAGTCCGGCAAGTCGATTACGTTGACAATGATGTTATCAGGCAACAAAGCGTCTGAGGGGGAGGATTTTGAGCTGGAGACCTTACCGCGCCTGGTCAAGGAGAAGTTCCCGAACATTACGCTGGAAGTACAGAAACTGCCTGACGACCAGTACAATACGTCCGTGCGAACCAAGCTAGCGGCCGGGCAGGGACCGGACATTTTCTGGATCTTTCCCAAAAATGCAGCCGGCGGTGTCATTGATTTCGCAAAAGCGGGATTCGCTGCCGATTTATCCGACCTGACGTTCTGGGATAACATCAGCCAAGGTGCGAAGGAGGATATGTCCTATGAGGGCAAACCTTATGGAGTGGCCGAAGGACTCGACTTCCTTGGCGTTTATTACAACAAGGAATTATTACAGCAAGTAGGATATTCCGAGTTTCCGAAGGATTGGCCTTCGTTTCTGGAATTATGCCAGAAGCTGCAGGCTGCAGGTGTAACTCCAATCGCGATGGGCGATAAGGACCCTTGGATGATCCAATTCGGCATGTATCCGATTGCGGCCAACGTCGTGTATCCGGATGAGATGGATTTTGATGTCAAACTGCAAAACGGCGAAAAATCACTGACCGATCCAAAGTGGGTTCAAACCATCTCCAAGTACAAAGAGCTCTATGATAAAAACTATGTGGTTAAAAACTCACTTGGTATTGGAAGTGCCCAATCTGCACAGCTGTTCATCGACGGGAAAGCAGCCATGACCTTTACCGGAACGTGGGATTATGCTTCCATGACGTCCAAAGGCGCTGCAGACTTTACAAGAGGATTTGCATCTTTGCCAGGTAATGAGCCCGAAAAGCCTGTATTTGTATCAGCTGCAACGTCTGCGGGTTACGCTTTGAACGCGAAATCGGCAAATCTGGATGCTGCCAAGGAAGTACTGAATTACCTGTTCGATGGTGAATCAGATCTCTTTAAGGCATTTGTAGAAGCCAACAGTTCCATCAGCGTGTACAAAGACGTGGAACTGGAGAACGAACTGTTCAAGGAAGTCAATGACAACTATCAACAAACCGGAAACTCTGTCTACTTCAGCAACCAGATGTGGCCAGCCGGAGTGTCCGATGTCATGCAGTCAAAGTTTGCCGAGGTCATTGCTGGACAAAAAACAACACCTGAGGATGTGGCGAATGCCATGGAGACCAAGTTCAGAGAACTGTGGAAAAACTAGAACAAAATGATGCTGTCTGCCGCTAGGGGAAGAACGGTTAGCCTTTTTTCCCTAGGCGCAGGCCCTTCTTGGAAAGGATGGAGCAGAATGAGCTCTACTGTAATGAAAAAGTCCATGTACTGGTTTGCCTTGCCCGCATTAATCTTCTACCTGACCTTCTGGATATTCCCGATCCTGCGGTTGTTCCAGTACAGCATAACGGACTATAACGGGTACGCCCAAGTCTATAACTACATTGGGTTCGACAACTATAAGGAATTGTTCCGCAGCGATATCCTGGGTATTTCGTTAAAAAATACATTGATTTATACATTTGTCACCGTCATCGCCGGCAATATCATCGGGTTGGCACTGGCATTGCTGTTAAACATGAAAATAAGAGGAACCGGAATCTACCGTTCCCTGGCGTATATTCCCACATTGTTCAGTGCGATCGTTGTCGGATTTTTGTGGAGCTATGTCTATATGCCAGATTATGGGTTGATTTCCTCCTTTCTCGATAAACTGGGTATTGCCAATGAACTGAATTTCCTGGGGGATTATTCGACCGCGCTGTATTCCATTATTTTCGTGGAAATCTGGAAGACTATCGGAACCACCATGATTATCTTCCTCGCAGGGCTTCAAACCGTTCCTAACGACCTGCTGGAAGCTGGCCGGATTGACGGCTGCGGCTCCTGGAGACTGCTGCGGCATGTGAAGATTCCATTGCTGGCCACAGCAATTACAATCAACGTGACGTTAAGTTTGATCAATGGACTCAAAGCCTTTGACTTCCCGTTTATTATGACGAATGGTGGTCCTGGCACGGCTACCAATACGCTGATCTATACCATCTACAAGATGGCATTTACCGAACAGCTCTTTGGTAAAGCTTCCGCACTTGGTGTCATTTCATTTGCCGTGATTATCTTGATTACCGCCGTCTTTGTGCTGAAAATGAACAAACGGGAGGTGTCGGCATGACGCTTCGAAAATGGTTGGGAAAAGGGTCGGTTCAGATCGTCGTACTTGTCGTTATGGCCCTAAACCTTATTCCGCTGATTATCGCTTTTTCCACTTCGCTTCGCGATCCGAGCAATAATACGAATCCGCTCGCCCTGTTTCAGGAATTGTCTTTTGCAAGTTACAAATCAGCCTTCGAACGCATGCACTTTCCCGAGGCGCTCTGGAACAGCATTGTATTAACGGGCGTATCTGTCATATTCGTCGTCTTATTCGCAGCCATGGCTTCCTATCCAATGGCACGTTTGAAGACGAAGCTAAGCAAGTTCATGTATTTGTTTTTCTTGTCCGGACTCGTCGTACCTGCGCAAATGGTACTGATACCGATCGTGCAGATGATCAATGCGCTGCATATTCCGACGAATCAATATACGCCAATATTCATGTTCATTACGTGCAGTCTTCCGTTTTCGACTTTTCTATATACCGGCTTTATTCGAAGCGGTGTTCCTGAAGAGGTGGAGGAAGCGGCGCATATCGATGGGGCGGGGTTGTTCCAACGCTTCTGGACTGTGGTGTTCCCTTTGCTCATTCCAGTAACCGTATCGGTCATTATTACGCAAGGGGTCTGGATCTGGAACGATTATTTTTTCAACATGATCTTTATATCCGGAGCAGATGACTCTCCATTACCACTTGCGATGCTTGGCTTTTTGGGGGATCAGCAAAATCCCACGCAGTGGAATGTGCTGTTTGCAGCATGTTTTCTGTGTGCTTTCCCGTTGTTGATAGCGTTTTTGTTCCTGCAAAAATATTTCATTGGCGGCATGACCGTTGGGGCGGTCAAAGGATAGGGAGGATAGGTCCATGAATGAAAACATGATAAATAGAACCTGGCTAGACAAGGCAAAACAACTTGCTCCTGAGCTTCATCAGCAAAAGGTTTACCCGGAACGTATCGTAAATGTGGCTCCATATGAATCTGCTTTCCAAGGGTGGGGTGTTGATCCGTTGGGCTCAGCTAGTCAACTGTACGATCAAATTCTGAAGAAAGGTGACAGTATAACGCTCGATTTTGGCACTCATCATGTTGGTTATTTAACACTATCTCTTCAGAATGTGCGCAGTAACGCGGATGCACCGCTCAGGCTCAAACTGACGTTCGGTGAAATGCCATGCGAAGTCGGAGAAGATTTTAAGGAATACAAGGGGTGGCTTAGCCGCTCCTGGCTTCAGGACGAGATTATAAACGTGGACGTTCTGCCGGGAACGATCACGATGGATCGCCGTTATGCATTCCGGTATCTGAAGATTGACGTACTGGAAACCTCAATTCGCTATGATGTTCGGTTTACCGATCTGTACTGCACGACAGTGACTTCAGCTGATTTGGCACTAGTGCCTCCATTGCGGGAAGGCATCGATCAGGACATGGCAAACATTGACCGAGTTGCTGTGCAGACATTGCGGGATTGCATGCAAACCGTTTTTGAGGATGGCCCCAAGCGCGATCGCCGTTTATGGATCGGAGACCTCCGGCTGCAGGCCCTCGTAAACTACGAAACATTTGGCTACAACGATCTTGTCAAACGCTGCCTGTATCTGTTTGCCGGAACAAGGTTGGAAGGCGGGAAAGTTGGGGGATGTTTGTATGAGCACCCTGAGCCTTATGTGGATGATATTTACCTATATGACTACGCGCTGTTTTTCATAGCAACCCTGTACGATTATTACGAAGCGACTGGGGATCGGGATACGCTGGAAGAACTCTGGCCGGTGGCATACGAGCAGATTCACATTTCACTTGCAAGACTAGACGAGCATGGACTTGTACAAGATGATGACACATGGTATTGCTTCCTCGATTGGCATGATGAACTCAACAAGCAGGCTGGTGCCCAGGCAGTGCTCATTTACAACATGAGAAGAGCATTGAAGATCGCCAATGATCTGGGAAAATCAGAGCATGAGGCCTGGATTAGGGTCCAAATTCAGAGGGCAATGAATGCAACGCTGTCATATTTATGGGACGAAGAACAGGAATACTTCATTAGTGGGGAAGCGAGACAGGTGTCCTGGGCATCTCAGGTATGGATGATTCTTGCGGAAGTTGTTGATGCGCCTATTGCCAGGAAACTGCTCGAACGACTGGAACACAACGGAAATGCCATCGGTATGACCACCCCGTATATGGTTCATCATTACGTAGATGCATTGGTTCTTTGTGGGGAAAGGGAAAAAGCCATGGAACAAATCCGAAAATATTGGGGCGGTATGCTAAAAGATGGAGCAGACACGTTTTGGGAGCTCTATGACCCGGGAGACAAAACGTTTTCTCCTTACGGCAGTAATTTGGTCAATAGCTATTGCCACGCATGGAGCTGTACTCCAAGTTATTTTATAAGACGGTATTTTTCATAGTTATGATTTCGAACTAAGTTCGAAGGAGCTGACCATTTTAGTTCTTTACTCATTCACTGACGGAAAACGATAGCCAACATAAAAGCAGCAGTCTCCCGTTTCGATTGAACGATTCAGAGACTGCTGCTTTTATGTTGGAATCCGCCTGCTAGACCCACAGACATTCAGCAAGATCCGTTATGTTGAAAATAAAGCTTCGGTTGCAACCGGTTGTTGGACTGACAGTGGCTGAAGAGCGATGGTCCGATCGATATGAATAAACACATCATAACGATCCGCCATGTTGGAAGGTATATAATTGCCGTATCGCTCATGATCAGGATTATATACCACACCAATCGCACGGTGGCCAATAGTTTTATGCAAGACGGAGGATGTATCGGAGAGCATGACCATGCCGTCCCGGCCTTCACCTGCCCGGTGCATGTAATTCCTCCCAGCTTCTTGGCTGTCCAGGTGGAACCATCATTTTCTCCACAGGATCTCCCCAAGCTCTTCCCGCGAGTACCTCCATGGAGGATTAGTAAAGTTCTCTTTCACTCTGTTAGAAAACAGTTAGCCAAACATCGATCCCCGCTAATCAGACCAACAATCTGCTTACAGTCCATTCAAGGTACACAACAAGGATTCCATTCCTAAAAATAGACGATTAACTCCACCTGAATGTCTGATGATAATTGTCGATCCACATTGATCAAAGCCCAATTGGGCGTTCGCCGCAATCTAATCCTGCGACATATACAGGTTTGTTTGACCTTATCCGTTCCCATTATGCACTTACAAGTGAAGCAAAAGTACGTGGGTACGAAGCGAGAGGATTCTCTTTTAATGTAAAGGGGGGACGATGTGAAGCTTGTACTGGAGATGGTGTATTTAAAATCCGAATGCATTTTCTTCCTGATGTATTTGTTCCTTGTGAGGTGTGCAAAGGGAAACGATTTAACCGTGAAACTTTGGAAATCTATTACAAGGAGGAAAATATTGCGGATGTGTTGGCTATGACCGCTGAAGAAGCTTTAACGTTCTTCGAAAACATGCCGAAAATTCGTAAAAGAATTGAAGCAATTTGCAAAGTGAGGCTGGGTTATGTCCAACTGGGACAAGCATCCACAACGTTATCTGGAGGAGAAGCTCAGCGGGTAAAGCTTGCAGCAGAACTTTTAAAGCCAGCCACTGGGAAAACCCTATATGTGATGGACGAACCGACCACAGGCTTTCCTCTGACAGTTAAGTAGACCATGTGCCTTCTAGCGGGGAGGAATCACAGAGTTTAAGTTAAATTTGCTTTCTGTATTTGTGTGTCGATTATTAACTGCTTTATGTAACTGTTACATTTGTTATCTCCATTTGTAGAGAGTGATGAGTTGATGCCTTCTATACAATTTTAGATATCTCTTTCCATAGTATCTCTTTCCATAGTATCTCTTTCCATAGTATCCCTTTCCATTGGAAGATTCTAGCAGTTATTAAATCTGCCTACTAAGCTAGTATATTATCTCATCTTAAAACTTATTAAAAGTTACCTAGCATAACTATGATATAGAACCTTGAAAAGGGGAGTATTAATAACATAAAACGGGGTATCGTCGCAGAAAATTTCTACTTGCATTTCATTATACATTTTGTGATATCATTATTCCACAAATGAAAAAAGGAGGTATTTATTGCTTATTTTGTTACTTTATGTTTTGATCCTTATTTATTCAAATTCGACTAAAAGGAGTTAACTAACGTGGAAAATATCATGACTTCTATGTGGAAACCGTTTGAGATTGGGAGTTTAAAACTAAAGAATCGAGTTGTCATGGCTCCAATGACTCGATGTTTTTCACCAGAAGGAATACCCAATCCTGATGTGGCAGCATACTACCGGCGTAGAGCTGAAAATGAAGTTGGTTTAATCATCACGGAAGGTGTCCTAATAGATCATGAAGTTGCAGGTGCAGAACACGATGTGCCTCATTTATTTGGGGAAAAAGCATTGCAAGAGTGGGCTCATATTGTTGAGGAAGTCCATAAAGTTGGCGGGAAAATTGCCCCACAGATATGGCACACTGGAATGGCAAGAGATCCTAATAAGTTTCCTCTCTCAAATGCTAAACCGGTTGGTCCTTCAGGTATAAATTATGAAGGTAAGCCAAGTTCTGAACCTCTATCAATCGATGAGATTGATCAAATCATAAAAAAATATGCAGAAGCTGCAGAAAATGCAAAGAATCTAGGTTTTGATGCTGTTGAAATACACGGAGCACACGGCTATCTTATTGACCAATTTTTTGCAGAGTCTTTTAATAAAAGGACGGATGAATACGGCGGTGATTTAGTACAGCGTACCCGCTTTGCTGTTAAGGTGATTAAAGCAGTTAGAGCAGCAACTGCTCCTGACTTTCCGATCATTTTCCGATTTTCTCAATGGAAGTTAAATGACTACGACTATAAACTAGCTAATAGTCCAGAAGAGTTAAAGAGCTTTCTAGTACCGCTTGTCGAAGCTGGTGTTGATATTTTCCATGCATCGACTCGTCGCTTTTGGGAGGCTGAATTTGAAGGGTCGAATCTCAATTTAGCGGCATGGACTAAAAAAATTACTGGAAAGCCAGTCATTTCAGTGGGATCTGTAGGTTTAACTGCTCAGTTAACTAAAAACATCGATGAAACAGAGGAGAATGACACAACTGCTCATTTAGAAGAACTGTGGAATAAACTAGACAAAGAAGACTTCGACTTAATCGCAATCGGTCGTGCTTTGATTGGGGATCCAGCATGGGTAACAAAAATAAAAAATGGTAAGGAAAAAGAAGTTCAAGTTTTCAAAAAAAAGGATTTGAGTACTTTATT
This sequence comes from Paenibacillus xylanilyticus, assembly GCF_013359935.1. Lineage (GTDB taxonomy): Bacteria > Bacillota > Bacilli > Paenibacillales > Paenibacillaceae > Paenibacillus > Paenibacillus xylanilyticus. The sequence continues at coordinate 28,568 of NZ_JABMCB010000142.1, forward strand.
TTGATTAAAAAGATTAGTAGAAAAGCGAGAACACTTACGTGATCTTGCTTTTCTTTTTTTGTATAATAGCAACTAAACCATGTTTTACTTCTATACCCCACTTAGTCATGATGCGTTAGTTTAAAATTGATGGGTGTTTAGGTCATTAGATGTCGTTGGGTTCACTAGCCTATTTGGCGATATAACAAATTTTTAAATATTTTAATCAAGAACTAGTTGTTGCGCACATCTATTTTGAAAATACTATTGTGGAAAATACAAAACAAAACGAGATTTTTTTTGAAAAAGTGGACAAAGGTTTCATTTATATATTTTTAATTAAAAATGTTCGTGTTTGTTGATAAAGATTTAACTGTAAGGGGGTTACAAAGACAAGATGAAACGTATTCTTCATGCATTTGTTTCTCAAAAGTAAGCGATAATCTTATTACACGAGCTGTTTGTACAGAACTAGAAGATTACAAATTATTATCATAACAATGTAAGGAAAAAACTAAAATTATTAATGAAATCACTCAGCCCGATGGTCTATCGTTGAGGATTTCTGAATTAGTTAGAGAGGATAAAGTTCTGAAAGATCAAAATAACTTATTTAACAAGTGCACTGGCTTGTAAGCCAGTTATTTTGTGTGAAAGTGAAGAAGATTCCTTTACCAATTAACTTAATAATTCCTGAATATAGAATAATTAAAACGGGTTACATTTGTATAAATTATCTGACGCCTTTATAAACGGTATAAGGGAGAAAGCAGATGAAGATCCAGTTTCCAATGGAAAGTGGCATCGTGCCTATCTAGAATCCACGATACTAGATAGTAATTCTTCTATCAAAGTTGTTTCTGTGTATACAGCGGCTTTGTTTACAGATCCGATTATGCTTTCAGCTTTTAAAGAGAATATTGAAAGTTTATACGAAGAATTGAGCAAGGATGGATTGGATGAGGTTACAGCTGCGATCATAAGATTGGCTATTGATGGATTATGGTATTCGGAACTAATTAGAGTAGGGAATTTGAACAATGAAATGAAAGAAATAGTATATGAACAATTAGCTTCGACGATCAATAGTAAATAACTAACATTCACATCTTAAAGGAGCGATTCAATGTTGATAATTATTGGTTTTAGCATAGTCTTAATACCGGAATTAGTCTAATATTATGGTGGGTAAATAAAATATCGAAAGAGTAAGAATCACTATTCAACAACTAAATAATCTGCCTTTACGAATTAATGCGCTTGATGAATTTAAATAAAGTATAGACCAAGGAAATAATCCTTGGTCTATACTGCGTTATCAAATACATGCGATTGCCCGCACCACGGGCAAACTACAATCGGTACAATGTCGATTAGAATATGATATCTGTTTCATTAAGCTAACGGGCAGGTTAGTTGAAAATAATAAAGATAGCTACTGACACATTCTTAATATAATTGTTGAGATATTATGTTACTTATTTATGGTGAATTAATAAAAAAAAGCCCTTATAAAAACTAAGGACTTTTTTGCTTCAGTTACCAATAGTGTAGGTATATGTTGCAGAAGATTCGTTGTCAGAATCTTCTAAAAGAACTTTCCACGATGTGTTGGCTCCCTGGGCCCAAGATCCTGGCCTCTGGCCCTTTTCATCAAAATTATCCGCCCAAACTTGTTGGGTTACATACTTACCATTAACAAGTTTTTGCCATGTTACAGTAAAATTATGTCCCGGCTCCCCATAAAAATCATAATAAACAGAGCTCCAACTTGTCTCTATAACGGAAGAAATATTATCAGTAACTGGAATCTTACTGTTTGTTTTGTCAACAAGTTCGACTGAGTTTGCAGTTGCATTCGGTACTTTGGTAGCGGTGGGTTCGGCATTGGCTGTTGAACTAATAAGCAGAATTAAAATAACAATTGAAGCATGGAATATCTTTTTCATAAGCACCAGCCCCTCCTAATAATTAGATACTACTATTTATTAGTAATAGGATGATCCTAACCTCCCTTTTTTATACCACTTTTTTACTTAGGTGGATAGAAGAGTACTATGATATGTTTGTATTAAACTAACGAAAAAGAATCAGTTAAATTCTCAAATCTTTAAGCTAACGGGAAACAATAGTGTAATCAAGCCAAGTAAGCAGCTGATCCCTTTGATCGTCTGCTTTAATTCAACTACGGGCAGGTTAGTTTAACATAATAATTGTTTGTGTTGTATTATCTAGGTAAGGAGAGGACGATTTGAAGGTTTTTAAGTTAATTAAACATTCTAAAGTTAAATTGTTGGAAGCGGTGGAAGAGGAATCTCATCCAATAAATAGTTCATTTGAAGGTGGATCAAAATTAGAAGGTTGGACAAAAATTGATGTAGAGACTCTTTATAAAAGAGTTTATAGCGATTTCCCTCATTATATTATTGGTCAACCCGTTGTTTCAGAGCGGTTAAGCTTATGATGGAGAAAGATCACATTCTGCTAAACAAAGTAGAGTTTCTGCCATTATGTAATGAAGATAAAAATATATTTATGATAAATGTTACGAATGTACTGGATTGTGTGGATTATCTTCGTTCAGATATTCGTAGATTTAAAGATGGATCGTGGATGAGTTTCGAAAATTTGGTGTTTGATAAAGCTAAAATACCTGAAAATACATATATTTTTAAAATTAAGGAAACAGCTGCCGTGGAAGTATTTATTACAGATAAGTTTTAAGACTGGGTGGAGAAAAATAAGCTGAAAGGGTTGGATTTTTCAGTAGTATATGATCTCGAGAAGACAGAGGGAGAAGAGCAGAAACAACGAATAGCATATGAATCTGTCTTGGAACAAATTGAGCAGAATAAGGGAGAGGAATTTAGCTACGATGAAGCTCGCGAACTGATAAGCAAAGGTTATTCTATGGCAAGTGGTGCTTACAAAATGCAGTTGGATGACCAGGAGCGATTCTGGTTGGGGGATTTAACCAAAGCGTTAATGTATCAGTGGATCATGCCTGTGTATATCCCTCCAGTGTTACTTTTGCAGAAGTGGCACAAGATAGAGCCCTTTAATATTGAGGAGTAATAGAAATCAGCAGCTGATTCATGAGATCGGCTGCTTTTGTTCAACTAACGGGCAGTTTAACAGAACAACTCCTTTATACATAAAACTCATCCATATGAGGAATAATCATGGTGAGGTGATTGTATGAGAAAGATTTTTATGTCTATTCTAGTCCTTTCTATTGGGGCTATATTATCCATTCCGTCAGTAAGTGCAGCTCATCCGCATGATGAAGCGACTAAAGGTAAGGATTCCATTGAATGGGTTGCATTATGGAGATTCCCACAAACTAGAGAAGAACAATTGGAGCGTATGTTAACGACTGAATTACAAAGGAAGACACTATTTGCGCTCCAAGAAAAACAATACTTAAAGACAGGGAAAGAAAATGTTTATAGCATTGACCCGTTTCAAGTGGCGAATATGAGAACGGTAGATGGTGGTTTTTATGTATTGGATGTAATAGCAAGTGTTCACAAGGTTATTAACAATGAGGTAGACAAGAAAGTAGAAAAATATCAAATAACTTTCCGCCACAGTTACGATTTAGGATTTGTCGTCATGAATGTAGTGAAAAAATAAACCACCATAAGTTGTTAAACTAACGGGAAATGTTAATGTTACAATATAAAGAAAGCAGCTGGTCAATGTGATCAGCTGCTTTTGTTCAACTAACGGGCAGGTTAGGTTAATTTATCGTGTTCAAGTAATTCGTTAACCTAGGTAGTATAAGATCAATACGGCTCGATGTTTATAATAATTTTTCCATAGCCATCACATCTACAAATTTTCCTTCCAGATAGCCTTGATTCTGAAATACACCTACTTCTCGGTATCCAGCTTTATGATATAGGCTCTGACCAAGCGTATTAAATGGAAAGGTGAAAAGAACAAACTTATAAAAGTTATTCTGTTTACCGATTTCCTCTAATTTCTGAAGCAACCGATTGCCTATTCCTTTACCACGATGATCACGATGGATATAAATGGAGAGGTCACCGACACCGTCATACGCGCTTCTAGAATTATATGAATTAATAGAAGCCCATCCAACCACTTGATCATTTTGTTCGGCTATAAGCACCGAGTGACGCCCCTGGTGCTTGTTAAACCATTCAGACATGTAAGCTTCATCTTTTATATCTGTTTCTAGCGTGGCAATGCGGTCTTCAATACCTTGGTTATAGATAGTTAAAATGCTTCCCAGATCCACTTCGGTAGCTTGCCGCAGAATTACCATGTTGATCACTCCTATGTTGTTTTTGTATATGTTTATATATCACAATGTAATTTGAAATGGGAAGGAAAAAAAAACATTTGCAATTTGCAAATAATACGGGTATAACTATAACAAGAGGTGAGGTAATTGGAAAACAACGTAAGAGAAATGTTTCAGATCATGACACGGCGATTTGGATTGTTGGATAAAAACTGTTGCACCGCAGGAGGATTAGATATTTCACTTGTTCAGAGTCATATCATTTATGAAATTGATCGTAAACATAATCCATCCATTCAGCAAGTGGCAGATGCACTCTCCATTGACATCACGACCTTTAGCCGCCAAGTTCAAAGTCTCGTAAAATTGGGTTTGGTTCAAAAAAAACCCTTACCTGAAGATCGACGGATTTACATATTATCCTTGACTACACAAGGTAAGTTTGTTGCTACGGTCATTGATGAGCAGATGAATGATTATTTAAAAGAAGTCTTTTCGCATATGTCTGAGTTTGAACGGGATATGGTCATCAACGCCGTCAAACTGCTAAACGAAAGCATGGCGAAATCCAGCGTATGCTGTACACCACTGGGATAATACTTATCCCATTTATTTAATACAATACTTGCAAAATGCAATTAATTATGAGGAGGAAACTTAAATGATTAAAAATATTCCTGTGAATCAAGTAGACTGCTGCGAAGCACCTGTACAAGAGAAGGGCAAATTACCTGTTGCAATTATTGGAGCTGGACCGGTTGGTCTTGCGGCAGCGGCACAACTCATTTCAAAAGGTGAGCCGTTTATGTTGTTTGAAGCTGGAGATGAAGTAGGGGCAAACATTAGAAAATGGGAACATGTACGACTGTTCTCGCCATGGCAATATAACATCGATAAAGCTGCTAAAGAGTTACTGCTATCGGCGAATTGGGTTGCTCCACAAAACGAAAAGATCCCAACGGGTAAGGAAATTGTTGAGCATTATCTAAAACCTTTGGCTGCGCTACCTGAATTAAGTCCAAATGTACACTTGAATACGAAAGTTACTGCGATCAGTCGCAAAGGGTTAAGTAAAGTGAAAACAAGTGGGCGTGAGAAACTGCCGTTTGTGATCCATGTTGAACAAAACGGATCTTCGTTTATTTATGAAGCGCGGGCTGTTATCGATGCTTCTGGGACATGGTCCAATCCCAACCCGCTTCGTTCAGACGGTATATTTTCAGAAGAGGAAAAAGCGCTTAATAGTCAAATTTCATACGGTATTCCTGCTGTATTAGGAAGAGAGAGAAATCGTTATAGCGGCAAGAAGGTGCTTGTTGTAGGAAGCGGACATTCTGCGATCAACACGTTGCTTGAACTTGCCCAGCTTCAAAAAGAGGAGTCGGGAACTGAAATCGTTTGGGCTATTCGCAAGGCGAATATTGAGGATGTTTATGGAGGACGAGAATTAGATGGGCTTCAGGCAAGGGGGGAACTGGGTACTCGCATTCAAAAGGTGGTTGAATCCGGTGCCGTAAAGGGCCTGACAGGATTCCATATTGAAGAACTTCAAAAACAAGGTGAACAGATCCAGGTTACCGGAACCATTAAAGATGAAAAAGTGGTTATAGATCACATCGATGAAATTGTAGGTAACACAGGCTCTCGTCCTGACTTATCAATGGTGAGAGAAGTTCGGGTATTAACCGACCCAAGCTTAGACTGTGTTTATGAGCTTGCACCATTGATTGACCCCAATGTACACAGCTGCGGTACAGTTCGACCACATGGCGAAAAAGAACTGCGTCAACCTGAAAAGGACTTTTATATCGTGGGTGCCAAAAGTTATGGAAGAGCGCCAACCTTCCTAATGGCAACGGGATATGAGCAAGTCAGATCCATTGTAGCGGCTTTGGTGGGAGATATGGAGTCAGCTCAAAAAGTAGAACTGGAACTGCCGGAGACGGGGGTTTGCAGTCTTGGTGCTAATAGCAAGGACAGCTGCTGTGAACCGGTTCAAGTGGAGGAAACATCATCTTCGAATTGCTGCTCTCCTTCAAAAACAGAAAAGGCAGGATCAAATTCTTGCTGCGGATAAACCAGAATTTAAAGCTACTGCATCCGGAACGTGATGCAGTAGCTTTTTTATAGAAGGAGGGAGAGAAATGAAAAACATGATTTATGATTGCATCGTTATTGGTGGTGGTCAATCCGGTTTGGCAGCAGCCTACTACTTACAAGAAGCTAAACGGAACTTTATCTTACTGGAAAAGAGTGAAGAGCATTTAGGATCATGGGCAAATTATTATGATAGCTTAACGTTGTTCTCACCTGCGTCGTATTCCTCATTGCCAGGACTCGCATTTCCAGGCGGTGCAAATGTATATCCGCGTAGAGATGAGGTTGTTCAATACTTAAAGTCCTACGCAGCTACATTTAATTTTCCAATATACACAGGGCAAGAAGTAATTAAGGTGGATAAGGAAAGCGATATCTATACAGTCCATACCTCAAGCGGAGAACAGTTTCGAACACGGTCCATCATTTGTGCAAGTGGGGCATTCGTAAATCCTCATATTCCAGACATTCCTGGCATGCATGAATTTAAGGGGGAAATGCTTCATGCCAAAGACTACCGAAATGAGAAAGAGTTTAAAAATAAACGGATCATTGTAGTGGGAGGAGGCAATTCAGCGGTCCAAATAGCGGTTGAACTTGCTAGGACGGCTCATGTAACGATTGCATCCAGAAGACCGATCAAATTCAAGCCGCAGGTCATTGCGGGGAAAGATATTCACTTTTGGCTAACCATACTTAGGCTTGATCAATCAACTTGGGGGAAACGGCTATTGCAAAAAAGCAGTGACGGTGTCCTTGATACAGGTATATATAAAAATGCTATCGATCAAGGTAAGCCAGATACCAAACTGATGTTTAAAGCCTTTACGGAAAATGGGATAGTGTGGGCAGATGAGACTCGTGAAGATGTGGATGTCGTTCTTTTTGCCACAGGTTATATTCCGAATTTCGAATATCTTAGTGGATTGAACATTCTTGACTCATTAGGTGTACCTTGAAATACCATGCACTTATTGCTGAACAAGTTTTTAGGGCGGAGCTGCCGACGTAGAGGCAATGGTTTTGAACGAAGGCATTGAGGTCGTGGTGGATCTTCGAGAAGAAGCAACAGAGTGTGCGTATCCAGCAGATCATGTGAAGTGGGTAAAGGTTCCGCTTGATGACGATACGAAAGAACATGAAGCCGAGCTTTTCAAACAAGCCATTCATGAGGTTGTCAGAGCGTATAATGCCGGCAAGAAAGTTGCCTTTCACTGTGGAGGAGGCAAAGGTAGAACAGGGACCGTAGCAGCTGGCACTCTGTTAGAACTAGGGTTAGCCAGTTCCATTGAGGATGCTGAGTTAAAGGCAAAAACCATCAGAAGTATCATCAATATTAAGCCAATGCAAAAGGAACTATTAAAGAAATTATACTAAAACAATGATCTTAACCGTTAAACTAACGGGAAACGTTAGTTCAACAAACAATGGGCAGTCTATAATTCCTAGACTGCTCGTTTTTTGCTTAGCTATCCATTTGTTCGTGAAGGTACTAAGACCAAACGTAAGTGCTCATCACATGTTGTAGGCAAAGAAAATTAAAACGTAAGTGAATCAAAGGGAAAACTTAGGGTAATGGCCAAGAAGCAGAGTTTGACAGCACTCAACTCATACATCAGGAAAAAGATTATTAAAGTAAATCACTTGAGTATGCAAAGAACAGATCTTTCCGCTAAAACAGTTAGTCAAATCATCTCTGGTTAAAAAGAAAGACAGCTGAAATTGAGGAAGAAGAGAAGAAAAGGCAAGAAGAGATCTAAACGAAAACAGAAAGAAGCTGAGAGGGAAAACAAGCACAGTTAAAGCTTTTGGATGAGTCAATGAATCAGGATTTGCCCGAAGGACACTTGCAGATTGAGATTGAGGATATAACTAGGACAGTAATGAGTTCAAAATACCATTTTCAGCAATAATTCAAGCAGTTAGTACTAATGATTTTGTAAAATTATCCGATTTTAATATAGAAAGGAGTTGAATATCATTTTTCGAATTTTTCTACTTATTGGGACTGCTATATTAAGTGTTTGCGGTGGATTAGTTTTCTTTAATTTTTTTATTACACTTCTGTTAACTACTGGAGAGGGATTTATTGCTTTTGAGGGACCACCAAAATTACATACCATCATGTATCTTTTATTAACGCTCCTACCTTTTATTGTCGCTTTATATGTTCTAAATAGGAAGGGACAATACATAGCAATGAATACGATCTTTTTTTCTTTTATCTCCGCATTTTTTATAAGGTTTATCTGGATTGCTATATAACTTCAATCACCGAGTTAATAAACTACTAAGACCCATTGATCAAAATATTAGATTTTCTCCAAATTTTAATAAAAACAATGCACTAAAAACTTATCTCTTATTTTTGGTGCGGAATTACCTGGCTTTGGGGCACCGCGGGATAAGAACATATTCCTATTGCTGATTAGGCGTACATTTAATAGTTATTTTGCCCGTTAATCCATTCAACTAACGGGCAGGTTAGTTTTAAAGCAGTATGATAGAATCAAATTAAAAAAGAAGGTGGAAGTTTGATAGTTCCAGAGTTAAAGTTCACACATGTAATGTCAGAAGAATGGGTTGATCCTGATGAATTTTACGTTTGTTTAGATGCCTTTATAGGTGAAGTCGGAAGTAAAGGATGAGGTATTTAGATTCTATATTGTCAGCCCTAAGTGGTTATTGAAAGTACTAGAAGGTTCAGATAAAATTGAACTAGGACGAGGATACTTAATTACAAGTGATTATAATATTTCAAAAGTAGAGTATCGTATAAATACAATCTTAGGAAATTGTCAAAGAACTTTTTGGGATGATGTAATTCATGGCATTTCTCGCTATGCAATTTGGGAATCTGAACAATGAAATTACAGGAAACGAGTTATTTTGAAGCCAAGGGAAAAGATAAGATGAAACGTAGAGGGACTCTTACGAAGCATACATATCGAATTTTCAAATTACGGGAAACGATAGCTCAATAAATCCAAAAAGCAGCCGATCATTGAGATCTGCTGCTTTTTATTAATAGCTAACGGGTAGGATTGCTTAACAAATAAGTCGAAGACATTAGGTAGTATAAAAAAACAAGCTGGGTATAAATAGAGGGGTGAGCCCTATATGATTCGAACCTATCAATACTACGCAATTTTTAACATTGCAGATGATGGGATTAACGTTACATTTCCCGATCTTCCTGGATGCATTACCTTTGGGCATTCTGTTGAAGAGGCACTAATCATGGCAAAAGAAGCACTAGAATTATTTTTAGATGGAGAACCAAATGAAGATATTCCACTTCCTCAAAGAATAATGCCTCAATTGTTAAACCCTAAAGATAAAGCATATTTAATTGAAGCGAATATGACTAGTTAACTGTACATAATTAAACAAAAATCCTGTCTAGGGACAAGAACTTGTCCAATTACTGATTAAATGTAAATCTAATCATTGGTAGGGATATTTGTCAATGCATTACGTAAAGGAATTGTACGAAGTGAAGGTGAGGCAGGAATTAAGAGACTATCCAATCAAGGTGTTAAAATAGGTAAGACATGGTACCAATATGAACTAAAAACATATCAAAAGTATTTGGTGATTATCGTTTCTATGGAAACTGGGATGAAAAATCAGGTCAGGTTAAATTTACTTATCGGTAAACATAAAACAGAAAAATAACATTAGAGGAGTCTATTATGGATATACAAGGAATAAAAGATTTTGTCCAATTGTATAGTCTAGAAGAACGAAGTTACGTTGGTTTTTGGAAATATTTCAACAATTATAAGAAAGAATGCAGTCAAGAATTTAACGAAGAATTCCCGGATTATAATGAAAATGACGTAGAGTTGTTTATGGATAGTGTTTCTCTTCGTATTACTAATTGGCCAGATGATGGTTATAATCATGTAGTTACCACAATTAGAATGCACTACAAAGATTCGTATGCTGCATTGTACCAAATGATATTTAATTTGTCTGGAGAAGTAGAGGACGATCACTTGTCTCTATAAGGTTTTAAGTCAATCCGTGAAGATATAGTATAGTGAATCATATGTGAAAAAACAGCCTGCAGATGAGGAATTGTAGGGTCCGTTCGTAAAACATTCCTAATACCATTGAACCCTATCAAGAGTTCAAAGGTTTTTCTTATAAAAGGCAATATATAGTGTCAGGTGTATTACACCAGAATGCCCACTAATTTGTTGGTATACTAACAACAGAGAGAAAAGGTTTGATGTCGCGGGACAAGAACATTGTACCATTGCCGAAAACAAACAACGATGGAATAGTGGTTTGAGATTGTCTATAATTGCGGTTTTGGATTTATTTAAAATTCAAGGTTTGTAATTCCCAACTCCTCCAAAAAGGACTAATAAGCCATTAAACTAACAGGAAAAGATAGTTCATCAAATCTGACAGTTCAGAACTTTATTTTCACATTCTGGACTGTCATTTTCTTTTTCATGGGATGAACGATGTGAATTGAATCCGCAAGACAATCTCCTCCCTAAACTCTAAATGATACGATGTTTTGAAGAATTCCCATGCCTATTGTCACACGAAAATTAAAAATCTTCTGTCCAGGCTGTAACGAAATTCGGCCTCCGTAGTCATATAGTCGTAAGGACGTGAGAATGTGACCACCGATTTTGAGCAAATGTACGCTGAATACTTCCAGCCCGTATACACCTTTGTGTTATCGCTCAGCCAAGATGCCGCCGTCGCCGAAGAGATTACGCAGGATACCTTCTTCAAAGCAATGAAGAAAATCGATTCGTTCCGAGGCGAGTGCAAAATGAGTGTCTGGCTCTGCCAAATCGCCAAAAACAGTTACTTTTCCTATTTGGACAAGCAGAAGAGGCAGGCGCCTACAAACGAACTAGACTATTCAGTGCATGCCGGCGAAACGTTCGAAGCAACGCTTGCGGACAAGGAACAGGCGTTCCGCATCCATCAGGCTTTGCACCGGCTCGGCGAACCATACAAGGAAGTGTTCACCTTACGGGTGTTCGGGGAGTTACCGTTCGCTCAAATCAGTCTGCTGTTCGGGAAAACCGAGACCTGGGCAAGAGTGACCTTCCATCGCGCCAAACATCAATTAATCGCCAAGCTTGAGGAGGAACAGACATGAGCACCGCCAAATGCGAAATCATTAAGGATTTATTGCCACTCTACGTGGACGAGGTGTGCAGCGAGGCAAGCCGACAATTCATAGAGGAACATCTCGCGGCATGCGATAGTTGCCGGTTGGCGCTCGCGAACATCGAAGTCGCATTGCCGCTGCCCCCGTCGATGCTGGAGGCGAACCGCCTCGAAGGGACGGCTCTGCAGTCTCTCTCCGCGTTATGGAGCCGTGCGAAGCTGAGAGCGTTTCTGAAAGGGGCTGTTATCGCGGCTTCCTTCTGCGCAGTCTTGCTGCTCGGGTACGTTGGTTTGTTCCAATGGAACACTCGACCCGTCCCTTCCGACGTCATCCAAATCTCGGACGTGTCCCGGCTGTCGGACGGCCGGATCGTCTACCACGTGAAGATTACAGACGGGTATGATCTGAACCGAACCAAGTTCGAAACCGACGAATCCGGAAGATTTTACGTCACCCCGGTACGTCCCATTTTAAAGAAGAAACCGATCACCGAAGTGGGACTGTTCAATATGTACTACACGTTCGGCGAAGCGGAAAACAATGCTTACCAAGCGAATCACGGTAACGGCAAAGCCATCGAGGCGCTGTACTTCGGAAGCGAAGAGGATCCTGTACTCGTGTGGAAAAAAGGAATGGAACTGCCGCCTGCGAGCGCCGAAGTCGAAGCTCATTTCGCGCAGGACAACTAATGAACTAACGGGAAATGATTACGTAATAAAACCAAGAAAGCAGCTGATCACTTTGATCAGCTGCTTTAATTCAACTAACGGGCAGGCCACTGGAATAAAAAGGGGTTTGCATTGATGATATAGAATTATTTTGATGACCAATATTTTTGAGGTGAGATTAAGTAGTGATAAACATACAGCCTATAGATTTGCATAGCGTTAAAGACGGGGAGATTATCAACGGACTTATCTACATCACTGATTACACACCAAAGACAGATGCGGCAAGTAAGGCACCTATATACGGTACTTGTCATTACTACGGTAAGACAATAGGTTTCAAGATTTGTGACGAGTACCTTCAGAACAATCTCAACATCAACAACCTTGTAGGGGCTATTGCCTTGATTAAAGGCAATGTTGATTCCTACAACGATAAAATCGAGTTGACATTAACAGAAATAAACTTCCAGCACGGTGTAACGGATATCAATATCTTTTACAAGCGAATAGATGTGGAATCAGTTTTCAAAAGTTTCGTGCAATTTGTAAACAGTAACCTCACTCAGCCCGCTGCAACTCTATTATTCGGCATTTTTCAGAAGGAAAATTTGTTCGATCCGTTCAAGGTTACTTGGGCGGGGGCGAAGATGCATGACGCTCAGATCGGTGGTTTGATGAACCATACGATGAAGATGCTTCGTCTTGCTAAAACCTTGATCGAAAATGATTCTCGACTAGCTCCTTGGGGTGATTTACTCTACCTGAGCATTATCCTTCACGATATAGGTAAGGTGTTAGAAATTGAAGATGGTGTTTACACCGAATTGTCCTATATAAGTCACAGGGTTTTTGGTGCTGAGATCACGATGAGAAATAAAGATGAAATCGTGGTGACGTTTGGCGAGAAGTTTTATTACGATATTATTTCAGTTCAGTTGGGGCATCACGGTGAATTTGCCGATAAGCCAGTAACCATTTGGGCTTACATAGTTCACCTCATTGACATGCTTGAAGCTCACACTACAGGATTCTTAGACAAGTTGGAGAATGGTGACTTTAAGACTAAGAATGGTCAGAAGACGGTGTATGTCAACTCGGCGAATCTGGTCGTATAGAAGGCGTATCTGATGTATCGATAGTTAAGTTACCTTCATTTCTTCCCCTCTGGCAAATGATGTTGGAACGAAAGGGTTTGGTAAAGACGGGTTAACTAAGAGACCGTTAATAATCTTATGTATCAATACTTTTGAGCTTACAGGCTGGATAGCGACCGGCGGTGATTAACTTGATAGTTGAAATTGATGGTTATTTTGAAAATGTACTTATCATCGGCAAGAAATGTTCAATTTCGGAATTAAAAAAGAAATATAAAATAGCCAAAACTCGTTGTAAAGACATAAGTAAATTTACAGATATTTTTTGTAGGATGTTTCAATTTGAGCGTCTACCTTCTTCACACGAAATAGATGATAGGCCAGATGTTGTAATTGATACGGATACTGACCGTATTTATGCGCCAAGACATTGAACTAACGGGAAACGATAGCGTTAAAACTAAGAAAGCAGCTGATCCATGTGATTAGCTGCTTTTTGTTCAACTAACGTGCAGGTTAGTTGAAAAGCCATGAGTAGTCTGCGGATTAGCAGGCGCTTTATTTTTTTCGGTAACAAAAGTTAGTTTTGATGCATTCTGAATCGGTTTATTTATCGATGCGCTTGGAAATAGTCACAAAAGCAAGTTGGAACCGCCAAAGTTTTTTACTAAACTGTGAGTCTTTCAACTATTTTAACTGCTATTTCTTCGCATGAAAGAACTTCATTACTAATTGTCCGAAGTAATAACTTTCTTCCCATCTCCACTAGAGGTATTTCAATTGTAGTAATATTCATAATTTCAACTATTGGTTGATTGTCAAATCCTATAACTGCCGTATTGAAATTCCCTTTTCCTTACTACATGTAACTATTCCTGCAGCTACTTGGTCGTTTGAAACCAATAAAGCTGAGGGAGGATTATTCAGGTTTATTAATTTTTCAACAATCTCGTGCCCATCCTCGAAATCATAATAGTCTGAGAAAATATATTCAGATTCAAATGGTTCGTTGAGCTTTCTTAAAAAATCCCTATAGGCTGATATCCTTTGCACACCGTTCGTTCCCACTTTTCTCCCTACGCAAATGCCAATCTTTCTATGACCTTTAGAATACAAATACTCTAAACCCTTGGAGAAACTTTTATAATGATCCATATATATTGAAGAAACATTTTTGTCTCCCGTATTTTCACAAAAGATGATTGGTCCATAATTTAAATAGGTATCTATAACATTCCATTCACAAATTCTGGAACAGATAATCAAAGCGTCTATTTGCTTTTGTTTTAACATATCTAACGATTCAATTTCCCGACTCTCTTCATAATTAGTCTGGAATAGAACCATCTTATAGTTAGAATTCAATGCTTCGTTTGCAATACCCTCTACGATCAAAGCAAAAAAAGGATGATTAAAAAATGGGATTGCAACACCTATAAGAAAGGTTTTTCCTTTACTTAAATGGACGGCATTTATGTTTTTTTCATATTTGCTTGTCTCAATAGCTCGTCTAACCGCTTCTATTTTTTCTAAGCTTACATACGGCTGATTATTAATTACACGGGATACGGTTGTAATTGAGACGCCGGCCATTTTTTCTCCTTTCAAATTTTCCATGCTTGCTCTGAAACGGGTTCCATAATCTAAGCTTTTATCAATGTATAAAAAGTTTAGGAGGAACTTGTATGGGTCTAGTGTTGGGCATGTTGAGTTTAATCTATATGTGTGCTTGTATCTTGATTTTAGCATCATTTGCTATATCACTACATGAAAGAAAGTCGGAAACAGATAACAAAAATGACCCTTTCAGTTATTTATTTGAAGTTTACAATGAAAAATAATTACTTGAATCGTGTCAATTTATATTTACTATAAATAATTTTATGAAAAGAGGAAGAAAAATGAGCGATAAACAAGTAACTCTACATGCTTTTGAAACAGATTACATTAAAGAACTGCATCACTGGTTGAATGACTCCGTTTCTATTTCCATGGTTGGAAGAACTCCATTGAACTATGAACAAACTCTGAATCATGTGGAGAAAAAACGTCAAGACGGAGATCTGTTATTAGCTATAAAAAATGAAGAAAAGCGTCTAATTGGATGGGTTTTTCTTCAAAATATAGAACTTGAACATGGTAGAGCAAGTATTGGTATCTTGTTAGCTCCAGAAGCTCGTGGACAAGGTTATGGAGAACCTGCTATGAAGCAAATGCTTGACATTGGCTTTAAGCAACTACGTTTAAATAAAATTTACTTAACAACAAGAGGTGTTAATGAACAAGCTATTAGTTTGTATAAGAAAGTGGGATTTTGTGTGGAAGGGAAATTAAGGAAACATGCTTTTTTTGAGGGAGAGTTTCACGATACGTATATTATGGGGGTTATAGCGTCGGAATGGGATTGAGTTTTTGTGTTGAATCGCTAAGCCTAATTATTTATGCTCTAACGTTTCTTTCACTAAGGTACTGAATTCTTATGGCTTAGCCTCTATCCTAGCTTTAGTTAAA
This sequence comes from Paenibacillus xylanilyticus, assembly GCF_013359935.1. Taxonomy (GTDB): domain Bacteria; phylum Bacillota; class Bacilli; order Paenibacillales; family Paenibacillaceae; genus Paenibacillus; species Paenibacillus xylanilyticus. Next base: position 44,339 of record NZ_JABMCB010000142.1, read on the forward strand.
ATTTGGCCCGTCAAGCATGAATTGCACCCCAATTGTTAGACGCCATCTAGCAATTGGGGTGGTCCGTTGAAGCTCTCGAAGCTGAATTAGAATGTTTACGCATGGAAAACGCCTTCTAAAAAAGTTGAATGCCTTCCTATGGATTAAGACTTGAATTCACGGTGGTTGCATTGCTAACAGATCGTTGTTCCGTAATTCCAGAATTCGCCTCCAAATTAAGGCTTTTGCAAAGTAACATTGCTCCGATCCCGTACGATTGTTTCCATGATGATCTCCTGTTTTCCTTTCAGGTATTTATCAAAGAAGGCCGTCGACAATTCGTTAATATATGTCTGTACAAGTTTTGGCTCAGCACCTCTCGGCGGCAGTAATGGGGAGAATAGATAAAAGTCCGTGAAACTCATATGGTTGGCATGGTCAAAAACGACAAAGTAAGAATCCTTTCCCATAGCTGCTTTTTTTCGTCTTTGCTGGGACTCGGCCCAAAATCGCTCATAATGGTCCCGGTCATGATCGGAAGCTTCAACGGCTTGATCCAGAGATTGCGCAAACCATTCGTAGTCGATGCTTTGAGCTGCATTCATCTGCAAATACGGTTTATCGAAGCCATGCTCGGGAACGGGCTCGCCGTAAAGGACTCCGTCCATATTCAGAGCCGCTTGGATTCGAGAATCCTTCATCAGCATCTGGGCTGCTGTTGCACCACCGAATGAATGGCCGAACACCCCGATTCGCTTCATATCCACTTTTCCCGAGAGAATTCCAGACTGTGCTGACGAGGACATGGCCTCGATATGATCGAGAACAAATTTGGTGTCATCAACCCAATAGCGGGTCTTCGCTTTATAATCTTCAAAGCCCGATAAACCTTCCAATTTGAGCAGAGCCGTTGATTGATCAGGATATATAACGGCTGCCGCATCGTAAGGATGATCAATGCCGACCACGATGTACCCCTGGCTGGCCAGCTCCTCCACCTGAAATGTGTTTTGGTTACGAAAACCGGTTAGACCTGGAGAAAACAGCAGCAGCGGAAAGCGTTCCTGCTCAGATGATATTTTGGCATCTGTATAAGCATGTGTTTTTACATAACGAAGTTGAGAAAGTAAAAAAGGCGGCATAGACACGGCTTCCCGAAGACCAGATAATACAACAGGCACATTCTCAATATAATCTGCATTTGGTGCCTCCGAAGCACTTTCAGCAGGGTACCATATCTGAACCATGAGCTTCCGGTGATCACCGGGGTTGTCTGTTTCTGGTTCGCTTCTCGTGACGTCTTCCATGAAGAGCGTGGTCGTTCCTACTGGAAAAGAGCCAGTTGGTTCTGAGAAGGCAAAGACCGGCAAGATGATTGGCAAGAGGGCTGCAATGCTGGTATAGACTGCCAGGAGCAGAATGACCACAGCTTGTTTCAACCGCGTTTTTGTCTTAGAGACAGAGGTTTTTAGGATCGATTGATCTGATCTTCCAGCTCTATACGACTGTAAAGCCATTAAACCGATAATGAGAGTCGATCCGTATAGAGGAATATTTTGCCAGCGGTAGCCTTCAAGAAGGATCTGAATTCCTGCACATAACAACAAAATTCCGGCACCAGTCGTTTGCAGCAGGGCTCTTTTGGGGAGACGAAGGAAAGCACAAACGAAGAGCAGAATCGTATTCACAATGAGAAGTAGCACTTCAATATTTCGCATAAAGCCTCCTAAATCATGTATTGTAATTTAAAGATTACTACATGTAACTGTAAAGATCCTGTAGCCAATCTTACATGATCCTTACAAATGAATTGTAGAGAACCTCAACCGATGATAAGCATGTATAGTAATGGTAGGAGAAATTGCTAGTTTGGAGGAAAGACAGAAATGAATCATAACCCAAACCTAAACATGACACGCACGATCTTGATCGTAGACGACGAAGAAGATATTGTGGAACTGCTGAGGATTTTCCTTGAAAAGGAGAATTATGCTGTGAGGGAAGCGGCAATGGGGAGGAAGCCTGGGTCCTCCTTCAGAGGGAACATATAGACCTTGCACTAATCGATATTATGATGCCTGGAATGGATGGCTATCAGTTAATTAGCCGTATTCGCGAGAAGCTGAGGCTGCCAGTCATCATCGTTTCGGCCAAAACCGGGAATGTAGACAAAGTTACAGGACTTGGACTTGGCGCGGATGATTTTATAGCGAAGCCTTTCAGTCCGATTGAAGTCGTGGCGCGCATCCAAGCACAGTTGCGGAGATATTATGACCTCCTTGGCGCTCAACCGGTTGCTGAAATAAAGCCTGCGCGAAGTATATGCGGTTCATTACAGTTGGATCATGAGTCCTGCATGCTGTATCGAGAGAATCAGAGCATTGTGCTCGGACCGTTGGAATATAAGCTGTTAAACCTGTTCATGAATGCTCCGGGACGAATCTATACCAAGAAACAAATCTATGAAGCGGTATGGAACGAGCCTTACCTTGAGGATAGCAATACCGTTATGGTACAGATCAGCAGACTTAGGGACAAGCTTGAGGATGATCCCAAGCATCCACGCTATCTTCGGACCATTAAGGGATTGGGATACAAATTGGTCAGCCAGGAGAGCGGCGAATGAAAACACGCAGCATGCATTCAAGCCTAATGATCAATTATGTCTGGTTTACCATCATTTTTGCTTTAATCTGTTATCTGGTGTATAGCGCTATGTACGGTGCTCGGGATGGATACATGAACCGAACTTTGCCTTTGGTGGAGGCGGACAATTTGGTTCGGGAGCATTGGGAGGATATTCCCTATGAAACTGTAGCGTCTTTAGGTGGTTATGTGCAGGTTCTGGATGAAAATAACCGTGTCGTTTTTTATCGGGGACGTGCAGATGCAGAATATCCTAAAAGTTATACGGAAGAAGAACTGCTAAGTCTATTCTATGAATCTTCCGATTCAGGTTATTACTCCATTGCACCTCAATTTACGAAAACGGGAGCAAAGTATCATTTGCTAGTGGCCATACCCGGAGGAATGCTCATAAAGGGAAGCAGAATGGTCAGAACAGATTGGGAACAGACTGCGTATTTTGTCAAACTTATTGTGACTGGATTGGTTGTGTTTGTTGCAGGGTTTTCTCTCATTCTCTGGTTATACAGCTGGATTACCGCCAGAAAGATAACCCTCCCACTCCAAGCGGTCTCGAATAGACTGGCGGAAGTTTCAGAAGAGGAGCAAGGGGAGCACCTTCAAATCAAGGCCAATAGGGAACTGATGGAAATTCAGCTGAATTTCAACCGGATGACAACCAGGCTGAAGAAAGCGCACGAGGACAAGCGGCGGCTGGAAAATGACCGTACACGTATGTTAATGGACATTTCGCATGACTTGAAGACCCCCGTTACCACCATTCAGGGATATGCGGAGGTCTTGCGTTTAGGACTGGAACAGGACGATCTTCAACGCAAAAAGTATGCGGGGCACATTCACCGGAAAGCCCTTTTTATTGGTTCTCTCGTTAATGACCTGTTGGAGCTGACCAAGCTCGAAAACGCCTCGTTCTCTTTTGAACGTGTGAAAGGCGATCTCGCGGAGATCTGCCGTACGGAAGCCGCCGATCTGTATGACTCCTTTGAGCGGAAAGGCATTCATTTGGATGTTACGATACCTGATAAGCCGGTCATATTTCATTTTCATGAAGGCTTAATAAGAAGAATTATTCATAATTTGCTCGCGAATGCGTTGAAGTACAATACTCATGGAGCTCATGCCTCGCTTACCTTGGAAGAAAGAACGGAAGGTTTGCTTCTGACCGTGGGGGATGATGGTCCAGGGATATCGGCAGACTTACTGGAAACGGTTTTCGATCCGTTTGTACGCGGAGACCGGGCGCGCCCCAATGACGGGGGGTCCGGATTGGGACTTTCCATCGTGAAAGGCTCGGTTGAGAGGCATAACGGAGTCGTCTGGGTGAATCGTAAGGCTAAGGGTACACTGATTTCCATTTACTTTCCTTTCTGAGAATGCTGGCACATTGAAATAAGCCCTAAGCTAAAACAGTCCTAAAGCTTACGGGCTTATCATTTGGCTTGATTACCTTGGTTTATTCTCTTGGCGAATTTCACCTAACCGCTGCTGCAGCTGATCCGCATGGGAGGACAACTCAGGTTCGACGGACAAGTCGCGGAGCAATGCTTGGATCAGAAAGGCCCGCGGCACTTCCTTGTTCATCTCTTCCTCCAGTAATTTCGCCACTTGCTCTAATTCACTTTTTCTGACATTAGGGACATACAGCTCAGGGATGATCGACTGTATGGTATGAAGTAATGAAGACATTCTTGCCGAGTTTGTTGGCACAAGGGACTCCAAATCTACCGCTTCATATTCCTTCATAAGCTCGGTTGTCAATAAAGCCTGCGGAGAGGTCTTAACCAATCCCTCAACCAAATCATCCATGCGTTCCGCGATAAATAAGGCCAGTTGTTCGATGTGAATCGGTTTGAAGGCGAATAACAGATGAAAGGTATATTCACGAACTAGACCGCTGAACAGAGAGGTCACATCCCACTTCCATTGCGAGATGGCTGAACCATACTGTCTTGATAACAGGTTCTCATAATAATTGAACATCTGAATCTGGATCTGTTGAATAAGGGAATACACATTGTCGCTGCTCGCCGGGGGAAATTCAGTATAGTCCCGGGAAATGTAATAGCCGTGACGGCTAAAAAATTGAAATAAACTTGTGATCTCGGCCAGATAGGTTTCCCGGCGGGGCAATGCAAGTTTTCGAATTCGCTCTACCTCATCCATCATATATTGCTGACGTTGCTTTAAAATGCAGATAAACAAATCTTCCTTGGATCCGAAGACCTTGTACAAGGAGCCTTTGGCAATGCTGCAATCGTCAGCGATATCCTGAATGGACGTCGCTCTGTAGCCCTTCTCCATGAAAAGACGGACGGCGGATTGGATGATCTTTTCTTTCAATAAACTCATGCTAATTCTCCTTATCACTCATTACGGATATCGGGCGTTATTCCTTTCCAACCTCCTTGCATAAGTATAACCAATATTCGACGAGCAAAAAAGAAGATCCCGCACAGGAAAACGATATCCCTTTGAATGCAGTGTATGGCTACTGATCAAGCTGGCTACAAGACGTATTTAAATGAAGGCAACCCATAACATGAATATCTGCAATAGTGCCAACACATAGATGATCCACACAGCAGTGTCCGACCATTTCCGGATCCAGAGCAAAAGCAGCATGATGCCTGGAGAGGAGAATAGGCCTATCCATTTGCTGACAAACCTGTCCGCATGTCCATTCATAAAATGGATGGGGATTTCCGATGGAGAAAACCAGACTGCAATCATGGCAGCAAGCAGCGCAAGCGCAGTTACCATAACGGGAGTTTTCGGATCGAAGAGAAATTTTATCATGTAGCTGTATCCTTTCTTTGCATCTCACTCATAGAGGTATGTTCTTTCACTGGTGTCTGCGTTTTTTTCAAAAATAAACCGAGCACAAGTCCCAGTCCCGCAATGCATGCAGCCATCCAGAACGTGTCGCTGAAGGCGGCGATTGAAGCTTCAGTTGTAGGCATATTACCTTCCATATTGGTTGTAATATGCGACGAAAGGTATCCCGTGAAACCAGCAATGGCAAGTGATGAAACCACCTGCTGAGAAGCACTCGTAAGCGGGGTAACCCGGCTGACCATACGAGGGGGCGTTGCATTCAATACATAAGTATTGAGTGACATCATGGACAGGCCCATGCCAGAACCGAGAGCAAACAGAATTATCATAATAAAGGCGGGTTCCTGCTTCGTGCCAACCAGTGCCATCGTGCACAGCCCTCCGGCAATAAGAAGCATCCCTAATGTCAGAGGCGGTCGTACTCCAGTCCGATCGAACCATTTACCCGCAAGCGGCATGAAAATCATGGAACCGACCGCTTGAGGCAACAGATGCAGGCCTGTATCCAGCGGGCCGAGTTGTTTGACTTGCTGAAGGAGCAACGGGAACAATAGCACGGTGCCGAATAGTGCTGTTTGCATAATCCAAGATGTCAGGATTCCGAAAGTGAATGGAGCGGATCGAAATACGCGCAATTCGAGGAGAGGCTGTCGCTGTAACAAACACGAAATCACGAAAAGCACAAGCAAAACAGCACCGACAGATAAGCCTAAGAAGGCACGTGAAGAAGCAAGGCCCATACCGGCTTCGCTGAAACCATACGTCAAGCAGGCGAAAGCAGTCGGACCGAGAATCATTCCCACGGTATCCAATGATGGATTGCCTTGAGCTTGAAAGGCGGGTAAGTGCGTCATTCCAATCCATATTCCCAGTAATCCGATCGGCAGGTTGATCCAGAAAATCCAATGCCAGCTCACATACTCTACTAACCAGCCGGATAATACGGGTCCGAGGGCGGGAGCGAGCAGCATCGGAATGCCTAACATGCCAATAATAGACCCGCGTTTGTCCGGGGGTGCCAGGCGATAAACCATAGCCATCCCAATGGGAGAAACCATGCCTCCCCCCAGCCCTTGAACGATTCGAAACAAAATCAATTGTCCAGGCGTTTGTGCGAATGCACAAAGAATGGAGCCAAGCGTAAAAAATGCTATGGAAGAGAGGAACACTCTCTTGGCGCCCAATTTGTCCGATAGCCATCCAGCCAAGGGGATGACTGCCGAGAGCGCCAAAGTGTAGGCGGTCACTGCCCATTGCATGGTTTGAAGTGTTACACCGAATTCGATTACCCAGGTTGGGAGAGCTACATTGACAGCGGTGCTATCTAAGATCACCATAAATGTTCCTATGACAATCGCAAATAACGGCGGAAGGTAGGGAAGAAGCGAAAAGGAACCTTCCTTGCGAGATTCATTACTCAAAGACGGTTGTGACATATACGTAAACCTGCTTTCTTATGAAAATGATTAGGATCAAGTTGAGCCGGCTTCAACTTACCCCAAGGAGCAGAAGCCCCTATGAACCAATTGGTTTTATTAAAAACTATAAGGTCGCAGATTCATCATAGCGTTCAGTAAGATGCTGTGTCAATCCTTGAATACAATATAAAAATTAATATTTTGAACAATAAGTTCTTTACAAAACTAATAAGTCACACTAATATGATTGTTGAGTTTCAACAGAAAATGCTCGTATATAACTAAAAACTTTTGGATGGTCAGAAAGTAGGAACGCACATGAAGAACAATAATAACAATAATCTAAATTCCGCCTCCCTGTCTCACTTCGACGGATTGAATAATTTCAGGGATTTTGGAGGTTATGCTACAACCGATGGAAAAAGAGTAAGAAGGGGAATACTATTTCGTTCGGATGAATTGTCGAAACTATCGAAAGGAGATATGGCACGGTTCGACCAGCTTGGTCTCCAATTAATCTGTGATTTGAGGACAGAAACAGAGCAAAAGTCAAACAAAAGCCGCATGCTGAACAAGGGAACACCAATTGCAAATTTGACGTTGCAGGATCAGAGTCAGGCGTTTACGCGCCTTGAGTTCATGAAACATCTGATCTTTCATGGAGACGGGCTTGATTTCGAGAAAACGATGAAGGACATGTATCGTCATATGGGGACGAGCGCTCAGTCAACGCTCAAAGAGCTATTTGGGTTGCTTGCCAAAGAAGGAAATCTTCCTGTTCTTATTCACTGTACTGGGGGAAAGGACCGAACCGGATTTTTGGCTGCAATCATCCAGCTTCTTCTAAAGGTTCCGTACGAGAACGTCATGAAGGATTACTTATATTCCAATGTACGAATCGGACCCCGTATGAAAAAAGCAGAAAAAATGATTCGTCTGATGAGTTTATATCGCGTGCCTTCTGAAAGAATCAAGCCAATGCTGGAGGTGAGGCGTGATTATCTAGAGGATGTGCTTCAGGATATTCTCGGCAGACATGAGAACATAGAACATTATTTGGAACAGGAATGTGATATTCCCGAAAGCCACATCGTACGTTTCAAGTCGTTTGCGCTTGAGAATGCTTAAAATCGTGATGATATATTCTTGTTTAAACTTATCAGTACTAATACGATGTCACTATTCTTTTATGAAATTGGAATGATATGGAATAGGAGGTAGACGAATTGCCAAGTATATCTTACTCCAGTACAGGTGACACCCCGTTTCAGCAATTGTTGGGTCACAATGAACAGATTCTAAAGAACTGGACCAAACTTGAACAGTCTTTCTATCAAGATGGTGAATTAGATGGTGATTTAAAAGAACAAGTTCGCCGCACGCTAGCATTCGGTAATGGATGTAAGTACTGTCAGGCTAAAGGAAAGGCCGTAATGGATCAAAAAGATTCAAAGATCAGCCTTGCGGTGGGTTTTGCCGAGCTGTTTCTGAACCATCGTTCCTCCATTAATCAGGCGACATTTGATGTGTTGAGACAAGAGTTTTCAGAGACGGAGATTGCCGAACTTTGTTCGTTCGTTTGCTTCACCACAGCATCCCAAATGTTCGGGGCAATCATGGATTTACAGCCTGAATAATGGTCTCTTATTCAATCTAGAATGAACTGGAGGAGAAGAGTAATGAAAGTAACTACAAAAAAAACGTTATCTAGTCTTGTTAAAACTAGTGTTGCAGCAGCGCTATTCTTATCGCCAGCTTCTGCATTTTATGAGATTGGCTTAGGCCATGTATCAGCCGCATCAGCAGTTAATCATACATCTATAAATCTGAAACCGTTTTGGACCAAAACGGTAGGAGACCCGAATAAAATAAATACTAGGGCCACATTATTGAAGAATGATCTATATTATACCGTTGGCAATACGTATATTGCGTTTGACGCCCTTGCTGGCAAGACCCGCTGGACAGTTCAAGCCTCGGCAGTATCCCAGACGGTAACGGATGGTCAATCGGTATGGTTTACGGATGCAAAGGGACAACTTCTAAAGCTGAATGCCAAATCAGGCAAGCTGCAATGGAAAGTCCAAACGCAAGTAAGTCCCAAAAAGGGAGAGCGGTATTCAAATTATAGCCTACATCTGGCCGATGGAGTGATCTATGTCGGGGATGAATATGGATTGACGGCATACCATGCTTCCAACGGAAAGGTAAAGTGGAAAACAAAAAGTAACAATCACGGATTCAACCTTCTTCAAACCGGAGATATGCTTGTGGTGTCTACTACCATCTCAGGTGCGTTGACGACGAGTGGATTACAAGGAATTGAGGCAAAGAGCGGCAAAGTAAAATGGACACTAACCGATGGAAATCATCAGGATATTCTTTACTCAGACGGCCAAACGTTATATTCTCGCGATGAATCGAGCGGCATTGATGCTGGTTATGCTGCAAATATTGACGAAATTCGTTTAAGCAATGGAACTGTAACGGCCACCCGGTCGTATGTCCCGGTAGATTTTGTGGAAATGCAAAGTGCATCCGATGTTGTCTCGGATGGAGATTACTTTTATATCATTGGAAGGTACGATGACGAGCAAAAGCAAGCCGTGATTTCACGTTTTCCAGTGGATGGCCGCTCCGGCGAAGAGCCTGATAAAACTTACACCTTCGATGCTCCAGTAGTGGATTGGTCATTCGCAAACCGTGATGGTGTTGCATATATCAGTTTGAATAATGGAAAACAAATCGCTTTAGATACGGAAAACGGCAAAACTTTAGCTGCTGTACATTACAAAGGAAATCCATTATCAACTCTCGTCGGACAGGACGTGATGATCATCCAGCACGGAGCCAATATTAGTGGTGTAAAGGTAACATCGCCGGTCAATAGAAAATAATAGATCGTAGCGAGAACGATGTACGAACTTATGCTAAAACCGTTAGAGTAACGCAAATCCTAGGAACTCGCAGATAGGCTCTACGATAGACAAAGTCGCTAACTAGCGGCTTTTTTTATTTCTAAACCATCCATATCGAATTCTTTTAACAGATCAAATCTGTGGACATTCTTTTTTTCGCGAATGTCACATAACGCAATATTCAGCACGTTATAACAAGTGAGGACAGGGCAAAGGGAGGTGATATTATGGATTACTTAGTCCCAAAGACAGAAGAGTTGATACAGAATATTGAAGCCATCGTGGAGGATGCCAAAAAAGGAAATAAGGATGCTTTTGTTGTCATCATTCGTGAGTTTGAGCGTCAAATCTATACTTATTGTTATTACATTTTGAAAAATCGTGAGGAAGCTGAAGATGCATTACAAGAGGTCTTTATAAAGGTGTATCGGTCGATCCATAAATATGAACAACAGGTTTCATTCAAATCATGGTTGTACAAAGTGGCTTACTACCATTGCTTGGATATGTCCAGAAAGACAATTCGGCTAAAGAGAAAGACCCTATCACTCCAAAATGAGCTTCAGTTGATGGAAGAGCATCGCCAAAGCGCAAATGTAGCTGAGGTAGAAGAACTGCTTATGAATTTGAAGAGAGAAGAGAAGAATCTCGTGCTGCTGAGAGCAGTAGAACAATACAGTTTCGAGGAAATTGGACAAATCATGGACTGCAAACCAGCAACGCTGCGCAAGAAATATGAACGAGTTAGGCGAAAATTAATTCAACAAAAAAAGATTAAGGGAGGGGTAACCCATGAACAACAAATGCTCAGAACTCAATGAAGAAGAGCAAATATTACAAATTAGAAGAACGGTAAAACAGATTAAGATGCCGCAAGAAAGCTATGCTAATCAAATTATGGAGAGGTTGGATCGTATGGAAAACAGAAGGAGAAGAGAACCCGTTCAAAGAGGAAGCTGGAAAAAGAAGACGCTTGTTAGCATGACATCTGCAGCTATGCTTGGGGTGCTGGTGATGGGTAGCGGCTTCGTGTCGCCTGTTATGGCAGATGCCTTGAAAAACGTACCTTGGATCGGTAACGTATTCGAATATAATGCTGACAGCAGCTTGAAACAAGCCAGCACAACTGGGCTGACGACGTTGCCGAACCTAACCGTAACCAAGAATGGGGTAACATTAAGCATTAAAGAAGTGATGTTCGATGGAACGCGGCTTGCTTTTGCCATTGAACGTCAGGGTATTGATGACGAAAATATGATTTCACTCTATCCGCCCGAAGGAGCTACCGACGAAAATGGAAAGCTTATTCCGACCACACCCATAGAGCTGCAAAATAAAGGTTATCTCGCGATACCAGATATCGAAATTGAAGAGCATAGCAAGTTTTTTGGAAGTTTCACTGACTATGTAGGCAAGACGCCAGATGGACAAAACATACCAAACATGGCTATGTATGAAATAACGAAGGGATTGACGGAGAAAAATCTTCCTGAAAGTTTTGATATGACAGTAAAGCTGAATGTAAGTGGAATTCAGGAGCCGTTTGAGTTTGTCGTACCAGTCAAAAACTTGGCGAAAGATTCTATTGTTCTTCATCCCAATCAAACGCAAAGCAACGGAGAGTTCAGCTACACAGTCAGTCAGGTAGATCTGACTTCGGTAACCACGCGTTTGGTTCTGGACAGTGAAGGGAAAGTACCTGAAACACCGGAACAGACTGGTGATTTAAGTGCAACCAAAATGTACTACGACATCGTGGATCAAGACGGGAATCAGGTACAGCAGAATATAGTTGGCTACTTCCATAGCAGCCCAGGCACCAAATATCATGAAGACGAGACATACAAGCCGTTTGGCAAAACACCAAAATCCATCACTATCAAACCGTACACGCTGACCGTGAAAAAAGATTGGAGCGTGGTTTCAGATCACGAGGGACAGTCGATTAAAACCTATCACAAAGATCTGGAAATGACGATCCCGATTGTTCAATAATAGGATTGGTTTGAGGTGATTCTAACCCTGTAGGAGTATGAAAAATTATTATTTGTCACAATCGACGAGTTCATGATCGTTATATAGGTGTAAAACAAATTAAACAATATGGAGGGAACATAATGAAAAAGGTTTACAAAGTACTAAGCTCTGTAGCGTTAGCAGGAATCATTGGTGCCACTACGTTGGGATATTCTCAAACACCGACAAGTGCAGCCAGTGTCGATAAAACGGTCTCTGCAACTGAAAAAGCTGCAACAACTGCACCTGCTGCGGCAGTCAAGAAAGCTGAGCAAACATTAAAGAAAATAACAGGCACTGCCTATAAACTTGACCAAAGTGATTTCTTAGGTGGGACGGAATGGTCCTATTCCGTTAAAAAATCCCCTAATAGCTATGTTCTTATTGATGCAAAAGGGAAAATTAGTAGTGCTAGCATCAGCACTGGTAAAATGACCTACCACATCCAAGAGGACAAGCTCAGTCACACTTCCGAGTCAATCCAGCTGGAAACGGTAGACTCTTCAGTACAACGTGCTGTGGATGCTGTTTTCGATAAGATGGAAGGTGTGGAGCAAGGCAAGCTGAGCGGTGTCTCTCTTATTAAAAAAGGTGCTAAGCAAGTGTATGAGTTCATGTTCGTGGACGGTGAATTCGGGACGTGGATCGAGATCGACAAAAAGACTCTAAATGTTCAAAGTGTAAACGCTAGAGCCTTGGCAGATGATCTGTTTGAGAAGGATCAGGAGGTAATTGATAAATATGAAAAAAGCATCAAAGCCCTCACCGAAAAGGAGCTACTAGCACAAGCAGCAGAACAGGCCGAAGCTTGGCTTGGTGTGGATCTGACCGGATACAAAGCAACAAAGGGTGCTTTCCCATCTGACCGCGTTGTTTTTGAGAAAAAAGGAGCCCCTACCATTGTAGGTAACTTCAATTCAGACGGTCTGTTCTACTCCATTGGAGTGAAATACCTATAATCCTGAAATTTTTCAATACGTGAAGTGTCCATGGGGACTAACCCCATAACGTGAGAAAAATGAAAACACCTTCAAGAAAATGTAGCCATGTCCTGAGATTTGGAGACAATTTTGGAGGTGTTTTTTCTATGGCAGTAAAAATCAACCTTATTTTTGACGGAAATGACAAAGAGAGGTTGATGGTAAAAAGACCAACCTCCCTTGAAATCCCTAAAGCCATAGAGGTCATGTACTCTAGAGGTAGATCTCTTGAAGCAGACGAGATGTTTTACTCTGTTTTGTCCTTATGATGAATCTATATAACTGGTGTCGAGGGACAAGAACATGGTCCTATTGAAGTGGCTATTTTAGCGGCTTTTTTACTATACCGGTACAAGTTCTTGTCCTTCATTTCATTCAACTAACGGGCAGGTTAGTTTTAATACTACGGCGTGAAGTAGTTAGCCGATTGATGCTACGATGGTGAAATATAACTTAAATAAAATATTGATTCAAATGAACGTTAATCCGAATTGACATGATATATTATTTGTAAAATTTATTAGCCGTATAATTTTACAATTATATATCGTCTTATATATAAGAGAAGTTTTAGGAGGGAATCAATGAGTATGAGTGACGACTTATTATCAATTAGTAAGCAGATGCAACAAATTAATTATGCTTTTAACAAGGTTATTCAACCTTATCGAAGTACACTCTGGAATTATTGTTTGAAATTAACGGGTTCACCTTGGGATGCTGAGGATTTGCTACAGGAAACATTATTAAAATCCTTTTCATCCCTTAGTAGAGTTGAGCAAGCGTTAAATCCCAAAAGTTATATATTTCGAATTGCAACCAATACCTGGATGGATAGCATTAGAAAGAATAAATTAGAGACAGTGGAGATTCACCCTGAGAACACTTATGCAGAGAAGTCTGTGTCTTATAGCGACTTATACGATGCAATAGACACAATGGTACAAGTACTACCGCCTAAACAAACTTCAGTCCTATTATTAGTTGATATATACAATTTTACTGCAAAAGAGGTAGCTGAAATTATTGCTTCTACCGAGGGAGCTGTATATTCTTTGTTGCAAAGAGCGAGAAATAACATGAAGAAATTGCATAGTCAACATAATAAAGAAGATGAGTTAAAGCACATTCCCTTGTCTGGGGAGAAAAAACAAGTAATAAAGGAATATATGGACTCGTTTGTTAATGGAGACTTTCAAGCCATTGGAACAATGTTAGCGGAATATGCAACAAATGAGGTAGTTGGCAGGGGATTGGATATCGGAAAAGATCAGATTCGTAAAAACTCAATGGGAGACTGGGCAAGCGGTGGCACGAAACAGAATTTATCCTCCAGTTATATTGAACTTTGGGGAAAAGGAGCCATCGTTTTTACTAAAGAAACGGAAAGCGGCCCTGTCTTGTGGGATATAACTACAGTTGAAATTAATGATAACTACATTGTTAAACATCGAAGTTATTATTTTTGTAAAGATCTTCTTCTATGGGCCGCAAATAAGCTCCAAATAAAAATGGATGAAGATAAAGATTTATACGGATATAACTGGTAGAATAGGTCCAACAATTATAATGAGAAAGTTAATTAATAATACATGATATTAAGCTAACGGGAAACGTTAGCACAATAAATAATAAGAAGGCAGCTGGTCTTTGTGATCAGCTGCCTTGTTCAGTTAACGGGCAGTGTACTCAATAGATTGATGACTCTTGTATACATATGACCCTTCAGAACGTTGTAAAGATTGAAGGGAGGTTGGAAGTGGATAATGAGCGGATGTTGCAGCTAATGCAGAATAAAATGAAGCATATTCAGCAGTACTTGATTCGCTTGGGAGCGAGCAGGGCTGACGCCGAAGATATTATTCAGGACACGGTATATAAAGGGCTCCTTTATCTTGATTCCATCGTGCCAGAAAAGTTCTCAGCCTGGCTATACCGGGTAGCGCTCAATCGATACTATGATATGCTTCGCAAGCGAAAAAGAATTGAGTGGTTGGATCAAGAGCCAACCGTGGAAGGTAGTGAAATCCCGGAGGAAATCCTGTTGCGTAAGGAACGGAGAGAAGAGATTGAGCATGTGATGGATGCACTGAATCCAATCTATAAGCAGTTGCTCATTTTGAAATACGAGCTTAATTTCAGTTATCGAGAAATCTCCGATCTGGTAGGTATGCGAGAGGAGATGGTAAAGACATATTTATTTCGGGCGCGCAAGCAATTTCAGAAAAAGTATGGAGGATTATACGATGAATGATGAAAAGTCAAACTTTGATGATGGAGCTGAGCTGTCGTTACTAGTTAGAAGGGCACGACGTCGAACGATTTTAAGAAACATTAGTATTTCGTTTGCAATTACGCTATTTATTCTTACCGGAGGGTGGTTTTTAAATTTACAATTGCAGTACAGAAGTTCAGACAATGCGCTGCGTGACATTGAGAAGCTCAAAGCAATCAGTGGTCCCAACGAGTATGTTTTAGGTTCTCAATTTGACTACGGCTTTCTTCATGGAACCCTTGACTATCGAACGTATAAGCTTGTAGAGGGAGTACCGGTCATCTGGGGTGAGGAAACATACGAATTTAGTTCATGGGGTAGTTTTTCACGCCCACCTGGAGATTATTCTGACTTGCAACTTCCAGACCCGGTCATGAAAGAAAAGGGATTTAAGTATGAAAGACCCTTTAATCGCTACAATGGTGAACGGGAGATGATGTTCTACCTTCCACTTGTGAAGTACGAGAACTATCTTAACGAGCTTCCAAAGCTTAATGAGATGGATGAACAGAAGTTGGTTGAGTTGGGTATCTCCCTCGACACGAATTATACTGTAAAGCA
>NZ_JABMCB010000143.1 GCF_013359935.1 Paenibacillus xylanilyticus
AGCTGGGAGAGCGCCTGCCTTGCAAGCAGGAGGTCAGCGGTTCGATCCCGCTTGGCTCCACCATTCCCTGATAGCTCAGTTGGTAGAGCACTCGACTGTTAATCGAGTTGTCACAGGTTCGAGTCCTGTTCGGGGAGCCATATGGAGAGGTGTCCGAGTTGGCCGAAGGAGCACGATTGGAAATCGTGTAGGCGCCACAAGCG
>NZ_JABMCB010000144.1 GCF_013359935.1 Paenibacillus xylanilyticus
CCCTCAAGATGAGATTTCCCAGTATGTAAGACCCCTTGAAGACGACGAGGTAGATAGGCTGGGGGTGGAAGTGCAGCAATGCATGGAGCTGACCAGTACTAATCGGTCGAGGGCTTATCCAATATGCAGGTTTTAGTCGCAGGTTTCGTTTCGGATCTAGTTTTCAGAGAATAATCTCTGAATAGTATTCCCTGATAGCTCAGTTGGTAGAGCACTCGACTGTTAATCGAGTTGTCACAGGTTCGAGTCCTGTTCGGGGAGCCATATGGAGAGGTGTCCGAGTTGGCCGAAGGAGCACGATTGGAAATCGTGTAGGCGCCACAAGCG
>NZ_JABMCB010000145.1 GCF_013359935.1 Paenibacillus xylanilyticus
AAATCCTCGTGTCGGCGGTTCGATTCCGTCCCGAGCCACCTTTTAATCCTGGAGGATTAGCGAAGTGGCCAAACGCATCAGACTGTAAATCTGCTCCCGTACGGGTTCGGTGGTTCGAATCCATCATCCTCCACCAGTTTTATGAGTCATTAGCTCAGTTGGTAGAGCACCTGACTTTTAATCAGGGTGTCGAAGGTTCGAGCCCTTCATGACTCATCTTGTTAGAGAAGAGTGATTAATCATTAACGTGATTAATCACTCTTTTTTTGTATATATCCATTATGCCGTTGAGGACAGGTCAATGTGGATCAAAAGCGATATCGTGTAAGATATGATAAAATAGTAGAAAAAAAGCAGAGTGGTGGCGTTCATTATATGAAGCTCATACTTGGTCTTAAAGAACAAATTGAATCCATTATCGGCACGTCCTTGGACGAATATGAAATCACGGTAGACGAGTGGAATCAATCCGCAATGCAGTTGACCGGTGAGGACCGTGCTCAAAGCAAGATGATTATGGTGGAAGATGCAGAGGAAGAACAACCTGATAAGGTGATAGGCTCAGGTATACTAGCAAATGTGAACAGCTTGAAAACAGAGGAACGCATCTATTTTAGAGTTAGGATAAACGAGAATGAAGGAACTGTAGTGTGCTGGGGATGTTCTGCAGGTTCCATAACAAATGAGACCAGGCGCTTAATCGAACTGCTGATTACTAACAGTGCAGACCGGATCATTGAAGAACAGCCTGTAGTTTATGAAAATAATAGGGAGCAGCAGCTTGCTGAACTGGGCCAGTGGCTACGGAAGAAGATTGAGCATCCTTCGCAGTCAGAGGACATTCCGGCGCAATTTTCAATAAGGGAAGAACTGCAATCTGAAAAGATCCCATTTTTGCTGCAATGTGAGACACCGGATGCCCATCGTATTCGTTCGAAGGAACTGAACAAGTTATTGGGAAGTTATTTCGGCGAGGAAATTTTGCTAATTCCTCTGGGAGAACAGGACTGGCTCTTTCTGAGTGACGAGGAAATTGTTACGGGTGAAGCCGAGGAGGATACACTTGAAGCAAGAAAAGAATTATTGAATGCGTTTTGTTTGGGGTTATACGAGCTGGTAGCGAGCGAATGGGCGGGTGTGTTCCATTTATCTGCATCCATGCCATGTATTCCGGAGCACCAACTATCGACGATTACAGCGTTGCTTCATGAGAGTATTCACTTGGGTAGGGCATTTCACGTAGCGCAGCATATCCATCTTCCATGGGATTTGCACCTGGAGCGTCTGGTGGAGAGTATTCCTGAGCAGCAGCGACTTCGTTTTATCAAGGAAACGGGTAAGGATACGACGATCTTTGATGATAGTGAGACACTTGCAACGCTGGAGACCTATTTTAGTTTGGATTGTAATGTCAGTGAGACAGCAAAACGCCTTTTCATCCATCGGAATACGCTCATTTACCGTCTGGATAAGATCAAACAGGAGATCGGCTATGATGTGAGAAGCTTCGAAAGTGCTGTTCTGGTGCGGCTTTTGCTCCTTATGTACAAAGTGACGAAAAAGCTCTGATATTTTTGTGCAGTTTGCGAATAGTCAAACATCACATGGATGGGTTAATATAAAACTACAAAATGTATTCGATTACAAAATGATTTCTGAGGAGGCAACAATCATGGCTGGTGTACGTTTAGAGCATATTTTCAAAAAATACCCGGGTTCTGATAAAGCAACAGTAGTTGATATTAACCTGGACATCAAAGATAAAGAATTCTTGGTACTGGTAGGTCCGTCCGGTTGTGGTAAATCAACAACACTGCGTATGATCGCAGGCCTTGAGGAAATTTCTGAAGGTAAACTCTATATCGGTGACCGTGTCGTTAATGATGTTGCTCCTAAAGACCGCGATATTGCGATGGTATTCCAATCCTATGCCTTGTATCCGCATATGAGCGTATACCAAAACATGGCGTTTGGTTTGAAATTGCGTAAAGTGAAAAAAGACGAGATCGACAAACGTGTACGTGAAGCAGCTAAAATCCTAGATATCGAACATTTGCTTGAGCGTAAACCTAAGGCGCTGTCCGGTGGTCAACGTCAGCGTGTCGCTCTGGGACGTGCGATTGTCCGTGATCCACAAGTCTTCTTGATGGATGAGCCGCTCTCCAACTTGGATGCTAAACTTCGTGGTCAGATGCGTGCAGAGATCACTAAGCTTGCAAAACGTTTGGAAACAACTGTTATCTACGTAACGCATGACCAGATCGAAGCCATGACCATGGGTGATCGGATCGTCGTTATGAAAGATGGTATCATTCAACAAGCAGCTTCTCCGGAAGAGCTGTATAACCACCCGGCTAACCTGTTCGTAGCAGGTTTCATCGGTTCCCCGACAATGAACTTTATCTCGGGTAAATTGGCTGAGCAAGGTACTAGCCTGCATTTCGTAGCTCCTGGTGTGGACGTTGAAATCCCGCAAGGTAAAGCACAAGTGCTGAAATCAAGAGGATACATTGGCAAAGAAGTCATTCTGGGTGTTCGTCCAGAAGATATTCACGAAGAGCCAGTATTCCTGGAAGCATCCCCGAACTCCGTATTCTCTACACACGTAGACGTAACAGAGAACTTGGGTCACGAAATGCTCCTCTACTTGAGCGGTGTAGGTAACGACACTACAATCGCACGTGTAGACGGACGTTCCAACACTCGTGATGGTTCCACAGTTAAAATGGCAATCGACATGAACAAAGTTCATATCTTTGACAAAGAGACTGAAGTGAACGTTCTCCTTCAAGACTAATCATACTGGGATTCCTCGGATCCGATGGAACATCAGTTAACGCAATCATACATTGTATTCAGAGCCCCTTCCGTTGTTGCTGGAAGGGGCTTTTTTGATTCATGAACGGCCGTGGTCCGCGATTGCAATCATCCCCGAATTCATTTAAGATTATTTGAAGGTCGGTTTTACTTCATAGAATCTGTAACCTGAAATGAACAAGATGTATGCGCTAATAATGGAATGGAATTGACGCAAAAGTGCTGATGTACATAGAGAGGCAGCGAATGCTGAAAGGAAGAGACAAATGGCGAAAAAAGTGAAAGTATCTGAATTGGTGCAGCAGTTCCAGCTTGAGGTTGTGTCCGGATCTCAAGGTTTGAAGAGAGTGATTACCGTAGACGATTTGAACCGCCCTGGCCTGGAAATGGCAGGTTATTTTGAATATCATCCCAAAGAACGGGTACAGCTGCTTGGAAGAACAGAGCTGGCCTTTTTTGCAATGTTGCCTGAAGAAGAGCGTCGTGACCGGATGCAGCGTCTATGCACGGAAGAAACGCCTTGTATCTTGGTAACTCGTGGACTGGAAGTACCACAGGAACTAATCGATATCAGTGAGGAGCAGAACCTGGCGGTGCTTCGCAGCAACATGGCTACGACGATCCTGTCCAGCCGGATTACCGGTTTCCTTGAGGGTAAACTGGCGCCAACGGCAACGATTCATGGTGTACTGTGTGATGTGAATGGAGTTGGTATGCTGATTACAGGCAGCAGCGGTATTGGTAAGAGTGAAACAGCACTTGAACTGGTGAAGCGTGGACACCGCCTGATTGCCGATGATGCAGTTGAAATCCGTCAAACATCAGACTTCCAGCTGCACGGAACGGCACCTGAGCTTATCCGCCACCTGCTTGAGATTCGGGGAGTCGGGATCATCAACGTGATGACATTGTTTGGTGCAGGGGCTGTGCGTAACAATAAGCGGATTACCCTGGTCGTTCGTCTCGAGGCTTGGCAGCAAGACAAGCAATATGATCGCCTCGGTCTGGATGAGGAAACAACACGAATTATCGATACGGACGTACCTCTGGTAACCATTCCTGTTCGTCCAGGACGAAACCTGGCTGTAATTATTGAAGTGGCAGCAATGAATTATCGTCTCAAGCAAATGGGCCTTAATGCTGCTCTGCAATTCACCAACAAGCTGACAGCAACAATCTCGGAAGATATGGAAGACATGGACTAAGGAAATCTGAAGTGTGAATCAAATGTACTCAAATGCTTTAAAACATGGTCAAGACTTGGCCTGCTCTACTTCTTACGGAAAATTGGAGCAGGTCCCATTTGGTCATGCATACAGATAAGCGAATTTTATAGGAGTGTGAATGAATGGACACATTATTACTGTTGAACCCCATTGCGTTCTCCATTGGAGCGTTAAAGGTTCACTGGTATGGGCTTATTCTCGGTACAGCGGCACTAGTAGGGCTGCTGCTTGTGATCCGGGAAGGGAAAAGGTACAACATTCCGCAGGAAGTGTTTATGGACATGGTCCTGCTCGGTGTACCTTCTGCCATTATCGGAGCCCGTATATATTACGTAGCATTCCGATGGGATGATTATAAGGATAATTTCTGGGATGTCTTTAAGATATGGAATGGCGGTATTGCCATATACGGTGCGCTGATTGGTGCAATCATCTGTGCAGTCATTTTCTTCCGTCGCAAAGGATACAATTTCTGGCGTATGGCTGATATTTGTGCGCCAGGACTCATCGTTGGACAAATGATTGGGCGCTGGGGGAACTTTGTAAACCAGGAAGCCTACGGCGGGCCTGTGGAAGAGTCCTTTTTGCGGGACAAACTGCATTTGCCTGACTTTATCGTAAACCAGATGAATGTGGAAGGTGTATTCCATCATCCAGCATTTTTATATGAATCGATGTGGAGTCTTGTTGGTTTGGTCTTGTTACTGGTGTTGCGCCGGCAGAAGTTTCTGCGTGCGGGTGAACTGTTTATGTCCTACTTTATTTGGTACTCCATCGGTCGTTTCTTCATTGAAGCATTGCGTACCGACAGTCTGGGCTTCCAGGCACCGCAGTGGCTTGCGTCGCTTGTCAACGGATTATGGTCTCCAATGACAGCAATGGGTTTCGAACAGGGCTATCTGGATCCAGCTTACGGTAACGTGAGAATATCACAATTGCTTGCCATTGGCATCATTATCGCAGCTATCATATTTATTGTAGTGAGAAGAATGACAGGCCGAGCTGATGTACGTTATAGCGATCCCATTGTATCGTCCAAGGTTCCTTCCGAATCATCGGATGATATGCCGCAAGCAGGCCCGGTTGCCAACAAAGAGAGTAAGGTTAGCCCAAGTCTTTCTAAAGAGGAGACGAAGCAAGCTGAGGATAAAAAGGAGTAATGCAGCATGATCGAAACGGTATTATTTGATCTGGATGGAACCATTATTGATACAAATGAGCTGATAATCAGCTCTTTCCTGCATGTGATGGAAGGCTGGGAGCATTCTGCCCCATGGACACGTGAACAGATCATCCCGCATATGGGAGGAACACTGGAGCAGCAGATGCGTACCTTCTCCGGACAGGAGGAAGTTGCCGAGTATGTAAAAGGGTATCGTGCTTATAATGATATCCATCATGAAGCGATGGTAAGACCATTTCCGCATGTGAATGAGGTTCTTGAGGCTTTGCATCAAGCCGGAATTGTGATGGGAGTGGTAACAACCAAGATCCGTCCATCCACGCTTAAGGTGCTGGAACGTTTTGACCTGATGAAATATATGAAATCGATTGTCACGGTAACCGATGTAACGCATCCGAAACCTCATGCTGAACCTGTGCTGAAAGCGATGGAGGAGCTGGGTGCAGATCCAGCGAAAACACTGATGGTTGGTGACAGCCCGGTTGATATCCAATCTGCCAAAAATGCAGGTGCACTCGCGGCAGGCGTTGCCTGGTCCCTTAAGGGAGAAGTGGTACTGAGCGAATATGGTCCGGATTACATGCTGCACGATATGAGGGACTTGCTTACGCTGATCCGTACGGAAACGGAACGTTCATGAGAAAAGTCACCCGCTATCCGGTAGAAGGCCATAATGCACTTTGGCATATCTATAAAACGGTAAGTCCGTGGAAGGGTGTTCGTAACTTTATCTGGATCCAGTTGTCAAGGTATTGCCCGATTCTATCGGTTAAAAACTGGATCTATCGCCATATGCTTGGCATGAAGGTGGGCAAACATACCGCCTTTGGATTAATGGTTATGGTGGATGTATTTTTCCCGGAGAAGATTACGGTAGGTGAGAACTCCGTCATTGGTTACAACACAACGATTCTGGCACATGAGTATCTTATTAAAGAGTACGGATTGGGTGAGGTCATTATCGGTGAAAATGTGCTGATTGGTGCCAACACGACAATCCTGCCAGGGGTGACTATTGGGGACGGTGCTGTGGTTGCTGCAGGGGCAGTCGTTCACAAGGATGTGGCACCGGGAGCATTTGTCGGTGGAAATCCGCTTCGTGAGCTATCCCGTACGGCCGCCTCCTCTGAAATGGAGATGCTTGTGAAAACGGATGAGCGTGTCCATTAGTGTAGCAGCGGACAACGGGTAGACCCATGAAGGGGAGCACAAATAGGATAGTACAAAATGCATTTTATACAGAGGCACAATAGAACTGTGCTGTTGGTGAAGAGAAGCTGCTGAAGGCAGCTTTTTTCGTATACAGATATCGGTAGGCATGGCTTGCAGCACAAGTTAAGCTGTCTGGCGCAGCAGGCTGGCAAGGGCATGGTATTGTTGACGATGTGGAGTCATTCATGTTATCATATCCCATATCCTTTAGTTTGTTAGCACTTTACCATATGAAAGTATTTGAAGATAGTATAAATTCAGCATCAATTAATGAATCAAGAAAGGCTGCCCGGCAGCAACCGCACAGAATCCCTTTATCAAGGGTAATAGAAGATAGAAATTGGGGATTTACGATACATAAATCCTGCCTGAAATAAGCCGTGTGCCACAACCAAACTACTGACTCGGGGTGAATGATACCAATGTCCAAACCAAAAGGCTTTGAAAAACCGACAGGTTTTCGTGACTATACACCGCTTGTGGTGAACAAGCTGAGAACGATTGAACGGAACGTACTGGAATGCATGGAACGCTGGGGTTATCGCCAGATTATGACGCCAACGATTGAATATTACGATACGGTGGGTGTGGCGAGTTCGACCTCGGATCGCAAATTGTTCAAATTGCTGAATAGCCGTGGAACAACGCTTGTACTGCGATCGGATCTGACGGCGCCCATTGCGCGAGTGGTATCTTCCCTTTTAAAAGATGAACAGCTCCCGCTGCGTCTGTCCTATCATGCGAATGTGTTTCGCTCCATTGAAGAAGAAGCAGGTCGTGAGGCTGAATTTTTCCAGACAGGCGTAGAGCTGGTGGGGGATGACTCTCCAGAGGCGGATGCCGAAGTGGTTGCGCTCGCGATTGCCTCGCTGCAGGCAGCGGGAGTGTCTTCTTTTAAAATAGCGATGGGTCATATGGGTTTCCTAAACGGTTTGCTGGAAGAAGTCATTCCAGGGCAGACGGTACAACAGGCCGCACTAAAAGAAGGTTTGCTTGGACGCGACTATGTTGGCTATCGTCAATCGATCGAGGAACTTAATCTGGAGCCAAAACTGAAAGAACAACTGGAAGCCATTCTGCGTTTGCGCGGTGGCAAAGAAGTATGTGCACATGCAGCAGAACTGAGCGCAAGCGTAGAAGCAGCGCAATCGATTGCTCATTTGTGTGCTGTGTTTGAGGTACTGGAAGCATACGGTGTATCCGAACACGTACTGATAGATCTGACGATGATCGGTGATTTCTCCTATTATACAGGCATGACATTTGAAGGTTATGCGGCAGAGCTTGGATCGCCGGTATGCAGTGGGGGGCGTTACGACAATCTGCTTCAGCAGTTCGGCCGTTCCCTTCCGGCAACGGGATTTGCATTGAAAACGAACCGGATTATTGATGGCGTACATGGCATTACGATGGAAGAGAACAAGCCTGTACTTATCCAGTACAACAAGGCACGCCGAGCTGAAGCTCTGGCGGAAGCGGCCCGATTGCGCAGCAGCGGACAAAGCGTGGTGACTCAACTTTTATCAGATCATGAAATAACAGAACCTACAACAGAGGTTTTTGCATCAACAGGGGCAAGCTCAGACCGTTCAGCAAGGGACGTCTACGAGCAGGTCATCACCTATCAAGCTGAACAAGGAGGACGCTGAGATGTCGGATATTTTGAAAGTAGCCATGCCCAAGGGCCGGATCTATAAAAAAGCTTCCAAGCTCTTTCGTGAAGCGGGTCTGGATATTCCCGTTGATGTGGACGACACGCGTAAACTGGTCATTGAAGTGCCGGAAGCCGGGATGGAGTTCATCATGGCGAAGCCTGTGGACGTGCCAACGTATGTGGAGTACGGTGTGGCGGATATCGGGATTGTGGGCAAAGATGTGCTGCTTGAGGAGAACCGGGACGTATACGAACTGCTCAATCTCGGTATCGCACAGTGCCGTATGTCGGTTATTGGATTGCCGGATTGGACCCCAGGTATTCAGCAGCGTGTGGCAACGAAATATCCGAGAATTGCATCTCAATATTTCCGCGAACAAGGGCAGCAGGTGGAAGTGATTAAGCTGAACGGATCGATCGAACTCGCCCCCCTGATTGGGCTGGCTGACCGGATTGTCGATTTGGTGGAGACGGGACAGACACTGCGCGAGAATGGATTGGTTGAGATGACGGGCATTCTGGATATCACGAGCCGCCTTATTGCGAACCGGGTGAGTTATCGGATGAAAAACGGACGGATTCAGGCATTATGTGATGCGCTACAGCAGGTCATTCCATCGCCCAATGAAATCTCAGCGGGAAACCTTCAGGGATAGTTCATCGGGCAAGAGGATTAGAGGAACCGATTACGACTTATAGATGACGGGAATACAGGGCCAGGGAGGTAGAGGGCATGAAAATTGTACCTGCACGGGAATTTGATCTGAAGCGTGAAGTGGAGTATGGTACACCTGAGCAAAACGAAACGGTCCGGCGCATCGTCAGCGACATTCGGCGCGAAGGGGATGGGGCGCTGCTGCGTTACACCGAGCAGCTGGACCGCACCAAACTGACGGCCGCGGGACTACGGGTGCCGCAGGAAGAACTGCAGGCGGCTTACGCTGCTGTAGAGCCTTCCTTCGTGACGGCGATTCGACAAGCCGCCGCTAACATTCGTGCGTTCCACGAGAAACAGAAACGCAACTCGTGGATGGATTGGCAGCCGGACGGCAGTCTGCTGGGCCAGGTGATCCGACCGCTGAAGCGGGTCGGCGTATATGTACCTGGCGGCAAAGCAGCGTATCCTTCGTCAGTGCTGATGAATGTGATTCCGGCACAGGTTGCAGGAGTGCCGGAAATTGTTATGGTGACGCCGCCGTCGACCAACGGTGGCGAAGGCATTAATCCGTACATTCTCGTGGCTGCTGCGGAAGCAGGCGTGAACGAGATGTATCGGGTTGGCGGCGCACAGGCGATCGCCGCCCTCGCTTACGGCACGGAAAGCATTGCACCGGTCGACAAGATCTGTGGACCGGGCAATATTTACGTGGCGCTCGCGAAGCGAGAGGTGTACGGCGCGGTCGATATCGACAGTATCGCCGGGCCGAGTGAAATCGTGGTACTCGCCGATGAAACGGCGAACCCGGTGTATGTCGCCGCGGACCTGTTGTCGCAGGCGGAACATGACGAGATGGCATCGGCCATTCTCGTCACGACCTCGGCCGTGCTGGCGGAAGCCGTGCAGGCCGAAGTGTCGCGCCAGCTTGAGGCGCTGCCGCGGAAGGCTATCGCTGCTGCATCCGTGGAGCAGTATGGCGCGATTATTGTGGTCGATTCCATTGATGAAGGAATCGACGTGGTGAACCGGCTTGCACCAGAGCATCTGGAGATTTTGGTGCAGGAGCCGATGGCTTACGCTGGCCGGATTGAAAATGCCGGCGCGATCTTCCTTGGCCCATACAGCTCGGAGCCGGTAGGAGATTATTTTGCCGGACCGAACCACATTATTCCGACCAACGGAACAGCCCGGTTCAGTTCTCCGGTGGATGTGGATGATTTTATTAAAAAATCGAGTTTAATCTACTATAGCAAGGAAGCCCTGCTCCATAACGGAGCGGCTATCATAGAACTGGCCCGCCATGAGGGGCTTGAAGGACACGCCCGTGCAATCGCTGTACGGTTAGAACAGGAAGGAAAGGCGGAATCGGACAATGGATAAGCAGAATAATGGTGTGAAACTTGAAAATAAAGGTGCTGTGCGCCAGGCAGAGGTTGATCGCAAGACGAACGAAACGAACATTCAATTGGCGTTTGCTGTGGACGGAACCGGACAATCGACCATTGAAACGGACGTTCCTTTCCTGAACCATATGCTGGATCTGTTCACGAAGCACGGACAGTTCGATCTGAACGTACAGGCACGTGGAGACATTGATATTGACGATCATCACACCGTAGAGGATATCGGGATCTGCCTGGGTCAGACCCTTCGTGAAGCATTGGGAGACAAACGGGGTATCAAACGGTATGCCAGCGTTTTTGTACCGATGGATGAGGCACTTGCTCAAGTTGTCATCGATGTAAGCAACAGACCTCACTTCGAGTATCGTGCGGAGTATCCATCCCAGCAAGTGGGCAGCTTCTCCACGGAACTGGTTCATGAATTCCTGTGGAAACTGGCATTGGAGGCGCGGATTACGCTGCATGTCATTGTACATTACGGGCAGAACACACATCACATGATTGAAGCAATCTTCAAGGCATTGGGACGTGCACTGGATGAAGCAACGATGATTGATCCGCGTGTAACAGGTGTGCCTTCCACGAAGGGAGTGCTGTAGACGATGGCGATTGCAATTGTCGATTACGGTATGGGGAACCTGCACAGCGTCGGCAAAGCGGTCGAACGTCTTGGCTATGAAGCGCTGGTGACCGGTGACCGGGAAGCAATTTTGGGTGCAGATGGTGTCATACTGCCCGGCGTCGGTGCATTTGGTGATGCAATGGTGCATTTGCGGGAGAATGGACTGGACGCTGTAGTGAAAGAAGCGGCAGCTGGACCGAAGCCACTGCTCGGCATCTGTCTGGGCATGCAGCTTCTCTTTAGCTCCAGTGAGGAGCATGGGGAGCATACGGGGCTGGATATTTTGCCAGGAAAAGTGGTGCGTTTCGCACCAGGAGAATTGAAGGTCCCTCACATGGGGTGGAATCGGCTAGAGTTTCTTCACCCGGAAAATCCACTTTTCAGTGGGCTTGAAGCCGGCCATGTTTATTTTGTCCATTCCTATCATGCACGTACTGAAGTGGAAAGTGATCTGCTTGCCGTCACGGATTACGGCCATCCGGTTACTGCCATTGTCGGCAGAGGAACCAATTTCGGCATGCAGTTTCACCCGGAAAAGAGCGGCGAACTTGGCATGAAGCTGCTGGGTAATTTTCTTGCCCTGACGGATAAGCCTGATCAGGGGTAAGTAGAGGTTTTCTGGACAGGGATCGGCCATAGTTGAACACAGGTACGGATAGGGCAGTCTTATCCAAACCGAAACCAGTAGTTAAGCAGCAATACTCATGTAGTTGTATAAACCATTAAGAACAAATCAGGAGGCCTTGTATGTCATCTTTTATCATATATCCGGCAATTGATATCCGGGACGGCAAGTGTGTAAGACTGGTGCAGGGAGATTACAATCAGGAGACGGTATATAATGATGACCCGGTGCAAGTTGCCCTTTCTTGGGAGAAGCAAGGCGGTACATATGTTCATCTGGTCGATCTGGATGGTGCAAAAGCGGGTCACCCCGTAAATGACGAGCTGATCGGGCGCATTGCATCCGCAGTGAACGTGCCTGTTCAGGTAGGCGGGGGACTACGTACGGTAGCTGATGTAGAACGCTTGCTGGGTCTTGGGGTCAGCCGACTTATTATCGGAACGGCGGCGATTGAAGATCGAGCGTTTACCGAAGAGGTATTGGGACGTTACGGAGACAAAGTGGCGATCGGTATTGATGCCCGAAACGGTTATGTGGCTACTCGCGGATGGCTGGAAACTTCAGAGGTGCAGGCTGAAGTACTGGCGGAGGAACTCGCTGCATTTGGTGCCGAGACGTTTATCTTCACCGATATTTCCCGTGATGGCATGATGCAGGGACCGAATGTGGAAGCCATTGTTTCTCTGGCCAAGGCGAGCGGACGTAACGTTATTGCTTCCGGAGGTGTAAGTGTTATGGATGATCTGCTTCGTCTGAGCCGCCATGCGGATGATGGGATCGGAGGAGCAATCGTTGGTAAGGCGCTATATACCGGCAGCATTGATCTGTCCGAAGCGGTGCGCGCAGTTAACAAGTAAAGGAATCGGGTAGAGAGGAAGAGGCGTATGCTGGCAAAAAGAATTATCCCCTGTCTGGACGTGAAGGACGGCCGGGTTGTTAAAGGCGTTAACTTCGTGAATCTCCGCGATGCGGGTGATCCGGTTGAGCTGGCGGCACTGTATGACCGTGAGGGTGCAGACGAACTGGTATTTCTCGATATTTCGGCTTCCGTGGAAGGTCGCGAAACGATGGAGGAAGTGGTGCGGCAGACCGCTGGCGAGATCGCCATTCCCTTTACTGTAGGTGGTGGCATCTCCAAAGTCGAAGACATGAAGCGCATTCTACGTGCGGGTGCGGACAAAATTGCAGTCAACACGGCTGCGGTGCTAAACCCTCAGCTGATTGCCGATGGGGCTCGCCGCTTCGGTTCCCAGTGTATCGTGGTGGCGGTAGACGCCAAGTACAATGAAGCCTGGGGTGAGTGGGAGGTCTACACTCATGGGGGACGGAAACCTTCAGGAATCAAGGCTTTGGAATGGGTGAAACAGGCAGAAGCCCTGGGAGCAGGTGAAATTTTGCTGACCAGCATGGATGCGGACGGAACCAAAGATGGATTCGATCTGAAGCTGACTGCGGCTGTATCCGAATCGGTGCGTATTCCTGTTATTGCTTCAGGCGGCGCGGGCAAGGAATCCCATTTCTACGATGTGTTTACGGCGGGCAAAGCAGATGCCGGACTCGCGGCAACGATATTTCATTATAAAGAAATCGCCGTTCCGGCGTTAAAACAACATTTGAGAGAACAAGGGGTGGAGATCCGTGAGTAATGTAAGTAACGAGATCAGGGAGCGCTTATCCCTGGAGCAGGTTGTAGAGCACATTCGCTGGAGTGACGGGCTGGTACCTGCGATTGTGCAGGATGCCGAGACACGCCAAGTATTGATGATGGCTTACATGAATCGGGAGTCGCTAAAATTGTCCCTGGAGTCCGGAGAAACCTGGTTCTGGTCACGTTCACGTCAGGAACTGTGGCACAAAGGTGCTACCTCGGGAAATGTTCAGACAATTACTTCACTGAAATATGATTGTGATGGTGACACGCTGCTTGTGGAGGTTAAACCAAACGGGCCTGCCTGTCATACGGGAGAGGTAACTTGTTTCCACAATGAAATCGTGGGACTGCCTCAGAAATCTGTAGAACATGACGGAAAAGAAGCAAATGCAAACTCTGCAGGTTCACAAGCGGAAGGTCGCTTCGATGTGCTCGCTGAACTTGAATCCGTCATTGCTGAACGTGAACGTGAACGTCCGGAGGGCGCGTATACAACATACCTTTTTGACAAGGGCGTTGATAAAATACTGAAAAAAATCGGTGAAGAAGCGTCCGAGACCATCATCGCTGCCAAAAATAAAGATAATGACGAGCTTCGTCTGGAGGTCAGTGACCTGATGTATCACTTGCTCGTTCTGCTGCAAGAGCGCAAGCTGCCGCTGGACGACATTATGGCCGAGCTGAGCCGCCGTCATGAACGGCCTCGCCGCGATTAGGGGGTACTCCAGTGCGCATAGATTATCACACACACCATGAGCGCTGTGGTCATGCCGTGGGCAAGCTGGAGGCGTATGTGCAGCGAGGCGTGGAGATTGGACTGTCCCAGATTGGGCTGTCTGATCACATGCCTTTACTGCATGTAGACCCTGCCAGTTATTATCCCGAAATGGCGATGCCTATGGACGAGCTGCCTCGTTATGTGGAGGAGTGTTTCTCCCTGAAAGAGCGGTATCGCGGACAGATTGATGTACGTGTTGGTCTGGAGGGGGATTACATTGAAGGCTGGGAGAATGAAATCCGGTCAATCATTGAGCGTTATCCATGGGACTATGTCATCGGTTCAGTTCATTTTCTCGGGGAATGGGATATTACCGACTTCCGCCAGACCCATCACTGGGAAGGCAAAGATGTTCTGGAAGTATACCGTCAATATTATGATGCCGTAGGTAAAGCAGCTGCAACGGGCATGTATGATATTATGGGTCACACAGACGTCATCAAGCGTTTTGGTTTCGCTCCCTCACCGGAGCAGACGGAAGAGCGTATAGCACTGGAAGATGCAGCTTTGCAATCCATAGCGAAGAGCGGCTGCGCCATGGAGCTTAATGCGTCCGGATTATCGAAGCCATGCGCTGAGATGTTCCCTGGCCGCCGGATGCTCACGAAGGCCATTAAGCTGGGGATTCCTCTCACGCTTGGCTCCGATGCACATGATCCGCTGAAACTGGGTGAACATTTGCCTGAAGCCGAAAAACTCCTACATGAGCTGGGCTGTACGGAGGTTGCTGTTTTTGAAAGCCGCCGTCGCTCGTTCGTTCCTTTAAATGTATAAGACAGTGGGGTATAATGAGGTTAGGAAATAACCTTGTACAATAAGGGATTATATAGGGACATTAACCCTCGGGAGGGGCATTATGCAACAGTCGTTACGTATTTTTTCCGGTTCATCGAACCCCAAGCTGGCAGAGCAGGTATGTGATAAGCTGGGTGTACAGTTGGGCAAGATCAAGCTGTCCCGGTTCAAGAGCGGAGAAATATACGTTCATTACGAAGAAACCATCCGTAACTGCGATGTGTTTCTGGTACAGTCACTGTCTCATCCAATTAATGAGCTGTTTGTTGAGCTGCTCGTTATGATTGATGCGGCCAAAAGGGCTTCCGCCCGCACAGTAAACATTATTGTTCCCTATTACGGATATGCCCGTCAGGAGCGTAAGTCTGCACCGCGTGAGCCGATCTCGGCCAAGATGGTGGCGGATGTTTTAACCACAGCCGGCGCCAACCGGGTAGTGACGATCGATCTGCATGCGGCAGCGATTCAGGGCTTCTTCAATATTCCTGTCGATCATATGACATCGCTTGATCTGATTAGTGAATACCTGCTCAGCAAAGGTATCGAAAATCCGGTAGTTGTATCCCCGGATGCAGGACGGGCTTCCATGGCGGAGAAGCTGGCGAATCGATTGGATTCCCCTTTTGCCATTATGATCAAAAAGCGTCCGAGCCACAACGAATCCATCATTACACATGTGATTGGAGATGTAGAAGGACGGACACCGATTATCATTGAAGATTTGATTGATACCGGAACAACGATTTTGAATGTTGTTGAAGGGTTAAAGGAACGCGGTTCCAAAAATGTATATGTATGTGCAACACACGGTCTATTCTCAGATGGTGCACTGAGCAAGCTTAATCATCCATCCATTGCCGAGGTTGTTGTCACAGATTCCATTGCGCTGCCGGATGACCATCCAGAATGCTTCAAAGTGCTGCCTGTTGCCCCGATGCTGGCACGAGCGGTTCGCATTATTGTGGATGGCGGTTCCATGGCTACACTGTTTAAGGATTCGGGCATCTAAGTATGTTCATCCAGATTGGCTGGTCCGTGTTTGAGTAGTTAGCTGCTCAGCACGGTTTTTTTGTTTTTGTACCTGAATCCATTGCTGCTGTAATTCCTTACTTGGCTGTTCTGAAGCTTGTGCTATAATAACATCAAATTGTATCTATCGGAGTTATCGAGAGTGCGCCAACCCCAGAGGGATGACAGCATATAATGTGATGAACAGTAGAACCACGGCTGATGTATATTGGCATGGTGGAGTGAGGAGTGGGGTCTATTGTCCCGTACTTGGTATTATCGGTTACTATTTTCGTACTTTCCTATTTTTTTCCTTACCGTGGCCATACTCATTTTTATCGCTTTTGTTTTCATTAATGACATCTCCAGGGAGGAAACGAGAAAGGCAGACCGTATCTCCTCCAGTTATCTGGCGGACAGCCTGGACCGCACTATTCGCGATATTGAACTGTCGGTAACAGAGGCGGTACAGAGTGAACAGGCCTATAAGCTTTATTTCAATAATCAAGGACAGCCAAGCAAGGATACAGTGTATACCATTGCTCAGAGTTTGCGGGAACTAACGAATTCCTCCTCGTGGATTCAATCCATATATTTATATGACAAGAAAAATGATAGCGCTTTAACGTCAAGCGGATCAAGGGAAATAGATAGCTTTGCAGATCGGGAATGGATCAATCAAATTAGGTCTGGCTCTCTCACGCCAGGTTGGCAGCCCATCAGGGTATACGATGTTGAATCGGTTCAGCGTACCCCTATCCGTGTACTCACGGTTAACAAGGACATGCCCCTGCCTTTTGGCACCGATGGTGTGCTCGTTATTAATATCAAAATGAGCAGTATTGAGCAGAGTATCGACAGCATGGTCAATGGACAGCTTTCCTTCATGGCCGTCCTGGATCAAAAGGGTGAGACTGTATATAATGCGCATTCAGACAGTGATGGTGCTGAGGGAGGAAAACAATTAAATACTCTTTACCTCGAAAGACTTGGATGGACGCTCCATAGTGGCATTAAGGAGGGGAATCTGTTTGGCTGGGTATCGGTAATTTCCTACGTGTGGGTGTTCATCGCAGCCCTTACCGTCGTCTGCGCCATCATTTATATTGTCTATATTACACGTCGCAACTATAAACCCATTCAGATCATCATGAACCGAATTGAGGCCCATCAGATTAGGGCTTTGGAGCAATCAGGCTCACATATTGATGAAATGAAGTTGATTGATGGTGTGCTGGAAAACCTGATCAACCACATGATGGATTATGACGAGAAAAGCAGGGAAAATGCGCTGCTGCAGCGCAGCAAGCTGTTCAACGATCTGCTGCAAGGCGAGCATTTGGATCGTGCCACAGAACGATTGAAGGAGCTTTCCCCGTTAACAGACGTTGATCAATCATCACGTTTTACTGTTGTATTGGGTGAAATCAATCGTTATGAGAAGGGGTTCCAGGAACGATATACGCGAGGCGAGCAAAATACGTTAAAATTCGCACTCATGAACGTTCTGCAGGAACTTACACGCAATACAGGGATGCAGTGCTGGATGGAGTGGATGAGTGCGGATCGTATTGCAATACTTTTTCAGTCCACAACGCATAGTGAAGATATGACAAAACAGATTCGTGCAGTAGCGGAAGAATTCAGGTCCTGGGTAGAACAAAATCTCCGCATCTCCCTCAGCTTCGGGATCGGGCCGATTGCTGAGGGAATGAGGGCGATCCGGGAATCGTATACAGCTGCCGAAGCCGTAATGCAGCGCAAGCTTCTGATGAATGGGGATGTGGTTCTTGCCGGGTCTGGTGATACATCTCAGCAATTGCTGGAGACCTACACGTATTTGCAGATGATAGCCGACTTTGTGAAGCGATTTCGAATGTCGAGCGGCCAGTGGCGGGACCAACTGGAGGAGATTTTCACGGCGTTTGAGCGTAACATGCTGCCTGATGACGACATACTCTCCTTAATTGAGGCCATGCTGCAGATGCTTCGCCGCGAAGTGGCGATGATGTCGGAGGAATTACAGGAGAAATTATCAGAAGATAACATGAACAAGTGGTTAAAGTCGATGGAAGAGGCCGAGACCCTGGAGGATGTTAAAACCATCCTGTTCGATGACCTGACCGATCTGTTCAGAACCTATGTATCTGTAACCGAAACGAAGAGTTATAGGGCACTGGTCAATGAGATGAAAACGTATATTGAAGAACAATTTGCGAATCCGGATCTTTCGCTGAAGCATCTGAGCGACCGATTCCAGATTTCGGGAAAACATGCCAGTTATTTGTTCAAAACCGAGTTTAACATGAAGTTTGTAGACTTCGTAACCGAGCTGCGGATGAAGGAAGTCGAGCGGCTTCTTATCAATACCGATCTTTCACTACAGGACATTGCCTTAAAGGTCGGATATGCTAATGGAATTACGCTTGGCCGTGTATTCAAGCGGGTGGCAGGTATTACGCCAGGGGATTATCGCCGATTAAAGCGGGAGCATCCAGCGGACGAATGATGAAGTGAAAGAGATAAACAGAGATAGAGTTTATTACATCAGGATATGCACAGGGTGGAATTCGTGCAGGCGCTCTCCGCCAGGAGAGCGTCATGCAGGGAATCCGCCCTTTTGCTGTTAAAACGAACCTAATTCTGACCGAAGCTTATTACTTTGGCGGAAGAATCCTAATTATTCCTGTTTGTTGCACGATTACGAATATAGGCAGTGTGTGAAAATGGTTTATTGTGGTCCGAATGCAGGTGAGTTGGGCTGGGTCATTGCCAAATAACGATGGCTGCTCGCATTGGACAAGGGAGCCATGAAAATAGTCAGTGTACGAAAATCGTCACTAGGGATAAACCATTATCCTTATGTAAGCGTTTACGAAACGAGTTTGTTGCCAATGTCAGGAGAGGTATGGAATACTCTGGGCAGGATTTAACCATTCACACAAGGGCAAAGGAGATGACACAAATGACAGGAAAAACAACCAAAGGGAGTCTAAAGAAATGGGTAGGACTAGCGCTTACGATGGTAATGGGAGTTTCCTTGCTGGCCGGCTGTTCATCCGCATCGGAACAAGGCGGGGCAGACGGCAATGCTTCAGGCAATGGCGAGCGTGTCACCTTGAAAGTGGAAGTGTTTGATCGTGGTAACAGTCCTTCACCTTACACCATTACGAACAACTACTTATCAAAACTGGTGCAGGAGAAATTCGGTGACCCGAACAATATTGATGTACAATTCGTACCGATTCAGCGCTCGGAAGAAGTGACAAAGCTGAATGTTCTCATGGCCAGTAATACCGATGTTCCCGATATTGTTTTTGTATATGATTCAAGTGTTTTCTATCGCTATGCCCAGCAGGGAGGTCTGACGGATGTCGGCGAACTGCTGGATCAATACGGACCGAACCTCAAAAAATTTCTGGGCGAGGATACATTGAAATTTGGCCAACTGGAAGGCCAGCAATTCGCTATCCCGGGCAAACGTGCGATTACAGGCCGATACAGCTCGTACATTCGTCAGGATTGGTTGGATAAACTGGGATTGCCGCTACCTACGACGACGGATGAACTATATACAACCTTAAAAGCGTTTAAAGAGAAGGACCCTGGCCAACTTGGCAGCAAAAACATTCCAATGGGCATGGCACTGGCTCCAGCACAATTTGAAACCCTGATTTACTCTTTTATCAAGCCGGTTAGTGGCGATCTGACATATGCTCAGCGCTTTGAGCTGCCTCTGCACGAGGGCTTCAAAGATGCCATGAAGTTCTTGAATAAGCTGTACAACGAAGGTTTAATCAGCAAAGACTTCAGTCTGGATGAAGACAAAACCCAACTGGCCAAGGACGTGCAGAACGGTAACATCGGCTACTGGTCTGAAGACGTCGATGCCATCTTCTATGCGGATGGAACCCTGGACAACCTGCGCAAAAATGTGGAGGGCAGCAACCTGGTTCCGGTCGATGCATATACCAACCCCAATGTAGACAACAAACATATTAAATCCCGTTATGGATCTAACGGCATGTACATTATGATTCCGAAGAGCAGCAAGCGTGCTGTGGAAGCCGTTAAATATTTGGATTGGATGGCCTCTGACAATAATCTGGTGGATATCCTCAATGGTGTGGAAGGCGAGAACTACGAACTGGTTGACGGCATTCCGGTTGTCAAAGAGGATGCTTCGCAGGAAGCCAAGGATCGTCTTTTCAATGCAGGGGATACAGCTATTATCTCGAACGGCAAAAATGTTGGCGACCAGGCCATGAATGAAAAAGCTTGGGTCATGGGATTCCCGCAGAACAATCAGGAAATGTTGAAGCAGTCCATTGATATCGCCAATACGGACACGGTAGGACCGATCATTTTCGATAAGCCAATTGAGGCAGAAATGAAATACGGCACGGCACTCAAAGATAAACTCAATGTCATTATTGTCAAAACAGCGATGGCGAAGCCGGAAGAATTTGAAGCGGTTTATGAACGGGAAATGAGTGATTACATGTCACTTGGCGGCGAAGAGCTGAAGAAAGAACTTGAGCAGGCGGTTCAGGAGCTTGCTGCCAAATAAGTACCTTTACAACAACAAGTGATACAACGTACTGAAGTTACCGCATAATTTCTGAAGGGACGTGTGCCGTCAACTTAGGCGGCACTGCGTGTCCTCGCGGATTGGAGGAGATAGACATGACCCCATACTTGAAGAGGTACTGGCAATTGTACGCATTGATTTCTCTACCCCTAATTTACTTCGTGATCTTTCGCTATGGACCGATGTACGGTGTACAGATCGCCTTTAAGGATTTCAACCTGTTTCAGGGCATTGGCGGCAGTGAATGGATCGGTTTTGATGCTTTTCGCGAGGTATTCGCGATGCGGGATTTCTACACCACCCTGCGCAATACCTTTATGCTCAATTTCCTTGATCTGATCGTATCGTTTCCTGCTCCAATCATTTTGGCAATCATGCTTTATGAAATTCGGTTTAAATGGTTCAAAAAATTGTCGCAGACCATTCTGTACATTCCTCATTTCATTTCATGGGTGATTATCGGGGGAATCGTATACCAGCTGTTCGGTAACCAATCAGGTATGGTGAACGGTGTGCTGGAGAGCATGGGGCTAAACCCCATTCCATTTTTGACGGAGAAAAATCCATGGCTTGTAACCTACCTGTTTACCGGGGTTTGGCAAAGCGCTGGGTGGGGAACCATCCTGTATCTTGCTGCGCTGACCGGCGTGAACAAGGAACTGTTTGAAGCAGCTGAGATTGATGGAGCAACGCGTCTCAAAAAGATCTGGCATATTACCTTGCCAAGCATCAAGCCCACGATTGTAACCTTGCTTATTCTTAATCTGGGGCACATGGTCACGATTGGATTTGATCGCCCTTATATTATCGGGAACACAGCGGTGCGTGAATATTCAGATGTACTCAGCACCTTCGTATACCGGATGGGTCTGGAATCCGGACAGTACACATTGGCAACCGTGGTCGGACTGTTCCAGGCGGTTGTAGGTCTTATTTTTGTGCTAGGCTCCAACTTTATTTCGAAAAAGGTTACGGGTGAAGGGATTTTGTAGAGGAAGAGAACGTACAAAGGACAAAAACCTGCTTTTTCTGTAGACCATCAGTAAAGGAGTTGTGCGCATATGAGTGAACGCACCTCAAATCGGATTTTTGATATCGTTAATGTCTCCTTTATAACCTTGTTTGTCGTGTTCTGTCTGGCTCCTTTCCTGCACACGATTGCGATATCATTCAGCTCCAACCGTGCAATTACATCTGGAGAAGTGACCTTATTTCCTAAGGAGTTCAATTGGGATGCATACGTCAAAGTGTTTTCCGACCATTCCATGCTCTATTCCCTTGGTTACACTACACTATTGACGATTGCGACTACGGTGCTATGCATGGTGTTTACCATTGCTGCCGCATACCCGCTGACCAA
Organism: Paenibacillus xylanilyticus; assembly: GCF_013359935.1. Taxonomy (GTDB): domain Bacteria; phylum Bacillota; class Bacilli; order Paenibacillales; family Paenibacillaceae; genus Paenibacillus; species Paenibacillus xylanilyticus. Next base: position 21,584 of record NZ_JABMCB010000145.1, read on the forward strand.
GAAAAAGATGAAGGGCCGCAAGCTCTTTATGTACGTGATCATCATTACGATGTTCTTCAGCGGAGGCATCATTCCAGAGTATTTGCTGATTCGTGATCTGCACTTGCTGAATTCGGTATGGGCACTGATTTTGCCGGGACTGGTCAGTCCGTTTAACCTGATTATCCTGATCTCCTTCTTCAATGGCATTCCAGAGAGTCTGGAGGAGTCGGCAGAGATTGATGGCAGCTCGCACATTCATACATTGTTTAAAATCATACTTCCACTCTCGATGCCGGTGATGGCTACCTTGTCTCTCTTCTATGCGGTGGGTCGCTGGAATGGATTCCAGGATTCCCTAATGTATATTAACGATCCGCAGCTGTATCCACTGCAGCTCAAGCTGTTCCAAATGGTGCAGAACAATATGGTGAGCGAACTGACACAGATGGAGGGTGCCAACCGTGCGCCACTCACACCGGAAAGCCTTAAGGCTGCGACGGTTATATTTGCTACAGTACCGATCCTGCTCGTCTATCCATGGCTGCAGAAATATTTTGTCAGTGGTGCCATGCTTGGAGCAGTAAAAGGGTGATTCGAAGCCAATTAAACTTATATGTTGCAACAGTGGAAGGAGGAGTGGGCTCGTATGCAGCAAAAAGACAAGGGTGAATATTCGTTTTCGACATGCTGGAACATTAAGCGTCATCAGGTGGGAGAAGCCATGATCCGGGAAATTGCCGAGCTTGGCTTCCGCCGTGTTGAACTTAACTACAATGTAACAAAGGAAATGCTAAGGTCCATTGAGCCGATGATTGAGCGCGGGGAGATTGGCATTTCCAGTGTTCACAATACATTTCCTCATGTCGCAGATCCGGATTATGGTACAGACTCGGAGTTGCTCGGATTTGAGGATGAAACCAAACGTCAAAAGGCCATTCAGCTGCTTGTCGGTTCGGCAGAGTATGCCCACCGTTATGGTGCAGAAGCGGTTGTTGTACACCCCGGTGAGGTCCCCATCCCTGAGGAGATCAGCAAGGAGCTTGGACAGCTGTATAACGACGAGGGGAGAGATTCTTCAAAGTATCGCAGGAAATGGGAGGAATTCATGGAACGGCGGCAGGAACTCAGCTCCGGCTACGTGCAGCAGATCATCCACAGTCTGGATGAAGTATGCAATCAGGCTGCTGCTAAAGGTCTGAATGTCCAATTCGGTATCGAGACCCGCTCCAGACCTCAGCAGATTCCTACGCTGGCTGAAGCCAAGACCATTATTGAGGCTCTTCATGGAGCTCCGGTCGGCATCTGGTATGATACCGGGCATGCCATCATGATGGATCGCTTGGGTCTCTATGACAGCGTTGGTGAAATGCAAGGGCTGATGGATGAGATTGTAGGCGTTCATATTCATGAGACACTTGGCCTTTCGGACCACTGGTGTCCGTATGTACACAGTAAGGACATGAGTTTCTACGATGCCTACCTGCCCATGATCCGCCGAGCAAGGGTCAAGGTGTATGAATTGAAATCGGCCTGCACACCAGAAGAAATTCACCAGAGTCATGAACTGCTGATGAAGAAGATGGATGGGGCAAGGGAGGGAATATGATGATGGAAACAGACCGCGCGCAGGATGAGTGTGCTGCGGCTGTTTCTTTGGCGATCCAGCCCAGACACGCGCAAATACTCAGTTTGGAGGGGAAGCACATGTACAAACAACTGGTGGATAGCAATGACAAGGTGGTGGAAAGAGGCCTGTCTCGGCAGGTGCTGGATCCGAATAGCCGGTACTACGGGGGAACAATAGATCCATATACAGGTATCGCCTGGGTCAATCATACGACCGGAACACCTACGGATATGTGTTACTGGGGGGCAGCGCTTGCCAATCCAGACTCTATCTATTATCGGAATGAAGAGTTGTTAGACCGTCTTCTTTTGGCAACGGAGTTTGTGCTCCGTAATCAGCACGAAGATGGCTCCATATCACCGGGCTGGACCAACTATCACTCTCCTCCGGACACGGCATTTGTCGTTGTGGGATATGCCCAGCTGTACCAGCTGCTTCAGCACCAGGCGTGGGAGAAACTGCAGCCTGTGCTGGACAACATGCGGCTGTTCCTGGAGCGAACCGTACCAGTCATGCTAACGGGAGGGTGCCATACGCCGAACCATCGCTGGGTGTTATGTGCGGCTCTCGGATTCCTGCATCAGCTGTTTGGCCTGGAGGAAGCTGTGAAGCGTGCAGAGCAGTGGCTGGTAGAAGGAATGGATATTACCCCGGACGGGGAGTGGACTGAACGGAGCAATGGAATCTATAACGCGGTTAGCGACATCATGTTAATCCATGCGGCTCGCTTGTTGAATCGACCTGAACTTCTTGAGCCGGTTAGACTCAATTTGCGCATGATGGTATATCTCGTACATCCTACAGGCGAGATTGTTACGGATTACTCGGGTCGTCAGGATTTGGGCAGTTTTCATGATCTGTCTCCTTATTACCTGCCTTATGCCATTCTTGCCCGGGTGGACAATGATCCGCTCTTTGCCCGCATGGCGAATTGGGCGGGTAATTCATTGACAGACCCCGGTGTCTGTTCAGTGAATGCGCTCATCCGGTTATTGCTGGAGCCGGAGTTGCAGCAGGCATGCGAGGTGGAGGATGAACTGCCTGAGAAATATGAGATCATGCTGAACGAACACTTTACGCGAGCCGGCTACTTACAGCAGATGGCTTCGGCAGGCCATCATGGACACATCTCTCATAGCCGGATGCATACAGACTTTGGCGCACCTGTTGCACGTATCCGCTCTCAAAATACAAGTGTGACGATTATGACGGAAGTACCTTCCTTTTTTGCTCTTAGACATGGTGCGGTGCGTCTGCTGGCTGTTCAGCTCGCTTCCTATTTCAATCCAGGTTATGTGCCGATGCAGCAGATGGACCGATTGTCCGCAGGCGAAGGATACCGTCTGACGGGTGAGCAGAAGAAGGGGTATTATGCTCCAATTCCCGCAAGTGAGCTGCCTGAGACAGTGGGGACTGCTACCAGTCCGTGGTATGTATTGCCTCACCAGAACAGAGAACTCACCCATGAACAGACATTCCGTACGAAGGCGGAGGTTGTACAGACAGAGAAGGGGTGGAAGCTGGAACTGTCAGGCGCCGAGCCAGAGGAGATCATGATGCAGTTGTCCTTCGTATTCGGAGATGAGGGGGAGCTGTCTTCGGGCGAACTGCTGGAGACAGATGGAGGCCATTATTTGTGGAAGGGTGGCATGCTCCGTTATTCCTGTGGAGAGGACTGGATTGAGCTGACCGGAGGCGAGATGGGCCATCTGGCTGCAACGGTGCGCGAAGCGAAGCTGCCGGATAAGTGCAAGGTTGTACTGGTCAACTTCATGACACCGTTTCGAAAGACGATAAATATTACACTTTCACCGACGATGGCCATGAAGTTATGAATCGGGTGTATCACCATTTTTCGAAGAAATAGTCCATATTACATAAAAGATGCCATTTCATCCGAAAATGATGCCGGAATGGCATCTTTTTTTGTGCAATTTTTGCATAAAGCTCTTGAAACTACATGTTGAGAAGACCGCCTCCAGATGTGGTATACTGGAGAGTATGAATGAAAGCAAAGAGGAGGTGCCTTGGAAGATGAAGGGCAAGCTAGTGCGGGCAGAGGGACACCTTGCCAATATTATACCGATTCACTTGGATGCTTCTTTCTTTTTCGAGAGAGCTGTCCGCTCGCTGGACCGTAATCATGTTGACAAGGCATTAAAATATTTTCGTAAAGCTGTTGAATATGAACCGGAGAACCCGGTGAATCATTGCAATATGGCGGGTATATTATCTGAGAAGGGAGATTACGAGGCTTCCAATGCCGTTCTGGCGCATGTGCTGGATGTGGTAGATCCGTCGATGACGGAATGTTATTTCTATATGGCGAACAATTATGCGAATATGGATCGGTTTGAGGAAGCGGAGAAGGCACTTGTTACGTATTTGGAGGAGGACCCTCAGGGGCAGTTCATGACGGAAGCCGAAGAAATGATGGAACTTCTGTATTATGAGCTGGATCGGCCGGCCAAACTGAACCGGATCAAATCCCGCAAAGGTGTGGTTGAGCATGATCAGGCGAGAGAACTCCTTGAAGAAGGGAAATTCGCACAGGCGGCCGAGCTTCTGGAGGGCATGTCACCTGATTATCCTGACTATTTGGCAGCCCGGAACAATCTTGCCCTTGCCTACTACTATATGGGGCTGTTCCCCAAGGCGAGAGAGACGATTGCGGAGGTGTTAGAGCAGGAGCCGGGGAATTTGCATGCCCTGTGTAATCTTGCGATCTTTCACCAGAATGAGAATCGGGCCGATCAAGTGCTGCTTTTAATTAAAAAACTGCGTGTCATCATGCCTTTCCAGCAGGAGCAAGTGTATAAGCTGGCCACCACGATGGGGATTCTTGGTCAGCACGATTCGGCCTATGTCCATTTCCGCCGACTGCTAAAGGATGAAGAGACGGCAGCCGATCCGGCACTAGCTCATTATGCGGCTGTGGCAGCTTATAATACGGAGCGCTACGATGTTGCTGAGCGCTTGTGGCGCCATGTGTCCAAGCTTGATCCGGGGTCAGAGGTGTCCAAGTTCTATCTGTCCGGTCTTGATGCGGTTCGGCAAGGGGAACTGGAGCCAGAGAAGCTTAGCTATCACTACCATCTGCCTTTTGACGAGCAGTTCAGACAATGGGAGAACTATGGCAGTGGCATACCGGAAGAGATGAAAAATGACCCGCTCATCCGTTCATCGTTCTTTTGGGCGCTGCGCCATGGAGATCGTGCGACCAAGCTTCAGGTCATTCATGCTCTGGCGATGATCGGCGATTATGAAGTGCAGCAGGCACTGCAATCTTTTATCCAGGAGCCTGAAGAAGATCAGGATCTGATCGCTGCTGCTGAGGCCGTTTTGAACGGACTTCATATGCAAGAGCAGGATCAGCGCAAGTCCCATGATCAGCAACCGGTAGCTGGAGCGGCTGTAAAACCATTTCAGAAGGTCCAGTCAAGCACAGAACAAGCCAAGTCTGAAACCACTTCGCATTGGCAAGCTGTTGTGGAACGTGCTCTGCAGATGACTGAAGCAAAAGCGGAGCTGCAGCAGGAGATGGAGCGGATCTGGACGGACTATGTATCCAGGGTGCATCCTGAAGTGCCGGGTACCAAACAAATTGAAGGCTGGGCTGCGGGACTGGAATATTTGGCTGCCAAAATTCACAGTCGTCCCGTTACCTATCAAAGCATAGCGGAACGATACGGCATATCGGCTTCAACCGTTAGCAAATATGCACGGCAAATTGTCCGGGTATGTGGAAGCATCCCGCCAACAGTATAGTTTATTCTGGAATGACACGTACCATGTTCCTAGTTGCCCGTATAGATTAGTGATACCATGCGCTTAGAGACAGTTTGAGAAAGATCGGAATTTCATGAAGGATACAATTGCCTGAAAAACGGGTAAACTTAACGAATAGGCTTCGTCATATCACTCTAGAAGTTTTCCAGTCAACATACTCTCAACCTTATCAAGGAGGCTGTATCTATATGTCTAAATACAGAACCATTGTGATCGGAACCGGACCTGCAGGTTTGACAGCAGCAATATACCTGGCTCGTGCCAACCTGAACCCGTTGGTTATCGAAGGTCTTCAACCTGGAGGCCAGCTGACAACAACCACGGAGGTTGAAAACTTTCCAGGTTTCCCGCAGGGCATTATGGGTCCGGAATTAATGGACAACATGCGGAAGCAAGCGGAGCGTTTTGGAGCGGAATTCAAGAATGGCTGGGTGGAGGAAGTGGACTTCAGCAAGCCGCCATTTAAGGTGAAAGTCGGAGGCATTGGTGAACTTGAGGCTGAATCGATTATTATCTCTACCGGTGCTTCTGCCCGTTATCTCGGTATTCCGGGAGAGCAGGAGAATGTTGGTCGCGGGGTAAGTACATGCGCAACATGTGATGGGTTCTTTTTCCGCGGTAAGAAGATCATCGTAGTGGGTGGTGGCGATTCCGCGATGGAGGAAGCGAGCTTCCTGACCCGTTTTGCAACAGATGTTACGCTGGTTCACCGCCGGGACGAATTGCGGGCATCGAAGATCATGCAGGATCGGGCGCGCAGCAATGAGAAGGTGAAATGGGCTCTGAACCGGACACCGCTCGAGGTTGTGCCTGAAGCACTTGGAGTCAAAGGACTGAAGGTGCGCAATAACGAGACAGGCCAGGAGGAACTGCTGGAAGCGGACGGTGTATTTGTTGCCATCGGTCACACACCTAACACCGGGTTCCTAGGCAATCAGATTGCTCTGGATGATCACGGATACATCGTGGTGAAACCGGGAACGACCGAAACCAACATTCCGGGTGTATTCGCCTGTGGTGACGTTCAGGATACGAAATATCGCCAAGCCATTACTGCTGCAGGGTCTGGTTGTATGGCAGCAATGGATTGCGAGAAGTTCCTTGAGGGCAGCATTGTCCATGATTGGAGCGAAACACTGGATAAGTAAGCATGACCATGGCACTGTGATGCATAAACTGTAAATAAGAGACATCGGGAAGTCTCATCAAGTGAGAGAAGCCGGGAGGCTTCTCTTTTTTTGAAACCAAGTGGGCATGAGATCGTATACATAATGGGCATATTAGCTGCGAGGTGAAGATTTTGGGGGAAATGATAAAAGAGTGGTTACAGAGTGCAACAGTCAGACGCTTTTTGATTCTGCTGTTGTTTTGTTTGGTCCTATTCAGCATGGGGAGTATGCTGCATATGATCCTGCTGCTATTTCTGGTGACGTATGTCATGAATCGATTGCAGCAGTTTATTACGGGCAAATTAAATCGGCTATTTCCGATTAATTATAAAGTCGTCGTCATACTGCTCTATCTGATCGTGATTGCAGCCATCGTGCTGGGCATATCGAGATATTCACCAAGAATCGTCAATCAGGTTATCCAGTTAACCAATGAGATCATGACATTCTTCGATACCGCCGAGGGGGATAATCTGGCAGCCAAAGTAGCCAGCTTCCTTCAATCTTATGACATCAAAAACTATGCAAATGATGCGCTGAAATATATTTTTGCTCTGAGTAAGTGGTTGGAATTTATTCTGCTGGTCATCATTCTCAGTTTGTTCTTCCTGCTGCAGAAGCAGGAGATCGTCAAATTCACATCCAAGTTTAAAACAAGCAAGATTGGCTGGTTCTACAATGAAGTAGCATACCTCGGGGACAAATTCGTATCGTCTTTCGGTAAAGTCATTGAAGCTCAGCTGCTGATCGCCGTATTCAATACAGCCTTGACCATTCTGGGCCTATGGATACTCGGATTCCCTTATTTGTTCGCTCTGACGATTCTCGTCTTCCTGCTCAGTCTTGTACCGGTAGCGGGAGTCATTATTTCACTGGTGCCACTATGCCTGATCGGCTACCAGATGGGCGGAATACAGCTGAGCATTATCGTCATCGTCATGATTGTCATCATTCATGCACTGGAAACGTACTTCCTTAATCCAAAACTGATGGCACACAAAACCAAGCTGCCGATGTTCTACACGTTTATCGTGCTGATCCTGTCACAGCATTTCCTGGGGATCTGGGGATTGATTATCGGTATTCCGATTTTTGTCTTCCTGCTCGATATTCTGGACGTGAACAAAATGGAGAAGACCGAAGAACCCGTACGTGTGGAAACCAAGCTATAAACGATTAAGGCAACAACACATGATTTAATGGCTTTATAGCGTGAAAAAAGATAAAACGCCTCCCTTGATGGGAAGGCGTTTTTTGCTGTACATGGACCAGAGGCCGCATTTACGTGTTTGTAGTTCATTCATAGATTGCGTCTCCAGATGATGCAGATCGGATCTTACAGCCAGCCTTTCTCCTCAGCCATACTGACAGCTTCCATCCGATTTTTGGCTCCAAGCTTATTGAAGGCTTCGGACAGATAATTGCGCACCGTACCGTACGAGAGATGGAGCGAGGTGGCAATATGATTCGCGTTCATGCCGGTGGCTGCGAGCTTGAGCACTTCTTTCTCCCGTTCGGTTAACGGATTCATCTCCTTGGCCGCACCAAAGACCAGTTCAGGGGAGACTTCCCGTCCACCCTTCATGACACGGCGAATGGCTTCCGCCAAACGATCACTTGGCTCATCTTTAAGCAGATAACCCTGCACACCGGCTTGGATTGCTCGTTCCAGAAAGCCAGGACGGGCAAATGTGGTAAGGATGATAATGCGGCATCTGAGGCCGAGCTGCTGTATGCGTTCTGCGACCTCCAGACCTGTCATCACAGGCATTTCAATATCCATCAGGCACAGGTCAGGCTGAAGAGAAGATATCTGCTGTAATGCCTCCTCCCCGTTTCCTGCTTCACCAATGACTTCAAAATCATCTTCAAGATCGAGCAAGGAAGCGAGGGCGCCGCGCAGCATGCGTTGGTCTTCGGCAATCATTATACGAATCATTGTTACACTCCTCCTTGGGGTTCACTGACAATGAGCGGGAAGGAAAAGACAAGATGGGTTCCTCCTGAATCAGAGGAAATCCGGAGGGAGCCGTCGATTAGTCCCAGGCGTTCAGACATGCCTTTCAGCCCGTTGCCGTAACGCTTGTCCGACGTCATGCCTTGGCCGTTATCCCTTACCGATATTTGTACCCCGTCATGTGTTCGCACCAGCTGAATAACACTCTGAGTGGCGCTGCTATGTTTTACAACATTCGTTACCGCTTCAAGCAGGCAGAGACTGGCCATATTCTGGGTCAGGTCCGGGACATCACCATAAGACCCCAGGTCGCCTGTCAGTTGAAGCTCAATGTCAGCACTCTTCAGCATTTCATGGGCATCGGCCAGCGCTTCAGCTAAGCTGATCGCCCGCATGTCCGAGACGAGCTGCCTTACTTCGCGCAGCGCTGCTCGAGAGGTACGTTCGATCTCACGCGCTTCCTGTATGGCTCGTTCCGGATTCTTCGCAATTAATTTGGTGACGAGTTCGCTCTTGAGCGTGATCAATGAGAGTGTGTGTCCCATCGTATCATGCAGATCCCGGGCGATGCGCATGCGTTCTTCGCGTTTGATCAGCTCCTTGATATGTTGGTTGGCCTCGTCGAGCTTGGCTTCCAGCTGCTGGCGGTCCAGCATGGTTTTTATTCCATAAGGGGACACAAGCATAATCAGATAAAACGGGGCAAAGAACAGGAGCTGTTCCGCTGTAAAATGCCCTATGTTAACTGCAATGGGAATCGTCTGAATGATGGCGAAAAACAGCAGAAACATTCGGAATATGTGCCTCTCGGTATACCACCCGATAAAGTTCGCTGTGAAAAATCCAAGAAAGAACATGTTCGGATCGATCAAGAGGCTCAGGACCAGTACAGCAACCATCTGCAGACCGAGCCAATAGGAAAAGACCGCCGTTCCGGACGTCATATACAGCTGTCGGTAGGTCAGGATAAATACAACAAATACCGTGACACCAATGTACTGCTCAAGCCCACGAGCGTTCCACAGGTAATAAATCGGCATGGCAAGATAGATCATCCAGATATATGGATAAATACCGTATCGCTTAGGAAATATCTCAAAACGCTGAAGCATATGTGAAGACTACGCCTCCTTTTGTTTACTGCGGATATATGTGGATAGTAACATAAATGCCCCCAGATATGCTGCCAAAAGAAGAATATCACGCAGCTCAGGAACACCTCCTATGATGATGACCCATGCACCATTCCCGTAACTGTGGGAAGGGAGCCAGGTGCCAATCTGTGCAAGCCAGCTTGGCATGACATCGAGCGGCATCCACATCCCTCCGAGCAAGGCGAGCGAAAGATAAAGGGCGTTGCTCAGCCCGCTAGCGGTATCCACCCGGCGGAAGGTGCCAATGCACGTACCGAGTGCAAGAAAGGGCAGAGAGCCGGCCAAGATCCACAGAGCAGAGTCAATCCATTGGGATGCTGTTAGGGAGACGCCGTTGATCAGATAACCCGATGCAAAAATGATGATAATGGAGCATAGATGTATAGCTGTCTGACCAATCATTTTGCCGCCAAAGTAAATGGAGTCGGGGAGCGGAGTGACTCGCAGATAGGTGACCCAGCCGTGCACTCTTTCCTGAACAAGGCGGATGCCGAGGGTCATGATGGATGAACCCATAACACTGAAGCAGGTCATGGACATCAGGTAGTGTGCGTTCCACTCCTTCGCATCTACTGCATTTGTGGTAAAGATGCGGGTATAGAGCACGTAAAAGACCACAGGCATCAGCAATGACCAGAATACAAAGTAAACATTGCGGGCCATGCGAAGCATTTCGACACGGGATTGGGCAAGCAGCATGGACATATTAGTGTTCCTCCTTCATGGTTTCAAGCAAGGTTGCGTAGGCATCGTCCAGTTGTCCGGTTTCAATACGGAATTCCCGAACAGGGAGTTGACGCGTAATGATGAGACGAATCAGCGAGTCCGTATTTTCTGTATGGAGAACACAGCGATTTTTGCGGTATTCCATTCGATCCACCCCAGGCAGCTCTTCAATCTGTGCAAGGATGCCAGAACGTAAGTCCTTGTTGGGTTCGGATCCAGCTTCAGACAGATCATCCGAGAATGAAAAGGATAGCGTCCGTTTCGCAATTCCACCCTTGATGCTATCCGGCGTCCCATCTGCAACAATGGAACCACCGTTGAACAAAATGATTCGATCCGCAGCTTCATCGGCCTCCTGGAGGTAGTGTGTCGTAAAGAGTACCGTCTTGCCCTGCTCTGCAAGCTGACGAATCTGCGCCCAGAAATATCTTCGGGTCTCGGAATCCAGTCCGACCGTTGGTTCATCGAAAAACAGGACATCCGGATCACCCGCCATGGCAAGGGCAAAGTTCAGACTGCGCTTCTGTCCTCCGGAAAGCTTCTCTGCTCTCTTGTTCAAATCAGCAGGTTCCAGACCCGTCAATGCTTCGATCTGGTCTGCATCAAGTGGGGCAGGGTAATAGCTGCGCACCAAGCGGATCATCTCCCGTACAGTAAGACCATCCATAACACTCACATCCTGAAGCATGACACCGATTCGCTCGCGAACCTGTTTATGGTCTGGGGGCATTCCCAGAACAGTCACTTTGCCCGAAGAGGGTCTGGACAGACCGAGCATCATTTTTATGGTTGTTGTTTTGCCTGCACCGTTTGGGCCGAGGATGGCAACAATGGAACCGCGGTCAATCTTCAGAGAGATGTTGTTAACGGCCAGCTTGCTGCCGAACTGCTTGTTAACCTGTTCAAGCTGTATAATTGTTGAATTCAAGTTCATATGTATTCACGTCCCTTGTCTGTTCTCTAAGATAATTTCATCTTACCGAACGAACTGCGACGGGATTAGTAAGAGTTGTCATGACTTTCAGGTGACAACTGTCATCTTTTACGCATGGAACGAGTGATCATGAAATATCATGAGTTGAGGCTTCCCTTTCTACCAGGGAAGCTTGGAAGCCTGCGTTTTACTAGAAGACAGGAGAGGTTGTATACGGATTCATGATGTTGATGTGATACGGTTCACAATCGCGGCGAAGCGTTCTGTATCAATGGTCTTATCGTCTTGACCCAGGCGTATCCTTCAATTATAGTTGGTACGTAGGATTAACTATTTTAGATAGATAAAGGTGGCTTGCGGCATGTCTGAGAAAATCTACGTTGGGGTCGATCTCGGCGGAACAGCAATCAAGGTCGGTATATGCAATGAACAAGGTCAGCTTATGCATACGTATGAAGGACCGACAGAAGTGGATAAGGGCGTAGACACGGTCATCGCCAACATCGAGAAGTACGTCCGTCATATCGTTGCCGAATCGCCGTATAGCTGGGAACAGCTTGAAGGTGTAGGGGCTGGGGTGGCCGGGTTCACGAATGTACGCGAGGGAATTATCGTTCTCGCTCCTAACATCGGATTTCGGAATGTAGCCATTCGTTCCATACTGGAAGAACGTCTGGGCAAGCCCGTCAAAATAGATAACGATGCTAACGTTGCTGCGCTGGGTGAAGCTTGGGCTGGTGCCGGTAAGGGCGTGGACAACTGTGTATGCTACACGCTGGGCACAGGTGTTGGCGGAGGTTTGATACTGAATGGCAAGATATATCAGGGATTCTCGGGTATGGCCGGAGAACTTGGTCATGTCAGCGTTGTACCTGATCTGGAAGCCATCCAGTGTGGTTGTGGTAAAATGGGATGTGTCGAAACGGTATCATCTGCAACGGGCATTATCCGTATGGCAAAAGATGCGGTAGAACGCGGAGATCATACGTCACTGGCTCTCGTGGACAAAATTGCAGCCAAGGAAGTATTCGATGCAGCCAAAGCTGGCGATGAAGTTGCCCTGCGCATCGTGAATCGTGCGGCATTTTATCTGGGTAAATCAATGGCAGCTGTCGCTGCAGTCATGAATCCGGAAATGTTCATTATCGGGGGCGGTGTATCCAAAGCCGGTAATATTCTGTTTGATGAGGTACGTGCTGTATTTGCGAAGCTGACACCAGAACCGCTGCAGGAGGGTGTTCAGATTCTGGAAGCCACTCTTGGTAACGATGCAGGAATTGTTGGCGCGGCAGGACTTCTCTTGCGTTCTTAGTAACCTCGGAACCATATGATTAGGCAGCAATATGATAAGGAGGGGACATTTATGCTTGAAGGTGAAGTTTCACCGGGCACAGGCGCCACGCTCATTATCATTACGGGCATGTCCGGAGCAGGCAAAACGATTGCGGTACAGAGCCTGGAAGATCTCGGCTTTTTCTGCGTGGATAATCTGCCGCCGGTGTTGATTCCGAAATTTGCAGAACTGATTGAACAATCGAACGGCAAAATTGGTAAGGTAGCCCTCGTGATTGACCTGCGGGGACGGGAGTTCTTTACGGCTTTGTCCGAGTCTTTGAACTATATAAAAGATCATTTTACCATTCATTGCGAAATTTTATTCCTGGATGCGACCGATTCTGTCCTTGTGCAGCGCTACAAGGAGAGCAGACGCAGACATCCACTGGCTCCTGAGGGCATGCCGCTTGACGGCATCCGTCTGGAGCGCAAGATGCTGGAGGAACTCAAGAATTCGGCCACCCAGGTATTGAACACAAGTACGATGAAGCCGGCACAACTGAAAGAGCGGATTATCTCCCGTTTTTCTCATTTGGAAAGTCATATGCTGTCGGTGAATATCACTTCATTCGGATTTAAATATGGTATTCCGATTGATGCAGATCTGGTGTTTGATGTTCGTTTCCTGCCTAATCCGCATTATATTGATCATTTACGCCCGAATACGGGGCAAAATAGTGAAGTATATGAATATGTCATGAAATGGCCCGAAACGCAGGCATTTTTGACCAAACTGCTGGATATGCTGCACTTCCTGATTCCGCAATACCGGAAGGAAGGCAAAAGTCAGGTTATTATTGGGATTGGATGTACCGGAGGCAAGCATCGTTCTGTAGCCATATCAGAATATTTGGGCAAAATGCTGGGAAGCAGCGAAACTGAAGCTGTTACCGTGAGCCATCGCGACGCTGACCGTGATCGTCATTGAAGAGGGTGAAGGGATGAAAGAAGCCGGACCACGAAGAGAACGTCCGAGAATTGTTGTAATGGGCGGCGGAACCGGGTTATCCGTGATGCTGCGCGGTTTGAAAGAGAAGCCGCTGGACATCACGGCCATCGTCACGGTTGCAGATGACGGTGGAAGTTCAGGCATCCTGCGCAGTGAACTGCAAATGCCGCCTCCGGGCGACATCCGTAACGTGCTTACGGCGCTGGCTGATGTAGAGCCATTGCTTTCGGATATGCTGAATTATCGCTTTAATACAGGCGCGGGGCTTGCAGGCCACAGCCTGGGCAATCTCATTTTGGCTGCAATGACGGATATTTCAGGCGACTTCGTAACCGCAGTGCGGGAACTTAGCCGCGTGTTTGCCGTTCGCGGTGAGGTATTACCGGCAGCTGGGCAGGCGGTTGTGCTGCATGCGGAGATGGAGGATGGATCGATCATTACAGGCGAGTCCAAAATCCCTGAAGCAGGCGGGCGCATCAAACGCGTTTTCCTTGAACCGGATCACGTGGAGCCGTTGCCAGAGGCCGTGGAAGCCATTCGTCAGGCAGATGCGATCCTGATTGGGCCAGGAAGCTTATATACGAGCATTCTGCCCAATTTGCTGGTACCCAAACTGGCGGAGGCTGTTGTTGAGGCAGAGGCTGTGAAGATGTTTATTTGTAATGTGATGACACAGCCAGGAGAGACGGATAACTACACGGTAAGTGATCACCTCAAAGCGGTTCACGAGCATGTAGGGCACCAGCTCTTCGACTATGTTATCGTTAATAATGGCGATATTCCGCTGCAAGTGCAGAATAAGTATGCGGAAAAAGGAGCCAAACCGGTTGTTCTGGATATGGATGTTCTCAAGAGCTCCGGCTATCAGGTGGTTGCGGATACACTTGTTTTATTTAAAACCTATCTGCGTCATGATGCCGACAAGCTAAGTCACCACATCTACCAGCTGGTACAAAATTGGATGTTACGGAAGAGGTGAAGTCCCATGTCGTTTGCAGCACAGACCAAAAAAGAATTAACCATGATTGAGAGCGAACCGTGCTGCGAAAAGGCGGAACTTTCAGCCCTCATCCGTATGCTTGGTGCGGTGCAGTTATCGAATAAAAAAGTCATCTTGGATATTTCGACGGAGAATGCCGCGATCGCAAGACGGGCATACTCTCTGCTTAAAAAGCATTTTCAAGTGCATACGGAATTGCTAGTCCGCAAAAAAATGCGGCTGAAAAAGAACAATGTATATATTGTTCGTATTCCGTCCATGGTACAGGAGATATTAAAGGATCTGTACATCGTATCGGAAGGCTTTTTGTTTACTCCAGGAATTAATCAGGAGCTGTTACGGAAAAACTGTTGTAAACGGGCATATCTTCGCGGTGCATTTATGGCGGGTGGCTCGGTCAACAATCCAGAAGGATCCTCATATCATCTGGAGATTGCATCCATGTATGAAGAGCACTGTCAGGCCCTCGTGGATCTGGCCAATGAATTTCATCTGAATGCCCGGTGTATAGAACGTAAAAAAGGATTCATCCTATACATTAAGGAAGGCGAGAAAATCATTGAATTGCTCAGCATCATTGGTGCACATCAGGCCCTGTTCAAGTTCGAGGATGTACGGATTATGCGGGATATGCGTAATTCCGTCAACCGGATCGTCAACTGCGAGACGGCCAATCTGAACAAGACGATCGGGGCTGCCGTGAGACAGATCGACAATATCAAGTTGCTGCAGAAGGAAGTGGGATTGGAGTCACTGCCGGAGAAGCTGCGTGAAGTGGCTGAGGTTAGGCTGGCCCATCCTGACATTAATCTGAAGGAAGTTGGCGAGCTACTGAAGGGTACCGTCAGCAAATCCGGTGTTAACCATCGGCTGCGCAAGATTGACGAACTGGCCGAAAAAGTGCGAAATGAACGTCACGGTTAACGGATTTTACACAGGGGTAAATAATTCAGAAGAGATCTGGTTTTTTTTCTTCTAGTGTCCTGTACGGGTTAATGGTATAATGTTATAAATATAATTGTGTATTTAATGTCTAGATTTCATAATAGGGGGTAAGTTTCCATGACAAAGCACCCGGTAGTTGTCCGTTTGAAAACGGGTCTCCATGCCAGACCTGCGGCACTGTTCGTTCAAGAAGCGAATAAGTACTCATCTGAAGTGTTCGTCGAGAAGGACGACAAAAAAGTTAATGCAAAAAGTATCATGGGGATCATGAGCCTTGCAATCAGTACTGGTACGGAAATCCACATTAGTGCTGAAGGCGCGGACGCCGAACAGGCTGTAAACGCTTTAGTAAGTCTGGTGAGCAAGGAAGAACTTGAAAACCAATAAGATATGATTACCATTACATGAAGAAGTCCCGCAAGGGGCTTTTTTGCGTTTCCGGGATAGTCAAGTGCAACATTTTGGAAGAAGCCTCGTCTGTTAAGGTATCAAACCGCTTTGAATTTGAGATGTTAGACATAAGGAGGCTAAAGTGATGGGTAAACAATGGATGAAGCCGCTTGGTGCGGTGTTGGTTGCAGGGACATTGCTTGTTGGTGGGACAGCATGGGTGGCACCGGGAAATTATGCTTACGCTGCCGAAGTGCAAGGGGTACAGCAGAACGTGATTCATGTGGTAGGTAAAGGTGAAATTCAGGTGAAACCCGATATTGCTTATCTATCGATCGGTGTGAATAGTACTGCGGAGACTGCTGCTTCTGCTCAAAAAGCAAACGCCGCCAAAATTCAAAAGGTGTCCAACCTGCTGAAAAATACGTGGAAAATCAGTGCGGACGATATTCAGACCAGTCAGTTCTATGTGCAGCCAAACTACACGTATAACGATAAGGAAGGTCAAAAAATTAAAGGATATACCGCTCACCATACGCTGACCATAACGTATCGCGAGATGGACAAGATCGGTGAATTGCTGGATGCCGCTTCGGGGGCAGGGGCCAACAATATTGAAAATGTACGCTTTACGGTAGAAAATCCGGAAAACTTCGAAGCACAAGTGATCGAGAAAGCGGTAGCCAATGCAGATGTGAAAGCAGGCGCGATTGCCAAAGCTGTTAAGCGTCAATTGGGTGCTGTCCTGTCCGTGAGCCAAGGCGATGCCAATGTGCCTGTGTTCTATGCAACGGAAAGTTTAATGGCCAAGGACGTGGCAGAGTCTGCTGCCGGTACAGAAATTGAAACAGGTCAGGTGAAAGTCAGCACAACGCTGAACATCACGTATGAAATGAAATAAAGCATAAATCAATTCATGCAAAGGCTTTGTCCGGCGGACAGGGTCTTTTTTTATGATAAGTGGAGCTTTGAAGAAGTAAGACATTAGTTGGCTCACTCTATCGGGTAATAGCTGCAGATTGATGTCTCTTTTGTATAATTGTTCGTGACAAAACCTTTACCAATTGGATCAGGATCGAACAACATTGTAACTGGTGCTGTAAACCTTTACTGAATTGGGTTAATTATAATAGAGAGGTGAGCGTATGAGATATGCGATCAGAATACATACGCTATGAACCCTAGGCGAATTCGAGAGGAGTTTTATATATGACATCATGGAAAAAGTGGACAAGTGCATTGCTCGCAGCAGGAATTATTGTAGGTAGTGGAGCGGTATGGCAGGATAACTCCGTGCAGGCAGCCTCGGTAACATCCAAAGTAACGGCACCTACAGACGTGACATTGAAGTCAGCAGGCAAAACCCTTACACAAAAAGGGCTTCTGCTAGGTGGATCAACGTGGGTATCCCTCACAGCTGTTAAGGATGTGGCTGGTGGGACATTAACATATAACGCAAAAACAAAAGAGTACTCACTGACTGCAGCGAACAACACGATGAAAATTAGTCTGGCTGATGGCGAGCCGACATTAAGAGTAAATAATTATTATCCCAATGTTGAAGCGAAGTTGATCAAGGGACGCTTGTACATTCCTTTTTCCGCTATGAGAGATTATTTGGGAGTTCAAGGCAGTTGGAATGGTAAAACCAAAACACTTGCACTCAGCAAAGTGGAACAAAACAGCGTGAAAGTAAAAGCAGCGACAGTTAAAGTCAGCATCAAAAATGCTGAAGTGGATATTCAGTACCCGCAGGTAAGTGGACTTGCCAGTGATGAAGCCGAAGCGGCAATCAACAAAGTGTTGAAAGACGAAGTGGATACATTTGTGGCTGATTTCAAAAAGCAGACTGCAGAATACGGGTCCGCAACCGCAGACCGCCCATACGCTTTTGAAAGCACTTATGTGGTGACGTATAACGAAAATGGTGTGCTGGGACTGGTTACTCAACGTTACGAGGATTATGCCGGAGCACATGGTATGACGACAAGAACAGGTCACACCTTTGCGCTGGATACTGGTAAAGAACTGAGCCTGGATGATGTACTGCAAAACAACAAGGCGATGCGCGAGACGCTTGGCAAAAAAGTAGGCGAACAACTCAAGGCTCGTGGTGGCTACCTCGAAGGCTATAACGGATTGAACAAAGATCAGGACTTCTATGTAACGCCAACAGGCGTGGTGGTATTCTTCCAATTGTATGAGTACACCGCTTATGCAGAAGGTTTCCCGGAGTTCCCGTTTACGTACAAAGAGCTGCTTCCTAAAGGTGCTGAGCCGTTTAGTGGTGTGACATCAGAGAAATAATCTCAGACTAGCTCTTTTGTAGACCTTATATGGCCTAATATGAGTTAAGGATCAACGGAATTATCTTTATAAAATAAAAAGAGCGCCCCTCGTCATGTTCTTGACAAGGGGCGCTTCTTCGTATGTTCAGGTCAATCAGGTCATGCTGATTGTCTGTCCATGTCTTCCGTAAATGTCCGCTTCAGCTTAGATGCCTTGGGAGCCTACGTTTTCGATAACTTTATCAATGATACCGTAATCGGCAGCTTCAGCAGCACTCATAAAGTAGTCACGGTCTGTATCTTTCTCAATGCGCTCCAGTGGTTGGCCTGAGCGCTCAGCAATGATGCGGTTCAGGGTATCGCGCATTTTCAGGATGCGGCGGGCACGGATTTCGATATCCGAAGCCTGACCTTGAGCACCGCCCAGCGGCTGGTGAATCATGATCTCACTGTTTGGCAGGGCAAAACGTTTACCCTTTGCACCAGCGTTCAACAGGAATGCACCCATGGAAGCTGCCATACCTACACAGATGGTAGATACATCAGGTTTGATAAATTGCATTGTATCGTAAATGGCCATACCGGCTGTAATCGATCCGCCTGGGCTGTTGATGTATAGATGAATGTCTTTCTCCGGATCTTCCGCAGCGAGGAACAACATCTGTGCCATGATGGCATTCGCAACAACGTCATTTACATCGCTGCCCAGGAAGATGATACGATCCTTCAGCAATCTGGAATAGATGTCATAGGCGCGCTCACCGCGGTTGCTCTGTTCAACGACCATAGGAATATAACTCACGTGAAAAACCTCCTCGGAAATGTTCATGGAATAGTGTATCTATTTAAACTGTTACCGTATTACCCACATCATAAACAATTTCAAACAAAAAGTCAAAGAAAGTCAAACTAACTTTGAAAAAAAAGAAACCTTTACGGTTCCATTGGTTAAAAGGGTTATGAACTGCTAATCAAGAATGGCGCGCCCGCCAAGAATCGAACTTGGATCTCAGGCTTCGGAGGCCTACGTCATATCCATTGGACCACGGGCGCACATTTATGTGACAGCAATAATGATTATAGCTCATGAGATACTGAATTGCAAGAGGATGATTACGCTCATGGTTTGGATTAGCCCGAATTTGATCATGATGAGGAAGAATGGATAAAGAGAGCATTTAAGTAAATGCTAAGAAAGGTTTTGGACAGGCTGCATGAAGCGTGTCCTTGAAGACTTCAGAAGCGATATATAGATGAGATTTTCGGTTTCCTTCTATATATGGTATGCATGAGGGCTGCCGCGTCGTGGAAGTTGGAGATTGTGAAAATAAGCGCGTACAATGGGCCCAAGTCGTTGTGAAATAAGGCTTTTGAAACACTTGCATGTCGCGTCAGTTTTAGGTAGAATAGACGTGGGACTTAAAAAGTTAACCCGGGACATTTTAGGGCCATGAAAGAAAGCTTGGAACGAGAAGCTTGCGGGAGTGGAAAGCATGCGAACGATTTTAGAAGTGCAAAAGCAGCTTCTGCCTGATCTCATGGATGTCTTGAAAAAGAGGTATACGATTCTGCACCAGATCATGTTATCGGATGTGATCGGGCGGAGAACGTTAGCCAATTCCATGCAGATGACCGAGCGGGTTCTGAGGGCTGAGACCGATTTGTTAAAGGCTCAGGGACTTATTGAAATTGACAGTGCAGGAATGAAGATCAGCGAGGCTGGGCATGATTTGCTGCAGCAGTTAGAGCCCGTGGCCAAAGAGCTGTTCGGATTATCCGAGCTGGAAGAACGCATCAAGCAAGCCTACGGTCTGCAAAAGGTAGTTGTCGTTCCCGGCGATTCGGACATTTCTCCATTTGCCAAACGGGAACTGGGTAAAGCCGGAGCGAAGGCTCTTGGTCAAGTGATGAATGATAACGACGTTGTTGCCGTTACTGGCGGTTCAACAACGGCAGAAGTAGCAGAGCAGCTGACTCCGCCAACATCGTTAAAAGGTGTCTGGTTCGTACCGGCACGCGGTGGATTGGGAGAAAGCCTCGAGATTCAGGCCAATACGATTGCGTCGACAATGGCAAAACGGGTAGGAGCGCAATACAAACTCCTGCATGTACCGGATTTGCTGAGTGATCATGCCTATGAATCGTTAATTCAGGACCCTAGTGTCCAGGAGATTCTTCAGCTGATCAGACAGTCACGAATCGTGATTCACGGGATCGGTGATGCCGTGGAGATGGCGCGAAGACGCAAACTTGCAACGGAGATCGTAGAAGAGCTTCAAGAGCAAGGTGCCGTATCTGAATCCTTCGGTTATTATTTTAACGATCAGGGTGAAGTGGTACATACCATGCTCACTCTGGGCATGCGACTTCAGGATATTGAACGGACCGATGTGGTGATCGGGATTGCGGGCGGCAAAAGCAAGGCGGCTGCCATTCATTCCGTACTGCGATTCGGGCAGGAGGATATTCTGATTATTGATGAGGCTGCTGCCGAAGTCATCGTAGCCGAAATGGAATAGGTTTTGTTTTACCACAACTCTTGTTGTCTTGACGGACTTCACCGTCTGTCTTGAATATATAAGCTTCATAAAAAAATTAAATCAAAACTTGGGAGGAACTTACTCATGATTAAAGTAGGTATTAACGGTTTTGGACGTATTGGTCGCTTGGCATTCCGCCGCATTCAAAATGTAGAGGGCATTGAAGTAGTAGCAATCAACGACTTGACTGACGCTAAAATGCTGGCTCATTTGCTTAAATATGATACAACTCAAGGTCGCTTCGATGGCGATGTTGAAGTACACGATGGCTTCTTCAAAGTGAACGGCAAAGAAGTTAAAGTACTCGCTAACCGTAACCCAGAAGAACTTCCTTGGGGCGACCTGGGCGTAGACATCGTTCTGGAATGTACTGGTTTCTTCACAACGAAAGAAGCAGCTGAGAAACACTTGAAAGGCGGAGCTAAGAAAGTTGTTATTTCCGCACCAGCTACTGGCGACATGAAAACCATCGTTTACAACGTAAACCATGAAATCCTCGACGGTACTGAAACTGTAATCTCCGGCGCATCTTGCACAACAAACTGCCTGGCACCAATGGCAAAAACACTGCAAGACAAATTCGGAATCGTTCAAGGTTTGATGACTACAATTCACGCTTACACTGGCGACCAAAACACATTGGATGCTCCACACCCTAAAGGTGACTTCCGTCGTGCTCGCGCAGCGGCTGAAAACATCATCCCTAACACAACTGGTGCTGCTAAAGCAATCGGTTTGGTTATCCCTGAACTGCAAGGTAAACTCGACGGTGCAGCTCAACGTGTACCAGTAGCTACTGGTTCCCTGACTGAGCTCGTAACTGTTCTTGGACAAAAAGTAACTGCTGAAGAAGTTAACGCAGCAATGAAAGAAGCTTCCGATCCACAAACTTTCGGATACACTGAAGATGAAATCGTATCTTCCGATATCCAAGGTATCACTTTCGGTTCCCTGTTTGATGCAACTCAAACTAAAGTTCTGACTGTGGGCGACCAACAACTGGTTAAAACTGTAGCTTGGTATGACAACGAAATGTCCTACACTGCTCAACTGGTTCGCACTTTGGAGCACTTTGCAAAAATGATCAAGTAATATCTGCAATAACATAGAGCGGAAACAGATGCTATTGTTTCCGCTCTTTATCTATCAACCTTTTGCAAATTTCTCAAAAACACCAGGACTGACAGGGGATTTGGGCCCTTGATTGGTCCACCAAATACATGGGTGCGGAGGAAATACAGATGAACAAAAAAAGTGTACGCGATATCGAATTGACAGGAAAACGGGCTTTTGTCCGTGTAGATTTCAATGTGCCGCTCGAAGATGGTAAAATTACAGATGACAAACGTATTCGTGCAACGCTTCCTACGATCAACTACTTGATCGAAAAAGGCGCTAAAGTCATTCTTGCAAGCCACATGGGCCGTCCTAACGGCGAAGTGGTTGAATCCTTGCGTTTGACTCCAGCAGCCGAGCGTTTGTCTGAATTGCTTGGTAAAACAGTTGTCAAAGCTGACGATTCCGTTGGTGACGCTGTTAAAGCTCAAGTTGCTGAACTGAACAACGGTGACGTATTGTTGCTTGAAAACGTTCGTTTCCACGCAGGCGAAGAGAAAAATGATCCGGAACTCGCAAAACAATTTGCGGAACTGGCTGACGTTTTCGTTAACGATGCATTCGGCGCAGCTCACAGAGCACACGCTTCCACAGAAGGCATTGCTCACTTGCTGCCAGCGGTATCCGGTCTCTTGATGGAAAAAGAACTTGAAGTGTTGGGTAAAGCGATCTCCAACCCTGAGCGTCCTTTCACAGCCATCATTGGCGGATCCAAAGTTAAGGACAAAATCGATGTTATCGACAACCTGCTGAACATTGCAGACAACGTAATCATCGGTGGCGGATTGTCCTACACATTCATGAAGGCTCAAGGTCACGAGGTAGGACAATCCTTGTTGGACGAGTCCAAACTGGATGTAGCTCTGGGCTTCATCGAAAAAGCGAAAAAACTGGGTAAAAACTTCTACCTGCCAGTAGATATCGTCATTTCGGATGACTTCAGTGCTAACGCAAACACCAAAATCGTTGAAGTTGGCGACATTCCTGCGGATTGGGAAGGTATCGACATCGGTCCTAAAACACGTGAGATTTATGCTGACGTCGTTAAAAACTCCAAACTCGTAGTATGGAACGGACCAATGGGCGTATTCGAAATTGAACCTTTCTCCCACGGTACTCGCGCAGTAGCTCAAGCTTGTGCTGAGACAGAAGCATACACCGTAATTGGTGGTGGTGACTCCGCAGCAGCAGCTGAGAAATTCAAGCTGGCTGACAAAATGGACCACATCTCTACAGGTGGCGGTGCATCGCTCGAGTTTATGGAAGGCAAAGTGCTTCCAGGCGTAGTTGCATTGAACGACAAGTAAGTTTTAAGCTATAGCATGAAGGAGTTGAAAACCATGAGAACACCGATTATCGCAGGTAACTGGAAAATGTTCAAAACGGTTTCCGAATCCAATGACTTCATTCAGGAAGTTAAAGGAAAAGCCGAAGTTGAAGGCGTGGAGACTGTAATCTGTGCACCGTTTACGAATCTGCCTACATTGGTAGAAGCTGTGAAAGGCACAAACATCAAAATTGGTGCTCAAAATCTTCACTTTGAAGACAACGGTGCATTCACTGGTGAAATCAGCGGCGTAATGCTGAAAGACCTGGGTGTGGATTATGTAATCATTGGTCACTCGGAGCGCCGTCAATATTTTGCGGAAACCGATGAGACTGTCAATAAAAAGTTGCATGCAGCATTCCGTCACGGATTGACTCCAATCTTTTGCCTTGGTGAGACGCTTGAAGAGCGCGAAGCGAACCAAACGAAAGACGTATGCAAAGTGCAAACAGAAGCTGCTTTTGCAGGTCTGTCTGCAGATCAAGCAGCACAAGTGGTTATCGCTTACGAACCAATCTGGGCGATTGGTACAGGTAAATCCTCCACATCTCAAGATGCGAATGAAGTTATTGCTTACATCCGCAGCCTGGTGAAGGATCTGTACGATGAGAAGGTTGCTGATGCAGTTCGTATTCAATACGGCGGCAGTGTTAAACCAGAGAACGTAACAGAATACCTCGGACAAAGCGACATCGACGGCGCTCTTGTTGGCGGTGCCAGCTTGCAGCCGGCTTCGTTCATCGCGCTTGTTGAGGGGGCGAAGTAATGACAGCTCCAAAACCTGTAGCACTGATCATCATGGATGGCTTCGGTCTTCGTAACACGGTGGAGGGCAACGCAGTAGCGCAAGCCAAAAAACCGAATTACGATCGCTTTATGAGCCAATTCCCACACACAACGCTCACTGCTTGCGGTGAAGCTGTAGGTTTGCCGGAAGGGCAAATGGGGAACTCCGAGGTAGGTCACCTGAACATTGGTGCTGGCCGGATCGTATACCAGGATTTGACCCGTATCTCCAAGTCGATTCGTGACGGTGAGTTTTTCGACAATGAAACACTTGTCAAAGCTGTACGCGAAGCGAAGCAAAACGGTAAAAAGCTTCACCTCTACGGTCTGTTGTCTGATGGCGGCGTACATAGTCACATCGACCACCTGTTTGCCATGCTGGATCTGGCCAAAAAAGAAGAAATGAATGATGTGTATATTCATGCCTTCCTGGATGGCCGTGACGTTATGCCAGACAGTGGTAAAGACTTCATGAAGAAGCTGATCGCCAAAATTGAGGAAGTCGGTGTAGGACAAATCGCAACGGTTCAAGGTCGCTATTACGCGATGGACCGTGACAAACGTTGGGAACGTGTTGAGAAATCATATCGTGCCATCGTTTATGGTGATGGACCAAAATATATCGATCCACTCAGAGCGGTTGAAGAATCGTATGAAAAATCCGTATTTGACGAATTCGTTGAGCCAACGGTTATCGTTAAAGCGGATGGTGAGCCGGTAGGTCTGGTGGAGAGCGGCGATTCCGTTATCTTCCTGAACTTCCGTCCTGACCGTGCGATTCAGCTGTCGCAAGTATTCACGAACAAGGATTTCCGTGGATTTGACCGCGGGCCGAAGTTCCCAGAAGGCTTGCACTTTGTGTGCCTGACACTGTTCAGTGAGACCGTTGAAGGTTATGTGGCTTACTCGCCTAAAAACCTCGACAATACACTGGGTGAAGTTCTGGTACAGAACAACAAAAAACAGCTGCGTATTGCTGAAACCGAGAAATACCCGCACGTTACCTTCTTCTTCAGCGGCGGACGTGATGTTGAGCTTCCGGGCGAAACGCGTGTGCTGATCAACTCGCCAAAAGTGGCAACATACGACCTGCAACCAGAGATGAGCGCTTATGAAGTGGCTGACGCATGTGTACGCGAGATTGAAGCGGACAAACATGATGCGATCATTCTGAACTTCGCCAACCCGGACATGGTTGGACACTCCGGCATGCTGGAGCCTACCATCAAGGCGGTTGAAGTGACGGATGAGTGCATGGGACGTGTTGTTGACGCAGTACTTGCCAAAGGCGGCGTTGTACTGATCACAGCGGACCATGGTAATGCGGATATGGTATTCGATGAGCAAGGACGCCCGTTCACTGCTCATACAACGAACCCGGTTCCATTTATCGTTACAGACTCTAACGTAACCTTGCGTGAAGGTGGAATCCTGGCCGATATCGCGCCAACGATTCTGGACCTGATGCAATTGCCTAAACCGGAAGAAATGACAGGTACATCTGTTATCGCTACCCGTAAATAAGTTACACAGCCACATATACAAAGTGGGAAGTTTGGAGTTTGCCCCCGAACGAAGGAAGCAGAAATTGTCTGAAGAAACGAAGTGTTCGCCTTTATCACATGATTTCAACTTATTAAAATAAGTTCAAAGAAATCAGGGGATAACAGCGATCGGAAGACGATTCTGCTGACGTAGTGGGCATAAGGGCAAGCACAAGTGGTCCCAAATTTAAATAAATTCAAATTAAAAGGAGATTATCACTCATGACTATTATTTCTGACGTGTACGCTCGCGAAGTCCTCGACTCCCGCGGTAACCCTACAGTAGAAGTTGAAGTATACCTGGAGTCCGGCGCAATCGGACGCGCAATCGTTCCATCCGGTGCATCCACTGGTGCCCACGAAGCTGTTGAGCTTCGCGATGGTGACAAATCCCGCTACTTGGGTAAAGGCGTTCTGCAAGCAGTTAAAAACGTAAACGAAACAATCGCTCC
This sequence comes from Paenibacillus xylanilyticus, assembly GCF_013359935.1. GTDB lineage: Bacteria > Bacillota > Bacilli > Paenibacillales > Paenibacillaceae > Paenibacillus > Paenibacillus xylanilyticus. The sequence goes on from NZ_JABMCB010000145.1 coordinate 47,594, forward strand.
AGAAGTAATCGGTATGGACGCATTGGATCAACTGGGTATCGACAAAATGATGATCGCTTTGGATGGTACGCCAAACAAAGGTAAACTGGGTGCTAACGCAATCCTGGCTGTATCCATGGCTGTAGCTCGCGCAGCGGCTGACGCTCTGGACCTGCCACTCTATGTTTACCTGGGCGGATTCAATGCTAAAGCACTGCCAGTACCAATGATGAACATCATCAACGGTGGTGAGCATGCTGACAACAACATCGACGTTCAAGAGTTCATGGTTCTCCCGGTTGGAGCACCAACGTTCAAAGAAGCTCTTCGCGTAGGAGCAGAAATCTTCCACAACCTGAAATCCGTACTGAGCTCCAAAGGCTTGAACACAGCTGTAGGTGACGAAGGCGGCTTCGCACCGAACCTTAGTTCGAACGAAGAAGCAATCACGACAATCATCGAAGCGATTGAAAAAGCTGGTTACAAACCAGGCGTTGATGTATTCCTGGGTATGGACGTAGCTTCCACTGAGTTCTACAAAGATGGTAAATACACACTTGCTGGCGAAGGTAAATCTTACACTTCCGCTGAGTATGTTGACCTTCTGGCTTCATGGGTTGAGAAATACCCAATCATCACAATCGAAGACGGTATGTCCGAAGACGACTGGGATGGCTGGAAATTGCTCACAGAGAAATTGGGAGACAAAGTACAACTCGTTGGTGACGACCTGTTCGTAACGAACACAGAGCGTCTGGCTAAAGGTATCGAAGAAGGTATCGGTAACTCCATCCTGATCAAAGTGAACCAAATCGGTACACTCACTGAAACATTCGATGCAATCGAAATGGCTAAACGTGCAGGATACACAGCTGTAATCTCCCACCGTTCCGGTGAGTCCGAAGACAGCACAATCGCTGACATCGCTGTTGCGACTAATGCAGGACAAATCAAAACAGGTGCTCCTTCCCGTACAGACCGTATCGCGAAGTACAACCAATTGCTCCGCATCGAGGATCAACTGGGTGAACTGGCTCAATACAATGGTCTCAAAGGATTCTACAACCTCAAAAAATAAGTTGTCTTCTGACGACTCTAGGGCAAGCCGGGGAACCGGCTTGTTCTTTTTATTAGGCGCTAATCATTAATTCGCAATATTGGTAGCGAATTTGTGTGGATATTAATGGGTGATGTGAAGGTTGGCACTACTTGTATCACATTAATAGCTGTGGTACAATTAAAGTAACTGTTTTTATGGTGAGATGTTATGCCCACATGGGTAGGAGGTGGAAAGAATGGATATTGCTTTGAAATTGCTGCTCGTTGTCTTCTCGATCGGTCTAATCACTGTAGTATTGCTGCAGCACGGGAAAAGCGCTGGTTTGGCGGGTGCCATCTCCGGTGGTGCGGAACATCTTTTCGGTAAAACGAAAGCGCGCGGATTGGATCTTTTCCTGCAACGTGCAACCGTTGTACTGGGTGCAGGATTTATGATCTTGGCTATCGTTGTTACGGTTATTTCCAAGTAAGGAATGATGCTGTAGCGTTTCGGTAATTCAAGTTTATATGATTGAACGACCAAAGATGATAAACCTTCGTTTCGAGAAGAAACGGAGGTTTTTTAATAAATTGGCGTCAGACCAAAGTTTTCCACCCGCTTATTGCTCAACCTATTCAATCTTCCGTTTCATTCCTCTCCCTTATCGTTTTCCTTTCCGTTTACATCGTCCGATTATGTCTTATCTGATCTGCCTATCAGTACGCTCTGCTTCATTCGTTTTGATCTCAACAGATCTGAAGGGTTCTTAGAGGTTTGTAATTTAAGAATAAATGAAAACGTGTATCAAATAGGCAACGGTGATGTATGTTATGGAAGGCCGATGATGCAGGTATGGTTGAGGGTTGGTTTATTTTGCGGGGTACGGATGCGTTGGATTGAATTCGTGTATACTAGGGTATGAGATAGTGAGGGCTTGTGTTACATGGCATGAAATTGCAAGGAATTGATTACATAAAGACAGATACAAACCAGATTACACTTTTACGTTTCCCGAGGTGAATATTAATGATAACAGAACAACAATTGCTCGACTTCATGCGGGAAACCGCTTATAAACCGATGACTTATCAGGAGCTGGAACAGCACTTCGAGATTGAAGACGCCGCTGATTTCAAAGCTTTTTTGATTATGCTGAATACGCTGGAGGAATCCGGCAAAATCCTGTTGACCCGTAACAACCGCTACGGCATGCCAGAACGCATGGACCTGGTTCGCGGTCGGTTGCAGGCACATGCGAAGGGGTTTGCTTTTCTCATCCCCGAAGATAAAGAGCATCCGGATGTATACATCCATGCCAACGATATGAAGAGTGCAATGAACGGGGACACGGTCCTCGTGAAAGTGACATCCCAAGGTCCGTCTAATGGGCGTTTGGAGGGCGAGATTGTCCGCATTGTCACACGTGCAGTAACACAAGTGGTTGGTGTATTCCAAAGCCATGAAGTGTATGGATTCGTCATCCCCGATGATAAACGGATTAATCGTGATATCTTTATTCCGCGCACGAACTTTGCCGGGGCAGTGGATGGGCAAAAAGTCGTTGCAAAAATCGTGAGCTACCCAGAAGGTCGTGCTGCCGCGGAAGGTGAAATTATCGAGATTCTCGGACATAAGGATGATCCAGGTATCGATATCTTGTCCGTTATCCGCAAGCACCAGCTGCCTGAAGCATTCCCGGATGAAGTGGTTGAAGAGGCTGAACAAGCTCCGGAATCCATTACGGATGAAGAGATCGTACAACAGGGCCGCCGTGACTTGCGTGGTCTGAATATCGTAACCATTGATGGTGAAGACGCCAAGGATTTGGATGATGCCGTTAATGTGGAGAAGCTGCCAAACGGAAACTATCGCCTGGGTGTTCATATTGCTGATGTTGGCTATTATGTAGGCGAGAATTCCAAGCTGGATCAGGAAGCGTATAATCGCGGATGCAGTGTGTACTTGGTAGACCGTGTTATTCCGATGCTTCCACATCGTCTGTCAAACGGGATTTGCAGTTTGAACCCTCAGGTAGATCGCCTTACGCTGTCCTGTGAGATGGAGTTCAACGACCAGATGAAGGTTGTGAACCACGACATTTTCACGAGTGTGATCAAAACCAAAGAGCGGATGACATATTCCAACGTTCGTAAAATTCTCGAAGGCGAAGAGCCTGAATTGCTGGAGCGTTACAAGGATCTGGTGGATGACTTCCATCTGATGAAAGAGATTGCCTTAAAGCTTCGCGCAATGCGTATGCGCCGGGGTGCGGTTGACTTTGATTTTGAAGAATCCAAAATCATTGTGGACGAAGAAGGCAAACCGGTCGATATCGTAAAACGCGAGCGTTCGATTGCAGAGCAAATCATCGAGGAGTTCATGCTTGCGGCCAACGAAACGGTGGCAGAGCACTTCCACTGGCTGAAGGTTCCGTTTATCTATCGTGTGCATGAAGATCCCGATCAGGAGAAATTACAAAATTTCCTTGCCTTTGCAGCGAATTTTGGACACCACGTTAAAGGACGCGGTAACGCGATCCACCCACGTGCACTTCAATCCCTGCTTGAGGATATCAATGGAACGAAGGAACAAACGGTCATCAGTACGATGATGCTGCGTTCCATGAAGCAGGCGAAGTATGATGCCGAGATGTCGGGTCACTTCGGCCTCGCGGCAGAGTTCTACAGTCACTTTACGTCTCCGATCCGTCGTTATCCCGATCTTGTCATTCACCGTGTCATTCGGGAAGTGATTGAGAACAAGGGTGCATTGCCTGAAAATCGTCAGGAATACCTGGCAGCACGCATGTCTGACATTGCTCAGCAATCGTCTGAGCGTGAGCGTGTGGCTGTTGAAGCCGAGCGGGATACGGAAAAAATGAAGAAAGCCGAGTATATGCTCGACAAAGTTGGCGAAGAGTTCGAAGGCATGATCAGCAGTGTAACCAGCTTCGGTATGTTCATTGAACTGGAGAACACGGTTGAGGGCTTGATTCGCCTGAGTGCACTGACGGACGACTATTACCATTTTGACGATCAGCATATGGCTCTGATTGGTGAACGTACCTCGAAGGTGTTCCGCATCGGTGATGAGGTGAAAATTCGTGTTGCACGCGTAAGCATGGAGGAGTACACCATTGACTTCGAAATGGTCGACATGAAACCTCGCAGCGAACGACCAGGCGGCTTTGGTGGTAGCAACCGTGGCGGCAAGGGCGGTCGTCCTGCTGGCGGTGGTGGACGCAGTGGGGCCAAAGGTGGTGCTGGTGGATTCAGCGGTTCACGCGGCGGCAAAGGCAGCGGCAACCGCGGTGGAAGAGCACCGGAGGAGAGCAGCAAGGGTGGCCGCGGCAGCTTCAGCGGCAAGGGCGGTGGCAAACCGAAAGGTGAGCGTCGCGCTGGAGATACCAATGCTTCGACTGGTCGCGGAAAAGGTACTGGAGCGGTAAGCTTTGGTTTTGGCTCGGGTAAAGGTGGATACAGCTCGGGAACTTCCAGTCAGGATAGCGCTACTGGTGTCCAAGGAAATGAACTGAACAGCGCCGGTAACAGCCGTGGCGAGAGCAGCTTCAAATCCGGCAAAGGCGGAGGTAAAGGCAGCAAAGGCGGCGGCGGACGCAAGAAGACGTCACCTAGCGGTATCTTTATTGGCGAAGCAGCTACACCGGGAGGTGCGCAGGAAGGCGGAGCTCCGCGTCGTAAACGGAAAAAGAACAAAGGTGCATCGGCTAACGGAACAGCAGCTTTTGTACGGAAGAAGAAAAAGTAATACCGTTTCGCACAGCATAAAATTTGTGTAATGAGAAGGGGCGGCGTATGCCGCCTCTTTCTTGATTTTAACAGCGGTCCTTGCTACAATTAAGGTCTGGCATAGGGTACCTGGGCATCATCGGGTGCGCGGCTATAGAGCATGGTACCGTCTTATTTTACGGAGAAGGAGTGAGGACATGGGCAAGAATGATGGACAGAGTAAAGTGCTTGCACAGAATAAAAAGGCTTCCCATGACTACTTCATTGAAGATACGTATGAAGCGGGCATGGTGCTTACCGGAACGGAGATCAAATCTCTTCGCAACGGCCGTGCGAATATTGGAGATGCGTTTGCCACCATTCGTAACGGTGAAATTCACATTCATAATATGCATATTAGTCCTTTTGAACAAGGGAACCGACATAATCCACTTGATCCAACGCGTACGCGAAAACTGCTGCTGCATAAATCCCAGATTCACAAGCTGCTTGGGCTGTCGAAGCAGGAAGGGTACAGCATTGTGCCGCTGAAAATCTACGTGCGTAATGGATACGCGAAGCTGCTGCTTGGCCTGGGTAAAGGTAAGAAGCAGTACGACAAACGTGAATCTGCTGCGAAACGGGATGCACAACGCGATATTCAACGGGCAATGCGCGAGAAGCAGAAGGTCGCTCGTTAATTTGGAATTGCTTCGGTGTTGCAGGATGCTCTTATAAGTCAGCAGTACGTGAAGTAAACGTGGGAAGTAAGATGAGGATCTCAAGTTTGCCCATTTCGGGGAAAAGCTTGAGATTTTTATTTTTAGTGAGACAACTTGTGTTTCGGCATTCGGGATGAGAAAAAAATATAGGTGTGGATCGATAAGATGAAATTTGGATCGTAATCGCAGTGTGAATCAGCATTGCACTATATTCGGCTGCTCTCTGCGTAGTCAGTACAGTTCTTGGGTAAGATACAGTAGGTACAAGTAGTTCGCGACCTCAAGTTGGTTAACTTTACTTCGTCTGAGGGACGCGGTATAATATGTAGACGATTGAGCCTCATATGATGCATTGGTTAAACTTGCACAGATGCTCAGCCTGCTGGAATGACTTCCAGTAATCTATACTATATCTGCATTCGGTCCTGTGATATGATTATTCATGTAGCAGACAGGAATGCCGAGTTTGGAAGAGCGAGCATCTTTTTACCTTGGAGGAAAAAGATGTGCAGCACCTTTGCTCCGTATTCACGGATTAATCCTGGAGCCCTTCTTATATGAGGGGGCGTTTATGGATTCGACGGGGATAGTTCGAGCATGGGTAGCGGGTAGTGGGGACGCGTCCGCTTCATCAACGCTAAAGCCTATTAAACGGCAAACAACAAAACAACTACGCTTTCGCAGCCTAAGAAACTGTGTGCGTGCTTCTAACCTGCATCGCCCATGTGACAGGATTAGGGGCTAACAAGTAGTGGGATACGCTGTCACATCTCCGCCTGGGGTGTGCTGAAGAAGACAATCAGGCTGACCCAACGTATAGCCGGTTACGGGGCGATACTCGGGTGACATCAAAACTGTGACTACACCCGTAGAAGCTTATGTGTCGTTATCTTCGGACAGGGGTTCGACTCCCCTCGCCTCCAAGATGGTACTTAATGAAAAGTATCATGTTGAAGGCGTTTAGAGAAAATCTCCAAGAAAAAAAGAATCAGACGGTGAGCATATCAATGATGCCCCACTTGTCTGATTCTTTTTTTATTGTAATACGACG
>NZ_JABMCB010000146.1 GCF_013359935.1 Paenibacillus xylanilyticus
CGCCTCCAATTTCAATTCCAAGGAGTACCGCCGGAAAGTTTGTCCTTTTTTAGCCATAAAAAAATCCCCTTCGTTTGGCAAGATTAAGTCCATCTTAACAGATGTCTTTTTTCTCTTGTCTACTAAAAGGGGATAATACCAGCATTTGGCGTCCTTTTATTTGTTGTTATTGAGGTATTAACTTTAAAAAAGCCGCATCGTCAAAATCATCAGCTTGGATAAGCCAAGCGCCATCTTTATTTACAAGTGATAGTCTGCCTTCCAATGGAACACGTTCTATTTTTCCGTTTTGCTTGTCTAACATAAGATCCATCGTATAGTCCAGATCTACGTAATTCTCAAGCTCCTGATAAACCGTGAACTTCATATTTTCTGGTTGAAGTGAAGCTTGTTGGATTCCCGCAGCACGCAAAGCCAAGAGCACGTAGCTGTAATTCACCGGTTTGTCAGCAAAACGTTCTGCGTAGAATGGCTCCATTTCTGCATATCGTTCCAGAACAACATCTTCGAGCAAAGGCCATTCCGGAACCTTGCCGATGGTATATTCTTTCGTCTTGAAAACTTGAGCAGCAATGGTGGCTTCTTCCGTGGGTGACAGGGTTGATTTTTCATTAGGTAAGGGCAGCTTGGATTCATTCGGTGTGCTGGCCTGACTGCACCCAATGACTAACATGATTGCTACCAACATGAATCCAAATAGCCAAGAAAATTTCTTCATCCATTAAAAACCCCCCTCTAAGTTAGGATGACTTTCTTTGTTATACGTTTAATAAGGGAACAAGTCTCCTAATTTTTACTAAAGGAAGTTATTTATAAATAGCCAACTTCTATTTAATCAAACAGTCTAATCCATTCTTGGGCCCCTTGCGGTACGATTCGCTTTGACATATTTAAGCTGGGCAACAATGATGACACTAATAATGACCAGAAGAAACCACGAGCTGATTTTGCTAAAACTAACCAACTGCCAGGCATCGTGCTGGTCAGGGTATTTCCAACCATTAAAGAACGTAGCAATATTTTCGGCTGCCCAGATGAAAAAACCTACAATGATAAAAGCGAGCGACAAAGGCATGCGGTATGTCTTCGTCCGTACGCGGTAGATGATCCATGTCTTCCAGAAAACAATAAACACCAGCGCCGTGAGCCACCAACGAAAATCAGGTATAAAATGGTGGGTGAAAAAGTTGAGATAGATGGCTCCTCCCAGCAGGAACGATGGTGTGAATCCAGGCCATCCCGTCATGTCCATGCGTAATCTGCGCCAGATTTGGCACATAAAGCTCGCTACACTTGCGTACATAAAACCACTGTACAAGGGTACACCAAAAAGCTTGGTATATCCGGGCTCGGGGTAGGACCAGGAACCCATTTGGACTTTGTACAGCTCCAACACCAATCCGATGATGTGGAAGACACATATGACTTTGATTTCGTCCCGTGTTTCCAATCCACTGCGATACATGAGGTACTGGACGCCAAGCAAGATCAGCAGGATGGCATCATAGCGATGGAAAAAAGGGATTTCTATTACGCTGGTAAGGGCTAGCGTGCCGAATATGGCCACAGGAAAAATGCAGCTCATCGCCTGATGATAGCCAAAATGCAGCAATTGGATGAAAGCTTTCAATGTAGAGTTATCTCCTTTCGGTGCCGTGTTCTAGATATGATTGAAGATTAGTGATAGACACTTATACGTGAACATATGTAGAGCTATCGTTAATCATACAGAGACAAACGAGATGAAAAAAGAGAAATTATATGGTTAATCTCTTCTTGTTTTAGTGTAGTCATACACGTGTCAAAATACCTAAATTGGTTTATATCTATATACAAAAGTTGCTTCATAAGAGAAAATAAGGATTTGAAGATAATTAGTCAACCAGACAATGAAGGCCTTGCTTTCAACCGTGAAAGCTGCCGGATGCGGCTTGTTTCTTGTCGTGTCCACTACATAGGAGAGAGGAAGATTAGCTTTGAAGAAATGGAATTACACATGGGTCTCGGTCTTGCTTCTGTCATTACTAGCTGCCTGCGGTGGTAAAAACGGATTGACCCCGGAGGTTTACAAGCAAATCCAGGAGGGAATGAGCCAATCGGAGGTTGAACAACTGGCAGGGGCGCCTGCCGAGAAAGAAACAAATAATCCTTATGATGTATGGATCTATAACGGTCAAGATGGAATTAAACGTGATGCCACGGTACGAATCGAATTTTCAAAAGAGAATCAGGTTTTGTTCAAATCTCAGAAAAAATTGTTTGAAGCGCCAAAGGCAGAGGAGAAAAAGTACACTCCGGAAGGAGAACTGCGGGATTTCATAAAGGAATTTAACCAACTTGTCAGCCAAAATAAAGACCTGGATTTCCTTCAGCCCATCTCAATGGAAGGTTTGGATTTTAAAAGAACAACCTTTTACGACGGACAAGGCACTATTATTACGGTATCCGATCCTGCAATGATTAATGATAACAATCAGTACACGAACATGATTCATTTTGAAATCGAAGAAAATGGAGCTTTAAACGAGATTTACTATATTGGCTCTGACCTTGAGTATCCGGTTCTTGTTTTACACGCATTGGATATTAGTGAGGAAACCACGAATCAAATCTTAACAAGCTATAAGGATGTCGATTTGGAGACGTTGGAAAGTAAAAGCTTTGACTTTAAGGAAGGTCCTTACTCGATCACCATTAAGAATGGATTACCGAGAACTCTGGTCGTTACAATGAATGATAAGTAATCAAAAAATGGACGAGTATTGCTAATCCTGACAACCTTGTTGTCAGGGTTGTTTTTGTACTAGCGAGTGTCGTTCTATGAGGAAGGCAGCCAGCAGCATTTGCAAGATTTTCAGTCGTAATTAAGTCTTTGAGTCTGTGGTTACCTTATGTTATGTTACACCATATCGGAATCTTTTATTATTAATACATAGTGTAAGATTAAAAATGGATGGGGAGCCAAGGATGCAAATCAAGAGTTTGATTCGGCCGGGTATCAAAATAATACTTATTTTCCTGATCGGTTATACCATGTCTCACTTTCTAAGGGAATGGATTAACGCCATTTGTTATGCTCAAGGAGTACCAGACGAAGTTCGAATTATTGTTTCAAGATTTAGTGTGATTGCCTATGTACTGCCTTTCTTGGTTATAAGTCCGCGCAACGTTTTCCCTTCTGAAATTCTTCGTGTTGGAAACTTTCGGGCAAGCATTTCTTTTCCCTTTATATGGCGCGGAAAGGCAGATCCGCTATGGAGATTTCTTATCATTTTTGCTGTGATCATGGCGCTGGGGACGTTTTACTTTATCTTTTCCTATTTAAATGATCTAGAGAGAAATGAATTAAAACTTTTGTTGTACTATGGACTGATTTTTTCTCTGGTGAACTCAATCTTGGAGGAATGGGTATGGAGAGGTGTTGCATTACACCAATATGTCCAATGGTCTGGGAACGTCTATGGGTTAATTGTGACTAGTCTTCTATTTGGCATGTCTCATTATGACTTGGGTTTTTCGGTTTGGGTGTGTATCGCCTTTGCCATTGGCGGCTTCTTTATGGGCGGGGTCGCCATACGTTCTAAGGGGATTGTTGCTTCCATTGTGATGCACGTCTATATGAATCTTATTTTTACTATGACGGGGATGATCTTTAGTTGACTCCGTCTCATCATGTACAACTTGATCGTAGTGAGGGAGGAATCTCATCATGAAAATGGTTTATTCGCTGCTCGGAAGTATAATTACTGTCCTTGCACTCTATTTATTCGCCATACCTTTAATTAACATTTTTTATATAGGGACACTTCCGGATGAAGGACCAGGCATCTTTCCAGGTCTGCGAATCTTTCTTTCCAGCCTGGTTGTTTTGCCGGTACTTATTCTCTTATTCTTCGGGCTGTACATCATTTTCTATAAAAAGATGAATCTTCAGGGCCTCATATATGGAGGGATCATCGGTTTATGGTTGTTTAGTGTGCTCATGGAGTTATCTCCGTTATCGATGTATTATTATCTGCCTTTAATTGCGATCGTTGCATGCTATTTTTTAGTAAAGCCTAGTCGATCGGATCAAGTCCTAAACTGGACACTGCTTGGAACCATTTTTGGATGGATCATTACTTATTTATTGGTTATTGTAATACGCGCCGTACAGAATTCACTTACTTCATATTTTAATTTCGATCCGTCCCAAAAAATTCTCGTGTTTGTTGGGATTCTTTTGTTTGGTATTTCGGGATGGTTTATTGGAAAGAGAAGAACATCCAGTTAAATGATTTGGAAATGTTCTCCTGTATTCGTTGAGTTGGTGGTATGCTACAATGCTCAGATATGCCAATTATTATACGTTACTCCTGGCATATAATCCCTCAAGGAACGGCAGATGATCATTTGAATAAGAAGATCCCCAAGCAGCTCTGGCTTTTTGCAGCAATTCTCCTATTCATTATCGGGTTCTTTAACTATCGATACAATACTGCGAAAGAACAGACGGACAACTTAAAGGAGCTTTACCAAGTCAAAAATAATAGGGGTTTCTTAACACTTTTGAGACAGGGACATTCGTATATTCCTCTGGCTGAAACCATAGAGAAAATCAGTAAGGTGAGTGATCAGGAAGATCCTGCTAAAGTCCAGAAGCTTATCGAGCTGGCCAAGACCCGATCGAAAGAAGCCGATCAATATCTTGCAACGCTTATTGAATTTAGTGATAGTTACGTATCCGATTCGGATCCCCGGTTTATGGCGAATCACACCGTGATGACTTCTAAAAACCAGGAGGATATGTTTATGCTTGCCTTGCAAGCTGATATATTCATGACAATGTACGAGGTTAGCTATAACTACTGGAAAGACCAACCCAAATTAATTCCCCAGGATACTAAACGTATGCTTGTATCCATTGCCAATGAGTTAAGGTCATTGGATGAAACACTGCAATCTTTCAAGGATAGGGCCGTTTACAATATGGAGTGGGGAGATTTCGCGAGTACAGAACAGATTAAAGATTTTACCCTGAGAGAGATTAAACCTCATTTAGAGAAACTGGTTGAAATAAAGAGTAAATTTAGAGAATAACCTGACATTTGTTAATGGGGTGCTAGTTTCGATCTCCTGAAATCAATCAGATACAATAATGAATTAACTAAAAGGTCGCCTATTGGCGGCTTTTTTACGTTATCTATGCTCAGGATCAACTCAAATGGTTTATATAATATAGTGTGACGTATGAATCCTTATCATCTATAGTAGAAAATAAGAAATATTCAAGGAGTCCTTATATGAACAAACAAGCAGTACCGTTAAATTCGTTGACCAGTGTCACGGACGGAGGACATATTATTTACTTGTTCGAGGATTTCGATCGTTATGTTGATAATGCTGTATCTTATATCATAACGGGTATTGACCACGGTCATCACATATTACTGATAGAGCAAGTTACCACATATGATGAAATTATGAAAAGGCTGACTGAGGTTATATCAAATGATCAACTTCGTTATCTGCATTATGCAAACAATGTGGAGTATTATGGATCGCGGGGAGATTTTGACTTTCAGCACATATTAACTCATTTTCAAGATTTGATGGGATCGGTTCAAAAAAAGAACGAGTCCATCCGCACCTGGGCCAATGTAATGACGTGGGGAGAGCATAGTGAAGCAAAGATCCAAGATAATCTGATTGATTACGAGCGGCAAACATGTGGTGTAGTGCAGGAGTTTGGGATGGTATCCGTATGTGCTTATAACGCAGCCACCATTTCTTCTTCCTTGCAGCTCAAAATGATGAGGGAACATGAGTATATGATGACAGATTTGGAGTTTGTTAAGTCACCTCTTTATAGTCATCAAGCTTCGGAAGACGTGGTATTTCCATCATTATCAGTACAAAGGAGGCTGCTGAATGAACAAAAGCACCTTCTAATTGAAAAAGAAGCAGTGGAATTGGCCAACCAGGTTAAGAATGAGTTTATAACTACGATGAATCACGAGATCCGGACACCTATGAATGGGGTCATGGGTATAACGGAATTGTTAGCGGCGACTGATCTGAGTCACAAACAGAAGGAGTATGTCGCCACTCTTCAAAAAAGCGGAAAGTCCTTGCTGAGAATTGTTAATGACATCCTGGACTATAGTAAATTGGACTCCAACCATGAGCAGTTGTTGAAGGAGGCATTTAGTGTCAAGGAAGCCATATCAGAGACGCTGGAAATTCTTCATGCAGGTATTATAAATAAGAAACTTCAAGTAAACGTGTTCATTGATACCGATATTCCAGAGATTTTAATTGGAGATGACGGACGATTCAGACAAGTCATTCTTAATTTGCTGGGAAACGCATTGAAATTCACGAATGAAGGAAGCATTAACGTAGTGGCAAAACTTCTCTCAAGCGATCAGAGCAAGGTTCGGCTTCAAATTACGGTCAAGGATACAGGGATCGGAATACCTTTGGAGAAACGAAGTCAGTTGTTCCATCCGTTTTATCGGGTTGATAACAGCATAACTCGCCGGACTGAAGGGACAGGGCTGGGTCTAGCGATTTGCAGTCGAATTGTACAACTGATGAACGGCAAGATTGCCATTGAACCGGAGGATGAGACTGCAAATGGGACGGCAATTTCATTTACAGCAGAATTCGATTCATACACGAATTGAAGCATGCAGCAGTTTTACTCATGAAAAGAAACTATTCGTAATAAAGTGGGCATGTACTCACTAATTGTTCTTTCTCCCCTGACATATGTTAAGATGTAGTTAGTATTTTAGATCTTTAGACCATAAGGAGATTACTATGCAACTTATACAACCTCAAGATGTCCAAGCCCGGATCAATGCCCTAATTGATCAGGATCTATACTTACACCTCGAAATGACCACAGGTGCATACGCGAATCATTTCGACAGCACTCGTCACCCGGCGTCGGCCTTTATTTCGAATGCAACCATACGATATACACAGGGATCCATCTCCGGTACGAACCCATACCGAGTGGGTTTAAAGACTACCGCAGGCTGGGTTTATGCAGAAGGCCTTACACACATCGACGAAAATGAGAAGGAACGATTAATTTTGGCTGGCCATGATGGTCAAGGCAAGTTGGTTGTCGCATTTCAATTGAGTCAGGAGAGTTTCTGATGAAAGCGGAGGATAGAAACAGCATGGAAAATAAAACATACAAAAATGAACGTATTTTAGTTGTGTATCCCCATCCTGACGACGAAGCCTTTTCCGTTGCCGGAACGTTGGCCAAATACATAGATGGTGGCGCCTTCGTCACCTATGCCTGTTTGACGTTGGGAGAAATGGGTCGCAATATGGGCATTCCGCCGTTTGCCAATAGGGTCACTCTGCCAGCGATCCGCAAGAAGGAATTGGAAGAGTCCGCTCAGGCCATTGGAATTCAGGATTTGAGAATGCTCGGTTTTCACGATAAAATGATCGAGTTTGAAGATCCATACCTGCTTGACACTCGAATTATGACATTGCTTGAGGAACTTAATCCGACTCTGGTGATTACATTTTATCCAGGTTATAGCGTTCATCCGGATCACGATGCTACCGGAGCCGCCGTCATCCGGACAATTTCCCGAATCCCGGCAGAGAAGCGTCCAAACGTTTATTGCGTCGCGTTCTCCAAAAACCATGAGCAAGCCATCGGGAAAGCAGATGTGATCGTTGATGTAACTGAATTTTTGGAACAAAAAATGGGATCCATTCAAGCGCACCGATCGCAATTTCAGGCTGCGGAGCTAGTCGGTAACAAAAAACTGAGTGATAAAGAAATTCAGAACAGATTCGGTAAAGAAACATTCTGGACCTATCGATTCGAGTAATCAGAGTTTACAATAAGGGATTTGCGAAATAGATATGCACTCAGCCGCCTGTATGGCGGCTTTTGTATGTATTTTTCACACGAAGCTGTTCGGCCCGGAAGAAACTAAAGATTGACAAAGTTTAAAATTAAAGATATTCTTCATAAAGAATATTAATAGGCTATGCTAGTATTTCGGGGAGGGTTTAACCTAATGTCACCTCATCAAGAGAATGATGCCATCGGTTTGTTACTATCCAGAACATACTTTGTTCACAAAAAAAGAGTCACTCATTTGCTGCAGGATTACGGTATAACACCCGAACAATTTGGTGTACTGGCATCGCTGTATAAGAACGAAGGCATTACTCAAAAGAAGTTATCCGAACTGCACGGTAAAGATCAAACGAGTGTGGGCAAAACACTGGAGCGGTTGGAACTGAAGGATCTTATCATTCGAAGTACAGATCCTGTTGATCGGCGAGCAATCCTGCTGCGGCTTTCCGAGCAAGGGAAAGAACTTTATTTACGGGTTCTCCCGCTAATGAATGATTTGGATCAATCGTTGATTGAATTAATTACCCCTGAAGGGGCAGATCAACTTGCCATTTTGCTTAACAAAATCTATAAAATGATCTCCAGCTGATCCGTCAGCTGACTTTTTTTGCCGAAATACATGCACAGCCTATTATATGCTAGCCTATTAATTAGTACCCGGAGCATATCCAAGAAGGAGAGAAATTCATGACCGTTTTTTCAGTATTAAAAGATTTCTTTAAGATTCTGCAAACCAAGATCGGATTGGTCTTTGCGTTTGTCGTTCCATTACTATTTACCATTGTGTGGTTAACAGGATACAACGGAGCGACAGAACGAGTAGATCAACTTAGTATAGGGATCGTTAATTCCGATGGAACCCAGGGACAAAGTATCGAAAAAATGATCAAGGAAAGTGTGCCTTATAAGACAGAGAATTACTCAACTCTGGAAGAAGCGCAGCAAGTGATGAATGATGGGGATATCGGCATGATCGTAAGCATTCCTGCTCAGTTTGCTGCCAACATGAACAAAGGCGAAGGGGAGTTAACGTATTATGTCAACCAGGCTGCTTCGGATGTTTCCAGATCCATATTGGAAGGCTCAGCAGAAGGCATATCTACCAGTGTAGGTGCTCAGCTATCGGGGATCGTTCAAAAAGAAGTAGTAACAACAAATGTGGTTAAGACCAATAATATCACCAATTTTGCACTCAGCATGCTGCCCATGATCCTCGGTTTTATCACCTATATCGCAGTCATGACCATGAACATTCAATTAAATCTGTCGACCATGATGCTTAGCCGCAAGTACGATCGATGGAACATTTTCTGGGCAAGACAGCTTCTGTTATTAATCGTGTGTATCGTAGCTCCTCTAATTATTACAAGTGTAGCTATGTTGTTTGTCACACCTGTCGCTTCCTTCTGGGAAATGTGGGGATTCCATATTCTCGTATACATCGCCTGCGTGTGTCTGACACAAATGTCTTTTGTACTATTTGGAGGTTTGGGTGCACTCTTTAACGTGGCCATGATTCCTTTCCAGCTCATGACAGCTGGTAACATTATCGCTACGGAAATGCTCACACCATTCTATCGTCACATTGGGGATTTCCTGCCCGCATCCAACGCAGTACGGGGATATGTTCGACTGATATATAGCGGAACGTCCGTAAGTTCGATCGTGATCAATCTTATTTTGATCGCTGCAGTTACATGGGGAATAACATTAGCACGCGTGGCTTTGCATAGATCACCAGCAACCGGTGCGGCAGCGAGTGCCCACTAAGCAAGTTAGAAATCGTACGTTTACGGTAAACGAGTAGATTGCATTAGAAGTCGCCTTTCAGGCGGCTTTTTTGCTGCAGCATGAGAGATCCTCCTCTGATAATTAAACTCTATTCTTCGAGTTAAAATAGCATGTTTTTATTTAGTTCTTGGGTACAATTGACAATAATAGATTGCATATGTAGCATTTGAATAGTAACAACCTAATAGATCTTAACTAAACGGAGGGATTTTCCATGGCTAAAGTAAATGTAGGCGAAGAGAATGCACAACCGATTGAACTGTATTACGAAGATCATGGCGCGGGAAAACCCATCATCCTTATTCATGGCTGGCCTTTGAGTGGACGATCCTGGGAGAAGCAAGTACCTGCCCTGATTGAAGCGGGCTACCGTGTTATCACGTATGACCGTCGTGGTTTTGGTCAGTCTTCCCAACCTTGGGATGGTTATGACTATGACACATTTGCTTCTGATTTACATAAATTGATTACACACCTCGATTTGCGCGATGCTACATTGGTCGGCTTCTCCATGGGAGGCGGCGAAGTGGCTCGCTATATCGGAACATATGGAACAGAGCGGGTTTCGAAAGCGGTATTTGCAGGTGCTGTGCCTCCTTACCTGTATAAGACAGAAGACAATCCTCAAGGAGGATTGGACGATGCAACGATTGCAGAATTCCAAAATGGGGTTAAGGGAGATCGCCTAGCCTTTTTAGATGGATTTACAAATAACTTTTTCGCTGCAGGCGATCGTACAGATCTGGTGAGCGAACCTTTCCGCGTATATAACCGGGATATCGCTGCTCTGGCATCACCTAAGGGTACTTTGGATTGCATTGCTGCCTTTGCTCTTACCGATTTCCGTCAAGACCTGGAGAAATTCAATATTCCGACGCTGGTTATTCATGGCGATTCCGATGCTATTGTGCCGCTTGAAGTCAGTGGACAACGTACACATGAATCCATCCCTGGCAGTCGCCTTGTTGTTGTAGAAGGTGGACCGCACGGCTTTAATGCGACACATCCTGAAGCATTTAATGCGGCATTGATCGAATTTTTGCAGGACTAAGCACTGATTAATTCTCCTCAAAAATACGTAATACAAAAAAAGCAGGACACCCTTACTGAAGTGGGGTGTCCTGCTTTTTTTAACGATTAGAGCACTTTGGCTGTATCATATTGTTCACGGGCAACTCTGGTTGCATCAACCATGTTTCGCAAGGAAGCAACCGTTTCATCACGTCCGCGGGTTTTCAGACCGCAATCCGGGTTAATCCAGAACAGGTTGGGGTCAAGTACACGCAAAGCGCGGTCAATCATGTTTGTCATTTCCTCCACACTTGGAATACGCGGACTATGGATATCGTATACCCCTAACCCAATACCAAGTTTGTAAGTATTTAATTCGAAGCTGTGAATCAGCTCTCCATGACTGCGGGAAGTTTCAATGGAGATCACATCAGCGTCCATCGCTTGAATTGAATCGATCATGTCATGGAATTCGCAATAACACATATGTGTATGAATTTGGGTTGTCTCTTGTACCGTGCATGTGGAAATGCGGAAAGCCTTGACTGCCCAGGCAAGATAATCGGCTTGTTCATTTTCCTTGAGGGGCAGGCCTTCACGAACAGCAGGTTCATCCACCTGGATCATGCCAATCCCTGCCTGTTCGAGGGCTTCCACTTCCTGTCTGAGCGCATATGCCAATTGGTAAGCAATGTGCTCACGGGGAATATCTTCACGGACAAAAGACCAGTTCATAATGGTAATCGGTCCGGTCAGCATTCCTTTTACCGGCTGCTTAGTCTGCGACTGGGCGTATTTGGTTTCTTCAACCGTCATTTCCTGGACAAACGCCACATCTCCAAAAATGATCGGTGGTTTTACACATCGGGAACCGTAGGATTGCACCCACCCATACTGGGTAAACGCGAATCCAGCGAGCTTCTCACCAAAGAATTCAACCATGTCTGTGCGTTCAAATTCTCCGTGAACGAGAACATCCAGACCAATGTCTTCCTGAATTTTAATCCAGGTATCAATTTGCTCCCGAATAAAGTTGGCATACTGCTCGTTGTTCAACTCACCCTTGCGCCATAATTGCCGTGCTTTGCGTACCTCAGCGGATTGGGGGAAACTGCCGATCGTAGTTGTCGGAAAAAGAGGCAGCTGCCATTTCTCCTGCTGAGCGGCATGTCGTTTGGCAAATGGGAGGGAGCGCTCTGGTTCTTGTACACGGAGTGATGCAACAGCCTGCTGAATATCGATGCGGTTGCGCTCTTCGGATTGTTGAAGAGACAGCAGTGCCTGATCTGCGTTATCGATCTCGGCAAGGAGGTCAGTACTGCCGGAAGTGCAGGCTTTTGACAAAAGAACGATCTCATTCAGTTTCTCATCTGCGAAGGCGAGTGAACTCTTCAGCGCAGGCGCAAGCTTCGTCTCACGTTCGGTTGTGACAGGCACATGCAGCAGGCTGCACGACGACTGAACGAATAGACGCTCAGGTGTTACGAATTCAGTCAGTTCTTCGAGCAGGGCCAGTTTATCCTTCAGTGAAGCTTTCCAGATCCCGCGGCCGTCAATGACGCCCGCTCCCAAAACCTTATCCGCCGGGAAGCCAAAATCCTTGATGGATTGCAGATTAGCGGAGAGTCCATGTACCAAATCGAGTCCGATTCCTTGCACCGGAAGTGCAATGATTTCGCTATAGTTCTCCACGGATTCGAAGTAGGTTTGCAGCAATATGTTCAAGCGGGGAACCTCCGCTGAAAACGTCTGATATATTTTCTGCAGCAGCTGTAAGTCTGTCTCGCTTAATTGAGTGACCAGTACGGGTTCATCGATCTGCACCCACTGAACGCCTTCTTCTGCAAGTTCCTGAAGCAGCTGCGTGTACAATGGAAGCAAGCGGTCAATCCATGCTTCAGTCTCGGATTTATCATAGCCCTTGGAGAGCTTCAAAAAGGTCAACGGACCAACAATAACCGGCTTTCCTTCGATCCCGAGGTGCTCTTTGGCTTCGCGATAAGCGATAAGGGGTTTATTTTCGGTAAACAACGGGGTTACATCATTCAGTTCAGGGACGATATAGTGATAGTTGGTGTTAAACCATTTTGTCATTTCGCTAGCTGCAGCGTCCGTCGTTCCCCTGGCAATGCCGTAATACACGGATAAAGGAACAGCTCCGCCGTCATATGTAAAACGCTTCGGAACAATCCCGAACATCACGGCTGTATCCAGGATATGGTCGTAATAACTGAAGTCGTTGACTGGAATAAGATCAATTCCTTGATCTTGCTGTTTACGCAAATGAGCCAGCCGGATCTCCTGTAAGCGGGTATGAAACGCTGCTTCTTCCAGCTTACCTGACCAGAATGCTTCCAGTGCTTTTTTCCATTCCCGATCTGCGCCAATACGCGGGTAACCCAATATGCTACTTTTCGTCATAATCATAACCCCTCTTCAATGTGTTACAGAAAAGTTATCACAGAAAAGAAGTTATAAAGTAATTCCATTAAATTATATCCAGCTATAGCTTAAGGCTATATCAAAGGAAGTGGATATGTTGATCATAATTTTTGGAGGTCTTTTCCATATGTTATGATAAATAAACGGATACTAATACATGGAGATCATTGTGTGATTGATGTACATTGAATTATAGGAGGGATAATGATGAACACAGATCAAGAAACTCCGGAAAGAAAAAGAGAGCGTTTAAGACAAGAAGAACTTCAAGAAAATGCTGTCGGCACATTCAAGGATGGATTGGATCGTGCACAATTTGGGAACTTGTCAGAGCTGGTGGGGAGTTTGGGTTGGATCGGTACCGGAGTAGTTATCGTCGTGATTATAACCGTTTTTATGTGGTTAAAATAAAGTCCTTATCGTTCGTTCTTGTTAGACTGTGCATTACAATCAGAACGAGATTATGGTCATCAAGTCGCCAACTGGCGGCTTTTTTTGTGGAAAATCTCTTATTCAAAAGATCTATTGATGGAACAATTGACGCTGCCTGATACGGGTGTTACTTTATATATATACTGTAATGCCAATAAAACCAATAAAGTTAAGGGGGTTTGTGAAATGTCGTTGATCGTACGAGCGGCTGCTGAGGATGTTCGCAGTGAGGATTCGGAACAGTTGATCAGGGAATTGAGCCTTGAGCTTGGCCTGCTATATGGAGGAGATGGAACCGCAGGCTTTCAGCAATCGGACGTCGAAACGCCGCGCGCAGCTTTCATTGTTGCCAGACTGGATGGGCATCCGGTGGGATGCGGGGCCATCAGGCCGCTGGATGATCAATCCGTTGAGGTTAAACGCATGTACACAAGGCCCGCTTATCGTCGCAAAGGAGTTGCCCAAGCCATCCTAGCTGAAGCTGAGCGTCTTGCTGCTGAATTTGGCTATACCAATTTGAAGCTCCAAACGGGGCCGCTTCAGCCGGAAGCTGCAGCACTTTATGAAAGAGTGGGATATTACAGTATCCCTATTTTCAGTGGCGACTGGGATAAGGTTCTGGCTTTTCAGAAAGACTTAGTGCATGAACGGGTAAAATGAACCCTCTCAAACTATTCCACATAAACAAAGCACCTTCAAGGTCATGCAGCCCTGTCGCCAGACAAGGATGAGACCAAGAAAGTGCTTTTGTTTGATTGATTATGGTTAGTTAACACAATCATTGATTGGATTAAAAAAAATCAGGTTAACCTAAATGTTGACAGAGGCTAAATACAATTTTCGTCAGAATTACCTTACTGTTTTTCTTTGGCATTGAGTTCAGCAATGAGCTTGTCGCCTTCAACATCAAGGTTAGGAAGTAAGCGATCCAGCCATTTTGGCAGCCACCAGGACTTATCTCCAAAGAGAGACATTACAGCTGGAACCAGTGCCATCCGAACAATAAATGCATCAATCAGAATCCCTAGGGCCAAGGCGAAGCCAATCTGCTTGATCATAATATCATGTGTGAAAATGAATCCTGCAAATACGGACACCATGATAATGGCAGCTGCAACCACAACTCGGCTTGCCATCTGATAACCATTCATAACACTTTGATTACCACGATGACCGTGTACATAAGATTCCCTCATCGAGGATACCAGGAAGACCTGATAATCCATGGCCAAGCCGTAGAGAATCCCTGTAACCATGATTGGAATAAAGCTAAGCAGAGGACCACCCGTATCGAAATCGAACAATGCCTTCGCCCATCCCCATTGGAATACGGCAGTGGTCAGACCGAACGTGGCCAGAATACTAAGCAAAAACCCTATCGTTGCCTTGATTGGAACGAGGATGGACCGGAAGACCAAAAGAAGAATGATTAGGGATAGAACAACAATGATTCCGATATATACCGGGAAAACTTCAGCCAGTTTGGCAGACATGTCAATGTTGACCGCTGTCAGTCCGGTAACGCCAAGTTTCATGTCGTGATTAACCGCAATGGAAGAGTCCGGGGAACGCAATTCTTCAACAAGCTGCTTGGTTGCTGAGTCTGTTGGACCTGAATCCGGAATAAGACTCAAAATCGCCATTTTGCCATCTTCACTTACACCGGCAGGTGTCACGACAGAGACATGCTCAAATTGTTGCAGATCTTGTGCGATACTGCCCAATGTTTGCAGGGATACAGTCTTGGAAGCATCTGTTGGTTCGGCGACAATGAGCAGGGGACCATTGAAACCTTCACCGAAACCTTTTGTGATGGCATCATAACTTTGACGTGCTGTAGTGTCCAGGTTGGCAGTAGCACCTGAAGGCATACCCAGTTCCATTTTGGCAACCGGGATTGCAGCAGTTCCCAGAATAACAATGACGCCTACAATCACAAGCCAACGGAATTTCACAACACCAGAGATCCAGCGGTTCGCAAATCCGTTTGATTTTTTGTGTGCTTTGGACTGATTCTTCTCCCTTGCTTTACGAGAGCAGATGCGCTCACCCAGAAGACCCAGCAATGCCGGGAGAAGAGTTAGGGCGATAAGTACGCTGAAGAGTACGGTAACTGATGCAACAATGGCCATCATGCTCAGGAAGGTGATACCAATAACCAGCATTCCACAAAGCGCAATGATAACCGTTAATCCTGCAAAGAACACGGCACTACCTGCAGTGCCGACCGCTCTGCTGGCTGCCTCGCGTGCATTCAGGTTTTGGTCAAAAATTAGTCTCCGCTGACGATTGACGATGAATAATGCATAGTCAATACCAACTGCAAGTCCGATCATGAGTGCCAAAACAGGTGTAAAGGATGTCATCGTTACGAAACTGGATACGGCAAATGCGCCACCAACACCAGCCGCCACTCCAAAGAGGGCAATGACAATCGGCAAACCTGCGGCAACGACAGAACCAAGCGTCATGAACAACACAATTGCCGCAATAACCAAACCGTAGATTTCGTTGGTTCCGATCGGAATACCCACTTCTTTTAAGGAATCACTAGGTAATACCGTGATGTTTGTACCTTGTTCAGCTTCACTTACGGCATTCACTATTGAATCCGTGACACCTTTTGGCAGGGAGTTTTGTTGTACGGTGAATTGAAATTGGAATAGAGCAACATCCCCAGCGTTTGAGATCAACACCCCGGGTACAGGCATTCCATCAATCATCAAGGGGCCATAAGGAGGCAGGTTGCTTGGATCCGCACTCGCTTGGCTGGCTGCAGCCGCACTTTGACTGGCCTGTTCTTGCATGGCTGCGGCATCAGCGCCACTTGCAGCAGCTAACTCGGCAGGATTAATTACATAATCGTTTTTATAGACCTCGCTTACTGCCTTACTGATAGCTGCCAGATTCTCCGGCGTATCCAGCCGCTCGCCTTCAGGAATATTAAATATCACACTTCCCTGGCCGCCAGAGGCTTCAGGTAGTTCTTTTTCCAATTTGTCCAGAACGTTCTGGGATGCTGTTCCTTCGAGTTTAATGTCCGAGGAGACATGCACACCGTTCATGCCAAGCGCAGTGCCTACAATGCCGAGCACCAAAATCCAACCAATAATGAAATACCACGGTTTGTCGTAAGCCGTTTTCCCCAGCCTGTAGAGTAATTTAGACATCGAATTGATTTCTCTCCTTTTATCTCTGTTGTTCTAAAATCCATCTCGCAAATACTTAAACATCGAATCTATGTACTCATCGAATGAAATAGATTCTTCCTTTTCTTCTGAAGAGAGTCCGGGTAGTTGTACGTGGACACTGCCATCCAGCATAGGGATGATTGCTGCACAAACAGCTCCTGCAAGAAAGTGATTATAACCAGCCGGGTAGCGGTCTCCGAACAATTCACTTAACATCATTTTAGCTCCATTTTGCAGGCGGTTTAACAGGGTAAGTGTGTGAGGCATTAAGCTCGGATAAGACTTGGACAACTCCAAAATCTGATGAATTCGACGAAGAACTTCTTCAGTCAGTTGCATCTTGATGAACTGATACATGACCTCAAGCGGAGTTGTATCTTCGGGGAGGTTACTGATCATTTCGAAGTATTCGTCCATCCTGTGAAAATGTTCGCCTGCCATAACCACAGCTTCTTCCTTGCAGGAGAAGTGGTTCGCAAACGTTCTTCGCGAGTATCCGGCACGCTGCACGACATCCTCAACTACAAATCCGTCCATTCCATGCTCTAATGCTAATTGGAATGCAGCTTCAGACAGAGCACTTGCAGTGGCTTCTTTCTTAATGGCACGTAAACTTTGTTTCAATGGGTCTCACCTCCAGTTCATTCAATGAGTTAAAGAATACATCTATCATATCAACTCGTTGCCCAATGTGCAATTTTGCCCAAAGGGAAACTCTGTTCTTAAGGAATTTTGATTCATAGAATTGTCATGCTTTGTACGATGTCCCAATGATTAAATGTGTGGACAGGACTGAAAAAATCAATTATGTTAATACTTAACGAAAGTATTTTCATAAGTGGTTGGAGGTGAAATAATGACGAAGGGGCCTATTACAAATAACACGATGCGAGTTAAGAAAATGAACCAGGAATTGGTGCGGCAAACGTTAAAAACGATGAAACAAGGTACCAAGTCCATGGTGGCGCAGGCAACAGGCTTGAGTGTCGCGACCTGCCGCAGCATATTGCTCGATCTGCTGGATGCGGGTGAACTCGTAGAGCTCGATTTGGAGGAATCGAGTGGAGGTCGGCCTGCTCAGATTTATAAATATAACGAAAACTATTCCTATATCGTTTGTCTTATGGTCAAGGCTGGAATCGATCACCACTCCATCTCCTATGCCGTTGTTAATCTGGCAGGAGAGACGGTGGAAAAAGGGTGCGAGATGACGGAAATAGAGCAAATGAATGAAGCATTCATCTATCAGCTGATTGATCGGCTTATAGAGAATTATCCGCATATCCGAGCTGTGGGTATTGGTGTTCCAGGGGCGGTTCATCAAGGAGTCATCAATGTGTCGGATATCCCAAACCTGGTTCATGTTCCGCTCGCTGCCTCCATACGAGAAAAACATGGTGTTGAGGTTATTGTAGAAAACGACATGAACTTAACCGTTTACGGACTGTATCAGAAGCAGGAATACGAAGATGAGAAGTCCATTGTCGTTGCCACATTCATTGAGGGCTCTTTTCCAGGTGCAGGCATCATGATTGATGGACACATACACAGGGGAAATACCCGGTTTGCCGGAGAGATCGCCTTTTTACCGTTAGGGTTGACCCCGGATGAACAGTTCAGGCAGCTCCATAATCGAGATACCTTTCATCCGCTAGCGGCCCGTGCGATTTCGAGCCTGATTGTTGTTATGAACCCGGAAACACTTGCATTAACGGGCAGTCTGGTACAGCCAGCAGATGTGGATATTATCCGCAATGAATGCCAGAAGTACATACCAGAGATGCATATGCCACAGTTCAGACTGTTGGACGAACCAGATGAGGATTATATGTACGGATTAATTACGATGACGCTGGAAAGCCTCTCCTATGCGCTGGAATTGGTGGAAAAGCGGAGGTAACGTAGATGATTAGAAAATAGAGAGGAATGTGAAACATACGATGAAAACGGAAAAACAGAAGATGCTGGATGGAGAACTATATATGGCCTGGGACCCTGAATTGACGCGTGATCGTGCATATGCCAGGCGAATGACACGCATGTTTAATCAGAGTAACGAAACGGATGAGGAACTCAGGACAGACATTTTGAAGAAATTGTTGGGATCAACGGGGGAGCATATAGGCATGGAACCCAACATCCGGTTCGATTACGGTTACAATATCCATGTGGGCGACCACTTCTATACCAATTTTGATTGTACCATTTTGGATGTTTGTGAGGTGCGGATAGGCAGTCACTGCATGTTTGGACCAGGTGTTCATATCTATACGGCCACACACCCGATCGACCCTTTTGAAAGAAATAAAGGTCCCGAATATGGTAAACCGGTAACGATCGGTAATAATGTTTGGGTAGGCGGAAGAGCCATTATCAATCCAGGAGTGACCATCGGGAACAATGTCGTCATTGCATCCGGAGCTGTGGTAACGAAGGATGTTGCGGACAACATGGTTGTTGGAGGTAATCCAGCGAAGGTACTTAAGGAAATCGAAGTCTCACATTAAAATTTTTCGTAGTAGCGCGAGACGCCAGTGAATCCGATGTTTTCAAAAAAACGTTCAAAACACCCGTACCAGGTTTGTTCCTGAATATGGGTGTTTTCTTTTAATTGAAGAACTAACTTGGTTACAAACATAACGAATCGTCTTGCGAATGCGGGCACTCTTTTTTACATATGGGCAATGGGATCGATCTTGTGTTAACATGTGCACTAACTAATCCTATAGCATCTTAAGAAGGGGAACCCATGTCAATTCGAATAAAAATGCTGCTGTCCTTCACGGGCATGCTCGTTATAAGTCTGCTGTTCATCCTGCTTACGGCAAGTCTGTATACGATTGCGGCCACAGGGGATCTGCAGAGTTTTCGCGATATTTACAAGGTACATTATCAGATCAATCCACTGACTGAGCAGGGAGAGGCGATTTTTCAAGAGATGAAGTTTTTGGCCAAAAATGATCCCGACGAGCTGCAAAACAAGGTTTTGCTGCGTGAGTACGATATGAAGCTTCGAGCCGAGAAGTCAGGGCTTTACGTCAGACGGGAGAATAGCCAGATCTTCGAATCGCTGACCTTCAACCAGCCTGAGCTGAAGCAGGCACTGCCTGCCTATGATCTTAACAATTATCAGATTCGGAGCACGTTCAACATCAGTGAACGTTTCTACGCGTATGCCAAATTTGATTTTCAGTATTCAGATGGAGAACGGGGGAGCATCTTCGTCATTCGCGAGAGAAGTCCCTTTGCGGAGCTTACGCGCAAGCTGTTACCTGTGATGTCACTCCTGCTTATCGGTGTTCTCATCATTGCGAACCTGCTCTTGTTCCGCTGGATCACTCGCAGCTTCATTAAGCCGTTGAATCAACTGAAGACTTCAGCCGAACATATTAAGGATGGGAATCTATCCTTTAAGCTTCAGCTCAATTCCAACGACGAGGTTGGACAGCTCAGCGAGGCTTTTGAAAGCATGCGGAATCAGCTGCAGCGCTCGAATGCGTTACGGCAGCAAGACGAAGTGAACCGCAGAGAACTGATTTCCAACATTTCGCATGACCTTCGCACACCGATCACCAATATTAAAGGCTATATCGAGGGCATTCGTGATGGAGTAGCCAACACGCCCGAGAAAATGGAGACATACGTCAATATCATTCACTCCAAAGCAGTCAGTATGGATAAGTTGGTGGATGAACTGTTTCTGTATTCGAAGCTCGACTTGAATCAAGAGCCGTTCCTGTTCAAAATGGTAGACCTCGTCGATTTCCTTGAAGACAGCATTGAAGAGCTGAGATACGATCTGGAGGACAAGGGAGTTGCCTTGGATTGGGATAATCAGGCGTCTCGTCCGGTCATGGCTTCTGTGGATCTGGATAAATTAAAACGCACCGTTGTGAATGTAGTGGATAATGCACTCAAATATATGGAAAATGAAAACAAGCGATTCGGCATCACGCTTCAAGCAGATGACGAATGGATTACGATGGCTTTTAAGGATAATGGGAAGGGAATACCGGAAGAGGCGCTGCCTCATATATTTGAACGCTTTTATCGGGCAGAGCAATCCCGCAATTCATCAACAGGCGGAAGTGGGTTGGGACTGGCGATAGCCCGCCAAATCATTGATGGTCACGGAGGCTTCATCTGGGCGAAAAGCAAACAGGGTGAAGGTACGATCATTTATATTAAACTGAAACGGCTGATGGACGAGAAGGGGATAAGAGGCAATGACTAACATTTTGATCATCGAGGACGAAACAACGATAGCGGAACTGGAACGAGACTATTTTGAGCTCAATGGATTTTCTGTGGAACTCTGCCATACCGGAGATGAAGGGCTGAAGAGGGCACTGGAGGGAAACTTCAATCTAATCATTGTGGACCTGATGCTTCCGGGACTGGACGGTTTTGAATTGTGCAGGCGCATTCGCGAGGTGAAGGAGGTGCCGATCCTTGTCGTCTCCGCGAAAAAGGAAGAGATCGATAAGATCAGGACTTTCAACTTGGGCGTCGATGATTTTATCACTAAACCATTCAGCCCAAGCGAGTTGGTTGCAAGAGCAAAGGCTCATTTGACCCGATACGAGAGACTCCTAGGCAAAAGCAAACCAGCTGAACAGGATGAAATTCAAATTCGCGGTCTTCACATCGACAAGGGATCACGCCGCGTTTTTGCCAATGGAGAAGAGGTGGCGATTACAACCAAGGAATTCGATCTGCTCGTATTTCTTGCGAGTCATCCAAACCGGGTATTCAGCAAGTCTGATCTGTTTGAGCGTATTTGGGGCATGGATTCCAGCGGTGATATTGCAACGGTTACCGTCCATATTCGCAAACTGCGTGGGAAGCTGGAGGCGGATCCCAAAAATCCGGATTACATTGAAACCGTCTGGGGCGCGGGCTACCGGTTCACCGTATAAGTTTCGAGAAAAATTAGATTCAGTTTATAATTTGTTAATATTTTTGTCCTTGGGAGTTTCTTTTTGTCCTCTATTCTATAGGTACAGGCAACTACAACCTATAGAGGAGGAATTCAAACATGAATCCTACAACCCGAAAAATCGCTACATTTCTAACCATAACTGCATAAGGTACTGCTGTATTCCCATTAACTTCTAATCAAGTACATGCAGCTACATACGTGACTAACGTTGCCGCAGCAACGACACAGCTTACCAATCAGCTGATCGACGCTGCTGTCAAAGAACTGAACAGCTTGGGAATCATGAACGGATATGCCGATCAATCCATGGGTGAACATAGAGCCATTAGCCGTGCAGAGTTAGCGTCACTGGTGTATAAAACATTTAATCTGGAGAGCAAGACAGGAGAAAACGTCGAATTGACGGACGTGAATCCGAACGCGTGGTATGCACCTTATGCATCAAAGCTCGTTGAACTCGGCATCATGCAGGCAAACGATGGTCAATTTAATCCGCAAAGTCAAGTATCGGATGCAGAACTCGAACAAGTCGTATCCAAAGCAATGCAGCGCGACGTAAAATCCGTGCACCATTGGATGAGCACTTTCTACTCTGAGAACGGCTCGGCCACGCGAGGCGAATCAGCGGTGCTGCTGCAAACGGCCCGTCAGGCGATTCCTTCTGACCAGGCTCAAATCCAGAGTGTTCGATCCCTGAATGCCATTACGTTAGTTGTCACGTTCGACAAGCCGCTGACAGCAGCGGATGAAGTATTTGCCAAGGCTCAGACGGATTTTGCATTCAGTGGTGGACTGACGTTAACCAACATGCCTCGTTTGAAAACAGGCTCCATCGCGACATATATCGTCCCAACCTCCGTTCAAAATGCGGCGGAAACGTATAGCCTTACTTATAAAGGCCAAGATGCTGGTTCCTTCGAAGGCAGTGATACGAAGTTAAATATGACGACTGCCAGTCAAGTAACGAACGATACATTCGAGATTGAAGCACTGCAAGAGCACGGTGTAGTGGATTACGGTTATATTATTTCGGCTTACAGCGGCGGACGAGGAGCTAATGCATTCGTGCTGAATGATCAGGAACAAGCAGGAGGCAAAACATATCAAATCATCTCTTCCATGCAGGCAAGACAAGTTGTAATTACGCCAGAAGGTGGCGAGCCAATCGTTGGCAAATATGTTCCGTTCACGCAATCGACAGATGGCAAACAAGAACCGAAGTTCCGTTTGCCTGAAGGACAAACGCTGCAATCCGGCGTCAAATATACGGTTTCTTCTGACTGGGCGAACATCGACAATGCTTCATTCACTGCGAGATCGTTTGATGCGCTGGAGGTTGCAAGTGCTAAGGCTGTGAGCGAAACTTCAATTGAAGTTACGCTTGCGCAAGATCCTGGGGACGAACTGTTCTCTGGTCGAAATGTAACGTTAACATCACCTAGCGGTGACGTGCTGACCGCTACTTATAAATATTCAAGCCGAAAAGGTGCAACCGGAGTGTTTGACCTTGTCAATGATGGCAAGTTGACGCCAGACACTACTTATACATTAAACCCAGTAGGGGACTGGAGTGTCGCTTCATCGGTAATCGTGACACCGTAGGAAGGGAGGCAGTATGAGTAAGTCGCTAATGATGGTCATCCTATTAAGCAGTATTTTCTTCGTCCAAGGCTGCGTGTCTGAACAGAATAACGACTATACATTGGAGGAGAAAATGTCGATGACGTCACTGGACATACAGTTGTTAGAGGCAGCGGAGCAAAGAGACACCGAAAGTATCGAAAAACTTATCGAAGAGGGCGCAAAAATTAATGCTCAAGACGAGAACGGAAGAACGGCTGCCATGATTGCGACTTACAATAATGATCTGGCATCAGCCGCGATGTTGATTGAAGCTGGTGCAGATGTTAATGTACAGGACAATATGAAGAATAACCCGTTTCTGTACGCTGGCGCTGAAGGATACTTGGATATTTTGAAACTTGCGATTGAGGCAGGAGCGGACCCGGCGATCACGAATCGATATAGAGGAACAGCGCTTATTCCGGCTTCGGAGCATGGATATGTGGATGTCGTGCGTGAACTTCTGACTCAAACTTCAGTGAATGTGAACCATGTTAATGAATTGGGATGGACGGCACTGCTCGAAGCAATCATATTAAACGATGGTAATGCACGTCAGCAGGAGACGATTCAATTACTCGTTGATCATGGAGCAGATGTGAACATTTCGGATCGCGATGGTGTGTCACCGCTCAGTCATGCGAAGAATAAAGGCTACAAGGAAATTGAAGAGATTCTGGTTCGAGCTGGTGCGAAATAGAGCATCGTTTTGTAGGAGAAAGTGACATGGCAGCACCGCTCAGATATCATTGTTTAGAATATTTGTACATCAAGTCGCCTATATGGCGACTTTTTTTGTTTGTAGACAACTAATTATTTTGGATATTGAATTTATTCCCTTAACTATATAATCCTTCTTCATTGGAGTGATATGGGTTATCATAAGTATGTTACTTTCATAACTGTCAGTAAGTGAACTATTTACAAAAGAATTAGAAAGGATTTTACACAACCTTTGTGAATTTAGGATGATAGCTTAAGCTGAATTATTAATGGAGAAAGGAGAGAAGGTATGGAAAAAACATTTAAAACAATCTATCCAAGGGCCAAATTAAATTTACTAGCGATGTCCATATTAGAAATTGTTTTTTTTATTAGATTGAATGTAAGCGATGATCAAGGGTCCAAATTTTTCTACTCGTTTATGACCATCATGATTTTGACTTATCTCATCGTGCTGCTGAAAATGTTATTCACTAAACTTACGTTTACTTTAGGAACAGATTATGTCATCTGTTCAAAAGCCAATAAATATGAATCTTCTCAGATTGAATCTATTTATATGAGTTACAAAAGAATAGGTTTTAAATTAAATAATCGGCGATTGGTGCCTATGAATTTGTGTTTTTATTTTGACAAGGATGAGGAGGACGGAGGATTAAGGGAACTGAATGAATGGGCAGAACACAATAAGATAGAAGTGAAGGACAAGTTTTTTCAGACATTAATGTAAAGATGGAGGTTTATCAATCTTTTAAAAACATATTTAAATCTTTACTACAATAGATGGGTGAAAGGTTATCTCATGAAAAGAATGATGCTCTCTGTACTTTTACTACTAATTCTTAGTGCATGTAATAATAATCAGTTTGATAAAGAAACCTGGTTAACAGAACCGGAGAAAAGAAATAGCATGGTGTACAGTTTGAAAAACAAGTATGAACTTATTGGCATGACAGAAACGGAGATTATTGACTTACTTGGCGAACCAGCACAAAAGGTAAATGAGCCTTCTCTTCAGTATGTGTATTACATGGGAAGAGCAGGTTATGGTGTCGATGACAGCTTATTACGACTGAATTTTAATAAAGACAGTGAAATTGAAAGTCATGAGGTGACTAACGATTAGGGAGTTTGCCAAATGAGGTAGTTAAAGATTCTATGTAACGAAGGGAAGGGGTTAATCATGATTACACTCAGAAAAATTACACTGGATAACCGGCGTGCCATATTTAACTTGGAAGTAGCAGATGAGCAGCAAAAATATGTAGCATCCAATCTTTCAAGTGTCGCATCGTGCTATGTTCTTGCAACCAATGGAGGTTCCCCTTTTCCGTTTGCAATTTACGCTGATGAACAACCTGTAGGTTTTGTTATGATTACGTATGGAATCACCGGTTATGATCTTCCTGAAATCGCTGACAATAACTACTGTATATTACGGCTCATGATCGACAGAGAGCACCAGAAACAGGGCTATGGTCGTGAAGCGCTGAAGAAAACGATAGAGTTCATTCGAACTTTCCCAGCTGGTCCTGCGCGATTATGTTGGATTCCGTATAGCCCAGACAACTTGGCTGCAAAAAAGCTGTACGACAGCCTAGGCTTCAACGAAAATGGTGAAGTGTGTCACGGTGAGCTTGTAACTGTACTCGAACTCTGAGTTTAATCAGTATGTCTTCTAAATGAGGAGGGAATATGGATTATATCAAATGGATCAGAAGTAAGGTCGGAAATGACATGATTATCCTGAATTTTTCGGGGGCGATTATTGAGAACAATAAAGGAGAAATTTTACTTCAGAGAAGACGGGATCGAAATGCATGGGGGTTCCCCGGAGGTGCAATGGAACTGGGAGAATCAGCAGTAGATACTGCAATTAGGGAAATAAAAGAGGAAACAGGTTTAGTTGTATCAATAGGAGATTTGGTTGGCATATATACAAAGTATTTTGATGAATATCCGAATGGAGATCAGGCTCAGACTATCGCATTTATGTATCGCGGAAAAGTTATCGGAGGTCAATTGGATGCTAGTAATGAAGAGAGCATTGAACTGAGATTTTTCAGTCCTGATTTCGTTCCAGAACTCTTTAACCAGCAGCACAAAGATGCTTTTGAAGACTTTATAAACAACCGAACAGGAATCAGTAGATAGCCTGACGATTTTAACCGCTAGGCTATGTTACATCTTAATGTTGTTTTTTTACCCTGAAAGAAAACTGCCTTATGTGAAAGGCAGTTAATTAAACTATCGTGTCCCATTACCGTAACGATTTAGCTTATCAAAATTATTTATTTAATTGTATTTGCTATTTTAATTAATGTTTGGTGATCGTATAAAGGTTCAAGATTGTTATTTTTTCCTGAAACAAGAGAGTAAGTTAAACCCTCGTTTCTCCAATAGATGGCACTTACATGTTCGTTTCCTTGATCCCATGTTTGCGAGCCGTTAGTTAATTTTAGACCTTTCTTCCCATTCGGAGGCGTATCAGCCTTTGAGTTTGTAATCATAATTATCAGGGTCAATCCTTCTTCGGTATTGGCATACGTGATTTCTACTGCATCAAATTTACCATTGGTATCTAAAATCCTTGCTGATTTTTGAGTAACTTGGAAAGGAATTGACGGTTGTTTAATTTCAAACGGGATGTTAGCTTCCGCCTCTTCAAGTGAAATTTCAACTGGAGGACTTAGATCCGAATTATTGATCGGTTGATTACTTTCCTTGTTTTGTAAGCAGGCAGACAATAATAGAGGTATCATACATAGGAACAGCAACTTACTTACAGCTTTCATTAAATCACCTCGATATCAGAATAGTTACTTCTATTACGTTCTATTAGCTGGGAAGAAGCATTATCTTGCCTGTTAAACCAGAAAGAAAAATACCATTCGTCGAATTTTGTTGGTTGTCTCACTTTAAATAAGCACCAAGGATCGTCTACTCAAATCTCTACATATTTAAAGAACATTAATACCATGAGCATCTTAATGTCATGGTTTTTCTCTATTCTTAGAGGAATATCGACTTCACCAATGACGAGTATTGTGGGTTAACGTTAAGAACAAAGGTAAAAGTCAGTTTCTAATAAAACATTACCTATTCCGCATACATCATGATACCTATAATTAATTATGACAGAATGCATGACCAATACAAATATAAAGAGGTGGGAAATACATGAAAGATTTTTTTCGCTATGACACGGCTGAGCAAAGAAAGTCTCTGCTACAACGGGCCAGAAATGTCGCTTTATCAGCGCTACAGCAGTATGATTTGGCGTGGGAACGCATTCAGTTTATTCAATTGTCGGATACGATTACATACAAAATCGAAACAAGTACAGCGGATTCGTATTTGCTTCGCATTCATTCCGATCGTTGGAGCAAGGAAGCAATCCAGTCAGAACTTATCTTTCTTCAATCTTTAAATGCTTTGGATGAGATATATGCCCCAGTGGGAGTAGCATCTATAAAAGGTCCTTATGTACTGGAGATCGACACAGCTGAGGATTATAAACGACCGTATGTCACGGTGATGAAGTGGGTGGAAGGAGAGCATCTAAACGGTGAAATTACAGGGAATCATGCAGCTATAATGGGAGACATGATGGGGAGACTTCATCAAGCAGCAGCCAAGTTTATCTCACCTCCGGGTTTTGTAAGGCCGGTCTGGGGAGCAGACTCTTTTAGAGGTGAGATGGCTAAGCTGGAGCAGTATTATACACGTTTTCTATCACATCAAGCCTGGACAGAATATCAGCATGCTGCCGAAAAGATTTTCGCTACACTTGCCGATATGGACGTAAATAAACAAAATTACGGAATGATCCACGCTGATTTGCATATCGGTAACATTCGTTTTCAAGGGTGATCAACCTTTTCCCATTGATTTTGGAAGATGTGGTTACGGCTTTTTTCTCTATGACCTGGCAGGTGCTCTAGTGGGACTTTATCCAAGAGACCGAATGGTTTTTATTCAAAGTTATGAAAAGGTGAGGAGACCAGGAACGGATGTTATTCGGGACTTGGAATGTTTCTTTATCATGATTATGATTGAGAATTACTGTCATCACGCTTCTGATCCGGAAGAAACCTCAAGATTAATAGATGAACAACCATATGCTCAAGCGTGTATAAGAGAATTTTTAAAAGGAAACCCTTTTTTGTTTAATCCCATTGAACCAGTGGAGATCGATAGATCAACATTTGAACCTGAAACATAATTGAATGGCTTCATATTAGTTGTTTTGATTCTTCACACCCCACTCACACAACTCTTCCATGATCGGAAGCAGCGTCTCCGCTTTGGCTGTGAGACTGTATTCGACTTTGGGTGGTATTTGAGGATATTCCTTTCGGTTCACCAGACCGTCTGCTTCCAATTCCTTTAATTGTGAGCTTAATGTTCTATACGTAATGGCTCCAATCTGCCTTTGCAGATCATTAAAGCGAACGGTTTGACCTTCGGCCAAAAGGTAGAGAATGACCATTTTCCATTTGCCGCCGATTACAGACACCGTATAACCAAAAGGGGTATCCTGGATGTTCCTCACTTTGCCTTTATATTCAGCCATACTCATATGTACACTATCCTTCCGGGTAGTACCTATCATTAAAGTCCGTACTACGATTATATTTTCGTTCAGTTTATACTAGCCTTACTTTCAAGTAAAGGTGAAGGTTAGAGAAATGAAAATTTGATGTAACTAACATTCTATCGGGATTTTTGATAATATTTAGGGAGTCTGAATCATACCAGAGAGATCCAGGAAAGGCAGGCCAACCCCATGAATCTTATATTTCCGCAAGTTAGCACATCAGAAGAAATGGCAGAGCTGGCCCGTTTGGCCGCAGAAATTTGGCAGGAATATTATGTAGCTATCATTACCCTGGAGCAAATTGATTACATGATCCAAAAATACCAATCCGAGTCAGCCATTAAGGAACAGATCGATCAACAGGGATACGAATACTATTTTATCCAACGTGATGACTCTCCTGTCGGATACATGTCAGTCAGACAAGAAGAGGAAAAGCTGTTCCTGAGTAAATTTTATATCGGCAAGGAACATAGGGGACAGGGCTTCGCAAGCCAAGCGTTTGCTTTCCTGGAGCAACTATGTATTGAACGCAGCATTAACCTGATCTGGTTGACAGTCAATCGTCATAACGAATCCAGTATTGCTGTGTATGAGAAAAAAGGATTCCAGACGGTTCGTGAACAAGTTGCTGATATTGGCCATGGCTATGTAATGGATGATTTTATCATGGAAAAAGAAATTATCGTTTCTTAAACGAACATAACTATGGCAAGTTCCAACAATCGTCAGATGTAGATACAAGTGAACATCGTTACGCTGGAGAAGTCGCTGAATTGGTCATAACCCTGTCAAGTAGACAGTACAAAAAAAGACAAGATTTAAGCTGCGGCCGTTTCCCGGTATTCTACCGGGGAACGGTCGTTTAGTTTTTTCTGAAATCGGTTTTGGTTGTAAAACAATATGTATTCTCTCAC
>NZ_JABMCB010000147.1 GCF_013359935.1 Paenibacillus xylanilyticus
CGTCTGCCAATTCCGCCACGACCGCAAAATATAATGGTGAGTCATGAAGGGCTCGAACCTTCGACACCCTGATTAAAAGTCAGGTGCTCTACCAACTGAGCTAATGACTCATAATAAAATGGCTGGGGATATAGGATTTGACCCTATGCATGACGGAGTCAAAGTCCGTAGTCTTACCACCTGGCTAAGCCCAAATGAACCATCATCGCGCGATCGCGGGGAATTGAGCCCCCGAATGCCGGATTCACAAGCGGGTGCGTTAACCACTTCGCCACGGTCGCCATAATCACCCTGAGAGTATC
>NZ_JABMCB010000148.1 GCF_013359935.1 Paenibacillus xylanilyticus
AGCTGTGATCGGCGTACCTTCCAGCGGTTGTGTAACATGTGCTTCCACGGCTGCAAGTTTCGCTTCTTTAGTTGCGTTCTCTCCATTTATCACAGGCACGTTCACTACAACAGGTGCAGCTTGGACTACGAAGGCTACAGTGAGTGTTTTCACTGTTTCTTGTGCTCCGTTATGATACGTCACGATATACTCTCCAGCTTTGCTTCCGGCTACTACTGTAGCTGTGATCGGCGTACCTTCCAGCGGTTGTGTAACA
>NZ_JABMCB010000010.1 GCF_013359935.1 Paenibacillus xylanilyticus
ATTACATCGGCAGTGGTTCTTTGCTTGGCAACGTCCTACTCTCCCAGGACCCTTCGGTCCAAGTACCATCGGCGCTAGAGGGCTTAACGGTCGTGTTCGGGATGGGTACGTGTGGAACCCCTCCGCTATCGCCACCAAACGGGCATTTGTGAAACAAATGCGTTCAGAGATTATTCCCTGAAAACTAGATCCGAAACGAATTTGTGATTAAAACCTGCATATCTTGGATAAGCCCTCGACCGATTAGTACTGGTCAGCTCCATGCATTGCTGCACTTCCACCCCCAGCCTATCTACCTCGTCGTCTTCAAGGGGTCTTACATACTGGGAAATCTCATCTTGAGGGGGGCTTC
>NZ_JABMCB010000149.1 GCF_013359935.1 Paenibacillus xylanilyticus
AAGCTTCTCTTCAAGTCCGCTCGACTTGCATGTATTAGGCATGCCGCCAGCGTTCGTCCTGAGCCAGGATCAAACTCTCCAATAAAGTATTGAAAAGAGCGATTAGCTCATTTTGAATCTGACGAGATTAAAATCTCAATTGTGCTTCGAAATCATACAGTCAAATGACGTGTACCGATTTCTCAGCGTCGATCTTGCAAGCAAGATCGTTACTCACTCGTTGTTCAGTTTTCAAAGATCAAACTTATCATTTCATTTCGTTATCGCGTCAGCGCTGTGTTTCAGCGGCGACTTAAATAATATAACATATCGCCGAAACCATTGCAACAGTTTTTTTCTTTTTTTTATTTCATAGATTTCAGACACACGTTAACTCTTTCAAATCCAATAAAATAAAACGTATTGATATATTAGCACAAATACAACGAATTAACAATTAATTTACAACTTTTCGTTTAATTCTAGTTATATTTCTCCCTTTACTGAGTCTGATCAATCCTGCTAATAGTAACAAGCCAGCCCTTCATACATAGGCTGGCTTGTTACTATTTTAGCAATCAGTTATTGACCATCCCATTTAGTTTGACTATGACTGTATCCAGGGATTACGACGTTTTTTGGTTGAATTGCGTTTGTCAGCTTCTGTTTTACGTCTGTCATTTGCAGATGAAACGGATACTTTAGAAGTTCTTCTCCCAGTTGGTTTACTTGTTCTGCGCTTCGCTGTTCCGGTTTTTGCAGAAGCTTGCTTCGTTTTCCCGCCTGCATCTGTTACTTCTTCCCCCGATATATTGGACTGGCTTAAATCCGCCTCTTCCCGCTCACCTTTTTTACTTCCTCCATGACCTTGTGAAGGATACAATTCTCCAAACGCTCCAAGCGGAGATGGGGGTACCATGTTTTGTGTAGGGTATGGATTTTGATAGGCGTATTCCACGGGTTGGCTTGGTACAAAGTTTGGCCCCATGTTGGACTGCATACCATACGGGTCGTATGGGCCATACATCCCCCACGCCGGATCCTGATAAGTATGTGCAGGATAGTGACCATAGTGCGGGGGATGCATGTGTCCACCACACCCACAAGGCGGATATGGAAGCGTTGAATATGGTGAAATAAATGGCGACTGATTCATATGTGCATCAGCGACAAATGGAGGGAATGGGCTGTTAACTTGAGCTGCAGGCGCTGTCGGGTAAACATTACCCTGCAGATCTGGAGCCAGGTTCGGCATCACATTGTTATGGTTGTGCTCCGGCCATTGACCTTGGTGTGAATGGCTTACTGAGTACGGGGTAGCTTCAGGTAAGCCAGGAAATCCTGAATTATGGTTGACCCCAGAAATATAGGTCGAGTCAGGAACAGCATACACCTCTTGGACCGGTACCGGAATTTCAGCATATGGATGCTCTGCCGGTGCATGATGCAATTTGTTACCGCAACCGCAAGGCGACTTGGTGGCTGGGGATACGACAGAAGGTGATTTGGTATTGGGGATGACTGGTAGCGGCATAATTTCAGGAGAAAGATTGGGCATTGTGTACGTGGGTACTTCCGGCAGTGGTGCTACTTCGGCCGCTGGAGCAACCTGTTCTTTTTTCTCAGGCTCCTTCTCCGGCTTCACTTCGGGAATTTCCGGCAGCTGTGGCAGTACTTCCAGTTCAGGCATGACATTAGGCATGACAGGATTTGGAGGAACAGGTGTAGGCGCTGGTGTCGGAGCAGGAACTGGCGCTTCTTCCACAGGCTTAGGCGTTATCGGTGCTGGTGGTGCTGGCTCTTCTTTGACTCCTGTGTAGTCTTTCCCTTCGGGTGACAGCTTTTCATGAGCGACAATGTTGCCCGCCTCACTACCTGTTACCGTATTCCCCTGAACATGCTGGGATGGAATATAAACCGTCTCTCCTACAAGCAGTGCATTCGGGTTTTTCAATTGAGGATTGGCGTTGATCATATCCTTCAATGGAACTCCCCAAGCCTGGGACAGCTTCCATAAGGAATCTCCCTGTTGGACTTTGTGGCTGTGCAATATTCCTTCTGGTTTCGGTGTTACAGGCTCTGCAGGAATTTTGACTTTCATACCGATCTCCAGCTTTTCGGGATCGGCAATTTGCGGATTAGCCGCAATAATTTTGTCCAGGCCCACGTTATATTTTTGGGACAGTAAATATAACGTGTCGCCTTTTTTCACCATGTGTATTTTCACGGGGAACTAACCTCCTAGACGTGATACTTGGGCAGTGCATTCGCCCATACCGTTACTACATCCTATGCAGGAACTGGGCCAATGACATCAACTATACAAAAAAAATCCTCCCCGCCTCTAAAACCCGCCCCCTGATTGGGATACAGATTTTATTGGACAAGAAGGACATTATATTAAAATATATTTTTGATAATTAAGCTTCCCAAACCTTATAACCGTCTTTATCAACAATTTGACGGAACGCTTCAAGCAATCTCAACGTGACTGGGCCTGCTACACCCGATCCAATTGTTCTTCCATCAACCTCATATGCGGCGATGACTTCTGCGGCTGTTCCCGTGAAAAAGACTTCATCAGCGATGTACACATCATGCAGGGTAAAAGGAACTTCTTTTAGTTCCAGATCCAGTTCGCCACACAGATCAATGATCGCCTGACGTGTGATCCCTTCCAAAGCTCCCAGGTAGCAAGGCGGCGTATAGACAACACCATTTTTAACAATAAAGATATTATCACTTGAGCCCTCAGTAACGTAGCCTTGAGAATTCAGCATAATCGCTTCACCAACACCTGCATAGTTGGACTGAATTTTAACAAGTATGTTATTCAAATAGTTGAGTGATTTAATTTTCGGATTGAGCGCATCCGGGATATTCCGGCGCTGGGATACAGATACGGCCTTTAAACCCGTGAGATACGCTTCCTCTGGGTAAATCGCCAGTTGCTCTACAATAATAATAACGGATGCTTTCGGACAGCGCAGCGGATCCAGACCCAGATTACCAGGTCCACGCGATACGATCAGTCGAATATAGCCGTTACGCATATCATTGCGACGGACCGTTTCCGCCATAACTTCGAGCATTTCATCATACGATAAAGGAATGTTCAGACTGATCGATTTTGCCGAATCATACAGACGGTCCAAATGTGCCTTGCATCTAAAAATGTTACCGTTATAAATCCGGATGCCTTCGAAAATTCCGTCCCCATACAAAAAGCCGTGATCATACACAGAAACGGTTGCGTTCTCCTTGGTCACATATTGACCATCCAAATAAATCCACTGTTCTGACATGGATGACTGCACCTCCGTTAAATTTCCAACCATTGAATGCCGATTCTTAAATTATTCCATTTTATTGTACAACAAATGACAAGCCTTTACGTGCACTTTTTTACCCGCCTCGATGACAACCCTGGGCTAAATTTTATCCTTATTATCAGGTGGTCTTCAATGAAGGATATGTATAACATGGATAGCTGCCCAGAACCCGGACCTGACAATTCAAAGCCTCGATCTCAGCCATGGCTGCTGTAAGCAACACGGATTCTACCGTTTCCTCAACATCGATATAAAAATAGTAACTGCCCAGCCGTTTCTTGGTAGGACGAGACTCCAGCCTTGTCAAGTTCAGCTTCCTCCAGGCAAATGCAGACAACACCTGATGCAGGGCACCCGGTGCATCTTCAGGCAGCGTGACCAGCAAGCTCGTTTTCACATGATCCGGCTCACGTTGTATCTGCACGGGCTCATGACCTATAAGCACAAAACGGGTGTAATTGTTGTCATGATCGGTTACCCGTTCAGCCATAATGTCCAATCCATGCTTTTGTGCGGCAAGCCGAGTGCCAATAGCCGCCCAGCCTTTGCCTGGATTCTTTTTCACCAGTTCCACAGCTTCTGCTGTACTGTTAACGCCCTCAAGCTCAGCTTCCGGGGAATGAAGACGGATAAAGTTCTGGCATTGTGGAATGGCTACCGGATGAGACATGATCTTGGTGATTTTCCCAAAGTCATATGTACCACTCTCGTCAATGAACTCGGAACCATGCCCGATAACATTTTGTATGGAGGGATAGACCCACTCGGCTTGCATCGGAATATCCACTTCGTTAACTAGCCAGTCCATATGCAAACTAACGGAACCTTCAATTGTATTTTCAATAGGAATTACACTATATTGCGATTTCCCGCTGTCCGCAGCACGAAAAACATCAGAAATCAGCTTGGAATGAAGCAACTCGAGCGGTTCTCCATTAAACAGAAATTCTACGGCTTCATGGGAAACGGAGCCTTCAGGTAATACGGCAATTCGTTTCATGCATTAACTTCCCCTTTAATTCTGTCCAAAAAAGGACGTTCATCTTGATCAGACAGTACGGTTACGCCGTCCAAATCCGGATCCAGCCACAATGCCGTTGCAGTAATGCCTTCACTGCTCATGGTCTTCATCAAATACTGCTCCAGGTCCGCTTTATGAATATCATGCCGATCTACCAGTGTCAGAACAGTGGGGCCAGCTCCACTGAGTGCAGCTCCCAAAGCGCCATGTTGCACAGCATGTTCCAAAATTTCGCTCATTCCCGGCACCAAGGATGCCCGATAGGGTTGATGGATACGATCAGACATTGCTTTCTGGATCATATCCAGCCGCCCGCTAGCCAGGGCCGCAACTAACAAGGAAGACCTACTTATATTATGCACGACATCCGACTTATCAAACTGCTGCGGAATCACATTTCTTGCTTTTGAAGTCGACAACTCGAAGTCCGGCACGACGACCAATGTCTGCAAATCCTGGTGAGGCTCTATGCGAATATAATCTACACGACTACCATCCCACGCTGCCGTGATGATCCCGCCATATAGCGAAGCACCAACATTATCCGGGTGTTTCTCCAGCGAAGTCGCCATATCCATAAGCTTGTCATCCGATAACGGAGCTCCAATCAACGCGTTCGCAGCAGCGAGTGCACCAACAATAGCAGATGCACTGCTGCCCAGTCCTCGGGTAAGAGGAATATCCGAATACATGGAAATCTCCAATTCAGGTACAGAAACTCCTGCTTCTTTGAATACCATTTGCGCAACTTCGTAGATCAGATTGGAACGATCCGTTGGTAAACCAGTCAGATGTTCTCCATGTAAATGGAACACAGTCTGATCAGCCGGTTTCATCTCAATCCAGGCATATAAAGACAATGCCATGCCCAGGGTATCAAACCCCGGGCCCAGATTGGCTGTACTTGCGGGTACTTTTACTGTGACTCTTTGCTGCAAGCTCATACAGATTGCTGCTCCAGCTGTGCAATGGCCGCCATAACCGCTTCTTCCGAATCTTCTACAACCAGCGGCTCTGTTGCAACCGTTTTGATTGCGATATTCGGATCTTTCAAGCCATGTCCCGTCAAAACGCAAACAACCGTCTCTCCGCCTTTAAAGTATCCTTCCTGCTTCAGTTTATATACTCCTGCAACTGAGGCTGCCGATGCCGGTTCAGCGAAGATGCCTTCCCGTGCAGCAATGGTACGGTACGCTGTCAAAATTTCTTCGTCTGTTACATAATTGATCTGTCCGCCAGATTCCTCAGCCGCGGCTACAGCCGTCTTCCAACTAGCCGGGTTACCAATGCGAATCGCCGTGGCTACAGTCTCAGGCTCAAGAATCGGCTCTCCTTTAACGATCGCCATCGCACCTTCCGCTTCAAAACCAACCATACGTGGCAGGGAATCCGATTTTCCTGCTTCTTTATATTCTTTGAAGCCTTTCCAGTAGGCTGAGATGTTCCCCGCATTGCCGACTGGGATTGCGAGTACGTCAGGTGCTTGTCCCAATTGGTCAACAACTTCAAATGCAGCGGTTTTTTGACCTTCAATCCGGAAAGGGTTCACGGAGTTCACCAGCGTAATGGGGTGCTTCGCTGTAATCTCACGTACAATTTCGAGCGCACGGTCAAAGTTACCGTTAATCGCAATCACTTTGGCTCCGTAGATCATGGCCTGAGCCAATTTGCCCAGTGCGATGTTGTTATTTGGAATCAATACGATACAGTTCAGGCCACCACGTGCCGCATATGCAGCAGCAGCTGCTGAAGTGTTCCCTGTCGAGGCACACATGATGGTACGGCTGCCCTCTTCCATGGCTTTGGCAACAGCCATTACCATTCCGCGGTCTTTAAAAGAACCGCTTGGGTTTAAACCTTCATATTTGAAATATAAATTCAGTCCAAGCTCCTTGGACAGGTTTTCAGCATGAATCAGAGGTGTATTCCCTTCCTGAAGCGTGAGCATAGGTGTATTTTCATTGACCGGAAGGTACTCTTTATAAGTTTGCAGCAATCCTTGATATCTCATTGTAGTAAGCTCCTTTATGATTAAATAATACGAATATGAAAACCTGCATCTATATAATTAAACGTGTGCATTTAAAATTGGAATCCTAACGAGAA
This sequence comes from Paenibacillus xylanilyticus, assembly GCF_013359935.1. Taxonomy (GTDB): domain Bacteria; phylum Bacillota; class Bacilli; order Paenibacillales; family Paenibacillaceae; genus Paenibacillus; species Paenibacillus xylanilyticus. The sequence continues at coordinate 6,439 of NZ_JABMCB010000149.1, forward strand.
ACGAAAATGCAACCTAACCTTCAACCCGATATACACTCTTGATGCGACGAATGACACTAAGCGATTCAAAGTGCTTCAACACTTTATCCATACTTGCCTTGCTTGCATTATGTGTAACAATAATGATCTCGGCATCCGGGTTATGCTCATTGGGCTGTTGAACTACCGAAGCGAGACTGACTTCATATTCGGCAAAAATTTGCGTGATTTGTGCCAAAACGCCCGCTTTGTCGTCCACGTGCAGCAAAATGAAGTTTTTCGACATAATCTGCTCATCGCTTTGCAGACGTTTTTGTTTGTATGGAGCGATAGCTTTGAGTCCATTTACGCCGAGCTTCAGATTTTTGATGACAGCGACCAAATCTGCAACTACGGAAGTTGCCGTTGGAAGTTCGCCCGCACCCGCACCGTAAAACATCGTCTCCCCTACTGCTTCCCCATGGACATAAACTGCATTGAATACACCATTAACAGAGGCAATCGGGTGATTCTGTCTAACCATGGTTGGTTGAACACTGATGTTGATCTCATCATCACGGCAATCTGCGATCCCCAGCAGTTTCATCTCATAGCCGAGTCTTCTGGCATACGTAATATCTTCACGGGTTACGGAAGAAATACCGCTGACGGTCACATCCTGCAGCTCCACGTTGGTACGAAAGCCCAGCGTTCCCAGTATTGCCATTTTGCGGGCAGCATCCAGTCCCTCCACATCCGAAGTCGGATCTGCTTCTGCATAACCCAGAGCCTGTGCCTCTGCGAGAACCTCTCCATAGGAGGCACCTTCCTGACTCATTTTGCTCAAAATAAAGTTCGTAGTTCCGTTCACAATGCCCATAATGCGGGTAATCCGATCAGAGGAGAAACCTTCAATCAGTGTGCGGATAATTGGAATCCCCCCGGCTACACTGGCTTCATAGAAGACATCACATTTCTTCTCCTGTGCCTTTGCCAAAATCTCCGAACCGTGGAGAGCCATCAGATCCTTGTTTGCTGTGACAATATGTTTACCCCGCTCCAGCGCTTCAAGAATGTACTCTTTCGTCTGGTCAATACCGCCCATAACCTCGACGATCACATCAATGTCCGGGTGACGAATCACTTCCCACGGATCTTCTGTCAGTTTGGCACGATCCACAGCAATGACACGATCCTTGTCCGTGTTTTTAACGGAAATCTTTTCAATGACAATTGGTGAACCGACCTGACTACTCAGATCCTCCTGATTTCCTTCCACAATGCGAACGACACCGGTACCTACCGTTCCCAGTCCCAACAATCCCACTTTCACTGGCTTCACTAACGATCTACCCCCTAATATCTTTTACGTCTGCCATTCCTGTACACTGTCTATGTACAATAAAGCAGTTTAGTTAAGCATATATTCGAACGTTTATGAGATAAATTTCAGTTAGCCCTGACCTACAATCCGTGTGCGCCGAACTCCGGGCATATCCTGCATCCGATCCAGCATTTCACCGATCTCTCCATGGAGATGTGACGTCTCGACCGATATAACAACATTGGCTCTCCCCTGAAGCGGGATACTTTGGTTAATGGTGAGTACGTTCGCTCCATATCCAGCCACATGTCCTAACACACGAGACAGTATACCGGACTGATGCTCCAGGTCAATCGAGATGGTAACGATTCTTTCCCGTTCAAGCTGGTTGATTAGATGGATTCCATCCTTATACTTGTAAAAAGCACTCCGGCTTAATCCGACCTGCTCTACGGCTTCATGCACTGTTTTGACATCTCCCGAAGCCAGCAGCTCTTTTACCTGCATCGTCTTCACGACAGCTTCTGGCAAAATGTCTTCCCGTACTAAGTAATAGCGTTCATTCACAGAACGTCCTCTCCTCAAAGACTCATGTTTTCATATAGTGGACATTATAAAGGATCTACACTAAAAGGGCAATACGTTACATGTCTATTTTTTGAAATACGTTCCTCACAGTATACAAGTTTATCCCTGCTTCATGTTAGGAAGAACAAAAAAAACGCAGAGCCGCGGGTCGATTCCCCACGTCTCTGCGTTTATATGTGCACAGCTAAAAATCACTTCGCATACCAGAACTTAATAGTAGCTGCTGCCTTCTACAAATTCGAATTCAAAGTCACCAATGCGCACAATCGTGCCTTCTTCGGCCCCGCGTTTACGCAACTCTTCATCCACGCCCATATGACGGAGCGTTCGTGCCAGTTTCAGTATGGCCTCATGCGAGTTCAACTGCATCCGTTTCATCATGCGATCAATCTTGGCACTCTCGACAACAAAGATTTCATTCTCACGCACAATGCGGAAGCCTTCGTCCTCTTTCTTGTCCAGACTGTACACCTTGCGTTCGGATATGTCCGCTACCTCTTCCACTACAACCTCGTCCGGGATTTGATCGAGCAAATCCGCCGCACGATACAAGAGCTCTTGAATCCCTTTACGTGTCAGGGACGAGATCGGCATGATTTCAATATCCGGTTGAATTTCGCGGACCTTTTGCATGAACTGCTCCAGATTTTCTTCCGATTCCGGCATATCCATTTTGTTGGCAGCCACAATCTGAGGTCTTTCCGCGAGCACCGGGTTGTACAGCTTCAGTTCATCATTGATTTTCACCCAATCCTCAAACGGATCCCGTCCTTCCGAACCGGACATATCCACAACATGAACAATGATGCGGGTACGTTCCACATGTCGCAAAAACTCATGTCCAAGTCCAATTCCTTCATGAGCGCCTTCAATCAACCCTGGCAAGTCAGCCATAACGAAGCTGCGTCCTTCACCTACACCGACTACACCCAAGTTAGGAGTAATCGTAGTGAAATGGTAAGCTCCGATCTTCGGCTTCGCCGCCGATACGACAGACAGCAGTGTGGATTTCCCGACACTCGGGAACCCTACCAGGCCAACATCTGCCATGACTTTAAGCTCGAGCACAATATAACGTTCTTCGCCCTCTTCACCATTTTCCGCAAGCTCCGGGGCAGGATTGTTAGGTGTAGCAAACCGGATATTCCCCCGTCCGCCTCGGCCGCCGCGTGCAACAACAACCTGTTGGCCATGACGAGTCAGGTCTGCCAGTACTTCTCCACTGTCATCATCCATAATGACAGTTCCGGGTGGAATACGAACGATCATATTCTCTGCATTAGCACCGTGCTGACTTTTATTACGGCCTTTTTCTCCGCGCTTCGCTTTGAAATGGCGCTGGTAACGGAAATCCATCAACGTACGCAGACCTTCATCTACACGGAAAATGATATCGGCACCCTTGCCTCCATCGCCTCCTGCTGGTCCACCTTCAGGCACATACTTCTCCCGGCGGAAGGAAACAATCCCGTCTCCTCCATCTCCTGCTTTTACATAAATCTTCGCTTTATCAACAAACATGGCTACCCCTTCTTCCTATATTCCACACGGCATTCTGAATTGTATAAACGTGTCTTCAGACGGAAGCTGCTCCGTTCTGACATTTTTTCCTTTGAGTACGGCATTAAGCTGCCGCAATGTTTCCGGATCAGGTGTTTGATCCCCATCCAGTCGAACAACCACATCCCCATGGTCCTGTCCGAAGTTCAAGGTCAGTTTGCGAACCTCTCCCCAAGACGACCGGCCGCCACCGTATTGATAGGCTCTGATTGCATCTGCAATTGCCCCCGTAAGCGACTCGCCATCCTCGGGAGAGACCAGAGCACTAAGCTGCAACTCTTCCTCGACTTCCACATGCAATTCCAGAGCAACTCCACTGGCACGGAAAGACTGCAGATAAAAAACGAGTGAGGGAATGCCTAATTTGGAAATGCGACTCTCCTCGTTGACCCGCTCTTTTATTCTTTCCACACATTGCACGGATTTATCAAGTTTGCCCAGCCGAAGATATCCATATAACACCTGAAGATCGTTCATCCAATCATGCCGATGATGATTTAATGATGCAATTGCTGTCTTTTCCATAGATTGTATGATGGTTCTGCGTTCCGCTTCTGCTTGTCTCTTCATCACATTCATCGAAATAAAGAGCACAGCCACGGACCACAATGCGCATACAGCACCTGTAATGGCTGCCGGATACAGCATAACGAAAACCAAAGGAATCAGAAGTGAACATGCCGCGATCCACGGCACTCTTTTCCAAGATTTCATGGCTTCTCCCCGTTCTACAAAACTCGGTTGGTTTTAAACCCCACCGTAACCAAGTATAACATGTCTTTTCTACCACTTCATTATCGAAAACATTTATACCACCGCAAATACAAAAAGCCTCCGGCAAAATTGCCGAAGGCTCCTTAGGCGGAATGCCGATATTATGCTTTTACTGCAGCTGCTACTGGAGCAACGTCCACAGGGTAGATGCTTACTTTTTTACGATCGCGTCCCCAACGTTCGAATTTCACAACGCCGTCCACTTTCGCAAACAAAGTGTCATCTTTACCGATACCCACGTTAGTACCTGGGTGGATTTTCGTTCCGCGTTGGCGAACGAGAATGCTACCACCAGTTACTGTTTGACCGTCAGCACGCTTAACGCCAAGGCGTTGCGCTCTACTGTCACGACCGTTCTTCGTGGAACCTACACCTTTTTTCGATGCGAATAACTGAAGATTTAATTTCAACATGATTGGTTGTCCTCCTTCTTTACTTATTTGAGTTGCTCTATCTTAATATACTTCCCGTATGACTCTGCAATATCAGTGAGCATAAGAACCATGGATTCGAGCAGCAATTGTACCTGGGACCAAGTTTCATCTCTCTCCAGCATTGGTAAAGAAGCGCTTAGAAAGCCATTCTTCATCTTGGCGTCCATTTCGACACCAGTCAATGTTTCGATCGAGTTTACCGTACCCACTGTAACAGCAGATACCCCGGCACATACAATGTCTTCTCCCCGCTTGGCATAATTGGCATGCCCTTCGATGGAAAAGCGATCGATGCTCTCGTCATCGTTACGAAAGATTTGAACGATAATCACTTATCGCACCCTCTTACGCTTGGATTTTCTCAATAGTTACTTTAGTGTACGGTTGACGGTGACCTTGCTTCACATGGTAGTTCTTTTTCGGTTTGTATTTGTATACAACAACCTTTTGCCCTTTGCCATGTTTCTCCACTTTAGCCGTTACAGTAGCTCCGGAAACCAATGGTGTACCTGCTGTCAAACCTTGATCGTTAGATACAGCCAGGACACGGTCGAACGTTACGCTCTCGCCATCGTTCGCAGTCAATTTCTCGATGAACAGAACATCGCCCTCTTGGACTTTGTACTGTTTGCCGCCTGTTTCAATAATTGCGTACATTTGCCTTGCACCTCCTCATGTCTCAGACTCGCCCGGTCTCAGGTGACAGCCTCCTTGCGGAGCTGTTCTTGTACCCGGCCAGTGCGGTTACAGCATGTGCAAGACCAATAGGCTAAACACATACCTGATGATTATACCACCAACCATAATAAAAATCAATGCAATGGTGAAATATATCTTTTACCTGTACCATGACAGGAAGAACACGGCTCCACATAAGGAAGTGTACTTTCTTCCCGGACTTTTTTGCGGGTAAGCTCCAGCAGGCCCAGTTTGGTCCAGCCCATTACAAACGCCTTGGTTCGGTCTTTTTTCAGTTCAGCTTCCAGCGTTGCAGCCACTTCCTGCCGATTGGTCGCTTCCTCCATATCAATAAAGTCCACAATAATCATGCCGCCAATATCCCGCAGACGCATCAAACGCGCAATCTCAACCGCTGCCTGCATGTTGGTTTCCGTTACGGTTTCTTCGAGGCTATCCCCACCGCCTCCGGTGAACTTGCCAGTATTGACGTCGATCACGGTAAGCGCCTCTGTATGGTCGATGACAATATAGCCTCCACCCGGAAGCCACACTTTACGCGCAAAATCCTTGTTGAGCTGCTCCTGAACCCCATATGCAGCAAAGATTGACTCCGAGCCCCTATAAACCTGTACTTTCGGCTGATGGCCAGGACAGATTTCCTCAAGCAATGCCGTCACTTCGCGGGCTTGTCCTTCACTGTCAGTAATGACTTCATCACTGCCCGGTGTGTACACATCCCTGATAATTCGCTGTACCATGCTATGATCCCGATGCAGCAGGCTTGGTGAAGGCAAACTATCTGCTTTTTCGCGAATCAAGCGCCATTGTTCACGCAACGTTTCCAAGTCAGTCTCAATCGCTTCCCGCTGCTCTTCTGCCGATACGGTTCGTATAATGAGCCCTTCCTCATCCCGCCTGAGCTGATCACCCAATGCCTTGAGGCGAGAACGATCCCCTTCACGGGCAATCTTCTTGGAAACAGCTACGTAATCCGCTATTGGCATGTAGACAAGCCATCGGCCCGGCAGTGAGTAGTGTGTCGTCACCCGGGCTCCTTTGCTTCCTACAGGTTCTTTCAGAACCTGAACGATGACATCCTGACCCGGACGAAGCAATTCGGAGATCGAAGGCTTCACTTTGGGCTGTTTTTCCAAATGCGGATGCAGGACATCATCGACATATAGAAAGGCATTTTTTTTCTGACCAATATCCACAAAAGCAGCCTGCATACCCGGTAACACATTGACGACCCGCCCTTTGAAAAACGAACCAAGCAGCCCGCGTTCGCGCGTACGTTCTGCCGTGAATTCCACAGCTTTGCCTTCTTCCAGAAGCGCCATTTGCATGAGGTTGTGTTCATTATGTACGATCATTTGTTTCATGGCTTCACCTCTAGAAGACATTTCAATTCATCCACATCCATTCTATATCTTTGCATTACGCAATACTCATTGTATATGTATTACCCCAATTTAGGACGAGTCCACCAACCTTGTTACAGTTTATCCGTGTTCTGTTTGAAGTAAGAACCGATAATGCGTTGTTCTGGCAATACGGCCATAATCCGTCCCTGTCTGTTCATCACATATACCATATGATATCTCTCTCTCTTTAATAGACGCAAAATAGTGTCCAAAGGTTTCGCCGGAAATGAGATTATCGGCTGTGCCAAACTGCCTGTAGCCGCGTGATGGGCAAATGCACCTTCCCGGTTCATCAAAAAGCGGATAAAACGGTAGGGCACGTTGCGGTAATCAGTTACGTTGGAATAGAACAGAAAAAGACCAATCAACAACACATTTAACGGTAGCCCGTAGTCTCCGGTAATCCATTTGCTGATGGCAAACAAAATAACACCTGCACTGCACAGGATACTAATCCGGTAGGTCCACATTAAAGTGGTATAGTAGGGAGCAATCAGACTGACAAGGGCCTGTACAATTTTTCCGCCATCCAGTGGCAGCACCGGCAGCAGGTTAAACAGAGCGATCATCAGATTCCCTTGAATGATGTACGCCAAGAACACCGGATCTCCCAGATTGGCATATTGCAGCAGCAAGGTGATTCCAACCATCAATATATTTTGCAGGGGGCCAGCTAGCGCAATCAAAATCTCCCGGCCAGCGGTGAGAGTGCCTCCATCTTCAATGACAGCCACGCCTCCAAAAGGAAGCATCTGAATCGACAGGACACGGCAGCCCAGAAGGGCTGCCGCCGCAGCATGTCCACATTCATGAATAAATACGATCGAAAACAGGGTGATAAGCTCGATAAAGTGACCCGTAGCCAGGGAAGCCAGCATGATAATGACAAAAAACGGATGCAGCGAAATGCGTACACCCCATAGCCTAATCAAGGGCAACCACTTCCGCAGGGTCTACGTACTCCTCGCCTTCTTTTACAGCAAAATATAACGTGGCTGGCTGTTCCCCACCGGTCGCCTTGAGGCTCCCTACGGCACTTCCCGCTTCTACCCAATCATTCACGTCCACTTCACTCTCGTTCAGACGGCCGTATATCGCAGTCAGATTTCCTGTATGTTGGATGACTACGGTTATACCACTCTCTGAATCACCAAGAACTTGCATAACTCGCCCCGCATCCGAACTGACTACCTGAACCATTCCCGTCCCCTCTGCTTCCGGAACAATCTCTATGCCCTTCATGCTCAGCGCAAAAGGCTGAACGACCGTTCCCGAGATGGGTTTATCCAGCAAGGAGCGTACTCCCGAACCATTAGCAGCATCTGTTGTATTACCCAATACGGGCAGAAATGACGGTGTGCCGCCAAAATGCCGTTCATACCAGAGAGCTGCCGAGGCAAAATCCATATCCCGATGTAGTGCATCTGCAATTGCCGTTTTCGGGGAAGCTGTCCATGACGAATTTAGTTGAAACAGGCCCCACACTGCACCGAAAATCAACGCACTAACTACTGTTCTTCGCACAAAAGATTTCGTCAAGTTAAATCGTACATGCCCACCTGGAACGTAACGCCCGTTCTCCTTTTTCCACAGCCATTCCGGATCCCTCTCTTGCTCCCCCACTAGAGACCCTACACTTCGTACTGGACCCTGTATATCAAAAGAAGAATGGGGAACTTGGCTCTCAGAACCCTTCTTGCCTGGCCCAGAGCCCGCTTCCTGCATGATCTCCATCGCAGCACCATCCAGCAATCGCCGAATGCGTTCTTCTCTTCTCTGCTTGATTCGAAGTTTCGTATTCATGGAATATCCTCCCGCCGAGGCTTGTTTAATACATCCTATGAAGGCCCCCTTCATAATATGAACAAGCACCAGGGTCGAAGCAAAATAACCCCACCGAATGAGGTTAACCTTAACCTGTCGAAGGAGTCCGCTGCAAAGAAAAAGTATAAGGATATTTCAGTTTTGTGCCAAAATATAAAAAAGCCGGGCTAAAGGCCGCGGCTGAAAGGAAATAACGTTATGAAGGCGACCGGATTAACCCATGCCAAAAAACTTCTTAAAGCGTGAAAAGGCGCCTTTTTTCTGCTCCAACTGCATTAGTGGAACCGTGTCTCCCAGAATACGACGGGCAATGTTCCGATATGCAATGGCTGCAAGTGAGTCCGGATTCATTACCGTAGGCTCTCCAGAGTTGGCCGCCTTGATGACGAGTTCGTCATCTGGAACAATTCCAACCAGATCAATATTAAGGACTTGCAAAATACCATCAATATCAAGCATGTCACCCGATTTGACCATGTTGTTCCGAATACGGTTTACAACAAGCTTCGGCGATTGGATATGTGAGCTTTCAAGTAAACCGATGACCCGATCCGCATCACGCACAGCGGCATTCTCCGGTGTAGTCACTACGATTGCCTGATCCGCTCCGGCTACCGCATTTTTGAATCCCTGTTCGATTCCGGCAGGACAATCGATAATAACATATTCAAAATCCTTTTTTAATTCAAGGATGATATCCTTGACCTGCTCCGGTGATACAGAGTTTTTGTCTCTTGTTTGAGCCGCAGGCAGCATATATAATTCTTCGAAGCGTTTGTCTTTTACCAACGCCTGGTTCAGACGGCAGCGGCCGTCTGCTACATCACACAGATCGTAAATGATCCTGTTCTCGAGTCCCATCACGACATCCAGATTGCGAAGGCCGATATCGGTATCTACCAGACAAACTTTTTTTCCGAGCAGCGCCAGCGCTGTTCCGATGTTTGCTGAGGTGGTTGTTTTACCAACGCCGCCTTTACCCGAAGTGATCACGATCGCCTCTCCCATGAGCTACACTCCTTTAAACACATTAAAATCTCGGCGCAACCGGACGATATTGCTCATCTTGTCGATCTGCATCTGATTGTCCTGTAAATAAGCAAATTCCATCCCGGTATCCCGGCTCTCCCATTCATCAGGAGGACGGCTGATGATATCAGCGATTCGGAGCTGTGTCGGTGCAAACACCGATGCAGCAATAATTGACTCTTCGTCCCCGCCGATCCCAGCGTGAGCCATGCCTCTGAGTGAACCCAAAACATATATATCTCCGGTACACGTCACCGTGCCCCCCGGATTGATATCCCCAAGAAACAGGAGATTTCCTTCGTGATGAAGCACCTGACCTGAACGCACCATGCCGCACATTGTAACAATCGGCGGTGGCCCTTTAACCTCGGGTTTAAGGGCTGGTGAATCGATGGAGCGAATGAGCAGATTCCCTTTTTGCTTCAATATGTCCAGTATCGCTTCTTTTTGGTCCTCTGTTACTTCACGGCTGCCCAGCTTGATATCCACATGAACAATCGGTCCGGTCAAAATATTTTGATGGCTGTGTTCCAGCTTATAGCGGAGCTCATAGAGCAATTCCTCGAATTCACATTGATCGTCCAACAGGAAAACCAAGCCGTCTCGGATGCCTTTAATCGTTACGTGATTCGATTTTACCGTCATAAGCCTGTCCCTCCCATCTCATTACATTTCGTGCCCGGGCCCCCAAGTTCCTGCTTTCCGCTCCAACAAATGTATCAGGATGCCTCCTGCACTTTGCTCTTTCTCTTGCCAATACGCTCCAACTGCTTCCGAAGTGGAGTATAAATGATCAGGGCAAACACGAAATGAATGAACAAATTGGGTATCATGTATTCCAGCAGCGCCCAGTCAAATGTCACATGATTCAGACGGAAAAGCTTATACAAAAAGAACAACATGGTGTCATTGAGCAGACTCCCCAGAATGACAACCGATACCATAACCGGAAGCGGTGCCCGCGGTGCCTGGAATATGAGTCCCATCATATAAGCAGATAACCCCATCGCAAAGCCGTAAGGTCCGATCATCTCCCCATAGAATACAACGTCATGGAGCAGTCCAAAAAATATGCCGAGCACCAGCGCAGTATGGCGATGATGATACACAGCGATAAACAAAATTACAATGTAAACGAGGTTTGCTGAAATTCGCAGTTGCCAGGCAGATGGAATAAGCAATGGAAGAATAGTTCCTTCGGCGATAAACAAAATGAACAGCAACAGGAACAAGACTTGCTTGCGCGTCACCATTACTCCTTCACCTCGGGAGGAATAACCACCATCAGCTCTTTCCAATCCAAGAAGCTTGCATACGGTTCGATCGTTGCTGTGCGAGTGAGCCCATATTCGCCGACTTCAATATTCTTCACTTTCCCGATTCGCATATACTTCGGAAAATTATTGATAATGCCGGATGAGATAATTTCGTCGCCTTCTTTGATATCAGATTCTTCCGAAATCTTGGTCATTTTGAACATGCCTGTCTTGGGATCAAAGCTCTCGATCATACCGAAAACGGTGTCTTCCTTGCCCACCGCTGTAGCTGCGATGGCATTGGAATTCGGATCGTTGGCATCCATCGAGGTTAGCAGGTTTACCGTTGATGTATAAGCACTAACGTGACTGATCACACCAACCAGACCTTCCTGGGAAGTGACAGCCATGCCTGGCTTAATATCCGCATTCTCCCCAATATCAATATTGATCGTTCTGCTATTGGGATCCGAATTCGCACTGATGACCTGAGCAATACGATACTCATAGTTGTACCGATTTCTCTGCTCAGCCGTAAATTTAAGCAAATCCTTATAACGATCATTTGTTTTTTCCATCTCGTTATACTTCAATCGATCACGGGTATAATGCCCCATCGCAATTCGCAACTCTTCATTCTCTTCATAAACCGCACGCATGTTCGCCACATCTTTGAAAAAGCCCGCTACAGCAGAAGCGGGCTTGTAAAATACATATTGTACAAATCCGACTGAATCCTTCAGGAATTTTTCCGGCCAGGATAGAGCGGTTCGCGGACCGAGCGTAAAGCCCATCAACGCGATAAATGTAACAAGGCCCACCAGCAAAACAAAAAGTCTTTTGTTGCCCAGCAGCTTAAACAGTTCGAACACCCTCTAACATCCATATTCTCTTCCGAGCTATGCCCGGCGGGGAGACGTGCAGACTGATAGTCCCTTCGAGAATATTCGCTGATCTCCCCGGGTATGCGGGTAATAGCTCTCCCGACTGAGGTCGGGTCCTCTTCGTTGGTTACTGCCGCTCAAGTCAAACGTGATTAAGCGATCAGTGCCGGATTAACGTTTGGAACGAACTGCCGAACTGCTTCTGCTTTTGAACAAATGGATGTTCTCAAGAGCTTTACCTGTTCCGATTGCTACACAATCGAGTGGATTTTCCGCTACGATGACCGGCATGCCTGTCTCACCAGCCAGCAGCTTGTCCAAATTGCGGAGCAATGCACCGCCTCCAGTCAACACGATACCGCGGTCCATAATATCTGCTGCAAGCTCAGGAGGACATTTTTCCAAAGTAACCTTAACAGCTTCAACAATAGCATTTACCGTATCTGCCAGAGCTTCGCTGATTTCATCCGATGTGATTGTGATGGTCTTAGGCAGACCTGTTACGAGATCGCGGCCGCGAATTTCCATCGTCTCCACTTGTTCCAGTGGCATAGCTGATCCGATTTCCATTTTCAATTGTTCAGATGTACGCTCACCGATCATTAGGTTGTACTGACGTTTAATGTACTGAATGATTGATTCGTCCATTTCATCACCAGCTACACGAACCGAACGACTTGTTACGATCCCGCCGAGGGAAATGACAGCCACTTCTGTCGTACCGCCGCCAATGTCCACAACCATGCTGCCTGTTGGTTCCCATACTGGAAGATCTGCACCAATGGCTGCTGCAAATGGCTCTTCAATCGTGTAGGCTTCACGCGCGCCGGCCTGTTTCGTTGCATCTTCAACCGCACGCTGTTCTACCGCTGTAATTCCGGATGGTACGCATACCATAACGTTCGGATGACGTTGGAACATCGAGCGCTGTTTTTGCGCCTGGCGAATAAAGTATTTGATCATCGTTGCCGTTGTATCAAAATCAGCAATAACGCCGTCCTTCATTGGACGAATGGCACGAATGTTACCAGGTGTACGTCCGATCATTTTTTTTGCAGATTCCCCAACAGCCTCAATGCTTTTCGTATCTGTTCGCAGGGCAACAACCGAAGGCTCCCGCACCACAATTCCTTTTCCACGTACATAAACCAGTGTATTCGCTGTCCCCAAGTCAATACCCAAATCTTTCGTAAAACCACCAAACATAACGTAATCTCCTTTTCTGCCTCATATAGCCGCTCCATCAACGTTCAGAGCGTTTCATTTTCATTTCCGCTGCAATCCTGCAGGGTTCATCATTCATTTATATTTGCTGCATCTGTAAAGTGAACCTATCTTCTACGGACAACGCCGTCAATATTCATAGGAAAACATCAACGCCAACCATTATATTATACTAAGCCCTTCTCCTTCAAACTTACGTATGTTCCGTCGCCGATAATGATATGATCCAGCACATCTATGCCAACGATTGAACCAGCTTCGATCAGTCTCTTGGTTATTTGGATATCCTCAGGACTAGGTGTAGGATCACCACTCGGGTGGTTGTGTGCACATACGATCGAGGCACTGCTGCATTTGATGGCAGCACGAAACACTTCACGTGGATGTACAATCGAAGCGTTAAGGCTGCCCATGGAGAGTGTTTCCTGGGCAATAATATGGTTTTTGCTATTCAGGAAAAGGCACACAAAGTGCTCCTTCTGCAAGTAACGAAGCTGTTCGAGCAGAATGTCTGCTGCATCACGAGGTGTACGGATTGAAGAGGACTGTACCCGTCTGCTCTTCGCAATCCGGTGACCAAGTTCAATGCCAGCCTTGAGCTGGACCGCCTTGGCCATACCGATCCCTTTCATTGCTGTCAACTCGTTCAGACTCATATCCATCAGCGAACGAATGTCACCCGCTTCGCTCAGAATACGCTGTGCCATGTGCACTGCTGATTCCTGCCTTGTACCCGTCCGAAGTAAAATAGCCAGCAGTTCTGCATGGCTTAAGGCGCCCGCCCCATATTCCATCATGCGTTCTCTCGGGCGTTCTTCATGGGGGATGTCGCGCATCATGTACTGAGGCGACTCCATATACTCCCTCTTTTCACATCGTCATTTCCCAAAATCAAGTTCGCGGCAGCACATGGACTCCGAATCCATCCAGCATGTCACTCAGCAGGGAAAGAGGCAAGCCCACCACATTAAAGTAGCATCCTTCAATGCGGTCTACCAGTGAAGCGCCAATTCCTTGAATTGCGTACGATCCGGCTTTGTCCATAGGCTCTCCTGTCTGAACATACGCACGAATCGTAGCCTCGGACAGCTCCTTCATCGTTACATCCGTCTGCCGATAATGCACAACGGATTTTCCATTTCCGGCATCAATGCAAGCCACTCCAGTGAACACACGATGTGTACGTCCCTGAAGCCTTGCTAACATACGCTCAGCGTCCTGTTGATCCACGGGTTTGCCCAGAATGTCTCCATCCAGTACAACAATCGTGTCACTGCCCACAATGACAGCGTCCTGTTCAAGACCCTCAAGGCCACGATAGACTGCCATTGCTTTGCGCATGGCGAGTTCCTGAACAGTTTGCTCTGGAGTCCATTCCGGCGGTGTATCTTCATCCGCGTGGCTTGGTATTACTTTGAAAGCTAATTGGAGTGAAGCAATCAGGTCTTTGCGCCGTGGCGAAGTGGAAGCCAGAATAATCGGGCGCGATTGTGATCTATTCAAAATGAACGGCTCCTTATGCTACGGCGACATCCGTCCTAATCACGATAAATAGATGTCATACGTTTAGTTTCTTCGTCAAAAATCGTCATACTCCTACAGTCTGCGATACAGCCATACAGCGGCAATAATGCCGATCAGACTGAGAAGGCTCATTTGAAATTGAAATGAAATGTCATAACTGATAATGTCCAGATCAGCCTGCGGTGACCAACGTATGGTCGTGGCTTTGGTTAGAATGGCAACAGCCTTTACCGGCTGCAGTGCCTTGGCGATCCACGCTCCGGCCATCCAGCCGAGCAGCAGAAACAGCAATAACATGCCGAAGTTTTTTTTCATCGGTTATCTTCCCTCGCCATTTTTTGACACCCACATTATTATACGGGGTTTTGTACGTCAATACAAACACAAATCCGGCAAGGGGAACTATTTCCAGTTCCTTGCCGGACAGGGATTTCGGGGCAGTGTTAGGGGAAGGAAAACTTATTGCTTTATCCCCTCAAGCCATTTTTTCTGCTGTAAGACATAATCCATCAGATCGGATTGGACGGACCACATGTGCACATTGGAGGGATTTTTGTTATATTCAGCAACTGCTGTAATTGCGCTGTTCATCGATTTTTTCATAGCCGAAACGATGGGCTCCGCCTCCTGTCCCACTTCTGCTGAAAGTTTCCCTACACCTGTTAGCCAGGATTGGTGCTGATTCTGTAAAGTCGTCATTGTTTCAGCAGGCACAGGCTCAGGAGTCACCTGTCCGAGCTGCCCGATCGACAGTGTCGACAGTTGTTCCACCAGTGTCGCACTGCTGCTGAAAAACAGCTGAACATCTTCCTGGTTCATGCCCAGAGCAGCGGAGTTTACTGCGGGATATGCAATTTCTTTGACATACAGCTCAACTCCCTCAGACTTAAGACGGGAGCTAAGCAGTTTAGCTTCCTCTCGGTCAGCGGATATGCCTGCATACACCCGATTCCCATCATCCGGATCCGTTCCCGCGGCAATCCCTGCCTGCGAGAGCTCAAGCTTGGCCTGTTCAGCACGTTCAGGTGAACTAAACACGCCATACTGTAGCGCATAGTAGCTGCCCCCATTCAACACCGACTGAACCTGCTGCTCCGTCCCTGCTGCGCCTTGTACTCCCGTTACACTCGATACCGGTTGATTGGTTTGAGGAAGGACCCCCGGATCTGTTCCTTCCCGATTAAAAAAGGAGAGAATGACCATACCGAAAAGAGCGCCGGTTACCAGAGCTCCCGTGACTGAACCAATCATCTTCCAGCCTCTTGGAGGACGATTTCGCTTATACGAGTAGTGATCACGATCCGCCATCCAATCGTGGCCCTCATAGCTGCTGTCATCAGTAAGCTCCCTCTCATTTTCCCCGGGATCTATAACACGGTCCGAATAGACATACTGCGGCTGCATCAGCTCCGAGTTTTTATCCTTTTTCTGATCAGACTCCGATTCTAGCAAGCTTGTCCCTGGCAATGTTATCTCTCCCCAATCTCCAGGGATATTTTCCGGTGTCCAGGAAGGTGTGCTATCCATCCGCGCCGAACTCTGTGAAATCTCATCCGTCAAGGAAGGAAAGGCTCCGACCACCTTCTCCTCCTTGTAATTCGGCTTGTCCGACTCGTTCTCCCCAAAACGAAATGTCATTCTAGCATTGCTCACCCCGTACCCTCTCCTTTGTTCCATTTATATCAACTATATGACTGGAGACAATGAAAGATTCCGGGAATTCAAAAACCCGCCTGCCTCCATACGAGGACAAGCGGGTCAGTACCATGATTTATTTCAAGCCTTTGGCGAGCGTATCGCCAACTTTCCAAATATCCCCCGCACCCATGGTGAGTACAAGGTCTCCTGGCTGTAGACGATTCTGCAAATCAGCTACAACTTCTTCCTTGGTAGGAAGATAGCGAGCAGCCGCATTACTGTTCTGAACAATCAGTTCAACCAGTTTGGCGGAGTGCACACCTTCAATCTGTTTTTCGCCGGCCGGGGAGTAAATGTCGGTAATCAGCACCTCATCTGCCTCCGCGAAAGCACGACTAAACGCATCCAGCAGGAAAAAGGTACGGGTGTATCGCTGCGGCTGGAACACTGCAATAATACGTTTCCCTGTCGCTTTCGCTGCACTGATGGTCGCCTCGATTTCAGTCGGGTGATGTGCATAATCATCGATAACCAGAATATCCTGTGCTTCACCAAGTACCTGGAATCTGCGTTTGGCCCCATGGAACTGGATAATGGCTGCCGTGATCTTCTCGAACGGAATGCCCGCTTCCAGACAGGTAATTACCGTAGCCATTGCGTTATAAACATTATGTTTACCCGGAACAGAGAGCTCTACCGTTCCCAGAGCGGTACCCTGATGGCTCATCGTGAAGGAGATCCGGCGATCACCTAACACGATATCCGATGCCATATAGTCAGCCTTCTGATCAATACCGTACGTCGTGATTCGAGATTTCAGTTCAGGCAAAATGCTCTGAATGTTCTCATCATCCGCACAGACAATCGCTGTTCCCTCCGGACGAATTTGGCTCAAAAATTGAACATACGCCTTTTTGAGTTCCTCAAAGTCACTGTTGTAATTCTCCAAATGATCCGCTTCAATGTTGGTTACAATACCAAGCCATGGATGGTATTGCAAAAACGATCCATCGCTCTCATCCGCCTCGGCAACAACCCAGTCACCTTGACCTGCCTTGGCATTGGTGCCCAGATTCATGATCTCCCCACCAATGATATAGGTCGGGTCTGTATCGCATTTGTCCATGACAAGTGCAATCATGGAAGATGTTGTCGTTTTACCATGGGCACCAGCAACCGCCACACCCTTGCGTTCGTTCAACAAGCGCGCCAGCATTTGCGCACGGTGAAGAATCGGGATATTAAGCTGCTCAGCTGCCACACGCTCCACATTATCCGCCGGAGCCGCCGTAGAGTAGACCACGAGATCTGCTCCATTTACATGTTCTGCCGTGTGCCCGATATATATTTTCGCTCCCTTGGCTGCCAGCTTCTCGGTCAACTCCTGTGAAGCGACATCCGATCCGGTAACGGTGTATCCCATCTCCAGCATAACTCTTGCGATGGCACTCATGCCATATCCGCCAATCCCTATAAAATGAACGTGTTCTGATGTATTTAACAAAACTTTCACCAACCTTTTTCAGAATCGGTTTGATGCAAAAGGGCTGCCCGCACATCCGCAATGAGATACAATGTGCCGGACACCACCCCCAGATCTTCCGCTTCCGTCCGTGACTTCAATAGATCAAGTGCCTTCGCCCAATCGGGCTCGACGATGATTTCCAGATCCTGCTTCGCAATGGCGGGACGTACCCGCTCGACGATCTGCAGCAACTCGGCTGCATCCATCTTGCGTCGAAAATCTGGCTCGGTCAGGATCAGCGTATCCACTAGTGGCAGTATATGCTGCAAATACGCTTCGTGATGCTTATTCGCCAGCATGCCCATCATCAAATTTAACTTGTTGTGAGGATATACGTCGATAATGCTCTTGGCCAGTGATTCTGCCCCTTCCGGATTATGCGCTCCATCCAGTACAATTCGGGGCTCATCCACAACCTTCTCGAACCGGCCAGCCCAAAAGGCATGCTCCAGTCCAAGTGCAATATCTCTGTCATCCAGCATAAACGCCATGTATTGCCTGAGCAATTCAAGCACCATAAGAGCACACGCAGCATTATCAATTTGATGTATGCCCTGCATGCGAATCCGAACATCCAGCTCACGGAACGGCCCTGTAAAATGAAAAGATTGACCATTCTCATCGCTATTCAGTCTATGGTAAGAAAATTGTTCTCCTGACAAATACACGGTTGATCGGAGCTGGTGTGCCTTTTCCTGAATCACCTTCACCGCCTCCGGCTGCGTGACACAGGTGACAACAGGTACGCCTGGTTTGATAATGCCCGCTTTTTCTCCCGCGATCGCTTCAATGGTGTCTCCCAAAACATCCGTATGATCCATACCGATATTGGTAATCACCGAAACCACAGGTGTAACGATATTCGTTACGTCCATCCTTCCCCCCAGTCCAGTCTCCCATACTACGACATCCGGATAACACTCTTCTGCATAGTAGAGTAGTGCAAGTGCCGTAGACACTTCGAACATGGTAGGTGACCCTTGGGAAGTGGAAGCCATATCTGTGACCAAAGGATGAAGTCGATTCGCCAGCTTCAGCAGCGTCTCTTCCGGAATATCCTCACCGTTGTACTGAAAACGATTCGTGAATTTCGTGATATACGGAGATGTAAACGTGCCGACATCGTATCCCGCCTGAAGCAGCACTGACGTCAAAAAAGCGCAAGTCGAACCTTTACCGTTCGTTCCCGCGACATGAATAAATTTGAGACGTTGATGAGGATTGCCCAGCAGTGACATCAACTCCATGATTCGTTCCAATCCGGGTCTGATGCCAAAAGGAATAAGGCCATTGATCCAGTCCACAGCCTCGTCATACGTATGCAGAGGGGCAATAGTACCCGTGCCATTAAGTTCCGTCATAGGTTTCACCTTCGGTCCCGAGTTTGATTGAAAAAATCGGCCGGATGGCATGTTCCTCTCCATCCGACCCAGAAATATTAACCTTTCAGTTCCTTGATCCGGGCAATGACTTTATCCCGTTTATCCGAATAATCCGCTTGTTTGGCACGTTCTTCCTCAATAACCTTGGCTGGTGCCTTGGCCACGAAGCCTTCGTTTGCCAGTTTTTTCTCTACACGGAGTACTTCGCCTTCAAGGTTCTGCAACTCTTTCTCCAGGCGAGCCACTTCCTGCTCAATATCAATCAGTCCTGCCAGCGGCAAGTACAGTTCAGCCCCCGTAATCACAGCACTCATTGCCTTGTCCGGTGAACTCAGATCAAGTCCGCTGTCGAACTCGGATGTATTGCAGAATCGTTGGATGTAATGGCTGTTGCGTTCGATGATGCTGAATGTCTCGGCGCTGTTCGCTTTTACCATCAATTCAATCTTTTTGCTCATTGGCACGTTCACTTCTGCACGGATGTTCCGTACGGCACGAATGGTATCCATGAGCAGGTTCATCTCAGCAACGGCTTCCGTATTCTCCAGCGCAGGATCATACACTGGCCAGGAAGCAAGTGTAATCGTCTCGCCATCATGAGGCAGGTGCTGCCAGATTTCTTCCGAAATGTATGGCATGAACGGGTGAATCAGGCGCATGGTGTGATCCAGGACGTAAGCCAGTACCGATTGTGTTTTTTTCTTGGCAACCGGATCTTCACCGTAGAAGGACAACTTGGCAAATTCAATATACCAGTCACAGAGGTCATCCCAGATAAAGTTGTACAGCAAGCGTCCTGTTTCTCCAAATTCGTATGCTTCGATTAGACGCGTAATATCGCGGGAAGTTTCGTTCAGTCGGTGCAAAATCCAATAATCCGCTGTTCCAAGCTCTCCACTAATGTCGCGATCTTCGTATGTGAAACCTTCCAGATTCATCAGTGCAAAGCGTGATGCGTTCCAGATTTTATTCGCAAAGTTGCGTGCCTGTTCTACCCGCTCCCAGCGGAAACGAAGATCTTGGCCTGGCGTGCTGCTGGTGGAAATCATGTAGCGCATCGCATCTGCACCATATTTCTCAATAACATCCAGCGGATCCACACCATTACCGAGTGATTTGGACATTTTGCGTCCGTCTGCATCGCGAACAAGACCATGCATCAGGACATCTTTAAATGGAATTTCGTCCGTGAACTCCAGAGCAGTGAAGATCATCCGTGCAACCCAGAAGTATATGATGTCATATCCGGTTACAAGCACGCTTGTCGGATAATACCGTTTCAGATCCTCTGCATCTTCCGGCCAGCCGAGTGTGGAGAAAGGCCACAATGCCGAACTGAACCACGTATCCAGTACATCTTCATCCTGTCTCAGCTTGCGACCAGCGTATTCCGGCAGCGTGGTTGGATCTTCAGCGGATACAATAATTTCACCCGTCTCGTCGTCGTACCAGGCAGGAATTCGATGTCCCCACCACAACTGGCGGGAGATACACCAGTCACGGACATTTTCGATCCAGTTCAAATATGTTTTCTCAAAACGATCCGGAACAAAGTTTACACCATCACCGTTTTGCTGTTTTTGGATGGCTCTTTCTGCCAGAGGCTTCATCTCAACAAACCATTGTGTGGACAAATATGGCTCAACGACAGCTCCTGTCCGCTCGCTGTGTCCAACTTGGTGCGTGTGATCCTCAATGCTGATCAATACGCCCTGTTCCTGCAGATCTGCTACAATCTGCTTACGGCAGTCGCTGCGGTCCAGACCCTGGTATTTGCCAGCCTCGGCATTCATGGTACCTGTCTCATCCATCACTGTGATCTGAGGCAGATTATGACGAAGACCCACTTCGAAGTCATTCGGATCATGTGCAGGTGTAATTTTTACAGCACCGCTTCCGAATTCTTTATCCACGTAGTCATCTGCGATAACCGGAATCTCACGGCCAATGATCGGCAGGATCAGCGTTTTGCCAATCATGTCTGCATAGCGCTCATCCTTCGGATGAACTGCAACCGCAGTATCGCCCAGCATCGTCTCCGGACGAGTGGTCGCCACTGTTACGTGTCCGCTTCCGTCTTTGAGTGGATATTTCAGATGATACAGGTGTCCCTGAACCTCTTTGTATTCAACCTCAATATCAGACAATGCAGTACGGTTTACCGGGTCCCAGTTGATAATTCGTTTACCTCTATAAATGAGGCCTTTTTCATACAGTTGAACAAACACCTTGCGCACCGCTTGGGAAAGCCCTTCGTCGAGCGTAAAGCGTTCACGTGAATAATCAAGCGACAAGCCCATTTTACCCCACTGCTGACGGATCGTTGTCGCGTATTGTTCTTTCCAGTCCCATACTTTATCCAGGAACTTCTCGCGCCCCAGATCATAGCGGGTTAAGCCTTCTTCACGCAGTTTCTGCTCCACTTTGGTTTGGGTAGCAATCCCTGCATGGTCGGAACCTGGAAGCCACAGCGCATCATAGCCCTGCATCCGCTTGGTCCGAATCAGGATATCCTGTAATGTGAAATCAAGTGCATGACCGATATGAAGCATTCCGGTTACGTTCGGGGGTGGAATTACAATGGTATACGGCTCAGCATCCTTGCGCTGCCCAGCCCTGAAATACCCACGCTCTGTCCAGGTGGAGTACCATTTTTGCTCCGCAGCTTTCGGGTCATACGTCGTCGGCATTTCAGTTGCAGCTGATTTTTTTTCTTCAGACATGTGTCATTCCTCCGTTACTTAATCATCATCGCCAAAAAACAAAAAAACCTTTCATCCATCAAAGGACGAAAGGTTAGCTTTCGCGGTACCACCTTTGTTTCACGCAGACAGAAAGAAGATACATGCCTTTCTGGGGCCTCACGTGACACTTCAAGCAGATAACGGCTGCTACCGGCCCATCCTACTTCAGGAACAAATCACAAGTACTTGCTTCATTATTCCTCATATTCAAACAGGCAACTCCCGGGCGACTTCGATCAGTTGGTTCCTGCGGAATTTCTCAGCGCTGCAATCCCGCTCTCTGAAAGGCCATGCTGTCTACTACTCCCGTTCCACGTTGTTCTTCAAAAAACCTAAACACATCATACCCTGACCGTGCCCGATAGTCAACCTGACAACAGCGGAAACAGGCGGCAGGCTTGGGTGCAGAACCAAAAAGCTGCAAAAACCCGCAATCCTGATCGGTTTGCGGGTCAGTGCGGATCGTTATTTCACAGGTCAGAGGTCAGGGGATGTATAAAATCTGCCCTTCTTCAACAACCTGTTCGGACAAACGATTGTATAACTGGAGTTCCCGGGTACTCAATTGATAACGGTCAGCAATGGTATCCAGTGTCTCTTCACGCTGAACAATGCACAATTTCACTTTGCGGAATGGCGTCTGATCGACGATCGTACCCAGAAACAGGTTCTTCCATTGAACATCATCAGCCTGATAGGGTTCTTCCTGACTGGTACCCGCGACCGACTCGTCCTCCCGATCCGATTCAGCATCGCGCACGGATCTGCCCGAAGACAACAGGGAGGAGATGCCTACCCCTTCTTCCTGTCTTGATGAAGATGCCTTCTTGCTGCCAAAAGCCACTTTGAGCTCCGGCTTGTCTTCCGTCTCAGCCACAGGTTCTGGAATAAACGAGGCAGACTCCACGGCCTCATCTGCACTCCCTGCTTCCAGCGAAGAAGGTCTCTCAACCTCAGCAGTTTCAGGTTCAGACGCGGCGAATACATCCTGCCAATTTTCTGCCGGAACTTCAGCCGCAGGTTGATCTTCCTGCTGGGAGATCGATCGGGACTCAAAATTCCAAACATTCGAGGTGGCTGAATCTTCCGAAGTTTGTTGGTTCAGCCCCGTGTTTGTATGTAAGGTCTCCACGGAAGGCTCGGACCAGACAGACGACGAATCTTCGGCGAGGGGGAGCAAAGGCTCTGACTCCGGATAAGAAGCAAGCCTGTCAGCAGTCTCCGCCATAAAAGAAGAGACGGGCGAAGGCGAGCTGGACACCTCATTCTCGGCCAATTCATCGTCTTGAGTGATTAAGGATGGATAATCTTCGTCAGCAGGGGGTCTGTTCTGACTTTCCTCTTCATAGGGATCTTCATTCATCTCAGCATAGAGCTGTTCAGGTGCAGGGTTTATCTGGGATTCCGACTGGGTGTCTGCTTCATAACGAATATTTTCGTCAGCAGGTTGCAGCAAATGGTTAGATTCTTCCGCCGCATACAGAGATTCAGCAGCTATGGAAAGACCTTCCTCTTCACTACGTTGAAGCAAATACTCCTGTGCAAAGGTGTTCAAACCAACATCCGTTAACTCTTCTTCAGGGGTTCGGTTACCCTGCTGCGGATCAGGTGAATGTACGACAGTAAACTCGTCTGCTGACCAGGCCTGAGTCTCTTCCACAGGAAAACCCTCTATGCCACGCAGTGACAATACCCCCGTAATATTCAGACTGCGGCTGGATAACAAATCCACATCAAAATTTTCAATCTCAATCGAAATATCCTCAAGTGATCTTACCCGATTCAGGGGAACCGTGATTTCAACCGGAATAAAATGCTTCAGCTCCTCCGAGATCTCGTTCTCTCCCCGGTATGCACCTGTAAGCAAAAGATGGCCTCGCAGCGTTGCATGATCATCCTGACCGATGACTTGAATGCGCGGGTATAACTCAATTTCCTCCAGTTCCTCAATGGCAGGGACTCCCTCGGACAAATGAACGCGCTCATAAATATCGAACCGTAAACCATAAGGTTGATTCAACAAAGGTGGCGTCCTCCTTTCGGCATATGTTCACCATGATCCTTCTCATGGGACTGATCCATGGTCCAAATCCTTCGTTACCCCATCTATATGCCATGGATGAGATGAGCATGCCACCTTTGTTCAATCCTTAACTTTTTATCGGGAATTGCCTTCCCGCTGTGCGAGCTGCCAAAAATCAGAAGGCCATGGATCACGAACTTCAATCAATGCCCCGGTAAGTGGATGATTAAACAATAACACTTCTCCATGAAGAGCCTGACGTCCAATCGCATCAGGTCGGCCACCATATAGCAAATCACCAACAAGCGGGTGTCCGGAATAACTCAGATGTACCCTGATCTGATGCGTACGCCCTGTATCCAATATCAATCGCACAAGTGTGGCACGTTCCCATACTTCCCTTATCTCTACATGTGTTACTGCCTCCTGACCACCCTCGGAAACACGTCTGCGCTGCTTATGATGTCTGTCCTTGCCAATTGGAGCATCAATTTGGACGAGTTCCGGAGATACCTGACCTTCAACAATGGCTGCATATTGGCGTCCAATCTCTTTGCGCCGCATCGCCTCATCCAGCTTGGCAAGAGCAAAAGCATTTTTGGCATATAAAACAGGACCCGTTGTATCCTCATCCAATCGATGCACATGGCGCACATTCGTGTCGATGCCATTCATTTCATAATAGGAAGCCACTGCATGGTCCAGCGTGATTGCATGATCGGCACGGCTTCCATCGGGATGGAGCTTCATACCCGCGGGTTTGTGCACCACCAGACAAAAATCATCCTCAAACAATACACTCATATCCGCCCAGCGAGGCTCAACATCAATGGGCTGAGACGCAAAAAGGGCCAGCCGAAGCCGGTCCCCTGCCAGTTGAATTCCGTGATTTGCCTTGAGCTGGCGGAACAGTTTTTCCGGAAACTGAAGTTCAGAGAGCAGCCATTGCTCAGCCGCAAGCTGCCTGTCTGAACTGCCTGTTACCACTTTGCCTGGCATCAGCTCAAGCCATTCTCCACGACGTTTCCAACTTTTGATCATCATAGAGATTGAAGTGCCTTGCGGTTCGCTTCAATGGTATCGTCAATATCCTGCTCCGTGTGCACACCAGAGACGAACATGCCTTCAAACTGGGAAGGTGCTACACTTACGCCATGATCAATCATGGCTGCAAAGTAGCGACGGAATTGATCCAGATTGCTTTCTTTAGCTGCATCGTAATTGGTTACCGGGACATCACTGAAAAATGGACATACCATGGAACCAACACGGTTAATCGTTACCGCGATCCCCGTCTC
The DNA here is from genome assembly GCF_013359935.1 of Paenibacillus xylanilyticus. GTDB lineage: Bacteria > Bacillota > Bacilli > Paenibacillales > Paenibacillaceae > Paenibacillus > Paenibacillus xylanilyticus. Next base: position 31,533 of record NZ_JABMCB010000149.1, read on the forward strand.
TGCTGCGTTTTTCTCAAAACCGGCTTGTAAACGTGCAGACAACGTCTCCAACCGGTCATAGACTTCTGGTGTCAGCAGTTTGAGTGTCGTGTAGCCTGCTGCCATAGCCAGTGGGTTACCACTCAATGTTCCTGCCTGATAGATTGGTCCGGTTGGAGCAATCTGCTCCATCAAATCCCGGCGACCGCCATATGCTCCAACCGGGAGCCCGCCGCCGATCACTTTACCCAGACAGGTCAGATCAGGTGTAACACCATAACGGCCCTGTGCACAGTTCAAGCCTACACGGAAACCGGTCATGACCTCATCAAAGATGAGCAAGCTGCCGTACTGGTTGGTCAGATTGCGCAAGCCCTCAAGAAAACCGGCTGCCGGAGGTACAACTCCCATGTTGCCGGCCACAGGTTCAACAATGACAGCAGCCAATTCCTCACCGAAACGTTCAAACGCAAGGCTGACCGATTCCAAATCATTGTAAGGTACTGTAATTGTATTGGTAGCCACTCCTTCAGGAACCCCTGGGCTGTCAGGTAATCCAAGGGTTGCAACGCCTGATCCCGCTTTGATCAACAAACTGTCTGCATGTCCGTGATATGAACCTTCAAACTTCAAAATTTTGCTGCGACCCGTTACTCCGCGTGCCAGCCTGATGGCACTCATGGTTGCTTCCGTACCGGAGTTGACCATCCGCACAATATCAATGGAAGGCACACGTTCGCAGACGAGTTTAGCCATTTCTGTCTCCAGCAGCGTTGGGGCGCCAAAACTCGTTCCTTTAAGGGCGGTCTCGCGCAGTGCCTCCACAACTTCAGGGTGGGCATGCCCCATAATAAGCGGTCCCCATGAGCCTACATAATCAATAAATACGTTGCCATCAATATCGTAGATTTTGGAGCCTTCTCCGCGTTCCGCATAGATTGGGGTAAGTCCTACCGATTTGAATGCCCGAACGGGACTGTTTACGCCTCCAGGTATGTACTGCTTGGCTTCTTCGAATGCGCTGCGTGAGCGCTCATCATTGCGTCGTTTTCCTTGTTGTGCAGTCATGGAACATCCTCCTTAATAGTGAAGGCCCTGCTCGTGCATGGACAGTCTTAATCCATACAGCGACATTTTCGAGTCAGGCAGGGCCATTAATATATTTGAACCAGAAAGTCTCATTCAATGAACAGGAATATGGTTACAACGTGCTATTGTTTTTCAGCCAGCCAGCGGGAAGCGTCTTTTCCATAATACGTAATGATCATGTCCGCACCCGCGCGTTTCATGCTGAGCAGAATTTCCATGGCGACCTTTTTCTCATCAATCCATCCCTGCATGGCTGCTGCCTTGACCATGGCATACTCCCCACTTACATTATAAGCGACAAGCGGAAGATCAAATTGATCCTTAATCGTGCGCATGACGTCCAGATAGGAAAGTGACGGTTTCACCATTAGCATGTCCGCTCCTTCCAGCACATCCGTTTCGGCTTCGCGCAGCGCTTCCCGGGCATTCGCAGGGTCCATCTGATACGATTTGCGATCCCCAAACTGCGGTGTGGAATCCGCTGCTTCACGGAAAGGTCCGTAAAATGCAGATGCATACTTGACGGAGTATGACATGATTGGAATATGGCTGAAGCCATTCTCATCAAGTCCTGCCCGAATGGCCTGAACGAATCCATCCATCATGTTGGATGGGGCAATAATATCGGCGCCTGCTTTGGCCTGGGATACGGCTGTTTTCACGAGCAAATCCAGCGATTCATCATTCAGAACATCCCCGCAAATGTGCCCGTCCACTTCAACGGTATGCACCATGCCGCAATGTCCGTGATCCGTAAATTCGCACAAGCAGGTATCTGCCACAACCAGCAGCTCCGGATACCAGGATTTGATCAATCTCGTTGCTTCCTGCACAATGCCATCTTCAGCAAATCCGGAAGTACCCACACTATCCTTGGTCTCAGGAATACCAAACAGCAATACAGCCGGAATACCCAGCTCAGCAATCTCTTTCACTTCTTCCTGCAAACGATCAAGCGAGAAACGGAATACGCCCGGCATGGACTTGATTTCGGATTTTACATTTTCTCCGTAGGTTACATAAATGGGTTGGATAAAATCATCCACTGTCAGATGCGTCTCTCTGACCATATTGCGAATGCCTGCGGATTGTCTTAAACGACGGTGTCGTACAATTGGAAAACTCATATAGAAACATCCTCTCTGAAGTAAGTAGCACAAAAAGGGAAGCGCGCCGGTATCCTAACGAATTCAGCACGCTTCATCTAATCAGCATTTTGTATATAAATACGATCTATTGCAATAGCGGTCTGATTCTTGCAATCAACGAGACAAAGCCCCATCTGCAGAAGGTGTCCGTTTCCAGTCGCACAGAGCAGCAATCAGGCTTTCGATCGTTGCTTCTGCAGCCATCAGTGTCACCTTCAACCCCGCGGCTTCGGCCGTCTTGGCAGTCACCGGTCCGATGCATGCAACCTCGACATTTTTTAACAAAGGTAATGGATCTTGCAATCCCATGCGTTTAAGCATCTCCATGAAGTTGGTGACTGTTGAAGAGCTTGTAAATGTTACAGCGTGAATACCGCCTTCTTCCAGCAGTTTCAGGAGTTCGTCATCATCTTCACCCGCCAAAACGGTGTCATAGATAATAGCTTCTGTGACCTCAAGTCCACGCTCCCTTAACTGATCAGGCAACCATGATCGTGCCAGATCCCCGTGGGGAAGCAGCACTTTTTGACCTTCTTTCAGTTCACTTTCGAAAGCTTCCAGCATGCCTTCCTGCTGAAAAGGTCCCTTGATCACTTCCGCAATAATACCGTGTTTACGAAGGGCTTCAGCGGTCGAAGGTCCTACCGCAGCGATTCTCGCTTGATGGATCTGGCGGATATCCCTGCCCTGTTGTTCCAGATGACGGAAGAAAAATTCCACGCCATTTACACTGGTGAAAAATACCCAGTCAAATGTATTTAACACATCAAAAGCACCTTTGACACTTTGCCTTGCAGTCTCACTGGAGGGCATAACCGTTTCAATCACCGGAAACTCGTACGGCTCTCCGCCAAGTTCCTCGATTCGGTTCACCAGTTCGCTCGCCTGACTGCGAGCTCGCGTCACCAGTATTCGTTTGCCAAACAACGGCAGTGCCTCAGCCCACTTTAACTGCTCACGCTGGTTCACCACATCCCCCACCACAATAACTGCAGGTGGTTGGAAATTGGCAGCAATGACCTTGGCCTCTATATTTTCAAGCGTACCTATGAGGGTATCCTGCTCCGCTCTGGTTCCCCAACGAACCAATGCGACAGGGGTCTGTGCCGGACGGCCATGACGGATGAGCTGTTCACTGATATAGCCGATTTTGGCTACACCCATCATAAATACAAGTGTACCCGTTGCGTTCGTTACTTTATCCCAATGAATGCTGCGATCCAGCTTGTCCGGGCTCTCATGTCCCGTAATAATGGAAATGGAAGATGCATAATCGCGATGGGTCACCGGTATTCCGGCATAAGCAGGTACACTTATGGCTGCGGTAACTCCAGGCACAATTTCAAAAGGAACACCGTTTTTGCGCAGCAGATCCGCCTCTTCACCCACGCGTCCAAATATCGTCGGATCTCCGCCCTTCAGCCGGACGACCACTTTCCCTTCCAGGGCCAGATCCACCAGTAGCTGATTGATCTCTTCCTGTTTCATCGTGTGTCGGTCAGGCCGCTTGCCCACGTAGATCTTCACCGCGCCAGGCTTCATCTGCTTCAATAATCTCGGACTGGCCAAACGATCATATACTACGGCGTCTGCTTTGCCGATGGACTCCCATCCTTTTACCGTAATCAGCTTCGCATCCCCCGGACCTGCCCCTACCAAAAAGACCTTTCCCACCATGTCTTCATCCCCTAACTTCTGCCAGTATCTGCTCTGCTCCCCGTTCAATCAATCTCCAAGCCACTTCTTCTCCTAGACGAACCGGATCTTTGCCAGTCAGCGTTTCCTTAAGAATCAGTCCGCCATCCGGCGTACCGACCATACCCGTTAATTGTAACGTGTTTTGCCCATTCGGGGAATCGGTATCTTGTTGAGGAATCCAGACGGCATGAGCACCAATCGGAACCTGGCATCCCCCATTCAATACGCTGAGGAAACGACGTTCTGCCAATACGGGAGATGCTGTCTCCGAATCATTATACAGCTTCAGCAGATGGAGCAGTTCAGCATCATCCTCCCGGCATTCAATTCCCAGTGCACCTTGACCTACCGCAGGAAGACAAGCCTCTTCGGACAGATACTCGGTAATCCGATCCTGCCAACCCATTCGATATAATCCAGCAGCAGCTAGAATAATAGCGTCGAGGCCCTCTGTCTCCAGTTTGCGAAGACGTGAGTCGATGTTGCCACGAAGGGATTCAAGCTGCAGATCCGGACGGTATGCTTTCAATTGACTGGAACGACGGAGGCTGCTTGTCCCCACTCTCGCACCTTCTGGCAGTTGGTCCAGAGAGAGGCCTCCATTGGAAATCAATGCATCACGCGGGTCGGCACGGCGCGGCACAGCGCCGTTGGTCAATCCTTCCGGCAATTCGGATGGCATATCCTTCATGCTGTGCACGGCCATATCGATGGCATGATCCAACATCGCCTGTTCAATTTCTTTGACAAACAGCCCTTTGCCTCCGACTTTGGACAGCGTTACATCAAGAATCAAGTCTCCCTTCGTAACGATCTTATGTACTTCAAAGTCAAATGCTAAACCTTCCCGCTCACAAATGCTGCGTAAATCCTGAATTACATGGCCTGTCTGTGTCAAAGCTAGTGCGCTTTGTCTGCTTCCCACTTTAATTGTACGCATGTCTACAGTTCCTCCTGATTACGGGATATCCAATTCCCGATTTCTTCTTCTGTCCACCACCGGAATTGCCCTGTACGGATGTCCTCCAATACATTCATTTCCGTCAATTGCCGCAGTAACACCCTTCTGTGACCCGGAGACGATACACGTGCCTTCACTTCAGTCCTCATCTGATGCAAAAACTCAATATAAGTCTCGTATTCTTCGCCAAACTGCTGCTCCAATGTGGACCGAATCTCAGCAGCTGCTGCCGGTCCTGCTCCAGCCGTAGAGATGGCAATACTTAATCTCCCACGCCTGACTACACTGGGGGTGATAAAAGCACTGCGCTCGGAAGACATGGCATCATTCACCAGTATGCCCGCTTCGTTCGCTTCTTGTACAACCGATGAGTTGACTTCAACGTGATCCGTTGCCGCATATACGAGAAAGGCCCCCCGCAAATCACCATTGCGGTAGGACCGGGCTATCCACTCAATTCGGGAATCATCATGCAGTTGTTTAAGCTCCGCTGTGATCTCCGGACTAAACACTTTAATATGTGCTTCGGCGTGAAGCAAACCTTTAATTTTACGTTCGGCGACACGTCCGCCACCAATGACGCAGCACGTTTTACCTGCAGTATTTACAAATAGCGGGGTGTAGCGATCCATAGCCTTCACTCTCCTGTCCAGCGATGAAACGCTGAATACGCATTGGATAAAAAGCTTATAATGACAAAACCATATCCAATCAATGTCCATCTTGCCATAATAATGTTGGAAAACTGCTTTCTTTGCTTGGACACAAAATAACCAATATAGATCGCGATTGCGAGACCTGTGGCAATGACTTTGAGATCCAGAAGCAAAAACCAGCGTGTCTCTGCGACAATGGATAATACAGCCAGTACAACAGAGACACCTAGCAATGGTGTTCCTATTAATGTAGCACCGTCCATGTACTTGCCAATAACTTCGAGACTGGGCATCCGCCGCATCGTGTCATTCCACTTTTTGTTTTTCAGTTTGCGATGCAAGAATAGATACAACAACGCAAAAACAGCAGCCACCGTTAATGCTGCGAATCCCAAATTCGCCAGCGTAATGTGCATGATAAGCAATCCGTGTACAGTCTGCCAGTTGTGCAGTGAAATCTCCCCAGCCGTGAACCACAATCGGTTCAGCACCGTAACGGAAAACCCGACGATATTTAACAGCAGGATGACAAATTCCGAACGTTGGACTCGCATCATCGCCAGAGACATCAGTACGATACTAAACGAAAAGATGAATAAAAAATCAAAGGTCGTATAGATCGGAAAATGCCCCTCGGTCCACATGCGTAAAATCACATGAACGACCTGAAGCATCCAGACAACGACAAGAAACCCTGTGCCCGTCCGCTTCGCCCCCGCATTCCGTCGAATGCAGTCCGAGAAATAGAACAGAAGGCTCAGGGCATACATATAGATCAGAGCTTCATAGATTTGTTCAGCAAGGGTCAAGCTGCTCACCCGCCCTTATACACTAGCCGGAGCGTAAGCCGGCATAGCGTCTTGCCGGTTGTCTTTAAGATGAACGGCGGCCGGTTTCCCCAAGGCCGAGGCATCGCTTTGGTTTACTTTTTCTGCGGCCGTCTCCACTGCATCCTCCAGGGCAAAAATTTGAGTGAACATGCGCAAAGCTTCATCACCCTGCTTCGTGCCTGCCATTTCCTTGATCCGGTTAATCGGATCTGTGGTCATTTGATTCACGATGCTTTTGGTTAATCGACGAATGACCTTGCGTTGATGTTCGTCCAATTCTGGCAGTTTATTAAAAAGACTCTCCATCGTTTCTTCATGAATGGAAGCCCCCTTCTCCTGCAATGCCCGAATGACTGGGCGAACGCCCAAGGTTTTGAGCCAGTGATAGTAGTCTTCCATCTCCAGTTCAATCATTTTTTCAATCTTAGCCGCTTCTACCTTGCGCATCTCCAGATTGCTCTCCACGATTCCTTCCAGATCATCAATATCATAGAGAAATACGTTGGATAACTCTCCAATGGCCGGATCAATGTCACGCGGAACCGCAATATCGATCAGGAATAACGGACGCGATTGGCGCCGCTTCATACTCTCCCGAACAACAGAAGCATCCAGAACATACCGTTCTGCCCCAGTAGAGCTGATGACGATATCAACCTCATTCAGTCTGTCCAAGGCTTGCTCCATCGTACAAGGGGTTCCCTTAAACTTGGCTGCCAGCTCCTGAGCTCTTGCAAGTGTCCGGTTCGCTACAATGACCTCTGAGGCGCCATTGGCGTAAAGATGCTTGACGGTCAGTTCGCTCATTTTGCCCGCTCCAAGAATCAGAACTTTCTTATCCGTGAACATGCCAAAAATGCGTTTCCCCAATTCAACAGCTGCGTAACTGACCGATACCGCACTCTCTCCAATTGAAGTCTCCGAATGTGCCCTCTTGCCCAGGGTTACAGCCTGTTTAAACAGCATGTTAAACCAGGTGCCTGTCGATTTCTCTTCCTGGGCAGTGAAAAAGGCTTGTTTCACCTGTCCAAGAATCTGTGTTTCCCCAATCACCATTGAATCCAGTCCGCAAATCACACGGAACAAATGGCGAATGGCTTGATCATCTTCATATATATATAAGTGTTGCGTAAATTCTTCCCGCGGAACATTAAACCATTGTTCCATAAACGTACGAATAAAATAACCACACATGTGAAGACGGTCCACCACAACATACAACTCGGTACGGTTACATGTGGCTACGATTACACCTTCCAATACACTCTTGGTCAGCTTGAGCTGCTGCAGCGCTTCAGACAAGTCCTTTTCTGCAAATGTGAATCGTTCCCTAACCTCTACAGGCGCCGTGCGATAATTCAAACCAACTACAACGATGTGCATTGCAAGTTCACCTGCCTAATAAATTTCCAATCAAAGTGTTTTCTACATATCTCCATCCATTTATGCTTGACATGGTTAATTATATCACACATCATGACCGGGTCCGGGCCATTTTTATGAAATGTTTATGAAATCCCCATGTAGATCATCTTATGCATTGTCATTTATGGTAGTGTCTCACCAATCTTCACCGTTATGCGTGCAAATCCATTTCTTCGGATATTAAAACAAATAGCCATGGAATAATTCCATGACCATTATGAGTTGGGGACTAGTCTTCGTTCATCCCAATATGTGAACATTGTTCATGATGTGTGTCTAAAACAGTTATACCAGTTCGATAGGTTGCATTTCTGGTGTTTCAACCTGCAATTCGCCCAATCCACGTACCAATTTCTTGGCGTATGTTTTTTCCGGTTTCAAAACGGATACCAGGTAGTCAATGGCCAGTTGTGGGTCAACCGTTTCTCCACAAGTGTAGCAGTCGATCGCCGCAAACCCTCTCTCAGGATACGTATGAATGGAGAGATGGCTCTCTGACAGCAGTACAAGCACTGTCGCTCCTTGTGGTTCAAACTGCTTGGATTGTACGGACATTACTGTCGCGCCACATGCCTCCGCTGCTTCAACCATTTGGGCTTGCAAATACTCAGCACTGTTCAGTAGATCAAAGTCGACACCCCAAGCGTCAACAGCAACGTGTCTTCCGAAAGTTGAATATTCCATCCTTCGGTTCCCCCTTCCTAGGAATAAAATGTTTGAAAAAATTTCATCCGCTAGGACCTACGTCATTCACTTCCCGAGGGAATAATCTCTCGCAACATATAATGTCCTGAGTGAATCCTGGTTCCTATATTCTTTTCAACGAGATTAAAAATAACATCTATTTAAAAGGAATGCAACCCTTTTTTTACAGTTAAAAAAATAAATAATTGCCATCCAAGTTGGACATCTCCATCACAAAAAAATCCCCTTCGGACGCTGAACCGGCAAGTGCCTGCAATCAGAATCGATAAGGGGATTGATTCACATTTATACCTGTATAACCTGCATCTCCAGGTTATTTAAGCTTCAAGTTCGAAGAGTCGTTTTTGATGTTGAGCAAGCCTTTCATCAATCTGATGAAGTTCTTCAGGAACTGAAGTATGATTCCTTGTGTCCAGAAGTGTGTCGACCTCTGCGTATACCCGGTTGATTTCGCGTTCAACATCCCGAGCCTGGAACACTCGCTGCAATTCGAGCAACGTATTTTTGTATTCGTAGATGAGGCGCGTATTCTCCCCGTTCTTCTCTACGATTTTACGGACAGAGCCTTGAGCATAAACATACGTCATAATGAAATCTTCATAAATCCGATGGACGACACCGTCTCCCTTAAAGGTCATGAACAATTTCCGCACAACGTTGGTCAGATGATGGTTTACCAGCCGGCAAGACAATTCACAGATGTAAAACCCTTCCTGACGGTCAAACGGGAAATGAACTTCCTCTCCACTTACATCCTCAAGCACAATCTCCTGGCAACCGTTATCCAGCACCTTCACTCGGTGATGAATCCGGCCATCCTCTGACATGCGCAAAAACTGATGCATCTGGGGTTCCGACAATTTCAAAGTGGCTTTAACATACTCTGTGGCTAACCGCTGAGCCATACAAATCTCCTCAATTCTTTCCCGGATTGTTTTGCCTTCCTGCTCATGGCAGTGATCTCAAAACTCTTCAGGCCGGCAAGGCCGGTATTTTTGGTTCCTGTAGCACGAATGCACCTAAGCTCATTATACACCACCACAAAACCATTTTGCTCCAGAACGAAACGATAAATTCTCACGAAAATCCATAAAAATACGGATTAATTCATGATCTCATCCAGGATTCACCCAGGTTACTCACTTTCCCGCATTAAAATGGCGCAATCTCTATATCATCCGTTAATTTCGGTGTTTTCTTCCTCTTCTGGATAACCTTCTGCATCCAGCACTTCTGGTGCATACTTATCTATGCGGGCATGGCGGGTAATGATGTCCCATAACTCTTCTTTACCCAATCCTTCTTCTGATGAAAATGGTACAAACAGATCCCCTGAACGAAGATCCAGCGCTTGCTTGATGACTTTAATATGCTTCGCTCTGCGTGTCTTTGGAATCTTGTCCATTTTGGTTGCTACCACAACCAAAGGCAATCCGTGATGGCGAAGCCATTCATTCATCATCTTGTCATCCTTGGATGGTTCATGCCTCATATCCACCATCTGCATAACAAGTTTCAATTCTTTACGTCCCAATAAGTATTTTTCCATCATTTTACCCCAGGCAAAACGCTGCTCTTTGGAGACTTTGGCGTAACCATAACCCGGGAAATCCACGAAGTATAGATCCTGGTTAATTTTATAGTAGTTCAGTTGCTGAGTTTTACCTGGTGTCGAACTTGTGCGTGCCAGATTCTTGCGGTTAATCAAGCGATTAATCAGGGATGATTTGCCGACATTGGAGCGCCCCGCCAAAGCGATCTCCGGCAGACCGTCATCAGGATATTGTTCAGGCCGAACGGCACTGATAATAAATTCGGATTGGTTTACTTTCATAATATATCTGTCCTCTCTGGATCTCATGTTCTTGCATTTGAAGCTGATGAAGGTATTATGCCTTGGATCATTGTTCTATCATACCAAAAAAACCGTTCGGGCGGACGCCGAAGCTCCGCAGAACGGTTTTTTCTTCATACGCTCCCTTGGCTAACTGGATCTACAGATGAATACCTGTCTGTTCCACGAGTGCATGCTGCAGCACCTGATCCATATGGGCTACAGGGACAAATTCCACATCTTCCTTGATGCTATCCGGAATGTCCCGCAGGTCCCGTTCGTTATCCTTGGGCAATAATATTTTTTTATAACCGGCGCGATGAGCGGCCAGTGATTTTTCCTTCAGACCACCGATGGGAAGCACGCGACCACGCAGAGTGATCTCGCCAGTCATCGCAATGTCTTTGGAGACATGTTTGTTCGTCAATGCAGAAATCAAAGCAGTAGCCATCGTAATCCCAGCAGATGGACCATCCTTAGGAATAGCACCTTCGGGTACGTGGATATGAATATCATTCTTCTCATGGAAGTCAGCTGGAATCCCCAATTGTGCCGCTTTGGATCGGGTGTAGCTGAATGCGGCCTGAGCGGATTCTTTCATGACATCGCCCAGTTTACCCGTTAATGTCAGTTTTCCTGTTCCAGGGACAACCGTGACCTCGATGACGAGAGTATCCCCGCCAACTTCAGTCCAAGCGAGCCCGGTTACTGTACCAATCTGATCTTCCAGTTCAGCCATACCGTAACGGAACTTGCCTGGTCCAAGATAATCCTTGATTTCATCCGGCGCAATATTAATTTGGCCTTCCACACCAGATACGATATTTTTGGCCGCCTTCCGGCACAACGAAGCCATTTGCTGCTCCAGATTCCGCACACCGGACTCGCGGGTATATTCACGAATGACTCGAAGCAAGCTGTCGTCCCCAATCTCCAGCTGCTCATCTTCCAGACCATGATCGCGCTTTTGCTTCGGCAGCAGATAGTTTTTGGCAATCTGCAGTTTCTCGATCTCGGTATACCCTGGAATGTTGAGCATTTCCATCCGGTCCAGAAGCGGACGAGGAATGTTATGCACCGTATTGGCGGTTGTAACGAACATGACATTGGATAAGTCAAAAGGCACTTCCACAAAGTGATCGCTGAACGTGCTGTTCTGTTCAGGATCGAGCACCTCAAGCAGCGCTGCAGAAGGATCTCCACGGAAGTCGGAAGCCATCTTGTCGATCTCGTCCAGCAGGAAAACGGGGTTAAGTGAACCCGCCGTTTTCATTCCCTGGATAATCCGCCCAGGCATTGCTCCCACATAGGTACGCCGATGTCCACGGATCTCCGCTTCATCGCGAACACCACCCAGAGAAATTCGGACAAACTCCCGGCCCAATGATCTGGCAATGGAGCGGGCAAGCGATGTCTTACCGACACCCGGAGGCCCGACCAGACAGAGAATGGGCCCTTTGAGCTTTTTGACGAGCTTCTGGACAGCCAGGTATTCAAGTACGCGCTCTTTCGGCTTTTCCAAGCCGTAATGATCGGCATTCAGCACATCTTCCGCTTTCTGAATATCCAGGTCGTCCTCTGTCATCTGACTCCAAGGCAGCGCCAGCAGCCAATCCACATAGTTGCGAATGACCCCGCCTTCCGCAGAGCTTGCTGGCATTTTTTCCAGTCGATCAATTTCCTTCTCGACCTTTTCCTTGACCTTGTCCGGCAAGCCGAGGGTCTCCATTTGATTACGGAGTTCTTCGACCTCACCTGCACGGCCTTCTTTTTCACCCAGTTCTTTTTGAATGGCCTTCATCTGCTCGCGCAGATAGTATTCCTTCTGGGTCTTCTCCATCTGTTTCTTCACGCGTTGGCTGATTTTGCGTTCAAGCTCCAGCACTTCCCGCTCGTTGTTGAGAATGTCGAGAAGTTTCTCCAGACGTTCACGAACATCAATGGTTTCCAGGATCTCCTGTTTATCCTTGATTTTCAGGGAAAGGTGGCTCGTGATCACATCAGCCAGTCGCCCTGGTTCCTCAATATCCGACACAGCAGCAAGTGTCTCGGGTGTTACCTTTTTGGACAGATTAATATAATTTTCGAACTGGTTCAGAACCGTACGCATCAGGGCATCCGTCTCCGGATGACTGTTCTCCTCTTCAGGCAGTTCTTTTGCCAGTACTTCGTAATATTCCTCGTTGTCCGTATATTCAATGATTTCAGCCCGTTCCAAGCCTTCCACGAGAACACGAATCGTTCCGTTTGGAAGCTTCAGCATCTGTCTGACCTTGGCTACGGTTCCGATTCTGAAAATGTCTTCTTGTGTTGGTTCTTCAATATTCACTTCGGCTTGGGAACATAGGAGAATCAGATGTTCTTCTACCATCGCTTTTTCTAAAGCCTTGACCGATTTCTCCCGGCCCACATCGAGATGCAGTACCATACTCGGGTAGACGAGAAGTCCTCTTAAAGGCAGTAAAGGAAAACGACGACCTTTCACTTTGCTCGGTCCCATCGCTTTCGCACCTCCAATGGCTCTCAGGTTGTAGTCATTCATTATTCTATCAAATGTTCACATAAAAAACCAATTGAAGGGAAGCTCTTAGCAGCTTCCCGAATCCGTAACCTGTCCCGGACGGGGTAAATCAGCACGCAAATATGAAGCAGATGCCGGAGGGAAAATTTCTGCAGCGGGTGTTGCTGACTCCTCCGCCTGCTTTGTTTGTTCCATCTGCCCCGAATCAGGAACCCAGGCAAATACCTCGCGGAAAACATCCTGTACCGTATCTACCGGAATGACACGCAAGCCATCCAGATTCTCAAAAATGGACTGCCAGTTCTCTGCTGGAATAATAACGGTCTTCGCTCCCGCCTGAAATGCAGCCTCTACTTTGGCAAGCACGCCACCGATCGGCTTCACCCGGCCATGAATGCTGACTTCACCAGTCATCGCTGTCTCGTGATCTACAGGGCGCCCCTGAATGGCAGAGGTAATCGCCGTGGCCATGGCAATACCAGCCGATGGGCCATCAATCGGCGTTCCTCCCGGAAAATTGATATGCAAATCATAATCATTCGGACGGATACCCATGGCTTTTAATACAGTCATTACATTTTCAACCGAGCCTTTGGCCATGCTTTTTCTCCGGAGTGTACGCGAACCGCCTCCAATCTCTTCCTCATCCACAACGCCTGTAATATTAATTCGGCCCTGATCTTTGAGTGCAGGCACTGCAGAAACTTCGATCTCGAGAATGGTGCCCATATTCGGACCGTATACGGCCAAGCCATTAACAAAACCGACCTGCGGGTGCAAAGGCACCTTGCGATCCGGCCGTGGTTGAATTTGGCTGCTGCCAGCCACCCATTCGACATCCGAGGCCTGAAGGGTCTCCCTTTTTTCGGTGAGTGCCAGTCCGGCAGCAAGCTGAATAATATTTACCGCCTCGCGCCCATTCGTGGCATATCGCTTGACCACTTCAACAGCATCCGGACAAGGACTGAAGCCAATTTTCTGCACAGCGTCTTCAGCAATCTTCCCGATTTCTTCCGGCAGCAATGGTCTGAAGTATACTTCCATGCACCGTGAACGGAGCGCTGGAGGCAGTTCATGAGGCGAACGAGTCGTCGCTCCGACAAGGCGGAAATCAGCCGGCAGGCCATTTTGAAAAATATCGTGGATATAAGCAGGAGTATGCGTGTCTTCCGAGTTATAGTACGCACTTTCCAAAAAGACCTTGCGATCCTCCAGCACTTTCAGCAATTTATTCATCTGAATGGAATGCAATTCACCGATCTCATCGATAAATAACATGCCACCATGCGCTTTGGTCACGGCTCCCGGTTTCGGTTGAGGAATACCCGCAACCCCCATGGCACCCGCTCCCTGATATATCGGATCATGTACCGAACCGATTAAAGGATCGGCAATACCCCGCTCATCAAAACGAGCTGTCGTCGCATCCAGCTCCGTAAACTTCGCATCCGGCTTGAAAGGCGAGGATGGATTTTTTTTGGCTTCTTCCAAAACGACCCTGGCGGCCGCTGTCTTACCTACCCCTGGAGGCCCGTAAATAATGACGTGCTGTGGATTGGCACTGCACAAAGCAGCCTTGAGGGCACGCAGGCCGTCCTTTTGCCCTACGATATCATTGATGGTCGCCGGCCGCGTCTTCTCTGCGAGCGGTTTGGTGAGTGAGATAGAACGCAATTTGCGCAGCTTCTCCAGTTCTTTGCGGGATTCACGCTCGACTGCGCTGCGGTTTGTTTTCTGGCCTCGAAGCAGATTCCAGAAATACAAACCGATCACCACACCAAAAAATAACTGTATCAACATGAAGACCATGCCTAAATCACCCATATCTCAACATCCTCCTGTTCTTCTGTCCTGTTCCCTTACGGAATCATGCTAATACATGGTAGTATAGCCGTTTCACGAACAGGTAAACGGTCCAGTCGGAATTTGTTGTGGATGTGAAGACACCAAGAGCCCGTCATTGCTGACGGGCTCTCTTCGAAGCATATATGAATCAATCAGTGCGAGCGACCAGGAATTACACCTGTCGTTTCATAGGTTTCGACGATTTTATCGATTTCCTTTTTCAATTCCTCAACCATGATTTCTTCAGGCACCTTACGGATCATCTTACCGTGCCGGAACAAGAGACCTTCTCCGCGAGCACCAGCAATCCCGATATCCGCTTCTTTGGCCTCACCTGGACCATTCACCGCACAACCGAGTACAGACACTTTAATCGGCACCTTGAGTTTGGAGATGTACTCTTCCACTTCGTTGGCAATGGAGAACAGATCGATGTCCAGACGTCCACATGTTGGGCAGGAAATCAGTGTAGCTGCATTGGAGATCAAGCCAAAAGTTTTGAGCAAATCGCGGGCAACCTTGATCTCCTCCACCGGATCTGCGCTAAGCGAGATTCGCATCGTTGAACCAATACCCATGGACAGCAAAGCTCCCATACCGGCAGAGCTTTTAATGGTTCCCGAGAACAATGTACCAGCTTCCGTAATCCCTAGATGCAGCGGATATTTAATGATTTGAGCTGCTTTGGTGTACGCTTCAATCGCCATCGGTACATCCGATGCTTTGAGAGAAACGATAATATCATGGAAATCCAGTTCTTCCAGAATACCAATGTGATACAATGCACTTTCTACCATAGCATCAGCCGTAGGATATCCGTACTTCTCAAGCAAATGGTTTTCAAGAGAACCTGCATTTACCCCGATCCGAATCGGAATACCGCGTTCTTTACATGCTTTGACGACTTCTTCCACTTTGGCACGTTTACCGATGTTTCCGGGATTGATCCGGACTTTATCGATGCCGTTCTCAATCGCAAGAAGAGCAAGCTTATAGTTAAAGTGAATATCCGCTACAAGCGGGATGTGGATACGTTTTTTGATTTCCTTAATGGCTGCGGCAGCTTCCTCATTATTCACAGTTACACGTACTATTTGGCATCCTGCTTCTTCCAGTCGCAAAATCTCTGCAACGGTCGCCTCAACGTCTGCCGTTTTTGTAGTACACATACTCTGGATAATGACTTCGTTGCTGCCACCAATCGTTAAGTTCCCCACTTTTACGGGACGTGTATCTTGTCTTAAATACATGAGTGATTTCTCTCCCCACAACGTCAAAGCTCCACCCTGACAGAGACATGAATTCGCCTTCTGCCAAAGTGGAGAACTGACAAGTCTATATTTCAGAGCTGAACAGGATTCATGCCTTGGTTAGGCACTCTCTTCCTGCTTATCGTCCTTCGATTGGCTCAGTTCAGGCACAACTCTTTTCTCAACGACTTCTTCGGTAATCACACAGTTCGTAACATCATCACGTGAAGGCACTTCATACATGATTTCAAGCATGATGCCTTCAATGATCGCACGCAATCCACGGGCACCCGTGTTACGCTTGATCGCTTCCTTCGCAATCGCGAGCAATGCTCCTGGTTCAAATACCAGATTCACATTGTCCAGCTCAAGCAGCTTTTGGTACTGTTTTGTAAGCGCGTTTTTTGGTTCGGAAAGAATCCGTACCAATGTATCTTCATCCAAAGGCTCCAAAGTAGAGATAACTGGAAGACGGCCTACGAATTCCGGAATGAGACCAAATTTCAACAAGTCTTCCGGCAGAACCATACCGAGGTATTCACCTGGTTTGAGATCTTTTTGTTCCGCAACGGTGTTAAAGCCGATGACTTTTTTACCGATCCGGCGTTTGATCATTTGCTCCAGACCATCAAAGGCACCGCCACAAATGAACAGGATATTCGTTGTATCAATCTGGATGAATTCTTGATGTGGATGCTTGCGGCCACCTTGTGGTGGTACAGATGCCACAGTTCCTTCCAGAATTTTCAGCAACGCTTGTTGTACCCCTTCACCCGATACGTCGCGTGTAATGGACGGATTTTCGGATTTACGGGCTACTTTGTCAATTTCATCGATATAAATGATACCGCGCTCTGCTTTTTCAACGTCATAATCAGCAGCTTGAATCAGCTTGAGCAGAATGTTCTCTACATCTTCGCCGACATAACCAGCTTCCGTTAATGAAGTCGCGTCCGCAATAGCAAATGGAACATTGAGAATTTTAGCCATGGTTTGCGCAAGCAACGTTTTACCGGAACCAGTAGGTCCGAGAAGCAAAATGTTACTCTTTTGCAATTCAACGTCCTCAATCTTGCTCTGAGTATTGATCCGTTTATAGTGATTGTAAACCGCTACAGACAAAGACTTTTTCGCCTGATCCTGTCCAATGACGTATTGATCCAGAATGTCGCGGATTTCTTTTGGTTTCGGTATATCTTTGAGGTCCAGTTCTTCGTCATGACCGAGCTCTTCCTCAACGATTTCGGTACAAAGTTCGATACATTCATCACAAATGTAAACGCCTGGTCCAGCGACCAGCTTGCGCACCTGTTCTTGAGATTTACCGCAAAAAGAGCATTTCAGCTGCCCTTTCTCATCGTTAAATTTAAACATGAAACCACCCCTTTAGGAATTGATCGGTCTGCTGAGCACCTGGTCAATAATGCCGTACGCTTTGGCTTCTTCCGCACTCATGAAAAAGTCACGGTCTGTATCCCGCTCAATTTTCTCAAGGGGTTGACCTGTACGATCGACGTATATTTGATTCAGTTTCTGACGTGTTTTAATAATCCATTCTGCGTGAATTTTAATGTCCGCAGCCTGTCCCTGAACGCCGCCAAGCGGTTGATGAATCATCACTTCGCTGTTGGTGAGCGCGTATCGTTTGCCAGGTGCACCGGCTGTTAACAACAACGAGCCCATGCTAGCTGCCATTCCTACGCAAATGGTAGATACATCCGGCTTGATGTATTGCATCGTATCGTATATACCCATCCCTGCGGTGACAGAACCACCAGGTGAATTAATGTACAAGCTGATATCCTTCTCAGGATCGTCGGCTGCCAAAAACAAAAGCTGTGCTATGACAAGATTGGCTACATCGTCATCAATCGCACTGGTTAGAAAAATAATGCGATCCTTCAGCAAACGCGAATATATATCGTAAGACCGTTCGCCTCGATTGGTTTGTTCCACAACCATTGGCACCAGACTCATGAGACCAACCTCTTTTCTACATGTAATTAGACATAGGCTACCTGTAAAGCAAACCCAAATTCATTCTAACACGTTCCTGTGACAATGTCATTTTTCACAAGTGGTGACAAGCATAAGTTAGTTTACTTTTTAGCCTGATCATATTTAACCATGTTTTCTATGTATGTGCAAATCGAAGGATTCCTATGCCGTTTAACCTTATTTTATTTGCATGGTGTACATAGGAGGGCAAAATGTATTTCCCTATCCATCATAATAACCATCCATATTATTACTGAATCATCTATAAAATGGATGCCATAATTTAAAAATAAGGCACGCAATGATTCACGTGCCTTATCGTTTATTCAGCTGTATGTTACTTCACAGCTTGTCTTATTTTTCGTCAGATTCTGCAGCAGCTTCTTCAGCAGGAGCTTCAACCGGCTCTACAACTTTGCTGTTCTCAACGAGAACATCGATCGTTTTGCGCAGTTTAACTTCATCGCGAAGGCTGTCCAGGGAACCATTGCTCTCCAGAATGCCACGAATCTCTTCAGCAGGACGCTTGTAGGATTCAGCCATTTTTTCGAGTTCTTGGTTCACTTCTTCATCAGAAACTTCGATGTTTTCCGCTTTACCTACGGCTTCAAGAACCAGGTTGTTGCGAACACGTTTGGAAGCATCATCTTGCATCTGACCTCTCAGGTCAGCTTGTGTTTGACCGGAGAAGCTCAGGAACATTTCCAAGTTCATGCCTTGGTTGCGCAGACGGTTGTCAAAATCACGCATCATGTTTTGTACTTCGCTATCAACCATTGCAGAAGGGATGTCCACTTCAGCATTTTCAGCCACTTTTTCTACAACCGCATTTTCTTGAGCTGCTTTGAACTCATCTGCTTTGCGGGATTCCAATTGTGTTTTCAGGTCAGCTTTGTACTCTTCCAGAGTATCAAATTCGCTGACATCTTTTGCAAACTCATCATCCAATTCTGGCAATTGTTTGCGTTTGATTTCGTGTACTTTCACTTTGAATACCGCTTGTTTGCCAGCAAGTTCTGCTGCATGGTAGCTCTCAGGGAAAGTCACTTCCACGTCTTTGAAGTCGCCTGTGGACAGACCCACAACTTGCTCTTCAAAGCCTGGAATGAATGTATTGGAACCGAGTTCCAAGGAATAACGCTCAGCTTGTCCACCTTCGAATGGTACGCCATCAACGGAACCATCGAAGTCGATAACTGCAACGTCGCCGTTTTGTGCAGAAGCTTCGTCGATTACAACGAGTTCAGCGTGACGTTGTTGAAGACGCTCAAGCTCTTCAGTCACTTCTGCTTCAGTTACTTCGCCTTTAGCTACAGCAACTTCAATACCTTTGTAGTCACCCAGGGTAACTTCAGGTTTAACTGTTACTTTCGCTTTGAACTTGAACGCTTGTCCTTTAGCGAATTGTTCGATATCTACATCCGGACGATCTACCGGGAAAATATCCGTTTGGTCGATAGCTTCTGTGTATGCTTCAGGAAGCAAAATGTCGATTGCTTCTTGATACAGGCTTTCTACACCGAAACGAGCTTCGAAGATTGGACGTGGAACTTTACCTTTACGGAATCCAGGTACGTTCGCTTGTTTTACTACTTTATTAAAAGCTTTGTCGAGTGCTGCAGTTACACGATCTGCACCAACTTCAACTTCAAGAACCCCAAGGTTCTTCTCTATCTTTTCCCAAGTTGCTTTCATTGTATACTTTCCCCTCCAAAATTCACATGTTCACGTAGGCGATCACGTACAAAATAACCATTTTAGTATAAACAAGATTACATTCTTTTTCAAGGGGAATCCCTTGATGCGGTTTGAGGTAAACGTTTCCGGTCTCTATTGGCCTCCCAAACCAGCTGAAACAAACTGCTTCATAGAACGATATGCCTGCTCCAAACGGAAGCGCATTGCTCCGGTCACAGCATACATTGAGCGCGTATCTTCTTCGTCGTGCGAACCGCCCAGGCTGTCTGCAACGGTCATATGTAGAGCAGCTGCCCATATGTCTGTCATGGAATCATTCTCTTCAAGCATGGAAGCATAATCTCGGGTTCCATATACGGCCATCACAAACTGAATCCACAGTTCCTGTGCAAAATAAAAAAGTGTCGGTTCGTGAACTTCCGTCTGATCAGCCACTCTTTCCAGAATGCGAACAATCTGAAGCGGGAAATCCTCTGGCCTGAGCGGTACCGTATCGATCTCCACTTCAACCTGTTCTTCTCCTCTTGCGAAGGTGATCATGCCCTGTGTACCTCGACGACGCAGCGTTTGCAGCACTCGGAACTGCAGCAGCGGGTGAAGGGACTTATCTGTCAACCAGCGAATCAGCGAATCATCTATCTCTGGCATATCCAGATAGGCCAGCTGCTCCAAAGCAAGCATGGTTTGTTCGGACAGTGGTTCCTCCATTACGGTGCGAAGCAGCTTATCCGCGTATCCCTTATCCTGCTCCAGCTTGGACCTGGCATGCTGACGCGCCATGTCTTCCTCACTGATTTCCTCTTCTTCATGTTCATCTTGAACCACAGAGGGATCCTCTGCATAATGAGGGAAGGCAGCCTCAAGCCATTCAAGCAAAGCCCGCCATTCATCATAATGGCGCTCTTCCTGCCCCTGGCATTGCAGCAAAAAGCGGAGCAGATTCATTGCTTCACCATACCGCTCATTTTCAAGCATGACAGTCAATTGAATCTGGTAATAGTCCAGCGTCTTAGGAAACAGCACGATATTGTTACTGTGCTCGTTTTCCGGGGTCGTGGATTCCTTGATAGGAGCACCTCCTCTATATCCTGAATCTCCAATCGGAATCAATCATAAATAGATGTATATTAAACGAAAATCGATCTATTTTCTGAGTTCTCCTGATATTCTAACATAACCGTAAATATAATGAAAAAAACGTCATCTACCGCCAAACATCATATACGAAAAACATATTAAAACAAAACACTTGATATTCATATTTATTTATGATAAAATCATTTTTGCTTGAAAAATTTCATGTCTCAGTAGCTCAGCTGGATAGAGCAACGGCCTTCTAAGCCGTCGGTCGGGGGTTCGAATCCCTTCTGGGACGTATTAAGAAAAGCTTCCTTCGGGAAGCTTTTTTTGCGTTCTGGGGATGAGAACCCCTATGGTTCGTCGGAGCATCGTCTTCGTTAGCATCACTTCGCAGTCTCGACTGGCAGGAGAGTATCCCTTCTGGGACGTATTAAGAAAAGCTTCCTTCGGGAAGCTTTTTCCGTTCTGGGGTGTATTTCGGCCAACTCCGTTGTCCGATGTTGACACCGAATGTTATGCTTGTTGTGTATACGCATGTATCAAAGTATACATATTAGAAAAAATAAATAACAGGAGATTTACCTATGCCATCTTCTTTACATCAACATTCATCTGATCAAGCAGTTATGGACAGCTCCTCATCGTCCATGAAACTCGGGCTTCTTCTTACGGGTATTATCTTCATCGCAGCTACGATGCGGTCACCGATTACAGCGACAGGCCCTATCGTTGAACTGATTCGCTCCGATACAGGCATAAGCCATACCATGGCCGGGTTGCTTACATCACTGCCTTTGCTTGCGTTTGCTGCAATTTCTCCGTTTGCCCCACATCTGGCAAAAAGATTTGGTCTGGAAGCAGCACTGCTTACTGCTATCATTATTGTAACCTTGGGCATAGCCCTCCGTTTTTTACCGTCAGTCCCTGCACTTTTTGCAGGTACAGCCATCCTCGGATGCGGGATTGCTCTAAGTAATGTGTTACTTCCAAGTCTAATTAAGCGGGACTTCCCATTACGAGTAGGACTCGTTACTGGTCTGTATTCCGTGTCCATGAATATATGGGGTGCTATAGCTTCTGGAATTAGCGTTCCGGCAGCAGGCTTAACCTCCATGGGTTGGCATGCCTCACTCGGAATGTGGGCTGTGCTCTCGATCCTGGCTCTCATTTTGTGGCTGCCCCACGTTCGTAATGGACGCCGCGGAGAAGTTTATGTAGCCTCCCGAAAGACCGAGAAACCGGTTCGGCTTCGCTCCTCTTCTCTCGCTTGGTACATCACGCTTTTCATGGGATTGCAATCGTTGATATTTTACTCGACCATTACATGGCTGCCTGAAATTTTGTCTAATCAGGGCTTTAACCCTTCTTCAGCAGGCTTGATGCTATCCATGATGCAAATGGTCAGCGTTCCAGTAACGTTTATTATTCCTATTCTGGCGGGACGAATGAAGGATCAGCGTATGCTGACGGCCATTACCTGTATGTGTCTCATTTTGGGATATGCGTTCCTGCTAAGCGGTATCTCATCAATGGTTACGATCGGGGTTGCTCTCGCTGGCATTGGGGGCGGTGCTTCATTTGGTCTGGTTACCATGTTTTTTGTACTTCGCACAGCTGACGCCAGACAAGCCGCAGGTTTATCAGGAATGGCTCAATCGTTCGGATATATGTTGGCCGCCGGAGGGCCCTTGTTATTCGGTTTAATCCATGATTGGACTGAGGGCTGGACTATTCCTTTGCTTCTGCAGGTTACGCTCGCCGTCCTATTGTTACTCATGGGTCTGAAGGCCAGCGCGAATCGTTTGATTGGCTCTCCGTGAGATAAAATATAACGTCCATTGTATATAAAGAGACCTTCCATGATGGAAGGTCTCTTTATATACTTCAATAATGTTGTACGCCACATTGTGAAATTAAATTTTGTCTAGATGTTCAAGCAGACGGTATAGAATAACAGATACCTGCGCGCGGGTTGAAGTGGCCTTTGGAGCAAATTGATTGCCTGACATCCCTTTTACCAACCCATTCTCCACCGCAAAAGCTACTGCAGATTTCGCTTCATCCGAAATTTGATCTCCATCTTTGAAACTAATGGATGTCGGTCCTTGTTCCAACTCCAATGCGTCTGCGATCATCATGACCATTTTCTCACGGGTCAACTGATCCTGTGCACCCGCTTCTTTGCTTCGTGTTTCCCAATCGATACCCGTTCCAAATATACGGTCGAGTAGCGTTGCAAATTCTGCATGAGAAATGGTGCTATTAGGTGAAAATACACTTGCACTCATACCTTTGGCAATTTGCTGGGATGCAATAACTTCAATTTCATCTTTGGCCCAGTGGCCCGTAATATCTCCAAAAGTTACGTCATTTTCCACTACAGCGTATGCCCCTGGCTCTGTAACACTGAACTCTAACTGCCCTTTTTGAGACACATTGGACAATGATGCAGGCTGCCATGCATCTTCTGTTGTTTGGTGGTAAGCAATGACTTTTCGTGGGTCTTTCACAGACTTCGCATCATATTTCAAAGTAAGGCTAATGTTGTGCTTAAATGTTTCTGCATTATGATCGATGGACACAATTTTTGAGACAATGTTTACGTTCTGCTTTTCCGCTTGTTCGTCTAATACATGCAGCTTTAGGCTAAATCCGTTGGACGTTATAAAATCCGTTAGAGAAGTAGCGGGAATGGACACATTAAACGTTTGACCTTCAATAATTAAGTTTTTGCCAGCCGCTTGAAGCTTATCAGCAATAGACTTACTTAATGTCAGTTCCACTTGACTGTATTTCTCGAACTCTATACCGGAAACATCCAGCTTCACTTCTTGTCCATCACCCAGCAATTGTGTATTGATGACGGTTTCGGAGAGTGCCGCTGTGGCTTGTATAGTTCCGTCAGCATTTTTCTTCTCAGATAGAGATGCATCGCCAATAACTGTTGAAGCCGGTGCTGGTGTTGGCGACGATGCAGAGCTTGATCCCCCTGAAGATCCTGAACCAGATCCTGGGGATGGCGTGCTCGGCTTAGGAACTTGCGGATCAGGATCTTTTTTTACAGTCAGAGAGGTTGAAGATGTTCCAACCAACCCTTGAAGATCTTCAATAGCGAATTCCACACTATATTTTCCTGCTGGCAATTCCCCGAGACTAATCCTAAATGAACCATCTGATTCTACTTCAAAGCTTCCTTCTTTAATCTTTTTATCTGTAGAATCTTTGACGGTATAGCCAGACTTCAAGGATTTGGTTACATCAAGATCATAATCCCATCCACTTTTAAGAGCAGGAGCAACCGTTATATACAAATCCTCAACAGTTCCCATAAGAGAATCCTTACCCATTTGCTGTATTTCCAGCGTCTCAGGCACTTTTACAACCGGAGCTTCTGTTTTCACCAAGAATGGAGGGGTATCTTCCCGATATGTCTTTCCATCAGTACCTCTAGATGTGATATCAACGGTATACAAGCCATCCGGAATAGCTGTCTCTTGCTCCGTTGTATAATCTACATATTGTCCGTCCCAGGCAAGTTTATATCTCGCATTTGCATTGAAGGTATAATTGGCACCATATATAGATCCAATATACCCATCCTGATAAAAACCACCATCCGGATTAAGACCGTCAAAAATTTCAATAAGTGCGAAATTCATTGGGTTATGGAATTCCATAAATACATCGAGTGTATCCAGCGTGCCATCGGCATTCAATGGATAATGGAACGGGTTCGTTTCATTGCCATACTTCGTTTCGATGTATTTGATGCCGGATTCTGTCAGATTGAAGTGAGCCACGTACGGCACACTATACGTTTTTGCTTCATGACTGAATTGGAGATATCCTTGGGCTTCTCCTACAGTAGTCACGCCTTTTGGCACCGTAATCGTCACCTGTACCTCTTCTTCTCCATTCAACGCAAAGGACGTTTTATCCATGGAAACCGATACGCCATTTACAGAACGTGTAGGGTTGACCGTTACGGAATATTCCCCGCCTACTCCTTTTAGCGACTGCACCTTGAGCGTTTTACTGACCGTTTTCTCGTCTGTGCTCAGGAAGTTGCCGAAATTGACGCTACCCGTAATGTTTTCCTTTTCGACTGCCTCGCCGCTCTCGGTGTATTTTGTCACGTCCATGACTTTAACAAAAGTTTCAGGGTCAATCGTTTCCAGTGCTTGAATACGGCCAGCGCCTTGATCGAATACGTCATATAGAGCTGTATCCAGCACTTTGGTATTGTTCATGAGAGCAACCTTAATATCAAAAGGAGTCCAGTCCGGATGCTTCTCAATGAGTAATGCAATCAGTCCTGCTACATGAGGAGTAGCCATACTCGTGCCTGTTTTGCGATCATAAGCCTGTGCATAATCTGCTCCAGGCTCATCCTTCCCGTAGGCAGGAATCGTAGACAAGATGCTTGTACCCGGGGCAACCACATCTGGCTTGATATCCAATGTTACTTTGGCAGGTCCGCGGGAGCTGGAGTCATACATGTCATCTCCAGGCGTTTGATCATGGACAAAATCACTGAAGCTTACTTCAACCAGTTCTCCCGCATCCAGCTGAGCCTTGATCCCTTCACCATCTTCTTTGGACATACTGAGTGTCGGAATAAGTTCAAAGTTATCACCCAAGCTTAGACCAATCGGACCTGGAAGATTGTTATACACAATGACGGCCACTGCGCCAGCCGCTTTCGCATTGGCTACCTTCTCCACAAATGCCAGCTCACCCCGCTGTACAAATGCAACTTTCCCTGCAAAATCCTTGCCTTCGAAGTCGGTTGGTTTCCCGAGCCCGGCAAACTCAAGCTCATATTGCCCTGTCAGAACATCTTCAGGATCTGCTGAAAGGTTCCAGCCCATTACGTCCAGACGATAGACTGATTCTGTGACAGTCAGTGGGTTTGGCTGTGTTACAGTTGGAGCTACCGTTTCCTCTTCTTCTACAGGTGTAACTTCTTCTGTACTAGGATCAGTTGCATCCTGAGACGTCACGGTTTCAGCTTCAGCTTGCTCTTCTACAGGTAGTGCACCTTCACCTGGTGATGCAGACTCTTCACTTATCACGTCTGCTTCGGGAGCATCTGCAGATGAATCATCTGGATTAGTCACCGGTACGCCTTGCTCTGGAATTTCAGGAGCTTCAGTCTCTGGTGCTATCCCCAGTTCAGGCAATTGTTCAACCTCAGGTACAGGTTGCTCTTCAGGTAGTGTACCTTCACCATCTTCACCAATCCAAAAATGCGTGTTGGCCGTAATGATCTGACTAGGTCCTGTGGAGTTACCTACAGTGATAGCCATGGCCGATGCCCCTGGAGAACCCAATGTATAACGATTTGGACCTTCATTACCACTTGCTACAACTGCAGTAACACCCGACAGCATGGCATTGTTGAGCGCAACCGAAGTAATGTAACTTGGATCATTTGCATCATTACCCAGCGAGAGGTTGATGACATCCATACCATCTTTAACCGAGCGATCAATTCCGCCAAGCACCCACGATGTTTGCCCGCTACCATATGCTCCAAGTACACGATAAGCATAGATATCGGCTTCGGGAGCAATACCAACAACACCGTAATCTCCAGCCTCGCGAGCAGCGATGGTGCCCGCTACGTGAGTACCGTGGGATGTGTAGTAGGAACTTCCGTTTGCATTAAACTCCGGCTGTTCAGACACTTTCCACTCCTCACGTGTTGTTTCATAAGGATCATCATCGTTTTCAACAAAATCCCAACCACCCTTGTAAGCATCTTTCAGATTCGGGTGCTCGTAATCGATTCCTGTATCAATAACACCGACTTTGATGCCTTCCCCTTTGTATCCCAAATCCCATACTTCCGGGGCACCAATAAACGGCGCTGTATCTTTCATATAGGGATTAACTTCATCGTTCTCCGGAGCTAACGTAATTTCGAGGTCAGGATATACACTGACTACGCCTGGTATGCGAAGCAATTGCCCCATTTGATTTCCATCCACTTCAATGGCCACACCGTTTAGGGCATATGCGTAATTTTCCAACACTTCATGGTTGATTTTGTTCTGAGTGAGGCTATGTACAAATGACTGTTGTTGTTGTTCAACCTTAGTCACAGCATTTGTTTCCATAGAGGAGGTAAAAGACTTTCCTGAGAGGGTTGATTCACCTTGCGCTACAGCTACAGGTTTGTTCGAGAGCTCAACGATAACTCTTGTACTCTCTCCACCTAGACCTTCCAGTCTCTGGTCCAAAAGTGGTTCTGCAGCAAGTTTTTCTTCCCGCTGGGCGAGAATTTCTTTCCACTGCTTGGCTTCAGCCTTGGTCAGCAAATTCCTATCAAGTAGTACATCTGTGGGAGCGGCTCCAGCCGCTGGCATGACGATGGAGAAAATCATGAGGACACTCAATAACATGGATATCAATCGTTTATTCAAGGCTATGCCCCTCCTTCTCAATATGAATACCTCACCAATCACTGGGGCCTTGCCCGATCAAGTACTGCAATACTTGTAATAACGTCACCATCCTATCCGCAAGAGGATTGACCCTTGGTAAATTATTCTACTAAAATACCATATATCCCTTCTAAATAATTACAATTATGATATAAAAATTACTTATATGGTTCTTGAGTAAGAGAGGGAGATGGGCTTGTATTTATTTGTCGATGGAGAATTTGAAATTTAAAATAGTCCATAGGAAAAAAGACCATATTCCTCTTTCGCCAAAAGAGAATCATGGTCTTTGAAAGACATCATATTTTACAGGTGGAGTTTATCAGATATTCATTTAACAAGCAGATTTCATTATTTTTTCAACTTTCCGGCTTTACAGCCTCCACACGCAAACGCTTATAATCCGCATAGATCGCATCGTCTTTCCAGAGCTTTGGTACAACTATATTACTCGTTTCCAGACAGATTTCCTGGATCTGTTCCTTACTTAAACCCGCAAAATAGTCACCGCCAAAATGAGCTAACCACCCCTCAATACCCTGTTCCCCATCTTGAAGTTGGGTAGGACGGTCATAGTGGTAGGCCTGTCGAACCAGGAACCCCTTTTCCTCCAAAATGGAGCTATACTCTCCAATTGTTGGAAAGTACCATGGATTGCGATCCGCTGCATCGATTCCTGTTTTTCGTTCAAGCACAGCCTCCAAAGCATTCACAATGGTCTGTACATTTCCCTTCCCACCGAACTCTGCTACCAGACGCCCGCCAGGCTTCAGCGCATTCCATATACTTTCGATGACAAGGCCAGGACTTTTCATCCAGTGCAATGCAGCATTGGAGAAGATGGCATCATAAGGTCTGCTTGTCTGGAACCGATGTCCGTCTCCCTCCAGGAATTCGATATCCCGAAACTTCTCCCTCGCCCGATGAATCATATCCGGAGATGCATCCATGCCAACCACCTCTGCTTGTGACATAGCAATTTCATGCGTCAAGTCACCCGTGCCGCAGCCCAAATCCAGAATGTATTCACCTTTTTGAGGTTGAAGCCAAGAGATTAAACTTTTGCCGTATCCTGATACAAAAGCCAATTGGTGATCGTACTCATCTGCCCGCCATTGGTTAATCGATTTCAATGACACCACCGTCCTTTCAATCTGATAGGATTATTGTGGCATAAATCCGTTTATTAATAAAATATATAAATACTATTCATTTTATAGGTAATGCCTATATCATTTTCAAATTCTTTTATCAGTCAACTTCCTCGATGATTGTAAGAAGCGGAAAATGGACCTGAACCCCAGTTCTCCTGAATCTGATTGAGCGGTACATATCCGTCACATACACGATGAGACGTGTCGCACCTTGAAGCGTTGTGCCTTCAGATTCTGCAATCCGTTTCATGTGCAGAAACGCCTGACCAATTTGCCTTTCCTCATCGGTTACAAGCTGGCTCGTACTCCCAGGAGGGAAACTCTCCTTGCAGTCGAGACTGCGAAGTAGTGCTATCGAAGACAATGCTTCGACGAACCGTTGGGGTTCTCATCCCCTGAACGTAAAAGAAGCTTCCCGAAGGAAGCTTCTTTTGAACGTCCCAGGAGGGATACTCTCCTTGCAGTCGAGACTGCGAAGTAGTGCTATCGAAGACAATGCTCCGACGAACCGTTGGGGTTCTCATCCCCTGAACGTAAAAGAAGCTTCCCGGAGGAAGCTTCTTTTGAACGTCCCAGGAGGGATTCGAACCCCCGACCGACGGCTTAGAAGGCCGTTGCTCTATCCTGCTGAGCTACTGAGACAAATATGTATAAATAAAAATTTGGCGCGATTTCTATTATACTCTGTTTTCTATATTTTTCAATACTTTTATAAAAAAAATAATAAACTGCATCCTGTTTCAATCTTTTACGTATTATTTTCATACGTTAGTCACCTAGGGAATATGATCATGATTAGCAGGCAATATTGATACTGCCGGGTCCTAAAGTCTAAGAGTGTTCAATGTCAGCCTGACTGGGTAATCTTTTGCATACATAACTATGAATGAATTCAACAAAGGAGAGAATTGTTATGAGACAGCTTTTATCGGCCTTATCCTATTTCAGTATTTTCTTCGCTCCTTTTCTGTTTCCGATCATTGTCTGGATCGTCGCACGAGACGCCTATATTGAGGGACATGCCAAACGAGCTTTGTTCTCCCACGTTTTCCCGTTTCTTGCCGCCATTCCAATGTTTTATTTCTTTATAACCGCCCAGAGCTTGGGCAGCGCCATCGGGTTTGTCATCCTGTTCTTTGTTATTTATGGATTAAGCTTTATATACAATGTGGTCAAAGGGATTCAAGTGCTTCGTGAATATGCGTAACTTCTTACACACTTTAAAAGTTTACATGCAAAAACCCGCCGTTCCTAAAAACGGCGGGTTTTTCATTCCGGGTTACTTGTTTCCCCGACGCCATGGATTTCTCTGCGTAGGACGCTTGCCGTTGATGGCAAGCATTTCCCCGGCAAACTCGGTATGATGCGCGTAAAGGTTTCCTTTGTTTTTCTTGAACTTGGAAGCCATTGCTATCACCTCCCCGGAACTTATATGTAGTATGCTCCGGGTTAACTCCGTTATCCATGCTGGGAATTGATTATTAAGCCTGACCAATTAAATAGCGTTGAAGGGTCGGACCGAGCAGACCAAACGCAAACAACTCACTTTGGAACCGTGCTTTGTCTTCTCCCGCTGTTACACCTTCACTGTTCTCAAATGCGGTTTCCGTTGCATCTTCAAAGGCCGTATGCATGTTGTTGTTATACCAGTCCAGAACGGCATCCGAATGGTTACGTACAATGCGAACCACTTCCATACTTCCAGGCTGAGTTGCCGCTACATATACTAATAAAGAAGGATCTCCTGCATTAGCGGGCTGTACCTCCACTTCAGCACAAGACAATCCATCCACCTCGGTTAATCTGCGGATCTTGGCATCCTGAATTGCATACATTGTTATCGCTCCTTATCATGTCATGTACTTTGTTCAATCTCTTGTCTTGTCTCAGGCGTTCCCAAACGATAAATTTCGTGATACACCTGCTGTAAGACAGCTTCATAAGCTCGGTTCACAGATTCTTCCGGTGTATCCGGCCACGGGAATACCATTCCTGGAAAAGCCTCTTCCTCTTTTTCCTGCATCAGATTAAGGAGCCCCAGTAAATGTTCCGCTTCCTGAGGTGTCGCCTGAATGACCCATTCATAGGCAGCTGCGTGCTGATCCTGCAAAACGGAACGCCCACCCACAGAGACATAATAGGTTGTTTTGTCCACTATCCATTCTCTCCTTCACAGGCATGCTGAGGCCGTTGTCCCTAGATATAGTTTCCGAAGAGGACAGACATTTTATGCCTGCTTTCGGCATATATTTGTTACGACTTCTGACGAAAATGACAACATTTGCTGGCTCCATGCCATGCAACACCACACGGGATCAACGACTCGACTAAGAAAGGATGAACAACCATGTGCGGTATAACCGGCTTCATACAATGGAATCGGGATTTGACCCAGGAATCGGAGCTGCTGGTCCGAATGACGGACAGTTTGTCGAACCGGGGGCCCGACGCTTCAGGTACATGGATCTCCAATCCTTGTGCATTTGGACATCGCCGGCTCAGCGTAATGGACCCGGAGAATGGCGCTCAACCCATGCATGCGTTACAGGGAGACACCTCCTATACCGTCGTGTATAACGGAGAACTATACAATGCACCCGAATTAAAAAAAGAACTGCTTCAGCGGGGGCACCATTTCCGTACACAATGTGATACGGAAGTTTTGCTGGCCTCTTATATCGAATGGGGACCGGCGTGTGTAGACCGTTTTAATGGCATTTTTGCTTTTGCCATCTGGGACGGGGGGCGTGAACAGGTCTTTATTGCACGTGACCGCCTTGGCGTCAAACCGTTATTCTATAGCAACGCCAAAGACGCTCTCGTATTTGGCTCGGAACCCAAATCCCTTTTGCTGCACCCGGATGTAGAGGCTGCTGTTGGTCCTGAGGGCCTGGCAGAAGTATTTATCGTAGGTCCGGCCAGAACGCCTGGACACGGAGTCTATTCTTCATTGAATGAACTCAAACCGGCACATGCGCTCATCTTTAACCGGAACGGGATCCGAACCTATGCGTATTGGAAGTTGGAAAGTCGCCCGCATGAGCATGACCTGGATGAGACAGCTGCCGAAGTCCGGCGTTTGTTGCAGGATACACTTGAACGCCAGCTGGCGTCCGATGTTCCGGTCTGTTCCCTCCTATCAGGTGGGCTCGACTCCAGTGCTCTGTCCGCACTGGCGGTAGACTATTACAACCGCACGGGTCAGGGCCAAGTCAGTACGTATTCCGTCGATTATGTCGATAATGCGAAGCATTTCCAGGCTCACTCGTTCCAGCCCGGTGCTGATGGCCCCTGGATCCAGCGTATGGTAGATGAGCTCAAGACTGACCATCACTGGATTGAGATCGAGAATGGTGAACTGGTTCATGCCTTGAATCAGGCGATGATCGTACGGGATTTGCCGGGGATGGCTGATGTCGATTCCTCTCTCTACCTGTTCTGTAAAGAAATCAAAAAAGGGGCGACCGTCGCCATCTCGGGAGAGGCAGCAGATGAAGTGTTTGGAGGATATCCCTGGTTCCATCGGGATGAAATGCTGAATTCCGGAACGTTCCCCTGGTCGGTAGCGCCCGACATGCGCGCAGGGCTGTTGTCGCCGGATGTTCGGGAATGGATCAGACCGCTGGACTATCTTGCCGACCGGTATTCAGATGCTGTAGCAGAGACTCCTTTACTGGATGGTGAAACCGGAAAAGCAGCACAAATGCGTGTCATGTCTTACCTGAACATCACCCGGTTTATGCCTACTTTGCTGGATCGTAAGGATAGGATGAGTATGGGTGCAGGGCTCGAGGTTCGAGTACCTTACTGTGATCACCGCCTGATCCAATATGTGTTTAACATTCCCTGGGAAATGAAAATAACGGGCGGCCGTGAGAAGGGCATCTTGCGAAAAGCGTTGGAGGGTGTGCTGCCTGACGATGTCTTATATCGTAAAAAAAGTCCGTATCCCAAAACACATAATCCGCAGTATTTGGCTGCTGTTAAGCAGCAGGTACTGGATATTCTTGATGATGCGACTTCACCGATTCTACCCCTGATTGACAAGGATCAGATTCGCAAACTCGCTTCTTCACCTGATGCTTCCTCCAATCTTCCCTGGTTTGGGCAGCTCATGTCTGGGCCACAGTTATTCGCTTATTTGACACAAATTAACTCATGGTTACGCACGTACAAGGTTGCCATTCGTTAAAACAACGTTTTCCATTTCGATTCGAATAAAGGGGTGCCCGGTGAACAGCATTTAATGCATTCACCGGGCACCCCTTTAAATATAAATATAGAGTTCCCATCTACTTCCAACATCATGTTCATATTAATCAATCGTCATTTAATCCCCCCCCCAAAAAACCAGGAGAATTATCGATTCAGCACAACCGATTGAGGATTCCGTTCAAGCAAGCCATTGCCATAAATTTCTCTAAACGGAGAGTCCAGCATATGCACATATCCGATGTAGCAGCCGCACTTTTTCATCCTGCAGGGCCGATCAGCGGATAACTTCTCCAGACCATCACGGTACAAATGGCCAATGATCCGGCGATCCTTGTAACACCTTTTTACATGCCCCGATCCTTGCACATAAAATACTTCCGATCCGGCCGCACAGCCTTTGCCATAACTCTCGTAATCCTGCAGATTGCCTTCAAACAGCGGGTCGATGGATCGCAAATACTCAACCTCTTCTGCCGTGTAATATTTGGGTTTATCCTTGAATGCATTGATCCACATGTACACATCGTCTGGCAAAGCTTTTCTCATGGATTGGATTGCAGGGAAGGCACTGCGAAGCCCAACTGTGCCCACACTGAAATTAAGGCCCATTTCACGTAAAGTAAGGCACTGCTTCACAAAAGAGGATTCTTTGGTCTCACGCGGGTGATATGTTGCCCAGAAGGCAGCTGTTCCGGAATTCAGTTCACGAGCCCAATCCAGCTTCACGGACAGGTTGGTCTGCACAGCGACCTTATTTACATGAGGCATATGTGACAGTTCAACCATGGCTTCCCTGTACCAACGCCGGACCAGAGCCTCTCCATACGGATTGAAGAAAATGGACAACTGATGTCCAGCAACTTCCTGGGCCTTCACCCAATTCACAAATTGACGCAACTGCTGTTCGTCGGTTTCCAGTGTCTCCTTGGAATCCACGGTTTTGCTAAATGGACAATAGGGACAGTCGTAATTGCAGGACGACAGCTTTCCCCGATAATACAAGGTTGCTCTCATGAGAACACAAACCCTTCCATTTGTTCACGAATCTCGGCGGATATCAACCAATCACCTATCGCATCAGAGTATCCCAGCCCCTCTTCAGTCAAACGCAGAATCTGGCGTCCATCCTCCTGCTTGATCCGTGCCATTCCCTCTGTCAGCAGTTCGGCCAGCCAAACATAATCTGACATAACTTCACTTCCGAATCGCTGAAGATAATCTGCTAAAGTCAGGCCTTCCCGATGCAGCAGTGCCTTTAAAATAAATCTGCGTTTTTGTTCTTCTCTGCTCAGTACAATGCCGTAGTCAGCCACATCATACCGCTCGGTTGCCACATAATCCGCGATAATGCTCTGAGTAGCTTTATAGCTTACTCCGTATTTTGAAGCATAGTGCACTTCGCTGGTGTACGAACGGGCGCCGCATCCCAGGCCAACCATGCCTTCTTCCTGACAGCTGTAGGGGAGAAGGTCTTTGCTTGCCGGAGAAGATGACTCCTTCGCAAATCTGCGCATGGAATACTGAACATAGCCACGACTTTTTAGCATATCACGGGCGGCAGTGTAGAGCTGCATGCGGATATCCGGCCCCTGTCGCTGAATGTCTTCCGGCTTCACGATGGTATTCTCGCGGGTATAGAGCGGATAAATGAAAATTTCCCCGGGTTCATAAGATAGAGCACGCTCGAGCGAGTACAGCCACGATTTCACCGTTTGTCCCGGCAAACCGTAGATCAAATCCAGATTCAACAAAGGAAAGTTGTATCGGGTCAGCTTCTCAAGTGCGCGCTCCACTTCCTGTGGTTTCTGGGGGCGGTAAATCGCTGCAGCTTCCGCTTCGATAAAGCTCTGAATCCCCATGCTGACACGGTCCACGCTACGTTCCTTCAACAACGTGAGCTTGGCTTCGGTCACCGTGTCGGGTGATGTCTCCACCGAAATGGAAGCGTGTGTGGGATCAAGTCCCATGACATTTTCCGCAATGTCAAACAACCGATTCAACTGAATTTCATTCAGCAATGTTGGCGTCCCGCCACCTATGGCAAACCTGGAATATGGTCTGCGCGACGTAATAGGCGCCCACTGCTTCGCCTGCCGTTCCAGTGCATCCACATAACGTTCATGCGTATCGTCACGCCGATCAGGCAAAGTGAACAAGTTGCAAAATCCGCAGCGGGCAGCGCAAAACGGAATATGCATATATAAAAAATACGTATCCGTGTTCTCCCGTTCCCACAATGGCCCCAGGGGCAGCGGAGGCTCCAACTCCCGATACGCCGTCTTATGAGGATAAGAGTATAGATAAGAGCGATAGGGTGAAGACAGTACTTCTCTCAGACCTGTAATCGTATTGGATCCGGACGCTGCGGAATGACCTGTTGTTGTGTTTTGAGATTGATTATCCATCGGTTTCCTCCCTGTCTCCGGTTGTTGTCGTTAACGATAAAATAAAACCACTTCTGTCTATAAAATAAATTCACGATAGGGCACATTCCAGACGACTTCATGTGCCAGCCTGTGCCCATGGTACCCATCTTCACCATAAGCCGTCCCATGATCGGAAAACGCAAGACAGAACGTTGGCCGCGAGCGCTGCCGCATGGCATCAAACAATGGACCAAGGGCTTGATCCACGTACCGAAGTGCGGCCCGTTGAGTCTGAACGGAGTCCTCTCTTGCCCCTTCCACGAAGTAACGATTGGGACCATGGATAGCGGACACATTCAAAAAAAGAAATACTTTCTCATCCTGCGGTATCTGATCAAGCAGCTTCAATGCATGCTGAACCTGATGCTCTGTCGAGCGAGGGTTCGTTACCCCGAAGTTCATTCGCCAATAACTCTGCTGAAAGTAACCAGGCAGCACTTTGGCAAGCGGATTTTTTTTCGTGAAAAAGATGACCCCACCAATACAGATCGTACGATATCCTTCCTCCGCCAGACCGGATACGATATCCGGTGTATCAAACAGCCAGGTATGCGGATGAGTCTTCAATCCGGTATTTCGTGAATGAAACAGTCGGACATGAGAGGCTTTGTCCGTATTCGCAGGCGTAGGCATGAACCCGCCAAAAAAGGCATGATGTGCCGCATATGTAAAACTTCCTGGCGTATGGCGTTTCTCCCAGGAGCCCGAACCACACAGATTGGGACAATTCGGTTCCTCCAGCTTCGCTGCGTCATACCTTAACGTATCCAAGGTAATCATCAACAGATCATGAGAGCCCACAATGGTGTTCATATCAGGCATGTTCGTAAGGCTCCTTTTGCAAAATATCCATCTCCCATTCATATGTTCCAAGTCCGTCGTGCTGTACGTGGTACAACAGATCGCCGAACGGATTTACATCCAGAACATAGGCATGCGGTTTGTCCCCTCCACTGAGCATTACATCAATACCGGCAGACCATGAGTTGGGAAAAGCAGCCATAGCTCTTAGGGCAGCGGTCTGAACCAGTCCCAGCTTTTGCTCATCCAGCCCTGCTTCTACAGGCAGCATTCGCTCATTGCGTAGATGCAGATTGGTTATGGGTGTATGACTTAACCGCATAATCGCATGACCTGCATGTCCACCAGCTACAAGTTGACGTATATCAAATACGCGCGAACCATGGGAAGCTTTGACCATCCAGCGTTCAATCTGAGCACCTTCAGCACATAACCAGTCGAGCAGAGGCTCAATTTCTTCCCTGCGGGTATACCTCTGCATGCGGCCTTCATTATAGAAAACAAGCTTGCCCTCAATATGTTCCATTCCCACTGTGGTTAGAGCAATCTCCGCGCCCGTTCTCGGGTTGAACTGATAAGCAACAACACCGGATGCCGCTGAGCCACAAGCAAGCTTAACAAACACTCTGTGCATGCCTGCGACCTGCATGGCAGCGCGCAATTCCGAATAACTCAATATCTGTCCCGATGATTGCAGGACAGGAGGGACATCCACACCGTGGGCGGATAGATGCTGCTGACACTTTCTTTTGTCAAACATGATGGCAATATCTTCGGGATCGTTCAGGAACCTGGCAGAAGGCCAGAATTCATTCACTTCCCGTCCGATTCGCTCCAGACATGTTCTCCAGCCATTAAACCACTGGGCCGGTGCATAGATGCGTCCCCAATCCTGCTGCAGATCAAGCGCCTGCTCGGCAGGAATCCGCTCTTTTCTGCCTAAATAAAAGGAAGGCTCGTATTCTTCCGCACCAAGCGATAGCAATCCACGCTCCACGTCCCACTGCTCTCCTGGGGCATCTATTCGAACCAGGGGTGCATCTTGCGATGGTGGTGCATCCCCGGCTGTAACCTTTTTCTGGATTACTTCTGCCAGGGTTGCACCCTGTCTCCAGGTCTTGAGCAAGTCGGCATAGGGAATCACCACAGCGGGCTTCAAGCCACATTGCTGCCTTGCCTGCTGCAGTCCCTTGGTTCTGCGGTTATCCGGGTTTCCAATCAACCAAAACGGTCGCTCCCCGTCCATGCCATTGACTTGAGTTTGCTGTCCGTGAACCATCTTGTCTTTAGTAATGCCTGGCATTCCTTATTCCGTTAGTGACGGATAACGCCAGTCATCTTCGTCACTCTCTTGCTGATCACTGACATCCACAGAAATGCCTGAGCGTTTCCAGCGAATGAGCATTTCGTCCGTCATGTAGTGGTAACTGAGATCAAGATGCTTCAATGTTTTGATCTTGTCGCTGGCGAGCAGTGCCTCGGCCCCTTCATCCGACAAGGTCCCTTGGGAAAGATCCAGTACTTCCAGCTGATCCACGATGGGAGCCTGCGCCACAGCTTTGGCAATTTCATCTTGAATTTCACTGTCTTTCAGGCCAAGATACACAAGTTTAGGGAAGCGTCCCTGTTCCAGCAAGGGAAGCACATCTTCGAGTGAACCGTCAAAGCCATAATCATCCACACCCAGATATAGTTCAAGCTTGCGCAGTTCAGGCAATTGAGCATGGCTAATCGAAGCTAATACTTCTTGCGGCAGCCCTCCGCAGATAATAACCAGCTCTTCAAGTTTGGCATGCTGCAGAGGTTCGAGAACCAATCCGCTGCTTCCTTTAACCGAAAATGACTTCAATTCAGGAAAAGCGTTCAATAGTGGCGTCAGATCGGTCTGAATAATCCAGGATACCTCGCACTCTTCAAAACCCATATCTCCAATAAACAGCTTTTTCAACGAAGGGAAGCTTGGTGCCAGCTGAATGAGAGTGCCCATAAAATCGTCCGGCGAATTTTCGTAAGCTTGTCCCCAGTCTCCAATGATCAGACTCTCCAGTGAACCTGCCTCTGGTTTGGCTGCTAATTCCTTGATTAAATTCTCCATACGGACATCGTTCTCATAGTCATCGTAAGACACTGTAAGTTTCACTTCCTGCATGCGCTAATCCCCTCCGCTTGAGTTCATTCTTGAGTCGTTACCATGAATGTTAACCCATACGGTACAAGGCTTGCAACTTCTTCCAACTCCGGTCCCAAGCTGATTCTCAAACGCGCAATCGTAATATGTGGCCATCTAGGAATAGGAACATATGTTCCGAATAGAGTAAGTGAAAACACGGGATGGATGGTAGGTCTATCGATGGATTTGCATCTCACTCTGTCGCTATCATTCTTTTCGAAAATAAAAAAAGCGTTAATAGAAGGAGAGCATTCCGCAAGAATGGCGCTTTCCTTCCATTAACACTTTACTATTTGAAGCTGCTATATCCGATTCAAGACGCTCCTGTTAACTACGATTCATCCTTCAAGTTTGGATACAAGCGCCCGCAGTGCATGGCCACGATGACTTATCGCCTGCTTTTGCTCCAGCGTAAGCTCGGCCATCGTCATCTCGTATTCAGGCACATAGAAAAGAGGATCATATCCAAAACCGCCACCCCCGGCAGCCTCGCTTGTAATCCAACCTTCCGCTGTACCTTCCGCTTCAAACTTTTCCCCCGATACCGGGTCATACAGGACCAATGCACATACAAAGCGTGCCGGACTGAGCAATGGCTGTTCAGTATCCTCACCGGATTTTATGGATTCAAGCGTTCGAAGCAGCTTGGCATTATTCAGGGCATCCGTTGCTCCTTCGCCAGCATATCTTGCCGAGTACACGCCCGGCTCTCCATCCAGCAAGTCCACACAAAGTCCGGAATCATCGGCGAGTACTGGAAGGCCAAGCGCATCCCCTACGGCCTTGGCTTTCTTCCATGCATTCTCGGCAAAGGTTACCCCATCCTCCACGACATCCGGCAGTTCGGGATAGTCAAACATGCTTTTGACCTCTTTGCCAAGTGGGGCAAATGCATGGGCAAACTCCCTTACTTTCCCCTGATTCCGGGTTGCAACAATAATGATTGGGCTATCCAGACGCATCTTAGGCTTCTCCTAATCCACTAGCGCCGATCTTGAGCGCAATCGGACCAAGCACTTCTTTTTGCCGCTCGATCATCTCCAGGATTCCCTGTTCACCCAGCTCCAGCATGGCATTCAGCTCACGGCGGTCAAACGGGGCCTCTTCCCCTGTTCCCTGCAGCTCCACATATTTCCCGCCACCTGTCATCACCAGGTTCATATCCACCTTCGCTTTGGAATCCTCATCATAGTTGAGATCCAGAACAGGCTGTTCTCCAACTACACCAACACTTACAGCTGCAATGAAATCCGTGATGGGGAATGTTTGCAGGCGATGCTGCTGGGCAATTTTGTTCACAGCCAGCGCCAGCGCCACAAACGAACCGGTAATGGACGTTGTACGTGTGCCTCCGTCCGCCTGAATGACATCACAATCCAGGGTAATGGTCCGCTCGCCAAGGGCCTGCAAGTTAACAACAGAGCGCAACGCACGGCCGATCAGACGCTGAATTTCCATGGTGCGCCCAGTCAATTTCCCGCGATTGGCTTCGCGCTGATTACGGGTATGGGTTGCACGGGGCAGCATGGAGTATTCAGCGGTAACCCAGCCTTTTCCCTGACCTTTCATGAAGGGAGGAACACGTTCCTCTACCGTTGCTGTACAAATAACCTTCGTATCTCCGACTTCAATCAGTACAGAACCTTCGGCGTATTTATTTGTGTTAATTGTTAAATTCATCGGCCGCAGCTGTTCGCTGGTTCGTCCGTTAGATCTCATCATTTCTGCCTCCTACGACTTAAGCATCCTGTAATTGTTGAACTGATTCACACTTACTAATCCCTTCTATTTTACCAAAGAGTCACCTTAAAAGCATCTATCCGCCAAAGAGTGCTGCTGCAAACATTTATCCACCAAGGACTTCTGTTAACATTCCCCGGCGTTGTCTGGATCTTAAATTGGAATTTCGTTGATATATTCAGGTTTGGAGACCGGCGCACTATAATCCCGGTTATCATCACCCATCACCGTTTTTTGACCGTTCCACTCGATTTGGACTTTGGCATCCTTACTTGCCGTGTTCTCTGTGGTAGTCAAGACGACCGATTGCAGCAGCTCACTTGGCACGACATCTCCTTCAACGAACATATCGTCTTTGAGTGCGACCGTAACCGTTCCATCCTCAGCCGTTTTGACGGATTGCAGCTCCGTTCCACCTGTCATGACCTCTTCCAGCTCGCCGCCCTTGGCTGGCCCCTTAATCAGCTCATTCAGCGCCGCCTGCACCCGGTCCGTACCCGGTGTGACCAGACGCGTAACCGGAACGTAATATTGAATGCCTGCTGGCGAAGCTGCCGAGAAATACACGGTTACCGGACTGCTGTTGGTCGTGAATGTATCCCCCAGATCCAGATTGATGCCTACCGCCCGGTTCAGCGGTTCAGGCAGCGGTGTACTGTTGACCGGCATTTGTGTCAGCTTTTTGCCATCTACCCAGATCTGCACGTTCTCCACATCCGGTGTGCCTGTCAATGTCCATGTTACAGCTTCCAGCATTTTGCGCTCATCCTTGGCATCGTATTTGGCAAAATTACCGGAGAACTCTACAACAGCCAGTTTGTCATCCGGATGTACGGTTACATTCTGCACCACGGTCCCTTGCGGGAGAACGCCTTGGAATCCTTCAGGCAGCATACCTGCGTACTCGCCACCCGTTACGAGGGTATCCAGTGCGGTCTTCGGACTGCTAACATCCGACCCGGATGGAAGTGTCAATGATACCGGAGCAAGCAACCCTTGCTGATCCTGCAAATAAACCGTCGTGAGTGGAAGCGTCGCGAGTGTCCCATTGCCTTCGGCTGCCTGAATCATGGCTGCTTCCTGGATGGGCGGCGGCGGATCAATCGCCTCGGATGACTGTGCATTAAACATGCCGCAGCCGGACAGTACCATAGGAATGCTCAGCAGCGCAGCTGCCGATGCCGTACGCATATATCGGATCTTACTCATGATTACGTTCCCCCTCATCATTTTTACAGTTTGTACTACCATGTATACGAGCCTCTGTCCAAAAAATAACTACTTTTTAAACAAGCTCCTGGTGTACCAAGCCGAAAACTGCTCTTGTTTCCGCCTTGAAGGTTACTGAACTAACTCAAAACGATATTGAAAGAAACGCAAAACGGTTAATTACGTATTAGGAAGCAAGAGTAGGGACATTGCTAACATCAGAGGAGGAATCGCCCATGGAACATCCTGAGCAAGAAAAAATCCCTTACAGCCTGAACAGCCGCAAAGTAGCGGACGCAACAAGGGAATGGCTGCATAAGCGGGGCGTCACGATCCCTGAGATCGCAGAATTGGTCATGTTATTGCAGAAAAAATACTATCCGGATCTTACGATGGAAGAATGTATCGATAATGTGGAGAAGGTTCTCCGCAAACGCGAGGTGCAGAACGCTGTTCTGACGGGCATTCAGCTTGATCTGCTGGCAGAGCAGGGTCAGCTCATTTCGCCTTTGCAGGAAATGATTGAGAATGATGAAGGGTTATATGGCGTGGATGAGATTCTCGCATTCTCCATCGTCAATGTATACGGCAGCATCGGATTCACGAATTACGGTTATGTAGACAAGCTTAAACCCGGTGTACTTGAGCG
Organism: Paenibacillus xylanilyticus; assembly: GCF_013359935.1. Classification (GTDB taxonomy): domain Bacteria; phylum Bacillota; class Bacilli; order Paenibacillales; family Paenibacillaceae; genus Paenibacillus; species Paenibacillus xylanilyticus. The sequence continues at coordinate 73,063 of NZ_JABMCB010000149.1, forward strand.
GCTGAATGATAAAAGCCTGGGACCTGTACATACGTTTCTGGACGATATCGTCGGGGCCATCGCATCAGCAGCAAGCAGCCGGATCGCGCACCGCAAACAGTCCGAGCTTGAAGAAGCATTGGGCGAGAAACCGGTCAGTGATGACGTCGTTTAAGCCACGTCTGGCACTCAGAAATGAGACATGTCTGTAAAAGACAGCTCATAGAAAAAAGCGGCCAATCGGCCGCTTCTTTTTTCGTATATATCAAGTATACGTTACGACTATTTTAAACGCTCCTGTCTCCCCGCTCCAGCGAGTCCATATGCTTCGCCCCACATCCGTTCCACGGTTGGCTTAGACTGCGAACGATTGTGCCCAATCGTGATTTGCGGTCCTTTGCGCTCACGCATCAGCCCTCGCAGCACCGTTATGCCCAGGATGGACAATCCCGTGAATGCGTATATTAAACGCATCAGCACGTTCCCCGAATCGGAACCAGTAATCATGCCGTGCACCAGCAAACAGATGAACGCTGGATATGAGAGCATGTGGAACACAATCCACCATTTGCGCCCCAATTTGTTACGCAGATCACTGGACAGCAGCACGATTAGCAAACCGTAAAAGGATAATGTCCCCAGGCCGCTGCCAACCGGATGCACTGAAGCAGTAAATGGAATAAGCATTTCACTCCAGGTAAATGGACTGTAATGATCGATGTAAAGGGTTAACGCATGTAAGATACCAAGTCCAAAGGCGAGCCAGGTTGTTCGGGTATGCCACTGGTACATGGCTGCTTTGGACTTGCCCTTGGCGGCAGGCAACCCCTGTGCAATTCCCAGAAACACCCCCGCAAAGAGCAGCAGATAAGCGGCTATTCCACTAATACGAATGAAATTCCATGTCGGCAAATAATCTACAATCCATTGTGCCATAACCGGCTCCCCCCTATCTGATAGACTTGTCGTTTCAGTATTTTGCATTTTAAATAAAGCTAAAGCAATGATCCGGTTCAAACCCAGGCCACCGCTGCTTGAGTGTATCCTTGTCCCCACGGAACCAGAGCTTTCCTTCCCGGGTCATCCATAACACATCATGCCGATCATAATGCCGATTCAACCAGCCAATCGCTTCAGCACTTCCCAGGATACAGACAGTCTTCGCAATAATCTCGCATTGTGAGACATGCTGGCCCACAGCGGTACACTGCACGACATCTGTGTCAGCCGGTTCCATGGTCCTCGGGTCAATCAAGTGGTGGCAGAGGCGTCCATCAGCCTGCTGCCATTGTCTTCGGGCAATGCCTGAAGTCGCCGCAGCACCAGATCCTAACTGAATGCTCCCTGTTAAATTCCGTTTATCCAGCAAAGGATCCTTTACATAGATCGTCCATGCAGAAGAAGGAGGCGTACCCCACACCTGAATATCGCCTCCTGCATTAATCATGCCTGCAGGAATATGAAGTGAATGCTGCAACCAGTCGGCAATACGCTCGGTTGCCCAGCCTTTCACAATGCCGCCCAGATCCAGTTCCAGCCCCGGATCCGTATGAACCATCCGGCTGCCCTCTCGATGAATCCATCCCGGACAAGTATAATCGCGGTCCTCTCCGAGGATCGGCGAGGCAAGTGAGGTTGAGGTATGGAGCAGGGATTGTGTTGTGCTTGGCTTACCCTGCCCGATCTGTTCGAAGCTGACATCGTATCCCTGTTCCCGAAGTGCCCTTGAAATCCCGGGTTGAAAAATCCCTTCCGTCTGACCTATATATCCGTATGCCAAACTTAATACCTCATCCATGGCAGCGGAGACAGACATCCAACCCGCCTTTCGATTCAGACGATTCAACTCGCTATCAGGTATAAAACGACTGAAACGCTGCTCCTGTGTTTCAAACCAATTCTTCACGAGTGCAGCTGCATGCTCCGCTTCCTCACGTCCGGCTGTTACCAGCTGAACCTCCACGTCCGTGTTCATTGCACGAAACCTGAACCTGATCGGACGCGTGGTCTCTTCAGCGCGGCTCATGATACACCTGTGCGTGACTGGAAACTTCCTCTGCCGGTTCCCGAATCGGCTTCCTGTTCAGGCTGCCCAATGTCTTTTCCATAAAGTCTGCTTTGGTTGTTCTGCTCCTCTTCGTGATTCGGAGCCAAGCTGCCTGTCCATTCATCCATTACATCATCCCGGGTATCCATCTGACTTGCAGGCAGACCATCGGTATCTGTTCCACTCGATGCTGCATAAGCGACATCAAAGGCATCAGAGGTTCTTACATATTGAAAGAGTGCAGCCACAGTTAATGTTGCAATCGCTGAGGCTTGCCATTTTCTCCATTGATTTCGTTTTGTTCTGTTCATCGCGCTTCCCTGCTTTCTCTGGCGAAGTTCATGAACTTATCTTATGGGCCTTGGATTAAAAGCAGATGAAGGAACCGTTAAGAAAGGCTAAAGCTTTCCATTATTCAGACCCATATACAGCAAAAGGCCCTGAAAAGGAGATGTTCTCCCATTCCAGAGCCTTATTAACCGTTTAATTTTATTAAGTCCACATACTATCTCAGTTATGCTTTTTGAAAAAAAATGATCCATCTGCTTTCTGTTCCTGCACAATACGTTCTCGCCTGATTAACTCCTGTAAATGCGCCAATGTTTCACTCATGGCAAACCGCAGCTGATGTATGCCCAATCGATCGCCAAACAAGGAAACGCAAACGTCATATCCGTTCGCTGGATGCTCGTAAATATGCTCGGCCATCTTTTGTAGCCGCTCTTCATGGTGAGCCAGCAATTGAGACGTTCGTTCACTGAAATGGCCAAACGGATTCCGATGCCCCGGATAGGCCGTCTTGATATCCAGGGTCCCGAGACGGTGCAACCCCTCTAGATAAGAAAACAATGGCTGAGCATCACTTTCAGGCTGCAAACTGATATTGGGCGAAATCTGCGGCAGAACCGCATCACCGCATATCATTTCTCTGGACTCTGGCGCATAAAAGGATAGATGCCCCGGGGCATGTCCACCTGTCTCGATGGCTACCCATCTCTTACCGCCCATATCCAGCCAATCCCCGTCCTCAATAAACGTCACGTCCGGCACCGGGGTAATCTGCGAGACAAATCCCTCCAGATGTTCGCGGATCTGTACGGTTTTATCTTCGGGCATCCCATGATGATGATAGAATTCAGGCAGCATGGTATTAATGGTCGCGTCCGGACCCCACATGTAGTCTGCCTCCTGGCGCGATCTCGCAGACATGCGCACAGGTGCACCCGACTTCTGCTGCATCCAGCCCGACAAACCGAGATGATCGGGATGATGATGAGTCAATACAATTTGACGGATATCCTGAAATGACAAGCCGAGGCTTGTCAGAGCTTCCTGCCATTCCTGTTCCGTTCCTGAATTACGCGGTCCAGGGTCAACCACCGTTATCATTCCATCCGGTTCATAAAGCACATAACTGTTCACCCAGCGCAGCGGGAAAGACATCGTGATCTGGAGCCGATGCATGCCCTCCGGCATGGGGATTGCTTCCGTTCGTTTCATTTTCTTCTCCTCCATGATCTTCTCACTCTGCAGGCCGATGCCCAACAAAAATCATGCGCGGGGAATCCTGCTCGTCGTATTTCTCTTCATCATAACCTCCATGAACCTGATCTACCACAAGTCCTGCCTCCTGCAGCAGTTCACTCAGTTGTTCACGGGTATACAGCTTGACACGCTCCTGATAAATTCGAGGTTTATCACTGGAATCAGCATCGGTAATGTGAATTTCTTTTTGCACAAAGCCGTTCTCGATCTTGCGAAACTCCTCAATATGCTGTCCTTCTGCGTCACGCTTGGAATGGGGTACCAGATGGCGGGTCACATAAGCCGTGTTCATAAAATCTATGATGTAGCTGCCGCCAGGCTTCAGCATGTGACGAATGACACGCAACACCTTGAGCTGTTCCCCATCCTCACGAAAATAACCAAATGATGTGAACAGGTTGACTACAGCGTCAAATCCGCCTTTGAGCGGCAGATCACGCATGTCGGCGTGAACCCACTCCACACGATCCTCGGTATCCATTTGTCGCGCTTCACGCAGAAGCACATCGGACAGATCAATTCCGGTCACCCGGAAGCCTGCGTCAGCCAGTGCCAAGGAATGGCGACCCATGCCGCAGCATAGATCCAGGACTCGTGCCTTTGGCTCGAGTTTTAACCAATTAATCATTTTATGTACTTCCTCATATGCACCTTGCACATCCCGGTGCTTGTATACGAGAAGGTAATCTTCTCCAAAACTTTTTTCATACCATTCCGTCATACGTATCGCCCTCCACATGTCAATGGCCCAACGCTCTGCATCCCATATTCGTAAAGGCCTGATCATACCCCTAAGCTTTTAGTCATTGTATCGCCTTTGTGGTGCAAACTCAAAGATTCCCATGGTTTCTGTTCATTGAACGACCTGAAATCGCCCTATATAATGTTAAACATAGTCACACGGTCGCAAACCGGTTAACTATATGTAAGCCAAACTGATGATTTACACAGTACCACTGCGATTGCATATCAATGAATCATAATATACTCACATCTTGTCGCAATCATAATACGCAATCATAATAATCGGAGACACAACAACAGCAGGAGGTGTTATTCATGATCCGGATTGGACTCACGGGATGGGGAGATCATGAAGATCTGTATCCCGATCGCACCAAAGCGAAAGACAAGCTTCGTCTGTATGGGCAATATTTTTCAACCGTGGAAGTCGACAGTTCCTTCTATGCCGTTCAGCCCCGGGACCGGATGGCACGCTGGGCAGCTGAAACGCCGGATGACTTTTCGTTTATTGTCAAAGCCTATCAGGGAATGACCGGACACCTTCGGGGCAAGCCCTATTTCACCAGTACCTCGGACATGTACAAGGCTTTTCGGGAGTCACTGGAACCCGTGATGGAAGCCGGTAAAATGCAAGCTGCACTGTTTCAATATCCACCGTGGTTTGATTGCAATCGCGATAACGTCAATGAACTGCGTGAAGTGAGATTGCGAATGGAAGGCATCCCTTGCGCTCTCGAGTTTCGTCATCGCAGCTGGTATGAGGATGGCATGCGTGAGCGTACACTCGCTTTTCTGCGGGAACAGGGCTGGATTCACAGTGTCTGTGACGAGCCGCAGGCGGGCTCCGGTTCCATTCCGATCGTGCCGCAGGCCACAGATTCAGAAATGACGCTCGTGCGGATGCACGGACGCAATGTGTCTGGGTGGCACCAGAACGGTGCGCCTAATTGGCGGGAAACCCGTTATTTGTATCGGTACAACAAGGAAGAACTGATGGAGTGGAAAAATTACCTGGAACAGCTGCACGAACAGAGCAAGGAAGTCCATGTGATTTTTAACAACAACTCGGGTGGCGATGCGGCAGCCAATGCGCAGATGATGATGGAGCTGCTGGATATCCCTGTCCAGCCATTCCCTGATCGTACAGCAGATGAGGAAGAGGATGGGCCTGAGCAATTGGAGCTGTTTTGAATTTATTGGCATGAGATAAACGAGCAGGATTGGAGGTGAGGTCTTTAAGCAAAGATTCATAGAGGTAGCTTAGGATCGTATGTTAGTATCTAACTAAAGGTTTATGTCATACAAGGTCACTTACCTTATTTAATTTAGAGTACTAAGATCGCCCTTTTCTAAAATATAGGTTCTTACTACTTTATTTCCATCGAAAACATAAATCCTTTCACAACTATTACATCTCCAAACATCATAACGAGGGAACGATATAGAAATTGGATCAATTAAGTCGCCTTGATTAATAATGTCGTCCCATTCCTTATCTGTGTATACTGTCAACTCAACGTCATTCGGGGCTTTTGAATTTGATAGTGTTACACCACATTTGCATTGAAATCTAGCCATACATCATTCCTCCTGAACTTTAAACATGTTCTTCGTAAGAAATGTACTCAAGTAATCGGCCAAATACGGGTACCAATTTATATCCGTTATTTTGTTGTAACTTTCTACATCAAGGACTTTTCGATTGATATCAGGACTCATTATTGTGGTGCCGTTCTCTCTAATTAAAAATGTGCCCCCTATACTAGTATCTTTCCAGGTCATTGCCACCCCAATTAATTCTCCTTCGTTATCCTTTATAGCTAATATCTTATATAACTCTTCTACAGGAATACATTCGTGCTGCCAATCAAAGTCATCCACGTCCCCAACTGGTAGAAAAGTTACTTTTCCATGATCGTTATAAGACCAACCGAATTCTTCTAGTTTGCGAAGAATAGTCATTCTTGAGATTGGCTTTGATAAGGTTACCTCAATAGATGCTGAAACGGACATGCATACTCCCCTTCCAGAGGCTAATATTTAAATTTTCTTGAAACCAAATCAATCTTTATATTTTTCTGGTAAACACTTCTTATTGATGACCGTTTTAATTAAATTCTTTAAATCATCATAATAAGAAACTAATTCAACTCGGTTTTCACATCCGGTAAGTTCGTAAAGTTGTTCCTCAGAACAATGGTTTAAGACAAATTCAATACAATCTGCATAAACCATTAATTCGCCCTCTGACAATCTTAGGTCAAACAAAGTGACACTTGCTATTTCGTCCTGTTTTAATACCTCCACCCACATAATCACAGAATATCGCCCATACCACAAAGAATCAATAAAAGCACCAATCAATAATACATGCTACTCGTTCAAATAAAATTTTTTTAGATCATGACGCAACTGACAGATTAGTTGATCTTCACCTAATGAAATAGGATATATATCACCATCCTCAAACATATTCTTTACTGCCTCATCATAACTACTTGCAAATTCAATGACATAAGAATTTAGACCTTCAACAAAGGTTATTTTGTAATAAATACCATCACGTAATAACAATGGGGTGCCACTTACATAAACCTTCTCAAAATTCAACTCTTGAATTAGAGACTCAATCTTCTCCTTTAGTTCCATAAATTCACCCTTAAAATTGATTATTCAACCTTTCACCAACATTTCCAAGCCTAAGGCACAAGCTTCAATCCACTTGTTGCTCTTCCAATTAGATATATTTTATAACTTAATATCGAAAGTCTCTCAATGTGTTTTAAATATTTTTACTCAGTTGATTTTTTTTATTAAAGAAAAGAAAAGACTATTTCAGGCCGTATCCCCTAAAATAGTCCGCTATCACTTTGTATGATGATTGGATAATTCCTTCAGGCTTTCTGCATCGTATCTTCTTGTTCAGCAACATTCATCTGGCTCAGCTGCTGGTTCATCTTATGCGCTTCAATACCTGCCAACAACACTATTCCAATGCCATGGGTATCGTTCAGAACCCACCCCAGATCGTCCCGATAATAGAGTGCAGTAAAAGAGTAACCCGATCCACGGCATACGCCGTACACATTGCCTTCATGATCAATGGACAGTCGGGTCAGGCCTTCCCATCCTTTGCGTACAGCTTCCAGATAGAGTGCAGGCGTCTCAAGCCAGCCCTCCCGAATTCCCCGGGCATAGGCGTAGATGAACATCGACGTGCACGACGTTTCCTCATATGAATCCGGGCGATTCAACACCTGATGCCACAGGCCATTTTCACCTTGCAGCGCCAAATACCCCTGACATAGCTCCCGGTAGAAACTCAGCAGTTCCGACCGCCGGGCATGATCCTCCGGCAAAATGCTTAACAATTCGGTAAGTGAAAAAAGGACCCAGCCGTTTCCGCGCCCCCACGGAATGCCTGTCGCCCGGCCACGGACAAAATCATACACATGGGACATGATCTGCTGCTCAGGAAGGTAAAGATATTTACGGAACAGCAGAAACTGGTTGACCGCATCATCCCAATACGCCGTGTTACCCGTCAATTGACCATAACGCATCAGGAATGGTGTGCTCATGTACAGATCATCACACCACATCGTTTCGTGACGCATCTCGCCGCTGCCACGGACACGATTAAATGCTCCATCCTCCAGACGTTCCTGCTCATCCGTGATGTAACTGGCAATGCGATCCGCCGTATCTCTGCCCCCGCGAATGTCACCCAGTTCCATCGCAGCCAGCAATGTCGATCCGAACGAACCGCAATCGTCCAGACTGTCAATTGCCGACAATTGGTTATTAATCCCCGCTGCACCGTATGTTTCCCGATCCCATAGACCATAACGGTCGAACGAAGTACTCAAACCGATATGATCCCGGACATACTGGACAACATCGTCACGACCCAGCTCCTGTCCAATGCGTAAAAGTCCAAGCAGGGTAACCCCTAACGGGTAATTCCATTTTCCGTAATGTGTATTTTCCAGATAGGGACGAACGCTGGTCTCTGGCTGATCGGCATGCCAGTAAACGCCTTTCGAGCCATCATCAAAAACAGTATCCGTCACAGTAATATCTGTAGGTACCGGCTCAGAGCCTGGTGCAAATCTTCCGGTATACAGCCATACGTCCGAACTGCCGGCAACGGGATGTGGAGGTCTTAACCTCCAGCCTTCTGATCCGGAGGCCTTCGCAGAATCCAGCGTGAATCCCCAGCGACTCTCCCCACCCTTGATTTCACCTCGTGCCACCAGATCGGAAGAACCATAACGGCGCGGCAGTTCCACGCGGAAATCTCCACTTTTGCGAGCAGAGTACACTTCTTTGCCGTCTACATACAAAGACAGAGCCCCCGCATGCTGCCCTTCCAAAACCACAGGAGACGATCCCGGCAATGTTACATCTAGCTTGGTCCACGCATAGGATACGGCTGCTTGGTCTGTACCATAGATCCTGGCGAAAGAACCCGCGTCCTGCTCTTCTTCTGTCCATTCTCTCCGAGGATACCAGGAAAGTTCTGTTTCTTCTTCGGTCATCCCGTCACGGGGAAGTGAAGTTACAGGTTCATCGAGAGGCTCCGAATACAGCCAGCCCTCCTGACCTTGCCGATCCACACCAGGAGTGAGGAAGTGGAGAGGGAAGTTTTTGAAGGAAGCGGTACCATAAATACCGCCGAACCCAACCTCTGTTTTTACAAAGCAAAGCAAAACATCATTCCAGCCGTACTTTACGGAAATGGGGATCTGAGTTCTTCGCTCGGGAAATAACTCCTGCAGCAGCTCGGATTTAAAAATCTCTTCCCCGTTCACATAGATCGTTACCGGACTGTAGCAGTTCAGACCTGTATTCAACGTAGCCTCCTGCTGGCTCCATAACTTGCCCCATACGTATACGTACTGCCCTGCACGTGCCTCAGACCACTTGTCGTCCAGATTCAGATCGTAACGATAATCCCCAAGTCGGCGGAACCCGCCCCGGTGGTATGCTCTGAATAAAAATGAATGTTTGGGATGATCGCCAATATATCGCTGGGCAACCGTCGTCAAAATATCCGGAATTGATTGATACACCTTGCCTGCAATCGCCTCGTTTTCATGAAAATAACGAATGATCGTCAGCTCCCTTCCTATACCTTGATTGGTTCGGTTAATCGCAATGTCTCTCCGGCTCTCACTTCAACCACCTGCTGATCTGCCGTGAACCAGACGGATCTGGCCGACGGATTATGGATGATGGATCGGTCTGCTGAACATTCCAGTCGTTTGACCGCTTTCCAATAGGCAATAACTTCGATATTCGTCGCGTACCATATGTCATCCCTGCCGCCAATCTGTTCACCAAATCGTTCCATGATGTCCCAGTTGTCGTTATCATTGAACTCATAACTGTGTCCCCAAACATAGAGCAGGAGCGGTGTACCTGTTTTGGAATGCTGGATAAAACGCTCGGCATGCGCCGCCAGATCGTTCTTATGATGACAGGTCGGATGCCATTCGAGCGGACGCTCAGGCAGCGTATATCTGCCGTGGGATTCAACTGTTCGGGCGTAGTCAAGGCCTAGCCACTCCAGTTTGGTACTAAGTGAACGATCGTACCCTCCATTGGGATAAGCCATTCCCCTCACCGGATAACCGACAAGCTGCTCCAGTGCTCGGCGATCTTCCATAATTTCTTCGTTCAACAGCTCATCTGGTACATAAGACAATGTAGGATGAGTAACCGTATGCACAGCCACCTCATGCCCGGCGTACAGTTCAGCCACTTCCTCCCGCTCAATTCGCCCAGGTTTTCCGAGTGTACCAGAGTTTAGATTAAATGTACCTCGCAGTCCGTAACGATTAAAAATTTCAACCAGCCTGCGGTCATGGATCACACCGTCGTCATAACTGAGCGTCAGTGCCTTCATCACGCCGCCAGGATATCGATCAAACTGAATGCGATTCCCCATTTTGTACCTCCTCCTCACACTTTTCTTCCACCGTTTTCCTGTCACTTCTTTATTGGGTATATGAAAAGTTCGCCTATTTATATAAAACTAAAACTTCACCAAATCTTCGATTCGGACAGGCAGTCCGGTTTTGATCGCCCGGTTGGCGGCAATGCCTGTCAGAATGGAGCGGGCTCCATCCACATGGTTCGCAGCACGGTTGAACTGGTCAGGCACCGGATCACCGAAGATGTCATTCAGCAGCACCGGATCACCTCCGCCATGACCGCCTTCTCCTTCTTCCACCCGGACCTCGTAAGGTGCGTCGAACATGGGGTACACGGTAATGCTGCGGCCTTTGAGTGCCCCTTCTTTGGCCCGGTCTCCTCCTGCGTTCACGTAGGATTGCTCCACAATATTCATCTCAATCCGGCCCTTGCTGCCGTTAAAGGCGATGCGGTACCCTTCCCACGGCATGTACGCGTTGAGCGAATAGGTGAGGACAGCCTTATTTTTGTAACGTACCAATACACCGAGTGTATCTTCGATGCTGATTCCGTCACCAAACACGTTCTGATCCCGCTGGTAACCATCCTCGTGCTCTGCATCCAGATACATGGCCTTCAATTGCTCGTTCTGATCCAGATGCAGTGCAAAATGATCGTTCTCCGCCTGCGGGTTTCCCGTAGCGCGTGCATAGTTGTGTTTCTCTCCGCGGCGCTCTGCATTCTCTCTGCCATAGAACAGCAAGTCACCGTAAGCAAATACACTTTCCGGCTGTGAACCAATCCAGAAGTTGACCAGATCGAAGTGGTGGGTCGATTTGTGCACGAGCAGACCGCCGCTGTTACGTTTGTCCCGATGCCATCTGCGGAAATAGTCCGCACCGTGGCGCGTATTGAGCAGCCATTCAAAATGTACGGAGTGAATATCGCCGATCACGCCGTTCATGATCAATTCACGTGCTTTCGTGTGATGCGGAGCATACCGATAGTTGAAGGTCACGCGCACATCTCGCCCAGTACGTTTAACCGTGTCCAAAATCTCCTGGCATTTCTCCTCGTCTACCGTCATGGGTTTCTCTGTGATGACATTACAGCCAAGCTCCATTGCCTTGATAATATAATGATGATGCGTGCGGTCGACGGAGGTGACAATGACAGTATCCGGTTTGTGTTCTGCAATCATTTCTTCGAAACGATCAGCCGTGTACGTTGGAAGTTCATGATAGCCGCAATCCTGCGTTAATATCTTGTTGGCATAATCCATACGGGTTTGATTGGTGTCACAGAGGGCCAGCAGTTCGGAACGATCCTTGTATTCCTTTGCCAGTGCTGTATAAAAAAATCCTGCCCGTCCGCCTGTCCCTACAATTGCATACGTTTTTTTGCTCATATCCCGTCTCTCCTTTGAAAAATGGTATTTATAGAAGATGATTGATTTCCTTCACATCGAAATATCGAAAAACACCCTGACCTTCACTATTCGTAGATCGTGTGTTCACAGCAAAAACGCCCATCTTCGCTCCCACCCAAAGTGCAGTTGTCGCGGTAAATGGTGACCCAATCGGCTGGAAGTCTGCCCCGTCTTCACTCCAGCTAAACTGGCAGCGGGCAGGTTCCTCCAGCGTAAGACGGAGATGAATGGTCCAACCGATTTCCTGTGAACCATGGTCACTCCAGTCCAACCCGGTTTCTTCCCATTCATCCGCATGCACATGGTTGTCTGGCTGCTTGGCTCCGCGGCTCAGGGACAACCTTGCAGCTCCAGATTCAGTCTTAGTCAGACATAAACACGCATATTGATCACCAAACACGAGAAGCCCCGCTCGATCACCCTCCTCCTTCGGCAAGAACGTCAGCTTGGTTGTTGCTTCAAAGGCAGAAGCGGGAAATTTCTGCATAAGCAGCTGCGGAACACCGAACAGGGATTGTATGCCTTCCGGGTAAGGATGCATATGTAAAACAAGTCCCTTGTCCGGAGCGACTTCAGCCCATTCGGGACGAGAGTTCGCCTGCCATTGCCATTGAATCCCCATGCGCTCCCTTTGGAAATCATCTGAGACATCTGGCACCATAACAGGGTAGGTTGCACCTACATCCGGTTTCGTGTACACGTTAACAGGCTCACCGGTCCCAGTTCCTTCACGGTCAATGCCAATGACAGGCCATCCGTCTTCGTTCCAGCTCATCGGCTGCAAATGAACAATTCGGCCATAAGCGTCCCGATCCTGAAAATGAATAAACCATGACTCTCCAGATTCCAGTTCCACGTATCCTCCCTGGTGAGGGCCATTAACAGTGGAGGCACCCTGATGCATCACAATCCGGTCCTCATAAGGTCCAAACACCTGCTTCGAACGCAACACAGTCTGCCATCCTGGCTTTACGCCCCCCGCTGGGGCAAAGATGTAATAGTACCCTTCCCGCTTGTAAAACTTCGGACCCTCAATCGTGGGGTGATGCGCTGTACCGTCAAAAACAATCTGGCCTTCATCGAGCAGCCTGCTTCCATCCGGAGCCATGCGGCATACCTTTATTTTGCTTTTTATGCCGGAACGGCTGTGGGCAAAGGCATGAACCAAATAGGCTTGACCGTCATCATCCCAGAACGGACAGGGATCGATCCAACCCTTTACCTCATGAACCAGATGGAGAGGGGACCATTCATCCTCTGGGTGATCAGCCGTTGTCATGAAGATGCCTTCATCCGGTGTGCTGAAGAATATCCAGTACTTCCCATCATGGTATCGGATACTGGGTGCCCATACACCCTTGCCATGAAGCGGCACATCATATCCAGGGAGATCCAGACGTTCAATCGCATATCGTACAAGTTTCCAGTTCACCAAATCTTTGGAATGCAGGATTGGCAGCCCCGGTATATGAGAGAAGCTCGAAGCCGTCATATAAAAATCATCACCGACACGAATGACGTCAGGATCTGAATAATCCGCATGCAGAATGGGGTTGCGATACGTTCCATCTCCCTGATCCGCGACCCAGATGGGAGTCTTTCTTTCCTGTCCTGATTGGGTTGTACTCATATGCTCCTCCTTCAAATTCATTCTTTAGCGGGTCCAAGACCAGTCTCATGCAAACTGTGGCTATCTGAATCAAAATAGGTACCTTCCAGCAGACCAATTAACGTATTGGTGATCCGCACTTCAATTTCATTGTCCCCTGGACGAAGCCAGGAAGTTTCTCCGCTCCAGCGATACGGAGACCAGCATCGCACGCCAAGGCTATGCCCGTTGACCAATACCTCCGTCACATCCTGCACCCGCCATTCACTGAATTCGAGCTCAAAGTCATCGGTATCAGCATCAGGCTGATCCAGCCAAAAGCTGCGTTTATAGCTCGTTTCTCCTGCAAAATGCGGATACAGCGGCTGAGGCTCTGGTGCGATCCGTACAGCTGTACCTGGTTCATGTACTAACGAGACCATGCCTTCATGATGAAACTCCACGCCAAACCGTCCCTGCAAATACAGCGGATCAATGATCCCTTCCTCATCCTTCGTGACCTGCACCGTTATCGTTAGTTCATTCAAGCCCGTGCGAAGAAACTCCGTGATATCACACCCAATGTTGGTGTAATCCGTAATCTCCATGGACTTGAATCGATCTGGCCCAATAGGCTCGCCGTTGATCTCCATGGTCCAGGTCCCGGCAATCGCTGCCCGGTCCATAAATATCATGCAAACGGGCAATGCTGTTCTCAGCTCAAAAGCAGTCGTATACCGGCATTGGATAGGATAGGCAATAACCGCTTTTTTCGGCGTACCAAATACCTGGTTGAACTGAAGAGGCAGGTGATGCTGCTTCGACAATTCAGCTGCCTGATCGATAAAGGGTTTGGCTGCTGCATGCTTGCTTTCCAAAATGACTCCATTGTCATTCATTGCCGTGAGATGGAACTGTCCTATCCGAAGTGTGTTAGGCTGAACGGTTTCCAGCCGCCACGGCCCTTCCGTAGGTATTATCATGGGACCTGATGGTTTCTCCGCAGCAGCTGATGTCGATCGTTCAGCTACTCCGGCCTTGCCCACGGTACCCGAAAGGTCTCCAGCGGTCTCTACTGCCTGTAAAGTCAGCCGCACAGCATGGGATTCATACCCGGCAAACCGGAGGGAGATGCACCATTCTCCACCGCTGCTGGTTAGCGGCAAGACTACTCGCTCTCCTGTCTCCAGGTTAAGCCGCTCTGCCAGCAGGCGTTGTCCCGTTGAGAGATCCGAACCCGTCCATAACCGCTTGGCAATGACTTTTAATTGACCCTCCAGTTGCCGGTCCTCCTGGTTGGATAGGAAGACCATATATTCTCCATCCGACAATTGACGGGTTTGCATCAGCAAGGATGCACTCTCTTCTTCCATGATCCAGCAAATCGGCTCCGGCAGCACCTGATCCAGCAGCAGTGAAATCAGTTCAAGTGATGAATCATCCCCGCGACCGCTACCCACCGGAAGAAAGTAGGCCTCTCCCTCTCCTTGCTGCCACATCAGCTGACTGCTGGCTTGTCTAGTCTCGCCGGCATGGCCCCAGTACTCTTCCTCTGGTTTCTCACCCGCACCGAAGAACTGTGCTGCTTCATCTCCTTCCGGACTTCCCTCCTGAATGGAGATGTGCGGAGGCATGCCAACCGAAATGACCGTTCCTCCTTGTTCAACAAACCGTTTAACCTGCTTCCATGCAGCAGCCTCCAGGTTCAGCATCGGCGGAAGGATGAGCACCTCGTACCTGGCAACGCCAATTTGAATCGTTCCATCGGCGAGTACGGACTCAGCCAGCAGCTCGGGATCAAGATGGTCGTAGTCACGTCTGTTTTCGAGCAGGTGCACACCGATTCTCATCCAGTCGTTCGTAAGCCTCTCCAGTCTTGCCCGCTCCGCTGCATCCTCACCGCTGTATTCAAACCCATGCAGCGGATTACCCATCAGGCTCCAGAATGTGGTCGTCGGGTCAAGTACAGCAATCCGGATATCGGCTGTCCCTGTGCTCATCAGATAACTTATTCGCCCCGTATAATCGCCAAGCTGGCGGAAATGCTTCCAATACGGATTCTGGAGAAACTGGGACGGTGGGGCATCATGCTTCGTTAACCCGCCAATCGTATAGAAAAAAGCGTGAAAATTATAAAAGTTTGTGCCCATGGCTGCCATGCGGTCAATCATCCATTTGGCATCCTGCAGCGTCATCGACCAACCGACACTATGAAAACACTCAATCAGATTGCGGCTGCGTCCCAGCTGTCTGGCCAGTGAGCTGACCATTTTGGGATTGTCACGCATTCGTTTGCCGTACCGTTCCAGAATCCAGGACAGGGGGCGCCCGATCTTCTCGTGTGCAGAGTCTCCGCCAGGCATATGGCTGAACAACTGGGTAGTCATCCGTACACCAGGGACCTCTGCGGCATACTGAATTCCTGCTCCCTCACACCAGTCATGAACCTGTTTATGATACGACTCCCTCAGAAGCAGATGCAGCGATTGATAGTAGTCATACCGAATCCGGGCCGAATCCGGCACATCGCCATATAAAAGGGCCGGCAGCGAATCAATGAGACTATATCCGCAGCGTTCGCGGAAATATGCCGGCAGCTGCGGAGACCAGGGAATACGTCCGAGCGGCGCAATTTCATCGGAAAACATCCCTTTGATAACGCTGTCAAAATGAGTTCCAACAGCTGCTGCATATCGGTCATGTGTCAGTTCAATAAAACGGCTCATCGCTTCCCTGTGGCACGGGTCAACAAAATTGCCGTAATATTTGAAATCACTCATTTCCTCTTCCTGGAACAGGATAATATCCCATTCCCCTGCCGGGGCATCCCATACCAGGCGAAAAGCTGTCCGATATGTAAAAAAGCGCTTGCGGTTATACGAGGTCAGACCTGTCTCCTGATATACCTGATCCGTCTGGATATTGCCGATTTTATGGCGCAAATCGATAGACTCATTCCATAACCGGTTACCCTCTGCGTCTCTCGGAATGGCTTTGGCCAACAAAATTCGTCCCCAAGGCAGCTCATGTTCCACAACCTCTCCGTCTTGAACATGAATCTGCTGATGTACAAGCTGGCGCTGCTTGGCTTCAGGGAAATCAAGCGTGACCTCCCCTCCTGCCATTCCGCTAGGATATGGGTATTCGTCATAAAGCCATACTTGCATGCCACAGGCCTCGGCTGCTTCCACTGCAATCCGGACCTTGTCAAACCATGCGTCAGACAGATAGGGTATCTGCAGCCCCTGACGCGGACAGATGAAAAAACCGCCTACGCCCTGTGCTGCCATCTCATTCACTTGCCGTTTGATCTGACCTTCTTCCATATCCCCATTCCAAAACCAGAAGGGGTGAATCCGGTACTGCGCGGCGGGATTAACAAATGCCTCCCCGTTCCACATGTCGCTTTCCTCCCCTATAAAATAGAGTCCTCATTGACTACTAATATGGTTCATTTGTGTTTAATTAGGTTTGTTTGGCTATGATTATACCTCAAAAAGGGGTGTTAGGGAGCCTTGAATTACAAAATGTTTTATAAAATTGATATACATGGAAATACCCGGCAGCAACTGTTGTACTGTAAGCACGGCTGTCGGGCTCTGGAATTGGTTTTACTTCAGTGCAGCGTACAGTTCATTTACTTCTTTGACATAGTCATCACCACCGCTGCTCTTCCACAGTGCTACCGCATCCTGGAATCCTTTCTCATCAATCTGCCCCACGATGAATTTGATACGTGCATCGTTAATGATGTTGTCCAGCTGCGGTCCTTTCTGTGCATAAACGTCGGAAATCAGCGGCTCACCCGGATTGGGAACAACGATTTCCTCGTTGGCCTTCTGAATTTCGGCTACCTTCTCCCGAACCGGTGTCGGCTGAATGCGGAAGGCGCGGTCTTCAGGAAGAAACATCAGCATTTGATTTAATCCCTGCAGATCGCGCAGAGCAAGCTTGTCGGTGGTCGGAACGACATAGTCCCCTTTTTTCTCATATTGCTTACCTTCGAGACCGTTGGACAGCAGTGCTTGCAGTTCCGGTTCGTTCAATTGATCCAGGAAGCTGAGTACCTTTTTCAGGTCATCTTCCGTTTTCACACCGCTTTTGGAGACGGCAATCATACCGGAGTAGCCTGAGGTTGGCATGTCACGCAGTCCCTTTGGTCCTTCCATCGCTTGAAGTACATCAACTCGCCCGGTTGCCGACGGGTCTTTCTCCAATATTTTCTGGTCCATCCGCTGTGCGTTATCCGCTACATCGATCATGACACCCGCTTGCCCGTTGACAAACGGATCAGGCAATTTGGTCGCATCCATCACGGCAAAGTCCTTATTCACCAATCCTTCGCTGTAGATCTGTCGGAAAAATTTCAGTGCTTCCATATACTCGGGAGTTTCGTGAGCCGGAATCAAATTGCCGCTGCCATCATCCCCCCATTTGTTGGGTGCACCAAACCAGATTTGCATATTGTCCCAAGGTCCGTTAAATTTGCTCGCAACCAAGCCGTACGTATCGTCCTTGCCGTTGCCGTCCGGATCATCTGTAGTGAACGCTTTCAGCACATTATAAAATTCTTCCAAATTTTTGGGTGCTTCCAGACCCAGATTTTCCAGCCAATCCTTCCGGATCGTGACCCCGTTACGCCCCAGCGGCCTTCCTCGATAGATACCGTACGTTTTGCCATCAATGGAAGCATTGTTCGTAATAATTTCATTCATCTGGCTTAAATTTGGATAGTCTTTCAGATAAGGTCCCAGTTCCCAGAAGGCCCCTGTACGTGAAGCGTTAATGAAGCTTGGCGACTTGCCAAGCACGACCATCACGTCCGGCAGTTTGCCTGAAGCCAGGGTGATATTGAATTTATCCTCATACGAGCTGCTCGGCACCCATTGCAGATTCACATCCACTTTGGTCAACTCCTCAAGCTTCTGAATCACCGGGCTGTTTTCAGGCGGATTCTCGGCTTCAAAATTCGGAAGCATAATTGTAATCTGATCAGTTCCACCTGCAGCCGCTTCTCCCGAATCGGTTTTGCCTGTGGAACAAGCCCCCAGAATCGTGCTCAGTAACAATGTTGCAGAAAGTACTAGTGCAGCTTTTTGGATTCCCGCTTTTTGTCCCATACGTTCTCCCCCTTGGCTTTAGCCTTTGATTGAACCTAGCATGACACCTTTGGCAAAATGCTTTTGCAAAAACGGATACACCAGCAAAATCGGAATGGTACCTACAACGATCACTGCCATTTTAATGGACTGTTCTGGTGGCTGTACAAAATTGGGGTCCATATTGGCCATATCCCCAACACTTGCCTGCGAGAGCAGAACGATCTGCCTCAGCATCACCTGCAGTGGCCATTTGTCACTGTCGGAAATATACAGGAGGGCCGAGAAAAAGTTATTCCAGTGCCCTACGGCATAAAATAACGCAAACGTGGCAATCACCGGTTTGGATAATGGCAGGACAATTCGCCATAGTACCCCCAGATCCGAACAGCCGTCGATGCGGGCCGCTTCCTCCAGCCCGGGCGGCATTTGCTGAAAAAAGTTTTTGACAACTATTAAATTAAAAGCGCTGATTGCGCCAGGAAGCATAAGGGCCCAGTACGAATCGAGCAGTCCAAGTCCGCGAATGACGAGATATGTCGGGATCATTCCGCCACCAAACAACATGGAGAAGATCACCATGTTCATCATGACGTTGCGGCCCCAGAAATCGCTTCTGGATAGCGGATAAGCCATCGTCAGCGTGAAGAACAGATTGACCAGCGTCCCCGCTACCGTCACAAAAACGGAAACGCCGATGCTGCGAAAGATCGTGGACGAGGAAAAAATATACTCATACGCGCTGAAGGAGAACACTTTCGGAATGAGAAAGAAACTGCGTTCCGTAATCTCGGCTTCGGTCGCGAAGGAATTCCCTATAATGTACAGGAAAGGAAGGACAGTCAGTATGCCCAGAATACCCAGCATAACGTAGTTGAACATATCAAATACTTTGCCGGCAGGGCTGTTGTATAGACGGCTGTTCATGGGCGCTCCTCCTTATGAATGGATGTAAAATTTCTGGAAAGTCGCTTTTAATAAATCCCGGGGTGACCAAATTTTTTGGCAAGTTTATTGCTGCCGAGCACCAGAATGATACCTACGACCGATTTGAATAATCCTACCGCGGTGCTGTAGCTGAATGCTCCTTGCGTAATCCCCACCGTATAGACATACGTATCGAATACATCTGCCACATCCCGGTTGAGCGAGTTGGTCATCAGATAGATCTGTTCAAAGCCCGTATCCAAAAAGTTCCCCAGTCTGAGAATGAGCAGGATAACAATGGTTGTGCGAATCGCTGGCAGTGTAATGTGCCACATTCGGCGCAATCGTCCCGCACCATCCACAATGGAAGCTTCATATTGCTCCGTGTCCACGCCTGCGAGGGCTGCCAGGAAAATGATCGTTCCCCAGCCCATCTCTTTCCACATCATCTGAATGATAATGAGCGGACGGAACGAACCCGGACTGGATAATACATCAATAGGCTTGCCTGTAATCCAGGCGATCAGGTCGTACAGTACCCCGCCCTGAGGGGTCAGGAACACGTAAGTGATACTGGCGATAATAACCATCGATACAAAGTGGGGCACATAGACCAGCGTCTGAAGCGTTCTTTTGAAGAATGCGACCCTGATTTCATTCAATAATAAGGCGATAATAATCGGAGCCGGGAAAAAGAAAATCAGATCATACACAGCCAGGACCAGCGTATTACGAAGCAATCGAAAGAAATCCGGATTGGAGAAGAAGGTTGTAAAGTTCTCCATGCCCACCCATTCACTGTTCCGAATGCCGAGAAAAGGCTGATAATCCTGAAAGGCGATGACGATTCCCCACATGGGCAAATATTTAAAGATAACAAAGTACAGAAAACCGGGAAGCACAAGCACATACAGCCATTTGTTTCGTTTAATCTGCCTCTTCCAGTTGGACTCCCGCTTCATCGGCATGGCAGCCATTTCCGCCTGAGCTGCTGCAGCGGTATTCCCATTCCATTTGGTCTTCCCGTTCATAATCTCTCCCCTCCCCCATTTATGTAAGCGTTATCAATCAACTTGATATTCAGACTATACAGCCACCCTGTTTCCGGCAACCTTCATTTTTTGCTGATATGCAGTATGAGGCTAGAAATCCCGCTATGACGCCATTTCCGCTTGGATTTGCACATATGTACAGAAGACGGTATTGCACATTTTTGCAGCTTTATCCTTCTTTGTTTTTCGTCATTCACACAGAAAACCGGAATCCTATGGAGCGGATCCCGGTGAAATAGAAAGGGTGTGAACACGGTTATTTGCCAAACCACAGATCCCGATACTGGCTTGGCGTTATACCCTCCTGTTTTTTGAAAATGCGATTAAAATAGCTGTGCTGATAGCCAACGGCAGCTGCGATGTCATTGATCTTCATCGTTGTCTCACGCAGCAGCTGCTTGGCTGCCTCCATCCTTACTTTGGTCAAATAATCAATAAAGTTCATGCCAGATACCTGTTTAAAAGCTTTGCTGAGTGCATAGGGTGTCATCTGTTCCGCATCTGCGCAGCCCTCCAGGGAAATTTCGCTTCTATAGTGTTCATCCATATACAGCATTGTGCGTTCCACGATCTGCTTGAGCGGTTCCTGGGATCGCATTTCGATCTCCTGCACGTAAGGTTGCAGCACCTCAGCCATCATCCATTGCTTCATCTGTGCAGGTTCCCGGATCGCAGACAACCGCTCGTACATATTGCAGCCCCCAAACAGCTTGTAGGGCGTTACTCCCGTCTGCAGCATCATATGCTGCACACTTCCCAGCAATTGAAGCATCATCTGCTGCACCTGGAACTCGGTACTGCCCGTCCAGGTAACCTCGCTCATAAATAGGTCCATCACCCGTTCAGCTTCCTCTGGCTTGCCCAGCCTGATCGCCTGAATCAACTCGCGTTCCAGTCCCAGTGGATAAGCAGCTTCTTCCGCTCTGCGGAAACATTGCTCATCTTCCAGATCGAGAATCTGACTTCCCTCCTCTATGCTGCGATAAGCAACCGCCTGTTCCATTTCTACAAAGATGCCAGGCAATTCATGCAAGGAATCAGCCGGCCGACTGATCATGATCGTGACATTCATTTTGAGTGTTCGCCCAATAACCTCTACCAGCTCCTCTCCCCAGAGCAATGCCTGTGGCTTCAGCTGTTCATCCTTCGGTGCAATAACGAGCATGGCTGAAGAGAGGTCATGAAAGTTCATGACACTAATCTGCCCGAAGTAACTTTCAGCGACTTCCTCGATAATGTTTACCGCTGCAAATGTCACCAGACCGGTATCCTGGCTTCCAAATCGGCCCTGCAGCCGGGCGTAGCCCGTAAAGTACATCTGCAGCAGAAGAAACTGCTGCCCCTCCACTTCGAATCCCAGATTTTTCATTCGCTTCTGGAGATCTTGCTCGTTGTAGGCATATAAATGACCTTGAACCAGCTGCAGTACAAAGCTGTCACGCAAATGCGGGAGCTGCTCCTGCAATTGGCGGTGTGCAGTGATACTCTGGGAAGTGAGCTCATTCCACTGCTGCTCCAGCAGCTGGAATTCGTCCAGCTTCGGATGGGTCTGCGCTTCATGTTTGCCTGGTGTCAGAAGATGCAGCATTCTGGCAACCGGAGAGTAGATGCGGCGTGAAGCAAGCCAGGATAACATGAGTCCAAGCAAAAGGCTGCCTGCGCTTGCAATGACGATGATTTTGGATACCAGTTTCACTGGTGATGTGACAGATGTTAATGGTGCAGCAGAGACATAGGTCCACTCCGAATCAATCCGGCTCAATGAACCGTACGATACGGAGTAAGTCTGATCCTCATATTTGAACAAAAAGGATGTGCTGTCCTCATGAAGTGCAACCTCTTTCTTGAGCTGCTGTTCAAAAGCAGCATTCTGCTGACTCCCGCCCGGATTACCGGTGACCAGTGTATTTTTTTCCTGATCCATTAGAAAAGTTAATCCTTCATCATATGGAGTAAGCGTTTTCAACAAGCTGGCGACTTTCTCATTGTCCAAGGTAATGATCAGTGCACCGAAAGGATTATTGTTTTCGCCAGGGATCTTATGTACAAGAACCAGCGCATTGCTTGCATCGGTATGCAGCAGGCTGTTCTCTGTGGAACCTGTAGGTTCACTGCTTATGCTGGATACCCAGTCTGTCCAATACACGTGATTACCCATCGATAGATAACGGTCATATGCTTGTATTTTGGCATCATCTTTTAACTCATTATATTCCCGGTTAAACAGGATTGGTTTCGGTTCCTGCAAATACAGCTGCGCAGACTTGATCAGGGGATGTGACCCTTCCAACACATAAAGTGTGGTTACGATCTCCTGTGTTTCATTAAAATAATATACAAAGTCCAGCGTTCGCAGTACATTGCCAAACCTCGGTTCAAAAGCCCAATGCGACAAGGTCATCTCCAGATAGGCCAGTTGGTCGTCCACATTGCGTGCCCGGTTCTCGATCTGGTTCTGATGCATGCGATTGAATTCATTTTCCATTCTGCCAACGACCAGTTGATACATCACGATACCTGTAATCAGTCCGGGAATGCTGGCAATGAGCAAAATAATGATCAGACTGTTCCGGTAAAAACGCCCCTTTTGGCGTCCAGGCGTGAACCCGGGCAAACGTATAAGCCGGCCCGTAGGTTTTTCTCTTTTAGCCGTTTCCATCATCGCTCACCTGCCTGCTTGCATGTGATCTGTCTGTCATGGGACTCCCTCAACTCCCCTGCTGATTGGTTTTCATGAGAAAATATGGATGAAATCCGTTTCCTGTATTATACGCTCAATTTCCGGTGGAATGAAACGGTACGTAGCCGATCATTTTTTAACCAATGTTTTATTAAGATGGCAAAATGGATTACAATAGGATAAAGCAAAACATGAAGGAGGCCCTTTTAATGAAAGAACAGACTTATTTTCAGGAACATAGAGAAAAACATCTGGCAGAACTGAACGAATGGTTGTCCATTCCAAGTATCTCGGCCATTTCGGCTCATAAAGAGGACATCAACCGTGCAGCTCAGTGGGCGGCGGATGCACTGACTCGTGCCGGCATGGAAAATGTAGAGGTTATTCAAACGGCTGGACATCCGATCGTCTATGCAGATCACCTGCATGCCCCAGGAAAACCAACGGCCCTGATCTATGGGCACTATGACGTACAGCCTGTCGATCCGCTTAACCTGTGGGATACGCCTCCATTCGAACCTACGGTTCGTGACGGAAAACTGTTTGCACGCGGTGCGACGGATGACAAAGGACAGATCTTTTTACATATCAAGGCGGTTGAAGCACTGCTCGCCGAAAACAAGGAACTTCCGATTAACGTGAAGTTCTGTATCGAAGGTGAAGAAGAAATCTCCAGTCCGAACCTGCCGATCTATCTGAACGACAATACGGACAAGCTGCGTGCAGATATGGTATTGATCTCTGACACTTCCCTGCTCGAAAAAGGAAAACCGGCCATCTCCACAGGTCTGCGCGGCCTTTGCTCGCTCGAAGTGGATCTGAACACAGCCAATACGGACCTGCACTCCGGTTCTTTTGGTGGTGGTGTACCAAACGCACTGCATGCACTCGTTTCCCTGCTTGCTTCGCTGCATGATGAGCAAGGCCGCGTGAGCGTGGATGGTTTCTATGATGGCGTTCTGCCGCTGTCTGCTGAGATGAGAGAAGAGTTCGTGAAGCAGGGCTTCAATGAAGAACAGCTTCGCCAGGATCTCGGACTGGAGCAGTTGTACGGCGAAGAAGGCTACTCGTTCGTGGAACGTGTTGGCGCCCGTCCTACGCTCGAGCTGAATGGCGTATGGGGCGGCTTCCAGGGTGAGGGTACCAAAACGGTCATTCCAAAAGAGGCTCATGCCAAAATCACATGCCGCCTTGTTGCCGACCAAGACCCACAACAGGTGCTGGACCGCATTGAAGCACACTTGCGTGCCCATGTTCAGCCAGGTGCAACACTGCATGTGAAACAAATCGAGAAAGCTTTTGCGTTTAATACCGATCCTACGGATCCGATTCTGCAAAAAGCGGCTGATGCGTATGAGCAAGTGTATGGTGTTCGTGCCCTGTTTACCAAAGACGGCGGCTCCATTCCGATTGTGGAGAAACTGTCCCGTGTGCTTGGCGTACCAGCCGTCATGATGGGCTTTGGTTTGCCGGATGAGAACCTGCACGCACCGAATGAGCACTTCAACCTGGAGAACTTTGATAAAGGGTTGTTGACGATTGTTCAGTTTATGAAGAGCTTGTAAGTTGGAAGCTCATGTGAAAAATAAGTGCTGGGCAGTGTGCTGAAGTGGCCGTTTCGGTTCCGAATCGTTCTTTCGATCGCTGTTATCCCCGGATTTCTTTGATTCCCTTTTCCAAAGGGAGAAATCCCGGTGATAAAGGCGACCGCTCCGCTTCTCCAGAATCGATTTCGTTTCCTTCACTACTTTTCAGCATTTCCCGAACTGATTTTAAGATTGAGGCTATCTATACAAGTGGATAGTGGGTAAGTGAAATAAAAAGAGTGTCCCGTTTGATTTATGACGGGACACTCTTTTTGTCGTAAGAAATAATAGATCTAAGATAGAGGTTAATGTTAAATCTGACACTTGACCGTTTGACGAACAGATCGAGCGTTATTAAGCTGATTACCATGGGATCGGTGGTTTAATGAATCAGAGGCGCGTTATTCCTGGCTGTGGAAGTATTTCGAATAAGTAAACACTAAGATAATGTGACTGAAGTTCGTTAACTTTTGCATTCTGCATAAGTTCTCGCCATAAGGTGGTATGGATTCGTTAGGTGAAAAAACAAAGAGGCTTCCCTTCGGGGAAGTCTCTCTTGTTGTATGTCACTTATGTTCTAAACGTCGTGAAATTCAGCATATGCACAAGCTGCATCATGTGCGTAATTTCCTGCTGGACTTCGGAGGTGTCCGTACCTGCCATCGCCAGATTGGCCCGAAGCGTTCTACGGGTGTTTAGCATACCGTCGATTAATTTCATAACCGTGTTGCGACCACGGTGATCCACAATCATATACTTTTTGCGTGCATCCAGCTCCACCCATACGATATTGCTGAATGAGGTGAACAGATGTCTGCGGTACTGCTCCATATCGGTCTCATTGTAGTGCTCGCCATAAAAAGCGTAATACCCGTGTACGTGCAGCTTCTCCGCCAGCTCTGTGATGAACGGGTCGAATTCGAGCATAGCGTTACGTTCCATGTTTCACGCCTCCGTCATGCGTGATCCGCAGATCTCGTCTTTTTTGAGATCTATTTTAACATAGTCACTGGCATTTTGCGTAATGGCTATGATTCGGACAAAAATATAGGCTTCCATTGTTCTGTTCGAAACCACTCCCTTATGTTGAACGATGCACTTCTAATCGACATATAGTGTTCCAGCACATCCTATCTTTTTCGAATGGAAGGGAGAATACCGATGATTGTACACATCTACTGCATATGCTGGAATGAAGAAAAGATGCTACCGTTCTTTTTTCGCCACTATGATGACATCGCAGATCAATATTTCGTCTTCGACAACGGTTCAACCGATCAATCCCTCGCAATGTTGAAATCCCACCCCAAGGTGACTCTTGAACACTTTGATATCCAGGACAACTCGCTCATACGGTCCGCGCAGCATCTATTCAACCACTTCTGGAAAGCAAGCAGAGATAAGGCTGACTGGATTATTGTCTGCGACATCGATGAACATCTCTATCATCCAGACCTCCGACAATACCTCCAGCAATGTACCTCGCAAGGCATTACTCTAGTTGTTCCCCAAGGATATCAAATGGTATCTGATTCCTTTCCTGAAGACGGTGAAACGTTATGCCGATCTGTACGAACGGGAGTAAGGAGTACTCTGTTTGACAAACCCCAAATCCTTAATCCAAGTGCTATCCAAGAGATGAACTTCGGACCCGGGCGACATCAAGCTGCGCCTTTCGGAGAACTCGTCCGGCCTCACTCGAGTGAAGTACTGCTTCTGCACTACAAGTATCTGGGCATAGAATACCTGAGTTCGCGCTACTCCACTCTGAAGCAGGGACTTCGTGAAGATGACACTGCTAATCGCTGGGGTTTTCATTACCTATGGGATGAAGCGGAAAAACGCCGTCAATTCGAAGTTCTGAAGAACCAATCCGTAATTGTACTGTAACTCAATGGGTAGAAAAACTGTCATCGCCTTAAGGTACGGAATAGGATACAAAAGATTCCAGTATTACTCTCTTAATCTTCCAAGTTAACCCTGTTAAATCAAATAGAAAGGAGGTGATGCTCAATGGCTATTCTATCGTCAGGACCCATTGAAAATAATCTTGTTGCAGGCACAAGGCCGGTTCAGCAAATTACTATCATTTTAACCAACAGAGATGCAGCTAACTCCGCAACAGTTCTGATTCAGGGCTATTCTTTGCTCGGTGTACGAATGCTGTATGTGCTTGAGGAAATTTCGCTGGCACCCGAAGTGTTTATAACCAAAAATTATGCTGCAAATACGAATGAATACGAATTTGTATTTACGACAAGCGGGCCTGCCGAAGGTCTTGTTGAAATTTCGATGTGGGGTCAGGACGGTACGGGTAATCTTGTCAATGCACAGCGCATTGTCGCGGATGAACAGTTGGATAATTAAGGAAAAATCAGCAAATGAACTGAGGCAAACTTACAAACGCAACATATCATTGAATCATATCTTATAGAGAACTTGTTCTTTTCAGAACGATGTTCACAAACTTTTTTAAGGAGGTGTTTAGGTATGGCTGTTCTTTCAACCGGTCCCATTGCCAATGCTCCAGTTAACGGAGTGAGACCCACGCAGACTGTCACCGTTCTTATCGATAACCCTAACCAGGTAAGCTCCGCCAATGTATTGATCCAAGGCTACTTTCTGTCAGGCACCAGAATACTGTATGTACTGGAAAACAGATCACTCGCTCCCAATACAGATGTGAACCTCTCTTACTTCGCCAATCTCGATGCATTCGAGTATGTGTTTACGGTAACCGGTCCGGCAGAGAATGACATCCAGATCTCCGTTTGGGGCAAAAATGCAAGCGGACAATTGGTGCCAGCCCACCGTCTCGTGTCCGACGAGCTCCTGGGTTCCAGTGTTGGACCTCAGGGTACTCAGGGTACTCAAGGACCTCAAGGTACTCAGGGACCTCAGGGTACCCAAGGACCTCAGGGTACTCAAGGGCCTCAAGGTACTCAGGGACCTCAGGGTACTCAAGGGCCTCAAGGTACTCAGGGACCTCAGGGTACTCAAGGGCCTCAGGGTACTCAGGGACCTCAGGGCGTTCAAGGGGATCAAGGACCTCAAGGTGACCAAGGGCCTCAGGGCGACCAAGGACCTCAAGGTACCCAAGGACCTCAAGGCGACCAAGGGCCTCAGGGCGACCAAGGACCTCAAGGCGATCAAGGGCCTCAGGGCGACCAAGGACCTCAAGGTGACCAAGGACCTCAAGGCGATCAAGGGCCTCAGGGCGACCAAGGACCTCAGGGCGACCAAGGACCTCAGGGCGACCAAGGACCTCAGGGTGACCAAGGACCTCAAGGTGACCAAGGACCTCAGGGTGATCAAGGACCTCAGGGCGACCAAGGACCTCAAGGTGACCAAGGACCTCAGGGCGACCAAGGACCTCAGGGCGACCAAGGACCTCAAGGTACCCAAGGACCTCAGGGCGACCAAGGACCTCAAGGTACTCAAGGACCTCAGGGCGACCAAGGACCTCAAGGTACTCAAGGACCTCAGGGTGACCAAGGACCTCAAGGTACTCAAGGACCTCAAGGTACCCAAGGACCTCAGGGTGACCAAGGACCTCAAGGTGACCAAGGACCTCAGGGTGATCAAGGACCTCAGGGCGACCAAGGACCTCAAGGTACTCAAGGACCTCAAGGTACCCAAGGACCTCAGGGTGACCAAGGACCTCAAGGTACTCAAGGACCTCAGGGCGACCAAGGACCTCAAGGTACTCAAGGACCTCAGGGCGACCAAGGACCTCAAGGTACTCAAGGACCTCAGGGCGACCAAGGACCTCAAGGT
>NZ_JABMCB010000150.1 GCF_013359935.1 Paenibacillus xylanilyticus
ACCCGCGATCTCCTGCGTGACAGGCAGGCATGTTAGGCCAACTACACCACGGTTCCAGGCATTAATGGTGCCGGCGAGAGGACTTGAACCCCCAACCTACTGATTACAAGTCAGTTGCTCTACCAGTTGAGCTACACCGGCGTATATGGTGGAGGCTGAGGGGCTCGAACCCCCGACCCTCTGCTTGTAAGGCAGATGCTCTCCCAGCTGAGCTAAGCCTCCTGGGTAATATGGTAGCGGCGGAGGGGATCGAACCCCCGACCTCACGGGTATGAACCGTACGCTCTAGCCAGCTGAGCTACACCGCCATATTAATAAACATTCTTGATTGCTTGTCCATCTTAAGGTAAAGATGGCGGAGAGAGAGGGATTCGAACCCTCGCACCGCTTACGCAGTCTAACCCCTTAGCAGAGGGTCCCCTTATAGCCACTTGGGTATCTCTCCAAATAGTCAATCATGAACAATTGTACAAGGATTGCTCCCTGAAAACTAGATCCGAAACGAATTTTGCGACTAGAACCTGCATATTGGATAAGCCCTCGACCGATTAGTACTGGTCAGCTCCATGCATTGCTGCACTTCCACCCCCAGCCTATCTACCTCGTCGTCTTCAAGGGGTCTTACATACTGGGAAATCTCATCTTGAGG
>NZ_JABMCB010000151.1 GCF_013359935.1 Paenibacillus xylanilyticus
GGGGATTTCAATGGTGACGGAAGAGAAGATATTCTGTTTTATTTCCCAGGTGACGATAATTGGTGGCTTGGGGCATTTGAAGGTACGGAGCTAAAATGGCATTTCGTCGGTAACACCGCTGGTTTTGGACATGGGATCAATGACGGTCGACCGTTCTGGACGGGAAGGTTTTCTAATTCAACGATGGATGAGATCCTATTTTACTTCCCAGGTGATGATAACTGGTGGCTTGGCTCTTA
>NZ_JABMCB010000152.1 GCF_013359935.1 Paenibacillus xylanilyticus
AGCTGGGAGAGCGCCTGCCTTGCAAGCAGGAGGTCAGCGGTTCGATCCCGCTTGGCTCCACCATTCCCTGATAGCTCAGTTGGTAGAGCACTCGACTGTTAATCGAGTTGTCACAGGTTCGAGTCCTGTTCGGGGAGCCATTAAGGCCCGTTGGTCAAGGGGTTAAGACACCTCCCTTTCACGGAGGTAACAGGGGTTCGAATCCCCTACGGGTCATA
>NZ_JABMCB010000153.1 GCF_013359935.1 Paenibacillus xylanilyticus
AAATCCTCGTGTCGGCGGTTCGATTCCGTCCCGAGCCACCTTTTAATCCTGGAGGATTAGCGAAGTGGCCAAACGCATCAGACTGTAAATCTGCTCCCGTACGGGTTCGGTGGTTCGAATCCATCATCCTCCACCAGTTTTTTTATGAGTCATTAGCTCAGTTGGTAGAGCACCTGACTTTTAATCAGGGTGTCGAAGGTTCGAGCCCTTCATGACTCACTTTTATATATGCGCGTGTGGCGGAATTGGCAGACGCACTAGACTTAGGATCTAGCGTCTTTGACGTGGGGGTTCAAGTCCCTCCACGCGCATCCTTTATACGCGGACGTGGCTCAGCGGTAGAGCATCGCCTTGCCAAGGCGAGGGTCGCGGGTTCGATTCCCGTCGTCCGCTCCAATAATATTTGCGCCCTTAGCTCAGCTGGATAGAGCGTTTGACTACGAATCAAAAGGCCGGGAGTTCGAATCTCTCAGGGCGCGCCATTTATAACTTCATATGCCGGCGTGGCGGAATGGC
Organism: Paenibacillus xylanilyticus; assembly: GCF_013359935.1. Classification (GTDB taxonomy): domain Bacteria; phylum Bacillota; class Bacilli; order Paenibacillales; family Paenibacillaceae; genus Paenibacillus; species Paenibacillus xylanilyticus. Next base: position 517 of record NZ_JABMCB010000153.1, read on the forward strand.
AGACGCGCTCGACTCAAAATCGAGTGGGAAACCGTGGAGGTTCGAGTCCTCTCGCCGGTATACTATAACGGGATGTAGCTCAGCTTGGTAGAGCACCTGGTTTGGGACCAGGGGGTCGCATGTTCAAATCGTGTCATCCCGATCTTATTCTTATGCGGGTGTAGTTCAATGGTAGAACTTTAGCCTTCCAAGCTAATAGCGTGGGTTCGATTCCCATCACCCGCTTAATATCATGAAAAAAGAGATGGTATATACCGTCTCTTTTTTTGCGTTCATAGAGTTTCATCAAGATTAAATGCCCGGGTATAGTCCACATATCTAATTGGATGGTTTCCTTTGAGTGTGCTAACGCAGTATAGCATCACACTGATAATTAACGTTACTATATTTTATAAAACGCTTACAAAAATATCTTGCCTATTTCATCAAGTTATAATACCATATCAATTAAGCGCTTAACCTTTATGGGTAAGGCGCTTATCCTTAACGTAGATTAAGCGCTTTACCCATAAAGGGGAAGGAGACGAAATCCATGACAACGATTCGGCTGACAATGGCTCAGGCACTGCTCCGCTACCTGGATCAGCAGTACATTTCCGTAGATGGGGTAGAAACCAAATTTGTGAAAGGCGTCATCGGCATTTTCGGACACGGTAATGTAACAGGAATTGGAGAAGCATTGGAACGCAGTTCGGGCAGCTTGACGTATATGCAGGGCAAAAACGAACAGGGCATGGTACATACGGCAGCGGCCTATGCCAAGCAGAAGAACCGCAGACAGATCTACGCATGTACGACATCGATCGGACCCGGTGCGCTGAACATGATTACTGCAGCGGCAACAGCAACGGTTAACCGGATTCCTGTACTTCTGCTTCCCGGTGATAACTTTGCCACACGAGAGCCGGACCCGGTACTGCAACAGCTGGAAGTGAGCAGTGATTATACAGTCTCGGCTACAGACCCATTTAAAGCGGTCAGCAAATACTGGGATCGCATTGTTCGTCCTGAACAGTTGATGATCGCTGTCACGCAGGCGATGCGCATCCTCACGGACCCGGCGGAGACAGGTGCGGTAACACTGGCGCTTCCACAGGATGTGCAGGCGGAGGCGTACGATTACCCGGAATCGTTCTTCGCCCGCAAAGTGCATTACCTGGACCGCCGCCCCCCGGTGCATGCGGCCATTGAACGGGCAGTGGAACAGCTTGCCCGTGGCAGGAGGCCACTGCTGATTGCAGGCGGCGGTGTGCTGTATTCCGAGGCTTCCACACAGCTTGCTGCGTTTGCCGAGGCGTTTGGTATTCCGGTTGCCGAGACACAGGCCGGCAAGAGTGCATTGCCCTGGGATCACCCTCTCAATGTGGGGGCCATTGGGGTTACCGGCTCGTTAGCGGCCAACCGGCTCGCTAGAGAAGCAGATGTTGTGATCGGCGTCGGCACCCGGTTCTCGGATTTCACGACGGCCTCCCGGTCCGCTTTTCAGCATCCTGAGGTTGCATTTATCAACATTAACCTGAACGGCATGGACGCAGCCAAGCTGGGCGGGGAAGCGATTCTGGCAGATGCGCGGGAAGGTCTGCATGCTTTGCAAACGGCATTGCAGGAACGGAAGTATCAGAGCGGATACAGCTCATCCGAAATTGCTGATCTGCGGGTCGAATGGAATCGTGAGGTAGATCGGCTGTATGAACTCCAACACGAAGCAGGGCTGGCGCAGACCACCGCTGTTGGAGTCATTAACCGGACAATTGATCCATCTTCCGTCATTGTATGTGCGGCGGGAAGCCTACCCGGAGACTTGCATCGCCTTTGGCGTGCGGCAGCACCCAAGACGTATCACATGGAATATGGCTTCTCCTGCATGGGATATGAGGTGAGTGGGGCGTTTGGAGCAGCGCTTGCCGAGCCGAATCGTGAGGTATATGCCATGGTTGGCGATGGCAGTTACCTGATGCTTCATTCCGAGCTGGTGACCAGCTTACAGGAACAGAAGAAGTTCACCATTTTGCTATTCAACAACAACGGCTTCCAGTGTATTCATAATTTGCAGCGGGAACACGGCAGTGATGGGTTTGGCAACGAGTTTCGCTACCGTGAGTCGGAGACCGGGCAACTGAGTGGAGATTACATGCCAATGGATTTTGCAGCACATGCCCGCAGTCTGGGAGCAAAAGCGTATCAAGTGGAAACAGCAGAGCAGCTGGAGCAGGCGCTCAGAGATGCACGGAACGAAACGATAACCACACTGATCGAAATCTTGGTTGTGCCGGGGACGAACGCAGGAGGATATGAATCCTGGTGGAATGTAGGGGTGCCGGAAGTATCTACGGAAGAAAAGGTTATTAGTGCTCACCACGCAATGCAAGCCAGCCGAGCCAAAGCAAGGCCCATTTAATTCAGCACAGTGCATCTGAACGAACATTACGCTGAACTCAAAAAAAGGAGACGTGGAGCAATGAATAAGCTGCCATTTCAGCTCGGGATTCATCCGATCAACTGGGTCGGCGAGGATGTAAAGGAGCATGGAGACGACACCACGTGTGAGCAGATTTTGGATGACATTCAGCGACTCGGGCTGACAGGTACCGAGATGGGGCGCAAATATCCGACAGACCCAGCTGCATTGCGAGAGGAATTAGGGAAGCGGAATATCCGTCTGGTTTCTCAGTGGAAATCGGTGCTGCTCTCCGATCCGGCTTATCGACAGTCTGAGCTGGACAGCTACCGCAGACATGCTGAATTTCTGCAATCGATGGGCAGTACGGTGATTAGCACAGCAGAGGTAGGTGGTTCCCTACATTTTGATCCCCGGCGGACTCCACATGAAAAGGAAGTACTACGGCTCAGTGAATCTGAGTGGCATATCCTTGCCGAAGGATTGAACGAAGCAGGAGCTATAGCCCGCGAATATGGACTAAAGCTGACGTACCATCACCACGGCGGCACAGTGGTAGAACAACCGGATGAGATCGACCGTTTGATGGAATTGACCGATCCCTCTCTCGTGTATTTGCTCTATGACACGGGTCATGCCTACTACGGAGGAGCAGATCCACTCGCATTGCTGCGGAAACATTATGACCGGATTGCCTATATCCACTTGAAGGATATTCGTCCGGATGTGCTGGATGAAGCGCGGGCAGCACAATCTGATTTTGTGGGCTGTATTCGCCGAGGAGTGTTTACTGTACCTGGGGATGGATGTATTGATTTTGCTCCGATTCTGCAGGAGTTGATCGACCGGGGATATGATGGCTGGGCGATGCTTGAAGGGGAGCAGGACCCCGCAATTCATAATCCATATGAGTATGCAAAACGATCCCTTTTGTATATGAATTCACTGATTGGTCAGCCCAGCTGATTCGGCATGGCGTCAACTTGAAGCCCATACGATGAGGTAACGGAGTGTTTTTCAAGTCCACGTACACATAGCAGTTGTAGACAGTAGGTGCAGACCGGAAGTCAGTCTGTTCAACATAAGTCGGTCAGCACTTTCCACCCTGATCACTATCCCATCACCGAAAGGGGTTCAGAACCAATGACTTACGTTTCCTTTCCTTCATCCAGGAAGATGGATTTCACCGCGATCGGCCGTCTGTGTATCGACTTGAATGCCAATGAGATCAACCGTCCGATGGAAGAGACGATGACGTTTACGAAATATGTGGGTGGTTCTCCGGCCAATATTACGATTGGCATGTCCAGGCTCGGCATGGAAACGGCCTTTATCGGCAAAATCGCCAATGACCAGATGGGCAGGTTCATCCAAGGTTATCTGGAACGCAACGGAATCGATATTTCGAATGTGGTAACGGACGACACAGGAGCGGTGACAGGTCTCGCTTTTACCGAAATCAAAAGTCCAACGGACTGCAGCATTCTGATGTACCGCGACCATGCAGCAGATCTGTTGCTGCAGGCGCGTGAAGTGCAGGAGCAGCTGATCGCTGACTCCAAGGTGCTCCTGATCTCCGGAACGGCTCTGGCCCAGAGTCCATCCCGTGAAGCGGTATTCCAGGCTTTAACCTACGCGAAAAAACATGGAACCGTCATTATATTTGATCTTGATTATCGCCCCTACACATGGACATCAGCCGAAGAAACGGCAGTCTATTACAACCTCGCAGCTGAAAAATGCGACATCATTCTGGGTACCCGCGAAGAGTTCGACATGATGGAGACGTTTGACCATAATCCACAACATAGTGATCAGGTAACTGCGCAAAAGTGGTTTGATTACTCAGCAAAAATCGTCGTGATTAAGCATGGCAAAGAAGGCTCCATTGCGTATACCCGTGAGGGGCTATCCCATCGAGCGGAAAGCTATCCTGCGCGTGTGGTGAAGACATTTGGAGCAGGCGATTCCTATGCAGCAGGATTCCTATACGGCATTATGCAGAACTGGACGATTGAACGAAGCATGGCGTTTGGCAGTGCGGCGGCGAGTATCGTCATCTCCAGTCACAGCTGTTCGGATGCGATGCCGACGGTGGAGCAGGTGAATGACTATATCGAACGCTGCAATCGGGGCGAAATTACCGTGTCCTGAATCGCGTTGGAGTAATCGGAACATACGGAACACATATAAGCGAAGGGAGACAGGGCTATGGGAAAAGGGCTTTCAGAAGCGTCTGCAACAGTAACGATGGTACAAAACTGGATTGGGGGTGCCTGGGTGACCCCGGCGGCAACCCGTACCGAGCCGGTCGTAAATCCGGCCACGGAAGAGGTTATTGCACACGTGCCGCTGTCGGAACAAGCGGACGTTGATCTTGCCGTGCAGACGGCACGGGACGCATTCCCATCTTGGAGCGGCACACCGGTTCCCCGCCGTGCACGTGTTTTGTTCCGCTATCAGCAATTGCTGGTGGAGCACTGGGAAGAACTCGCACGGCTGGTCACACTGGAAAACGGCAAAAGCTACGCTGAAGCCTATGGGGAAGTTCAGCGAGGCATTGAATGTGTCGAATTCGCGGCAGGTGCCCCGAATCTGATGATGGGCAAGCAGCTGCCCGACATCGCCACCGGGCTGGAATCGGGCATGTATCGGTACCCAATTGGCGTAATCGGGGGAATTACCCCCTTCAACTTCCCGATGATGGTACCGTGCTGGATGTTCCCGCTGGCCATTGCGTGCGGGAATACCTTTGTCCTGAAGCCGTCCGAGCGTACACCGCTGCTGGCAGGCCGCCTGGCTGAACTGTTCAAGGAAGCGGGGCTTCCGGACGGCGTGCTGAACATCGTTCACGGTGCACATGACGTCGTGAACGGACTGCTTGAACACAAGGATGTTCAAGCGATCTCTTTTGTCGGCTCACAGCCTGTGGCTGAATACGTCTATACCACCGCATCCGCGCATGGTAAACGGGTGCAGGCGCTCGCCGGTGCCAAAAACCACTCGATCGTGATGCCAGATGCCGACCTTGATCTGACGGTGAAAGAGATCACCAGCGCGGCTTTCGGCTCGGCAGGAGAACGATGCATGGCCTGTTCGGTTGTTGTCGCCGTTGGCGATGTTGCTGACACGCTAGTACAAAAGCTGGTGGAAGCAGCGGATCACATCACGATTGGTAATGGCATGGATGAGGGTGTATTCCTGGGCCCTGTGATTCGAGGTCCACATAAAGAGCGTACACTCAGCTACATCGAATCAGGAGAACAGGAAGGTGCTGCCTTGATTCGGGATGGTCGCAAGGATGAAGCGGGAGGCAAACCCGGTTATTTTGTTGGACCCACGGTATTCGATGAGGTGCAGAGCAGCATGAAAATCTGGAAGGATGAAATCTTTGCCCCGGTGCTCTCTGTGGCAAGAGTGGCTACACTGGAGGAAGCGATTGAGCTGGCGAACCGTTCCGATTTTGCCAATGGAGCTTGTCTGTTTACCCGCAGCGGAGCGAGCATGCGGCAGTTCCGTGAAACAATTGATGCAGGCATGCTTGGGATAAACCTGGGTGTACCTGCGCCAATGGCGTTTTTTCCTTTTTCCGGTTGGAAGAAATCGTTCTACGGTGATCTGCATGCCAATGGCACGGATGGCGTTGAATTTTATACTCGCAAAAAAATGGTGACTGCTCGCTGGTAATAACATAGGGTGATCCGGGCGAAGGGGGATCCCAGCCCATATGGGCGTAGACAGGGAGGATAACGGGATGGGCAAGGATAAAGTGAAAATTGGCATCATCGGTGCTGGGCGGATTGGCAAGATTCATGCAGATAATCTCATGCGCAATCCGCATGCCAAGATCGTAGGTATCAGTGATTTGTTTGCAGGGCCAGAACTGGAGGCTTGGGCATCCATAAGGGGTATTCCTGTCGTGACGACAGATAGCAGCCAACTGATTGAAATGCCGGACGTGGATGCGGTGCTGATCTGCTCTTCAACAGATACACATGTGCCACTGATCGAGCAGGCAGCCCGGGCAGGGAAACACATTTTCTGCGAAAAACCGGTCAGCATGAACTTGAGCCAGACCCAAGCCGCTGTTACTGCCGTGCAGGAGGCCGGCGTAAAACTGCAGATCGGATTCAACCGCCGTTTCGATCATAACTTCAAGCGGGTGCGTGCCCATGTTCAGGAAGGAACGATTGGTGATCCACATATTATCAAAATCACTTCACGCGACCCGAGTCCGCCGCCTGCAGAGTACATTCGGGTGTCTGGCGGGATTTTCATGGATATGATGATTCACGATTTTGATATGGCGCGTTACCTGTCGGGAAGTGAAGTGGAGGAAGTGTACGCTCAGGGCAATGTGCTGATTCAGCCGGTTTTTGCAGAGCATGGAGATGTAGATACGGCGATTGTAACGATGAGTTTTGAAAATGGAGCCATCGGCGTCATCGATAACAGCCGCCAGGCCGTCTATGGATATGATCAGCGAGTTGAAGTATTTGGATCCCTGGGCAGTGCAACTGCCGGGAACGATCATCCCAATACGGCAGAGATCAGTACAGCGGCCGGACTCATGCGCGATAAGCCGCTGCACTTCTTTCTGGAAAGATACAATGAAGCATATGTGCAGGAGACAGCCCTTTTTATCGAAGCGATCCTGAATGATACACCCGTAACTGTGGACGGTCATGATGCGGTTCAGGCGGAACGGATTGCACTTGCGGCACGGATGTCGATGGAACAGGGAAGACCTGTGAAGCTTCGGGAGGTACCCGGAGTAACGATGGAATCAACTGCTCCATAAATTAATTCTTTCTAAGAACCTTATTTATTGCAGACGATGTGTTTCTGTTTGGCAGGAACATGGCTTGTTATGGATAGTTACAGAAAGGAGTGGGTGGCAGCATGTCAGAACGTATCGTGAAGCCGGTAGTGAATCCGGAGGGAGACGGCACACTTTTAACAGTAACACCGGAATCTGCGGGCTGGGAATACGTAGAATTTCAGGTAGTACAGCTTGCGAAAGGACAGTCCTTTACCCGTGACAGCGGCGATCAGGAGCTCTGTATCGTACTTCTCAGTGGTTTGGCGAACGTGAGTACAAGGGAGCATACGTGGAAGAATATTGGGAAAAGAATGAGCATATTCGAAAAAATACCTCCCTATTCGGTCTATTTATCCAGCACGGATCAGGTCGAGATCACAGCCATTTCCGCTTTAGAAATAGCCATATGTGCGGCACCAGGAAAGGGAACACATCCAACCCGTCTCATTACACCGGAAGAGGTCGGGGTAGAGACTCGTGGATACGGCAATCTGGAGCGCCAGATTCACAATATTTTACCGGAACAAAAGGAAGCAGACAGCTTGCTCGTCGTCGAAGTGTTCACGCCAGATGGGCATTGGTCCAGTTATCCGCCGCATAAACATGATCGGGATGCTTTGCCTGAAGAATCTTTGCTGGAAGAGACGTATTACTTCCGTGTGCAGCCAGAGCAGGGATTTGCCATTCAGCGCATTTATACGGATGATCGCTCCGTGGATGAGACGCTTGCAGTGAACAATGGTGAAGTGGTGCTTGTTCCTTGCGGATACCATCCAGTGGGCGCTCCACCAGGATATGAGGTGTACTACCTCAATGTGATGGCGGGTCCAACCCGAACCTGGAAGTTTCATAACGACCCTGACCATGATTGGCTGATGAAAAGGTAATACGGACCATTTACACCTTCTTCAATGGCTTCAAGTTGCGTATGCTGACTTCCCCCTGCATAATGAGAAGAAAACGATTACCTATATATAAGGATCTTGTATATAGTACAGATGGGGAATTAACAATGAAAGCAACCATTTACGATATCGCACGGGAGGCGGGTGTATCCATTGCTACGGTCTCCCAGGTTATTAACGGCAAAGGGAAAATCAGTGAAAAGCGCCGCGCCGAAGTGATGGAGATCATGGAACGTCTTAACTATCAGCCCAGCGCGATTGCCGCTGCACTTACAGGCAAGCAAACGTATACGCTTGGGCTGCTTGTCCCGGATATATCCAATCCGTATTTTGCCGAGCTTGCCAGAGCGGTAGAGGATCGAAGCCGCCAGCTTGGGTATAGCGTCGTGATCTGCAGCACAGACAATAAGGACGAGCGGGTAGAGCGTTATCTGAACCTGCTTCAGCAGAAAAGAGTCGATGGCATGATGATCGGAACGGGCATTGATAATGCCGAGATCCTGTCACCACTTCTGCAGCAATCCATACCCGTTGCGCTGATTGCTCGCCATATGCCATCACTTTCGGTACATACCGTTGCGATTGACGATAGACTTGGCGGTGCACTGGCTGCGCAGCATCTGCTTGAAATGGGTCATACCCGCATTGCGGTACTGTCAGAACCATTCAAGGTCAGCAGCAGTCAGGAACGCATACGCGGATTCCGTGAAGCGGTAGAGGCAGTGGGTCTTTCTCTTGAACCATGGCAGATCAGAGAGTCCGCTGCGGACCTGAACTCGGCCAAAAAGGAGATGCTTGTGCTGCTTGATGAAGCCAATCGGCCAACCGGCATATTCTGTTGTAATGATATGCAGGCTATTGGTGCATTGCAGGCAGCCAAAGAGCTCGGCTTGCGAGTGCCAGAAGACGTATCCATCATTGGATTCGATAATACCATTCTTGCATCCGTGACCAACCCGCCACTTACAACGGTTGCCCAGCCTATTGAGGATTTGGGGCGTCTTGCTGTGGATCTGTTAATAGATGAGCTGAAGGATGACCGTAAACCGCCACAGAAAATCGTACTAAAACCTGAACTGGTCATTAGAGAGTCAACAGGTGTTGCATCCGTTTAATCTTGAAATCAGCAACCCGGTATGCATCATTTCGATCCATTCAAAAACATGCCGCGTTCAACCTCCGTAGGGATGAACGCGGCTTGCTGCGTTTGGGTGACGAGATTAGACTGCAATTGAAGAGCATCACGGAATCTATCTGATTCGTGGCAGGCTAAGCAGTGATTTTTAAGTCCAATATGTGGTAACTTTAATAATTCAAAATATGGATTGGATAGATGTATTGCTATAGAACAATATATGGATGAAATGGTATACTGGATCAATATACTTACTTCCAGTATTTATATTTTATTGGGTTAGAGGGATGGGTGGTTCTATTAAAAAGTGGGGATTGTTTGCATCCATTTGTTTCGTTACGGCATTATTATTACTTGATTTCTCCCCAGTCCAAAAGGAATTTCATACAGAACCGCCAAGTGGATCTTTTATAAGGGATACTTCACAGACTAACGTAATTAACTGGGAGATTACGAATTTATCGCATGAACAATTTCAAGTGAGATATACCGAAATCACGGGTGAGGATGCACCAAAGATAATCAACGATCAGGACAAAGAGAGTCAGGGGATGAATTTTGCGGAAGAACAGTTTTCGCCCGACATAATCGAAAGTTACGAGGCAGAGTATGCGGCCATTATAGACTTGGGTGAAGAGATTTTTGTGCAGGCGGGAGTTCTGGTGCAGGTCCAGGAGGTTAGGGATGGAGAAACGATACGCAAAGAGTTCCGCAAAGTGTATGAGAATACCGGCTATCTGTCAGCCCAGAATTCCAACTCAATAGAACTTGTAAAAAACTATGTTGTGGGTACGTTGCAACATAGCTCCCAATTACAGATCAGCTTCAATGGTTTTACAGAACACAAAGTAAACGAAGGTGAATCGGAAGCCCAGCATCAGAAGGTAGAAAATCGAAAACATTTTAGCGGGTCAAGGTTTATCCACCCATAGGTTTTCCAGAGGAATACAGCTTAATGAGAGGGGAGATTGCATGAATAACAGAAAGAGACTTATCGTTTGGGTCATCATTTTGGTTGCCATAGTAGCTTTCGCTATACCGATGTACATATCTCAACAACACACCACGTTTCGGGCAGAGGTTACGGATCATATGACCATGCTGGACAAATTTGACCGCTTGGAAATTACGAGATTCTCCAGTGCATCAGGTGACAGGGAAGAAGTGATCATCAAGGATACGGAGGAAATCCAGGATATTTTAAAGGACTATAAGGATGTTGAGTTGAAAAAAGTAAATCAAAGAAATACAGAGCGGGAGACTCCCTATTATTATGAATGGCGTCTTATGATTAACAAAGAGGGACGGGAAATCAATGGTTTTGGAATTACCTTTTATAACAAACATTCAATGGCCATTTATAACGGCAGCAGCACGCGCGATAAATCTCAGGAGTATAAGGTGGAGCAAGAAATGAATTGGTACAAGATGGAGCATCTCTTTGATCAAACAAAGGAGGAGAACTCATGACGGGTTGCCAATTGCGTCTCATAGAGGCAGAGGATATTCCTTTCCTGTGGGAAATGTTATATGCTTCGCTGTTTACGAAGGAGGGTGATGAACCTTTGGAACCCGATATCATACACAGCCCGGAACTGTCCAAGTACGTGGAAGGATGGGGAAGAGAAGGGGACTTTGGATTCATTGCTGTAGACGGACAAGGCAGCAGACTGGGTGCAGTCACATTGCGGTTCTATAGTGATCACAGTGCCGGGTACGGTTACGTGAACGCTGCTACACCTGAATTGGGAATGGCGGTCATTGAGGAGGCTAGGGGCAGAGGAGTTGGCACCCTGTTGATGCAAGCGGCATTGGAGGAAGCTCGGAAGCGGGAAATCGAGGCGGTGTCACTCAGTGTAGATCCAGACAATGCAGCCATCCGACTTTATCGACGTTTTGGATTTGAGGAGAGAGAGATGTGCGGCACATCGGTCACCATGCTATGCACGCTTCATCCAACATCCTGACTATAAGCGAGCTCAACAGAGAATATATCAAAGAAGCGTTCCCCTAAGGGAACGCTTCTCTTATTTCAGCAAAAACGCCAATGCTCCATCATAGGTTTCCCATTGAAATTCCGTCTGATGTTCAGATTCCTTGGAAATCCGGTTCAGCTGCATTAGGGCAATCGCACGGTAGGACTACTGAAATGATTTTTTACGACATAGATAGCTCTATAACCATGCACAATCTCGTATGCCTTGTTCATTCGATAGAATTACACATTTACACGTTGTCCGGATTGGCTGCTTTAATCGCCTCAGCAATTTTCAGTGCATCAGGTTCCCCGGTCTTTTTTAAATGCCTAATGACATTATTGCGACGCTCGGGGGAGTGATCCTGATGCAATTTCCACTGAGCCTGCATGTCGGTGATTTTGATTTTGAACCCCATCACACCCTGGATCAGACGATGATAGATATGGTCAGGAATTTGTCCGTCCCAGGGCTCATCCATACCGGATTCGTAATAGGTTATCGTCTGTTCCATAATGGTTCGGAGCCCCTCGGCATCGTCAACATGCATGAATTCACCATACACATGAACGGCCATATAATCCCAGGTAGGTACAAATCCTTTTTGCTCATACCAGGTGGGAGAGACGTAGGCATGCGGTCCGGAAAAAACCGTCAGCACTTGGCTGTCAATGCTGCGCCACTGGGGGTTGGCCCGGGACATATGACTGACCAGAAATAAGTCCCCGTCTGCTCCGGTTTCGATCAGGAAGGGCAGGTGTGTGCCATGTGGCAGACCGTTTTGCTGTGAGAACAGCACACCAAAGCTATGCTTACGGATGAACTGGATCATCTGCTGTTGATCCTTCATTTGATATTCCGCTGGGACGTACATCCGGATCACGTTCCTTTCAGTTGTGGATCTCCTGCTGGCTTCGCTCATGGATACGTTTGGTGACAATCAGGCCGCTCTCCGTTTGAATGCGAACCAGCTTCTGAATCGGAATAACCGAATAGTCCAGCCTGGATTCGAGCTCTTCGCAGTGTTGGATTAGGAAATCACTTGCCGTGTGGCGCGCATGTTGCAGCAGGGACAAAGCCTCTTGGGAATCTGTGCCGTCATGTTGCAGTCGTTCGATCTCAAATTCAACTGCACGGAGGGACAAGGCGAGAGACAGTCCGTTATAGAATGCAGCGGTCTCCACATTATCGAACAATTGAGCAACCGTAGCCGCTTCTTGGAACTTTGGCAGGCTATCTGCCCAATTTTTCTTCGCGGCACCACCTTGCTTCATGTGATCCAGCGACATATTTACCAGCTTGATGAACCGATTCTCTTCTGTAATGTATGGACGAACGGGCTGTAATAACTCATCCACTTTGGTGAGAAACAGAGTCGTGCGGTCCACGTTAGCATGGACAGCATCCCGTCGGCTGGTGTCGGATAGACGGAGATCCTGCACACGGGCATCGAAGAAATAAGGCAGCTCAGCCAGCAAGGTGACACAGCCCTCTGCATGTGCAGATGCGTAATCGCCACTGGATGTGCCACAGTTGAAACCGACTGGCGTTTCACCTGTATTTTGCTCTACATAATCGTATTCCTGTGCAATGCCCATCGTCTGGAATACAGCGGGTGAAAACTCTGTCAAAAATGGCGCTTCCGGCTCGCCCAGATTCAGAGCAACATCCTGCTTTTCGGCGGCAGCCCGCAGATCGTCATAGATTTCCGGCATATCCTCAGAGATGTACCAGTAGGCTCCGCCGAATCCTGCATTATGTAGGGAATAGAGAAAGGCAGGCTGTTTCTCCTGAATGAGCCGCATAACGGCCTGCGTTTCGGGAAGCGGATTATCGAAGTGCAATTCCTTATAATCAACCGGAAAGGTCCACTCTACCTGCTCATACCCGATCGGACGGTAAAAATGCCTCATATAGTTATAGATCGTGTAGGGGCCTTTGATCCAGCCTTCATTCAACCGGAATCCATCCGGGTCAATACACTTGATAATGTACCAGGTGAATCCGAGTTCTTCCCGAAGCCCTGCATTCTCCGCCAGCTCACGAGACAGAAACTCCATCGTCATTGCGCCAATTGGTTCATTGGGATGAGGACAAGCAAAACATACAGCGTTCAGCGGACCGTTGCCCACTTTGATTCCGAGAATGGGATGCCCATCACGTGAGGTACCCGCTTCAAAGACCGTCACCACATCAGGGTAATCCCATGCCAGCTTGCGTGTGCTTTCATCCATCTCGTCGATCGTCATGAACGTTTCATAATCGGGCACGCGGCCAATCACTTCTTCGATATTCACTGAACATACCTCCCGTTTTGAATGTCTAACTCCATGATTCATCAAGGTTAGTTGCCCAAGCGCATTCGCACCCGGGCCTTTTGATCAGTTATCCAGCCATACATAGTTGTACTCGGAAAAGGATGTAAACGGCAGTGCTTCAGCAGAAGAAGGATCACCCTTCACATATTGATGCACCGGATTGGTACCAACATATTCACTGATGGGAATGATGGGTAGATCTTCTGTCAGAATGCGTTGAACTTCCGCATATTTCGGCTTGCGCTCGTCTTCCTTGACGAGTTTGCCGCCCTCAGCCAGCAGCTGATCCAATTCTTTGTTGCTGTAGCCCATAATGTTGGATGGACAGTCGGTACCGATCCGGTTCGTAATCGCTCCTACATCAGGACCTTGATAGCCACCGAGAATGCTGAGCTGATATTTCCGTTCCTGCACGACCTGAGTATCCCAGGCAGCATAATCACTCACGTTAATCGTCACATTAATGCCTACTTTGCCGAGTTGGTCCTTAATTACAGTAGCGATATCCTGGTACACATCATATTGGAAAATATCAAGGGTAACGTTCAGATAGTTTCCATTGCCGTCTGGTGTAAGTCCTGCCTGTTCTAGCAATGCTTTGGCTTTGGCAGCGTCCGGTTCAGGGACCTTATAGGTATCATCAATGGCCCAGTCATAGACAGGAGATATGAAAGTTTCCGCAACTTGACCCTGTCCCTTCAGGGCTTTATCCAGAATTTCCTGAATGTTCATGGCATAAGCAACAGCTTGACGAACTTCAAGTTTATTGAATGGCTCCTGATCAAAATTAAACAGAAGATAGGTTCTGGATGGCCAAAGGCTGCTCTTCATAACGACTTCTGGTTTTTGCATCATCACCTGTAGCTCGGAAGCCGGCGGATCACCGCCGAAGACATCCAGCTCACCGTTATAGAAGGATTGCAGCATGGTGTTAGGATCGGTAATGATGGAGAAGATCAGTTTATCGACATGGGGGACCTGCCCAAAATAATGTTCATTGCGTTCCAGTGACACGTTCACGCCAGTGGTGTATTCGGAAAATTTGAATGGCCCACTGCCAATGGGCGTACCCGATGTACCTGTATTCCATTCAGCGGTGCTGTAGATATGTTCCGGCAGAATGAACGTTCCATACCAGGCCAGATAACCAAGGAAGGACGCATCCGGTTCGCCCAGCGTAATGACAACCGTATGCTCGTCGGGGGTTTCGATACCTGTAATGCCACTGATGCTTTCCACCGCAAGGCCACTGTTTTCCTTAATGGCTTCAAGCGTATACTTAACATCGGCGGAGGTAACCGGCTCGCCGTCATGCCAAGTGGCCTCCGGATGAAGATGGAACGTATACGTTAATCCATCATCCGAGATCTCCCACTTTTCGGCCAGATCGGAGATGATCTGTTGATCGTTGTTGATTTTGACCAGGCGGCTGAACAGATTCTGTGCAACAGGGTATAGATAATCGTCGGAAGTTCCGTCAGGATTGAACGATAACGGATCACCGGTTAGGCCAACGAGTAGAGTGCCGCCTTCCTTTACGCCATTCTCCGCCGTATTGCCCGAAAGTTCAGTTGTTCCTTCCGAATTGTTTCCGCTGCCGCCCCCCGTACAGGCTGCGAGCAGACCTGCCATCAGAATCAGTATCGAGAATAAGGCCAACCTTTTTTTCATGTCTCCACTCCCTTTGTCGTAGTTAAATTAACTGCGGATCCTGCTTTTGTCGCCAACTCGCTTCTGTGGGATCATCCTCTGTATATGGGCAGCTGACCCAATGACCGTTGCCCAAATCAACAGCTTCGGGATATTGGGTAAGGCATGAATCTCTCCTCTGATAACAACGGGAATAAAAGTAGCAGCCTGGACCGGTATGAATGGGAGTTGGAGGCTCACCTTGGATCCGAATCGTTTCCTGCGGCTGGCCAATGGACTCCAGTTTGGATGAACTGGCGATGAGTGCTTTGGTATATGGATGCTTCGGATGATGAAGTACTTCATCTGTGGGGCCAGTTTCCACGAAACGCCCCAGGTACATGACAGCAACCTGATCGGATACATAACGGGTGGATACAATGTCGTGGCTGATAAACACCATGGCCGTATTCTCTTCACGGCAGACGTGAGTCAGCATATTGATAATATCGGCCCGAACGGAAACGTCGAGCATGGATACAGGTTCATCCGCTACGATAAAAAGAGGATTGAGCAGCATCGAGCGCAGGATGGATATGCGCTGCAGTTGACCACCAGATAGCTGATGCGGGTAACGATACAGGAAGTCGGAAGCAGGACGCAGTCCGGCTTGCTCCATTCGTTCCGAGCATAGCGCGAGGCGATCGGCATCATTTTGACCTATTCGATGCAGTTTCAGGGTATCTGTCAGAATCTTGGCAATCGTGAAGCGAGGGTCGAACGTATCAAACGGATTTTGAAAGATCATCTGGGCTGTACGACGGAATTCGGATGGGCTCCGTTTGTACAACTCTTGTGAGGGAACACCTGCATAATTGATCTGCCCTGACGTAACCTCCTCCAGCTTGGTGAGCAGTCGGCCCAGTGTGGATTTGCCGCAGCCACTCTCGCCAATAACGCCAAGTACCTGCCCCTGTTCCAAAGAAAAACTGACACCATCGACCGATTTGACGTCCTGTTTGCGTGATACTTTGCCATTGATGACCATGCGTTTGCGCTGCGTGTAATACTTGACCAGATCCTGGGCTACAATCGCTTTGGGGGAATTAGTGGGCATGTGCGAGTTCACCTCCAACGAGATGACAGGCCACGCGATGCCCTTGCTGGAACAAGGTTTCGTCCGGATTGACTTGGCGGCATAGCTCTACGGCATGATCACAGCGGCTGGCGAAAATACATCCGGTAGGCAAGAGTGCCAGATCGGGAATGGAACCCGGAATGCCACGAACATTTTCCTTTTCCCCCGTAAACGACGGAATGGACCTTAATAATCCTTGCGTATAAGGATGAAGGGGGTGAGTCAGTACCTGTTTCACCAGTCCCGTTTCCACGATTCGTCCTGCATACATTACAGCAACCTTGTTGCAGGCAGAGGCCACCACCGACATATCATGAGTAATCATGATGCGAGTAATGCCCAGTTTACGTTCCAATTCAAGCATTTCATCCAAAATCTGACCCTGGGTCACGACATCAAGAGCCGTTGTGGCCTCGTCAAGAATGAGCAGCTTGGGCTGGTGCATCAGACTGAGCGCGATTGCAACCCGTTGCATCATGCCGCCTGACAGTTCATGTGGATACAGGTCATATACACGTTCCGGGAGATTGACCATGTGCAGCAGCGCAACCATGCGACTTCTTGCTTCACGCTTGGAGACTTTGGTTTCGTGCATGCGGTAAATGTCAGACATTTGGACACCTATGCGATGTACCGGGCTTAATGCACTCATTGACTTCTGAAACACGACAGCAAGTTCAGTCCAACGCAGACGAGCCAGCTCGCTTTCGTTAAGTGATAATAGGTCAGTTCCGTTAAACTGCACTTCACCTGTAACTTCGGCTGCCTGTTCGGGGAGCAATCGGAGAATAGCCATGGCCAGTGTGGATTTGCCGGAACCTGATTCGCCAACGATGCCGATGGAATCACGCTCATCGATGGTTAACGACACCCGGTCCACGGCAGTGACATGTCTTTGTTTCGTTTTATAGGTGACGCTGAGATTGTTCAATTCAACCATGGGCATAATGTTTGCCTCCTCTTGTGGGGATGGACTGCAGGGATGCCTAGTGGATTATAAGTAATGAAGTCTAGTGATGGCCGCGCAGCTTGGGACTGAGTATGCGATTCAATCCGTCTCCGATCAGATAAAATGCCAGCACGGTAATCACAATGGTCAAGCCGGAGAAGGTAGAGATCCACCAGCCGGAAGTCAGATAGGCACGTCCGTTGAAAACAATCTGTCCCCAGCTGACCACGTTGGGATCGCCCAATCCAAGGAAACTGAGACCTGCCTCGGTTAGAATGGCACCGGAGATGTTCATGGTGGTGTTGGCGATAATCGGGAAAATGCCATTGGGAATGATATGTTTGAATAAAATGCGAATGCGGCTCTCACCAATGGCTGTTGAGCTAAGTACGAAGGTTCGTTCACGCAGTGACATTGCCTGTGCACGCATGAGCCTGGCATTACCCACCCAACTGGTTAAGCCGATAATCAGCATGACATTCAGCATGCTGCTGCCAAACAGGGCAATGACGAGAAGTATGAGGAAGAAGGTAGGCATGATGAGAAAAATATTGTTGACCTCGGTGAGCACTTTGTCCAATGGTCCACGATAAAATCCGGCGATACCGCCGAGCAGGGTACCGATGACCCCGGAGATCAGAGCAGCTACTACGCCAATGAGCAGTGAAGTCCTTGCACCGTAGATAATCATGCTGAATACGTCACGCCCCAGTCCATCAGTACCGAGCAGATGCACGGCCCCAGGGGGAGCTGTCAGTTCTTCACCAAGTGCATATGGGTCATGCGTAGCTATAAGTGGAGCAAAGATGGCGACCAACACCAGCAAGGCCAGAATGCCGAGACCTATTTTTAGTGGAAGAATGCCATTGACTGTATGAACCATCCGTTTGAAGGAGCTTTGTGTGGTTATTGTCGTTTCCATGGGACATGGCCTCCTTACTTGTACCTGATCCTGGGATCGATAAATGCATAGAGCAGATCAACGATAATCATGGTGACGGCAACCGAGATGGATAAGATGAGGTAGATGCCCATAAGCAGTGGGTAATCCCGGCTGCTGATTGCCTTGAGCATGAAGCTGCCCATGCCAGGCCAGCTGAAGACAATTTCGATGATGGCTACACCCGTGAAGATATAGGCTAATGTAATCCCGAAAACAGTGATGGTAGGAAGTACAGCATTTTTGAAAACATATTTGCGGAATATCCGGCCTTCATTCATGCCGGTTGCCCGTAGTGTGGTTACAAAATCCTCTGACATGACCTGAAGTACGGAAGAGCGGGCAATTCTGAAAAAGTAGGGGGCGCTGATCAGAGTTAACGTCATTCCTGGCAGAATGAGATGTTTCATGACATCCATTACATGGACGAATCCCGTGTACCCGCCTCTCAGGTCAACCATGCCTGCGGTGGGAAGGATATTCAGCCATGAAGCGAAAATCATGATGAGCATCATGCCAAGCCAAAACCCTGGCATGGCATCGAAGAGATAGGATATGCCGTTCATGGCAGTATCCAGTTTGGAGCCTGCGCGCCGGGCGCAGTAGATTCCCAGTGCTGTTCCGATAATAAGGGAGAGTATCGCCGTGGTGAGTGACAGCAGCAGGGTAGGTCCGATCCGTTCGCCAATCATCTCGGTGACGGGTCGATTATTGGAGATAGACTGTCCCAGATCTCCTTGAAGCAGGTTTTTGAAATACGTGAGCAGCTGCATGCCGACGGACTGGTCCAACCCGTACTTTTCGCGCAGAGCCTGCTCCATTGCCGGCGAAGGGTTATCCCGGCCTGACAAAATGCTGACGGGGTCTCCAGGCGCGAGATGGATAAGCAAAAAGCTAAACACTATGGCCACGATGACAGTCAGCGTTCCGGTGACCGCTCGCCTTGCGATATATCTGCCCACACGCTTCCCTCCTGATTTACGGTCCGGAACGCCGTTTATGCGGGCATACTCTGCGTGGAGAGTGAGCATTAGTGCGTTCCGTCTTCCGGTGAGATTTAGCTTGAAATTGTTTCTTTCCGTAATACGGAAAACTTTTCCGAAAATATAACAAGCAATAAGTCGGGTCGCTCTTGACAGGGTTACCAAGTGATAGAGTGTGATCAGGCTGATATTTTTCTTACATCATAAAAGAGAAGTTATTCGGTGTCAATTAGAATAACATATGAGTGACGCAAAATCTTTTATTCACCCTAAAATGTTCGGAGTTTTATAATTAAATCACTTATTGTGTCATATTAATGTACATTAATAGCTGAAGTAATACATTTTTACCATGAATACTGTCAACATGAGTCGTATTATGAAGTCTGTACGATATGAAACTATACCGCTTGTGTAGAAGCTCCGGCTGCAAGCGCCATGGTAATGCAGGTGGAGAGCAAATCAGGCATCGTAACAAAGGCATAGTGCACATTCAGACGTTCAGTCCATTTGTGCGCATCCTTGCCGTAAGGACCCAAATTCATGACAGGTATGGCGAGCTGCTCCATTTCGTTCAGCGGAATGGAATAACCCTTGTTCCACAGCGGCATGTTGTCTGCCAGGCGGTCATGTGAAATTGTGCCTGAAGTGGAGCCTACATAACTCAGATCAGTCATGGCGCTATGAAAGTTGGCATGATGAAGCTCGAACTGATGGTGTGCCAGAGCATACTCGGACAGGCTGTTGCATATTTCAGTCACTATCTGGGACTGGTACGAGCTGTTTGGCGGGTAGTAAGGCGGCGCGAAAAACAGCACGATCATGGGAGACAGAGCCTTGCACAGAAGAGATAGAGCATCAACAACGGCTGAGGTATTACCGCGGTCATCCGCTTCAGGGTTGCGATGAAGTGCCTCCTGGATGACGGCTGTTACCTGCTCTTCACCATAGGTTTGATGGGCATAACGGAGCAGCTCTTCATACGTCATCACCTTTACCTGAATGTTTGTCTCCTCTGAGGAATCACCAAGGTAGGCGGATGCGCGTGCATGGTATTTCTGTTCAATACGGGCAGCGGCGCGGCGCGCCACATCCAGCAGGGGTTCGATCAGTTGATCCACCGATTTCTCCAGCAGCAGAAGGTTGCTCATGGTCACAGCACGATAGGGGATCGTTACCGAATAGGCATTCATCATGCTGTGTTGAATCAGGTTGGTTGGAGGCGGAGTGGATTGCCCCTCAACATGTTCGCAGAAGGTGGTGTCCATCTCCAGCTCGGCTGTAATTTCGGCAGCCATGTAGTTGCCATTGAGACCTTTAAATGGATAAACGACATGGGTTTCTTTGCCGTAACACAAAAATCCGGGCAGTGCTTTGCCGATCGAGCCTTTCTCCAGATATCGTCCGCTTTCATCACCATCCCCGAAATGGGATTCCGAATTAATCAGCAGTGCGTATTCCAGGCCGTGGCGTTTGGCAAGTTCGAGCAATACAGGAATGGAGGCGCGCATGCCAACAGAATTAACCTCCTCATCGGGGACTGCAAGCAGCAGCAGATTGCCGTCAAATTCTCCGTGACAAGCTCGTTCGATCATGGACATCTGGAGGGCGAGACCGCACTTCATGTCCATTACACCACGTCCAAAGATCCAATCATCCGTCTCAATATCGGCCCGGACTTTCTCCGGCAGACGCTCCTTGTTGCTGTGGAAAAGTTCTGTCAGTTTCTCCACATTGAAGGCATAAGGCTTCCAGTCTCCGTAACAATCCACCTCTACCACGTCGAAATGGCTGAGTACAATAATCGTTCGTGCAGTGGGTATTTGGCTTTTGACCAAAGCGGTTACGAGTGTGCGGCCATCTCCAGTGGGATGGGATTGAAGATATTCGGGATGCTGTCTGTAATAATCGAGCTCGCTTAGTTGTTGTGTGATAAAAAGAGGAAATTCAGCCTCGGCTTCCGATTCGCTGATGCTCGGGATGCGGATCAGATCGCTTAGCAATGCGGCGATTTGTTGTGGAGTAGACCATTTTTTCATAGGGAACACCTCTTCTTATGGAATGATGGTGCAGATGAGTCGCAAGAAAACGTGTGCTCTGGTTATAGACTGGCAAAAACATCGATGATGGCATCTGCAGCCCAGTGCAGGTCTTCTTCGGAAATTATGAGTGGGGGTGCCAGGCGGATAACATGCTCGTGTGTTTCCTTGCAGAGCAGTCCAGCGTGCTGCAGCTTCTCACATACAGGTCTTGCCGGACAGCTCAGCTCAATGGCGATGAATAATCCCCTTCCGCGGATGTCAATAATCATCGGATGGTTAATGGCCTTTAACCTGGACAGGAGTTGCTCGCCCAACCGAAGAGAGCGCTCAGCCAGTTTTTCACCTTCAGTCACCTGAAGTGCGGCTATGGCTACGGCGCAAGCCAGCGGGTTGCCGCCGAAGGTGGAACCGTGGGAGCCGGGCTCGAACAGACCGAGAATACTGCGATCTGCAGCGACAGCAGACACAGGGAGTACACCGCCGCCCAATGCCTTGCCCATCAGGTACATATCTGGGACAACTGCTTCCCAATCACAGGCAAAGGGTTTACCGGTTCGGCCAAATCCGGTTTGGATCTCGTCAGCAATGAGCAGTAGATGATGCTGACGACAGAGCGCCGCCGCTTGCTGCAGATACCCATCCGGTGGGATGACAATGCCAGCTTCACCCTGGATCGGTTCAACGAGAAATGCTGCTGTGTTTGCTGTGATGGCCTGCTCCAAAGCTCGAATATCACCGTAAGGAATAATGGTAAAGCCCGGTGTAAATGGACCAAAATCCTCCCGATAGGAAGGTTCGGAGGAGAATGATGTTACCGTAAGGGTCCTCCCGTGAAAATTGCCGGAACAGACAATAATCTCGGCCTGCCCTTGAGGAATTCCTTTTACCCGGTAACCCCAGCGCCGTGCCGCTTTGATGGCAGTCTCTACAGCTTCGACACCTGTATTCATGGGCAAAATCATATTTTTGCCGGTGTACTGGGTCAGCTTCTCCAGTAATTCGGCTAAAGGTTCATTGTAGAAGGCGCGCGAGGTGAGTGTGACCTTGGCGGATTGCTTATGCAGTGCTGCGATGATGTGGGGATGACGATGCCCTTGATTCAAGGCGGAGTATCCGCTAAGCATATCCATATAACGCTTGCCGTCCGGATCCTCGACCCAGACGCCTTCTGCTTGGGCGATTACAATGGGAAGGGGGTGGTAATTGTGTGCTCCCAAGCGTTCTGTCTGTTCAATGGTGGTCTGTACGTTATTCATCGAATCCCTCTTTTCATGTCAAGTGGAATTTCCGTAATGCGGAAAGTGTTTCCGATTATAGTGACAGAGATGATGGACAATAAAGCTTCAGGAAGGCGGATCAGTGTGTGTAACTGGAGTGCTGGTTGAATATCTTGATGTAGGGTTGAGTGAAGTGGTCATGATGTAAGGGGCTGAATCGTTGAATGTGAAGAGACAGACTTCTTGAAAATGAGACCCGGTACAGGCCGGATCAGGCGGGCTATCCGCCAATCCGGTTGGATATTTCAAGCGCCGCATGGGTGACCAGCTTGCCAAGAAAGGCAACCCGTTCATCCGTGAGCTGGTAACTGACAACACCAATGCCAATGGCTCCCTCTACTTTGCGGCCGAATCCCATAATGGGGGAGGAGATGGCCACGGTCCCTTCGGTAAGTTCCGCATAACTGACACAATAGCCGGCCTGCTTAATCGAGGGTAATGTCTGCAACAGCTCATTGCGCTTGTTGGTGTCATCGATGAGTCGAATGAGAATGGCCTCAGCTTCTCTGGGGTCCATGCTGGCAAGCATGGCCTTGTTGGGTGCGCCGATATGCATGGCGATGCGCTCGCCCAGGTTTTCTACCACGCGAAGCTTGGTTTGGCTCTCTACTTTGTCCACGCCCATGGAGTAGAGCCCGTAAGGCATGCTCAGAAATACAGTTTCTTTAACTTCATCGGCCAATTGTTCCATGATGGGTCTCGCAGCAAGGCGCATATCGGATTCCTCCAACTGCTGCAGGCCGACTTCCATCCAGCGTGACCCGGTTTTGTAGCGCTTGGTATCCGGAATCTGCGTGACAAGTCCGTGTTCCATCATGGAGCTGATGAGCCGGTGGGTGGTGCTTAGAGGCAAGCCTACACGTTCTGAGATGTCTGATATGGCCCAGCCGGAGCGGGTGTTTCCGGATAACAGAAGCTGAACAATATGCATTGCGCGATCAATGGATTGAACCAACGAAATCCCTCATTTGTTAAGCTGCTAACAGGTAGAAGCTGGTGTTTTTTTAGATTATAGGGGGAGGGAATATGCTTGTCAACAAACATATTCCCTCCTGTGTTAATATATATGCCATCGAGATTACAATAAGCACTTCATTTTTTATTGAAAAATCTAACTTTTCATTTCATACATGCTGCATTTTGCAGCATGTAATTCAAACGGCTCAACTAAAATCCAATCTTCAAACTGGTTCCTTCAGCAGCTATTCCCTTGGACCGGGTGATCGGGAGCTTCTGCTCGGCTGTAAATCCGAGAGTCTCTCCGTCATGCAAAGTGACATCATTTTCAATCACGTAAGTCATGGCCATGAACATCATTTCAAAAACATCGCTTAACGGGTTGGCTGAATGTATGATCTCGATCTCTTCTTTTCCGAAGTTTCGCAATCCATGCGTATAGGCTGAAGCGCCTTCAGGACTCTGGTACATACCGATAAAAATCCAAAGGGAGACCGGCAGCTCATCCTGCTTGAGACTGTGACTCGTCTCCACATATTGACGTGCCTCGACAACGAGCGGCGCCAAATATATGGCGAGTGCGTGGTCAAGCTGCAACAGGGCGCTCGCTGTCTTGGTAAACAGGATATGTCCCTGGATGGCATCCGCTGCGTTCAGAACAGAAACGATAATCTGTGACTGATGCCTGGAAGTAACTTGCTCCGCTTCACGCCACAATATATTTAATTTGGCATTCTCCTCCACTTCGTGGTTGGGGACAGGGGCACCGATATGAGCACATACCACCTGCATTCCATCTACCTCAAAGAAAAGATTGCCCTCTTCCGAATTCTCATCGATATGAATATCCCAATCATTCTTCATCGTTTGGATGAAGCGATCAAAATCACAGTCATCCTGTTCCAATAGTATAAAACCAACAATGGTTTCACTATGCGAAGAAGATTCCACGGCTCCGCCTGCGGGTACAGGTTCCTTTTTGCGACGCCGAAGCTTGTCAAACAGTCCCATGAGACGTTCTCCTTTCCAGATCAATCACGGTGATTGGCATGACTTGTTGCCACTATTACCTTACCATACCATGCTTGGTTTGTAATGAATCAGGGCGGCGAGCTGCCAAGCATGCGGTGATTAAAGGAAAAGGACCAAGAGCAGTGCGATAATCGCAGGCAATCCCTGTTTGACGATAATAGACCGCGAAGCTGTCGCCCCTCCATATAGGGCTGCAATGATTACGCAAGCCAGGAAGAAGATCTGAATGTGCTGACTAACAATGGGGTCGGGGTACAACAGCCCCCAGATTAGCCCCGCCGCGAGAAATCCATTGTATAGCCCCTGATTGGCAGCCAGAGACTTGGTCGATTCTGCTAATTCAGGAGTGAGACCGAAGGTTTTCATTGTGCGTGGGCGGGTCCACATAAACATTTCCATCACCAGGATATAGATGTGTTCAATGGCTACGAGAGCTACAAAAATTGCACCAATCAATGGGAACACCTAGCTTTCTTTTATGTATTTTAGTTCATTGCCTTCTCAGTATAAATGTTCGTAACGAGAACTAAAAGTGTGAATTTAATTTTGCACAAATTAATTGTGTGATTAAATATATCCAAAGTGGACAATCTGATAAACTTGTTGCTTATAAACAAACATTATTATATATTGTCTATAAATAAACAAACAAAATTAAATTTAATTATGTTTGGCGAAATTTGAAGGAGGAGTTAAAGTTGTTTCGTAATCCGTATGTGCGAACGATTGTCGTTTCGCGAATTCTTTTGCAGTTGGGGATTTGGATACGCAATTTTGCCATTCTGTTGTATGTGACGGATCTGACCAACAATGACCCGCAGGCCGTATCTTGGATTTCTGTAGCGGAGTATGCACCGATTTTTGTGTTTGCCATCATCGGAGGAACGTTTGCTGATCGCTGGAGGCCCAAGCGTACCATGGTGTGGTGTGATGTGCTCTCCTCATTGTCTGCGGTGGCTGTGCTGGTTGCATTAATGTTTGGTCCATGGTATTCAGTATTGCTGGGTACCTTGGTGTCGGCTGTTTTTTCCCAGTTCTCTCAGCCTTCGGCAATGAAGCTGTTCAAGCAGCACGTGCCGGGTGAGGAACTGCAGGGAGTAATGGCTATGTTCCAAACAATGGTGGCGGTCTTTATGGTGGTTGGCCCCATGATCGGAACGGTCATCTATCAGAACTACGGGATTGAAGTATCTCTTGTCGTTACAGCGGTGATGTTCCTCGTTTCGGGTTTTGTCCTTTCGCGGTTACCTAAGGATGAAATGACGTCTGTAGGTGCAGTCATTCAGGGGTCTTTTCGTCAAGAGCTGGCTGAAGGATTTCGATATGTGTATGCGAATTCGGCCTTGCGGACACTGGTTATGACCTTTGCTGTATCCGGGCTTGCAGCAGGATTGATTCAGCCGTTAATGCTTTTTGTTGCCATCGATAATCTGGGCCAGGACAAAACCTTTCTTCAGTGGTTGCTCATGGTTAATGGAGCGGCCATGCTGGTTGGAGGCGGGGTTATCATGAGTGCAGCCAAAAAGCTTCAGCCGCAGGTCCTGCTCGCTGTAGGGCTGCTACTCAGTGCATTGGGAACGGTTATGATGGGATGGTCCGAGAGCATTCTGCTTACCATGGCGGCACAGATGATCAATGGATTCTTTTACCCTTGGATTCATGTAGGGATTCAGACGATGATCATGCGTAATACGGATACAGCTTTTATTGGCCGTGTGGGGGGAGCGGTTACCCCAGTATTTATGGGCATGATGGTAATTAGCATGTCGCTCGCAGGTTATTTAATGGATCAGTTAAGCCTAGTGACGGTATTTACCGTGAGTGGTGTGCTGTTTCTGGCAGGGGCGTCCATTTTGGGGCCGATGCTACCGAAGGGAAGGAAGTCAGCAGATTTTACATGACGAATGATGCTCAGCGCGAGTCAGGTCTCAAGATCAACATATGCCGATTGCTGAAATATCCCCATTGGGTAATAATGTATATCATGGAAAATGAAAAGCTCATGGAAAAGAGGGGATTGGCATAGGGACCGTTCAATTTGTGCTGCTTGCGGATGATCCGTCGACATTTATTACACGGGTAGTACCCTTTATTGATATTGAGCTCGCTGGTATTCCGGGAGACCGCCATTACGGTCTGCTGCGTCCAGCGGACTCCAGACAGAAAATATATAAGCGAGGCACACCGATTGCCAATCGTCGGCAGATCAGTATTGTTTCTGAAGAGGAATGTGCTCTTATCGCCGAGAAAATGAATATTCCTGAAGTGCGTCCGGAATGGCTTGGGGCCAACATGCTGGTCCGAGGCATTGATCAATTGACTGAGCTGCCTGCCGGAACGCGGCTTCTGTTTCCTGATGGAACGGGTTTGATATGCGAAGGGGAGAATCTTCCTTGTTTACATCCGGGAAAAGTCATTGAGCAAGTGTATGAACAGGATGGTTTGCGTAAAAAATTCGTGCCAGCCGCCCGCAAAAAACGCGGTATCGTCTGTTCGGTTGAACGGGAAGGTGTAATCCATACGGGTGATACGATTGAAGTTATCCGCCTGTCCTGATATTTGAGGACAGGTTTTTTCGTGAGTTGACGTATTCTTCGGGCGTACTCCCGATAATCGATTTGAAGTCTTTGATGAAATGGGACTGATCATGATATCCGAGCTCCTGAGAGAGCTTAACCAGATCGCAGTGAAGACCGCGGTCAATCAGATCGGCGGCATTTTGCAGACGATACAGCTTGATTACGGTTTTGGGGGCGATTCCCACATATTGATTAAACAGACGTTGGAGTTTTCTGGTGTGAATGTTCCAAGAAGATGAAAGGTCATCCACTCTCAACATCTCGCGATCCAGCTCAATCTGCTGCACGATATTGTGAACCAGCCTCGCTTGCGCATCCTCAGCTGGAAGGTGTGCGCATAAAAGCTGATCCATATAACGGGCTTTATCCGCATCACAGCCATCTCCAAGCAGTCGTTCTTCCAATGATTCAGCGCTGACGTCAAGAACACCGGAAACCTCCATGGGTTGTCTGTACAGTGATGAGACAGGAACCCGAATGAATGGATAGAATCCACCTGGTTTGAATTTCACACCAAACACACTGCCCTTTCCGTTGATCAAATAGGAGAATTTTCGTCCGGAAGGTCCGAAGAAGAAGGTGTTGCCCCGCTCTATGACCAGATTGACACAGGGATTCGGCACCACATGTTGGGGATACGGATCAAGTCCATTGAGATCCCACGATACCACCCAGAAATGTTTAACAAAAGGGCTAAGTGCTTCGGAAGGAGCATGCCGTGTCAGCTGATATCTTTTATCGCCTTCATTCAGATTCAACAGTCCCATGCTGGGCCTGCTGAAATGAGTTGTGGAATCCATTCTGTTCATCCCCTCTGCATTTGGTGTGGCAGCCCTATCAATACATAAGGAACAAGCTGTTATTTCATTCCATTTTAGTATATCTGATCTTCTGGGAAAGCACTATACGGGGATATAATCCTTGTATATGGATGGGGCTGTCAGCATTCAAAAATGAATTTTATTTTTCCGTTGTCGTGTTTTTACAATACGAAGTTAAGGGTATAACGGTAGGATAGGTATGCGAGTTGGTAGATCGCACATCCAATGCATAGGGGAGTGAGTTCATGGAATTGAAATATGAATTTTATATCAATGCCGGGCTGGAAGACGTGTGGAATGCCCTGATTTCTCCTGACGGCACACGAAGCAGTTTCTTTGGCAGTGAACTTCGTTCCAATTTTCAACCGGGTCAGCCGTTTGCTTATGTAGGGCCTGGCAATGATGGTACTGAAACAGTCCATGTGTACGGTGATATTTTGGAATTTGAACCGTTGTCCAGACTCAGTTATCGTGAGCATCCCGGACCATCGTACCATGCGAATCATACCGAGCTTGAATCCAGAGTGGTCTTCCAGCTCGAGACCGTGGGCGAATGTACGAAGCTGACCTTGATCAATGATCAATTTACAGACAACCATCCTTCCTTTGCGAATGCGCAGAGCAGCTGGTGGATGATTTTGAGCAGTATCAAATCCTGGGCCGAAACAGGAAAGACATTGAATTTTGGCTGGTAGAACGTTATAAACTATAGTCTGATATAAAAAATCCACCGGATGGCATTTGAGCCTCGGTGGATTTTATTTGTTTAATTTAACTGCGTGAAATGAATTAGACTTGTTGAACCTTGATCAGGTTTGTATTACCGGATTGGCCGATAGGTACACCTGCAGACAATACAATGATGTCACCTTTTTCGATATAGCCCGTTTTGATTGCGTTACGTGTAGCGGACTCAAACATTTCGTCTGTTGTCGTTACTTTATCGCCCATAACCGGAATGACACCGGAGAGCAGGCAGATTTTAGCGAGTACTTCTTCATGCTGAGTAACAGCAATGATGGGCGCCTTTGGACGGTATTTGGAGATCATGCGCGCCGTGAAGCCACTCTCTGTTGAAGTAATAATCGCTTTGGCATTCAGTACGAGGGAAGAGCTTACAGCTCCCTGGCTGATTACTTCTGTAATGTCGGCTACTTGTTGAGCTGACTTTTGTCCAAATTGCTCTTTGTAATCAATCATCGTTTCTGCACGGCGGGCAACAGCAGCCATCGTGCGAACCGATTGTACAGGATATTTACCTGCGGCCGATTCACCTGACAACATGACAACGTCTGCGCCTTGGAGTACTGCGTTTGCAACGTCACTGACCTCGGAGCGTGTTGGACGCGGATTAACCTGCATGGATTCCAGCATGTGTGTAGCAACGATAACCGGTTTACCGACACGGTTACATTTGTCGATCATTTCTTTTTGCATCATAGGTACGTCTTCAATCGGTACTTCAACCCCGAGATCACCACGAGCTACCATGATACCGTCAGATGCCTCGATGATGTCGTTCAGGTTGGTCATACCTTCCTGGTTTTCGATTTTGGAGATGATTTGTACGTGCTCAGCACCGCGTTCTTTCAAAATGCTGCGAATTTCACGGATGTCATCGCCTTTACGAACAAAAGAAGCTGCAATAATTTCGATATCGTTTTCGATTCCGAATCCGATATGCATGACGTCACGCTCGGTTACACCCGGCAGTGTCGTTTTGATCCCTGGCAGGTTTACACCTTTACGTGGTTTCAGGATGCCTCCGCTGATGATTTTGCAATGAATATCCGAACCTTCTACAGAGAGTACAGTCAGATCTACCAGACCATCATCAATCAGGATGCGATCGCCAGGTTTCACAACGAGATTCAGTTCCGGGTAGTTTACCGAGATCCGTTCTGCGTCACCAAGAATTTCTTCCGTTGTCAGGATCAGTTCTTTGCCAGCCTGCAGGTGGCAGGATGCTTCTTTCAGTTTGCCAATACGAACTTCAGGTCCTTTGATATCCATCATAATGGGTATATATTTGTTCAGTTCGGAAGCCGCTTTGCGAATGTTGTTGATCCGGGTAACGTGATCTTCCAGCTCGCCGTGAGCCATATTCAGACGGGCAACCGTCATCCCTTCCTGAATCATTACCTTCAATGTTTCGATCGAGTCACAAGCAGGTCCCATAGTACAAATAATCTTTGTTTTCAACATGCTGATTTCCTCCTCATATGTTTTGCTTATGTGTGTATTGTAGCGTTTTCTGTCGAATCAGGGTATGAACTATAGTACAATGATTGGAGTATAGTCCAGTAATGAGGTGTGTTATGATCACTCCGTTAGAAGTCCGGCACATTAATGGTGTCGGTTGGTACGAAGAAGCAGTGCAGTCCGAAGGGATATGGCGACTGAGCTTGGTTACTTATGGGAAATGTGTATATTGGGTGAACGGTGAGAAACAGATCATGGAGAAGGGTGAATTGCTCTTGATTCCTGGTGGTGTCTCCTATTATGGCAAAAGCATTCCCACGGTAACGCATACGCAAATTGTTGTGCATTTGCAAGGAGATCAGGCAGACGCATTGCCTGCGTTGGAACGAACGGAAGTTGTGCGCCACAAACCGGGATGTTACGAGCTAATCCATGAACGCATGAAGGCGATTCACCAGCAGTGGCAGGAACGTCAGTCTTATTATGTCATGATGAGCCAGGCCTTATTGATGGAAGTATTGATTTATGTGAATCGTGAACTGGATCGGGGAGTCATTCCACCAGAGAAGCATATGCATGCAGAGCGAATGAAACGATATATCGAGCGGCATTACCGGGAGAAACTGACGAAGGAAGATCTCGGAGATGAGATTGGCAAGACACCCAACTACGCAGCAGCGTTGTTCAAAAGCGTGACGAACCAAACGATCAGCCAGTATGTACATGACCAGCGGATGAAACGGGCGTTATTTCTGCTCACTGAGTCGCAGCTCTCTATACAGGAAATTGCTGAATTTCTTGGTTATCGTGATTTGTCATACTTTTACCGGATATTCAAACGCATAACAGGAACCCAGCCTTCCGACTGGCTCCATGAGCGTCCACCGGTAATCTAACATTTGAAAGAATGCATCACGGAATTTGGGCCAC
Source organism: Paenibacillus xylanilyticus (assembly GCF_013359935.1). Classification (GTDB taxonomy): domain Bacteria; phylum Bacillota; class Bacilli; order Paenibacillales; family Paenibacillaceae; genus Paenibacillus; species Paenibacillus xylanilyticus. The sequence goes on from NZ_JABMCB010000153.1 coordinate 31,550, forward strand.
AGTTTATCGGTTTCTTCTATATATACTTATGTTAAAAAAAGAGGGCCTCGGCCCTCTTTTGATTTCATGCAGCATGTTTCATGTCTGCCTTTGAAAATGTTAGGCGTTGCTGCTTGTGTTGGTGGCACCAACGCGCTGCTTTGCTTTTTTGCGAGCAAGGCCGCTGCGAACCAAGAAAACATGAACCGCCCAATACGCTGCTTCCGCAAACAGAATTCCACCTGCCACATCCAGCAGGGAATGCTGCTTCACAAACACCGTTGAAGCGATGATCAGCCAGAGCCACACGGACCAGGAGATTCGCGCGAGTGGTCTGGAATTCAAGTGCCGGTTGATGATGATGAACAGCAGATAACTTGTGAGACAGTGAATGCTTGGGAAACAGTTGAACGGAGCATCATTTGCATAGATAAACTGTACAAGCGTGCTGCTCAGGTCTGTTCCGCCAACCAAGGGACGCGGTACATGCGTTGGAAAGACTGCGAAACAGATGTTGGCCGCAATCACCCCGACATTGTATGTGAGCAGTGTGCGCCAAAATAACGTTTTATTCGTCAGTCCCAAATAGATGAATCCAAGATACAGAATCGGCATCCAACTGATGTATGGGTAAATAAATTCTTTGATAAATGGAATTTGTGTATCGATCCAGGCGTAATTGTAGAAGACATCGTTCCCCGTATTGCTGCCAAGGATTACATATATGGTACCTTGAAGCGGTATACACAGTATAGCCAGCAGATGCCCCCAGCGCAGAAATAGTTCTTTCATAGTGACCCCCTGATTTGTTATGCATCGTGCATGTTCGTTATTTTCTCTCTATATAAGACGTTGCGGAGTTGAGGTAACCCTGCAGCCGCTAACTTGCGTACTACTATGATGACAGTTTGGAACACAAGCCATACCTGATTTTAGGGGAAAAGAAGTTGGAGAAAGTCTCTATTTTGTTACTTTTATAATTTTATCCAAATAAGGATATTCGAAATTCCGTTGATGTGATACAACTAAATGGTCATATCATTTCGTATGACAACGACAAATGAAGATGAAATGAGGCTGATCCAACCATGACATCCCCGCAAACCGGTAGAAATCCGTCCTTTTCCGAGCGCAAACCGGTGTTGATCGTAATCATCATTGAACTGCTGCTCTTGCTCGCTGTATTTGCGGCAGGAGCTGTAGCGACAGTGAAGCAGCTGGACTATACTTCGCCTGTACTTATGTCTTTTACACCGATGGCTGTTGTACTCATAATTTATCTAACTGTGCGGCGTAAGTGGGGGGAGACCGGTTTTCGTTCGCTTCGGACGATTCCGGTTTTGCATGTAAAGTATTATATTCCGTTACTCCTTGTACTGGGTACAATCGCCCTGAAAGGTTTTACAGAACTGACTTTGACGAAAGTGATCTTTTTTGTCTTTTTCACCCTGCTTGTCGCTTTTGTGGAAGAAACCGTCTACCGTGGACTCATATTCAAGACATTACTTCGCAGGAGTGCAATGGCAGCGGTAGTGACCTCGAGCATCTTGTTTTCCGTTACGCATATGTTGAATGCACTCTCGGGCCAAAGCGTGGCTGATACGATGCTGCAACTGGTCTATGCACTGCTGCTCGGAGCCGTACTGGCACTGCTAATGCTCAAAAATGGGAACATCATTCCCCTGATTCTGTTTCATTTCATACATAATCTGATTCAATTCCTGAGCGATGACCTCCAGGATGCCAATACCTTGCCGTATGATCTTTTCCTATTAGTTGTTCTTGTTTTTTACTGTATATGGTTAACATTTAGTGTCCGGACAACGAAACGATCCTCATCTGATCCAGGGACTACAGGACATAAGGTTATTCATTAAGTGCTTCGTTAGTGTAGCTTGCCAGCTCCATTTACCGTCAGCGGTGTACTCGTGGTATACTCAGTCTGGCGGTAAGGCTGACTGGGGTTGTTGTAGTCATTCCTCCGCACAATGGGATAGACGGCAGGTGATAAGAATGGAAAAAACAGCACAGGACGTAGCTGAGTGGATGGTTCAGGAAATTAAATTTACTGGAACACTCCGTCAGGAAGCCGCAATTGAATATGTGAAGACTCATTTTGGCGATGAGTTTGTTTTTGTAAATGAGAATGGCAATGCTTCTTTATCAAAAGAGGTGAAGAAAGCGTTCCGGAAACTTCATGGCGGGCAAATTGCCTGGGATCGGGATGCCTTCATGTGGGCCTGGACGTAGTTTTATTGATGTATTGGAACAGGTGATTCCAGTTGAAATGGATATGCATGCCAAAATCTTTTATAAAAAATGTATAAGTTGGTTCGAATCTGCATATCCTTTCATAAGACCGCACAACAGCGGCAGACCTTTTGAACAAGACTTGTCCAAGTACGCAGCAATAACATGTATTTCCAAAGCTGTTTGAAAAGAAAATACAAAGATTTGCTTTTTGGCAGAAATGGAGTTATAATAAGAACAAGTTGTAGAGAGAGTGGAAAACCTAATTCACATATTGTAAAGGGCGATCACTTATAGGTTATGACTGGTACCTTTTTCAATGTGTGAATTTTTATTTGCTTGCTGCAAAGAACAAAGGAACATGTTAATCTTTATTTGGAGGTGTAATTCACATGCAAAACGGAACAGTAAAATGGTTCAACGCTGATAAAGGCTTCGGTTTCATCGAAGTTGAAGGCGGAGAAGATGTATTCGTACACTTCAGCGCTATTACAGGCGAAGGCTTCAAAACGCTGGACGAAGGTCAACGCGTGCAATTTAAAATTGTACAAGGAAACCGTGGTCCTCAAGCAGAAGAAGTTGTAAAACTGTAATTAAAGCATAGCTGCCTTTAACATGTTATAATGGTAAAGGCAGCTTCTTTTTTTTGAGCAGATAGATGAAAGTCGGCCCAATAAGTTGTCGAGGCAGTAGCCCAAGCGGGATGCAAAACTTCAGCTAAGTATAGGCTTCTGTGAAATAACGTCGGTTAGATGTTTTTCCATAACAAAGGGGGTAGAAGTCATGTATAATCGCAAAAAGCCATTGGAAGAGATTCCACAAGCGGATGCGGCAATCTGGGAGTGTACGAGTGATACGTGCAAAGGATGGATGCGGGACAATTTTGCGTTTGATAGCGTGCCTACTTGTCCGATATGTGCTTCTGAGATGGTTAGCACGACTAGGATGCTGCCATTGCTTGAAAATTCGAATAGCAACCTGAAAACGATGTCTAAAGGAAATCGGATTTAACATAGCTTACCCGCCTCTTACGAGGTGTTTTTTTTTAACTAAGACCTGACATCTTGTGCAAAGATAAGGGTTTGAAATATGAAGTTCCTGGCATTCGTTATGGCGAATGCCTTTTTTTATTTTGCAGAGGATTATGGTAACAAAAATCCCCCTTATTGCAGCAGTGCAATGTGGGGGATTTTTGCTGTTAACTAGGCATAAAAGGTGAAAAGGGTTTGTTGATTTAGATGAAAAGGAATGGAAGCAGCAGTAATGTGGTCACCAGAGCAAGATCATATCCAGCCCCGTAGCCATAACCTCCGCCATATCCGTAACCGTAAGGACCGAAAGCTGAAGACTTCACTTTCTTGGCTGCAACGGCGTTGCTTTTCCCTTTTCTGCGGAGCTGTTGTTTGGATTTGACAGAGCATAAACGTGGCCCTTCGAAACTTCCGCTTACATAAATCTTGCCATCCCGGCATCCCCCAAGTGTGCCGTATATGTGCTTGCCGTCTTTCATAATCATACAAACAGGGCGTCCTACGTGCGGAGACACCGTCTCTTCACATACCGGATGAATTCTGTGCATGCATATCCCCCTCAGATTTTGCGGTTTGCCGCTTGAATCAACGGTTTGTATATCATAGTAAAAAAAGAACGAAATGGTATGGACGAGTACCCGGAAAATGCATAGGGATGTGCCGCTTTTGAAGTTGCTCCATACACTGAAGGGAGGAAAGGAGCTGGAGATTGTGGATTATCATGACTTATTGGCAAAACTTGGTGAAGGAAGCGCGCATCCTGGTGGATTTACAGCAACAGTTCAACTTATAGATTCCTTGTCTCTCCCGGCGCATGGTCAAGTGCTGGAAGTAGGATGTGGTACAGGGAGAACGGCTTGTTATCTCGCACGAAATGGTTATCGGGTGACTGCGGTTGATCTTCACCGCGAAATGCTGGAGAAAGCAGTGAGGCGAGCAAGACGAGAACGCCTGGATATTCGTTTTATTCAGGCGGATGTCACTGCATTACCCTTTCCGGATCACCGCTTCGATCTGGTGTTTGTAGAGTCGGTTACGATATTTACCCGCTGGCGCGCTGCGCTTGCCGAATATAGGCGAGTTTTGAAACCGGGTGGACGTTTAATAGATCGTGAGATGATATTGTGTGGACGGAAGACCGATCTGATGCGACGCAGGTTGAAGCGGTTTTACGGTATGAGGACACTGGCTACGATGACGGAATGGAAGAAGCGTCTCAAACAGAGCGGATTTGCGGATGTGTCAGTTCATGAGCATTCGCGTTCCATTGGGAAATGGGGTGTGGATCATGATCCACACCGGGAGCTGGATATGGCGCTGTTCGAGGATGAGCAGGTCCGGCGAATGAGTCAAACCAATGATCGATTGCTCGCAAGGTATGGTAAAAAGTTGGGGTACGCTGTGTTGGAAGCAAGAGCACCGCTTAACGAGACAGAGAAGGGATAAGATGAGTTTCAGACGCTATGAACGTTGTCGATGTATGGGAAAACGTAAAAGAAAAGGCAACCCACGACGTGAGTTGCCTTGTTTGCGCTGCATTTTGCTGATGGGCTGATAGCAGACGGAGGCTTTACAGCATATCATTGTCGATAATGCGCCAGTGGTGTTTGAGAAGGGCCTCCAATTGCGGTTTGTCTTTGGTGCGAAAAGCGCCTAGAATCTGGCGATGCTCTTCGTTAACTTCCTGAAGCACACTGGATAACTTCGGTTTATTATCACTAACATACGACTGGCGAATAAAGCTGTTTTTCAGCGTATTTAACATCTCGATCACCGTTGCGTTCCCGCAGCGCTGGATGTACAAGTTGTGGAATTGATATTGATCTTTGCTGTAGGCGGTGAGATCGAGCTGGGCGATGTCCTCGTCCATTCTCGCAACGAGTGCTTCCATCTCCAGTAGGTCAGATGTTCTCAGATTATCTGCTGCGAGCGTGGCAGCAAGTGCCTCCAGTACCCCGATGGCCTGGGAGAATTCGAGTTTCTTGCCGGAATCAAACGGTGCAACGATGAATCCCCGGCGCGGAATGTATTGCAGCAAATTGTCTGATGTAAGCTGGAACAATGCCTCTCTTGTGGGGGTGCGGCTGATGTCCAGCTTTTTGCATATCTCCGCTTCATTGATCTTTTGATTGGGAAGCAGTGTTCCATCCTGAATCTTCTGGGCAATGTAATCGTAAACGTGATCTTTCAAGGACCGGTATTTAGGTACTTCCATACCGAATCCCCCCTTCTGTATATAGTGATGATAGGATGTGTGGGGCATAAGCCCAGTGTAGTGCGCCGTTCAGGTGTAACAAGTTTTTATCATCTTAACACCGAGGGGGAAGTTGGGCAAGCAAACTTAAATACCTATTTTGCGTCATGTGTATGTAATGTATTGCTGCTAATTTGGAATATAAGTCCATAAATGTGTAAAAACCATTGCTGAAAATTCAAATGTTTGTTAGTATAACTTACATAAAAGCCCTTATATTGTGTTATGTATATTGTATACAAATTTAAAATGCTTATCATCCAAAAAAAGAATAGGGGTATGATTTGTGAAAAGAGTGCTTTTGCCAGTGATACTGATGTTAATGGTTGTAATCATGTCGGCTTGTGGGCAGAAACAAACCACAGGCAGCGCTTCGGAACCTGCTTCCTCCGCTGGAGGAGATGCCAAAGAGAAGGAAGTGATTGTGCTCGGTACCAGTGCAGATTACGCACCCTATGAATTTCACAAGAGTATGGATGGCAAAGACACCATTGTAGGTTTCGATATCGAGATAGCCAAGGCCATAGCAGCCGATCTGGGAGCTGAATTGAAGATTGAAGACATGGATTTTGACGGTCTGCTAATGGCGCTCGATACGGGAAAGGTTGATTTTGTGATTTCGGGTTTGACTCCTACAGAAGAGCGGAAGAAGAATGTTGATTTCACGGACATCTATTACTATGCAGAGCAGGCCGTGCTTGTCAGGGAAGGTGAAGGTGATGCATTAAACTCGTTGGATGATCTGTCTGGCAAACTGGTCGGTGTACAGAAAAGTTCCATTCAAGAAGGGATTGCTCAAGCAGTAGAAGGTGCCAAGCTTACATCTCTGGCCAAAATTCCTGAGTTGATCCTGGAATTGCAGACTGGTCGTGTGGATGCCCTTATTCTGGAGAAACCGGTCGCGGAACAATATGTGAAAAATCAGCAGGGGCTAGCCTTGTCGGATGTGAAGATTGAACAAGCTGAAGATGAAGCCGGTTCGGCGATCGCTGTGAAAAAAGGAAATCAGGAGTTGGTTGATCAGATCAACAGCACTCTGGCAAAGCTCAAAAGTAATGGTGATATCGAACGGTTCGTCGTTGAAGCGAATGAGTTGGTCGGTGACTAAACCGGGCGAGTGAGGGATATGCCGTGAATTTAGATTTTTCTTTTCTTTCGGAGCATTGGCAGGATTACGCACGAAGTGCGTGGGTGACGCTGGAGTTATCTTTCTTTGGTGTCCTGCTGGGGACGATCCTTGGCGTTATTGTTGCACTGATGCGTATATCACGCGTATGGCCAATCAAATTTGTGGTGTCAGCTTATATCGAGCTCATTCGGGGCACGCCGATGCTGGTGCAAATTCTTATCATTCATTATGGTCTGACTGTTATCGGTGTGAATCTGCCAGCATTTATGTCTGGGGTTGTAGCTCTGACCATGAATAGTTCTGCTTATATGGCCGAAGTGTTCCGAGCTGGAATCCAGGCGATCGATAAAGGGCAGACGGAAGCTTCCCGTTCACTTGGTTTGACTCATGGCATGACGCTTCGCTACATTATACTACCACAAGCATTCCGCAATATGCTGCCGGCAATCGGCAATGAATTCATTATTATCATTAAAGACTCCTCCCTTGTTTCCATGATTGGAATTGCTGAAATTATCTATACGGCCAGGGCTGTTCAAGGTGTCACTTTCCAACCGCTTGCCCCGCTTCTCGTTGCCGCTGCTCTCTATTTTGTGATCACATTTACACTGGCAAATCTGCTCGCCTGGGTGGAACGCAAAATTTCCACTTCCCGTTAAACAGGGGCTATGGTGTATGAATATGTGGAACCACCGGGCTGTTGTGGAAATAGCTGTATTGGGGTCGTAAATGGGGATGGCAGAGCATACATTGATATTGTATTTTGTATACAAAATCGGCAGGAGGTGCTGGGGGTTATGTCAGACTCGCAAAAATGGTTAGAATGGTCGGAACATTATGCTGCGCCTAACTATCATCCGCTCCCCATTGTCATTGAAAAGGCCGAGGGAGTTTGGGTTGAAGATCCCGAGGGCCTTCGGTATATGGATATGTTAAGTGCCTATTCGGCGTTGAATCATGGACATAGACATCCAGTCCTTATTCAGGCGCTGAAGGACCAGGCTGACCTGGTTACGTTGACATCGCGGGCATTTCACAGCAGTGCAGCCTCTCTTTTTTATCAAAAACTTTCGCAATTTACAGGCAAATCGAAGATTCTTGCTATGAACACGGGAGCTGAAGCGGTGGAAACCGCGGTTAAGGCAGTGCGCAGATGGGCTTATCGTTGCAAAGGAGTACCTGAGAACCAAGCTGAGATTATCGTATGCTCTGGTAACTTTCACGGAAGAACGTTGACTGTCACGTCTTTCTCATCTTCCCCGGAGTACAAAAAAGACTTTGGTCCCTTTACACCCGGGTTTCGGATTATTCCTTATGGGGATGTCGAGGCGTTGAGGCAAGCAATCACTCCTTATACTGCGGCATTTCTTGTGGAGCCGATTCAGGGAGAGGCTGGCATAATCATTCCGCCGGATGGCTATCTTGCGGAAGCCTTTGCTCTATGCAGGGAGATGCAGGTATTGACGGTAGCGGATGAAATCCAGACAGGGTTCGGACGAACAGGACGTCGTTTTGCCTCTGATTGGGAGGGGGCCGTGCCTGATCTCTGGATCATGGGTAAAGCGCTTGGCGGAGGGATCATGCCGATCTCGGCTGTGGCAGCGGATGCTGAGATTCTTAATTTGTTTGAGCCAGGTTCTCATGGTTCCACGTTTGGTGGCAATCCGCTTGCTTGTGCAGTGGCGGTTGCAGCGCTGCAGGTTTATGAAGATGAGCGGCTGGCGGAGCGATCGGAGCGTCTTGGGAATTATTTTATGAAGAGACTTGAGGGGATTAGGAGTACGGCTGTGAAAGAGATACGTGGAAGAGGGTTGTTTATTGGTGTTGATCTTCATGTGCCTGCCCGCCCGTATTGCGAGCAACTGATGTCGGCAGGATTGCTGTGCAAGGAAACGCATGAAACAACGATTCGATTTGCGCCGCCGCTTACCATTACAGAGGATGAAATCAATTGGGCAGTAGAGAGGATTGAACAGGTATTAAGAGACTGAGGTCTAGGTTAGGCGGTATCCATCGGTTCTTATTATTAAATTCATTACTTCTTAATTAAGCAGTGAAGGAGCTGACCTCAATGGGGAATCATAAAACGGAAGCTGCGGACATCCTAAGTACTTGTAATGAAACGAGTCTGTTATCTATGGAACAACGCCAGGTAGCCATTATCAAAGTTCCTTTTGGTCTCGGTGGTGCAAGAGGTGGTGCTGAGTTAGGCCCTGATGAGCTAATTACAGCTGGACTGAAGCGGGAGATTGCGAGACTGGGATTGGTTCTCTCAGAGGAAGTGCGAGTGGAATGTCCTTCGGTATCCGATGCTCCGATTGAGCGTAACCGTGTAAAGTATTTAGATGAAGTGCGACAAGTGAGTGAGCGAGTATGCACTGAAGTATCGCGTGCCGTGGCAGATGGCTCTTTTCCACTTGTTCTCGGCGGGGATCACAGTGTGGCGATCGGTACTCTTGCCGGACTCACGTCCCATTATTCCAACCTGGGTGTAATCTGGTTTGATGCACATGCAGATCTGAATACCGAAGAACGCAGTCTGTCTGGTAACATGCACGGGATGAGTTTGGCAGCAGCGCTTGGGCATTCTGCCTTTAATTTGTCTCATATTCCTGGAGTGGGTCCGTTCATTAATCCTTCCAATCTGGTATACGTTGGTCTGCGTGATCTGGATGAGTATGAGAAAGAGCAGATTAGAGCACATGGAATTAAAAGCTTCACGATGCATGATATAGACCGAATGGGGATACAGTGTGTTGTTGAACAAGCATTGGCCGTAGCAGGAAAAGGAAGTGATGGGATTCATCTTAGCTTTGATATGGATTGTCTTGATCCTCGTGAAGCTCCGGGCGTCGGTACGCCGGTGCCTGGCGGATTGAATTACCGGGAAGCTCATTTTGCTCTAGAGTTATTGGCTTCGACAAACCGGATAACATCCATGGAACTTGTAGAGGTAAATCCGCTGTTTGACCACAATAGACATACCGCAAGATTAGGTGTAGAACTGATCGCTTCACTGCTCGGTAAACGCATCTTATAACGGTCTCTTGATGGAGTGCTTATATCACATGATTCGAAACGTGTCTTATATAGAAGAAAAGAGTTTTATAAAAAGCCAGATACGAGTCTCAACTGTATCTTCCTGATGGAGGAGGATGGGGCTTGCCTGGCTTTTGTTAGGGTTTGTATAAGCGATAGTGTTTAAGATGATATATGGTGCTATATATAGAAGATAAGCAAAGAAAGGGAGGGGAGAATCGAGATTGAAGTTTTTTTTAAAAAAGTACTTGCATAAAAAATATGAACATGGTATATTCTAATTCCGGCCAAGAAAACACGAGAAACACGGTGCGGTAAGCAAACCAAATAAGCTTCGAAAGAAACTTAAAAAAAAGTGCTTGCTAAATTGGTTCGGATGTGATAAGATATAAAAGTTGCTGAAGAGAACAACACTCGGACGCAAACGAAGTTTGATCTTTGAAAACTGAACAACGAGTGAGTAACGATCTTGCTTGCAAGATCGACGCTGAGAAATCGGTACACGTCATCTGACTGTATGATTTCGAAGCACAATTGAGATTTTTAATCTCGTCAGATTCAAAATGA
>NZ_JABMCB010000154.1 GCF_013359935.1 Paenibacillus xylanilyticus
ATCGCGCGATCTTAATAAACCGTGGATGCTGGTCGTAAATGAAGATTACCATTACACAGTTAAAATGCTTTAAAACCCCTTGATTTTACTGAGGTCTTAAAGCATTTTCTGATCTCAGATGTTACGCTCTCTAAAATGGCAGATCATCGTCAGAGATATCGATTGGCTCTGGATTCCCATACTGTGAATTATCATAATTTGAGCGTGAATTAGATTCAGTTTGACGATTAGTCTGATGGTTATTATTGCTTCGGTTTGATTCAAGAAAACGAACATTATCAGCAATAACCTCTGTAACGTATACCCGTTTTCCTTCATTATTTTCGTAGTTTCTGACCTGTAATCTACCTTCAACCGCTACTAATCTACCTTTTCTACAGTAGTTTGCTACGGTCTCAGCGAGTTGTCTCCATACTATAATCGGAATGAAATCCGTCTCTTGTTCACCTTGATTCTTATATGGACGGTCTACGGCGATTGTAAACTTCGTTATAGCTACACCCGCCGGTGTATACCTCAAATCCGGGTCTCTAGTTAATCTACCCGTAAGGATTACACGGTTTAACATAGGATACTAGCCTCTTCTCTTGTTATTGTCTTAAAGATGATTGATAAACCTCTTTGAGTCCCCGAGAAATATTATTTACTCCTTCAGCCCAGGTAGGTGATTGATTACCAGATCCATAAGCCTCCAATACTTCATCCACCAAATTGTGGTCTAGTTCTTTAGATAGGTTCTCCAGGTGTTCAATACCTTGCTGAAACTGGTTATTCTCAATGCACAAAATTAAATGGACCAATGCATCTCGTTTTTTAGAGTCAAGATATTGAAGCCATTCAGCCCAAATCCAATCATTGATTTTTTTTATATAGTTCTTGTCACGAACTTTCTTTTGAGGGGTTCTATTATCTAAAAAACCGATTAATTTAAGCTGAGTAGCACTTAATAACTCAGCGGGATGCTTTTTATTTCTCCGCTTCTGGAGCTTCGCTAAATTAACCCCGTTTTTCTGACGAAGGCCATTCAGGATCTCTTCTCGAGGTCGGTTCTCTATTTTTTGAATAAAATCTAGAATCCCCCCGTGTTCTGCACAAGTAAAGCATTTATAAACACCTTTTAAGCGGTTTAATGAGAGTTTATATTTGCCTTTGGACAAGCTCTCACCACACCAAGGACAGCAAAATTCTGTTTGCTCTTTATTAAGTGTATTGGATCTTACTTGCAAACCGGCCGATACAGCATATTCCACAATATCAGGCAAGTAACTTGCGGTGCTCATTTTGATTCACCCCTTGGATGTATGAATGCGGGATCTGAACCCAGTCCCTTTTCATCGTTATCTTTTTAGACATGAAAACAGTTCTAGCCGATGCAATCTCTGGCTGATGACTAAAGATAGTCTGGAAGATATACAAAACCACCTCTGTATGCCAGCACGATCGTTTAAGTTGGATTGCGGGACAATCATGTGCAATGACAATCTGTCCCTTTATGTAAGTAGCTGCAACGAGATAGTTACCTTCCCCTTTTGAAGAAGATAATGCTACAAAAATAGTGAGCGGGTTTGTCTCGTTCTGATTTTGTTGTGTAAATACAGCTTTTACTTGATCAAGTTTTTTTGGTTTTGTACTCTCCACAGGAGATTCCTCCTTAATTTTGAATTTATAAAGCAAAAAAAGCCCACATCCGTTTGGGATGTAGACTTTTTGGAAGATCACCTAAAGTGATTATGTATTTAAAATTAAATTATCGAAAGCATGAAGAAACCAAGTAATTAAGATAGGAAAAGTAAAACCTTTACAGATCCTTCAACATAACATTGCCCTTTCATAAATGAATCCGCAATTATACCAATAGCTCTTAATATACAGTAGTATATCGATCCATTCATTTCACAGAGGTTTTATCATCATCTTATAGACGTTCATAAAAACTGTGAGATTGTATTGGTATCCAAAAATTAAATATAAACTAATTATACTGACATGAATTCACTTTTTCAAGTGCATCTAACCTTAAGTTTGCCGAATTATTATGTTAATTTGTGTGTTATAATTCATGCATTCAATGAAACATAATTATGGGAGGACAACATGAGAAAATTAATAGTTATTCTGCTCTGTTTTCTGCTAGTTACACCAGCACTAAACGGTAAAAGAGCACAAGCTTCAGGTCTAAGCACGGAAACAAGCATTAAACAAATTGAAACATCTGGGAATTTAACGATGTACTTGAGCAATAATGGTGATTTAATGAGTTGGACTACAATACAGGATGGCAGCCCAAATATTAAGAAAGTTGCGGGCGACATTCAACAATTTAGTCTGGATTCATCTAGTGGATACATAGCAATTAAAAGTAACGGAGAAGTCATAAACAAATCAAATAGATTTTCTAATGATGAAGTAGACTTGAAAAGAATTGGAAAAGTCAAACAGGTGGCTCACAACATTTATGAATATCGCTTTATTAATGAGAAAAATGAATTATGGGCGTTTTCCATGAATGCTTGGGGTAATCCGGTCACTCAACCTGAAAAAGTAATGGATAACGTAAAACAGGTATCGACGTCTGATAGCGGAACCTTTATCGTAACGACTAAAGATGAATTATGGGCTTATGGAAATAGTATGAGCTATGCTATAGATGCAGGCTTTGAGCTCGAGAACGGGCCTGTTAAAATAATGGATAATGTGGAAAAGGTTCAGTTAGGTTCAGATTACGATTCATTTGTTATAGCGTTAAAAACGAATGGTGAGGTATGGGGATGGGGAAAAAACCCCTCCTATCAGATAGGTAAAAACTTACCTGATATCGTAGAAGAGCCTTCCTTCATTATAAGTGACATTATTGACTTGAGCGTTGGTGCGAATTACTCTATGGCGATTGATAGCGAAGGACAGCTATGGGGTTGGGGAGGCAATATATATGGCCAAATTGGAAATGATTCAGTCGATGCTGTAGGCACACCAAAAATGGTCATGCAAAATGTTTCAAAAGTAGCAACATCTCTAAATGATTGGGACAAAGCAACTTTTGTAGTTCGCAATGATAATACTATTTGGGGTTGGGGTAGTAATAGCTACAACATCCTAAGTTCTTCTACTTCCAAGGACATCTTAACACCAATAAAAATTATTGAAATTCAGAATAAACCTTCTGTTGTTACAGGAGTGTATAATAACGCGAGTGAGTGGGCTAAGCCAGAATTGGTCGAAGCGGAGAAAAAAGGACTTCTCTCTCCAGTTATTAATGAGTCATTCAAGGCGAAAATAACAAGAGAGAAATTTAGCGAAATAGTTATTAAGTTCTACGAGGCACTTACGGGTGAGTCTCTTGCTACAGTAGCTAAAAATCCTTTTACCGACACTGTTAACGCAGAAGTCTTGAAAGCATACGATCTAGGAATTGTTAAAGGTATCTCTCCAAGCAAGTTTAGTCCGAACAATTTTATAACGCGAGAAGAAATGAGTGTAATGCTCATAAGAGCCTTAGATAAGGCTAAACCGGAGTTTGATTACAATTATGATTATTTTAGATTCGAGGATGAAAAAGAATTTTCAACATGGTCCCAGTCTTCTATTAAACTTCTGAGATCTATGGGTATAATTCTAGGTGATACTAATAATAATTTTAATCCCAAAAAGTCGACTACAATCGAAGAAGCTTCAGTTATGGTGTATAGACTTTTGAAAGCTGCTGACAAATAAAAAAGCCCTTTAGGGGCTTTTTTTATTCGCTAACAGCACTTAACAGACGTGTAATAGCTTCATTTGATACGGGTTGGATTGGTTCTTGTACCACTTTGGGACGACTTTTAAATGGAGGGATAAGCTCAGATTTTAACTCACCATTTTCAACATATGAGAAGCTAACAGAGAGATCTTCTTTCAGAAGATTATGGTCCGTTGTTATTCTAAACAAATGAGTTTCCTTAATATCTAGAAATGCGTTTGCTTCAGTAAACTGACTAGCGACAATAAGAACCTTTTCCTTATTATCCCCGAACCGAATCTGATTCAGAACCTTCTCACGCTGGCCCTTGTCTCTTAAGGTGGCAATCTGAAATTGCATGCCTCGGACTGTGCAAAGGGCATCAAACGGCACATGTGAGGCTTCCATCTGGGTAGCTGGATCTACCTCGTAAAAGCGTGAATAAAACTGGGAAACCATTAATTTACTTAAAACCTCTACCGTTAGAGCTTTTTGAAACTTCTGATATCCAAGTAACTTACGAGCCGGATTAGATAAGCTATAGATTGGTAACATTTTATTATTCTCTTTTCCTGTCATCGTGTGCTCAACCAGGTATCCCTTATCCAACAGGAAAGAAACGTTCTTTTTACCTCGTCTGATGTTCCCAGGGTTTAATATTTTCGCTAATTGTACCCTGGTTGCAAAGTAGAGGAACCCCATCTTCTCTACCACCAGTCGTTGTGCGGTATTCAATGTTGAGGGCTTTAGTTTGATCGTATCAGAGGGCTGCCGTCCCCAATTTATAAAATACTTGTTGCCTATATGAAATGGCGAAAGATCCGAACTCATGATGAATGTCCTCCCTGTTTTAAAGGGGAGACCATGTTGGCCTCCCCTTCGTTTCGTTTTAAATCGTAAAGGCGTTAAATGGCAAATCAATCAGAGTTAAATCACTTTACTTTGGATACTGCCACCCATTTCACTTTTCGTAACATCAATTCGTTGCACTCGAACACGCACGGTATCTCCCTTTTTAACTTTACCTACCTTCGGTTTCGGCTGCCGGCACAGGATGTCTACCCCTTCTGATAAATTGACGAACACACCGTACTCAACAACGCCCGAAACGCGGCCCTTGTAGATATTGCCCTCCGTGTATCGGGTAGCGCATTCTGGCCAAGGGTTTTTATAAAGCTGTTTGCTGCTTACTTTCAGCGTCTTACTTTCCTTCTCCAATCCGATGACCTTAACCCGAATGCTCTCCCCAGTTTTATAACGATCATGCATGTTGTCGATCCACTCATAGGATACCTCGTCCGCTTGAAGGTATGTTTTGATGGCTCCAACATCCAGATGCAAAGAGCGATTATTGACACGAGTAATTTTAGCTTCAATGATCATATTCTCTCGAAGCCGATCCCAAGTCAGTCCTTGAAGATGGTCAATAGCTTGTTTACTTGATGCACCAAAAATTGCTGAATTACGGTCAAGTTGAAGAACTTTATAATAGATTGTTGTACCGACGGCATCTCTCAATTGTGCTCCGTTTTCAAACTCAGTTTCGTCGATAGGGATAATTCCTTTGATATGACCTACGAATACAATACCGCACACCTTGCCGGCATGAGTTTCAACACCATCCAGTTCAGCTTGCATAATACTGCGGTTCTGACGGGCTTGATAGACCAATTCCCAGGCTTCTTGCTCAATTTGGCTTTGCAGTTGCTCCTCATTTTCATTTACGACCTTCAACAGGACATCATTTTGGACAATATTACTCATTTGTATTTCCTCCTTGAAATGGGTTATTCTTTAAATTTCCAGAAACTATTAGTGGTATCAGGTATTTCTTCTTCAATAACCGTTGGCTGATCTGATGTCTTCTCTTGTATATCCTTTTGGGATTCTTGTTGAGCATCCGTCCTGGATTCTGATTTGATCCTTTCCGGATGGGATTTGTTCAGGCGCCGATCAGGAGGTGGCTCTGGCAGAGGAGCTTCTGCATAAAATCCTGAGATTTCTTTTTCACTGATCGCTGGCTTCACCTTTTCCTGCTGGGTCTGTATCGGTTCCACTTTTGGCTCTTTGTCTGCTTGATAGTCAATAATTTTGAATTCTGAATCTTCTTCAACTGTTGTAAATTCGTCATCTTGGCCATTAGTATCAAAGAATTCATTCTTTTCTACCAAGATGTTGTTATTATCCAATGTATCTCTCGCAAGAATGGGAGTTTCCAGAGTCAGTTCTGTTTGAAGAACCTCTTCGGTTTGAGAAGGTTTTTCTTCCTTGTGAGAAAGGATCAGTTTAGTTTTAAGAACAGAAAGTGCAGCAAACTTATCAGATAGATTTTGTGATATTATCTTCCATTGCTTCTCGTCTTTTTCGAGTCTCTTTTTAAAATCAAATTCGAAATCTTCCCAGGTGTATATGCGGTTGATGGGGATTTTCAGACTCTTCACAGATTTGACGTAAATAAAAGATAGGATCAGCATGCCAATTAGACATATCAGGCAGAATACATTAGTTAACACAGGCATCGTATTGCCAGAAAAGTTACTCATCATCCGGTTGATTATGCTTCCGATCATCCAGTCAAACGAAAGGATGCAACCATAAAGTGACAGGTAGTTAACTTTTTTAACGCACTTGTATACGACAATATGTCCTGTTAAGCCAAGGATCCATATGAAGAACGGGATACCAAACCCCAATGGATATAATCCAAGAAATAAAGCCATTAATCCGATTAAAGAAAAGAAGAACAAAGATGGTATGTAAAGCCGTAAAGCGATGGGTACGTATTTTAAAAGGATTTTCACGACATTAATTTGTACCTCCTTCAATAGCACCATCGACGAAGTTAACAACAATCTCTGATCCTGTAGCGTCAGAATATGCTAACAATGGTACATAGACAGAACAAGCTTTATCGATTTCATGAGATAAGATTGTAGTGAGCTGTTCCCTCTTATGTGGGGATAGTTGATGGATTCTTTCAACCAACGAATGGTCAGTTACACAATTTATAGCAAACTGGATTGCATTTGCTGCGTTCGTTTGGGTATTCAATGCCAAATCACTCCTTTCAATAGAAATAAAAAATGCGGCGTACTGAGAGTCCACATAATAAGAAGACTCTAGCACGCCGCATCTACGGTAGTGTTAGTTAAAGTGTATTCAATTAATACTTCACTAGTTTATCATGATTTACATCAACAATCAAATTAAACTTGATATACCACTCACATTTAACCCTATCTGTAGTATAAATCTATCCTCAATACCTGTTAGTTTAAGGAGTTACCAAGTAAGCCAACCACTCGTGCGTTTATAATTATGTAAGAGCTCGTATTGCTCGCTACGCATGAGTCGTTTCATTTTTGTTCTATATTGTTGGTAATCATGCTTTCTATCAGCTTTACTTTCTTTGTTATAATGAACACTTTTTATTCCCTTACGGAAATCTTTGACCTTTTCTTTTCTGGGATCTTTGAGCTTAATACGATTTTCCAGACTTTGCTGGTGCACCTTTTCCCCGAAATACATCTCTTCCCACGCGAACATCTTCATCCCCGTTATGCCGGGTTAGATTTGGCTTTTGAAGCCATGACCTAGGCATAACTAATAGAAGAAGATCTTTGGATTAAACATGTAATCACCTCAGATAGTGTTAACCCTTATTTTAACATATAACTCTTCATTGATGTATCACTTCCTGTTGACACTGCTACTACACGGTAGGTGCTAAGGCAGCTTGTCCTTAATTTTATTGATAATCTTAATCTTATACGTTAGTTCAACGACATAGGAAACATGCAAATAATCGGTAAATTTTCTAAGTAGCCCTAATACTTCGTTTATTCAATAAGAAAAGTCCTTCCACTTAGTTAATACTTGGGTTATGTCTACTTTCAACTATTGAATTAAAAAAATCATAATAAAGGGTTGTACATCTCCTTGGAAAATCACCTACATAGTGAAGAGGGAAAACCACTTCTCACAAAATGATTAACTTCTACTAATGGCTGCTACATAGTGAGGGATACACTAGGCAGTTATATCCCTAGGAGTTAAACAGGTTGTGAAACACATTTAAATTAAAAGGGGATATTTCTATGTCTTGTAATCAAACTTCTAAAACTAAAGTTTCGTTTCCCATTCCAGAGTCTGCACCAAGCCAGCTTGTTGGTACGAAAGCAAATACGAGTACTCGTTTTGTAATCTCTGATAACCATGAAACGATCAATGCAAACACCCCATTTACGAATGGGTACTGCACACTATGGCATGATACCTCTACAGGGAAGACTTCAGTAAAATACCGCATGTTCGTATGGCACCTTAATAATAGAGGAGCTAGCATGAAGTATGGTATCACAATAGGTAACAATAATACTTCGGCTTACTCTATTCATAACGTTAAAAGTACTATTGCGCCAGTAACTTCATTTGTTGAACATGGTAGATGTACAGCAGCTGCTTTGGTCGGTGAAACGATGGATTCCATCTCGCCAACGGACACCTCTGTACCAGCAGGTAAACTTGGGGTTGTTAAGGAGTGGATCGTGCCTAACAACCAGTTAATTGGTGGAATCATTGAGTTTACCGTCACCAATACTGCTTCAACTGCAATGTCTTATCGGTTGCGATCGGTTGCTGCAACAAGCACAACAGCAGATTTGAGACTGAATCAAAGTCCGGTTGTCTCCTACTTTACTGGTAGTAACGGTTCTATTCACCCACGCGGATCTTGGGATTTTGCTGAGATTGCAAGTAGTGTAAGTTACTCCGCAGGTAGTGGGTGGAAATACTACAATATGAGCAATGGTGCAACTGATAACCTGATGACCAGTGCAACATCGTACGACAGTGCAAACGCAGCTGATAGTAACAAAGGTCATTATGGAGCCAAATATACTCTCACGGTCAATCTTTCTAATCCTACAACAAGCGCAAAAACAATTAACATTTACATGGGTTCTCGCGTGAAGCCATACGGTGGAGCGGTTAAATGGAGCGGCAACAATGTAACATACAAAGTGCCAACTCTAGCGAGTCCTCCTGATAAAGTAGCCGGTACTACACAATATCAAGAAGGAGTATTGGTTGCCGAAGTCACCTTGTCTGCAGGGCAAAGTCTTTCACGCACTATTACTGCAGCTTCAGCAGGCGGATTATCGACCCCAGCACTAATTAGTTTCCAAACAAAATAATATAATTTTAAAAAAACAAAGGGCGACTTATATAGTCGCACCTTTGTTTTTTACCTTATTTACTTAGAGGATTCTATTGTGTATCCTGGGAATACGCGCTGAACCTTAACTGGAGAAGATTTCACGACATCGCGTTTGCTTACAACGTATTCCATTTTCCCCCCAGTCGATATGGTTGTTCCATTATCAACAGCTGGAGCCAATGTGACTGTCAGATCCCAATAATCGACTTTTAGTTCATCTCCCCCCTTTTGAATTCCTACTCTTACTAAATATTCTGGTCTTTGACCATTCTGATTCTTTTTAATAGTCTTCATATCGATTATTTTTGTTGACAACATTGTTGGTCCCATAGATGATGCTTCTTGTTTCAAACGATCAACATCTAAGCTTGTTGTTGATTTTTTTAAGAGATCTTCATCTCCTATATCAACTCCTGTAAGGAAAACCTGCACCGTATTATTAATACTTGCTAATTGAAGCTGTCCTACTTCCTTCATGTTCTCATCCCAAACATTTTCAGAAGGGATGCCAGTCGCATTAATAGAGACAGTCTGTGTCTTCTCATTCCATGCCACAGATGCACCTAGTGCCTTGGAGACAAAACTGATTGGTACCATTACACGGTTATTGACCATTTTTGGAGCTACATCTGTTTGTAGATTGTTTCCATTAACATTCAGCTTGATCACACCAGCTGCGTAAGCAGAACCTAACGCTCCAGTCATAACCGTGACAGTAGTTAAGATTGAAAAAATAATCTTTTTTTTCATATGATTGAAATCCCTCCCATTTACCAATATAAACGAATTTTACCCAAATAAGTTACAGAAAAAACGAATTTATTTTGCACATTGTACCTTAGAGGGAATTCCAAACTTTTTGATAAACCACAGCGTTTAGATTATAACTTTCTTTGGAGGCGAAGATTATATGAAACGTATTGTTAAAATTGGACTCGCAGGAGTGTTGCTCACTTCTGTGTTTAGCGCAGGTGCGTATGCAGCATCTGTAGTTCCTAAGGTCTTTATTCATGGTAACGACATTAAAAGCAGCAGTACAGCTCCAAAACTGATAGATGGTTCAGTATATGTTGCACTTCGTACCATTTCGGAGGGACTTGGAGCAGATATCCAATGGGACAACAAAAGCAAAACTGTTTACGTCAATTCTGATCCAAAATTCGACGGAGAATCGAGTAGTGTTTCCTATGTAAATGAACGGAATTTGGCATTCAATTGGATCATGGCTTACGATGAAAGACGAAGAGAAGATGTGTTTGCCTTAAATGCTTCTGGCTTCAAAACTGATATTTACAACGAAAGTTTCCCTTCTGGAACTTACAATATGGGCACGATAGTAGAAATGCAGCCTGTAGACCATGATGCTAAGAGCCTCACCGTACGTATCATACAGCGAGTTACCGCTGAGGATGACTACAACGTAAAAATAGAAAATTGGAAATTCACGTTTGAGGGGACGGATAAAATTAAATCGGTTTTAGTCGTACCGAAATCTACTCAGTACTTAGACCGCTACACCTTGTTCCCAGGAACAAGTTTTGGCATGTAATACTGTAAAGTAACCGTTTTAGGGTGGCTGCTTCGCAGCCACCCTAAAGCTGGTGCAATAGCTGATGTCTTAAGTAAATTAGCCAGCAGCACGATAATTCTGTAAGCTTGATCTTCTTTTAAAACTTCCTCAATCCTCAGCGTCTTATTTTTGTTCAAATCTAATCGTAATCTCCAATATTCTTTAGAAATTCAGAAATTGCAGAGGATATTTGTACTGTATTGTACTGTATGAAAAGTCATTCCAATCCTGATTGGATACATAGTAGTTCCTCATTTATTTTCTCTTTTAGATACGAATTGCTCATGATCGAACGATACAAATCTCCGTTAAATCGATGGATGACCTTTGCAGCAACCCTACGGCCGTAAATGTCATTTAAAGCATCAGATGCTTGGCCCTTGGTCCATCCTTGATCATAATCAATTCGATTTCTCTCGAGTTGGTCTCGTTGAGCAGGGCTCATCGCTAGATTACGCCACCTTGCCTCTTTCAATATTATTTTTGTCTTTATATTGCTAAGGAAATTCTCCGCAATTCCTTGAGCGTACTCCAGGGATAATGGTTCGTGATGTAAAGGATATAACTGCTTGTTTTGATTTTCGAAGATGATC
This sequence comes from Paenibacillus xylanilyticus, assembly GCF_013359935.1. Lineage (GTDB taxonomy): Bacteria > Bacillota > Bacilli > Paenibacillales > Paenibacillaceae > Paenibacillus > Paenibacillus xylanilyticus. The sequence continues at coordinate 11,097 of NZ_JABMCB010000154.1, forward strand.
CACCAGTGCTCTTCCTCTTTAATCAGGTAACAATACTGTTGGTTTCCGATACTGATATAGTACGCTCGATCCGAAAATGAATTCCAAAGGTAGATCGTTTTGGTGGAGAAAAGGTTTATTTCGCGCATTTTTTTGCCATACTCGAATGCTATTTGTTTTAACCTCTCGTGAAATTCGACAACGGATTCTCCTTCTTCCATGACAACACCAAGGAATAGGTCAAGTTCCTCTTCCTCTTCTTCCCCCAAGTCCAATCGTCCAGGAGGGAAAAGATTGCTCAATGTCATCAGGGAGTGATCTTCAGTGACACCTACCACATCTAAAACCAAACAATCCATTTTATCCGGATATAGACGGGTACCACGACCAATGCACTGAATGTAAAGACTTTCGCTCTTCGTTGGACGGGCCATGAGGATACAACTTACACTTGGTTCATCGAAACCTTCTGTAAGGATCATGCAATTGACCAGCACTTGAATAACACCGGTTGAAAATTCCTGGAGTATTTTAGACCTGGCCTCCTCTGGCAAAGATCCATCTATCGCTTTAGCCCTAACATCATACTTGGCAAGACCTTCTGCTATATCGTAGGCCTGCTTAACGTTAACAGCAAAAACAATGGTTTTACGAGATTCACCGTGCTCCAGATAAGCTTGCACGATCGTGTCAATGACGCTCTCTTTACCCATCTGTTCTCCAAGCTGCTTCTCATTATAATCTCCAGCCATCGTTTCAACAGACTGAAGATCTAATTCATCAATGACGATTTTTTTTCCTCGGACATCACAAAGGTAACGTGCAAGGATGAGATCCAGTATGGATTTTTCCAACACGATTTCTTCGTAGACTTGACCCAATGCTTGTCGATCCAAACGATTAGGGGTAGCTGTGATGCCTAACAGGGGGGGACCGTCTGCCTCAAAACAACCTAAACTCTCCAATACTTTCATGGATCCTTTAGATACACTGTGATGAGCTTCATCATAAATGACCAGGCCTGGCTTTACCATTTGTCTCCCTCGGATAAGGGTTTGGGTGGATGCAACGATTACGTCAGCTTCTTGTTCATTATCCACCCCTTTGACTTTGCCGACTTTAACGTCACCCCAGACCAATTTCATTTTTTCTGCAGTCTGTTTGAGCAGTTCATCACGGTGGGCGATAAAGACGATCGGCAAGCCGTTATTGTATCGGTCCCTGAACAGCTTAGAGATGGAGGCTGCAACGATCGTTTTACCTGCGCCTGTTGGCAAAACAATGAGCTGCCTTTTTACACCCAGTATCAGTTTGTTGAAAAAGGTCTTTTGAGCCTCTATTTGATAATCTCTTAAAGCGATTTCCAAAGAAACCAACCCCTTTTATTCATTTAGCTGAAATGGATCAGCCTCAAAATCCTCAATCTCAGTAATTCCATATAATGCTCGGAGTGAGTCAAATTCCTCAGCAAAGTTCGGATCCCCACCTCTTACTCTCTTAAGATAATCTTCTTCTTCAAAGTAGAAGATCTTATCGACTGTGGCCGCATCAAGATAGTCAGATATAATAAGGGCCTTTTGCGGATTGAGTCGTCTGACCTCATCTGATGTGACTGCCTGCCTTTCGGCCGTAGAAACCGTCTTTTTATCCGGAACCAAACCAAAAACGCTAGACGATACGCTCTCAATAGGTATAGTAGCTGTTCCACAGAACCAAGAAGCATACTCACTGGATACTTGGGAAAGACCGCTTAAAAATACTTTGGTCTTCAAGTTGTTTAAAAGGTTGGCTGCCTTATCCTCTCCATACTTTTGTCTTAGCTGTTCCACCCCTTGAATACCCAGGGCCAGACCCATACGTCTCGAGCGAGCTGTTGCTGCGACCGTGTCAATGATCGGAATAATTCCCAAGTTTGCAAACTCGTCCAAAAAGAACAGAACTGGGAAGCCATCGGTGATGTCCTGGAGCCTTTGGAGGAGCTGTTGGTACAGTACAGCCATAAGTGGGGCAGCATAAAGCGATTTGGTCTCTGGAACAGATACAAAAAGAACCACAGGCTTCTTTTGGTCACCATTCATTCCATACCTTAAATGCCGTGGTTGGATATCATTTCGTTCAGCAAAATGGACTACTCGATCATCCATAAATAGCTGCATATTCGTAGCAATAGTCACTTTGATACTCGCTAAAATCTTTTCAGAACCCGCTGCTTGTTTAAAGAGTGCATATTCACGCCGGCATAATTTATACTTGGCAAATAGAACGTCCATCTCTTCCATATCCATGAAGAGAATGATGTCCATGGCTTCCCCGATTCGAGGGCATTCCGGATTACGATATTTAACATAGAGGAAAGCTGAAACTAAAAGCGGTAATGACATATTAAGCCATGTTGAGTCCCCTCCCCCCTTCCCTTGTATTTCGAAGGCCAGACCCCCATTCATCAATATGAGTTGGGCTATTTCTTTGATTTCCGCATAATCCTTTGCAACAGCAAGCGGATTGTATCCTGGGAAATGATTTTCAAATGGTGATAAACGTATCGTTTCGAAACCACGGCGACGCAATTCCGGACCGGTCTTCCAGTACAGTTCTCCCTTGGGGTCGGTGACAACTGCAGATACTCCTTCATCTAAATCTAAAAGGTTAGGAATAAAAAAAGTACTCGACTTACCTGAACCGGTAGGTCCTACTAAGGCTAGGTGTTCATAGGATAGTTTCTGTGACATTCGAACATTTTGACCGAGGATAAACCCACCTTTCCCCATAATCGGTCGTAAGGTTCTGTAATCCATCAGACTTGCGGTACCGCGGTTATTTGTAGATGCTGCAGCTGAGCTCATTTGGACCTGCCTCCTTCGTTTATTGAAGAACAAAAAAGGCGTCTGAAGAAACCAGGGGATGCCCTGTGTCTCTCCAAACGCCTTACTTGGGGTAGTTTGGTTAAGGATATGTCTTTGTACAAATTCTAACCTATAACCAGTGGCGGTGACAACTGTCCACTATTGGTTACTCAGAAGCATTGTCGGAACTCACTCGTTTCTCTCGGGTCTGTTTACGCTTCTTTTTTATGGCGATATCCATCTCAATTACGATGATGAAGACAACTGCAAACAATAACACCGTTAGCCAGGGGATATCGATACCAAAAATAAGGCTGCAAAGTACAACAGTAACAACGTAACCCGAGATGTTCTTCAAATATAATCCTGATCTGCTTTTAAAGAATTCTTTCATCATTCTGACCCACTCCCCATATAAGAACATTCTACAGGAAATGATGGTAGTAAGTATGTACCGGTCTCTTTGGATGAACGAATTGGGAAAATATCAAAAAGCATACGAAGTTCATAAGAAGAATCTAGATGATAGTTCTCTCTAAAATATGAAATGAGTTCAGAGGTAACTTCTGGTGTATCAAAGAAAGAAGGATCTACATAGACGGATAGCTGCTCAGTCATATATCCATACTGTATGACACTAAAGAGGATCACATCTACATACTGGCTTTGATTAGTGTTGTGAGAATGACGGCTACTAAGAATGACATTTTTGTTCTCAAATTGGCTTCCTACATAAGTTGGCTTTGAAAATCGAGCTCTTTCAATGAAATAATTCTTTTTTTCAAAGATGGGCTTGCCGTGAAGCGTGGTGAATTTCGGAACGATATTCTTACGCATGGCCAGCTGAGAAATCGTCCGAAGTCTCCGGTAATACTGTGCATAGGATGTAGCAGCGTCAACTATAGGATCAGAAAGATCATTGTTATCTACGTATTCTTTAAATGAGTAGAATATTAATTCGGCTACTTCTGCAGGAGCATTGTCCATAATGAATGACATATCATTATAAATCGAAAGCTCCGGGGCAAACGTGACATTAGGATTGTTTTCTTGGATGTTGCGGATTTGTAACGTCGCTTGACTCTGGTTACCAAACGGCAGGCAACAGAACACATACCATTGTTGATTATGGTTTGTAAAATACTGCAGAAGCGGTCGCAGTTTTAGATCACTCAGTGCGTCTACTCTGGCAACCTGCCAATGTTGCATAGTTAATTCCTTAAGGTCAGCTTCTTCTACATTAATGGGTGCCTCGATATACAAGATTTGCCCAGACGCTTGATTAAAGTGAACCTTAAGATCAATATATCGGTCGTTAAGCAGTTGGAAATGAATTTTTATTCTATTCAGCTCATCGAGCGATACAGATTCATTTGAAAAACGAATTTTATAGTGAGTAAATCGATTTACTATATCCATACTCAGTCTCCTTCTGATTTATCATCAGAAGTGCTGATCTCCATTTATATTTGATGAGCTTTAAAATGAGCTTTAAAAGCACATCTCCAACGATAAAGTTGGCTTGGAGCTCCATTCGTGCCGGGAGGTGCTCATTACCGGATAAAGAGAAAGTGGGAATTAATATGTGTACGAGGAAGCCTTGTCTAGAGCGTCCTTGCATAATGTGAGTGCAGCGCTCAACTCAGATTTCGTTGTTTGATACAGTTCTTCGTGAGGCTCACTTGAGCTTAAATCGACTATTTCACTTAACTGCTTGAGTGCTTTGAACAAATCTGGAGCTGCTGCCATGAGTTTAGCTAATTCTAATGCTTGCTCCTTAGGGAGTGATGGTTGAACAAGAACTGTGGCTAACGCCTCATCTGAATCAGGTTGAAACGTTTGGTGCGTGTCTTGAAATAAGTCTGGTCCAGTTAAGACTTGGCGTCGGATCGAATAATCACTAGATTCTACACAAAGTTGTAGACCTGTTACATTTGTAATTGCTGGTGTTTCTTTAAATGTTGAATTCATGGTAATAACCTCCTGAAATGATGTTGGATATTCTATACATGAAGCATAAGTCTGTTTATAAATATTACAACTCTATCAAATCATTGAAGAAATTTAATGATGTCATTCCAAGTGGCTAATATCGTTAGTCCGATCATTAATAGAAATCCTGCAAAGTGTATCCAGCCCTCTTTTTCTGCAGAGATTGGACGAACCATTCCAATCAAAGTTACGAGAACTCTACCACCATCCAGAGCCGGCAAGGGCAGCAAGTTGAAAATGGCTACATTGAGATTCATGATTGCGGCCCAAATCATTAAATTTTGAATCGTTGAATAACTTGCTATATCGAATGTCTGTTTCATTACTCCTGCAGGACCTGATAGGTTAGATAACGCTTCGTTCCCTAAAATGATGTCCTTTAAACCGTAAATCAAGATAGTAGAGTAATGCCAGGCATCCTTCAATGTCTTTTCAAACACGTTCATAGACGAAAAATAGGAAAACAAGATATTGGTCAACAAGATAAGAGCAAGTGCCACCAGGATATTTGCTAATGGACCAGCTAAAAGAATACTTAACTTTTGAATAGATGATTTACTTGATAATAATGAATCATAGTTAGATACCGGGATGATCCTTCTTCTTTTGCCAACGCATATATAGGCATTCTCACTGAGAGGGAGCGTAAACAGATCCTCACCTTTTAAAAATGTTAATTTCCGATGTTTGTGATCTAGTTTTTTGATTAACACCTTCTCCAGATCTTGATCGTCATTAACCCTATCATAAATGGCAGCTATTCCTTCTTCATTTTTATCAAGGTAAAGCTCCTGATCAATAATAAAGTAGGTTTCATCGTCCCCGGCCATTCGTACATAACCACCAATCGGAAATAAGCGTAGGACAAATCTAGTTTGTTTCATCGTAAAAGAAAATAGTCTGGGGCCCATTCCTATAGAGAATTCTGGGCATCCTACATTAGCTTTTTTCGCGATAATAAAATGGCCAAATTCATGGGAGATAACCAGCAACATGAATATCATAACAACGGCCAAAATGGAAAGTATCATCTATTTCCTCCTAAATACTCTGGTAGTGAGAAAAATGATTGCCTATAGTAATTTTTCATGACTTTGAGGAGGAGGATATTTTGAAGCATTATAAAATGCCATCTTCAAACCCATTGATTAATATCATTAATTAAAACAATAAATTAATACCATTAAGGAATGGAAAAGAACCCTACTAGCCCTTGCACAGCGCAGGTTTCCGGGTATCGCTCTATTTTTTTCCTACTTAATCAATTCATGATAGGCAACGTATAAAACAGCAATCCCAATCCACATATTCAACGGATAACCAAAGCAATCATTAAACCCATGTTAAGCAATCCATCAACACAACATGTTTGATATTACCAACAAATATGATTATCAGGTAACACATGCTTATACTCGTTATCCACAACCTAAAAGGATATAAAAAACCGATTTCGTTTTTTAGTATTTTTGAAATTTAATTGGTTAGTACCGTTTTTTTGATTTTTAATTATAAAACAAACATGAGACATCTCAACATTCTTTTAGTTTTCAGCCAGCCAAAATTCGTACATTAAACTTTGGAGATCTTTCATCTTATGAAGAACCGTTTGGAGTTTTGAATCGCGCTGGTTGAGATAGATAGAACGATTACCCCTTTGCAAAGCATGGATCCACATGGATTCAATAAGGTGTAATTTCTTCTCTAAGTTATTTCGGTGTGCTTTAGCATCGAGAAGCTCTTTGATCTTGTTCGGATCCTTCCCTTCTTTTTTTGCAATCCGTGAAGCATCTTCTATTAATGAAGATGTTAAATCGTATTCTAATGTGATACCTAATGCAACAAATCGTTCTGATGATTCAGCTACATTTTTGAAATAAGCGGAAATCTCATCTAGCTGTTTCTCATCTTGAATTTCTGAGTAAATCATAGAGTGAAAGGCAGATGAATACAGTAGATCATCAAGAGCTCCAACAAAAATATTGTATGCCAGGTCATAACCCACTTGGCTATAATAGTACTCCATGACTTTTGCCAACTGATTTTTAACTCGTTGGTCGATGACTTCTACAACAAAGCCAGCAGCATACATTTTTTGAGAAACCCAAAGCAGAGCTCCTTCACTATCGAAAGAGCCCATTTCTTCAAATTCAGGATTCAATCCATGTACGACGACAAGCCAATCTCTTTTTTGCCTACATTCCAACCGTAAATTGAGATACTTGCCGGCTTTTTCAATAATGCTATTCATTTCTCCAACCGTTCGAACATTGAACGTACCGGAATCACGAGTGCCAGACGAGATGAGGTTTTTAACATATGTGACGTATTTTCTACTGGGTAAATAAACATGCTGACATAGCATGTCCAGAACAAATCGTTGTACACGGCGATCCTCCGCCATAAATTCAGGTGAGGATAAGAATTTGAAATACTTCACATAGAGGGCTGTGTCTGTACCGCAGTAATCAACAATCGATGATGGATTTACAAAAAGCCTACCATCCTTCTCGTAGATTTCCCCTGTATATTTTGATTCAGATATAATTCGTTTTAATGCGGAAATAGATATGGAAAGCCTATCTTTAATTTCATTTCGTGTTAATGGGATCTCGCCATTGTAAGCAGCGATATTCCCGAGGAGTAGTTTGAATTGAAGTTTCTTTGGAGTATCGTACGTAGTATTTGAAGCTTTAAACATTTCTACCGAATGTTTCATTTTAAGAATCCCTTTCTCCTCACAACCTAAGAAGCGGCATAGAAAAATAAAGGGTTTTGCTTGGAAAATCGAAAAAAATATGATAAAATAATCTCAATAAGTTTCGTTTCCTTACAAAACCCTGCCAGGTGAATTTCTAATAGAGGTTGGTCGGTCAAAACTCTCCTCTACTAGAAATAGGTTGGGTTTTTTTTTATGTATTTTTCTTGAAAATGAAAACGCACTTGCTGATTAGCATGTGCGTATGGTGGTCTCGTAAATGAAAAAGATGACCTTCGCTAGAATCACAACTAGAGAGTTACCCTATAACATGGTCGTATCTTTCTTGTTGCAAAGCATGAGCATGCTAAGTTATTCATAGAATACAGCACTTTTAAAATGAACCCTTCAAATAGGTACTAAATTTTTTGTAACTATTATCTCCTACTTTATTTAATGAAGAGATCTTTTAAAATGGTTTTTCTACTGATGTCAATTATAACAGTCATTAAATTGTATATCAAGATAAACACATTTTTTTTCATTGATTACACTCTACTTTTATTTATTTATGTATCGTTCTAATGAACATCAGATGAATATATATTTTGACTAACGTTCCCTATTTTCACAAGCTACTGCATTGTAATTGTAGCCAAATTGGTGTGCTGCTTAAGTTGTTCGCTGTGCCCCTTGAGGGTCCTGGTCTTTGGCGGCAACCCGTGCAGCAGAGATTGCCCTTCGGCTCGATAGTCCTTGGCCAAGGTAAAAATCAAAATACTCGTCGTTCTCTTAATCTTTGTTGAATGAAGAGGTAGGCGGCAGAAAGCAGGACTCGAACCGACTAGAACTGGTTGAATGCTGTCACAGACGCAACAACATGCTATTCTGTGGAAAAAGAGACCAGGAGGTTCAAAGAAATGAAAATTCCGAAACTTAAATACCCTGAGTTATACCAATGGATTACCGAATTTAAGGAAAAAACAAAATTTAAACGTAAAATCAATCTCAAATACACAAACGGCAAAGGAGTATTGGGGAGAGTAACCGTATTTGGTAATATAGAACTTGAAAAAGGATTCATTAAACATTTTATGTCTTTACAACCTAACGTTGTCAAGTTCATTCTCGCTCATGAATTCATTCACATATTTCAAGAAGAGCTCGTTAGCCTACACCAAATATTAAATTCTAAATCTCACAGATCTGTTGTTCTACGTCATGAAATGAGAGCAAATATCAACGGCGCGGCGCTTACTGGGCTGACCAACGAAGAAATTCGTGAGGCCCAGATCCAACTTTGGTTATATGAAGGACATAAGCGAAAACAACTCAACTATAAAAGTGGTTATCCCAGCCGTATGCAAATCATCAAGTTTGTAAGTAAATATAATCGTTACAGTGATGATGTAGGTTATGAGCTGTTAAATGATTATTACGAAGTATCAGGCGAAGTGCCAAGCGGACAGATAAAATCAATCAAACCAACAAAGTTTTTCTGAACATTTATTGCTAAAGGATCTTGTTCTTAGCTTAGACAAAACTGTTCCAGCAGTGAAGACCGACGAGTTAGCAAATTACTGTGATGTAATGGAGTCACGGCAGTTTGCTCCGGAATAACTTCAGCAAAAAACCACCATCAGGTCCCAACCTTACGCGGTGGTTTTTCGTTTTGGCTTGCTGTCTACGACGTTTGATCAACATATGGAGAATCCATATATAGCACCGACCGTGCTAATGCAGACCATCCTCTGGTGATCCATGCAAAAACCAACAACATTGTCTTCTTTCGGAGGCAAAAACACCTGATCAAAACTCCATCCTACTCGATTAAATCCTCGCTTGGTGATTGAAACATTGAACTCTTTACTCAACCGCTATATCAAATGTAACATCTGCTACCTTCCATGGTCGGAGTGAGCTTTCTCTGAAAAAGTGAACGTGAATGGATAAATCATGATCAAATTGTTCGCCCATTTCGCTTCCTTTCTCTGATGCAACTACTTTTAGTACCGCTGTGGTATCACTCTTTTGAACGGAAGATAGGTCAACCTCTAAATTGTAAAGCTCACGTATGATCTTTCTCGATTTAGCAACTTGTTCATTCCTTTTTCTTAGCTGATTCAAAGCAGTTTGATAACCAGGTGAAAGGTAGGCGTTGGATCCATTCATGTATTCGGAAGTATCTTCATAATCAATGTTTCTCAAGTCTTGGGCTACAACCATCGCGATTTCTTCTACACTTAATGAAGGTTCGGCAATGTCTGCAGTTGTTTCATTTGATGGCTGGGAAACTTCTATGGTTTGCTCCGTTGTAGGGTTGGATATTGGGGCTTCCTTGGCCTGTGTATCATGGATTTCGTACGCGCTTAGCGGGCCATTTACGGTGCACCCACCAAGGAGAGCGGAAATAATGATGGTAAACATAATCCTGCTGCAATGCATGATTTCTCTTCCTCCTTGCAGAAAATTAGGGTTGATTAAATGGCTAAGGGAAGGTAAAATCGCCTCTTTTTCCTGGCTTTGCAATATACAATACTTACGTAGTATTTTTATACTGCGTCAGTTTCTTGCCGGGATTGTATTCGATCGTATTCTCCATACTCTCCCTCCCCATCACTTCAGTGTTAAAACGCTCTCTTATGAGCTAAGGAAAAAGGGATAAGTTATCCCCTACCCCTCTAGTCTCTGGTATGAAAAATCGTTGGTCACAATTGTTCCGCTGAAGCCGATTTTACCCTCATAAAGTACCTTTCCTTCGCTGTTAGTCAATGATCCGACACCTATCTTTTGGTCATCAGATATGGTTCCTTTAAAGACTCTCTTATCTGGCAGTATTAAGGCTCCTTCTTTAAGAGATTGACGCCCAAATGTCCCCTCAAAGAAAGCAGATCCATTTGCAGAAAGTACGCCGCTTACAATCTCACCTTTATTAAAAAAACCTTTGATTTTTATCTTACCATCGCTTGATAGGTTCACGGTCCCTTCTCCATTCGGGAGACCATTTAACCAGGTACCCGTATATACAATATCTAATTTCTGTGAGAGCAGCGTTCCCTGTCCATTTGGTTTGTCCGATTGATTCATCTGTCCAACATACTTACTTCCCCAATTTATCTTCATACCACTATTCCCTGGTATAGCCCAACCATCATTCGTAAAGATTCGTACGTCCTGCGTAGTCACCTCATTTAGTTCAGGAAGATTTACATCGACTGTTTGACCCATGGATATCCAGTGAACAGTACCTCCTATTGTCTCCACGAAGGAGATCGGCACAAACGTTTCCTTATTAATCAGTACGGCCGGGCTGCCCATGTCCTTTCGTTCTCCATTGAACAAAATGTAACGAGAGCCGGCATTCTCACCTACGCCTGATCCAGAATGAACTATTATTTCTTGGCCATTCTGAATTTTAATGAGGGCATCCATCGTGTTATCCTGGTACTTGATTTCGGCACCCAATGGTTCAAGTATTTTTCTTACCGGTACCATTGTAATTTCTCCAATTTTAAATGGTTTTGAGCCAGCTAACTCTTGTGATACTCCATCAATAAAGATATGTACTGGGGCGTCTTCTTGAGCAAACACTTGTTGTATATTGGGTGCTGAGCAAGCCGTTGTTAATAAAACAGTACTTATGGATAACAATACTGCCATTCTTCTAATTGTCATCAATTTACCTCCAGGTAGTATTTTCTCTATCAATTGTAATCCATTTATACTTACTGTGTAAATCATGTATTACATTAATTGATTATAATTTTTTTCTTTTTTTGTTATGTTTCTATACATGAGTGGTGTGCAATTCATTATCCTCAACTGTGCATAGAATAAATGGGTCTAGCAACAAAAAAAGAGTAGTCTGTTAAACTAACAGACCACTCACTGAGCTAACGTTCCCTTTGGCTAATTGACACTTTATAACAAAATGGAGAATTCAGTTAATTTCAGGTTTTTGTAAGAGTTTCGGTAATTCCAAGTTTTTTCATCTCGCTCATATGAAACCTTCTCCAGGCCTTATACTCCTCACGATGTTTAAAGAATATTACGTTATGGATCTTGTAATATTCCTCAACATCGGGATCTCCATATGGTCCTGAAAGTTCGTTGCTTGTCCGCTGTAACAATTGGAATAGAGCATCATCCATACCTTCCTCGTTATCAAAACTACTGGAAGAATACATACTACTCACAAACGCCCTTATCTCCATTTCCTTGCAATTGGAACTTAGATGTATAGAGAGATTTTTAAAATTTATAAATGGAGAGCGCATTAAGAAAGTTGCTAAGTCTGACATTAAAGGTACATTAATAATCGGGGCGGTGTAAATACTTTAGCCATTAAAAATCAACCATAAAGTCGAAACTTGCATTCACATAATCAGCAGGATACACCGGAAGATTAATTCTTTTCTCAAAACCCAATCCAAAAAAAGATGATGGATTTTATATTATAGGAGATGAAAGTGCTTTATTAATCTCAAAGATCTTCTCAGAACGTAAAGATCAATCACGAATGACAAAAAAGCTGTTAAATATATTGCTAAAATTTGTGAAACCTAAGCAAAAAATTTCGCTATGATGAGGAAGCATTAGCTTCCTCTTTCTTTATGTAGTTTTCATACACATACCTTTTAATTAACTTCTGAATTAAACGTAGTATGAAATATCTCCAAAATCATTTTCGTTAATTATTGTAATGATTCCCCCTTATTCTATGAAATATCAATATTACCGAGACTAAGGATTACATAGTCTATGGTCTCGGTAAATAGTTTATTTGAGATTCAACTTTCGAAAAACTGCAAGCATTTCTCTCAGATAATCAACTTCGCGCTTAGAAAGATTACTATCAACCTTTTCCCAGTTAACAAAATTACTATCTTGCTTCTCAATGTAATCTTGCAAAGTTGTTGCAATATCCAGTGCTTTTTCATCATTAGCATAATCTTCCGGAACTACACCAAACAACTCACTAAACTTCTTACCCAGTACCTTGCAAATTCTAAGAGCTTCTTCGATCTCTACAGGTCTATCTTTGTAAAAAGTTTGCCTGATATCTTCGAGTCTCTGATAATTAATTCCAGTATCAATAGAAACTTGAATTTTCAATTCATTATCCTCAAAAGCATGATGAAGTGATGCCAATGCTGTAATGGAGTAAGAAGAACTTAATAAATTTCTCACTTCCTCTAATGGAATAACAGTTCCTGTTATATCCACACCTATTATGGGGGTATTTACATAGTAGGAAAGCAAGATCGTGTAATCACTGAGACCCATTATTTTTTTCCCTAAATACAACGCCTTTTCTAAGGGAATCCAAACATCAGCTGCTCTCTCATAATTTTGTAAACTTTTCTCAGAATATTTGCTTTTAGCTGCTAACTCTCTTCTGCTCATACCGTGGGCTTCCCTGTAATCTAAAATAATATCGTGGATTCTTTTTAACATAAATTACCCTCCTTTTTAAATTAAAATATACCAAAACAGGCAATTTGTAAATACCTAAACAGGCATTAATAATAGTGATCGCATCTTTATTTTACTTGGTCAGATTTATTCAAGTATTGCGTTAATTCTTACATCCTGCACTCTTTGCTATTTATTAAGTGTAATTTCTCTATTATTTGTCTACTTCTTTACTAATCTACTTCATTGTTTCCCAAATACTGTGCTTAGTTTCTATAGAAAGAAACATTATTAAGTTTCAAACAAAACAAAAAAAACCCATTGGTGGGTTTTATATGTGTGAAATCTACATTTTATTTAGTCTTCATCAAAATTGGTTCCAAATAATTGTTTGAAAGTTCCTCCAGCATACCCAAGGCATTTTCTTGAGATGAAAACCCTTGTCCAGCAGAAGGAAATGGTATTAAGAAAATATACAAGGTCTTGTTATCTAATGGTACTTCTGCTTTAAATGCTTTTTGTAACTGTCCCTTGCTGTTTCTCATATCACATGTAAAAGGTATTGTTGAAAAAATATCTTTTCCAAACATTACTTCAAGAGCATCCTTTTTAAAGCCACCTGCTCCACCAATCCCTAGAAGAATTTGCGCTTTCGATTTTATTAAAGCATTTTTTATTATACTTGCTCTAAAATTCATATCTTCTTTGAAGTCACTAAAACTTGTAGTGGTATACTTTTTGGGATTGAATCTGCCTTTAGGTTTATTGAACACCGCTAAATAGGGATTATCTTGATTCGGTTTGTCTTCAGGTGATGCTGCAACGGCTCCATATTCAATCGGCCAGATTCTTTCTGTTAACCTAGGGAGTGGCCTCCAGTCAATCAAAGCAGTTTGAATTCCCTCAGCTCTTGGCTTATAAAGTCTTCTACTAATGTACTCTTTGATTGCTTCATATGCCAGTACATTAGCAGCACCTTGAAACCAATTGTTGCTTGAGCTTCTTTCATGGGCTAAACAAAGCCTTGCAATGGCGGCATTAAATACACCAGCAGTAAAATCTTTTGTCCGTTTATTCTCATGAGTTGCAAGAAGTTGATCTGAATCTGGATAAAAAAATCCCTCTCGCCAATTTTTAGCCTCAATACTGTAATTGCTAACATCCCCACCAGCTAAAATTAACTGCGTTCTGGCTTTCACATTCTCTGTTACACTATACCCGCCTGTCCCTTCTTCATTGCCGAAAACTAAGATATCAGCATTAGGAATATCGCCACAGCCTATGTATGAGAGAAGTATTTTATATTCTTCTTTGCTTAGCCTCCAGTTTTCCACCACAAATACCCTCCTTCTAAATTTTAATCAAACTAGCATTTTACCATCATTAAAGGGAAAGGTTATCTCTTCTTCTTCTTTGGTGGATCATACGCATGATTCATCTTCCATAATTCATATCGATAAACTAAATACTGTGTAACGCATGCAGCGGTGACTAAGTAACCAACATACTCGTGTATCATAAAGGAAACAATCAGTATTAAAATTATCCCCTGTATTCGAGCGTAACTCAAAACTAATCCTCCTTATCATGCTATCAATCACCAGAATACTTATTCTCCTTTATAGGATAATGATATATTTCAATATCTTCATCTATAAACCCTCTACGTTGAGCAGCTAGCAGTGTCTCATACATGTTTGTGCGTCCAACTGGATTGTCAGTATGCAGATAGATCTTATCTGCTCTCAAAGTATTCTCACAAAAGTACTTAACCAAGTCGTATCCATTGGGCAACTCTTTACCATCTACATCTTCCCCCAAGTCATGGTCTAGGGTGAGAATAGACACACTATTGCTCTCCAGGATGTGTATTGCTTCGTAATATGTACGAGCGACCACGAAGCCTTCTGGACAGTCTCTCAGATCATCAACTAGAGGTTAATCTTATTTGTCATAGTCGCCCCTCCTTCCCTCTAAAACACATCTTTTATCATGCGATTTTTTTAAATGTATACAAGGAGTTGCTACCCTTTCCAATAGCTTCAAATTCAAAATGTTTGCTTACGAATTCATCTTTAAATATAAAGCGTTCAATTTTCTGGTATGTTGAAACCTCCTGAAATCCACATACGTAATTCGTAGCTTTATAAATAAATGAATTAAACATTACTTCATAATCAGATAACTCTGCAGCATCAATTATGATAATTCCACCCATTTTTATTGACTTATAATACTCTTTAAAAACACGAGTAATTCCCTCGCCATTTTTATCATCTTTATTCGTTGAGTACCATAAGCAACCTCTGATGTCCATTATTATGTCTGCAAACTTTATATCTACTTTGGAAAGGTTCTCTTTTAAGTTATTACCATTAAAAGAACCATCTACATAAGTAAATTTCCCATTGCTCTTGGTGGTAACTTTTCCTTCAATATTTCTGACATAATCCATCAATAGGAAATCTATTTTTTTTGGAAATATATCATAAAGCTTCTCCTCAATTCTACCCTTATTAGCACTTGGACTGACAAATACCACATTAGGCAATTTATAAATATGAGAAGCCACTTTTCTGGTATCTAAATAGAATTGGTCATACCATTTTATCTTTTTCAGGTATCTATATGTAGCATCTGGCCACTTGTATAGTTTTCCTCCCTTTATATAATCCCAATCAGACATATCAAGTACTTTGTGTTTCTTTAAATTTTTGAAACTTGATATCGTTATAATTTGATATGTTACAAGCGCAAAGCCTATACTGACTGCAAATAAAATGAAATTTAGTAACACTAGAGCTGAATTATGTAACTCTGAAGAGTGTGTATGAAAACCAACGTTCATGATTATAAATGCTATAGACCATGGAATTAAAATTACCATAAACCAAAACACAGCTATATATGTTAGTCTATCCAATGTGGTATTTAATCTGTTCAAAATATTGGAAAAATTAATCCACTTATATCTTAACAAAGAGTATAGAAGTCCAGAAAAAGTCAGCCCAATGAAAATACTAGTTCCCCAGTACCTCATAAAAATAATCAGTAATTCAACTGGTGACGATAACATTGATGATTCAATCACTTGTATTTTCCTTTCCTTTTGTAATAGCCATTTCATATACACATTTCATTCCTAGAATGTTTTCCACTCGTCCTTGTATTCGTCCATTGTCACTTGCACTGTGGAACTTTCTCGCCGAACTACTAATCTATGTCTTTCCTCCACATTTACTAATAATGATAGTAAAACGATTGCTTCTCGAGAATATTTCATTAGTTCTAATGTTGCAGACTGAAAACTTCTGAGATCAACTGAATGCGCAAGAGTATCCATGGAATTTTCATTTTGATGAAGTAATGAGTCATGAATTTTAAGGTAACGATGTTCCAATGCATTTCTTAAAACAGATAAAGCCTCAATAGAAGGATCTAAATACTTGTGTTTCACCTGTTTCTTGGCAATATCTTTGCATAACCAATATAAACCGACACCAGGATGATTGTATGTCTCATTATCTGTAATATGCTTCTTTAGATCCAGCTTGTAATCATACCCATTCTTGCCGTATTTTTTATTGTGCCAAATTGTTTTATAAGAAACATCCTGTTCTTTTATACCTAAATCGAAGTACTCATTTAGAAAATATGCTATTCTATCAAAAATTGAATAAAGACTTCTAAAACCAAATTTTATTTTTTCTATCCCAATACCATATATAGGATAATCCAAAGTGTTATACATAAAAACGTCTTTGTCTGAGAAATGTGGAGTGTTGTTGTTAATTCCATCATAAATAACAAATCTTGCTGATACATATTCTTGCTTTAACTGACTAAATAAACCATGATATTTTGGGCCAATGTTTATCTCAGTTACAATGTCGGGAAGGTGTAGAACGTCGCATGCAACCATCGAAACGTAAAAATAATCATTCAGTGTATTCAAAAATAAGTTGTTGTGTAAACACCAAGATCTATAGTCTTGCTCTTTGTCAGAAGACCCAAGTGAAAATTCATCAAAAGTATTCTCATTAACATAGTCCTTAACACGTTCAACTTCAGCATTGAACACAATACGTGCATTATCATCTACGTCAGGACTTATAAGAGCTTGCCTCAGTAATCGACTTCCTTCGTTAAGTAAAACCTGACTATGTCCCTCATCGTAGTTAATTCGAGCATAATCTATAAGTTTAAGTCCCATACTTCCTAGAGCCATAGGGAATTCTTCATTTACTCCGTGTTTTAACTGATCGATTGATCTGGTTATTCTTCCGATACTATGTAATTCGTTTGCATAATTTGTAGTTGAACTTAACAAATAGACAGTGTAATACGCCTCATCTTCCCTTGTAGCTGAAGCCCTTTGCACCGATTCACTTTTATACTTGCTAAAGTACTCCAGCGACTTACGATATAAGTACAAACTTAATTCAAAATTTTCTTCATTATTATTTTCATCTGAATGTTCTAGTTGCCCACTATAGATCAGACCATTTCTATTTCCTTGAGATGTCGCACCAAGATACGCAAATATAGCTCTTTCAAGATCGTTATAATCTGACGAATCTATAATCTCAAGACACTCTCCCACTATCGCTTCTAAAGAATGAATATCTTTTTCATCGAATGCTTGATCTGCTCTGCGAGCAACACTAAATACATTAGGATGCATTGTTTAAACTCTCCCCTTAAACCCACAAAATAAACAACCATTAATTACACTAAAGACTTATCCACTCTTTAATTTCTTTTACAAATTTATACGCTTTAACATGCAGCTTGTTGTTATTTAAATACTCCTCACCCTTTTCCGTTAATTTGGAGTTATAGTAGTAAATCGTATCGCCAGCATAAAAAGGTTTGGTTAAGTATCCCTCTCTGACCAAAAAGTTAACTTGCTCCTCAAATTCTTCCCATCCAAATCCTAGATCCGGTTGCTCGAAATTACTCTTGTCAGCATTATTAAATAGCTCGTCTTTCTCAGTTTCTTTGAGAATTACGTATCTAATCTTTTCTTTGTTCATGTCATCATCTCCCTATAAAATAGTTATTTGATCAAGCTGTGCCACGATCCAAGTACATTGTCATAATACTTATGTTCTTTCGCATAAATTGTTCGTGATTTCTAAGCCTCAACTTGGCACTTTTAGAAAAGACTTGGATAGACAATAGTTCGTGAATCAAATTTTCTTGATGTAACACTAAAGTCATACCTTCCTCTAATTCGTCTAGAAACATCCGATTAACTGTTCTTCTTTTTCCCTCGTATCAGTTTGAACATGAAATTTTACATTACATTTCGTACATTTCCATTTATTTTCAAGAATTTATTGTAATCATCTAAACTTTGTCTGCAATCCGGACAATAGATAACTTCACCATCAATGTAGTTGAAGTGTATACGATATCCTAAACTTTTAACTACTCACGATTTTATACCCATTACTTTGCCTCCTACTTTTCATCTCTTTATGAAATAATAACCCCTTTTATCTTCAAGAAGATTACATCTTTTAATTTAATTTTTGATCATTTCTTTACTCAGTTCTCACATTAACGTATTATTTTCCTTGTTCAAGCAACCAATCTCCCAAAACTCCCTGGTTTCCATGACTGGAAAATCCATTTACAATCGACTTTTCTTTTGATGAATCTTGGATTGTGAAAGTATCTTGAATGGTGTCACAACTCCAACAAGTTCTTTTCTTCAACTCATTTGAATCCCAAAACCCGTATTCTGCGTCAACTTCTCTAACTAATTCAGCAAATTGCAGCCTACATAGCTTTTTTACTTCAGTTTCATTTATTTGAAATGAGATCATAGCCTTATCTTCCATAATTTCATCACACCTTAGAGTCAAAATTCTTTATCATACGCACTTGCAAAGGTAATTCCAGCAACTTGTACTGAATCATAACCATTAAACTCCTCAAGAGTCTCAACAAATCCCTCCACGACACTTGCTGCTCTTTGGGTCAATTCATCTTTACCTAGCTTTTCATCATTATTGATCCTTACATTCTTATTTAAGTAATCCTTTATTCCGGCCTTACTGGTAAACAAGCTAACAATAACAGTGTATGAAAAGCGGTAATTACATTGTTTTCTTACATGATCTGGCATCGGATAGTATTGCAACTTACCCACCTCACTTTTGATCAAATGTACCGTTTTATCAACTTTAACGTTCTAAATGATAGGCTTCGCTTAAGGCTTTACGATACATCGTACAAATTTGTTCTTCATCCGCCAAATCAATATTTCTTTTAAAGTATGATTCTAAATCTTTAAGGAGCCCCATATAGCGCACCAAGTCACTCTTTCCATCAGGTAGCTTATATAATGTGACCACAAAATCAATATCACTTAATTCAGTCTCTTCTCTCTTTGAAACAGATCCCATGATACGAACGTTACTTGCACCATATCTATCAAATATATCAAGAATATTGTCTTTGTCTTTCTCTATCTCATCCAACAGCATTGACTAACTCTCCCTATAAAATATTTGTTTTATCTTCAATCAAAAAGTAATCGAGCAATTTCAACTAACTTTCTCTTTTCGGTTAATGTCATTGCCTTGTCTCTATACAACAGGTCATTGCTCAAAAATTCTTCGCTTGTTAGTTCAATACCCTTCGTTTTAGGAACTTCTACACTAGATAGAGGTATACCAGTAATGACCCAATCAATAGTCACATTATAAAGATTGCACAGTCTAGCCAAAGATTTATAGTCTGGTTCACTAGTCCCAACTTCATATCCGCTAAGGGTTTTGTTATTGATTCCGATCTTTTCATAAACCTCAATCTGTGTAAGATTTGTATGTTTTCTTGCTTTCTTTAGTCTCTCACCTATGGCATTATCCATAATACCCTCCAGGTATCTATTCTATCTTTATCATATACGTGTACAGCAGTCTTTGATTATTGGGCAATCCAAAGTCATGATGAAAATGTCCGAAGTACCACTGCTTGTATTCAGCCTTCTGCTCAATGCCATAAAAGTAAGGATGCATTTCATCTCGATTCATTCGTATATTGCAACGCTGCTCAATATATAGTAGAGCAAGCGTGTGTAAGTATCTTCCAATCATGTTCCTCTAAATTCTTCAATTCTTCTTCGTATTCCTCTTGAGATGGCATCTCACTCTCAAAAACCTGTCCGCGCATCAGATGAATAACACTATCGTTAATTCTATGTACTTTACCACCATTCCAGATCTCCACTGGATACTCTTCAAGCAAATCGAAGTTCTCATGATTGCCATCTATAAACAGTGTCGTAAATGGCTTAGTTTTGTCTAACCACTTGAGCCAATATTGATTCTCTTTACTTCCATCCCATATTAGTCCAAAATCTCCAGTTATGATGAGATAATCATCCTTGGTTAGTTGTTTCTGCTGTGGAAAGTTCTTTGAATTAAACCTCTTGTTTGCGCTGATCGTTCCGTGTATGTCCAGTAATATAAATCATTTTTTTTATCCTCCACTATGTAATTCTAGCTATAGAGTTTGGATGGGATATGCATTCTCTAATGATGCTTGCAATAAATTGTATTTTCATTTTATCCTTAGTATCCGCATCCTGATTTATTAATCTTCCAGCACAGATAAGAATTTCTTTAAATGCTGTTACAGCCTCATTTCTATCGTTTGTCACTTTGACACTAGTTTCTTGGTCCAGATTCTTTTCATCATCCCAGAATCTTTTCTTGACCAGGTATGTAGGCATTTGCTCCATCTCCTTACATGTAGAGGCATTACCATGAATGGCATCAATCAATATCCATTATTATATTCAATGCAACGCTGTTATTATCCTGTCCTTTAGTTGAACAAAAGCAGCTAATCCACGTGATCAGCTGCTTTGTTAGTTATATTGAGTTATAGTTCCTGGTTAGCTAATTCATTTTTTTATTTTAAGGTTTGAACAGGCGACTTGTTTAAAACATATCGAGTAATCTGACTGCTGTCGTTCATGTAATATAGAATACCTCCACCCTCATACACAAACGAGAACGGAGAACCATCGATTTCAGAGGTATTCATGGTATACAACAATTTTAATTTGGTTGTCGCCGACTTGCTTGCCTGATAGATGGATACTTTGGAATCCTCAACCAGCATCACTGTACCATCTGACGCCGTCTGATAGCTCTTTGCAGAAGCCTTAACTGTTTGCATAACACCTTTACGGTCTATAAAAATAAAGTTGCCATTAGATAGAATTCCTGTAAATCCAAATGAAAACACATCCTTACTTACACGCTCTGAATTATTCTGACCTTCTCGGTAAATTAAGTTACTTATCTTTTTAGTCCAAACTACTTTACCTTCCTTTGTTTTTGCTGTAAAGCTTGTAACGTTGTTACCAAGATTCTTTTCTAAATATAGATATCCGTCATAACCCAGGCCAGCAAATACTCCCTCTTTGAAATCAAAATTATATCGAAATTGTTCTTTTAATTTTGAATCATAATAAGTCATACGACTTGAAGTTTTGCTTGTCCTATTAATGGTCTGCAGATAACCATCTACAAAGCCGTAATATATCGATGCATTCCAAATATTCTTGCCCAAAAACTCACCTTTGGGGGTATACCGGTAACTAATAACACGATCAGAGGCTGTCTCCAGGTATACGAACAGGTTACCGTCAGGCATCAATGACACTCCCGACAACGAACGTATCTTCTCATTAAAGTACTTATCCCATAGCACATGTCCGTCCGGGTGATAAGCTCTTAAACGCTGTTTTACAACCCCAGCCGCATTTTTGATCGGTGTGAGAATATACACTATACCATTTTGATCGACTTGCGCGTATGTACCGAAGAAGCTAAAGCTAAGATTAGTTCCTGCTGTATAGCTGGTGCTGGACATTAGTTTGCCGGTCTTTTTGTTAAGAATGTACATCTGGTTGTCCATGCTCAAATAATTGTACGTTGTATCAGTAATTCTAACGTTGCTATTCGACATGTAAGTGTGTTCTTCTGGAACTGAAAATGTCCAATCCGGCTTGGGCAGACTTGCAAATTGGTTGGCAGATACACTGCCTGGATTGAGGCTGCAAACAAATAAAACAATTACGAATGCGAGTAAACCGTGTGCACGTTTCAAAAAAAGTCACCTTCTCTATAATTTTGTAGGATTTACAACTGATTTATCGTCATTTAATTCGATATTATGAATAGACGAAACGTTTAGTGCATAGGAAAACACTCAGTTAGCTTTCAAGCATTATCTCTATTTAATGAGGTGCTAAATTGATTTAAAAAGAAGCACTCAACTCAGATCTCTTATAATTAGAGAAAGAGTGAGTGCTCCTTTAAAAAAATTAGTTCACATTAAATACGAATTCAGCAGCCTCACCGGATGTTGATCCTCGTTTGCCTTTAATCAAAAGCGTATATTCACCAGGAATCATACTTGAGGCAGAACGCTTAAATGTATATACGATACGATCATCGACTAGTTTACCCACTCCATACGTGAAACGTTTATCTTCCGGATCACGGACTTCAAAAGTAAACTTCTGAGCAACACCATCTACATTATTAGCTACTGAAGCAGTGAATACCACGTAATCACCTTCAACCTGTGCAGAGTACTGCACGTTACTGGCAACCGGTGGTTCAATCATGGAAGAAAGTACAGTAACCGTTTTGGCTTCTGAGTAGGAAGATACTTTCCCAGAAGTGCTGTATGCCTCAACCTTTACAGTGTATACACCAGCAGTGTTAAATACGTACGTCTTCTCTTCACCACTCACCAGGGATGCTCTTGTCTGTTGTACACCTTTTTCATTGTGTACGACATAATACAATGTCTATTGATCCTGCCCTGTCCCTGTAACATGCAACACACCATCTTCATCAACGGAAGCAGAGACCAGTGTAGGTACAGGTGGCAGGTCTACAACAAATTTACTAGCGACTATTTCTTTCGGTTCTCCCAGTATGGAACCTGCTTTTGGAGTAATGCGATAACTGTATTCTGTATTTAACTCCAATCCAACATCCTTGTACGTACTTTGCGTTGTCAGATTGTAGGTTTTAAGAACAGCTCCGTTAAGCATGCGTTCCAGCTTATAACCAGTAGCTCCATCGACTTTATCCCACACAAGTGTATTCGTGTTTTTGGTCTGTGTTTTTACTTCGAACCGTGTCATTTTTAAGTTTTGTTTAACCAAACCATTTTTGATTGCAGTGATACGTTTATTAAGTTGTGTTTTTCTTGAACTTGTTTTCAGCTGACCCACTGCAACAGATGCTAATTCATAGTCGTTTTCTAGCAAGCTAGTTTCAGCAAATTCTACAAGTGTTTCAGCGTCCATGATCAACTCATCATCTGTGCGAGTAGTATCTATCTTCGTTTTAAGAGCTTCAAGTTTTGTTAGCATATCGCTCTTAGATGAATCCGGAAGAGGATTTACCAAAGCTAGGGCATAATAATAGGTATCCCACGTTTTTGCACTTGTTGCACGGGTTACAGCTAAATTAGCATTCTGTACGGCTTTTGTGAGGCTCACTTCGGCCTGCAGCTTAGCTAAGCTCTCTGTTAGTGCATTTTTCTCCATACTTGCCGGCAAAGCATCAATAGCTGTTTTAGCCTTCGTCAGATCCGCTTGTTTTTTCGAACTCTCAGCTGCACTTAATTTCTCTTTTGCAGCATTGATTGCATCCTGGCTTTCTCCTACAGTCGTGATCTTCAATTGAACATCGTTAAGAATTTCAACCAGATAAGATTTCCATGCACCTTCTCTGAGCTTGTCCACGAGGCCTTTAGCCGTATCCAGATCAGTCTGCAGCTGACTTTCTTCGGCTTTGAAAACAGCCTCTTTTGCTGGACCAAGATTCAGTTTAAAGTCAATAATGGATTGGACACTATCCAGCCGAAGATTCAGTTTAGATTGATCCTCAGGTTTCAGCTCAGCTACCTGAGTTCGAGCAACATCTACGTCCTCTTGATTTCTAGACAGTTCTGCAACCCGGACCGAATTTGTTGCTTCAGCCAGTTGATTATTGTACTTGTCTCTTTCATCAATGATGTTTTGCAACGCATCAAGACGGCTTTGGAATGCAGTTTGATCAACTGGAAGCAAGGAGTTTACGAGTTCACGCGCATCATCCAGGTCATCTTGCAGCACTGTTGATTCTGCCTTCTTTACAGCATCTTCCGCTTCCTGTAGCTTTTCTTGATAGTTTTTATTAGAATCGATCAACTCTTGAACCACATCAAGCCGTGTACCAAGCGTCGCTTTATCATAGGCTCTCAGTGCTTTGATTAAGTTACGAGCAGCTGTAACATCCTCTTGTAACAAGCTTGTTTCAGCCTTCTCAACGGCTTGTGTAGCCAATTTTAAGGTTTGTTCATAAGAATCATCAATGATCTCTTGAAGATTATCGAGGCGCTCTGATAAGTCGACCTGATCTTTGTCTTTCAGTTTGTCTACCAGATCTCTAGCATGATCAAGATCGGCTTGATCCTTTGTCGATTCTGCCTTGTTAACCGCTTCAATTGCTTCTTCCAGTTGCTTTGTATATTCTTGATCACCGTTAATCTCCGTTTGGATTTTATCCAATCTTGCTGTAAGTGCTGCTTGGTCTCTAGTGCGCAATTTCAGCACCAAGGATCTCGCCGTATCTACATCCACTTGGGATTTAGACAATTCTGCCTTTGCAACAGCATTTTTAGTTTCTGCAAGTTGAATTTGATAAGCCTTCTCGGCAACGATTTTATCTTGGACAGTATTAAGGCGATTCTGAAGATTAGCTTTATCTCTTTTTGTAGCCTCATCATATGGGTTTAGATCATTAACAAAATTCCACGCTTTTTCCACATCATCCTGTATTTCAGTTACCTCAGCTCTCATAACAAAAGCAAGTGCTAGATTATATTGATCAATATAATCAATCTTGCCTTGTACAACGTCCAGTCGTGCTGTAAGATCTACCTGGTCTTCATCTCTCAGCATAGCAACTAACACTCTTGCTGTTTCAAGCTCTGTTTGTAACAAAGAGGCTTCCGCATTTTCCGTAGCAATCGTAGCGGAACGGACCTTGTTAGCATAATCCTTTTCCTCGTTAATAATGGTTTGAACTGCATGCAGCCGTAAATCCAAATTACCACGTTCAAAACCTGCACGAAGAGAGGAAACGAGTAAACGAGCAGCATCAACATCTACTTGTAATTTACTTTGCTCTGCCTTTTCTACAGCTGCGGTTGCCTCAGCGACTTGTTGTGCATGCGCTTTATCTAACTCAGCTTGTACAGCATTTAATCTTGTATATAGCATATTTTTATTCACTTGGTCTGCCTGACTCATTTCACTTACCAATTGACGGGCTGTGTCCACATCTGTTTGGGAAAGCGATCGTTCAGCTTGTAATACACCTGCAAGTGCTTTTTCAAAAGTATCTAATCGTTGTTGAACGACATCCAAACGATCCGAAAGATCTTTTTTATCTGTTTCCTTTAATTCACTTACAGATGCTCGTGCAGCATCAATCATAAATTGATCGAGTATGGATTCAGCATCTTCAACGGCTTTTTTGGCCGCCAAAAGTTTATTAGCGTAATCCGCATCACCATCAATCCAAGTTTGGACTGCGTCTAAACGAGCAGAAAGTTCGTCCTTTACAGTTCCACGAATCAGTTCTACCTTATCGCGTGCTGCATCCACATCGCTCTGTGTCTTGGATGTTTCAGCTTTGATAACCGCATCTGTAGCATCCTGTACCTTCTGTTTATACATAGGATCATTTTGATCAACGATTTCTTGAACAGCGTCTAGACGTGCATTCAAGGATTCTCTGTTTTCATCTTTCAAGGCTAAATTAGCAACAAATTCTCTTGCTTCATCAATATAAACCTGTTGCTTCATTACTTCCGCTAAGAAAACCTTACCGATACCTGAAGCATAGTTATCTTCTAAATATAGAAAATCAATAACATAGCTTGCTTCAGAGTATTTCCCGTACTGATTAGTTGCTCTTGCATAGTAAGTTGTATCTTTTTGAACGTATATCCCAGACGAAGTACCATAATCGGCCCAATAATCGTTACCCTCTGATCTATATTGACGTTTAGTTGCATCAGATGGCCAGTTAATGATTAGCGTAGTCGTACCATCTTTATCACTCGTATCTTTAAGCGTAAAGGTTGGCGGTGCTGGGACTGAATCATCGATTGCACTAATCGTAAATTCGTTAATATCCGAGGAAACTCCATATTCATTCGTGACACGTGCTTCAAGTAGTCCATTCTCTATGAAGGTTACTGTTTCACCTGAGTTTACAGTTGTCCATTCACCATTCTTAAAACGATATTCCAGTTTCAACTCATCAACACTTGTCGGACTAGTAAAAAGAATTATCATCTCATTATTACTGTACTTAGCAGTCATTTCAGGTTTCGCAGGCTTGCTACCAATCCCCTTAATCAAGTACGTTCCAACTTTCGATGTTCCTTGTGGATTGGTTACTCTTGCCTCAAGTGTTCCATTCTCAGATAAAGTGATGGTATCTCCGGAATTGATCGTTTTCCACCCGGAGCCGTTAAACCGATATTCCAGTATAAGTGTTGTATAGTAATCTGGATTTGTAATGGTAACATCGATTGTGTTGTCCTTCACTTGGCCCACTTTAAAAGTCGGATCCGCCAGTTGCTGGTTTGCAACATTCAGCAATACAGGTACTTTTACAGCGTTCTGTTTGAATCCAAGTTGGCCGACCGAACTATTACCCCAACCCCAGACGTTTCCATCATGATCAATAGCAACAGCATGATAAGAGCCCATATAGATATTTTTAATATTCAATGAATTATTGACCAGGACAGGCCGTGGATTTGTATTTTCTTTTGCATCTGCAAGTGTACCGGAAGAACTTGTTCCGGCACCCCACACTGATCCATCCGAACGTACGACTAAAGAGCTTCTAGATGATATAGCGATGTCAATAACATCGTGAATTTGAGCATCTTCACCAGTATTCAAGGTGCCAAACTTATGTGGAGAAGTCGCATAAGTAAGGATGCTACCAGACGAATTTCCATAACCAGTTTGTCCATAATCTGTCTTTCCCCAGCCCCAAACCGTACCATCATTCTTTAACGCCAACGTTGAGAACTCGTGACTTACAACTTTCTTGACGTTTGTAAGTACTTGAACCGGAGCCGTGACTGAAGTTCGATCACCATTTCCAACCTGTCCATAGTCATTACTTCCCCATGCCCAGAGGGTTCCGTCGCTTTTGATTGCATATGGTGTTCTATAACCGGCAACAATCTGTACGACATCGGTGAGACCGGCGACCTGTTTTGGGATATGCTTCGTTCCGTCTTCGCTCTCCCAGTACATTTTGCCCCAGGTCCATACCGTACCGTCACTTTTCAGCGCCATGGAGTAGCTGATTCCGGAAGCAACTTGGATTACATCACTGATTCCCTCTACTAGTTGAGGGGTATTAACATCATTGCGACTAGCATTTCCTAAACGACTACTACCGATAGATTGGCCCCAGGCATATACACGACCATCTGAACGGACAGCTAATGTAGCGTCTTGGCCATAGGCAACATCAACAATGTTATCCAATCCAAATTGATTAAAAAACAGAACATTAGTCCGTTCATTAGTAGCTAGTTGGTACTCCGCGTTGTCACCCGTTCCATACCAATTGTTATCGCTTGTTTGGATCAGCGTCGTGTCATAATTTAAAGCAGCCTTGACTCCTGTAAAAGACGAAGCTGCACTTGTTTTATCTGGGTATATAAATGAACCAGATAGCATGGATGCTGCGATCACAGCCGACAACATCCCTTTCAAAAATCTACGCTTCTTCATTTCTTGCTTTCACTCTCCATCTATGTAATATTTTTATCATCGCTTTTAATGATACATGTTTTAACGAGATTTGTAGGCAACCAGACGAGTACATTATGTTCCCCAAACGGGTACATTTTCGAAGAGATTTAAGTAAGTACTACATTTATGTAAAATACATGTAAATCGTTGGAGCGGCCCAATAAGTTCACAAAAAAAACTAGCCAATGTTTTTACCACTGGCTAGCTTGTCTTTACTGTAACGTAATATCGTGCGAAACAGGTTCGCTGTAATCGGATCCTCTTTTTCCTTTGACAGTAATCGTATATGTTCCTGCTGGAGTCGTCTTTACTGATCTACGGATGATTTCGTAAGAAACTCCTCAACGACCTTGAGTCTCTTGTTTTTTAGATGAACTGTTTTGTGAACTACTCCGACTAATCTACCGTTAGAAGTCGGAGCTTCTTGGGAAGAACCCATACTTGACCCGGATGGCATACATTCGAGCAGCGGTTAGGTTTATCAGCCAAGCGATTCCCGCAGTTCCTGCGGTTCGGTGTTCGTTAAAGGGAGTTGGTTAGATTTATCAGGCGCAGGCCTGCAGCTCGAATATTCAAACTCGCGTTAACGTCCCGGTCATGCTGAACACCGCAGCTGGGACAACTCCACTCCCGGATATGTAGCTCTTTCTTTCCATCCTGATGTCCGCAAACGGAACAGATCTGGCTAGAAGCGAACCAGCGTCTGATCGGTATCACTTGTTTCCCGTACCAAGTTGCTTTATAGGTTAGTTTGGATAAGAAGCTCGACCAAGAGACATCGTGAAGGGAGCGGGCCCACCGACGATGTCGTACCATGCTTTGAATATTCAGTGATTCCACAAAGATCACGTCGTGGTTGTTGACGAGATCTGTACTTCGCTTATGAAGATAGTCGTTTCGTTGATGGGCTATTTTTTCATGCAGCTTGGCGACGACTATACGCTGCTTTTGGTAGTTGCGGCTTTCTGCGAGCAAGCGCCCCTGTTTCTTCGCGACTTGGGCTCTGTGAGAGAGTTTACGCTGTGCCTTAGCGAGCTTGACCGCCGTCTTCGCCAGGTGCTTTGGGTTCAGAATCTTCGTTGAATCCGAGAGCACAGCCATATGAGTCAAGCCCAAATCCATACCGATAATGGAGCCGGTTTTAGGCTTCTGCTGCACATCGGTTTCGCACAAAATGGAGACGTAAAACTTCCCCGATGCTGCTTGGGAAATCGTCGCCGACTTGATCATCCCTCGGGGGTGTCGATGTAACTTGATACGCACCGGCTTCATTTTTGGCAGCTTCAAATACCGACCGTCCACAATCGCAATCGTACCGTTTTGATTATTTGTGGTGTAGGACTGTAACGGATTCTTACGCGATTTCCACTTTGGAAAACCTGCGGCTGGACGTTTGAAGAATTGTTGATACGCCTTGTTCAAGTGGAGCTGCGCGTTAGCAAGTGCCAAACTGTCGACTTCTTTCAAAAAAGGAAATTCTTTTTTGTACCGAGCTGGCGTAGGTAACTTGATTTTCTCGCCGCTTTCCTGACTTCTTTTAAACGATTCAATCCGGTCGTTGAGCATGAGGTTGTAGACTTTACGAACGCAGCCAAACGTTTTGATAAAGAATTCTTCTTGTTCAGAATTAGGAACTAATCGATATCGATAAGCTTTCAGCATCGGGTTCACCTTCGTTCTATTCGAAGATTTCGGAACACACGTTCTCATTTATCTATACTAGCGGATTCGCCTTGAAAAATCAAACCGTTTGTCATTCATCGTTTTATTACTTTCTGCTCGTTCTACAGAACTGTAGCATACCAAAGGACCATTTCTTCTACTTATGCACTTCAACACCCCTTACCCCTTCGTCAATATTCCTTTTAGCAGTACCATTAACAAGTAAATCGAAGCGATATCCTGCTGCGGACGTATTTAAACTCAGGGCTCAACGTCTTCCCATCACAAACCATTGACGTCGTGGTGGCTGCAGCTTTCCCTGGCTGATATATACTATTGTGCACAAGATCATCAAGATAAGCACCCATAACTTTACCTTTCGAGTCATCTGATTATTGAGCTTATCTTTTGATATTAAAAGAGCACCTTCGAAGGAAGGTGCTCTTTGGGTTGTTTTACTGGCGGATCCAGCCATCTGGGGTTCCAGAAGGGTTTGTATCCGGATCGATACCGCCGGTAGCGACTGTATCCATGTTTGTGAGAACTGTGTTACTGGAGTCACGCATGTATTGGGATACCAGGAAGCCTACACCTACCGCGAGGGCGATCCCTCCCAACATCAACATTCCATTTTCAGTCGTTAAGGATGCGGACTGTTCGTTTTTCATCCAGTTACGGATTTTTTTGCTCATGAACTTCTTCACCTCCATTGAAATATTTATAAATCCTTTGTCAAATATTAAACGTATTAAGTATTAATAAGACGTTGTTACACGAATTTTTCTTATGATACTCGCCATAATCATTCATCTAGGGGCGTCAGAGGTTCTCTCCGTCTACCAGAGATGAACAAGGACGGGCCTGAAGTTATCAGTGTATTATTGGCGAATCCAGCCGTCTGGTGTACCTGATGGATTTGTATCCGGATCGATACCGCCGGCAGCGACTGTGTCCATGTTGGTCAGTACTGTATTGCTTGAGTCACGCATGTATTGGGATACCAGGAAGCCTACACCTACCGCGAGGGCGATCCCTCCCAACATCAACATTCCGTTTTCCGTCGTAAGAGATGCGGATTGTTCGTTTTTCATCCAGTTTGTAACTTTTGTTTTTGCAGCTTGAATCATTTCTTTTATTCCTCCATATATGTGATTTTTCGGTTAAACCGCTCATTGCCGTTCACCGTTCTACATGAATAATCATACTAAAAATGCTTGGGTTTCGTAAGTTTCTTATCGGGTACATTTTTATCCCCCTTTGGGTAATTTTCTTGAAATTTAAGAGATAATCCTTACTAAGAGCAAAACAGAATGTAACAAATATATCTAATCGAATCTAACAGGAGACCCACTACTTAATAATTAGTTGAATATACAAAAGTACGTTTTATATAGTTGTAATAATCCGAAAGATGTATAATATTCTTATAAAACGCTTATAAGTTGAATTTTTCGGAGGCTATTTTCATGAAAATATTGGTTATTGGAAATGGATTTGATCTGGCTCATGAATTGCCAACAAAATACAATGACTTTTTAGATTTTCTAACATTAATAATAAAAATGTCCAGATATTCTAGCACTACAGTCGATTTTATCTCAAAACAATTAAATGAATCATTTGCTAACATTCACATCAAAAATTATATTCACAATTTAATTAAAGAAATAACTGAGGAATATAAAAGAAACAACGAGAATGCTGTTTTAAAGTTTTTGAGTCTTAATACTTTAGTAAACAAGTCAGAAAACAAAGTGCTTCGAGAATTAATTGAGTATACTGAAGGGAATGTGTGGTATGAACATTTCGTTATTGCTAAATCATACATAAATGAAGGATGGATAGATTTTGAATCAGAAATTTCTAGAGTGATACAGCTTCTTGAGAAATATAAATCAAATGGGCTATTTGAATTGCAAGATTTAGAAGAGAAAGAAACCAAGAAAATTGTTTTGTCAGTTAGCACACCAGATGGTAATTCAAAAAAGTTTAGAGTTGATGAGAAACTAATCCAAAACCTTGAATTAGATCTAAATAAGTTAATACGTAGTCTGGAACTATATCTAGAGGAATGTGTTGGTAAAATTAATATTGATCATATCCTTCCTGACATATACGGGCAAAGATTTACCAAAATATTAAGCTTTAATTATACAAACACTTTTAAGAAAATTTATGAGCCTTATTTGATGAAGCTAACCTATGCGCCAAGTCAATTAGAATATGACTTTATTCATGGGAAATCAAATATTGAAAATGATCTTGAAACGAACAACATGGTCTTGGGAATCGATGAATACTTAAACAATATGGAAACTAACCAGAATACATCTTTTATATTCTTTAAAAAATATTTCCAAAGAATACACAAGGAAACTGGTTGCGAATATAAGGACTGGGTAAGTAATATTCGGAGTTCACACTCCCCAACCGAACTCTATATTTTTGGACATTCACTCGATATAACCGATAAGGATGTTATTCGGGAGTTGATTCTAAGCAATAATGTTAAAACTACAATTTTTTACTACAACAAAAAAGTATATGCTTCTCAGATTGCAAATTTAGTTAAAGTATTAGGTAAGGATGACCTGATTAGTCGAGTCCACGGTAGCAAAAGGAGTATTACTTTTAAACAGCAGGAAGGTCTAAAAAGTACAACGTTATCGGAAACATTGGAATTGATAGTTCCAGGTAATTAACACGGCTTAGGAAATTTGCAAGCGTATTGCGACTAAACTGAATTGTATTGAGCAGATTTTTATAAGAATATAGGGAATCAAAATGCATAAAAAAACACCTTCATTTATGTAAAGGTGTTTTTTTATTACGCCGAGAGGCAGAAACTAGTGGTTTTCATAAATTCTACTGACGACTCCACCATAACAAATCGAATTAGTAAATGAATTTCTTCAACTCGCCAAATGAAAGATGCACTTCCCCTTCAATATATAAAAGATAGAGAGTTAATTGTCAGTGTTTTGCTTATGTTAGGATTGTGCATGTCCCTCTCAAAGTACCGATATTTCCTATCCACTAGGATATTCAGACATTACACCCTCCTCACACAAGGTCATGACAATCTATTTTCACAGTACAGCCGAGTTTGCAAGGATACTGGCTGGCAGAGACACCAATATCTATTCATTATTTTAATCCAAAGGCGTTATGCTAAAAGATATTTGATTTAATAGTGGGCTGATTCGCTTTTTGTTAGAGAACACAGGTTTCTCTTCGAGGTATTCCCACCAGAAAAGAATTTTATTATCACCTAGATTAGATTCAATGATATGTACCATGTTAATGATATTATCAAGCCCATCTATTACATAGTTCATGTCAATATTGATAAGTCTTTGCATTCTCGAACGTTCAGAGTGGTCCTCTGTAAAAGCTGAAATATGTACGAACGCATCTCTGTAATCAAGCATATCTTTATAATTGTCATAACGTGTTTCCAGCTCAGTTCTCAATGCTGGGTACTCAATAAATAGTAAATCATCTATAATCTGTTTGTCGCTAATTTTTCTGATATCATTCCTCTTTATTAACTTATTTTCTGGAAACACCCCTATGTTTTTTAAATTATAGTAAAGAGAGTAAAGATAAGTTTCTAAAAAATGAACTCCAAAAATCAGTACCGTTCGTAAAGATGAAAAATACGAATATCTCAATTCTCTTGTTTCTGGGCTATTCCAGTTAAACTCCTTTTCTTGTGTCTCATAGAATTTATTAATAGTATCGTTCCATAAATTTATTAAATCTACGTAAGCAAAGTATTCTGGAATAGTAGGAACAGGTTTTTCGTAAATAAATTGCGGTAAATCGATCCAATAATGAGGAAGCAACTTAATACCTGTGAAATGAGAACTTAGATCCCAGAACCCTTCAATTTCAGAATATCTGTACAATGTCGTCGGATCTGCTTGATTTATGTTATCTTTATATTTATTAAAGAAATCAGCAGCCATCAATAAGTTTTCCTGAATAATATAATCTTCACCAATGGTCTTCTCTCCATCGACTAACTTCAAACCACATATGGCAGTTAGATACATTGAAGTATTTAAATCGATATCTAATAAATCTTCAATTTTAATTTCACCTACACGCTTAAGGTAGGCTCCAGCATGCATTTTATTTAAGTGCTTATATGCATAAAAAAACTGCTCATCATGATTAAAGAAACTTGAGGTAAAAAACTGAATCATTAACAATCTATATGTCTGCCTGTACTGTCCCGAGAATTGCCGGATCTTACTTTTTTCAAACATTCCCAAAGTTATTGCGCTAGAAAACAAACCTCGTTTATCCATAAATTGATACCTCCTCATTAATTATTGAATAAAAATAGTACTAACAGTCACGACTTAGCTTCTTTCTATTGAAGCATAAGTTTCATTGATATGCTACTGACATTATTCCTTCTCTAACCTTCCTATTTAAAGTTATTTCGCAAAAGTAAGTTGACTGAGTTAGTACGAATGAAATCGTTGATGGAAGTAAGTAGTAAGTTCACTTTTACTTAAGTCACTTAAATAGTTCGTTGACATTTCAATAGAGAGAATATATTTATCCAAAGCTGTTTTAAAAGATAAGAAATCGCCTGTTCTAACGAGACCAATGCTTTTTCGGAAGTAGTACTCTACTATGGATAGAGGTGTTTGAACTAATTCTTTAAAAGAGTTATCACCAAATTTCTCAATATAATCTGCAGGATCTAAATCTTGAGGCATGTGTGCGATCCAGAGACGAATCCCATAACGCTGCAGATTATGAATTGCTTTTGAAGTTGCTTTTTGACCGGCGAGATCACCGTCAAAACATATAATAGCTTGATCTGTATATTCACTAACCATACGAGAATGGTGGTTGGATACAGAAATCCCCAAGGAAGCAACGCCAGTCTTACAACCAGATTGCCAGGCTGCCACAACATCTACGTATCCTTCAAAGAACACTAATTTTGTGTCTTCTGAGATCTGACCTTTTACTCTATTAAAATTGTACAAATGTTCGCTCTTTTTAAAGATCGGTGTTTCTTTCGTATTCAGATACTTCGGTTTTATCTTATCGTTCATTGCTCTGCCGCCGAAACCAACTACCTTCGAATCTGTGTCATAGATTGGAAAGACAATTCTACCTCGGAAATAATCATAATATTTTCCGGCATTATCATTTCGGCCGACCAAACCACATTCCAACATTAAAGCTAAATTAAAACCTGCAGCCTGCAGGCTTTCGGTAGCGAACCCATTGATGTCAGGGGCATATCCGATATTAAATTCCTTGATAGCTTCGAGCGTGATTCCCCTTTTTTCTGTGAGATAAGTTAAGGCTAACTTTCCATTACTACTTAGCAAATATTCATGATAGACAGTAGCCAGGTAATCGTGGGCTTCGTACATCGATTTTACCTCATTAAAGCGTTCCGATGATTTACGCAGGAGGTGACTGTAGTTTTCGCCAATATAATCTTCCTGGATCTGCTTTATAACTTCGGTTGCAGTAGAATCCGGTTTTGATTTCTTAGCCATAGCAGATAAAAAATCATAGTAGTCGCCCATTTTTCCGCATACAGGACAGTTGAAAGATTGTTCTCTTTGGTCCACCATAAAAGTTGCTTTCGAGTCATCATGGAAGGGACAGAACGAAAAGAAATGTTGACCCGATTGGCGTAATACGAGGAAGTCTTGTATCACGGTTACGATGTCTATCTTTTGGGCAGCTTTTGTTGCAAAATCTCTACACATCTCATCAAGACCAGTCATTTGAATCATTATTGGTTTCCTCCATTAAGTTTAATTGTTTTCTAGCGTTTTTAAGTATTGTGGGATCGATATCCGTTTCAGCTGGTGATCCTCTGTATTCTCTAGAATTACCGAAGGGAAAGTACCCTTGAGAAGAAATGATTTCATGAGTAAAGCATCTCCATCAAACGTGACCAGCTTACCTACTTTAGTCTTGAATGTTTTAGATAATTCATCCGTAAAGACCAAGTAAGCTAAACTACTTACGTTTTCAATCTCGAGACTATAATCAATATTTTGTCTTTCGCAGAAGGACGCTATAAATGAAGAGAGTCTGGCAAGTTCATTTTCTTCAGGCTGCCAGATACTACTGTACCCGTTATCCAGAGCATCTTGGAAAATAGCTAAAATCTTCTTCTCCCAATCTGGATCATGTATATGGTTCATTTCCAGCTCTTGCTCCAGTTTCAACATATGGAGTTGAGTGAAACTCTCACGTATATCTTTTACATGCCCAATAACCTCGATTAAGAGTTCTTCGTTAAGAATGCCGGCCATATTGCAAGACATTATGGCGAACCCGGTTGCCGTGGTTACCCTTTTGGATAAAAGCTCCTTGAATGAAGCCTCATCACTCGAGATCAGTTCTTCCAGATTTACACCTACAACAGCTCGTATTTTTTTTTCAGTCCCTGCTTGTAAGATAAGGTCGTCTTTGCAATAAGGCTCTTGAATAAATAAACGGTTCATAATATCTCCCCTATAAAATAGTAAAAAGCAGAAGGTAACTACCCCTCTGCTCTTTCAATGCTTTTGAAATCGGCTGCTATCCAATTTGGTTTAAAATTGTTGTTATTTGCTCTTGATGTTGCTTAATAATTTGCTCAATCAAACTCATGTCTTGTCTCGCTTGAACTATACGTTTTTCTGCAGCTGCCAGTATTTCCTCAGCAGCATTCAAGACAGCGATGGAATGCCCTTGAACTGAGCCCCACTGACGAATCTCGGTACGCGTTTTATGGATCATCTCCGTTTTAGCTTGGAGTTCATCGAAATCCAGCTTTTTAGATCTTCCGATACTGTCTACTAAAGCTGTTACATTCGCGAGTTCTCGTTCGATCTTGTTTTGGTAGATTTCTCTCTCATGTTTAGAGTCTCCATTCAACGCATCCAGCTTTTCTTTAGCGTACATCGATGCCCCTAATGATTGGCCTGCTAATCCTTCAAGTCGTTGTAGATCTAGCTTAACTTGGTTCCTCTGCAATAAGTCTAGGTTTTTCTGTATCTTTGTAGGTAAGGTTACTCCAGGATCTGCAGCAATATTTTGTGCATCGATCTCCTGTTTTAACTCTATTAGGTCTGTAGGAGTCGAAGGATAATCATTTGATTCCATATCCCTTTTGATATCTGACAAGACGCCTACCTGGAGATCAGAATATTCGATCTCAGAGCGGAAATCATTGTTTCCACATCCATATAGTACGCTTAGGGTAAGGATGAGGACTGTTACTTTAAGCAGGTTGTTTTTCATTTTCATTATAAAACCTCCATGAAAAAGATTATTATTTTGTTCGTTGCTAGAAGCCTCTCTATAAAAAATAAAAAAAGAGCAACATTCTAATGAATGTGCTCTCTTGAAATTCCACTTAAGGAAATTATGTATTTTTAAAATAAACCATGAATTACTAAATAAATACCTTTGTCACCGTTGCTTTCAACATTACTATGTAGTAAGTTGAACAACCACTTTTCTCAAATCCACATGAATTCGTACTCATGAGTCCATCGTTACAAAATTCATTTTTTTGTCTTCATGAAATGCATGTACACAAATTTGAATTTTGCTAAATGAGATAAGCTACAAATTGATTTACTCTCTTCATATTATATCGAACCCAGAATTTTGTAAACAGGATTGGTAAATAATCCTCCTGGAGAACATTCAAAAACTGAAAATATAATCTACGCTCTTATGCCATTATCAATGTCATATAGGTTTTGCTGTAGTAAGAATTACTTTTTCGCTTGGTAGAATTGTAGAGACGCCATGTTTAAAAATAAAATTTTGCTTTCGATCTGGAGAGTTTAAAACAAGAGAGTATTTATCATAATGAGATATCGTGCCAGTCATCTTTTTCCCATTAATTAAGTACAGTTCGACTGGTATCTTTTTCATTAGGCAATGCGATAATAGATCGTTTGAATGAAGCTCAACATTGCATTTTTGCCTTGCAGTGATACCAACAGCAAATACAGGAACAATTGAAAGAATAGCATGCTTATAAATAAAAGCTTGGTAACCGCCTTTCTCAACTTCAATGACTATGGAGTAAGCATCATAGTGTATGATTTTACCCATCATTGGTACACCATTGGCCAGAAAGATGGTCACTTTCACTTTCTCTCTCCGACATTGATTTAAAAAGAGATCCTGGACATTATTGCTCATTTATACCACTCCATCCTATTTATTCGTGTAAAGATTTTGTTGTGCAACACAATTGTGTGACTATAGCAACACTTTAATATAGAAATTTATTACTAATCCAAGCGTTGTGTTTCTTCGTTAAGGTAGCGAGATCAGGGTACATTTTTGTTTGATAGATTAAATTCTCACTTAACACATTAAGGACAGATTCACTAAATTCTTTCAGATTTATTGGTGTAGATTTGTGAAATTTAAAAGTAGTCAGCCCTTTAATCATCGAGTGAAGGTCGTAAGAATCCATAATCTGCGAACTCGAACCATTGCTACTTTTTTGACCACTAATAACCTTCCATAGGAAGCCCCAAAATTCTAATTCCTTGGTAAGAAGATGTGTATTAAGCAAAGGCTGGACAAATCCAAACATGGTTAGGTATGACGAATATTCACCTATAGTTTTATCTTCGTCAATACTATATGACCAGAGAAACCGATAAAAGAGGTCGATGATGAGTTCAGTAGTTGAAGTCCAATCAACTATTGTATCCCTAGGGAAAGTTAATATAAAATAATCATGCCTTTTCTCCAGTACAAGAGGTCCACTTGTCTTATCAATAATACTTGTAAGATTCAATATTCAATCCTCCGATATTAATCATAAATCCATTATCAATTTTTACAAATATATTGATAATACGTTGTTTAAAGAATTTCAAGCAACCAAATCGATAAATCCTTATCCTAAGTGTTCCTTACATCGTCTTTTTATATTTATATGATGAAAACAAAAATCAAGCCTGTAACTCCCATTACAAACTGTGTAAATCCAGATCCGAAATCATCATTCTTCATTAGAAGTGATCCCGTGTATACAAATAGCACAGAACTTATTGGTAGAATTGATAGAACTAAAATTTCAAACAAATGATCATGGATGTTCAGTTTTGACCACCCAAATCCTACTGCCAAACATAGGGGTAAAATAAAAAGACCTATTAATAAAACCTTCCTTCCCCAAGAGAAGTCTTTGATTCTGATCGTAGCTAAGCCATCTATCCCACATGCAGCTGCTGCATGAACAATTACACAAAATACGAGAATTGGAATAGAAACTCCAAAAATTCCGTAAATATAATAAAGGATCCCCATTAGTGAAGGTCTCGTTTCTCAGGTGCACTGAAAATATAAATATGACTTACCATATGGATGAAGACTGCTGCAATGATAATAGTAAGAACCCACCAATCCAGGTTAATCTCTAAATTAAAATTCACATCTGTTATTCTCATGAAACCGATAGCCACCACGAGTAATACTATGATTTGAGTGCTACTAAGTAAGAATCCACCTGCTATCTGTTTTAATTTCAACCCAAGTCCCCCTTATCCATCTATGTAAACAAAGTATACCATTTGGCTACCAAAATGTATATCATGATTTACATTTATGCATCTTATCATTTACTTCTCTTTTCACTATCATTAAAGTGAAAAAAGTAGAGTGCAGCACCCTACTTTTAAAATCCTTTATGCCAAGAACTTATTTTGTTTTACCCGTGAGAATGCTAGCATATGGCGAATCTGCAGGGATCATAATAACAGGTTCACCTTGTAGTGAGGTCACATAGGATTGGAGTGTACGATATAGGTCATAAAACTCTGTATCTCGGCTGTACGCTTCATTATAAATTCGAGCTGCTTCTTGTTCACCCTCTGCAAGGGTCTTTTGAGCTACCAAATTGCCTTCAGATTCAATAATCCTTGCTTCCCGGTCTGCCTCAGAGGTTTTTTTCTTAGCCTCTTCTTCCCCTTCGCTAAGGTAATTTGCTGCTATAGAATCTCTTTCTGAAATCATTCGTTTATAAACACTTTGTTTATTCTCTTCTGGAAGATCAGTCGTCTTTATTTTGATATCCACAATGGAAATCCCGTAGTTCTCTTCCATAAGGTTTCTTACCTCTGTCGTGATACTAGCGTTGAGATCGTTCCGGGATCCCGAAGCATTCTTTTGTAGTGATGTATTAATGATGGCACCATATTCAGATTCCGAGAGTTTTCTTCGTACAGTATTGTACACTGCAGCATCAATCCGTTCTTCGCCGGATTTTACTGTCTGTACACTTTTCAAAAATTTGTTTACACTACTAATTCTCCATACCGTATAATTGTCCACCATCATGGGTTTTTTATCTTTAGTAAGAATAGAAGTGGATTTAGATGTATATATTTTTTGCTCTTTAGGAAGTCGAGTTATTTTTTCAATTAGGGGAACCTTCAGCTTTAACCCAGCAACATTTTGGACACGCACAATTTCGCCAAACCTAGTAACGACTGCATATTCGTTTTCTTTTACTTTGAAAGTAAAAAGTGACATCACGACAAAGGCGCCCAGTATCAAAATGATCGTCAATCGAATGAACCATGATTTATATGAGAATTTGAAGGTAACGTTCATGCGAGGTACTCCTCTCTAATCACTTTATTTTTTAGTCAAATCAGTTAAAGGGAGATAGTTGACCGTCTGGCCATTCCCATCAACAATAAAGATCTTGGCTTTGGGGTAGACTTTCTCAATGGTCTCCAGGATCAATCGCTTTTTTGTGATTTGGGGATTTTTTTTGTATTCCTCATAAATGGCGTTAAACTCCTGTACATCCCCCTTTGCACCATTGATGCGTTCTGTCTTTTCACTGAGTGCCTGTTCTTTAGCAGCATTGGCAGCTGCTCTGGCTTGAGGGATTACTTGGTTGCGGTGTTTTTCTGCCTGGTTAATCTTTGTATTCTTCTCTTCTCTAGCATCGGTAACAGCAACAAACGCTTTGGAAACCTCTCCCTCAGGCGGTTCAATGTCTTGGAATTTGACATCGAGAATATGTATTCCTGTGTTGTACAGGTCGTTTGAAGCAATCAGTAATTCTTTTACCTCTGCCTGGATTTCCGTTTTGCCCTCTGTGATAACATAATCCAGTTTTTTGCTACCAATTACGCTGCGGATCGCGGCTACAGTAGCATTACCGAGGAAATTCTCAGGACTATCAGTGTTATATAAGTAGTTTTTTGCATTCGAGATATTGTATTCTACGATCGCATCAGCCCAAACGATGTTCTCATCACCAGTGATCATGAGAGCTTCGCTTTCTACTGAGACAGCCTTGTCCCCATCCTGCCTAAATCCAATCTCAATACGATGTGTCTTGTTCGCATCAACTTTCTCTACACTTTGAATCGGCCATGGCCATTTTAGATGTAACCCTTGAGTACTCTCATTTGTTACCTTTCCGAATGTCGTCACAACTGCTACTTCTTTTTCTTGTACAGTATAGGTTGAATTAAACAACAAGAATCCGCCAAGCAAAACAAAAAAGAGGCTCTTCTCTGTGATTTTCATACTAAATCCTCCCATTTTAGATAATGCTTTTAAATCTAATTTTTCCGGTTTGATCGCTAGTTACCGAGGTGATATCATCAATAGTGCATGCTTGGGTGAATGACTGAACATGACGAACCGAAACAATATAATGAAGATTCGATGCCAGCCAGCGCTGATTGAAAAGCATATCTTCTTGGCTAAGATCATCTACGTAGGATAGATTAAATAATCTACTGAGTTTTCTAATTGCATGTTCTGGATCTTTAGCTACCAGAGTAGTCATGCATCCCTTCATTCCTTTTCCTATCAGATCAAAATATTTGCTTATCTCAGTCGTTCCTCTTAATTCAGACACGTATAAATAATCCGCACGTAGTAAAAGTGCTTGATCAAATAAAGATAACTTTTGTTTGCTGTTAGATGCAGTGAATAGAATAGAATCCGAGTTAGGGACGTATACAGCTGGTCGGTGATCCTCAATCACCAAACTTCTAAATCCTACTTTAGCGTTGGATGCGGCAAGGGAATACAGCAGGCTGGTTGCACCTTTACCATCTTCAGTAATCAAAAGGATGTTCTTTTTTTGAGCTATTAAGGATGATATTTGCTCCATAGCGTTTGTTGGTTTTGTTGTCGTTTGCATACATTTGTACTCCTTCATAGATCTTTAATTTTTATGTATCCTCTACAAGTACTTTTTCTTGATATCATTTCTTCGATCTTGTATTGGATGTGAATTTGTTGCTACAATCGCTTGTTTCAACATGTCAGAAAATCCGGAATTCCCACTGGTACTTGATGACGAGTCTTTTTTGAGTTCACTTGCTTTCGGTACCGGTGGTTTCATTGTTACTAAAGGAAACACTTCTATTATTCTCATTAATAGTACGCTCCTGTTGTTTCAAACTAAGTACGTTGGTGAACATGGTTTAACTTCTACTTCTTGAAGATCGTAGTTCTGAACTGTTCTCCGATCCTGGTTATAAAGAATTAATCTTTGATCAACATTAGAGATAATATTTCCGTAGAATGGTTGGCTACTCCCCAGAGGACGTATACAAAGCAAATTGCCTTGTTTTATCCAGATTTCAATCATTCCTTCGCTGACCTCAAGATCCATCAAAATAAACGCCTCTTTCATAAGAACAAATATTGTAATCCACAACGTACATAATTGTACACCATGATTTACATTTTGGAAAGGTTTTATTGATTTCCTCTTACTGTACCTAACAGACACAGGGCTTCTTCAATAGCTCCGGTAGCTCCTCTACCATCATGAAACCCCAATAGTTTGTTGTACTCTTTTGCTAGATCTTTTGCCTTCCACATAGACACATGTTGCAGTGCCCCCTTCAAAATGATAATTACATCACTCTTCCGGATTAGAGGCTCGAGTTGCTTCTCAACCTTTCGCTTACAGAGACCGTGGTGATGATTCACATCAAGCCCATATTTTTTTCCAATCTGTTTAAATGTTTCTGTCTGAGTACCGCCGA
This sequence comes from Paenibacillus xylanilyticus, assembly GCF_013359935.1. Classification (GTDB taxonomy): domain Bacteria; phylum Bacillota; class Bacilli; order Paenibacillales; family Paenibacillaceae; genus Paenibacillus; species Paenibacillus xylanilyticus. Next base: position 53,613 of record NZ_JABMCB010000154.1, read on the forward strand.
TAATAGCCAATTTCATATTCGAAAACCTCCATTTTTTAGATATGTCAAATCATAACCTGGAAGAGAACAATGACAAGTTCAACAATCTAACGTTAAAAAACCGACCCTCAGATAGGGTCGGTTTTTAGTATCAGGATTCTGTGGCTGAATCGACAAAGTCGATCTCAATGTCATCGGGGTCAAAGTTAGTGCATAACTTTTTGAAAAACTCCTGTACAGTCATCGCTTCTGGATCAATCTCACCCTCCGGATAGAGAAAACATTTGTCCCCCTTTTTTTGAATCCACCATATGGCTGGTTTTGGGTGAATAACTTTAAATGATATCGGTTGATCACTTAGGCCCATAGTCATCGTCGTATACTCAAGTCGGCTGTATTTCTCAATACCAAGAACTTTAATGATTGCATTACGCTGGCCTATCCCTTCTAAGAGTCCAAGTGCTAACTCTTTAGACACCCCACTTTTCATATGTGACAATATACTTTTATACTCCTGTAGGGTTGCAGCTTTTTTATAATCAAACAAGATATCTGAGATACTGTATTCAACTAACTGGTCCTTGACCTGGTATGAAAATCGGCTTTGAAGGGAGATCCCCTTTTGAATAACGAGTTTCACGAGCTTATCCACTGTACAACAACCCCTTATGAAATGTAAATCATGTTATACATTAAGTTATCACTTCTTTTCCCTCACGTCTATTCCTTATCACAATCTAAATAAATTATGTGAGTATTTTTTCCTATATTCCAATTTCAAATTGTTACCTTTATCCTAAAAATTGTGATATATTACCTTATGTATTTCAATAAAACAGAGGCCAATAGCTCCTCAACCATGGTTTGTTTTAACAAATGAGCTGCCAAAACAGTAGAGAACACATCTAGTAGAAATATGAACGCGAGAGGAAGATTAGATTGGGGAAGTTGAAGAAGGTATCAGCTACAATATTAGCAACATCCTTGCTTGCTGTTGGGTCGACTGAGGTAATGAAACTACCGGTAGCCTCAGCTGACGCACAGATCCTTAATGTTGTGACTACAGGTAATACATACGATGCTCCAACTCAGTTTAAGTCTGAAATTACCTCGGAATCAAGTTTGCTCTTATCCTGGAGTTATCTTGATGCACCGGAGTATAAAGTAACTAGAGATGGTGAAGTTATTCAGACGATTCAAAACTCTGGTCAAGAGACCCCTTCATTTGAAGACACAGGGCTGACTCTGGGTAATACGTACACTTACCAAGTCTACGCCACTAACGGAGTAGAATTAGGTGCAGCTGCCACTTTAGAGGTAACATTTGCTCCTATAGCTAAACCTACAATTAATACACTTGATCCCGAATTTAATCCAAATAGATTTAGTTGGGAACCCATCCCTGGGGCAACAGGATATAATATTTTCAGAGACGGTTTTTACGTAGGAACTAAGCTTCCTGATGAAAAGCTGATTTGGCATGAAGCGGGAATCGAACCAGATAAAACTTATACTTATAGTGTGGTAGCTTTAAATGGTGTCTTGGAGAGTGAGCCTGCTACGGTCCAATTAACGACGACACTTGAACGAATTGAACAACCTGCTAATACTATAGCGACTGTAATTGGTGAAAACTCGATCAAGGTAAGTTGGGACCAAGTGCCATATGCCACTTCTTACAAACTATACCTTACTGGATCTGCCGCAAATTATTTTGAAAGTCAAGTAATTTCAGATCATGAATACATTTTTACAAATCTGCGCAAAGGTATAACTTACACAATCGCTGTAGAGGCTAAACGTGGAGATCTAACCAGTACAGTGAGTCGAGTAGTAGCTACAACTGAAGGTGCATTAATTCCCTTACCTACTAATTTGCAGTGGCAGGCGAATGATCAAGTTGGCGTAGATTTATCTTGGGATGCTGTGGAAGGAGCATCTGGTTATAAAGTATATAGAGATACGGATTATGTAAAAACAGTTACCTCCCCTTCGTTCCATGACTGGGGACTTCGATCAAATTGGACTTATGGTTATGAAGTATCGGCTATACAAGGCGACATTGAAGGGCCACGTTCGAATATAGTGGCTATAACAAAACTGATGGATGAAATCCCTATTCCTATCCCCTCTCTTAAAGTAACAGGGAAAACTTACTCGTCTGTAAGTTTAAGCTGGACAGAAGTTGATGGAGCAACAAATTACGGTGTTTACAGTGGTGGTGACCATTCAGATATCATCCCAAAAAACGCAAAGTTGGTTTACTATGGTCATGATCTGGAAGCCATAGATACAGGTCTAATAGCAAACACGGAGTACGATTACTATGTGTATGCTTACAAAGGAGGGAGTCGTAGTGAACCCGCTAAATTAAAAGTGGTGACAGCCCCTGTTGAGGTTGTAATTATACCTGAACCAACACCTGACTCTGGTTCCAATGGGGGTGGTGCCGGTGGATCATCTAGCGGTTCTAATGCTTCTCCATCAGGAACTGGTGTAACAACACCAACAACCATAACTCCACCTGATACGAGCTCGACTTCAACTGAAACAGAAACAGAAACGAATCAGCAGCCTACACTAATCGAACCTTTACCCATGCAATTCAAAGACCTTTCTAGAGACCACTTTGCAAATGTGTCTATTAATAGATTAGTATCTGATGGAACTATTAAAGGGTATAAAGATGGATCGTTTAAACCAAATCAAAAAGTGACTCGAGCTGAGTTTATATCTCTACTGGTTCGTGCTCTGAAGCTTGAAGATACTGAGAGTTACAAAACAACTTTCACTGACGTTCACTCTAGTGCCTGGTACACAAACGAGCTCTCAATTGCTTTACAGATAGGTCTTATCAAGGGCTACTCTGATAACACTTTTAGACCAAGAGAAGGAATGACGCGTGAACAAGTAGCAAGTATAGTTTCCAATATACTTGTTAAAGCAGGTAAAGCAGGAGAACGGGCTGATCTTGCCAAATTTAATGATGAGCTCAGCAGCTCTACTTGGGCTAAAGAAGGAATGGCCATTGCTGTCTCCTCTGGCATCATGTCTGGTTATAAAGATGGAACTTTGCGTCCAAAACAAACAGTGACCAGAGCAGAAACAGCTGTAATCATTACTCGATTGCTTGATGCATTGTAATAAATGAATGGCCACCCTACGTCAACACTTGACCTAGGGTGGCCTTAATTATAAATTTTTAAACCTTCTCACTCACTGCTCTTGATCGGATGTAGTTGTTTAAGCTAATAATGAATTCTCGGTTAGTAGGTTTACGCTCATATCCAGGAAATACAGACTGAAAGTAACTCTCTCTGCCTTTTATCTTCCCCCATGTAGTAATAATAGAGTGCCTTATGGAACGTTCAACATTAGCTGGACTTGTATTCTGCTGTTCAGCAATTAATTTGTAAAGCAAGGTACTACTTATGTTTCGTTTATAATAAAGAACCGACATCGCCTCTACTAAGAATTTATGTCCTTGATAACGTGATGTTAAACCGAGCTTATGTAATGTCGTCATTGCTGCTTCTCTATGTAATGCAGCCGAATCATCACGAATATCCTTCGTAATTTCGATCATCCTTCCATCTGCGCATATCTTAAATATCTGTAGTTTATTTTCCGGTAGACCGGCAAATTCATCATTCTTTGATATAATCGAGCCAAGCATCTGCAGATCTTGATATGTTGTATGTTCCAATTCCTCCATTTCCACAATTAACTTTTGAATGGATTGGGTTTCATCAACCCATACATAGAAGTATTTGGCTATCGTCATGTTCATTCCCCTATTCGCGCAGTATTTTAGTTGGAGCTGGATATGCTCACACTGGAGAAAGAAAAATCCGCGCTCATACTGAGCACGGATCCTGAGATACTTCTTATGCAGTTAAGCGATATTTCTCATTTGTTGTAACAAAGAATCCGCAAAGGAGATGATATTCTCCTGCTGCTCATCAGTCGCATTTTGCATTACAGCAATCACTGTCGGTTTCATATCACTCAAATACAACAAATGCATTCCCAGGGCCCGTGCAATGGCTTGTTGCTTTTCAACTTCGTTTAGGCTTTCCTGTAAGTAAATACTTCGGTATCCGTTGCATACCGCCGCCATTCCCAAAACGATTCCTTTTGGAAGATCGATGGGATCTGGATTAATCGTGATTCCTTCACCATAAGCAATACTATATAGGTCGTCCGTTTGATATTGATTGGTCAGTGCTCTTACTTTCTCATTGATTGTTAAATTCATTTCCCGTTCCCTCCATGATCAATTACATTCATACAATATATATAGTACCTAAGTATCTTGTCGAATAATTTTAATGACGATAAAGCACGCTTCATGTCATCTCTACAAGGACTATTTTACCAAATTTAAAGAAAGTAATGTACAGGTTTTCGTCCGGATAAATAACTATTCATCAGGATAAAAACATCTTGGTCACGATGAACGCTCGTAAAAATCGTAATCATATATCTCATATAATCCTTATGTCATACATGATTGCCAATTATTATATTCTTCTTCGAATTGCATTAGAGTAAAAACAAGTAGAGAAAAAGGACCTTCCTCTTGGGCAGGTCCTTAAATACCATTATTTCGCAATTACGCAGTTCATTTGCTGTCTTACGTTGATTTTCTAACATCTAGCATTATGAAGAAAGAAGTGGCTTGTTCATTAGATTCCACTTTATGTTCTCCGTTGTATTGTTTTACAATATCCTGAACAATCGCCAATCCAAACCCTCTTTCACTTGTTGAAGAATTATCACCATTTGTGTTAGTTACATCAATAGGTTTGGTAGAGAAGCCTCGTTCGAATAATTTGGCCTTTACGCCCTCTTCAATTTCCGGACCATTGTTAGTAACAATGATTTCAATATATGAATCATATTTTTTGCGTAAGGAGAAAAACACCTTTCGATCACTTCCCCGTAACTGCACTGCATCGAAAGCATTATCAATAAGATTAGAGATCAATCTGCTAAGATCTATTTTCTTAACCTCTTCGAATGTCTCATAATCTATTTCTGCATCAAAGTCAATTTTTCTGGACTCTGCTACTTTTACTTTACTCCGAATAAGCTGACCTACATACGGATTTTTGGTTTTGATGGTTAAATCAATTTCTTTTAAATCCTTATAGATCTCCTCCATATAATCCTGTGCTTCCTGGAAGTGTTTAGATTGAATTAGCCCATGCAAAACATTTACGTGATTACGCATATCATGTCGTGAGGAATCCATTGAAATCATTAATGACTCCATATTCTCTATAAAAACTTGCTCAGTCGATCTTACATCTTCAGCAGCCGTTTGGTTTAGTTTTTCGATCATCTTAGCCATACTGCTGGTCATATCGTTTATGATTTCACCAAGGGAATCGAGTTCATTCTTCTCGTTGATTTGTACCGTTCCAGAGAAGTCCCCTGCAGCTACCTTTTTCAAATGCGACTCCAGCTTTTTGATTGGTTTTAGTCTTTTCTGCACAACAATAAAAACACTAAAACCAATGGCAACGATTGCTAATAAATTCGATATAATGGATAACCAGGTTACAATCTTAGATAAAGCCTGCTTACTATCCGCATTAAAGACAACAATGGCTGCTTGATCGTTATTGATAGGGAGAAATGCCTTCGTCCATTCATCGCCATTTTTATTGAAAGGAACTGTAATACTTTTATTGTATTTGAGCAGAGCTATAAGGTAATCCTCATCCGTCTTATCAGCATACGTATACTTTCCGTAGATTGTTGGATGTATTTTATTGTTGTCTGTTTCAAAAAACATTTTTCTGTTTAAATAATCATGGATGTCTATTACTGCGGCCTCTTCTATGCTCGGGCTACTTCCAAGAATGCTCTCTATCATCTTATTAGAGTTCACCAGATTAACAGCCTGTGCTGTAACAATCCCCGCATCAACAGTCAAGACAAATTCATTTCGTAAAACAATATATTCTACTGTGAGCTTAAGATACTCTCCATTGGGCATAAGGGTATAGGGACTAACCCATACATTATCGACAAATGAACCTTGTAACTTGGTTAAATCTCGATTTAATACGCTTTGGTAAAACCCCACGCTATTTATTCTTGGGTCTATAACGACCAGTTCGTTCCATATCGTACGATTAACAGCATGCACTATACTTGGTTTTTGATCAACCGAACGTATAACGTAAGCCCCGTTTAAGGAATAGTTGTTAACCATATTCGTCAGTTTTTCATTATTTAAAGCGTTCCCCTCACGAACAAGATCCTCTACTAGTTTTGAAGACTTTGAGCTGAGTTGATCGTTCAACTCATTTTCCAACGACTTATTCGTAGATGCATTAATATTTGTAGCTAATCCGCTGACAGTAGCAATCCAATCTAATGTATCCTTTACATGTTTATTTACAGAGCTGTTCAGAAAAGCGATTGCGGATATCACATTGAAAACAAAGATCACGATTATAATAACTAAAATGGGTAACATGACTTGCTTGTCTAGTTTCTTACGAGTTGTTAATCCAGGTATCATTTGCAATATCACATCCGATAACTTATCTTACTTGAGCATGAGACCAAGCGGTAAGTAAATTTTTATCATTCTTCACATCAGGGCGCTCTAATTCAAAAGTGCTTCCTTTAAACACAATAGAATTCTGGTGAATTTCTTTAACTGCCCGGAGATTAACTAAAGTAGAGCGATCAACCCGGTGATAATGATGCGGCAATAGAAAGTTGAGATACACTTTTAAGGAAATATGTGAGTGATATTCTTCTAAAAGGGTCTGTACGAGCTGATGCTTATGTTCTTTACTAGCTTGGATACATAGAACCTCAGACAACGGTATCTGCACAATCTTTAATGCATCATATATAGGGACCATGATTCCACCGTCTTGAATGTACTGTTTGTACTGTAGATGCTCTACTAGCTTTTCCACAGCCTTTTGAATACGTTCAAAAGTGTATGGTTTACCTACAACATCAATAATCCCTACATCATACGTTTCCGGAGCCTCTGGGTTGGCACCAGTAACTAATATGGCCGGTAACTCTACCCCACGATAAGGTAGACGTATGTAGGTATCCAAACCGGACCGACCATCGCCTAACTCAATATCAAGGATCAACGCATCTAGCTCATCCTTCAACTCAATAGCTGCATTCAGTAGCTCCTGACTATCCCTGGCTACCCCTTTAACTTCAACATTCCCCATCGACTCTAAATGTTGTATTAACATATCCGACTGTTGTGATATGTCTTCTGCTATTAATACACGAATTTTCCTATCCATTCATCCCTCACTCCAAACCTGAATATTAGTTGATTTTATCGATTAACGATTAATAGGTCCTCATCAGACATCTGTAACTGCATTTCGAGAAAAGCTCGGTTTTTACCCGCCACATGGGCTTTTTTACTCCATGGTTTCGGTTTCTCCTCAAAGTAGACAAGTCCATTTTTTATATCAAAAACCCGAATGTAAGTTAATTGTATATAATTCCGGTGGTCTAATCGGAGCATACGATTCTTCTTTAAGAACCGACTATTGGAGAAGTCCTTCATTTTTTGGGGAGCTTGATAAGTAGTCCCGTTTTTATGATGAAATGTGATTATCCGATTTACTGTCTCAATGAGTAGGCAGTCATCGATATTGATGTTAATTAATTCATTTTGGATTTCATCAATAACAAGCGCATATAACTCTAATGGTTCGTCTTTTGTTTGCAGCGTTAAATCTAAGAACTCACGATTGCGTTCTGCGACATGACCTATCAGACTACTATCATTGGGGTCATCATCGAAATATACGGTCCCTGTTTCTTTAACAAAGTGTCGAATCGCCGATACTTTAATAAAATTACGATGGTCCAGGCGAATAAGCTTCATATATTTCAAAAAAGTACTTTTATCAAAATCTTCAAGACGTTGTGGTGATTTATAAGCCTTCCCGTTTATATGATGAAATGTGATTGTTCGATTTACTGATTCAATATATAAAGTATCATCCATACGTATATTAGTGAGTTGCCCATTCTGGTCAGGATCGTAAACTAATGCTAACAATGACAAAACAAATACCTCCCTAATCCATGTACACAATGTATGAAACTATGTACTTAGTCTAACACCGCATGAAGTGTTCTACCATGCCACTTTACAGCTGTAAACTTTCCTTTACTTCTAGGTAAATACATTGTATAATATTACACACTAATTTTTCTGCTCATAATGATATAAAAAAGCACTCCCTATGAGGAGTGCTTTTATAGTTTTGGCAAAGCCAGAATTTTAGGTTTAAGTGCTTTAAAGTAACTGCCACCAACGTTAGCTTTCTTGGCCGATGTCTTGAATATGAGTTGATTCCATTTTGGATCGTATCCCTTTGCCTGGCTCCAATTAACCACATAAGATCGATCAGTTTTATAAAAGCCTGGCAGAGAGCTCAATTCTTTCAATGAACTCCGTATTAGGTACTTGTCGTCTTTATCCGTAATCGCCCAAATTCGATTACCATCAATATCATCCGTTGAGAAAAAGATAATATCGTTTAGAACAACAAGTTTGGGGATGGTTTCGTTGGTCTTCTCATCGAGCTTGAAGACTAGTAAACGGTCTATATACTCGATTTGTCTTTCTTCCTCCGACATGTCACCACGCTCCTATTCGCCTAATTATGTATTATCTAAGAGAGTAAAATGATACCTCCTCTCTTAAATGATGAAGCTATTTTTTATCCGGAGCTGGTGGTTCAAACAGAAAGAATTTATAGGTAGCTACAAAAAACACAGTCCCCATCATAATTGTTACTGCAGCGTATCTAGCGATGAATCGCTTTGCTTTCAACACGCCTACACCTCCCTTCGGTTTTATAATGGATTAAAGTCAAGCTTTGGAGAAACATGACTGTAATAAGATGATCATTTTGAAAAAGCGAAGTAGTTATGACAATCAGACAAGCTATAATCTTGAAGAGAATAGTTCTCTTCGCAGTCAATGGAATGGAATGCTTACTGACAGATGCTGGAGCAAACCGTAAAGTGAGCCCTAAGGTCATGAAACACAATAAAATTGGAAGTATTCCCGGCAAAGGAAGATATCTTGCTAGTAAAATAATGAATGTGGAAACCACAATACATTGGAGTGGAGTGGTCAAATGCAGACCACCAGTAAAAAAGCGAAAAATACCAAACAAACACGTAATTTGAATAAGCAGCTTCAGATCATTTAAAAGCACACCTAACAAAACAATAAGCACAATGATACTCATATTGTTCATGGAATTGATTAGCGAATACATCAAATTCTCTTTTGTCACATGACGACCAAATGCTTTTTCTTTATCATTGTAAAGAATAACCCAGGATGCAATACGATCAGCAATTTGCTCAATCCTCATAGATATTAACGTCTACTCCCTCATGACTTTCATTATATTCTTTCACGTAGGACAATCTCATCATGACAATGAACAATAGCAACATGACAACCATCGAGACTAATAACATTGTATCTAAGTGCAAATATATACTAATGAGAGAAGCGAGAAATGCTACGATTGCAAACATGCCAGTAAACAATATTTGCTTATTTACTCCTTTGTAGATCACTCTTTCTTTGTAAGAAAAGGGTACATATGAAAAACCAACATTATATCTTCTCATTAGATATGAAACAAGTAAACCACATAATACTGACGAGACTTGTAATATGTATGAGCTAATATGAAGAGCTGAAGTAGAATCTTCAATCGAAAAAAGAATTAACTTACTAGCTAAATAATTAATGACCATATATAACACTACACCTTTGATGGTCATCGCGAACGAGTAAAAATAACCCACTCGGAAAATAAATCGAAACGTCAGAAAGATGGCTAACACTTGGAATCCCGTATCAAACAACAGGGGGAGCTGAAATCCTTCTCGAATTTCATATGAGCAATATGAGAGTACCGCACCAATCAAAAGGATTGACATTAAATAACGCTTAATACTGAAACGGAAGAGTACAAACGTCAGAATGAAAATAGTTGTAATCTCTAGTGTAGACAACACAATAGAGATGGCCACTTGTAAACCGTAAGTCATTATTATTCTTCCTCGCCCTCTGAACGTGTACACTTTTCAACAATCATAGTTCTATATACGCATAACTATTATACTAGACTGGGAAGATTTTAACAGCAATTTCGACAAAAATGTATTTCATTATTTACAACTAGGTTCTGAATGATCACCAAGAGTCCATTTTCTCGTCCATAAATTAAATGGATCTTTGGTAATTAGCAGCCAGCTATCTCATTGATAAATGTTTAAAGCAGAACAAAAAAAGACTCGATGAAAAAAAATCGAGTCCAAAAGACAATTCATTATCGTTGATCAGTACTACCTTTTAGATAATCCACGGATGTTTCAAGCACTTCAGCTAGAAGGTTCAGCTTGCTTTCATCCGGCATATACTTACCTAGCTCAATATGACTGAAGCGTATCTCCGACATTTTTATGATTTTACGGACGTCACGCTGGGTCATGTTTTTGCTCTTACGTAACTCCTTAACACGCCGTGCAAGAATGACATTTGGTTCGTTCGATTCACCCGTAATTAAAGCGACTTTTGGAGCCTTCTCAATTTCTAGATGTGGTGATAATTGAATCAATGTATTGGGATCAATATCTAATGCTGTACCAATCTTGAAGAGCGTATCGTATGTCGCTGGGTGCTTGGTGCTATTCTTTTCAGCTAGTGAAAACGTTGATGATGATATACCAGCCAATTCAGCTGCTTTCGTTATTGTTAAACCGTTTTGCTTCCTTACTGCAGCAATTAACTCTCCTGCAGATTGATGATTCCTTTTTGCCACCCGTACCTCTCCCCCCTTCCAATCAATTTCATAATATAAATCTTTCAACTAGAATTGACTTCAATCATTTATGTATTTTGCAGCAATATCATTTTATGAATTCATTATGGTACTGTCAAATTAAAAAGAAAAAATGCTTGAATTGGCCTCCAAATCCTTTTCTTAGTATGAACAATAAATCCATTTCCAAAAATAAATGTGGAAACTTTTTTCAAATTTTTACGTCTTATGTAATATGTATAAAACTTTTGATCGGGGGCAGCCATATGAATACAATCACAAAGTATACCCTTGCTGCAATTGGCACCATTCTGGCTTATGTCGTGGGGGCTTGGCTTTATCAGAAGGGAAGTCAAGTTTTTTTCAATCAAACCATACATGAGAGCGAATATAGAGGAATCGTTATTACATCATTCTTTCTATATATAATTATTATGGCACCTGCTGTATTTTTTGGCGGTTACTTAATCAACCAATCATCATTAAACAATGCATTTAAATGGATTTTTACTGTCATTATATCTTTGGTTGTAGGTTTGATCTTCCCATTCTTAGCCTCAGGTGGACAATTAAGCTCACCTGAAGGACAACTGTTATTATGTTTCTTCATACCGCCGGCGTTTATTATAGGAATCATATATAAACTGCTATTTTTTAAAAGAACTCTTCAGACTCAATAAGCATAACAAAAGGCCCTACGAGATGTAGGGCCTTTTTTATTACAATATCTTTCGTGAGTTGTGCACTCCAGTAACATCCATTGGCGGCAACAAAGCGAGCTGCGTTTTCCATGATCACGAGGATCAAAAAGATAAATGTTTTGGTAACCACCTGAATTGGCCTGGGCGTACACTTCGTAAGCTGGGAAACCATCGTGGCTTCCCTGAATTGAGATGGTACCATTTTTATAAACGTAAAGAGTAAATTCATAATCAATGTTACCGTTAAAGACATCCGGGCTTGGAATGAATGGATTACCAACACTACATTTGCAAACAAATTTCATATAATCGCCACTACTTCCTGTCAAGCTTGCATCTGTACGTGTGACAGTCAAACCGGCATCAGAAGCTTTAGCAGTGAGAGTTTCTTTTTGTGCAGTCGTATTATTAAGGTAGTAAGCAGTAGTCGTTCCGATATTCTTATAGGAGACCCAGCTTCCACCTGTATTCGTGAATTCTACATTAATCTGTTGCGCGGTACGAAACTTCTCGGTGTTTGCAGTATTCTTGTCAAACCCCCGATTATCTCCTTTAAAGGATACAAAATAGGTTGGTGCAGCATACTGTACCGGAGAAGATACTTCAGCATGAGGGATAAATGTTACTAAGCGGATATTAAAGTTTACTGCCATAATAAAAAACTCCTTCTTTAAATGATTTTAGGCGGGGGTATAATGAGAAGATTTGAGTACCCCATCTCAAACCTTTCATTCTCACCTTCACTTATATAGGAGTTTTCTAGGCTTAGAATACAACCAACATTAGTTTGAATTTTAAAAAAATAACACCCTAAGTCTTTAGGGTGTTCATACCAATTACTTCATAATACCGAATGTTCTTTACCTGAATGATATAGCTATCAGTAACGGTTTTTACGATTTTCATCAAAAAGTATATTTAATCGATGCATTAGCATTCTATCACCAGTTTTATCGGCCAAAGAATATACAGTAGATTTAAACTGGTTATAAAAGTCTTCTATGTTCCAGTATCTCTCTATCCGAGTTATTAATCCAAAAACAAGGGTGCACCAATTCCAATGTTCTTCAGTTATCTTACCTGTAGGTAAAGGAAAGAAGTACTGCTGTTGTTTTATGAATTCTGAGATTTCTATCTTGATCAATTCATCAGTATTACTCATAACAGCATCTTGTAGGCCATTGAGACTTTCAATATTATTGTATTCACAACTGTTAAATTGGAGGTTTACATTAGAAGCCGTCTTTCTAATATACTCAGATCTATACCTATCCTTAATTTTCGAAATTATTTTCCTTACGTCTTCACTCTCAACTGGGGGAGACCAAGCATCAATACTTGATATATTACCGTTAACACCAATTAAAATATTTGGTTGAATTAATTCAATTATTTCATTTTCGCTGAAACCAAAATCAACTGATAAAACCTCACACCACGAAAGTGCTGATGTCAAATTTGCAATAATATCAGTAATTTTTTCATTTCCCTTTAGGTTACGAATATAGGAACGGGTATTATCAATCATCGCCTCTACCTGTGACTCCGAAGAATAGAAGTTATGCGGTTCCTCTTGATGATTATTTATATTAGTTATTAGGCTTGTTATATCTTCTATAGAATAAGAACCTGTCTCGAACCAATTTTTTATATGAGGAAAAACTCCTCTACACATATCATTTTCAAGTGAATTCTTTAAGATATGGTGAGAAAGATAAAGTATATCCCCATTATCTAAACTATACATTGTATTAAAGAGTTCATTCTTGGGATTAGAATCTAAAAGAACCATTTCCCCTTTGTGCTCAACTCTAAAGAATACAATGGCAAAGCACATACGATAAAGATCAGCCCTCGTAAATTTATCTGTGAACTGTTCTTCTCCAAGTATCTGAGTTACCTCATCTATAAAATTGCGTATTTTCTCAAAAGTTCTTAGATTTTTAAATTTAAGATTTCCAGCAATATTCTCAACAACTTTCCATACCTCATCTCCCAATATTGCCTTAGGTGCATCTTTAGCATATTCATCAATGGTATACTCTCTATCGATTGCTTTTTCCTTGAAATTATCAAAATCAACTTTATGATCATTATTAATATGGTTCGTAGCAGCTACTACGACTATCTTTATGTTTTCAATTTTAGAAAGACTATCAATTAATCCGAATATCTCTTTAATATCAAGAGCATCGTGCCTCCGCTCCAGATCATCAAATACAATGACGAAATTCTCTCTTTGTGTTAACTCCTTACTCAGAGCTTTCAGCATGTTTTGTATGACTGGTACCGACAATGATACTCCGGAAATGGAGATGTCGAGACTATTCATTTTTTGCCTGACCAAACTAAAGCTCTTTTTGAATTTTCCTTTAGGAGCACGATCTAAGATCTGAAAATAGATTTCTTGAATAACTGTATCCACATCTTTTTTTCCAAAGAGAGATACATAGCAAGTATTAGAATAATCGTTAATGAAGTCACTTATATATTTAGTCTTCCCAATTCCCCATTCTCCATTAATCAGGACTTTTTTATAGTTCGAATCCATGAATTGCTGAAGGTATTCTACAATTTCATTTGCTCTCAATTAATTTAGCCTCCCACTCCTGTTAGTTAAATCCCCAAATACCCTTCAGTCTATAATAGATCAACTACTGAAAAAAATGCATATAGTCTTCAGTGGAATTATGATCTACACCATGAACTATTGTTAGATATGTTGTAATCAAATCATTTCCTAGTTCTTCATACTGGGCCATTTTCACGGGTTGAATTTCATAGTACTTGATAAATAGGCTTCTCATTGCAGCAATAAATGCTTTTTCATCTTCTTTATCGGTTTCTAGATATACTAACTCACCCGAAGATACGTCTGCATGTGCACTTCTAGTCGCTATAGCATAATCAAGAAGATAAAGTAATTGAATAGGAGAGTACCCCCCCCCCCATTCTTGACCCTTAAAACAGTTATCCATGTTCATTGCTATACCCTCTATTTTTATTTGCACATGTGTATCAAATGTATGAAAGCGCTCTGATATTTTTCTGCATGCTGAATATTCGCTAAGTATTTGCCATGCTAAATTAGTCACATTATTCGCTCTTATTGATTCATATTCTTTATATCCATATTTCAAATATATACTTACACCATCTTTGGCATGTTCTAATTCATGAGCAAAAACTTCACGAAACTTACTATTCTGTTCTTCTTCATAATCTTGAATGTACCCTTCTCGGCCAATTCCCAGTATGAGTGATTGAATTCTTATTGTTATAAATAATTTTTTATCTACAACCTTGACTGCACAATCACCTGAACCATCAAGGCCACATACTATTTCAATTCTATCTATTTTTTCTCCAATACCAGATCGAGCTAATTCTTCTTCTATAGTCTGATAATACTTATCTTTATGAAAATAGATGATTTCCCCACTGTCTACATCTTCATATTGTTCCGGAAAAGAACGTTCTATATTGTTTTCCTTAAAATATATTTTATTTTCTAATTCTGGGTACTTAATTACCTTTACTTCAGGTTGTATCTCTTCTTCTATATAAGAATCTCTAATTATCGTGTTACTAGTATAATTATCTACTACATCACTACCACTAATGGAGGTTTTAGCTTTCTTTCTGAACCAACTAAACATTATTATCTCTCTCCTTCTTTAGATAACTACGATGCTTGAAAATCCCTCTCTTGATAAAAATCATAATTTGACGTTCTTTTTATGGAAGAATTGGCCCAACTCATATTCTCTCTTTTAAAAACATACATTTCTTTCAATCCAATCTTTATTCAATTTATATCGGTGATATAGCTGCAAAAAAAAAGATCGAACAATAAAGTCCGATCTTTTAAGTGTGAAATTATTTGTTTTCAGATTCTTCTTCAGGAAGAATTCTTCTAAGTGTAAAGTACTGAGTACTGATGAATAGGATGATGAATGCAATGAAGACGTACAGTGAGGTAATCAGGTACTTACCAATCGATGTTGGGATACTACTTGCGTTCGTATCAATTGCAAAATAGGCAAATGTATCTCCCCTATCATCCTTCAGAGGATATAAAATCGTCGTCCAGGTTCCAAAAATGTCATTATAGAAACTGGTATATGTAATCTTACCTGTGTCTAACATTTTCTGGATTCCATTAGCAACCTCTACAGGCTGTTCATACATGGATCCCACTGTCATACCCATTTCATTAAACGTCTTCGTCAGATTGGTAGGCATTGCAGCGATTGAAGTATTTCTACCATTCTCCAGCTCTACTCCGAATATATAGGCTTGAGCAATATTCGAATTATTATAACCCACTTGGTCCAGGAATGAACGTAGTTCACTCTGTAAGGGAGCATTAAAGCTTTTCTCTTTCATGGCCTCTTGTATATCTGAAATCACCAATTTAGAGGCCCACTCTTGACTGTTAATCCGGAGTTGGTCATGTAATTGGTTAACCAGTGTGCTTTTTTGGATGAGATAACCCAAAACAATGATTAGCACCCCAAAAAGTATAATATTTGCAGTGATCACGATAAGAGATTTTGTAAGCATGGAGTACTTTCCCATTAGACGATTCAATATATACACCTCATTAATGCTTCTTCTTGAAAATAACCGTACGAAAAATCCCCTCACCTGCATCGATGCGTTCAAAATGTTGATCAGCAAAACTACCTGAGCCAATTGCGCCTTCGATCTTGTTCAGTGTAGAGAGTTCTGAGGGGTAAATAATCGTTCTAAAAAGTTGATAGTATAAGAAGCTAAGTCTTGTCAAAACCTTATTCTGCTGACTGCCATCGATAATTACCACTCCACCGGGAGACAGCTTATTATACGCAATTTCAAAGAAGGTATCTACCTTTTTACTGTTGTGCCAAAGAGCACCTTTCTTATCTAAAATAATGTCGACCTGTCCGATTTGTATCTCATCTAGGATAGCTGGCAAATTAAACGCATCTCGATCACCATCTAGATAGATAAAACGGGAATCTTGATCGACTTCATCAATCTGATCTTTGGCATTGTTTGCATCCATACAGATCAACTTAACGTTATAATTCTCCTTGAGTCTGTGGAATAGAGAAAGTTCGTGCTGCGCTCGATTCGCACTTACGCTAACGATCACAGATGGATTCGCCTCAACAGTGCTCAACTTTACTGCCCCAGATTCATGGACCTTCTTAAATACGGTATTGTCCCAATCTTTAGATTGCAGATACTTGTAGGATTTATCTGACCAATTGTTTTGAAGGTAGCCTACCCTATAATCATTTACTTCTCCCTCGGTTAGTTTATCCATCTTCAATGCTGCCACAAGATTAAGAACGGCAACTGGAAGCACCACCGTTAAGAATGCAAACAAGATATGATGAATATTCCTCGTGGTCAACTCAATTATTGCGAATAGTGAGAGTCCAGCAATGACACGAACAAAATTATTACGAAAGAATAATATCCCTTTGCTTATTTTTTGATTGTTCTTCTCTCTAAAAAAACTAAAATATAAAATACCGTATAAGAAAATCCCCAGTGTCAAAAATAGAGTACCGCTTTCGAGTAACGACATCATTTTTCCTCCATATCATCATTTAATATTTATCGGCCAAAGTAGTTTAATTAATTAAAACGAATAAAGACCACCTTAGTGGTGGTCTCTATTCAGAGTTAATCCATATATCGTTTTACCCTTGAAAAAGTCTGCTTCCCCATTTTCAATCGCTGTGTAGAGCGACGAATCTGAGGCCACAGCCACGACGAGTTCTTGTTTCGTTTTAACCCCCTTCCCTTTCATGGGATACCATACATTACCTATGAGAGATTTCTTTCCAGAACCTGAACATTCATAGATTCTTGCCATGGTAACTGCATCTTCAAAATCTTGTTTGTCGTACATCTCTTCTATATTGGCTAAAATATAGTTTCCCACATCCTGTAGTTCCCTTACACATTGACTTCGGATTTCACTATTAGGAAAACAATGAGCTGCTAGCTCATTAGGATCGCTATGATTTATTGCGTAACCGAAACCGTTAAAAATTTCGACATTATAAATCGGGAAAGTGGTAGGTCCAAGTATAAATTTCTGGATTGGTACCTCCCTTAGCCCTCGATCTATCACAGTTCCTCCGCATCCACGTTCCTGGAGTGCGTAAAGCACAGCTTTCGCCACACGTTCCTCGCCATCCATTGGCAGAATGAATCTCATTAAGGCACTATTTCCTAGCGCTTTAGGGTAAAGTTCAATAGTTCCAGCGTCATACTCCAAGAGCATTGAGATGCTGTCTGGATTTATAATAATGGTTGGATGTGTTATAAAGGTTACGTTATTAGAGGGAAACTTGTCTGCTTGTTCTTTTACCGCGTGATACCATTCATTTAATTTAGTGGGATCACCTTCTAAAAGAAAAGGTTCAATACAATCAAAGGTAGGCAAAGTTGTAAAACAACTTAGCAACGCCTCATACGAAATCTCGTTCAAATCCACGTTATCTATAAACTGAATTTTACTATCTCTTTTAAACACTTCAAGGGCTGCTTTCTCTCCCATCAAGAACTTCTTCTTTATTGGGCTTGAAGATTGGATGCGGGGCATAATCATTTCTTTCTTAGTAAACACCTCGATCCGCACCTTAGCTTCTTTAACGGTCACTGTCTCCATAGGAAAGCCTAAGTCAATCAATGCTGAACTTGTCGCATCCAAGCTTACATCGAAATAGAAACCATCCTCAGAGTTCATTGGATGTTCAGTAAATCCAAAATGAACAATGGCATGCGATCGTTTATAGAGGGGATCGTATACACCACAAACAATCGTGCTATCGTAGATTTCCTCGTACAAACCCTCAAGCTCCCAATTCGTTCCTAGCAGCTTGTTAATTGATTCTATGATTCGCTTTACACCAATCTCTAAATAGCTGGCCACAAGAGCCAAGCGTTCGTCATAAGCACTTTGTAGTTGTTCCAGGGAAACGTTAAGAATATCAATCTTTGAGTTCATATTGTTATTTCTCCTTTATATATGGGATTGGGGATATTGTATTAAGACAAATAATCTCTTATCATGAGAAATTTGATGATTATTACGTTTGTGCTGGATAACAAACCTGCAGCAACCGCTTATTACTTTTCACGAACAGCTTGCGTCATGAATGAAAAATAACCGCTATAAATGTGATATTGCATATCAAACAGTGTACAGTCCGTATGCTGGATTTCTTCGATTGTCGTTAACGTTCGTCCGGACAACACGATGTCACGGCTGATCAGGAAGTCTAAAACGTGCTTAAACTCTTCCCGGGACCATTTCGTAAGCCCTCTCTCATCGAAGTTCTTACGCTGTGCTCTTGGAGAAATCTGAAAGCCTCCCAAAGCATAACGTTGCGGATGCTGCCTCATGTTGACCGGAAAAGGAATCTCCTTTGCCGCCAATTCTTTGATTCGCTTAAACTCCTCTTTTGTAAAACCTTTCCGTGAGATAACTCTTCCTTTTGTCATGTATAACCTCTCCCTTATCAGTTTGTTGAAATAAAAAAAACGAATTCCTCTGATAAGAGAAATTCGTTTATGGAAAGTACCTTCGTTTACTTTTTAGTTCTAAGCCCATATTAGGCAATTCATCATTTACGCCCCCACTTTGGGACCAACATATTATCATCTCCCCCTATCTGGATAAACAAAAAAAGCGAATTCCACAAGTAAAAGGAATTCGCTTTTCGTATGTAAACCAGTCACTATTTGATTTTGTTAAATTAACACATTACTTTTAGAATCAAAACCCATAAAAATGAGTTTAGATCCTCTGCGTCTTTACACGAAACTTGTGTATACACGCCTACCTCATTAATCCATGAAAGAAAGTCATGTCCATAAATCTGCCGGTAAAATATCTTCCTAAAACAATTAAAGCTGAAATAGGTACATATTCTAACAGATGAATAATGAAGTTTAATACTTGATGAATGACTTTATCTTACATGAATATTAAGTAAATAGTCAATGAGTCTTACTCATCGCGTTATTGAAGAAGACGCCTCCGGGATGGGCGAAATTCCTTGGCCGTAAATTGAATATCGCGGAATAAGGCTTCGTTATATAGGATATGGGGAGGCAGCCTAAAGAATGTACAAACCTTGTCCTGGATATCCTGCGGGGGAATTCTACCTTCGTGGATATGGGGGCGAAATAAGCTCCGGTTGTGGCCCAGATATTCAGCAAGGTCCGGATGGTTAATCTCATGAACAAACATCATACCTAATAACAAAGGATTGACAATTCGTTCACCTAAAACACCCTGGTGCACCTTTGTTTGAAAAGGGACCTGAACTCCTTCTACACCCACATGTTCAAAGAATAGGATTTGAGCAGGAATCCCCAGCACATTTGCAATTTTTTCTTGATTAGAACTGTTCGGCTCCCCGATGTAGATCCAATTGTGTACCGTTCTTTTCGAAACTCCAATGCTTCTCGCTAAATCTGATAATTTGATGTTCTGACTAAACAAGCTGGCCATCAAAATCCGATTCTTGATCGTGTTCTTAGTGGCCTTCCGGAAGCGCGGCTTTGATATCCCTTTTCCTAAAGGAAACGCTGTTCTATTATTGAGTTCCATACTCTTCCCCCTTAGGCTCCAGTCACATATGCTGCTCGAGCTAACTCTTTACGACCTTTTTCATACCATCCAATTGCAAGCTCCATTGCCTCCAGCTTATCTTTCATCTCTAGTATTTCTTTTTCTAAATGCTGAATTATCCTGGCTTCATCTCCGGAATGCACTGCATGTAAATCTTGCCTGGACTGAGGTACCCTGTTTGTTATCCAATCCCATATTTCAGATCGAACTCTGGCGTCAGGGGTTACTCTCGCATATGTGAAGAGTGCGGCTAATGCAGCTTGATCTTCTAGAGGGTTCATTACGAGAACATTACCATCTGCTTCCTCGCCGGTAGCAGTATGAAACACCCGATACTGATTGAACTTATCACTAATGTTGTTTCTGTGTACATTACCCATTCCAGATCCTCCAATTATGTACTGAGTCGATTCCCACATATCCTAACATGCGATGAAGAAATGACAACTTTGCCTACATATACTACGGATAGACTAAGCAAAAAACCGATGTGCTTATTACAAACACATCGGCTGACAATTCTATCTATTTACTTTTAGATATTTAATTAGAATACGGACTCTGGAGATAGTGGCTCTGCCGGCTTTTTAATCTCTTGCAGTTCCAATGCAATCGATATTTTGGGTTTATACGTTTTCACTTCTTTTTCAGCTACCAAATCCAACCCGTGCTTTATATCAAACAAAGCATAATTGACGTATTCCACGCCTTCTTCAGACTGATGGACACCTAAATACTTTATTCCATCGTAACCAATATCGCTACAACATGCGCCGATATAATTTGGGAGTAGATAGGCTGATTTCACGGTGTTATTTTCCTCATTAACCTCATTAAAAAAACCTTGGAAAGTAGGATCGAAGGAACCTAAATCAAATAATTTAAGTCTCTTCTTACAAATGTCGAATGTAACAACATCAATGAGTTGGTCATGCGTTGGATTCAGCTCAAGGGGAATTGCCCTTTCTTGATCCGTAACGTAAAGCACAGATACCCCAATGAAATTGTAACGCCCATGAGAAGTCTTTCCTAGGGGGGCTGCCCACATGTCTTCAACTTCGAACTGCTTCCCTGAATCTCTTGGACGAGTTCTTCCCCGGTACAACTTTACTTCATTAGATTGCAGGACAGCATGGTTTTCGTTATCAAAGTGGGATTTAAGTACATTGTAGATCGCTACACCAGTAGCATCTTTATAAGCAAGCAATGGCTTTGTTCTGAGGATTTCTTTGAAAGAATAAAGGTCTTCATCACTAATCTTTTCACCATATCTCTCAGCAAATTCCAAGAATTCTTTCGTTTCAAACTCCCCGAATCCAAAAGTGTAGTCTACTTCGCTATAGGTGTAAATATCGTCTTCCTCTTTAAAGATTCCACCACCTGGATTGTTCCCATCTTCGTGTTCTCGACCATATCCACAATTACATCGTATTAATTGAACAAACACAGGGATCAGTACTTCAGGCACACCATGCCAATCTAAGAAACTACCCGCAGTATGTGCACTTCCTCCTAAATCAATGTGCGAATCTTCAGGCTCACCTTTGTTGAAGGCGTATTCAAAGCCCCTACGTTCGTTCCCATGACAACGTTCACAGCCACCGATATCTTCCGAAAGATAATCAGCGATAGAAATTACCATACTGTGAGGAACGTTAACTGTATGGTACTCTTTTCCGCTTTCTAACACTTCATTACATACATCACAGTGTACTGCCTCAGTTTCTTCTTCTGGATCTTCAGGTACAATATGATCTTTGACAAAACGCTCATATGGAGCAATGGGATGCCCCATTTTCTCAAAGAATTCAAAGATATCTGCTGCGCATGATGAACATATTACACACTCGGTTAAATCTAATGTATTAGACATACTCTATTACCTCCATTGTTCCTTTCATCATAATTCGACAGATAGAACGGTCGTTCCTTTATTATACGATCCTACTACTCGGTTATAGGTTATGCTCAATTTTACAACCAGTGGCTAAATCCAGCTAGCCTCTCCAAGTACATTACCAACAGGCTACTTAGACGTTTTAAATATATAAACTTTACCTCTGGTCCAAAAATGCTTATTTTAATCGATAGGGAAACCGTTTAAATCGCGAGGTCAAGTATATCGATAAGACGATGGATTCATGATGAATGTACATGCCCTACAACCATGTTTAATCCATCTACCGTGTGATTATATTTATAAAAACAATACACTGCAGGAGGTGTTTTCAATGTGTGGCAGATTTACGATTACTGACCCTTTAAATGCAATTTTAGACCGGTATACTGCCTCCATAACGGACGGATTTGAGTATAAGCCGAATTACAATGCCGCTCCCATGCAATTCATCCCTACAGTTATCGAAAGCAAGCATGGTAACCGATTAGGGGCCCTCCGATGGGGACTTGTACCATCTTGGGCCAAAGACGATAAGATCGGGAATAAGATGATTAATGCCAGAGCAGAGACGTTGTCGGAGAAGCCCGCCTTTAAACGGCTGATAAATTCCAAGCGATGCATTATCCCAACGAATGGATTCTATGAGTGGAAGAAAGAAGGAGCTGCTAAACAGCCAATGCGAATCCTTATGAAGGATGAGAGTATCTTCTCTCTAGCTGGTTTGTACGATACATGGACAGATTCGGACGGCAACAAGCTAAGCACATGTACAATTATTACAACCGAACCGAACAGTTTAATGGAAAAGATCCATAATCGTATGCCGGTGATCTTGCGGTGCGAAGATGAGGCAGATTGGCTTGGAAGAGAAAATGACAATATTCAATCATTACTTGGTCTTCTCAAACCATATCAAGCCTCAAAAATGCGTGCTTATGAGGTGCCCAAAGAGGTCGGCAATGTCCGGAATAACAATAAGGATTTATTGAAGCAAGTATAGTAATTTTCAAAGGAATAATGGTGCCCAGTGGCTGCACCACTCTTTCGCTTGATTTAAAAAGAAATATATGGAAGTAATATCATGTCTCTGATAGACTAATCTTGTTTGATTACATAAGTCGGAGGCTTGGAATGTTAGAAGGGATAAAAGATATTGTAGGGACGATCTTTGGAGTAGGCTTGCTTTTAATTGCGTTCGGATTAGCAATTTTGTTCTTTTATATGACGGTTATTAATTTTAAGGATAAGGTAGTTAAGCGTAAGTCTTCAAACAATCGAACAAGAATGTTCTGTACAGGCTGTAGGAAAATAATATCAATAGACGCTGAGAGATGCCCCCATTGCGGCGAATCATACGGAAAATCAAATCCCGTCTTGAGTTCTATCATTTTTTGCTTCATAGCAGGATGCGGCTTTTTGTATATTGGATTAGAGGGGGTAATTCTGTTTTTAGAAGACGGCATCTCTCAGTTGATACCTTAACAAGAAGATGTCAGAGAGTTTAGGAGCCGCCACGTTGGCTCCTATTTTTGTCTCCTGGAATCTCATTGTACCCTTTCGGATTATGCTGTTACTAATAAGGGACACTAGTAAGAGTTGATAATGGCCATCATAGGTAACCAACAAGCATAAGGACCTGAGTACAGGCTTGGAACATCATCTACTGCATATTGCTCCAAATATAAAATCAGTGGGATAGCAAAGGGGAACTGTACTTTGCCTAACCACCATATCGTTAAATCGATCCTTCAGATGCTGGAGCGTAAGTTTTCACTTTCCCATACTCAAATTCAAACTTTTTAATCCACCACAATTCCAGGTTACTCAGATATTCTATATTTTGATCTTCATTCAGTGAGGGAGCTCTCCTAACTTCACAAATCACGGAGAAAGAAAGATCCCAGATATCGCCTTTCTAGCCCGCCTTAATATGTTACTGCCAGCGAAATACGGGAATATATCTGACTTAATGCTAAAATAAAAAAGAACCCCTATAAATAGGGATTCTTCTAACTCACATTTTTGAGGAGAGAATGATACTTTTTTATCTTCTAAGCAAAATCTGTACTACCTTAATCCATTAAACATTATTTTAATGGATTATGAATAAATCCATATTTGAGTGTACTACTGTCTTGTACGAGAGCTAATCCACTATTAAAACTTCCTGCATTAGCGTACTGGGGTTTTATCACTTCTTTTCCTGTCTTATCAATAAAGCCATACAATATAGTGCCATTAATTTTTTTTCCGACAACAGCCAAACCTTCATGGAAATCCTTCATATCACTATACTTAGGTTTTATAACGAGTTTGCCCGTTTTATCGATAGATCCATATAGACTTCCGTAGTTATAAGCGGTTTGTACAACAGCCATACCCTCACTAAATGGAGATATGGTTTCATACTCTTTTCTATGAGTCGGCTTAACTATTTTCTTTCCTTTTTTATTGATGACTCCCCAATAGCCTGAAGGATCCACTATGATAGCTAGTCCATCATGGAAATCTGTGACCTCTGTGAACTTTACTGAGGTAACATTAGTCAAAACTATTTTTCCAGTTTTGTTAATGTATCTATTACTACTACTAGTATTTTCATCAAGATAAACACGAGCAATACCCTCATTAAAGTTATCTGCTATGTAATATTGAAATTTAATTACGGTTTTTCCGCTTTTATCAATGTATCCCCATTTCCCATTTTTCTTAACTGCAATTAATCCCTCATTAAAACCTCCAGACCCATCCCCCAAATAGCCTAGAATTCCACCAATATCTTGGTATTGAGGTTTGATAACTTCTTTACCATTATGGTCAATGAATCCCCATAAATTATTCTTTTTAACAGCAGCCAGTCCCTCACTAAAATCTTTGACTGATTGATAATTTGTTTCGATGACTACTTCACCTTTTGTATTAATAAATTTCCATTTTTTATCATATACTCTTGAAAGTCCTTCACTGAATCGATAAGAGCCAAGACGATAAATATCAAATTCATATTTAGGTTCAACTATCCAATCACCAGATGTATTAATTACACCAGCTTTGTAGTCAACGACTACCCATGCAAGCCCTTCACTGAAAGTAAGTGTACCGTCATATATTGTTGCGTTGTCGTATATCGATTCAATAACTGGAGCTGTATTAAGATTCTTTGCATGTGATATAGGAACTACTAACAAAAATAATATTGATATAGACAGAAATATACTAGTTACTTTTTTCATTAAGCAGGTCTCCAATTCAATCATTTTAATTTATCTAAGATGACGTTTAAGTAAAACATCTACATCTACATATACGCATCCGTACACGTAGATGTTATTGATAAAATCAATCCTAGTTGTCGAACTGTATTCCCATTCACAAGTGGCTATAACTTTAAGAACTTATTAATAATCTTATCATTTGACCACCCTGCATCAATCATGTTTATTACATATAAACCCTCCAGATGAGTAGCATTGCTAGGTTTTTGCTTTAGTTGTGAAAAATATTTAATTCTATTTTTATCAAATGTTGATTTACTCACTTTTTTTCCTTTAAAAGTGAACTCATCATCAACTTCTTCGGAATAGTTGGCAACGCTGATCTCTTGACTAACTATTTTTGATCCTTGTAGGTTAATTGCATATTCACCCACAACCGCACCAATTGCGCTGCTTGCCCCATCTCTAACTATCACTGTTTGTTTATTTGTTTTCTTATTCACGAAAATTTTAACTTGGCCTTTATTGAACCCTTCCATGCCAAGATTAAAACCTATTCCACTTTCATCCTCTGAAAGTCCAGGACCAGATTGTTTGAGTGGAACTGCTTTACCATTTTTAAATGTATATGCTAAGTCCACATGATTTACTGTTCGATATGCTTGACCCGCAAACAACTCAGGGATTCCATCTTGATCAATATCAACTAAAGTAATGACATTATCCTGTCCGAAATCTTCGGACTTCAAATAATTATTAAGTATTTTTTTGTACGAACTCTTCCATGTCGAGGAAGGCTGAGCAGCATAAGCTGAGGTTGAACTAGACACCATAAGAAATATTAAGAATAATGTAACAAAACGCTTCATATTAGAAAGCTCCTTTTGATCTCATACTAGAGAGATGTTCTGCTATTTTTTTTGTAATTCTTTTATTTGTTGATCTGTTAATCCGTTACTATCTCCATTAAATCTGACTAACCTCCAACTGAAAGTCTTCCCGGACACCACTTTCTCTACAACCGCAAATCCACCTTTCTCTTCATAACTCATAGCTTTAACTTTACTGCTCCAAGTATGCTTTGGATTAAATGCTAACTTATAACTCAACCCGCTTTCCTCAAAGGTATCGTAAGCAAAAGAGTACTTTTTAAATTTTACATAAAATCTGTTGTTTCCTATTGAGTAAAGATAATCAGGCTGTGCTACGGTAAATTCCTCTCCTCCACCGTAATTAGGTTCAAGAATATAATAGCTATTGTTTTTATACAAAATTAGCAAGAATTTATCTGAAGAGTAGTAGTTTCTTTTTTCTAATTGAAATCCGAGTGTACGTTTAAGAAATGCATTTACTTTGCTTGCCGGGTATGGAGTGTAATAAAAGTCTCCATCTTTTGTGAATAACTTCTTATTCTTCTCCTTTACAAGTTCAGGAGCAAATTTTAAGTTCGAAGAATGTATACCGTCATATAACCAACGTACAATATCTTCATCGTTATCTTTCTCAATTTTTAATTCTTCGTAAATATTGGTGAATTGATATAGAAACTGTATAAGCTTGGTTTGATCGTTTTTCCCCATGGAATGATAAACATTAGTGTTCTGGGATTTTTTTTCAGTTGCGATTGCAGCCCCTGAAAACTGCAACGAAGCAGATAAGATTAGTGTTAATACTGCGAACATTTTAAAAGAATTTTGAAATCTACTCAAAAAATCACTCCTCAGCTGTTTATAATGCTAATTTCTAATTTCTAATTTTCTAATTTCAAATTCCTATGTAACCTTCCTGAGACTCAAGTATATTTGAATCCCCCCTTTAGATCTAATTATTTTAGGATAATTGTACCATTCTTCTATACTGGTCAAAAGACCTATATTTTTATTTCTTCATTTACGGATACGAAGATTTCCTTTTTCTAAATTGATTGAATATTACCGATTACCTTTGAGACGGAGCAAAATATTTTCACTGAACAGTGAACCCCCTGTTGGTGTTTGAAGTCTAATTACCAAATCGCTATTTTGTACAGTTCCCATTTTGGGGATAATTTCGGCAGGCGTGTCAGTTTGATCATTGCGATAAACTCTAGCAGATGCATTCAGCACACCTTTTTGGAAAAAGGCATTGCGATCAAGACTATCAAATCCATCTACACGGTATCGTAGAAGCTGTGACGGATTATATTTTTTTGTATCTTTGTTATAGACTGTTCCGCCTTTAAAATATAGAACATAGCTGTTTTTTTGATCTTTGACCATCAGATTTTTCATTGAAGGGCGGTTGTTAAACCATTTGAGCGTGTTGATTGGCCCAAGCAGTCCTAGGTTCGGGTCATTAAGATCAGCCAAATCAATAGCGATAAGAGCGTCCAACTTACCTTGATAAAGTCCGTCTTTTGACGTGATGGTCATACGTTCTTCGTTCCACATTTCTTCGACCGAGGACTTACCAGCTTGTTTCAGATGCGCTTCCGTTGTTACCCACATTTCTGGCATCACGGTGAAGATGTTTGTACCGTGCCATGCAATTTCAGCACTACCCACCGCATACTTATCGACGTCAAGGGAAGCACCGGTGTTCTTGGATAGGATACGTTCAATTACTACGATCGCCTGCGCACGTGTGGTCAGTCCTTTGGAAGCAATCTGCCCTATACCGACGCCTTTAATGAGACCAGCTTTCGTAGCGAGGTACATCCACTTGTCCTCTTCCTTGGTCGTTTCCCCAATTGCACGAGCCGCAACCCGAGCCATTTCTTCGCGTGTCATGACTTTCGTCCAAGCCGCTTCGCTATTGTTGAAATCGGCAGATGCGTACTGGCCTGCTTTGCTTGCGGCATCAACATACTCGGTGTACCATTTACCGCCTGATGGCGTGGTTTCAAGTTCCATGGCCGAGACAACCATCTTCACGAATTCCGCGCGTGTAACGCTGGCATCAGGCTTAAATGTACCGTTCGTGTACCCATCGACATAGCCTTTGGAGACGCCATTGGTAATGGCGCTAGCGCCCCAATGGTTTGATTCCACGTCAGAAAATTGAGTGGTAGCGGCTTGCACGCCAGGTGTCGTGATGCTCATCGTACCTAGCACAAGCGCTGCTGCCAGTGCAATTCCTGCAATTTTGATAAACTGTTTCTTCATCAACTCTCTCCTTTTAATGGGTGCTCTTGGATTTAGGAGAACACCCCTCTATATACATTGTCGTCATCATCTGCTTAGCACATTTTTCTCATTCCTGAAAGCTAAAACCCGAAGTTTGTCCGCACCCTAACCTTTGAGATTGCTCAATTCAAAAGAGATGCCATGTAATTAACATGTCCGTTTTTATGTACCCCAACATACTACTCGTTAATAAACAAGAAAGAATTAGACGTCGTCGCGATTTCCTCGCAGACTAAGAGGAACGATTTGACTAAACCACCATCCACCTGCAGGGGTTTGCAGTCTGATCTCCAAATTGCTGTAATTTTGAATAGTTCCCGTTTTGGGGATTATAACGCCAGGGACGTCGAAATAGCTACTGCGATAAAGACTAGCTGTTCCATTTAGCACACCTTTATCGAAAAAGGCATCGCGATCAGGACTACCAAATCCATCTACCCGGAATTGAATTGTTGTATTAGGGTTATATCTTTTAGTATCTTTGTTAAATACCGTTCCGCCCTTGAAATAGAGAACATAACTGTTTTTCTGATCTTTGACCATTAGATTCTTATTAGTGGTGTTATTGAACCATTTGAGTGTATTCATCGGTTTAATCAACCCAAGGTTGGGATCGTTGGGATCGGCAAGGTCGATGGCGATAAGTGCGTCAAGCCTAGCTTGATACAGTCCATCTTTTGACGTGATCGTCATACGTTCTTCGTTCCACATCTCTTCGACAGAGTTCTTTCTAGCTTGTCTCAGATCCTTTTCCGTTGTTACCCACATTTCGGGCATCACGGTAAAAATATTCGTACCATGCCAGGCGATTTCAGCACTTCCCACCGCATACTTATCGACTTCAAGAGAAGCACCGGTGTTCTTGGATAGAATACGTTCGATTACAACGATTGCCTGCGCACGCGTGGTCAGTCCTTTGGGAGCAATCTGCCCTATACCGACGCCTTTAATTAGACCAGCTTTCGTAGCGAGGTACATCCATTTGTCCTCTTCCTTACTCGTTTCCCCAATTGCACGAGCTGCAACCCGAGCCATTTCGTCGCGTGTCATCACTTTCGTCCAAGCCGCTTCGCTATTGTTAAAATCAGCAGATGCGTACAGGCCGGCTTGGCTTGCGGCTTCCACATACTCGGTGTACCATTTACCGCTTGATGGCACGGTTTCAAGTTCCATGGCCGAAACAACCATCTTCACGAATTCGGCTCGTGTGACGCTGGCATCTGGCTTAAATGTACCGTTTGTATACCCATCGACATAGCCTTTGGAGACGCCATTGGTAATGGCGCTGGCGCCCCAATGGTTTGATTCCACGTCAGAAAATTGAGATGTAGCAGCTTGCACATTAGGTGCCGTGATGCTCATCGTACCTAGCACAAGCGCTGCTGCCAGTGCAATTCCTGCGATTTTGTTAGACTGTTTCTTCATGAACTCTCTCCTCTTAATTGGTGCTCTTGGATTTAGGAGAACACCCTTTATATACATTGTACATTATCGTCACCATGGACTTAGCGGTTAAATGCTACTTGCGAAAGTAAGTGGTTTTTTTGTATCTAAAACTTCCTGTTGAACTATCCCTAAAGAAATACAAAAAGGATTGTTAGCACTTCTGCAACTATTCCTATTATCATCCACTAGTGTAAACCGCAGTTGATTACTTTTTTGCCTTCTTAATTTCTAATAATCTAACGTTTGCCTTTAGAATAATAAGAATTGAGCAATCAAACAGTTAGTCCAAGTTTGAGAAAATCACCTAGTTCGATTTTCAATGAGTTCTTTTCTTGTTTAAATTCTCAACAATTCTATTTGCATGTCTTATTAAACGATCGCAATTCCTAGGTCTGTGTAGGTTAAAGTGCCAACTAGCTTCCATGTAAATAAGATTTCAAAATATGAGGTTCTAGATGAATAAACCTTACGAGTCCGACAAACTTTTAAGCGTCGGCGAGTGGTTTTCATCTACTGGATACCCCGTAGTCGAAGAATTACGCTATCACTTGCAAGAGAACCGCCAGCTGGGGTTTCAAGTCTCACAACAAGATCGTTACCTTTTTGGACAGTTCCAGACTTTGGAATGATGATGGCGGGGAGATCTTCAAACTTGTCTTGATAAACCATCGCGCTGCCGTTGAGGGTACGATTGTAGTAAAACGCATCAAGATCTGGGCTTTCAAAGCCATCAACACGGAAAGTTAGCCGTTTTCGATCCAGATATTTATTCGGTGCTTTGTTATAAACTTGTCCACCTTTGAAATACAGGATGTAGCTGTTTTTTTGGTCTTTAACCATCAAATCATTAATGGTAGTTCTGTTATTTGACCATTTCAATCTATTGATATCGGGTAGTAGGGATCGATTGGGGTCGTTAGGATCAGCAAGATCAATAGCGACAAGAGCGTCCAGCTTAGCTTGATACAATTCATTTTTTGACGTGATCGTCATTTTGCTTTCATTCCACAATTCTTCAACCGAGGACTTACCAGCTTGTTTCAGTTGTGCTTCCGTTGTTACCCACATTTCAGGCATCACGGTGAAGATGTTCGTACCGTGCCATGCAATTTCAGCACTACCCACCGCATACTTATCGACGTCTAAGGAAGCGCCGGTGTTCTTGGATAGGATACGTTCGATTACAACGATCGCCTGCGCGCGTGTGGTCAGCCCTTTTGGAGCAATTTGCCCTATACCAACACCTTTAATGAGACCGGATTTCGTAGCGAGGTACATCCATTTGTCCTCTTCCTTGGTCGTTTCTCCAATCGCACGAGCTGCAAGCCGAGCCATTTCTTCGCGTGTCATGACTTTCGTCCAAGCTGCTTCGCTATTGTTGAAATCAGCAGATGCGTACAGGCCTGCTTGGGTTGCGGCATCAACATATTCGGTGTACCATTTACCGCTTGATGGCGTGGTTTCAAGTTCCATGGCCGAAACGACCATTTTCACGAATTCCGCGCGTGTGACGCTGGCGTCAGGCTTAAATGTACCATTCGTGTATCCATCGACATAGCCTTCAGAGACGCCATTGGTAATGGCGCTGGCGCCCCAGTGGGTCGATTCCACGTCGGAAAATTGAGTTGTAGCGGCTTGCACTCTAGATGCCGTGATGTTCATCGTACCTACCACAAGCGCTGCTACCAGTGCTATTCCTGCGATTTTGATAAACTGTTTCTTCATGAACTCTCTCCTTTTAATTGGTGCTCTAACACCCCTCTATATACATTATCGTCTCCATGGGCTTAGCGGTTAAATGTTACGTGCGAAAATCAAGGTTATTTTTGCACCTAATACTTCGGTTGAACTATCCCTAAAGCTATATGCTTTGAAAACAATCGTGGACTTTATAAATGCTGCTTTCTGCTTCTTCCCCTTTCGAATCGGAATACTTCTAGCAAACAAAAAACGCCCAAGTGAAAACACCACCTGAGCGCCTATGAATTAATAACTTACAAAGTGCTTGATAACAACAGGAGCTATTTGAATTATTGCCTGCCGTCCCTCTTTGGATTTGAGATACCCCAGGAGGGGCAACAGTAGACATCATGCCATGCTTGTCTCTTTGCATGGGGGGTTTATCCTCAAAATGGAGCGTACATTGGTTGAACATTTTTCTCAATTGGCCCTTAGATGAATAACCTTTCCTGCAGGCCGTTTGTTATCCGATTGAACGAGGTCCATGGTTAGTTGTTCACCTTTCTTCGCGGAATCCATGAATTCCTGTGCATCAGGCCGCCAAAGACCATACTTTTCCACGACTAATTTAAACTCCTCCAGGTCGTGGCTCTGTAGTCGATATATCGGTCGGCCATCTTTGGGGGAGTTCTTAGGCGCTCCATGCTTATCTACAGAGGCTTCGATATGACATAGCTCATGATAGATCAGTGCTTCTTTCTGCGAGTCATTGAGATGCTCCCATACCTGCTTATTGACCATGATGAGTATTTCAGACTCGAGCTCAAAGCGCTCATAACTGGATAATACTTTCGTTTTCGCATAAATCAATTTTCCTTTAGTGTACCATGTGCCCGTTCGAAAGCGTGTTAGGATGTGAGCGACACTCAATATCTTAAACTCTTCTTCACGTTCAATTACTTGTTGAACGATACGATCGATTTCTTCCGAAGTTGTAAATGTTGCGCCCGCTGCCATCTTTCATCCTCTCCTTTTTAACTTTTAATAGAGTAAAGTTCGTTCAACTTATACAAAAAAAGACAGCCCCACTATGCATTACTGCAAGTGAGACTGTCTCATGATTAGCTGTATTTAAGATAAAGAGTTCGCTTCGACTATATAATTGTCAGGGTAACCCAACACCATGACTAAATTACATTGGCCATTGCTGGCACAGAACCGAAGGTTAAATCTATTAGTTGCATATTTTCTTCAATGAGATCCTTAATAGCTTTCCTTCTGAGTTCATCATCTTGAGCATCACTGAAGAGAAATTCATCAATGATACTCAAGTTCCGGTTAATTATATCTTGTTTCTCTAGTTTCTCTTGCTTCGTCATACCTGTTCCTCCATTAATCATTAACTGATTGTTTATAGATACTTCGATATAGTTGGCCAAGACGTAAGAAATCCAGTCCATTCTTCCCGGCCTTATGCTTCTTTTTAAGCTCTTCCCGATATTCGCTGCTAGCAGCAGGATAATATTCAGGATTCCAAGTCCGACTCAGTTTTATCTGTTCGTCGGTTAAATTGTAATAAGTATAGCTATTGCTTGTATCGTCCCACGTCAAATCTACGTGGTACCATAAGTCATCTAATTGTACCAAATTCCAACTATGTGTCGTTTTCTCGTTATTTTTTAGATATCCAAAGATAATCTTGTTCTTAATGCCTGCATAATCAAACATCTTACTAGCCAGTAAGCTGTACCCCTGGCAAACTGTTTTGTAGGGATCAACTAGCCCGGCATACGCGGAATATTGATTCAAGTCGTAGTCATATTCCAGCTTACTAACGATCCAGTCATGGATCACTTTTACTTTTTGGTGCTCATCCATCTGAGGAGTAGTAATCTCACTTACGGTTTTTCTTGCTACTTGATCTACATACGCAGCCTGTTCTGCAGTTTCAAAATATGTAATGGAAAAAGTAATGGAAAAATGCTCTGAGCTAAATTTGTCCCACTCCCACGAAATGTATTTATGAGTAAAGGCGCTGTAATCACCAAAGTGGTATAGTTTTGCTCTAATGTCCCCGATACTCTTATTAATATCGGTCGCTGGAGCAAATACTTCCATCTGAATTTGTTCAGTGTGATTAGTCATTGCATCATGCAGGCGGGAATCAACTTCATCATAGGAATGAACTTGAATGGGTGCGGCACTGGCTAAAGCGATGGTATTTACCATCAGAGTTAAAGCCCCAGCAGCAAAAAATACAGATAAGAGTTGTGTTATCCTTTTTAGCATGTGATCTCTCCTTCAATTCAAATAGGTAACTTTATAAAAAAAAGAACCGAATCCCATTGGAATTCGATTCTCTGAATCCATATATTATTTTTGTGAGTAAACTAAGAAAATTGTTGTATAGCCAGCTAAGCCAGGTAATCATTCATATCCTGTACTTAAACGGAGGTATCTTCACTGATGGTGTACATACCTGATCGACAAATTCGTAGATTACTACGTCCTTGCAAATGCATTAGTTCGTCTTCGTAATCAAATACGTTCACGAGTGCATTTGTATTGTCGTAACGCGTGTGTATTTCTTGAAATACATACTACCATAGTTGTTCCTTGTTGTATATGTTTGACTTGCCCGAAGGATATACCAAACATAATCTCAAGAATCGTAAACTCTCACTAGTCACGATAGACGTAGAAGTTCTATCTATTGCTTTTATGTTCAGGGGGACATAAATTAATTTTCAGTCATTTGAGGTCCCTCTTCGATTATAATCCCTTCCAAATCTCGGAGGGAGATCCAGAATCCAAATGGTCCCTCATTTATACGCACACCATATACCCCATGACTTTGATGCTGGACGAGCCACGACAGAAGCTCAGTTGTTGGTACAGAAACATAGTACAACTGTGTACCGTCTTCAAATATGAGAGGTGCATTACTCTCCAATTGTTGATAACTTGTATAGATGTACATCCAGTTGTAGTTATCCTCTTGCCCTACGAATGGAGCCTCATTGTTATTTGGACTCATTAATAAATACATGTCCTTTAGATCACGCATTTTTTGAATCAATTTGATAAAAGCCTCTTCACTGTGATTCAAGTTAGCTTCCTCTACCCATACATTGAATTCCATAGCATAAACCTCTCTCTTATAGTGATTATTTTCACAATGTTGCGTTTTCCCACTTTTCGATTTTCTCTACGAGATCCTTTTTGAGGATGACAGCAAATTGAACGTGGGGGTAGTGCCTAAACTCTTGTTCGAGATCCTGTAGAAACCCTTTCCGGATCAGCATCAATACCTTTTTCCCATCTCGTTTGTATTCATGGGGGGTATATAAGGACAATCTTCGTCTGACCCCTGTACTGTTGTGCAAATTTTCACAAACATACTTCATTTCGCCGTTGTGTTGAACGGTATATGGGAACGCTCCACGTTCCACTTTTTCAACCCTGCCAAACTCTTGGAATAACTGTATCCGCTGATTCTCATCTCCAACGGTTTTGAGTGCAAGTAGAGCATCCTCATATGGCAACAAGCTTACACTTGATCTGATCCGTGTTTCTTCCTTTTTTAGCATACTTTCAAATTCCGTAAAGGCTTTAGCAGATGTACACACTACAAGGTAGTACTTTATAGAGAAGTTCTTCTTAATCTCAGATATCACCTTGGCCAAAGTCTTTTCTTCAGGATCCGTGGTGAATAGGTACAGTCCGTACTTTCTCTCGTCCGGTGAGATAAGCATACCTTGTATGAGACTATTCCGATCAAGTTCAAAAGTACTTTTTACAAGTCTGCTATCCCACAAGTCATACCCGTAAGCTTTCAACTGTACAAGGAATTCATTAACCTGTTGGGCATGGAGCATTCGAAATCCCGATAGCTGCAGATCTTTAGCAAATGTAGTTTTGTCGATTAGCCCTCTTTGCTTTAACTCTTCCACTCCCTTTGTAGTTAGAAAATACGAATTTGTTTCCTTTCTCCCGTTATTGACTACGGGTTTAGATATGATATATCCATCTCTTTTTAGGTAAGACATTCTTAGCCAGCAATAATCTCTTTTTTTGTTACTTTCAAAGAATAGTCGATGTACCTGGGGTGTAGTAAATGTCCGATACCGAAATAGAGCATGAAGGATTCTGACGTCCCTCTCCGTTAGATTCTTAATCTTCACACAAAAAGACCTCCTCATGATCTGCTTAAAACATGGATTTGGTTTGTTCCCTCACCAATATTGGAATTCAGGCACCTGTCGTTTTTCTCTCATCATTCCTAAATGCAAGGAGGGATAGCATCCCTGCTTTCAGCAGGAATACTCCCCTCCTTTTTCCTTTCCCTGTTCACCTTATACCAAGGGAGAAATCCCTTGATGTGCCTACAAAAACATGTTGAATCTGATATCAGTCTTCATTCACCTCTAGATGCAAAAGAATGACAGATCAAAAACACTGATATAACAACGATTTTTTTCACCAGTTGACCTATTTTCCGTATCAGTACGAGAATATCAGTACTATCCCCCTAATTGATTGACATAGTACTGATATGTAACTCGTCAACCGGGACTGATACAGAATTGGTGAACGTAGGTGAACATCTCGACGGCTTTTTGGTGACTTGATATAAATATTTCAGTATGGGGATTTCCAGAATCATATTCACCAGATTCACATACTGAGATGTTTCGCCAGTTATCATCCCCTATGACCGAAGCATAACGAAGGGCATCTAGAACATATTTACGTTCTCGATTATCAAAATCTCGAATAACAAAATCGGGGAAAAACTGAATGATGTAAATGAGTGCATGATCGTATTTAATTCTGAAGGGCAACCTTTCGACCAATGCTAAAGTAGCATCACTATAGAATGCTTTTGAATTCCTAATGTGCTGTCTTATTTCTCTTTTTTCTCGATGCTCTACTTGGTAATGAGGTAACACTCCCGGGAATGAAAAATGAAGAATAGATTCGCATTGATCTAAAGATGGGATAATTTTTAATTCTCCGGAATTAGCCGGTACATTTCCGTGAAGTATTTTCATGTGTCCTCCTATTGCCGCAGTAACTGCTGCAGTACACAGATTCTAGTCAAGCCTTTAAATCAATACTGCCTCAGTAACAGAGACAGTTACTGAGGCAGTATTGAGGTTTAGTTAAAATCGAATGGATCACGTACATTCGTTAGTTTTTCAGTATCCCTTTTAGCAGTAGATGTTCCTAATAGAGTTTCCAAGTCATCATTCGTCTTCTTGGTTACCACACTATAGTTTTGAAGGACTGCCCACGCTTCATCTACCACTTCATTTTTTCTTTCGAGTTTTTTAGAACTCTCAATTATTTGTAATACTCTGTTGGGAAGAGACAAACCCGCGAATACAGAATAGATATGAAGTTGCTTAATAGTTTGATCCCCGTAAGTTGCTACAGGTCTTTCGTTCGCATATGGAGCATATGTGATCAGCAGCTGTTCTAATGTATTCATCATACCAATAGTAAATATGCGCTTCGCACCGCTTGGACTAGCAAGTAAGCTCAGGGCACATCTTTCGGCATTTTCAAGATTATAACCTCCACTAAGAACCCCTTCCTCAATGGATTGTTTAAGCTTTGGTAGGAACGTTCCTTCGTTCTCTGCATCAACAGAACGCTCATCTAAAGTCGTTCTGCCGACAAGCATGATTCCTGGTGTCTGAAGTATCTTCAGCCATTCAGAAGTATCAAAATGAAACGGGCCCGTAGGATTATAACTACTTGTGACCGTATTCATTTCATGCAGCATAACAGCAATGTATTCATTACATGACTTCAGGAACTCCTCGACACTTCCATTCGAGTTATGCTGGAGGTAATTCTCAAACAATTGTTGATTGTCCACTAGAATAATTGAACCAAGCCCTTTCATCGCCCTAGCAATTAATTGCAATCGCTGGATTGCATTATCCAAAACGACCTTTCCTTCCTGGTCTCGCGGAAGGGTCAAAACAAGACTAAACCGCCGGTGGAAACCATTCGCATGCAATAGTTTAGCTGCTTCAATCACGGCCCCAGTGCCGGTGCCTCCCCCCATTCCTACCATCAAAAAGACATAATCACGATCCGAAAAATGACTTTGGATCTTCTCAATAAGGGTTTCCTTATGAGTCAAAAATGCCTCCTCACCCAAGTCAATATCACGACCGGCACCCTTTTCATAACCCTTTAAAAGAAACTTCGTTACATTTGATGCATCCGGAATCTTATTCATATCCACTTCATTTGTATTGACCAAAAAAGCACTATATGGCTGCATATTGTTTTTTACACTCGTCCGTATACTTGCGCAGGCACTTGCAATAGATGTGCCTCCTAAACCTACACCCAAAAATCCATATTTAAGACCAGCCATTTTAGTTCACTCCGTTTCTCATCATTTCTCTAAATTTAATGACTTCATTACCAAGTGTAGTTAATTTGTAAAACCTTGTTTGACCCACACGGTCTACCTCGATCAGAGCAGCTCCTTCAAGTTTTGCAGTAGTGATATCTAAGCTGTATCTTGAGGGAATTAATTTTTTTTCCTCTGGCTGTATTTTTGTTTCAATGTAGCGTTTATTTGTGATATCTCTAAGATAACTTTTAGCAACTGGCTTATTTGCCACTCTCAATGTGGCTAACATCCATAAACCGGTCTCATCTATAGTACAAAGCAAAGCATTAAGAATTTCTTCTCGATTCATCGCATCGTAGTGCTCCCTTCTCATGGAATCAAAAACAAATGTATGTTCTCTATCTTCAATAAAAAAAGCAGGAGGTAATCACCTCCTGCTTAACTTATCATTTTTATGTATCATATAGGCGAGCAAGCAAAGTAAACGTTTAATGGCCCGCCTAGACGTTCGACAAACTTATTCTGCTACCAAGTCCCGTGTCTTGGACTTCTCTTCAACCTTTAAGTCTCTACAGAATTTCAAAAAACTATCTGAAGTCTCTGGTTTTACATTGATCGTGAGGGTTATTTCTCCTCCTTCTTTCCCTATAGTTAGGTAATTGTACATTCTGGAAATGTTGATGATAAATTGATCTGCTTTTTCTAAAGCTGATACATCATATCTCTTTGTCATTTCAATTGAACGTATTTCACCGTCATGAGTCTTTAGTTTATAGTCACTGTCCCAACTAGACAAAAGTGTTTCTAAGTTCTGTTCCGAAAAATTCTTTCCCATAGTTACGTCCTCCTATCATATTTTGAATTACATACTATTCAGAATTGAATTCAAGATCTCATTTAATTTATCTATCTCAGCCGGTTTATTCCAAAGAACATGCTTCAAAATTTGTAGATCTTCTTTTTCAACGTTGCTACGTTGCCCCAACAGAGCGGAAGCCCGTATAAGTTTCAAGCTAGACTTCAATCTCCTATCCGATGGAAAAATTTTGTTTTCAAATAGCTTAAATCTCAAGCTCAAAATTATCTCCATAATATCAGGTGGGATTTGAATTCTTGACGAAGCAATTTTTAGCTGCGTAATATCTTGAAATGACAACGAAGCATATATTTCAGGCGGCGCCTCATTTAGTAACATGGTCTTCAAACTCTCTTTGGAAGACAAATAATCGACATTAATTCTGATGAGAAAGCGATCATATAGTGCCGTGTTCTCATGGTTTTCATGTAGGTCGTTTGTGGCACCAAAAAGACTAATTAGAGGTGCTGCTTGTCTTTCATTCATCTGGATGATCGATCTTTCATTTAAAATGTCCAACAGCGAATTCAAGGCATATCCTCTAGCACGCAAAATTTCATCAAGTATTGCCATATGTGCTTCAGGGAGCTTTCCTACCGTTTTCCGCTTTAATTTCCCATGAGTGTAAAGCCCTTCTTCATAAGGACCCAGAAGCTCATCGGGAGTTGTATCGTCATTCATTGTCCATTTAAAGACATTCAGATCGCGGAAGTGCTGAAAAATCATTTCAAGAACTGAGCTTTTTGCTGTCCCAGGAGGTCCGATTAATAGCATATGTTCACCAGCGATGATACTGGCAAAAGCACTATGAATGATTTCGTCTCTTTCAAAGTACATGGTATGGAGGTAATCAATAATTTTATTTAATTGCCCTTGACTGTACTGAATGTTCTTCACAATTTTCACCCACAATAGTTAATTTGAATTAGGCGTTTTGAAAGTCCCGGAAAAATTCTTCCTTCGTCAGTGGTTGCGGAGCTGTAATTGTAGAAGAGATCTGTTCCAAAACCCATTTGCTCAACTGGGCTTTCCCCTTAATTCCCAACTTTCTATATATAATTCTCTGATGTTTTTTAATCGCTTCCTCGCTCATATGCAGTGACTGAGATATTTCCTTTTGTTCTTTCCCTACTAGAAGCATCCAAAGCACCAAACGCTGTTTCTCTCTCAATTCGCAGCGAAACATCGTATAATCCAACGTTTGTTCAATTGATGTCATACTGGTCAATTTTATCGCCTCCTCATACATACATGACAAAAAGACAGCAGCCTGAGTTCAGGTTACTGTCCGCATAGGGGTTCAATTAATAAAAATAAAACAGAAGAGTGGTTCCACTCTTCTGCCAAGGAAAAAAATAATTGGAGATCTTGCACTTCCACATCGGGGGGTTGGTTACCCGATGAATTCATTATATAACACCAGTGTAAATCATGCAATACACTCTAAGAAAAAAATTTATCTCTAGTAGATCTGAGAACTTTTCTCTTGATTGGCCCTTAAAGTAAGTACGGTTGAATCACCCATCGCTGCCTGCATTTTGTCACCCATTATAGCAAAAGCTCTTAAATGG
Organism: Paenibacillus xylanilyticus; assembly: GCF_013359935.1. Lineage (GTDB taxonomy): Bacteria > Bacillota > Bacilli > Paenibacillales > Paenibacillaceae > Paenibacillus > Paenibacillus xylanilyticus. Next base: position 94,019 of record NZ_JABMCB010000154.1, read on the forward strand.
TACTTGCTTGAAATTTGAAATCCGACATTTCCCGGGGCCTTAACCACACCTTCGGTATGGTAGATCACCCATTTATCTTTGTTTATCCCCATCTCCTCCATTTTTTCGAACACTTCTTGTTCAACCGCATCCGTCCAACCACCACTCGCTGCCATTCTCTCCACTGCATAATCAGTGATTTGATGTGCTTTCCATTGCCATTGACCATACGTAATCATATCTGGCATAAAAATAAGAAAAAACGCAAGTATGGGCAACCAAATCAATTTCTCAGGAGTCTGCATAGATACCTACCCTTCTTTCAATTTTTGTTTTGTTATCTACATAAATAAAAAAATCGATCCATTTTATCTGGACCGATTTATTAGTACCCTATTTAATTCCGTTCATTTGAGAAATAAAGTTGATTGCAATAACTGCTACTGGTACTGCAAGAACGAAAACATACATGCCAGTACTGATCATTTGTAGCTTGGCCGGACGTTCTTTGATGATCTTTCTGTTATTCTGTTTCCGAATATTTCTCATCAGCTTTGTCTGAGATTTGAAAATATGTTGAGCCTCTTCTTTACTTGTTTGGATGGCTTGTTTCATGGCCAATACAAATCGTTTTACTGATGGTGTACCAACGTTTTCAGCGAAGATCTCCAAAGCCCTTGCTTCACTCATCGATTCGAGATCCTTAGACAATCTCTTGCAGTCCAGCTGCAAACCCTCTGGTGCATGATCGCAAGCAACCTTAATGGCTGCATAAGGTGTTAGTCCTGCAGAGAATAGCAAGATAAGGTGATCGATGAAATCTGGAAGTTGTTCTTGTGCGATACGTTCTTTCTCACTTAGCCCCTTCTTTAAACGAGATACAGGGTAGCGATAAAAATAAAAACCAATAAAAATCGCAAGAATGAACATGACGGATGATGCTGTGAAAATTGCAAATAAGGAGAAACCAACCAGTGCTAAGCCTCCAAACATCAATTGTTGGCCAGCGATATCTTCAGGGCGTTCTTTCCACCCTAAACGATACAATTGCTTCTCCAAGACAGAATGCTGTTCAGAAGATAACTTAATACGACTTCGAGCCGCCATCTCCATAGAACCAGCAACCCGCTTCCACAGTGCTTCGTTACTCCCAGGAACATACGCCATAGACCGATATGTTTTCCCTGTCGATAAGATCGTAGACAGACTAACGTAAAGTATTAAAAAGAAGATTGCTCCTATAATGATGTAAATCATTAAATGATCCGCTCCATTCCATTAAATTTCTACAACTGAGTCATTTTATTTACTTTTTGGAATGACCACAGGATGTACAAGATCATAAGTGTAATTAATAATTGTCCTAACGGTAAAACCATTAGCTGCTTATATTGATCCGCTTGAGCAAATCGGAAGAAAAGGACAATTCCGATGGCTATCGTAACATTCATTCGATGCGATTGTCTTTGCTGTGTAAGTTCAGCCTTTGCTTCTTCTTTTAGAATTCTATTGCTTTGAATAACATCAGCAATCTGCTTCATAGTTGGACTCGCATCTCCACCTGATCTCTCAACAATGACTAGAAGATCCGAGAACATTTTAAATTCTTTCACGGGAATTGACTTTTGCATCTCAGTAAGAAGATTTGAAAGTTTATCCCCGGCATAATAATCAGTGACGAGCTTAGACCACATCGATCTAATCGGTTCTTCCAGGCTGCTTTCTGCTTTTTTCATGGAGTCTGTCAAATTCTGTGTGATGGAATAACCAGCACTAACCTCCTGAATCAAGACTTCAATCTGTTCTTCAATGAAATCCTCATATTTCTGTTTTTTGTTATTAAGGATAAACCAAGGCGCCCATATACCTGCATACGCACCGCAAATAATTGCGATCGGCGAATTCATAAGGAATCCAAAACCAATCCCAAGAAGGAGCCCCCCATATAGATAAAGTGGAGCTTTGGTACCTACATCCCAGTTTGTGATCCTAGCTTCATTTTCAAAGTGATTGGGGGAAAGATATTTAGCGAACGTAAACCGTTTTTTTCGTTCTGCTTCTTCCGTTTTTTTGTGAATCTGCTCTTCTTCTGTCTCAGACATCACCATTGTCCAGGAACGATACTTCTTCTTCGGGAGGAGATACTGCAAGAGAAAAAACAATGCAATAAACATAACTGCAAACAACGATATATATAGGATCTTGGAAATTTCCATATTTGTTCCCCTTTCTTTACGCGCTTAGAGGCGCTTTAACCCATTTTGATACTTCGTTTCTGCGAACACCTTTTTTGTAGACTTTTGCCAAAAGTTCCGATGAGATTGTACAATCCTCACCTTCTTCATGATGTCCAATAAATTTGAATCTTCCGTTCTCCAGGAACTCAGTATCTGTAATCTGATACTTATAAAGTGTATTTGCAACGGGTAAGCCATTCTCAAAGCCCAGCAGCTCAATAATTTCTGTAATTCTTCTACTTCCATCTTCAAGTTTCTCTTGGAATACAATAATATCGATTGCTCTACTCACCATTTGGCCGATTGTCTCTGTAGATAACGGTAAGCCATTTTTAAGAATCATCTGAACAAGTCTTGTCACAGCGTCTCTTGCTGAGTTAGCATGCAAGGAGCTCAATCCGCCATCGTGTCCAGTGTTGAAAATTTCGATGAGATCGATCGCTTCCAAGGAACGAACCTCACCAACAATGATTCTACTTGGCCGCATACGTAGTGAGGATTTCAATAATTTTGCAATATCCACCGTTGTTTCCTCTTTACCTGTAAAACGACATTCTAGAGAAACGATATGTTTTGATGGGTACATTAATTTCAATCGAAGCTCTTCGGTATCTTCAATGGTAAGTGTTCTCTCATGCTCTGGGATCTCACCACACAAAAGTTTAATCGTCGTTGTTTTACCTGCTCCAGTGCTACCTACAACCAAGATGTTCGCACCACCCTTAACTAAAGTGCTAGTTAAGCGGAACATGTCTCTAGTCATTAAGCCACTTTGAATAATGTTTTCTGTAGACAGATTAATTGGTGGATATTTACGAATCGTTATCGTAGTACCGATACGCGAGATAGGCGGAATAACCACATTGAGACGAACATCTGAAAGCCTTGCGTCACAAATCGGTTTGGCCTCGGTCACACTTTCATTTGCAAAATTCAACATTTTTCTAGCAATGGATAGAACATGTTCATCATCATGAAACTTAATGTTGGTTAAGCGCATTCCCTCATGGTCTTCTACGTATACTTCTTTGGGACCATTCACCATGACTTCTATAATGCTATCATCATGCATAAGTGAATCGATTGGGCCAAGACCAACTATTTCCTCTACCATTTCTTTAGCTTGTTCTTTAACCGCTTTATTTCCGTTATCCTTTAGATTGTCGTTTTCATGAATGTATCTTCTAACGGATCCCTCCAATTTATCTCGGATCGCTATGTCGTAAAACGCACGTGATAAATCATTACCGTGCTCGAGTGAAAGCTTGTCACGAACAAACTTTATGGCATCTTCGGATACAAGACTATCAATTGGTTTTAATGCACTAGTGTCTGTAATACCCGTAGGGTTATGAACGCCTTCCAGGAACTCTTCTGATGACAGGAAAAGTCCCTCTCCACCATTTCCTCCATCCATTTCAACTTGTGGCATTGAGGGCAGAACAATATGGGATGAATCAGATGTAGCGTTTAAAGTAGTGAGAACTGTATTATACACTTGACCAACAGAGCTGACCTTCTCTTTCAACATGATATCTATTCTCCTTTGTTTAATAAAAATTTATCGTTTTATCTCTCATCTAAAAAGAAAAAACCTACGAGTAATCGTAGGTTTTCTGCATAATGGCAACTGGATTATGATTTCGAAAACAACTTTAAGAATCCCTTTCTGCTTCCTGCAGGCTCATTAGCCTGCTTCTTCTTTTTCTTGTATCCCATAGCGTCACAAAAATCATTAACTACAGCATTGTATTTGTCACTACCACCCGGCACAAGATCTAGAGATTTCTCCGAAAGAGTTGGGTCATCCGGAATCGTTTTCCAAATCGGTTGTCCTAACAATTTCTCAATTCCGGGACCTAAAGTGCCGGCCCGGTTCAACATTACTTTAAGACCACGGTGATCGCCAATGATACGTTTTATCGTTTGGTTGGTATAAATGCTATGAGCAACATGCCCATCCACGAAGACTAACAAGTCGGTAGCAAGCTTCATGCTTGTCCCAGTGACCGGCATGAGGATTTCACTTGGTATATCCATATATATAGCCTCAAAACCTAAATCCACCAATTGTTCAATAATAAAATATGGTGTGTCTTTCGTCATTGAGTGTGCATGTGCCTGGAAACGATCAAGAAACTGGGACGGTGCCAAAAGATATAAATCTTGAGGTAACTCTGACACGGCTGCTTCCAATCCTGGATTAGTTGCAGCCATATCTTGCATCCATATTTTTGAGTTTACAAGATAGTCACGGATCGCACGATTTTCTCCGGACTCTTTGCTTTTAGTAATCCAGGACTCTAAATTTCGTGTATGATGGCTCATTCCAAGAGAAATTGAAGTAGAAGCATGCAACAGGTCCAATTCAACCAGTACAGTTTTCACACCTCTCCTAGCCGACTCTACAGCTGCTGCATTTAGGAAACTATTTACTCCCATACCGCTCTCGCATGACCAACCAACAATAACTTTTCGATTTTTGTATGTTTGAATCTCGTTCATGTTCTCTTCAAGCGTTGTCATTAGTTTTCTTCTCCTTTAGTTTGGTTTGATTTTTGAGGCAGAATGTCCGCTAGTGTTTCAGTGGATGTTATCGTTACACCAGTACCACTTGCTGCAGATTCTTTATTTTTTGCGATAAAGTCGCTGAGGTTAAGTTGTTTTGATTTGATATACTGCTTAATATCGAATTCACCAGTAACACCCAGCTCTGGAATGCCAGCTTTTGCATCCTTGTTATGTGGGACAAGAATAATATTTCCGTCTTTAAAAGCATTAGACAAAGAAGCTGTCAGCATTTGATATTGCTCGTCTTCTACTGCCAGTTGTACGACGGTAGGATACAATTCCTTTTTAGGAGTTGTAGTTTCACCATTGGAATTTACCGTGTTGGTCGTGTTTTTGGTTACGATATCTTCTGCCTTTTTATTCTTGGCAGATACAACTCGGACTCCTTCGTACATCTTACCAATGACCCATTTTGAATCCATTCCTTCCGTCTCAACCGCACTGAACCAAATATCTACATCTGTATCCGGAAGAACGTTACCTGCAGAAGCTTCAACAAGATTTACGCTACCTGTCCAGAGTACTTGCCCGTCATGTAACTTTAGTCGGGCGGCATCCATCAACTCATCCTGAGTCACAATTTTGGATTGGAAGAAGTAGCTGTTTTGAGCTAATCCGTATTGAACCTGTGTGAATTTCCCTACTATATCTTTCTTGTTGTAAATAATCCCCGGCGGCAATCCTTTCAGTGGCAAATCGATGGCCTCAAGCATACTTTCAGTGATCTCAGTGTGTGCTGGAATATCCTGCTTCGCAAAATACACCACAGTGGATTTTAACTCTGTACGTACACGGTACTCACTGATTCCAACAAATCCAATTACGACAATGGCTGACATCATCACGGCCAGCAACCTACGCTTATTCATGTAATTTTCGAACCTCCAGAAAGTTTAGTTAGTTTTTTTGATCCCAAATAAAGACCACTCGATGGCGTGGATAATGCCAAGTGGTGACCTTATCACTGTTTAGCATTTTCATAGAATACGCTTCAACTGGCGTGCCCATCTGGACTGCAGCATATGGTTTTAACCGATCAATCTGATAAATCCCGGTATACGAACTCATCATTGCTTTTGTTCCTGCATTAAGCTCTCCATAGATACCGAATTGTTGGTCAAATTCTTTAATATCAATTCGGGGTAAATGTTTTGTCCGTATTCCGCCCTCCTCCACGGAACGCATCATGGCAGTTTGCGTTGTATTTCTTGTTGAAGATTGCATTTTTATTTTCTGACTACCGATGCTTACAAAATCAATGGCAAAGTAAGCAAATAGTACAAAAACGATTAACAAGGGCAACATTTTGGGTGTTGTAGACATCTAGGCTCCTCCTTTCTCCATTAGTATGGATATAGAACCAGGACGGTTAGGGAGACAGCAGCTGTGATCATCACAGCACCTGGTAGAATACGCATTGAAGCGTTGCTCATCTCAGGTTCCACAGCAAAGTGTCCAAAACCCACTCTTCTCAAGATAAATCCGAAAGCATGACCAAATATCGTTTTCAGGACTTTAGCAATTCCATACCTCCTACCGAAGCGATACACATCAATAAGAAATAAAATGAGAATTAATGATCCCAAAAACATTAGTAAGGTGTTCCGATAATGTCCGCCTACAAAACCCTCACTACCAATGAGCCCAAATAGAGAAACTCCAAGTCCATTGGTCATCATCATCTTGGTGTCTCCGGGGGCTGTGGAACCCATCTGTTCCATCAATAGTCCAATTAGGAGAAAAGCACAGAATCCACACAACAACACCCATACAATTGTTGTAGGATATTGCCAAATGATTAACCCGAAGAACAAAACCATAAATGACAGGTGCCATAAGTTTTTTGTAATACGCCATCGAATATCACAATACATGTTGAATGCATTATAAATTCCGATCAAAAGAGTCGTTAATACCAGCATTATGAACCTCCTTGTTATGTTTTCCTCTCATCCTTATAAGAAAAAAGCCCCCACATATATGTGGGGGCTTCATAGCAGTTCATTATCTTTTTACTTAGTTAGGCCAATTAATTGTTTCTTCGGAGAAATTAACCCAATCAGACAGTTGCTTAAGGATGCTCTCGGATCCAGCCCAAGGTAGTGTCGCCCCTGAAGGGAATAGCTCCGATGGAAACGGATCTTCTGGCATGACTTGACGAACATAAAAGTCATCCATAAGGTTCCCCGAGACTGTAAACTGAACGTTTAGACATTGTGTAAGACTGTTTACACCAGTTGCATACATATCGATGCCAACGTTATACGTACCTGCAGGCATATTCAATGAAGAATAATACGCCCGGCCGCCTGGATAGTAGTAATTGTCATCTTCAGGATCATTTGACCCCGGATTTCCGGATTCGCGGTAGATGACTTCATCACCGTGTTTCGCCACCCAAGCAAGCGGGAGTCCCCACTGAACCTGATTGGTAGAAGATGATAGTTTAACAAGCTCAATGTCCTCTATTGTGCCGTCCGCTTTCGGAAAATGTGCTACTGCACGATAGATATTCCCTGTTAAACCGCGGTCTTCAGTATATCTGGAGTCGATAACAAAGTTAAATCCTTGTCCTGCCTTTATGGTTGAGCTTCCGCTGCGAACTAAAGGCACATCCCTACCGTTTATTTCATCTGCATTTTCTTGCACAAAGGTACCCGATACTGTCTTGTTAAAGTTGGAATTGAAATATTCGTAATAGTACCCCGTTTCATATCTTACACAATAAGTTGTCGGGTTTCCGTCTTCGTCATAGCTGGTATTATAACGAGCACAATAGGTGTACGTGCCAGAAATATCTGATGTATGGTTGGTGACCTTACATGTTCCGTTTGTAGGGCTCCCGTAAATCGTAAATCCTGAACTTAACTGGTTATCTTGATATGTTTTTTCCCCTTGAGTGGGTGGTAAATTGATCGTTGCAACCAGATTGTAGTTTCCTAGATCACGATTCCCTGTATTCCATGCCATCATAATCGTTTTGTTTTCACCCGGCTTGGAGAACGTCACTTGCTGTGTACCTACCAGTGTATCTTGCCCATTTGCATCCACAAGGAAAAGCTTCACATCAAAGCTCTTGGCGTCTAGTGAATCTCCTGGTAAGTTCTCTCTTCCAACTTCGATCCGTGTAGTTACATTCTGTGACTGAGTAGCCGTTCCTGAACTAATGCTTTTTACAAATAGGTTCAGTGTTCTATTTGTAAGGTCATATTCCTTTTGAATGACATTATCCAGCCAAGGGTTTTGTACACCTTCTTTATATTCATTTGCCGGCCGATCATGCCCTTTATTCACCTCCGCTTTAATGGTGAGCTTACTTCCCTCAGGAACCTTATCCACTTTCAGATCGGATATCCACTTTTGCTCTCTTGGAGCAAGCGTAATTGAATCAATTCGTGCTTTAGCTACACCATTGACGGACCAATCCAGTGTTGTATTGGTAACCGTTTCAGTGTAACTCTCATTAACAACAAGCACTTGGAACTTTGCTGACTGCCCTTCTTGCGGTTTAGAAGGAGTAACCCGTATATCCTTAGCTACCAAGTTCACGCTGCCGGTGCCTACCTTATAGACGGCTCGGTTATTATCCCAGTCCGATTCATTCGGAGGACTGTCTTTATAGCCATTAATGTTGAATACCAGTAGATCCGGATGACTTGGAAATTTTACTTCAATTTGAAGCGTTCTCCGTTCTCCCGCTTTAAAATTGGCAATCGGTATTTTCTGAGCTGCCGTTGTCGAATTCCACCGCCATAGCAGATACGTACTTTCCACGTCCTTTGTGCTGTTATTCAGCACATCAATGGAGACTGTGGCCGTACTACCTGCAGGTTGAGGTGCAGCCGGTGTAATCGTAATGCTGTCTGGATCAACTGCCAAATCTGGATCATACAAGCCAAGTTTGAAGTCTTTTACCGCAATCCGGTCATACCCGTCACTTACCACTAGGGTATAATCTCGAACGGTTCCGTCTGCCTTGGTTATTTTCTTGATTTCCGATACCGGGATTGTCGTGTTGTAGTTAAATGTTTGTTTACTGTTCGTACTGATTTCTTTATAGACATTCTTTGCAAAAGAATCGAAACGCGTTGCATCGCTTTTTCCTGAAGCAGCAGTCGTTTTGTTGATCTCCTTCAAAATTTCCTCTTGAGTAAATTTCCCCTCAAGAAACCAAAGTTTATGCTTATTCCCCGAGTAGGAGGAAGTAGTTGTGCTAATTCTCAATTTACCGTTCGTTGAATTAACAATTTGTCTCTCTTCTGTACCATCTGTGCCGAACATAGCAAAGATTTTGGGCCAAGGTGTGGTTGAATACGTCGTTTTGAAGGAAGGAAATGTCACTCCTCGATTCGTACTTGTTGTCGGCGTCTGAGCCACCATATCCGTCGCCATGTTCAGACCTCCACCAGATAATGATATGAGTGAAGGAAGTCGATACCAGGTATTGCTTGTAGACACGGAACCAATAAAATAACGATTACTTGCTTTGAGATAGTAATTGGATTCATCTGATCCGGCCTTCAGTTTGTTTATAATGTAATCTGGATTACCGTTAGCCCACTCAGCCACCATTTTTACCGGTCCGTACTCTACACCATTTTCTTTGAGCGGTATGAGGTTATAGCCTTCTCTTTTATTGAAATCATCTTGAGCTTCAGATTCAATGATGTTAAAAGTGATTACACCTTTGTATTCGCCTGCTGGTGTTGCCTTTCCCCACTCTCGAGTTGCAAGATCTCTAAAGCGGATGTCTGACCATAAAGCGTATGCATCTCTGTGTGCATATTCAAGCTCAGGTCTTCCAGGGCCACTTGGGGTCAAATCCCCAGTAACAGTAACAACTTTTTCTCTTGTGTATGGATAAAATTGAGTTCCATATGATGGAGGAGTTGCTGCTGCCCATACTCTGTAACCAATAAAAGCTAGCATTGGGACAACCAAAAGAAGCGTGACCATAATGGCCCGCTTCATTATCTTTGATCTATTTGAGTTTTTTACAATCACGAATGTTTAGCCCCCCAAATAACTTCGCCTTTCGAAGAAATTGTTGTAGATTGCTTTGCAGTCGTTCCTACAAACATTGAAATTGAGAATGCATCATCTACTTTAAAGGTGAAAGTCTCACCTCCTGTTACCTTATGACTATATGCAGTCCCGTCTACTCCACTAAGAGAAACTTTGTAACCAGAAGGAATGTTCTTCGGCACTACAACAGTGACGCTGCCACCTTTAAAATTAACATTATTTAAAAACTCTTTTACGTACTTCTCACTCGCCTTATCCTGAGGCATATAACCGATTGCTCTAGCAACATCCGGAGAAGCATCAGCTTTTTTAAGCTCTTTTAGAATGACTTCACCGCTAGCTGGAGTTTCATCACCAGGAAGAGCTGGTATATCACTTGGATCTGAAGGAGTCGTTGGACGATCTTTAACGTCTGTGACGCCCTTATCAATCAAGTTCTTAATAAATTGAACTGCTTCCGATCTCTTCAACAATGAAGAACCCTGAAAACCGGATACAGATGGTGTAGAACCTCGACCTTCAGCCAAACCTTGAGTTAGCATATAGCGAATTGCATCTTCCCCTGAATAATTCACCCCGACTGCACCAGTAACAATCTCAGCAACTCGTGTACGGTTAATCTTAGTACTTGCAGCTTTTTTATCATTGTAGCCATTCACTGCCCAGTTATGTTTCTTCGCGAATTCATAGTAACCTGAAGCCCAGTATGTATTCGTCGTTTCCTGCACACCTTCAAATGCATTAATAAACATAGTAATAAACTCAGCTTCCGTTACATTCTGATCTGGTTTAAATGTGTTGTCCTGGTAACCTTGAATGATATTCTGATCAACACCCCAAGCAATCGTATCTTTCGCCCAGTAATTCGATGGTACGTCTGAAAACTTAAGCTCTGTAGCAAATGATGTAGCTACCACAGTCAAAACCGTAAGTCCTACAATCATTTTTTTGTACATTTTAGATTTAAACTTTGGTTTCATCGAAAAGCCCTCCTTTTATAAAAAGTCTACCAAGTTACTAGTACAAGAACAATTTACCATGGAACTCATGAATTACAAATACGATTCTTACTCTACCACTAACTGTCCTACTAAGTTTGTGGGTCCACAAATTCAAAAAAAATAAAGTATAATCTCGAGGCTATCAAGATTACACTTTACTAAGAACGCACACATCAACGAACATAAGGGCATTACCGGAGCACATATCAAATTATATAGTATAATTGTAATTCTTGCAATACATTATTGTAATTCATGTTATACATTTTTTCCGTCTCTAGGTTAACTTCATTTTGTTATGAGAATTATCATTTCTAATCTATTGCAATACCAAAACAACAAGGTAAATTCATTCCGCATGCCATATATTCAATGAATAGTGTCGATCATGTTGTTGGATACTCTTTTCACCATGCTCCCTGTTTCATCTCTGACCCGTAGTATACTTGTTGTCAATCGAGTGATTACTGAGATTCAACTGTTCCATAAATGTTGTGAGATAACAAAAGAAGAGTATCTCTCACTCAATGAGATGATACTCTTCTTAACACATTCGTTCAATCACTCGGTAATTAAAATTATAATTCATAAATGTAAATCTTGCAATACATATTTGTTAATAAAGTCTTTCCTCTTAAAAATGAAACTTCATCTTCTATTTGTTCACTTTTGATCAGTTTAAAATTTTGGAATAAAAATTTACTGTCTCTTCTTCCCCGATACTTTTAGCCTCAGTACCTGGTGTCGTTCCCGTGCACATGTACCTATCTCCCCCTTAGGAATTTTTGGACACATCCAAAATCCTTAGTTTGAGGGTATCGGGTGGATGTCAGTTTGTTTGATGCTGTGGGTAGCCTTTTCTTCGCGATCATGGTCGTTCTGCAAAGATGTGCAATGCAACTCTCGAATGGAGGAGCTTATCAGATCAGGATGGTACATCCCGCACACATTGCAACGCAGAGTGATCCGCTTTAAGAGATCGGTGATCCGAAGATCTCGTTCGGACAGAGCGCCTTATACGTGAGTTGCTGCCCCCATTCGATTATTACAATATCTGAAATATTTTTAGCGAACCTAGGATTCCGGGCATTTTTGCCACGCTCAGATACTCGAGGCTAATCAAGCAAACAAGCTAGAGCTTTTTGTATATATTGTAAGATTAATAATCACTATCTCGTTGCTTCTAGATGCTCTGCACAACTATAAAGAGTAGAAATTAAGTCTTGCAGAATTTTTTGTTTTAAAGGTTTCACACTAACTTTTGTCATAGCACAGTCTATTTCATCTGCAAGAGATATTAGTTTCGCTTTCTCACTATAATAATGTGCTCCAGCATTGGATACACTTTCAAACGTATCTCTATAGATTGAAATAAGAGATTGTAAATTATAGTTACTTGAAACAATTATACTTTGCGAGAATAATTCCTTTGGAATACGGGTGAAAAAGAATTTGTCTTGATATACTTTCTTAAAAATATCGGAGGAATACAAGGGAACCTTTGTATCTCGCATTGCTGACAGAAAAGCATTAATATTCTCATTTTTTTTCAGTGACTTACTCTCATTTTGTTTTTCCTCGATGATTAATCTCAATTCAGAATAATCAGATATTTCATTTGTAAATACAGAATTACTAACTATAAATTCTGTTTTATTTGAAAGAACCAATTGTAATCCTTTTTTTAGTGATTCTTGATAATTCAAATCTACCTCAATGTAGCCAGATTCAATTAGTTTTCTTAGGTATACTTCCAATATTATGTAGTCATAGGGCTTGTACAATCCTTTCGTAGCATAAAATATGCATTCTTTAGCTATTTCGTTTAGTTGTTCATCTTCTTGGTAATAGTAATCAATTAATTTGTTTAAAAAAGTTAAGTGAATCTTGTTCTTCTCCATTAGTATGTCTATCTCCATTTTTAGAGCTTCTTCATTAAGTGCTCCATACAGAATATAATCGTAAATTGATGGAAAAGATCTCCAACCTTCATTTTTTTCTACATACTTATCATAGAATCTATCCATAAAAGATGGTTCTTCAGTAGTTCCGCTGCTCTGTTTGTTTCTTGCTTTAGCTAGTTTAATCACTCGATAGGTTTGAATCTCCAGCAAATTTTCCTTTTCATCTATGAGCAACTTGATGTTACCGTTTTTATACTCAACAGAAATGGCCAGAATAAAACGAAAAATCATCAAACCGTACTCATTGTTAAACTCATGAGGATCAATAACACGTAGTACTCTCTCAAATTTACTTAGTATAAATCGTAAAGTACGAAGATTTGTACATTCTGCTACCTCCAATTGCCTTAAAATTTCAAACTCATTCTCTTCAACGAACCCAATAAGCATCTTTTGGCTATCAGATAGGCCAGAGAAAAAGGTTTTTGCATAGGCCATTAAGTTGCCTTTAAGATTAGATTTATATTCAATTACACGATCTATGAATTTTTCTTGTATGACTGCATAATCCGAAGTATCTTCAAATAACTTATCTGTGTTTGCTACTAAAATTACTTTGATCTTTTGATGTTCAATAAAATTGGAGTTAATATAACCTAATACAGATTGAATACTCACGTTCTTATCAATTCTCTCAAGATCATCAAAAACAATCACACTTGTACTAAAATCAAGAACTCTTCCCAAGTTATCCATTAGACCATCCAATCCTGATTGCGAGAATGATTGAACTAGTTTGGAATAATCGCCTGGGATATTACCAATAATGTTTATAGCAGATTTTGCAATTCCATAACTCATTTTTGTTACTTTGTTCTGTGGCATTCGTGCCAAAATAACTTGTTCACTAATACTATCTAATTTATTTAATCCATTAAGTGATATATATATAACGGAAAAAGAACTATTATTATAGCCCTTTTTTGCTTCTATAAAGGGCTTTAATTCATTTAGAATAAAGTAGGTTTTTCCCGAACCCCATTTCCCATTTATCATGATTGAATAATCTGTATTGGGTGTTTCAATATACTCATTAATAGTAGTTAAAATATTATTCATAATTCTCCTCAGTCCCCTTTAGTTGGTCTGTCATAAGAACTTGTATCGATCTTCTGCCAACACTAGAACTATCTAAAATAACATCTAAAATTCTATATATCCATTCGCTGTCCCTTTCAAGTGGGGATCTTCTCATTTTCAAATAACCAAGCAAAGTCTCAAATTCAATACTGCTGTTATCCTTTAAATGACTAACGATGAAATCAATATTCACTTTGTCGTATTCACAAACCTTATCTTTCGTACATTTAATAAACTTGGTAATTATAGACTCAAATCGGCTATCTACTTCTTTTTGAGCTAAAAGTATAGTAAATACGGCTATTACTTTAATATCATCAATAAGTTCTTTTCCCTTTAAAAAACGACTACTTAAAAAAGGAGACTCTGTAGAGTAGACCTCATGGTCCTTATTAAAGCTCGCAAGTCTTTTTATTTTTGGTACACGATCATGTTCTTGGTAATAACTATCTAGTAATGATCTGTTTAAAGGAGTTAGATCCAAGGTTACTGATATAATTCTTAAAGAATCAACTTTATGTAAATCAGAAAATTCTACTTGATTATTTGAACACTCTTTAAGTTCTTGAATGAGTTCAGTTAGATAATATTCAAATGGTATCGCTCCTATGTTATTATAGACAGTTTTGAGAAATTCCAAATCGTTTCCGTGTAATGATAGCTTCTTGACATTAAAGAGTTCTTTTATTCCGATTGAAGTTTCACTCGCTGTTTGGTATATTGAATCGCCGAATCTGGCTTTGTTCCACGGAAAGTAAGTTAATCCATACTCTAGAACAACTGAATTAAGATCAAGTTTCGATATTGCCATAACCGGATCAGAATTCTCTTTGCTTATATATTTAATAAGAGGAACTACCAAACATTTACTATAACTAAACTGCTTATTCGCATCTCCTGAGGTTTTATTGTTCAGCGTCTCTCGCACTGTTTTAAAAAGAGCAGTAACAGTGCTGCTAAGGCTTCTGTCGTAGAGTTCGATTGGTTCTATCTCCCGTCTTCCTCTATAGAATTGATCTACATTTGCTAGTGTTTTCCTCTCTATGGGTGATAATGCTCTAAAACAAGTTACCGCAGTAGCGTCATCTATTGAATCGATTAAGGTAAAGATCAAAGTGCATTTTTCACATATTTTGGAGCTAACTTTGTTCAGACTGTAATCAAAATCGCATAGACAAAAATCACTATTCATTATCATCTCTCCTGAAAATATCTTCTGTTGAGACATTTGTGTAAGCAGTTACTCCCCTGATGTGTATATTATCACTGCCTTATAAACGAAATCTAAACATTAAGACCACATATATTTACTAACATCTACCTTATTATAGCTTAACTACTTTGTTAAATGACAAAGTAAAATCATAATTTGACTTTACTATAGTTACAGTATTGGCCTTGGAGAAACTTCAATCAATACCTGTCCTACAACAAGAAAGGACCCCTTTTCGGAGTCCTCTGCATAACGGTTCAAAACAAGTTTTTTAATCGGTCAACTTTGGGGGGACAGGTTAGTGTGAAATATAAGTTCTAACTTACTCTAAACCGTTTTTCTTGCATAATTTCTAAATATAAGTTACACCTCAGATGGAAGTTAAGAAATTGACTATCAGGTTGATTCCTGGTGCTGCAGTGAACAAAATCGTTACGCTTTCTCATAGGAACCTGTACATTAAAGTACACTTTGTTCGTTTGGAGCCTTAAGGCTCTTCCATCAGCAACACTCTAAACATTCGTCTATAAGTCGGGTTCAATGATTTTAGATACTAGGTAGTCAAAAAGAGGATACATCTTAGAGCATTGATTTTGTAGCCAAATCTAGTATCTGCACCATGAAGAATCACATGTCTACTTAAAGGAGAGCGAATAACTTAACGAATCCAGTACACAACCGATGTAAAACATTAAAACTGCGTCATCCAATGAAAAATCACTTGTTTCGTTAAGTAACTCCTCCCCTAAACGTTTTAACCGGTTTTGAGTAATATAATATATCCTGAGCATTACCTCTTTCTATAATTAGACCTTCAATCCTAGGTAACAGAGTTGATATTGCACTGTAGTATCTTCCATCTTGGAAACTAAGTATAGATTCTCCTAGGATAGGAACACGAGACTTAAGCCAATCAATTTCACTCCAATGTTCAAAAAATGAGTGTATTATTTCATCATTAAAAGTTCTTTCTATAATATCGTATATGTTCACTTTTAATCTGATCAATGTCTATATGCTTAAATTCGGAAAAATTCATTGAATGATGCGGAGGGAAATTGAGAGCAATCATATGCTCTTTGCCTTTCTGGATGTTATCTCTTGCTTCCTTGAGTAAACCAGGAATTTTATTTATTTCTCCATAACTGGAATGCATCATTATTATTCCAAACGTTGCTAATCTGAGAAAAAGTATCATTAATATTTCGTTGAACCTCGGACCATACTTTTTGAGCATTTGCAATTGCTTCAAATATATCATTATTGGTTTTTTTGTATGCAGCTCCAGCAATTGCTTCCTTTATCGAGTCGGATATACTATTGTTTCGCGAATTGCATCAAACCCTTTAAATGTTTCTCTTATGGCATCGTGCCCTTTGAGCGATTCTCTTATGGCGTCAAATTCTCTATTCGCTTCAAATGCTACATTTAATCCGTCGTCCTCTCTACTAATTTCTGTTAACCCTGTACTTTCTCTTATTACTCCGAAATTATTACCGCTCAAGAGAGGTTGAATTAAAGATTTGATATCTTCTTGTAATCTAAATATTTGAATTATATATTGGGAGAAGGCACCTTCAGTACAACGAAAATTTATATCATAATTTTTTTCCATATCGACTCATCAATCCCTTCATATTAGCCAAGTTAAATTGTAGCCTTATTTTCTTTTTCAGAAACTAAAAATTTTTATTAATTGTCTTGTTTATTTTCATACAAGTTTCTGTCTGCTCCAACGCAATTGTGTAAGGTGCTCTTAGATTGAAAATTCTCATTAATCCAAGTATCAATTCTAAATACAAATTCGACAACTCAACATTATAATCAGTGAGATCCAGTTGTCTACTTTCATCATTAACTGAAGAAGCATCTCGAATGATCCACATAGTAACCCAACATTCAAATTATGTAAATATGGCTCCCAGATCTTCTCACCTGCTTTTGAACGTCTCGGATTTATTGCTTCAGCTTTACGAGTCCAAACCCACCATGCACTAGCTCAATGAACGTAAATTGACTCTGATACTTTTTCTTTGTTCGCTTGCTTTACGGTCCATAAGGAATTCCAAGCCATCTAATCTTCTTTCTTTAAGAAAAGTAATTCGATATTCTTTATGTAGCACATCTCTCTATTGTGTCACACAATTGTGTTTCACAAATAGGAGATGTGAATATTATCATGACTCTGAAAAATCAAAAGTCTACTAACCTCTACTGGAAAATGGGATCACCAAGAATCAATTGAGTATCCGTCAAATCGCTTGTTAAAACGATTCGAATTTTCTTCTTACCCCTTAGGTCTAATGTGAATTTCTTTGCTCCGTCAGTAGGTCGGATACTTGTTGTATAAAAGGCAATTTCTTTCTTGCCGTCAATGTCTAAGAACCTTACTTCAACTGGTTCATTGACGTTCGTACTTGTGTTAGTCTTCGTAGTAGCGGGTGCTTCTTTTTTTACAGCCATATATAGAGACAGGTTGTCGTATTCCTCGGTGGCGAAATCAATTGTCGTCCTTGCTGATTTACCTTTTAATATCCCTCCTTGTGAGAATGAGACAGTTCCCACCTGTAGATCACTTGCGATAGTAGTTAAGAGTAGTTTGCTATCGAGAATCCCAGGGAATTCTACCAAAGTCACCGGTTTACTAACCTCATTAACAGGAGTCGTCGTTTGATTTGGATCAATACCAGTATCTGGCTCAACAAGTGTGACCGCTTTGGATCCCTTGTCCCATTCGATCCCCCAACCTAGCGTTTCAGAAATGGACCGGATAGGAAGATAAACACTCCCTTCAATGATAACCGGATCAATCTTTTTCCCCTCCGCATTTCTTAACGTTAGCTGCTGACCATCTTTAAAGATTTTCAAATTACTTTCAATAAGTGCTTGAATTGCGTTGCTTGATTGAGCCAATGAAGTTCCAGTTACCAATAGAGAGACTAAACTCATAAATATAATTGTTTTCCCAAAACGCTTTGATGCTTTTTTCATCTGAATCCTCCTCGATATCATTGATTTACAAGCCTGTATTTTCGCAAAAAGTTAGACAATGGAACGTAAACCCAAATGTTCAGCTACATGATCTTGAAGCTGTCTCTTCCAATCTTTGTTGGAAATACTAGAACCAAGTTTTCCAATCACAGGTACACCTAAAGCATCTTCCCAAGGGATCTTCCCCTCTCCTCCTCCCTGGATAATAAGACCGATTTTCTTCCACTCATCTCCCATTCTTTTTAGATGAGACATTTGAATGTCAGCCATACCCAGATGATCATCAGAGTTCTGAACAACCCAAATTGATTTTGTGCACCATTCATGTGAAGCCATGAGCAGTAAAGGTGAACTCTGACTCTGAAGATCTGCTAGAATTGTTTTCCCCACAAAGGCTCTCTCAGCTCGTACCAACCACACTCTCAGCAAAGTATCATTGAAAGGTTTTTTACTTGAGTAAATCCATGGGGCACAAAGATACTTATTCTTACATAGAGCCAATTCTTCGAGACCATCAGGAGTATCCGCAATGGTATGAGAAGGATGTAGCCCTAATTTCCCTGCAATCTGTCCATAGCTATACGATATTTCGGCTACACCAAGTGCTTTGTCTTCTGCACCTTCTGATAAAGATAAAATCATGGACGTTGCTCCCGCCCCTCCCTTTGGGGAGTAAAAGATAATTCGATGTGGCATTGGATAGGAAAAAGGTGAATATCCCTTTGCATGAGTGGTACTCTCGTGAACATCACCATCCTGCTTGCTTGTATCTTTTGACCTTCTAAATATTTGAAAAATGGGATTCTTTAATATGGTCCCTTTCGTTCCCTTTGGAGTCTCACCAACTTCCAGTGGTTTTTGTTCCTCACTAGGCCTAGATGGCTCCTCAACTCCTTCAGCCGGTGAAGCATGGGTTACTGTCGGTGTTTTCACTTCAACGTCCATATGTGGTATTTCGGCAGGTTTTATAGCCACCTCAATCTTTGGTGGATTGACCGAAGGACGAGAAGACAGAAACGAAGGCTCTGAAGGGTGATCTGTATTCTCCGGGTCTGTATCAGGTGAAACCTCAACTTTTTCCTCCACCTTCGTAACCACTTCATTCTGGGATATATTTACTTGATTCCCCACTGGGTCCATTGCTTGAGGAGAATCTTGATATTCTGTTACGTCTTGTAGAGTGTTGGGAACTTTTACGAGACGTTCAATATCTGCAGATGACACATTATTTCTGGCTAAAAAGTGATAGTAACCTTTTGACACTAAGCGCTGGTATAGTTTGTTGTTTTTCCGCTCAAATAACATCATCGCAAGACGAGTATTTTCTGAAGATTGAAAATGGCTTACTACCTGAAGAATTTTCAAATCTCTCAAGGTGGGTTCGTCCTTAGGCATCACACCTTCTTCAAGGAAGATAACCTCAGGGTTATTTAACTTCTCCAAATCCATCACATCATTGAACTTATTGCTTTTCGCTACAACCTGGATACCTCCAAAAGATTCAATTAGCTCAATTAAACTGGTATTCTTTGCAACAATGGCGACCTTTGCTCCTGTTTTATCTGTTGGGATATTTTGCAGACTATCCTCACTCTTACTTTCATCATCATTTCCAGCATCTTGGGAGTGATATGTTTGGCGACTGGTACTTTCAATCTCTAGTCCAAGAGATTGAATCCAATCCTTAGCCGCATTTCTAAAATCACGCGTACCTGAATACACCAGACTGGGCAACGGGAGTGAACTAACCTGGATAAAGAAAGGAAGACTTTCTTCAATCACTAAACCATCAATTTTTTGTTTCTGAACATAATCGAGAGCCGAATTCCAAGAAGTAAGGGCTGAGGAAATTTTTATACTTGGGTTTAACCCATTAATGGCTACGGAAATGCGCTCGTAGCTGGTTGGCTTACAAATAACAGCAACATGCATGATTATTCCTCCTGTTCGTCAAAGACGTCTTACCTGTAGATAAAAAAAGAGCGACGGAACTTCCGTCGCTCTTCAAGTCAAAAAGTATGTCTTAAAAATAGTTGCGAATGGTCGTGGCTACGTAATCCATGTAATCTACTGCTTTCCGGAGATCACCTAATACAAACATAATCCCAAAGCCAATGACAAGCGCCAATCCACCTAATGCTAAAAGCTTTTTTGAAAAGATCCCACACACCATAAGGATGATTCCGACAATCAAACAGAAGAAAAACAATGGATAAGCCATCTTTCCTCCTACTGTCTCTGCATCCTTGGTTAAGGCATCCATGCCTTTTGAGAATCTTCCTTTATCCACGGTAGATAGATCAAGGCTAGTATTACTATTGGTACTTGGAATGTCCAATCCTGAATTGCTATTGCTGCTTGATGCAAAAGAAGGTACAGAAAAAACAAGCATAAGCACCATCATTAGTGAAAACATGAAACCTTTTTTTCTCATATTCTTACCTCTTTCATCCTAATTTGAACTGGGAAATGTTCTGCATCCCCCCTTTCACAAATAATCATTAGAACGTCATATACGTTTTTGGATCTATTTTCATACCATTCTCAATAATTTCAAAATGAAGGTGGTTCCCGGTTGATTTACCAGTAGAGCCTACCCCTGCGATTTGCTCACCTGCGGTTACCTGTTGGCCATTTTTGACTAACGTGCTGCTGTCTAATAAGTGGCCATATAGCGTCTGGAAACCTCCCCCATGATCTATAATAATTGTGTTTCCGTATCCGCTTTTTGTCCCTACAAAGGTAACAACACCGTCTAATGGTGCTTTTACAGGGGTGCCCGCGGGTGCAGCCAGATCAATACCTGAGTGCATCGTTTTCACATTTGTAATCGGATGAATCCTATAACCAAATAGACTGGACACACGGTATTTATCTTTATCTACTGGATGGATTGCTGATGCCCAAAGTGGTGCAGGCTTCTCATAGAGTTCAATAAGAGCTAATACTTTGTCTACGTACCAGTCCGCATGGTTATATAGCCTAATAGCAGCTGCGGGGTTCTTGTTATAACCATTCTTGGATAGATAATTTGCCGCTGAAAATATTGCATCTTCAATGTCCCACGGATCCGCCTTACCATCGCCATTAGCATCAACGCCGTAGCCTCCTCCAGCTTTGATAACATTCAGATCCGTAATATCTAGCGAATCAGATACCAATCCGCCACCAATCTCGTATTTCCAACCTACCCACGTAGCAGGCATAAACTGCAAATGCCCGACAGCGCCTACACTAGATACCATAGTAGGATCTGTTGAAAATGTCGTTTCTACATTGTGTATGGCCGCGAGCGCATACCATGGAATTCCGTACTTCTTTGCAGCAGCTTTATAAATTGGAATGAATTCTGGAGGGATTTGTCCATTAACATAGCTTCCTCCTTGTCCATTCCCATCCCCACTACCAGGGAATCCAACATATAAAGGGTCGTATACCTTCGCGAGCTCAACGACAAATTCAGCATCGTCTTCAATCAATCCATGGTCTATTAAAAAGGTAACTAGCCGATCTGGCACACGAGGCGTAGAAACAACAGAACTCTGGACTTCAGCTGTCACCTTCGTATAGTTATCACTATCTCCTGTTTGAACCGTTTCGGTACGGTAATCTATGTTTACCGTTTGATCGTACTGGTCAACTGTGGTAATGAGTTTAGTTTTGTATTTCTGTGTATCCACATTGACGACTCTTTCTTGAGTGTCGTTACCCTCATCGTCCGTCACTGTACGATATGTTGTAGTTTTTGTCTCCACAATTACCACCGTGTCTTTCCACGTAAAACGTGGCCCTATCGCTTTGTACGTTCGCTCTGGATCTGGTTTTCTGGTACTTCCATCACCAACAATTGGGTCACCTATAACACGGTCAGCAGCGGCTATTAACGCCCAGGATATTTGGTATGTTGTAGCTTGTTCAAATGGACTTTCTTGATAAGGAACTCCCTTCTTGGATCCAAAGCTGTACTCATCACTTTCGCCTAATCCGTTCTCAGATAATTGAATATACTTTTCCTGTAATTCTTTGTCTTTTTGTAGGTTCCACTCCGGATCATGTTCGTCGGTAGTAAAGATAGCCATCTGTCCAGATTCCTTTTTGAAATCATCAGGAGCACCAAAGAATAGAGAGTAAATACTCAAAAAAGCAATTAGTACGGCAGCCACAATTAAGATGTACGGTAATAGTTTAATGATTAGTTTTTTAGCGATTTTTTTCCCGAGTTTCGCCAGTTTCCGAGCCATGTACTTTTTAGCAGCACTTTTTCCTGCTTGGAAAAGCCCTTCTAAACTCAATCTTGATCACCTTCCTCAATCTATGAAAAAATGCCTTTCCTGTCGTTGGACAGAAAAGACATTTTCAAAGAATTTTCTATTCATTTTTCCGTATGGAAGGAGGTATATCAATAATTACCTGTTTCGGCTTACTGTTTTCTCTTGGGTCAGAAAATCCATATGACTGATCCATAGCTGGTGGTGGAATTGGTCCAGGATCTCCATTATGTCCAGGAGCGGGTAATGGCGGTTGTGCTTGAGTTAATGATACTCCTTGAATTGGACTCTCGGGTTTAGAACCAGATTGATTATGATTAGGACGACCCTGATGGAACTGTCGTTCTAGATAGTTCATATTATTCCGGTTTCTTTGATTCTGCGTTGCTTGTTGGCCAATAGGACTTCTCATGTTCGGTGGAACTATAGTCGAAGGATTATTCATTGGACCAGACGGCCTTTGTGGTGGTCTAGCCTGTACTGTTTGCCCTTGTTTACCTGCAACACTCCCTGCCTGATTTGAGAGACTCTGAGAAGGGATAGAAACCGAAGAATGACCTGGATAGCCTGGTTTTGAAGAAACCATAACTCCTCCTTGTTCAGCCAGAGGTGTATGAACTGGACCCGGTAGTTCTGCCGTTCTACTGTTACCTCCTCCAGGTTGTACACCTGGACCGGCGGGAAGTGCCATGATAGGACCACTACCCATTGGCAATGCTAACGGGGCAGAGGCCAACTGAGTTTCAGTTATAGGCTTTTCTGATCGGTATGATTGAAATGCTCTACCAGCCTCTCGCGCTCCTTTTGCTAGGGATCCAACGCCTTGTTCAATTTTCCCAACTGCTTGAGCTCCTAATGCAGCTCCAACAAACCCACCAGATAGGTTCCCCGACAATGCACTACCCGCGATAAATCCTGCACTGGCCCCAGCTACCCTAGCTGTTTGTTTCGCCACTTTACCTGCAGCTTTAGTACTGGCAATAGCAGCCGATTGCATTAACCCCATCGTTCCACCTTTAGAATCTACATAACTTTTAATTGGTGATGAAGCTTGTGTAGTAGTTGAGGTGCCACTACTTGAAGGTCCCCCCCTCATTCCGGAAGATACCTTGTTCGCAGCTCCACCTGGAGCGTTCTTAGCAAGGGCCCCTTTTGTAGGTGCAACAGGCGCCAAGTTTGAACTGCCCATCATAGAACCAAAGCTTGGAGCACTTACTGGACTAATACCATATGAACCTGCCGTTGCCATTGCTGGTGAAGCACCTCCTGAACCCGAAGGAAGAATCCCCTTGGTATCAGAGCTTGTTGTATTGGATTTTCCCCCTCCATTCCCTTTTAAGCCTCTGACGATACCTTGAACGGCCATGACTGTTCCCATACCAAAACCACCACTTACGGTACCCCCACCATGCGCCCCGATAGGGAGTCGGATCAAACTTGTAATCGTAGGCATACCCACTAAGAATACAAGTAGAATAAAGAAGTTAGGAGTTTTGGCGAGTAAGGAGATAAAGATGGCATAACCTATTGCATGACCCGCCTGAGTAAATATCTGTGCTGCAAATTCCCTAAACCAGTCATCAAGCACTTTTTGAGCCCCTGGTGTCGTACAACGGAATAAAACCCAAGGAAAAATAACCATTAAGAAGATTAAGGTTACCAATCGCAAAGCATATTGATAGTTAAGCATACCTACACAGAAAACTATCAGAATCACCAGGGCCGCTTGGCCGAGGCTTTTAGTTTCAGAAGTGAGGATTTCAAGGATGTTGACCTGCATAACATCCCAGCCCGTTGCCATTTTCATTCCATCTATAGCCCAAAGAACGACCATGTAGTTAATATCAAAAAGAAGCTTATACATGTATCCAGCCATGTTCAATCCAACAAAATAAATCACAAGTCCTTGTGCCATGTTAGTGATACTGATTTGACCTTGTTGAGTGCCACCTTTAAACATAATCATAAAAGCCCAAACAAATAGACTGAAGACTGCTAACCAAGCACTTACTGTTAAAAATGAATTGAAAAAATCAACAATGACACTAAAAATAGACGATTCGAAAGTGTTAAAAACAAGGTTTTCAGTTCCTTGGAGAAAAATAAGCTCGTTAAAATCCTTGAGTCCAAGTGTCTTCCGGATAAAATCAGCAAAGTTAACTACCAAAGAAGCTAACTGCCTCTCCAAGTACCCAGGATCTCCATCATCATCCAAGCGATCGCCAAATACACCGTTCCTTATTTGGTCGGTGGGACTGTTTGCAGCCTCATTCGATGTTTCTGTTTGAGTTTCAGCTGATGCTATACCACTTACCGTTGGAAGTATAAAGCCCAAAATGAGCAATGCCAAACAAAGTCTCAGGATGAGACCCTTGAATTTTATATTTGCCATCTCTCACATCACGCTCCAATACCTTGTTCATAATCATTAGGATTGGTGGTATACAACCAGTATTCATTTGCCGTTGGTTGGATGGAGACAATCGTTGATTCTTCATTAACTCTCAATATACCTACGCCAGCACTTGCAGTAAGTAAGAAGCGAGCTTCACCTTCTGCCAAGTTGAATTTCCCTTGTACTGCATCGATGTCAATACTCTCTTGGCGAAGTAATAATTTTGTCGGAGCATTTTTTAGAATTCCCATTCCCTCTGGAACCCTTAGAAAGACTTCAAATCCTTGGGTTACCGCACACATGGAAACATTCAATTTTCTTCCCCGCCGGTATGCATTCTCCAACCATTTTGCCTGTTCTGGATCTTCCATCTGCAGCTGAGCCTCATCGGATATAATTCTTTTTTTGCGGAAACGATCCTTCTTTCCAAACCTCTCCCATGTCCACTTATTCGCAATAAATGAACCAATAGGTTTCATCCATTCTTCGTCCAAGTCGGCTGTGGAGATTCCAAAAACACGGCCCTCCCCAATCTTAAACGTTGACTGGCCATCAAAGATAGCTTTGGAGTCGTCCCCGCCCTCTCGTGTGAACAACTTGATGAGTGGAGTAACACCCGATAGTCTCTCATCTTGCAGCATAAGCTGGTAGTGATCATAGAGAGTTGGCATTTCCTTAATAACATATTCATTGTTTACTAGCTCATACAAACTCTCAGGACTACTATTGATGTTAAATTGTTTATACAGCTTAATCGTTGTATCATGTACGGCCACTTTGACTGCCCCTGTAAGAGCACTCTCATCAACGGTACGGATCATTTTGAATATTACTGCTTGGACACCTTGATATGCTTCCTCAATATCGACGAAAACTCGTCCCCGCTCGTCTTCCTCTTCTCGAACATCATAATAATTTAATCGTTGGTAATCAGCATGTTTAGGAGACAATTCGGCATAAGGTCCGTTCATCGCCAAAACAAGATTTTTATATTCCCTCTCAGGATCAATAATTCCTGTGCTGATACCAAGGGCTGCGGACCTTCTCGTTAAGACTTTAATAGCAAATGATTTTCCTGAACCAGCTCGTCCGAACACAACCATATTGCTGTTATTAAGTCGTCGATCCCATCCATCATAAAAAACAGGTCTGCGAAAGTGGTCAAAACCCAAAAGCACACCCTTACGGTGAGATAGTCCTCCATACCCGAACAAGAAAAAATCGGCTACGTTACTACTCTCCATTTCTTTAATATGAGGCTTTGCGATGACTTTTGGCCCGATGCCCACAGTATGTCTCCATGCTTCAAGCTGTCTAGTATCAGCAGCATTGAAGCGTATCCCCATACCACTAAGACGTTTAATAATCGTTCGACTAAGACGCCTTAGCTTGTCAGGAGTGTTTGAAGAAACATTGAGTGCTACAGATGTGTTAAACAACTTTTCAGCATTGACCCTGAGTCGACCTAATTGCTCTTCTAAATCAGATAGTTCTTGCATCATTGCGCCGACTTTTCCAGGGTTATGCTCTTGCGTTAACTCTGCCCGTAAAACCGCTATCCGATTGGATATTACATTGATTTCATGACTTATTTCTGCAGGCTCAATGGACACGGTTATGTCTACTGCCCCATCACCTTCACTTAACATGATCGGGTCGAACATTCCGACGAAAGTGGTTCGCCCTGTAAATTTCAGAAACCATGTGCGGAGGTATGATGCCCCTCCCGTATTATCGCCGAACTCAACCCAGTAGTCGGTTGCATTGTTTTCACCTGGCATACGTTCAATAATTGAGGGTGGGGCAATAATATCGGCTTCTTGTTCGGTTAAACCTTGAAGCTTGAATTCTTCCTCTGAACTCTCTGTTTCGTCAATTTCTTTTTTCCGATTGAACAATTTTGGGATTTTAAGCATGAGCATCCTCCTGTGTATATATAGATTTGCCAAAGGAATGAGGAACCTGCCCGTCTTCATTTACCATACCAATAAATTCTTCTAAACTAACCAAGCCGGCGATCTCCCGATTTTGTGTACGATATAAGTATTGCAACACTTTTTGCCGATCCATTTCCGTAGTCACGATGCCAACATCAGAGAATTTAGATTGCATAATCCTCATACTGTTAGTAAGCTCCTGTTTTACCGTATCTATATCGTGCTCTATACCTTTTCTGGAAGCATTTTTTCTAAGAAGATCGTTAATGATAGGAATCGATGTTTCAGTAGTCAGGTCTAGCAAGTATCTTGAATCTGTTTCGAGAAAAACAAAATATTTGCGGTCTTGAATTTTATTTGCTTCGACAATTCCAAAGAAGGTTTCTTGCATTTCATCCACATATTCCAAATCCATTGGATCATTTGTTTCATAAGCTTGTGATTTCAAATCCTGGAAATAACTTTCCAAGTCATAAGGATGACTTTCAGACTTGAAACGAAGTGGATGTGGGATGGTATTAATCGTTTCGCGGAATGCTAACCAGATTGCTTCTTGCTCTTTCGGAGACTTTAAAGCAAACGATATTGGTTGAACTTCAAGCATGTACATATACCGGTCGTCCGGGGTAGTGATTAAGCCATCAGTCGTTATTTCTTGAACTTGAAACCAGTCTTTAGCGGATTCCTTCTTCTCCTTTTTCTTTGTCTTTCCACCGAATTGTAAAAAAATGAGCACACCAACAATAGCTACAACTAAAATAATATCCATGTATCTTTTTTCACCTCACAGAAAAGTAACTCACACCAAATAAAAGAAAAATGCCCTAATATATTAGGGCATCTTTATAGAAATTATTTTGCTTTTTTTGTAGCATTTTTCTGTGCTTTTTTCGTTTTTCTTCCTTGGGAATGTATAAACAATGCTGCCCCTACTAATACCAAGCCCAAAACGATATCCATAGTTATTCACCTCACAAAAGTAGTTTATTTATTTTATAGAAATGTTCTTTTGCGGTAACGACACGAGACATACCCCATCAGAAAACGATGAAGATCTTGCCCAGTGGAAGGATGCTTTATATGTGCAAAAGCCAAGCAAATGACGAATGGTATTAAATGCGGAATATAACCCACTGTACCAATTCCAGGTATTTTAGGAATGTAGTTAATCACTTGTAGTGATAAATAACCACCCAATATCCACCAACCCACTTGAAAAAATGACAGTCCGTAAATTACTTTGGTTTTTTCGTTACTCTTATAGGTCAATAGATGCTGCCTGCCGTACATTACGAGTCACTCCTTTATTGCATGTTAGGTTAAGTTGCCGCCAAAGATACCGTAGAAGAGACCCACAATTTTATCAGCCATGATAACAACGGCAAGTGCAATGAGAGTATACTTGAATTTATCCTTAGCACCCTGAATTTTATTAGAATCCCCACCGGCTGTAAGGAACATAAATGCACCCCACATTAAGAAAATAGCAGCAATCCAGCCAAAGACCTCTCTTACCGCGCTTGCTCCACGATCGGCAGAATCTTTTGTCCATGTTTTAAAGCTATCAACATTGGTCGGATCTAGTTTAGTAGAAGCAGATGTCACGGTGGCAAAAGCTAAACATAATACCGCAACAAGGCCTAACATGATCCAAAATTTTTTCGATTTCAATGCTTTCATTTCCATTCCTCCATTTTCTAAAGCTGTAAAACCGTAATATTTATATTTATCTGATGAGAATCTTTATATATTCGTTCGCCTCCCCTCGTCATATACAAAAAAACCTCCTTCAATGGAACTCAGAAGGAGGTTTGTATTGATTGCTGGCTATGAAAAGAAACGTATTTCATCCGAAAGTCATTCCTAAAGTTAGAATAATTTATTCTTCAATAGGTTGTTAATGACGTCACCAAAAATAAGGTTGTTAATGATCAAATACACTAGTGCTAAACGAAACAACATATCGATTACCCGATAGAGCCAAAACGGTACCTTAATTCCTATCTTCTTTCTGTATAGTGGCCATAACAAACTCACTCTCCCAGTGACCATATCACCAAGAATATGTGAAAGGATACCCCCAAATACAACATAGCTTAGAGTGAAAATTGGCGTTGCATCAGTGAAAATCGATATTATCAATGCACTTATAACAAATAGACAAGAAAATAGAATCGAAAAGAATAAAGAATGTGTAACAGTCCTGTGTTTCATCGTCCATTTTAAAGGGATTGAAACAAGAAATACACGTCTACCTATGAAGCTCTTAGGTTCGTCGATATCAGATATTATAGCGGATCCTATACCGCCCAATACACCGAGCCATGTGGGGGAAATTAAATAACCTACTACTCCCCCCAAAAGCATATGAGTCTTAGCGTACAAAAAGGTACCTCCACTCTAAATTTTTTCAGGATGTATTGGTAATAAGCTAATAGGTAGATCGCCTAATGCTCTCCACGATTCAATGCCTCGTGTGATCCGAATTAATGTAGGTGTTTCATTGATATTCAGATCCTTGAGTATAGTTTTGGCATCTGGATCAAGAACATCCACACCATATACGTTTAGTGCATCTTCATTAGACCTGTACTTTTCCAATGTTGGTTTATATGAGTTACATACATGACATTCATCCGAGTAAAAATAAACAAGATAGTCACTGTCTTGCTGCTTATCATAGACATCCGCTTTAACCACACTAATACGTTCCTTAGATTGCTCATGAGCCTCATCAGGTGCAATGTTTTGAATCATATCCTCATTTGGTCTGAATAACATGCCGGCACAAAAAACAATTACAATCCCTAATACCACCATAGGTAAATACAATTTCAGAAAACTTTTTTTTCTTGGCACACAATTACCTCCTAATGCTTAGCTGTGCTTCACTACTATAAACTTTTGATTATTTGATTAAAGATAGAAATAGGCTGCATTAGAATGCACTCTAAAGAAAGAATTAACGAAATTATCTTCCGTGACATATACAGAACAGGAAGGTACTGAGCACAAAAAAACAGGCCTTATCTGCATTTATTCGTTTAGCACTTTGTTTCTAGCCCTTTTCATTGACTTCATATAATTCACAAGCGAATTCCACACATATCGCGGGCTTTTTTCATTCCGCAACTCTGTCAGCCCAGTGTCCCATTCCCTTACTTCCCGGTATAGAGAGATAGGAATTCTCATCAATGTGCGTTTGCCTTTACGCACGATATCAAAGGCTAGGCTAAACAAACTTAACTTTTCTACGTTGTTATCCGCATGAATATCAGAATTATTAATTGTTTGATAATCTTCTTTCACATTTGTTTGTTCTTCAATAGATTGTAATTGACAAGATTTAACAGTGTTTTGATTGGGTAATGAATCTAGTGTTTGATGTTTTACAGTAGGTTCTTCAGCCTTAACAGGAACTTCAACTTCGACTTCACCCTTACATTGGTTATGTAAGTGTTCAATCTCTTCAGATGAGATTGGGGACCAATCCAACACTTTATAAACACCCGGAACTTCCTTAAAAAAGTGCCACAACTCTGCCGACAGATCCTCAAGCTTTACAAAAATGTATCCTGAAAGGACGGAATCCACATTTAGCTTACGACCTTTAGTTGTTAAATTTACAACTTTTTTAACTCCAGCAAATATCCCATGAATCAATCCATTCACCTTTTTTACCACCGCGTACTGATTTAACCGATGAGCGATCTCTAACTCAAAGCCTGTTTTAACTTGTAATGCATACCACATAGTCTTTTCCTCCCCAAGGTTTAATTCTTACTCGGATTACTATCTCGAATATGCTTCGTAAGCTTTCGCAGAGCAGTTTTGAATAATCGCTCGATTTCAGCCGGTTGCAAGCTTGGATATAACTCTTTAATCTCCTGGTAACCTTTACGATCCTCAATTACTAGTTTTACAATACACTGTTCCAATGTTGGAAGTTGGCTAAGTTGCTCGTCATCGATCTTTTCTCCTACAGGGAACCCAATAGAGTTAATCGCATAATTACAATGAGAGATGATTCGGCTCATACCTCGATGACTCAAAAGTTCATAGGTTTCTTCCGGACTTAGAAAATCATCGAAGGTAATATTTTGCTTAACCCGCTTGTTTTTAAGGACTTTACTTCGATGTCCCTGGTAACTGGCTAAAAGCTCAATAGACGAATGCATTCTCAACCCACCTCTTTTTTTTACTATGCTTAATTTTCTGACCAACTTTTTTTTGCATCGTGCTATTCTTAGTCATTTTTTTGTGCTAAAATGTAATCAACGGTGTACATTTTCGTAATCCATTGAATACACTTTATTTCATATCAGCCTCAAATAGATCATCCACCATTACTTTAAAGTGGAAAGCTAGATGAATGGCTAATGTAAAATCCGGCACATGATTCTGTTTCTCAATTTTGCTGATCGTTTGTCTGGTAACGCCTACTGCATCAGCGAGGTCCTTTTGAGTCTCACCGTTCTTTTTTCGAAATGAACGGACATTGTTTCTAATTTTAAGTTTAGCGGAGTGACTTACAGTCAAAAGAACGTTCTCCTTTCCAGTTGTAATAATCTATATGTAGTTAAATATCCTTTTGAAATAAGGCCTCCATTTGCAGATGGAGGAATAAGAACCTCTTCCATTGAATATATTACTTAATGATTAGTATAGGTGTCAACCAAGAATTACACAAAATATCACTAATGTAAACGAAGATTTACATTTGAATGCAATAATTAGTAAATATGATGGCGATCATCGATCAGAGTTGTTTGGCTGCTTGATGTAAATATAATTTCTCTACTATTTTAAGACACTCGAAAGGCGGCACTTTTTATGACCACTACAAATAAAGATGTATCTATTGAACCTAATTCGGCTACTAGTTCACCATCTGCCATTTTAGGACAATACTTAAAACAGGTCAGAGAAGAAAAGAAATATTCATATAGACAAGCTATGGAAGTAACAGGAATAAGTCACTCTTACATTAAGAATGTTGAAAGTGGCGTTGACCCGCGTTCGGGAAAAGAAATCATTGTTCAAACAGACAAATTAGCTAAATTTGCAAGAGGATATAATATCCCTTATGAGACTTTGCTTCAAAAGGCAGGCATTGTAAAAACCGACACTCCAGACATTACGGAAATTGAACGAAAAGAGATCTTCCTTCAACGACTAAAACAACTGATAGAAGAGGAATCTGTGGATCTCGTCTCTCTTGCTAAAAAAACCGAAATCCCCATGGAACAAATCACAGAAATTATGCAGGGAAGTGTCTCTGCATCGATTGAAGATATCTACTCTCTTGCGGCTGCTTTACATGTGACTCCTGATTACCTAGCTGGTTATGCTGCAGATAAAAAAGGTTTCCATCCGGACACTCCTGAATTAAAGGAGCTCACATCCTTAATTAATGATGCCGGCTTACAATTGTACGGTAAGCCTCTCTCCAAGGGAGACAAGGATAAGATCATTGCAGCGGTAAAAGTCATCTTCTCAGATTCGGCTCAACGCCAAATGGATGAAAAATAAGAAAGAAAAAGCGAGTTCCTGCAATGGAACTCGCTTCTTTTTTCATATCCCCCGGTTACCACCAAATTGTTAAGCAATCTCTAAGTTCCCCCCATCCTTCTGCAACAAACCATATATCGTGCTAATATTTCCGCTTAGTTTAACAACTTAGGGTGGTTAATTTTTTTACTACATTCGTGACGACAAATCCTAAATCGTAACTGTGGCGGAAAGTTATTTGATATTTTTCTACTTTTTTGTCTACCTTATTGTTAATCACCTTGTGAACACTTGCTATTACATCCAATACATAAAAACCACCTTCTACTGTTCTCATATTCGCTACTTGAAACGGTTCAATGCTATAAACATTTTCTTTCCCTGACTTTAAGTATTGTTTTTCTTGGAGCGCAAATAGTGTCTTCCTTTGCAATTCAGTCGTTAACATACGCTCCAATTGTTTTTCTCTTGTTTGTGGAAATCCCCACAATGCAACCCATTCAATCGAATCCTTACCTTTAGTCACTTCATCATGTGGATGAGCTGCACTTACTGACGGAATGGATAATATAGCCCCGATAGAAAGGACTAGAATGGACATCAAATTTTTCCTCATACAATCACCTCACCATGATTTTTCCTCATATGGGTGAATTTTATGTATAAATTGTCACACTGCCCGTTAGTTGAACAAAGGCAGCCGATCCTATTGATCAGCTGCTTCTTTGTATTATTGGACTATCGATTTTCGTTAATTTACAGATAATCGTTTTTTAAACCCAATAGTTATCGTTCAATATTTGTAGTTTTATTTTTTCGAAGTCCTTGAAGACAGTAGTTTTACACGGGGAATGGCCATAGTCACATATACGTACTGGCGAGATAGTTGAACTGCTTCCATCACTTGAGCAAGGGAAGGTGAGAATTCGAAGACTGTCTTTATCAAAACAATACACTGCAATAAACCAGTGCGTAGCATAGGAATATTCACTGACCTGCATTTCCTCAACCCAGTATTCGTTGTTCAAGAGGCTGTAGTCATGCTCACCCATCGGCAATAAACTATACCTTAGAGCATACCATTCTTAGTTATAATGCTTCTTGCGACTTAATCTCACAGTATTTAGCATAATGCTATGCTTTTGCTTCCAAGGTAATCTCAGTTTTTTTCTTTGCCTTTTATTCATGATTCTCCTTCACTTTAGTATTTTAATTAATTCTTTATACACCAATTAATTCAACTATCCTGCCCGTAGCTTAACGAATTGTCTCTGACTTTGTTAATCCTTAATAAAATACTCTCTCACCAATACTATCAAACCAATAACGAACAGTATAACACCCATAATGAACGGGAAACCCAAAGATAAACTCTGTACTACTTCATCCCCATATCGTTCTGCACCGAAGATAGTATACCATAACTTTGATCCACTCCAAGCTGTGATACTTGGAGCATATAATGCAGCAGCCAGGATAATAGATAAAGATATCAATGACCCAGTAAACAATAATAATCCGCCAATTATTACTCTCTTCATATATTTTCTCCCTTCAGCTGTTGCTATTTTATATAACAATAAAAGTTGAACCAACGTGCTCTTTAGTTAATAGAAAACAGTCGTCCTCAATTACGAGTCCCAGAGTTAAGGATCTTTTTTAGAGTATTTGAGGGAAACACACGAAAAATCCCACCGTGCTATTAGGTTCGCGGCCGAACGGTGGGTTTTTATAATTATTTTAGTCTGAGCTAACATTGTCGGGGTTTTAAAATCTACAAGCTTTGCTTCTTGAGGTCTTTACTGTAAAAGCAGTTTAAAGAGTCATAGATATAAAATGGAAAGGAACGCATTCACAGTCCTAAATCATTTGCTGCATTTTGTTCAAAGGCATTCCCCAACCGAATGTATCTTCTTAAAGTTGTCATTGACTTGTGCCTGCTCTGTTTTGCAATTGCCCACTCGCTTTTACCTGCCTTAGCAGCCGTAGTTACAAAGCCAGCTCTAAGACTATGACCAGAATACTTCGAAATGTCGTAGTTACATTTTTCGGCGTAGTACTTCACAATCTCAGCAACTGCCCCGTCGGATAGTCGGTTCCCTGAAATTTTCCCATGACGATTAATACTCCTAAACAATGGACCATTGTCAATTCCAGCTGCAGAAATCCAATTAAGATAGGCTCGTACTGGACAAGTGTGATCGAACTGGCCATAAGGGATTGCTAAGCTCTCTGACTCACCAAGCTGATCCGTCTTTGACTTTTTCAATTCAACCATAAGACCGTCTTCAACTAATGTAATATCTTCCAGATCAATTCCAGTCAATTCACTTCTACGAAAGGCACCCATGAAGCCTATTAAAAGTATCGCCTTGTCCCTCTTTTTTTTCACCTCATTTTCTATTCCATCTATAGCATGAACCATTTCTTGCAACATTGGAATTGTTATTGGATCTTTGCCCTTTTGCTTTGTTCCTAAGTGTCTCCTGGTACCAGCAAGAATCTGTTGAATAGCGTAAGTAAACGGAAATTCCATCTTAGCAGTTTCGTGAGCAAAACGAATAGCACTCAGTTTTCTTGAAATTGTGTTGGCTTTATAATCATGAAGAACAAGGTCGGATATGTAGTTACCCAAACACTCTTCACTTGCTGGCAAAGAAATATAGTCATATTCACGACACCATTTTTCAAACAATGCAAAGTCACTACGATATGCCTTGTTTGTATTCTCTGACTGCGAGTGTGAAATTAACTGTCTACTTTGCTTAATGAGCTCTTCTTTTTTCAATGACAAAAATAATTGTGTTTGAGATCCCTCAGGATCAATAGGGTGATTTTCCATTCTCCTCCCCCTTCTACTATCTAACTTAGATTATATAAATACTTATAGGACTATTTATTCTTTAATAGAGGGATTAGCCTCATCGCCACTCTTTTTGTTTTCATCGTTAACCTCTTGTACTAATTTTAACATGGATCTAGAATGTTGTAGGTTCAATTCACTAATCTTTGCTGCAGTCTCTTCTTGAATTTTCATACGTTCTTCTAACAACTTCTCTTTATACTCCAATTCAATTTCTTTCCTCTGCTCATTCAGCTTCTTCTCGTATTCTTCTTCTCTCCTCCTTGAATCATCAACTTGTTTATCGATCAGATTCCTTTTTTCAGTGAGTTCCTTATTTAATTGATTAATTACAACGTTTTGTTCAGTGATTTTGCTTTGGTAATTTTGCTCCATTGTATTTATCGTCTCTTTTAACTCCAGATACTCATCAGATATCTTCTGCAATTCATTTAATTGAATGTTTAGACGGTTATTCTCTTCTGCCATATGTCTATTAAGCTGCTCCAAAGTATCTACTGATTTTTTATTACGTTCAGCCTCAATCCGAGCCTCATTCTTATGTTCAGCCAGAAGAGAATTATCTCGTTTTAGGACTGCTACCTCTTTTTTCAGTTCAGTTATCTCTCTATTTAACTCATCAAGCTCAATGGCATGCCGATCGTTCTTTTCATCCGAGTCTGCCTTTGTTTCCTCAACGACCTCTATTGCTTTTTGATTTATCCGGATAAAAAGACTGTAGATCACATTCATATGTTTCTCCAGGTCTTTTAAATCTTCTTCAATACGCGGATCATTCTTTCTTATATTGTGAAGCGTCTCCAACGCCATTAAGGATTCTAGCCATTCTGTTGATTCCAATCCAGTCGCCGAAATGCGCGCATTCACTTCTTCGAGCTTTTCTTCATCCATTTTGAATCCTTTTGTCTTGTTCATAATATCCTCCATTATATATAATGGTTAACCAAGAAACCCTTATATAATCTAATGTTAACTGGTTAACCGCTATTTTATGGTTAACTATAACATGGAATTTATCAAAAAACCAAGCCTGCTTTCTAACCCTCGATAAATTAACATTATCGAAGGTTAGAAAGTGGACTATTGGGACTGAAAAAGAGGTAGGACCGCTGAGACTTAACCCATAAGTTTGCCATTTGGCAAGCTTATGCTTCCAAAAACTCATGGCATACTTATGCTTCCAATGCATCCATCTACAAACAAACATTCCTATTTCGCTTAGAATTAGTGTATAAATTGCCCGTTTCAGGTCCTTTATGAATGACCGATAGCGGGAAGTAACTCCTTCATAATGAACAATTTGAGTTAGGAAGTTATAACTATGGTTTTAAATGAAATCATTAAAGTCAAAGAAGCCAACCACTACTACGATTGACTTCACATGAATTTATTGAGCTATCGTTTCCCGTTAGAATTCCTGTAAAACGAATAATTTGTAGTTTGAATAAAAACGAGCGCCTCGGTACGATGGGGTTACGCACGAGGTCATTGCCTCAAAAAGCCCATCAGGAGGTCGCTCTACTATAAAGTTTAAGGCACAAGACAAGCAAAATCAACTCATTGTAAACATTACCGTTCAACACCTGGTCATCGGTGTAGACATCGCTCAGGAAACCCATGTTGCCCGGGCTGTCAGCTTCCGAGGAATTGCTTTAGGTGCTCCGCTCGAGTTCGGCAACCATCGCGAGGGGTTCAAGTTGTTCCA
>NZ_JABMCB010000155.1 GCF_013359935.1 Paenibacillus xylanilyticus
CGTTGGCCTTACATACATCTGTCGGTTGTATTTCCCTCCAGAATGCCAGCAGGACCGCACTTTGTTACGCAACCAATACTATTAAGTGAAAACATTCCTAATATTTGACATAAATCATCAACAAAACACAAGGAGGTCAGACCAGATTGAAACGATAAAAACGATAATGCAAACTACGCGCCCTCGTATCACATGGAAGGTTTTACCAATGGCTCAGGTTGCCATTTTTAAAGAAATATTCGATCAAGTGCGAAAAGATTTAGACTGTGAATTGTTTTATTCTGAACTAAAACGTCACAACGTCTCACATTATATTTACTATCTAGCCACAGATAATATTCACATCGTGTTAGAAAACGATAACACCGTGTTAATAAAAGGACTTAAAAAGGTTGTAAATGTTAAATTCTCAAGAAACACGCATCTTATAGAAACGTCCTATGATAGGTTGAAATCAAGAGAAATCACATTTCAGCAATACAGGGAAAATCTTGCTAAAGCAGGAGTTTTCCGATGGGTTACAAATATCCATGAACATAAAAGATATTACTATACCTTTGATAATTCATTACTATTTACTGAGAGCATTCAGAACACTACACAAATC
>NZ_JABMCB010000156.1 GCF_013359935.1 Paenibacillus xylanilyticus
AAAGGATGTGGAGTTGCACAGACAACCAGGATGTTGGCTTAGAAGCAGCCACCATTGAAAGAGTGCGTAATAGCTCACTGGTCGAGTGACTCTGCGCCGAAAATGTAACGGGGCTAAACACACCACCGAAGCTATGGCTTGGATCGACTTCACTGCTTCTTTGAGGCGGTGTTTACCACAAGGACATTTTTGTCAGACAAGAGAAACAATCTTGAATGACCAAATGCTTCCCAGGGGATAAACACAGGGCTTCGAAGCTGGAGTGAAGTCGATCCAGGGGTAGGGGAGCGTTGTATAAGGGTTGAAGGTGTACCGTAAGGAGCGCTGGACATTATACAAGTGAGAATGCCGGTATGAGTAACGAAAAGATCAGTGAGAATCTGATCCGCCGAAAGCCTAAGGGTTCCTGAGGAAG
>NZ_JABMCB010000157.1 GCF_013359935.1 Paenibacillus xylanilyticus
ATCTTGCTGAACTGTCAGACTTTGAGAAGGAAGATATCCTCGCATGGTGGAAGCAACAACCATTCGATTTGCAAATACCGGAACATCTCGGTAACTGCATATTCTGCATTAAAAAATCAACGCAAAAAATCGGACTTGCCTGCAAAGATGAGGAGGGATTGCAGCGTGTTTTTAATGAGGTCATCACGGGATCCCATGTGCGTGACGGACATCGGGAAACGCCAAAGGAGATTATGTACCGAGGAAGAATGTCGCTGGACGGTATCGCGAAAATGTATTCAGAAAATGATTATCAAGCCCTGTATCAGGACATGGTACGAGCTAAAAGATTCGATACCGGCTCTTGTTCTGAGTCATGCGAAATATTTGGAGGGCAGCTTGATTTCGACTTCGGGAGGGAAGCTGCATGATGCGATGTTATCGGTGCGGTGAATGCAAAGAAGATAACCGCTTCCGACCAAATCAACCTTACTGGAATCGATGGTGTCTCCGGTGTGAAAGAACACCAACAGGGGTGTTACCACTACCGCAGGAAAAGGAGGACGTGTGGCGAGACAGCGACGAAGTATCACCGACATAATCTGCGAAAACTGCAAATACCTTCCAACGAAACGCACCAGAAATAAACCCAAGCCAATCCCAAAAGAATCTGACGTAAAAACCTTCAACTACACGGCTCACCTGTGGGA
>NZ_JABMCB010000158.1 GCF_013359935.1 Paenibacillus xylanilyticus
CAGCGTTCGTCCTGAGCCAGGATCAAACTCTCCAATAAAGTATTGAAAAGAGCGATTAGCTCATTTTGAATCTGACGAGATTAAAAATCTCAATTGTGTTCCGGTTTTCATACAGCCAGATGGCATGTACCAAAAACCTTCACATTCATCCTGCAAGCAGGATGATTACTCACTCGTTGTTCAGTTTTCAAAGATCAAACTTCGTTTGCATCCGAGTGTTGTTCTCTTCAGCAACTTTTATATCTTATCATATCCGAACCAATTTAGCAAGCACTTTTTTTAAGTTTCTTTCGAAGCTTATTTGGTTTGCTTACCGCACCGTGTTTCTCGTGTTTTCTTGTCCGGAATTAGAATATACCATGTACAGATTTTTTATGCAAGTCTTTTTTCGAAAAAAGTTATAAACCTTATACTAAGGTGTTATAACAAATCAACATCTCTATACATCCCTCCATTCTCACACTTACATCAATCACTACATCAACGGCATGCATATACTTGAATTAAATTCCCACAACACACGCATGCCTCATAACTGCTCTTCTTTTACTCAAGTTTCTACTTAATCTTTATCTCATTTCACTTTACTTTCTTCGCAGGCACCTTTCGTGGCCACAAGGTATAGCTGAAGCTAATTACAAAATCGATGACCAGCACAATCCCCCAAACTCTAACGATATTCATGAACGCTTCTGTGCGAGTAGCATCACCAATCCACCAAGTCATACCCAGTAAGAATGCAGTTCCTATGATATAGGCCGCCAGGTGTCGAAACCATCCACTCCGTTCCTTACTTGCATATTCGCTTCCATACGCCTTCCTGCTGCGTGGACTCTCCCCATCCTTGAACCAGAATAGAAAATATCGATCTGCCCATGCAATCATCTGGTGACCATAAGCGATACTGACTCCTATATATATGGCTGCTATTCCATGGACCATACTTGCCGTAGCGCCTCGCTGCAGATCCATAACGGTAGCCACTAATAACAATAGATCGATAATGGGCGTTGCCATCAGCAACGTCACTCCCAAGCGCTTCATTCCGAGCAAATACCTTACGCTTAATCCAGCAGCAACGAAAACCCAAAAGGCAATCTCACACCCTATAATAAAATAGGCGATCAAATTAACTCCTCCTTTAATAGCACAAATGTATTAAATACAATTTAGCACATTTGTATTATATTAAGCAACCATGATATAATTCGTGTATGCCTAAAATAGTAGATCACGATAAACAGCGTCTGCTCGTTGCTGAAGCAGCTTGGCGCATCATCCGAAGAGATGGGATGGAGCAGGCATCTGTACGGAATATTGCTGAAGAAGCGGGAATATCCGCCGGTTCTATGCGTCACTATTTCTCAACCCAATCCGAATTACTCCTATATGCAATGAATCTGGTATCCGAGCGGGTATCAAGCCGAATTCAGCAGATGTCATTCAACGGTGCTCCCATGGACAACATGAAACGTTTGCTGCTTGAATTCATGCCAACCACGGACGAAAAATTGGCTGAAATGGAGGTGTGGTATGCTTTTACAGCCAAGTCCAAAACTGACCCAGCTCTCAAAGAGCTTGCCGATAAGGTATATGATGAACTCAGACAAGCTGTGGCTACCGTAATAATGTACCTCGTTAAACTTGATCTCTCTAGGGTTGATCTCGATAGAGAACTTGAAATAGAACGTTTGTATGCCCTGGTGGATGGTTTGGCCATTCATGCCGTTCTTCGACCTGATCAGGTGACTGCCAAGGTCATGGAGGATATTCTCTCTTTACATCTTGCTTCATTATGTCGAGGGCATGAATAGCACCTCCAGCAGTCTCTTTGCAGTAGATTATTGCATAAGTTGAGTGTTAGTCCTGCAAAAACACAAAAAACCGACAGTCACTCTGAAGCTGATCCCCTTTGATAACAGGAGTTAGCTCGAATGTCTGACGGTTTTTTTGTTTATCCGATGATAATGCGACCCTCCGGATGACGATACAACTTCTTCTCTTTGCGCGGACGAAGCGCATATGCAATGGTTAATGGTCCGATCCGTCCAATAAACATGGTAAAGGAGATAATGATTTTCCCCGCATCCGTCAGCTCAGGAGTCACTCCTACCGACAAACCCACCGTACCGATTGCAGAAGCGGCTTCAAACATCAGTGGCAGGAATGGCGAATCCTCTGTCGTAAGCAGGAGCATCACCACCACCATGAAAATAATTAACGAGACCATTATGATGGTCAACGCTCTCATAAGGAGTTCCTTCGGAACACGATGACGGAAAAATACGATATCCTTATTACCGCGAATCATGGCGTATACAGCTCCAATCATGATCAGGAACGTTGTTGTCTTAATCCCACCGCCGGTTGAGCCCGGTGAAGCACCGATAAACATCAGCAAAATGAAGAAAAACTGGGTAGCTTGTCTCATCTGGGTGATATCAATCGAGCTTGTTCCGGACGAACGTGTAGAAACAGACTGGAAGATGGAGGCATAGATCTTTTCAGGCCAGCTAAGCGAGGCCAGGGTATGTCCATTGGTGAATTCAAAGATAAAGAGCACCACTGCCCCAATTCCAATGAGCCCGCCTGACACGGAGAGCACAAGCTTCGACTGCAAGGATAAACGGCGGCGTTTGCGATACTCAAACAGATCATTCAACACCACAAAGCCGAGTCCACCTGATATAACAAGCACGGATGCAGTCAGGTTAAATAGCCAATCTCCCGTATAATACTGAAAGCTGTTGCCAAATAGGTCAAATCCTCCGTTATTAAACAGGGAAACCGAGTGGAATATGCCGTAGTATGCGGCTTGTCCCAAAGGCATCTCCGTTGCCCAGCGCAGCGCCAGAATCACAGCAGCCACACCCTCAATGGTAAAAGAAAAGATCAACACCTTCCGGATAATGCGCACAATGCCTTCCATGCTGTCTGCATTAATCGCCTCTTTCAGAAGCAGCCTGTCCTTCAGGGAGATCCGTTTACCCAACACTAGCGCAAACAGCGTTGCAATGGTCATGAAGCCCAGTCCACCGAGCTGCATGAGCACCATGATGACAATCTGACCAAACAGGTTGAAGGTAGTTCCTACATCTACTACGACGAGTCCAGTCACACATGCTGCTGAAGTCGACGTAAATAACGCATCAATAAATGCCAAATGCTCACCGCTTCGGTTTGAAATGGGCAGCATCAGCAAAACGGTGCCAATGGCAATAATCAGCAGGAAACCGCCAACCAGGATAAGCGGGGGTGACAGAAATTTGGCAATGTGAAGCCTGAATTTCATGAAGGGCACCTCTTTTAACATAATACAATCTGTAATCAGATCAAACGAACCAAGAAACCATGTAAAGCATCCTATGTAAACCTAAAGAGGAACTTGCCCCAGCATGATACTGAACGGCAGGTTCCTCTTCTATTATGAACGTGTAATACGTTCCTTATTATTCTTGCGTACGTGGACGCATGTGTGGGAAGAGCAGTACGTCACGAATCGAAGGCGAATTGGTCAGCAGCATGATCAGGCGATCAATCCCGATGCCCAGTCCACCTGTTGGTGGCATACCGTATTCCAGGGCACGGATGAAGTCGTCATCCATTTCATGTGCTTCATCGTTTCCATGCTCTTTCTCAAGCAGCTGTGCCTCAAAGCGTTGACGCTGATCAATTGGATCGTTCAGCTCGGTAAAGGCATTGGCGTGCTCGCGTCCAACGATAAACAGCTCGAAGCGGTCTGTGAAGCGCGGATCTGCATCACTTTTCTTCGCCAGTGGAGAGATCTCAACCGGATGACCCATAATGAACGTCGGTTGGATCAGTGTTTCTTCAACAAACTGTTCGAAGAATGCGTTCAGAATGTGACCAAACGTCATGTGCGGTTCAACTGGAACCTTGTGTTCTTTTGCAAGACGGTGAGCTTCTTCATCTGTCATATGCACGGAGAAGTCAACACCTACAACTTCTTTAACTGCGTCTACCATGGTTACTCTACGCCATTGTGGTGTAAGGTCCACTTGGTAATCCGCATATTGGATAACCTGCGTACCCAGCACTTCCTGTGCAATATGGGCCACCAGATTTTCAGTCAACTGCATGATATCTTTATAATCAGCATAAGCCTCATACAACTCAATCATGGTGAACTCAGGG
This sequence comes from Paenibacillus xylanilyticus, assembly GCF_013359935.1. GTDB lineage: Bacteria > Bacillota > Bacilli > Paenibacillales > Paenibacillaceae > Paenibacillus > Paenibacillus xylanilyticus. The sequence continues at coordinate 4,156 of NZ_JABMCB010000158.1, forward strand.
TTATGACGAGTCGACATCCCCTCATTCCGGTATACACGGCCGATTTCATATACCTTTTCCAAGCCGCCTACGATCAGACGTTTCAAGTGAAGCTCAATCGCAATGCGCATGTACAGTTCCATATCGAGCGCATTATGATGCGTAATGAATGGACGGGCAGCGGCTCCACCAGCGATGCTGTGCAGTGTAGGAGTTTCCACTTCAAGATAGCCAAGGGAGTCCAGATAGCGGCGCATCGACTGAATGATTTTCGAACGTGTAATGAAGGTCTGTTGTACTTCAGGGTTCATGATCAGGTCAACATAGCGCTGACGATAACGCAGTTCTACATCCGTGAGACCATGGTATTTATCCGGAAGCGGGTAGAGCGATTTGGAGAGCACCTCCAGATCTTTGACTTTAACAGATGTCTCACCGGTTTTGGTCTTGAACACTACCCCGCTAACACCTACAATATCACCAAGATCGAGCAGGCTAAATGCTGCAAACTTGTCTTCTGCAACGGTATCCTGACGAACATAGATCTGGATTCTGCCGCTCAGGTCCTGAATATGTGCAAAGCTTGCCTTACCCATTCCCCGCTTCGCCATAATCCGTCCGGCAATACTGACTTCGATCTGCTTCTCTTCCAGCTCTTCCTTGGTCAGTGTTTCATACTTCTTCAGAATAGAACCGGCTTCTTCGGTACGTACGTATTTTTGGCCAAAAGGGTCGATTCCCAATTTGCGGAGCTCGTCCAATTTGTCGCGGCGAATTTGCAAAAGCTCGCTAAGTTCGGTTTCCTGATTCAAGACTTCATCCGTCATGATCTATATTCATCTCCTTATTTACATTGCAGACATCCTCAGATGTGTTCTTCCTCAAATGTTGAAAAAAGCTTCCCTAAGGAAGCTTTTGTCTCAGTGCCCGACTGCTTCATTACAATACAATAACTATTGCTTCTTAATATCTACAATTTTATATTGAATTACGCCAGCTGGTACGCTTACGTCAACAACAGTACCTTTTTTCTTACCCAAAATGGCTTTTCCAACAGGGCTTTCATTCGATATTTTGTTCTGAAGCGGATTGGATTCCGCGGTACCTACGATCGTGTACTCTGTAATGTCTCCGAATTCCAGATCTTCTACAGTAACGGTTGCACCTACGCTCACCGCATCGGTATCAATCTCATCGCTGTTGATAATCCGCGCATTCCGGAGCATTTTCTCCAGAGTGATGATACGACCCTCAATGAAGGCCTGCTCATTCTTCGCGTCTTCGTATTCGGAGTTTTCACTAATATCCCCATACCCGATGGCTACTTTGATCCGTTCAGCCACTTCGCGGCGCTTAACCGATTTCAGTGTTTCCAGTTCTTCTTCCAGCTTCTTGAGTCCCTCTTGTGTAAGGATAACTTCCTTATCGCTCATCTCAACCGATTCTCCTGTCATGGGAATAATTTGATTGCACGGCAACGGAACCCATGCTGATTACAGAGCTCCGACCGCATATATCTTCAAAACTATATGAAGTTCTCCGGAGAAACAGAACGTTCCTCCTGATGCACTAGCCTTATAACGCACATGGCGAATTTATACTGTGAAATTATAGGGGAACGGTCTCGAAAAGTCAATGTTACACCCCTTGTATCTGTAAACGTTTTACAGGACAAGATTAGGATGCATTTTCGACTACAGCCGATTCTGCATCATTGTACTCTTCATTATGAAGCTGGCCTACAAAGTTCTCCAGAATTTGCACCATCTCATCACGTCTCGTTCCTTCCATGATAACGTCCTTGATGCGCGCAGAACCTTTTAATCCTTTCAGGTACCAAGCCAGATGTTTACGCATCTCCTTCACTGCTACTGCCTCATTCTTCAGAGCAATCAGGCGGTCCATATGGAGAATGGCTACACGGATTTTCTCTTCTGCGCTCGGATCGGGAAGCAATTCCCCGGAACTCAGGTATTGAATGGTACGATACAGCATCCAGGGATTACCCAGTGCGGCTCGGCCGATCATGACTCCGTCACAACCCGTTTCATCCAGCATGCGACGGGCATCTTCCGGTGAAGATACATCTCCGTTCCCGATAACCGGGATGGAGACAGCTTCTTTGACATTTTTAATGTGGGACCAGTCAGCAGTACCCGTGTAAAGCTGCTCACGTGTACGGCCGTGCACACTTACCGCCTGTCCGCCAGCACGTTCAACCGCAAGTGCATTCTCCACAACGTAGATGTGCTCGTTATCCCAGCCGATACGCATCTTGACTGTCACTGGTTTCTCAACCGCGTCCACTACAGCGGATACCATATCGTAGATTTTGTTTGGATCAAGCAACCAACGTGCACCTGCATCGCAGTTCGTCACTTTTGGCACAGGGCAGCCCATGTTGATGTCGATGATATCTGCGTTGGTTTCTTTGTCCACAATTTTGGCTGCTTCTACAAGCGCTTGACGGTCGCCCCCAAAAATTTGCAGGCTCAGCGGTTTCTCACGCTCATCTACAAACAGCATCTCACGTGTACGCTTGTTGCCATGCACGATAGCCTTGCCACTCACCATCTCCGCACATACAAGGCCTGTTCCGAATTCTTTTGCGATCAGACGAAAAGCCGGATTACAAACGCCAGCCATCGGCGCAAGCACGACCTGGTTTTTCATTTCAATGCCACCGATTTTCAGCATTTTATTGTTTCGCTCCTTCTAATTACCACAGATTTTTCTTGCACGAATCCGGGTTATGTTGGCTATATACAATCAACGATTAACGATTAACGATAAGTGTCTTCGTGAAACCAATTGTGTAATTCATGCTGACAGTGAAGTCTTTCTACTTGCCCTGTAATTCTTCAATGCTGATGCTCAGCACGCTCGCAATGCGATTCAGCTCCTGTTCGGATACCTTGCGGTTCCCCCGTTCAATCGTACCCAGAATGGCCAGCGATATGCCAGTCTCCGCGGCAAGTTCCTGTTGTGTCATACCCTTCAGCTTCCGAAAGGCCCGGATTCGGTTCGCCAGTTGCACGTTTTCCAAAGCTGTATTCCATCCTTTCCATCCAGTACAGACAACGATGTGTGTACATAGGTATACAAGCCTGAAAGCTCGCCTTCAGGTACGATATCTGACAATGGAACAAGCACAAAAGCCCGTTCTCCCATCCGTGGATGCGGTAGTTGAAGCAATTCAGTATCCCGGCTCTCTCCAGCCATCCACAGCAAATCGAGATCTACCGTTCGAGGACCCCAGCGAATATCGCGAACTCGCCCAAGCCGGTTCTCAACTTCAAGCAATTCGGTGAGCAGCTGCTCGGGTGTAAGATTCGTCTGTACAGCAGCCGCCATATTCAGGAACGAAGGCTGATCTACATACCCTACTGGTTCTGTTTCATATAGAGATGAACAGCGCAGGACTACTATATTAGGGTGTGCATCCAGTAACGTTAACGCTTCAAGCAGCGTCTGTTCCCGGTCACCCAAATTGGCCCCTAAAGCAATATAAGCCTCTGAATATTCAGAGGTCGAATGTGCGATCATGATCGGTTCTCACTTTCTTGTGCGGCGAAGCTCTACAGTTACGCCCTCAAAATGAATATCAAACGGCGGATGCGGCTTCGTCACCTTAACTGTCAGTGCATTGATAATAGTATAAGTGTCCAGTAAAGAAGATGCAATATGTTCGCCCAAAGCTTCAATTAACTGGAATGATTTATTTTCAACGATATGTTTAACAAGTTCATGGATCTCCGCATAATTAACCGTCTTGGTCAGATCATCGGTACGTCCCGCTTCCCCCAGGTCCATATCCAGCTCCAGATCGATGTAGTAGCGCTGTCCCAGCTTCCGTTCTTCTGCAAAAACGCCATGATATCCGTAATACTCCATTCGATGCAATACCATTCTGTCCATAATATCCGCCCGCCTTCTATAATGTTGGGATTGTGTATTACTAAGATCATTCGTTACCTCATGCAAAACGCTGCGCTTCCACCGCACGGGTCATCCATACCCGCTCGATTTATTTCCTCCGCAGACCCGGAGAGGCATATAACATGGCATCACACATATCTGCCGTCCGCCGGATCGGCTTAACATCATGAACCCGCACCATCTGGCAGCCTTGGGCAATACCGAATGCAACCGTTGCAGCCGTCCCTTCCACTGCATCATGGGCCTGTACCTGAAGGGTGTTCTGAATGAATCGTTTCCGTGAAGTTGCCAGCAGAACCGGGTACCCCATCTCGTTAAGCAGACCAAGGGATGACATGAGCGTCAGGTTTTCCGTAAGATCCTTCACGAAGCCAATACCAGGGTCAAGAATAATCTGATCCGGGTGTACTCCAGCCTGCAATGCAATTTGGATACTTTCCTGCAGGTCTCGAACCACATCTTTCAGATAATCTGTGTAATCCCGTTCTGGTCGATTGTGCATTAAAATGAGGGGGCATCCCAGTTCTGCGGCAGTACTTGCCATATCCGGGTCTGCCTTGGCTCCCCACACATCATTAATAATGTGGGCACCCGAAAGAATGGCCTGGCGGGCAACTTCCGCCTTATAGGTATCTACCGATATCGGAATGTACGGAGCTTCCTGCCGCAACGCTTCGATTACAGGAATGATTCGGCTGAGCTCCTCCTCGGCACCGACGGCTTCGGAACCTGGCCGTGTGGATTCACCGCCGATATCAATCAGATCTGCACCATCCTCCATCATCTGTATCGCATGGGCAACTGCCTGTTCTACCTGGGTATACCGTCCTCCATCAGAGAAAGAATCCGGTGTGACATTCAGAATGCCCATAATCTGTGTCCGTGTGCCAAGCTTCAGTTCTGCTGGCCCCCATGAATAGTTCCGTTCATATATGACTGGTGTAAGTGTCATGAAGTATACCCCGCTTTCTGCCGGTACATACTCAGAAGTGCTGCTGTAACCGGGCCGATATGTCCGTTACTGATTATCGTTTTGTTTCCGTCCTGCCCTCGCAAAGTGGTAACCGGGACAAGCTCTGCAACCGATCCTGTCAAAAATATCTCATCTGCTTCCTGCAGCTCATCCCAAAAGTACAACCCTTCATTACAGGTAACTCCCATATGAGCTGCAAGTTCCATGACTACCGCTCGCGTGATGCCCGGTAATATTCCCGTCTCAATGGAGGGCGTATAGAGGATGCCATGCCGAACCCAGAATATATTGCTGACAATACCTTCAGCTACATATCCGTCCCGGGTCAATTGCAGGCCTTCTGCTCCCTGGACCCTCTCCCCGTAACCGTTCAACTCCCGCTTGGCAAGGATGCTGTTCATGTAATGCAGTGATTTGAATCGTATATTTCCTTCAGGTGTGTTGCGCACCGTGGATAGGCACTGAAGCAATTTGCCTCTCTCGTATAGAGATGGTGAGGGCTCAGGTAATGCTTTTGCAAATACGATATGATTAGGGCTCTCATAATCCCCGGAGGGCAGGCCAAGCGCAGCTTCACCTGCCGAAATTGTGTAGCGCACATATGCATCCTGAAGCTCGTTTGCCTGCAGCAGACGGTTGATCCAGTCCATCACTTCTTCTGTTGTAGTAGTAAATGGAATACCAAGCTCCGCACACCCTGCAGCCATTCGTTCCAAATGATGCTCCAGTAAAAAGGGAACACCCTGGTACGTCCGAAATGTCTCGAACAACCCAAGTCCGTACAAAAAGCCGTGATCCGTCACCGGAACCACGGCTGCCGCCATATGGACTACATTTCCGTTTATCGCGGCGTATTGCATGCCTATACCTTCACCTTCTGAGACAGGAAGTTGCGCAGCATCTGATGACCGTGGTCCGTAATGATCGATTCCGGATGGAACTGCACACCTTCGATGGCGAACTCCTTATGACGCAGTCCCATAATTTCGCCTTCTGCCGTCTCAGCTGTAATCTCCAGGCAATCCGGCAGACTGCTGCGCTCCACAATGAGAGAGTGATAGCGGGTTGCTGTGAATGGAGAAGGCAGTCCGGCAAATACGGATGTTCCGTTATGATGCATCTCCGATGTCTTGCCATGCATCATACGATCGGCACGAATGACGTTACCTCCAAAGGCTTGTCCGATAGCCTGATGTCCCAGGCAAACGCCAAAGATCGGAATACTGCCCTTGAAGTGATCGATGACAGCCAGACTGATGCCCGCTTCATTCGGAGTACATGGTCCAGGGGAGATCAAAATATGTTCAGGTGCCATTGCCTCAATGCCTGCCAGATCAATCTCATCATTCCGGCGGACCTCCACCGTCTCCCCCAGTTCACCCAGGTATTGAACCAGGTTGTACGTGAAGGAATCGTAATTGTCGATGACCAGTATCATATCCTTGTTCCTCCTCTTCTTCCGTCTATACAGAGACGGTTGCATTGTTTATTTTTGTTTGACCGCTACTGCTGCTGCTTCCGCTTCCTCACTATAATTCACGGCCCTCATCATGGCTCTCGCCTTGTTCCGGCACTCCCTGTACTCCCGATACGGATCGGAATCAATGACAATACCCGCTCCAGCTTGTACATAACCAGTACCGTCCTTGATGGCCAGTGTTCGAATGACGATATTCAGCTCCATATTCCCACTATAGTCGATCCACCCGATCGATCCTGTATACGGACCTCGGCGGACGGGCTCAAGTTCCTCGATAATTTCCATCGTCCGCACTTTGGGTGCACCGGTAATCGTTCCACCAGGAAACGTGGCCGCAATGACATCAAATACAGATAAACCATCTGCCAGTCTGCCCTCCACCTGGGAAACCAAATGCATCACATGCGAATACTTCTCGATGGTCATGAGTTCAGGTACATGAACCGAACCATAGGCTGCGATTCTTCCAATATCATTCCGTTCCAGATCAACCAGCATAATATGCTCGGCCCGTTCCTTCTCACTGTTCAGCAGCTCAGCCGCCATTGCCTCATCCTCTGCCTCATTACGGCCTCTTCTCCGTGTACCTGCGATTGGACGTGCACTGACCTTGCCATTGTTTACTTTGACAAGCAGCTCCGGCGAACCGCTCACGAGCTGGAAGTCCGGGCTGCGAAGCATGCCCATATAAGGCGATGGGTTCACAAGGCGCAGCCATTCGTAAATGTGCTCTGCACTGGATTGAATTGGCTTCTCCTGCCGCAGGGAAAGGTTCACCTGAAACACATCACCCTGCCGGATATACTCTTGCACTGTGCGTACAGCCTGTTCAAAGTCCTGTTGAGGAAAAGAGGTCTGCCAGCCCTCTGTTTCCTTATCAGCGTCTTCCTGCTGCTGAGCCAGATGCATCTGCATGCTGCGATGCTCCAATGCCTGCTGCTGCTCTTCCGCCTGTGCAAAGCCCAGAATATGCAACCAGCGCTGCCGCATGGCCTCTGCACGTACTTGAGCCTCTGCATATAAGCTTTGAAGATAGGCCTCGTCCGGTTCAGCTCCTAACGGCAGATGCACCATGCAGTACAGCGCTTCTTGTTCATGATCATATGCCCAAATCTCCTCAAAGCGCATCCACCAATAATCCGGCAGGGCCGGGTTATCTTCAGCCAAGGTTGGCAGCTTCTCCAGTGACCTGGCTACGTCATAGCTTAGATAGCCTGTGCTTCCCCCACCAAAGTCCGGAGCACCGCTCACTTTGGGAGCGGTGTACGGAGCTAACCACCTTTGTAACACGTCCAGCGGCTTACCCGTATCCGTCGATGTTGATCCCTCTTTCAAATCATGAATGACCGCTTCATAACCCTTGCCTGAAATAACGGATACCGGGTGCAACCCCAGAAAGGTATATCTTCCACCCTTGCCATTCTCCAGCACCATTGCATAAGGCGAAGCCTCGTGCCAAGCCGCTTCCCATGTTAACGGTAAACCGCCATGAACCGGCCCTTTATCCGACTTGATCATATAAGGCATCATGGTCCATCCTTGTCCGGCCCACTCTGTCCAGTCGGCGTATGTTGTCATCAGGTGTGTCATCGCGGTTAGCCGCCCTCCATCTGTCGCTAGTTCTATTGTCTGATAGTATACTAAAGCGCCGCCCCTTTTAAAAGCATTCAGCAAAAAATCCTCCCTACCCATCATGTGGGCAAGGAGGATCAGTTTCATCATGGTTACTCTTAACCTTCGAAGTTGTAAAGTGGTGTGCTTAGGTAACGTTCACCGTTACTTGGCACGATGACAACGACACGTTTGCCTGCACCCAGCTGTTTGGCTACTTGCAAACCTGCACGAATTGCTGCACCGGAAGAAATACCCGACAGAATGCCCTCTTCCTTCGCTACCTGGCGAGCGGTTTCGAATGCATCATCATTCTCAATGTGAATGATTTCATCATAGATTTCTTGGTCGAGAATCTCAGGGATAAAGTTGGCTCCGATTCCCTGGATTTTGTGAGGACCAGGTTTGCCGCCTGCCAGAATCGGTGATGCAGCTGGCTCTACAGCAACGATTTTGATCGACGGGAAGGCTTCCTTCAGTACTTCACCTGTACCCGTGATTGTTCCGCCTGTACCGATTCCTGCAACAAAAGCATCCAATGTACCGCCAACAGATTGAATCGCTTCAACGATCTCAGGACCTGTTGTCTCACGGTGAATTTTTACGTTCGCTTTATTTTTGAACTGCTCAGCCATAAAGTAACTTGGATTTTCCTTGAGCAATTCTTCCGCTTTTTTGACTGCGCCGTTCATTCCCTCGGATCCCGGCGTGAGCACAAGCTCAGAACCATAGGCACGAAGCAAGTTGCGACGCTCCAAGCTCATCGTTTCAGGCATTACAATGACAGACTTATAGCCTTTAGCTGCAGCTACCATTGCAAGTCCGATTCCCGTATTGCCACTGGTTGCCTCGATGATGGTATCACCTGGTTTCAGCTTGCCTTCTTTTTCCGCTTCTTCCACGATGCTAATCGCAATACGGTCCTTAACGCTCGAACCCGGATTCTGATACTCAAGTTTCACGAATACTTCAGCACTGCCTTCAGGTACGATACGGTTCAGACGAACAAGCGGAGTACCTCCGATGAGTTCTGTTACGTTATTAACAACTTTAGCCATATGAATGCCCTCCTTAGTGGGATGAATAATACTTAAGTCCTGTTACTTATATTGTGCGGCCGGGGCAGCCTCTTGATGTTTATAGAAGAACTGCGGAAATCCCTTAACTCCAGCCGGCCTAATAACTTACCCATAGACTGGATCTGAGGTTTCCGAAGGTTTCTTAGGTATATACACTGCCTTTATTCCGAGTAAACGAGTAGGTATTTATTATTTTTATCTTATCAACCTTGCACCTTATTGTCAATATGAGTACTCAAAAAAATACTCTGTCCTGGGCCCTAAGGCTGTAGACAGAGTATTTTTATCACGATGCAGCGTCACAATCCATCGATCGGTCAAATCAATCAGGAAGCTGGAATCTCGGCAATGATCACGGCCTCATACTTGTTACGAAGCCTCTCTTCCACTTGGGGAAGTGGATCAGCCTCACTAAGAGCCAGCTGCATCCGGATATCTTCACGTACCTCTTCTGCGGACTGAGCCTGAGCATCCTGTTTGTCATTTAGTTTAATAATGGCATATCCTTCTTCGACCTGTACCGGCCCAGCAATATCGCCAATATCGAGTTCTTCGGCCAAATTCATGATGTCTTCGGACTGAAACGGATCATTCTGTTCAATCCAGCCAAGTCGCCCACCGGAGTCACGGGTGAAACTATCCGTCGATTCAGCTCTCGCCATATCTTCAAAGTTTGCACCCTGCTCCAAATCATCCAGCAACGCATTGGCTTTTGCTTCCTTCTCCACCAAAATCATGGACAGATCGTATTTCTCGGGAGAAACGAAATCCTCGCGGTGATCATTCCAGTAACGCTCAATATCTGCATCCTTGACCTGAATGCCGCTCGTAGCAATCTTCTCTAGCAAAAGCCGATAACCAGCTTCCAGTTCAAGTTCCTGTCGCGTCAGGCCGAGCTGGGACTTCATCTCGTCATAATAGGCCTGTTCCGAATCATAGCCATCCATCGCTGCAGCCAGTTCCTTTGCGATCTCTTCCGGAGTGACTGTCAGGTCTCGAACCACAGCCTCCGCATAAACGGCTTTACGGTTCAGCATCTGAAGGAGCATATCGCTGCCATAACGTCTTTTCAGTGCATCGGTCCATTCCTTGTCCGTAATGACCTCTCCATTAATCGTGGCAATTGTGCTTCCTTCTTCCTGACCGGCATCATGGGGTGCGTCTGCTTCGTCACGTCCCGGTCTGATCCCCTGCACCACCATAACCGTACCCATAACCAACATGCCGAGCGTCAAGACAATTACAGCCGTCCACAGCCCTTTTTCCTGTCTCGTCATTCCGCGTCCCGTCCCCGCTTATATCAGTTCTTGGCTTGCTCTAGAATGGTCTCGAGTTGTTCCTTGTTGAATTCATAGGCTTCATTACAGAACTGGCACACTACTTCGGCTCTGCCTTCTTCTTCAATCAGTTGTTCCATTTCGTGTTGGCCGAGGCTGATCAATGTTTTCTCGACCCGTTCCCTGGAACACTCACATTGGAAATGAATGTCCATTCCATCCATGACCTGTACATCAGGCAGTACACGTTTAAGCAGCTCTTCCAGTTCAAGCCCTTGTTCCAGCAACGTTGTCACAGGAGGCAGTGTACCAATCGCGTTCTCGATTACGGTAATTTCATCATCCGTTAACCCTGGCAGCAGTTGTATAATGAATCCGCCCGAAACAATGACAGAATTATCAGTATCTACAAGTACACCAACTCCTACGGCTGAAGGCGTCTGCTCCGATTTGGCAAAATAGTACGTAAAGTCTTCGCCGAGCTCTCCCGATATGATCGGTACACTGCCACGATAAGGTTCCTTCAAACCAAGATCCTTCGTTACGTTGACAAACCCCTCTGTGCCAACCGCTCCTCTAACGTCAAGCTTACCCATGCTGTTGCTCGGCAAATGTACATGCGGATTCGTCACATAGCCACGAACTTCGCCTTTGGCATTGGCATCGGCAACGATCTGTCCAATGGGGCCATCTCCCTTGACTTGAATGGTCAATTTCTCTTTACCTTTAAGCATTGCACCCATAATTGCTGCAGTTGTAACCGTACGCCCCATGGCAGCTGTAGCCGTGGGAAACGTATCATGTCTTCTGCGCAGTTCTTCAACCAACTCCGTCGTTTGGACAGCAAAGGCTCTAACCCGTCCTTCCATTGCTGTTCCGCGAATCAAGCGGTCCTGTTTGTTGTTGTTTTCCAAGTCATTCAGCCTCCTTTGGCGTATCACCATATTATTTCTGACACACGATATATAAATTGAATTTTTATACGTTGAACTGTGTGAATCATTCGTTTAACTTATAACTTCGTTCAATTTACAGAAAAAACGGCACATTACATAAGACTGTTAAAAATCAGCCCGCTGTATGCCGTCTCTTTCCTTACCTTTCCCGGTTCCGCTCATAAATGATACGCAGCCCTTCAAGCGTAAGCAGCGGATCGACTTCCTCGATGCTGCGGGTTTCCTCTGCAATCAGTGGTGCAAGTCCCCCGGTTGCAATGACTTTGGGCTGTGCGCCCATCTCTTCCCGAATGCGCTCAACAATCCCGTCGACCTGTCCAGCATAGCCATAAATAATGCCTGCCTGCATGGCATGTACGGTATTGCGTCCAATGACCTTCTTCGGCTTCTCCAGTTCAATGCGAGGCAGCTTGGAAGCCCGCTCATAGAGCGCTTCGGTGGCAATATGAATCCCCGGTACGATGGCCCCACCCAGATAGTGGCCTTTTTCATCAATGCAGTCAAATGTCGTAGCTGTACCGAAATCAACGACCACAAGTGGACCACCGTATTTTTCAACGGCTGCCACGGCATTCACAATACGATCTGCGCCTACCTCGCGCGGATTCTCATACCTCAGGTTCAGACCCGTTTTGATACCAGGTCCTACAACCATGGGTTTTTTACCAACATATTTTTCACACATCGCTTCCATGACATGTACCAGCGGAGGAACCACCGATGAGATGATTACTCCTTCAATGTCGCGGGTTGATATATCCGACATATGAAATAAATTATAAATCAATACGCCGTATTCATCCACTGTCGACTGACGGGATGTACTCAAGCGAAAATGATGGAGCAACGCCCGGCCTTGATACACGCCGAGTACGATATTGCTGTTGCCCACGTCTACAACAAGAATCAAAGAGGTTCACCCCTCTTTCTTTTCGTTTAAATCCAGGCTGATGTCGAGGCTCTCGAAAGAATAGGTTAACCTTCCAACCGAAATTACATCCACACCACTCTCGGCAATCCCCCGGATGGTATCCAGAGAGACATTGCCCGATGCTTCCACCTTCACATGTGGAGCCTGTTCGTGAATAACTGCAACGGCTTCACGCATCTGATCCGGGTGCATATTGTCCAGCATAATGATATCTGCGCCTGCCTGCAAGGCTTCCTGTACCTGTGTAAGATTTTCCGTCTCCACCTCAATGGTCATCGTATGCGGAATGACGGCCCGTGCCCGTTGCACAGCTTCTGTGATGCCGCCTGCACCCTTAATGTGGTTATCCTTGATCATAACCGCATCGTACAGTCCGAATCGATGATTGGCCCCTCCACCAATGCGGACAGCATACTTCTCAAGCATGCGATGGCCTGGTGTTGTTTTGCGAGTATCGACCAATCGCGTGGAAAGACCCTCTAATGCATCTACATACGAACGTGTGCGGGTAGCAATGCCGGACATGCGCTGCAGCAGATTCAGAGCCAGCCGTTCACCCGTCAGCAGACTGTGGGTACTTCCCTCCACTTCCACCAGTGTTGTTCCCCGTGTAACCCGGTCTCCGTCCTGCACCATCGGCTTAAAAACAAGTGTAGGGTCTACCACCTGAAATACCAGTTCAGCTACCGGTATGCCTGCAATGATTCCGTTGTCTTTGGCGTGAATGACTGCCTTGGATTGGTGGCCTGCCGGAATAGTCACACTTGTGGTAACATCCCCTGATCCAACATCCTCACGAAGCCAGTTTCTAATGGATTCAATGAGTCCTTCATTATATCCGTTCAGTATCATGACATCAATTCCTCCACAATCGCTTGTTCTCGTTGCTGCAAACTATGCTTCTGCCAAACGGCATCGTCACGCAGGGGGAAATCCTCACGGTAGTGTGCCCCTCTACTTTCCTGTCGGTGTAACGCTCCACTGGTTACCAGCCAGGCACAGGTCAAAAGGTTGGCGTATTCCATCTCTTCCTTGTGCGTAAGCACGTGGTCGAAAATGTTCATTTCGCTTCTTAGCTTATCCATGGCTTCTTGCAGATGGACACCGTTACGTCGCAGACCCACCTGACGAACCATCATCTTCTGCAGACGCAATCGCCGTTCGGAAATAGGTTGTTGTCCGGACATTATTTCATTCTCTCTGCTACGCTGTAGGGGGCTTCCTACCTGAGTTGAGTTAAGCATAGGCAGTGATTGAATACGCTCAACAATTCGATGCCCAAACACAATCGCTTCGGACAAAGAGTTGCTCGCTAATCGATTGGCTCCGTGTACCCCGGTGGACGATACCTCTCCACAAGCGAACAACCTGCCGATACTGCTCTCCCCGTTTAAGTCCGTCTTAACGCCGCCCATCATATAGTGAGCTGCAGGAGCGACCGGAATCCAGTCTGTGGTCATATCCAGTCCGTACCGCATACAGGTTTCATATATGGTAGGGAATCGATGCTTGATCATCTCAGCTGGCTCATGAGTTATATCCAGATACACAAATGTGCTGTTTGTCGTCTCCATCTCACTGACAATTGCTCTCGCTACAATATCACGCGGTGCCAGTTCAAGCTGTGCATGGTAACGTTCCATAAACCGCTCGCCTTTTATATTGCGCAAATAAGCACCTTCACCCCGTACCGCTTCAGATACCAGGAAACGTGGGGCTCCCGGATAACATAAGGAGGTCGGATGGAATTGGATGAATTCCATATCCCGAATGACTGCACCCGCACGATAGGCCATGGCAACACCATCGGCGGTAGCCACCTCCGGATTGGTTGTGTAGCGATACAACTGCCCAGCCCCGCCGGAGCAGAGCACGGTAGCCCGTGCCTTAACGAATACCTGTGAGTCATCCGGCTTCTGAACCAGAGCCCCCACGCATTCTCCGTGATCCGTGATCAGATCGATTACAAAATGCTCATCCCATACCTCTATGCCAGGATGTTCACTTGCTTGAGCTGCAAGAGCCCTCACGATCTCATATCCAGTCGCATCTCCATTCGCATGCAAAATACGGCGGTGGCTGTGCGCACCTTCCTGCGTCAACGCCAGCTCGCCGTTCTCCACATCAAATAACGTGCCCAGACGAATCAGTTCCTTCACTCCATCCGGGCCTTCATTTACCAATGCTTCTACTGCCTCTGGGCGACATAGGCCCGCTCCAGCCACAAGTGTATCCTGCAGATGGTATGCAGGAGAGTCATCTTCAGCGATTACCGCAGCGATGCCTCCCTGTGCATAACGGGTATTGCTCTCCAATAATGACTTCTTCGTGATCATCAACACCCGGTTATGTTCGCTCGCCCTGATTGCTGTAAACAACCCAGCGATGCCGGAACCAATAACCAGTACATCCGTCTCTACCATGGGCAGTGCGGACAGATCAAAATCCACTAAATATTGCGGTATCATCCTATTCACCTGTCTCGGAGCAAGAGTAGCGCATGCTACTTCACCAGTAACATGCGCTCTAGCGATTCTCTGGCTTTGTCGGCAACGGCCGGTGGTACGTAGATTTGCGGCTTCATCGTTTCCAGGCATTTAACCAGCTTCTTCAGGTTGTTGACCTTCATATTTGGACACACAAGAAACTTGGTGGCAAAATGGAACTCTTTATCCGGGCTATCGAGACGCAGCTGATATCCAGTGCCATCTTCTGTTCCTACGATAAATTCCTTGGTCGAAGAATTTTTACAATATTCAAGGATGGCTGTCGTGCTGCCTACAAAATCCCCCATCTCCACTACTTCCGGGCGGCATTCCGGATGCACGACAAACTCGGCATTTGGATATTTTGCTCTCATCTCGACGACGTCTTTTACGGTCAGCATATCGTGAGTGTTGCAGTACCCTTCCCAGATGATCATTTTTTTGTCTGTGTGCTGCTGGACATAATGCCCCAGGTTTTTATCCGGCACCCAGATAATCTCATCGGAATCAACAGATTGAATAACTCGGACCGCATTGGCCGATGTACAACAGATGTCGGTCTCAGCCTTGATCTCCGCTGAGGAATTGATGTAAGTCACTACTTTTGCATTTGGATGCTGCGCTTTCAGTTTGCGTAATCCTTCAACATTCACCATGTCTGCCATCGGGCATCCTGCGCGTTCATCCGGAATAATAACCGTTTTGTTCGGGGCAAGAATTTTAGCGCTTTCACCCATAAAATGAACCCCACAGAACACAATGACATCCGCGTCAGTTTGTGCGGCCTTCTGGGCAAGCAGGAATGAATCTCCGCGAAAGTCGGCGACTTCCTGTACTTCGTCACGTTGGTAATAATGAGCAAGAATAATAGCGTTACGTTCCTTCTTCAACTCCATCAGCCGCTCTCGCAGCTCCCGGTTCATCTCAGCCTTGCGCTCTAAAGCCAGAGCTTCCACCTGTGATCCTCTCCTTTAACGGGACAGCGCCATGCGCTGTTTCCTGTGACTATCTGCGTCGTTATTTTCGCTTGAGAAACGAATCACAAGCGGTTTAACAACTAATGTACACAACGTTCACGACTCTGTCAATAAATGAAAAGGATACAGAACAACGCTCTAATCATCCATTTCCTGCGTAGTTCGCGCTCTAGCTCGCAGTTATCATTATCTCTGCAATTTGAATAATGCGGACAAAAAAAGAGAGCCTTTCGGCTCTCCTCTTATCTGTTCCAAGAAACAGATTGTGTAGCATTTAGATTAAGATGTCGGCTTCGTCCCGCCATCATCCGGATCATTGCTGTTGCCTTTATCCAGATTCGGAGCATCGTTAGGGATATCTCCTGCTGGAGGCTCAGGTGTTTCATCTTTGCCTTGAATACGAACGCGCACATCACCGATGTTGTCGACGATTGGCTCTCCGCCTTCATTTGGCGTACCTTCATTATCATTATCGCTCTCCGCTTTTGGAGAAAGGGAACCTGTCTCGATCAATTGTTTGATCTGATCCATTTCCAGTGTCTCCACTTCAAGCAACGTTTGAGCGATCAGATGCATTTCTTTTGTATGTTTTACGAGCAAGTCTTTACATTTCTCATAACATTCATTGATAAAGCGCTGCATTTCCTGATCAATCTCATAGGCAATGGAATCCGAGTAATTCTGTTCATGTCCGATATCCCGTCCAAGGAATACCTGTCCTTGTGAACTTCCGAATTGCATAGGTCCCAATTTCTCACTCATACCGTACTCCATAACCATGCTGCGAACAATACCTGTCGCTTGTTGGAAGTCACTGTATGCGCCAGTACCAATTTCACCAATGAACAGTTCTTCTGCCACGCGACCTCCGAGGAGTCCCGTAACTTTGTCCAGAAGTTCTTGCTTGGTAACCAGCATGCGATCTTCTTTTGGCAACATGATTACATATCCACCCGCACGTCCGCGCGGAATAATGGTCACTTTATGTACCATATCGGCATGTTCCAGGAAGTATCCTACGATGGTATGACCTGCCTCGTGATAAGCAACGATCCGTTTCTCGCGATCGCTGATGACACGGCTTTTCTTCTCCGTACCTACGATGACACGGTCAATTGCCTCGTCAACTTCTTTCATGGAAATGTCTCTGCGGTTACGGCGTGCTGCAAGCAATGCCGCTTCGTTCAAGAGATTTTCAAGATCCGCACCAGAGAAGCCTGTCGTACGCTTCGCAATAATGTCCAGCTTCACATCTTTGGTGAGTGGTTTGTTGCGGGAGTGTACTTTCAGTACAGCTTCACGGCCTTTTACATCAGGGCGGTCAACCGTAATTTGACGGTCAAAACGTCCCGGACGCAGCAAGGCAGGGTCCAGAATGTCTGCACGGTTGGTTGCAGCAACAATGATAATTCCCTCATTGGCTCCAAATCCGTCCATTTCAACGAGCAACTGGTTAAGCGTTTGTTCACGTTCATCGTGACCACCGCCAAGGCCAGCTCCACGCTGACGGCCTACTGCATCAATCTCGTCAATAAAGATGATACATGGGGCATTTTTCTTCGCATTTTCAAACAAGTCACGTACACGGGATGCACCGACACCGACAAACATTTCGACGAAGTCGGAACCCGAGATACTGAAGAAAGGTACACCCGCTTCACCGGCAACGGCACGAGCGAGCAACGTTTTACCAGTACCCGGTGGCCCCACGAGCAGTACGCCCTTAGGAATCCGTGCACCTACAGCTGCGAATTTGCGAGGATCCTTGAGGAAGTCAACGACCTCAACCAGTTCCTGCTTCTCTTCATCCGCACCTGCGACGTCTTCAAATGTAACCCGCTTCTTCTCTTCGTTGTAGAGACGGGCACGGCTTTTACCAAAGTTCATTACTTTGCCGCCGCCGCCTTGCGCCTGATTGAACAGGAAGAAGAACAGCAGGAACATAATGATCAAAGGAATAAAGGATGTCAGAAGTGTCAGCCAGATGCTGTCACCTCTCATTGGCTCCTGATTCAACTTGAAATTATTAGCTTCACTTGCCGCTACAAGTTCACTAATCGCTTCATCCGTAGGAGGAATGTACGTTGAGAAATTTTCTGATTTGGCTTCGCTAGGCTTCTCTCTATATTGACCGGTCACAAGAAAAGACTGACCGTCGAATTGAACCGTCAATTCCGAGATGTTGTTCGCCTTAACCGCCGTGCGCAACTGATCATATCTAGGATTATCTGTGGCTTCGCCGCCATTGCTGACGAACTGCACTATGCCCACCACGACTAAAAAAAGAATCAAATAAAAACCAGAATTCCGGATGAACCGATTCATCCCCTACCTCCTCTCGAGACACTTTAATTATTTTAACATAGCCCGACATGGCTTCTCAACAGAAGCCACAAGCAGATCAGGGCTTGGAGCTAGCATTTGCATTAACTGCTGTATACTTCCGGTTTCAAAATCCCGATGTAAGGGAGGTTCCGGTACTTCTCGGCATAATCCAGACCATATCCAACGATAAACGCGTCAGGAATGTCAAAGCCGGTGTAATGAGCTTCAAGCTCAACCTTGCGGCCTGAAGGCTTGTCAAAAAGCGTAACCACTCGCACGGATTCGGCGCCGCGATTTTGGAGCAGTTCAATTAAGTAACTGAGCGTCAGTCCACTGTCGATAATATCCTCCACAATGAGAACCTCACGTCCTTCAACCGAAACGTCGAGATCTTTGATGATCTTAACAACGCCCGACGTTTTGGTGGATGCTCCATAACTGGATACTGCCATGAAATCCATCTCAACAGGTACCGTTATGTTTTTAACCAAATCAGCCATAAATATAAACGCACCCTTGAGCACACAAATGACCAAAGGATTGCGACCTGCATATTCGGCACTTAGTGTTGCGCCTAATTCCTTGACTTTACTTTGAATTTCTTCTTCACTGATCAATACTTCCTGAATGTCGTTCTGCAACTGTGCGAACCTCCTAAGTTATACTATGAAAGCCTTACCTGAACCATAACCACTACCCCTGAATCGCTGAATTGCCTACAGTCATGTACAGGATGGCGGAAGTATCCTCCTTCACCGGTGCAATACTTGATCGGCGAACACCCGGCAACCAGACAATGTTGCCTGCTCCATCACAAACCACAGGAATAAGTGGACGGACAGAGGGGGGGATTTTTTCATCGATGAAAATATTTTTCACCTTTTTGCTTCCGTTTAATCCCATGACTTTCATGGTATCTCCAGGTAACCGTGAACGCACAACCAGCGGCATGAGCAGTTGATCCGCATCAAATGCGGCCTGATCCGCCGATTCCGGTACAATATAGTCCTCGGGACTCATAGGAATGATCCGAAGATATCGGTCAATCTCCCTGAGTGAAAGCTCATAAGTTCCGTTCCATTGCACGAGACGATACTCGAAAGATTGATCCTGTACGTCCGTCCGTTTGCCGAAGGATACCAGATCATACTCCCGGGTACAAGCGAGTGTCTGTCCTATATCTAGGCTCCAGGTCTTCGCATAAGGCTGGGTCACCTTGCGGCGAATGGTTTCGATACGGGTAAAGTCGACAAAATCACTGTCCAAAGGCAGATAATTCAATATTAGTTTAATCAACCTTCGTTGTAAAGCGACATGTAACTTCAAAAAGGAAGGCACCTCAAAGGTTTGCCTTCCGCCGTTCACCTGCACTAGACACCTGTATGCGTCATATGCACCTTGCTCCATGAAATCGTCTTCATCGCCCACAATTTCGGCAAGCCGATTCAAAGACGGCGTGAGCTGTCCATTATACTGCCCCAAAAAAGGAAGCACATCCAAGCGAATGGCGTTGCGCCGATATTTACGCAGGGAATTGCTTTCATCCATAAAGTACAGAAATCCCTGAGTATTACAAGCTTCTACAAGGTCTGTCTTGTTTATACGAAGACATGGACGAATAAGTTCCACATTTTTTTCGTGCCGTTTAAACTTCATTCCCGCCAGCCCCGATAGTCCGCTGCCACGCAATAAATGAAGCATGACTGTCTCTGCCTGATCATCCGCATGATGTGCAAGAGCGATGCTTGCCGCACCGTATTTCTCAGCCACTTCATGCAGAAATGCATATCGCCTATCGCGTGCTGCTTCCTGCGGTCCCTGACCGGTAAGCTTCATATAAGAAGGTATATCAACCTTTGCGCACTCAAACGGGATATTTAGCTGATCTGCCAGTTTCCCGACCATTTCAGCCTCATCATCAGATTCAATGCGAAATCCATGATGCACATGAGCACAGACCAGTTCCAGTGGAACATGTGTTGTGCTGATCTCATGCATAATATGCAAAAAAGCCACCGAGTCCGGTCCGCCCGATACAGCGACGATGATCCGATCCCCGGGAACCCATAACTGATGCTCTTCCGCTGCCTCCAGCACGTGATTCACCAGCTTGTTCCAGCGTAAAGCCTCCATACCTGTTCCTCATTCCTAGCGTTATGTATATGCACTTGTATAGATTAGAATCGCAGTGCATAGATGAGTACCCCAATAAGTAATATAACGGATATAGCGAATGCATTTTTCAGCCAGCGTGGTGTCGAGCTTGATGATCGCCGGCGAAGAGGTGCAGGCCGGGCCATCATGTCTTTCCAAACTTTAGCTGCATGCCCGGCATCGCGGAACTGTCCCCGAAGCGCCTGAATCGTCCAGTTTCGAAACGGCCGCATCCGTTCGCTGCGCTCCACCAGAGCCGTGAGCTGGTTAACACTCCGCAATTGTGGCAATCCTTCGGCAGCCAGTGCCTTGAGCGCATCCCCCTCCAGTACATGAATCAATAACAATGCGAAAGCGAAAACATCGTAGGTACCATCTGCTGTCCGACTTCCACCATTCCAGAATCCCCTGTCATACCATTCGGTAAACTGTTTCACACTTCGTCCAATGGATGTTACACCACCATAATCAATAAGCTCCACCTGACCAAAATCGGACACCAGTACGTTCTGAGGTTTAAGATCACCAAATACCCAGCCCGCCTGATGCAATTGTGCCAGCTTCTGTAGAAGTCTAAGCCCCACCAAAAGTGTCCAGTCTGTCCCTTGACGCCGAATGAAGTGATGCAGAGCCTCACCCCGAACATAACGCATCACATAAAAGGGAATGTCCCTTCCCTGTATGGCATAGTCGTCCACATCCTTAAGATAGGATGGAATACCACTTTGCTTAAGGGCCTCATGATTACGCTGCAGCTGAAACGATTTGAGCACATTCACCTCTGATTGCAGATCAACCGGATCAAATCCCATCTTTAGTGCATAGTGCTTGCCATTCTCACCCCGCTGGACAAGAAAAACGATGCCGTTGGCGCCTTTGCCCAGCAGCTTGCGAATCGTATAACGGCTGCGATTCCATTTCCCCGTGATTACTGTTCCTGGGGGGAAAGAGGCATCAGACAACGTTGTCACCGAGCATCCCTTCTCTTTCAATGCGATAGTTCCCTTCTATTTCCTGCTGTCCCTCCAGTGTACCATAACGGTAAAAATCAATCACCTTCTGAATCGCAGGACCTGTCGGCGTTGCACCCTTCATCTGCAGACGTCCAAACAGGGAACGAACACTGCCCAGATCAGATGTCCAGTTGATGTCCATCACCGCTTCTTCTCCACTATGACGACCCGGGAAATGAAACACCGAGATCCGGCTTTGCCCTACACGCGCCTGCAAACTCAGCATCAGATCCCGGATTCCTTCTTCCACAGCGGCGAGCTTTGGCTTCATGCTTGCACTTACATCAATTAAAAGGATGACCTGCAGAGGGGTGGTTTCAGCCAAATGATCCATCACTTCCACCACCTGTGCACGCTGAGCAGGTTCAAGGTCGGTTACGGTTTTGGAAGTCTTATCTCCCAGAATTTGTGTTAGCTCTTTATTAACCGCCTGCTGAATGGTCTGAACCACTGTTTTTCTCGTCATCATCTGCATCGTATGGGCAAGCTGCCTTGTACCAACAATCTGGCTGATTCCACCTCCGGCTTTGGCAATATCCTCAATCTCCCGGCTGCCCAGCTCGCCAATCGTTCCGTAATCTATAACCCCAACCACATTGACGGTGATCCCCTCTTCACGGGCTTCTGCTGCCGCCAGCACTGGACTTGTACCTACATTAGAACAACCGTCGGTGATCAACAAGATCTGTTTCATCCGAATCCCTCCGTTTTTCGTTACTCTCCAACTCTATGACTAGCATTGCCAGAATGAAGAGACTTCAAACAGAGAAAGATACAATTAACTGACGGTACGTGGGCGCTCCATCCGGCTAATGCCAGGTACTCGCAGCGTGGCCCATTCCGGGCGATAATGTTCAACTTTTCCTACAACGACGGTCATGTCATCCATAATCTCATGCTGTTGATATCGAATTACACTCTCGAGCAGGCAGTCGGCCACCTCCTGTGGGTCATCACTATCAATCTCCTGAATGAGACGTTTCATCCATAATTCCTTGTTGACGGCATACCCCGGTGCATCATAGATGCCATCTGTCATCATGATCAGTATATCGCCTGGTTGAAGCTGTACGGTGACCAGGTCCACTTCGATATCTTTGATAATGCCAATCGGCAAGTTGCTGGCTGATACCTGAATAACCTCCTGTCCGCGTTTAATAAAGCTCGGTGTCGAGCCGATTTTCATAAAGGTGGTCTCTGCTGTATATTCATCGATCAGAGCCATGTCCACTGTGGCATACATCTCTTCGGGAGAGCGCAGCATAAGCACGGAATTCACGGATTTGATCGCCAGCTTCTCGTCCATGCCGGATTGAAGCAGCTGTTCCAGTATATTTAACGCCGCACTGCTCTCCATGCGTGCCCGTTCTCCGTTGCCCATACCATCACTGAGGGCTACCGCAAATGTACCGTTTCCCAATTCAACTGTACTGAAGCTGTCTCCGGACAGCATATCTCCCCCTTTGGCAGCTGCAGCTACCCCGGTAGTCACTTCATAGGTTTTGGCTGAGCCGAATGTTACGGTAGCCAGGCCCTGACGATGATCTGTCATCGTTTCATGCAAGACGGCAATATGCTCGTCCAGGACATCCGAGATCAGCGGTGCAATCATTTTCCGGCATTCATCGAATCCCCGTGTGTAGGCATGAACAATCTCAATCTCCACGTTGCCTGCCTCCAAATTGATGATTTCAATTGAATGAATGGACAGGCCCAGCGATTCCAGTGCATCCCGAATCTGTTCCTCCTGCTGTACCATTTCCTCGCTTTCCCGTTGAATTTCTTTGGCCAGGTCCTCCATTACCTGAGATACTCCAGACAATTGCTCGGCAACCAGCTGCCGGCTATCCACGATCTGACGCTTCCATTGCATATTATGCTGGTACAGCCCATACTGGGCACGCATAACCTCGAGCACCTCCTCCGGTTTGGCACATACCCTGTTCCACTCTACCGGAATCTGTTTCCCAGACATCTCCGGATTGGCCTCAATGGAACTCATGACATCCGTCATATATTTATAGGTTTGAATAAACTTCGCATCCCAGCACTGGGTTCGTTTGAAGCAGCCTGCGCATGTTCCCTCGGCTACCGCATTCATAAAGTGTTCCATCCCGCCTTCGTTCTGTACCGGTTCCCCGGTGCCTGACATCTGATCAAAGCTGCGTGAGAGCTGACGGAACACCTGCGAGAAACGGGTTACCCGTTCTGCCGTAATATCCCGAATCCGTTTCGCATATTCATGCTGCGATTTGGTATGGTCCTGGGTGCCCGGCACATATTTGGATATGGCCGTCATCATGCTTTTTGGTGTAATCATGAACAGAACGATGGCTGCACATGTTTCCCACAATGAATGCATCACGTCGCCTGGACCGCCCAGATAAATGGACAGAATGGAGGAGCCCAGCAGCATGCCCAGTGCAACCCCCGCACGTTTGCCTTCCTTCAACATACCCGCCAGCATCCCGGCAAAAGCAAGCAAACTCATCTGGTAGACGGCCGACATATCGGCCAGACTTAGGATAAGGCCCGTAATGACCCCGACCGATGCACCAAGGGGGGCTCCGCCCACCAGCGCGAAGATCAGTATCAAATAACGAGAGAGCATATGCTCCACGGAAAGGGACTGAATGGTCCAGCCTACCGCTCCTGTCATGACCGAGGCCAGCAATATGATTAGACAGAGGATTTCCTCGCTCTTTAGGTTGAATTTCTTTTTGCGATACGTAAAAATCGGTATGGCTTGTATAAAAACCAGGGTAAGTACGAAGCTGAGTACAGAGTCCATCGTGAGCATCAACATGGCGTACCAGCTGAAAGACGGCCCAATCACAACGGCGAATAACTTGACCATAAAAGTTGTCGTAAACACCATCGTTGGTGCATAAGATAGTTCAGCACGATCGTAAGACTCCAGTCCACGGAAGAGCAGATAGAAGATGGCCATCTCGGATGCTACAATCAGAGGAACTGGGAACGGGGCAAACAAACTTCCTGCCAACAAAGCAGCCCCAACGGGGATAATGTAATCCCTGCGCATAAAGGCAATAACCGCGAAGTAGGCAATCGCAAAGGGCGATAATTCATTCAATATCATGGCTTTTCCCAATAAGAATCCCATGAACGTGAGGAGCAGCACCCATTTGCGTGCAGCAACGACCTGGACAGCCTTGCGGGAGCTAATCCACTGTTTGAGACGTACAGACAGCTCCTCCCGAGCTTCGGTACCCCCTTTGCCAGCTTTCATTCCCGGAAATTGAATGACATTCCACTTTTCCATCATCCCAAGGCACCCCATTCGATTAATTGTTTTCGTGTTTCATTCTCGATGGTTCTGATTATAGATAGATTAGAAGACGTAGTTTGTCACAATAGGTGGACAGGGTTGAAAAAGTTTACGACAAAAGAAACAGGCCTGGCGCGGAGGAGCAAAACCCCCGGCCTTATTGCTATTCCCTCCTTTACGTCATGATCCACTGGAGATAGGGTTGTCTGATTTTGAACCGGTTTTGTTCTGGCAGAAACATGAATTGGGCGGGATAACTGCGGAATGGCATGGAAATGTGTCGGTAAAAAATGGAAGACGACAAATGTTCTTATTTCCTTTGAATCCTGCGCGAAAAAAACGCAATGTGGGGCGATACTTTACAAAAAAGGCTACAAATCCGTTCCAATGGGCAGAGCCGACGGTAATCCCCAAAAAGTTTAAATAGGAAGTCGAGTGAAGGAATAACCGATAAAACGCAAAAAAGCCGTCGACCCTAACGGGCTAACGGCTTTTCTTATATTTTAAATCAGGTTGAGACAGATTACACGCGCTTGGCTCCACGGCCTCCGCGTTTGCCCTCTGTGTTCTTCTTGAGCGAAGAGATGCGTTCTTCGCTATCTTTCAGGAAGCGTGACATTTTATCCTCAAATGAAGGTTTGCCTGCTGCGGGCTTGAAAGAACGGCCTCCACGGTCACGGTTAAATCCACCGCCGCCGCCACGGCCTTGGCCGCCACTTGGGCCTCCACCGCTGAATCGTTCGCGATCTCCTCCACTGCGTTCCGGTCTTGGAGCTCTTGGGGGTCTGGATTGTGTTTGTTGCTCAACCGGTTTGTCAACAGCTTGCTTAATGGAAAGTCCGATTTTGCCATCCTTGTCAACATTGATGACCTTCACTGTAACGACGTCATTAAGTTTCAGGTGGTCGTTGACATCTTTGACATAATTGTCGGCGATTTCCGAGATGTGAACGAGACCCGTGACACCTCCTGACAGATCCACAAATGCTCCAAAATGCGTGATGCCTGTCACCTTGCCCTCTAACTTGGTGCCCACTTCAATTGCCATAGAATAAAATGATCCTCCCTTAAAAATATACAACCCGATTTTTGAAATGCCAAAATCAATGCTGTGCTAAATGTAATTATACCTTATGCCGTAAACCAAGGTCAACAGAGCTCTACCCTGTAAGGGAGCCTATTTTTAACAGTATGACGGCTTCAGATATATGGATAATAACCCTTGCTCTGTCATGAGCACAATTCCATCAGTTCCCTGACTCTTCAACCTGGATTGGCGTCTCTTCAGGCAAATAATATCCTTTTTTCCGCGCCAGCTGTCCTATGTATTCAGGGTCCTTCAACCGGCTGACTTCATACTTCAACTGATCCAGCTTTTTCTGCGTCTCTTCCTTAGAAGCCTGCTGTGCGGCCAAGTGCGAACTCTTGTCCGAAATCTGTGCATTCTGCACCAGGAACGTATATCCTGCCCAAATGACAAACACAACCATGAATGTCATCCAGAGCATGAGGCGTCTTCGTGCGCCAGCAGATTTCCCTTGGCCTGTTGGGGCTGCAGATCTCCCCACAGGTGTTTTACCCATTATCGGACCTCCTTAAAACCAGCGTTTCCATATCGCTGCAATACTTGAACCCGCACGGATCATCCAACGGGGCGTTACCCAATGTTTCAGGAGCGGCCTAAACATCCAGCGGAACAACTTGCCGAAAGGTACCAAACATTGCAATACCAGCTTGCCCAGGAATAGCAGGATCGCGAGTACAAAACCCAATAACAAGCGTACTAGCTTGTATAATCCCTTAACTGGCATAACGAACAGGATGTTAAGGATATGTCCACACCAATGAATCAGTGTTCTTGCGAGTTTAATTAACATTACCACAAAACGCTGGGTTGTAACACTTAAAAGCCAAAAATAGAAGCAAACCCCTATAATTAGCCCCAAAAAGACATAAAACCGCAGCTGTCCGTGGTTTCCGGCGTACAGCATCCGGAAAACGAACAGCGCGGAAGCAACCCAGTACAACAGGTCGAGTGTATGCATGCTCCATCTCGGGAACCGCAGCTGACCAGACAGCACCCGGTAACTGTCGTAGGCCATTCCCATCACGATTCCCGATAACAGCATCCACGTTAATGTGATCCACTGCGTGTCCGGACTCATCGGAACATCTTGCCGAACAGGCCTTTACCGTTCTTGTTCTGGGAACCGGGGTCCAGATATTGAAGCGAACTGACTGTGCCTTCAATGGACAGCAAACCTTCCTCCAGGCTCAGGTTTTTGATATGTAAATTGTGCCCCCGGATGGTCAGATGCCCAAGTTCAGTCTGCAGCAAAAATTCCTCACTGTCGAAGCTCTCCACATTCGAGACGCCTGTCAGATCCAGCAGTTTGCGATTTTGCATGCTCAAATGATGCTGTTTCGGTTTACCGTGCTCAACCATGGCATGTACCCCTCCTTCTTACACCTAGCTTATGGAACGGAAGGCAGGAATAGAACCATCGATGATGAACGGAATGATCCGTCTTGTCCAGACACAAAAGCGCCCTTCCTGTATAGGGAAAGGCGCTTCTATATCACTTGCTTTCATTTGAAAAAGGAGCATATCGGGCAGAACATTACCAGTTCAGCCCGTTATCCTTGGCGATCGGCTCTTCCTTAACCAAGGTATAGAGGCTGCTCGCCTCATCCTTCTTGGTGCTCTCGGCAAGGCGTTCTACCTTTACGGTGACCAGCTTCTGACCGAACTGAACCGTCAGCTCATCGCCCACTTTGACAGCAGCGCTTGGCTTCGCTTCACGTCCGTTTATCAGAACACGTCCCTGTTCAGAGACGTCTTTGGCCACAGTACGGCGTTTAATCAGCCGGGAGACCTTCAGGAATTTATCAAGACGCATTATTTTACGGCTTCTTTAAGTTTGTTGCCTGCTTTGAATGCAGGAACAGTGGACTCAGGAATTACGATTTCATTCCCTGTTTGTGGGTTACGGCCGGTACGACCGGAACGTTTGCGGGTTTCAAAAGTGCCAAAGCCGATCAGTTGTACTTTGTCTCCGCTTGCGAGTGCATCTGTAATTTCTCCCAAAAAACCGTTCAATACGGATTCAACATCTTTTTTAGTCAAACCGCTTTTGGTGGAAATGTTGTTAATCAGATCTGTTTTGTTCATTTTTAAAAGCCTCCCAAATTGAAAAAAAAGTATCTGCGAATCCTGCAATCCGTTGATTGCTGCGGTTCCGCACAAGGTTTACTACACATGTATGGCTTTGGTTCTGAATTCCTGCCTCGAACCGCGACTTTTTTTGACTTAATACATACCATTGCCTAAGAATAGTCTAAGTCCAATACCCCAAACGGTATCTGATTACTCAGAAATATCCAGCACCACACATGAACACATGTTCGTATAGCATAACACACCAGATGAAATCATGGAACATGCTTATTGGAATAAGCTGCAAGTAGGAAGTGGTTATAACCCTGCCTTCTTCGCTTCTTGCCAAAATTGCTCCATCTCTTCGACATTACTGTCTGCAGGTGTCCGTCCCAATTCACGAAGGCGTTCTTCAATATATCGGAAGCGTCCTGTAAACTTGCGGTTAGTGGCTGCAAGTGCCTCTTCCGGATCCGTATCGATGAACCGAGCCACATTGGCAGTGGCAAACAGCAAGTCGCCTAATTCCAGCTTCTGCTCTTCAGCAGATTGGTTGTTCTGCACTGCTTCTTTCAGCTCAGCCAGTTCTTCTTCAATCTTGGCAAATACACCCTCGACATCATCCCAATCGAAACCGACCTTGGCTGCTTTCTTCTGCAACTTGTACCCTTTCATCAAGGCAGGCAGATCGCGGGGAATCCCATCAAGCACAGAAATGTCCTGTTGATCCAACCCTTTGCGCTTCTTCTCCTCTGCCTTCATCTGTTCCCAGTTCTGCAGTGCTTCATTCGCATTCTCCGCCTGATGTTCGCCAAATACATGGGGATGGCGGAATATGAGCTTGTCATGGAGTCCTTCGATGACATCATACACATTAAATGTGCCCACTTCCTCTTCCATCTGGGAATGCAGCAAAATCTGCAGCAATAAGTCCCCAAGCTCCTCCTTCATGTGATCCGGATCGTCCTCATCAATGGTTTCGATGACCTCGTAGGTCTCTTCAATCAGGTTCTTGCGAATGGACTGATGGGTCTGCTCCTGATCCCATGGGCATCCGCCTGGGCTGCGAAGAATGTTTACAATCTCATGCAAACGTGCAAAGGAGCGGCGACGCAGTGCATCATCCGTATTCTTTGGCACAAAGATCAGTGACAGGTTTCCGTATCCTTCAATCCGGTCCAGATCATGAAGTGGTACCTTGTGAATGACCTCCTGGTCCTTCACACCGAGGGCATGACCAACAAATACCGGGTAGTCATCCGGATATACTTCCATCAGACACAGCTTCACGTCAGACGCTGTAAACACGTCGTAAACCTGTCCAATCAGCGTATGTAACTGAGGCTGCACCAGTTCCGTACTCAGGCTGCTGGCATCCAAAAGCTGAAAGCCTTCAATAGGGTCAAATCCAAGGCGAATAAATGCTTCGTCGAGAAAGCTCTCTCCCCCCATGACACGAAGTGAAATACCCATCTGTGGGCAGCGCTCTTTCAGCAGACGTACACTTGCTTCTGCCACCATTGGATGGCCTGGCACAGCGTATACAATCTCAGTGCCTGACTCTCCCTGGCGAGCGGCTTCAATTAAACGATTTGCGATTTCATCATACACTTCCGGGAACGATGCCTTCGCCTCGTAGATGGCATCAAATGATGTCATCTCCAAACCTTCCTGCTTCAGATCATTCAATACGGGATGATCCAGTGTGCGGACATAAAGCGTGGCCGCCTGTTTCATTTTTTTGATAATACCTACTGTCAGCTGGTCTGCATCACCTGAACCGAGACCAACAACTGTTAAAGCTGCGCTCATCTTCCAACCTCCATCCGAACCATCCTGTCCGCACACCTCCCTTTTCCCCATGGAAATAAGGAGCTTGTGCAGAACAGCGCTCTATAATCACACGTATTATACCAGAATCAGGGGATTTCCTATAATCCTGCATTCAAAAGCGGTCGAGATCCTGCTAGCGCAAGACACGCAGTCTGCGCAGCAATTTGGCCAGGCGCGGTCCCAGCTTGGGGATCGCGGCCAGGTCTGTGGCGGTCAGCAGCCCCATTCGGGCTGACGCCAGCAAGAACACGGCTGCACCTGCGGCAATGCCAAGCAGGCTTATGCCCACCGCGGCCAGCCTGCGATCGGCCGCGATGCCCATGCCGCCGAGCACCGCTCCGGCAGCCCAGGCCATGCCTGCCGCCGCCACGCTCATGGCGGCGATCACCAGCGCCGGCTTCGCCAGGACGGCGCCAGGAGCAGGGCGCAGGGCGGCACGCCGCGCCAGCAGCGCCACATTCAGGCCAGCCGCCAGCATATAGGCGGCTGCGCCTGCCAGAGCCGCGCCGCTGATGCCCAGCGCCGGCACAAGCAACATGTTCAGCAGCGCCTTGACGCCTGCGGCGGCGAGCATGCTGAACGCGGGTGCGCGCACGGCGCCGAGGCCCTGCAGCAGCGCCGCCGCGATGATGCTGACGGTGCTGCCCGCTGCCGTCAGCGCCATGTACCGCAGGGCTTCGGTGCCTGCGGCATCACCGTACAGCATGCGGTTGATCGGTTCTGCCAGCACCGCCAGACCAGCGGATGCTGCCAGGCCGATTAACCAGAACCAGCGCAGCGCAATGCCTGCCTGCTGCCTCACGGCTTCCGGCCCGCCCTTCAGCCGTGCTTCGGCCATCGCCGGAATGAATAGCACGGATAGTGACGTAGCAAGCATCGTCACCAGCTGCACAAGCGGCAAGCCCCGATTGTAAATTCCGAACGACACCATGGATTCGACTTCATCCAGCCCTTCAATCCTTAGGAGCCGGGGCACCGTGAAGGTATCCACCAGGTTCATCAGGGGCACAGCGAGCGAACCCAGACAGACCGGAATGGCATAGAGCAACAGAGTCCTGATCCATTGACCATTGGTCCGAGCCTGCTCACGCTCATTCGAAATCGCTCCTCCCGTCTGAAGCCTCTGTTGTTCCTTCTTGGTTTCTAATCCTTGTAAGCGATCCATCTCTTTTTCTGATAAACCAGTTTTTTTGCTCTTTCGCCCATGACCATATAGATATGCCAACATGGTTACCAAACCGACAATCCCTCCTGCAACGGAACCAAGCATGGCTCCCGCAGCAATCGTCTCCAGTGATGCATCATGCCTCATAAGCCATAGCAGCAGCACAATCATCACCGTAACACGGATCGTCTGCTCCACGACTTGAGATACAGCGGTAGGCACCATCTGCTGTAACCCCTGGAAATATCCGCGGAGACCCGTCATCAATGGGACAAATAACAGCGCGAGCGAAGCAGCCCGGAGGGAAGGAATGACATGTCCATTACCAATAAGATGACCTATAAAGGGTGCACCCATGTACATCAATAATGCCAGAATTAGTCCGATGCTTCCGAGAAGGATGGAAGACAGACGGATAATCCGTCTGCCCTCCTCCGGTCTTCCCAGCGCATTTTCCTCAGCAACAAACTTGGATACTGCAACAGGCAGTCCTGCGGCAGCCACCGTAATGATAAGCATATAGAACGGATATACCGTGTTATAAATGCCAAAAACACCGTCTCCCCCTAGATTCTGTAGCGGAATCTTCTGAAAAGCACCGATGATTTTGGAAATAATGGCAGCAAGCCCTAGTATAAATGCACCCTGTAACAATCTAGAGCCAGTAGACGGCTGTTTCATAAGTCCCTCCTGCGGTTGTCCAAGCATTATATATCCTGTAAGCATACCTTGCTATTATACCTGCCTGAAGCCGCACAGACTAACCTTCTGCATAGATCAGCTTTTTCCGTTCTCACTTCTTGCTCGGAAACATGTCTCCAAACGCAAAAAACTCCTGTCTGCCAGAAAGGCACCAGGAGTTGATCTGCTGTTTATTGTTCCATCTGTTTGCCAAGGAAGCCGGCAGCCGTCTCAGACATTTTAACTTCCATCTGGGACATTTTCACCGATTCATCCTTGTTAAACAGAATAACGGTTCCAATGGGATCTCCACCCGAAATGATGGGTGCAATGACAAAAGAGGATAACGTTTCGTCATGATCCTTGCTTAGCTCGTAGGAGCCACTGCCTGTCTCCACAATGGTCTTCCGGTTTTCCATGCAGCTCTCCACCAGCTGGCCTACCTGCTTGTCCAAATATTCCTTCTTGGAGCCACCAGCTACCGTAATAATGGTATCACGGTCAGAGATCATGGTTACATGACCTGTACTTTCGTACAACGATTCAGCATATTCTTTGGCGAAATCGCCCAGTTCGCCGATTGGCGAATATTTTTTCAGAATGACTTCTCCGTCACGGTCCACAAAGATTTCAAGTGGATCTCCTTCACGAATCCGTAACGTACGGCGAATTTCTTTTGGAATGACCACACGGCCGAGGTCATCAATACGGCGGACAATACCAGTAGCTTTCATTTCACATGTTGCCCCACTTTCTCGAGAAGATTTTTCAACTACTGTTCCATAATGGGTAGAGGAAAGTCCCAGAACGTTTAGTGTGATATCTTGACCATAGTATTCATCTGTTCCCATTTCCTTATACATGCATTAAAGAATATAGTTGTGTTCATTCCACAGAAGGTGACCATGTACCCAGTACGCTGCAGTACACACAAAAAAAAGCAAGGGGCAGGCCATTAGTCCTCCCCTTGCTTCTCTCTATGCTTGTCCAAAAGGTACCTTTACCCCGTCTTGATTCTTACTTGCTGCTTGTATCTGCACTATCACCTGTTGTTGCATCTGCATCTGTACCAGTTGTACCTTGGTCAGTCTTCTTGTCAGTGCTAGTGGATTCATCGGTTTTGGTTTCCGTAGATTGATCACCTTCGGTTCCAGTTCCCGTGCCAGTACCCGATGTACCATCCGTACCTTCAGTTGTACCTTCTTCAGCTTTGTCTGTTTTTGGCAGGTTTACTTCTTTGACGACCTTGTCCAGTTCGTTCGTCATGAACGTATCGATCTCTGCAGCTGCCAATTGACTTTTGAGTGTTTCTTTCTGTTCATCCGTCAATTTGCTGTAATCCGCTTCCGTACGGGATTCCACCTTCATCACGTGATATCCGTATTCGGTCTCAACCGGATCACTGATTTTGTTGAGAGGCAATGTTTTTGCAGCTTCCTTGAACGCGTCTACCCAGTTGGATACAGGGGTATTTTCGTACAATCCGCCTTTTTCCGCAGAACCTGGATCTTCGGAGTATTCTTTTGCGATTTTTGCAAAGTCCTCACCCGCATCCAGTTTGGTTTTAACTTCTTTTGCAATTTTCAATGCATCTTCTTTTTTACGTTCTTTTTGTGTATCCGGATCGGTGAAATTAATCAGGACGTGACGAACCGAAGCCGTTGTGAACTGATCCTTATTCGTTTCAAATTCCTTTTTGATGGCATCTTCCGTAACGCCAGTCTCTTTGTCCTTAATTACGGTCATGATGCGAGTCATGTAATCCTTGATGTTTTGATCTGTCAGGTTTTGGGCTTTCAACATTTCAGTCCATTGATCAGCTTGAACAGAAGCTTTCATTTTATCGAATTGTTCAGTTGCTGTTTTTGCACCTTCTGTTTTAGCTTCCTTGCTCGCCTTGCCACTCAAATATTCATAAGCAACTTCCTGGCGCACCAGGTAGTCCTTGAAATCATCCATCTCCATCATTTGTGCATATTCCGGATAGAGGAATTTCATGACCCGTTGCTCCATGTCGAATTCATTGGCTGTAATTGTACCACCATCGTAAGTAGCCACAACAGCACTTGTATCATTCGTTTCCGGTGTAGCTGCTTCTTCCTTCTTGCCGCATGCAGCAAGCAATGATAGGGATAATACTGCGACCATACTCACGGAGAGTACTTTCCCTACTTTTTTATACTTTGGTAACATCCTTTAGTTCCCCCTTTGATTTAAAAGCACTCTTCATGGACTCCAGGAATTTCTCTACCAGTTCCATCAGTTGCTTGTCCCCAAGCCCTTTGCCTTTGACATGTATAAGCATATGGGGTCCTTGTTCAAATTGTACACGTCTTTCGAACTGATTTCCAATGTGCGCAATTTTCGAGAGCTCAAATGCATGTTCACGGCCTTCATAGAACTTCACGGTAAGATCATCACCACGCTGAGTAATGGACTCAATTCCGTAGATTTTACCGTAAACCTTTAACCTGGCAACGGCCATGAGATTAATAACGGCTTCCGGAAGATCTCCGAATCGGTCAACCAGTTCGTCTTCCAGTTCCATGGCATCGTCGAAAGAGGCAATAACCGCCACTTTTTTGTAAATTTCAATCTTCTGTATACTGTCATAGATATAATCCGACGGCAAATAGGCATCGATACTGAGATCAAGCGTGGTGTTCCATTGATCGGACGGTACCGGCTCTTCACCAAGCATGGTGACTTTGCGTTTGTTAATTTCCTCAGCCAGCATCTGAGAGTACAGATCGAATCCAACCGAAGCAATGAAGCCGTGCTGCTCTGCACCCAGCAGGTTCCCTGCACCACGGATCGACAGATCGCGCATTGCAATTTTGAAACCTGACCCGAGCTCGGTAAATTCCTTGATCGATTGCAGTCGTTTCTCTGCGACTTCGGTCAGCACCTTGTCCCGTTGGTAGGTAAAGTAAGCATATGCAATTCGATTGGACCGGCCTACGCGCCCACGGAGCTGGTACAGCTGGGAAAGGCCCATTTTGTCCGCATCATGGACAATCAGGGTATTCACGTTCGGAATATCAACCCCTGTCTCGATGATACTTGTGCTGACAAGCACGTCATATTCACCATCCAGGAAGTCCAGAATGGTTTTCTCCAGCTCAGTCTCCGACATCTGACCATGTCCTACGCCAACTTTGGCGCCCGGAACCAATTCCGAGATTTCAGCCGCCATCTCCTGAATTCCTTGGACACGGTTGTACAAATAATAAACCTGACCCCCACGAGCCAGTTCCCGCTCAATCGCTTCCCGAACAAGGGCCTGACTGTGTTCCACAACATAGGTCTGCACCGGGAAACGGTTCTCTGGCGGTGTCTCGATAACCGACAGATCACGGACACCCAGCATGGACATGTGGAGCGTACGCGGAATCGGTGTAGCCGTCAGCGTGAGCACGTCCACGTTTGTTTTCAGCTTCTTCAGTTTTTCTTTATGTGTTACACCGAAGCGCTGCTCTTCATCGACGATGAGCAGTCCAAGATCCTTGAATACCAGATCTTGCGACAACAACCGGTGTGTTCCGATGACGATGTCAACCGTACCACTTTTAATGCCTTTGGCCGTCTCATTCTGTTCCTTCCGGGAACGGAAACGGCTAAGGACATGAATATTGAATGGATAACCCGAGAAGCGCTCGCGGAATGTTTCATAATGCTGCTGTGCCAGAATTGTGGTAGGAACGAGTACAGCAACCTGTTTGCCCTCAATTGCCGCTTTAAAGGCAGCACGAATGGCGACCTCGGTTTTCCCGTAACCGACATCTCCGCATAGCAGACGGTCCATGGGACGATTTTGTTCCATGTCCTTTTTAATTTCCTCGATCGCACGCACCTGATCACGGGTCTCATCATAAGGGAACATCGCTTCGAATTCCTGCTGCTCGGCAGAATCCTTCTCGAAGCCAAAACCTTTCGAAGTCTGACGTTCCGCATAGAGCTTGATCAGATCGTCAGCGATATCCTGTACGGATGTACGAACTTTATTTTTGACCCGTGTCCATTCATTACCGCCCAACTTGTAGATCTTGGGTTCTTTCTCTTCTGACCCGACATATTTCTGAATCAGATCAATCTGCTCGATCGGTACCGACAGTTTATCCCCACCGGCGTAGAGAATATGCATATAGTCCTTATGAATGCCGCCAACCTCGAGCGTACCGATGCCAAGATATTTGCCAATCCCGTGATTTTGATGGACGACATAATCGCCCACTTTCAGCTCACTATATGATTTAATCCGTTCAGCATTATCGACATTACGGCTTGGTTTGCGCGCTTTGCGCTGCTTCTGGGAGAACATCTCACCTTCGGTTACAACTGCCAGATGTATGGACGGCATCTCGAATCCAGTCTGCAAGTTACCGATGAGCATTTCTGGTTCCGGTATATCGTAATCCATAAGCACGCGCCGCATGCGGTCGAGTCTTTCTTCCCCGCTTGCCAGCATGAGTACATGCACTCCGGCCTTCTGCCAACGTTCCATCTCTGCCTTAAGCACATTCATCTGACCGTGGAAATCCTGCATGCCACGACTGATAAAATTCAGAATGTTCTGAGGCTGTGTATGTGGAACCTGACGCAAAAAGATCGACATAAACAGTGTCTGGAATGGACGCTCATACAGCAGTTCATCCCCGTCTGCCGATAAATGAAGATCAGGAAGAGTTTTCCCGTTTTGCATCAAATGCAGGTTCCACTCCGACTCATCCCTGTCGAGCTGCTTGGACGTTTCAGCCAGTCGTGCAGGCTCGTCAAGAACAAGCAGCGTGTCCTCTGGCATGTAGTCGTAGATTGTCTTATGTTCCGGATATAGAGGTGATATATATTTGTACATTTCAGAGAAATATACATGCTCCCTCAGCAGCTCAATCTCCCGGTGAATCTCTTCACGAAGACGCAGCTTAGCTTGTCGGTCAGTCATTTTCTCAAGCTGCTGATCCAGCAGGACGACAGCCGCATCTGCAGCCTTCTCCATGCGCTCACGGTCAGCAATTAACTCTTTACATGGCAGCACTGTAACTTCTTCAATTCGTTCAATGGAGCGCTGATCCGCCGGATCAAACGTTCGTATGGAATCAATCTCATCATCAAACAGTTCCACCCGATAGGCAATGGATGAAGTCACGGGATAAAAGTCGATAATTCCGCCGCGTACGCTCATCTCGCCGCGAGATTCAACCCGCTCTACACGTTCATATCCAAGCTTCACCATCTCCAGAAGGAACGAATCCAAGTCGAGTGTACTGCCTTGTTTAATTGTAATTTGGGCACTCGCCATCACTTCCGGAAGAGGGACATAACGCCGCACGCCGGAAAATGGAATAACAACAACGCCCCTAAAACCCTGGGCGCAGCGGACCAACACATCAATACGCTGACCCAATGTTTCCGGACTGGAAACAGCGGCTTCAGCGGCAACAAGTTCATTGGCAGGATAGAGCAGTACCTGATCCGGTGAAAGCGCTTCCTGTAAATCTTCTGCAATTTTTTGTGCGGAAAACATATTGTGTGTAACGACAAGCAGTGGTCGGTTCATCTCTTGATGCAGAGCTGCCAACATGATCTGGCGCGCCGATCCGGACAATCCTGAAACCAGCTGCTCCTTCATACCGGACGTAATACCGGCAGTAATGGATCCAAAATCGGGATCTTTGGAAAAAGCCTGTATAAGTGCTTGTAACAAAAGGGGCACCTCTCTTATAACTTACTTGATTACCTTACGCCTAGGCGCAGCATCATCATTTTAAATTGGATACAAATTCCTTTTTGTCCTGTTTCATCATATAGGATTACTCGCTTCATTGCCACAACAGGTTGAACCGATTAACTGATTTCATGATGGTCATTTTCATTTCAAAACTGAAAAGAAGCCTCAGCAGGCTGCCAAGGCTATAAAGGTGGAGCGGTATTCCGCACCCGCCATCATCTGTTATCAATACTTCGCTGCGAACCAGGCTTATTATTGAAGCGGGCTCGCAAGCAGGCTGAGCTCAGGATTGAGTTCAATTGCTTCCTTGCAGTAATCGCAAGTAATCCGAACGGTAATATCGCCACCGGAATTATACGCTATTATATCCCTCCGCTCGTCGGGGGTCAAGAAATGAAAGCCTAACTGGGCTTCTGATATTCGGGTAGAATCGATTCGTCCAATAAAAGTACGGCAATGCCTGCATACATAATTCACTGACATGTCTATGCCTCCTGAACACGGTTTATACGTCCAGTATGCCCATTATGACTGAATTGAACCCGACTTTGATCAATTTTTCCAGTGTCTTCTCCTTACAAGTCCTACCCGTTGAACTTGGCCATTGTCTGCTCAAACGTATGGTTCAGACTGTGCTCCAGTGCATCACAGGTTTGCTCAATAGTATGCTCAAGTGCTTCCTTCTCTTTCTTCATAAATGTCGACAGCACATAATCCACAATGGCATGTCCTGGCTCTGGACGGGATATACCCATGCGTACCCGGTTAAACTGCTGTGTGCCTGTATGCTGAATAATGGATTTGATTCCATTATGACCTCCGGCACTGCCTTGATAGCGCAGTCTGACTTTGCCAATTTCAGTGTCCATGTCGTCATAAACGACAATCAGGTCTTCCAGACTAACTTTATAAAAATCCATATATGCCCGTACCGATTCGCCGGACAGATTCATGAACGTCATGGGTTTGATCAGTACGGTTTTGACACCGCCAATATTCCCTTCCCCAATTAACGCCTTGCACTTGCTCTGGGTAATTGAAATTCCATGACGACTGGCCAGTTGATCCAGTGCCATAAATCCGATATTATGTCGTGTTTTGGCATAGTTTGGGCCGGGATTCCCCAGGCCTACAATCCACTTCATCTTATTCCCTCCTTCGGATCACCATGAGGTGAGGCATAGACTTCGAATGTTATATTTCATATAATATCAAGAAAGTGAACTTCCTATTTACTGTAATTTTCACGATTATTATTTCATTAACCCAGGAAGGTGAGCGGGTTTTGCGCGAAGATAACGGACAACTGACTCAACATAGCGATTTTATCTATCATCTCGAATACCATGTACCTGTACAGGTATATGACCGCGACACCCATATTGAGATCGGATTAATTACACGTTTCGATAATCAATTTGTCGAAATTGCCGACACTCTTTTTCATCGGCGGCGCTTCCGCTTCATTTCACGGCCGGGATATTAACATCAATCCATCCGGCTCTTCATGCTTTGCATTAAAATGGCACGCCGACAGGGGTTACATTTTCCGTTCTACCGGAAAACGTAACCCCTCTACTACTTTGTGCAGACATCCTTATTCAATTTCAAACAGCTTGCTGATTGACAATTCCTCATGAACCCGGATAATGGCTTCTCCGAGCAAAGGTGCTACAGACAACACTTTGAGTTTGCTTGTCGGATTGGCATGCGTAATTGGAATGGTATCTGTTACGATAACTTCCTTAAGCGGTGCATTCTCCAAACGTTCCATCGCTGGTCCGGACAAAACCGGGTGCGTACAGCATGCATATACTTCCTTCACGCCGCCTTCCATCAGTGCGTTTGCACCCAGCACAATCGTCCCCGCCGTATCGATGATATCATCGATCAAAATCGCCGTTTTGCCTTCAATGTTACCGATAATGTTCATAACTTCACTTACATTCGGCTCCGGACGACGCTTGTCAATAATCGCCAGAGGTGCGTTCAGGAAATCAGCCAGCTTCCGTGCACGAACTACACCACCGTGGTCAGGCGATACAACAACGGGATTTTCGATCTGTTTGGAACGGAAATATTGAGCCAGAATAGGCACCCCAAGCAGATGATCCACTGGAATATCGAAAAATCCCTGGATTTGCATGGCGTGCAAGTCCATTGCGATAACACGGGTTGCCCCTGCTTTTTCGATCAGATTCGCTACCAGTTTTGCCGTAATTGGGTCACGCGAACGTGCCTTACGATCCTGTCTTGCGTAGCCGTAATACGGAATTACAACGTTAATTGTCTTGGCTGATGCCCGTTTCAGTGCATCAATCATGACGAGCATTTCCATCAGGTTGTCATTAACCGGCAAGCAAGTGGACTGCACGATATAAACGTGACAGCCCCGAACGCTCTCGGAGAGCTTCACTTGAATCTCACCATCGCTGAAGCTGGTTGTGTGAGATTCGCCCATAGGAATTCCGATATAATCAGCAATTTGATGGGCAAGCTTGGGGTTAGAATTGCAAGTAAATATTTTTAATTTCGAATCAAAATAAGTCATAAAATAAAAACCCTCCGTGCTGGTTCATTGGAATCTATAAGCGTCTGCGACATGTCGGCACCTCCCGATAGATCAGGAGGCAAAATCTTGTTATCAAAACCCCTTATTCGGGTTTGGCATTTTGTTTCTTGGCTTTGGCACGTCCGCGAATCTTCTCCGCGTACCCAGGTTTGTTCTCCTGGCGAGGACGAGCAATAGCCAGATCGTTCTCCGGAACGGAATGTGTAACGGTGGAGCCGGCTACCACATATGCGCCTTTTCCTACCGTGATGGGTGCAATCAGATTGACATTGCTGCCTACGAACGCATCATCTTCGATTGTCGTTACAGCTTTATTATATCCATCATAATTAACCGTTATTGCCCCGCATCCAACATTTACGTTCTTACCTACTTTAGCATCCCCAATATAGCTGAGATGTGATACTTTGGATCCTTCATCAATTGTAGCATTTTTCACTTCGACAAAGTCACCAATTTTTACTTTACGGCCCAGCTTGGTACCTGGACGCAGGTAAGCAAAAGGTCCTATCGTTGTCTCTTCGCCAACTTCGGCTTGGGACAACACGGAATGTTTAATGGTAACACCATTCTGAATGATACTATCTTCAATATCGGCCTGAGGACCAATATGGCAAGCTTCGCCAATGGAAGTTGTCCCTTTCAAAATAGTTCCCGGGTACAATACCGTGTCTGATCCAATCGTAACATCAGCTCCGATATATGTCGATGTCGGATCAATGATTGTAACACCGTTCAACATATGTTTCACTGCCAAACGTTCACGCATATATGCTTCGGCTTGGGAAAGGGCGAGTCGATCATTGACCCCAATGGATTCCGCGATATCATCTGACATGTAAGCTTCAACCACTTCTCCATCGTTGCGGAAAATCCCAACAACATCTGTCAGGTAATATTCACCCTGGGCGTTCTGGTTCGTCACTTTCTCCAGTGCAGCAAACAATTTTGCATTATCAAAGCAGTATGTCCCTGTGTTAATCTCATTCACAGCATCTTCCTGCTCCGTGCAGTCCTTCTGCTCCACAATGCGTTGTACAGAACCGTCTTCTCCGCGAATGACGCGGCCGTAGCCTTTAGGGTTGTCCAATTGAGCCGTCAACACTGTGGCAGCAGCACCGCGACTCTCATGAAGCTTCATCAGTCCTTCCAGTGTTTCACTGGTTACCAGAGGTGTATCCCCACAAACAACGATGGTAGACCCTTCCTCACTGCCAAGCAAAGACTTAACCTGCTTCACTGCGTGACCTGTCCCGAGCTGTTCAGCCTGAAGTGCATACTCTGCCTTGGAACCCAAAAATGACTGTACCGCTTCGGCCCCATGACCGACCACGACTACACTGCGTTCAACGCCTGCGCGAAGAGCCGCATCCAGCACGTGACCCACCATAGGTTTACCACATACGGGATGCAGCACTTTGTACAATTTCGATTTCATTCGTTTACCTTGCCCTGCAGCAAGTACAATTGCCATTCGTTTCAAAATTCACGACCTCCTGTTCTGAAAACCCCATCGAAATGCCCATCTTCATGGATCATTCTCAATGAGTATCGTTCAGCCGGCCTGAAGCCGGTCTTGTTCATCGCCTGCTGTCTCTGTAATCACACGTAACAACGCGGACACGAGCAATCGTGACCTATATGTATACGCCGTGTACCTGCGAGCCTTAACCGAATCCCAATGACTCTTAAGATGCCGCCCTGTCACCAAGCGCACGCTGCGCTATTGTTTTCCTCAACATTTTCCAGCAATGAAGCTGCAAAATGTTCCTCTTTGAATAAACTCAATACTGAATATATCTTATTCCGGTCAAAAAGAAAAGAGAGCCATAAGACATGGCTCTCTTTTCCTTCGAACCCCAATAATGTTCTCAGGCACCTTCTTCAATGACTTCTTCCTCAGTTGCAGCGCGATCATACTCAGTCAAAACAGCAGCCTGAATCTTCTCACGAGTACCGGAAGAGATCGGGTGGGCGATATCACGGAATTCTCCGTCAGGAGTCCGCTTGCTCGGCATAGCAACAAACATTCCGTTGTTCCCATCAATGACGCGAATGTCATGAACGACGAATTCGTTATCGATGGTAATGGATGCGATAGCCTTCATTCTCCCCTCCGAGTTAACACGGCGGAGTCTGACATCCGTAATTTGCATGTGTGTGTTCACCACCTTTTTCCATCAGAACTTGGTGTATAATTCCACACAGCCTATACGAACTCCTTCTTTTTATAACCACAAAAATGTCCTAATTTCAGGAATTTTTTTATTTAATACACAATTCGACAACGTTAGAGCCGGGTCGATGGAATAGAACCTTTCCCGACATGTCATTCGTCAACTTTCTACAAGTCAAAATAGTTGCCAGGCTTCACCGAAATGTGTCTGCTCTTTGCATCCACCGCTGTCAGCTGGGCGAGGGATACGTAATCGGTCAGCAAGCGCTCTTCCGAATCAACCGAACCGGATTCCACCAATACCCCTACGCCAGCTACCGTTGCATTAAACTCGGCCAGCAAATCGATCATGCCCTGTACCGTTCCTCCGGCTTTCATGAAATCATCCACGATCAGCACCCGGGAATGTTCACGCATTGCTCTGCGGGACAGGGACATCGTGTGCAGACTTTTATGGGACCCGGACACATAATTGATACTTACGGCTGATCCTTCCGTAGCCTGATGGTCCCTGCGAACGAGCACAACAGGCAGGTTAAGTTGGGCTCCGGTCGCATATGCGAGGGGGATCCCCTTCGTTTCTACTGTCATGACTACATCGATATCCATGTTGCCAAAAGCAGTCGCAAATATTTTGCCTGCCTCATTCATCAATGCAGGCTGTCCAAGCAAGTCAGACATGTAGAGATATCCGCCAGGCAGAATACGGTCGGGCTGTTCCAGCTGGTTGCTGAGTCGTTCAGCAAAAGCCAGAGCATGCTCTCTGGATACCTTCGGAATCCATTTAACTCCCCCCGCAGCCCCTGCCAGTGTTTGCAGTTCTCCCGACCCACCTTCTTCGAACACTTCCTTGATAATCGCCAAATCTTCACTGATTGACGACTTCGCGGCACCATAACGTTCGGCAAAAGTGGTCAGCGGAATAACCGTATGCGGTCTTGACAATAA
The DNA here is from genome assembly GCF_013359935.1 of Paenibacillus xylanilyticus. Taxonomy (GTDB): domain Bacteria; phylum Bacillota; class Bacilli; order Paenibacillales; family Paenibacillaceae; genus Paenibacillus; species Paenibacillus xylanilyticus. The sequence continues at coordinate 46,885 of NZ_JABMCB010000158.1, forward strand.
ATACTGCGTCATTTCAACCAGCCTAGCGCTTCGTTTTAATTTCTTCACAGAGATCCATCCTCACGATCACGGAAAACATCCAAATCCGAATAATTATTTAAAAATATACCACCTTTATACGTGTTTGTACATTATAAAAGCGAATTCTAAGTCAACATGCGTACTGCATACACTTCTTTGCAGAAGCCACGCAGCCCATTATAGATCCGTGCCATCTTGGATTCCTTGGAGACCAGTCCGAAAACGGTTGGACCGCTACCCGACATAAGTACTCCATCTGCACCCAGTTTAACCATGGCATCTTTCAAATGCTGCACTTCCGGGTACAGCTTAAGCGTAACATCCTCAAGCACATTGCCCATCTGTCCACATACGTCTGCAAATGATTGGTTGCGTATGGCCTGCTCCATTTTGGCAGCGCTCGGATGCCGAACGATCTTATCACTGCGGAACCGTCCGTACACGTCTGCTGTCGACACATTGATCGGAGGCTTGGCCAGAATCACCCAGCATTGTGGTGGATTAGGCATCGGTGTCAGCTTCTCTCCACGACCTGTAGCGAGTGCTGTTCCACCCGTTATACAGAAGGGTACATCCGACCCAAGTTCCGCTCCAAGCTCCTGCAGCTCATGATCCGGGATATTCAGACGCCAGAGCCGGTTCAATCCACGCAGCGTAGCTGCGGCATCACTGCTGCCTCCCGCCAGTCCGGCAGCAACCGGAATCTTTTTGTCCAGATGAATATGCACCCCTGTACGCACATTGTAACGCTCTTTAATCAATCTGGCCGCCTGAAATGCCAAGTTCTTCTCATCAAGTGGAATATACCCAGCCTGACTGGAGATAAATATGGTATCTCGAGGCAGTTCCGACATTTCAAGTCGGTCAGCCAGATCGACCATGGTCATGATCATCTCGACCTCATGGAAGCCATCGCTTCTTTTATGTAAAACGTCCAGCATCAAATTAATTTTAGCAGGCGCTTTTTCGTAAATTTTCAAGGCGTTCACCCGTCCTCACCTTTTCCCTAAGACAACTTAACATATTATATCAAAATGGGACTGTCAAGTCATTTCTATTCCGAATCCATGGGGAAAAAGCGAGGTCAACCCAGTGGAAGGCCCCGCTCTCCAAACCGTTAGAACGAATTACGATTTGCGTGCTGCCTGTTCAGCAAGCTGAATGGCCCGCTTCACCATATTGCCCGCATCCTTGGCTTTAATGCCACCCCAGCCTTCCTGCTGTACGGTATCATAAAAGCCCAGGTCTTTTGCCAGCTCATTCTTGAGTTCATCCGACATCACACTTCTTCTTCTGCGGCTCATGAAACCATCCTCCTTGAAGTAGCTGTTCTGATAAGTCCAATCAACCGGATCGATACTTGACGACGACAGACACACTTTTCCGATAAACTGTTTCAGCATATCGTTAGCGGCCTGTTCAAGTAGTATGCCGTTTCTGGTTAAACCTCATTCCTGAACAAGCCCACCTGGGCAGTTTTGTATAAAATAAAAAGGCGATCCGCCATAAGAGCGGACCGCCTGTAAAACGATGCTTACGTCTCCATATAGGAGTTAGGCGTCTGGCTGCCTGGATCAAATACCATGACTTCCACCGACTCCGTAAGTATATCTGCATAACTGTAAGATACTCGCTTGAAGGTTTCTTGCTCCTCATCAAGCTTGACGATAAAAACAGAAGGGTACGTTTCTTCCAATACACCCGTACGCTCAATAGTCTTACGGCGGCCACCATTAGCCCGCAACATAATTTTTTGACCTATATGAGCATCGAGATTGCGTTTGATATCCAACAGCGTATTTTTAGCCATTGTCGACGACCACCTCTTTTCTTGTCCATTATACCTGAATTTACAGTCACTGTCAAATCAAAACTAAATATTATATCAGCATGGAAAAGTTGCTGTCAATGAATTTTTTTGCAAACAAAAAAAGCCCCGCATTGGGACTTTCATTGGTCGGCATCAAACTGCCGATGGGTTCACTTTTAGCGTGGATAAATCATTCAAACCAGGCAAACCAACGCGGTAGCTACCGCGTGTTTCGACACCACCGACTCCCTGGCTGCCACTAATGGTGTTATGCAGAATATCATTCATGTTCACCGTTTCCCTTACTGAAGTAAAGGCTGCCTTGGCGGCCACATATACCGGATCAAGTGCATGAATCAAAATACGGCCGGGTGAGCTCGCAAAGTTCGCACCTGCCCGCAGAAGGGCTTCAAAATGGGACTGACATGCACCTGCAACAATCGTGAGTGCATCCAGATGACGTTCATATTGCCTCGCCACCTGAATTGCGGCTACAAAATTTTGCGAATTTTTATAACTCCCGAGACTGTATAAGTCATAAGGCTGACGGGTCTTCAGCACCCCATCATGGCCCGTAATGACTACAATGTCAGGCCGCACCTTGGGGAGAAGACGATATAGCGTATCAGCCATAGCCGACTCATGTACATATTGCCCCTCTGCCGGGACACGGAGCTGTTCATAGAGATTCATGCTCTTCTTCAGATAATTTGGGTCCCCATCCAAATGCAGTACCTTGCCTGGCATTTCAAAATAAGCCGGCTCCCGCTGTACAGACCAATCCTGAGCCAGACCTTCGCGATTGCGTTCTGCCTGCTCCATTCTGTTTTGCTGCAGCCTTGACAGTGTTTGATGCGCCTTTACATGCGCCTGCCTGGTCTTGGCACTCTGTGGTTCGTAAGGAACCTGTATCAAATCATCCACCGGGGCGTCGGCAAGCAGCCGGAATTCGGTCCCTTTAATGACCGCACTATCCAACTGGAGGCCTTCCACCCGAAAAGTCACATCTCCGCCGTATGACTTCCGAACGACCAAGTCTCCGATATTCATCAACATAATCACCTCTACCCCATCGTATGGGCAAGGACCCGGATTGGTTCATCCGAATTTATTTACAGGCCGGCACGGACGCCTGCTTCCCACATCACCGTGCTGAGGGTCGCATACTCCTGCAGACTGAGCGTTTCCCCGCGTCTGGATGGCTGTATGCCAGCCTGCTCCAGTAACTGGTCTGCCTGCTCCCGATTTTCCTTGGTGAAGAAGCGAGCTTTCAGGTTGTTCGAGATTGTTTTCCTCCGCTGGGCAAAAGAAGCTTGTACCACTTCAAAGAAATGCGATTCATCCGGCACTTCGACAGGTGGCTGTTCCCGCACCTTGAGCTTGATGACCGCAGATTCCACATTAGGCTGCGGAATGAATACCGTTGGCGGCACAACGCAGACCAACTCCGGCACACTATAATACTGGACTGCAATGCTCAGACTGCCATAGTCCTTCGAGCCAGGTGCTGCTGCCATACGTTCCGCCACTTCCTTCTGAATCATGACGACAATACTGTCTACCGGCAGTTTCTCTTCCAGCAGCTTCATCATAATTGGAGTTGTCACATAATAGGGCAGGTTAGCTACAACACTCACTTTGTCTACACTGGCAAAGTCCGTACGGAAGAGCTCTGCCAAGTCCAGCTTCAGCACATCTCCGTGCTGCACTCTGACGTTAGAATAAGGTTCCATCACTTCGCCAAGGATCGGCAGTAAGCGCTGATCAATTTCCACAGCTGTTACAGGGCCGGCCACCCGAGCCAGCCGCTCTGTAAGTGCTCCAATACCCGGACCGATTTCCAGTGCGCCCTTGGACTCGTCCAGATCGGCTGCATTCACAATTTTATTCAATATATTCTGATCAATCAGAAAGTTCTGACCCAGACTTTTTTTGAATGAGAATCCATGTCTTTGAATAATCTCTTTCGTCCGCTTGGGTGTTGCAATTTCCAAAGTCTCGTCCATGCCTTTCATACGCTCACAATCCTTCACGTTCAATTTGCGATAATGCTGCAGAGAACTCTTCCCGAGTAATCTGGAATACACTCAGCCGCTTGTAAAACTGTTTGCCGTTACAATAGCCTATGCCCAGCAGATTCCCCATTTCCATGCGCCTTGCGGCTGCCTGTGGGTGTACGATCAGTCCTGCTGCAATCAAGTCCTCCCAATCGATCAGGCTCGGTGCACCTTCATACGAGGTATGGACACGAGCCAGTGCATGACGAATTGCCTCAGGCGAGGCGTTCTCGACCCCAATGTCTCCTTTGCGGGTTGCATCAGCCTCCGGAATGAAAGCATGTTTGCAGCCAGGGACCTTATTCGCAATGATTTTGCGAATCCGCTCACCTGCATGATCCGGATCGGTAAGTACAATCACGCCTCGTCTCTCCTGTGCAAGTGCAATTCGCTTCAGGATACGCTGGTTGATGGCAGATCCGCCAGTCTCTATTGTATCAGCCTCAACGGCTCTTCGGATGGCTACGGTATCGTCGCGGCCTTCTACCACGATGACTTCTTTTATCATGTTCCATTTCTTCCTTTCTAACGCAAAAAGAAGAGGAATATCCTCTTCTCTGCCAAACGGCGGCGAGCCTCTTCAGACTCCGCCGCCGCATATTCCGCATGAATCATTCATGCAACTATTTTATAGCATTCCCCATTCAAAGTAAAACGATTTTAGTTCGCTTCCGGCTTCACCGGACCAATTACATATACCGTTTTGCCTTTCTTACGTCCGAAATTCAGGGCATGCTTCACACTGTCATAATACACATCGATTTTGTTGCCTTTAATGGCACCGCCTGTATCTTCCGCACGACGGAAGCCGAGGCCTTCGATATACACCCACCAGCCAATCGGAATCACCTTTGGATCGACCGCAATGGTCCGTCCTTCGGTCACCCGGGTACCGGAAGCTGTTTTTGTACCAATGCCAGGCTCCTCAGAGGAGTAAGCAGTCATCGATACATTTTTAAGTACTTTGGAATATTTAAAAGAAGTGCCTGAGACGGTAATCACTTTGCTGCCTGATGCAGCGGTTTTCTTCGAGTTCGTTGTTGCTGTTTTTTTGGTTGTGGAAGTTTGTGCCGAAACCGTCTGAATCTCCGGCTCTTTCACAACAGGTTTGGCTTTGGTTCCGACAGCGATCACTTTATCGACACGATTGGTCGAGACCGACTTGCCCACCATCTTTTTGGAGACCAATTCTCCATCCTGAAACACCTTTTCGATATGCTGTACAAGTGTACCTTCTTTACCATTTACGATGACACGATTATCGCCTGTGTACAAGCTGGGGTCAGCCGTTTTGATCACTTTGTAGGCAATCGGCTGTTCCACATCCACTGTACGCTTTGTTACACGCACTACACGAATTTTCATATCTGCTTTGATTGGTGTTGTGAGCGAAGGATAGACTTTATCCTCACTGGCAACTTCAATTCCCGATTTCTGAATTGCATCTTCTACCGATGAATCGGTTGTATACAGAGTCTTGGTGTCTCCGTCTGCCGTAATGTTGACTGGAACGGCCCGCTCAATAACAATGCGGTCTCCATCTGCGATTGCTCCGTTCAAAGGCATCGATACCTCATCATGGGGGCTGACTGTGATTGACTGCTCCTCCAGCATTTCTTGAAGCATTCCTGTACGAGTCTCTACCGCTTGAGCTTTGCCATCAATAACCAGTGAAATTTGTTTTCCGGCTTGACCGTAAACGACTAACAAGATCATGATTGTAAGTGCGATTGAGAAAATAGCGATCAGTGCCATTTGACGCAAGTTCTCATGCTTCCACCGCAACGCGTAAGACTTACTGGATGATCGTGACTCATGGGTCTCTTCTGGTTGGAATGTGCCCACTTCTCCGTCCTCCTTCATAGCCTCGCCGTCTAAAGTAATGCATGATGTCTTTGACGCGACTATACCAAATTTTCTACAGAACACAGGTCGATATCTCAATGACCGGTTCTGCACCATGAACCGCTCTTCGCAACATGATGTCATCACCTGAATACTTACCGTATGACGACCCTATTTCTTTTATTCAAAAAACAAAAAAGCCAAAGAAAGAGTGTAAGAGGAACTCTTTCGTGGCTTCCGAATGGTTTTGAATATCGGAAATTCATGCACGAGGTTGCCTCTCTTTTTCCGCTTGCGAGGTTAGCTGTCGGGTTCGGGCGAAAGAGAGCCGCCCTATCTCCGGTCACCCGCTCATGGCGGACGCCCTTGAATTCACCCCGAGACCCAAAGAAGAAATCAAATAGCGCTTCGCAAATGCATTCACTGCTTTTGGGTCAGCGAACGATGCGCATCAGCTGCTTTCGCTGATGTTTAAGCCCTATTGGTTCCCCCGCTCTCCGTTAACGGAGACTCAGCGAGATCGGTTCATGAAAGTATTGTTGTGTCATCGGAAAGTGTCCCTTTGTTCATCCCCCGAACATCTGTCCAATTTTCCGCACAACAATTCACTGAAAAGATGATATCCTGTTTCGATGCATGTTGTAAAGCGTTGTTCAAGTACGTTTTTCTAAATATTTGGTTAAAATATTGTAATATTCTTCATTTATTTGGATCAAAAAGCAAATTCGCTCCGTCTACCTCTCTTTTTCACCGGTTTTGCTTCGTTTTTTAACGAATCCCAAATCGTTCCATGGCATTTTTGGTTGTTATTGCAGCAATTTCCTCTACCGAAATGCCTTTAATTTCCGCAGCTGCTTCTGCAACCAGACGTACATGCGCTGTTTCATTTCGTTTTCCACGATAAGGGTGTGGTGTTAGATATGGGGAGTCTGTTTCGATGAAAAAACGGTCCATTGGCACCTTCGCCAGTACCTCTTTGGGCTGTTTCGCATTTTTGAACGTAATCGGCCCGCCAAAGGATAGGTGGAACCCCAGATCCAGACATAGTTTTGCTGTTTCCCAGCTTCCTGAGAAAGAGTGCATCACACCTCCGACTTCCCCGGCTTTCTCTTCGCGCAAAATTTTCACAATGTCCTCATGTGCATCCCGGTTATGAATGACAATCGGCATATTAAGCTCACGAGCTAGTCCGATCTGTTGTCTTAATACACGATGCTGTACATCCTTTGGTGAAGTGTCCCAATAATAATCCAGGCCAATCTCACCAATGGCAACTACTTTCTCATGTTTGCACAGAGACGCAATCCACTCGAGGTCACCGTCCTGCATCGTAATGGCATCCTGTGGATGCCAGCCTACAGCAGCATATATAAAATCATATGTTTCAGCAAGTTTCATCGTAGAAGGAATGGTCTCCCGATTGAAACCGACATTGATCATGCGGCCAACCCCGGCATCCACTGCACGTTGTATCATCTCCTCGCGGTCCTCGTCGAATTGCGGTGCATCCAGGTGTGTATGTGTGTCGAATAACATCATGTTTATTTCTCCCTTCCTGTCGAATAACTGTTTATTGTTCCAAACAAATATTTAAAATCCGCAAATGTTGTTCATCTCATTTGATTTTCTGGAAGTACCATATATGGACTACAAAAGCATAACTTTCTACTATATATAGGAGACTTCATAAGTCCAACATTTCAAAAAAAGTGTACATTACAAAATTATGTCGATCTACATATACTCTCCATTAAAGCAGATTACTGTATCATGAGAACATCTCTAATTAGAAACTCTTTCTCTCATAGCTAAATTGTAAAAAATTTGCACCTCATGATCATGAGAAATAGGGACGTATATGAGACGGCAGCTCGTGAATGATCGCATCCACCTTATTTTGTGGATAGTACAGATGATGCTTTCCACGATGTATTCCGCTGATTGAACGAACAATGTCTGACACCTCGGACAATTCATGTAACTTGTCCTGTCGATCAAGCAGCAAAATCTGTTTGTCTGTTGATTCATCTGGACGAAAAACATCATACGGAAGATCCGTCGGAAAATCAATTTCCAGATCATATTCAGGATTCAGACCTGCTTTGGCAAAGGCAGTCCGAATTTCTTCAATCGTCTCCACATCGATCTGTTCAACCTCTACATACTTATACAACCTGCGATCCATAAAACGTTCGCACAACTCACTCAGAACAGGGTCGTTTTCTTTGCGCCACTGCATGAATGCTGTCTGTACTAGTGCTTCATCCAATTGCAAATATTCATCAACTGAGAGTGTACCCTCAAAAAGCTGCGGCAATGGCTCAAGCATAAAGCGGAAATTGAAACCCTGCTTCACCAGCTCTTTGGTCCGCTTAAAAATTTGTCGTAAGATGATCTCGGAACTTCGGGTTACCGGATGGAAGTAGATCTGCCAATACATCTGATAGCGCGACATCAGATAATCTTCCACCGCATGCATTCCCGATTCCTTGACCACAATTCTTCCGTGATATGGACGAAGCATCCGCAGGATGCGGTCAAGGTCGATGGTTCCATAGTTCACACCTGTAAAATAAGCATCCCGCAGTAAATAGTCCATCCGATCTGCATCAAGTGGACTAGTGACCAGATTTACGACAATGGGCTGCTCATATGTTTTTTGAATAACAGAGGCTACCTTCTCTGGGAAATCGGGAGCATACCTTCTCAGGATCGCCCCAACCTCGGTATCACCCAGAATAATCCGGCAGGTCCAGTCTTCATGATTCATGTCGAAGGCTTCTTCGATGGAATGAGAGAACGGTCCATGGCCTAGATCATGCAACAAGGCTGCACAGAGGGCGACTGCTTTCTCCTCCTTAGGCCAATCGGAATAGTGACTTCTTTCAAATTGGGAGATGATCTTCCGTGTAATTTCATAAACACCAAGCGAGTGTGAGAATCGGCTGTGTTCTGCACCGTGAAAAGTCAGGTATGAAGTGCCCAACTGGCGAATCCGCCGCAATCGCTGAAACTCTGGTGTATTGATCAACTGCCATATAATCGGATCTTGCACATGAATATAATTATGTACCGGATCTTTAAACACTTTTTCTTCCGTTAATCGCTGTTCCATGTCGCTTCGCTCCCTTATATTTAATCTCTATTTGTCGCTTCCAGCCTTATTCCGCCCGATAATTCGACATAGAATGACGAATTTTGTCGAATAAAGCACTTTTAACGTTTTCCAAATCGACAAACCTGCCATTGATGTTTAAATGTGAAAAATCGCTCCCAATCCCTTACCACCCGTAATCTTATCAAAAACAGCCTTAATTTTAAGCTAATTTTAAGGTTGACTGTTTTGGGAATCGTTGGTATGATGAGTATCATAAAACATAAAATAATGTCGAATAATGACAATGATAGTTAGCTGAGAGGAGCACTGATTATAATGATGAAATCAACAGGTATTGTTAGAAAAGTAGATGAACTGGGACGGGTAGTTATTCCAATCGAATTGCGCCGTACACTGGGTATCGGTGAAAAGGATGCTCTGGAAATCTATGTTGACGGTGAGCGCATCATGTTGAAAAAATACGAGCCAGCTTGTATCTTCTGTGGCAACGCTGAGAACGTGACATACTTCAAAGGTAAAATTGTTTGTAACGAATGTATTTCCGAAATCCCTGCACCTGTGACAAAATAAAAAAAATCAGGTATAATGGACTTATTCAATTGTTAATTCTAACCTTTTTATATTCCTTACTTGCCTTCCCGGTGTGAACCCCACCGTTGGAAGGTCTTTTTTTTTATTACCCTATCCGACTCATCATGGAGCAGTTCACCTTAAATCGGAAAGCGGTGAAAAATTCAAAAAATATTTTGCACCGCCCTATGACATTTAATATTTCATTAAGCTTTCCAATAAGGTACTTTTCAGGTTATGTTCCCCTATTCAAGAGTTGTTTGGTGTAATCATAAGGATCAGATCAACGCATTATATACATCACGCTTTGTTAATCCACGGTCTGTCGCGGTTTTCTTCATTGCATCTTTACGGTTGAGCCCTTCATTCTCATAATGACTTACATGCTCCTCCAAGGACATTAATTGCCACCAAGCTTCACGTTCTGCCTTCCGCTCCTCCTCTTTGATGCCTTCCACAAGCAGACAGTACTCACCTAGTGGTGGATGTTCCTCAAGCCAGTCCATACATTCCCGTACACTGCCTCGTGCAAACTCCTCATGTCGCTTCGTCAGCTCTCGGGCCAGTACAACGGAACGATCGCCAAGAATCTCTTCCAGATACGCTAACGTTTTGCGAATGCGATGTGGAGACTCATAAAACAACAATGTACCATTGGATTCGTCAAAAGCCTCCAGCACTTTTCGCATATCCTTTTTCTCGCGCGGCAAAAAGCCGCCGAACGTGAAGCGTTCCGTCGGTAGTCCGGATACGATCAAGGCAGACAATGCTGCATTGGCACCAGGGATTGGAATGACCGTAATTCCGGCTTCTATAGCTAGTTGTACCAGATCAGAACCCGGGTCGGAAATGGCCGGCAAACCAGCATCGCTGACCAGCGCCAGATTTTTTCCTTCTATTATATAGCGTATCAGTTCAGGACCACTTGCCCCCTTATTATGCTCATGATAACTAAATAACATGGGAGGTGTAATCTCATAATGGGTCAGCAGCTTTCGGGTTTGCCTTGTATCCTCTGCAGCAATTATGTCGCAGTTCTGTAATGTCTTAATTGCTCGAAATGTCATATCATCCAGATTTCCAATCGGTGTCCCAACCAAATATAACTTCCCCATGCCATCATGTGCTTCAGCATAGCTTTTTTGAATATGCAGTGTCATTTACTCTCCCCCTTTCGACATTGGTGGCGTATGTTGTGAGCCGTAATAAATATCCATAATCTCATCGCAATAGGTTCCCTCTTCATTGTAGACAATGAGTGGTGGAAGCATTCGTACTTCTGGTTTACCATCCTTCAAGGCTTCGATTAACACCATATTGGCTTCGAGGTGAGCACGTGGGTGCACCATTCGAATCCGCTTCGGCTCAAGCTTGTACTCTCTCATCAGAGAGATAATCTCACCCAAACGCTGTGGACGGTGAACCATGGATACTTTACCTCCATTACGTACCAGACGATTGCAGGCTTGAATGACTTCCTCCAATGTACAGCCTAACTCGTGACGGGCCATGGCTTGGTGTGTATTCATCTTGAGGTCACTTCCGTTCAGCGGCATATAAGGTGGATTCACTGTTATTGCATCGTACACAGCATGTCCTGTTTCTTTCACCAGTTCCCGCAGATCACCCTCATGAATGGTAATGGATTGATCCAGAGCATTCAGCTGTACACTTCTCCTTGCCATATCCGCCAGTCGGGGCTGGATCTCGATTCCTTCCAGTTTCGCCTGGGTACGCGTTGTCAGCAGAATGGGAACGACTCCATTCCCTGTACATAAATCGAGCACACGACCACGTTTCGGGACAGAAGCAAATCGAGCGAGCAATACCGCGTCCATGGAAAAACTGAATACTTCATCACTTTGGATAATTTTCAAATCATGAGAGAGCAGATCATCAATCCGTTCTGACTCATGTAAAACGACTTCACTAGCTTCATTAGCTGTCATATGGTACGTTCATCCTCCGGTACTCTATATCTCATCTTAGCTTTAGTTTAGGTTTGAAACCTTGAAAAAAAACCGTAGGGGCTCTTCCCTACGGTCACTTCATTTATTCAAAAAAGACAGGCAGAACAGGCAATCGCCTTCCGTCCGCAAATGTCCGTAATAGACATTGCAGATATGGAATCCTTCGTGATACAGCCGGGCCAGATTATCATATCCTTCACCTACCACATCTTCACCTGTCGCCGGACCTGCTGGTCTAGCGGCTGGAGCCAGTGCAGATGGGACAGGCAGATCTGCCGGAGCTTCACGCTTGAGCAGTTTGCGTAGCTGCTCATTTTCAATCGTAAGCCGCTGATTATCTTCAAGCAGCTCCTTCACAATCATTTTTAACTCTCCTAAATCACTGTGCAACTGACCCAATTGGGTTTCCATTTCGTGAATGTGCGTAAACAGATTTTTCTTTTCCAAGTTTCCACCCCGAAGCAACCTTTATGGTTTACTTGATAACGACGTCATCCAGCGGAAGTTCTTTGACTTTACTGATGTCGAACAGTTGAACATGGACTGTGCGATTACCGGCATTGATGCCGACAACTTTCCCTTCACCCAAAGAGGTGACGACCAACTTGCCTACAGCCGGCAGTTCTTCTCTCACACTTTCATAGTTATCATGCTCAAATTTCAGACAGCACATGAGTCTTCCGCACAACCCTGAAATTTTCGTCGGATTCAGTGACAGGCTCTGATCTTTAGCCATCTTGATTGATACCGGCTCAAAGTCTCCCAGCCAGGAAGAACAACATAACACACGGCCGCAAGGTCCGATCCCTCCAAGCATCTTGGCTTCATCCCGTACACCAATCTGCCGCAGCTCGATCCGTGTCCGGAAAATGCTTGCCAGATCCTTGACCAGCTCCCGGAAATCGACTCTTCCTTCAGCTGTAAAATAAAAAATGATCTTGTTGCGATCAAACGTAAATTCCACATCGACCAGCTTCATCTTGAGGCCATGGTCTTTGATTTTATTTAAACAAGTACCGAAAGCTTCTTTGGCTGCACGCTTGTTCTCATCCACCACACGGGCATCTGTATCTCCAGCAACCCGAATGACTTTTTTGAGCGGCAGCACCACATCGGACTCGCTTACTTCTTTCTTGCCAACAACTACCTTACCGTACTCTACCCCCCGCGCTGTCTCCACGATAACGCAGTTTTCTTTCTCAATGGGAAGGTCCAGGGGATCGAAGTAATAAATTTTGCCCGCTTTTTTGAAACGGACACCCACTACACTGTACAAAAAATTAACCCCCTTGTAAGCCAATCCCACTTCGTCTGAAGCCCTGTCTTCTTAGGGAACCCGCCGAAGTTATAACCGTTTGCATATGAATGGTGTCCTCTCCCAGCCTTATGCCAAACCGATCAAAAATTGCTCCAGACAAAGCTGGCCATTGACGTTGAAACGCAATTTTTTCCTGCATGCTGCGGCCAAATCCATATAGGAGACCCACTGCTCCGTGCTGCGGGTATGTGCCAATTGAGACAGCATGTCCAACTGATCTATAAAAACGATATGTTCATGCCTACCGTGCTGGACATACAGCATATCCCTAAACCATAAATGGAATAGACTAAGCATAATATCCAGATGTTCTGAGAGTCCGGTTTTAAAAAGCTTCTGCTGTGCAGAGATCAATGATGTGCTCCCTCTACCCAGGGACTCCTTCCCTAATTGTAACATTACGTTTCTAATTTCTGCAAACCAATTCTGCTGGAGAATTTCTCTACATGATTCCAATCCTGACGCCAAATGAACCGCCGAACGTGCCAGATTGGCAGGGTGTCCCTCCGCAATCAAAGCTTGCAGCATTTCTTCCGGGTTCAGCGCACTGAAAGGAACAAGCTGTGATCGTGAACGAATGGTCGGAAGCATTGCCTGTCCATTATCGGTAATCAAAATGCCCACCGCGGGCACCTGCGGTTCTTCCAAAAACTTCAGCAGGCTGTTAGCCGCCTGTACGGTCATTTTTTCAGCCTGTTCTATGATATAAACTTTGGGATGTCCAGCCTCTGAGCGATATGAAAAGATACGCTGCAGATCCCGAATCTGATCGATTTTAATGTTGTTTCCATCTGGGGCAAGCATCGTTAAATCAGGATGATTGCCATGCTCCACTTTACGGCACTCAAGACACTGTCCGCAGGCATCATCTTCAAGCTCAGTGCAGAATATGGCCTTGGCAAATGTGACGGCTGTCTTCAGCTGCCCGCTGCCGGATGGCCCGCTAAACAAATACGCATGGCTTATCGCCTGGCGTCTCAAACTACTCTGCAACATCTGCTTCGCCGCCTGCTGACCCATAATTTGTTGAAAGGACATACTTCCTCCTCAGAAGCTTAAATTAATAAGCATTCCCCGAATTTCCCCTACTTGTTGTAATAACGTGATTTTGCCCTCTTCCGTTTCCAGCAGTTCGTCTGCCATGGACAAAAGAGCTGAGTCGATTTCGTCTATTAACTTGTACCTTTTGCCTCTGCCCCGTCGGTCCCATCCTCTTGTCTCTTTCATGGATACACCGCGACGAACGGTTTCCTCCAGAAACCTTTTGACAAGCTGCTTGTATGCTTTCAGCTCACGAATCGTCATGGAACGTGCCAAGCGATCGCCCTGCATCTGGATTTCACTTAACCGGCGGTTAAGCTCCGCTTGTGAGGCCCGTTCGCCCTGGTGATTCATCATGTCAGAAAAACTTTTGGATTGGACCGGTTTGGAACTGGAATCAGTAGAATTGATTCCACTCTGCACCGGTCTGAATCCAGGATTGATTTTCATGGATATGCCCGCTTTCTATCATAGTAGGCCATCGACCATCAGCACAGTGCGCGCTGCGCCTGTGCGTGGAAGATGCCTTGTATAAGCTGTACGAAGCTCTATATATAATGGTAGAAAAACATCCCACCACTGACTTGCTTGATAGTCAACTTCCGCCCGAAAGGAACATCCACTGAAGGGACTGCTTCATTTCGGACGGAAAGCGCCGTTTCCTGATATCAAGAAGGACGCATATAAGCCACCAAGGACGATAGAAAATCATTTCACATCATTCACGCAAAATGATTCATTAAAAGTGTTCAAAGCGATCTACTGGCAGAACAAACACGGTAGCTCCGCCGACTTGAACTTCAACAGGCAGCGGCAGGTAAGAGTCGGTCGTTCCACTCATTGGTGTGACCGGAGTCACGAGCTGTTCACGAACCTTACAGCTGCTGCGAATGACGTTCATTACAGACTCGACTTGACCATCATCGACACCGATCATAAACGTCGTGTTGCCTGCCTTCAAAAATCCACCGGTACTGGCCAATTTCGTTGCCCGGAAATTTGCTTTGACCAATGCACTGGATAATCGGTTGCTGTCTTTATCCTGTATAATCGCAACAATCAGTTTCATCCTGCATAACCTCCTTTAGAATAAGCACTTAAGAAATGCCCTGTCTATATATTAGACAATTACTCGCCAAAATCCTTCAAAATCCCTGTCTCCAGCGACAAAATCAATGCTGCTGCGACTTCATCCGGCCGCTTGGAAGCATCAATGACCTGAATTCGTTCCGGAAACTGTTCCTTCAACAGGAAATACCCTTCCCGAACCTTACGGTGAAATTCAAGGCTTTCCAGGTCCAGACGGTTTACCTCACGTCCATCATGGGCATCAATACGTGCAAGACCTGCTTCCGGCTCGATGTCCAGATACAGTGTAACATCAGGCATAAGCTCACCTATGGCAAACCGATTAATGGCCCACACATTCTCAATCCCGAGTCCACGTGCATAACCTTGATAAGCCAGGCTGCTGTCAACAAAGCGGTCACAGATGACCGTCTTTCCCTCCTTCAGCGCAGGCTCCACCTTCTCCGCCAGGTGCTGGCTGCGTGCAGCTGCATAGAGCAGTGCTTCGGTACGAGCATCCATTGCCGTATGAAGAGGGTCAAGAATGATGGCACGTATTTTCTCTGCGATCTCAATTCCGCCAGGCTCACGGGTAACTACGTAAGGTATACCCTGTTCCTCAAAGTAAGAACCCAATTGGCTGATCATCGTCGTTTTGCCGGATCCCTCTCCCCCTTCCAGCGTAATGAATTTACCTCTGCCCTGCATATGCTTCCCTGCTTTCTATGTCGATAATTGCATCTTCCATGCTGCGAAAATTATATGACTTTGATCTTTCTACTCCAGATTATGAAATTACATGCCCAGAGGTGTATGTTCATGATCATGGGTAAAGTAGTTTAGCCTGTTGTACAAGCTTCTTACTATAATACTATACATGATCAGGCGTTAGCGGTCAGCTATTCCACCAATATTTTCAATAGAGGGAGCCAGATCAACCGTAGATGATCACGACCCATAACGGGAGGAACAATGATCCGGCTATGGCACTGACAATCATGGATACAGAGCTCAATGCTACAGCATTCTCGCCATATTCGAAGGATCTGGCCATGCCAAGTGCATGAGAGGCCGAGCCAAGTCCAATCCCATACGCATTATTGCTGTTTACTCTGGCCCATTTCAAAATCATCGGCCCAAGTAATATCCCCGAAAAGCCGGCAATCATCACAAACAAGGATGTAAAGGAAGCATTTCCTCCTGCCTGATCTGCCAACTGGATGGCAACAGGGGTAGTGACTGACTTCGGCAATAAAGCAATCACGATTTCTTTGGGATAACCAAGCAGCAGAGCTGCTGATGCTCCGGTAAACATGCCTGCAATACTGCCTCCAAGCGTGCCACCCAGGATAGGAATGACATTCCGCTTCAACACATCCATATGCTTGGATAAGGGAAAGGCTAATGAAACGACTGCAGGGCCCAGAAGATCCTGTATCCACTTTCCGCCGAGCATGTAGGTCTCCAGCTTGATTCCCGCTAACAGCAGGATTACCACAATGACTGCTGTTGACGTTAATACAGGCATAAGAATAGGCCATTTCACTTGTTTGTATAAGTGAGTCGCTGGAATATATAAGACCAGTGTTAGAGCAATCATTCCCATTCCGATGATGAATGTTGACATGGGTTCGCCTCCTTCTTGCCTTGATGCGATGATTTCCACGCCATAAGCCACTCACTGATTTTTGCAGACAACAGGCAGGTTACTAATGTACTGAGGGTCAGCCCCAGCACTAGCAGAATTGTATTAGCAGTAAAGAAATCAAAATGATTAATGATGCCTACCGTAGGCGGGATAAACAATAATTGCAGATGGGACTGGAGCCAGGATGAACCTTCATCTCCCCAGCTAATCCTGATCCACCCCAGTTGAATGACGATGAATAAAAGCAGCATACCAACAATGCTTCCTGTTAATGGTAGATGCAGTATAGATTGCACCCAGGTTCCTATCCAATAAAAGCCATACATCAGCATGACTTGCAGGATTATTCCTGTATATTTTTTTAACGGAATATCCAACGTTAATTCCCTTCTTTCTTATGTCCAGAAGCACATGCTGTCTTCAATAGTATAAATGAATACCGCTATCTCATTTCAGGTCAAAATTAGCCTGAGTTAGTTGTTAATGATCTTCAAAGACCGAAGAGTAGCATCGGCTGCACCATGAAATTTTGCTCCTTCATCTCTCAGAAGCTGGATACGTTCTATCACGGCTTCGCTTATTTTCTCTCCGGCATAAATAAGAGGAATTCCTGGAGGATACGGAATAATCATCTCAGCAGATCGATAACCTGCACAGTCTTCAAGGGCAACTTCTGTCGTGTCTTTATCCAGAACAGGCTGCAGTGAGAATGGAATCGGCTCCGAAAAGGTAACAAGTGCGCCATGTTGAAAATTGTTCCACGTGGAAATATAGTGCACCCCATTCGTTGTAGCCTGCCCCAATGGCTCAGTCTGTAATTGACTCTGTTCATTAGCTCGGCATATATGTTCTAGAGCCTGTAACAGGTGCTCGGCGTCTTGCATCGTCGAGCCAAGACTGAAGAGCAGGACGACGTATCGTTCGTCGCTCATCTCGGGCACGCAGCCATGTGCTTCCAGCTGTTGCTGCAGCCCATAACCGCTCAGTACCCCTGCCCCGTCATATATGACGACTTTGAAAGGGTCCTGAGCGGTGTAGCCCGCGCCAGATGGCATTGCTGGCGCGGGCAGGGTTGATGGCCGCCCCGATGCGTCGGCGGCCCCGTTATCGCCAGCAGACGGCTTTGCCTCGGCTGGCGGCTCCTGCTGCAGCGCCTGTGCAGGCTGCAGCAGCTGAAAGCGCGGCAGCTCTGCAAGGCCGCGCTTGAAGGCATCCACGGCGGCAAGCCCAGCCGTGAAGGTGTCCGCGCCCTGCACATGCAGCAGACGGCGCGCAAGATCAAGCGAAGCCATCACTGGGTATGATGGGCTTGAGCTCTGCACCATGGCCAGGCGCTGACGCAGCAGGGACCGATTCAATCGTGGTCCCTGGACGTGCAGCATGGCTCCCATGGTGAAGGCAGACAGCATCTTATGGGTCGACTGCACCACACCGTCAGCTCCGCAGGACAGTGCTGAGGCAGGCAGCTCCGGATGCTGCCCATAATGCGCGCCATGCGCTTCATCCACGAGCAGTGGCATGCCAGCAGCGTGGCATATCTCGGCTACGGGCGTCAGATCAGCGCCCATGCCGTAATAGTTCGGCAAAGTGACAAGTACCCCCTTTGCCTCAGGATATGCCTGGACAGCAGCCTCCACCGTCTCCACCGACGGCATAACGGCAAGTCCACTCACGGGATCAACCCATGGCTCCAGAAATACAGCTCTTGCGCCAGCCAACATCAGCCCATGGATGACAGACTTATGTACATTGCGCTGTACCAGTACAATACTATTGGGCTCATCACAGACCGTAAGCAGCAAAGCCAAATTACCTGCCGTACTTCCCCCCACAAGAAAAAAGCTCTCTTCAGCCCCAAAACAATCCGCCGCGAGCTGTTGAGCTTCCAGAATAACCCCCTCGGGATGGTGCAGATCATCTGTACCCGAAATCTCCGTTACATCCATCTGCATCATTTCCAGGAATGCCGTTGTTGGAACGACTTCAGACATCCCAGACGGCCCCCTATTTGCTTTTTCGATCAAATCTCTATAGACTTGTCCATTCTTATGTCCAGGGACATGAAAGGAACGATTCCCCGACTCCTGGTAAGTGAGCAATGCCTCGTACAAAGGAGCCTGATATGATTTACTTTTCATAGAATAACCTTCCTGTTACTCGTTAAATTTGGGTACAAGTTACTTCTTAATCTTCCTATAATAAGGGACCACTACTGAGCCCGCCTTCTCTTGTTCCGACAATCAAGTAAAAGTCCTGCTTAGACTCTTCTTCGCTTTTTTCTTCTCTCCGTCATTCTTTATTATATCAGCCTTTTTGCTGAATCCACTGCTCTTCTCTCCTCTCTGTCCTTCATTTCTCCGTACAAAACAGAAAAAGGCCCCACACGGGCCTCTAGATACACCTACATCAATGGATGTCTTGGTTAGTTTGTCATTATGCGTTTTTTTGCACCCAAATTTGTTTCATTTGGTGTATAAAATAATTGTATTTGGCATCCTGTGCATCGGTATGAACCATCTCTGCTTCGCAAGCATCGCATATAAATTCAGATACAATAAAAATGCCTTCTCTTTTTTTCTGTTCGCAGATAATGCATGTGTGTTCGGTGTGTTCTTCCATCAACCATCCCACCTTGTTTTACGTTTACTATCAGTATTGCACAGTTTCTATTATTTTAAACCTTTTCATAGTGCTTTCTTTCTATAAAACATATATATTCGTTCACCGTGCATTGGGTGTCTGTACCGATTCGAAAGTTCAACAAATCGCCTATCGCTCGTACTTTTCTGAATTCAGCCTGGTTTCCATTACGATATCCTGCCTCCTGTATGCCACACCTTCACCCCTACTGAAAACTTATATTCTATAATCTTAAAAAAACTTTGATTTTCAGCCGATATATAATACATCAGAACCTGACAGCCAAGGAGCCCAAAGGTATACTTGTATAAGTTTCTTCTCCATGCTTGTACAATAACCTTATAGCGCTTCCAGGGTTCATATCGTATATGGATCATTAACAAAATAAACATGTAAAAGGTATACGTCCAACAAGAACGTGATCCCAGAAGGAGGATTTGTAATCGTATGACCGCCGAACCGGAGAATAAAGCTACATTTTATCAGTACCGGCTTCTGAAAAAAAAGGCTATTGCCCGCAGCGTTATCTACAGCTACCTGTGCTTGCCTATCATTATGCTTTTCTTTAACTTACTGGCATTCTCCTGGACTGGCCTCTTCTTTTTCCTGCTGGCAGGGCCGATCACCCTTTGGATTCATTATGTCATTGCCAGAACCATATTGCTTCTGGTCCGCACCTCTTATGCAAAACGCTGGCGCTGGAACTTCCATATGCCTTGGTTAGGATACATACCGGATCAGCATTTCAGCTATCGTATGTTTGTCAGGGTACATTTGAATATGAGCTGGATTGGATTATGCATCATTACCGTTTGTCTGATATGGTCGCCCCTGTCCTTCACGCTTTCACTGATCTTCTGGCATCTGTGGCTGCTCTTCCCCCGTCTGTATGTTGTCATGTTCCTCTCACGTGAACGCAAAGACGGATTAATCAAATTAAATGAACAAGACGTTTCGTACTATCTTCAATAAAAGCCTTAACCTCATGTGTCAAAAATAACAATATGTAAATATGCAATACATACACCATATAACTCTACTTCGTCTTTAAGTGTATTTCCTGGCTTTCGTATAACCATAAACTACCTACATGCATCCAATTGATAAAGGTTATCCACTGTGGATAACCTTTATTTGTTCTATACTCTCTTCCCTTTATCCACAGCATGGGTACGAAGGTTATCCCCACTTTTTCATACCATGTCTTCTCCCATTAATTTATTGATAGGACATTTATTCGGACAAAAACTTAGCTTTAGAGGCTCAGCATACTGCAGATCTTCACTTCTCACTCCTATCACAGTGCATTTCTCCTGGATTCATTGAACGCATTTGACCAACAAATGAAGTACCTACACCCTCAGAGAAGCAGCCTAATACGCCTTCACTATCTCACCGAAGCATCTACATGCTATCAGAGCATCTCCGCAGCAAACCTCTACATTCCCCGTTTCTCCGCTCGTTCTCACTTCAGGAGTCAGTCCGATCCATACCTCTGCATATACCCCATTTACATATCTGAGCTCAACATAAAAAAGTCCCCGCTTGAATACGGGAACTTGTATAGTCTGAACATTACAATGTTACAAATCAAACCTAAAAATCTTACTCATCGTCATCATCCAGGGATTTCACTGTTGTTGTCGCAGTATCATTTTTAGGTACCATAAGCGTAAAGAATCCATCATGTACAGCTAAATGTACAATATGTCCCTCTTTAGCAAACACATGAAGAGAGTTTGAGGTATTGGATGTACTCTTGGCTTGTTTCTCCGTCCAGCCCCAGCTTTTGATCTCGTCTAGATATACTTCGGGCAAGCTGGTGCTCTCACTAATACCAGACAATGTATATCGAACATAATCCATATCCGAGTTGTTTTCGGATTGGTCAGATTTATTCGCTACTTTCGGTACAGGGAAACTCTTCTCGTTTACCGCGCCTTCATATGAAGTCCATGAAGGTCCTGTATCACCGCATCCTGTAAGCACACCCAAGATGCAGATCATTAGAAATGAATACAGCCCAAGTCTCCGCCAACTTAACACACACACCCTCCTTTTCACAGCTGCACATTCCAGCTCTGTGGTCAGGTACTTTTAGCATATTTAACATAGTCCTATTATACTGATTTCCTACTTGCTTTCTGTAACAATACTGTTACCTTCTTTTGACGCTTGTATCCCCACTGCTTCTGTCCTATAAACAAATAAAAACCACCACCGAATTACATCGGCAGTGGTTCTTTGCTTGGCAACGTCCTACTCTCCCAGGACCCTTCGGTCCAAGTACCATCGGCGCTAGAGGGCTTAACGGTCGTGTTCGGGATGGGTACGTGTGGAACC
>NZ_JABMCB010000159.1 GCF_013359935.1 Paenibacillus xylanilyticus
GGGACAGTTTTCTTCAAATTCTTCATCAGTTCTATAAGCTTTTATTTTGAGGCACCTCCTTTCTGTCGGAGCATTATTCGACAAGTTTGGGGGTGTTTCCTTTTGCCTGAAAGGAGGTGAGACATTGAAGGCGACACATCAGGTACAAATCACGGCAGACATTTCAAAGCCAGTTGAAGAGATTGCCGAAATCATTTCATTGTTCTTGGGGATGGCTCCAGTGGAACGACAAAAAGAAATTCTGGAGGCTTTAGACCAGTTGGTAGGCGATGCTTTGGCGGGTCTGGAAGTGAAATCAGATTCAGATAAATAGAGAGAGAAAGTGGGGGAGCAGATGGAACAACATACAGGAGGTGTGATGGACATGCAAGTGCAGTTTCAGGAAAACATGAACACGCTTGTTACTTTGCAGTTGCAGCTTGTCAGGATTGAAGAGGGCATTAAACCTTTGGCCGCATTGGTTCCGGCTGTTGCTGAAGTTAGGGACGTATCCAAAGAAGCACTACAGACTGCGCAGCAAACGGCAGCTAAAGTTATAGAGCTTGAAGCGGAATTGAAGAAAACAGCCGATGTTGCTTATGAAGCAAAACGCCGTGCGGAGGATGCTCTATCACGTCTGGATAAACAAGAAAAATGGAACGATTGGCTGAAGAAAGCCTTCTTGGGTCCAGTGATTACAACGCTACTTGGTTTAGTTATCACGGCCGTTTGGGCTGTATTTAAATTGTCTTAGGGGGAGTGTAATTATGACAAAAAAATGGTGGCAAGCAGCAGGCGTAAGAGCGATTAAGACAGGGGCGCAGGTTGCTATTGGTGTTATTGGTGCAACTACTCTATATTCTGAGGTCGATTGGCGTGTAGTGGGCGGGACAGTCGTATTATCCGTGATTACCAGCCTACTCACAAGTTTGGCGGGATTACCAGAAGTAAGCAAAGGAGATGGCGCAGATGTTTAAAGTATGGGTTGATGCAGGACACGGTGGTAAAGATCCGGGAGCAGTGGCAAACGGAATTCAAGAAAAAGATATTGCCCTGAAGGTTTCGCTAGGCATTAAGGAACGGCTTGAATCCAGATACGATAACGTTCAAGTGTTGTTGTCGAGATCCACAGATGTATTCCTGGAACTTCGTGATCGAACAAACAAGGCGAACGCAGCCGGTGCTGACATTCTGGTGTCCATCCATTGCAACGCTGGTGGGGGCAAAGGCGGGTTTGAGTCCTTCAGATACACTTCTGCCTCTCAAACCAGTATTAAGCTTCAGGACGTATTGCACAAGTCGATCATGGGCAAGCTGGGCGGCATTGATCGTGGCCAGAAAGCGCAGAATTTGCACATGGTCCGTGAATCCAAAATGCCAGCGGTCCTGACGGAAAACCTATTTGTCGATGTGGCAGCTGATGCTGATCGATTGAAGCAAACTAATGTGATCGATGCAATTATTGACGGTCACGTTCAGGGGATTGCTACCTATTTGGGACTTAATAAAACGGCAAAGGAGGACAATACAATGGCAAATGAACGCGATATCAATGTAGTAAGTCCATGGGCAAAGGAAGCGTGGGATCAAATGACTAATGCCGGTTACTTTGATGGGAAACGTCCTGGAGCTCCTATTACTCGCGAAGAAATGGCTATTGTACTAAAACGGTTGATTAGCAGTCTTAAATAATGAACATGCTCTGCTGGCTTATTGCTGGCAGAGTTTTTGATTCAATTTGCATTCATACATACAGATCAATTCAATTTAAATTGATTTTGAATTCTTTTATTTGGTTCCCTAAATCTGAGAGAATCAGCGCAATTAACAGCAGGATTAAAAGCAAAGTCCCTTTAACAAATCCCATATATTCCTGTTGCTAAACGAACGTGGGTTCGCATATAATAGCATACAAACATACGTTCTTACTAATTGGAGGGTTGAACATGCCGGTGAAATACATAGGGCGGTTAGTCGAAATCATTTACCAGGACAAAACAGGCCAGATAACCAAGCGCCGAATTCAGGTTAAAAGCGTGCGATCAGGGTTAGTCCGAGCTGATGATTTGCTATCGGGTATGCCTCGCACCTTTAAAACTGACAACATCCTGGCATGTAACCCAATCCAAACATCAGCATAGGAGGCGGTTAGTTATGGCTGGCAAGCTCTTTGAAAACGGACTATTTGAAAGCTCCAGAATAATTCTTCCAGAACACAGGGAGAAATTATTGGAGCACAAGAGGGAACAGCAGCGTAGGGAAAAGCCTATTCTCGATGAACAAGCGATAGAGGAAATTGTCAGAGCATTGGCAGTTTCATATGCAGAAAAAATGACGGTTGATCTTATCCTTTTCGATCCATTTAAGGATGAATCGGTCAGTGGGGTAGTGATTGGGATCAATCGCACTCAAAATAAAGTCAACCTGTTGTTAGAAGAAGATGAAAGAGCAATAGAAATCACAAAAATAATCTCGGCAAACGTCTAAATTTGTATGTTTTTGGCTATGGAATTTCCATTCATTCCGGTATAATTTAAGTATAAAATATACCGCTGTGAAGGAGAATGCACCATGTGGGAGCCAGTGCGGTTTCTGCTCTTTTCAACACTCGAAACAATGTCGGCCTTTGCTCTTATGCTTGCTATTTTTAGGTTAAAGGTTAAGAACTACATTTGGCCTGGACTTTTCGTGAGTTTGCTTATGAATTTACAGAGCTACCTTATGCGTGAAGAGGCTTCAATGTCCGCTTTAGCTCCGGCGATCAGCACAGTATTGTTTATTCTCTTAATTACAACTGTCGTGAAGGTTCCTGTAATGTGGTCATCCATAATCGCTATCCTAGGCACCTTCAGTTACACCGTAGTTCAAACGGCTATAATGCTTCTTTTCTTCCGGGGAGTACCTACCGAATCACTGGCAACATCTGTTGAGGGATCTGCACTACAAGCAGCATCTAGCGTGGTTGCACTAGGGGTCACATATTTCCTCCTTAAATTTAAAATTGGGTTTGCTGCTGACTTCGAGAAATTCAGATTTAAATGGGAACACGTCGGAGTTGTTGCTTTTATTATATTTTCGTTATTGGCATCTACGATGATGTTCTATCTCAATAATATGCTATTGGTTATCGTCCATATGGTTTTGGCCGTGGGACTCTTCCTTTATTACGCTATACGGAAGGAGAAAGAAGAATTTTGATTGAGGCAGCCGCTTGGCGAATCGCTAAGCATATAAAAACTGTTGTGCCGAATCATCCAGCTCCAATAGAAAACTTGAATCATTCGCTTATCATAACGTTGAATTTTTTTACGGTAATAGCATTGTCGGTACTGGGGTCGTTTTTCACAGGTCACGGAAGAGAAACAGCAATCATCCTAATATCATTTGCACTGCTAAGGCAGCTCACTGGAGGTTTGCATCTTGAATCAAGTACCTGGTGCGCAGTAGCCACCGCTGGAACAGCAACATTGCTTTCATTAATTTCGTTAAGTCATATAACGACACTTGTATTGACGGTAGTCGGGTTAATATGCGTTCTAATTTTCGCACCAGCCGGAATAGAGGATCAGACTATAATCCCTGAGAGATTTTATCCGATATTAAAAGTAGCGGGTATAATTATCATTACTTCAAACTTCTGGATTGAATCGTCTCATACAGCCATTGCTTTCTGTGCTCAGGGCCTGATGCTTGCAGCGTATGTATTATTTAAAGGAGGTGAAAAGATATGAAAACAAAATTGTACTCTGTGGTTGCAACAGCGTTGTCTGCTTTGGCTGTAGTTTCGGTTATGCCAGCAAGTTTGGCGTGGGTGTCCAATCCAAAACCGCCAAAACATCTACTGAGAAAATAGGAGTGGTAATATGTTGTCTGTAACGACTACGCCGGAAGGTGGGAAAATCGAAGAAATCCACATTGAGACTTTACTCTATATGACGTGGGAAAGAACGATTGATAGATCAACGATTTATTCAAGAGAAGGAATTTTTTATTTACCTGGACCGGTTAAGTATTGGTTGAATGCAATTAATAATATGGGTTATAAATTTCTTCATGTTGATCGGGCAACTATTATCAATACCGAGAATGTTGTATCCGTAAACGAGATATATAAAGAAGCTTTTTTTGATAAGGAAGTTTCTAAAAAATCTATTCGTTGCGAGATAGTTAATCATAGATACAAAGCCTTCATAGAGGAATTGACGATCATGAACCCTAGAGTGATCTTGACATAAGGAGCCGTGTTCACGGTTCTTTTTTTTGTAAATATGCGGTTTTAACTATGTCGAATGATGTAGAAATATAGGACGAACTCAGCGCGCCCAATTTATGTTTACATGAGGCTAATTATGGGATTTAATAGATATGTGAGGTATGAAAATCTTGGGGTTGGTGTAATGTTTCTGGGCATTTTTTACCTGGGGTAAACTTTCTGCCGGGGAGGGGCTTTCGCCTCCACCGTTCGCCTAGTCATCCCATTCGTGCAATTCTTCCATAGTACAACGGAGTATTCTTGCAGCGTGGGCTGCGTTCTGATACGAAAATTGCTTCTTTCCAGAGATGACTTGAGATATGAATCCGTCAGATAGGTTCAGTTCTCTAGCAAGATCAGTCGCTTTGATCTTGCGTTTGGCTAAGAGGTACGGCAAACGGCTCCTCCCCGGTACGGGGTTCATCCATTTACACCTCATGCCTTTGATTTTCAATTGTTATTATATTCTAATTAGTCTCAAAATAACAACATGGGAGGTTCATAATGGATAAAGGTGAAGCACATAATAGTCAAGACGAAAAGAGGATCAACTCGATAATCGATGTAGTCGTTTCTGATGCAACCGGTGAGGAATATAAGTGTTTTGTCGAACTAATTAACAGCGGGAAACCTATAGATGAATTGGCCTTCGATTTAGAAAATCTATACCTGGAACAAACCAGGAAAGCAGTAATTCATGCATACAAAATGGGTGCAGCAGATGCAAGCCATAATACATAAAAAAAGAGTGGAAGCCATCGGATTAACCGGGGTTTCCACTCTTTTTTTATTGACCACCGTGACCACAGTTTGACCACACAAGCCCCGCAAAACTCGCATAACTCGCAAACAATGAACAGGTAAATCCGAACGGAATGCACACACCGCAAAACTCGCAAACAATGAACATTCAATTAAAATACAGAAATGATTTTCCCGCTGCTCCAGCATACGCTGGAGCGCGGCGGGCGAGCGCTTGTAGCAACGCCGCGCAGAGACGTGGTACTGGAGCTGGCGCCACGTCTCTCCAAAGCCTTCCCTGACGTTACGCTGGCCACCCTGTACGGAGGCAGCACCGAACGTTGGAAAGATGCACAGCTTACCCTCGCGACCACGCATCAGCTGATGCGTTTTTACCAAGGGTTTGATCTGGTCATTATCGACGAGCTCGACGCATTTCCTTATCACAATGATCCCATGCTCGCTCATGCCGCAGCGGCTTCATGCAAGCCCGATGGGAATTTCATATATTTGTCTGCTACCCCGCCAGCCCGGTTACAGAAAGAAGTGGCACAGGGAAAGCTCACCCATGCCAGAGTGCCGGTACGCTTTCACCGCTATCCTTTGCCTGTGCCTCAATTAATCAAGATGCCTACTGTTGCTGAATGTATCAAAAAACGGAATCTTCCCGCCACCTTGAAGAACAGCATCCAAACTTCCTTGCAGCGCGATGCCCAGGTGTTTGTATTCGTAACGCGCATTGCTCAGATTGAGGCATTTGTTGACCTGATGCGCCGTATATTCCCGCAGATCCATATCGAAGGAACGTCATCTCAAGATATGGACAGGGCTAGTAAAGTAATGGCATTCCGCGAACGAGACATCCGTCTGTTGGTGACGACCACCATTCTGGAGCGGGGAGTGACCATTCCACGCAGCGACGTATTTATTTTGGATGCGGATAATGGGCTCTTCGATGAGGCTTCACTGGTACAGATGGCGGGCAGAGCAGGGCGATCCATGGATGATCCGGCAGGCAGAGTCGTCTTTGCATCCTCCCGACGCACACGATCTCAGGTTAAGGCAGTGGCACAAATTAAGAAAATGAACACCATTGCCCGCCGCAATGGCTACCTGCACCCCCAGCCTCAACCATAAATCCATTCCATCCTAGGAGGTTACGGCGCAATGCTCAATCGGCTTAACGATATAACCGACTTTGTTCACCAACTTACCCATCGCATACATAACCTGTTCGCCCCGCCTGGCTCAACCTGCCTGACCTGTGGCACCCGTGCCGTACTATCTCCAACCTACCCAGGGATTTGTACGCGCTGCGTGAAACAGATTCCCTGGATTCGCTCCATTCGCTGTCAGCGCTGTGGCCGGGCCATCGGCTGTCCGGACTGTATCCGTCCACATATGCAAAACCGTTCGTTCATCTGCAACCGCAGTGCCGTCCAGTACAATGCCCTTATGAAAGAATGGATCGGTATGTACAAATTCAGAGGCCATGAACGCTACGCGCCGCTGTTAACGTCGCTTCTTATTCAAGCTTATCAAGCTATATGCGAAGAAATGAGTTCGGTTGTGGCAAAAGAAACCCCGGCTTCCGTGGCGCATCCCGCCACCTCTGCTTCACCTCCGGTGGATGCCGGCTTACATCCACCAAGCCCGCGCACGTCAACGGACGTGCGCGTCCAGGCGCCTAGCGCGCACGCTTCACCAGCCGTACGCGTCCATGCCCAAGCAGCGACGGGCCGTCCGCAGTCGCTGCTCCCAAGCCCCAAGCCGCGATGGCGGCCTGACGCGGTGACTTACGTCCCGGTCAGCGACGAACGCCTTGCCGAGCGCGGCTTCAACCAGGCCGAGCGGCTCGGTGCCGGACTCGCCGCAGCCTGCCGCCTACCCGTGGTTGATCTGCTGCAGCGCCGCATCAACACCACCAAGCAGAGCTTCAAGACACGCGGTGAGCGGATCGAGACCATGAAGGAGGCTTTTTCAATAAACCGGGGTACAGTGGATATCTTGAGGGAGATCTATATGGGAAAAGCAGCACCTAATCGTCTGAGAATACACTCTTCTCCACTCCGATTGCTGCTAATCGATGATATTTATACGACAGGGAGCACCCTGGATGCATGCGGGAGAGTGATTTTAAATGCCGGTTTGACTCTCAATATTCCCATAGAGATCTATACACTAACATTGGCAAGATCCTAGGCATTGTAACATGAGCTGAGTATCTTACTGTATAAGATGAACTTAAACATTTACAGAGAACGAAGAGTGTAGAATTAGTCTGGAGAAGCAGGGTGGTCTCGTTTACCTCCCCAATGTTCCTTTTGCAGGAGGGAATCAAAAAATCCGGGAATAACAGTGATCGGAAGATGGTACTGCAATCTTAGCGGTGTAGTGCTAAGATTATGGGTTCAACTTCAATGGATAAATAAAAAGGGGTCCATGATGAATTCGAAAATTTACCATGGGCCCTAAGTTATATGAATTACAGCAGACAAGAAAGATGGAAGCTTGCTGTACAGTAACTGTCTCGGATTTTAGTATATTTGTCTTTCGATCCATCCTTCGGGGCTTAAGTTTTTTACTCCGAAGAATACCTCGAGCAGATCAAGCTGATCGCCAAATTCCGCAATCATCATTGCATAGCACAACTGTTTGCGATGATCAGGCTTCATCAGCTCTGTATGGATATGTTCTGACAAATTGGCTTTCTTCAGCAGTTGATCGACCAGCAGCAGACTTTCATAGTGCACCGGTTTACTTTGTGCGGCAATAAAGCCCATAAGCTCCTGAATGCTGATCGGCAGCAGGAACCGGAAACTCTGATATTTATCGTATACCGCAGAGAACTTATGCATCGGGTGTTCCATGCTTCTGCTTCGGAACAGCCCTCTGATGTTATGAACCATATAGACCAGCGGATCGGTACTTGCTTCTATTTCTTCTATTAATTGAACAAGCTTTATATACGGAATATGCTCCGTAAACAGCTTGGATCTGAAATACCGTTCCAAAAGCTTGCTCCACCAGTAATTCCGATTGGCAGACTGCAGCAGCAGGCCAAACCGTTCTTCCACCATCTCGGCCAAACGATGCTCTACAGCGGACTGCAACTCAGGGAATAACAGACAGGTATTAATCATCCTGTAGCAATCCTCAATAAAAACGTCATGCTGCAGCAGATAATCCTCCGTACTAAACAAGGTGACATTCGGACGCTGCACATCCTTACGGTTGGAGGCCAGCGTGGCCGCATCTACGTCAACCTTCACCTTCATGGCCGTATCCACATCGCCATGGAAGATAATCGCTTCTCCTTGCTTCAGTCGGATCAACTCATCCATTTCATTGTCCTGGAGACCGATGGAATCACCGATAACTTGACGGTCGTCTTTGGCGAACAGGCGGTGGGCAATTTTGAGGTTGGTATTCTTGATAATATCCGGCGAGAGCTTGCTTGGAATCTGGTCGGCAACCAACATGCCTTGACCATAGGTGCGGATCTCTGAGAGCATATTATTAAAGGTTTCCACCGCTTTGCCCTTCATGTCAGCCTGCTCCTGATTGCCAGAGGCTTGTACATTCGCGAGTAACCGGTGTGCCTCCTCGATTACCAGCAGATGCTGCAGATCCTGGCTGTGAAGACCTTCTGACACATAGTATTCATAGATTGAAATGAGCAGTAGCCCCATAAGGAAAACCTTTTCCTGGTCATCTCCGATATGTTCCAGCTCAATGATGGTCGGTGTCTGCAGCAGCTTTTTGATGGATATCCCACTCCGGCAATTCAGTATGTTCCCTTTGGCACCGCTCAACAAACTGCCGATCCGAACCTTCAATGCGCCGCGAAGGTCACTGGACAATTCCGCAGAATAACCTGCTGCTTCGATAGCGGAATCAATAGCTCCATTTAAATCCTCCAGTGTAGGAAACAGCTGATCCCTGTGCAAACCGAGTTCATAAATATTCCGTCCTGAAATGAAATCCCATCCTGTACGGCGGTAAATATCATAAAAAGCTGTCTCCAAGATATACGGCATCGGCCCATACATTGGAAATGCAGCGATAAACACCGACTTCAAATGGTCCAAGTGAGTTTGGATGTGAATATGTTCAGGAAAGGCAAAGGGATTGATCTTTAGGCTGAAGGCCCCCTCAATGCCGAGGATATATCTTTTCAGCATAGGAATTGCCGTATCCAGATATTTGTACTCCGTCTTGGCAGGCTCCAAAACCAAAAAGGGCTTCTTCTGCTTATATACCTGCATCAGTATACTTTTGATCGTACTGGTTTTGCCGCTTCCCGTAACTCCTGCCACAAATGCATGTCTCGTCAGGTCAGCCAAAGGGAGTTTTACAGGGACTCTGGTTTCGTGCGTAAGGATCAGTCGTCCCAGGCTAATCGCTTTCTTGTCATCAGCGACGTCCCCGGCGATATCCGCCCCGAAGATCACCTTGCGATTTTGTTGGAAGCCCGGGACTGGCTTCATTGGAAACGCTATTAATGCCGCAAGGTTATTGACATTAACATAGTTCAAAAACTCTACGGGGGAGGCGCTCTGTGTTCTACGCAGTCGGTAGAGCGACTGGGAACCGGAACGTCGGGTAAATGTCTCCATTTTGGAGGCAATTAACGAAGCAATCCCTTGTCCGGCGTAGATTGTAAACTCAGCCGAACTGAAAACCGCTCCCTGGCTGTTCAAGGTATAGAGGTGATTCTCCAGAATGTCCAGCTGCTGCTTCACATTAATATTCACCAATTCATATGAACGGTTATCTCCACCCACCAACGTCTTCTTAATTTGATCAAACAGCTTGTTCTGTTCACCAATCTGTACCGTTGCCTTCTGTGTCATATCATTGATCGTCTGCTCTAGCAGGCTAATCTGCCTCGCTATTGAATCATCGTCTGCCGCACCTAGCTTAATTTGAAGCAGGAAGGTCTCACGCGGTAGGGCCCGAATCAGCTCATCCAGCAGGTTCTCCTCGCGTTCCTTCAATACTAACGGAGAAGCAGAACCCCGAAGCGTCATCTTTTCTTTGGCAAAAGAGGTATCTGGTACAAAGACTTCCTGTACCCAATCACAACGTGGGACCCAATGCTGCAGTACCGGTTGCATTGCATCTTCGTCCATTTGCACATAATAATGCAGCTGTTCTTCGTGATAATAAATTACGATCGAACCCGACTGTCCTTCAGTGCCGGCGTAATGCAGGTAATCGAGCATATCGCGGACCGCCGAATATCCTTCGTTCAGTTGGACCTCGATCTCTTCTTTTCCTTGGTATACATAATAGCTCTCTTGAGTGTCCTGTACAGCGAATTGTCTAATGCGATAGTAGGGCATGTGCCTCCAGCTCCCCCATATTCCAGAACAGGATGTATTCGTCTTGACCAAGCTGATCAGCGAGGCTGCAGCAAAGATCGGTGAACTCTTCAGGAAGCTGATCCCTTTGATGCTGCAGCAGGTCCAGCAGATCAGCTTTGTTAAACAGACCGTTCGAAAGCTTCGCACGAACTTCTCCCGCAGGCAGCCGGTTGATAACCGAATCCTCAATGCGTTCTACGGACACGCCTTCTTCGGAGAGCGCTGCAATTTGCTGCTGCACTTTCTCGGCACAGTCGCCCATACTCTCAAGGATGTCCACTCTTTCTTGAAAGGAAATTTCCCTGCTCACAGACAATGTCGCATATTCCCTAAATTTACCGTATCGTTTTTTGAGCTCCATATCTTTACTTTTAATTACGAGGATGATCATCTGCTCATTCACTGTTTCAGCTCTCCTTTAGCTCATAAATATCGCCAGCTGCACACTCTGGGATGGCAGTCCTGCAATGAGTTTGCCGCCTGCTTCCTCGATCTCCGTAATCACCTTGGCCGCAAGATCCGGATTTTGAAGCAGCGCTTTTGCTGTATTCTCGTTAATTACAACAAACGAATGGTCCGATATCTGCTTGCCTGCGGCGATCTGCTGCTGGAGTTCTCCGTTTAACAACTCGGACCTGAGATAGGGAAGTCCTCCATTCTTCACTTCGAAGGAGGCGGATTCACCTTTCATGAGGTCATAATTACGGTCGAGTGTAATCTCGCCACCCTGAATATTCATCTCGATCTGCCTCAGGTTAGCATTGGACTCCATTATTTGCAGATCAATTCGGTTCCCGCCAGCTGCATTCTCAAGCTGGACAGGAATCTGGGAGCGCATCTCACCATATTGCGAGAGTTTCGCCTCCATAAGGCTTTCGCCCATCTGCCCCTTAAGCTGGACATTGTTATATGCCTCCTGAACGGCATCTGGATTAGTCTGGGACAGCTCCCGAAATTCACTTAGCTTCCGATAATTTTCATTGTCCAGCAGGCCGTTTAGCTTCTCCATCGTTTCCTGACTTGGTGCAAGTTCTGCGGAACCGTTCCATTCCGCTGCTTTATGGCTGATTTCCAGTGATTTTTGTACTGTCTCCTGCATGGCAGCTGATTCAGCGGCCTTCTCTGTCATGATTGCTGTCGTTGTCAGTATTGCTGGCTCCATCTATTATTCTAGCCTCCTCTTAGTACGTAATGTTTGCGGCCGTCTGCTTGGGGGCGTCGATCTCATAAACGACCCGCTGAACCTCCACCAGCTCGTTTATTGCTTCTTTGGTTAGTACACGGCTCGACAATACTTCTTCATGCATTTTTTTGATCCATTCACCCTTGGTATTTTGAAAATAAAACTCTGTTTTCACAGCTATTCTGCGGCTATTGGGCACATAATCAAAGGTCAGGCGGCCCGAAATAAACGTTAATTCTCCGCGTTCCATCTCGGCCAGAATGATTTTGTCACTTCCTTCGGAATACCGATCTGCCAGTTCATGCAGAAGGATAGGACTCACTCGTTTTATTCTAAAAAGTGCATAGGTCACAGTAACAGCAAGCAGCGCACCCCCAATGGCAATCACTTTACTAAACATGCATTCCGCCCCCTGCTTCCGGTTCTGTAAGTTCAAAATCAATCTGCTTCAACCGCTTAAGTTCATTCCTGCTGTCCAGCAGCATGATATTCAGCGGCATTGCCGCCGACTGGTTTTTCTTGACAACCCATTCTCCATCAGGTCGCTTGAAATAAGCCTCCAAGCCGACCACATAACCAAGCTCATCTTCTGTAATCGCGATATACAGCTTTCCGCCGACAAAGACGAGGCCTTCTCTGCGTACCGCGTCCAGAATCAAGTCATCCGTTGATTTATCATATAATTGCGCAAGTTCATCAATGGTATAATTTTTTTTAGTGTTGTCGTATACTCGCTTCGCTACTTCTTCCCGCACATACTTCTCTAACAGTTCAAATCGATCAATAATACCTTTATGGGACTTCGCCGCAGGCTCCTGCATCTTTCCGCCTCCATCTATTCAACGTTATTTGCTATTCTAGATTACCAGCTTCAGTTCTTTCTCGAGGTCCTGCGAGATATCGACTTCCTGGTTCATTTTCTTCGCTTTTGCCAGAATTTCCGGCGGCACCTCAGATTCCGGAACGGTTTTGGTTATGGTTGTCTCATGCCATTTGCCTTCCTCGTCCAGTTGATAGCTCTTGGCAATTTCCTGAAAGCCTTCGGCTATTTTCTTGGCAAAGACCTTCACGCCAATGACCGCAGCCTTGACTGCCTTCACCACTTTCTTGACCAGCGTATTCAACCATTTTCTGATATCATCCCAAAATGCGGCAATAATTCCTGCTGTCGCTGCTGCCGCAGCAGCAACTAACAATGCTGTAAATATCATTAATTCTGACCTCCCTGGATAAAATGATTGCCAAGCTGCTGTTTCACATATGCCTCGCTAACCGGTCTGGTTTCAATCGTGACATTGTTGTTGGCCTGGATACTTTGCTTAATAGAGCTGAGCGCTTCGAATAAGTGTTCATGTCTTACAATAAGTTCCGGAGTGCCAGCGCCCTTGAATGCGGCCATCAGAACGGCATTGGAAATGTCACTGCCTGAAATGCCGTCAAATTGCCTCGCGGTTTCTTCAATACGGATGTCATTAGGCATTTGCGGTGGAATCAGCTTCTGAAGCAATCGGGCACGACCCTCGGCATCTGGTAGTTCAAACTCGATATGAGCCAATATGCGCCGCATGAAGGCAGGATCGAAATTGGATATGTAATTGGTTGCGAATAGAATAATACTCTTGTAATCATTAAGCAGGGTCAGCATTACAGAACGTGTTTGATTCACACTCGTATCTGTAGCATTATTCATATTGGTAACCCTGCGGCTAAGAATGGCATCTGCTTCGTCGAAAAAAAGCACACTGCCAGTTTGTTCAGCCGTCTGAAACGCTTTGGTTAAGTTTTTGGGTGTATCCCCCACGTATTTAGACTCAATGTCCGCATAGTTGATAATCATCAGTGGCATATTCAAATGGTTAGCAATTGCATGTGCTACCATCGTTTTGCCTGTGCCTGGGGGGCCGTACAGGTTGATGCCGATCTTGCTGGCATGTTTGTGTGTTTGCGAAAGACCCCAATCTCCAAAGACCAAATCTCCTTTTTCTTTAATTGCAAGGGCGTTTCGAATCGAATCTAGTGTTTTCTCAGGCAAGATAACATCGTTGAAGCTATATTTTGGAGGAACAGGAATAAAAGAGAGGGGGGTGTTCTCCACTTGTCTGCTTTCTTTATTTTCCCTTGAAACATTAGTTTCAAGCATTGCTTCCGAACTTGCTGAAATCTCCGTATGGACTGCTTGTTGATCTCTCCTCTTACCGATGGCCATATGTACAACTCCTTTTAATTTTGCTGAGGGGGTTCATTAATCTACGATAAAATGTGTAGTGATGACGCCCTGCGGATAATCCCTTTGTTCAGTCCAGCGGAACAACATGCTGCCTTCCAATCCGAACTCTATGATTTCCACTTTGCCCTGTTGATGTAATTGCTCCAGTACGTTCACAAGAGCCTGTCTGCTAGGAGCACCCTCTACCTTGTTGAGTAGATCTTCCATTGATGCGATCTCATTCTCGTGGAAAACCCGGGTCACGCGGATTTCCAAAGGTTCCGGACCCAGATATCGGATTAGCCAAATCACTAAGACGCAGGCAGCAATGACTAGAAGTGCCCAAGCACCAATGACAGTAAACAAATATATAAAGAAGGCAATAATTGCTACAGGAACTGCTATAATCATTGCCCATTTCACAATGTAATACAGCGCAACAAACACGAGCTTAACTAGAGAAATGACCAGACTGATCAGAAACACAATGAGTCCGATCCCTAAAACAATGCCTATGATACCCAGTATGATAGCCATTCCGAATTCCTCCTCTCATCATATTTATGTATGGAGCTTCGCTGCCAACTCGTTAGTAATATCCCGTTCAACGCCCATGTGCGCCATTTGCCGTATTTCAGGCGGCACTTCATCCGCTGATACTTCCCGCGTAGTCACCGTTTCGTTCCAGCGGTCATTGTGATCTTTCACATAATGCTTCGATGTCTCTTGGAAGCCACTGCCCAGTTTACGCAAAAACAGCTTGGTCCCATAAATTGATCGTTTAATCCATTCTTGAACTTTTTGGATGGATCGCTTTAACCACGAAATGGTTTCATTCCAGAAGGTTACGATTAACGTACCTCCTACCAATAAAGTGGCTGCGACGATCAAGGAAGTTATAATCATCTGACTCTCTATCTCCTCATCTTGAGCAATATAGGTGATCTATAATGCCTATAAATAGTAATTCTTACCTAGTAATAATAATGACATATGGACCATATTGGTAGTCCTATATTTTTAAAAGTTTAATATGATTGCGTTCAAGTAGTCGTTTGTAAATAAGAAAAGGTGATTTGACAGCTAATGAGTTTGGCTTCGAGATAAATTTATTATTTTATATAGTTAAAGAGCGTATTGAATTGCGCATACATGCATACTTTCCTCATGATGTATTCGTAATATGACTATGGACTTGATGTGAGAAAATAAGGTAATGTATAGTTATTATTCCTTCGGAATGAGGAAGTTTGAGAGGGGCGTTTTAGCGATGAATCTGGGTAATTGTCCTCGCTGCGGTAGATTATATGCGTTGAACTTTCGGGATGTATGCTCGAACTGTATTAAAGAAATAGAACAAGAATATCAGGTTTGCGTAGACTATCTGCGTGAACAAAAAGGTGCAAATATACAGGAATTATCCGATGCAACAGAGGTATCTATCAAACAGATTACCAAGTTCATCCGGGAGGGACGGATTTCCATCGAAAACGCCCCAAATATGATGTATCCTTGTGAAGTATGCGGAACGCTGATTCGTGAAGGACATATGTGCGACTCATGCCGTACCCGTTTGACCAAGGACTTGGCTGGGGCAGCCCGGGAAGTAGGTCAGAAGGATAACGGCAATATAGGCGGACGAACCTACAATGCTGTCGACAAACTACGGGATTCATAGGAACGAGGGCTTAAATACAAGTTTTGCTATAACAAATGTTTTGGAATGTACCGATAAACTTATTAAAGATTATCGGTTTTTTCTATTATCCTAAATGTTCGATACCATGATGATAATGTAAAAAATCCTAAGGTAAAGGAAGTGTAGCACGTATGAAAATCAATGAACCGAGTAGAATTGGTGCAATCAATTCATATCAGAGGAACGTTGAATCCAATCAACAGGCTGACGCCAAAAAAAGCCGCCGTAAGGACGAAGTATCCATTTCTCCGGAGGCGATGAAGATGCTTGAAGAGCAAAGTCGTACACAAGATGCGGCACGCATACAACGTATACAGGAACTGAAGGAGCAGGTGAGCTCGGGAACGTACCAGGTAGACAGCAGCAAGCTTGCTGACAAATTACTGCCGTACTTTAAGTCTTTTGATAAGGAATAGGTGATTAGTAATGGCAGCACTGGACAGATTAATTGCTGTTTTGCAGCAAATGGAACAAAGTCACCGCGGGATGCTGGCACTGAGCGAGATCAAGAGAGAGGCGATTGTCAAAAACGACGTGGATCAATTGATTGCTGTCATGAATAAAGAATCCAAGTTTATGAAGCAGCAGGAGCCGCTTGAAAGCGAGCGAATGAGCGCCGTCCATGAACTACTTCAGGAGCGCGGCATCAAATCCATGTTGAATTTGAACGTCACCGAGATCTCCAAGTTGATTTTTGATCCGGCTGACAAACAGCGATTGTTCGAAGTTCAGAAGAAGCTGGCCGGAACACTGCAAGAATTAAAGGAAATTAATCAATTAAATCAAAAACTGATCGAACAATCATTAATGTTCATCGATCTCTCTATGGACATGTTTGCTTCTCGACCGGAACAGGATGCCACTTATCAGCATCCTGCTGATAAGAACGGAAATCCAGGACGAATCGGACTTTTTGATACACGTGCCTGATTAATTAGGGGGAAACCAGGTGACATCTACTTTTCATTCGATTGAAACGGCTAAACGCAGTTTGTTCACACAGACGACTGCGCTTAGCACAACAGGACATAACGTAGCAAATGCCAATACGGAAGGGTATTCCCGGCAAAAGGTAAACATGCAGGCTTCCATTCCAATGGAGCCGTTTGCTTTTCTGCATAGCACCACACCAGGACAACTGGGAACAGGGGTGGAGTTCGACTCCATTACTCGTGTCCGCGAGAAGTTCCTTGACGACCAATATCGCAATGAAAATACCAACTTCGGGAGTTGGTCCATTCAGCGTGATACGCTGGAGAAATTGGAAGCCATTGTGAACGAACCATCCGATACAGGTTTCCGGACAGTTATGGATAACTTCTATAAATCTTGGTCGGATCTGAGTAAAAATCCGGAGGATGTTACAGCTCGCCGAATTGTTAAGGAAACTACGCTGGCCCTGACGGATGCGATGAACCAGATCAGCCGCCAATTGGATGCACTCAGCCAGGATCTGGACAGTAACATTTCTGTGAAAAGCAGTGAAATCCAAGGATACTTGGGCAACATTGCGAACCTCAACAGCTCCATTGTTAAGATCGAGTCTCTTGGTGACAATGCCAATGACTTACGTGACCAGCGGGACCTGATGGCAGACAAGCTGTCCAAAATCATGAATATTACGGTCACGGATTCTCTGCAAGGATACTCGATTCAGATGAATGGCCAAGCACTTGTTACAGGCGGAGCCGTTCAGACAGTCGTTGATACAGCGTTTTTGAATACGGCCTATACAGCAGGTAATCTGACGAATGGTGAAGTCCACGGTATGATCAAGTCGAGGGATACCCTGGTCAGTGATTATAAGAAACAGATGGATGACCTCGCGAACACGCTCGCAAATGGTGATATTGAAATCACGCTGCCGGCGGGCTCGGTTATCCCTGCAACGAATGCTTTAGGACTCGCAGGGGGAGCATTAGCAACGGATACGAAGGTAACTGTAAAAGGGCTCAACGGTTTGCATCAGCTTGGATATACGATGGATGGTACAACCACACCAGGTCTGCCTTTCTTTACTGCGGCAGATGGTGGAACAGCGATCACGGCAGGCAATATCTCTTTAAATGCCGTGATTCAGGCTGATCCCAACAAAATTGCGACATCGCTGCGGACTACGGATGCCTCTGGGACAGAAACCGTGATCAAAGGGAACAATACACTTGCAATTTTACTTGCTAACCTCAAAGATACACCAATGAAGTCAGCTGATGAACTTCGGAATGCAACAATTGGTGCTCAGTTTAGTGCGATTGTAGGGCAGCTCGGGGTCCAATCCCAGGAAGCCGCTCGTCAGACATCGAACTCGGAGTTTCTTGTAGAACAAGTGGATACGCGCCGTCAATCGGTTAGTGGTGTGTCTCTGGATGAAGAGATGGCTAACATGATCAAGTTCCAGCATGCTTATAGTGCTTCAGCACGTTTTATGACCACATATGATGAATTGCTTGATAAATTGATTAATTCTACTGGCACGGTAGGCAGATAATTGAAGGGAGTGACATAAACGGACCATGAGAATTACGAATAACATGCTAAGTTCACAGTTGCTTTTGAACCTGAACCGGAATGCACAGCAGATGAATAACACCCAAACCCAACTGGCGACAGGTCGTAAAATTAACAAACCTTCTGATGACCCGGTAGGGATCACGTACTCTCTTCGTTATCGGGCAGAGCTGTCATCCAATGAGCAGTATCAGAAAAACGTAGACAGCGCGGTTTCCTGGCTGGAGTTTAATGATACGGTGATGAATCAGGCAGGTAATGTTGTGCAACGTCTGCGTGAGTTGACGGTACAGGCTTCAACAGGGACGAATCCTCAATCTGCATTAGATAGCATCAACGAGGAAGTGAAGCAACTCAAGGAGCAGTTGATCGATATCTCCAACAGTAAGCTGAACGGTAAATATGTCTTTAATGGTGAAACCTATGACGTGAAGCCATATGAATTCCCTTCCAATGCAGATGGTACGTATGATACAACCAATGCTGCATCAATTGTGACGGATAAAGGAAAGATTAATTTCATTGTGGGTGAAAGTGTACAGCTGCCTATCAATGTGAGCGGGAATGAAGTGTTTGGAACAGAGACGGAAGAGGATAACCTCTTTGTCATTGTAAATACGATTATGAAGGCGTTGACTGAGGGCGATCAAAAAGAGCTGTCCAATCAGTTGGATAACATTGATAGCCGTACAGATAAAATGCTGGCGATCCGCTCCGAGATTGGTGCCAAAACCAACCGGGTGGATTTGATGATGGGTCGTCTGGAGGATCTGGGCATCAACCTGACTGATCTGCAATCCAAGGTAGAAGACGCGGATTACGCGGAACTTGCAATGCAATCCAAAATTCAGGAAAACATCTACAATGCTTCCTTGTCTGCAGGTGCAAAAATTATCTCTCCATCTTTGGTGGATTTCCTGAGATAATAAAGGAGGGGTTAACTTATGAAGACTCTTCCTGTCGTTCAGATTCGTACCACCCCCTCGATCCTGAATATTGATGCAGATCCAGGACAATACTCGATTCGGCAGCCGAAAGCGGATGTTCAGTTGAACACCAAGCCAGCGAAGCTAACTGTCGAGAGCCATCCAATCGAGCTCCATGTGGATCAGAGCAGAGCCTTTTCAGCTTACACAGGTGGGAACATGATTGATATGAATGCCCGTATCTATTCGGGAATTCAACAGCAGTTTTTGCAAAATATAGCCTCGCGTGTACAACAGGGCAACGAGTTGGCGGCTATTCATAAACCAGGCAACACGATTGCCAACATTATCGGTTCAGACTGGCAGCCTCAACCGTTTCCGGAGACAAGAACCCCGGCCTCATTTGATAATGTAGATACTCGAGTTATTACAAGGCCACCCGATATCAGCTATGAACCAGCCGTCTCTGAAATGAATGTCATTGTGAATAAACCGGAGATTGAGTATCAGAGGGGTAAGCTGGACATTTATGTAAAGCAGTATTCATCAGTGCAATATACACCGCCTGCTATAGATATGGGGTTGTAAGTTATAATGTGAGCTATAGACGGTCTCGGAAACAGCCCTCTATGGCTCTTTTTGTATAAAAAAACCATCGCCAAGGAGGCGTTTATTATTCTTATTCAGACAAGCATGTGGGGAGAAGTAGAGGTTCAAAAGAAAGATATCTATCAATTTCATAAAGGATTACCAGGGTTCGAAGATGAAACTGAATTTGCATTAATTCCATGGGAAGATACGCCATTTAGTTATTTACAATCTGTTCGAGAAAAAGATCTGTCCTTTTTACTAGTAAGTCCCTTTACGTTTGTTTCAGATTATAGCTTTGAACTGAGCGAAGTAGACAAGGAAGAGCTGGAAATCTCAGAACAGGTTTCAGTATATTCTCTGGTTACAATACATTCCCAAGCGAGCAAATCTACCATGAATCTTCTTGCACCTGTTGTGCTCAATCCGCAGAAATGCCTTGGTAAACAAGTTGTACTGCATCAATCTATATATGAGACGCGCCATCTGATCTGGTCTGATGACGAAGAGCAAGCTAAATCCGTGAAGGGTGGGGTTTAATATGCTGGTATTATCACGAAAAAAGGGCGAGTCTATTATCATTCAAGACCACATTGAAGTTACGGTACTCGCAGTCGAAGGAGATACCGTGCGCATCGGGATATCTGCACCAAAACATATTGATATATTCCGTCAAGAGATCTATGCATCCATTCAAGAGGCTAACCGTGAGTCTGCTACACCTCTTGCTGCTAATGTTGAAGCGTTTATGGAACGCTTAAGAAATAATGGATTAAAAAAAGATTGAAAATATTCCGATTTGCTATAAACAGTTGTTCACCTTCCGTCGATATATAATTTAGACGCTGCTTCGGCAGGGCGGCCGACCTTAATGTCGCGGCGTTTACCACAAGGATGTGGAACTAATTTATTTTCAGGGAGGAAACACTCAATGATTATCAACCACAATATCCCGGCGTTGAACACTCACCGCCAATTGTCCATCAACACTAGCAACACTAACAAAAACATCGAAAAATTGTCTTCCGGTCTTCGCATCAACCGTGCTGGTGACGATGCTGCTGGTTTGGCAATTTCCGAAAAAATGCGCGGCCAAATCCGTGGTTTGGACCAAGCTTCCCGTAACGCTCAAGATGGTATCTCTTTGATCCAAACAGCTGAGGGTGCATTGAACGAAACTCACTCCATCCTGCAACGTATGCGTGAGCTTTCCAACCAATCCGCTAACGGAACAAACACGGATTCTGACCGTCAAGCATTGCAAGACGAGATGAACCAACTGACTTCCGAGATCAACCGTATCGGTAACACAACTGAGTTCAATACTCAAAAATTGCTTAACGGTGGTATCGGTTCCGGTGACAACCAAAAGCTGACAGAAGCTACACAAGCTAAAATAACAGCGACTGCAGCTATTACAGCTGGTGATATTGCATTTACTGCTGGTTCTACTATCGTTGTTGATAACAGAACGTTTGATCTTTCAAGCGTAACTGTTGATGTATCGTCAACTGCTAATGCTGTAGATACTGCAAAAGCATTGAAAACGGCATTGGATGCAACAACATCTGGTGGAGTTAAGTTGTCTGATTTGGTTGACATTAAAGTTGGTGCTACAGGTACGCTTGAGTACGCTGCGAAGTCTTCTGGTTCAACAAGTGAGTTGAAGTTTACTGGAGCTAATGCTAAATTTGGTTTGGCTGCAGCACAAGTCGGTACAACAGTTAAAGGTGATCCGGCAACTGTAGAACGTGCAGGACTTCAAGGAGCAACAGCTCTTACTGCAGCCGCTGTATCCATTGCTTCTGGTTCTACAATCAAGTTCACTATTGGTTCTGAGAGTGAAGTAACTGTTAACCTGAACACCGGTACTACTGCAAAAACGTATGATACTACAAACACTGATGCTAACGTTGCTAAAGCAGCTATGGAGTCACTCGTTAAAGATTTGAATGCATCTTTGCAGGCAGCTGGCTTGGACAGCAAAGTTACAGCTTCATTGTCAAAAGACAACGAACTTCAGTTCCTTTCCGAAACAGGTAAGGATATTCAATTGGGTGCAGGTACTACTGCATTAGGT
Organism: Paenibacillus xylanilyticus; assembly: GCF_013359935.1. GTDB lineage: Bacteria > Bacillota > Bacilli > Paenibacillales > Paenibacillaceae > Paenibacillus > Paenibacillus xylanilyticus. The sequence continues at coordinate 21,532 of NZ_JABMCB010000159.1, forward strand.
CTGGGTATCGCAAGTACTGCAGCAATTGGAAACGTTGAGCAAGTCGTTGGTGCTGGTGCTCAAGGCGTAGGCTTCTCCACGAAGTTCCAAATTGGTGCAAATACAGGTCAATCCATGTCCTTGCAAATTAACGATGTTCGTGCAGCGGCATTGGGAATCACAGGTAATGCTGGACAAGCTGGTTTCACAAAAGATAACAATGTTACTAACGGTTCCAACGATATCAAAGCTGAAGCAGCTTTGAACATCTCCACTCGTGAAGATGCTTCCAAAGCAATCGCAGTTCTGGACAAAGCAACTTCCCTGGTTTCCAGCGAACGCGCTAAACTGGGTGCTGTTCAAAACCGTTTGGAACACACCATTAACAACCTGGGAACAGCTTCTGAGAACCTGACAGCTGCTGAATCCCGTATCCGTGACGTTGATATGGCGAAAGAAATGATGAGCCAAACGAAAAACAACATCCTGGCTCAAGCAGCTCAAGCTATGTTGGCTCAGGCAAATCAACAGCCGCAAGGCGTACTGCAATTGCTGAGATAATTAAAGCTTAGAGGTAGTTTATTTTAAATGCATTCTTTATCATTTGAAGAAAGCCCCACTTGGTGGGGCTTTCTTGTTATAATTATATTGTAGATTCACGATGAAATTTTGCATAAGGGGACAAGGATGATGGATTTATTGAATCGTAATATTGAAATTCTATCGGCTAACCCTGACCATTGGATTGGATTGCCGGATGAAAAAGAACTAAATCAATCTTCTATTAATGTGAATAGCGAAGGAAATGAGATATTTTTGGATGGGAATAAAATCTTCACTCTGAAAAGTGATTTCGATGCCTCAAATCAACCCAATCCATTAAAAAGAGAGCTTATTTTTGTTGTTGGCATACAATCTGTTGAGGAAATCAAGAAAGTTATTGCGTTAAAGGGAAGTGAATCTTTATTAGTCATTATTGAGCCTAATGGCTCTCTATTTAATTATTCTCTGCATCAGAAGGATCTTTCTTTTCTTCATACAACAACTGGAGTCGTTTTATTTGCCGATAAGATCAGTAACTTATCATTATTTCTAGATAAGTTTCTATTGACGAACGCTATCTTTTATGTAAAAACTATAAAATTTTATTTTACGCATTTCTATCGTGAACAAGATATTCAGCCAAGTGTAGCCATAGTAAGAGTAATTAAAGAGATAGTAAACTATAAAACAATGATGTATGGAAATTCAGTAGAAGACAGCTTGATCGGATTCAAACATAACATGAAAAACCTCAAGCATCTTACTCGTTCCAAAAATGTATCACTACTTAAGAACACAATGAAAAACGTGCCAGCGGTTGTTGTGGCTGCCGGCCCGTCTCTAAATAAGAATATTGAGCAGTTGCATTCTATGAAAGATAACGTAGTAATTATTGCTGTAGACACGATCGCTCAACGCCTTTGCAATGAAGGGATTATTCCCGACTTTATTTGTTCAATTGAAAGAGAAGTTGAAACATATACTTATTTCTATGAAGGTAAGACTTACCCTGTTCAGTCAACACTTGTTGGGCCGCTAGTTTTGTACCCTGAAATCTTTGAACAGTATCATGGACAGCTCTTAATACCAATGAGAGAAGGAGTGGGCGAGTATATTTGGTTAAAAGATGTTCTAGGATTAAAAGGTGATAACTCTATTAGTATTGGTTTATCTTGCGCTCATGTAGCTTTTGGGGTTGCTGAGCACATTGGAGCATCACCCATTATATTATTAGGACAGGATCTCGCGTATGGAAACGCTGTTGGAGAAACACATGCTGGAGGGACAATTTATGATGATGAAGAATTAACTAACAGTATGTTTTCAGCCAAAGTTAATTTGGAGACAGAAGGTTACTACGGCGGATTAGTTACTACGACAGAAACATGGAATACCTTCAGAACGTGGTTTGAGATGGAGATTGCTACTAAAAGTCTTACTGTAATTAACGCAACAGAAGGTGGATCAAAAATAGCACATACCCAACAGTTAAGTTTGGTAGAAGTGGAAGAACAATATTGTAAAACTAAAATAACACCTGTATTAGAAATACTTCAAGGTATAGAGAATTATCCTCTCGAGAAGAAGAAGATGAAGCAAGTAATGAGAGAACAGTATAGATATCTTTATGACATTAAACTGCAATTTGAGAAACAACAAAAGCAAGTTAGACGCTTGAAAATAAACGGACATTCCTCTGAAACTGAACTAAAAGAAGCACTGAAAAAGGTTGATCAGACAGAGGGTTTTTTCAAATTAGTTATGGACAATTGGTTACTACGTCATTGCTTACAGCCAGCCATGATTAATTCAGTGTGGAACTTATATACTATAGAGCGTGTTAATACTGCTGATAATATAATCAAAGCACAGAAAGCCAACCTTGGGTTCTTGGATATCGGTGTTTATGCATTAAATGAGATTACGAACTTACTAGCGGAAGCCGCTAAGAGTTTGGAAGAGTAAACTTATTAAGTTTAAGTGGAAATATTAAGGGAAATGCATTCTGTCTTAGAATAACTTTTGAAATGAGTGATTGTATTGAAAGTTTTAGTTACAGGAGCTGATGGTTTTATTGGTAGCCATCTAACTGAGCGATTAGTTAGGCAAGGTTATAATGTCAAAGCATTTGTATATTATAACTCATTTGGTTCCTGGGGATGGATAGATACTTTACCTAAGGAAATCAAGCAAGAAATCGAAGTGTTTAGCGGAGATATTCGTGATCCCAATGGGGTGAAAACTTCAATGAGCGGGATGGATACAGTTTTTCATTTGGCTGCACTTATTGCTATACCCTTTAGTTACCACTCACCAGACACTTATGTGGATACCAATATTAAGGGTACCTTAAATGTTTTACAAGCTGCCAAGGAGCTTGATACATCTAGAGTTTTAGTGACTTCAACTTCGGAAGTGTATGGAACAGCTCAGTATGTGCCTATGGATGAAAAGCATCCTTTTCAAGGTCAATCTCCGTACTCGGCTACAAAAATTGGAGCTGACCGATTAGCAGAATCATTTTATAGAAGCTTTAATATGCCAATAACCATTGTAAGACCTTTTAATACGTACGGTCCTAGACAATCAGCCAGAGCAGTAATTCCTACGATTATTACACAGCTCCTTGCTGGAAGGACAGAGGTTAAGCTTGGCTCTCTCACCCCAACACGTGATTTTAACTATGTAAAGGATACGGTGGAAGGTTTTATTGAGATAGCTAAGACGGGTTTAACTATCGGTGAAGAAATTAATATTGCTACGCAACAGGAAATATCCATAGGACAGCTTGCTGAGGAACTAATTAGACAGATTAACCCTGATGCAAAAATTGTATGTGATGATCAAAGGCTACGACCTGAAAAAAGTGAAGTGGATCGTCTTTTGGGCTCTAACGAGAAGATTAAATCTTTAACCAACTGGCAACAGCAATTCACATTTGAGCAAGGAATGGCAGAAACGATAGAGTTCTTCAGGGACAACCTGGATAAATATAAATCTGATATGTATAACATATAGTCAGGAGAAGAAATGGAACAAAAATTTATACCTCTATCAGTACCTAATCTTAAAGGAAATGAACTTGACTATGTTACTCAAGCTGTTCAGTCAGAGTGGGTATCCACTGGAGGACCCTTCGTAACTAAGTTTGAGGAATGTGTCGCTGCATATGTACAAGCAGAGGGCGCTGTGTCCTGTCAGAGCGGAACAGCAGGGCTTCATATTGCTTTGGAGGTTTGTGGAGTTAAAAGGGAAGATGAGGTGCTGGTACCATCCTTAACCTTTATAGCAGCAGTTAATCCCGTCAGATACGTTGGGGCACATCCTGTTTTTATGGACTGTGATGACTCACTAACGATTTCCCCAGATAAGCTAGAAGTTTTTTGTGAACAGCAGTGTAGCTTCATAGATGGAAAACTTTTGAATAATTTTTCAAATAGAGAAGTTAAGGCAATCATTGTTGTTCATGTGTTTGGTAATATGACAGACATGGTGAAAATCGTGAAAGTTGCTAGTAAATATAATTTAAAAGTTATAGAAGATGCAACAGAAGCATTAGGAACCCATTATACGAGTGGATTCTATAGTGGGCGATATGCTGGAACAATTGGAGATATTGGCGTGTATTCTTTCAACGGAAACAAAATTATTACCACCGGTGGAGGTGGAATGATTGTTTCCAACGATAAGAAACTATTGAGACGGTCAAAACATTTAACCACGCAGGCTAAAAGCGATGAGTTATATTATACCCATGATGAAGTCGGATATAACTATCGTATGACTAATCTTCAGGCCGCGTTAGGGATTGCTCAGATGGAACAGTTAGAGCAGTTCATCGAAACAAAAAAAAGAAATTTCGAGTTGTATCAGGAGCTGGTTTACAACATAGAAGGATTACATCTAATTGAGTATAGAGAAGGAACCAGAGCAAACTATTGGTTCTATGCTTTATATGTAGATGAGACTTATCCTCTTAATCGAGATGGATTAATGAAGTTTTTAGCTGAGAACAAAGTTCAAACAAGACCTATATGGGGATTAATTAATAATCAGAGGCCGTATATTAATGATCAAGCATACAGGATTGAAAGAGCTGTTGATTATTTGGAACATATCGTTAATATTCCATGCAGCTCTAACTTGAATGAAACAGACATAAAATATGTTTGTGAACTTCTATCTTATCCAGTGAATAAATGACACTAAACAGCACGGAGGGAATCTTCATGGATGTAAAGGACCTATTAATTGACGAGAATTGCACCGTACTAGAGTCAATGCGAGTTCTGGATAGAGTTTCTAAAAAGATCCTTTTTGTGGAGCGGGAGGGGCAATTTGTAGCTACGATCACAAACGGTGACATTAGGAGGTGGATATTAAGAAAAGGTAGTTTGGATGAAAAAGTTAGTAAAATAGCAAACTATCAACCGAAATATTTGCTAGAGAGTGAAAAGGCTATGGCTCGAGATTATATGAAGAAAAATTTTATAGAAGGCATCCCTATACTAGATGACAATAAGGATATTGTGTCTATTGTTTTGTGGAATGATGAGGAGTTTGGAGTTAAGCGTTCATTGGATGCTCAGGTTGTAATAATGGCGGGTGGTTTGGGTACGAGATTATATCCATATACTAAGATTTTACCTAAGCCACTGATTCCAATTGGTGAGATTCCTATTGTTGAACATATTATTAATCGTTTCTTACCTTATGAAGTCAATCAATTCTCTCTGATTGTAAATCATAAAAAAAATATGATAAAAGCCTATTTTAACGAAATAAAAAAAAATTACGAAGTTAACTACATCGATGAAGATATTCCTCTGGGTACAGGAGGGGGATTAAGCTTGTTGAAGGGTAAAATTAATAGCACATTCATACTATCCAATTGTGATATTTTAATAGATGAAGATTATGAGAAAATATACAACCATCATAAAAGTGAAGAGAACTTGATTACAATGGTATGTTCATTGAAAAACGTTAGAATCCCTTATGGGGTTGTAGAAATAAGTGAAACAGGACAAATAGAAAATATAAAGGAGAAGCCGGAATTTTCCTTTTTTACAAATACAGGTATGTACATTGTTGAGCCTCAAGTTATTGAAGAACTTGAGCAGGATACTGCGATAGGTTTTCCAGATATTATTGAGAAGTATAAAGAAAAAGGAGCTAAAATCGGTGTGTTCCCTATAAGCGAAAATAGTTGGTTGGATATGGGGCAACTAGACGAAATGGAAGAGATGAGAAGAAGGCTCGAGAGAGATGAGTAGAAAAATACTGCTGATTGGTGGAGGTGGACATTGTAAATCTGTATTGGACAGCTTGTTATATTATGACAACATATCCGAAATAGGTATAATCGACCAAAAGCAAAATGTAGGGAAGGAAATCATTGGGATTTCTATTATTGGATGCGATAAAGATATACCTCGATTATTTACAAAAGGTTACAACGAAGCTTTTGTTACCCTTGGGAACTCGAAGCAAAGAAGTATGTTTTTTCAGACTATAAGTAAAATAGGATTTGAAATGCCTATTATTACCGATAAGTCTGCAATAGTGAGTGAAAATGTGAAGTTAGGCTCAGGTTCGTTTATTGGAAAACGGGCAATTGTCAATGCGGGTTCATGTATAGGAAAAGGAGCAATTGTTAATTCAGGGGCAATCGTTGAGCACGATTGTATAATTGGTGACTTTGCGCATGTTTCTCCAGGTACAGTACTATGTGGAGGAGTAGAGATTGGTGAAGATACACATGTTGGAGCCAATAGTGTTATTAGACAACAATTAAAAATAGGTTCGGGTACCACTATAGGTATGGGAAGTGTTGTAGTGGAAAATATACGTAATAATGTTGTGGCTTATGGGAACCCCTGCAAGGTTGTCTGATAAGGACGAAGTGGTGTTCGGAAGGTGGATTTCATGAAAATCGCGTTTGGAACTGTCATATATAAGGAGTCATTTTTGTACTTGACTGATTATGCTAAGTCTATTAATAGCCAAGATACTACTGAGTTTGATCTTCTTCTTTTAAACGACAATCTTGATAATGGAGAGGTTCAACACTTAATTTCATATTTTGATACACATGTGCATTTATGGAATGGAAAGGCCGGTAGCCTTCCATCTGAATTAAGAGTAGAGCTTATAAAAAGAGCCAAAAAATTAGGATATGATCTTTTAGTTTTAGGCGATTTTGATGATACATTTTCTGAAAATAGAATTTCTAAAATACAGTCACGATATGAAAAGAACGTAGCTTTTTACTATAATGAGCTATACTATTCTGATCGACTGAAGAGTTTCTTTGAAACATTACCTGCACAGACACATGAGATTGATTCGATTTTAGAATGTAATTATCTGGGACTAAGTAATACTGCAATAAATCTCAATGCAATCAGTTATGAGCTTATTGAGAAATTGAATGTGAGTAATGGGCCTATTTTTGATTGGTTCATGTATTCTGTTTTATTAATGGAAGGATGTAAAGGGATAAAGGTAGATCGATGTAAAACCTATTACAGGATTCATGAGAATAATGTTGCAGGTGAAATTAGTAATACTCTAGATGCTGTGCATAAGGAAATTGAGGTGAAACTTATGCATTACGAGCACCTTAAGACTTTGTATCCTGAATTCGCTCGGTTGCTTAGGCTGTATGAGAAACTGAGAGATAGATTAGATGATAGTAAGTTTGATATATTTCCTCTCGTTAAAGAAACAAATGATTTTTGGTGGGGAAACTTAAAATTGGGTCAGATTGGAGATGGAACTTTTGAAATTCAAAGACAAGGAAATTAAAAATTATACTAAGCCCTATATTATTGCTGAAATTGGAGCTAACCACAATGGTGATATGGAACTTGCGAAGGAAATGATTGATGCTGCAGTAAAATGTGGGGTTGACGCGGTTAAATTTCAATCATGGACTAACAAGTCATTAATTGCACAAGCTGAGTATGATCGTAACCAAAAGTATGATGATTCAGCTAAAAAGCATTTTGGGTCTCTAGAGGAAATGGTTGATAAGTATTATTTACGTAAAGAACAACATTACATCTTAAAAGAATATTGCTCTGAGAAGGGTGTAGAGTTCTGTTCGACTCCCTTCTCAGAGGAAGAGGTTGATCTTTTGGATGAGATTGGAGTTCCATTTTATAAAGTTGCCTCGATGGATATCAACAATTATAGACTTTTGAAATATATTGCAAAGAAAATGAAACCTGTTATTCTTTCAACAGGAATGTCCACGCTGGCCGAAATTGAACAGGCAGTTCAAGCTATAGAGTCTACTGGCAATAAAAATATAGTGATTTTGCACTGTATCTCTATTTATCCTCCAGCACCAAAAGACATTCATTTAAACAATATCTTAACGCTTCAGAGAATATTTCCCTCCTACCCCGTGGGATTCTCGGATCACACAATTGGAATCTCAGTTCCCTTAGCTGCAGTAGCGTTGGGAGCAGCAGTTATTGAAAAACATTTCACAACAGATAAAGACCTACCGGGCTGGGATCATGAAGTGTCTGCAGATCCTTCCGAAATGAAATTGATAGTTAAAGAAAGTGGGATCATTTCTGATGCTCTTGGTAGTTTCCAAAGAACTGTATCGAAGGCTGAACAAAATAAGAAAGATAAATTTAGACGTAGTATTGTTTTAACAAAGGATATGAAGCAAGGGGAAATAATCTTGGCTGAGGATCTGACATTCAAAAGACCGGGAACGCATATTAGTCCTGATCAAGAGCAGTATGTGATAGGCAGAACTCTAAAAAAAGATATGAAGCAGGACGAGCTGCTTAATTGGTGTGATTTGTTGTAATTAAATTCATTTAAAGGAGTGAGCAATCCATGAAAGTTGTAGCATGTATCATTGCACGAACTAATTCTACACGCTTACCCAAAAAAGTGCTGAAAGAGATTAATGGCAAAGCGCTTATCGAACATATCATAGAACGAGTGAAGCTAGTTCAAGGAATTGACGAAATATATATTGCTACTTCCAACAATCCAGGTGATAGTGTTCTGGGAGAAATAGCTAAAAAAAATAATGTTAAAATATTCTATGGAAGTGAAAATTCCGTTATTGAAAGAATGTTAGGAATAGCTGAATTGGAACAAGCAACCCATTTGATTAGAATAACGGGTGACAATATTTTTACAGACCCATATATCTTGGAAAACACGCTAAAGTATCACAAAGAATACCAATCTGAGTATTCAAGAGCAGAATATTTATCTCTTGGTGCTACAGCTGAGGTAATGAATATTGAGGCATTAAAACGTTGTTATCAAGCAATAGATCCTGAAAAGAGTGAGTATTTGTTTTATTACATTTTTGATCCTGAAAATTATAAAACTTTAGTACTAGTTCCAGAAGATGACCATCGAAAGGAGTATACAAGTCTTACAGTGGACACGATTGAAGACTTTGAGAGAAGTGAGTTCATATTTAATCGCATCGCATCAAAAGTAATTAGTTATAAGGATATAATTGCTTTGAGTGAACAAGAAGAAATCCCTTCATTTCATATAGATGGGAAATATAAAATTAAATTACCAGATAACGTTGTGATTGATTATAGTGATTTTAGAGAAATAATAAATGCTAGAATAGCACAAAGCACTATAGTGAAATATAAAATTTAGTAATAACATTAATTGAGGTAGATGAAATTGCAATGGTTTCGTGGTTTCTTTAGCTTACGTAAAGAGAGGGCGAAATCATTGCTAATGAGTCCAAGTATTTAGTTGATAAAATGAATTTTAAATCACATTAGTGATTTTTTTCACATTTAATTATGGTTAATCTCATGGGATAAATCAATTATGTTTTTAGGGATTTTACATATTTTCTAAAGCTGGACAGCCCATACGCCGATATATACTATAAATGCGAAATAGTTGGAGGTCGTTCAAGGGTGAACATTCAATTTTCCTTATCTGCTGCCTCATCTGCAAGCCCTGCAGTAGAGGTACAGCACCCGGCAGGCGCTTCTCAAGCGGGAACCGACACATCATACATCAAGACAGCGAAAGAAGCCTATACCAAAGAAAAACAGGGTATGAATTTATCTGTGGGCGAAGAGCTACTGATCCGTAACATTGATCGAGCAGTGAAAGCCCTCCAAGGTCCAGAAACGACACTGGACATCAGCATCCATGAGAAGACACATGATATTATGGTCAAGGTGCTAAATAAGGAAACAGGTGAAGTGCTTCGCGAGATTCCGCCTGAGAAGACACTGGATCTGGTAGCCAAGATGATGGAAATAGCGGGCATCCTGATCGACGAGAAAGTATAAAACTACAGATTATATTCTAACGAGTGGGGAGTTGAATTTATGCGTATAAACGGATTCTCCGGTATGGACATTGATAGTATGGTCAAAGAACTAATGACAGCCAAACGAGCTCCACTGGATAAATTGAACCAGAAAAAGACACTTCTCGAATGGCAGCGTGATAGCTACCGTGAATTGAACAGTAAGATGTATGAATTCCGCAATACCAAACTACAGAACACATACAGGCAGTCTGCAGCCCTTAATACACAAAAAGCAGTGGTAACAGGCAACACGGATGCGGTTAAAGCCGAAGCGGGTGCAGCAGCTAACGGAATAAAAATGGAAGTGTCCGTCGAACAATTGGCTACCGCAAAAGCAAAGCAAACGGATGGAAAAGGTCTAGGATATAATTCCAAGCAATCACTTGCAGAGCTAGAAAAGGGAATTAAGTCTGGAGAATCAACGGCAAGTTTAGGGACAAGTGAATATGAAAAAAAATACAAAATCAAAATAAATGATGTCGAGATGACATTTACTGGTCAAGATACGGTTTCTTCTGTCATTGCGAAAATCAATAGTAATTCTAGTATGAATGTGAAGGCAAGTTTTGATGAACTAACAGGTAAGTTCACCGTTTCCGCAATAGAGTTAGGTGGGAGTGGTAAACTCGAATTGGGAACACTTAAAGCTGAGGAAAACTCTATGTTTGACGTGTTCGGTGGAAACCTAGACGATGTGGAAAATAGTGGTCTTAATGCAAGTGTGTCTATTAATGGAGTTAAATTGAGCCCTCCTCCTACGAGTAATGTAATAACTTATAATGGTGTGCAGATGAATCTTTTAAAGGAAACTGTCACGAAAACAAAAGACTCGAATGGGAATGACATAATCACAGACAACCCCTTTACAATTACAACGCAAAGCGATCCGGATAAAGCACTTGAAACCGTCAAAGCTTTCATTGAAGATTACAATAAAATGCTTGTTATGTTAAACACGAAAATTGGTGAGGAAAAGTATCGAACCTTCCAACCGCTTACCTCCGAACAGCGCAGTGCCATGTCAGAAAGTGACATTAAACTGTGGGAAGAAAAGGCCAAGAGCGGCCTGCTCAAAAATGATGATATTCTCACCAGCCTCGCTTCTACGATGAGAACCATCATGGGCGAGAAAATGGGAGAACTAAGCAATATTGGCATCACGGGCGGTAAGTATTATGAAAATGGGAAAATCTATCTGGACGAGGAAAAGTTCAAAACGGCTATAATGGATAATCCGCAGCAGATCTCCGATCTTTTGCAAGGTACTGGAACGGGTGCGGATAACTCCATTTTTGGCAAGCTGTACAAAGAGATGGATACAGCAATGACCAAAGTTGCAGAACGTGCAGGTACGACCAAATTTAGCGGTGATGTTAACAGCCTTTACAAGGAAGAGAGCGTCATGGGTAAAACGCTGAAGGGATACAACACTGAAATCACCGCTTTAGAAAGAAGATTGACTGACATGGAGAATCGTTACTACAAACAGTTCACCGCAATGGAAACCGCAATGACGAAGTACCAGAATCAGGCGTCCAGCTTATCCAGCTTCTTTGCAAGTTAAACATTTATTCAAGATTGAAAGGGTGTAAATATGATTAAGTCTCCATATGATCAATATCGTCAGTCGTCCGTTCAGACCTCTTCACCGGGTCAGTTGTTGATTATGTTGTACGATGGAGCTATTCGTTTTGTGCGGACAGCGATTGATGGATTGGGTGCCAAGGATTATCAGAAGGTTAGTCTAAACCTTGGGAAAGCACAAACCATTGTTAGCGAGTTATCGGTTACATTGGATCGCTCTTCTGATATTGCAGAAAATCTTAATGCACTATATGAATATATTAATTTTCTTCTTATTGATGCCAATACGAAGAAGAATGCTGAACCGGCTGAGGAAGCTTTGGGTTATTTGAAAGAGTTAAAAGAGACTTGGGTCCAGGCAAGCAAAATGGTATCTTCATCTGAGCTTGGAGCCGTTCATGGATGATCTGATTACAGAGTTAGAACAGTTAACACATGATCTCATGCTTAAAATCGAAAAAGCGGACTCAGAAGAATTAGAGCAATTCGTGGACAAGCGTCAGTTGATTATTGATTCCATGTTACAGCAAGGTATGGGTGTAGCATCTGTGGCTCAACAAGCTAGGCTTAAGAGCGTAATGGAGAATGATCATGCAATTCTGATGCGTATTAATAGCTTGAAAATTGAAGCTAAAGATTGGCTCATTCAACGCAAGCAGGCCAAAACGCAAAAAAATGCATATGAGATGTCCTACGCTGTCGATAGCATTATTGTAGATACGAAAAGATATTAAGATTGTTGTAGTTATTTATTTGAATTGAAAAAGATGAGGGTCGCCCTAGTGGACAATCCTCATCTTTTTGTTTGTAGGCAATGTTTAATACTGGATGGTGCGGTTTATTCTAAGAATGATTTGTGGATGGAAATTAATTAGATTAAGCGATCGCCTCCGTAATCTAAAAGCGACCGGCACTTTGAGATAGGCTTGCTTTATCGCCGGAAGAATATACCTTATTCATATAATGATAGAATTCCTCATAGCGATAAAGTAAAAATTGATTTGACCATAGTTTGCTTTAAACTTTGGATCAAAAGAAAAATTTAATACAAGTGTTTTTCGTTTGAGATGAGTTTTTGTCAACCTTCCCCTCAAGTTGCCTGCCATAGCTTTGGGATACATTGAAATCCTTGATATGAATGAAGGGAATAAATTGTGTCCGCTCTAAGTATCTGAAGCGAGCTTTACATCATTTCGTTTAAAGGTCCCAAGTCACTAACTGTTTGTTATCAGGTCTATCACGAACGGAGAGATGAGAGGTAGAGTGTATCGAGTCAAAATGGAACTTACTGCTTATATATTGTTCTCCCTCCTATATGCTTCTATTGTATGGAGAATGGAAAATATCTTTGAGTATAATGGATGTAAATAACATTTTATATATGTTATTTACAGGAATTAAATAGATCAATATGATATTATAACCATGATGTTTTCATAAACATACATAGTAGATTCTGGGAGGATGGCACGTTTGCAAAGAAAAAAGGATAAAATCACGAAGTATGTTCTTTCATCAACTCTTTTGGCGACTTCTTTGGCGGGGCAAGCATCTGTATATGCTGCTGATGAAAAAGTAGCACCTGATGTAACTCAGACTATAGTTAAAGAACTCATGAACAAGGGGATTTTAACTGGAAACCAAAATGGGGACATGAATCTGGATGGTAAATTGACTCGCATTCAAGTAGCGGCGATTTTAGCTAGATCTCTAAACCTCAAATTGTCTGACAACCCTGACATTAGCTTTAAGGATGTAAGCTCTGACAGTTGGGGGTTGAAATACATCCATGCTTTGGAGAAACTGGGTGTAATCACAGGTTCATCTGGCAAGTTCAGACCTAATGATATAATCACTAAAGAAGAGCTAGCTGTAATCTTGGTGCGTGTTACTCAAACAAGCATTGTTGGAAAAGGGGATAATCTCACATTCTCTGATAAAGACAGTGTTAGTCCTTGGGCGAGAGCTTATGTACAAGCTGCAATTGATGCTAAATTGCTTCCTGTTGACAGTGGCAAGTTCAACCCGAAAAAACAGGTAACTCGTAAAGAGGTAGCAGTAGTTACGGACAGTTTCATCAAAAATGAAAAATTTGAAGCTTACAAACAATCCGCTAACGATTTGCTCAACAAAGGAGAAAAAATCTCCAATAGTGACCCGTCTATTTAATTTAATCACCCCAAAGTTGCTACAATATGTAGCGACTTTGGGGTGATCCTGAAATATAGGGGGAACATATGTTTATTTCTGCTTGTATACTTACAAAGAATAACGAAGATACAATAGGTCTGGCTATAAGTAGTTTGATAAATCATGTAGACAGAGTAATTGTTGCAGATACAGGTTCGGATGATTCTACGGTTTTAATTGCTTCGGAACTAGGAGCAGAAATTCATTCTTTTTCTTGGTGTGATGATTTTTCGAAAGCAAGAAATTTTTGTCTTCAATTAGTCCGAAATGACAACTGGGTTTTATGGTTAGATTCAGATGAAGAATTTGTCTGGTCAAATGACGTTAGTTTTAAAGGTTGGTTACAGGACAAGTTCTTTAATTCAACGGATGTACTTTTGCTTGAAGTAAGACATATACGAACCGGAGAGCCGCAGAAAGTGATGGCTCTTACTCATGCGGAAAGATTGTTTTCACCAATGTTCTTTCGATATACAGGGAGCGTACATGAGAATATAATTTGTGTTGCAGAAGATGGTTTTCAGAAAACAGTTCAAAACTGTCCATATGCTTGGGTAATACATTCTGGATACTCCCCCGAATTTCAAGAGCGAAAGCATCAAAGAAATATGGCACTTTTAAAAAATGAATTAACTAAGAACCCCTCTAATCCATTAACTTTCAGATACATAGCCAATGAGGCTTATAATTCTGGTGATTACAATCAGAGTCTCCTGAACGCTTCAAAGGCCTTGGAGTTGATCCCACTTACTGGAACATACAGTAGAGCACAATCCTACTTTTATAGTATCATGTCCAACGTACACTTAAACAAAACAAATGAAGCTCGGGAAATGATAGAACGTTGTATTGCTGAACTCCCTCATTACTCGGACCCGTATTGTATTGCTGGAGAATTATGCTTTAGTCAGTCACTTTGGGAAGAAGCTCTAGAATGGTATGACTCATGGTTTGATTCAGTAAAACAGGAAAAACAAATGTTTCCTGACTATTTTATATCACAAAGAAAACAAATATATAAACGAAGACAAGAGTCTTATAGAAATTTAAATGGGAGTATATCTATGAAAGAGGTAAAGGATATGAATCTGTCAATTTTGATTACTTACCCTGAACTAGAATATGATTGGGAAGAGTTAGTCCTTCACATTAAGGAGAAGCTAAGAGATGTAAATTATCATATTGGGGTATGGTGTGATAAGAAATTCCAAGTCGATCAACAGATTAAGTTGTTATGGAGAGAAAATAAAATTCAAACTTTTTATGAAGCGGACTGGCAAAAAAACAGTTTCCAGTTTTGTGAAAAAGAATAACACTCAGTACTTATGGAAATGGGAAGCTAACGAACGATTAACATCAGATTTTAACTTAGAAACATTTATCCATCATATTAATAATTATAAAAATGAGGTCGTTATAAATAGATTTTCTGAACGAGTAGGCTGTTCGTGGCAGGAAAAACGTATATGGGATGTAAGCCATACTGAATATAACGATTTTAGAGTAGAAAAAAACTCCTTGTATAATGGAGATAACTATCACGAAAACATGATTGCTTTAGAAAAACCCCTCATGGTCCCCAAAGAGCGACAGAAGCATTATATTGAGAGAGTCTCAATGGAGTCTGGATTCAATAGAATGTTGACAAACTTTGGGTGTCAGAGGTATGAAGAAGTAATTAAACAATCAACTGCTAGTGAAGAGGATTTTTGGATATCCTCTCAATTTTTCAAAGCACTTGCTTATATTTGTCTGGAGCAAATTGATGAAGCAGCTAATATTGTTTATGACATGATAGATAATGATTTAACAGATAAAGATGTTTTTGATTTTATTTATCTACACAGTAAGCTTGCGCAAAATGTAACGGTTGATGAAATGAAAAAGGACTCAATACAATTATTAACAGACGTGCTTGAATCGAATCCTATTATTGAGACAAAGCACCTAAAGATTCTGGAGACTCATTGGTGGGCACAGACGGGAGAGCTGTATTGGCAAATAGGTGACGTGGATCAAGCCATTAAGTCCTTTCGTCAAAGTCTGGAAGTTTCCTCGTTTAAAAACTTGGAGTGCGCATATCGTTTAGTCGAGGTAATCCAAATGCAATTCAAAGATGATGGTATTGACACGATTGTACGAACCATATTAGGGGTGTTCCAAGATTCTCCTAATGGTAAATCAGTTTTAGGACTAATGTTTGAATATTTAAATCTCCAAGAATGGGCTTTATTGTTTAAGAGGGAAGATATCACAACCGCTTTGGATATCTCCGCTATTGAAAAAGATAACTTGGTGAGTATCATTCTACCTGTTTACAATGATACCCAGTACTTGTCTGAAAGCATTAGGAGTATACTCTCGCAAAGTTACGTTAATTTGGAGTTGATTATCATTGATGATGGATCAACTGTTGATGTCAAGAAATATGTTGATAGATATAAATATGATAGTAGAATTAAATACTTTAGAATAAAGAATAATTCAGGAATTCCTAGCGCAATAAATTACGGGATCACTAAAGCTGTTGGATCCATTATGGCATGGACATCAGCTGACAATTTCACTCACTCGAGATGGGTGGAAAAAATGGTTTTAAGACTGGAGAGCGAGCCGACGGCAGTGGCTGCTTACTCTTCATATTATCATGTGGATGAGGATGGAATCATTATTGGTACTAAAAAGGAACCCTACTATAAACTTAATGGATTACAGAATAGTGGGCCTTCATTTTTTTGGAGAACGAGAATACTACGTAAGTCAGGGGTTTTTGACGAATCACTATTTGGGATAGAAGATAGAGATTTTGCAATCAGAATTGCACTGCAAGGTAAAATTATTTATCATTCCGAACCCCTCTATTACTACAGAATTCATGAAGGATCTCTTTCGTCCAAAATTGAATTGGGCAGTCATGGTGGTTGGAACGAGTTACATGAGAAGTTGAAGAAAAAGTGGATATATCTGAGTTTTGTTTAACCAGGGGGTAAGTTAGTTGATTAATCAAATGAATATTGATGCTATCAGAGATGAACGTTTAAATCAGGAACATTTGGAGATTCAATTAGAAAATTTGAAATCTGTATATAAAAAAAAGACATTCGATATTTTTAAACTAGAAAAGCAAACGGAAGCGATTCTTGAGAATTTAACCAACATTGATCTGGAAATCAATGGTTATATGCAGGAATTGCAGATATTACAAGTTCAGATTGATAGTATGGAAATTTCTTTAAATAATGCTAGATCCCAGGTTCCATTCGAAAATGATTATTTAAATAGAAAGAGTTATTATCAAGCAGCATACGAATCGGTTGACCCTGAATGTTTTAACCTAATTGGATTAGAAAATGAAAAACTTATGAAGGTCCTTATCTCATTGGATGGATTGGATTTCCAAATAAAGAGAGCTAGTGAACTAATGGAGGATTTGGCTGAGAGAGAGTATGTATGTTTTCATTTTGAAAGGGATATAGAAAATGATGTTGAGCGCATTTCAAAAAATAACTATGCATATAAAAGCGAAGTTCAACTATTAAGTTGGTTAAAATCAATAGACATCGTACCTCTAATATTGGTGAATTCTGTACAGCAAACAGCATTGTTAGATTTGATTGACAAAAAGTATATTTGGTATGACATATGTAATGATGGCCACTTATTGTGGGGGGGACAAGCAACTTCCAAAATGGAACATTTTGAGTTGCTCGAAGTTGCGGATATGGTTACGTACTCTAATCGAAGGTGGAAGAGATACACTCTCTCAAGAAATGATTCAATGGTATGGAAACCTTGTGAAGGATCCTATGAAGTGTTGACTAAAATGATTTTTGGGGAGTCCTTCAATCATGATAAATAAAAACAGTGCTAAACCATACTCAATCATTCGTCAGGAAATTAACAGTGTGCAAGTAGCTTTACAGCAGATGGAACTTATTAAAGAAAATCAGCAGATGAAACTGGAAAGCTTGAATTCGGAATTTTTAAACCGTGAAATAACTGTCATTGAAAAGAAAGCAGCTATCGAGCAGCTGAATGAAAGAGTGACTACTCAAAATTATGAGCTAGCAAAATATGATTTGTTATATTATACAGAGTATAATGCGCAGTATAAATATTATAAAACAGTTGTTGAGTCTCCCATCTCTGAAGAAGCAATTCAAATAATTAAGATTATACAGAAATATGAATATACTGGGATTGTAGTGTACCCTAATGCTGTACATTGGAATCCAGTACAAAGACCACAGCAAATGATGTTGGATTTGGCTAAGCGAGGATACCTTTGTTTCTTTTGCGATACATCGCAAAGTATTGACATACATAAGGAGCAAGAGGGGATGTATGTTATATCCAATCAGGGTCATCTGCTTCAAGCGCTACAAACGTATCATGTGTTAGTATTCAATTCTTGGTTGATGCAAAATGCCTGGATTGAGCATTTGCCTCATAAAACAATTTGGTATGACGTTTTAGATCGGGTTGATTTTTTCTCGTTCTATGATAAAGGTATGTTAGCGGCACATTATCAAAATCTATATGAAGCTGATATTGTTACGTACTCAGCACAAGCCTTATCAGAATATGTCTCTAAACGCAAAGATGCAGTGTATCTACCTAACGCTGTGAATTTTGAAGATTTTGTTATAACAAATCAAAAAAATGTTATGCCTGAAGATCTATCACCTTTAATAGATGGAACAAGCAAGATCATTGGGTATTATGGTGCAATTGAAGAATGGTTTGACGTTGAACTCATATCAAAATTGGCGAATCAGAAAAATATTAAAATTATTTTGATTGGTTATTGCGGCCTGACTGAGATCGAATTCCCGGAAAATGTACATCTATTGGGACCAAAACCATATTCAGAACTGAAGCAATATACTACATTTTTTGATGCAATGATTATACCCTTTTTGGTAAATGATCTTACAAATGCGGTTTCCCCTGTAAAATTTTTTGAATACTGTGCAATAGGTAAACCTATTATTACTACCCCTATTGCGGAAGTATTGCAGTACGAGGGACCTGGTATCACTTTAGTGAATACGGATGAGTTTGTATCTTTGGAACCCTCGTTTTGGAGAATGGAATCGAACGCAATCCATCACTTGCGCAAGATTGCCCGAGAAAATCAGTGGAACCAAAGAACGTCGACTGTTTTGGATGTTTTAGAGAAAATACCAGCATTTCTACCCGTTCTTGCTAATAGGGTTTATGACAAAACACAAGTTAATGTATTTGCAGCTACATTTTTGGATTACAAAGGAGAAAACTATTATTCAGGTGGAGCGGAACGCTATCTAGTAGACCTTCATGAGGTGTGTGAAGATTTGGGGTTGAAACTGAACATTTATCAATATGGAAACTTTTCATGGTACCGTAAATACAAGGATATAGATGTGTATAGCTTAGGCCATGAAATGCTAGATATGGATGAATTCACCATGGAAAATCTCTTATCTTTTAGTCGGAGATTTGATTATATGGCTAAAGGGCATTCCATGTTGAATATTTATTCTGCTTTTTTTCAATCCTATCCTAATATAGCACATCCTAGTATAGGGATCAGTCACGGGGTTGCGTGGGACTCTCCGCATAGCCAGTTTGAAAATGGTACTCAGTTCTGGAATGTTAATGAGAGATATATTCAGAGTGCAAATGATCTGCAAAAAGTTGTATCAGTGGATACTAATACAGCTAATTGGTTCCAAACCGTTTCATATGGCACCTCCTTAAAAATAGAAACAATACCTAATTACGTGGATCGAACTGAATTCTTTCCGGTGCAGAGGAAAGAAGATGGGAAAATAAGAATTGTATATCCGCGAAGGCTTTATAGACCACGAGGTTTATATATCACTCTTGCTATCGTTGATAACATATTAAATGATTATCCTAATGCAGAGTTTCATTTCGTAGGAAAAGGATTTCCTGAAGACTTGCAAGCAATATATGACAAGATGGAGCAATGGACGGGAAGAATATATTGTTATCATAGTGAACCTGAGGATATGCACGCTGTGTATAAGAAAGCAGATATTGTATTGATCCCCACCCTATACAGTGAAGGTACCAGTCTATCTTGTTTAGAAGCTTGTGCAACGGGGAATGCAGTAATTGCTACCCGGGTAGGTGGGCTCACAGATATCATTATTGACCATCATAACGGGTTGCTGATTCACCCAGACCAAGCTTCACTTGAGAAAGCTGTAAGAACTTGTTTGGATAACCCTGAACTAATGAAAAAAATTGGTGAGAATGCTATTGAAGTCTCCAAAGCGTTTAATAAAGATATTTGGAAAAAACGTTGGAAAGATGTAGTTAAAGAGTTGCTTCAGGAACAAGGAGTGGAATGGGATCATAATTCAGCAGGTAATTCAAAAAATGAGATAATTGAGATTGTAATCGGTCCAAATGTAAGACAAAGTAAATGGTTTCCATATGTTATACAGTGCTTGAAGCAAGGGATGAAAGTCTTTATAAGATCGGGACAAAAACCGGAGTTGGATCTTAATTTTGCAAGAATACAGTGGCTACCTCTAGATGCTGAAGTTTATTTTGAGCCAGACGTTGTGAAGAAGTTTGTTTAGAGAAAGGGAATGTATATGTCCTCTTTGATCATTTCTGTTTTAGTGTTTGTTTGGCATTTTTCTTGGAATTTAACGATTAATAAAGCGTTAGGCCACAAAACTCTATCATGGGTTCATATACTACTTATGAGCCTACTGATAGGATTGTTATCTGAATCTGTTTACCAACTGAGTAAGGTTTCACTGCTTGTTGTGATTTCATTTTTTAGTTTGCTTTATTATATTAATTTAATTCATGTTCGTTTTTTCGGACATCTGATTCCTTGGGTCCAGATAAAGGAGTTTTTCTCAAAGAACAAAACTACTGCCGCAGGCGGAGATATGTTAGTTCAGGCACTCAAAGGATTAATGAAATCTGTTGATTTGATTCTTTTATTTGTTTATGTCATCACTGCGACAGGTATCATATTTTTTAAGGCAGAAGTTATTATTTCAGTTTATAGCATTGTGGCGATAAATATTGTGTTAGTTTCACTTATCATCCTTACATGTCTTAAATACAGGGAGATTAAAGAAGGAAGAGTTAATCCTTACTTATTTGGTGTGTTCTTTTCTTATTATTTCGCATATTTGAATGAGCAGAAGAGGAAGGAACAGCACGAAAACCTATTTAAAATGTTTGAAGAAGAAAAGGATCATGATACGAATTTCGAAGAATCGCAACAAAAGGAAGAAAGACAAAAAGATGAGTTTTTCGGAAAGTGGAAGGGTAAAAATGTGATTCTTATACAATTAGAATCATTCCAGCAGTTCCTTATTCATCACAAGGTTAACGGTCAAGAAGTAACGCCATTTCTTAATCGCATGGCTCGTGAAAATATACAATTTACAGAAGTATACAGCCAATTTGCTATGGGACATACTGTCGATGCGGAGTTTGCGGCTTTGCATTCGTTATATCCATTGAAGAATGAGATTATTAATTTTAAACACTTTGATAAGAAGTACCGTGGTCTAGCACATATTTTTAAGGAAAATAATTATGAGACCGCGGCACTTCACGGGTTTAAAGGCGATTTTTATAATCGAAGAATTATGATGAAAACTCACGGATTTGATTCCTTCTATGCAGAAGAGGATTTCAATTCTTCAGAAAGGGCCTCTACCTGGATGTCTGACAGTTCTTTTTTTAAACAATCTGTCGATAAAATTAAAAACATGAAAGAACCATTTTTCTCATTTATGATAAGTTTAACCTCACATTTTCCTTTTGAATTGGAACAGAAATACTGGGGGCTGAAGTTAGAAAAGGATCAGACTAATTTCATGTCTCGATATTATCAGAGTGCCAACTATACTGATCGGGCACTAGAGCACTTTTATAATCAGTTAGTTAAGGAAGGGTTACACAAAAACACAGTGTTTGCTTTTTACGGGGATCATGAGGGAGTAACACTGGAGAATCTCCCAGAGTTATTTGACATCTTAGAATTTGAGCAAATGAACATTTTGAAGACTGTTAATCAACAAAGAGCGGCTAAAGTACCTTTTATTTTATCAACAGCCGATCCGGATCAGGTCATAAATCTTTCTTCGCCTAAAATTGGTAGCACATTGGATATAAGTCAAACCTTGCTTCATTTAATGGGACTACCAGAAATCTCTTATGCAATGGGAGAAAGTTTATTTACATCATCTCCGAACAGAACAATCCCGTTAATACAGTTTCCTTTGGGATCATTTGTATCCAAGGATTTTTTCTGCTACGCTTCTTCCTCTGGAAATTATAGTGAAAGCACCTTTTTTGATCGTAAAATAAACAGAATGATATTACCGGTATCTGGAGAAAAAGAAAAGCAATTTGATTTTAGCAAACAACAAATTATTAAGTCAGAGTATCTGATCACAGGGGATCTTCTTATAGGTAACCAATCTGAGAAGGAGGGTGACGATGGGTATGTAATAGATCTCAATTCTAAATTAGAAGAACTCTTATCCATCGCAGATCATGAAGCTATCATAATACCAGTGTCCAGAAACCTGGAAATGATCTATACAAGACAAACAAAGGATAATCCTTCAGTTCTGCACAACCTTGAGAAATATTATTTTAAACAAACAAATCGTAATGTTAAGTTTTTCTCAACAATCAATTTTGAAAATAATATTAAAGATATTTTTTTTGAAGACCCTCAGTACATTGATCTTATACGAGATAAAGGATATTTTGTTGATCATGCCTTATCGATCTCATTGGAGAGTTTCCTAGATAATTTGCCTGATGATGTTTGTATTGTAGTTACTGCCAAGGATGATGCTTCTAATCAAATTAATGAGGCATATCACAGCAAGGTCGAAAAATTTGGAATATCAAAATTGAAAAAAGGTCTTAATTACCGCTTTAGCTACATTAATCTGATCTATAAGAATAAGGGGTTTACTTCATTTTTTGAAGAAGGGTCAATTACGGCATTGGAACTTCATTTGAATAAAAATCAGTTCTTTAATGGATTCTATATTCCTTTTAATCTTAGTGCTATTAGTAAGGGGGCACTTGTTGGAAATCGCTCTGAAATCAATGTTAATGGTGTTCCCTATAGTTTAAATATGCGTGGCTTGAATATTGTGGTTGTAGATATGAAGACATCAAAAATATTAAAATCGGTTCGTGCTGACACATATTCAAATACAACAGTGAATAATGGAATGTATAGGGCTACTAAAAGTGAAGCAGTAGATGGGGGTTAAGGATCATGCTTTTACTTAATTTGAATATAATTGCTGCAGCCTTTGCTCTCATGTGGATTTCCTTACTGGTCTCTTTTTCAGTGAAAAGTAAAAAAAAACATACTCCAATAAGTTTAGATGAAAAAGAAGAACAGCCTTTAGTAGTGTATGACAACTCCGTACAGAGTAACCCAGCTATTTTTTCGGATTGGTATGAATTGTTAGAGGGTGATCTCAAGTTAGAGTCTAAAATTGTTTTCAACCCACGATGGTATCGAGCTGCAGAGGGATACAAGGAATTTGAGGGGGGTTGTAGGAGTAAAGGTGTAACTGTGGTTAAGGAAAGTAATCTTGATTTTCAAGTAGAACGACCTACAATACACTTTGATGATCCTGTTCTAATGCCGTTACTCTGGAAGAAAGGATATAATATCAAAGTGGTAAAAGGGAGAAGTTTTACAGACATACTCAGCGAGGTTGCTCCGTTTACATTAATATTTCTATCCGTCAAGGACGACGGTTCTCAAGCTTTAAATCATAAATGGCAAGAAAAACTTGCAAATTACGGTGTTCATAAGTTGACTCGTGAATATCTGCGTTCGAGTTACATTAACGTGATCTGGAAGAAGGGGGAGCGAGATTATATTAGTCTTTATGAAGAAGTTTCTGACAATGTAATATCTAAGACGCTCAAGCCAGGTCACAAAATCAAGGGGTTTACAGTGCCGATTCATTTGGAAATTAAGAGTGCGGGATACAACAGTGGGAATGTTTCAAGTATAAGAGTGGAGGGGAAGGAATATTCTCCTGATTTACGCGGGATGAATGTTGTAGTATATGACCTGATGGATTCTAAAGTCAAAAGAGTTCATAGGGTGGATACATTTGTTAGTGTTTATGAAGATAATACAATATATTGTGGATATCCAGAGGAGGCGGAATTGTGAATGTTGAACTAGACTTCTCGAACTTGGATGATGGAGCAATTTACATTCCGGCATCAGTTTATACTAAAAATCAGATTAGCTTAACATATGCAGCATATATTAGTGAGTTTTATAGGAAAAACAAAATATGGATTGGAAATTTTTCTATGCTGAACCTAGAAACGAATAGGAATCCTATATTTTTTTATTCAAGCATCTATATACCTCAATTTAATCGCTATGATTATAATGTTGAGCTTGCACAAGGCAAATCTTTACCACAATATCTGGAGGAAGTTGAAATCGGGTCGTATGTTATAATTTCAATTAAAGATGACGGTAGCCAGCAAATTAAAGAGATAACCTTAGAAGAAGTTAAGAAATTAGGGATTACATTAATTGATAAAAGTAAGCTCCGTTGTAGCTATATATGGTTGGCTCGCAAAACTGATGAAGCTAGCTATGAGGTGTTGCATGAAGAATGCTCTCCTGAAGAATTAAGTTGGGAGGGGCAAGTAGGTGGTGAAAATATACTGATAAAAAGTGGCGGATCAAATGCAGGTAATTATAGCAGCATAATGATTAACGATGTTGAAAAAAGTATGAATCTTCGTGGTATGAATATTGTGAGTTGGAAAGAAGTGACCGAAATATCCACGACTAATTGCGACACGTTCTCAACAATATACATGCAAGGTAGTTTATTTAAAGCGATACCTCCCAATTTGAGATATAGTAATAACCATTTTAGCGTTGTAAGTCGTGCTGGTGGTAAATTCCAAGGGGTTAATTATACAAATTGTAAAGAAGCGATAGAGTGGAATTACAAAGTTAGAGGACATCGTAATTTTGAAATAGATTTAGAGTTGACTTCGGATCAGGAATTGGTTGCCAGACTTGATTGGCAGGCTTACTTATATGGTCATTTGATGCAACAACGACCTGATGGAATAAAAGAGAAACAGCCCTTGTCGTCGGAGCAATTTAAAGAACTAAAGGTGTTAAATGAGTACACTCCGCTTACAATCACAGACATCTACGAACTCATGGTTAGCACTCCTGATGTATACCTCATAACTGATACCAAGTATCTGGAGCCGGAAACGATAAAAAAACAATTTAAGAGAATCGTTACGGCTGCAGAACCAAATAGGTGCGAAGTCCTTATGCGCATTGTGCCACAAATTTATTCGGAGGAAATGTATTCAATTATTGAGGGGATATTCCCATTCCCTAATTACATATACTCATTATATGCAACACAATCTTCAGATGATGAGATTATTCGATTTGTTGAAGGTAAACCTATAGGAGCTGTAACCATGTTTCCTGATAGATATACTTCCGATTTTGGAAGGAAATTAAAATCTCTTGGAGTTGAGGTTGTGCTACATACAATTAATGATATGGAGCATGTCAAGAAATATGTGGCTATGAATGTTGGTGGATTTTATACGGATAGTTTATCTTCTATTGATATTGAGAGTGAGATTATAAGATATCAATCTGAGGTAAAGGCAATCAGAGATATGTTACTATTATATATCGAAAAACGATTTGGACCTATTTCTTCGAGCGTAATAAATATACTTCTAAAATATAGTAAACAGGAACTTGAAGAATTTGCCCCGAAGTTGTTTCCTATCAACACATTAGAGGAGTTCCATCTGCTCTGTGAAGAGGTTAAATCCACTTGAATTCTATAGGAATAAGTACAAAAAGGTGAAGAATTTGTACCCTGTCTTCCTTAGATATTCTAACAATGTTTTCTCTGTTAAATTATATTTATTTTAAAAGTGACATTTTTCTACAAAATAATACCAATAAAACATTTTCTTTACCAATTGACAATGGATAAGTCTGGATGGTATAGTCTGAATTGTGGGCTAAGGTCTTGGCCAGAGCTTCACTTCATTTGATGACGAAGGGAATGTTAGTGCATGCAAGGTAAAGTAAAATGGTTCAACGCAGAAAAAGGTTACGGTTTCATTGAGACTGAAGATGGCGGCGACGTATTCGTACACTTCTCCGCAATTCAATCCGAAGGCTTCAAAACTTTGGAAGAAGGTCAATCCGTAGAATTCGACATCGTCGAAGGCGCACGTGGACCTCAAGCCGCTAACGTAATCAAATTATAATCATCCGGACAATCCGACCTACATATATGGTTAGATGCCAATTGAATTATCGCTAGCAATAGACTCCGGTTTTCCGGGGTCTTTTTTTGTTTTTCTAATAGATTCATTTTAAGATATTACACACAAGATTGAGGGATGGCGAAAACGGTTAATTACATCATCAAGCGCCTAATATTAAAATTTTGTAAATACAGGATTTCGCCTAATTATGATGAAATATCACGAAATATGGCGTTACGCTTAGGTGGGCTGATGTGGCGTGAACAGATGTCTTGATTCGGTCACCGGGAGTTTTTACATGGCGCTTACATTCGTGTTATAATGAAGTGGCAAAGGAAAAGGAGGAGTGCCCTATGAATTTAAGTATTCGAGGTCAACAAATCGAGGTTACCGATGCTTTGAAAGATTATGTCGACAAAAAGTTGAGTAGACTCGAGAAGTATTTCGATGCACCCCTTAACTCTGACGGTGCTGTTACATTGAGCACGACGAGAGGCTTGCATACGGTTGAGGTGACGATTCCTTTGAAAGGCATTGTGCTCCGCGCTGAAGATGAGAGCGACGATATGTACGCTTCCATTGATGCTGTGGTGGACAAGTTGGAACGTCAGATCCGTAAACACAAAACGAAAGTTAACCGGAAGTTCCGCCAGGAAGGCAGCTTGAAAACCCTCTTCGTTGAAGATCCGACAGGTACAGTAGCTACTGCTGAACTGGATGTGGATACGGATGATGATGATTTTGAAGTGGTACGGACCAAGCGGTTTATGTTGAAACCGATGGACGTGGAAGAAGCAATCCTCCAGATGAACATGGTCGGCCACAATTTCTTCGTATTCTCCAACATTGAGAATGAAGAGGTCAGCGTTGTGTACAAACGGAACGATGGGAAATATGGTTTAATCGAGCAAGGTTAATCACCTTTGTACGATGACTCTGAATGACCCATTAAAGGTTAAAATGAGTACTTACGAAAAATGGATTACAGGAAGACAATTTAGTATCCTGTATGATTAAATGAACAAACTAACAAGAGCCTCTGTCCCATACGGGATAGGGCTCTTTTCTGCATGGATGCAGCCGGGAAAATCTGTGCAAGGAAGTTTTATGAAACTATTTCCCATGCAGCTGCGTCTAATAGAGGTAGAAAGAAGGATAACTGCCCACCCAAAAGATGAACTTTTACACTCTTAATGTGTAAATAACGGAGTTTTATGATAGACTCAGTAAACTGAGAAAAGGTTCCAATTTTACCATGAACATTTTTTTGAATTGACCATATGATCTGAAAATATAGCAGTGAAAGAGAAGGCTTCCGCTAACGGCTATGATTTTTTGCACTTAAACGTGTACGAAGGGGCTTCGGAAGTTCAAAGAAGTGTGCCGCGGCGTGTTGCGGCGACCCTTACAAACTGTTACAATTTATGCAAGAGAATCATTGTCCTGATGAGGAATTGTCAACGAATGATCGTAATCATAATCAATGACAGGCACAGCACCATGAACATGATTCGTAAGGTTTGGATTTGCTCTTATATAGGAAGAGCGAATCCTGTGAATATCGAATCAGCTTCATGAGTAACCCTCGCCAAGCCTGGAGTTGATTCATCCATATTAATGTTTTATATCGTTTGTCACCCCCGGGCAAGTGGATGTACATCCATCCGATGGTGTCGCATGGCGGCAGCAGGGGGTCTATTCTGTTTTGCACGAAAGGAGTATACCATGCTAGGACTTGTCAAAAAGATCTTCGGCGACATGAACGAACGTGATGTTAAACGTCTGATGAAGACGGTCGATGTGATCAATAAACTGGAACCACAATTTCAGGCGTTGTCTGATGAGCAACTGAAAGCCAAAACCGAGGAATTCCGTGCCCGTATCGAAAAAGGGGAAACAACGGACGAGCTTCTGCCAGAAGCATTCGCAACGGTACGTGAAGCATCCCGCCGTGTTCTGGGCAAACGTCATTATGACGTACAGATGCTTGGTGGTATTGCTTTGCATGAGGGCCGCATCTCCGAGATGAAAACAGGTGAAGGTAAAACCCTGGTGGGAACCCTCCCGGTCTACCTGAATGCGTTGATGTCCAAAGGGGTACACGTCGTTACGGTCAATGACTATTTGGCACAGCGTGATAGCCAGGAGATGGGACAAATCTACGAATTCCTGGGCATGACGGTTGGGGTCAACCTAAGCGGTATGGACCATGCGCTGAAACAGCATGCATATGCTTGCGATATTACGTACGGAACGAATAATGAATTCGGATTTGACTATCTGCGTGACAACATGGTGCTCTACAAAGAGCAAATGGTACAACGTCCGCTGTTCTTCTGTATCATTGACGAAGTGGATTCCATCCTGGTCGATGAGGCGCGTACGCCTTTGATCATTTCCGGACAAGCACAGAAGTCGACGGATATGTATTATGCAGCAGACCGTTTCGTGAAACGTCTGACACCGGAAGAAGATTTTACAGTAGATATCAAAGTGAAATCCGTTGCCTTGACTGAAGGCGGTGTGGCTAAGGCAGAAAAAGCATTTGGCATTGAAAACCTGTATGACCACGCCAATGTTACCCTTAACCATCACATCGTACAGGCGCTAAAAGCAAACGTAATTATGCGTCGTGACGTCGACTACGTAGTCAGCGAAGAAGAAGTCATGATCGTCGATGAATTTACGGGCCGTTTGATGGCTGGACGTCGTTACAGCGATGGTTTGCACCAGGCGATTGAAGCGAAGGAAGGCATCGAGGTACAGAACGAGAGCATGACGCTGGCTACGATTACATTCCAGAACTATTTCCGGATGTACCGCAAGCTTGCGGGAATGACAGGTACAGCGAAAACCGAGGAAGAAGAGTTTAAGAAAATCTACGGTCTTGAAGTATTGCAAATTCCAACCAACCGTCCGAACAAACGGGATGATATGGCGGATGTTGTATATAAGAGCATTGATGGCAAGTTTAAAGCAGTAGTTGAGGAGATCGTGGAGCGTCACAGCAAAAACCAACCGGTTCTGGTGGGTACGGTGTCGATTGAGAACTCCGAGCGTCTTTCCGACATGCTGAAACGCCGTGGTGTCAAACACCAGGTGCTGAATGCCAAGTACCATGCGGAAGAAGCAGAAATTATCTCAGGTGCTGGTCAAGCAGGTGCGGTAACGATCGCAACCAACATGGCTGGACGGGGTACGGATATTATCTTGGGTGAAGGCGTAGCCGAAGTGGGCGGTCTTCATATCATCGGTACAGAGCGTCACGAATCACGCCGAATTGATAACCAGCTGCGTGGACGTGCAGGACGTCAGGGTGACCCGGGTTCAACTCAATTCTATCTGTCACTTGGTGATGAGCTGATGAGACGTTTCGGTGCAGACAATGTACTGAACATGATGGAGCGTCTTGGCTTTGAAGAGGACCAACCGATTGAGAGCCGGATGATTACCCGTGCAGTTGAGTCGGCGCAGAAGCGTGTTGAAGGAAATAACTTTGACGTACGTAAAGTCGTTCTTCAATATGACGATGTCATGAACCAACAACGTGAAATTATTTATAAACAGCGCCGCGAGGTGCTTGAATCCGAAAATATCAAACAGATCGTTATGGATATGATCAAACCTTCCATTGAACGCATTGTTGAAGCACACTGCAGTGACGATATTCCAGAGAACTGGGAACTGCAGGAAGTGGCAGACTACATGAACAGCAAATTGCTGGATGATGGTGCGATCACCAAAGATGAGCTGTGGGGCAAGGAAGCCGAAGAAATCATCGAGTACCTGTTTGATAAAGTGCAGAAAAAGTACAATGCACGTGAAGAACGTATCGGTGAAGAGATGGTTCGTGAGTTTGAGAAAGTCGTTGTGCTCCGTGCTGTCGACAGCAAATGGATGGACCACATTGATGCGATGGATCAACTGCGTCAAGGTATCCACCTTCGTGCATACGGCGGTACAGATCCACTGCGCGAATACCAATTTGAAGGCTTCGAAATGTTCCATCAGATGATCGCTTCGATCCAGGAAGAAGTGGCAACTTATGTGATGAGAGCGCAAATCGAGAGCAATCAGGAACGTCAGGCCGTAGTGGAAGATAGTCAAATCTCAACGAGTGGTGAACCCGCTGAGAAGCGTCCGGTAAAAGTGTCCGACCAAATCGGCCGCAATGACCCTTGTCCATGTGGCAGCGGCAAAAAGTATAAACACTGCCACGGCCAAGAATAGTTAAACGATATTCTCTTACACCATAACGGAGATTGCAGAAGCAATCTAGAGAAGCGAAGCGTTCGCCTTTATCACCAGATTTGTTCCTTATATAAAAGGGAATCAAAAAAATCTGGGGATAACAGCGATCGGAAGATGCTGCTGCAATCGGAGTGTTATGGTGTAATAGCTGCTAGGTTAACTTATATAGAATACATGAACGGCTCCTTGCGGCCGGGCATTTCAAATGATCAAATGAAGGATGCATAACCGGTGATTGGTGCATAGTTATAACTATGCAGCCATGAACGAGGTGAAGAGAATTGCTGATGTAACAGCATTCTCAGGCGCCAAGGTGAAGCAGATGACACTCGATCTGGAGAAATGCCCGGTTTGCGGGGAGCTTATCTTAATGAAAAGAGGAATTGCACATGATTGATCCAAGTGTGAAGCAGGACCTGCGTGAAATAGGCAAGAAACTAACAAACCTTAGGGGGTCTCTTTGACTTAGATCTCAAACAGGAAATGATTGAGAACTTTGAAGAGAAGATGTCGGCTCCCGATTTCTGGGACGATAATGAGAAGGCGCAATCGGTCATTGCGGAGATGAACGCGGTTAAGGGATCTGTTGATCAATACGCGAAGCTGCAGCAAGATTATGACGATGCCTTGATGATGGTTGAACTGGCTGATGAAGAAGGCGACGAGGATCTGGCCGCCGAGGTTGGCAGCAGCGTCACAGCGATTGTAAGCAAGCTTGAGGAATTTGAACTTCAGCTCCTTCTAAATCAGCCGTACGATAAAATGAACGCCATTCTCGAGCTTCACCCAGGTGCAGGCGGTACCGAGTCACAGGACTGGGGACAGATGCTTCTGCGGATGTACACCCGCTGGGCCGAGAAGCGAGGCTTCAAGGTGGAGGTTCTGGATTATCTGCCTGGTGATGAAGCAGGGATCAAGAGTGTCACGCTATCCATCAAGGGACATAATGCTTACGGTTACCTGAAAGCGGAGAAGGGTGTTCATCGATTGGTGCGGATCTCTCCTTTTGACTCTTCGGGCCGTAGACATACGTCCTTCGTATCCTGTGATGTTGTGCCAGAGATCGACGATACGATTGAAGTAGATATTCGGACAGAAGATCTCAAGATTGACACATATCGTGCGAGTGGTGCGGGTGGACAGCATATCAATACCACCGACTCTGCCGTGCGGATTACACACATCCCTACAGGGGTCGTGGTAACGTGTCAGAACGAACGTTCACAGATCAAGAACCGTGAGCGTGCGATGACGATGCTACGTTCCAAATTGTATGAACGTAAAATTGAAGAGCAAAAACAACAGCTGGATGAAATCCGAGGCGATCAGTCGGATATTTCATGGGGAAGCCAGATTCGCTCCTATGTATTCCATCCCTATAGTATGGTAAAGGATCACCGTACGAGCGTAGAGACAGGAAATACAGGTGCAGTAATGGACGGCGACCTCGATGCATTCATCGACGGTTATTTGCGCAGCCAGATTAAAGTGGAAACCGAGTAATCAAAGTTCCTGTATGGACCGGATACGTGTAGGCGTATGCTGGTGTATACAGGGGCTTTTTTTTGAGCCCAAATAGGGTAGAGAAATCAGCAACTTATCAGTCACATAAAAGGAGAGCACGATGACATGCAGCAGCAACAGCATTTAATTCCTAACCGCAAAAAGAGGGTAACCTCCCTCATCCCCCTGAACGGGCCTTGGAGAAACGTAGTGGATACCGTCTCCATTATTCTGGGTTCGTTTCTGATCGCGGTCGCCTTTAACTTATTTTTATTACCTAATCAGATTGCTTCAGGCGGGGTATCCGGGCTGTCTATTCTCGGAAAAGAGTGGCTGGGGCTAGAACCCGCATATACGCAGTGGGCCATTAACATTCCGCTTCTTATCGCAGGCTTTCTACTCATCGGTAAACAGTACGGCATCCGTTCGGTGCTAGGCAGTATTGTGCTGCCCCTGTTTGTTTATCTGACGAAAGACTGGGCTATTCCAACGACGAATCCATTGCTCGGATCCCTGTATGGAGGTATAGGTGTGGGTCTGGGGATTGGGATTGTATACCGGGGAAGAGGTTCAACCGGGGGGATGAGTATTCTCGCCAGAATCGTACAGAAATACAGTGGACTGAGTTACTCGCTTTGCGTAGTGATCATGGATGCTACCGTCATTATTATGGCTGCTTTTGTATTGTCATTGGAACAGTCACTTTATGCACTGATTGGATTGTACGTTACCGGGAAAGTGATCGATGCCGTGGAAATGGGACTTGGCTACTCCAAGGTTGCATACATTATCTCCAATAAGACGGAGCCGATCACCAAAGTCATTCTTGCGGATCTGGATCGTGGATTAACGAAGCTGGAGGCAAAGGGTGGCTACACGGACGATCAGCGTACCGTATTGATGGTGGTCGTTGGACAAAATGAAGTGCCGAGACTGAAAGCACTGATCCGGTCCGTGGACCCGGGTGCTTTTGTCATTATCAGTAATGCGCACGAAGTGCTCGGTGAAGGTTTTAAACGAGAAGAGGTCTAATTACGTTTTTCTATGGGCCACCTATGAATTAAAAAAAGCAGGGATATCCTTTCCAGCCAAATCTGGCGGAGGATGTCCCTGCTTTTTTATGAAGTTACAACTATTTGGATTTACCCTAATTACAAAATCGGAGACAGCAAGCGGGAGATCGCTTCTTTGAAACGAATCTTCAAACTACGTTTGTTGTATTCCTCCTGCGTCATCTCTCGGGAAACCTTAAGGTCATGCTCGAACGTGTCGACCAGTGCCGTGGCAATTTCCTCATCATACATAAAGGCATTCACCTCAAAATTCAGGCGGAAGCTGCGGTAATCAATATTGGCGGTACCCACCGATGCGACCATGCTGTCAATGATAAGCGTTTTGGCATGAATAAAGCCATTATCGTATATAAATACTTTCACGCCGACTTTTAACAACTCACCAATGTAAGACAGCGTAGCCCAGTATACGAAGGCGTGATCCGGTTTATTTGGAATCATGATACGCACATCTATACCTGACAGGCACGCGAGACGTATGGCTTCGAATACACTGGCATCCGGGATAAAGTAAGGCGTCTGAATCATGATGGAATGTTTGGCTCCATTAATCATCTTCAAATAGCTGTTCTTGATATGTTCCGTCTCTGCATCCGGTCCGCTGGAGACAATCTGCATCGCTGTCGTACCTGTACCCTCAATATGCGGGAAATGCTCAGGGACATAAGGGGTATCATGCTGCTTGGAAGCTTCATTCCAGTCCAGCAGAAAACGGGTTTGGAGAGCATGAACCGCATTTCCCTGAATACGCAGATGGGTATCGCGCCAATAACCGAACTTGGAATTCAAACCGAGATACTCATCACCCACGTTAAAGCCGCCAGTATAACCCAGATTACCATCAATGATGACGATCTTGCGGTGGTTGCGGTAGTTCATGCGCAGGTTAATCAGACTGAATTTGGATGGGAAAAAGATTTCAACCAAACCGCCTGCTTCGCGCAATTCTTTGAAAAAGCGTTTCGATACCCGCCGCGATCCAAGCGCGTCGTAGAGCAGACGAACTTTGATGCCTTCCCGTGCTTTGCGGATCAGGGCATCGCGAATTTTTTTACCCAGCCGGTCACCTCGGTAAATGTAGTATTGCACGTGAACATGATCCTGAGCCGCTTCGATATCATCGAGCAACCGCTGGAATTTGTCCGTTCCATCCGTGATGATCTCTACCGCATTGTCTTCCGTCAGGAGAGCGCCGTTCTGCTTCAGGTTCATGTAGATCATGTCCTGACTGCTTTCGGTCGCTTGGTTGCGGAATGGTGTCCGATTGTCATGCAGCTGTTCCAACTGGGCCGCTATGCGTTCTTCCAAACCGAGTTTCTTTCTCTCTTTCCATTGGAACAGCCGGTAGCGGGTCAGATTCTGACCTGTTAGTAGATAAAGTACGAACCCAAGCACAGGAATAAAGTTCAAGACGAGCAGCCACGCCCAGGATGCGCTGGCATCCTTGCGTTCGAAGAACACGACTGCCGCAGCGAAGATAATATTCAGGCCCAGGAGTACCATAAGTAAAATGGATTCGATATGCACTGTAGTCCCCCATGTCTCATAATGACCATCGTGAACCCATTCATAAACCCTTCCTCGTGTAGAATTGTTATGAATAAGACCTTGGTATGTAATGTTTCCTATAAAACGTATTTTAGCAGAAGTATTCGGGTTCGTCCGCAGATATTGGAAAAGATAAGTTTGGAATTGCCAAGAATCCATGTGAAATTGATGGTAGAGTGTTGTATTTATATAACTAGAGTCGTATAATAATACACAAATATGCATAGAAGCGACGGAATTACCGTGTGAAGGCCGTTTGAAGGCATGAGCATCGTATAAGCAGCGCATACAACAGGATTGGGGGAGCGAGAGTGAGTAACAAATTAAAAGTGGCAATTGTCGGTTCCACCGGCTATGGCGGGGTGGAGCTGATTCGTTTTTTTCAGAACCATCCGCAGGTTGAAATCACTTCGGTGATCTCTTCATCCAGCAGCGGCGAGTCCATCGCAGATGGATTCCCGCATTTGACGGACGTGATTCACAGGCCACTGGATGGCGTAGTTCCAGCTGAGATTGCAGAGCGTGCAGATTTGGTATTCACAGCTACCCCATCCGGAGTAAGCGCCAAGCTTGTTCCCAGCCTGCTCGAAGCAGGACTTAAGGTGATTGACCTGTCTGGTGACTTCAGATTGAAGGATGGAGCGGTGTATGAAGAGTGGTATAAACACCCGGCTCCACCGAGTGAGTTGCTGGAACAAGCGGTATATGGCATGGCTGAGGTGTACGGAGATAAAGTGAAGGGCAAAAACTTTATTTCCAATCCAGGCTGTTATCCGACAGCTACGCTTCTCGGACTTATTCCTGCGGTAGAAGCGGGATGGATTGATCCATCCACCATTATTATTGATGCCAAATCGGGCGTATCGGGTGCAGGTCGGGGAACCCATCTGTCGTACCATTATGCAGAGATGAACGAGAACTTCAAAGCCTATAAACTCAACAAACATCAGCATATACCTGAGATTGAGCAAGTGCTCGGCAACATTACCGGAAGTCCAGTAACGGTGACGTTTACAACGCACCTGGTGCCAATGACACGTGGAATCATGAGTACGATGTATGCCAGCCTGGTGGGGGAACACAGTGACCGTGATTTGGTGGATCTGTATCGCAAGTATTACGAGAATCGACCTTTCGTACGCGTACGTGAACCAGGAATCTGGCCTTCTACCAAAGAAGTGCAAGGATCGAATTATTGTGATATCGGATTTGCGGTTGATTCCAGAACAGGACGTTTAACCATTATTTCAGTCATCGACAACCTGGTGAAGGGTGCTTCCGGGCAAGCGATTCAAAATATGAACCTGATGATGGGATGGGAGGAGAACCTCGGGCTGAACATGACGCCGGTATATCCGTAAGGAATGGCGATCGGAGGAGCGTGCAGACGCGAGTCCGGAACCATTGCGGGGATCATCGGATTCAGGATAAGCAGGCGGTCAATCGGCATGCAGCCGAACGCACACGGGGGATAACATATGGGAACAAATGTGAAGCAACAGGCTTACACCGTAGTGAAAAACGGAACGATTGTAACCCCGCGCGGGTTCGCGGCTGGCGGACTTCATTGCGGGTTGAAAAAAACATCACGCAACGACATCGGAGCGATCCGTTGTGAAGTGCCAGCCACGGCAGCAGCCGTGTATACGACGAACGTCTTTCAAGCGGCGCCTTTGAAGGTAACCCGCGAGAGCTTGAGCAACGGACGCCTTCAGGCGGTCGTCGTAAACAGCGGTAACGCAAATGCTTGTACCGGACAGCAGGGCGAAAAAGATGCATATGCCATGCGTTCGGCCGCTGCACGTGAACTTGGCGTGGCTGAAGAGGACGTTGCTGTAGCATCGACAGGTGTGATCGGTGAGTTATTGAAAATGGATGCGGTACACTCGGGCATCAGCGCACTGCCGGCAAGTTTGGGCCAGGATGCAAACGAAGCGGAGCAATTTTCCCAGGCGATCCTGACGACCGATTTGGTGAAAAAGGAAGCCTGCGTATCTGTCGTTGTAAACGGCAAGACGGTTACCATTGCTGGTGCGGCCAAGGGATCAGGCATGATTCATCCCAATATGGCAACCATGCTCGCTTTTATGACGAGTGATGCGGTCATTGGGGCAGAAGCGCTGCAGCGCCTGCTGCGTCAGGCGACCAACCATACATTTAACATGATTACCGTGGATGGAGATACCAGCACGAACGACATGCTCGTAGCGATGTCCAGTGGATTAGCGGGGAACGAGGAACTAACCGTGGAGCATCCGGACTGGGAAGCTTTTGCGGCAGGATTCACCTATGTGTGCGAAGTGCTGGCCAAAGCAATTGCACGTGATGGTGAAGGGGCAACGAAGCTGGTCGAGGTGCACGTTACGGGTGGGGTGAGTGATGAATCGGCGCAGGCGATTGCCAAAACGGTTATCGGCTCCAGCTTGGTGAAATCAGCGATGTTTGGTGCTGACGCGAACTGGGGACGGATTATTGCAGCCGTAGGGCGTGCAGGACAGCCAGTGAATCCGGACACCGTTGATATTCGACTGGGAGACATCTCCGTACTTGCGCAGTCCCGTCCGGTGGCGTTTGACGAAGAAGCAGCTCTGGCATATCTGCAGACGGATACCGTTCGCATTGTGGTGGATCTGCACCACGGCGAAGGAACGGCTACAGCCTGGGGCTGTGACCTGACGTATGACTATGTACGAATCAATGCGGCATACCGCACTTAAATTAAATTCATCAGTGGTAGTGAAGAAGACGGAATTGATTCTGTAGAAGCGAAGCGTTCGCCTTTGTCTCCGGGTTTTCCCCTCATTAAAGGGATTCCTAAAAACCTGGAGACAACAGCGATCGGAAGAACGATCCGGATTTGGAACGGCCACACTGATCCGAACGAAAACATGAAAGGAGTGCTCCTCATGAATTCAACATTACAGAATGAGAGTGCCGGAGTGGAAAAAGGTGCGGAGAAGCAGACGTTTGTAATGAAATGCGGAGGCAGCACGCTTGCGGCATTGCCTGAATCCTTTTTTGCGGATTTGCGTGACCTGCAGTCCCAGGGAACTCAGCCAGTCATCGTGCATGGCGGAGGTCCGGCAATATCGGATAATCTGGCGAAGCTGGGCATTGAAACCGAGTTCGTAAATGGATTGCGCAAAACAACGGAACCCGTGCTGGATGTTGTGGAGATGGTACTGGCCGGAAGCATCAACAAACAGATCGTCCGTTTGATCCAAAGTGTTGGTGGACGTGCGCTGGGCTTGTCCGGTGTGGACGGTGGCCTGATCAAGGCCAAGCCTGCAGCAAATCATGCAGAGATCGGCTGGGTTGGCGATGTAACGGGTGTCCAAGCGGAAATTATTCAA
Organism: Paenibacillus xylanilyticus; assembly: GCF_013359935.1. GTDB lineage: Bacteria > Bacillota > Bacilli > Paenibacillales > Paenibacillaceae > Paenibacillus > Paenibacillus xylanilyticus. The sequence goes on from NZ_JABMCB010000159.1 coordinate 59,223, forward strand.
GGCATTGTGAATATGGGGTATATGCCTGTAATCGCTCCGGTAGGCGTGGATGCTTCCGGACAACGGTATAACATCAACGCAGATACAGCCGCAGGAGCGGTAGCTTCCCATCTCGGCGTGAGTCGGATGATTGTCGTGACCGATGTGCCTGGAATCATGAAAACCGTGAACGGCCAGAAAAAAGTGTTGCCATCCGTCTCCGTTCAGGAGATCGAGGACATGATCCAGACCGGCGAGATCTACGGCGGCATGATCCCGAAAGTACGCGCAGCCATTGCGTGTATTCATGGTAAAGTACGCGAAGTGATCATCGTAGACGGCAGCGAACCACAGATCCTGAGCCGCGTCCTGAATGGCGAAACAATCGGAACCCGAATTATCCGCATGCAATAAAAAGTGGATTCTAATAACAGACAGATTAATATTATGTACGGATTTATATATAAGTAGATTTGAGCGTTACACGGAAACGAGAGTGCAGAACCAATCTGTAGAAGCGCAAGCGTTCGCGTTTATCCCCGGATTTTAACCTTTGAAAAAGGGAGTCAAAAAATCTGGGGATAACAGCGATCGGAAGATGGTACTGCAATCGGAGTGGCCTCGTGTTAAGTAGGATTGCTTATATAGGAGTACCAGTGTACTTACAAAAAGGAACAGGAGCGTGAAAGGTGATGGCAAAAGGCATTGAACAGCCAGGTTCTGGCACAGCAGTAGCGGGAGCAGCAGTAACGGGTGCAGCGGCACAGACGGAGAGCTCTCTTTTCCAAACGTATGCGCGGTATCCAATCAGTCTGGTCAAGGGTAAAGGCAGCTGGTTGTGGGATGATCAGGGCAACCGTTATCTCGACTTCATGTGCGGACTCGCTGTAACGAGCCTTGGCCATGCACCGGAGAAAGTCGGAGCCAAGCTGAAAGCTCAGATTGATGAGCTATGGCATGTCTCCAACCTGTTCCAGATTCCGGGTCAGGAGAAAGCGGCCGCTTTGCTGACAGCCAATACGTGCGCTGATGCCGTGTTCTTCTGCAACAGTGGTGCGGAAGCCAATGAGGCAGCCATTAAGGTAGCCCGTCGTTATCACCAGAAGGTGAAGGGGACAGACCGTTATGAAGTGATTACATTTGCCCAGTCCTTCCATGGACGGACACTTGCTACGCTAACAGCGACAGGGCAGGATAAGGTAAAAGAAGGATTTTTGCCACTGCCAGCCGGATTCGTGACGGTTCCCTTGCATGATACAGCAGCGCTGGAAGCGGCAATCGGTCCCAAGACAGCGGCAATCATGCTGGAAATGGTTCAGGCCGAGGGTGGTGTATATCCGGTCGAACCGGAATTCGTCAAGCATGTACGGAAACTGTGTGACGAGCATGGCCTCTTGTTGATCGTGGACGAAGTACAGACCGGAATGGGACGTACAGGCAAACTGTTTGCCCATGAACACTATGGCATCGAGCCAGACGTTTTCACGGTAGCCAAAGGGATTGGCAGCGGCTTCCCGGTAGGGGCGATGCTGGGTAAAGGTTTCCTGCGGGATGCATTTACGCCAGGCAGCCATGCAACGACATTCGGGGGTACGCCGCTAGCTTCTTCCGTGGTGATTGCCACGATTGAAACGATGCTGGAAGATCGCCTGCCTGAGCGCGCTGCTGAGATGGGTGATTATCTGATGAGCTCCCTGCGGAACCGTTTGACAGGCAATTCGTTTGTGAAGGAAGTTCGCGGATTGGGACTGCTGGTCGGAATCGAATGTGCAGAACCGGTGGGTGACATCGTACTGGCTGGACAGAAACGTGGCATCTTGTTCGTTAACGCAGGGCCGAATGTTATTCGTCTGCTTCCGAATCTGTATGTGAGCAAGGAAGAGATCGACGAGGCTGTATCCCTGGTGGCGGCGCTGATTGAAGAGCACGTGGCAGCTAAGAAGGCCTAATACGTTCTGACAAATGAAAAACATGCTGCTCTTGGGGCCTTTTATGGCCCCGGGGCAGAACAAGATAATGAATCCCTGCAGCCGCGCGGAGAACCAACGGAAGATGGGGTTGAGCAATAGCCTGGTGAGCAGCGCTCCCGCTGCTCTCTTCTGCCCGAGCGGGTGCAGGGAACCGGAAATAAGGGGGACTACATTCACATGACAGCACAACAAACGGAGAAAATCCAGAAGGTCGATCTTAGAGGCCGCGATTTTATCGAGTTTACGGACTACACAGCCGAAGAGATCCGCTACTTGCTGGACTTGGCTATTGAGATCAAAGGAAAACAAAAAAGTGGCGTACCTTACCAGCCGCTGAAAGGCAAAACGATCGGACTGATTTTCGAAAAATCATCCACGCGTACACGTGTATCCTTTGAAGTGGGCATGTTCCAGCTGGGTGGGCACGCGCTCTTCCTGAGCAAGAACGATATCCAACTCGGTCGCGGCGAAACAACCCACGATACGGCAAAAGTATTGTCCCGCTACCTGGATGGCATCATGATCCGTACCTTTGGGCACCATAATGTGACTGAATTGGCGGAGCATGCCGATATCCCGGTGATTAACGGTCTTAGCGATGCTGCTCATCCGTGTCAGGTGCTGGCAGACTTCCAAACGGTGTTGGAGCACAAAGGCAAACTGGCTGGCCTGAAAATGGCTTATGTCGGAGATGGTAATAACATGGCACACTCTCTTATGCTGGGTGCAGCGAAGATGGGAATGCATGTTGCTGTAGCGACACCGGAAGGCTATGAGCCGGACAGCGCCGTGGTAGAGCAAGCACGCAGCATCGCACAGGAAAGCGGTTCTCAGGTGACTGTAACGTACAGTGCGCAGGAAGCTGTGAAGGATGCAGATATTGTCTATACCGATGTATGGGCAAGCATGGGCTTTGAAGAGGAACAGAAGATTCGTGAGCAGGCATTTGCTGCTTATCAGGTAGATGAGGAACTGATGAAGGGCGCTAAGCCGGATTACATGTTCCTGCATTGCCTCCCGGCACACCGTGGAGAAGAAGTAAGCGCGGGTGTGATCGATGGACCAAACTCCCTGATCTTTGATCAGGCGGAGAACCGGCTGCATGCACAAAAGGCCTTGATGGCTGCGTTAATGAGCGAATAGCCGCTGTTTGCCTAAATGAGTTGATTTTAGGCGCAGGGTTAGCGATGATAGATTCATCTATTTATACTCTGAAATAAGTTAAATTTGAGCATTCGCAAAAACGGAGAGACAGAAAAGACCTGAAGAAGTGAACCGTGCGTATCTATCCTTGGACGTCTTTCGAGTTTATATAAGTTGAACCTGAATAAAACACGATAACGGAGAGTGCAGAACCAATCTGAAGAAGCGGAGCTAAAAGCTTTCTGAAAGAAAGCTACTTCGTAAGCATAATCTCGCCTTTATCCCCGGATTTTTCCCCTTTAGAGGGGAATCAAGAAAATCTGGGGATAAGAGCGATCGGAAGATGGTACTGCAATCGGAGTGTTGAAGTGTAACATTCTAAAAGGTTACTTATATAAAAGGGGAACGATGGATACGGGAATAACAGCGATCGGAAGGTTTTCTGGCTCGTAGTTTTAAGTGGATGGATAGCTTGTTTAACTTATTGGCAATTGAAACTGGGGAGGACCAACGAACATGGCTAAGGAAAAAATCGTACTCGCCTATTCCGGCGGGTTGGACACATCTGTAATTTTGAAATGGCTGAAAGAAACCTATGATGCAGAGATTATCGCATTTACTGCGGATATCGGACAAAAGGATGAGCTGGACGGCTTAGAAGAAAAAGCACTCGCTACGGGCGCTTCCAAAGTGTACATCGACGATCTGCGCGATGAGTTCGCGAAAGATTTCATCTACCCGATGTTCCAAGCGGGAGCTCTGTATGAAGGACAATACCTGCTCGGTACAAGTATCGCTCGTCCATTGATCGCTAAACGCATGGTTGATATCGCTCGTGCAGAAGGCGCTACTGCGATTGCTCACGGCGCTACGGGTAAAGGAAACGACCAAGTTCGTTTCGAATTGAACGCAGCTGCACTGACACCGGACATTCAAGTGATTGCACCTTGGCGTTTGGAAGAATTCCGTAACCAGTTCCCGGGACGTGCAGAGATGATTGCATACGCGGAGAAACATGGTATTCCGGTGACTGCATCGGCAGCTAAACCGTACTCGACTGACCGTAACCTGCTGCATATCAGCTATGAGAGCGGCGTGCTCGAAGATCCTTGGTTCGATCCAAGCACGGACGAGAACAAAGACATGTTCCTGCTGAGCAATGCACCGGAAGATGCACCGGATCAAGCGGAATATGTTGAACTGGAATTCGAACAAGGTAACTGCGTAGCACTGAATGGCGAGCGTTTGAGCCCGCTGCAAGTGATGGAGCAGCTGAACGAGCTGGGTGGCAAACACGGGATTGGCCGTGTCGACATGGTCGAGAACCGTTTTGTCGGCATGAAGAGCCGTGGCGTGTACGAGACACCGGGTGGAACGATCCTGTTCACAGCACACCGTAAAATGGAATCCATCACGATGGACCGTGAAGTCATGAACCTGCGTGATAGCCTTATTACGCGTTACAGCACACTCGTTTACAACGGCTTCTGGTTCGCACCGGAACGTCTGGCACTGCAAGCGCTGGTGAGCGAAAGCCAGAAAAACGTAACAGGTACCGTACGTGTGAAACTGTACAAAGGCAACATCATTGGCGCAGGCGTGAAAAGTCCTGTCAGCCTGTACAACCCGGACATTGCTACCATGGAAGCTGACCCAACACAAGCGTATGATCAAGGGGATGCAACTGGCTTTATTCGCCTGAACGCACTGCGTCTGAAAGTCAATTCCGGCGTGGAACAAAACAAAAACTAATTCATTAAATAGAGCTATTATCAATACCATACAACTTTACAAGGCAGGCCGTTCTTGCACATCGGGCAGGGGCGGCTTTGTCCATGAGCGAAAGGGGAGAACTCACCGTGAGCAAGCTGTGGGGAGGACGTTTTACCAAACAAACCAATCATCTGGTTGAGGAATACACGGCATCAATCAACTTTGACAAAGCTTTGGCAGAGGAGGACATTCAGGGCAGTCTCGCCCATGTAACGATGCTGGGCAAGTGCGGCATTTTGCCTGCAGAAGATGTGGAAACCATCAAGGAAGGCTTGATTACGGTACTCCACAAAATTCGCGCAGGCGAAGTGGAATTCTCCGTTTCGGATGAAGACATCCACATGAACATTGAGAAAAACCTGATTGAAACGATCGGCCCTGTCGGCGGCAAATTACATACAGGCCGCAGCCGGAATGACCAGGTGGCAACGGATATGCACTTGTACCTGCGTGAGCGCGTGGTTGGGTTTGTCGGCATGCTGCATGCGCTGCAGGAAGCTTTGATCGGACAGGCAAAAGACAACCTCGATACGATTGTACCAGGCTATACCCATCTTCAACGTGCGCAACCGATCCTGTTCGCACATCACCTGATGGCGTACGTCTCCATGTTCCAACGGGATGCTGAGCGTCTGATGGACAGCTACAAACGCATTAACGTTCTTCCGTTGGGTGCAGGTGCACTTGCGGGCACCACGTTCCCGATTGACCGTCATTTCGTGGCAGAGCAGCTCGGCTTCGACGGCGTATACGAAAACAGTCTGGATGCGGTTAGTGACCGTGACTTCATCGTTGAATTTCTGGCAGCAGCTTCCCTGATCATGACTCACTTGTCCCGTCTGAGTGAAGAGCTGGTGCTGTGGAGCAGTACGGAGTTTGGTTTCGTTGAATTGGACGATGCGTTCTGCACAGGCAGCAGCATTATGCCGCAGAAGAAAAATCCGGACGTTCCCGAGCTGGTTCGTGGTAAAACCGGACGTGTATATGGCAACCTGATCGGTCTGCTAACCGTCTTGAAGTCTCTTCCTCTGGCCTACAACAAAGACATGCAGGAAGATAAGGAAGGCATGTTTGATACGGTCGCTACGCTGGAAGGCGCGCTGCAATTGTTTGCACCGATGATCGCAACGATGAAAGTGAACAAGGATCGGATGCGTCAAGCGGTAAACCAGGACTTCTCCAATGCAACGGATATTGCCGACTTCCTCGTAGGCGAAGGGTTGCCTTTCCGTCAGGCCCATGAAGTCATCGGTAAAACGGTGCTGTACTGTATCCAGAACGGCAAGTATTTGCTGGATCTGACGATCGATGAGTTCCGTCAGTTCTCTCCGCTGTTCGATGAGCGCATCTATGACGTGCTGCAGCCGGAAGCGGTTGTGAACGCGCGTAATGTATATGGCGGCACAGCTTCCGGTCAAGTAGCTGAAGCCATCGGACGCAGTGAAAAGGTGCTGGAGATTACGGAGCAGTGGATAACAAACCGCGGCTAACGCCATGGCTGCTATATGAATACAAGGCGATACAATGCAAAAGCAGACCAGAGAGGACTTCCTCTGTGGTCTGCTTTTTTTGCCGTTTCTTCATCAAATTGAAACTGAACTTATCCATTACTCAATTCGAAATGAATCATGGCTCCATTTATAAGGCATTATTCTTTATTTCCGTTCATGCAGAGGCAGCCAGTTCAATACATTCTGAATCTTCGCATCCCAATAGGCCCAGTCATGGCCACCCGGTCCCTCTTCATACGTCAGCTGGAAATCGGTCTGTGTACAAGCCTGGCGGAAGGACTGATTATCCTCATACAGGAAATCTTCCGTCCCGCAACATTGGTAGAGCAGAGGCCGTTGACCTTGACTTTCTTTTAACAAATGGATCAGATCGTTCTCAGTGCCAGCTACCTGTGGTCCGAAAATTCGTTGCAGCTCGGCCTGCTGCAGCGCTGATGATGCGTTTCTGTCCATATGTGCAGCTATATCGAGCGCCCCCGACAAACTTGCTGCTGCGGCATATTGTTCCGGTTTGCGCAGAGCCAATTTGAAAGCCCCATAACCACCCATGGACAAGCCGGCAACATAGTTGTCTTCGCGTTTGGCAGACAGCGGGAAGAAGGAACGCGCCAGCGCAGGCAGCTCTTCACTGATAAATGTCCAGTAACGTCCGCCTTCAGCCATATCCGTATAGAAGCTGCGGTGCACCTGTGGCATGACCACAGCAATTCCGAGGTTGGCTACATACCGTTCAATGGAGGTCCGTCGCAGCCAGATAGAATCATCATCGGATAAACCATGCAGCAAATACAGCGTAGGATGTAGTCCCTTACCCGAGACGTTGTCCATTCCAATCTGAGTATGGGTCTGTTGTGGCAAAATAACATGCATGCTCGTGCTGAGTCCAAGCGCGTCGGAATAAAAATCACATTTAATCAGTGCCATATCTCAAAAGTAACCCCTTTCATAATTCCATTCGCAAAAACGTTCATAACCGTTCTGAAATGAAAGGTCATGAAGCTGCAATGGTTCCTTAGTGTCTATCACACAGGTTATACCCAAAACCCGTTCATTGCAATAACAACATCCATTGGAGGAAAACTAAAGGATCAACAATTCAGGCAGCTGCTATAAAGGGATTCGTTTTGGAATGCATCTGAATAAAATCCCGAAATTCACCTCACACTTCACAACGTAACAATGTTATGTTACACTGTTTTCAACGTGAAGGGGGACCATATATGACGGAAGACTTGATCTCCAAAAAAGAGTTGCTGGACCTTACTGGTATTTCCTACGGCCAGTTATACCGCTGGAAGCGGAAAAACCTCATTCCGGAAGAATGGTTTATTCGGAAGTCTTCGTACACAGGGCAGGAAACCTTTTTTCCAAAACAGCAGATCCTGCCGCGAATTGACAAGATCCTCAACATGAAGGATGGATTATCCCTGGATGAGCTGGCAGACGTGTTTTCGCCCACATTGGGTGAAGTGGAAATGTCTGCGCAGCAATTAATAGACCGAAACATTGTTTCATTGTCTTCGCTTGAACTGGTTAGAGAGGCAGGACGGGAACAGCCGATGTACGCATTGGAGCAGATCATGATGCTCTATGTACTTGAAAAGCTGCTATTGAGTGGGGATATCACCCGCCAGGAGGGCTCCTTGCTGATTGATGTCATGTCTGAGCATTATTACCGTTTCGCGAGCAGAGCAAGTGAACTATTGCTTATTCGCAAGATGGGTGTGCCGACATTCATGCTGGTAACGGCAGGAACGGAGCTTTATTTTGACAACGGTGTGAAGGTGGTTCTCAGGCAGTCGATGGGGACGTATATGGAAGAGTTAAAACTCAAATTGGGATAGGGAGAGGATCATAGATGGAGGAACGAAATTTGCGCAATGATCTGAACGTAGCAGGTATGAGCCAAACGGCAGGCGGGAATTTTCACCGGGTATCCATTGATGGCATGGCCAAGGTAAACGGTAACCTGGATTGTACCTCCCTGAATGTGAATGGCACATTGAAGATGCAAGGAGCTTTAAGCGCAGAAAGTGCAACGATTAACGGCATGTGTACGCTGAACGGCCCCTTGAGCAGCTCCCGTGTTCGTGTGGATGGCATGTCAACCATTAACGGAAACCTCAGTAGCCCAGAACTCGAAGTTAACGGGAAGTGTACCGTACGTGGACGGGTGGATGGGGAACGAATCGATATCGGCGGCATGATCGATATTGAAGGCGATGTTCAATGTGAGTCCCTGAACGTACAGGGCAATATTAGAATGAGTGGCTTTTTGAATGCAGGAACGGTAGAAATCAGGCTTCATACCTCTTCTTCGGCCAAAGAGATTGGCGGGGAACGCATTGATATTCGTCGCAGGGAACAAAGCGGTTTTTGGAAAAGCATTGGTCTGGGCGGAACACCCTCATTTAAGACATCCCTGATCGAGGGAGATGAAATTGTGCTGGAAGATACCCAGGCGGATATTGTTCGCGGCAGCAAGGTGCATATCGGTCGTGGTTGTAATATCAGGCTGGTCGAATATTCGGGTGAACTTGAAGTGGATCAGGATGCGAAGGTGGGCAGCAGTCAGCGGATATAGACTTGATAGGGTGAGAAAGGGATGTGACGGACGTGAATAACCATTTTGGTAGTCCATGGGATAAGAAAAACGACATCAGCATTATCGGTGAAGGTAGCTCCGCTGGTGGCGCGTACGGCAAGGTCAAGGTCGTGGGGGATTCCACATTTAATGATAATCTGTTTTGTGAACAATTCAAATGTACGGGGACATCGGTCATTTACGGGTCGCTTGAATCAACAGATATTAAAATTACAGGAACCCTTACCCTTACAGAGCGAGCTGCCGGCTATGAAAGTGAGGGTGGAAACCCGGTATCTGGCCTGCATGCAAAAGCTGAAAAAATGAAAGTAGTAGGTGAGATTCATCTATCAGGTGATTGTCAGGCAGAAAATTTCAAGCTGAATGGTCGTTTTACGATTGCGGGTATGCTCAGCGCAGAGCAAATGACCATTAAAGTCATGGGTCCATCCGAGGTCAGGGAAATAGGTGGTTCGATCATCTCGGTGAAGAGTGGCCGGGGAAAACTGCTGGAAGGTTTGTTTACTGGTAACCAATCCATTCTTACGGCAAACCTGATTGAAGGTGACGAAATAGAATTGGAGAACACGGTAGCCGAGGTTGTCCGAGGGGATGAAATAAAAATTGGCCCAGGCTGCCGGATTGGTACAGTAGAATACAACTCTTCCTTGCAAATCCATTCACAATCGGAAGTTTTGGTCCAGCGCAATCGGTCCTTGGACTGATTAATGACTGGAGCTTTTCGGATATACTATTTCAGTCATATGAATAGAGCGTGAATGGAGAGATTGAGTACAATGGTTGCACGTAAAAACAATATTGGATTGGTGCTGGCAGGGCTGCTGCTCAGCATACTGATGGCTTCGATGGATAACACCATCGTGGCAACGGCGATGGGGGATATCGTCGGCAAGTTGGGTGGCCTCGACAAGTTTGTATGGGTTACCTCAGCGTACATGGTAGCCGAGATGGCAGGTATGCCGATCTTCGGTAAATTATCCGACATGTACGGACGAAAGAAGTTTTTTGTATTCGGTATTATCGTGTTTATGCTTGGATCGGCGTTATGTGGAACGGCTACATCCATTGTGGAATTGACCATGTACAGAGCGATCCAGGGGATTGGTGCAGGTGCATTGGTACCGATTGCCTTTACCATCATGTTTGACGTGGTTGCACCAGAGGCACGGGGGAAATTGGGCGGATTGTTTGGAGCCGTGTTTGGATTGTCCAGCGTATTTGGACCGCTGCTGGGTGCTTACATTACGCAGTACGCCACGTGGGAATGGGTCTTTTATATCAACCTGCCGCTTGGTCTGATTGCGTTTGTATTTATTGCGTTTTTCTACAAGGAATCTCATCAGCATCAATCTCAACAAATCGACTGGCTGGGCGCAGTGACGCTGATTGGTGCGGTGGTCTGTCTCATCTTCGGACTTGAACTGGGCGGCAAAACATATGCCTGGAGCTCGTGGCAGATCCTCGGTTTGTTTTCCGGATTTGTAGTGCTGGCGCTGCTGTTCCTGTGGGCAGAATCGAGAGCGAAGGAACCGATCATCTCTTTCAGCATGTTCCGTAACCGGGTGTACTGGTCCAGTAATGTCATTGCCATGTTCAGTGGTGCGGCATTTATTACGGCATCGGTATACATTCCGATCTTCATTCAGGGCGTGCTCGGCGGCAAGGCAACCAATTCAGGTCTCGTTTTGCTGCCCATGATGCTGGGGTCAGTCGTAACCGCCTCGATGGGTGGGGTGCTGATGACCAAGATTAAATATCGCAACATTATGATCCCGACGCTGGCGCTGCTGGTTCTCGGTCTTGGGTTATTAACCACACTGGATGAAGGTTCATCTCTTTGGACGATTCGTGTATTTATGGTGTTGGTCGGTCTGGGTGTAGGAGCTTCGTTTTCCGTGCTCAGCAATGCGGCCATGAATGCGTTTGAACCGCAAAGACGGGGAGCTGCGAGCTCCACACTTAACTTTTTGCGGTCACTCGGGATGACCATGGGGATTACGATCTTTGGGATTGTACAGAGCCAGGTATTTACGCGCAAAATGAACGATGCCCTCGCCGGATCCGCTGCTGAAGCAGGCGGGGCGGGAGCTGGAGTTCCAGCCGGCGGTATGCCTGAGGGCTTGAACCTGAGCGATCCGCATGCCTTGCTTTCACCAGAGCTTAGACAGGCGATTCCGCCCCAGGTGCTGGAGGCGATCACTCAGGCGTTGTCTTCCTCCATTGTGCAGCTGTTTGCCTGGGCTGCCATACCGGCCGCGCTGGCCCTGATTGCTGCCTTCTTTATGGGAAAAGACAAGATGGTAATAAGTGAGGAACAGGGAGAGTATACGGCAGGGCACTAAATGAAAAACCAAAGACACACCGTTCTGTTTCCTTTATGGATAACAGAGGTGTGTCTTTTTATTTCTATCGATCATTATGGCTGCTTGGTATCACTTACGCCGTCCTCTACAACAGAAGGCTCCTGCGGATCTGGCAGACTGCTGTGTCCAGAGCGGGCAATAAGTCGATTCTGAGCTTTGTACGTATCTCGCGTAATGGTTTTGGACTCTACCACTTTGCCGTCCACCTTTTTGATGCGTACGGTTTCCACAATATAACCAGGCTGCCCGTTCTGCAAAACCTGCTGGGCACCATCCGGCAGCACATTGCTGGATACATATTTCACGGGGGCACTTAACGTTTCGATCGTATGGGATTCCAGCGCGTAACTGACGTTCTCGGGAAAGGTGCCAAAAAATTTGACGGTCAACTGCTTGTTCTTCACTTCGGCATGGATCAGCAATGATTTGCCTGTATTGTTCTTGAACCGAAAATTGATCGCGCCGGAGGCAAAGGTGGCATCCAGCCCTTTCGGCAAATATTTGACGGGAATGGAATGATTGCGCCGCTCGACAATATCGAGTCCGGTTAACAAGGCTGCATTATAGACGGTACTGGATACCTGGCATATGCCTCCGCCAATCCCAGGGGTGAGTCGGCCGTTGACAATGACCGGGGCTTCACGGAAGCCATATTCCTTCTCGGCGTGGCGAATGACTTTTTCGTAATCGAACATGCCTCCAGGCTCCAAAATCATGCCGTTCACGGATTGTGCTGCTGCACTGACATTATGTATGCGCCCTTCCGTGCTGCTGCCTAGCCCTGTGGAGAATTGGATGATCTTCCGCTCGATGCCTTCCTTGCGCAGAGACTCTACCGTTACTTCAGGCTGCTCAGTGTACAGCGGCAGCTGGATTATTAGCGAGGCAGGCTTGGCATCAAGATCAAGCATGGTGAAGTCATGCTGAAGCTTCGCCAGCATCTGGTTTGCAAGTTCATCCCAGGCGATCCGCCGGGCGCCCTTCTCGGGGATGTACTGGATCTTGTCGTTTGCGGTGATTCGCCGGACAGCGTCCGCGGGTGTACCGAAGGTTTCTTTTTCCCAGGCAGGACTCAGTCTTGTTCTTAGGGGTTGGGTGTCATACAGCTGCTCGAGAGACCATTCCTCACCAAAATGATAACGGGCATACGCGCGTTCCCACACGTTTCCTTCCTCCAACTGATGTACCGCGGACCGAAAGGCATTGGCACTGTAACCTGCACCGGCATCGCTGGCTGTCATGTTCAGCGTCAGGGATACAGGTTCTTTCACCTCCAGCGTGACAGGCCAGTCCTCCAGCTTTTTCAAACGTTCATCCAGTCCCATCAGCACTTCGCTCCGATTCATTCCTCCAACCTGCCAGCCGCCAACCTGTACCTTGCCGGGCAAAGCGGGTTGATTCACATACATATACAGCAATCCATAGGAGGCGGAGCCGATGAAGAGGATCGAGAACACCATAATGATGGCCAAATGTATTTTTTTCATATCCGTACGCTCCTTTATACTTCTGATGTTCCGCATTTCGTAACACTTTCTATATATATGATCCAATGGTGGAAAACTTTCGGGTACTCAATAGGTAACAAATTTGTTACAATATATTTGTTATGCGTCCATTCCTGAGGATCGAAATAAGGGTGAAATGGATTGCTCCTGATGAAATTCGGGTCTTTTTAAAGGAATTGCCGGGATTGTGTCGAAATGATAATGGCTAACTATGTGAGCAGGAAGTGATGATGTGATAGAAATGCAGGACGTGTGGAAGACCTACGCCAATGGGACCCACGCATTACAAGGGGTGTCGGTGAAGATCGACCGCAATGAATTTGTGTATATCGTCGGTCCGTCCGGCGCTGGTAAATCAACATTTATGAAGTTGATGTACAGGGAAGAGGTTCCGACCAAAGGACAAATATCCATCAATGGATTTAATATCGGTAAATTGAAACCACGTAAAATTCCTTATGTGCGCCGTAACATCGGCGTTGTGTTTCAGGATTTCCGCCTTTTGCCCAAAATGACGGCTTTTGAGAACGTGGCTTTTGCCATGGAGGTTATTGAGGCCCCGAAGCGTCACATCAAGAAACGGGTAATGGAAGTGCTCGATCTGGTAGGACTGCGCAGCAAGGCGAATCGTGAACCTTCGCAGTTGTCAGGCGGGGAACAGCAGCGTATAGCCATCGCACGGGCGATCGTGAACAATCCGTCGGTTATTATCGCGGACGAGCCTACGGGAAACCTCGATCCGGAGACATCATGGGGCATTATGCAGCTGCTGGACGAGATTAATTTTCGGGGAACGACGATTGTCATGGCGACCCATAACAAGGATATCGTAAATACGATGCGTAAACGGGTTATCGCCATTGAACGTGGACAGATTGTACGGGATCAGATGAGAGGGGAATACGGTTATGAATTTTAGTACTCTCTTGCGCCATATGCGGGAGGGCTTCAAAAACGTATTCCGCAACGGCTGGATGTCCGTGGCATCCATCATGTCGATCATCGTGTCACTGCTGATCCTTGGTGTATTCATGCTGCTGGTGCTGAATGTGAATTCCATGGCCAATCAGGTGGACAGTCAGGTAGAGATCAGTACGTTTCTGGAGCTGAATGTGGATGAGAGCCTGCGCAATACGCTGCAGCAGGAGATCAGCGCAATGCCGGAAGTGAGTGAGATTCGCTTTGTTTCCAAGGAAGAGGGACTCAAGGAGTTCCGTGAACGTCTTGGCGACAGTGCCAATAACGTGCTTGACGGTTTCGATGTGGATAATAATCCGCTGCCGGAGACCATTGAAGTTGAGGTCATTGAACCGGAAACCGTCACTTTTGTGGCGCAAAAAATTGAAGCATTGAACGAAAAACACCCGGAGAAGCCGATCATGAAAGTGAACTACGGCAAGGAAACGGTGGATGTACTGTTCAAATTTACACGACTTGTCCGGAATATCGGATTTATTTTTGTGGGGGGACTGGCACTGATGTCCATGTTCCTGATCTCGAATACGATTCGCGTAACGATTCTTGCCCGTCGCCGGGAGATCGGCATTATGAAGCTGGTCGGTGCAACCAACACATTCATTCGCTGGCCTTTCTTTATTGAAGGTGCGCTCATTGGATTTATCGGTTCAGTGATTACGGTAGCGGTACTGTTCTTCGGTTATAGCCGCCTGCTGGCAACCATTGGTCAGGATGTATTCATGCAAATGCTTAATCTGATTCCTCTCAGTGACATTTGGCTGCTGTTTGGAATACTTTTGATAGGACTCGGTGTGCTGGTTGGTATTCTGGGAAGTACACTCTCCATTCGCAAATCGCTTAAAGTTTAGCTTTAGATCAACGGAATTGCAGAAATTGTCGAAATTGAATGGCAAAGCAGGTTCACAATGGGACTCTGTTTGACGATATGTAGGGAAGACGCACTCTTTATACGATTGAAGAAAGCATAGAACATGATGTTCACCACCTGTGCAGGTTGCTTTCTTGTGAATTCATAGGATGGGGGATCACCATTTTGAAAAAAACAGCTTCGCTGCTGGCCTTTACATTATTGGCCGGTTTGACGCTTCAACCTTCGGACGGATATGCCAAGAGCAGCATTAGCGATATAGATCAACAGATTCAACAGCTGGAGAGCAAGGCGGCTGCGGCCAAACAGGAACAGAAAAAGGCCGCTGCCAACAAGAAGCAAGCTCAGCACTACAAGAACAAAACCAATGCTTACCTTAAGGTTGTCATGGAGCAGATCAATGTTGTCAGCGATGAGCTGGCGAACGTTTCCTTGGAAATCGAGAATACGGAAGAGAATCTGCGCACAACGAAAAAAGATTTGCAGGCCGCAGAGGAGCGTATCGTTGCAAGGGAGAAACTGCTTGAATCCCGTGTACGCCTGATGTATACGGATGGCGCGGTATCCTATCTGGATGTGTTATTGTCATCAACAAGCTTCTCGGATTTCCTGACGCGTGCGGATTCGCTGAAAACCATTGTGGATCAGGACCAGCATCTGCTGGATGAGCACAAAAAGGACAAGCAGCTGGTTGTCGATAAAAAGGCTGAACTGGACAAGCAGTATGCTGAAGCCAAGAGCCTGTATGCACAAAAGAAACAACGCAAGGCACAGTTAAATGAAAAGGAACAGGAGAAGCAAGTGCTTCTGGCTTCCTATGATGCTAAAATTGAA
Source organism: Paenibacillus xylanilyticus (assembly GCF_013359935.1). GTDB lineage: Bacteria > Bacillota > Bacilli > Paenibacillales > Paenibacillaceae > Paenibacillus > Paenibacillus xylanilyticus. Next base: position 74,755 of record NZ_JABMCB010000159.1, read on the forward strand.
GAGTCCGAAGAGCTGACGCAGGAGCAGGAAGATGTGTTGATTCAGATCGCCAGCAAGCGTTCAAATCTGCTGCAGGAGAAAAACAAACTGCGTGAGCAGCAGGCGGCAGCCGCTGCCAAAGCCAAAGCAGCCGCTGCAGCTAAGGCAGCAGCAGCTGCGAAGGCGCCGACCAAAGTCAGCACAGGCAGCAGTGAGACTGCGTATACAGCGGGTAACGGGATTTTCTCCAAACCGGTATCCGGTGGACGTATTTCTTCTCCATTCGGTCGCCGTACACACCCTATTACGGGGGAAGTAGGAAAAATGCATAATGGTACCGACTTCGCTGTTCCTGTGGGAACCTCGGTTCATGCTGCATCAGGCGGTATCGTAATCATGGCTGAGTGGTACAGTGGATATGGCTACACCGTTATCGTAGACCATGGCGGCGGTCTTTGGACATTGTATGGTCATCTCCGTGAAGGCGGATTTAAGGTAAGCAAGGGAGATACGGTCAGCAAAGGCGATTTAATTGCCGAATCTGGCAATACAGGCAATTCAACAGGACCTCACTTGCACTTTGAAGTTCGGGAGAATGGTACGGCAGTGAACCCGATGAATTATCTATAATAGATAAACCGCAAGGGAATGGAATAAACATATTCCGTACAAGCTAGACATATACTAAGCTGGCATGTTCAGGGAATGGATTCAGGAAAGCAATGGAATCTGACACGCTTCAAAACTAAAGGCGGTGAGCAAACGGATGATGAAGAAGAGATCGGCGCTGCTGCTTGCCATTGTAGCCCTTCTTGGAGGGAGCCTGCTTACGCTGGTACTGATGAGTTATCCCGGCATGGCCAATCAGACCACTTCGGGTGAAGGCCTGCTGGCCAGTGTAACGGGCAATACGCAGCAGAAGAACGATTTGAAGAAGATTGAAACCGCAATGGATTTGATCTCAAGCAACTATTATAAAGATGTGGACCAGACCAAACTGATCGATGGTGCGATCAATGGTATGATGGAATCCCTTGGAGATCCGTACTCCAACTACATGGGACAGGAAACAGCTGCCCAGTTCGAGGAGTCCATTGAAGGTTCCTTTACCGGAATTGGGGCCGAGGTATCCTCACAGGATGGAAACGTCGTTGTCGTTTCCCCGATCAAAGGATCACCTGCCGAGAAAGCGGGTATTCGTGCCAAAGATATGATCATGTCTGTAAATGGTGAATCCCTGCAAGGCCTGGAATTAAACAAGGCTGTCAACAAAATCAGAGGTCCAAAAGGCAGTGAAGCCAAGGTACAGGTGAAACGTGCCGGATCCACTGAATTGATTGAATTTACCATTGTGCGCGATGATATTGATCTGGAGACCGTATACGCCCATATGGAGGATAACGGTGTAGGTGTCATTACCATCACCCAATTCTCACTGAACACCGGAGATCGCTTCAAGGAAGAGTTGGCGAATCTGGAGAAGCAGAACATGAAGGGTTTGGTCATTGATGTGCGTAATGACCCGGGCGGCGTGCTGCAAGTGGTTATTGATATTGCCGAGCAGTTTGTTCCTAAAGGCAAAGTGATCGTGCAAGTCGAGGACAAAAACGGCAAACGTGAGCAGAGCAAATCAAATGGTTCCAGCAAGTCTTACCCTATCACTGTACTGATGAACAAAGGAAGCGCGAGTGCGTCGGAAATTTTGGCTGGTGCATTGCAGCAGTCTGCAGGCGCAACGCTGGTTGGTGAAAACTCCTTCGGTAAAGGTACCGTACAGACGAGTTATGACAAGCAAATGGGTGACGGCAGCCTGCTGAAAATCACCATTGCCAAATGGTTGACTCCGAATGGAGACTGGATTCATGAAAAAGGCATCAAACCGGATATTGCGGTAAACCAGCCGGATTACTTCTCGGTGGCACCGATCAATAAAGAGAAATTACCTTTGAAATATGACAGTAATAGCACGGATGTGAAAAGTGCGCAGACGATGCTGAGAGGACTCGAATTTGAGCCGGATCGTGTAGATGGATACTATGACCAGAAGACGGAAGAGGCGGTCAAGGCATTCCAGAAGCAGAAAGGCATTGAGGCAACAGGCCAGATTGACGAGAAAACCGCTGAATCATTGGAAGCGGCTCTGATTGAACGCATTGCCAATCCTCAATATGATGCACAGCTGAAGCGCGCGATCGAAAATGTCTCGAAGGATATATCGACTGCCGTGTCGAAGCCATAAAGAAGGCTGATATCAGCCTTCTTTTTTTCTGAACCGGCTGAAGGAGAGGAGTGACGCCACAATGGAATGGGCTTGGCCGTGGTTAACGACATTAGGGGAAGCATTGCTGCAGTTGTTTACTCAGCCGTTTTATTATATTGCGGTAATTCTGATTGCACTTATCTATCATCGTCAATTATTACAGGAACGCAGGTTATTCCATGTTCGTCTGCAGAGTTCAATTACTCAGACCATTCGTGCTTTACTGGGAGGAATAGTCATTGGTGTGATCGCCTCGGTGGTATCCATTTTTCTTGGGGCACATCTAACACTCGGCAGCGTGATCTGCATATGGGCCGCGACATTATTTCTGTCATTGTTCCGTATTCGATATTTGTGCTTTGCATACGCGGCAGGGCTGCTTGGTGTATTGCAGTTCGGGCTGAATCTGGCCTCAGGGTGGCAGCCGACCGGATGGCTTGGCAGCTTGACGGAGGCTTTGCGTGCGCTGGACATACCTGCCTTGCTGGTACTGGCTGCATTGCTGCACCTCGGTGAGGCTATGCTGGTTCGCTTGCAAGGGGTAACCATGGCTTCGCCATTGCTCTTCGAAGGCAAGCGGGGCAAACTGGTCGGAGGATACCAGCTGCAGCATTTCTGGCCCATCCCGCTGCTGATTCTGGTCCCGGTAACGGGGAGCGGAGCAGAGCTCGCCTGGAGTCCGCTTTTGAGCGCAGGCAATGGCTACATGCTGTTTGCACTACCAATCATGCTTGGATTTGGTGAAGTTACACAGAGTATGCTTCCGGGACAGAAAGTACAGATCTCGGCAAAACGGTTACTGCTTTACGGGACTAGCCTCCTTGTGCTCAGTCTCCTGGCAGCTTGGTGGTCCCCGCTTATGGTGGTTGCTGCTCTGGCAGCATTTATCGGACATGAATTCCTGGTGTGGTACAGCGGGTTTGAGGAACAGCATCGCAGTCCGGTGTTTGTTCATCCGGCACACGGCTTGAAAGTGCTTGGAATCATTCCGGACAGCCCTGCGGCAGAACTGGGAATTGAAGCAGGAGAGACGCTGTACAAGGTGAATGGCGTGTTGGTTCATTCACCTGAAGAGCTGCATCGTGCCCTGCGGATGAATCCGGCCTTTTGCAAACTGGAGGTACGCAATCATCAGGGTGAGAGCAAGTTTATGCAGCGGGCCATCTATGAAGGTGAGCATCATCAGCTCGGTGTCATTATGGCTCCGGATAATCATGAAGTTTGGGCGGTGCAGCTGCGTCCGTTATCCCTGGTTCATCTCCTCACGCTCAAGTTGTTTGCCCGTCGAAAAAATAATCGCAATGACGAGGCTCCACTGGCTCTGCCAGCTCCTGCGGTGAATGAACAAGGATCGGTAGAAATGTAATAAGTAAAGGGTACTCCACCGCTTGAACAAGCGAGGGCGTACCCTTTTTGTTATTTTTTCAACATAAAGATGGCAATTTGCGTTCGATCACGCAAGTGTAGTTTACCGAGAATTTCGGTGACATAGTTTTTGACTGTACCCTCGCTCAGGAATAGTTTAGCGGCAATCTCCTTGTTGGACAGCCCCTCGGATATTGCCTCTGCAACAGCAAGTTCCATTCGGGTTAGCCCATAGGACTCAAGGGATTCATGCGCCTGGGGAGCTGCAGCAGGACGAAGCAGACCCGCCAGCTTGCGGGCAATATCAGGGTGAATCAACATATCACCGTTATGTACCGTCTTGATCCCCTGAATGATCCGGTCCGGGGGCACATTTTTGAGCAAATAACCGCTGGCCCCGTTTTGCAGAGCCTGGACAATATACTCGTCATCGTCAAACGTCGTCAGCATCAGCACCTGCACGTTAGGGAAGTGGGATTTAATGAGCCGAGTGCCTTCGACACCATCACAGTCCGGCATCCGGATATCCATCAGTACAACGTCGGCTGTGGTTCCTGCCTCGAGCAGTTCGAGTGCCTCACGTCCATTTGAAGCTGTACCTACAACGTTAATGCCGGGATCAAGCCCAATCAGTACCTTGAGACTCTCGCGGATAAAGAAGTCATCATCTGCGAGGATCAACCCGATGGACTGGGCCTGATCTGAATCCTTGTTGTTACTTGGTCCATTTTGTTCTGACATTAGCACAATCACTTCCTTTTTCAGATCAAATCCACTTTATTCGTAATCGGCAGACGTGTGATGACTGTGTAGGGATAAACGGATCGGATCTCCAGCTGACCTCCAATGGACTCTGTACGCAAACGCATCCCTTCGTGTCCCATACCCAGTTTGCTTGACTCTGCTGCTGAGCTCCGGCTAACCTGTTTTCCTGCGTGCTGTCCCTTGGTGGACGGTTGACTCCGGATCTCCCCATCATTGCTGACGGTCATGCAAACTTCGCGCTCCCCAAATGCCATTTCTACTGTAATCGTACTGGCGTTTCCATGTCTCAGGGCATTCGTCAGCGCTTCCTTTGCATTTTTGTATAATACGATCTGCATGCTCGGATACAGCAAACGGGATGGACCGTGAATTTCATAACTGGTCTTCACACCGGTTTCCCTGCCCACTTCCTCCAGGAGATGATCCAGTGCATAGGCATCGGATACATACGAATTAGGCCGCAACTTGTGAAGAGTGGCGCGCATATCATCCATACTTGCCGCCAATTGATCGCGGATCTGTCTTACCAGTTCCGTACCCTGTTCGTTGTCCATAGGAAGGGTCAGCAGGGCAGCCTCGGACATCATTTTGGTGCGAATCAGGCGGTGTCCGATCTCGTCGTGAAGCTGCCTTGAAATTCGGGTACGTTCTTCCGCCTGAGCGACTCCTTCAAGCTGCTTGGTAAACAGCAGCAGCTGTGCACGTGCTTCCTGAAGCTCGTAATGTTTACTGCGAAGCTCGTCATATACCTGTTCCAGCTGTCCGCGGCTGCTTGCTGTTCTGGAACCTTGCCAGGAAAGTGCGGCGGTGAGGGTCAGGATCAGGTTACCGACGATCCTTCCGGCTGCCTCTTCAATGAATGGAGCTCCAGACTGTGTTCCAATGGGTTGAATTGCGGTAAGCCACGGAACCACCTCCTGGGGTGGAGCAAAATGCCAATGTAACGCGAAATTGCTGGCAGTAAGCTGAACTCCAAGCATCAGCCAGCGCAAGTTTCCTTCTAATCTATACATATACACATAGAGCAAGGATGAGGAGAGAAACAACATAAAGGGACCGTATAAGGCAATCAGCCAACAGCTCCAGAGTATTTCGATCAAAACGAGCATCAAATGCCCAGCACCAGGACGGGCGAAGTCTTTGCAGACGGCCAGTCCGAGAGCAATAATGACATACAGAGTATATAGATCATCGCGATCCAAAGGTACCATCAACAGGTACAGAACAGCTGGAACGAGAATCAAACCGTATTGCAGTAAACGCATCGGCATGGGTAAGAACATCCTTTTATTTTGAAGTGGATTGGAAAATTCCCGGTAATGCATCCCTGATTATATCACAGCCTGCTTTCCGAGCAGGAGATGACTTAAGTCACCTTCATCTTATGACCTTTCGTACCTTCGTAAAATGGTTTGATTCGTTACAATACAGATATGAAATCCGGCGTCACACCGCTGGAGTGGAAGAGGAGCGTATAAGCGATGGCTATTCTTGAAATGGATCATGTCGTAAAACGGTACGGCAGCAAGCTTTCGGTGGATCATTTGAACCTGAGTGTGGAGAAAGGCGAAATTTTTGGACTGCTGGGACCGAATGGAGCAGGCAAAAGCACAACCATCAGCATGATTGCTGGTCTTCTCAGCATCGACCAGGGTGAGATTTTGCTACATGGCATCTCGGTCAAGGATCGGCCCCTTGAAGTCAAACGCAGGATTGGATTGGTACCGCAGGATCTGGCTCTCTATGAAACGATGACCGCTGCGGAGAATGTCACTTTTTTTGCCCGGCTGTACGGACTGCGCGGTAAACTGCTGAAGGAAAGGGTGCAGGAGTCGCTCGAATTTGTAGGATTGCAGGACAAAGCGAAAGATGCCCCTTCTACCTTTTCCGGCGGAATGAAACGCAGGCTGAACATCGCGTGTGCCATTATGCATCGGCCGGATCTGATCATTATGGACGAACCAACGGTGGGTATTGACCCCCAGTCGCGGAATCACATCCTGGAATCGGTACGCACACTCAATAAAATGGGATCAACCATCATCTATACGAGCCATTACATGGAGGAAGTCGCAGCGATCAGTAACCGGGTAGCGATTATGGATCAGGGCCACATTATTGCCTGTGGTACCGAAGCGGAGCTGAGAGAGCGGGTCGCATCCGAGGAAAAAATCGTGCTTACCACTTCGGGAATCGGACCCGGTGCCGTGGAGGAATTGAAGCTCCATCCTCGTGTACATGCGGTAGAAGTGACAGGAGATATATTAACCGTTACGCTGCCTTCGGCACAGCAGGATCTGCAGGATATACTTTTCATATGCAGCAAACATGAAATGGCCATTCAGTCGCTCAAGGTCGAAGAGCCGGATCTGGAAACCCTGTTCCTCAATCTGACCGGGCGCACGCTGCGGGACTAGGGGGTGGCTTTGATGAAGATTTGGCATATTTGCATCTTTGAACTAAGGCGGATATTGAAAATTCGATCCGTTCTGCTGAACCTGTTTATTCTGCCGTTACTGTTGATCTTTATATTGGGCACTGCGTTATCGAGTGCGATGGGGACGGGGAAGGACAATGTTCCCGACCAGGTGAGAGTGGGCGTTATCCAGACGGGTTCGGACTCGGTTTCAGATTCTGATTCAGATTCGATCAGTGAAGCCTTGAATACATTTGTGAAGACTCCTGCAGTAGCCGAAATGATGAATGTACAGCACATGTCTACCGAGGAAGAGGCCGTACGTGCGCTAAGGCAAGGTGAACTCGATTTTGCAGTCTTGGTCCCATCTGATTTGGAGCAGCGGATGATACAGGGGGAAGAGGCCAGACTACAGTGGATTCTGGGGAAAGATAGTACGTTGAATATTGTAGGAGAGACGCTATTTACGCGCTTCACGGATGAACTGAATAGGCATATTGCCATAGCAGAGGTATTGGGACCCGAAGCGAGTACCGCAGTGGCGTCCAGCCCTGATGTGGACTCGGGGAATATGTCTTATATTAACGTCAGTAATCCTGGAACAGCCGATACCTCCTACAGTGCCTCTCAATATTATGCGGCATCCATGTTGGCCATGTTCATGTTGTATTCAGGCATGACGACAAGCAATAGTCTGTTTAGTGAGCGGGACAAAAAAACCTTAATTCGCCTGCAGGCAGCTCCCCTGGGCAATGGTGTTATTTTTGCAGGGAAAATTGCAGGCAACAGCCTGCTTGCCTTCATACAGGCGATGATCATCGTTCTGATGACCTATTGGTTATACGGTGTGAATTGGGGGACACATCCCTGGCTGATCGTTCTGATCTGTGTGCTGATCACCATTGCCTCGATGACAATCGGCGTCATTGTGGCTCTTGTGAGCAAAAGTTCGAGCTCCGCAAGTGCGCTGATGCAAGGCATCATCATTGCCATGACGTTTATTAGCGGCGGGTTCACGCCGATTGCCATTGATTTTGTACAGCGGATTAGCGAATTTACGGTGAATCACTGGGCGCTGCAAAGTTTTCTGCGAATGATGCTGGACGCATCGATGAGCGAAATTATGCACAACATCGTCATGCTCGGTGTAGTGAGTGCCGTCTTGCTTGCTATCGCAGCTGTGATCTACAGGAAGGTGGGATACCGCTATGAATAGTCTGCATATTGCCTGGTTAATGGTCAGACGCACCATAGGACGTAAACGGGGGTTCATTGCGTTCCTTCTGCTTCCCTGTCTTGTTGTCACGGGCGCGGTTGCGTTATTTGGGAGCGAGCAGGCCACACGGGCAGTCATCCCTTATGTAAACGAGGATCAAGGAGCGGCGGGAGCATGGATCGTGGATGAACTCGCCAATAAGGAAGAATATCTGCTCAAGCCCATGAACAGTGAGGCGGAACTGAGGGAAGCCATTACCCGGCAAAAGGGGAATTCAGGTATCATCATCCCTGCTCACTATACGGATGAGCTGCTGCAGGGCAAGCGGGTTCAAGTTGAGCTGGTTGAACTGCGTGTCAGTGAGATTTCCTATACCCTGCGGGCTGCAGTTGAAGGAATGACTGCCGGACTGCATCAGTCGGCAAGGGTTGTGCTTGGGGCAACCAGCACTGCTTCAGATGAAGGGGGTGCGCCGGATCCGTTGGTGAAACAAGATAAATTCGAACAGCTGCTGCAAAAAACGAGCGAGCATCAAATCTCGGGTGAAGCTACCGATCTGCAGATGTATCCCAAACCGGGACTTAACAACGTGACCGGATTTACGATCATGTTCATGATGGGTTTGCTGACGAGCGCCGTAGCCGTCATTATGGAGGACCGCAGGCAGCGCACAATGGCCAGAGTGTACACGGCTCCAGTCCGGGCATATGAAATTGCCCTTGGCAATTTCCTGGGCAGTTTTGCAATCGGCATGATCCAGATAGTGCTTGTACTGGGGATTAGCCGCTGGCTGCTGAATTATGATGCAGGTATTCCGTTTGGCGTACACTTCCTCATCCTGGCTGCATTTATGCTGGTTTCCATGGGTATTGCGAGTACGGTTGCCGGATTGATCCGTGAATCCAAAAACGCAAACATGCTGAACTCGCTCATTATCACGCCTACCTGCATGATTGGTGGATGCTTCTGGCCGCTGTCTATCATGCCGGACTATATGCAAAAGCTGGCGAACTTTGTGCCGCAAAAATGGACGATCCAAGCTGTTGAAACGATCTCTGCAGGAGGAACGTTTGCCGACATCAGACTGCCGCTGCTTATTCTGTGTGGTATGGCTGCCATTTTGCTGACTGTCGGATCCGTCATTCTTCGTCCGAACCAGCCTGGTGTGGATGCATAGATGGTTGAGTTATACTGCGACCAATCAGGGTGGATTCATTGAAGAGAGGCATTACATCGTTTATTCAAACATTATGTATGAGAGGGTAGACTGGTATCTGCCGCTGCAGTAAAATAGAAACACAAAAGCACGTTCTACTGAATTCGGTTCAGCAGGAACGTGCTTTTTTGCGAGGAAACAGGATACCTCATCGTTTGAAGAATAGGATGTTTAGGGTTGCAGTTGACGCAGGACGGTAATTTCCACCCGACGGTTTTTTTGCCTTCCGGCTGCGGTCGTATTATCTCCGGTAGGACGTGTGTCCGCATACCCGGCATACTGAAAGCCGTCAGGGTCCAGGTTCTCTTTGTCCAGAAAAAAGCGCAGTACAGACAGTGCACGTTCACCGGAAAGCTCCCAGTTGTCTTTATATGAAGAGTTGGCCCCGACAGGTACGTTATCGGTATGACCTTCGATACTGACAATAGTGCTCAGATCACGGAACAGACTCGCAAGTTTGCTCAGTGTGGGTGCAGCGTCACTTTTGAGGGCAGCCTGTCCTTGATCAAACAGAAAGCGATCACTCAGTGTGATGGATATTCCCTGTGGATTGTCTGCCACGAAAATCTGATTTTCCAGGTTATTATCCTCGATATACCGGGTAATCACATTGAACAGATTCTGCAGCTCTTCCTCCTGGGATCGAAACTGCTCTTCCCGTTCCGTCAGCGGCTGATCTTCGCTCTCAGGAGCTGCTGCATCTTCACCCTGAGTTTCGCTTGGAGGAACCTCGGTAATCGTTTGTCCTGCTGTTTCATCCATGCCGTTACCGAGTTCAAGAATGGAATCCGATTGATTAAATGTATTTTGGAGTGATTGGGTAACTACATCGTATTTCCCGGAATCCAGGTTGCTCATGGCGTACATGATGACAAAAAAGATCAGCAGCAACGTAATGAGATCGGCATAGGTAATCATCCAGCGATCCCGATGATCGCCAGATTCACGTTTTCCGCGCCTTCTACTGCGCCGACTCATCCAATCCCTCCTTCGCTACGGGACGTGAGATTTGACGATGGGTGAGCGTGAAGGACTCCAGTCGTTTGCGTACGAGATGAGGGTTCTCTCCATTCTGGATGGCGAGCACACCTTCAAGCAGCATCTCCATCATCTGGATGTCTTCGGCACTCCGTGATTTAATTTTGGATGCAATGGGCAAAAAGATAAGATTGGCACTGGCTACCCCGTATAAGGTTGCAGTAAAAGCTACAGCGATGGCTGGGCCGAGTCCGGTAGGATCTGTCAGGCTGCCTAGAACCTGAATAAGTCCCATGACCGTACCGATGATACCCATCGTTGGAGCGTAACCTCCAGCGGATTCAAAAATTTTGGCATAACCTTCATGCTTTTGTTCCACCGAATCGATCTCCAGCTCCATGATCTGACGAATCACATCCTGATCGGTGCCATCGACAACCATCTGGATTCCGTCTTTCAGAAAAGGATGTGGATGATCCATCACCTGGCGTTCCAGTGCAAGCACGCCTGAGCGGCGGGCAATCGAAGACATATCCACTAATTCTTTCATCCATTTGTTTGGATCATTGTCATTACGTCCAAAGGCCATGCGCAGTGCATCCGGAATGGTACGCAGCCGATGAGCCGGGAAACTCGCCACCACTGCAGCAATGGTTCCACCAAATACAATCAGAGCAGCCGTTTTTTGCAGCAGGCCGGACAATTGGCCGCCTTCCCACAAAAAACCGCTGATCACTGCGGCAATCCCGGCTATGATGCCGATAAGTGTCGCAATATCCATAAATTAACCCACTCCTGTCTTTACTTCACGTTTGCATCACATGTACGAACGAGGTATAATTATACGGGAACAAATATTCCTATTACTATAAGTTTTCCCATATTAAAATTCGGGGAACTTCGACAATATATAGTGACTATTATTTTAGACGATAGGGTGAGATACGGCAATGAGCGATATTATAATGAGCGACAAAACGTTCGAGATCGAGTCCGAGTTTTCTCCCCAAGGTGACCAGCCTGCTGCCATAGAAGAACTGGTGCAGGGTGTTCAGGAAGGGAAAAGATATCAGACGCTGCTGGGTGCAACAGGAACAGGTAAGACGTTCACAATTGCGCAGACGATTGCCAAGCTGCAACGTCCCACGCTGATTATTGCCCACAATAAAACGCTGGCAGCACAGCTTGCGAGTGAGTTCAAGGAATTCTTTCCAAACAACATGGTTGAGTATTTTGTCAGTTACTACGATTACTATCAGCCAGAAGCATATATTCCGTCTTCCGATACGTACATTGAGAAGGATTCAAGCATCAATGAGGAAATTGACAAGCTGCGTCACGCTGCAACCAGTTCATTGTTTGAACGCCGTGATGTCATTATTGTAGCGAGTGTATCCTGTATCTACGGTTTGGGATCGCCGCATGATTACTCCAGCATGTTATTGTCACTGCGCGTTGGAATGGAGAAACCGCGCAATCAGATTTTGTCCCGTCTGGTAGAGATTCAATATCAGCGGAATGATATCAACTTTGTGCGGGGCACGTTCCGTGTACGTGGCGACGTTGTTGAAATTTTCCCGGCATCCAAGGGTGAGCATGCGATTCGGGTGGAGCTTTTTGGAGACGAGATTGAGAAGATTACGGAAATTGATGTGTTAACCGGAGAACTGATCGGTGAGCGCGATCATATTGCCATCTTCCCGGCATCTCACTTCGTAACCCAGGAAGAAACGATGCGGGTTGCACTCGTCAATATTGAGCGTGAACTGGAAGAGCGGCTTGAAGTGCTGCGCGAACAGGGGAAACTGCTGGAGGCACAGCGACTGGAGCAGCGTACGCGGTATGATATCGAGATGATGAAGGAAGTTGGATTTTGTTCAGGGATTGAGAACTATTCCGGACCGCTGACATTCCGTGAACGTGGCGATACACCGTATACCCTGCTGGATTACTTCCCGGATGATATGTTGATCGTGGTCGATGAGTCCCATGTGACCCTGCCACAGATCCGAGCGATGTATAACGGTGACCAGGCGCGGAAGACGGTTCTGGTAGATCACGGTTTCCGTCTGCCATCTGCACTGGATAACCGTCCGCTGAAGTTCGAAGAGTTCGAAGAAAAGATGAATCAGATTATCTATGTATCGGCGACACCAGGACCTTACGAAATTGAGCATACGGATACGATGGTGCAGCAGATCATCCGTCCAACCGGTCTGCTTGATCCGATTATTGAGCTTCGTCCAACGAAGGGACAGATTGATGATCTGATTGGTGAGATTAACGACCGGATTGCCAAGGACGAACGTGTACTCATTACAACGCTGACGAAGAAAATGTCCGAGGATCTGACCGATTACCTGAAGGAAATCGGAATCAAGGTGCGCTATCTGCACTCTGAGATCAAGACATTGGAACGTATGGCGATCCTGCGTGATCTACGGCTGGGAACATTCCATGTGCTGATTGGGATCAACTTGCTAAGAGAAGGTTTGGACTTGCCGGAAGTTTCGCTTGTTGCGATTTTGGATGCCGACAAGGAAGGATTCCTTCGCTCTGAACGTTCACTGATCCAAACGATCGGTCGGGCCGCGCGGAACAGCGATGGCCGAGTTATTTTGTACGGCGATAAAGTGACCGATTCGATGGACAAAGCGATGAAGGAAACGGAACGCCGTCGTGAGATTCAAATTGCATATAACGAGAAGCATGGAATTACTCCACAGACGATTCGCAAAAAAGTGCGTGATGTGATTGAGGCTACCAAGGTTGCCGAATCCAAAAACGAGTATCTTACAGGCGCTGCCGAGAAGATGTCGAAGAAGGAGCGCCAGTCGCTTATTCAGCGTCTTGAGGCGGAGATGAAAGATGCCGCCAAGAACCTGCAGTTTGAGCGTGCTGCTGAACTTCGCGATGCCTTGTTGGAGTTACGCGCAGAGTAAATTGATAAATAGATATGCAACAAGAGAACGGCCAGACGGCCGTTCTCTTGTTGAGTAAAGAACCAGCAATCATTGACCGATAATTAGACATGTTGAAAAACTGGAATCAGGTCTATACTGGTAGAAAAGTTGAAATTGGTTAAAAGGTTTATAGGGAAAGTATTTGGAAGTCGTGTACTCGGGAGCCGAGCCAAGGGCAATGGCGACCTACCACGAACGAGGCGAAGCTGTGAGCGCCCCGGTGTTAAGCGGAGCCGAGCCGAGGGCAATGGCGACTTACCGCGAGCGAGGCGAAGCCGTGAGCGTCCCGGTGTTCAAGGGGAGCCGAGCCAAAGGCAATGGCGACCTATCGCGAGCGAGGTGAAGCCGTGAGCGTTCCGATGTTAAGGGAAGCCGAGCCAAAGGCAATGGCGACCTACCGCGAACGAGGCGGAGCCGTGAGCGTCCTCTCGCAGTAGAGCAGCCTTCTAAGAGACCGGCAGCAGGCCGGGATCTTAGAAGAAGCTGCGGGCACACGACAAACCTTCACATAGCAAGACCCGACCCCTCACCAAGCACCGCCTGTTTCGGGTGTCCAGAGGGCTGCGCCCTTTGGGGCCCTCCCTTGGAAGGGAGGGTTTGGGTGGGATCGAAAAGCCTTAAAAAAGGGTTAGATTAGGTTGGAATCACAACATTGAGAGGATGGATACACATTGGCGAGCGAGAACATTGTCATTAAAGGTGCGCGAGCGCACAACCTAAAGAACATTGATATCACCATCCCGCGCGACCGTTTTGTCGTACTGACCGGTCTGAGTGGCTCAGGCAAGTCCTCGCTGGCTTTTGACACGATTTATGCCGAAGGACAGCGGCGTTATGTGGAATCATTATCTGCTTACGCACGTCAGTTTCTCGGGCAAATGGAGAAACCGGATGTCGATTCAATCGAGGGTCTGTCACCGGCCATTTCCATAGACCAAAAAACAACAAGCCGCAACCCTCGTTCCACGGTAGGAACGGTTACGGAAATCTATGACTATCTGCGTCTGTTATTTGCACGTGTAGGGCATCCACATTGCCCGGATCATGGGGTGGAGATCACTTCCCAGACCGTAGAACAGATGGTAGACCGCGTGATGCAGTACCCGGAACGTACCCGGTTGCAGATTCTGGCACCGATTGTCTCCGGCCGTAAGGGCGAGCACAAAAGTGTGTTTGCCGATGTATCCAAGCAGGGCTTCGTCCGTGTGCGGGTAAACGGGGAACTGCGTGATTTATCTGAAGATATCCAGTTAGAGAAAAATAAAAAGCATACCATCGAAGTGGTGGTCGACAGGATCGTAGTCAAGGAAGATGTACAGGCCCGTCTGGCCGATTCCATTGAAACGGCACTGAATCTGTCCGGAGGACAGCTGCTGGTTGATATTATGGGGGAAGAAGAGCTGCGCTTCAGTTCGAATTTTGCCTGCCCGGTGTGCGGATTCAGTATTGAAGAGCTGGCGCCACGGATGTTTTCCTTCAACAGTCCGTTCGGAGCCTGCCCGGATTGTGATGGACTGGGTGTAAAAATGATCGTAGACCCAGATTTGCTCGTTCCCGATCGCAGCAAAACGATTGAGGAAGGCGCATTTGATGCCTGGACAGGCGGAACGTCCACTTATTATCCGCAGTTCCTGAAATCGGTATGCGAACATTTCAACATTCCACAGGATGTACCAGTTGAGGATCTTCCAGCTGATCAGATGAACAAGTTGTTGATGGGTACAGGTTCGGAGAAAGTCCGTTTCCGGTATGAGAATGATTTTGGACAACGTAAGGAAGCCATGGTTACCTTTGAAGGGATCGTTAACAACCTGGAACGCCGTTATCGGGAGACGGCATCCGAAGGGATTCGGGAGTTTATTGAAGGTTACATGAGTGCGAAGCCTTGTGGTACCTGCAAAGGACACCGATTGAAACGGGAAAGCTTGGCCGTTACCATCAACGATCACAACATGGCGTATGTGACCAGCCTGTCCATCGGGGAAGCAGGTCGATTCTTCGAATCGCTGCAGCTTAGCGAGAAGGAACAAGCTATTGCCAAACTGATTCTGAAAGAAATCAATAGCCGTCTCGGCTTCCTGGTGAATGTCGGTCTCGATTACCTGACCCTGAGCCGGGCTGCCGGAACGCTGTCCGGTGGTGAAGCTCAGCGTATTCGTCTGGCTACGCAGATCGGTTCCAGCCTGATGGGCGTGCTGTACATTCTCGACGAGCCGAGTATCGGTCTGCATCAACGGGATAATGACCGTTTGATCTCGACACTTGCTCACATGCGGGATATCGGTAACACCCTGATCGTCGTTGAGCATGATGAAGATACGATGCTGGCAGCCGACTATATTATCGACATCGGTCCAGGTGCGGGAATTCACGGTGGTACCATCATGTCACAGGGTACGCCGGAAGAGATTATGAATGACGAAAATTCGTTGACAGGCCAGTACCTGAGTGGACGCAAGTTTATTCCTGTACGGACTGAACGCCGCAGTGTGGGAGACCGCTGGCTGGAAGTGCGGGGTGCCAAGGAGAATAACCTGAAGAACCTGAATGTGAAAATTCCGGTAGGTGTATTTACGGCAGTCACGGGTGTATCCGGCTCAGGTAAATCAACACTGATTAATGAAATTCTGTACAAAACACTCGCGCGTGATCTGAACCGTGCACGTGTGCGTCCTGGACAGCACAAAGAGATCCGGGGTCTGGAACATATCGATAAGGTCATCGATATTGACCAATCGCCAATCGGCCGCACACCGCGTTCCAACCCGGCTACGTACACAGGTGTCTTTGATGATATCCGTGATCTGTTTGCCCAGACGAATGAAGCGAAAGTGCGTGGTTATAAAAAAGGCCGGTTCAGCTTCAACATCAAAGGCGGACGCTGTGAGGCTTGCCGCGGGGATGGAATTATCAAGATTGAAATGCACTTCCTGCCCGATGTCTATGTCCCTTGTGAAGTCTGCAAAGGCAAACGGTACAACCGGGAAACGCTTGAAGTGAAATATAAAAACAAAAATATTGCCGATGTACTCGAAATGACCGTTGAGGATGCCACGCATTTCTTCGAGAACATTCCAAAAATTCATCGCAAATTGCAGACACTGCTTGATGTAGGCCTAGGCTATATTAACTTGGGTCAACCTGCAACGACATTGTCCGGTGGTGAAGCGCAGCGTGTGAAGCTTGCTTCCGAGCTGTATCGCCGCAGTACAGGCAAAACCATTTATATTCTGGACGAGCCTACAACGGGTCTTCATGTCGATGATATCGACCGTTTGCTGAATGTACTTCATCGTCTGGTGGATTCGGGTGAATCGGTTTTGGTGATTGAGCATAACCTGGACGTTATCAAAACAGCCGATTATATCGTGGATCTGGGTCCTGAAGGTGGTAGTGGTGGCGGAACCATCGTTGCGACGGGTACGCCGGAGGATATTATTAAGGTGGAAGCCTCTTATACAGGCAAGTACCTGAAACCAGTATTGGAACGCGACACGGAACGAAGCAAGACGCTGCAATTGACAGAGTAGGCAGTATGAATGTATGGAAACCATGATGTATATCCTGACAACCTGCTCATGGCAGATCAGGGTAGATCATATTTATATTCAATGACCCTTCTTTTTGTTGAAGGGCGAGGCATTGATTTTCCGATGAATGCCCTGCTCTTCCGAAAAGAGGGGTCATTTAATTATGCCACCGTAGTGAGCATTATGGTGATGTGATTGAAAGTGTTTACAGGGATCAAAGTCCGAACTGGATTTTTTTCATTTTTCTGGATGATAGGGCTTGCATTACTAGCGGGGTACAGATAACATAGAGGAAGATATTAGGGTATACGTTAGCTGTTCAACTATGGTGAGGAGGTCTGTCTATCCATGCTGTTTGCGGAAGCTGCCACGGCGAGTACATCCAATTTTAATGCATTTGATATTTTTGTCCTCTTATTTACGATCATTATTTTTATTGGCGTGGTTCGCCTGCTTCGAGCACCGAAGAAAAATCTGTTTGCAATCGGATTTGCAGTGGTTAGTTTGCTTGTCTTTCTTATGACGGATTATGCGATGATTAAGAACTGGTTCAGTTAGGGAGATCCTTCTAAGGCGTTTGAAAATAGCAAAGGGAACAGACAAAACACTTTCCAGAGAAATAGCGGAGGGTGTTTTTTGTGTTGGTGGGCAACGTGCGAAGCAAACATTGTACAAGTAAAAGTAGGACTGAAAACATTTGTACAGGAAGAATATGTATGTTAAATTGGAGGATACCGATATAGCAGATGATAGAGAATGAAATCCATAGATTTGGATGGTAGGATGGTTGCATAACGGAGGATATATGGAGAGGGTTAGGTGAAAAGATGAGATCGTTGGGGAAAAAGTGCATGGCGATGTGCATGGCTGCTGTACTCTCGTTGAGTGCTGTGGCTACGGCTGGAGCGGCGGAGTCGACAGCTGGCATGAAAGCAAAAGTAGTCGATGGACAAGTGTATGTTAGTGCTGCTGACTTGGTTAAGGCCATTGGTGGAGACGGAAAATATGATGCCAAAACCGGAACCTATCAGTACAAGGGCAATGAAGCTGTTCCTAAAGTGATTGAGAAGGTGTCGCCATCCGTAGTTGGCATCATCGGCAAAGCGGACGAGGGACAAGAAGGAATCACAACGGACCGTTATAACTTGGCTCATGGCACAGGCGTCATTATACGCTCCAATGGCTGGATCGTGACCAACGCACATGTGGTGGATGGATTAAGCAATGCCGTTGTCGTGACGACCGATGGCAATACATATAAAATTACAAAAACATATAGTGATCCTCTGAGTGATCTGGCTCTGATCAAAATTAATGCCAAATCGCTCAAACCGGCGACATTCGCCAAAGCTTCCCAGACCTCGGTCGGTGAGACGGTTATCGCTATTGGAACACCCATTTCCTTTTCTCTGCGAAATTCGGCAACGGTAGGTGTCATTAGTGGTCTGAACCGCGGGGTTGAAGCAACCTATCGCTTGATTCAGACAGACACAGCCATTAATCCGGGGAACAGCGGGGGACCTCTGGTTAACCTCAAGGGGGAGGTCGTCGGCATTAATTCAATGAAATTTTCAGCGGTGGGTGTGGAGAATATGGGATTCTCGATTCCTGTGGATACCGTTCAATATATCATCAATCAGTTTTTTGAATACGGCAAAATCAAACGCGCAAGTCTCGGTCTGCAGCTGGAAGAGAGCTGGTCTGCGATTGTGGGTCTGCCTACGGACGATCCATTAACGGTCACGGGCGTACTGTCCAATGAAGCGAAGAAAGCCAAGATTAAGGATGGGGACGTCTTATACAGCGTAGCGGGCACGCGTGTTTCTTCCGTAGTAGATATTAATGAACTACTCAAGAAGTATACCCCAGGGCAAAAGGTGAAGCTGTTGATGCAGACCAACGGAGATATCGTCACACGTACTTTGGTACTTGCGGATCGCGCGGATATTCAGGACGTGGAAGATGAGCTGTTTCCGGTAGAGGAAGAACAATAAAGCCCGGTGAGCGACCCGGAATCAGAGAGGACGAATAAACGGAATGAAGAAGTCATTTTTACGTGTGCTCAGCACAGGGGTGTTGACCGGGATGCTGACCATCGGTGCTGTTATGCCTGTATGGGCAGCCGAGTATACAACGAGTGAACTGCGGATTCAAGCGGGAAGCTCAAGTGCCTACATTAACGGCAGCAAGCAGGCTATCGCCAAACCGTATAAGGTCAAGGGCGTGACGATGGTACCCGTGGGTGTGTTCAAAAAGGCGTTTGGCAGCGAAATTCGGCTGGAGAAAAATGATGTCGTCAAAATCAAGGAAGGTCCCCATACCGTTACCTTAACCATTGGCAGTTCCATTGGCTGGGTGGACGGAGTCAAAAAAGAGATGGGCACTGCTCCCAAAATGGTGAATGGGGTGCTGATGGTTCCACTTCGTGCGGTAGCTGCGGGCATTGGAGCAACAATCGCTCCAAGCAGTTCGGGGGAAGTAGTCATCCGGTTATTGCAGACCGATGATTCCGTGGATGAGGATGAGGACGGTATTAACCTCGATGCAGGCAAAACAAGAATCGGCAACAGTTATTACGGCTGGTCCATTAATTACCCGGCAGATCTGATGGTCTTACAGACGGGTGAGCAGGAACGCATGATGACTTTTGGCTCCGCGGACAGCAGCTATTATCTCGAAGTGTACGTCAGTGATCAGGATGTGGCGCTGGATTCGGACGACATGCTGCAGCAGTTGGTTCAGGAGGCGAAGCAGTCGGGAGATACGGTGCTGGACCGGGAATCGGTTTCCAAAGGCAAGACGCCTTATGCTCGGATTGTAGTAAAAGATGTGGATGGCATGTTATGGGAGATGCGGCAGTACATTAATGATGGGCGTCAATATGACGTTTACCTGGCGGATTATGATGCACTGAACTACAAGGATCTGAACAAACGTGCCGCGCTCCTCAACTCATTCCAGCCTACTTATGTTCAGTCGGATCGGACCATTAAGGATCTATCCACCGTAGATAATGGCATGCGTTCCGGATGGAATGACGACTACGGCATCGAACTGAATGTCCCAGCTGGCTGGTCCATGGATAATACACAGATGACTTATGAGTCCAAAGATGGAGCGTTTCTGCAATTACGCGTGACCTCAGCGCCAACTGGGGCTACCGTAAAAGACTGGAGCGGCCAACTGGACAAATGGATGCGGGAAACGTTCACACCCGAAAGTTATGAACCGATTCGTTCGTATACCATAGATGTTTCTGGCGAAACGGCGGAGGTGAATGAGTTCCGGTATAACTTCGGTGATGGATGGCAGACGGAGTTCGATGTTCTTTTGCAGAAAAACGGTTATCGCTATTACGCGGAGTACACATTCCCTGAAGAGCAGACTCAGGATCGGGAATGGTTTGAGCGGATCATGAAGAGCGTTGTGATTGATTTTGATACGGTATCTGATAACTTCGGTCAGCTGGATGAAGATCCGTATTTGACGGATAAAACGAAGACGGTAACACGCACGTCCAAACGGTACCAGTACAGTGTGGATATTCCGCGCTACTGGACGGCGTATAATGACAGATTTGAGTATTCTCCGGTCGTTTATACGTTCACAGGTGGACAATTCTCCATCAACGTGACTGAAGAGCAATCGGTTGAAATGACCGTCAGTCAACTGAGAGAGGCCTATGAGGAAGCTGCGAAAACGCGGAAAAACTTCAAGCTGCTGAACAGTGGAGAGATGACCATTGCAGGCGTGCCAGCGTTTTCCTTTACGTATCATGAACTGGACAATGGTGTGCCGTATACCGGGCAGCAAATTGTTTTTGAACAGAATGGAACGACGTATACGATTACGACGGGGCTGAATGATGCCAATAAAACCGATGTTCAGACTGCAGCGCTGGAAAAAGCGGTGAATTCATTTACTTTTACGAAATAAAGAAGTTGATGCCGGAAGGTCAAAGACCTTCCGGTTTTTCTATTTCAAAATGAATCCAATATTACACAGAACGAAGAGTGCAGAACCAATCTGAAGAAGCGGAGCGTTCGCCTTTATCACGGGATTTTCCCCTTTCGTAAAGGGAATCAAAAAAATCCGGGGATAACAGCGATCGGAAGATGGTACTGCAATCGGAGTGGTAGAGTGTAAAATTATAAGTCAAGAGGTGGAAATGAAAATGGTAAACGGTTTTTTCAGGAAAGCGTAGAAGAGTGAGTGCAGAAGTGGTACAATATATTAGTTCAGGAGTTATGACTGCTGATCTGATAAATAAAGATGACTGTAGGCTTGGGAATCAGGCAATACAGACATAATGTATAGATATAGCGATACAGTGACAATGAAGACGTACAGAATGAAGGTACAAGCTAAGCGTATGAGGATACAGGGATGAAATCCGGCTACGGCCGGTTATGGGGAGGATCTACATGAAAACAGCAACATTACGAAGAGAAGACGTCGAGCTTCTGGCACCCGCAGGTGACTGGGATTGTATGCGTTCGGCGGTAGCCAATGGCGCGGATGCGATTTTCTTCGGAGTCGAAAAGTTTAATGCACGGGCACGCGCGAACAATTTCCGCATGGAAGAGCTGCCGGAGATTATGGCGTTTTTGCACAGTTATGGCGTAAAAGGGTTTTTGACCTTTAATATATTGATTTTTGAAAATGAATTGACGGATGCGAAGGAACTGATTGACGCATGTGTCGATGCAGGCGTGGACGCCGTGATTGTACAGGATTTGGGCTTGGTCAAACTGATTCGCGAGATCTCACCGGATTTCCCGATTCACGGTTCCACTCAAATGACGATTACATCACCGGAAGCGGTTGAATTTACGAAGCCATTTAATATGGAGCGTGTCGTTCTTGGACGGGAGAACAATCTGAAGCAGATTCAGAAGATTGGGGAACAGGCGAAGCTTCCGATGGAAGTTTTCGTGCATGGTGCGCTGTGTGTGTCGTATTCGGGACAATGTCTGACCTCCGAGATGTGGGGTGGACGTTCTGCGAACCGTGGGGAATGTGCACAGGCTTGCCGTTTGCCATATGACTTGATGATCGACGGAGAGCATAAGCCGATGGGTGACGTTGCATATCTGCTGTCTCCGAAGGATCTGGCTGCAATTGACCTGATGCCGGAACTGATCGAGGCAGGCGTAACTTCTTTCAAAATCGAAGGACGTCTCAAAACGCCTGAATACGTGGCGAACGTGGTCAGCAAATATCGCAAAGCGATCGACCGTTACTTCGACGGCGACAATACGCCACCAAGCAAGGAAGAAATTCGTGAGTTGCAGCAAAGCTTCTCCCGAGGATTCACACATGGTTTCCTGGACGGTACAAACAACAAACAGCTGGTTGACGGTACGTTCCCGAAAAGCCGTGGTGTCTACCTTGGTCGCGTGGATCAAGTCCTGCGTGATGGCGTGGTCCTCAAGCTGGATGCACCTGTTAAACGTGGAGACGGCATTGTATTCGACGCCGGAGACCCAACGCAGAAGGAAGAAGGCGGACGCGTATATGATGTGCGTCGCAAAGGCGTGAAAATCGAAGGCGAGGCTGGTGAAGGCTGGATCGTGGACATCGTGCCAGGCCGCAGTGACGTGGACCTGCGCCGCGTGAAGGTTGGCGACAAAGTATGGAAAACGAATGACCCTGCGCTGGACAAACGTCTGCGTCAAAGCTTTGAAACCGAGAAACCGTACCGTGTATTCCCGGTAAAAGTAAAAGTGATCGGCAGCCCAGGGCAGCCGCTTAGCACTTGGTGGACAGACGTGCAGAAAGGCACGACCGTCCGGATCGATTCCGAGATGGAACTGGATATTGCCCAGAAGCGTCCGATGACTTATGAATTGCTCGAGGAGCAATTCGGACGTCTGGGCGGAACGGTGTTCCAGCTGGAGGAACTGGACGTCAACCTGCACGGTGACGTCATCATCCCGATGCGCGAGCTGAATAACATTCGCCGTCAGGCGGTGGAACAGCTCGCGGGCGAGCGCCCTAAACCGCCCGTCTACGTGAAACGGGCGGTAGAGGTTTACGGCGATGCGGTTAAACCGGCATCGCCAGTGACTCGCGGTCAAGCGGAGCTGACCGCGCTCTGCCGCAGCCTGCCTCAAGTAGAGGCAGCGCTGGAAGCAGGTGTCGGCATGATCTACGCCGACTTCGAATTTATCAAGCAGTTCCCGGCAGCCGTGGAAGCCGTACACGCTGCTGGCCGCAAGATTGCCTTGGCAACGCCGCGCATTCATATGCCTGGCGAGAACGGATACCACAACAACATCCTGCGTCTGAAGCCGGACGCTGTGCTGGTACGTAATACAGGTGCGCTGTACTTCTACCTGCGCCACCGGATGGAGAACCCGGATGCGGTTCATCCGGAACTGATTGGTGACTTCTCATTGAACATCGCCAACCATAAGGCTGTTGAACTGTTCCTGGAAGCAGGATGTGACTGGATCACACCATCCTATGACCTGAACATTCAACAAATGGTCGATCTGCTGGGTAATTCCCGTACAAGCCAGACTGAAGTGGTTATTCATCAGCATCTGCCGATGTTCCATACGGAGCACTGCGTATACTGTACGTTTATGAGTGAAGGAACGGACTATACGAACTGTGGACGCCCTTGTGAAGAACAGCGTGCTTCCCTGCAGGACCGGATTGGCATGTCCCACCCGGTACGTGTGGATGAAGGCTGCCGCAATACCGTTTATAACGCAGTGGAACAGTCGGGTGCCGAGTATCTGACCAACTTTATGGACCTGGGTGTATCCCGTTACCGTGTGGAGTTCCTGGAAGAGACACCGGAGCAGGTTATGGAAGTTATTGACCTGTACAACCGTGCACTTCGCGGCGAGATCAGCGGTACACAAGTGTGGAAAACATTGAAAGCAACCAACCAACTGGGCGTTACGCGTGGTCAATTGGTGAAATAAACGGATCGTAGGTTACAACGATTAGGACGGCAAGCATAAAAGCAAGCAACTAGCAACAAGGCATGAAGCAACCCCAAACTCTGCGTTACGGAGCTCTTGGGGTTTTTTCTGTAAAAGGGACAGGTGGATTGAGAGTTACTCTTAACCGTCAGAACGCATAAGGAGGCGAAACACGTGGCGCCATTCACCATGATGGATATCAAATTGCTGTGCGGGGTCACGGCATTCAAACGAGGGGAAGCCTATAACCAATCCGGCAGGGTGACCAATCTGGTTGTCAGTGATGATCAGCGTCATTATGAAGCACTGGTGCGTGGTACGGAGCGATATCAGGTGAAGGTGGATTTGGACGAGAAAGGGGAGATTGCAGCGGAATGCAGTTGTCCAGGTGACGGCCGTTATTATGACTATTGCAAACATGTCGCTGCAGTTCTGCTGGCGATTCACGAATGGGGTGAGCAGCAGGAGCTTAACGCTGCGGGTAGATCTCAGACATCATCCAAACCTTCCTCAGGAAATTCTCCTAGCTCTGGTATAGGCTCCAACTCCAGAGTAGGTACGCTGGTGGAAGAGAAAGATTGGGAGCGTCCGAACTCTTCTTCAATCATAGACTCGGCTAGGAATGACAGCCCGGAGAGGCACGAAATATCAAATTCAAAACCGTATACGGAGTCTAACACGAGTACGTCTTCGCACGCTTTTGCACAAAAGGATGTATCCTTGGCTTCCGAGTTTAATCCCCGTGCTGATGCGGATCAGCAACCGATTCCCCATTTTGCTCAGGCAGGTCGTCCAAGTTCTGCCCCTGGCTGGGGACGCTCGGCAGACAAACCTTCATATCGTACAGCTGACCAGATTCTGTCCATGTTTGCCAAGGAACGCAGCCCTCTGCATGCGAGTGAACGCAAATATACAGCGCCCGTAACCCGCTCCTCGCTGCGGGAAGAGCTGCAGGTTCAGTTTATATGCAAGCTTGTACAGGTTCATAAAGGGGGAGCCAAGCTCGCGCTGGAACTCAAGGTCGGAAGCAAGCGGCTGTACGTGGTGCAAAAGGTGAAGCAATTCCTGAACTGCGTCGAGAAGGGCGAGCCGATGTCGTTTACCAAATTATTTTTCTATGACCCTTCGATGCATTATTTCAGCCCTCAGGATCAGGCGATTCTGTCCATGCTGATTCGAATGAGACAGAGTGAGGAAGCGTATCGTGAATCGATCTCCGGTTATTTGGGCGCTTCGGATGGCCGGGATATATTGATTGCTCCGCTAGTGTGGAAACCGCTGCTGGAATTGCTGCTTCATGCCGATAGCCGGATGGAAGGTACGGGACTCGCAAACGGACCGCTCACGTTGGGAGAGGGTGCGCTGCCTCTGTTTTACCGGATTGCTCAGGGGGCGAACGAAGGATACCAGCTCGAGATCTCTGGTTTACGTGAGCTGATTCTTCTACCTGCCTATGATGCTGCCGTGGTGGAAGGGCAACTGCACATGTTGGAGCCGACGCAGATGCGAAGTCTGGAGGATTTGAGCAGAGCGCTCACCTCGTATGGGATCAAGGAAAGCATCGATATTTCGTCTCAGCAAGTCGATGAGTTTGTACAGCATGTGGTACCGGAACTGCGTACGCTTGGACATCTATCGATCGACGCCCAGGTGAGAGAACGAATTGCAGAGCCGGAGCTCGCGCCGAAGCTCTATATTGATTTTTACCGGGAGCGAATCACTGCGCGTCTGGAGTTTGATTATGGTGTGATGGTCATTAACCCGCTGGCTGAGTATTTGATCGATGAGGAAGAGAAAAAGGTTATTTTGGTGCGTGACCGCCATGCCGAGCGGAATCTGATTGACCGACTTGATCGATCCTTCCTGGAACGTGAAGGCAGCGTGTGGGCGAGTGAACGTGAAGACGCGATCTATGATGTGATGTATCATTTGGTGCCTGAATTGGAGCATCAGGTGGACATCTATGTGCCAAATGCGGTGAAGGCCATGATGCAATCCTATCCGACACCTCCCAAAGTTCGGGCAGATCTGGGGAAAGGATTGGACTGGCTGGAGATTTCATTTGAAATCGAAGGCGTGAACGAGCAGGAACTTCAGGAAATCATGCGCAGCATTGTGGAAAAGAAACCTTATTTCCGCTTGCGCAGCGGTGTCTTTCTCTCGCTTGAAAATGAAGGAGCAGACAGCTTTGCCCACATGGCGGATTCGCTGGGACTGGGAGCTGGCGATATCAAAGGCAGCCATATTCGGCTGCCGGCTGTTCGAGCGCTGCAGCTTCCAGGCCGAGATGAGGTTTCCGGACATGTGAAATGGGGCGGTTCCCTCAAGCGCTTCTTGGATGATCTTCGTGATCCCGAGCGGATGGATTTTGCACTGCCGAATGCGCTCGCTCCCGTGCTGCGGGATTATCAGACCAGTGGATATCAGTGGCTGCGTACACTCGCCTTTTATCGTTTTGGCGGTATTCTGGCCGATGATATGGGACTCGGCAAAACATTGCAAAGTATCGCCTATATTACGGCAGAGCTGAAAGAAAAGCCAGTTTTAAACGGAGATGTTGGGGGACCAGATCGTCATGGGAAGAACCGAATATTTGGAGAGGGCGCTTCAGAGGCTGCTCATCCAGGGATTGATCCTGTAACCGGATTGCCATGGAATGAGACGTCTGTGGTGGGGTTAGGTGGAAATTATGATGCATCGGGAACATTACAGGATGGATTAACCATCCGAAGCCAGGCAGCCCATCCTCCCGTGCTTGTGGTTGCGCCCGCATCGTTGACCTATAACTGGGCCAATGAGTTTGCGCGTTTTGCCCCGCATTTACGCGTTCTTATCGCTGCAGGACAAAAAGAAGAACGAGCCACCATGTTGGCAGGCATGGATCAGGCGGATGTAATTGTAACATCCTATCCGCTGCTGCGTCGGGATCTGGACACCTATCTGGGCAGAACGTTTCACACGCTTATTCTGGACGAGGCTCAGGCTATCAAGAATGCCTCCTCACAGACGGCCCAGGCGGTTAAACAGATCCAAGCGCCTCGCCGTTTTGCGCTTACAGGAACGCCTGTTGAGAACTCGCTGGATGAGCTGTGGTCCATCTTCGAAGCGGTATTTCCGGGCTTGTTCCCAAGCTATCGCAGATTCCGCGATCTGCCTCCTGAACGCATTGCCCGGATGGTCCGTCCGTTCATTCTCCGCCGCCTGAAGAAGGACGTGCTGGAAGAGCTGCCGGATCGTATTGAGACGGTGCAGCGTTCCGAGCTAACTGTGGAACAGAAGAAACTGTATGCCGCCTATCTCTCACAGCTTCAGGATGAGACCTCCAAGGATATGGAGGAGAACGGTTTCCAGAAGAATCGGATCAAAATACTCGCCGGCATCACCCGCTTACGCCAGCTGTGCTGTCACCCTGCCCTCTTTGTGGAAGGCTATCAGGGAGACTCCGGCAAGATGGAGCAGCTGCTGGAGACGGTCCAGGATTGTCTCGCTGCAGGCAAACGGATTCTGATCTTCTCCCAATTTGCAAGTATGCTCAACCTGATTCGGCAGACGCTGGCCGCGAAGGGAAGGAATCTGTTTTATCTGGATGGCCAGACACCGTCTCAGAGCCGTGTCGACAGGTGCCGCAGATTCAACGAGGGGGAAGGCGAGCTGTTCCTGATCTCGATGAAAGCTGGTGGTACCGGGCTGAACTTAACGGGTGCAGATACCGTAATATTATATGATCTGTGGTGGAACCCTGCGGTTGAGGAACAAGCGATTGGACGCGCCCATCGGATGGGGCAGAAGCAAGTGGTCCAGGTTATCCGTTTGATTACGGAAGGCACGATCGAAGAGAAGATACTGGAACTGCAGCAGCGGAAGAAGGATCTGATTGCGGAAGTGATCGAACCGGGAGATGGGGGATCAACGACCTTATCTGAGCAGGATATTCGGGAGCTGTTGATGGTATAATGAAGTCCAATCTATTGGAGCTTCTAATCATTAAATATATTAAAATATGATTCTATCTAGCAAAGGAGTGGGTTTAGCTGCGTATCCGCAAAGCAATCATTCCGGCTGCCGGGCTGGGTACCCGGTTTCTGCCTGCAACCAAGGCCATGCCGAAGGAAATGCTGCCCATCGTTGACAAGCCGACTATTCAGTACATTATCGAAGAAGCGGTGGCTTCAGGTATTGAAGATATCATTATCGTTACAGGTAAAGGGAAGCGGGCCATCGAGGATCACTTCGACTATTCATTCGAACTGGAGCAGAATCTGGCAGGTAAACAGAAGTGGGATTTGCTCAATGAAGTCCGCAAACCCTCCGAGATGGCAGATATTCATTATATCCGTCAAAAGGAACCCAAGGGCCTTGGCCACGCTATATGGTGCGCCCGTAAGTTCATTGGTAACGAACCGTTTGCTGTCCTTCTCGGGGATGACATTGTGGAATCGGAAGATCCTTGTCTGGGGCAAATGATCGAAGTCTATGACGAGCTGCAATCCCCGATCGTTGGGGTACAACCGGTCGATTGGAGCGAAGTATCTCGTTACGGAATTGTGGACGGAGAGCTAGTTTCTCAAACGGATGATCGTGTATTTCGTGCAAGTCGTTTAATCGAGAAACCAAAGACGGAAGACGCGCCTTCGAATCTTGCCATCATGGGACGTTATATTCTTACTCCAGATATTTTTGATATTCTTGGTCAGCAGTCTGCCGGTGTCGGAGGAGAGATTCAGTTAACGGATGCCTTATCCCGTCTGAACGACCAGCGGCAGATTCTTGCCTATCATTTTGACGGCCTGCGTCATGACGTCGGGGAGAAGCTAGGCTTTATTGAAACGACGATTCATTATGCCCTTCAGCGCCAGGATCTTAGGGCTGATCTGCTAGACTATTTAAAGAAGATCGTGGCGTCAAACTAGTGAATTTTCTATGGAATAGATCAAAAAAAAGGTTGCCCTTGATAGGGCAAACCTTTTTTGATGTGAAATTAATATTAATAGGACCTTTAGTTGCACTTTATCAATTAGAAGTTCAGTTCAGCAATCTGTTTAATCTCGTCTGCTTCGTTAGGTGCAACAGCAATCAACTTATCATATACCGCTTGATCCTGTTGTCCATCCTTAGTCAGAGCAGCAAGGTACCAACGAGCAATTTCACGGTTGGTAGCATCCGACAGATCCTCTGCAATTCCACCCTTAAGAACAGTAGCAGCTCCGGCGGAATCGTTTGACATATATTTCATTTTACCAGCGTTCAGGATCATTGTCGGGGTGAGCTCGAATGGGTTCCCTTGAAGCTGGCCTTCAGGTAGAGTTTTCAGATGTTCTACTCCATCAACAACATGTTGGTAAGCATCCAAACCCGAAGTGAAGTAGGATTCCTTCTTAGCTGTATCGCCTTGTCCAAGTGCCTGATACCCAAGATCGAACGAACGGCTGATCAGCGTCTCGTACCAATCCATATCCCAGATGTAGTTGGTAGCATACTCTTTTTGAAGAGCGTAAGCTTGGTCACTATCGCCCTTCAGTTCGTATAGATTCATGAGTTGCTTAACCATGCTCTTATTAAATGGCTCTGCTTTGAGACCGCTTTGGAGCAATTGTACAGAAGCTGTATAGAACTGATCGTCCTGGGTTTGCTGATAGCCCTGTTGATAAAGGGAGGAAAGCATTAGCAACGAATCTGTATGTGTGCTGCGAATCGACAGATCTTTATCGAGTGGCGCTTTGATCTCCTGGAAGTCCTGACTAGTTTGAGCTACCTCTTTTGCCTCGTAAGCGTAATGGTTAGCTTGCAGGAAGCGAACAGATATAATGAGCAGGATAATTACAGCTAATCCGGCAATCGCACTGTAGATTCCACGTGCTGTAGAGTCACTAAGCTTCAATTGACGCATCGGCTTAGGGTCCATCGCAGCTGCCATACCGCCGAGACCAAGGAAAACAAGAATTCCAATAAAGACATAACTCATATTGAAATCAAGGATACTCAGTACCAGAATGGACATGGACAGGATGAAGTACACAAAATGAGACTCCCGTTCTTCCTCCCTCCTTCTTAAATAAGCACGTACATATTGATAGAAAACAAAGAGTATAAATGCCATAAAGATAACGAATCCAACGATTCCAACCTCAACGAGGTATTGCATGAAGAAGTTGTGTGCTTGGGCACTGACATAAGGATTGTTCTGATACTTTTCATACAAGGTGGTCCATGCTCCACCACCCGCACCAATGATTGGGTAGTCTGCAAATAGTTTTGTAGCATCTTTATAAAACGTAATCCGCTCGAGCACACTGTGCTGTTGGAAATTGATATTTTCAAGTCGCGTACTAATACTGTCTGGCAAAATGTTCCGCACACTCGTACCTAGTAGAAGCACGGCAACAATGACTGTTAGAATAACAGACCCTAGTGGAATCCATAAACTGGAGCCTTTTCGAGCTGACCAGGATTGAAGTCTGATCTCCAGTCGTGGTGCGATCCAACGCTGGATAACCCAACACACGATAGCTACGATTATGGATGCTGCAATTAGATACATCCAACCTTTAGCTGCGAGAGAGTTGGAGAATTGTTGTTGCAATTCAAGTCCTGCTGTATTTATTGGATTCAACACAATCAATGTCCCAATTGCAGCTATTCCACAATAGATAAACCACAGAATTTGCTTAGCAGGTTTCAATAGTAATAACAGGATGATAAAGACAATTGGGAGCATGACAAGACCCGTACGGGAAAGCGTGAGCAGTAGCGACAAGATAATTGGCACAAGCATGAAGCCATGCAGTAATTGCGTGTACACTTTTTTGGAACGGATCATACTGAAAATGGTAATGAACAGAAATGCCATCAGGAATGCAGCGTATGTATTAGGATACTGAAATACCGATGCAAGTCGTGGGCCGTTTGAATCGTTCCAGATGGCTTGATTATAGACGCCATTCACGACACCAGATGAGAACCACCCGACTAGCTTGCCCGCAAAACTAAATGCACCCAACCAATTTAGCAATCCAAATCCGACAATTACATATGCAATTCCTATTAAGGAAGATTGTATGATATGATTGGTTTTGTTGTTTTTGAGTAGGTACATAGTCATTACAAAGATCATGGCATAAATACATTGGATAAGGATCATGTTAACTGCCAGATATTTTGATGCTGCACTTACGAGTGACAATACGTAGGTGAGTGGCAGTAATATCACCGCGATTTTAAGCCAATCTTGCTGTGTTTCTAGTTTAATGTGCTTGAAAGAGGCAGCTGCCCAAATAACGAATAGGAGGGTTGAAATTACTACTGCCCAATAAATGGGGCCCTCGTATTGGAGCAATTGCCCATTAAATAACGCAACTTGGAAAGAGGACCAGAGTAAAAATAAGATGAGTCCTATGGTCAATGTCCATAGCAGTGGCGTAGTCGAGGTGCTATTTGCTTTCCTCGACGTCTTATTAGATTTCCCGTATACTGGATTCGACAAGGTGTGATTCTCCTTTTCTTGTAGATACGACAATATTTTAGCATAACATAAGGGGATAGGCCAAAGTAGAATAGCTATAGATTAATAAATTTATGAAAAAAAGATAGAGTACTCTAATGTTAAGGAGCTTTTTAATGTCTTTGTTTAAACGAATAGTTTTATTATTTGTTGCAGTTATCGCTTTTGTTGGTTCATTTCATTTGATTGATAATTACCAAAAAGATTCGGCAAGGGTTTCTTTAAGTTTTGAAGTAAATGCGCCCAACGAAGACGACTATCAAGTATTCTTTCTAACAGTTGCAGAGGGTGGTGAATGGAACGAGGCACAGTCCAAACATTTAATTTATGATAAACCTGGTCAATGGAAAAAAATGAGTTATGAACTTCCAAATAACACATTAAAAGTTCGGATTGATCTCGGGACGCAAAAAGCCGACATATCTATTCGTAATGTGCAAGCTAAAGCCATATCTACGCAACCTGTAAAGGCAGAAGATTTAAATATTAAAACCAATGAAGTCAAGATTGCACAAAATCAAAATCAAAGTTTGCACATTGAATCTATAGGGGGCGACCCGTATATTGCATTTAATTTTACTCCTATAGCTTCTACTATTTTTGAGGGATTCAGTACACTTCATATAGTTGGGAATTTATTAGGTAGTGTATTAATAGCCGTGTTGACGGCTTTTATAGTGCGACACTTGAAAAAGAGTTTAGAATTGATTAAGCCCATATATCAAAGTAGAAATTTAGCGCTCAATCTGGCGAAAAATGATTTTAAAACAAAATTTGCATCTTCTTATCTTGGTGTAGTATGGGGATTTATTACTCCATTATTGACAATCGTAACTTACTGGTTTGTTTTTCAAGTGGGTTTAAGAAGTGGTGATGTAGCAGAGGTACCTTTTATACTTTGGTTTATAGCTGGAATTATTCCATGGTTCTTTTTTTCGGAAGCTTTTTCTGGTGCGACTAATGCATTTATCGAGTACAGTTATCTAGTTAAAAAGGTAGTTTTTCGTATTGAGTTGTTACCTTTTGTAAAAATAGGTTCTGCACTTTTTGTTCATTTATTTTTTATTCTGTTTATTTTTATTGTCTATGGTGTTTATGGATATTATCCAACAGTATATACAGTTCAAATACTCTACTATTTAATATGTACGATATTTTTAGTCTTTTCCATGTCATTACTGTCTGCTTCGCTTGTTCTATTCTTTAAGGATTTAAATCAAATTATTGGCATTGTCTTACAAATGGGTTTTTGGTTCACGCCTATTGGATGGCCTGTTACTATGTTGAATGATTTCTGGGCGTTTATTTTTAAACTCAATCCAATGTTTTATATTGTTCAAGGGTTCAGGGATTCATTAATTGACCATGTAATATTCTATGAGAGACCCTATGAAATGCTTTATTTTTGGTTATTCTGTTTTAGTGTATTAACACTAGGAGTTGTCACGTTCAAAAAATTAAAATCACACTTTTCTGATGTGCTCTAGGAGTGAAATGATGGAGCCTATAATTGAAATTCAACAATTAGTTAAAATGTATAAGCTTTATGATAAACCGGCAGATCGACTGAAAGAAGCTTTATCTATAACTAAAAAAAAATATCATCATGATTTCTCTGCCCTGAATGGGGTCACCTTTTCGGTTGAAAAAGGTGATGCACTTGGCATATTGGGGAAAAATGGATCGGGTAAATCGACCTTATTGAAGATGATTACAGGTGTATTATCACCAACCAGCGGGAACATTCAAGTTAATGGGAAGATTGCAGCAATACTTGAGCTTGGCGCCGGTTTTAATCCCGAATATACAGGCAGAGAAAACATTTATCTGAATGGACTTATGATGGGATATTCGAGGGGAGAAATGGAGCCGAGAATAGCAGCGATTATTGAGTTCGCTGATATTGGTACTTTTATCGATCAACCGGTCAAGGTATATTCAAGTGGAATGTTCGCGAGACTTGCTTTTGCCGTTTCCATTAATGTGGATCCAGATATTCTGATTGTAGATGAGGCGCTGGCCGTAGGAGATATCAGGTTTCAAACAAAATGTATCGATAAGATGAAGGAACTAAAATCAAAAGGGACAACTATTCTTTTTGTATCGCATGCAGTGGAGCAAGTAAAGAGGTTTTGTAATAAAGCGGTTTGGATTAAGGATGGGGTAGTTGAAGCTATTGGTGATGCAAGTGAAGTCGTCGATCACTATGAAGATTTTATGAAAAACTATACAGAAGACCATGTTGAAAAGCGAAATGTGACTTTAGATATTCAAGAGAATCAGTCGATAGAGGAGCTTGTTTTGCCAGAGAATCCGGATATTTTGGCTTATATAACAGAGGCTCATATAAATAAGGAGAATTTTAGAACACATGAAAGGCTCGAAGTCGAGATTGACTATGATGTATACGAGCCTGAAATTCCCGATTTGCTCCTGGGTGTTGCTATTTATACTCCAAATCGTGACTATATTTTTGGTCCAAACACATTCCTTGAGAAGGTTTCAATTCCTACAAAGAGAGGAAAGCATCGAGTGAAATACGTTATTCCAAAGCTTCCATTGCTTGGGGGGGCTTATTCCATAGATGTAGGGATTTTTAATAACGAAGGAATCGTTTGTCTCAATTATCGGGAAAATATACTTTCATTTAAGATTGCCAATAAGTATTTTTCTGAAGGTTTGGTCTATATCAATCATGAATGGGACGTGGTTAAATGAATAGTCCTTTATCCGATCAACATTATGACAATGTAGCGTTCGATCAGTATCAGCGATATAAAAATGTAGCGGATGCAATAGAGAGTATGAGAAAAGCAAACGAACAATTTACAATACTTGAAGTAGGCGCTAACGAACACCGTAATTTAGAAAAGTTTCTTCCTCAAGATTCAATTAAGTATTTGGATATCGAACTGCCGGCCGATCTGCAAAAACATTCGGATTACATCCTTGGAGACGCAACTCAAATGGAATTTTCAAATGGTTATTTTGATATAGTTGTAGCTTTGGATGTATTCGAGCATATTCCACGTGATAAACGGGATGACTTTATTAGTGAAATACATCGAGTTAGCAGCGAATTTTATGTAATTACGGCTCCTTTTGCTTCTCCATCAGTGAGTAAAGCAGAACGCAGAACGAATGCTGTATATAAATCTTTGGTTCAAGAAGATTATCGCTGGTTGGCTGAACATTTTGAAAATGGACTTCCTGTACAAAAGGATCTCGAAATGTTTTTGGATAAATTGGGGGTGAATTATCGAGTTCTTTCTCATGGCAGCCTACCAATCTGGGAAAGTATGATGGAGATTCATTTTGTGGCAGCCTGTTTTCCAGAGTTGCAGTACTATCGTATGGAGCTAGATCGCTTTTACAATGCATATATTTTTGCTGAAGATTATGCTGAAGAGTCTTACCGGAAAATTTATATTTGCAGCAAAGATCGTGGAATGTCGGAGCTTATTGAAAAGAGAAGTCGGATTAACATGGCGCCAAGACATCTTGAAGAATTGCAAAGATTTAAGGCAACATTCTTTTCTTTGGCGACGATGCTTGTTAATAAAAAATCTGTTGAGACAGAAGTACAGGATAAAAGTGTACAAGATAAAATTCAAGTATTTACAGATAGCGGTAAAGGGTTCAATGAGGAAGAAAGCTTTAAAATTGATATAGACGAAAATAGGCCTATTAATAAGTTTTTGTGGAACGATAGTAGAGTGGAACCGATTAAGTCTATACGAATTGACCCTTCTGATCGAAAGGGTATATTTAAATTTGATAATATAACAATTCGAAATCAACAAGGAGAGCTGGTTGAAGAGTACTTCGAGGATGGGAATTATATATACTCTTTTGACGGTATATATGGATTTTCAAACGACGATCCTTTTCTCATATTAAACTTTTCGACACCTGTTTCAATTGATTCGATTAGTTTTGACGTTACATCGTTAACAAAAGATGAACGAAAGCTGATTTTGGAAGTTGAGAAGGCGTTTCTTGGAGTTTGCCGACTGCAAGAAAACAACAAGCAAATATCGTTTGAGTCCAATAATAGGATGGATGAAATTCGCAATCTTAACGATCAACTTCATCAATCTGAACTAAACAAGCAAAAAAATGAGCAGTTGCATCAGCAGGAAATTCAACAGATCGAGCAATCGATTATGGAAGTTAAGCAGGCATTAGAGGACCGGAATCGTGAATATGAAACTTTGAAATCAGAATTAAGTAAAGCTCACCAACAACTTCAGGATGTTGAGAACTCCAAATTCTGGAGAATAGCTAAACTGATTAAAAAATTAGTTGGGAAATGATGGTTTAGGGGGACTGGTTTTGAGCATCAGAAGTATGATGAAGAATCGGATTGAACCTGCTTTAGCAGGATTACTCGGAATTAAAACAAGAGCAAGGCTAAAGCCTATTTCACATTTAGAAATGAAAAACGAGAAATGGATCTCGACTGGAAACGATCCATCTTTCTTGGTAACTGGAAGGTATTTTCCAGGTTGGAACAAGATTAAATGGGAATCTGAATCAAAGTCCGTTATCCCTCTTAAGATGTACTGGGATCAGGGGAACGGATTTTCTGAGTCAGAAAGCCTTACTTTTTCTTCTATTCCGAAGGGGTTTGTGAAACGTGAAGTTACGGTTTATATTCCTCCGGGAACTCAAAATTTGAGAATTGATCCGGGTGAAGATGAAGCAGAGTTCATGTTTACGAATGTACAGTTGAAAAAAACGACACGAATTAAAATGGTCCTTGGTTTTGCCTGGAAAATCATTCACCAAAAAGGACTAACAAATCAAGTAACTCTTCAGCTGTTGAAGAAAGGTTTTCAAACTTTGCGGACAAGTGGCCTTAAGGCTACTTGGTCTAAGTTTAAAGCCTATACCGGCCATCATGCCATTGGATCTACAGGGAGCTATGAAAGCTGGATTGCAAATCAAGCGCTGACATCTATTGATATCAAAAGAATTAAAGATGAAATCGAGCGAATGGCATACAAGCCTCTTATATCAATTATTGTTCCTGTCTATAATGTTGAAGAAAAGTGGCTCCGTCTATGTATTGATTCGGTTTTAAACCAACTTTATCCTAACTGGGAACTTTGCATCGCCGATGATGCTTCCGACAAACCGCATATCAAAAAGGTATTGAACGAATACGCGCAAAAAGACAGTCGAATCAAGGTGGTTTTTCGTGATAAAAATGGGCATATATCAGAGTCATCAAATTCAGCACTAGATGTAGCGACAGGGGAATACATAGGTCTGCTAGATCATGATGATGAACTTACTATCAATGCCTTGTATGAAAATGCTAAGCTTCTTAATCAACACCCCGAAGCTGACATAGTCTATAGTGACGAAGATAAAATCAGTGAAGAAGGTGTCCGCCACTCTCCGTATTTCAAGCCGGATTGGTCTCCAGATCTTTTGCTATCCCAAATGTACACCTGTCATTTCAGTATATACCGCAAAAGTCTGATAGACCAAGTAGGTGGCTTTAGAAAAGGGTATGAAGGAAGTCAGGATTACGATCTTGTATTGAGGGTTAGCGAACTGACTGAAAAGATTTATCATATTCCCAAAATCTTGTACCACTGGAGAACAATTGCTGAGTCCACAGCATTTCAGGGTTCTTCCAAAAGCTATACTCATATCTCTGGTATGAAAGCCTTAGAAGATGCATTGAGTAGAAGAAAGGTTAACGGGTGGGTAGAAGGAGTTGAAGGAATCCCTAACCTTTACCGAGTGAACTATAAATTAGAAAAAGAACCGTTTGTATCAATTGTAATTCCTAATAAAAATCTAGCTGATGTATTAGATAAATGCCTGGATTCTATTTTTAACAAGACTACCTATTCTAACTATGAAGTGCTGGTAGTGGACAACGGTAGCGATACTTTAGATACCTTTGAAGTCTACAAAAAATGGGTTGAGGCACAACCAAATCGTTTTCGATACTGTGAATATGACATTCCCTTTAATTATTCTAAAATTAATAATTTTGGTGTGAAACAAACACGTGGAGAACTAATCCTTCTGCTGAATAATGATGTCGAAGTGATTACTCCTAACTGGCTGACTGAAATGGCAAGTCAGGCATTGAGACCGGAAATTGGAGCAGTAGGTGCATGTCTTTACTATCCTGATAATACGATACAACATGCTGGCGTTGTGCTCGGTATTGGTGGAGTAGCAGGCCACAGCCATAAACATTTTAGGGCATCTGAGAACGGATATTTTAGCCGGTTGAAGATGATTAGCAATTATACGGCCGTCACTGCGGCTTGCTTGATGATTAAAAAGGAGATTTACCAGGAAGTAGGTGGACTTGAGGAAAATCTCCAAGTTGCGTTTAATGACGTGGATTTTTGCTTGAAGGTTTATAAGGAAGGCTATCGTAATATTTGGCTACCACAAGTGCAATTGTATCATTATGAATCCAAAAGTAGAGGATATGAGGATACCCCTGAAAAGCAAAGGCGATTCAAGAGTGAAATGGACTTTATGAGAGAGAAATGGGCATATATTCTCGACAATGACCCTTATTACAATCCAAATTTGAGCAGAGTGAAAGAGGACTTTTCTATTATATAGTGTGAACTGAAAAAAATTATACCTGAAGTAGAAGCCGATCAATAATGACTTGAGGATAACGGTTGATGTGATTTATAAATTTCGTTACATGAGAGCGGATGACGTAGAACATCTGGAAAAATACATTGTTCACGACATCCTGCTTGAGCCACTTCCACAGACCTTCTACAGGATTAAGTTCCGGGCTGTATTTGGGCAAATAAACAAATTGCAACCTTGGATTCTTTCTCAAAAAAGGCTGAACCGCTTTAGATGAATGCGGGCGTAAAAGAAATGTTTGAGGACTTGCAGATTGGGCGCTTAGAGAAAAGGATTACAGAAGCTGCATTTTTAATTGAGAATCGACTCTCTTGGCTGATGTTGATGCTTCAAAAGAGAATTTGGTTAAATACGAATCTCAACTTGCTGGATATACAGAAAAGCTTCAGTTAGTTAATGAGGTAATTGCAACACTAGAAGAATAAAATAAAAGTCGTCCAAATGACAGCTTTTTATTTGAATAAATGTTGAATGTGATACTAACATCTTATCATTGTCCCATTTAGAAAAATCGTGTAACATTTAGGAGGTGCAAAGGAGGACTTTACTTGTTTAAGAAATATCTGTCACTGTGGATCGTCTTATTTGTTATGTTGGTAAAAGGAATCGTTTGGGTATATATTATACCGCCACTGCAAAATCCTGATGAGCATGTTCATTTTGCTTACGTACAGTACATGGGAGAAGAAAATAAAGTACCGATTCAAGCAAGTGATCAGTCTTACTCTCATGAACTGAATTTATTTACTATGGCAGTTAAAATGAACGATATTGCGTTTAATTCAGATGTTAAATTCAGTACTAACCCAAATATCTATGAGTTGCTATATACTCCGGAAAATAGCAATCCAGAAATGCGAACTGCATCAGGAAGTAACCTTGCTGCAGGTTATCCACCTGGATATTATTTTTTCGCTTCTCTAGTATATAAGTTAGGTTATGGAGCATCAATTTTATTCCGGTTATATGCTGTGAGAATACTATCAGTCATTCTTGGTTTGGTAGCCGTTACATTAGCTTATTTTATAGGAAAAAGAATTGAACCTAAGTCTAATTTCCTGGCTATTATACTGGCGATCATGACGGGGATGCAGCCTATGTTCTCTATGGTTGGAGCAGCTGTTAATAACGACATAATGATGGACGTTGCAACTATTGCTCTTCTATACTGGTTGTTGCACATAGTTACTGTGCAAAGTAAAAAAACGAGTTTAATCATAGGAGGAATACTAGCGGGCTTTGGTTTAATCATAAAAGCTCATATGGTATATGTTTGCGGTATAATATTATTGATTGCCCTCATAGTTTTTATCATAAAATATGGATGGACATATGCACTGAAATCAGCTTCATTCGTTGCTGTTCCGATGTTCTTTGTGTACTTACCATGGATGATCTTTAGTTATATCCAGTATGGATCATTTACTGGTGGGGTTGCTTTTCAGCCTGAAGGAGATCCAACACACGGATTAGCATGGTATTTCCAAAATGCTATGTTTAATGAAGCTGGCAGAGAGAGATTTTTTGATGTTTGGGTAAAAATGTATTGGGCAAAATTCGGTTGGCTAGATACAGAGTTTTATCCGAAATTGATCTATACAATCATTGCACTAGCAATGGTTATTGGAATTATTGGTTCGATTTACGGGATTATTCGTAAAAAAGAAAATTACAAATATGTTTTATTCAGCTTGATATTTGTGATCGGGAACTTAGCGTTCCTTTATATAGTGGAAATTGTTTATTTCGCTGAATATCATAATTTCATGCTACAAGGAAGATACATTTTAACCTCACTAGTCCCATTTAATTTAATACTTTTATTTGGTTTTAGATACATTTTCCCTGAAAGATTTAAAAATTACGTTTACTATTCAGCTGGATTGTTAATGGTTGTATTAAATTTAATGTCAATTGGTCTGATATACAGTAGATACTATTAATATTTTAAGTCCTACTTAGGGGGATTTATTTATCCAACTTTTTTTATATTTATGAATTTCATAATACTAATAGGGATGAAAAAAAAAACTTTTGTGGTTTGTATGGCTGCTCTGATTTTTATATCAGGTGTTGGGGTTAATCCAATATCCTCTGGTACGGGTGATATCTTTGACAGACCTATTGCTAGAAAGATAACAGAGATCATCCGGAAGGATGAGCAAGCTAAATGGATCGCATTAGATAGTCTTGTAAATGGTCAGTATGTCATTAGGTGCAAAAACTTTTAATAGCGTTCATTTTTCACCTGACCTAAACCAATGGAGGGAAATGGATGTAATTGGCGAGTATACGGATGTATATAATCGATACGCACATGTAAAAGTGAGTTTTACAAATGAGCCTATTTCTTTCCAATTAATGAGTCCCGATTCTTTCAACATAGAACTCAATACAAATGATTTGGAAAAAAATTGGTGTGCCATATATACTGTCCTCCAAGCAACTAATCGATTATAAAAACTTTAATGAGATATACTTTGATCCGTCGAGCGGTATATATATTTATTCGATAGTAGGAGGCCATAAACTTTGAAGGTAATTTTGATCATACCTGCGTATAATGAAGAGAAAAATATAGCAAGGTTACTTCAGGTTTTATGTTTGGATTATAAAAACGTTGACGTTCTAGTTATTAACGATTGCTCTACTGATAATACGTCAAAAGTTTGTGACCAGTTCAATGTGAAGGTTATTAACCTTCCATGCAATCTTGGAATTGGTGGGGCTGTGCAAACAGGCTATAAATTTGCGCAGATGCACAATTATGATATCGCTATTCAGGTTGATGGTGACGGACAACATAATCCAGAGTATATAAAAGATCTGGTAGATCCCTTAGTGAAAAATGAAGCAGATCTTATTATTGGGTCCAGGTACATTTCTAAAATTGGATTTCAATCAACATTCTTAAGAAGAGTAGGCATTAATTATTTTTCTAGACTGCTTCGTATTCTTACGGGACAACTCATAACAGATCCCACTTCGGGATATAGAGCTTGCAATAAGAGGGTAATTGAAATATTTGCGAAAAGGTATCCGGTTGATTACCCGGAACCTGAATCTATTATGTATCTAAAACGGAATAGATTACGCATTAAGGAGATCCCTGTCGTGATGGAAGCTAGGCTTGAAGGTAAATCGTCAATAACATTAATAAAATCTGCGTATTATATGGCAAAGGTATCTCTTGCAATTCTTATAGATAGCCTGCGCAAGCAGATAGTATAGGTATGGGACTATTATGATATCACTAAAATTGCAAATAATTCTCGTCGTAGGGTCTGTACTCAGTTTTTTGATTTTGTTGAATTTATTAAGAAGGTATAGATTAGAGTTAAAGTATTCAATGCTCTGGATTTTTATAATGATATTTGTGATGATTTTGTCTTTATTCCCTACAATGTTTACTCATGTTGCAAATATTTTAGGGATTGAAATGCCTGTAAACGCGCTGTTCTTTCTAGCTATTTTTGGTATGATAGTTATATTGTTCTCTTTGACAGTTGAAATTTCACGTGCCACTCTGAAAATAAAAGAATTATCACAAGAGCTAGGCATATTGAAACATGAACTCAAACAGATTAATGATAGTTGTAATAAGGATTAGGGAAAAAAGGATAGATAACGGAAAGGGAATCTTTATGCAAAAGGCGCCTACTCTTATAAGCTATATTCTTTTAACATTAAATATACTGATGTTATGCGGAGGACAAATTTTATTTAAGTTAGGTTTAGAGAAACTTGGTGGTGTGAATTTATCAAATGCATGGAAAGCTATTTTTACACTTCCTATTTTTACCGGTTTGGTATTGTACGCTCTAGCTACATTGATATGGTTTGTAGTATTATCGAGAATGCCACTGAGCGTAGCGTATCCTATTCAAAGTGTTGCATACGTGCTTGGCATAGGAGCAGCATTAATATTTTTTAATGAGCCTGTGTCTCTTATGAAGTGGATTGGTGCAATGATCATTATGATTGGTGTTTTTTTTATTGCGTTAGATTAAACTATTACAATTAGTTGGAGGTATATTTGAATTGAAAGGAATTATACTCGCTGGTGGAACAGGTTCACGTTTGTATCCACTTACCAAAGTCACGAATAAACATCTTCTTCCCGTAGGGAAGTATCCCATGATCTTTCATTCGGTTTATAAACTCAAACAGTCGGGTATTGAAGACATCCTCATTGTAACAGGTAAAGATCACATGGGTGATGTGGTTAACTTACTCGGTAGCGGAAGTGACATGGGGGTTAGTTTTACATACAAGGTCCAAGACGAAGCTGGTGGTATAGCTCAGGCGTTGGATCTTGCTGAGCATTTTGTCGGAGATGATCAGATGGTGGTCATTCTAGGAGACAACGTGTTCGAAGATGATATTTCACCTTTTGTTGAGAACTTCAAAACTCAATCTGCTGGAGCAAAAATTCTTATCCAAGAAGTTCATGACCCAACTCGATTTGGTGTTCCCGAAATTGATGGTTCTCGTATTCTATCAATCGAAGAGAAACCTAAAGCTCCTAAGAGTAATTACGCGGTAACTGGAATTTACATGTTTGATCATACCGTATTCGAGATTGTAAAAACATTAAAGCCATCCGATAGAGGAGAATTAGAAATCACAGACGTTAACAATGCATATATTGAAAGAGAACAATTGTCTTTTGATATTCTCCAAGGCTGGTGGACGGATGCAGGTACGCATCCTTCTTTAGCACGTGCTAATGAATTGGCTAAAGATATTGCTTTCGGAGAAGAATTCGGCAAGTTGAAATTGTAGGAGGGTATAGAGATGAAAGTAACCCCTTTAAAATTGCAAGGTGCAAGCTTGATTGAGCCAGTGGTTCATGGTGATCATAGAGGTTTTTTCGTTGAGAGTTTCAATGAAGCTGTTTTATTAGATAAAGGAATTAAGCATACATTCGTTCAAGATAATCAGTCATTGTCTGCCCAGCCTAGTGTACTTCGGGGGCTTCATTATCAGTTGAATCCGAAAGCACAGACCAAGTTAATCCGCGTTATTGCTGGTGCAATTTACGATGTTATTGTAGATATCCGTAAAGGATCCCCAACCTTCGGGAAATGGGAAGGTTTCATCCTTAGCGAGCACAATCACCGTCAGCTACTGGTACCAAAGGGATTTGCTCACGGCTTCTGTACGTTGGTCCCAAACACCCAAGTCTTGTACAAAGTAGACGAATACTATTCCCCCGAGAACGACCGAGGCATATTATGGAGTGACCCGGCACTTGGGATTGATTGGCCTACATCTAATCCGATTTTGTCAGAGAAAGACCAGAAGCATCCTTTGCTTCAAGATGCGGAAATTAACTTCGATTTCGAAGTGAAGTAATTAGGAGGTTTCGATCATATGAAACTGCTTGTGAC
Organism: Paenibacillus xylanilyticus; assembly: GCF_013359935.1. Classification (GTDB taxonomy): domain Bacteria; phylum Bacillota; class Bacilli; order Paenibacillales; family Paenibacillaceae; genus Paenibacillus; species Paenibacillus xylanilyticus. The sequence continues at coordinate 117,917 of NZ_JABMCB010000159.1, forward strand.
CGGCGGCGCCGGATTTATTGGAAGTAACTTTGTCATGTATATGCTTGAGCAGTACCCAGACTATGAGATTATCAACGTAGATGCACTCACATATGCGGGCAATCTGGAGAACTTAAAATCAATTGAAGGCAACAAGCGGCATACCTTCGTCAAAGCAGATATCACTGATACCAAGGAGATGGACCGCCTGATCGGTCAGGGCGTGGATGTGGTGGTTAACTTTGCTGCCGAATCCCATGTGGATCGCAGTATCCTGGAACCGGATGTGTTTGTGAGAACGAACGTCAATGGTACTCAGGTATTACTGGATGCTGCAAAAAAACACAATATCACCAAGTTTGTCCAAGTTTCAACCGATGAAGTGTACGGTTCTCTCGGACCTACAGGATTGTTTACGGAAGAGACTCCGCTTCAACCCAATAGTCCATACTCTGCCTCCAAGGCAGGAGGAGACCTATTGGTACGTGCTTATCACGAGACCTTTGGTCTTCCTGTAAATATTACGCGCTGTTCCAACAACTACGGACCATTCCAGTTCCCCGAGAAACTCATTCCACTCATGATCTCGCGTGCGTTGAATGATGAAGCTCTACCTGTGTACGGAGACGGGCTGAACATTCGGGATTGGCTTTATGTAGAGGACCATTGCAGCGCGATTGATCTGGTCATTCACCAGGGACGCAATGGCGAGGTGTACAATATTGGTGGCAATAACGAGCGGACTAACGTGCACATTGTGAAGACCATTCTGGAGCAGCTTGGCAAGCCCGAGTCGCTAATCAAATATGTGCAGGATCGACCTGGACATGATCGCAGATATGGTATCGACCCCACCAAAACGATGACCGAACTCGGCTGGAAGCCCAAGCATAACTTTGAGACGGGAATCAAGGAAACCATCCAGTGGTATCTCGATAATAAGGAATGGTGGACGCGTATCCAATCGGGGGCCTACCAGGATTACTATGAGAAGCAATACGGTTCTCGTTTGGGAGACGCCAAGGCATGAAGGTGCTTGTGACTGGAGCCAACGGACAGCTGGGGCGCGATGTGGTGCTTCTTTTTGAAAAAGAGGGACATTCCGTTCTGGCTTGTGCTCGCGATGAATTGGATATCACGGATCAGGTTGAATGCAACAATGTTATATCGACATATCATCCAGAGGTGGTCATTCATTGTGCGGCTTATACCGCGGTGGATGCCGCCGAGACGGATGTAGACGGAGCATATCAAGTCAATGCCACAGGGACCCGAAATATTGCGGTAGCTGCTGAGCAGACTGGAGCAAAGCTCATCTATATCAGTACGGATTATGTATTCGACGGTACCTCCGATGTACCTTATCAGGAATATGATAACACCAATCCGCAAAGTATCTATGGCAAATCCAAGCGTGCCGGAGAGGTGCTGGTACAATCGTTATCTTCCCGATGGTTTATTGTCCGTACTTCGTGGGTGTATGGCGTTTACGGAAATAATTTTGTCAAAACGATGCTGAAACTGGGTCAGGAAAAACCAAAGCTTCAAGTTGTACACGACCAGAAGGGATCACCTACGTATACAGTTGATTTGGCCCATTTTTTGCTGGAATTAATGAGTACTGAAAAGTACGGTGTCTACCACGCATCCAACAGTGGGGCATGTACATGGTATGAATTCACTCAAGCGATCTTTGAAGAGGCTCAGTTATTCCCAGGGTTCCATATTCAAGCTGAAGTCGATCCTTGTGCTACTGATCAGTTTCCCCGTCCTGCCCCGCGACCACGAAACTCGGTGATGGAGCATTTGTCGATCCGTACCAATGGTTTAAATGACCTTAGACCTTGGCGGGAAGGACTGCGAGATTTTCTGAAAGAAATACACATAGAACAGAATTGAGTACTTTAATCTCCCGCCCAGTAACTTATGAGCGGGAGATTTCGTTTATAATAGAGTAAATATCTATACGAGAATGATCTACTGTTATCGAATGAGGTGCGATGTGATACAACCCAAAGTATTAATTATGATGTCCACCTACAACGGTGAGCGCTATATCAATGAACAGGTGGATAGCCTGATAGCTCAAGTGCAAGTTGAGACTCAAATCTATATAAGAGACGATGGATCTACAGACGGTACAATGGAGAAGTTGAGACCATATGCAGAAGCATACCCGGACCGGATTCATATTCGTTCAGAGCACAATCTGGGGGTCATTCGCAGTTTCTTTGAATTGATGAGATCTTCACCACCCATGTTTGACTATTACGCTTTTTGTGATCAGGATGACGTGTGGGAACAAGATAAGCTCATTCGAGCAATTACACTACTTCAGACCAAGAATGCAGCAATTCCATTACTCTATTGTTCTTCTACTCAGATGGTAGACCAGCATTTAACCCCTATTGGTGTGTGGCCCAAGGTTCCCCAAAAACCACTTACACTTCATAATGCATTAGTGGAAAATTCGTGCGTCGGGTGTACGATGGTTATGAATGACATTACGTTTAACCAGATCAGAGGCAGCCTGCCGTCCGAATTAAATGAGTTGATTATGCACGACTGGTGGATTTATCTGTATGTCTGTACCTTCGGTGAAGTAATATTTGATGAGCATCTCACTATTATGTATCGGCAGCATCAAGGTAATGTACTTGGTGGAAGCCGTGATGGTTTGATCCAGAAATGGCGCAAGCGTTTGGATCGATTTATGAACGGGAACAACCATTATATTTTAAGTAGACAGGCAAGGCAGTTTCTTACTATGTATGAAGATCGCCTAACAAATAAACAGATTGAAGAAATTAAAGGCTTACTTCATATATTACAAAAAAATGCGGTTCGCAGAACCTTGTACGCGTGTAAGACGCCTTTTCACAGACAATCTTTTCTGGATGATGTTGTTCTTAAATTCGTTATTATCGCAGGTAAACTCTAGAAGGATATGTCTGCTCCACTCCACCCAAAATATGTTATACTCACGTTAGGTACGTGATGGCCATTAGGCTTTTCAGCATGATCTACTTTATTAATTTTAAAGTCGATTTATTATATAAAGCATTACAAGTCAGGAGTTTTACAAATGATCCAAGTATCAGAATCCGCCCATTCGGTCGGTTTACAATCAACAGCATCTCGAATGATCGACGCCAGCATCATCATCGTTAACTATAATACTCGTCAGCTGACATTGGATTGCTTGGGATCTGTCTATGCCTCCGTTACGTCATACACCTACGAGATCATCGTCGTGGACAACGCCTCACGAGATGATTCTGTGCAAGCGATCCAGAAGGCATATCCTCAAGTCCAACTGATTGCTAACCGTGACAATACAGGGTTTGCTAAAGCAAACAATCAAGGCATTAAGGTGGCCAAGGGGCGCTACATTTTACTGCTGAACTCCGATACCATGGTACATCCGGACACCCTTCATACCATGGTCGGGTTCATGGACCGTCATCCTGAAATGGGAGCATCCGGCTGCAAGGTCATCCTTCCTGATGGCTCCCTGGATAAAGCGTGCAAGAGGGGATTTCCCACGCCATCGGCATCATTTTATTACGCATTTGGCATCTCGCGGATGTTTCCTGATCGTCCGAAGTTTAACCAGTATCAGCTCGGACATCTCAGCCCGGATGATGAATATCCGGTTGACTGTCTTGTCGGTGCGTTCATGCTTGTGCGCCGGGAGACCATCGACCAAGTAGGTGGGTTGGATGAGACATTCTTTATGTATGGGGAAGATATCGACTGGTGTTACCGCATCAAAGAGGCGGGCTGGGGTATTTATTATTACCCGCGTACATATATTGTGCATTATAAGGGTGGGAGTGCCCGGCGCAAACCTATGAAAATCATTTATGAGTTTCATAGGGCAATGTGGGTTTTTCATCGTAAACATTATGCCAAGCGCTATGGCCTTTTGACCAACACAGCCGTATGGTTCGGCATTTCACTAAAATTTTCTTTGTCTCTGATCAGCAACAAACTAGTTCGGCCGGGTCCACAAAAAGAATCAGCATCCGGCCATACGGCAGCAGTTCATGAGACATCTTCCGAGGTGAAAACATGATTCGTCGTAATCAGCAATTTTTGACCCAACTGTACATTGCGGCAGATTTCATGGTGATACAGTTTTCCTTCTTAGTGGCTTGGTGGATGAAGTTTGAAAGTGAACTGCTAATCAACCATGGTTCGTTGCCAATTGAGAAGTACTTTGCATGGAGCTTAGTATACGGGGGACTTTCCGTCATTGTGGGTGTGATGTCCTCCCTTTATATGCCTAAACGGAAGAAACGTTTTGTAGATGAATTTATGAAATTGGTTCAGGTCCATGGTATCGCCTTTTTTATGCTAATGAGCTTAATGTTCTTCTTCAAGGAAGTCGACATCTCTCGTGCATATCTGGCCATGTACATGATCGGCAACGTTGCCTTCACCTTGATCTATCGTTATATCGTAAAACTTCAACTCAGAAGACTCCGCAAAAAAGGATTCAACCGTCAATTTGTATTAATTCTGGGAGCAGGTTCTCTTGGCAAACGGTTCTATAATAATCTTCGTAGTTATCCGGACCTCGGATATGAAGTATATGGTTTTCTTGATGATTATCGGCATTGGGATCAAGAGGAGCAGCAGCACTACAAACCTATCTTGGGGTGCATTGATCAGTTGGAACAAATTTTGTCGTCTCATATGATCGACGAAGTTATTCTTGCACTTCCTTTGGATGCCCACGACAAGTATCCAAATATTATTGAGGTGTGCGAGAAGGCTGGAGTGCGGACACTGATTATCCCAGACTTCTTTGATTATCTTCCGGCCCGTCCTCACTTCGATAACTTCGCTGGTATGCCGATGATCAACGTGCGTGATATCCCGCTGGATATGGCGGTAAACCGACTGATGAAGCGTGTATTCGATATTCTGTTCTCTCTCGTCGCTATCATCCTGACTTCTCCAGTAATGGCCATCGTTGCACTGGGCGTACGATTGACGTCGCCTGGGCCAGTCATCTTCAAACAGGAACGTGTTGGTCTCAACAGACGAAACTTCATGATGTTTAAATTCCGCTCCATGAAAGTCATTCCTGAAGGCGTAGTCGACACGGGTTGGTCAACGAAGGATGATCCTCGTCGGACGGCATTCGGCACATTTATTAGACGCACCAGCCTGGATGAACTGCCTCAATTCTTCAACGTGCTGTTGGGTCATATGAGTATAGTGGGTCCACGACCGGAACGTCCGTACTACGTGAATCAATTCCGGGATGAAATTCCGAAGTACATGATTAAACATCATGTTCGCCCGGGAATTACGGGATTGGCGCAGAGTAAGGGCTTAAGAGGAGATACGTCCATCGAGGATCGGATCGAACAGGATATCTTTTATATTGAAAACTGGTCTTTATTATTTGATATCAAAATCATATGGGAAACCATTCGAAATGGCCTCAAGAATGCTTATTAGATTCAACAAATTAAACAGTACCACCATTTAACAGCTGCCTTCGGGCGGCTTTTTTGTTTTACTCCTCACCAATTAGGGTAGTTAGCTATCAAAAAGGAAATCCCGCACATACGCTGTCATATCTTATTAGCTACACACTTCCTCTCCCCAATCTCACTCCTAAAGGATGTGAACATCATATGAAACGAATCGCCGCCGTCATCACACTATTGATCGTTACCGTGGGCACCCTCTTTTTTGCCTATGAGAGTCAAAGCGAGGAACAGCACGACGGATTTACAGCCTACCGACTGATTGCCCACGCCATGGGCAGTATTCGTGATCAGCCTTATACCAACGCCTATGAAGCGATGATTGCGAATTACGAGAAGGGCACACGAGTGTTTGAGATCGACTTCATGCTTACTTCAGATCGTGTAGCTGTAGCCAGGCATGAATGGACTGCCAATATGAGCAAACTGCTGGGTCAGGAGGAGGAGCTTCCGGAAGACAAACAGGCAGGGGCGCTCACACATGATGAATTTATGAATACACCGATTTTGGGCATTTACCAACCCATGGACGCGGACGGCATCATTAATGTGCTGTCGCAATATCCAGATATGTATATCGTAACGGATACCAAGGAGCAGAAGGATGAGGATATTCAGCAGGTGCTCTCTTCTCTCGTCAACGCTGCCCAAAAGAAGGATCCTTCCGTACTGGATCGCATCGTCGTGCAGATTTATAATGAGCCAATGCTGCACACCGTGAAAGAAATCTATGCGTTCCCTTCTATTATCTATACCCTCTATGCCACGCAGGATACGGAAGCGCAGGTCGTTGATTTTGTGGAGAACAATGACATCGATGCCGTAACCATGCCCGAATATAAAGTAAACCAGAATTTCGTCACCAAGCTCAAGAAGGCGGGTGCCGTTACTTACGTGCATACGATTAATGACACCGAACAGGTGGCCAACTATGAAAAGTGGGGTGTTTACGGCGTCTATTCAGATGTGTTGACCGAGCAGGAGTTGGATCAGATGAATACACGTTTTGCCTGGAAGCCGTAATATCTGTATGTTGCAAATCAAAACTTTCACTGCACCTGCTATGCAAGCACAAGTAGCCATCTTTGAAGGATCATGGCACTAAATCCACCTCACTCTAAACTTAAACATGGATAAGTTTCTCATTCCAATCACCGAAATAAGTAGACTTTCATTACTCAATACTTGTTTGATTGATTCATAGCACGATATAACAACCTTCTCTTCAAAATTACAGACTGATTCCAGCGTTTTATAGGGAAAAGTCTGTGATTTTTTGTTCCCCTTTTTATGCGAACATTGACACTCACTGCCTGCTGACTTAGACTTAGTTTACAAGCTTTTTAGGATGCAGAAGAACCTCTGGAGGAATGTTCGTTGATAGACATGATTAAGCAGTGGAGACACGTATTTAAGCTCGACCCGGACCGGGAAATCACGGATGAAGCACTCGATCTGGTATGTATGTCGGGGACCGATGCTATTATCGTTGGAGGATCTTCGGGAATCACCTATGATAACACGGTAGACCTGATGTCCCGCGTGCGTCGCTACGAGCTGCCCTGTGTGCTGGAAGTATCCGATCTGGAGGCGGTTGTCCCTGGTTTTGACGGATATCTGATCCCGATGGTGCTGAATGCAACGGACAGCAAATGGATGATTGGGCATCACCAACAAGCCATCGAACGGTTTGGTTACCTTATCCCGTGGGACCTGTTGATTGCCGAGGGGTATATCGTACTTAATGCGGACTCCACCGTAGCGCGTTTGACTGGAGCCGACACGGAGCTGACTACAGGGGCTGCGGTGGCGTATGCCCAGGCTGCAGAGCGACTGCTCAATCTTCCTATTGTATATATGGAGTACAGCGGAACGTTTGGAGATATGGAGCTGGTTGGTGAGACGCATAGACAACTGGATCGCGCACATCTCATTTATGGCGGGGGAATCGACAACCCGGATAAAGCAGCACAAGCAGCTCAGGTGGCAGACACCGTCGTTGTGGGCAACATTGTTTACAGTGATTTGGATAAGGCGCTCCAGACGGTACAAGCCGTGAAAGGAACCATTTAATCGGTTTAGTTTACCATTCTCCCAATTTCCCCTTACGATCTGTTAAAATAGAACTTTGCCCTACTAACTTAAAAAGTTATATTAAGCACAATTACGTTTACACGAAAACGTAGAGGACAGAAGTAAGCTGAAGAAGCAGAGCGCTCGCCTTTATTACCGGATTTTTACCTTATAAAAGTGAATCAAAAAAATTCGGGAATAACAGCGATCGGAAGCTTATTCTGTCATCGGAGTGGCAAGTGTAACCCTTCATTGTGCTATATATCGATCAACCAACGAAAGGAGCATGCATGCATGCAACCTGTAAATATACATGATGCCGTGGCACGGCTTAACACCCCTCAGCGGCAAGCCGTCGAGGCAACCGATGGACCGTTACTGATTATGGCCGGAGCGGGCAGTGGTAAAACCCGGGTGCTGACACACCGGATTGCCTACCTTATCGCAACACGCAAGACACCTCCTTGGGGCATTTTGGCGATTACGTTTACGAACAAAGCCGCTCGTGAGATGCAGGACCGGGTTTCCCAGCTCGTTGGTGGCTCACAGGGCCGCGACATCTGGGTATCCACATTCCACTCCATGTGTGTACGCATTCTGCGCCGCGACATTGAACGGATTGGTTTTACTTCGAACTTCAGTATCTTGGACTCATCCGACCAATTATCCGTCATTCGCAGTTGTATGAAAGACCAGAATATCGACACCAAGAAATTCGAACCAAAAGCCGTTCAGGCGATGATGAGTACCGCGAAAAATGAACTGATCGGTCCCGACCAGTATGAGAAGCAGGCTGGCGACTATTTTGAAGGCATTGTGGCGAAGGTATATAAAATGTACCAGAAACGTCTGAGAGCCAACAATTCGCTCGACTTCGACGATCTCATTATGGCGACCATTCAACTGTTCAAAGAAGTGCCGGAAGTCCTCGACTTTTATCAAAAGAAATTCCAATACATTCACGTCGATGAGTATCAGGATACGAACCGTGCGCAGTACATGCTGTGCCGCATGCTGGCTGACAGCCATCATCGGATCTGCGTTGTAGGGGATAGTGACCAGTCGATCTATCGCTGGCGCGGTGCCGATATCAGCAACATCCTGAACTTTGAGAAAGACTATCCAGAGGCACAGACCATTATGCTGGAGCAGAATTACCGTTCGACGTCCAACATCCTGAATGCAGCGAATGAGGTTATTGGCCTCAACTCCGGTCGTAAGCCGAAGAAGCTGTGGACGGACAAAGAGGGTGGCTCGAAGATCAAGGTGTACCGTGCAGACTCCGAGCATGATGAGGGATACTTTGTAACCTCCGAGATTAGTAAAAATGTGAAGAACGGCAAATCCTATCAAAATCATGCCATTTTGTACCGTACCAACGCACAGTCCCGGGTTATAGAGGAAATTCTGATCAAGTCTGATATTCCGTACCAGATTGTCGGCGGCATCAAGTTCTATGATCGTAAAGAGATCAAGGACATTCTGGCGTATCTGCGCCTGTTATCCAACCCCGACGATGACATCAGCCTCACCCGAATTATTAATGTGCCTAAACGTAGCATCGGTGATACAACCGTGGCGAAGCTGGCAGCTGCAGCGGGAGAGCGTGGAATTTCCATTTTTCGTGTGCTTCAGGTCGTGGACGATCTTGGGTTCGCGGGCCGCACGCGGAACGCGCTGGTGGAGTTCTATGACATGATTGCCGCGCTGCATCAGATGGTAGAGTATCTGTCCGTAACCGAACTGACCGAAAAGATTCTGGAGATGAGTCAATATCGTCTCGAGATGCAAAACGAAAATACGCTCGAATCCCGTGCACGTTTGGAAAACATTGAAGAGTTCCTTTCCGTGACGATGGAATTCGAGAAAAATAATGAAGACAAAACGCTGGTCTCGTTCCTCACTGACCTGGCACTCATTGCAGATATCGACAGCATGAACGATGATGAAGAGGATCAGAGCGACGCGGTTACCCTGATGACGATGCACAGTGCCAAAGGTCTAGAGTTCCCGGTTGTCTTTATCGTGGGTATGGAGGAAGGTGTCTTCCCACACAGCCGGGCCTTTATGGATAATGAAGAGCTGGAGGAAGAGCGCAGACTTGCTTATGTAGGGATTACACGTGCAGAAGAACAGCTATTCCTGTCGTGTGCCCAGATGCGTACCTTGTTTGGACGAACAACGGCGAACCCGCCTTCCCGCTTCCTGGATGAAATTCCGGATGAGCTAAAAGAAGATACTTCTATTACCCGTGATCGTTACCGTCGTGGTGCTAATGCCGGAGGATCGTACGGTGGCCGTGGACTCGGCTCCAGTGGCGGAAGCAACTTTGGTGGCGGCAGTGCAGCCAAGCTCTTTGAGCAGCAGAGCAGAAGCGGTTCCTCGGCTACGGCATCGACGCCAACTTCCCGTGTGACCACAAGTACCTCCCGCTCAACATATGCTGCGCCATCATCTGCCTCCAAGCCTGCAGCTTCGAATAGTGAAGCAGGCTTTAAAGCAGGAGATAAAGTACAGCATGGCAAATGGGGTACAGGTACCATTGTTGCGGTGAAAGGTACCGGCAATGACACGGAACTGCAGATTGCATTCCCGGCTCCAGTAGGTGTGAAACGCTTGCTCGCCGGATTTGCCCCAATTACCAAAGTAGAATAGATTAAGAACGAAACTTCAATATTGCACAATAACGAAGAGGGCAGAAATAACTTGAAGAAGTGAAGCTAAAAGCTTTCCTAAGGAAAGCTGCTTCGTAAGCATACTCTTCGCCTTTATCCCCGGTTTTCCCCCTTTAAAAGTAATTAACGAAATCTGGGGATAACAGCGATCGAAAAGTTGTTCTGTCAACTTAGTTCAAGTGCAATTTTGAGTGTTCGTTCTACATAGATTAAATTAACGGAGGGATGGCCCTGTATGGACCCGATGCACCGGATGGAGCAACTCGTGACCGAGCTGAACCAGCATAATTATCAGTACTACACGATGGATCAGCCGCAGATCAGTGACAAGGAATATGATCTCCTGTATGACGAACTGGTTACGCTTGAACAGGAGAGCGGGATGGTTTTGCCTGATTCTCCAACACAGCGTGTCGGTGGCGAACTGCTGAAGGGGTTTATCCCGCATCGTCACCTTTCCCCGCTCTGGAGCTTGGACAAAGCCCAAAACATCGAGCAGCTGCGAAGCTGGAATACCCGTGTGCTGAAGTTGGTGAATGACTATAACAGCAAAAACCCGGATAATCGGTTACCGGAACCTGGCTATGTGATCGAGTTGAAGTTCGATGGGCTGACCCTGAACCTGACATATACTAATGGTGAATTGGTGCAGGCCTCTACACGGGGGAACGGAACCGTAGGCGAGGGGATTTTGGCACAAGTGAAAACGATCAAATCCGTCCCGCTCAAAATCCCGTATACCGACGGTACGATCGAAGTGCAGGGTGAAGGCATCATGAATCTGTCTGTCCTGAACCGGTACAATGAAACAGCAGCGGAGCCGCTCAAAAACGCCCGTAACGCAGCAGCCGGAGCTCTGCGCAACCTGAATCCGAAAACGACGGCAGAGCGTCGGCTTAATGCGTATTTTTACAACGTAGGGTACTCGGACGATATTCAATTTGCCAATCATCAAGAGATGATGGATTTCCTACGGGAGAACCGCTTCAAAGTTAATCCATCGATTACGTACTTTCATGAATTCGATGATGTGATGGAACAGCTTGCCGCCATTCAGGAGAATCGGGGACAGCTCGACTACCTGATTGATGGGGCTGTTATCAAAATTACCGACATGCGCACACGTGAAGTGCTGGGTTATACGGATAAGTTCCCACGCTGGGCTGTGGCATATAAATTTGAGGCAGAAGAGACCACAACCGTTCTCAACTCCGTTGTATGGAATGTTGGCCGTACCGGCAAGGTGACTCCGCTGGCTCGCGTAGAACCGGTTGAACTTGCTGGAGTAACGGTTTCGAACTGCACATTGAACAATGTGGGCGATATCGAGCGCAAAAACCTGAAGTTTGCCTTGGGCACACGTGTCTTTATCCGCCGTTCCAATGACGTCATTCCTGAGATCCTGGGTAAAGTGACCGAAGAGAGTGATGGTGAAGAGATCATATATCCAGAGCAGTGCCCGGCTTGCGGCTTCCCGCTCGAGCAGCGCGGTGCTCATCTGTTCTGTAATAACAAATTGGCTTGTAAACCGCAGACCGTGGCCCGAATCTCTCATTTTGCTTCCCGTGATGCGATGGACATTGAGACATTCAGTGAGAAGACAGCGATTCAGCTGTACGATGAGTTGAGCGTGCGTGAACCGGCTGATCTGTACACATTGCAGTTTGATGACTTGGTGAAGCTGGAGCGGTTTGGTGAAAAGAAAGCGAATAACCTTCTCGCTGCGCTGGAGCATAGTAAGGATCGTGACCTGGCTTCATTCCTGTACGCACTGGGTATTCCGAATACTGGTAAATCAACGACACGCATGCTGGCTGACCATTATCGTGATCTGCATGCCATTATGAATGCAACCGTCGAAGAACTGGTTGAACTACCAGATGTAGGCGGCATTGTTGCGGAAAGTATCGTGACGTTCTTCGCAGATCCGTTTACTCAGGCTGCCATAGAGAAGATGCTGGATTTGGGCGTGAAAGCTCAGGCACCTGAGGCTCCCGCAGCTGTTGTGGAAGACTCCTTCTTCAGTGGCAAAACGGTCGTGCTGACCGGAACCCTGCATCAACTGACGCGAGACGAGGCAACGCAAAGACTTGAGGCCTTGGGAGCGAAGGTGACTGGCAGTGTCTCCAAAAAGACAGACCTCGTCATTGCGGGAGAGAAGGCAGGCAGTAAGCTGGCCAAAGCGCATGACCTGGGCATCCCAACGATTGAGGATGAGGATGAACTTGTTCGACTTTTGAATCAGCAGGGCTAACCTGAGAGCCGATGAAATCACAAAGAACCCCCGACAGACCACAAATAGGTCAATCGGGGGTTTTGCTGTCTATCTGTAATTATTTTTCATAGTTAAAGTGCTCGACATTTGTTAACTCGGATTAACTGATATTGGGGATCCGCTGAGATGCGCCGGTAAGCCATGCATCCTTGTCATATCCTCGTTCTTCCCAGTAACCAATATGTTCACTGTCGATGAGTTCGATGCGATTCAACCATTTTACCGACTTATAGGCATACATCTGAGGAATAACAAGTCGAACCGGCCCGCCAAGATCTGCTGGAATGGGCTTGCCATCATGCATGACGGCCACCATGATATCGTCCATTTGTGCTTGATCCATCGTAATGGCATCCGTATAAACCCCATCTCCGGAATAGAACTTCACACTATGTGCTTCAGGTTTTACCCCGGCTTGAGTCAGAAGTTGTTTGAGTGAGATACCCTCCCAGGTATTCTTATACACAGACCAGCCAGTTACACAGTGAAAATCACTGACCTGTACGGTGCGCGCGAGCTTCACGAACTGTTCCCAGTTCCAAACCTGTGCCCGTTCAACAAGCCCATCGATCCGGAATGACCAGTTTTCATTCGAAAAGGAAGGGATGGGAGTTACCGTATATACCCGGAAATGACCTTCTGCTCCTCCTCCAATGGGAGGTGAAGAGGCAGCTGCAGGTTGCGGTAAAGGATTCAACCGATTAGGGTCATTCTCCAGCATGCTATCGATGCTGTTATCGATGCTAAGATTCCGTCCAACCCAGGATACAAAGGTAGGGCCGAGAGTTACGACTAATACCACACCTACTGCTGACCGGATAAACGCACGCCGTGTATAAACGGGTTGGGGTTTCTCAGGCTGATCAGGTGATTTTTCCCCGGAGGCACGCTCCGTTCCAAGAGATGAGAGTGCAGTGGCAGCTGCTGTTGCATTTTCGTCAGATGTGCCTGCTAAGTCAGCTGTATGACTGGTGCCTTCCAACGATGAGGATGCTTTCACCGCACGGCGCGAAGAATCTTTTAACCATTTGGTCCGGGTGATGGAGTGGTAGATAATATAGGGCAGACCCACCCAGGTAAGCAAATCATGAATAAGCAGTGCGGCATTGGACCACCGTGGTCCTGTAAGTTTGAACTGCCATAATACTATACCTGAGATCAGCCAGCCAACCAGGAGTGCAAGCACGATGATTGTGTTCACTTTTTGCCACGGTCTGTTCCGTAATTGTTTCCAGTGTTTACTTGCCAGAAGCAAGTAATACACAACGGGTGCCAGCATTGCCAAGCCAACAATAATATGAAGCCATTTTAACCATACGCGTCCAATACCGAGTATTTCACGCCAGAAGCCACCGACTAACATAAGACCCGAGATGGCAAGGATGACAACGATCCAGGCGTTCCAAGCGTGGATAGACAAAAGTTTCTTGCCGTACCCTTTGCGAATATTCTCCAGCCACTGTTTCAAATGTAATCACCTCAAATGGAGTAATAAGCAGTAAATCTTCCTATGTAATAAGCGGCCAAGATGAAGAACGGTATAAGATGATGTTATGTCATTGCTATCTCTTTATTGTATATACCTCATTATAGAAGTTTTGGATCACTCACATCAAACGGGTTCATTAGAGCAACGTTATATACAATGGCATCTGACAACGATGAAGACGAATGTTTATCTGGCAAAATAGATAAGAAGCGCAGTTTAAAGAAACATTGAAAAAGTGCTTGCTAATTAAATTGGATCATGGTATATTATTTCTTGTCGCTTCAAACGAGTGATTGTCGAAAGAGTTTGAATGATGACGAAAAAGAGTGTTGACAGATAGTTGGTTAACATGATATAATAAATATCCTGTCCGGTTGGCAAACGTCGACAGAAACGGACAACAAGTTCCTTGAAAACTGAACAAATGGAAAAGTAACTTATGATTTACAATGAATCGTCAGATTCAAAATGAGCTAATCGCTCTTTTCAATACCCCAGATGATTTTCATAGCGTTTAACCGCGCTGCTGAAATTCATCTTTATTGGAGAGTTTGATCCTGGCTCAGGACGAACGCTGGCGGCATGCCTAATACATGCAAGTCGAGCGGAGTTGATAGGAAGCTTGCTTCCTTGATACTTAGCGGCGGACGGGTGAGTAACACGTAGGCAACCTGCCCTCAAGCTTGGGACAACTACCGGAAACGGTAGCTAATACCGAATACTTGCTTTCTTCGCCTGAAGGGAGCTGGAAAGACGGAGCAATCTGTCACTTGAGGATGGGCCTGCGGCGCATTAGCTAGTTGGTGAGGTAACGGCTCACCAAGGCGACGATGCGTAGCCGACCTGAGAGGGTGATCGGCCACACTGGGA
>NZ_JABMCB010000160.1 GCF_013359935.1 Paenibacillus xylanilyticus
GCCTCCAATTTCAATTCCAAGGAGTACCGCCGGAAAGTTTGTCCTTTTTTAGCCATAAAAAAATCCCCTTCGTTTGGCAAGATTAAGTCCATCTTAACAGATGTCTTTTTTCTCTTGTCTACTAAAAGGGGATAATACCAAATTGGCGGCTTTTTTGGTCTGGAAAAGACGGCTGTTGAAATGCTCATTATAAATGAAAGCCCTTTCTTGATTCTATGATATACTACGATGTAACTGGCATATCATGAATAACATGTTTTTCCCATTCTCTATATCCTCTCACTTTCACTTGCAAAGGAGATGTCATGATGTTTAATGTTCTGGTTGTTGACGATGAGTCTGTTCAAAGAGAAGGAATTAAGAATTTGATAGCTCACTATGGCTTTCCTTTTCACATCATGGAAGCGGAGAACGGAAAGACCGCGGAACGGATTCTGGTTCAAAATGCAATTGATATCCTGATCACTGACGTCAAAATGCCACTCATGGACGGACTGGAACTTAGCAAGCAAGCACGCAAAACACAGCAGAACCTGGATATTGTCATTTGCAGCGGATACGATGAGTTTGAATATGCCCGCAGTGCCATTCGACTGGGCGTTGTGAATTATTTGCTTAAACCACTGGTGAAGGAAGAGTTTCTGCAGGTCATGGTGGATATCACAAAACTGAGCCCGTACGGCGGGAAGTCTGAACCTGAATCCATGGAAATGAAGGTTATTCGGCAGGTTAAGAACTATGTGAAGGATAATCATCAGAAAGATATTTCATTGTCTGAAGCGGCACACGATGTGTACCTGTCGCCAGGATATTTAAGCATTTTGTTTAAAAAGGAAACCGGAGAGAACTTCTCGAAATATTTGACGGATTACCGGCTGAGCCGCGCAAGTCATTTGCTGGTGCACTCGAATATGAAAATCAATGACATTGCGGTGGCTGTCGGCATCGACAACCATTCCTACTTTGCCAAGCTATTCAAAAACAAGTTCGGCATCAGTCCGTTACAGTTCAGAGAGTGCGGGGTGCTTCATGATCGGGTGGATCAAGAGCAGATTCAATGATATCAGGTTCCGTAACAAGCTGCTGCTTTCGCATTTGGTCATTGCCCTTATTCCGATTCTACTGCTTGGACTGCTCTCCTTCATTCAATCGTACCGTATTCAAATGAAAGAGCTGCGAAGTGAAGCAGAAGCAAGCCTGGAGCAGGTGGCGAGCATCATGGATTACAAAATCAATCGGTACAATACGCTGAGCGAGTTTATGGTGCTTAATCGAGAATTTTCGCAGATCTTTACCAAAGATTACGATGATAATTATTATAATATGTACCTGGATTTTCGTGACATTATGGAGCCATTGATCTCAAACATCAAAATGATGGACGATAATATTGAAGGGATTACCTTCTATACTTCCGGAGAATTGCTCGGAATTCGCAATAATATTTTGCCAATCGGGGAGTTCAGGAGCCAAGCGTGGTACGACGGTTTCCGAGGCAGGCGCTGGGTTGTGGATGGAGAGAAGCTTTATCTGGTTCAGGAACTGATCAGCAACCCGAAAGACAGCAACTTTATGGTGATTTCCATTCAGCATGACAGCATCTTTGGAGATCTGGATAATCTGTCTGAGCATGTGTCCGTTCATATTGAAGACTCGGATCAGCATGTTATTTTTCAGGAGAACAATAAGCGGAATGCGGTGAACGGATTGGGAAAAAAAGAGACTAGCGATCTGAGCCTAAACCGATCACTCTCCAGCAATGGCTGGACGATCCATTATAGTCTGCTGAATACCAATGCGTATGCAAATGCGATGGGCATTTTTCAAATTACTCTGTTTGTCATTATTCTCAGCCTGATCATTACCTTCCTGCTGATTTATGTTATCTCCAACAACTTTACGCGCCGGATTCTTCGTCTGAAGTACAAGGTCGACAAGGTTGAACGGAACAATCTGGAAGTGATAATTCAGAGTTCATCCCGGGACGAATTCGGTGAGCTGACGAACGGCATCGGTAAAATGCTCAGAAGAATCAACAGCCTGATCTCACAGGTATATCACGCCGAGATCGCCAAGAAGGAAAGTGAATATAACAGGCTGATCAGCCAGATTAATCCTCACTTTCTGTATAATACACTTTCATTTATCCGGTGGAGAGCCGAGAAGAAGGCAGATATTGAAACGAGTTATATGGTATCGGCATTAGCCCGTTTCTACAGAACGACATTGAACCAGGGGAGACATATGACCACGATTGAAGCTGAAACCCAGCATATTAAGGCATATCTGGATTTGCAGCTCATTATGAATGATGGTCTGTTTGACGTGGATTACGATATTGATGAAGAGTTGCTGCAAGCTGAAGTGATTCATTTTGTTTTACAGCCTATTGTAGAAAATGCTATTAAACACGGTTTTGTTAAGCCGGATGCGACGGATTACTGCATTCAGATTACGATCAATCGGGTGAACGAAGGTATAAAATTAGCTGTAACGGATAACGGCGCAGGCATGATGCCTGAACAAATCGTGCGGTTGCTAACCAGTGAAAATGGGGGATGCGGCGTGAGGAACGTGAATGATCGAATCAAACTGTATTATGGACAGGATTATGGACTCGCCATTCGGAGTGAGCCGGGGCACGGAACAGAAGTGTCTATGGTCATCCCGACTTCTACAGCATAACAACAAACAACAGACAGGCACAAAACAAAACGTTAGAAATGAAGGCGGTTGCTGAGGCAGCCGCTTATTTTGTTCTCTGCCCAAGTGATGAGCGCTGGGAGAAGGGGAAGTGGAGGTCATGAAAAAAGTGATACATATCCGAAAAAAATTGCATATACGCCAAAATTGAAAACGCATACAATTTGGTTATTCAAGCAAATCAAATGAAGGGGATGACAGGATGAACAAACGCGGTAAGATCGCTTCACTACTGATGGCCTGTATGGTGCTGGTTGTAATCAGCGGCTGCACCGGAGGGACCAGTGACAACGCACAACCTCAGATATCGGAGCAGGACTACGAACCTTACGGTAAATATGAGACACCCGTGGAATTCACAATTGGTCGAAATACGAATCATGTCAATAACTTGCCTCCCGGCGATACCATTGAGGACAATTTGGCTACACGTTATGTCGAAGATCGGGTGAATGTCAAGGCCAAGGTGGCTTGGGAAACGGACGACATGGATCAGAAGCTGTCCTTATCCATGACCACGGGTGACCTGCCAGATGTAATGCTGGTCAGCCGCGAAATTTTTAACCAGCTGGTTGATAATGATCTGATCGCCGATATGACAGAGGTATATGAGAAGACAGCATCCGAGGGTGTGAAGAATATCTATGGTTCCTATGGGGATTTGCTGCTGGATCAGGTTAAGGTGGACGGCAAAATCATGGGTCTTCCCATGACAAACATTGGGAATCAGCACCAATTGCTTTGGGTTCGGAAAGATTGGGTAGATAAGGTGGGCGCCAAGCTGCCGGAATCTGTGGAGGACGTGTGGAATCTCGCCAGAACATTTGTGGAACAGGATGTGTCGGGAACAGGCAAGACGGTGGGCATGGTGATGGATTCCAATGCAATGAACTTCACCCCGATATTTGCTGCACATGGTGCCTTTCCGATGAACTGGATTGAGAAAGATGGTCAAGTGGTATACGGCTCAGTTCAACCGGAAATGAAGCAGGCACTGGCAGAGGTCAGTGCCATGTATAAGGAAGGCTTGATTGATAAACAATTTGCTGTCCGGTCGAGTGAAGAGAAAGAGGCACTCGTTATTAACGGACAGGCGGGAATGGTTTTTAATCCATGGTGGATCGGCTATACCAACTACAAAGACTCCATCAAACAAGATCCCGATGCAGTCTGGGTTGCCGTATCAGCACCACTGGATGGGAATGGCAAGTTCAGAACGATTCGACAGGATCCTGTAGGGGGAGGGATCGTCGTGGTGAACAAGAACTTTGCCCACCCTGAAGCGATCATGAAATCAGTTAACCTCACAACGGATTTCCTCTACGCCTTAACAGAGGATGCGATCAATTACAAGAAGGAACATCCCGATGAGATGTTGACCGATGCGAGCCGCTGGAACAACGATCCGACACAAATCCCGATGCAAGTCGATTATGACGATGTGTTGAAGCGCTATTACGAAGATTTAATGAAAGCTGATGAGAGCGGAGATGCTTCCAAAGTTCAGGAAGATCGGGTCGTTTCTTTCAAGGCTTATCAGGAATTCAAGGAGAAAGGAAATGCCATAGACGTAAACACTTACGGCGAATATCTCTCACGGATTGAAGGACAACGTGAAGCAAATAACCCCAATCTGGAAGTGACTCCTGCCGGCTTTTACGGAACAACGGAGACCATGAAGCTGAAGTGGGCAAACCTGCAGAAGCTCGAGGAAGAAACGATCCTCAAAATCATTATGGGCCAAGCTCCTGTAGACGAATTTGATACATTTGTCGACACATGGAAACGTACAGGTGGAGATGAGATTACGGAAGAAGTCAACGAGATGAGCAAAAGGTAAAATAACCGGAGTGAAGTAGGAGCGCAATGTTGTGGAAGCCTGGTACCAGACTTCCGCAAGTGCTTTTACCGATAAGACCTGCCTATAGACGTGCAGGATGGAGGTGTAACGGACAATGGCGCAAGTGAAAACGACGATACATCCGAAAAGGGAAGTGCGCTACCCAGGCAAAAAAAAACGTAAGAGATTTGACGAGATGACCTACCATTTTATGCTGCTGCCCGGCATGGTCATGCTGTTCATTTTCTCCATTGTGCCTATGTTTGGTGTAATCATGGCCTTTCAGAAGTTCATTCCTGCCAAAGGCATATTCGGCTCCAAATGGGCAGGACTAAGCAATTTCACCTATATGTTTCAACTGCCGGACGCGAAGCAGATTTTTATCAATACCTTGGTCATTGCGGTCGGGAAAATAGTGCTTGGATTGATTGTGCCGATCGTATTCGCCCTTCTGCTTAATGAGGTGCGGCTGAAGGTATTCAAGAGTTCGATTCAAACCATTGTGTATTTGCCGCACTTTATGTCCTGGGTCGTTCTGGGTACGATGCTCACGATGATTTTCTCCTTTGATGGGATGATTAACAATTTCCTTGAAATCCTCGGTCTGGAGCGGATTATGTTTCTGGCTAGCAATGACTGGTTCAGGCCGCTGCTTATTGTGACGGATACCTGGAAGGAATTTGGCTATGGAACCATCGTTTATCTGGCTGCATTAACGGCAATTAACCCTGCCTTATATGAATCTGCTGCAATGGATGGAGCGAATCGCTGGAAACAGACGCTAAACATTACGCTGCCGGGCATGTTCCCGACCATCATTCTTCTGGGTACGCTGAGTCTTGGCAATGTGTTGAATGCGGGATTTGATCAGGTTTTCAACCTGTACAATCCGCTCGTATATGAAACAGGTGATATTATTGATACCTTTGTATACCGCATGGGTTTGATCAATATGCAGTATTCATTCGCGACGGCCATTGGTTTGATGAAATCGGTTATCAGCTTTGTTTTGATTGTCGTTTCGTACAGACTGGCATCGAAATATGCGGGGTACAGAATTTTCTAGGAGGGTTAGCATGATCCAATCAAAAACGCTGGGTTCCAGGCTATCCCGCCTGTTGATTATGTTTACTTTGATCCTGATTACATTCATGTCCCTGGCCCCGATTGTGAATACGATCATGGTTTCCGTCAGCAGCAGTACGGCTGTGAATGCCGGCAGGGTCTACTTTTTTCCAGTGGAGTTGAACTTCTCATCCTACGCACAGATTTTGAAAGATACGAAGTTTTGGAATGCTTTTCTGATATCCGTGGAACGGGTGCTGCTGGGGGGCGCCATTAATATGGTTCTCACCATTCTTATGGCCTATCCGCTGTCACGCAGTGTCACACAGTTCAGATCACGGAACGCCTACATGTGGATTATCGTATTTACGATGCTGTTCAGCGGGGGGATCGTTCCCTGGTACATGGTGATTAGCAAGCTCGGGCTGATCAACAGCATATGGGCGCTCGTACTGCCAGGTGCCGTTCCTGTCTTCAATGTGATTCTTCTGATGAATTTCTTCAAAGGAATTCCGAAGGAACTCGAAGAAGCCGCATTTATTGATGGCGCAGGACCAATGAAAATTTTGCTCAAAATCTTCATCCCGATCTCGATGCCAAGTCTGGCGACCATTATGCTGTTTGTCATCGTCGGGCACTGGAATAACTTTTTTGACGGAATCATTCTAATCAACGACAGCTCCAAAATACCGCTTCAGACCTATCTGCAGCAGCTTAGTCTCACGCGGGACCAGATGCAGAATCTCTCCGTAGAACAGCTGCAGCAGTATAATAAAATTTCTAACACCACATTGAATTCTGCCAAAATACTGGTCTCCATGATCCCGATTCTGCTGATTTACCCTTTTCTACAGCGTTATTTAATCCATGGAATTGTTCTCGGTGCAGTGAAAGAATAATCTGATGATGAAGAAGGGATGGAATAGGATGAGAAAAAAGAAAATCGTAAGTTTGACGGTTGTACTCAGTATCATTTTGGTGACCACTATGGGTGCCAGTGGTGGAGGCAAAAATCAATATACCCGCCAAGCGCAGTGGGCACAAGAAAAGCTGCATGAATACTACTGGAATGATGAAACAAAAATGATGAATAACGCTTATCCATCGACACCGGAAGGTGAACAAGCCCTGAATTATTGGTGGAAAGCTCATGCGGTGGATGCACTGGTAGACGGATTTGAACGGACAGGAGACAAAGCGTACACGGAACGTGCGGAAGAACTGGTACACAGTATTATTGAACACAATGGTTCCCTTCATAATGAGTTCTATGATGATATGGAATGGCTTGCCCTTGCTGCTCTTCGGTTATATGATGCGACAGGCAGTGAAGAGATGAAAGGGTACGTGCTGGATCTCTGGACAGACATTAAAACGGCCTGGTGGGAGGATGACCTGGGTGGTATGGCATGGAAGAAGGATCAGCGGTATAACCGGAATGCATGCTCCAGCGGACCAGCTTCCATTCTGGCAGCAAGGTTATATGAACATTTTGGTGATACACAGGACCTGGAATGGGCGCAAAAAATATACGATTGGGAAAAACAATATCTTGTACATCCGGAAACGGGACTCGTAGCGGATGGTTTGGTGCTGCGCGAGGATGGCACGCTTGATGTTAATGAAGCTTGGATCTTCACATACAACCAAGGTACATTCATTGGAGCCGGAGTAGAGCTTTACCGGATTACAGGAGATCAGATGTATTTGCAAGATGCAGAGAAGACAGCCGCGGGATCCCTGAAGTCCTTGACGGATGAGAAGACGGGGATTTTCTTAGAGGATGGGGATGGAGATGGTGCCTTGTTCAAAGGCATACTGATCCGTTACCTGGCGGAGTTGTATGATATTGGTCATAACAAGAATCTGAAGAAAGCGATTGACCGCAATGCAGATGCGTTACTGAAAGGCAGCCGAAAAAACGGGTTATTTGGTCAGGCGTGGGGTCAACCAGCCCAGAATCCACTCCACCTGACTGCACAGCTTAGCGGTGTCTTCCTGCTGGAAGCAGCTGCTAAACTGGAGGCGGGCAAACATTTCAAGCTGGAAAAGCCAAGGAAATAATTTACTCATTGTATGGTCAACTTAAAAATATCTATTTTCGATCAACATGAAGAAGAAGCATCGAATCCCTAGCAAAGGGCTTCGATGCTTCTATGCGTTCTATACGTGCTGCAGTCGAAATTCTCTATGAGTATGGAAGATTACTTGGAAGCAGGCAAATCGTAACTTTCCCGAATGAGGGAGAAGTAGTCATCCGCCCGTACTACTTTAAATTCGGCTCCCAGTTCTTCGGTGAGTGCGAGTGCATCGGATGGCATCATGCTCCAGGCAAGCAACCCTAGGGAAATGAACAACGGCGACTTTCCATCCCAATTCGCTTTTGCCTCATTCAATACCTGCAGTCCGTCCTGGGCAGTACTTATTCCACGAATTGTAGACACCGGCAAACTCTCACCAACGATCTCAACACCATAATTGTCTTCATAGCTAATGAACAGACCTGGTGAATGGTAGTCTTTCTCGTAAGCGCTTGCTTTAAATGGCGTGAGAGGTATATTTTCGCTGTCTTCCCGGTTCAACACATACGAGATATTCATGCCTGTCTTTTTCAGGTATTTTTCAGTCTGCTGCAAAAATGGACGGAAGCTTGAGTCTGGCCATGCACCCGGATAGAGGTATCCTGCACCGGATGGTCCGGCAATCAGCAAATCATTGGGGGTTGCAGTATTCACATAATGATTCAGTATCGCCGGCGCACCCTCATACAGTAGGGGGCTTGAAGTCCAGTTGATGGGAACCTTGCCTCGCGCCGGATCCTCCCACATGACACGCATGCGGTGCTGGTTGTACTGAAAATTATCGCCTTCCGTGAAGGTATACGTCACGTAGATTTTGTTCTCCAACTCCGGACGTGGAGATTTTTGGGCAGGTTTGAACTTGGGCTCGGTACCCGAGAAAACAGTCAGATTACTGAACCAGTCTGCAGCGAGTACATAGACACCATATCGGGAAGCAATCTCGACAGAGCTGAACTCACCTTCCACATCATTGCTGAACCAGCCAAGGTAGGGAGTTCCGGGTTCCACGTCGGACATGATTTTCTCAAAAAGTGCTTTCTGTTCAGGCACATTGGAATCCAGCCAAAATACCATCGCTTTGTTGGCGACCGCGTAATCCCGTAAATAGGCATAGGGTTCTTGCTGCTCGGCAGAGAGTGGGCGGATATTACCAGCCGATACCTTAAACTGGTTCCACATGTCCACTTCAGCCGTCAGCTTTTGGGTTCCCGCAGGAAGGCTGAATTCATATACAAAATAATTGCCATTATCGGCGAAACGGTGACCGCCCTGTCCCTCTGCAACCTTGGAATTTTGTCTGTCATACAGAAAAACTTCCTCTTCTGGTGTTCCTGCAACGAAGTTTGCAATGATTTTGCCATCCGCCTTCAAGGTAACTTCATGCACGGCCGGGCCCCAGCCATCCTGGGTTAAGGCGTCATCAAACCGGAGATAAACCTCTGATTTCCCAAGCAGCGAAGTAAGGTCAAGGGAATACGTGTCTCGGTTGCCAGCATCGCGTATCGGCTGCTCTTCCTCCGCAATGGTCACAAATGACTCAGGAAGACCGGATGGGATACGAATGGCTGTATCCGGATCCAGTCCGACTAACATCTGGTGGGTTGTCTTCTTCCACAGATGCTCATATTGCCAGGTATACGCATCAAGTCGGCTGCTGAATTTACCCTGTAGATCATCGAGGATCTTCAGGTTGTACGGTGCTTTGGATAATTGGCTTGCCAGCTCCGGACTGGCAACTACAGCATCCTTCAAACCGGCAAGCGTGGTTGCCACATTAATTGAATCAGGTAACTTCGGATCATACACAATTATGCCTTTGACTTCGCTGCGATATGTCGAAAACACATCCCAATAATCCTGATGAAGTGTATAGGGTACATCGAGATCATTGAGCCAGGTCAATTTTCCTTCTTCCTGGGATTCGATCAGATAGATTCGCGGTTGTTTCCTGTTTACAATTCCCTGTAACGTTCCAAACAGTAATTTGATATCACCTGGTGCATCATAGATATCGGCTGCATCCAGATGTTGGGGCTTCTTGAAACGGGGGAGTTCACGGTTAGCTTTGGAATCTCCAGGTTTAGCGGTCTGAACACTGGTTTGCGAAGCGGATGCCGCTCCGGCAGTTAAGGAAAAAGCACAGAGGAAGGCTAAACAGAGAATCGTGAATCTACGAGCCATGGCCAATTCACTCCTTGTTATAATCAGAAATATGAGCGTGTGTATCCCTCGGTCATCCCATCCTCCTTTTGCGGCTAAAATGCCAGGCAACACATCTCACTTCAAGATATATTAAATATATACATATATGTTATTGCAAGGGCTTCGACAAAAGTTCCCAGTGTTTATGGAAAAGAGACATTTTAATCACGGTATATCTAGGAGATCTTATGTCAAACTGCGGATAAGTTCAGCTTGTTTATTGCGCTCTTTTGTGAAAGGATATATTATATATCTCAAATATTACGAATGAATTGGTGATGTGATCCGAATGAATACAAACGAACGAGTTCCGTTGTATCAGCAAATCCAGGACTATGTCAGACAGATCATAACAACAGAAAAGATGAAGCCCGGTGACCGGATACCGACAGAGAAGGAACTGATGGATCAGTTTCAGGTCAGTAAAATTACCGTTGCCAATGCCTTGACAGGATTAGCGAATGAGAAGCTGATCGCCAGGGTGCCTGGCAAGGGCAGTTTTGTGGCAGAAGAAAACGATATCGTACCTTCGACATCAACGCCGGCGGCTGCAATAAAGGGAAGAGAAGGCACACTCGCTGCAGGAATGGTCGGTGTGATTATGCCCTCCATCCACGATTACTTCGCCATCAGACTGGTTGAGGGAATTGAACAAGCCCTTAGCGAGAAGGGCTATCGAAGCATGATCATGTTCACACATGGCAGGCTGGACAAAGAGAAGGATGTCATCAAGGAACTGAAGGCACTCGGCGCTGAAGGCCTGTTAATTTTTCCTGTCGATGAGGAAAACTACAACGAGGAGATCCTTGGCATGAAGCTCTCCGGTTTTCCTTTTGTACTGATCGACCGCTATCTGCCTGGCGTTGAGACACACTATATTGCGGCGGATGGAAGACGCGGTACAAAACTTGCGGTAGAGCATCTGTGGGAGCTCGGACACCGGGATATCGCCATCTGTTCGGATTCACCATTGCAAACGGTCACAGTCCAGGAGCGGATCGAAGGCTATATCGATGCCTTGAAAGGCAAAGGGGCGTTAATAAATCCGGCGCATATGATCACAGATTTCCAACCATTAAGCTTGCTGAAAGATGCAGAGTCCCATCCCCTTTACAGGTATATCGTAAACCGAATGGTGACAGCATACGTTTCGCTTAACGGAAGGCTCGGTGTACAAATTCACCAAATAGCCAAGCAGGCAGGTCTCCGGGTTCCTGAAGATGTGTCCATTGTAAGCTTTGATGATCCCACTTCCATCGTGGAGGAATTCAGCATATTTACTCACGTGAATCAGTTTGAGCGGGATATGGGATACCAGGCAGCGGTTAAATTACTTGAAGTGCTGCATGGACATGAAACAGCGAAATGCTATAGCAAAATTCTAATCGAACCGGAACTTGTGGTACGCCAAACCACTGCAAGAGTTCCTCAAATTTAACTTGGAAGCACATTGGAAACCTTTACGTTTAATGCGGGAAGGTTTTTTTTGTATTCAAAAAAACATATTGAATATATTCAATTCATATATTATAGTCTAGAAAATGATGGATAATCATACAACGCAATCCAAACCTACATCAACACTAGGGGGTTAGAATGTGTCACGAGACCGGAAAGAAGAACGCACCGGATTTCAGGAGTCAGCTCCGTATCATCCCGACTATGACCTGCAGACTGACTTTGTGATGGTATATGGCATTGACGAGTCAATGACGGAACGCATCAAGCAATGGAAAGAGAAGGGATATATTGTGCATCTCATGACCGGGGTAGCCTGGGGAAATTACAACAGTTACCTTGATGGCGAGGTGGATGGCATACCCCATTGGGATGAAGCGCAGATGGGTCGCCACCAGCAGATGATTCTTCACGGTGATCAGCCCGTTATTCCGTACATGGTACCTACCCTTTCGTTTGGACGCTATCTGGCGGAGCACATTCGAATTGCTGTAGATGCAGGTGTTGAGGCCATTCATCTGGAAGAACCTGAATTCTGGGTGAACGGTGGTTATTCTGAAGCCTTTAAGAGGGAGTGGCAGCTGTATTACAAAGAACTCTGGATTCCGCCGCATGCTTCTCCTGATGCACAATATCGAGCCTCCAAACTAAAGGCATATTTATATACTCGGGTTCTGGACCGGTTATGTGCCGAGATGAAGGATTATGCATTGCAACGATATGGCCGTGTACTCCGCTTTTATGTTCCAACGCACAGCCTAATCAATTACACGCAGTGGCGAATCGTCAGTCCGCAATCTCAATTGGTTGAGCTGGCCTCCATCGACGGATACATCGCGCAGATCTGGACGGGGACATCCCGCACACCCAATGTGTATGAAGGGGTTCGGAAGGAACGCACATTTGAAACCGCTTACCTAGAATATGGCGTCATGCAGGAACTGGTCCGCGGAACCGACAGACGCATGTGGTTCCTGCATGATCCGATCGAAGATAACCCCAATTACACCTGGGCGGATTACAAGCAGAACTATTTGAAGACCGTGGTTGCTTCGCTGCTGCATCCCGGGGTTGCCCATTATGAAGTTGCGCCATGGCCACGAAGAATATTTCAAGGAACTTATCCGGCGGAAGAAGGTGCTGGTAAGGAGAACATTCCGGCAGACTACGCAACGACGCTGCTGCAAGTCATGCATACGCTGGGTAACCTGGACCAGAATGTGATCGAGATCGATCAGATACCGCTGCAAGTTGGCGTTCTTATCGCCGACTCCGCAATGTTTCAGCGGATGAAGCCAGATCCTGAGGCGCCTCATCCGGGGAAATATGATGGAACAGACCCTGAAGGCTTTCAGCAAGAGGGCGATACCGAGCTGCTTGATTTCTCTCCATTTTACGGTCTGGCGCTCCCGCTACTAAAATACGGGATACCCGTTCGTCCTCTTTTACTGGATCATGTGCGACGATATCCGGGGTATTTGTCACCTTACCATGTTCTCGTACTCAGCTATGAATTTATCAAACCTGAGTATCCGGATATTCATTACGTTCTGGCGCAGTGGGTGCAGGATGGCGGGGCACTGATCTATGTTGGCGATGACAGTGATCCTTATCATGCTATTCGTGCATGGTGGAATCTCGAGCAGCAAGATGGGAAGAAGAAGTTCGGAACCAAGTATCATTCCCCGCGGGAGCATTTGTTCGAGCAGCTTGGTCTGAAGAAAATGAAGAGTGGTATCGAGATAGTGGGAAAAGGAGGCGTGGCTTGGCTGAATGAACATCCGGCTGATCTCACGCTGTCCACGGCAGGGGCCAATCGTCTCCGCCAAGCGGTTCAGGATTTGATTGGGATGCTCAACCAACCAGCGATGCAGTGGGTATCAAGGTCATATTTCAAAATCAAGCGCGGGCCTTACATCATCGCAGCTGCGTTAGACGAGTCGGTGAGCGATGAACCACTATCTATACCGGGTCCAGTTGTGGACTTATTCGATGCGAAGCTCGCGGTACTGAACCAAGTTGTTATGAAACCGGGAGAACAGGCACTTCTCTATGATATTGAGTCAGGACGTCCAGCGGCTGGAGGAATTTCCCTCATTGCGGCTTCCTCCCGAATTGAAGCTCTGTCCGAGTCGGCCACAGGTTTTCAATTCGTGGCGCGAGGGCCAGCTCGCTTGCAGGCTGCTGCACGGCTGTACAGTAAGGAGAAACCTGTATCTGCCCAGTATTTTGTTCAAGGGAAAGCAGCAGCCGCTTCTTGGGAGTGGGACCCGGATTCGCAGACCGTGCTTATTCAATATGAGCATGGGAACGAGAACCGGACAGAGGTACATGTGCGATGGTCTTCTTGATTCATAGCCCAATCATCGTAACAGAGAGGAGTAACGAACATGCCATATGAACCGATAAGGCCAGAACGGTTAAAACAGTTGTTGAACAAACTTCGAGAAGCCATATATGATCCGCTGACCGAACTGGAAGCAAAGGCATGGGTTACAAACGAGCCCGTGTCCTACGATTCTCGGAGTTCTGGAAGGGAAGTGACTCTGCAGCAAGGAGAACGATGGGGTGAGCTCTGGGACTGTGCCTGGTTCCGTTTTGCAGGCCCATTGCCAGCCCGTAGTGTCAGCAGCCATGAGCGCTTCGTTCTCTTGTTGGATGTCAGTGGAGAACTATGTCTGTTTGACCATGAAGGAACGCCTGTTCAGGGGTTGACGACCATTAACTCCGAATTTGATTTCTCCTTGGGATTGCCCGGCAAGCGGGTCGTTCATCTGAGCGAGAGATTTGTCAGGGGAGATGAGATTGAAGTATGGGCGGAAGCGGGCAATAACGATTTATTCGGCAAGTATCAGGGTGGCTCTTTAAGAGAGGCTGTTATCGCAGTCTGTCGGGAAGATATCCGCAGTTTGTACTACGATATCGAGGTTCTCCTGGAAACGGCAGACTGCCTGGCAGCTGGATCAGCTCGCAAGGAGAGAATATACCAGTCGCTCTATGACGTTTCGCTGCAGCTGACCGATTTTTCCGAAGAGCGTGTACGACTAGCGAAAAAACGTACGGAGGAACAGCTCGGTTTGCAAGGGGGAGATCCAGTCTTAACCTTGAGCGCTGTAGGCCATGCACATATCGATTTGGCCTGGTTATGGCCGATCCGGGAAACGATCCGTAAGGGTGCAAGAACGTTCTCGACCGTGCTTCGCATGATGGAACGTTATCCGGATTACGTATTCGGTGCGAGTCAACCTCAACTGTACGACTGGATGAAGCAGCATTATCCCAAATTGTACGATCAGATCAAGGAACGAGTTCGTGAAGGCAGATGGGAACCGCAGGGCGCCATGTGGGTCGAGTCGGATACAAATGTCCCCGGTGGTGAATCTCTTGTACGGCAGATTCTGTATGGCAAGCGCTATTTTCAACAGGAGTTCGGGTTGGAGATGAAGTCACTTTGGATGCCTGATGTATTTGGTTATTCGGCAAGCTTGCCCCAGTTATTGAAGCAGTCCGGAGTTGATTACATGATGACCCAAAAGCTCTCCTGGAGTGAGTACAATCGACACCCCCATCATTCGTTTATGTGGGAGGGGATTGATGGATCAGCAGTATTAACACATATGCCGCCCGAGGATACGTACAACAGCCCGGCGGCACCTCGATCCATTGCCAAGGCAGAGCGAGAATATCTGGATAAAAATGTATCCGAGCATGCGCTGATGCTCTTTGGCATAGGGGACGGGGGAGGCGGACCAGGTGAAGAGCATCTGGAACGACTCGAACGGACCAGGAATCTGCTTGGATTGTCTCCCGTTATACAGGAGCCTTCGTGGACCTTTTTTGAAAGGCTCAATGAAGAACGAGAGAAATTTCAAACGTGGCGGGGGGAGCTGTATCTGGAAAAGCATCAGGGTACGCTGACCAGTCAGGCGCGAAGCAAGCGGTATAATCGGAAAATGGAAAAAGCGCTGCGTGAATTGGAATTTGCCTCCGTTCTGGCGGCGGTCCATTCGGGCAGAGCTTATCCATCCGATACGCTCGAACTCATATGGAAGGAGGTCTTATTATATCAGTTTCATGATATCCTTCCGGGATCTTCGATCAAGCGGGTTTATGATGAATCACTCATCAGATATGCGGAGTTATTGACCCAAACAGAAAACATGATTGCAGAAACCTACAGCAGTTTAGCGGATCGGATCGCTTCAAGCAGCAAGCCCCCATCCGTATCTGCAGTGGTGTTCAATTCATTGCCTTGGCAGCGGAAGGAATGGCTTTTTCTACAAGGACGATGGATAAAGGTACTTGTTCCCTCCATGGGATACATGGTTGTACCTGAATATCCTAGCCAGTGTACGGTGGGTGAGGTCGGAACGTGCATCGAAATGGGATCGGAGACGCTGGATTCAGCGTTACATGTAAATGTGGAAGAACGCTTCATAGAAAATCATGTGCTTTTCGTGAAGTTTGATCAGTACGGTGCAATCATCTCGATTTTGGATAAAGCAGAAGGTAGAGAAATCATTCCTCAAGGACATCAGGGAAATCATCTCCGTGTATATCATGATGAAGGAGACGCTTGGGATTTCAGTCATGACTATTCAGAGCATCCGGGTATGCCTTTAACACTGGGTAACATTCGTGAGCTTCGTGAAGGGCCTAGGATTGGACTGATCTTTCAATACAGCTATGGTGAATCCGAATTTAATCAGAGCGTTATTCTTACGGAGGGCAGTCGCCGAATCGATTTTGAAACTCATGTGGATTGGCGGGAAGATGCCAAGATGCTTCGCTCGTCTTTTCCGTTGAATATTCGTACAGATCAGGTGCATTGCGAGATCCAGTTTGGCAGTCTGTCCAGACCGACCCATCGCAATACCCTATGGGATTTTGCCAAAGATGAAATCTGTGCCCACCAGTGGATAGATATTTCGGAGCCCGATTACGGAGTCGCATTACTCAATGATTGTAAGTACGGTCACAGAGCCCTTCATAATGTGCTTGACCTTAACCTGCTGCGCAGCAGCTCGTATCCTGATCCGGAAGCCGATCGTGCGGAACACGTATTCACTTATTCGTTATATCCGCATCAAGGGAATCATGTTCAAGCCGAGATCTATCGGAGAGGTAATGAACTGAATATTCCATTGCGTACAGTCCCCTTACCCTCTGTCCATGATAAACCGGCTGGAACTTTGCCGCTTTCAAAATCGTTCCTGCAACCGGAACATGCACACGTCATGGTAGAGTCCATTAAAAAAGCCGAAGATGGCGACGAAATCATCGTCCGCGTGTATGAAACGTCCGGAACACATGCCCATACGGTCATTCATCTTGGAATCAACACCGAGGAAGCATGGAAAGCTGATCTGATGGAGAACATCATTTCGTCGATTCCGATGACAGACCCATCGATGATCACGCTATCGTTCAAGCCATTTGAAATTATTACGCTGCGTTTGAAGTTGCTGCAGGTATAGCAGAGGCAGTGAATTTCTCATTTTGAGAAAGGAGATGTGGGAATGTGATCAAGACGAGAGCAACTAACAATCGATTGATGAAGCGAATCTGGCAGCATAAACTCTTTTATTTGTTCATGCTGCCAGGCATTGTCTGGTTTTTTCTGTTCTCTTATGTCCCTTTGTACGGGATTCAGGTTGCCTTCAGGGACTACAACTTCATTGGTGGATTTACCGGAAGTCCATGGGCAGGTTTCAAGTATTTCGAACAGTTCTTCAATTATTATCAATCCGGTGACATTATCCGCAACACGATCATCATTAGCCTTATGAAACTGCTGATCGGCTTTCCGATGCCCATTATTCTCGCACTCCTGTTAAATGAAGTTCGTAAGATCCGGTTTAAGAAGACCATTCAGACGTTGTCCTACTTGCCTTATTTCGTATCCTGGATCGTTGTGGTCACGCTGATGCAGAGACTGCTGACACCCTATGGTGGACCGGTCAATGACTTCATGGGAGCCATGGGTGCAGAATCCATCCAGTTCCTGAACAATCCAACGTGGTTTTATCAACTGATTGTTGGATCGGACATCTGGAAGAACATCGGCTGGAATTCGATCATCTTCATGGCCGCCATCGCAGGAATCGATCAGCAGCTCTATGAAGCTGCCAAGATTGATGGTGCAGGACGTTTCCGGCAGATGTGGCATGTGACACTTCCCGGCATTCGTAACGTGGCTATCATCCTGTTCATTCTTGCCGTAGGCAGCCTGATGAGCGCAGGCTACGAACAGCTGCTTCTGCTGAATGGTCCGGCGACCGCGAGTATCGGGAGTGTTCTGGATGTGCACGCCATCAACTCTGGCATTCGCGAAGGGCGCCTCAGTTATGCCGCAGCTGTTGGATTATTTCAAAGTATTATTGGACTTATCCTGGTACTGACCGTCAATCGCATTGCCCGCAAAGTCAGTGATGTATCCCTGTTTTAAGGAGGTGATGATATGGAACGAAAATGGTCTGTATTCTCGGTGTTTAACTATACCTTTCTTGCGTTGGTTGGATTCTCGATGATCTACCCGTTTATTTATATTTTGGCCTATTCATTAAATGAAGGGAAGGACTCGATGCAAGGGGCGATTTATTTTCTACCCCGAAAATTTACATTGGAGAACTATGCCGAGGTTTTTGATAATGCACGCATCTGGAAGGCATACCAAATTACCCTCATGCGCACCCTGCTGGGGACGTTTCTGCATGTAATCCTGTGTACCCTTATGGCATATGCGCTTTCCAAAAAAACACTGCCGGGACGTTCCTTTTTTACCTTCTACATTTTTTTGCCCACAATTTTCAGCGCGGGATTCATTCCGTTCTTCATCACACTGCAAAAACTGCATCTGATCAATACCTTTTGGGTGTACGTTTTGCCGCTTTTATTTAATTTCATGCACATCATCATTATTCGTACGTTTCTACAAGGCATCCCGGAGGAACTGGAGGAGTCTGCCCGTATCGACGGATATGGCGATTTTCAAATCTTTGTGAGAATCATTCTGCCTCTTTCTGGTCCGGTACTCGCAACCATTTCGCTGTTTATCGGAGTAGCCCATTGGAACGACTGGTTCTCTGGTGCCTACTACGTTTCCAACAAGGATTTGATTCCGGTTCAGACCTTGCTGCAAGAAATGTTGACGGAAGCGGAAGCGCTATCCAATTCCATGCAGCGAGCAGCACAGCAAGGTGGCCAAACGGTAGGTGGCGTCGGTGGTGCAGGAGCAACACCGGAATCGATGCGCATGGCTCTGCTGGTCATTACGGTTTTCCCAATCTTGTGCATTTATCCGTTTCTGCAGCGCTATTTTGTCAAAGGGGTCATGATTGGCTCGGTTAAGGGTTGATCATATCGGTTTGATCTGCCCACGCTTCACCGCGATTCATTGATATCCATAACCAGGAGGCGATTGGTTTGAATAGGATTTGGTCGAAAGGCATGTCTGTGTTGCTCGTGTCTATTATGGCTGGAAGTTTGCTGAGTGGCTGCATGAATTCGGCGGGGAATGGAGAAAGCGATGGAGAGGGTACCACACTTAAGATACTGCATAATTGGAATGGTTCAGGCGGATCGGACAATGGAATTACCCCAGTAGAGGAAGTTATTAAGGAGAAGACCGGAGTGACCCTCGAGTGGGAGTATACGAAAGGCAGCGAGACCGAGAAGGTAAACCAGATTTTTGCTACGCAAGATTTGCCGGATATATATACCGGACCTGCTTGGGGCGGCGAGCTTGACGGGATTATCAAGGCAGCGAAAGAAGGTCAGTTAGTCGATATATCCGACAAATTGGACAATTATCCCAACCTGGCCAAATCCATTGCAGAAGAAAACGTTCCGCCAGCATTGTATGAAAAAGCGATTAATGCGTATGACGGTAAAAAATATCTTCTTCTGCAGAATCAGCCTGCTACGAACGAAGACGGAATTGATTGGTTATACGGATTCTATGTACGCAAGGACATTGCCGAGAAGGTAGGTGTGGACCCGCAGTCCGTGGGGACGAAAGAGGATTTTTATGCTTTTCTCAAAAAGATAAAAGACGCCAACCTGCAGGAGAACGGTCAGCCTGTCTTCCCGCTGGGTGGATTCAGTAATGGCTGGTCTGTAGGCATCGGCAATACGATGTTTTACTCGGGAGCAAGTTACGTAGACAAGGGCGATGGTACGCTTGAGCACAGTTTCTTCACTCCAGGCTATGAAGAATACATGCTGTTCTATCGAAAACTGCTGGCAGAAGGCCTGCTCGATCCGGATGTATTTACCCAGACAGATCCCATCGCCAAAGAAAAAATCAATCAGGGTCGTATTGCCATTCTTGCGGCACATTATCCGGCCATTTTGGATGCTTCCAAGGAATACGTCACCTCTCATCCTGGAAGCGATTACATTCCCGTCGGTCCGCTAGAGCGGGCTGATGTCGACCCGAGTCGTCCCGTGGATCTTGGCATTCAGGGGAACAACGTAACGGTTATTACCAAGAGCTGCAAAGGTGCATGTGTAGATGCTGCGCTCAAGTTTTTGGATTATATGGCTTCTGACGAAGGTTTCATGCTGGCCAGATACGGGGTGCAAGGCGTTCAATGGGATATGAAGGACGGCAAACCCGTAGCCAATAAGGAATGGTTTGATAAATTCGCAGCGGATCAATCCGGTAAAGTCCGCAAAAACGTAGGGATCTCTATCGGTTTGGAATCGTTAACCGGACTTGATCGCATTAACTCGTATGCAGGTGGGGACATCTGGGCAGATCAGGACAGATTGGATGCAATGGATCATGCTCGTAAGGTACTGCGTCCGAACGGTATTCAGGTTATAACAGCTTATAACCCGGGTGATGTTATCACCAAAGCCTCTGAATGGGAAATGTTGAAACCTTCGATGGACCGGATGGGAGACGCCTGGAAGGAAGCTGTTTTTGCAAAATCGGATGAAGCTGCCATGAGCATTATTAACGAGTTGAGGGATCAACTGCGGAATACCGGATACGATCAAGCGATGCAGTTTACCAATGACAATTTGAAAGGAAAAGAAGTGGTAACCGTCCAGATGCCGAATTAAACTGAGACTTAAGAAGTAACAAGTCTATATTGGTATTATCCCTTTTTAGTAGACGAGAGAAAAAGAGACATCCAGAAAATGGATCTACTCTTGTCGAAAGGAGGGGATTTTTTATGCTCAAAAACAGAGAATCGTAAGAGTAGATATAATTCTTAAACCTATAAATCGCCTGTTTTGTCTTCCTGGGTAAATTCCGGTAACGACAACCATTAACACCCCATACTATAAGGAGTGAGAATGATAACCTTATGGGAGGGGAAATTCATGAAAAAGCCAACTCTTCGGTTGCTTATGATCATAGATAAATTTGAAGTGGGAGGAACAGAGACATATGTGTCTGCCGTTGTCGAAGAGATGGGAAAAAGAGGGGTCTCCATTTATGTAGCAGGTAAACGGGGGAGTTTGTTGTCCAAGTTCAGGGCGCTTGGTTGTCCAATATTTACGAAAATAAACGACCGGCAAAGATTGGAGCAATGGATTATCAAGCATAAGATCAACGTCATCAATGCTCACCATGAATCTACCGGAATAATCGGCAGCGCCCTCAGCAGAAAGCTGAGAATCCCTTTTGTCTACACCATACATGGGACATACTATCCTCGGGCACTAATCACGAAAATAATGAAGAGGTGTTATAGTCGTCACGCGGTTATAAGCGTTAGCTGGCCGGTTAAAAAGTGGCTGGAAGAGAAAAACATCCAATCTGTATTAATTCCAAATGGAATTAATACGCAGCATTTTAGATACAACAGGAACAAGCAGTTGCTCGCACAATTAAACATTGCCAGTAAGTCGAAAGTGCTATTGTATGTCAGTCGTATTGAGGATGAAAAAGCAGAGATATGTAAAAGTTTTTTAAGAGCTGCACAGCGCTGTATGGATTCATCCCCAAACATACATGTCGTAGTGGTTGGTGGTGGACCGGGATTGAATAGTGTCAAGAAACTAGCAGCTAGAAAACACAGTAATCGGATTCATGTATTGGGTGAACGCCTAGATACATCATCCTTTTTCTCCATTAGTGACGTTGTTGTAGGAACGGGACGAGTAGCTCTTGAAGCGATGTCCTGCAAGCGGCCCGTCATAGCGATCGGTGCAAAGGGGATATTTGGCATTGTGAAGCCAGATAATTTCAAGCTTGCTTGGAGGTATTACTTCGGAGATCACAGAGCCAAGGAGACTCTTGAAATAAGCAAGATCGAAAGTTTGATTCTTACTGCATTAAGGTCTAAGAAAAGTTCAAAAAATTGGGGAGAAGCAGGACGTGAATTCGTTAAGAAGCAATTTAATATCTCTGGTATCGTCGATAAGCTGCTTGGCTTATATCACTCCTTCATCTAAAGATTTGGAGGGAAGACAATGTTCAATAAATTGATGATTGTAGCCCATCCTGATGATGAAATAATCTTTGGAGGAGCTCAACTTATAAAGGGAAAAGGGTGGAAAGTTATCTGTGTAACCAACGGCAAAAACAAAGTGCGGGCAAGAGAGTTTAGAAAAGCAATGAAAGACGTAGGAGCCGAGTATGAAATGTGGAGTTATAAAGATAAATGGGAAGGAGATTTTAACCGAAAGGCTTTGAAAAAAGATATCGCACAGGTGCTGCAAGCCAATCCTCAGATCACGATGATTGTGACCCACAATAAAAAAGGGGAGTATGGCCATACTCAACACAGAGCATTGCATCAGGTTGTCAGAGAGTTAGCTCAGGAGAAGATGTATATTTTTAAACGCTCTAAATATAAATTGCCTGAAGATCTGATAAAGCAAAAGCACAAAATTTTAAAACGATACAGAAGCCAGGACATTGAATGGCTAAAGAAATATACGGATTACGAAAGTATTCGGAAATTAAGGTAGGGTATCATGATCAAATGTGCGGCAATGTTGTTTGATACGGCGAATAGAATGGACAGTCCCTAAAGTAGTTTCACTACAGGAACAGCCCATTCTTCGCTTCAAATGTCCAATTTGCTAAATTGAGCCATTTGAGAGTGAATTGGATTCTTCTTTACTGGTATCTTCATCTGGAATAGTATCGGTTGTATAAGGTATAAAGTCATCCGTGTAGGCAACCAATTTACAATTTCTCATATATTCCTCAGTATCCCGTTTCTGCGTATGTGACTGAATGTTCTCTCTTCGAATACAAACGTAATTTTTCTTCGACACATAATATACGGAGTAGCCAGCTCTGCGGCATTTTTTTGACCATTTGGCATCTGATCCTCCGATCGTATCCTCCGGAAATTTCACATGTTTCCATACCCTTTTACGAAAAAACAATGTCCCGCCTTTAATCCTTTTGCCAGGCACATTCTCTTGTCCGGGTCGGTATTCCATAAGCGCTTTTTTCGCCTCAAAATAAATATACGTTGTGTGTTTACCAACAATAGGTGCCTTGCGTGCTCTTAGTGCAAGGATGGATTCTTTTAAATAATGAGCTCCATAATAATCATCATCATCAAATTTGGCAATAAACGAACCTTTTGCTCTGGCAATGGCCCAGTTAAGACATTTTCCCAGTGTATATTTCTCAGGAAGCTTATAGACTCTAACATTTTCGTATTCTTTAGCTTTCTTTCGCCACTTTTTAAGATTCATACTATCTTTGTTAAGGATGATGATCATTTCTTTGTTATGCCATTCCTGTCGTGCATAATTTGCAAAAATGTTATCCATATATTCAGGTCTCATGGTACACGCTATGATTGAAGCCACTGATTTCAACTCCTTTTTAGAATCAGATTTTTTCTGGTGTTCCACACCGACTGACGGACAATTTTGTATTCCTTATTCGTGATGACTTTTTTATATAATTTAAGAAAATTGTCAGCCATGACTTTATCCGAAAAATGCTTTTTTACATAGGATCGGCAAACTCTTGCGGTGGGGAATTTGTTACGATATTTCACTTTGCGAACCATATCATCTGTAGAGTTACATAGTAATTGTGGTAAGCCTTTTAGCACTTCCGGAACGGCCCCTGCTTTGAATCCAAGTACCGGTGTACCACAAGCCAAAGCTTCGATAAGCACAAGTCCGAAGGGTTCATTCCATGTAGAGGTAAATAACACACAGCTTGCTCTTGAAATCAAATTAATTTTCTTGGTTCCACCGACAGGGCCGATAAATCGTATCTTTTCATTAAGATGCGGTTTGACTTCGCTATCGAAATACTCTTGATATGCAGGCTTGTTAATTGTCCCAGCAATAATTAATTCTTTCCCCGTTTTTTGTGCAACTTCAATCGCTAAATGAACTCCTTTTTCTTTCATGATTCTACCCAAAAATAAAAGATAGCCCTTTTTCTTGGTTCGAAAAGTATAGTCACGAAGACGAATCCCGTTATGCACGAAGTAACCCTTCTTGTTCTTATCACGAATTTTCTTGCTCACAAACACGGGAATTTGTGATCCTTTTGCCTTTTTGGAATGGGAGTTGTGGAGCGTAGGAATGGGCGGATTTGTTTTCGCAACAATGCCATAGTGATCATGGATAATATCCACATTCGAAGGAATGCGCTTAATGATGAAATCCAACTGCTGATCCGGGTCATCAGTGGGATATTCGTACGTCCTTGTGGCGTTGGTTTTCGAACCTTTCTTAGCAAATAAAATGACCTCATGACCTCGACGAACCAACTCTTCTGTCAGGTAGTGAATATCGCGCTGAGTGCCGCCATAATCTTCTGGGGGAACGGGAAGTGTATTTGTAGATATTTGAACTATTTTCATACCATTTCAGTCTCCTTTGGTTAGCATGAAGCCAACGGCTCTTTTGCCGTCATCTTATGCGAATGACCGATGGAATGAATGGGCTTCAGAAAATTTTCACAAGCGTCAACGAACCATTTCATAAGAATTAGAAAACTTAGTTTTCTGAGAAACGTTTCAAGGCTGTTAGAGCCATTCTATAAAATCTATCAGATATTCGTCCAATCCAAATATATTTGTTTTTCATAGAGTATACAGAAGTGAAAATTAGAAGGGAGGAAACGACTTGAAAGGACTAATTCTATGTGCTGGCAAAGGTTCCCGCTTGTATCCATTCACGTTCTCTTATCCAAAATCATTGATTCCTGTAGCCAATACTCCCTTGTTGCACTCCTGTATAGATAAATTGGTTGAACAAGAGATTTCTGAGATCGGAATAGTAATCCAAAAATCGCAAGAATCACTCATTAGAAGCAGCTTAGAGAGTGTCACTAGGTGGAGTCGTACGAATATTACGTTTATTTATCAAAAAGATCCAAAAGGAATCGCAGATGCCATATTACAAGCAGAGCATTTTATTGGTCAGGACTCATTCATTTTACTCTTGGGGGATAACTTAATTTCCATTTCACTCTCTCAACTTAAAAAGCAAATAGTAGAACATGGGAATCATGCTGCGCTGCTTCTATCGGAAGTGGACAGTCCTCAGGATTATGGCATTGCAGAGGTGGAAGACCAACGGATTGTGAAGCTTGTAGAGAAGCCGAAAGCTCCCAAATCAAATCTTGCGGTATTAGGAGCATACGGTTTTACTTCTTCTATTTTCAAAGCTGCCAAAAAGATAGAACCTTCGGCCAGAGGAGAGTATGAAATTACAGATGCGATCCAATGGCTGATCCAACAGGGCTACTCGGTATCTTATCAGCAAGCTGAAATAGCAAATATTGATGTCGGAACTTTACAGAGATGGCTTGATGCCAACCGAAAAATGCTTCGGGAGATGCCAGTTGAAAATGATATTCATCCTTCGGTGATTCTACAAAATTGCAAGATTATTGCCCCAGTCTCTATAGAAGCAGGCTGTATTCTAGAAGATTGTGTGGTTGGTCCTTACGTTTCTATTGGTGCAGATTCCACTATTGAAAGCTGCTACATCAGAGACAGCATTCTATTAGGTAATGTTCATATCAAGCAACTATCACACGCTGTTGTTAATACGGTAGTTGGGACCGGTTCTACCCTGGCTGGCTTAGAAGCGAGAAGGAAGGGTGACGAGGAATGAAAATACTTGTGATTGGGACAGGCTACGTGGGTACAACCACTGCCTTGGTGTTTGCCGAGATGGGCTGGAAAGTAGTAGGACTTGATACAGATGCACACAAGGTCGATCAATTAACGAAAGGTGAACTTTATTTCTATGAGCCAGGTCTCAAGGAACTACTGGTAAAACATCTTAAATCCGGTCAGATTATGTTTACTACAAATCAAGCAAAAGCTATTCAGGAGAATGATGTAATATTTATATGTGTCGGGACTCCATCGCTTAATGATGGAAATGCAGATTTAACTTATGTGAAGCAGGTTTCACAAGATATTGGTCGTTATATGAACGGTTATAAACTCATCGTTAACAAGAGTACCGTGCCCGTAGGGACACAGGAAAAAGTGACTCAATGGATATTGCGG
The DNA here is from genome assembly GCF_013359935.1 of Paenibacillus xylanilyticus. Lineage (GTDB taxonomy): Bacteria > Bacillota > Bacilli > Paenibacillales > Paenibacillaceae > Paenibacillus > Paenibacillus xylanilyticus. The sequence goes on from NZ_JABMCB010000160.1 coordinate 25,824, forward strand.
TCTCAGGCAGCATCTTATCCTTATGATGTTGCATCCAATCCTGAATTTCTGCGGGAAGGTAAAGCAATGGAGGATTCTCTAAATCCAGACCGGGTTGTCATTGGCGCGACGAGTACTAAAGCGACCAAAATGCTTCAGACCCTCTACGCTTCAGTTCAATGTCCCATTGTGGTAACAACACCGCGGACCGCAGAGCTCATTAAATATGCATCGAATGCTTTTCTAGCCACAAAAATTTCTTATATTAATGAACTATCCAGATTAAGTGACAAACTTGAGGTAGATATAAAAGAGGTTGCTTTTGGGATGGGACTTGATCAAAGGATTGGCAGCAGCTTCCTGCAAGCAGGAATTGGTTATGGTGGATCATGTTTTCCAAAGGACGTTGCAGCTTTACTCCGTATAGCAAAGGATAATAATACGGAACTACAGGTACTGAAAAACGTCGTTGAGGTTAATGAAACACAATATTTGTATATGGTTGAGAAAGCTAGAAGAAGGTTAGGAGATTTCGCAGGCAAAAAAATAGTGGTTCTTGGCCTGGCATTCAAGCCCGATACGGATGACATACGGGAAGCTCCTGCGATCCGGCTCATTCAGGAATTGACTGTGGGACAAGCACATATTAAATTGTTTGACCCGGTCGCCAAACTTCCCTCCTATTTGAAGAATTCAAATATTCAATTCATGACTACCCCTGAGGAAGGCTTTAAAGATGCAGATGCTGTTTTTATATGTACGGAGTGGAAGATGTATCATGACCTAAACTGGAGTATGCTCAGTAAACAGATGAAGCAGCCCAACATCTTCGATGGCCGAAACATGTTGAATGCCGACTTCATGAAATCGCTGGGTTACTATTATCAAGGCGTCGGTTATAACTAATATGAGGATTCAATGGCGATATTGTTGCAGTTTTGGCTGCCGGCACGAGCTCATAAATTAAATCTTCTCACAGAAATCCCCCAATCCTTGTTACTGAGGAATGGGGGATTTTACATGGGAATTAAAGAGTAAGATTTTATCTTCTATGAACTACTCTCCATATTACTGGCCGAAGGCTGTAGCAGTGAATACGAGTGGACCAGTGACAAATGCTGTCGTAGCGGGTGACTGGTTTTCAATACGATCCACTCCTTTTTTTTGTCTAAGCATTCATATTATTGTGCAGGTTGTCCAACGAAGGCAATCACAGAATATATGCCCAAAGTGACATAACGAACTCATACAAAAAATAGAATGAAAAACCGAGCAAAAGTGTGCCTGCAGCAACTGAAACCAAACGGATCAATCTTCTGCTCATCACTTTTCGCGTCACGGAAACCAGAGAAACCAAACCAAGATCATGAATCAGAATGCCGCACAGCACCCCGCAAGCTGCGATAGCGAAGCTCTCCTTCCCGGCAGAACGATATGAATCAGACAGTACGGCACCAAAAACGGATACCCAAAAGATCAGATTACCCGGGGAAATGGCAACCAACAAACCGTTACGGTATGTCTTCCAAAATGATTTTTTTACTTTTTCATTGGCGGGTGTAATATCCTGATCTGCATTCCTGATCGAATCATAACCCAGATAAGCAAGAAAGCCCGCTCCAACAAGCCAGAGCGGAATCTGAATGTAAGGTAGGGAGAGGAAGGAGGCAAACCCCAGATACATCGCTATAATTAATGTGGTATCCAAGGTCATTCCGCCCAGACCCACAGCCCAGCCGTGAACGAATCCATTTTTTAAACCCTGTTTTGTCATTTCCACAGTGATCGCTCCAACAGGCATGGCAATAGCTAGTCCGATCAGAACATATTTGATATACATTTCCATGGTCATGTCCCTTCCTTGATCCAGTTAATGGAACGCTCCTCCTTATAACTGTAGAGTACAGCTTATTCGGAGGAGGGCACTTTTAGGACAAGTAAGGGAAACACTTCTATTCTTGCACCTTTTCAGCTTGTAGAGCGCGAAGAAAAGGGCATAGAGAGGGGGAGGAGTCATCGTCTCTTAAAAAATACTGCTTATATTCAAGATTCCCTTGGGCTCCATACTGTTTTAGTTCAGGATGGGCGGGTATGGCATCGTATTCCGCTAGTCGTTCACGGATCTTAGGGCTAATTGCAGCTGCTTTCTTGGGATGAGCATTCCATTGGTCCAGTACCCAACGAGGCGTCATAGCCAGCATGAAGTAAGGGAAACTCCGACTCTGACGGGAGATGTGGGCGGGTGTCCCGCAATAGACGAAATATCGCTCATCGTCATAACAGAATTCCCACAAGGGATTTTCCGGGTTCTCCGGAATGTCTGCAGGCCATCGCTTTACATCCAAAACGCTAACCTTGCTTAATAAATCCCAGAATATCTCTTCATAGTCCAAAACGGTCCTCATCGTTTTCTCCAATTCAAAAAACACAATCAAAGATGAGTAATCACCAAAAGAACGCGATTCCCGGCCGTATTCGGTAATGATGTCCGCGAGTCTACGATCTGCTGACCCGGGATCCAAATATGACACAAAACCATATCGGAGATGCCCCATGGCGAAGGCCTGAGTCGCCGGAATGCAGGGGAAACGAGCCTCCCGATCACTCATTTTGGAAGCAAACAACTGGTAGGCATCCTTCTTCCAGGCTTCCAGAGGAATCTTTTCATTCTCCAGTTCAGAATGTTGAAACAAAAGCGACATGAACAGTCCTCCTTTTACCTATAGGATATCGTCCAATGGCAAAAAGGTGACTGTCCAACACCACTTCCATGTGATAGACCAAGATGGGGGAATCTAATAATTCAGAAGGCGTCCATGGTCATGCCATTGACCAATCATTTTGTTTTCTCTTGTGTTTGTAATGAATTTGTCCAATCTGTGATTGAACAATGCCGACTGATTTTTTACGCTCTGAATGGTGTCGATGCGGACTCTTCTATAAAGAGAAGGGAAGGCCATGAAATTCTCATAAGTTTGTTTATCTTCCTTAAGCCTGATCTCAATATCCTTGATAATGCGAAAAGAATCGATCTCCATGTCCGGTAGTACCCGTCTTCCTTCGTCCCTCATAAGCCCCAACTTTTCAAGACGCCTTACACGTTCTTTATTCAATTCGGTCCACGGACTGCTTTTGCTTCTGGGTGACAATCGCTGTGCGAGTTCTGTTTCCGATACTTTCTTTTTAATTCCATCGATCCATCCAAAACATAAGGATTCCTCTACCACGTCAAGATATAGCAATGTATTGGGCTTTGCCGTCATACTCACCACAACCCAGCAGGATTGTTCAATCCTGGATTTCGCCTGTAACCATGACCTGAAATCTTCCCTTGCGTTTACCGAAATTAAATTTTGAATTTCCATTAAATATATGATCTGCTCCTTGTATCAAAATGTGCTGTACATTAGAAGGATTGCACAGGTTCCTGATACCAAAAAAGAGAGTAGTCGTTCATGATGGACGCATGACCCAATTGACGCAGCATTGTGGAAACATTGCCCCTATGATAGGTCCCGTGATTAACCACATGCAGCAACATTTCGGAAAGACTCGTTTCGCGGAGGCCAGCGAATGGATTATCAAGTAGAATCGTTTGCTCCAAGTCGGTTTGGTGCTGGAACCATTCATTGTATCGTTTGGCTAGCTCGGCAAAGGTATCGATGTACTCATTCACGGAAAGGAGTATTTTGGAATTTAAAGGCATGCATGCCTGGAACGCCTCAGGCATCGCCGTTCCTGATAAAACCAGATACCACATCTGATCAACAGCATGGATATGGCTAAGGGCATGTGCGATGGTGGGATATGAGCTGTTCACTTCCTGACTCAGTACAGAGGGTGGCAGTTCCTTGATTCTGCCCAGAATGGTTTGGTTGGCCCATGTGTGGTAATTAAACATTTCAATTGGATAATTCGTCATTCGTATCTTCTCCTTTAGCTATGCAATGGATTTGTTTTGAATCTGTTGTCATTATAAAAAAAGAAGTATGACAACAGCGTGTCATACTTCTTCGTATTGCAGGAGTGCATGTTGAAGCTGTTCTTTTAGGATCTCTCGCAGCTCAAGCGGTTCTAGAACAACAACCCCACTGCCCAAGCCTAGCAGAAAGGACCTAAGCCATCTTGCCTGGAGTGGCTGATAAACGGGGATACGCATGGTCATACTCCCGTCATCATTGAATTGCTTATCTGCCTGCTGAAAGTGATCCAGTGCTTCCGCTAATGCCTCTGGGGAAACCCGAAACACCACATCACTTACCTGATCCTGCCATTCTTTGGTTGGCAAAACAGTCTCTTTTGGTACCTCAAGATGCCGTTGAAATGTTTCTGGTGTCAGCGACAGATTCATCATGCGGGATAGACGGAATTCCCGATAATCCTGGCGTGCTCGGCAGAATCCATATACATACCAATTACGATACTTATAATAAAGCATCACCGGTTCCAACTCACGGGTCGTACGTTCATTCTTGGTGTTAATGTAATCGAAACGGACAAGTATATGTTCCGTAATGCCTTTACGCAGATGGCGAAGCGCATCGTGGTCGTTACGGTGAGTTTCCAAGTTTACAGCTAAGCTGGGAGTCTGATGTTCAGTCCCTACCGTTTTTAATCGTTCAATCGTGCCCTGCGCACGCTCGTCTTCAAACACTGTAGAGAGACTGTGCAGGACAGTAATCAGGGAATTGACATCGTATGTACCGAGCAAGCTTTTGTCCAACTTGTATCCATCCATCATGCCATATCCACCGTTCATCCCTTGATAGGATACGACGGGAAAGCCGGCAGCACAGATCACATCAATGTCCCGGTAAATGGTTCTTTGGGATACCTGAAACTCTTCAGCCAGCACGGAAGCAGAAACAACTTCGTTGTTCAACAGCTTATAGATCATCGAGATCAATCGCTCTAATTTCATGAGTAAGGTCCGCCTTATATTCCATTTTTTTCGTATTAGCTGGTCGTTATTATATCACAAGCTATTCCGTACTGGATCGATAAACGTGGGAAGGTCAAAAGCAAACTGTGATGAACCGATAAGGATATGTTTATTAGGATGTTTAAGGAAGGGATAATTGATTATCAATAATTAAACAATATAAATCGATAATTATTTATTGTAAAACGATAAAATGTATGATAAATTCAAATCACTTAAAACAAGAGAGGTGCTTTTTGTGAAACGAGGTTCCACGATTTTTTTGAAAATGGCTGTTTTGCTCGTTGGCGTTCCGATTCTTGCCTTATGTATATTCGGCATACCTTGGTTAGCTAACAATCCAGTGAATCCGAACTATGCCGGCTCATTGTATCCCATTGTGATCATAATGTATGTCTCCGTCATACCGTTTATCATTGCGCTGTACCATTCATTCCGTCTTCTGAGCTATATTGACAAGAACGAAGCGTTTTCTTCAATCTCCGTGAGATCTTTAAAAATCATAAAATATTGTGCTATTGTAATCTGTAGCCTGTATGTTGTGATGCTTCCATTCGTTTTTCTAGTAGCAGATAAGGATGATGCACCTGGGCTTATTATTGTTGGGATGGTTCCTATTTTTGCTTCATTGGTCATTGCGGTGTTTTCCGCTGTTCTTCAAAGACTGTTACAGGAAGCCATTGATATTAAATCTGAAAATGACCTAGTGGTTTGAGGTGAAAATATGGCTATTATAATCAATATTGATGTAATGTTGGCCAAGCGGAAAATGACGGTTACCGAGCTTGCAGAGAGAGTTGATATCACAATCGCCAATATTTCAATATTGAAGAACGGGAAGGCGAAAGCGATACGCTTGTCGACGCTGGAGGCAATTTGCAAAGCGCTGGAATGTCAGCCTGGAGATATTTTGGAATATAGAGCTGACGAAGATGAAGAATGAAAACACGGTTGATCACCCGTGACCGAAAACTAAACATGAGAACAAGAGAAGAAGACTCTACACTAGATGTGTAGGGTCTTCTTGTACGTTCGGTATAAAGGAACATCTGCAGCTTCTAAACAACCAGAGTATTTATCTGCCTATAGTAAGATTGTGAATATTTCTGAATTGCAAAGGTGTTAGGTTTTCTTGACTCCTAAAACACCGGATGAAGTAACTCGACTGGGAAAATCCGGTCTCCAGCGTAATTTGCTTAATGGATAGGTTGGTTGTTGCTAACAGATGCTTCGCATGCAATAGCCTGGATTCCATTAGAAATTCCGGAAAGGACATTCCAAACGTCTGACTGAACTTGCGGCTGAAGTAGGGTGTACTGTACCCGGCAATCCCAGCAGCTTGCTCAAGTGTGATGTGCTCATGGCTATGCGATCGAACGTAGTTTGCTGCTTCACGTATTCGCTCAGCGGTTTGATTCACAAGCACATTAATTTGGTTCGCTGTGGATTGTAATGTTGTCAACAGTTCATATAACGTTGCTGCCATACTGTGCTCATCCTCAACTTGATATTCCCTTCCTAACTGAAGTAATCTATCCATCAGCGCTGTAACAAGTGGAAAGTTGGAACATTGAAACAACCATGGCTCGTCAATTCCTTTTCCATTCAGCAATTCTTCGAGACGAATTCCGTAAAAGTGAACCCAACGAATACTCCACGGATCATCGGAGTCCGAATGATACGTTTGTCTAAGACCGGGGCCGTAGAGGAATCCCTGTCCACGTGTTAACTCATAACTATTGGTTGGGGTATGCAGGAATCCTTTACCGCCAAGTACCAAGTGCAAATTGTAGCATTGATCCAAATTAATTTCTTTGCTCCGATATTCCCGATTCACACTATGCTTCGGAAAGTCACTGTAACCTCCAATAAAATCGGGATAGCAAACATGTCTGGGGAAAACGGGTTTCGGAAGAAAGATGTGTTCTTTCACGTGAAGCCTCCATTTGAACGCAATATTTTTATGTGATGAGTAATAAAGAACTTAAGTGATCGTAGTTCGAAAGATAATTGATGACAATATTTTATTATAAGACGCATAATCTTGTCATTTATTATACGCAAAGTATCCAATAAAATGGAGGCAGCATGGTACATTAAGGGGGCAATAAAGTTGGCGAAATCAATACAAATGGAAGAACTGAAACTGGGTGTCTGTTATTACCCTGAGCATTGGTCGGAGGAGTTGTGGGAGGACGATTTCCGAAGAATGCGAGAGATGAATATTACAGTTATTCGGATGGCCGAATTCGCCTGGTCCATCTTTGAACCGGAAGAAGGCCAGTTCGATTTCAGCTTTTTTGGGCGGGCTTTGGACCTGGCACATCAATACGGCTTGGGCGTCATTCTGGGAACACCGACGGCTACTCCACCTGCGTGGTTAACCGAAAAGTATCCTGAGGTTTTAAATGCAAATAAAGACGGTGTATTATATAGGCACGGCATGCGACGTCACAATAACTACAGCAGCCCGATCTATAGGCAGCAATGTGAAAAAATCGTACGGAATATGGTTATCGCATATAAAGATCATCCGGCTGTCATTGGCTGGCAGATCGATAACGAACTCAACTGTCATATGGATGTTTTTTATGCGGAGGCAGATCATATCGCGTTTCGCGAGTGGCTGAAGAGTCGTTATAACACGTTAGAAAACTTGAACCAAGCATGGGGAACCGTTTTTTGGAGTCAGACCTATACCGAATGGGAACAAATTTATCTTACACGTAACATGGTTAATCAATCGCCAAATCCTCACTTGGCATTGGATGAAAAGAGATTCATATCGGCGAATACCATTTCATTTGCCAAGCTTCAAGTGGATATCATTCGTGAACTGGATCCTCAACATTGGATCACGACAAACGGTACGTTCGGACATATAGACAATCATGAATTGACGGATGAACTCCTTGATTTCTTTTCCTATGATTCGTATCCGCAGTTTGCCACAATATTTACTGGTGAGGACGAAAAGCCATTGCAAGACCGGGCTTGGAGCATGAAATTATCCAATGTACGAAACATGTCTCCGAACTTTTGCGTAATGGAACAACAGTCTGGTCCAGGCGGCTGGGTTGATAGTATAGGTATGGGCACTCCAAGACCCGGCCAGATCCGATTATGGTCATATCAATCCGTCCTTCACGGAACAGACCTACTCGTATACTTCCGCTGGCGGACGGCAACGTTCGGAACGGAGATGTACTGGCACGGCATCAATGATTACCACAATCAACCCAACCGGCGAGTCCGAGAGGTAGCACAGGTCGGCGAAGAGTTTGTTAAAATAGGTCGGGCTATTGCGGGTACGACGTATCAAGCGGATGCAGCCATCCTGCAGGATTACGATAATATGTGGGATGGTGAGTTGGACGAGTGGCATGGTCCGCTTCATCAACAGAGCACTCGCGCTTGGTATAAGCAGCTGCAATATCGCCATATTCCCACCGATCTTGTTACGCTGCGATCATCAACCGTTCTGGAAGACCTGTCCAAATATAAGGTGATCATCTATGCTCACCCGGCAATCATGACAGACGAAACAGCAGAACTTCTGCAAACGTACGTCAGTCAAGGTGGAACCCTGTTGTTGGGTGCCCGTACCGGATATAAGGATCTCAAGGGACACTGTTATATGAGACCTTTTCCAGGAGCAGCTGCGGAGCTATGCGGAGTGACCGTGGAGGATTTCACCTTAGTCAAAGGAACCGTTCCCGCAGCCGAACTGCAGTGGAAAGGCAAAAGGGAGCAACTGCAAGCGGGAATGCAAACGGTCGGATTCAACGAGGTTCTTCATGTGGAGAATCCCGAAGTGCAGGTCGTAGCGGAGTATGCTTCAGAGTACTATGCAGGTAGTCCAGCTATGACCAAACGTGCCGTAGGTCAAGGTGAAGTGTGGTATTATGGGGCCGCTTACAATGAACAGGTCGTTGATGCAATCATGGACGAAATCGGGCTATTTTCACCGGTGGATGACTTGATGGAGGTACCGTCCGAAGTTGAACTTGGTATCCGTTCATCGAACGATAAGGCGTATTTATTTTTACTTAACTTCTCGGACAAACAGGCAGGAATCAAGCTCAAGAAGGAAGCCAAAGAGCTGCTGTCGGGAACAACCTATAAGAATGAAATCAAAATGTCTCCGTATGGTGTTTTCATTTTTGAGATAGATAAGTGATATAAGAAAACAGCCGGACTTCCTATGTTCGGCTGTTTTTTAGTTGGATAATAAGGAAGGTATAGTTTACCGGAAAAATATTTGAATTCTTTTGTGAACCAAATGAAGTCTTTGAGTATCTAATGAATAGATAGTTTGAGAAGGAGGGGAGATCTTCGTGGATTTGACAGAGAAAGCAGAACTTGCGAGAAAAGGGGATAAGGAAGCATTTGTGTTATTGGTACGAGCGATACAGCAGAGCCTCTTTGTTATAGCAAGATCAATTGTAAAGAACAACGAAGATTGTGCTGATGCGATGCAGGAGACCATTGCCAAAGCATTTTCTAATGTACATACACTGAAAGAGCCTGCTTATTTTAAAACATGGATTATTCGGATATTGATTAACGAGTGCAATCAGATCAATAGAAAAAAGAAGCGGGTATCCCTCATTCCTTACGATTTAAGAAAGACATCTTATAAGGAGGAGTACGAACAAATTGAGCTGTTTGAGGTGATTGACGAACTGGATGAACAGCTTCAAACCATTGTCACGCTATTTTATATCGAAGATATGTCGGTCAAGGACATCTCCAACGTGCTCGAAGTTTCTGAAGGTACAGTAAAGTCACGTTTGTTCAGGGCTAGAAAGCAGCTATCTGAGCTTGTATTAGGGGAAGGAGAAGAAAAATATGAGTTATCATGATCCGGTTGATCACAAGATAAAACAATTTCTTAAGTCAAAAACACAAGACGTGGTCCTCCCTGATACAGTCCAATTAGCGGTGGAGAACGCTCTTTCTTCACTTTCTGAGCCAAAGTCGAAAAAGAAATCGTACTTTAAACAGTGGAGATGGGCTGCCGCAGCAATAGCACTCTTTTTTGCCATAGGTGCAGTTACAATCTATACCGTGCCAACATTTGCTGAAATGATCCGATCTTTGTTTGCCAAGGACAACCCCGATATCGGGCTTCTTCGAGCGCAGGAACTGGGATTGGTGCATAATCCACATATTAAGGTGAAGGACAAAGGTTATACGCTTGTCATTGAGGAAGCTGTAGCAGATCCAACACGAGTGACAGTTGCACTTCAGCTTTTTGATAAAAAGGGAAAGCATGAACGTGAAAGGCTTATTCTTGGAGAACCAAACAACATAACGATTAAAGATGATAAAGGAAACATAGTGGGCAGCATGTATGATATGGGATATACAAATGATTTTTATTATATGGTTGAATTTTTTAGTGAGCCGCTGCAGACGGACAAGATAACGATTGAGGGGAATATTAATACGCTTGGAAACAGAAATGTACCTTCCATAGAAGGAAATTGGAATTTCAGCTTTGACCTGGATATGAAAGAGGCAAATAGCAAGACCCAAGTTGAGGAACTCTCTGGAGCTTACACAACACCACATGGAATGACTGTCAATTTAAAAAGGATCACACGAATGGTACAGGGAGTACGATTCGAAGTGGAGACCGAATTGGATGAAGCAGCAATGGCGAGATCCCCCGGTGATTTGTGGGAAAAACAAATGTTGAGCTTTCACTTTGAAACCTTGGATAACGAGGAGATACATTCAGTAAACCCAAGAAAACTTGGTTACATGGACAGCCTTATGACATTTGATTATAGTGTAACTGAAAAAGGGAAAATGCGTTGGAGTTACACTTTTAAGTACCTGCCTGAACAAGAACCTTACCGTTTTGTATTGGACGGATACTCTATTGCTGAAGTGGATGGAAGTAAGTTTTCTTTTAGACCTGCGGAGTTAAAAGAGTCCAAAGACTTTAAGATTTTGAAAGATAAATTCGAACTGATTGGTACTTCCATGGAGAAGTCGCAAAGAGGCGATGGAACAGATGAACTGGCTGTCTTATTCTATGGGAAAATAGATAACGAGATTCGTCAAGAGTTATGGTCTGCATATGATTCGGAAGGCAAACAATATATCGTGAGTAAGAGAGGTGCGTCGAGTCTCGAAAATAGTTTACCCGATCATTGGAGAAAGGGATTTATCAGCATGGGAGATCGTAACATGAAAACCCCTTATGAATTCCGAATTGAAGGGTTAGATCATATTCCGGAGGAGCTCACCCTCGAAAGGGAAGTAGTTGATAAACGATATAACGACCCTAATTGGTCCGTAACTTTAAATGAGTAGTCAAAAACGAACTTATTCCTGTCAGGGAGTAAGTTCGTTTGTTTCTATTAGATTCTAATGCAGGATCATTAATTGTTCTTCTCTTCATTCTTGATAAACAATGAACTGGTGATTATTAAAACGACAACAAAAAATAAAATCATAATTGAATTAGAAGGTACTTCATTGAATATGTAGTCTTGAACAAACAGGACTATAATGGATAGTGCTAAGATAAATCTCATGACTCGAGCCGACGACCGATCCGGGTTTTTGGAATGTTTGGATACGAGATATATGACATACCCTATTCCAGCAAAAAGCAGAAGTAAACCTGTGACTATCATGGCAAACATTAAAATACACCTTTCTTGCATTCATTTCATTAAAAGTTAATAGAGAAGTTAGTAGAGATTTCCAAGTCATTATCTCATACCCATACAGGGGCTTGAGTTGCGATTGACTTCTCAATGGCAAGGGACAAACGTACATCGTTAAGAGCTTCTGTCAGAGAATAAAAAGGGATATTCTCTCTCACATAAGTCGACATTCGTGTTAAAATTTCAGCCATGGCCAGCTCTTCATCGGAAAATGGGGCAGAAGAGAAGGGATTACGGTAAAGGCACTGTTGGCCAGCACGAAGCTCACGTAATGACAGCGGCCCCAGGCTTCCTTCCATACCGCTCTGAATTCGATGGATCGAGTATGTATCAAACGCTTCAGCACCCACGCTGATTGTAACTTCGTTATCCCGTATCTCTCCATGGGAACCGCGAATCAGAACCCGGTTTTGACGGAGGGGAGAAAAGTATTGAGACCGAGTAAAGTCCAGCAAAGCACTCTTGCCGTTCCGGAACGTCAGCATGGCGATATCTTGTAATTCGTTCTCGATCTGATCCTGAACTTGTCGACCACGGTAGGGGACTTCCAGAATCGGAAGTTCGAAGCGGCGGGCAACGATTTCGCAGCTGATATCCGATATCGATAACCAGTTACGGATGAGACTGATCCCATGATAGCCGTGCGCTGATGACACCTGAACATGATGAACCTGACCCAGTTTTCCAGAACAAATGAGAGCCATACGAGCCGTATGATGGGGCTGCAGCGGATATTGTTCTGCGATTTGAATATGTGCGTTTGTCTCGGCGAACTTGGACATTAGCGCAAAGCTTTCTTCATCGAAAGCCGGAGGCGTTTCAACCAGGAGGGGCACGTGCAGTGAAGCAAGTTCTTCAAGAACTGCGGGTACGGCAGTTTTGGAAACAGCAACCAAAAGAAAATCACTATGACGGGTCAATTCACTTGACGACTCGTAAAGTGTTACACCCCATTGATCGGCAGCTTCTTGGTACTTGGCCGAATTTCGAACGACTATGCCGCTGATTCGGAATAGATGGGGGAGCTGCTTCGCAATTCGCAAATAAGCTTCCGCTCTCCAACCGAAACCTATAATTCCAAAACAAATCGGTTGTATCAAATGAATCTCCTCCCTTTTCAATATTCGTATTATTGACATATGTCCTGCCTGTATTTTCTACTCAAGGATACCATGGAGCTAACTATTTTCAACAATAAATATGATTTAGCAATGGTAACGACCAGAACCGCCCTGAGATCGCTCCAATTGAACGATTTCAGGGCGGTTTTTTAGGAGAGTGGAACAGGGGAATGTTCAACCGCAGCTGAAGTTTTGACAGGATACAAGGCAACCTGATATTGCGGGATGGCCTCAATGCGGTGGAACTCGGCAATCTCGACACCTTCGAAGCGCTCAATTTGCGCCTGATTGACAAAGGTATGGACCGTTCCCCGGCGCTGTGGCGTGATCGATAGGTGCAAGGTAGAGGATTCAAGCTGCGTGTAGAATTCCTTCAGGCCGATGGACCAAGTCTTCCCGTAATAAACGTGATCCGTAATAAGCCGGCCATTCAGGAAGGCTTCAGCCACATCACCTTCATAATCTACCTCGAGCCACACATCATGAACATGAGAGGGCCATTCTCCCGCAAACTGCAGGAGAGCCGATTTCTCCGCAGGCTTCGTAACCAGCACGTCAGGCGTATATTCAGGCAGCTCCAACGTGTAGGTAGCGAAGAATGTCGATTCTTCCTTTTGACAAGGGATGGAGTTTGCGTTTTTCGTTTGTAAATCGTGTGCAGGTGCTGGATATAACGAAACATCAAACCGGGATACTCCCATCGATGTGCAGACAAGCTGATGTTGGTTGAAGATCACGGGACAATCGCTGATCACGAGTGTTTTTTGCCCCCATAGTTCGAAGGTATATGCTTTCTGTGCTTCTTCTCTGGATAACGTTACAAAGCGTACATTACGGCCATCGGTTGTGCGGAAGTGGACTGAATCAAGTTTGTTTACGCTCGGCTGGATCACGTAGTAAGAACCTCTGTCCGTTAATATGCCTTCTCCAGCGTGCACATCCGTCAGGTTCGTTTTGGATACGACGTATTCCGGTGCCATTCCTTCATGTGCATAGAAGAATATCGTTTTCTCATTGTCGGTTTCAATCTCCGTCAACAAAGGAGTCGTTGCGCTGACAAGCGACACGCCATGAAGCTCCAGATTAAATGGCAGCATCAGCCCGATTCCGCCTGGGAGCTCAAGTTCACCTTCAGCCGGGAAAGCAACGTGCCCCTTGACGGTTTCCAATTCGATTCGGATCTTACGGCTGGTTAGGTTGACTTGGTCCTGAAAATTATTCAAGAAAACAAAGCCGGAACCGTTATGATGTCTTACACACCAACGCAATGTCTCTGTATCTGTCGGATCTATGGTGGATTGTCCCTCAGGCAGTATCGTCTTCATCGGCGCAAGAATCGATCCGAAGGATTGAAGAAATATGGAAATCGCGCGGATGCGGTCATAGGATGCACCGACCCTGCCGAATTCACCCAAAGGTGACTGGTAGTCATACGTGATTTTCGGCAGGAATTGCTCATTCAGGTAACCCTTCTTGCCGACAGGATTGGAGCCGCCATGGTACATGTAATAACCGAGCAGATTGCTGCCGCTGGCCAGCTTGACAAGAGTCATGGCCTCAATGCTGTTCTCTGGAACGTACGGCCTTACATTATAACTGACCTGCATGCCGCCCGCCATCTCGCAATATGCAACGGGGTATTCGGGCACATCAAAATGAACCGGTTCGGCTGGTGTATCATGAAGATCGCGATACAAAAACTCCGTGCTCGGTGGCTGGGCTGGTATCCAAGACGTGTAGGCGTAACCTGCAAGCATGGGCAAAAAACCTTCCTCCGGAACGGCTGCACCACCCCAAGCGGTAGCCGTGAAGAATAGAGGACGAATGCCTGCATCCTCCGCAATGCGACGCAGCTCGGCGAGGTGAGCTGTGCCGCCCGTACCGGAAGACAGAAACTTGCCTGTTTTGTAACCCCAGGCATCATTGGGCGCCCCGGCGTGCATGAACTCATTTTCAAGCTGTACTGCAATAACGGGTCCTCCATCCTGATACAGGCTGCCTTTCATCTGAACGGCAATCTCCCGGTAGAGTTTGCGGGCGAGTTTCAGATAATCGGGATCATTGGAGCGGATCTCGATTGGCTTAGAGAGTACCCAATCCGGAATTCCACCATTGCGAACTTCACCGTGACAGAATGGACCGATGCGAAGGATTAGGGGGAAATCGAGCTTGGCGCACAGATCGATAAAGTGGCGAAGGTTTCGCCTACCGCCCCATACAAAAATCCCTTCTTCTTCCTCATGAAAATTCCAGAATACATACGTTGCGACAATGTGAATCCCTCCAGCTTTCATCTTGAGAAGTTCTTCTTCCCAATGTAAATACGAAAATCTGGAAAAGTGAAATTCACCGACAACAGGGATGAAGGGTTCTCCGTTACGCGTCATATAATAATTCGTAAATCCAAAGGATTCACCTTGTGGGTTTGCTCCGCCATTCTCACCCAATTTTCCTGGATAGATTTCCTTGTCACCCACGTTTTTTAATGATAATTTCGATACCTGGAACATTGTTGGAATACCCTCCTTGTGATATGTTCTTTACGATGAATTCTACTGTTTATAGCAAATACAAGAAGTATCAATATAGCTATATTTTATACGGAATACGATATGGCGAGGTAGTGTGATAATGGCTGAAAAACATGCGGATTATGCTATTCATGAAACCCGGCCCTTTGGGATATTAATTGCAGGACACTATGAGGAAAAGAAGGGATACGAGATTCATCGTCCATCAGGGAGTATTGACTGGTTATTGATGTATACGCTTTCTGGTGAAGGCGTGATACAGCATGGTAAAAATTCAATCTCCTGTACGTCTGGGGATGTAGCCATCCTCTTGCCGGGACTTCCACATCATTATGAAACGAAGCAGGAGCATTGGGAATTTATATGGGTTCATTTCATTCCCGACCCCAACTGGAGTACGTGGTTGAAACTGCCTGAAATGTCCGATCGTTTCTTCTTTCAGCAGATCGCTTCAGAGGAGCTGCAGCATGATGTGCACAATGCCCTTCAAAGGCTGGTGCGTCACGGACGTTCGGAAGGAAGTTCCGAACTCCATCGCCGATTAGCTGAGCTTGCCCTGGAAGAGACGTTGATTCGCATTCAACAGACGTTTCCTCCAGATGTTCCGGCGACAATGGATCCCAGAATTGCGGAGATGATGCGACATTTGCAGATGTACCCAGCCCAGAAAGTAAGCATACCCGAGCTGGCGAGCCGATGTTGTTTATCCACGTCACGCCTGTCTCATCTGTTTAAGGAGCAGGTGGGTGACACAATTCTGAATACAGTTCATAAGTTCAGATTGGAAAAGGCGGCGCAGCTCCTGAACGGCACCAATCGGCAAATTGCCGAAATCGCGGCGGATGTTGGATTCGACTGCGGCATTCATTTTACAAGAAAGTTCCGCGAAGCGTTCGGTGAGACGCCGTCTGCGTACCGAAAACGAAAAAATAGCCCTCAACAGTGATCTGCGAGGTGTTTCCCCATATAGTCCATGAAATTCAGAGGATATTGAATGGCCCTTCGCTGTTCATTTTTCTTACTATGGATACACCGACAGTTCACATGAGGAGGAAAAGAAATAATGAGCACGAGAGAGTCAACTTTACCCGTTTCAAACGCTGTTCGCGTCTGGGAGGAACATGTTGAGATTCCTACCTATGGCACCGGAGAGCCTGACAAAAATCCTATGTTTCTGGAGAAGCGTGTCTACCAGGGCTCGTCGGGACGTGTTTATCCGCATCCTGTAATCGATAAAATCATGGACGAAAAGGAAATGAAGTCCTATCGCATGGCCATACTCGAGAATGAATATGTGAGAATTGAAATCATGCCCGAGATCGGCGGCCGTATCTACCGGGCATTGGACAAAACGAACAATTATGACTTTGTTTACTATAACCGTGTTATCAAACCTGCACTGGTAGGCCTTGCGGGACCTTGGATTTCGGGCGGTATAGAATTTAACTGGCCGCAGCACCATCGTCCTAACACCTTTGGTCCTGTAGAGCATGCCGTAACCAAGAATGAGGACGGCAGCGCCACCGTTTGGGTCAGTGAAATCGACCGAATGTACGGAACAAAGGTTACAACAGGATTCACGCTGCATCCGGGAAAAGCCTACCTCGAAATTAAGGCACAGATGTATAACCGGACTTCGGAGCCGCAAACGTTCCTATGGTGGGCCAATCCGGCTGTTGCGGTCAATGACCATACTCAAACGGTATTTCCGCCTGACGTCACGGCAGTGTTTGACCACGGCAAGCGTGATGTGTCGAGGTTTCCCATTGCAACGGGAACCTATTATAAGATGGATTATTCAGAAGGTGTAGACATTTCCCGATACAAAAATATACCTGTGCCCACGTCATATATGGCCTATAAATCAAATTACAATTTCGTTGGAGGATACGATCATGGCGTTCAAGCAGGGCTGCTTCACGTAGCGAACCATCATGTGTCCCCGGGGAAGAAACAATGGACGTGGGGCAATGGCGAATTCGGGCAAGCGTGGGATCGCAGTTTGACCGATGAGGACGGGCCATATATCGAGTTGATGACAGGCGTATTCACGGACAACCAACCAGACTTCACTTGGCTTCAGCCGTACGAGGAAAAATCGTTTGCACAGTATTTCATGCCATACAAAAATATTGGAGTCGTGAAAAATGCATCGATCGATGCAGCGGTGAATCTGGAGGTGGACGAATCGCTTCGCACTGCGACTGTAATGGCCTATGCCACATCCGTGTTCGCGGGGGCAATCATTCAGTTGAAGGGCCGGAAGAGGAGCTATTTGAAAGATAAAGCGACGCTCTCACCGGAACTGACCTATAAATCAATTGTCACGTTAGACGAAGAAGACCAGCCACATGATTTATTCGTAACCATTCAGGATGCGAATGGCCATCAGCTGATATCCTATCGTCCGGCAAAACCTCGTATTGAACAAGTTCCCGATCCAGCCAAACCGCTTCCTCTTCCGAAGGAGATTAAGAGTACGGAGCAGCTGTATCTGGCCGGTATACACCTTGAACAATATCGGCATGCTACCTTTGAACCTGAGGATTATTATGAAGAAGGGCTGAGAAGGGATGCCTCCGACATTCGGCTCAATGTTGCTTATGGCACGTTGCTGCTCCGCAGGGGATGGTTCAAGCAGGCGGAAGAACATTTTCGGACAGCCATAGAATCGTTGACCTGGCGTAACCCGAATCCGTACGACAGCGAAGCCTACTATCAACTCGGGCTGGCACTCAGGCTGCAGGCGCGAAACGATGAAGCGTACGCAGCGTTTTATAAGGCGGTATGGTCTGCCGCTTATCAGGATAGCGGTTACTATGCATTAAGCCAAATTGCCTGTGAACGAGGGGACTATGCTGACGCATTGGAACTTGTAGACAGAGCTTTGGTGCGGAACGCAAGGAACTACAAGTCGAGACTCCTGAAAACTGCGGTTCTGCGCAAGCTTGGACGTTATGTGGAAGCGGCTCAGTTTGCGGAGGAAACGTTGAAGCTGGATATTGCGGATTTTGGAGCAGCGTACGAGAAAGCCCTCGCCTTGAATTTGTTAGGACATCATGAGAAAGCAAAGGAGACACGAACAACTCTTGAAAAGTTTATGAGAAACGATGTGCATAATTACTTGAATCTGGCATCGGATTATGCTGAAAGCGGAATGTACGAGGAGGCAAGAGACGCACTGGTGCAGATTCGTTTGGCACACGGCAATCACACCTATCCGATGGTGCATTATTCACTCGCTTACGTGTATGACAAAATGGATTTCCGTGAAAAAGCAGCCCGGGAGCACCAGTTGGCTCAAACCGCCTCATCCGACTATTGTTTTCCGAACAGTCTGTTCGACATGCAAGTGTTGGAACATGCGATTGCTGCGCATCCGCTGGACAGCAAGGCTCACTACTATCTGGGCAACCTGTATTATGACAAAAAGCGTGCAGAAGACGCCATTCATCATTGGGAACGATCCGTGGAATTGGATGATCGTTTTGCAACGGCACATCGTAATCTTGCCTTGGCTTATTACAATAAACGGAATGAATCAATGGCCGCACTGTCCTCGCTTGAAAAGGCTTTTCAATGTAATCCGGAAGATGCTCGTGTATTCTATGAGTTGGACCAGCTGCACAAAAAAGTGGGTGTTTCCGCTCAGGAGCGAATGGCAAAGCTTCAGCAGCATATGCAGCTCACACATCAACGGGATGACCTATATCTCGAATATGTGTCCTTGCTCAACATGCTCGGTCAGTACGAAGAAGCGTTATCTGCTCTGCTGCAGCGCCAATTTCATCCTTGGGAGGGTGGAGAAGGCAAAGTTACGGGACAATATGTGCTTGCACTTGTGGAGCTCGGCAGACAAGCCAATCAGCAAGGGAAGTTTCAGGAAGCTGTTTCTTTATTAAAGCGTGCGCTCCATTATCCCGAGAATTTGGGCGAGGGCAAGCTGGATGGTGCTCAGGAGAATAACGTTCATTACGAGCTTGGCCAAGCATTCAACGGATTGGGCCAGAATGAAGAAGCGGTGTACCACTGGACCGTTGCTTCGCAAGGTCTGGAAGAGCCGGCCAGTGCCATGTATTATAACGATCAGCCTCCAGAGATGATTTACTATCAAGGCTTGGCATGGTTGCAATTAAACAATGAGAAAGAAGCCAAACGCCGCTTTAACAAGCTGATTGATTTTGCTGAGAGACACCTGTTTGATGACGTGAAAATAGATTATTTTGCCGTATCATTACCTGATTTTCTCGTATTTGAGGATGACCTGAACAAACGCAATCGAATTCACTGCCTGTTTATGCTGGGTTTGGGCTTGTTAGGATTAGGAAAAGCAGCTGAAGCTAAAGTGCGATTTGAAGAAACGCTGCAATTGGAGCCGAATCACCAAGGAGCAAGGTTTCATAAGGAGATGTGTTAGATATATAGCAAAACCAAAGGAACTGCGATGTCGCAGTTCCTTTGGTTTGTTAATCGTGCTTAATCCTCATCATCTGGCAACCTTAGCAAAGGAGGCCTGGCTGATTTTTGGGTTGCAACTTTGAGCGATCGGGCCAATAGTCAAACAAAAATGAACCATCTATAATGTAGAGACCAAGGTAATATACGAACTCATTTCCGGGAAATGAAAACGTAATGACTTTTTGAGTGGAACATTGTAATACTTCTGTGAGTTTTCAATTAGACTACATTAAGGATTTGGGCGAGGAGTGATTAGCATGAACCTATATCATATACAATCTACATTACACGGAGTGGATCGAACTACTTCGTTTCTGGAGAATAACTTTATCGGTATCGTTTGGCCAGCTACAGGGGATCTGGAACAACTGACTTCTGAAGAATGGAAAGAGCAGCTCGTACAACGCTATTCGCTTAATGAAATGGAGCTGAACCGGACAATGGATACTCTCCATACTTTTGTAAACATCATTCAGGATGGGGACTTTATCTTGATAGACGATGATGAGTGGGTATACGTTGGGGATGTGGGTGATTATTTTTATGATGATTCCTCGGGCACGGGTGAAGACTCGATATGTCACCGGCGAGGAGTTACCTGGATGGGGCGCATTCCTCTGACCGCGATAAATGAAAAAGTACGTGCACTGCTTAATGATTCTTCTATTGTTGTAAAATTCGATCATCCCTTGTCACAGGCTCAACTGGACCCATGGCTTTCGATAGCTCCCAAAACTGAAATGCCAGATCATGATACCGTTAGGGTAGACGAAAGGATCGTTCAGCAAGCTCTCGATGTTTTGAAAGAAGCATTGCATAGTGAAGATGCAGACTTGCGAATCCGTGCAGCGACGGCTATTTTGCAATATGTAAAATCGTAGGGAGGATAAGAGCGTGTGAAAAACCAGAGGAATTGACGATCACACCAGAACTTGCCACCAAAAAGTGTAGTCTTGAGCTAATATTCTTCCACAAGAAAATAAAAGAAGAGCACACAGGCCCCTCATCAGACAGAGTGGGCTTGCGTGCTGTTATAACGACTATGCTCTTTCAGATAGCATATAAGCTGACTGGATTGTGTGTTCAATAAGCGTAGCAATAGTCACGGGGCCAACTCCACCTGGTACTGGTGTAATGGCAGATGACTGCTCCAAGCAGGATACATAGTCCACATCACCGACGTTACCTTTATTGTAGCCGGCATCGATCACAACAGCGCCAGGTTTAATCCAGCTGCCTTTTACAAACAACGGTTTGCCAACAGCAGCAATCACAATATCCCCTAACCTCACAATTTCGTCCAGATTGACGGTTTTGGAGTGACAGGTCGTCACCGTTGCATTTCGGTTTAGTAACATGGCTGAAACAGGCTTGCCCAAGATTGGGCTTCTACCAATGACAACGGCATGTTTGCCTTCGATTTGAATCCTATAGAAATCCAGAATACGGATAATCGCCTGTGGAGTACAAGAAGGGAACGCGGCTGCCCCAAAAGCATTTAACGCATAGCCTTGGGTCGTAACGCCATCAACGTCTTTCTCAATGCTGATTGCATCAAAAGCGGCTCTTTCGTTGATATGATGCGGCACAGGGTGCTGTAACAGAATGCCATGTACGGAGTGGTCTGCGTTTAATTTGTTTATTTCTTGAATTAATTCCTCTGTTGTCGTTTCAGCCGGCAGAACGACCTTAATGGAGTGTACACCTAAACGGGCACATGCATTTCCTTTCATGCGTACGTACGTTTCTGAGGAAGGGTCATTGCCGACCAGAATAGTAGCGAGACAAGGGAGGATGCCTTTCTCCTTAATCATTGCAACTTTTGCTACCATTTCTTCCTTCATAAAGTCCGCTACCGTTTGTCCATTTAAAATGAGTTGATCTGTAGTCATCTTGTTCATCGCCCTTTCCAACTAAAAAGAGGCAAGGAAATAAATATTCCTTACCTCTGCCCAGGCGTACGGCTGATTAGAATCATATGCTCCCTCACGGTTCACCGTGTTCGCCAGTTACATACGACCATTACATTATTAATCTGATCGTACTTCAATTTGAAAAATTGTTCAATA
Organism: Paenibacillus xylanilyticus; assembly: GCF_013359935.1. GTDB lineage: Bacteria > Bacillota > Bacilli > Paenibacillales > Paenibacillaceae > Paenibacillus > Paenibacillus xylanilyticus. Next base: position 47,610 of record NZ_JABMCB010000160.1, read on the forward strand.
CTTTTGATTGGTATATACTTTTTTGTACCATGATCCTGAATGAGCGATGCTGATGTTAGGGAATGGATGGTGAAACAGTTCATAAATTAGCTCACGTCATTGCAATCACAGCACAATGGGAGCGATGAAAAGATCAAAAGGAGACAAATCGCAATGCTTATTAAAAAATGGTTAGGCACGTTACTTATTATTCTGGCAACCATGCTGTTCGCAGGTTGTTCGCTTGAATCGATTTCTTTGGATGATCCTACTCAGGAAAATGTTGTCCTGACCCAATTTGATGAAGTTGCCAATTATATCATCGACCATCAAGAACTTCCGGAAAATTATATAACGAAGAAAGAAGCCAGAGCTCTGGGTTGGGAACCAAGTGAAGGCAATCTGCAAACCGTCGCTCCAGGCAAAAGTATCGGCGGTGATGTATTTCAGAATCGTGAAGGGTTGCTGCCCAAGAAAAAAGGGAGGACCTGGTATGAGGCAGATATTAATTATTCAGGAGGAACCCGGGGAAGCGACCGAATTCTATACTCCAGTGATGGCTTAATCTATAAAACAACCGATCATTATCGCACGTTTGAACAAATCAAATGACCAAAGGTAGGATGGTATGAAAACAGTAATTATTAATGGAAGTGACATTCATGGAAAAGAAGAATTACATGACATTCTTCAGGCGAAGCTAGGATTAGGAGAATCTTATGGACGGAATTTAGATGCGTTGTGGGATGGTGTGACGGGTTATATTTCAATGCCGCTTACCATTCAATGGCTTCATTTTGAGGCCAGCAGGGCAGTCCTTGGAGAATACGCAGATCAGTTATTGGAATTGCTGCGTGAAGCCGAAGAAGAGCTGGAGCAGTTTACTCTTGAAGTGAAAATGTAGTCTGAGTGGGCAGTCCTTAGGGACTGCTTTTTTGTTTTTGCAACAAGTACATCATGAGTTCCGTTATTTAAATAATGAAATACTAGGAGGGGAATATTATACAGAAAAAGCTATTATATTGTGTTTTGGTTTGTGTAGCAGTTTCTCTGACATCAGCTTGTTCAGGCAGGTCTACAGATGCTGAGGCAATAAACAGTCTAGATGGACTTTATCGTGCTGCATTGGATGAAATCATATCTACAGATACAGCTCTTAACACAAACATGGAGTATATATCCGTAGTCTTCGATCAAAGCATTCAACCAGGTGATTCTGACCGACAACACATCGTAGAATACCTACACCAGAAGTACAAAGTGGAGATTTATAAGCTGACATACAAACAGTTGGTGAAACAAGGCTTATATGATGGTGATAAATCCAACCTGAAAGGGATATTACTGCAAATAGCAAAACCGGAACAGCCGGATCAACAGAATAAAGTTAGTATTGATGCAAGCAAATATCGCTCCAATGAAGGTTCTTATTCTTCGAAAATAATTTTGGAATATCGGAAAAACAAGTGGACCGTCGTTGATCATATCCCTATAAGTGAGAGTTAAATCGGAGCTGCTGCACCATTGTTACCTACAGACAAAAAGTTACTTCAGTAGTCGCCATTGGCGGCTTTTTTCATGTATTAAATATCTTGTCAAATTCTCTATATCATGATAAAGTGATAACGATTATCAATATCAATTATCAATATCAATTAAAAGGGTGGGTTTACATTGTTGAAACGATCCAATTCGATCTTGCTTATACTGGCACTGAGCGTACTGCTGGTATTGAGTGCATGCGGACAGTCTGCGACGTCAAGTACAGCAATGGAGTCAAACACGAGTACCGCTGAGCAGACAACCGACTCAGCCTCTGCAGCTGAACCAGCGACAACTGATGAAGGAGAGACGGTTACATATCAATCCGATGCAGGAGAAGTACAAGTACCTAAAACACCGAATCGTATCGTTGATCTGACGTCATTTACGACAGGATACTTTGTAGCACTGGATGTTCCGGTAGTTGGAGCGCTGTCAGGTGCAATGGGCAACAAATACATCAAGGATCAACTGACAAGTCAAGGGACAACCGATCTGGGTGAGCTGCCGACAGCGGAACAATTGGTAAGCCTCAAGCCCGATCTGATCATTGCTTATACCGGAACAGAAGGGCTTGATCAGTTGTCACAGATTGCACCAGTGGTGCAGATTCAGTATGGCAAACTTAATTATAAAGACCTCATGCTTGAACTCGGCAAGCTGACCAATCGAGAAGACGCAGCCAAAGCCTGGATCACAAACTGGGAAGCACAGATCAATGAATTGAAACCCAAAGTACAAGCAGCAGTAGGCGATCGCACAGTCTCCATCCTGAATCCCTATGCGAAGGGATTGTATGTATTCGGTCATAACTATGGTCGTGGCGGTGAGATCCTATACGGCGAGTTTGGCTTCAAGGCTCCAGCCAAGGCTCAAGCGGAGGCGATTGACAGCGGGACAGGCTTTGCCTCGATTTCCATGGAAGTACTGCCGGAGTATGCAGGTGATATTATTTTCACCAGCCCATGGTCAGGGGATACAAGTGATGCCAGTGTCGTTTACAGCAATACCTTGTGGGAGAATCTCCCTGCTGTTAAGGCAGGACATGTCTTCCAGCTTGATAAAACTTCAGACACATACAATGATCCTATAACATTGGAAGGGCAACTGAAATTCATCTCGGAAAGCTTGCTTTCGGTGAAGTAAGCTGAGCAAGAGCACTCCTGGCCGTCACTTATGTGACAGAGGAGTGCTCTTTTTATCCAATTGAATTAAATTACGTAGAAATCCCCATCCTCTGGAACAAGAACGTTCCGGGTCATACCTTTATCCTTCAAGAAGTTTCTCAGCTCTTCTCTTGAAAGCCCCCAGTGGTTAACAGCTTCCATATGAACAACGATAATTTTGGCATCGGATGCCGTTTGGTAAACTTCATAAATGTCGTCTTTCCCCATCACCAAAGAACCACCCTGCAAAAACTGATTATCTCCTCCATTGACGACGATAACTTCAGGTTTGTACGTATGAATCACTTCCTCAACAGACTCAATCCAAACAGTATCACCGGCAACGTATAAGGTTTGTTCACTAGTATGTTTAAAGACTACGCCGCACACTTCACCAGCAAGCTTCAATATTTCACCTCTGCCGTGCTCTCCTTTGGTTTTAACCAGCTCGATTCCCTGGAAGACAGTATCTATTTGAAGAACCTCTACGTTGTTAAAACCTGCATTTTTCACCTCTATGGCATCTGCATCGTTCTGTACAAACATTTTGATGTCTTTGGGCAGCGCTTCTTTTGCGGCATCATCGAAATGGTCCAAATGCAGGTGAGTAACGATGACGGCATCGATGTTACGAATTATATTGTCAATCGAAGTTGGAAGGCTAACCAACGGATTCATCTGATCCTGTCTTGCCGAATTCGGGAAAGGAGGATAAGTGCCTTTGTCAGCCAAAAAGGGGTCAATCAGGAATTGGTATCCTGCATATTCAACGATAATCGTAGCATTTCGAATGTGAGTTATTTTCATTGCAATTCTCCTTTGATCATGAATATATAAATAGCTTACACGTTGTGGTTTTTTACGTACATGCATGAAATAAAGTCTTTCCGGACATTTACTTGAATGTTGAAAGTATTTTTATTGAATCGTCTGTATGCATAACAGAGTTAACTTTACTTATTTCACGAATTGGTATTTTAATTAAGAAGACAATAAATGAAAGGGGATGATTATAAGTGATTGACCACATAGATAAGTTAATTATTGAAGAGCTGTCCCAGAACAGTCGTATGACGATGAAAAAGTTGGGGGAGAAAGTTCATCTCACCGGACAAGCAGCTGCTTCAAGAGTGTTAAAGCTGGAGGAAAGCGGCATCATTGAGAAATACACCCTACAAGTGAATCAGGCCAAATTAAACTGTTTAGTTCATGCTTTCATTACGGTCAAACTGACCAATCCGTATCATCAATCTTTTCTGTCCTTTATTAAAAACGAAGCGCATTATGTATTGAATAATTACAAAGTGAGCGGGGACGGATGTTATTTACTGGAATGCAGATTCCCTTCTAATGAAGTATTGGATCAATTTCTCGTACGTTTAAATGAACATGCAAACTATAACTTGTCCATCGTGATAAACAAGCAAAAGTAGAAGGAGTTAAAAAAGAAACGATTAACCCTCACTGTAAGTGAAGCGGCAAGAAGTTTATGCGTAAAGAAGCAACGATGAATTGCATTCTTATATGGAGTCTCTCAAATAGAGTGTATACTTGGGTGAAGGGAATTGAATCATTAAGGACCACGTTAAATAACATCAATTACACCTAGGAGGAGTTTTAATGGAAGAGTTTGAAGATTACCTCGCACGTATGGATAACCCGGAACACCGGGCAAGAACAGAAGAAGTTCTGCATTGGGTCGCTACGAAATTTCCAAATTTAAAGCCGAAGATTGCATGGAATCAACCGATGTTTACTGATCATGATACTTTTATCATAGGCTTTAGCGTATCCAAACAGCATATGGCAGTTGCCCCTGAAAAGGCAGGCATCCATCATTTTTCAGAAGAGATTGTGATGGCCGGTTATGATCATACAAAGGAATTGATCCGTATGAAATGGAATCTCCCGGTCGACTTCTCTTTGCTTGAGAAAATTATCGAATTTAACATTTTGGATAAGGCTGACTGCTCGACGTTTTGGCGGAAATAAAAAGAACAGAACATATCTGAAGGTCATTTTAGTTATATAACTATTAGAGAGGTGTGGGTAGTAATGGGTCAACATTCTGGTCATGAAGTGGAAGAGGAATTGGCAGATGCAGCCGGTGAAGAGTCTAATGGATATGGTTCGAAAGAAACACCAGGCTCGTTGATGGAAGCGTACATGCAGGCTGAATATATCGTCAGTGGTCATGGCAGCCGCAAAATTAAAGTTCTGCAGGAAGCATTTCAGCACATGGATGGAGAGATGGACAGCGACCATTACGGAAATGGGGAAACCATTGAACAGTTCCAGCGGCAAATGGCTGAAGTGCTGGGCAAGGAATCGGCTATATTTTTCCCGAGTGGTACCATGTCTCAGCAGATTGCGTTACGTATCTATTGTGATCGGAAGGGACTGAAGCGCGTAGCTTATCATCCGCTATGCCACATTGAGATTCATGAAGAAAACACCTTGAGAGAGCTTCATCAGATTGAAGCGGTGTTACTAGGGGAGAAGGATCGTTTAATTCGATTGGAAGATGTAAAAGCCATCGAAGGCGACATTGCTTGTCTATTACTTGAACTGCCACAGCGGGAGATCGGCGGACAACTGCCTTCATATGAAGAACTTGAAGCCATTTCAGCCTATTGCCGAGAACAGGGTATCAAGTTACATTTGGACGGAGCCAGGCTGTTTGAAATTACACCCTACTATCAGAAGACCGCGGCGGAGATATGCAGCCTGTTTGACAGTGTCTATGTATCCTTTTATAAGGGGATTGGTGGTATTGCAGGAGCCGTATTGGCTGGAGATGCAGACATGATGCAAGAATCCAGAGTATGGAAGCGCCGGTTTGGCGGGGATCTGATCGGCCTGTATCCATACATTCTCAGTTCCCAATATTATTTTGATCAGCGCAAGGATAAAATGGGAGTCTATTATGAACATGCCAAGCAGCTAGCCGCTATGCTGAATCAATGTCATGCGGTACGGACGCTGCCAGAAGTACCAGTTTCCAATATGTTTCATGTTCACATCGCATTAGCACAGGCTGAGGCTGAACCTATTTTCTCGAAAATGACTCAGCAGTTTGGGATAGGCTTAACCTCCTATCTAAATGAAAGCAATGAGACGGGGCATTGTTCATTTGAACTTTCACTGGGAGATCGTTATGAAACCGTACCACAGGATCAGCTGCAGGCTGCTCTGGAGTGGCTGGACGAACAATTTCGTGTACTCGTTCCGAAGAGTTAAAATAAGCGTATCATCATTGGGAAATACATGCTATAAAATCAGTCTTTAGTAGGAGGCGCACGATAACGATGTCCGTATAATTATGATGTGAAAGGAGACGTCATATCATTATTTTGTATGGGCATCTTTATCAAAAATTGGAGGTTGAGGAGATTGAGTAGGCACGAAAAAAGCACCAATGCACCTAGCCTGTTTCGCAACCGGTTCCTTCAGACGATATTATTATCAAGCGTTCTCCTGCAGATCGGTATCTGGGTACGTAATTTTGCTATACTCCTATACGTTGCGGAGACAACAAACAATGATCCTTATGCGATCTCCCTCATCAGCGTCGCAGAATTTGCACCCATTTTTGTTTTTTCGTTCATCGGAGGCACCTTTGCGGACCGTTGGCGTCCGAAGCGAACGATGATCTGGTGTGATTTATTATCTGCGGTATCGGTATTTGTAGTACTTCTGACCATCCATTACGGTTCTTGGCATTCTGTCTACCTGGTCGCATTCATCTCGGCTATTCTTTCGCAGTTCTCCCAACCTTCAAGCATGCGATTGTTCAAGTATCATGTAGCCGAAGAGCAGCTGCAGCAAGGCATGGCTCTGTTTCAATCGCTAATGGCCATCTTCATGGTGCTCGGCCCGATGCTCGGGACCTTCGTTTACAGCACGTTTGGACTTGAAGTGTCCATTGCTGTCATGGGTATCGTTTTTCTGCTCTCCGCACTCGTGCTCATTCGTCTGCCAGAGGACAATATGCAAGCACAAACAGTTGCAGTTAAAGGACAGTTCCGTAAAGAATTCGTGGAAGGCTTTCGCTATGTATGGCAAAGTCAAGTGCTGCGAATGCTTGGACTCGCGTTTATTCTTGCGGGACTCGCTGTTGGCGTAGCCCAAGCGCTCAACCTGTTTATCGTAACGGAGCGGCTTGGCAGAAGCGAGGAGTTCCTGCAATACCTGCTAATGGTGAACGGAGCAGCCATGCTGATCGGTGGCGGTATCGTAGCCGTTTTCGCGAAGAAGGTTCCGCCGCAAGTTCTTCTTGCGATCGGCATGATCGCTGGCGCGGTCTGCACAGCCATTGTAGGGTACTCAACCAGCGTTCCTGTCACTCTGACCGTTCAATTTCTGAATGGGTTAGTGTTCCCTTGCATTCACATTGGGATCAGCACAATGATTCTGAAATGGTCAGAGTCTTCGATTGTCGGTCGGGTGAATGGGGTTCTGAATCCGATGTTCGTAGGCATGATGGTCATTTCCATGTCCTTCGCAGGTGCGCTGAAGGATGCCTTTTCACTGAGCACGATCTATAGTGGAGCAGGATTTTTGTTTCTCATTGGCGCATTGGTGATGGTGCCGATCATGAACCAAAAAGCGCCGGAAAAAGCACCACCAGTTGCACAAGAGGTATAGTCAGCGATATCCATAAGGGTTTAGTCCAGAAGAATCGGCTAGGAAAATGCCGGTTCTTTTTTCCTTTTGTAGAGTAAGGATGCTTGCATATATACCACAGTTCATACAAAATGAATGAGATAAATGGAGTAAACCCAGAAATGTACAGATGGAGGAAATAGAGCAGATGACGTTGGAAGAGTTAACGGAGTACTGTTTGTCTTATCCCAGTTCATACGAAGATCATCCATTCGGAGAAGGATGGACGGCGATACGCCACCAAGGAAACAAAAAATTGTTTGCACTCATTTTACACAACTATAACGGTCATGTATGTGTGAATCTGAAGTGTGATCCTGAACGTTCGGATTTCTTGCGGAACGCATTCCCGGAGGTAACACCTGGTTACCATATGAACAAGGAACATTGGAACACGGTTAATGTGGAAGGTAAACTGCCGGAAGAGGATGTGCATGGAATGATCAAGCATAGTTTCGAACTGACAAGGCCCAAGCGGGTTAAAAAGAAAAGCGAATCATAAGCACAATTAATCGTGCTTACGGTTGCGCCAAAAAGATGAAAACCCACCTTAATGAGTGGGTTTTTTTGGTGCAATTTGAGAGATTTCGAATTTCTATCTTAAAGTTCCTAACCTCACGAAGCTCAGCCTTTAACTGCTCCAGCCGTAAGACCGCTTACGATGTATTTCTGACCAAATAAGTACAGGATGAAAACAGGCAGGGAAGTAAGCACCAGATTGGCAAAAATTAGATTCCAGTCCCGGCTGTATTTGCCGTAAAAATTATAGATCGAAAGCGGCATCGTCCACGTTGAGCTGTCCGTAAGGAAGTACACCGGTATTGTGATATCATTCCATACGGACATGAACACCATGATGGCTACCGTAGCGTTAACAGGCAGAATGAGTGGTGTGACGATGCGGAAGAATACACCGAACACGCTTGCGCCTTCCAGAAACGCCACCTCGTCCAGCGCTCTCGGAATCGTTTTGATAAAACCACTATACAAAAATACACTAAAAGCCGTATTAAGAGCTGCATAAATTAGGATGACGCTTGTGATACTTCCGTAAAATCCCAAACCCTGCACGACCCGAATGGTCGTAATAATTGACATCGGAGCGATCAGCCCCATGAAAAAATACATGTAGATGGCACCGGAAACTTTCGTTTCCCGACGTGCCAGGATGAATGATGCAGCCGAAGATGCAGCAATGTTGATCACGGACGAAACGCCTGTAATCCAGATACTGTTGAGAAATGCCCGGGACAGACCGCCTTCTTCGAAGACTCGGACATAGTTTGAGAATTGCCATGTATCAGGCAGGCTCAGTGAGAAGCTGAGCACTTCAGCACTTGTTTTGAACGAACCGAAGATCAGAATCACGAGCGGCAATAGAACAATCAGGGAGGCCAGAATCAGGAACCCTTCCACAATGTAATTGCGGATGGCCAGTTTGCGTGTATAACCCATATTATTCGGTAACCTCCTTACGACGCATAAAAATCAGCAGTGGAATGGCAATAATGGTGACGACTACGAACAGCAATGTATTGACTGCGGTACCGAGTCCCCAGTTGCCTTCACCGAAGGAGCGCAGAATAATGGTGCCCACAACCTGAGACGCGTTACCCGGTCCTCCGCCGGTCATGACGTACACTTCCGAAAATACTTTGAGTCCGCCGATGAGCGTCAGCATCAGGTTGATGTTAATGGCTGGCAGCAGTAGTGGCAGGGTGATTTTGAAAAAGCTTTTCCATGAACTCGCCCCGTCTATGGTGGCAGCCTCGTAATATTCCTGGGAAATGGATTGCAACCCGGCCAGATAGATGGCCATCTGGAAACCGGCACTCTGCCAGATGGAGACAATGGCAATTGTCCAGATGACAATGGATGGGTTGGTGAGCCAAGCCTGGCTTAATGAATCCAAACCTACGGATTCCAGCAAGCGATTGATCGTGCCTTCCGTGCGCAGCATCGGTGTAAACAGAATGCTGATGACAAGAATACTCAGAATGGATGGGGAGTAGAAGATGGCACGCAGCAGATTCTTGGTTCTTAGTCTCATGTTAAGTCCTACGGCCAGCAGTAGACCGATGACATTTTTGCCGATGACCGTGACGATCGCAAATATCGCCGTGTTTTGAAGTGCCAGGATCAGCGTTTTGTCGGAGAAAATCTTCTTGAAATTATCCCAGCCGATGAACTGCAGTTCCAGTCGGTCCAGCCGCCAATCCGTAAATGAATAGTAGAAACCTGCCATGGCAGGAATAACGAAGAAGATGGAGTAGATAAGCAGTGCCGGAAATATCATGTAATACGAATATAAATTTTTAGCCCTTTTCATGTCTCACGCTCCGTTATAGCTTGGTCAGCATATCACTTAGGAGTGCTATGCTGACCTGTATTTATCTTCTTAGAAACCGGCCACACCTTTGTCTTGCATCAATTGGCTGAATTTCTCGTCCCATGCTTTCAGTACCTCTTCCGGTGTCAAGCCGCCTGCAAACTGATCCTGCAGCAATCGGTACAGCTCACTGCGGTCAACCAGCATATAGGCATCCGTTGTTAACACGGTTTTCTTAGGGGTAATGTAATTATCCACGATGTCCTGCTTGTAGGCAGGCAGCTCCGGTGTTGTAACATCACTGAAATTGGATACATAACCTTTGGAATCCACGATCTGTTGCGCAATTTCTTTGGAGGCGATAAAGTCCAGGAACTGTTTGGCCTCTTCCAGATGCTTGGATTTTTTCGGAATGAACAGCTGTCCGCCGAGTGGACTTGCTCCCAGGCTTGCATCCTCAGAAGACGGGATAGGGAATACGCCGAGCTCCATGTTTGGATCCTGCTGGGCAACCCCTTCAATTAGCCAGTCACCCATAAACATCATGGCGACTTCCTTGTTTAGGAATTTACCCACGGCCATGTCGTAGCTGTCACTAAGCACGTCAGCATTGGTGTATCCTTTGGTGTATATCTCATATTGCTGTTCCAGGAATGTTTTGAATTCCGGGATATCAGACCATTTTTTCTTGTTGCTGTTCAGATCATCAAAAAACGTTGGCTCATTCTTGGCTGCAAAATCGGCAAACGCTGCTGCAGGCCAGATGTTGGCGGCCCAGGCATCTTTGTACGGCATAAATACGGGGGTGATGCCACTCGCTTTGATTTTTTCACAAATGGCCAGAAATTCTTCGTAGTTTGTCGGAATCGATAGGCCGAGTTCCTCAAAGATCTGTTTATTGTAAACAACCCCTTGCATACCTGTATCCTGGCTGACATGGAAACTGTAGAGATGACCACCGGAAGACAGGACGTCTTTGTTCACAATTCTGCTCGCCCACGGCTCGTTATCCAGGATCTCGAAGTTGCGTTCAAGGTTCAGATCCGTCACTGCGCTCGCGAGATTGTATTGAATGATGTCAGGCGTTTCGTCAACAGCAAGCTTGGTTTGTAATACGGTTGTGGTTTGTTCAGCTGGAATCAGCTGCAGATTCACGCGAATGTTGGTCTGTTTTTCAAACTCATCCAGAATGTCCTGCTGAATAAAGGCAGAGTCCTGCGAACTTTTGGAAATGGCCAGTTCCAGGGTGACCTTGGCATTTTTGCTGTCTCCGCCAGCAGACGTGCCGGAATCAGAACTTCCTGATCCGCAAGCGGTTAACGAGATGGATAATAAACTGGCTAGAACAATAGATAATGCTTTTTTTCTCTTATGCGTCTTCAAAGCAAATCCCCCTCTAAAACGTTTTATGAATCCGTTTACAAATTTAATTATAAATATTTATTGGTCCCCGGTACATGTCTGTGCTTGAACGTTTATGTGTAAAATCCTGAACTTGAAATCGCTATCATTTCATTCAAGTGCATGATACAGTAAGACATAAATGATTGTGAATGTCAGATCATGTAGAACAGGGGGAGCTTACGAAGAATGGCGAAGTTCATACATAGGGCAACTCAATTCAGTTTGCAAACCAAGGTTTTTTTGACGTTTCTGGCACTGCTTTTGTTCGTGCTGGGCTGTTTTATCGTTTATGTAAACATTGTCGTTATTCGCCCGCTCAAACAAAAAACAGAACAGGATACCCTAGTGACAGCGACAAAGGTAAGAGAACAGGTGGATCTCTATGTGGAGCAGCAGAACCAGATGTCCCAGCGAATCTTGTCCAGCAAGGATATTTTTGTCACAATGGACAAAAGTTCCTCGGCTCATAGTAATTATGAAAGGTTGAAGCAAATCCGGAAGCTGAAAGATATTATGTTTCAGGCCATCGGGCCCAGTATGAATATCAAGGACATGTCAATTTATGACAAACAAGGCGTGCTGCTTACGTCGTATCTCGGAACCGGCAATCTTCCGGCGATCCTGAGCACCATGGTGGAAAACAGCAGTGTTGGACGAAAGTGGGAGGGGAGCGGATTTATTCTGGTCCGGGAATCGGATACCATCTCCTTTATTCGTACGATCAACGATCAGAACGGCAAGGTATACGGTTATCTTAGCATTCAGATGGATCAGGCTTATATTCAAAAGCTTACTGAAGGAATTACAGCTGGCGATGTGTATATTCTGAACCAGCAAGGTGAGCAGATGACCGGCTCGGAAACAGCTGCGAAGTCGTTGAAATGGGCTAAGACATTGATTGACGAAGGATTGTATGTAGACGAACACAACAACTACGTGACGCATTCCACATCTCCCAGCACGGGTTGGATTACGTATATCGTTACACCAAGAAAGTCGGTATTAGGCTCGATCCATTCTGTACAGAGCATGTCCATTCTGTTGATTACGGCATTGATGCTGGTTTCGTTTGTCTACATCTTCCTGACGACGCGCAATCTATTGCTTCCCATCCGCAAGCTTCGCAGCCAGATCTGGCGCATCAACTATAGCAATATGAATCTCAAAGTGGATGAAAGGCCAAAGAATAATGATTTGCTGCTGTTGAATGAGGCTTTTCAGGATCTGATGGAACGATTGCAGCAATCCATTGACCGTGAAAAAGCGGCACTGCATGAAGAGGTCATGGCGCGGAATTCGGCGCTGCAAGCTCAGATAGCCCCTCATTTTATCCATAACGTGCTTTATTTAATCAGCATCGCTGCACAGGAGGGGAGAACCAAAGTTGTATCCGATATGTGCAAACACCTCTCGGACAGTCTGCGGTATATCGTATCCTCACCTTATGCACATGTGACCCTGGCTGATGAGCTTGAGCATACCAGACATTATTTATCGCTAGTACAGCAAAAATATGAGGAAGACCTGGAATGGGACATCAGCGCTGACGCGTTAGCGAGTGAGATTCGGCTGCCCCGGTTGATTATTCAGCCTTTTGTGGAAAATTGCATTGAGCATGCCTTTTCCAATACTGCACCGCCCTGGCGTATTCGAATTACAGTGAAGCAATATAACGGATTATGGGCGCTTGAAATTAAAGATAACGGAGAAGGCTTCTCACCCGATAAAATCCGGGAAATCTTAGCCAATGTTCAGGAATCAGATGCCGGGATGAATCAACTGCCCCATCATCCAACGTCCCTCGGTAATATGGGAATACTCAACAGCGTTAACCGACTTAAACTGATGTATAGTAACCGGCTTTTTTTTAACATTTTCAATAATCAAGCGGACGAGGAAAGAGGAGCAACCATTCAAATCATCGGCTCGCTGACAAAAGATTTTTACTGAGCAAAGGAGAGACACAGGTGATGTATAACGTCATGATCGTTGAGGATAGCAAACCGATATTGCGTAATATTAAGATGCTTTTGGATGCGCTTACCTTGCCAATTCGGGTAGTGGCTACGGCAACGAACGGGGAGGATGCCCTGGCAGCGATTCACCTTGAGCACATTGATCTACTCTTAACAGATATTCGGATGCCCAAGATGGATGGCCTAACGTTAATCGAGCAGGCAAAGCTAGCCAATCCGGACCTGAAAGTCATATTAATCAGCGGCTATAGCGACTTTGAATATACACGAAAAGCTCTGAATCTGCAGGTGTTCGACTACTTGCTGAAACCCGTGGAGCAAGAGGCGCTGGAGGAGGTCATGGGCCGGGTCATGGAGCAGCTCGCTCAACAGAAGTCTAAGAACCTCCAGGAATTGCAAGAGATCGTCGATCCCCAGTGTCATGCTGAATTACAACAAGGGGACGATTTTTCTCTGTTTACACAAATGATGATCATTATACGCAAACAGCCCTTCACCTCAGACCGGGAGCGGTGGACCCATCAGAAGCTTCTGACCATAGTGGAGGATTTATTTGCTCCACAGCCATGTCACGTATTTCTGAGTCAAACGCCACATCAATTTATCATGTTCGTAAATAAGGGGGTTCTTGCATTATATTCTTCTGTGCATGAGTGTCTGGAATCGTTGCGACGGCATTTAATTGCCCACAACATGGATGCCATCATCGGGGGGCAGCTGCTCTCTTCTGAATCCGTCCATTTGCCTGAACTCTATCACCAAATAACATCGATTTTGTCGGCTCAGCAGCGGCTGAAACAAGGGCTTGCACTGGATACTGGAATTCCTGTTTCGATGGCAAGATTGGAATCAGGCTGCCTGAATTCCGTGTTGGAATCTGCTTTTGTCCATATGATGCAAAATCATCAGAAGGATCGATTCACTCTGAAACTGTCCGAGCTGCAGGACCGTTGGGCGGAGGACAATGTGCATGTGAAAGAAGTGGAACGATTCATCGGTTTAGTGGTGGATACGTTTGCTCATCTGTACGAAGAACAGGGCTCGGGAATTAGGCTGGGTCTGGAGCTTAGAGCAAGAGAACTTTATGAGGAAAAGACATATGCTGATTTTTGCCGGGAACTAACGGAATGGACAGGGCAGTGCTTTGATATGCTGCAATCACATGTTCGAAAAAGTAAGGCGGTCCTATTCGAGCAAATTGACGAGTATATCAAGCTCAATAAGTATTCCCACTTGTCCATCAATGATATCGCCATGAAGTTTCACGTCAGTCCATCTTACGTCAGCAGAGTGATCAAAAACGTCACGCAAAGCACATTTGTTCAATATTACACCCGTCTGAGGATCCAGGAAGCCTGCAGGCTGATGGAATGCCAACCCGACATGAAGTTCAAGGAATTATCGGATTTGCTATCATTCAGCGATCAGCATTATTTCTCTAAGGAATATACGGGATTCAGTCCCACGGAATATAAAGAACAGATGCCCAGCAGTTGAAATACTTTGTGAGTGATATCTGGACTTGTAATGGATGCCGAGAAGAACAGGACCCGATTGAGTTTAAGATAAACGGAACACACCAACTGAATCGGCAACTTTGCAGCAATGATTAGCACAAAAAAACCAGACCCTCAAAGGAGTCTAGTTTTTTTTGTGTTCCTCTTTAGTTGGACATCGAATGACTAATCTTATTCTGTTTATGAATTTCTTCCGTTCCGGCTTCGAGGGCAGTTTTATAATAGGCGCATTTATGTTCTATGACTTCCATGGTCTTTCTCAGTTCTTCCAACTGTGCTTCTACACTAGCCTTTCGCTCAATAAACATGTCGTACCTTTCCTGCAGCGTGGAATCGCCTTCGGAACACCATTCGATGAAATCTTTGATATCCTTGATTGGCATACCGGTAAGTTTCAGGCATTGAATGATCTTTAAGAAATCGATGTCTGAATCTTTGAACTTGCGTACTCCGCTAGGGGTACGTTCTACAAAAGGCATAAGTCCTTCCTTATCGTAATAACGCAATGTATATACGGTGAGATTCAATTCTTTGGCAACTTCACTGATCGAATAAGGCATTTGTCTTCTCCTTTTCTAGGCATAGACCTCGAGCTAACTCTAGGATATGTGTGAAATTTTATCACTCTGTATTCAGGATGTCAAAATTCACAGAAACATGAAGGGTATGAAGCGGTATTCTAAAAACCACCTAAATTTTTTTAAGAATAGACATTTGACCTAGAGTTAACTAGAGGGATTATGATGAGTTTGCAAGAGAAAAGAGCAGGGATAAAATTAATGTTTATTCTGATATGTATTGTCCCTAACGAGCGTTTCTCTTAAAAAATGAACATTTCAGGAGGTTACTATTATGATAACTGCTAAAGCACGAGCTGTGGACGGTCCGGACCAATCGTTCCGGGCGGCTGAAATTAAACGACGTGATTTGGATACTCATGATGTCCTGATCGAAATCAAATATGCCGGCATTTGTCATTCTGACATCCATACGGCTCATGGTGAATGGGGCCCTGTGAATTATCCGCTTGTACCTGGACACGAGATCGCTGGTATTGTTACGGATGTAGGAACCGAAGTGTCGAAATATAAGGTCGGTGACCGAGTAGGGGTCGGATGTATGGTTGACTCCTGTGGCGAATGTGAGAACTGCCAGCGTGGAGAAGAGCAATATTGTCTCAAAGGAAATATTCCTACCTACGCAGGTGTTGATAAATACGGCGAGCCTACACAAGGCGGCTATTCTACCCATATTGTCGTGACTGAGGACTTCATCGTCCGGATTCCTGACAACATCGGGCTTGATGTCGCTGCACCATTACTTTGCGCAGGAATTACGACATACTCGCCGCTTCATCACTGGGGAGCAGCTCCAGGTAAAAAAGTAGCTGTAGTAGGTATGGGCGGACTTGGTCACATGGCTGTGAAAATTGCACATGCCATGGGCGCCGAGGTAACTGTTCTGTCCCAATCGTTGAATAAAAAAGAGGATGGCTTGCAGTTCGGCGCTGACCATTATTATGCTACAAGCGAAGGGGAAACCTTTGAGAAACTTGCGGGTTCCTTTGATTTGATTATTAATACGGTAAGTGCCAATATCGACATTAACGCTTACTTCGGATTGCTCACTCTGGATGGTACGCTGGTTAATGTAGGAGCACCAGGGGAACCGTTAGCTGTAAACGTGATGTCCCTCATCGGCCACCGTCGTTCATTTGCAGGATCCATGATCGGGGGCATTCGCGAAACTCAGGAAATGCTGGATTTCTGTGCGGAACATAACATCGTGCCTAACATCGAAATCATCTCGGCTGATCAGATTGACGAAGCCTACAAACGGGTATTGGCTTCCGATGTGAAGTATAGATTCGTCATTGATATTAGCACCATGTAAGCTGTGTAATTAAACGCAAACTTGTACCATAAACGAGGGTGTCTCCAAAGCTTTAGCTTTGAGGACATCCTCACTTTTTTTTGCTGGAATTTAATAATTGAAAAGATTTCAGATCGCATTAGTCCGAGACAACAAACCCATCAAAGTTCTCTGGGACAACGCGAACCGTACCGAGCAAATTAGAGCTAACGTATGCGCTATAGGTTAATTGGGGCAAGAGTGGTGGATTAAAATCATTTCCTGAGAAGGTGATCACTTATGGCGCCAAAACACTCAATCCAAATGTGGATGTTGCGGAATAATGTGACAGAATAGTATATTCAAATGTTTTTAGTTTGAATGGACTCCTTGTCTCTAATAAAAGAAAAGCCCTTTTTCCCGTAGAAAACCGAGAAAAGGGCACTTCCTTTTTTGTCTTATTTGGTTTAGCTGTATATTAAATATAGTCACACTTAAACTCGGAGAACTCGGCCAAAGCACCATGTCCGTAAGCATATAAACCGATAACAACACCTGTAAACCCGCCGGCGACCTCAGAGGAAAGGTATTTTGTTTGTGCACTGCCCAAGTGAATATCCTCGCCATCTGCATGAAGTATGAAGGTATAGCGATCATGAGCTGCCCGGATCTTCAATGCTGCTTGATTACTGTTTCCCAAGTCTACTTCATTTTCAATGGATTTGATATCTCCTATATTAAGCCGCTCGATAACCTTGTATCCGTTGTTGTCTTTCCGTATAGCTATATCATAGTGATGGTGTTCATCCATATAGAGGGTGATACCCGCTTCTCCGTCAGTGAGTGTGACATCACATGAAATGTCCGCATTGAAATCTTTTTGCCGTATACCGATGAAGGTGGGTGTATCCGGTTGATCCAGCGAAATTTCTGTCCCTTTCAGTGTGAGCTTGTTTGGCTGTAAGAGATAATTCTGCGAATGAGGGTGTCTAAGGTAACACCATTCCTTGTGCCATTCCGTATTTTCAAACGTAAATGACTTTTTCTCTGCCTGAACAACCGAATCGGGTATGCGATCTGTTTCGAAAGTTAATAGAGTGGTCCCATTATGACCAGCTGTAAACCAGCCATCCTCATGAAATGTTACAGGCGCCAGAAAAACTTCGCGGCCAAGATGATGAAAAGTCTGCCATTGTCCAATTTGCCGGAATCCCAAATGGAAGAGCCACCAATTCCCCTGATTATCCTGGATTAGATCCCCATGCCCTACACCCTGCAGCTCATAACCGCCCAGATTCCGGTTGGTAAGGACCGGATTGTGAGGATAGGCTTCGAAAGGACCGGATACAGAGGAGCCTCTGGCATACGTTTCCATGTGGCCATACTCGGTACCTCCTTCAGCAGCCAGCAGATAATATAGGCCATTGATCTTATACATATGAGGACTTTCCAGATAACGACCGCCTGAACCTTGCCAAATCGTACGGCTTGGTGTCAGCTTCTTGCCGGTTTCAATCTCGATTTCACATTGTACGATACCCGATACACCAAAATCATCGGAGCCGTTGCTCATGAAATACGCTTTATGGTCTTCAAAATATAAGTCCGGATCAATTCCACCCTGATCTACGTAAATCGGTTCAGACCATTCGCCATAAATGTCATCTGTCCATACATAGAAATTTTGGTGTGTCGTATCATTTGTCGTCGTCATATAAAATCGTCCGTTATGGTGACGAAGAGTAGGAGCGAATACGCCTCCTGAGCTATTCACATGTTCAAGTTGGACCTGGCTTGTCTTGGTCAGACAATGACCGATTTGCTCCCAATTAATAAGATCTTTGCTTTCAAAGATCGGAACGCCGGGAAAATATTGAAATGAACTGCAAATCAGATAATAGGTATCGTTTACTTTACACACACTTGGATCTGGATAAAAACCTTTAACGACCGGATTATTAAACTTCATCTGTTCTTTCACCTCAATGATTAATTCATATAAATAAGAATTCTAATCGCATGGAATAATGAAATTAAACACCACTATTCATTTTATTTCAATATAAATGGGTTGTATTTTCTTTTAATATTCTATAAATTTATATAAATGTGATTTCAACAAGAGTCTTCAGGAGAGTGTGTACATGATCCGATCAAACGGAGAATCCAAATTTATGGCATTATACGATGCATTGGCTAGTGAAGTCCGATGGAACATCATGAAGTTAATTGCCGATCAAGAAATGAGTGTCAAGGATATAGCGGCCAAGATCGAACTCAGTCCGTCCATTGTGACAATGCACGTACGAAAACTCGAACAAGCAGAACTCATTGGGAGTCGCAGAGTGCGGCGAAACGGTGGGACACACAAAATGTGTTTTCTCAAACAAAAAAAGATTGAAATTGAACTGCCTTCTGCCAGCAGAGTTTCGAATATAAGAGAGCAGACCATTTCCGTTGGTCATTACACCGCATTTGATATCCATCCAACCTGCGGACTGGGTACGCGAGAGAAGGAGATAGGAATATGGGATGATCCTCGTTACTTCCTGGATCCTGAGCGGGTTCAAGCCTCCATATTGTGGTTCGGGAGGGGCTATGTTGAATACAAAACTCCGAACTACCTGTTCCCCGACCCAAAAGTTGAAGCCATAGAAATTTCCATGGAGATTGCTTCAGAAGCACCAGGGTTAAAAGACGATTGGCCATCGGATATTACATTTACGTTTAATGGCGTTGTCCTGGGAACCTGGACGAGTCCGGCGGATTTTGGACGAGCGGCACGCGGGAAATATACACCGGAATGGTGGCATCGTAACGTGAATCAATATGGCTTGTTAAAGACGATTCGAATGGATACGTCGGGCACATATATAGATGGAGAACAGATGTCAAACGTGACTTTAGAAGATATTAAGCTGAGTGAACCGTTCTGGACCCTTCGATTCGCGGTTGAGGAACAAGCCGTTAATGTCGGGGGATTAACCCTGTATGGGGCAGGTTTCGGCAATCATGACCAGGATATTGTGATCCGCGTACATCTCGGCGACTAAACTGAATATAGTTAACAAATTCCTTTTATTTATGCTATAATACAAAACAAATAAGGCTTGTTACTGATCTTTTTCAGGCAATACCTATGTATATAAATGCCCAAAGTTTCTTTGGGTGTGTATATATATGGGTTTTTTTGTGTTTACATTCTGGATCGAATTGAAGTTTTACCAGTGTTAAATTCAACGGAGAGGAGTTCTATTCTAAATTCTGTTTATTACTTATAGAAATAAATTATACCAATAATTAAATTATTTCCTAGATATACCGATATATAGTGATGTTCAGAATTCATAGTGAGAGGGCGATACATTTGAAAGAAAAAAAGAAAAATAAAAAGAAAGAAATATCTTTTGTTAAAAAAGGGGTATCTGTTTTACGTCTAATGAGTACCAGGCTAATTGCAGCTTTCCTTATTGTACTCATTATTCCAACTGCGCTTATCGGATATTTCTCCTATCACAGTGCGCAGGATCAGGTTCAACAAAGAATGACAGATCCAATGAATACCATGTTAACAATGACAGGGCAGCATATTGATAACCTGGTGGGCGCAAAAGCACAATTATTGAGTTATTTAGATAACATGTTTGGCTCCGCATCCATCGAAGCGAACACCGAAGCGGTTCAAGCAGAAATAAACCAATTAGCTGATACATATCCTGATATTCTCTCCATTACGGTAGGGAATGACCAAGGAAACTTCATTACTTCTCCAGAAATAGGGGAAGCAGCATATGATCCACGCAGTGCGGAATGGTACACCAATAGTAAAAGCAACAATGGAGCTCTAACTTTTTCTGACATCACGAAAGACCCGGTTACCGGAAAGATTTATGTGGAGATATCAAAAGCTCTAACTAACGAACAAGGTGTGGCAAGTATTAAACTTGATCTTGAGCCACTAGCCAAAGAGCTATCTTATGTGGATGTTGGAGGCAATGGAAGTCTGATCGTCGTTGATGCCAATCGAACCATCGCGGCTTGGTCCGGTGCCATTGCAAAAGGTGGGGGAGGAGAGCTCGGCGGAGCGCTTATTGACGGAATACCAGTCCATCCCAATACAGCTTCAAGTTCTGATGAACCGATGGCCTTCTCCCAATTTGTGAGAACGGACTTGGAGTATGACTTGGAGGTTTATAATGGTGTTAATGCTTTAACGGGTTGGAATGTCATTGCTTTGATGGGCCATGAAGATTTCATCGCCGCTGCGAAACCAATCCTGGTCACTAGCCTCACGGTAATTATTATTTCTGTATTGTTAGCCGGAGTCATCATATTCTTTATTCTGAGATCATTTATGATACCCATGCAAAAACTGCGAACGGCAACCCGCAGTGTACGGGAAGGAAATCTTTCGGAGCGGGTTAACCTAAAAAACAAAGACGAATTTGGTTTATTGGCAAATGATTTTGACCAAATGACCATTTCGCTGCAGTCCGTTGTTAGTGAACTGAATCAGACATCCTCGTTGCTAAGTCATTCATCACAATTGATACAGGAAAGCACAGAACAAACCGCCGCATCGGTTCAACATGTTGCCGAGACCATGCAGCAGACTGCCGAAACGGCTGTAATTGGGGCGGAGAATTCGGAACAAACTGCGAACGCAGTGGAAGAAATGGCCAGAGGCATCAGTACGATCGCAGAATCTGCGAGTGCAATTGTTGATTCGGCCGAAGAGACGGAGCGTGCAGTGGCAAACGGTGGAAAAACCATAAACCAAGTCGAAGAACAAATGGAACATATTCTTGGAGCTGTTGAAGAAACATCAGCTTTAATTAACGAGCTGTCCAATCTATCGGCAGAAGCCAATCGAATGAACGAAGCCATTGCCGATATTTCTCGACAAACCAATCTTCTGTCACTGAATGCTTCTATTGAAGCAGCGAGAGCAGGGGAACACGGAAAAGGTTTTGCTGTTGTTGCAGGCGAAGTACGTATGTTATCCTTGCAGTCCAAACAAAGTGCAGAACAAATTGGTGCTACCATTGGCAAAATGTTCGATCTGATCGAGAAATCAACTTCACTGATGAATGATAAAGTACGTAATCAAGTTGGTGAAGGGATGCGCATTAGCCGAGAAGCTTCTGCTACCATATCCAACATTGAACAATTTACAACGCATATTGTGGATCAAATCCAAGATGTTTCTGCTGTATCAGAGCAGCTGTCAGCAAGTACGGAGCAGGTCTCTGCTACGGTTGCCGAAATGGCCAATATCTCGAAAGTGTCGGCTGACAGTGCCCAGACTACTTCGGCTGCAGCCCAAGAGCAAATGGCGGCAATGGAGGAGATCTCGGCATCATCTGTGCAGCTGTCCAAAACGGCTGAGAATATGCAAAAGCTGGTTCGTCGATTTACGCTCTAAACTAGATGTAAGGTTAGGATAATACACAAAGGCGCTCCCAATAAGGAGCGCCTTTGTGCTGTACGATTAGTCCGGAATCATATGTTGAGCAACGAGGAGGTTAACAAGGACATTTAATTTTTTACTGACTGGATGCAGCATCGCCGAACATGTCCTTTTGATTTCGTTTCCGGAAACTTCGCGGAGATTCTCCGACCGTTTTCGTAAACAGAATGGTGAAGTAATTGGGATTATCATACCCGACCAATTTAGCAATTTCCCATATTTTTTTCTTGGTAGAGACTAACAAGCGGGTCGCTTCACCCATTCTTCGCTGGATCAAATAATGATAGGGTGAAGTACCATAGCGATTTTTGTACATATGAATCAAGTAATAAAAATCAATATGAAATTGATCTGCAAGTTCCTTCAGTTTGATGTTTTGCCGGTAGTTGGTATCCAAATAGTCCTTAATGCTCTCGGCAAGGGTGTTGCTCCGAACAATTTCTCCTGCAGTGAGCTGATGACGGGACATTCGATCAATGATCACCAGTACAGCTTTCAAGACGTATTGGGAGATGGACTCGTATCCATCCTCTCGAATAGAAAACTCACTGAACAGGGACTGCATTAACGAATGAAGCTCGTCTGAGTAGCGGTTTGCTCTAATGATCGGCTCGCTCCCTGGAGGAATGACCCAATCGTTATGATCACGGATACCTTCTTTAAAACGAAAGCCGCAATAAAAGGTGGACAACGGAAACACAGGGTCCGATTTCTCCTCATGGAGTGTTCCTTTATTGTAAATGAGCAGATCCCCCTTTTGAGCCCAATGCTTCACACCATCAATGGTGAAGGATCCTTTACCTTCATTTACGTAAATGATCTCATGGAGATCGTCATGTTTATGCGTTGGAAAACTCCAATGGGGGTTATCGGCCAGCTTCCCCACGTAAATAATGATGCAATCTTGATCCTCATTCAATTGGCCGGGTTCGTGACGTGTATTCATCTATGTCTTCCCTTCGAGGTTCTATGATGAAATGACAACATTCATAATGTTTTGAAATAAAACCACAACAACCTTGATTGTCGCCCTGGCATATCTGACAGTACAATTTCACTATCCAATATGTACTATATATCGAAACTGAAGGGATGGGAATGCAGAAATTACACTGTTTAGAAAACGTTTTAGAAATTGAAGCGCTTGCAATATTAGAAAGGATTAGTGAGAACTGATTTATGACTAGAACTAGAGAGAATTTACTTATTTTAACACTTACGCTGGTTAGCTTTGTACTGGGAACAACCGAGTATGTGATCGTAGGTGTATTGAAGGAAATTGAAAGTTACATGAAAGTGTCCCTCGCTGCCGCAGGTGCTCTTGTTTCTGGTTTTGCCATTGCCTACGCAGTCGGTACACCATTCGCTGTGGCTTCCTTGGCGAAAATATCCAGAAGAAGCTCCATTTTAATTGGATTTGCCATTGTGCTTGCTCTGAATGTATTGACTGTGTTTTCAACAACGTTTACTTCCCTGATGGCGATTCGGATCATATCAGCCGTTGCTTGTGGACTTACGATATCGCTTTCGATCTCGATCGCAAGCGACGCAGTGAATCGGGAGCGGAGGGGAGAAGCCATCGCGTGGATTCTGGGCGGCTTCTCCATCGCGAATGTGCTAGGTGTTCCGCTTGGTACGTTCATCGGACAGCATCTGAGCTGGTCCATGACATTCGTCGTCACCGCATGTATTGGTGTTGTGCCGTTTGTGTTCATGTTCCGGATACTTCCGCGCCGCACGACAACCGTTACTGGTTCGTTCAGCGATCAGATGGCTCTCTTTTTGAAGCCGCGGATCTTGCTAGCCTGTCTGATCCCGGTATTGGGAAACAGCTCCATCTTCGTAACGTTCACGTATATCACCCCGATTCTGAGTGAGTCCATGGGTGTGCCTGCACGTTGGGTTAGCGGCGTACTCCTCATCTATGGAGCCTGCAGCATCCTGAGCAACTGGATCGGTGCCAAAATAGCCAAGGGCGATTTCTTGCCCAAGCTCAAGTGGCTTTTTGTGATTCAAGCCGTTATCTTCTTGGGACTGAGTTTTGCCTTGTCCAATCTGTGGCTTGGCTTGGCGTTCCTGTTCCTGATCGGATGCCTGTCATCTTCCATGAGCGCTGCATCCCAACTCTATTTGTTCGACGTATCTGCAGCGATCGCACCGAATTCAAAAGCGTTTGCGTCTACACTGCTGCCTGTGGCGGCTAACGTGGGGATTGCAGTCGGTTCAGGAGTCGGGGGGATTGCCGTCAATTTGGGTGGTGTGAACTGGGTACCTCCGGTTGCTGTGGTGCTAGCTTTGCTGGCTTTTGCCATTACGAGAATATGCCAGCGTTCCATTCAATTGAATTCGGAAGAAGCAGCCACTTCAAACGCGGCTTAGATTTGAAGATTTGGATTAGACCTAGTGTATGGTACTTCAGCATACATTGGGTCTTTTTATTTTTAAACAAATCTAGATTTAATTGTGCTCGGAGAGTAGAACTTTAATAGTAAGAAAGTGCAACAATTTAGTGAGCTTGTATATGAGGAGTTCTGATAAAATAAATGAAAAGATTTCTCAATCCACAAATGTGATCTTCATGCATTCAACCAATGAGGAGGTAAACCAATGAAAAAGCCCATGATCGGTGTCCTGCCATTATATGATTCAAACAAAGAAAGCTATTGGATGCTTCCAGATTATATGAACGCCATTGAAGAGACGGGTGGAATTCCGGTCATGCTCCCTTTGACCCAAAACCTCGAGATTATTGCAGCACTGGCTAATGCGTTTGATGGATTTCTGTTCACAGGCGGACATGATCTCCATCCGGAGCTTTATCATGAAAGGGTAGAGGATACCTGTGGGGAGTTATGTATTGAACGCGATAGGATGGAGGCACTCCTTTTTCAAAAAGTAATAGAGCTCGATAAACCAGCCTTTGGCATATGCCGCGGACTACAACTATTTAACGTGATGTTGGGTGGGTCTCTGTATCAGGACATCCCTACACAGGTTCATTTGAGCGATCCAGTTAACCATAAACAAAGCCCACCATATACCAATCTTGTGCATCAGGTACATATTGAACAAGATAATTTGCTGCATGATATTGTACAAACAGATATGATCCAAGTGAATAGTTATCATCACCAAGGGATCAAGACGTTATCAGACAAGTTAACTGCAGCGGCAGTTGCTGAAGATGGTCTGGTCGAATCTGTGGTTATGCCCAACCAAAAATTTGTGTTGGCTGTGCAATGGCATCCAGAGTACAGTTATAAAGTAGATGATCATAGCCATAGACTATTTTCAGCTTTTGTCACCGCTTGTAAACCTCTAAGTGCTGATAACAATGTCGAAGAAATCACCGCTTAAATGTAAGCAGCTGGTTCGTTTATGATCGGCTGCTTTTTTATTTCAGATTGGACCCGATAATCAAGATTCAAAACTTTAATTAGAGTACTATTAAGAACCTAATATCCCATTTGTTATTTTAGATAAAATCCTACTTAAACAGAAATGTAATAGGGATAATGTCACTAATATGATCAGAATGAATATGCCAACGCTTTTAAATTGGATTGGAATGAAGTCTGCTAGCCAATTTCCGCCTATGTAAATACAAATAAACGCAATTAAAATTGCAAATACATAAGTAATAGTAACCCCGATTAACTGTTTAGGTGATAGCTTTTTCAATACATTTCTATGCTTCCACATTAATAATACGAATAAAAGTAAACTTATTACCGTCGTTATTATTTCTTGGATTATAACCAACTCCTTCCTTATCTACATTAAAAATTAATTCGGAAAGTGGAGCATGCTGCAAAAGCAACTGCTCCCTTTTTTGTTTACATTTATAGTGCTCTTACATCAAACTCTAATCGATATTTTCAATACGCCATTTGCCTTCTTTGTTTTTTGTAAAGAAGTAAGTAATAGCTGTGTTCTCAATACGCTCATCAGCATATTTTTTGGCATATTGAATGCCCACTCGAATTTGTTCACGTCCATCAATTTTTATTTTCTCCAGAAGATCCAGATCATAGAACATATACTGCACGTCTTCTTCACTGAAAAAGATTGATTCTTTCCGAGAACCTTCATAGAGATATTTTCCGAATTTTTCTTTGTTATTCTCCACAACGGCTTCAATGTTGCTTTTGAATTTTGAGATAATATCATCGTTAAAAAAGCTTTTTTTATATCGGTCAAAATCAATGAATATACCTTTTTCAAAGTTTGCCGCTGAAATCTCTTTGAGTTCCAAACCTTTTGGATTAATTAATATTTCCGATTCTGTTGGGGAAGTGCTTGAAGTTGGTATTTGGCTTACTGGTGTATTGCTGGGTGAAGGTGTCTGGCTTGTATCACTGATCGATTCTTCACTACTGTCAGGAACGTAGGTATCACTCGATTTTTCACATGCAGATAGCAGTAAGACTCCACTAATAACTACAGATAAAAAGCCACGAGATAGTTTTTTCATTAAGGAACCCTCCGATATTAAAAAAATCAACTAAAACATCCCATAACTCTTTTACTTTCATTCTGGAATTGTTAAGTACTCTATCATTCACTATTACAAACAAAACTAATGGACAAAGGTTTGTAACGCAGAAGAAATCCATCCTTCGATTTTGAAATCTGAGCCATGTTATAACATTTCATTATATGAAAAATTCACAATAGAAAAACATTTCTCGTACTTTGTATCTATCATCATAATCAGTTACGTTTACACTCCCTCATTGTTACAAATAACTACAGAACTAAGAAATAAAATTCAAGCTCTTTTTTTACATTGTCTATCTTTTGTGAATGGTTCAAAATAATAGGTAACTATAACTAAAAAGAAGACCCCTTGTTTGTCAGATACAAACAGGAGGCCATCTTAATTAGCTACTTCATCAGATTACAGCCTACTACTACAGACTGCGCGACGCTTCGTTCGTTTTGAACTGCTCATACTCTGAACTCATTCCATCCAGGAAGGTTAACAACTCCTGGTTGAACTTTTCCGGCTCGTCGAAGAGCATGGCATGACCGCTATCCTCGAACTTCACCAAGCGAGCATTTGCGATGCTTTGTGCCGTTAATTCTCCTAGCTCAGGCACGACAATTTTATCTTTTTGTCCATGGAACACAACTGTGGGTATGTTAATGGAAGCCAGATCATTTCGAAGATCTTCGTCTCTTAATGAGGCTGCGGCTTTGATGGTGCCATGGTGAGATGCCTGATAACAAAGAGATTCGAGCCACACCAGCATACCCGGATTTGATTTTGTTTTCGTGAATTTCAGACCGAGTTTATTGAGCATTGCAGGTCTGTTGTCGTAAGTAGCGTTGATGAGCTGGGAGGTTACCTCATCCGGATCCATTCCGTACTCTATACCTGGGCGTCGGGTAAATACAGGCGTGGCAGCTCCGGCCAGCAGCAGTCTTTCTATACCGTGACCCTGATGACGTGCCATATAGCGTGATGCTATAGCTCCACCCATGGAGAAACCAACTAGAGCTGCATGATCCAGGTGAAGTTCATCAATAATTGTACGGAGATCATCTGCCATCCGGTCATAAGAATAACTTTCCCAAGGCGCATCGGATTTGCCAAATCCACGAATATCGATCCCAATACACCGGTAACCATGAGAAGCCAGCAATGTATATTGATATTCGAACATGAGATGGTTGGCTGGCCAGCCGTGAAGGAAGATGACCGGTACGCCTTCACCAATATCTTCAACATAGATTTTTACTTTGTCTTCTACCTGTACATATTGTCCCATCTTGATTCCTCCTAACAATTTACTATTACAGTACAGTTACTTCGGTTAAGAACTCGAATAAATCCGTTCTGCTCATACAATATTAAACTCATACCTATGGACACAAACAATCCAGCTTTTATAGAGCGATCGTTCTTTATTGAGTGCAGGGTTGGTAAATAGTGGGGGATTCCAAAAAAATCTTTGGAACCTGTTTACCAAGCCAGAATTAAGACTCCATTGATATTCTTTATCGATCATTCTCAAAATGGTATACTTGTAATGGTTGATGATTGGAGGGAATTCAAATGGCCAGAAGCAAGGAATTTGAAGAAAACGAAGTGCTGGAAAAAGCCATGAAGCTTTTCTGGGAACAGGGATATGAGAAAACGTCGATGAGTGATCTTGTCGAGCACATGGGCATCCATCGCAGAAGTATCTACGATACGTTTACAGATAAACGAACCTTATTCTTTAAAACAATGGAGCGCTTCGAGAACCGAACTGATGCTAAATTAGGGGCGGGCGTCAAGCAAGCGAAGACAGCGAAGGAAGCACTTCAGTTCATTTTTGATTATATGAGTAACGGTGAAGAGGATGCTCCACCTGGATGCATGTTCGTCAATTCTGCTGTAGAAATGGCTTGTCGGGATGAAGACGTCGATGCCAAGGCAGTTGGAGGCTTCGAAAAAGTTGAGCATCTGCTTGTGGAGATTGTTACGTGGGGACAACAAAATGGGGAGTTCACAGATCGATATGAGGCTCAGGAATTAGCTGAGTATTTGCACAATGCTCTAACAGGACTAAGAGTGATGGCACGGACATCGGTGTCAAAAGAAAAGCTCCATCGCATTACCAAGATGACCATGCAGATTTTAGAAAAATAGAAGTCTTTTGGAGACGGGCCGGTCGGTAGGTAAAGTTGTACTTGAGCATTTTTAAGCGAATGCATCGAAGCCGCATATTTGCGGCTTTTTTAGTTAGTTACTGTTTGGTGAAAAAGCAACTAATGTTCCACTTTTAGCGTCTTCTATAGAAGATAGCTGTATTGTGAGGAGGAGTATGATTGAGAAAACCAGTCATAGGTGCGATTGTATTAACTTTCCTATGTTCTCTTAGTGGATGCTATTTCTTCTCAGCAAACGAAACAGGGGATTATATTATATTGAAGGAAGAAGAACGAATCCTGGTAGCGGAAAATATACCTCCAGAAGAAGCTGGGAGTAATCTTGCTGCTCTCAGAGAAAAGAAAATTAAAGTCATCTCCTACATTGTGGAAGATTCCGAGCTCTATGAACAACTGGAAGTGGGGGACAAAGTGAAAGTCTCACCAAAAGTAAATGAAGAAGGGTTCTATGTTGTCGGACAATCTGATCCACCTCAAATTGTAGCGGGCAAGATCGAAATAGAAGAATGAGCTAGCCAATGACAAGTAAATAAGTACAAATAATAGTCGGAGAATATAAATGGTTAATGGTGTAAACTTACGTTATCTTTAGTAACTATACAAATGCTTGTTGATAAATATGATTCCATTGATAACTTAACGTGTTTGAAGGAGCAGAGAAAACGTGCATTTCTTTGAGAAATGGTTTTATATCAATTAAGAACGAGCTTCTTCAGTGATGATGATTTCCGGTCATACGTTAATGTTACATTGTGCAAACGTCAAACATGCATTTAACCAGCTTAGTAATCCATTCGAAATACGAAAACAGATTTGAAAAGTTGAACGAAAAAGGGAGCTTCCAACCCAGGGTGAGGTCAGTCCACAATGAGGAAAAAAACTTTTTTGAATTATGCCTTGATTTTTTTTGG
Organism: Paenibacillus xylanilyticus; assembly: GCF_013359935.1. Classification (GTDB taxonomy): domain Bacteria; phylum Bacillota; class Bacilli; order Paenibacillales; family Paenibacillaceae; genus Paenibacillus; species Paenibacillus xylanilyticus. The sequence goes on from NZ_JABMCB010000160.1 coordinate 77,080, forward strand.
AGTGTTTGATATTGTTTAACCTGTGATTTTGGAAAGCCGATATATCAATTGGAACGAGAACTTTCCAGCAGATAATTTTGACCACTTCCTCAAGGGAGTCAAGGCCATACGGACAGCCGGGTCAAACGCCGATTGGCAACTACATGTTGCCTTATTGATTGAGTTAAAAGCTCAAATTTTATAAGTTGGTTACTTTACAACCAGTGCAATTGCACATCAACTTGTGAAACGGTCAATAAGAGTGGTAAAGGCGAATTATTTGCTATATAGACTCTGATCTAATATTGATATACATGAGGGAGCTTTCCGCTAGAGGAGTTCTTGGGAACTTTTTTGGTCATGGAGACTTTACGTTTTTTCACGATGTATATCGACAAGCAAGTGTGATGATGCGCGATTGCGGCATTTTTCACCTTGCTTTTTTTGTTGTATCAGGAACAGACGGAAGTTGGAAAATGAGAAGACCTTGAATCGGACGTTTTAATCAAAAAAAACAAAAAAATCTACATATTGGGATAGGAGAATGAAAAATGGGAAAAGCACTAATCATCGGCGCCGGCGGCGTGGCTTCTGTGGCAGTACACAAATGCGTTCAAAATAGCGAAGTTTTTGAGGAAATTTGTATCGCGAGTCGTACAAAATCCAAATGTGATGAACTCAAAGCCAAGCTGGACGGTGGCAAAACGAAAATTACGACAGCACAAGTGGATGCGGACAATGTAGACGAACTGATTGCCCTGATCAACGAAGTGAAACCGGATATCGTAATGAATCTGGCTCTGCCATATCAAGACCTGACAATCATGGATGCGTGCCTTGCAACCAAAACGAATTACATGGATACAGCAAACTATGAGCCGGAAGATACAGCAAAATTCGAATACAGCTGGCAATGGGATTATAAAGAGCGTTTTGAAAAAGCAGGAATTACTGCACTGCTCGGCAGTGGTTTTGACCCAGGTGTAACTGGTGTATTCTCTGCGTATGCCCTGAAACACTATTTCGACGAAATCGAGTACATCGATATCCTGGACTGCAACGGCGGCGACCACGGTTATCCGTTTGCAACCAACTTCAACCCGGAGATCAACATTCGCGAAGTTTCGGCTAACGGAAGATACTGGGAAAATGGTGAATGGATCGAAACAAAACCAATGGAAATCAAACGTGTCTACGACTTCAAGGAAGTTGGCGAAAAAGACATGTATCTGTTGTACCACGAAGAGTTGGAGTCTCTGGCGAAAAACATTCCTGGTCTGAAACGTATCCGTTTCTTCATGACATTTGGCCAAAGCTACCTTACTCACCTGAAAGCTCTTGAAAATGTGGGCATGACTTCGATCGAACCGATCGAGTACGAAGGGAAACAAATCATCCCGCTGCAATTCTTGAAGGCTGTATTACCTGATCCGGCGTCCCTTGGACCACGTACTGTCGGTAAAACGAACATCGGTTGCATTTTCAAAGGGAAAAAAGACGGCAAAGACAAAACATACTACGTTTACAACATCTGTGATCACCAAGAGTGCTTCAAAGAGGTTGGTTCCCAAGCCATTTCATATACTACAGGCGTGCCAGCAATGATCGGTGCAGCAATGGTGATGACTGGCAAATGGAACAAACCGGGCGTATACAATGTTGAAGAGTTCAATCCGGATCCATTCATGGAAGAGTTGAACAAATGGGGTCTTCCATGGGTTGAGGACTTCAATCCGGTGCTCGTTGACGAACTCCCGGAGGAAGTCAAAGAAACGGAGCTCGTTCGTTAAGATGCGGTTTGAGCAATTACCGACACCATGCTTTGTTGTTGACGAAGGGCTTATCGAGAGAAATGTGAAAATCCTAAACGGTGTCATGCAGCGGACAGGTGCCAAAATTGTTTTGGCCCAAAAAGCATTTTCCATGACAGCGATGTACCCGCTTATCGGACAGTATCTGAGCGGTGCAACGGCAAGCGGGCTGTATGAAGCCCGCCTGGGCCATGAGGAAATGGGCAAAGAGAATCATGTCTTTGCACCAGCCTACCGCGAAGACGAGATCGATGAAATCATTTCGATCTGTGATCACATTATTTTTAATTCATTTTCCCAACTGGCAAAATTCAAGGATAAGGCGCTCCAGGCTGGCCGAAAAGTAGGTCTGCGCATTAACCCTGAATGTTCAACCCAGGAGGGACACGAGATCTACGATCCGTGCTCTCCGGGTTCGCGTTTCGGTGCGAAACAAGAGGATTTCCGTGCAGAGCTGCTGGAAGGTGTCTCCGGACTGCATTTCCATACGTTGTGCCAGCAAAATTCAGACGATCTGGAAACAACACTGAACGCGGTAGAAGAGAAGTTCGGACAATGGCTGCCTCAAATGGAATGGATCAACTTCGGCGGTGGTCACCACATTACGCGTGAAGATTATGATATTCCAAGACTGGAAGCATGCATTAAACGCATGCAGGACAAATATGGACTGGAAGTATACCTGGAACCGGGAGAAGCTGTTGCGCTGAACGCAGGTTATCTGGTGACCTCCGTGCTGGATTTCCATAAAAACGGCATGGACATTGCCATTTTGGATACCTCAGCTACTTGCCACATGCCAGACGTGCTGGAAATGCCGTATCGTCCGCCGCTGGTAGGCTCAGGAGAAGTAGGGGAGAAACCGCATCTGTACCGTCTTGGAGGGCAAACATGTCTGTCTGGTGATGTTATTGGAGATTATTCTTTTGATCAGCCTTTGAAAGAGGGCGACCGTCTGGTCTTTGAAGATATGGCGATCTATTCCATGGTCAAAACGAATACGTTTAATGGCATGCCGCTGCCAGCTATTGCTGTAAAAAGAAAAGACGGCGATTGTGAAGTCGTTCGGGAATTCGGATATCAGGATTTCAAAATGAGACTGGCATAGTTGGTCATAATATATATGAATTAATATAAAACCGGATTCCGCTAATAGGAATCCGGTTTTTATGTGTATCTTCAGGTGCTGTTCTGAATTTAGAGTGAGTTATAGTCTCGAATTATAACATCGAGAACACGTTTTCCCCAGTTCGATGACTCTGTATCCGGTTCATTCCAGGCATAGGTGATAAGCGCTTTCCACAAAGCCCAGCCACGTGCACGGTTTATCATATCTGGGTCAGCATTCATCCGACCGAGGAAAATATCTCTACTTTTATCATCAAAAAAATTCCATGCCATTACCAAATCACTTGAAGGATCCCCGACGCCCATCGTTCCAAAATCAACCACGCCGGACAAGCGCCCGTCTTGCACGAGCAGATTGCCTACTGCAATGTCACCATGTACCCATAGCGGTTTCGATTCATACCTTGTGGCAAGGGCAAGATTCCATATTTCCAGTAACAGCTGTTGATCATATTGGCCCGATAAACCGTCAATGACAGATCGGGTTTCCGAGTCGTAAACCGCTAAGTTTCCTCCGCGATGAAAGTTTTGAATGCCTGCTGGTATCCCTTTGCTTGCATCGATCGCTTCTAATTCTTTCAGAAAATTTGCAAGATCCTCAGCAAATGTGTTCAGATTAACGATATTATCATATGTGACAGTCTCACCTTCAATCCACCGGTTGATGGACCAGGGAAGGGGATATTCCTCCGTAGGTTTGCCTTCTGCAACAGGGGCCGGGATTGGCAAGGATAGTAAAGGCTTGAAAACAGGAAGCCATGTCATCTCTTTCTTCACCGCAGAGGCGTAACGTTCATGACTCGGCAAGCGAATAGTCATATCGTTTCCCAGTCGATAAGTACGGTTATCATGTCCGCTTTTTTCTACGGGTGCGATCGGCAATTCCTTCCACTTGGGAAATTGGCTATGGATTAATTGACGTACCAGTTCAGTAGTTATTTCAATCATTTCACTCGCCTCATTTTTTTGAAGTTGATTTCAGCTTTATTTTACTGCCAATTCTATTATTATTCCTTATTTTCTCTAAATATCATGTTGCGAAGGAATTAACTTTTCGTATTCTCATTCCAAAATTGACGGTATTCTTTAGGCGTTCGTTGATGATGCTTTTTAAAAGACTGAATAAAGTGATTTACATGATTAAAACCCACACGGTGGGCTATTTCGGTTATGGAATAATCTGTTGCACGTAATAACTCAGCGCTTTTCTTGATACGGTACTTAATTAAGTAGTCGTAAGGTGTCATATGAATGGTTTTTTTGAAACTTCGGCTGCATTCCGAAACACTGAGATGTGCTGCATCAGCTATCTCCAGCAATGTAATCGGATTAGAGTAGTACTGGTGGATGAAACTAAGCATGAGCTGAAGTCTTTCCTGTTGCAGCTTCATGGATTGAGGTACATCCTCAGAAGAAAGAGAAATATTAGAGATTAAAATTAACCACAGTTGTACGGTTTTTATAGAAACTTCGTACTCCCATCCCCATTTCTTTGTCATATCGAATCTTGATTTCATATCCCAAAGCATTTCAAGTATGTGACGTTCCCATTCTGCTTCTCCCTTGATTTCGAGTGATACTAAGGAAGAGTTTGTATAAGGGAGTACATAATTTTGTTCCATGGCACTATCTGCGTAGAAAGCCAACAGCTTCTCGGGAAAATTAAAACTCACATATTGACCATGATGTGTCAGTTTCGTAGTAACATGCAGGATGCCCTTATTATTCAGAATAGCTTGGCCTGTTTCTAATTCATGATTGATCCCATTGACTTGTATCACTAGTTTTCCTTGCGTGACTAACGTGATCTGTAATTCTTCATGCCAATGCAGATCGTTAAAGCCTCTACCTGCAGGAATACTTTCATGGATCGTATGCGTGTACATGATGTATGGAAATGAAACATCCGGATATACAATGGTCTCATGCAATGGTTTTCCCATAGTGATTTCCTCTCTAATGGCGATATTTCTATATTATATAAAGATATAATTACACAATTAAAACTTTAATGGTGATATTATTATATCAGTTATTCGCTTTATCACTACAATCCTGTGCACAGACGATTGGATAAAACATCTTGGAGGCGTACATGTGAAATTAAATCAATCGTCATTACCGTTTCATCCCTATGTACTACTGTTAATCAGCATATTGTCTGTTTCAATCTCGTCCATTATGATAAAATCCTCAGATACTCCAACGTCTGTGGCTGGGATGTACAGATTGTATATTTCCGTAATAATTATGCTTCCATTTGTACCTTGGAAAACCCTCCATACAACAGGAATGAACAAAAAAGATTGGGGTACCGTTTTGTTAGCAGGTCTGTTTCTCGGATTACATTTCTTGTTTTGGATGGAATCGTTGGTATATACCTCGGTTGCGAGCTCAATGGTCATCCTATCTTTACAGCCTTTGTTCGTAATGGTGGGTTCATATTTTTTGTTTAGAGAACGCATCACCACATTGACAATGGTTTGTTTGATTGGTGCTCTTCTAGGTTCACTGATTATAGCTTGGGGAGACATTGGGGTTTCTCGGAGGGCATTAATAGGTGATGGATTATCTTTAATGGGAACAATCTTGGTTTCAGCATATATGCTGGCAGGACAAAAAGTAAGTCGCAAAATAGACACCAATCTATACAGCGTTATTGTTTTTTTTCTAGGTGGAAGCGTCATGCTGGGCTACTGTTTGTTCCATGATATCACTTTGGTAAACTATGATTCTTCGGATTGGACGTATTTCTTATTGCTTGCAGTAATTCCGACTATTTTTGGACAGTATATTTTTAATCTGTTGTTAACATCTATAGGTGCAACGACTGTTTCGGTAGGAATAATTGGAGAGCCGGTTTTAGCAATAATTCTTGCCTATCTATTTTTGGGAGAGAGCATCTCAACATTTCAATGTATAGGTGGATCGTTAACACTACTGGGTATGGGGATGTATTTTTGGATGCAGTCCTTTGACGGTTCAGTGGCTAAATATAAAGTCGATTAATTCGTAATTTTAATAAAAGACAAATGATGAGGAGAAGTATACATGGCAACCATTGATGATTTTTTAAAGCTGGACATCCGAATTGGAACGATTATTCACGCTGAGTTCTTTGCGGAAGCAAAGGTGCCTGCAATCAAGCTTGAGATTGATTTTGGAGAAGAGGTTGGAATCAAAAAATCGAGCGCGCAAATTACCAAAAGATATACGGCTGAGGATATCGTAGGGAAACAAGTCATCGGGGTAGTGAACTTTCCTCCACGCCGGATCGCAGGATTCAAGTCTGAGGTGCTCGTTTTAGGTGGAGTACCCGAAAAGGGAGACGTCGTTCTGTTACAACCGGATATTGAACTACCTGCAGGGACACCTATTGCGTAGAGATTGCGACTTCGTATCTTTTAACATTTTAAATAAGCAAATTCATAGACTGCTAAAATAATCAAAGGCTATTTCCGGACATGTTCATCTGTCTTGTGAAATGGCCTTTTGTTTGTATCTTGTGTCCATATAAGTTAAAGGAAGATCTTTATCATTTTGTCATTTTAGAAGAGTAAGGATCATATGATGTGGAAATAAACCGGACAAGCGAGTAGGAGTGAAGAAGAGTTGAGTGTTCAACTTCTGATCAGTTATATTTTCCTTGGTTTGACGCTTGCTGCTCCCATTGGGCCCGTGAATTCAGCACGATTGGACAAGGGTATCAAAAATGGATTTTGGCATGCCTGGATGGTCGGTGCAGGTTCAATGATTGCGGATGCCGCATTTATGCTCTTGATTTATTTGGGTTTGGTTCAATTCCTCAATATCCCCATGGTTCAAATTCTCCTCTGGCTTGTTGGCGGGTTCACACTGACCTATACCGGAATCGAAAGTATCTTGCAGATTAACAAACTAAAGCTGCATTCGTCCAAAAACCGTAAGGATTCCCTCATCCACTGCTTTATGCTTGGCTTTTTCATGTCCATTACGAGTCCGATGTCCATCATTTTCTGGCTGGGGATTTACGGCTCCATTCTGGCCAAAACGGCAGTCTCTTTTGGGACGAGTCATTTGCTGATCTACAGCAGCATGATCTTTATCGGACTGACGCTCTGGGATGTGCTGGTGGCGGGTTTGACCACAGGTATGAGGCGTTATCTCAATCAAAAGAGTCTCGCCATAATTTCCGTTGTATCCGGGTTGTCTCTCGTTGGATTCGGGGTATACTTTGCTCTGCAGGGGCTGCGAGCCATATTTTCGTAGATGCTGGGCATACACCCAAATGCATCGATTCTGTACTGGGACAACGCGACACATGCCCATTAGGCACATAGACTGCTCTCATCAGTTATGCAGAACACTGCATGAAAATCAAACTGAAGGGATGATGTACCTAAATGCTGCGAACGATTGTTGTACCAAGCGAGTATAAACCGATGCTGAATCTCAGGGAAACTGCCGAGGCGATACATTTTTCAAGAAAAACATTTCAGGAGAAATTGGAGCAGCACTTAAACCTCATGCAGATACCCTCACCGGTTCTTTTGCAGGAAGGTACAGGAATCAATGATAACTTGAATGGTGTGGAGCGAATGGTCTCTTTCGATGCACTGGATATGGAAGAGGGGCAGGTTGAAGTCGTTCAATCGCTAGCCAAGTGGAAACGTATCGCTCTGAAAACATATGGGTTCCAAGTGGGAGAAGGATTATATACGGTTATGAATGCGATTAGACGCGATGAGTGGATGGATAATCTGCATTCCATTTATGTGGATCAGTGGGATTGGGAAAAAGTGATCGCTGAAGAACAACGTAACCTGACCACTTTAAAGGAAGAAGTTCATAAGATCTATCGTTCGATACAGGCCACGGAACAGGAATTGTGCAAACAATATTCATGTCTTGAACCTGTTCTTCCAGCTCAAATATTCTTCATCACTACACAAGAATTAGAATACCAATACCCTGATCTCACTCCAAAACAAAGAGAAAATGAGATTACGCGCCAATACGGTGCCGTCTTCATTATGCAGGTAGGTGGAGTAATGGAATCCGGAAGTGTTCATGATGGTCGATCCCCTGACTACGATGATTGGACTCTAAACGGAGATATATTGTTATGGTATCCCGTACTGGAGCAGGCGTTGGAGGTTTCATCCATGGGGATCCGCGTGGATGCCGTTTCTCTCGAAAAGCAGCTTGCTCTGAGCCAAACGAAAGAACGGGCTGCACTTGATTTTCATCAGTCTGTCTTGAATGGGGAATTGCCATTTACCATCGGAGGCGGCATAGGTCAATCCCGGCTTTGCATGTTTTTGTTAAGAAAGGCGCATATTGGCGAAGTGCAGGCTTCGGTGTGGAATCAGAGAACCTGGCAGGAGTGCCAGGAGGGAAATATACCTTTGCTATAGAACAAAACCGAGAAAAGGATATCCAATGAGGATATCCTTTTTTTTTTGGTTGATTACGTGGAGACCTTATGTTTTTTCCACCATCTCGTCATGATCCAGGTTACCAGACCAATAACAACAATCATGATTAGACTTACGAAAAATCCAACCCGGATGTCCGGCTTCACTAGTGTCCCACTAACGGCACCCAATAACAGAACCAAACCTGTTATACCAAGGATCACATCTCGCATGCGGATCCGGAGGATCTTAAACGCTGCAATAATGATAAAGGACCAGTTATACATCTGCAGAATACCAGCTGCGGTGGTGATGTACTCGTAGATTTTTCCTGGCAGTAATAGGGCGGTTACGATGGATGCACACAATCCCACGGCGGCTAGCGCAAGGGAAGGCAGGGGGAGCTGTTTGAAGTTCAACTTGACCTTGAATAACTTGGGAGCGTCCCCGTCTTTGGACATGGTAACCAATAAGTTAACGACAGCAAACAATGAGGCACTCATGGCAGAAAAACCAGCCAGGATGATGGCCCCGTTGAATACATGTGGAAAAAAGGCCAAATGATACGAAGATAAGGCGGTTACAAACGGACTTTCCTTTTCATTCATCTTCGTATATTGCACCATGAATACGGCCAGTCCGATCGATAACATGTACAGGATTGAAAGTCCGGTCAGCATGACTTTTCCCGCTTTGGGGGCATCCTTTTTATCCTGTAACTGAATGGACATGAGACCGATGGTCTCCACGCCGCCATAGGCGTAAAACGCATAGAGGAGCGAGGACCAGAAGGCTGGGAATTTTCCAGGGAATACTTCAGCAGCTGAACCAGGAAAGCCCGGTCTTTCATTGCTGCCCCCATGAATCCAGCCAAAGATTGCAGCTGCAGCCAGCAGAATAAACATAACGATAGCTGCCGTTTTGACAACGGCTAGAACATTCTCGATTTTGTCAAACCACTGTGTGCCGAGTAATACAACAAAAATGGACAATACCGCATATCCTGCTGCAAAAACCCAGAGGGGAACATTCGGAAACCAGAATCGGGAGAGAATGGACAAGGCAGTTAATTGGCTTCCCATGATCAAAATTTTGGTACTCCAGTAATTCCAGCCGCATCCAAAGCGCGCCCAGCGTCCAAATGCTTTGCCAGCATAATAACAGAACGAGCCTTCCTGAGGATCTGCCGTAGTCATTTTCGCCAGAAAATGAAACACAATATAGGTGCCCAATGCCGCAATCAAAAAGGACAGCACCATGGAAGGTCCAGTCTGTTTAATACCGATACCCGAACCAAGAAAATATCCGGTTCCAATCGTACATCCGATGCCAAGCAGGGAAAGCTGCCACCATTTTAACTCTCCCTTTCCCTTCCCTTCAGACGATGAGGAAGCGTCTTGTGCAGTGCAACTTAAATCGGTCAATGTAGAACACCTCTCCTTCTCAGATAAGGTGATCCAATAAAGGATAAAATATGCCGTCTTCTGTAACTTTAGTTTTTCGTATCAAATGGTTCAGGATTCGTTGACATGACTCCAAACGGTATCTTACAATCAATACGTCACTAAAAGGTGTCTAATTTTCGGAAAAGAAAGCATCCGGTGAGAACTCAACGTGAAAATGAATGTGTACACTGCATATTCATGGAAATGATATTTAGGAGAGAGTGTTGTGAGTGAGAACATCCAATCGCGCGATGTATTTGACGCGATTGCAGATCCAACCAGACGACGACTGATTGAGTTATTAGCAGAAGCAGAGGCGGAAGAAGTACCGCTATACGAATTAACAGCACAGTTTGAAATGGGTCGGACGGCGGTATCCAAGCATCTAACCGTCCTTAAAGAAGCAGATTTGGTGCATGACCGTAAGGTCGGAAGAGAAACGAGATTCAAGTTAAATGCAGCTCCGCTCCGAGAAATTCAAGATTGGGTCGCTTTTTATAGTAAATTCTGGAGTAACGATATGATGCGCTTAAGCCAACTGTTAGAAGAGGAAAATGAGCCCAACTGAACCGAATTCGCCAATAGCGGTGAACTCGAGTGTTTTTCTGAATGACTAATTAAAAAATCGGAGGGTTTCCAAGCATGAGCGAAACGAATCAGGAGTACATCGTACTATCTGGTGCGAGGGAAAACAATCTTAAGAATGTATCCTTGCGCATCCCCAAACGGAAAATCACAATTTTCACCGGGGTATCCGGATCCGGCAAATCATCAATCGTTTTTGATACAATCGCTGCAGAATCCACGCGTTTGCTGAATGAGAACTTCAGCATGTTCGTACGTATGTTCCTGCCCCGAGTACCACAACCGGATACGGATGCGATCGAAAATCTGAGCATGGCAGTGATTGTGGACCAGAAACGATTAGGCGGTGGTTCTCATTCCACAATGGGTACGATTACTGATATTTCACCCATTCTGCGGCTGCTCTTTTCTAGAGTCGGTAAGCCTTATGTTGGACCAGTTAACATGTTCTCGTTTAATGATCCACAAGGCATGTGTCCCGAGTGTAACGGAATCGGACGAAGGCTCGGCGTTGATATGAGCAAGGCTGTGGACATGACCAAATCTCTAAACGATGGGGCTATCTTGCTCCCGGACTATGGCGTGAATGGCTGGGATTGGAACATGGTCCTGCAGTCCGGGGACTTCGATCCGAACAAGAAGCTGAACGAATATTCCGACGACGAGTTGGAACTGCTTTTGTATGGCAAGGCTAGAAAAGTGAAGGTGGATTTCGCAGGTAAGGCAACTAATATTACGGTAGAAGGTGTCATTGAGAAGTTTACCAACAAATACATCAAGCAGGATGTTAAGACGAAATCTGAACGAACACAAAAAGCGGTTATGCCGTTTATCTCAGAGGGTCCCTGTTCCAGTTGTCAGGGTGCAAGACTTAGTCAGGCAGCGCTCAGCTGCAGAATTAATGGACTCAATATTGCGGAGATGTCTGCCATGGAGGTGGGTCAGCTTATTGGAGTCATTCGTGAGATTGATGACGCAGTTGCAGCGCCAGTTATCAAGTCATTGACGGAACGGCTGCAGCATCTGGTGGATATCGGACTGGACTACCTGACATTGGACCGTGAGACAGATACATTATCCGGCGGCGAGTCGCAGCGGGTCAAGATGGTGAAACACCTCAGTGGCAGCCTTGTGGATGTCACTTACATCTTTGATGAACCTAGCGTTGGCTTGCACCCTCGTGACGTACACCGATTAAATGAAATACTTCAGAAGCTGCGTGATAAGGGCAACACCGTGATTGTCGTTGAGCACGATCCGGATGTGATCAAGGTTGCGGACCATATCGTAGACGTTGGACCTCATGCTGGCAGCCGTGGCGGCACAATAGTATATGAAGGAAGTTTCCATGGTCTGCTGGAATCAGGTACCCTGACTGGCTCCTACATGAAACGGCCTCTGCAATTGAAGCACAATTGCAGGCAGTCATCTGGCAAGCTGCCCATTAAGGATGCCACCTTGCATAACCTGCAGAATGTAAGTGTAGACATTCCAACGGGTGTGCTTACTGTCGTTACAGGTGTCGCCGGTTCAGGCAAAAGTACGCTAATCAACGAAGTATTTCTCAGCCAGCATTCGGATGCAATCGTGATCGACCAATCCGCGGTAGGTGTATCAACACGCTCGAATCCTGCAACTTACACTGGCATCATGGATGATGTTCGCAAAGCGTTCGCCAAGGAAAACAAGGTGAACCAAGGCCTGTTCAGCTTCAATTCCAAGGGAGCATGCGAGCATTGTCAGGGGCTTGGGGTCATATATACAGACCTTTCCTTCCTGGACAGCGTGAAGCTGCCGTGTGATGTATGCGAAGGCAGACGGTTCAAAGATGAGGTACTCGAGTATAAGCTGAACGGCAAGTCAATTGCTGAAGTACTGGAGATGACCGTGGAGCAAGCGTTGGAGTTTTTCCAACTCAAAGAAGTTATGCGCAAACTTCAAGCCATGAGTGATGTCGGACTGAATTACATTACGCTTGGACAGCCGCTTAGCACGCTCTCCGGTGGGGAATGCCAACGAATCAAGTTGGCAAGTGAACTGCACAAGAAGGGCAGTATCTACGTAATGGACGAGCCGACAACCGGTCTTCATATGTCGGATATCGGTCATTTGCTGGAGATCATGAACCGCCTGGTGGATGCCGGCAACACTGTGATTGTCATCGAGCATAATCTCGACGTGATTAGCCAAGCGGATTGGATTATTGATATGGGACCAGACGGAGGCAGCAAGGGTGGACAGGTGGTTTTCGAGGGATTACCTTCGCAGATTGTCCATGAGGAAAAGTCGATTACAGGTAAGTATTTAGACAGTAATGAGAAATAATAAAAAGAACAATTTATGGGATTCAAGGGGAATGCGGAGGCTTACTATATGTTCATAAGAGAAATAGAAGAGAGAGATAATAAACAGGTCGAATCGCTTATTCGAACCTGTTTGATCGAATTTGGAGCAAATAAACCAGGGACAGCTTGGACTGACCCCAATTTAGGTGATTTCTATAATCTATACCAAAATGAGGGCTCTAAATACTGGGTGGTTGAGGAAAACGCAAAAATAGTAGCGGGTTGTGGCATTGGACCGATTGAGGGCTTTCCGCAAATTTGCGAATTGCAAAAGATGTATGCATTAAAAGAGACAAGAGGCACAGGTATTTCAAGCGAATTACTTCACGTTGTCCTTGAATTTGCGAAAAAGCATTATGAACAATGTTATCTTGAAACCCTCAGCAATATGGTTGCAGCCAACAAGTTCTATGCAAAAAACGGATTTATTTCATTAGACAAACCACTAAATGAATCGGAACATTTTGCATGCGACATATGGTATATGAAATCTTTATAAACAGAATTAGTTTTGTGGAAAACACTAGCCGGTACTCCCTAAAGCAGGGAATATCGGTTTTATTATTTTTATCAATAAAAATGGAGAAGCTCATATGCTCACTGTTATGCACTTCCTTTTTATGTATAATTAAGTTGAACATTGGATTGTCGATCAAGTCACTGAGGAGGAAATATATGTTAGCTTTAATCTTGATTTTGGGTTCGATCTATATTGCAGCTTATTTGCGTGCAATCTACATCAAACTTGAAAAAATAGCTGATGCACTGGATCGGAAAAATGGCAGTGGGGACTAGTTTGTCTTTCTATACATTTTGAAGAATAACACGGAGTACACATACATGGCTATGATGGGAATCAAATAAGAAAAGAACGTCCAAAAAACATTCCAGTTATTAAAGTACGTTACTCTTCCTTGCTGCTTCAACAGCCATTCCAGGCACGTCAGCATAAGGGCACTTATGAAGATTAGAGGTACAGGTTTAATTTTTTTTTCATAGACCAGATACAGCATATATGAAGCAATGATGGGGAACAGACCTAGATCAAACGGAATTGCAGAAAAAGCTATATTTTTAAAAACAGGCGAGAGCAGCCAAAAGTAATTGAATCCAATGTTATTAACCACAGAAGCCAGAGCAACTGCAACTGGGAAGAAAGGAAATAATAATCTCCAGTGCTTGATAAACAGATATATGAACAACACCCAAGGTACAACAAAACCAACAAGGATATTAAGAGTCATCATGTTCCTCCCCAAAATTCAGTTCCTTATATTCTTGGCGGTAAGTCTTAATTTAATCCAGAGTAGATTATTAAGGGGGAGAGCTGAACATGGAAATCAAAAAATCAGGTTTGACTCATTTGTGAGTGGAGCCATAACCGTCATATGGCAAAAGACGCCTAGCAGCAAATTTGGGAATTAGCTGGTAAGCGTCCGCTCCATATAACGTTTTTACCGACCGCCCCTCTGACCAGTATCCTTCAGCCAGACTCTTTAAACAGACGAAATCAGGAATTAAATGAACCGATAAAGGCGTACACCGTGCGGAGGAACAGTTGTTTGTACCACACCTGTCGTAAGTTTGGCTGCCGTCCCGTTCCACAAATCGGTGCCCGAGGTAAAACCTGTAAGCCCGATTTGCTCCAGAGCCAGGTTCAGCGGCAGCTCAGAATCACCAACGTTAAATATTGCAGCGTAACGGGAATCATCGGTGTCTTCAGCTGTCCAGACAATGAGATTACCTTCGCGCAGTGCTTCCTTCGCTCCACGGCTCTCCTGCTGCATGCGCAATACTTCTCGGTTGGTAAGCAGGGACAGCGTCCATTCGTCACAGTCGCGAAGCTCGCCGCCAAAGATAAGAGGTGAGCGGAAGATGCTCCAGAGAGACATCATAGTCAACTGCTCGTCTCGTGTGAAACGGGTCCATCGGTCTGCGCCACCGCCATCCACAGACCGGATTCCGATGTGGCCGAGCGGGAGCATGTCGCAGTCTGGCCAGCAGCCTGCCTGCGGAATCCCTTGCCATGTCCTGCAGCGGTCAAACATATCCAGCAGCAGCGGCCATTGATCCCAGAAGTCATCCGTAACCCGCCACATGTTGGCATGTTCGGTGAAAAATGCGGAGTATTCCACCGGAGCCGGACCAGGGGAGAGGCTAAGCACCATTGGTCGGCCGCAGCGTTCGATGGCTTTGGAGATTAACGCGATCTCTGGCTGATGGGTGTCGTACAGTCTGGAGGCAGCAATGTCGTCTACTTTTACCAAGTCAACACCCCACTCAGCATATAGTTCAAAGAGAGAATCATAGTAAGCTTGTGCGCCTTCTTTCGACGCATCCACGCCGTACATATCCGTATTCCACGGACAGATGGAATTTGTGTGTGCAATATCACGCGCTGTTGCCGTAGTGTTCATAATGGGAGCAGCAGCGTGAGCAGCCTGTCTTGGAATGCCGCGCATGATATGAATGCCAAACTTCAGTCCAAGGCTATGTACATAATCGGCTAATGGCTTGAAGCCTTGCCCGCCTTCTGCGGACGGAAAACGGTTCTCGGCAGGCATTAGGCGGGAATATTCATCCATGATGAGCGGGACAAACGGTCTGTACTGAGAGGAGTTTGCATAAGGCTCGTACCATTGAATATCGACAGTAATGTAATTCCAGCCAAATGCTTTGAGATGTTCAGCCATGTAATCCGCATTGCCCCGGATTTCTTCTTCTGTGACGGCCGCGCCGTAGCAGTCCCAGCTGTTCCAGCCTAGCGGTGGTGTAGGTGCTGCAAGCTTATGATTCATGGTAAATCTCCTTTACTGATTAATTATTGCTCTTGTTGTGTTCATCATAATAAAGGAGTTTAGTAATATCTACAGTAATTTTAAACACCAAGTAGCACAATATTGCGGTTAATCGAAGAACAGTTTACGATATGCCAGGCTATCGCCTCCGCTGCGGAACTCACCTGGTGTAAGCCCGGTCATGGTGCGAAAAGCTTTAATAAAGTAACTTCCGCTGGAGTAGCCAACCCGTTCTGCAATGGCCTCAATGCTAAGTCCGGTTCCCCGAAGCAATTCCATGGCTTTCTCCGTGCGGATGCGAGTTAAATATGCGCCTGGTGTCAGACCCGTGCTGGCCGAGAATCGGCGAATCAAATGATATTTGGACAAAGAGACATGCTCAGATAGCTGATCAATACTAATCATCTGTGCATAGTTATTCTCTATAAATTCAGCTGCGCGCTGAACGTTTTCTGACCAATTGTTTCTGTTTCGCAGAGTTGTTACCTGTAGTCTGGCCAGTTCTGTGATGAACTGGTATACAGAAGAAGAAGCGATGAAAGGATCCGAGATTCGGCCTGCTGCCGCATCGTTCACAATCATTCGCAATAACTTAACTGGTGAACAATCTACGGGCAGGTATGGGACTTCTCCTGCTTCACGCAAGAATTTGCGCCAAAGAGGCAGAATCAGATTCGGCCGGAAGAGCAAAAATAGAAATTCCCATGGATCTTTGGAATCAGCATGGTAATAATAGCGATGGGGTCCTGGAATTTCAGCAAGAAAAGCCTGTCCGCCAGTGATGCGGTGTCGCTGTTTCCCGGATTCATATATACCTTCGCCGGAAAGGGTGTACTGGAAAAGAAGGAGAGGCCCATCGGTACGCTCCAGCCCGTCCCAATGATAGGAAGGATTGGTGATGGAATCACAGCCAGCCGCAAATAATACGCATAGCTGCAGCTCCTTATCTTCCGCGAATCGAAAGCCGTATGTACCTCTGGGCATGTCCATGAATGTCTCCTTATGGTTATGAGATTGTTTTTGCGAACAACCGATTAATTCTGATTATATGCTATTACGATTAGGATGAGGAGGCAATTGCCGTGTTTACTATATAGAATGCCTGTTGTCTTTCATGAGATCCGTTGAGGAACCGGAATGGCTGGAGAAACGATCTACTACCTTTTTCATCAAAGGCATAAAAGTATTTAGTATAACTCCTCCTAAACAAACGGTCAGTATCGTTCCCATACCAATGGGGCCCTTTAAAATCAACGCCAGTAACAGGAACACAAGGTAAATGAGCGTTCTCGCAACCAAGAGATTCGATCGGGTAAGTTTTTGAATAATCAATGTTAATCGATCCAGGGGAATCGGTGCGAAGTTGGTCAGTAGGTATGTTGCAGTTCCTAATCCAATAAGTACCAAACCAATGACCATATATACAATTTTACCGATCCATAATTCTGGAGTTATCCAACTGTGCAAGAAGAAAAGCCACATATCAATGCCAATCCCTGTTATAAATGCGGTTAACAACCCTAGAAGTTCTGGTTTTTGTTTTGATAGAACAGAATTGCAGCATATCAGGAGCAGCGCAATAATGATCTCCCAGCTTCCTACTGAAAGCCCCACATTGAACGAAAGCCCTACCAACAATGCATCAAAAGGCGAGGTCCCAAGGTCCGATTGAATCGTAAACGAAATTCCAAGTGTCAATATTAATATTCCCATGATAAAAAATACATATTTCAATTTAATCGCCCTCATTATTACTATTTTATGTTGCAAATACAACAAAATTAAAGTAGATTTAATATATCCTTTTTTAATTGAGTTTGCAACAAAATAAATAGCATTCAGGAAAATAAATAAACGGGAACAGGGAGGATCTGTTCAATCTATAAAGGAGCGAAATCTTAATATGACAGAGGCAGTAAAAATCACAAAATGCAGCCGTGAAGATGTGCATACACTCCAGGGAATCAGTATTGAAACATTTAATGATACATTTAAAGATCAGAATTCACCTGAAAATATGAAGGCATACTTGGAGAGGGCATTTAACACGGAACAGTTGGAGAAGGAGTTATCCAATCGTTCTTCCGACATTTTTTTCATCTATTTTAATGAAGAACTTGCTGGCTATTTAAAGGTAAATATCAATGATGCCCAATCCGAAAGCATGGGGGAGGAGTCTCTTGAAATTGAGAGGATCTATATCAAAAACCATTTTCAGAAGTACGGGCTCGGTAAGCATTTGTTGAATAAAGCTATAGACGTAGCAATCAAAAAGAATAAAAACAAAATTTGGCTTGGCGTGTGGGAAAAAAATGATAATGCGATTGCATTTTATAACAAAATGGGATTTGTTCAAACAGGAGCACACTCATTCTATATGGGGGATGAAGAACAAATCGATTTTATAATGACCAAATCTCTCGTATAACTCAGAAAAGTCATTGCCGGATTTGCTTTAGCATTAAAAATAATATAAATGATCCAAAATAGAACCTGAATTTGACATTCGGGTTCTTTTTACTGTACAGACGGGTGAAACCTCCGAATAAATGTTTGGGGTTACATCGCTTCTTCAATTTCAGGCAGCGCGTTTTGTGCTGATGTGCTTCTGATGCGCTGATTCACATACAGAACCAGGCCCACAACGATCCATCCCGTGCCGAGCAGCAGTGAGGAAGCTTCAAGTTGAGTGATGAGATATAAAATGAATAGGGCTCCTAACAAAGGAAAAACCATTCGTAGAACCCAGTCCTGTACACTGCGCTTTTTCTCACGAATCATATAATGACAGATGACGGAGAGATTGACGAACAGGAAGGCAGTTAGTGCACCAAAACTGACAAACATGATGGCTGTCTCAAGACTGATGAACAATGCAGCCAGCGAAATGGCACTGACCAGCACGATATTGAATACTGGCGTACGGAACTTGGGATGGATTGAACTGAATTTCCGTGGCAGCAAGGAGGATCTTCCCATGACAAACAGCAGCCTCGAAACAGTTGTCATGGAGGACATGCCCTGCGCCAGTACGGAGAAAATGACGACAAAGGTAAAGATGGATGCAAGTGTTCCTCCACCAATGACCTGCATTAATTCGAATCCTGCGGAGTCCATATGTGTAAACGTGAAGGAAGGGTACATTTGTTGAATCAAATAAGCCGTTGCGAAGTACATAATGCCTGCAACACTGACGATAATTAGAATGGCCCGAGGTATCGTTTTTTCGGGTTTACGTGTTTCTTCTGCCATCGTTGTAATGGAATCAAAGCCAAGGAATGAAAAACAGACGAGAGAAGCACCGGCCATTACCGCGGAGAAAGGAACGCCTTCTACCGAATGAAGGGGATTGAATCCTGCTGACACCCCTTGGGTCATGGCTTTGTATACAAGAAAGGCGCAAAAAGCTGCTATAAAAATGATCTGCATCAGCACGAATATTTTGTTGACGTTTGCGGACGTTTTGATGCCGATCACATTGATGGTCATCACAATAAGGGTGAGCAGCACAATCCAGACTGCTGAAGGGATGGAGGGAAACTGGGCATGAAGATTAATGCCAAACATGAGAACAGCTACAATGCAGGAAAACAGATAATCGAGTAGAATCACCCAGCCGACCAAAAAGCCGATAAAGGGGTTCATCGCCTGACTTACATAAGTGTATGCCGAACCGGACACGGGGAAAGCTTTGGCCATTTGTCCATAGCTGGCTGCCGTAAATAAAATGGCTACAAAAGCAAGGACGTAGGCAGCGAGCAGCATTCCTTGAGATCCTTCATGAAGCACGCCAAAACTTGTAAAAAAAATCATGGGAGACATCCAGGCCAGCCCCATGGTCACCACATGGCTCAAGGAGAGATTTCTTTTGAGTGTTATATTTTGTGACATTACAGAACCTCCTTCAATATCGAAAATGATACAACGTTTAGCTATGTCATGACACTTCACATTCTTGCAGGGGTTTTATTAAAAATCAAGTTATTTTTTCGAAGATATACGAACGTTCGTTCATTTTCTATAGTAGTATTTTCGTCATTTTGAGCGGATTAAGAAATAAACACAAACGAAATGGACTGTTTTTTAGTTTTTTTCAAAAAAACTATTGTGAAATATGATATTTGATGTTAGTATTCATAACATGAATTGCATACAATGTTTTCTAGGGTTCCGAGCCGTACACGGCTGACTGGTCCGAGAGAAAACGCATGGGGTATATAACCTGATGTACACGGCGGGATAAAAGCCCGGGAGAATCGATCAAAGAGCAATCTTTGATGTTTCTCCCGGGCTTTTTTCTATACTTTTCTACAGGAGGAATGAACAATGACACCCATATTTACGATGACAATGCAGCCTGGCAGCAAATGGTCTGCCCATGTAGGAAGAGGAAAAGCGATCACATTAACGGCAACAGGTGATCGGGCCAACGTATCAGCATTGTTATTCCATACTCTTGATGCGGCGGAACGCTATAACATGCCTGATACGCTGAAAGCCCAACATACCGCTTATTTGACGACAGGCAATGTACTGATGAGCGATCAAGGGAAGGTGCTTGCTTCCATTACGGAGGATACGGTCGGCTGGCATGATCCATTATCGGGATATACGACACGTGAGGCTACCGATGAGAAATACGGGAAAACAACTTATCAGACTCAGCGCAACGACTGGTTGAGAAGCGGGGAAGAGAACTTCAAGGTGGAACTATTCCGGCATCATCTGTCGCCGCGAGACATCGCGGTTCCGATCAACTTTTTCTCCAAGGTCGTATGCGAGCTGGATGGAACGATGAAGTACACGTCACAAGAAACGACAGAACGCTCGGTTACGATCCGCACGGAAATGGATATTCTGCTTGTGCTATCGAATACGCCGCATCCGCTGGATCCTTCAGGGCAATATCCTGATGCAAGCATTATCGTTTCGGTGTCCGATGCCGAACCGGTATCTGAACTGGACTCATGCGTCATGCACTGTGATGAGAATCGGAGAGCGTTTGAAAATACATGGAATGCCTATGCTTTGCTGAAGGGGGCCAACTAATATGAGTACCATTCAACCAGTACAGAGTCAAATGCAGACGGAGAAAGCTATGTATGAACACGTGATTCCTGCCGGTGACGGCTGGTTACATGATCTGCTGCCAGGGCAAATCCTGCGCATTGTCGATATGGAAGGCAATCAGGCCGTTGATACACTATTCTATTCCACGGAAGATCCGACCGACCATTACAGCGCCGTACGCACGATTACCCACCAGGGGAATCTGTACTTGACGACAGGTTCTACATTGCTCACCGAATCAGGCAAAGAGTTGTTGCGGATTACGGCTGATACTTGCGGCAGGCATGATACGATTGGCGGCGCGTGCTCAGCACAGAGCAATACGGTTCGCTATGCACACGATACACTTCCGATGCACAATTGCCGCGACACTTTCATGCTGATGCTCTCTCAGCGAGATGAATACACCAAACGGGATCTCGCCCCTAACGTTAACTTTTTCATGAATGTGCCGGTTACGCCCGAAGGGGAACTAACATTTGCGGACGGCATTTCCGCACCGGGTCGTTACGTTGAGCTGCTTGCCCTGGCTCCGGTAACGGTTCTAATCAGCAACTGCCCACAGTTGAACAATCCATGCAATGCCTATAACCCCACTCCGGCCAAAGTGCTTATCTGGGACGCAGAAGGAGCGAACGCCAATGTTTAAAAAAGTATTGATCGCCAATCGTGGTGCCATTGCGGTACGCATTATCCGAACTTTGCGTCAGATGGGCATTTCCAGTGTAGCCATCTACACCAAGGCAGACCGCGATAGTGTTCATGTTGAGCTTGCAGACGAAGCAGTGCTGATCGGTGAAGGTCCTGCGAGAGAGAGTTACGTTAACGCTGACTTGGTCCTCCAGACCGCTCTGGAAGCAGGGGCAGACGCCATTCATCCTGGCTACGGATTTTTGAGCGAGAACGCAGGCTTTGCCAAAGCATGTGCAGAACAGGGCATTGCTTTTATCGGTCCCTCTCCCGAGCATATTGAGCTATTTGGCTTAAAGCATACCGCACGAGCGATGGCGGCGGAAGCGGACGTACCTTTGCTGCCAGGCACGGGTCTAATGCATTCTCTGGAGGAAGCCGTTCAACAGGCTGAAGAAATCGGTTATCCCGTCATGCTGAAATCAACGGCTGGTGGTGGTGGGATTGGCATGCGGGTCTGCGAAAGCGAAGAGGTATTGAAGGAAGCGTTCGAATCGGTATCTCGCCTGGCATCCGCCAATTTTAATGACGGCGGTGTGTTTCTCGAAAAATATATTGCGCGTGCGCGTCACGTCGAGGTTCAAATTTTCGGCACAGGTAACGGCGAAGCGTTGGCTTTGGGGGAGCGGGACTGCTCGGTACAGCGGCGCAATCAGAAAATTATCGAGGAAACCCCGGCATCTAACTTGCCAGATGTCATTCGGCAAGAGATGCATGAATGTGCCCGAAGACTGGCGATTTCCGCAGGTTATCGTAATGCGGGCACGGTGGAGTTTTTGTACGATCCCGAAGAGCAGCAATTTTACTTCCTGGAAGTGAACACAAGGCTTCAAGTAGAGCATGGGGTGACGGAAGAGGTACTTGGCATTGATTTGGTGGAATGGATGGTCAAGGAAGCTGCGAATGAATCTGGTTCTTTGAACGTTTCGGTCCCCGCGCCAACAGGGCACAGTTTGCAAGTGCGCTTGTATGCAGAGGATTGCATGAATGATTTTCGGCCAAGCGATGGACGTATCGACGCTATTAACTGGCCAGAGAACGTGCGAATCGAGAGCTGGATTCAGCCTGGATTAATCGTTACTACGCTGTATGATCCGATGCTTGCCAAATTGATCGTACATGCTAACACACGCAGCGAAGCAATAGACAAAATGAAGGATGCACTGCGTCAGCTCAGGGTGTATGGTGTAACGACCAATCAGTCTTATATTGAAGCATTTCTGCACAGCGATTCATTCAAAAGTGGAGAAGTGCATACCCGAATGCTTTCTGGCTTTAAACCAATGGAGTATGCGATCGAAGTATTGGATGGCGGTGTTCAGACAACCGTACAGGACAGTCCTGGAAGAATTGGCTATTGGGATATCGGTGTACCGCCATCCGGTCCGATGGATCAGCTTGCTTTTCGCATAGGCAACAGGCTGTTAGGCAATGACGCACAAGCGGCCGGACTGGAAATGACACTTCGCGGGGGATCGTACCGCTTCAGGGATGAAATCACCTTTTGCTTAACCGGGGCTGACATGCATGCCGAACTGGATGGTGTTATCGTTGAACCGTACACGCCGACAATAGCATCCCTTGGTTCGGTGCTGACCTTGGGCGAAGCCAAACAAGGCATGCGGACATATTTGCTCGTATCCGGCGGTCTCGATATGCCGCTCACTCTGGGGAGTGCAGCTACATTTACTTTGGGCGGATTCGGTGGACATCGCGGAAGTGCGCTGCGAACAGGCGCTGTGCTTCGGGTGTGCGAAGAAAAAGGAACTCTTGGCGCACTTGCACCTCTAGCGCCTGATCGGAGGCCCGAATACAATAACGAATGGACGATTGGCGTAATACCAGGACCACATTGTACCGACGAATACGTGCTTCCGGCCTATCTGGATCAGTTGACCGAGACCACATGGGAAGTGCATTTCAACAGTTCCAGAACAGGCGTCAGATTAGTTGGTCCGGCTCCGCTGTGGGCAAGAACCGACGGTGGAGATGCAGGACTGCATCCTTCCAATATACACGACAATGCTTATGCTGTGGGTGCATTGGATTTGACGGGTGATATGCCGATTCTGCTTGGTCCGGATGGTCCCAGCCTTGGTGGTTTCGTCTGCCCGGTCACAACGGCGACCGCAGAATTGTGGAAGCTCGGCCAATTAAGCCCGGGAGACAAAGTCCGCTTCCGACTCATGACCGTTGAGGAAGCTGAACAGTTGAGAGCGGAACAAGAGCTATATTTAAGAGAACTGGGTGGTCAGCTGCCGTTTCCCGTTTTACCCGAAACCTCTACTGGTGAGTATATGCCGATATTAGCCCAAGCGGTAGAAGGCCGACGCTTCTCTATTACCGTACGCTGCTCTGGTGATGAAAATATTTTGGTCGAGTATGGCGAACGCGAATTGAACCTGTTATATCGTTTCCAGGCTTACGTGCTAATGGAAACGATCAAACAGGATGGAAACATTCCATATATCGAGTTGACTCCAGGTATTCGCTCTCTGCAAATCCATCTGGATGCTTCCCGCATGACGGTAAAAGAAGCGGCTGCCCTAATCATGGATTTGGATCTGCAGCTTCCGGAACTGGAAACGATTGAAGTGCCTTCGCGAATCGTCAAATTACCGTTGTCCTGGGATGATCCGGCCACCCAACTTGCTATCGAACGGTACCAGCAAAATGTTAGACCAGATGCACCGTGGTGCCCTAGCAACCTGGAGTTTATCCGGCGGATGAATGGACTTGGATCACTGGAAGAGGTAGCGGAGATCGTGTTTAATGCTTCCTATCTCGTTATGGGACTTGGAGACGTGTATCTTGGTGCTCCGGTAGCCGTACCGCTGGACCCACGCCATCGACTTGTAACAACCAAATATAACCCGGCACGGACATGGACTCCGGAGAATGCCGTCGGCATTGGCGGCGCATATCTCTGTGTATATGGTATGGAAGGCCCAGGCGGATATCAGTTCGTTGGTCGTACAGTACAAATGTGGAACTCGTTTAGAGAAACAAGCAATTTCGAAGCAGGGAAACCATGGCTGCTGCAGTTCTTTGATCAGCTTCAGTTCTATCCAGTTTCGGAAACAGAGCTGCTGAACATGCGTGAGGAGTTTCCGCGTGGAGGCTTCGCTCTGGAGGTGGAAGAAACCACTTTTCATTTGGGAGCGTATCTGGATTGGCTGGGAACCATTGAAAACGAGTCGGGCCATTTCCGTCAGCAGCAGCAGAGCGCGTTTCAGGCTGAACGAAATTACTGGAAGGAGCTTGGTATTGCCGAGTATGTATCCGAGCCTGAAGCAGCGGCTGCAATGGAGGAAGTGGAGATGCCGGAAGGAAGTCTGGGCATGAGCAGTTCCATGTCGGGAAGTGTATGGAAGGTGCTGGTTGAGCAAGGACAGGAAGTTCGAAAGGGCGACACCATTATAATAGAAGAAAGTATGAAAATGGAGTTCCCGCAGCTCGCTCCAACGGATGGAATCATCGCTTCCATTTATGTATCGCCGGGAGATCAGATTAAGTCGGGGGACTGGATTGCTGCCATCATCCCAACGAGTAAGGAGGAGGTTGCATCATGACGGTACATGCGATCCCGAAAATCATGACAATTGAAGCACTCCGCACAGGTTATCTTCGAGGAAGCTTCACACCTTTGGAAGTCATAGAGAGCATTGTCCAGCGAGCACGGGATTCAGAAGACTATCATGTCTGGATCACCCCCCCGTCACTGGAGCTTATAGCTCCATATCTGGTCAATATTCAACATATGTCCGTTACCGAATATCCACTGTGGGGCATTCCGTTTGCAATCAAAGATAACATCGAGGTTCGGGGCTGGCCTGTAACGGCTGGATGTCCCGAGTTCTCATCAATCTCCGAACAACATGCGATTGTGGTGGAAAGATTGATCGCCGCAGGGGCCATTCCTGTCGGTAAAACCAACCTGGATCAATTCGCCACAGGGCTGGTTGGTACGAGAAGTCCTTACGGTGAGACGCATAACGCATTACGGCCTGAACTTATCAGCGGAGGATCAAGTTCAGGTTCAGCGGTAGCGGTGGCGCTTGGGCAAGCAGCTTTCTCGCTGGGCACGGATACTGCCGGTTCGGGCAGGATTCCGGCCGCACTGCATGGTCTGATTGGTTACAAGCCTGCTGTAGGTGCTTGGCCATCCACCGGTTTGGTGCCTGCATGCCGCAGCATTGATTGCATTACCGTGTTTGCGCATGATTTGGAAGATGCCGTTGCAGTTGACCGGACGGTACGTGGCCCGCACAGTGAAGATCCCTTTTCGAAAGATCGTCCTTTGGGTCCGACTCGGGCACCTGCCAAGTGGTTGCTCCCCCAGGGAAAGCTGAACTTTTTTGGTCCATTCGCTGAGGCATACGAAACTGCCTGGCTAACAGCCAAACAAACCATGCTGCAGTCGGGGTTAAACGTGGAAGAGGTCGATATCTCTTTGCTGCAAGAAGCAGCAGCACTTCTGTATGAAGGACCGCTTGTTGCTGAACGCTGGGCAGATCTGGAGATGTTCGTCGAGCAGCATCCTGGGACGCTGTTTCCCGTGACGGAGAATATCCTTCGAACAGGCAGCAAGGAGACGTTTACAGCTGCTGCACTATTTCGTGCACAGCACCGACTGGCTGAAATTCGGCGCAGCACGGAAGAGCTGCTGCAGAATGCCGTCCTTATACTGCCAACCTGCGGAGGAACGTGGACAAGAGAACAGGTGTGTCAAGACCCGGTCCAAACCAACAGCCAAATGGGGCTGTACACGAACCACTGCAATTTGCTCGATCTAAGCGCCATCGCTATTCCGGCAGGCAAAGTGGCAGAGGATATGCCTTTTGGAATAACGCTGTTTACACTGCCTGAGCATGAAGCTGCCATGGTTGAAGCGGCAAAAATGGTTGAGCAATACCAGGAACGTATCCTGGTTGCTGTATGTGGCCTGCATATGAGGGGCATGTCACTGGAACCCCAGATGACTAGTTTCGGCGCTTTCTTTGTGGAGGAAGCACAAACGGCACCGGCATATCGGTTGTACAAACTGGATACGAATCCTCCAAAGCCGGGCCTGGTGCATACACATGAAAATGGTGAAGCCATTGAACTGGAGCTCTGGAGCATGCCACTTTCCTCCTTTGGTGCGTTTACTGCAGCCATCCCGGCTCCATTGGGCATGGGTAAAATCCAGCTGTATGACGGCAGGGTAGTGTCGGGCTTCATTTGCGAAGCATCAGCTGCTCAGGATGGGGTGGACATGACACAGCTAGGTGGATGGAGAAACATCGTTTTAGGTGATTTAGAAGAAACCAAGCAGGCGTCTAATGTTTAAAGCAGGTTGTATGGTTTACGACTGTTAGAGATGCTGTCTGTTTCCACCGTTAACCGTTTCCTGTATTTCACCGGGGAGCGGTTTTGTTTTACAGAAAAAGCAGGGTGAAGATGGAACATGGTGAATATATACATAGCACAGGAGTCGGATTTTTTACGAATGGAGAGCTAAACGTTGTTTTTCCTGTTTAAAACATGAGGATGTTAAATTACTAGGTTTCATAAGTTACCACAGTATTTATTATGTAAACTAAATTCATACGGTTTAATAAGGAGATAACGATTATGGAAGGTAACATTCCTGATCCGACATGGGCAAGACTAGGTTTTAGGGAACCGCCTGATTTTAATCACTCAGGACAAAATATTGGAATTGTAATTATTGATAAAATTAAGCCCCATCATACGATTCGACATTTAGGTCATCGGATCAAGCAGGTCACCGTCCATGATGACTTGTCTATAGAATGCAGCAATGTTGCGCTAGAACCTCCCCCGGAGAAAGATGTGGAAATGGGTGTACATGGCTTACAAACTGTACTTGCTCTATCACATATGCCATTTGTGATCGGGGGACAAACGCATGTAGGACTAGCACCTGCAGCGAACTATATTGTGCTCGATCATGGAGCATTCACGGAGGGTGAAGGAGAGCGTTTAAAAAGAGGAATGGATTGGATATTAACGGAACAAACCGAATGGAATATTAAAATCATTTTATGTATGGGTTGGCAGGCTTCAGATCATATTGTTCACCTAAACCATACCCAGGAGAACTCTACAGTTCAAGCTTTGGATTCTGCGCTCCAGCAAGGCATACTTGTGATTTGCTCCAACGGCAATACAAGATTAGGCAACATCATGCCACCTATCGATTACTTTACCGTGGGTGGCTACAATGATCGTGGAAAAGCAAATCGTCATTTGCATGTCCCCTACCCTGATGAACCTTTTGGCAGAAATGGTGACGGACACTATAGACCTGATATTTTAGCTCCAAGAGTATATTTAACGATTCCATTCTGTGAATCCAAAGAGAAACCTGAGAAAATATCGTATTATTGGGGTACTTCTGGTGCTGCAACGCTTGTAACAGGTGCTGCTGCATATTTGTTTTCTAAATACCCTGAAATAAGCTCAAAAGACCTGCGTAGGTTACTAATTGAGTTCGGAGATCCATTAATCGAATATGACAATAATGCCCCAAGAATAAATGTCGGTAGAGTTACTAATAGCTTGGAGATGGGGGATAAGCTCCCAAAAAGTAAAAGTATAAATTGCTTACCAAGCGTTAAAACGATTGCCCAAGCATCTATTCATTCTTCGGATGAGATCGAGAGAGGGTTAGCTCTAACCAGTCTTGTTCAACGTCAACAATGTACTCGTCAAGATTTATGGAAGTTCACTGAAGATGATTCCTCCGTCGTTAGAAAAATTGCCGTATTCGCCTTAATTAAACCGGAAAATGAACAGGAGAGAGCAACGTTCTGGGAGAGATTAAGCGCAGAAAGTGAGGGTGGGGTCCGTGGCTGGTATGCGTATGGATTGTTACAAGATGCAGACGAAGTGGAAGCTCCCAAATGGATTCCATGGTCTACAGATACGAACTGGGCAGTGCGTTGGTGTGTGAGTGAATACTTATCCCAATATACGGATTTCTTACCCCAACTGGAAAAAACTCATGATCCGGATTTGATCCAAGATAAGGCGTTAGCTGTACTTCAATGGTTAAGCAGCTACAGATCATTAGAGTAATTAGTTAGTCACATTACAAGAAAGAACAGATTGCTCAGCATCATATGGAAGGCAAGCCGAACTCAAATTGGCTTGCCTTTTCGATATGCAGTAACATTGACTGAGAGGTGTTGAGAGGAATAGGCAATCATTTGAGACAAATGAGATAACGGTTGCTCCTTCGATTGGTGCATAATACGAATAAGCAGAGCATGGATTGATTATTCGAGGGATTGTTGCTGTAGAAAATATGAAATGACATTATCCCAATAATATAAGAGAAAGGGCCGAGGAAGGCATTTGAAGAACGGAAGACTTTCCGATCATTCATGAAACATGCTTTCAACTAATCATGAGGAGGAATTGAAATGGAATATGTAACTTTAAATAATGGGGTAAAGATGCCGATTCTAGGATATGGAGTGTATCAAATTCCAGATCAGGCTGAATGCGAAAAATGTGTGCTTGATGCGATAAGTGTAGGTTACCGTTCCATTGATACTGCACAGGCTTACCGAAATGAAGAAGCAGTGGGCCGAGCCATCAAGAAAAGTGGAGTGCCGAGAGAAGAGTTTTTCATCACGACCAAAGTCTGGATTTCCAATGCAGGCTATGAAAAAGCAAAAGCATCCATTGAGGAATCCCTGAGAAAACTCCAGCTCGACTATCTGGATTTGCTCCTGATCCATCAGCCATTCAATGATTATTATGGGACATACCGTGCAATGGAAGAATACTATAAGGCTGGTAAAATCAAAGCGATCGGTGTAAGCAACTTCTATCCGGACAGATACATCGACCTGGTTCAGTTCAGCGAGGTAGTGCCGGCTGTTAATCAGGTAGAAACCCATGTGTTCAACCAGCAGGTCAAAGCTCATGAAATTATGAAAAAATACAATACGCAGATTGAATCCTGGGGTCCTTTTGCAGAAGGGAAAAACGATCTGTTCACCAATGCTACGCTGCAAGAGATTGGTGATCAATACAATAAGTCGACAGCTCAAGTTGCTTTACGCTTCCTGATTCAGCGAGGAGTAGTGGTCATTCCGAAAACAGTCAATAAAGACAGAATGGAACAAAACTTTAATGTTTTTGATTTTCAATTAACCTCGATGGATATGGAAAAGATAGCTGCGCTGGATACAGAACAAAGCGCCTTTTTCTCCCACTATGATCCACAAACCGTTGAATTCTTAACGGATTACGGTAAAAAAGGTTTGGAATAAGGTCAAACTCTATACTACTTTGAAGACCGTCCTGCTGGACGGTCTTTTTGCCATATAAGGGTATAATCTTACGGCTAATGCTGCAAGCACGAAGATAAGAACGTTTTGTTTATTATTTCATTTAGTACCAATACTACATAAATGAGGGGGATTGGTACTAAATGAAGCCCGAATTTTCCAACCAAATTTGCCAAAATATCGATCTCATTTGTGACTTCATGGGAAACAGTTCCGATGTTGTGGTTCGTGAAATTGCGATCGGCAGCAACCACGCCGCACTTTTTTATTTGGATGGAATGACCGACATGCAGAAGGTACAGGACAACGTAATTCGTCCGCTGCATGAGTGCTCCTCTTCTGATGAGATCACGTTAACGTTCATAAAGGATGGCATTTTAGATGTCGGTGAAGCAAGTCTGATTCAGAGCTTTGAAGATGCGTTGGATCAAATCCTTTCGGGTGGAGTTCTTCTGTTATTGGACGGTATGAATGAGGGTTTGATCATTGCTTTGCCTGGATGGGAAGAACGCAGCATTACGGAATCGAAGGCGCAGCCTGTTATCAGAGGTCCGCAAGAATCGTTTACGGAAACGTTACGCACGAATACGACAATGGTTCGCCGCAGAGTGAAGGATACAAGAGTTAGGCTGACAAACGTCAAAGTTGGTCAAAAAACAAAGACGGACATTTCGGTCATGTATATGCATGGAATTGCTGATCAGGACATGGTGCAGAGCATGATATCCAGATTAAAGAACATGCGTGTAGATCGTGTACTTGAAGGTGAGTACCTCGAAGAATGTCTTGTTGAGAATAAACAGTTGACGATTTTCCCGATATTTTATAATTCAGATCGTCCTGATTCTATTGCAGCTGGAGTGATGGAGGGAAAAATTGCGATATTTGTGGATGGAACTCCCTTCGTAATCCTTGCACCTGCGGTATTTGTTGATTTCATTCAATCCGCGGAGGATTACTATCAGTCCTATATTTACAGCAGTATTATTCGAATATTAAGGTACATCTGCCTGGCCATATGCATGTTGGCCCCTGCCATATATGTAGCGTTAACGACGTTTCATCAGGACATGATCCCAACGGTTCTATTGTTAAGTTTATCCGCGCAACGTGAAGGAGTACCATTTCCGGCATTTGTCGAAGCGATGATCATGGAGGTGATTTTTGAGATCCTGAGAGAGGCTGGTCTACGTATGCCACGGACGGTCGGTCAGGCAGTTTCCATCGTCGGATCCATTGTAATCGGCCAGGCAGCCGTAGAAGCAAACATCGTTTCGGCTGTTATGGTTATCGTTGTAGCCATTACTGCGATTTCCAGCTTTGTTATTCCCTCATATACGATGGCCATTCCAATCCGGATATTACGGTTCGCTTTTATCGGACTAGCCGCGATGTTTGGGGTGTACGGATTGACTATTGGCCTTCTCATTCTCTTGGTACACTTGAATAGCCTTCATTCCTTCGGTGTACCGTATATGAGTCCATTCGCCAATTATAATTCGTCTAAGCAGAGGGATGCCATATTGCGTTTTCCATTTAGCAATAAAACAAATCAACACAAAAAACAAAAGGAGTAAGCCCAATGAACTCGTACCGATCTGCCATATTCACACTGATGATGTACACCTTGATGATGATCGTTGTTACGGGTTGTTGGAATAGTAAGGAATTAAACGAAATATCCGTTGTGATGGCTATGGGCATTGATACTGTAGATGACCAATATGAAATCAGTCTGCAAGTAGTTGACCCCTCACAAATGTCTCGTAATCGAGCTATGGAACGAACGCCGACGATCGTTTTCTCAAGCCGCGCCAATACGCTATTTGAAGCCCTTCGAAAACTCACAACGGAATCATCCCGGAAAATGTATTTGTCTCACTTGAAGTTTGTAATCTTTGGCGAGGAAACGGCAAAAAAGGGCATTAAGGAGCCGCTGGATTTTCTGTTCCGCGATCATGAAGTGCGGCCTGATTTTCATCTGGCCGTTGTCAGAGGGAGTTCGGCTAAGGAAGCCGTTACTTTTGTTGCTCCTACCGAGGTTTTGCCTGCTATGGATATGTATAAAGCTTTGAATGTGTCCGAGAAAACATGGGCGCCCACTTCCGCAGTCAATGTTAAAGATATTTTGCAGCGTTTAACGAAAGAAGGCATAGAACCGGTTCTTACGGGTATTCGATTGCACAATTTAGAAAAAGGCCTGAGCACTGATAATGTGACCAAGTCACCTCAACATGTGAATTATTCATTTACCGGGATTGGCGTGTTTCAGGGTGACCGGCTGATCGGCTGGATGGACGAATCCAAAAGCAAAGCCTTTACCTACATATCCAACCGTGTTTCCAGTACAGTCTCTTCCATTAGTTGTCCGAATCAAAAAGGGACGTTTGCATTTGAAGTCATACGTAACAAAGTTAAAATTGTTCCACATATAAAGAATCACGAACCGCACATTACTCTTGTTGTGGATACAGAAGCCAACATTGGGGAGGTCGAATGCAAAGCAGACCTTATGGATGAGACGACGTTCAATGATTTTCAAGAAGCAGCCAGAAAGGAACAAGAAAAAATCTTGAAGGAAGGCATTCGGAATGCGTAGCAGATCGGTTCGGATATATTCGGGTTTGGAGAAGTATTTCATCAAAAGTTTCCACATGAATGGCATGAATGGAAAGCGGACTGGAAGCAAAAGTTTCAAACACTCGAGGTGAATCTTGATCTCCGCTATCATTTAAACCGTCTTGGAAAAATTACAAATCCTATGGATTCGGATTCGCACAATTAGGAGTGAACGTATATGCAGTATGTGATTCTTGTAGTTGTGATCCTTACCATGTCATATGAGTTTCGAAATTTGAAGGAGAAGCATTACATACGTGAGATCGTATATAGTTCGGTACTGTTGACTATAGGCGTTATATTGATCGTCCTGGAAATTGCCAACATGAAACTGCCGAGTCCACTGATGGGTATTCGAATCCTATTTCAACCGGTAAGCCAGTTCTTTGTAAACATATTATCTTAGGGGGTAATGGAGTGAATACCAAGTTGACCGTTCGACAGGCTATTACATGGTTTGCACTGTATCAAATCGGAAGCGCCTATCTAGTGCTCCCGGCTGCCCTTAGTTCTGTCGCTAAACAGGATGCTTGGCTTTCCATTCCTCTTTCCCTGCTGTTCCAT
Organism: Paenibacillus xylanilyticus; assembly: GCF_013359935.1. Classification (GTDB taxonomy): domain Bacteria; phylum Bacillota; class Bacilli; order Paenibacillales; family Paenibacillaceae; genus Paenibacillus; species Paenibacillus xylanilyticus. The sequence continues at coordinate 109,819 of NZ_JABMCB010000160.1, forward strand.
CTGTTATTTATCCCGTTATATACCTCCATCGTCAGAAAAATGCAGGTAAGGTCCTTCGTGGAGTATCTCCGCTGTCTCTTCGGTCCTTTGGGCGGAACGATAGCCACCGTTTTCATAGTTTGTTACCCCTTTCTTGAGTGTGTCATGACGCTTCGAAACCTAGGCGACTTTGTCACGACATCCATTATGCCGGAAACTCCCTATGATGCCGTATATTTCATTATGCTTATAGCCGTTTATTTCGCCGTTAAGTCGGGTCCAGTTGTTATTGGCCGTTGTGCGGAGATTCTGTTCTTTTTCCTTCTAGCCTTGTTTCTATTGGTCAGGATTACTCTTCTTCCTGGGTCAGAGCCTAACAATCTGCTTCCTATTTTGGAAAATGGGTTGAAACCTGTCGTTCTCGCATCCATTAATTTATTGGCGTTTCCCTATTTGGAAGCGATCCTGTATCTTTTCTTTGCACATCACTTTTCGGATCCAAAACAGTGGAGAAAGTCGGTGATAGCAAGTGCTTTGATTAGCGGAGTGATGTATTTTTTCATGGTTCTGCAAATCATCACAGTGATCAGCGCGGGTGTAGTGGCGGATTTGACGTTTCCCACATTTTTTATTGATCGAACCATCAGTATCGGCGAGTTTCTTCAACGATTTGAAATCATCCTTGCAGTGGTCTGGTTCGTTACCATTTTCTTTCGACTTGCGCTGCTGCTGTATATTTCTTCGCAAGGACTTGCAGAGGCTTTTCGACTTCGAAGTGCTAACGCTCTGCTAGTTCCGCTGGTGCTGATTGTATTAGCTATGGCTGATTTCATTTGGCCAAACATTTCATTTATCATTGAGTTCAATCAAATATGGCCCTACTACGCCATGATCTTCGGCATTGTGTTCCCTATTGTGCTATGGTTGACTGGCAAGATGAGAGGATCATTAGACTCGATCAAAAAGTAGAGCAAGTAAAATACCCTGTATGCGGAGTGATCCGCAAGCAGGGTAATGAAGTACTAAAAACAGCTAAACGAACTGATTCGCTGCAGATCAATGCCGCTGTACAGCCAGAAGAAACCATTCCAACGGAAGCCAGCCACCGAATTTCTGCCGACAAATACCGGATACATCCAGAAGCCGGGCCCCTGATTCGGCCATATATACGTGTAGCGGAACAGACAACCGGATATTGCTCTCGGATCTACTGCAAACAACGAAGGGGATTGCTGTGGAATGAATGAAGGTGGTGGCCCAGGGGGGGGCTGCACACCTTGGGGTCCGCCGCCTCCGCCTCCAGGGAACGATGGAGGACCAGGTGTTCCTCCGGGACCGCCAGGACCACCTGGTCCGAAAATCCCTCCAGGACCTCCAGGTCCACCAAATCCTCCGCCGGGTCCAAAAGGGGGTAAAAATGTCATACAGCATCACTCCTGTTCATTAGTCTGGTGTATAGTATGTAGGCATTTGAGCAGGGGGAATGGGTGAGAGCCCATTGATGGCCGTAAATTAGTGGCTTTTTGGAAATAGGATCAGGATTCACTAAGTGAATACTTTTCCATCTGGTAAGTAACATTACACCTCATAAGAGGTGTTTTTTATTTTCATTATTTCGAAGTGCAGAAAATTTTGGAAAGTGTACTTAAAACTTTATTGACATGACACCGATAGGTGTCGTATAATCAAATCGACACTAAATGGTGTCCAAATGAGAAAAGGTAGCAGCGGCTATGCTGCTCTAAATATTGCATCTTGGGCGCTGCGACCAAAAAGCCGCAAGCTATAGAGAGGCAGGAGATCAACAATTGTCCCTCCGGATCACCATCCATATTTATCCATAGTGAAGATTGGAGGGGAGTGGTATGAGCGAGAACAAGCAATCACGGGATGTTTTTGTCGCCATAGCCGATCCAACCAGGCGCCAACTTATGCAGCTGTTAGCTCAAGCAGAGGAAGTACCGCTTCATGAATTAACGGCACGGTTTTCCATGGGCCGAACAGCGGTATCCAAGCATTTGAACATCCTGAAAGAGGCTGGTCTGGTTGTTGATCGAAAGGTCGGCAGAGAAACGCGGTTTAGGCTAAACGCCTCTCCACTTAGAGAAGTTGAAAATTGGTTGGCTTTTTACAGCAAGTTCTGGAGTATAAATATGATGTGCTTGGACCAACTATTAGAGGAGGAAGAAGAATGAGTTTAACATAGGAATTGGATTATCAGTATAAGCATCGGTCGAGAAGCTGTGGTCAGCCTTAACTGATTCAAACAAGCTTGCCAAATGGATGGCCAACATCCATACCGGTCAAGGAATGGTTAATGATTTTAAACCGGTCGTTGGACATCGTTTTCAATTCCGCACGCAGGCTACGGAGTACTGGAATGGAATTATTGAAGGTGAAGTACTGATCGTGGACGAACCTCACCGGTTATCCTATACTTGGGAGAGCGGTGAGAAGCATACGATTACCTGCACACTACAGGACCTAGGAGATGGAAAGGTTAACCTTCACCTCGAACAAACTGGAATCTCTAACGCTCAGGCACTGGGTGGAGCTAAGTATGGCTGGAGTAAATGGTGCGACGAGCTTGAAAAGATCTTGGCCTAATTGAAAATGGAGGATAAGCATATATTTTTAAGCTTATGCTTGTCCTTTATTCTGAACCATGGATTATAACCAAAAGTATCAGGGGGTAATTTTATGTTGAAAGGTGAAAGAAATACGAAGATTGATCCTTATTTTAACAAGCTTAAGAACTGGAAAGAAGAATTCGAGCTGTTGCGTGAGATCGTACTTGACTGCGGACTGACGGAGGAGTTCAAGTGGATGCATCCCTGTTATACATATGACAACAAAAACATCGTTTTAATTCATGGTTTCAAGGATTACTGTGCACTGCTGTTTCATAAAGGAGCCTTGTTGAAGGATCCGCACGGAATCCTGATTCAACAAACGGAGAATGTTCAGGCAGCCAGGCAGATTCGGTTCACCAATGTTCAAACGATAGATGAAATGCAGCTGATGATCAAGGCTTATATTGATGAAGCCGTTGAAGTTGAGAAATCCGGTCTGGAAGTGGAATTTAAAAAGCACTCGGAATTCACCATTCCTGAAGAGCTGGCTAATAAATTCGTAGAAATCCCTGACTTGAAAACGGCTTTTGAGGGATTGACGCCGGGGCGGCAACGAGCGTATATCATGCATTTTTCTTCACCCAAACAATCCAAAACTCGTGAGTCAAGAGTCGAAAAATATATCCCTCATATCCTTGATGGGAAAGGATTAAATGACTAGATGTGAAACAGCAGAGAAGCGATGGTTCAGCCTTGAGCCCTCGCTCTATTTTTACTTTCTTGTGCACAACATTGACTTTGTCATTTTGGTATTATAATATAAGCATGCACTTATATGCAGAGAGGAGAACATGTGATGAATTCTATTCAAGAAGCATCTGATAAGCTAAAATTGCTGGGCGATAAAACACGTCTAACGATATTATCACTCCTCCAAGAACGTGAATGGTGCGTATGTGAATTTGTTGACATTCTGGGCATGTCTCAACCTGGAATCAGTCAACATTTGCGTAAGTTAAAGGATCAAGGCCTGGTTAAAGAGAGCAAACGGGGACAATGGGTATATTACGCTTTGAATGTAGAGGAAACTCCTTACATTAAGTCCGTTTTGGAATTTATGCCAGACTCGGCAGCCATTCTTAAGTCTTTAAATAAAGAGGGCATTTCATCAGGGTGTAAATAATTTTTCTGCACAATATATAAGTATATTATTATATACAAATATAAAAGATAATAAACGGATAGGGGGTGTATGTGTTTGTTTGCTACGCTTCTTGCGAGCACTATATTTTTGATAACCCTAGTTCTTGTCATTTGGCAACCTAGAAACCTGTCCATTGGTTGGTCTGCTTGCGGTGGAGCGATTCTCGCTTTACTTGTGGGTGTAGTCACTTTCAAGGATGTATGGGATGTTACACAAATCGTCTGGAACGCCACACTTGCTTTTGTTGCAATCATTCTGATTTCGTTGATTCTGGATCGGATTGGATTTTTTGAGTGGGCTGCTTTACATATGGCGAAGGCGTCACATGGCAACGGTGTCCGAATGTTTGTATACGTATCGATTCTGGGAGCGATCGTTTCCGCTTTCTTTGCCAACGACGGAGGAGCGTTGATTCTGACGCCGATAGTTCTGGCTATGGTTAGAGCACTTCACTTTGATGAGAAAAAAGTATTCCCATTTATCATCGCCAGCGGATTTATTGCAGATTCGACATCCTTGCCACTTGTTGTAAGTAACCTGGTCAACATTGTCTCTGCTGATTTCTTTGGTATTACCTTTATGGAGTACGCAGGGAAAATGTTCATTCCGAATCTGTTCTCACTGGTTGCAAGTATAGGCGTGCTGTATCTCTTTTTCAGAAAAAGTATTCCGAAACGCTTTGATGCCAGCGAATTGAAAGCTCCCGTAACGGCCATCAAGGATATGAAGATGTTTCGGTTGTCGTGGGTGGTCTTGAGCGTTCTGCTTATAGGATACTTCGCGAGTGAATTTATAGGACTTCCTGTATCCCTTATTGCGGGTGTTGTTGCAATGTTCTTCCTGTTCATGGCTTCCCGAAGTTCTGCTGTACCGACCACATCGGTCGTGAAGGAAGCACCTTGGGCCATCGTATTCTTTTCAATCGGTATGTATGTTGTCATCTATGGCCTGCGTAATGTTGGTCTGACGGATCTGCTGGCCGTAGCGATCCAGGCTGTGGCCGATCAGGGATTGTTTGCTGCAACCCTTGGTATGGGTTTTATTGCTGCAATTATTTCATCCCTGATGAACAATATGCCTACCGTGTTGATTGATGCTCTAGCCATTGATGCGACAACGGCTACGGGGACTGTTCGGGAGGCGCTCATCTATGCCAATATCATTGGATCGGACTTAGGTCCAAAGATTACCCCCATTGGTTCACTTGCGACCCTGCTCTGGCTTCATGTGCTTAGCACCAAAGGTGTCAAAATCTCATGGGGCACTTACTTTAAGACAGGCATCATTATAACGGTACCAACTCTGTTTATTACGCTAGTGGGACTGTATCTGTGGTTAAGCATTATCTAATTCAAACTACGAGGAGACGATAGACATGACCAAAAAAACACTTTACTTTTTATGTACAGGTAACTCTTGCCGGAGCCAAATGGCCGAAGGCTGGGCCAAAAAATACCTTAGTGACGAATGGAACATTTATAGCGCAGGAATCGAGGCACATGGCCTAAATCCCAAAGCGGTAGCAGCCATGAAGGAAGTTGGTCTGGATATTTCCAGTCAAACTTCAGACATGATTGACTCCGAATTGCTGAACAACGCAGATTTCGTCGTTACCCTATGTGGGGACGCAGCAGATAAATGTCCAATGACTCCTCCACAAGTGAAGCGGGAACACTGGGGTTTCGATGACCCTGCAAAAGCACAAGGCACTGATGAACAGAAATGGACCGTTTTCCAAAGGGTACGTGACCAGATTGGAGAACGGATTAAAACCTTTGCTGAAACCGGCAAATAGGGTGACGGCTTGTTCATGTGTTGGATTTTTCAAATGAAGCATCAGAATTGAAAGCAATGATAAGCCGCTATTTTAGCGGCTTTTTTTCTGTTATGAATGCAGGATTTGGAAGTCTTCTAGTATAAAATTCTTTTCGTTTGACGAAACAGTACAGAAGGATCAAGGTAAAGGAAAATGTCCTTCATGCGGCGAAAAATTTGTCAAAACGGTGATAATTATTATAGACTGTATTTTATGAGTTCTTGTCCAAGGGGGAAAATGAATGCATCAAAGGAAAAAACAAAAATCGAATAAAGCGCGGATTTTCTCAAAAGTATTATTGATTATCATCGGGGCATGTATTACTGCCTATGGTCTAGAAGCCGTATTGATCCCGAACAACGTCTCAGACGGCGGTGTGACAGGTCTGAGTATCGTTGGTTCACAACTGTTCGGATTGCCATTAGGGATACTGATTGGTGTAATTAACATTCCCTTTGTTTGGCTGGGATATAAGCAAATAGGTAAAAGCTTTGCTTTCTACTCGATTATCGGTATTGCCTCACTGGCGGTAAGCACCAGTCTAATGCACCATGTGCCTACAATTATTGAAGGGGACACATTGCTGGTTACGGTCGTCGGCGGGATTATCATCGGTTTTGGTATGGGTCTGGCATTGCGTAACGGCGGGGCATTGGATGGGATAGATATGTTAGCTGTACTGCTTTCACGTAAAGTTCCGTTTGGAACAAGTGATCTAATCTTATTCTTAAATATGTTTGTCTTTATTGTCGTTTCGACCGTATTTGGTCTGCAAGGGGCGATCCTGTCTGCACTTGCTTATTTTATTGCTTCCAAAGTCATTCATATCGTTGAAGAAGGCTTGAGCGGCTCCAAAACGTTTAAAATCATCACGAATCAACCCGAAATCATGGTCGAAACCATTCGTGACCGATTAGGCCGTGGAGCAACCTATACCGATGCTTATGGCGGTTACTCCAATGAACAGTTCAAAGAAATCACTTGTGTAATCAACCGTATGGAAGAGAGCAAAATAAAAGAAATTATTCACGAAATAGACCCGAATGCTTTTGTTGTCGTTTACGATGTAGCAGAAGTTAAGGGTGGTAGCTTCAAAAAGAAAGACATTCACTAATTACTTAAAAATGATGGACAGACAAGAACATAGGTTCAACAAGTCGCTATTGCAGCGGCTTTTTTTATGTTCTTAAACGTCAATCAAAGGTTCACGATCCGTTTGAAAAGAAAACAGGCTTTGAGCAGCCTCAACAAAGGTTTTTACCGCTATCGTACAATCTTTCTCGGGACCGGTTGCGATATGAATGTCCCGGTAGGCTTCAGGTGACAGGCGTTTCAGCGAAATACCCTGTGGAAGGTCCAGGAGTGACAACTCCGACATTACCGCCAACCCTTCACCGGCAAGAATCATTTGAAGTGATGTTCTGTAATTATAGAGGATGTATTCCACTTTTGGCGTCACTCCCGCACTTTCGAACCACTTCAGAACAGGGGGCTCATATCCAGCTTTCCAGAGCAGCATGGGTTCCTCACGCAAATCTTCAGGACTAATAATGGTCTTCTCGACTAATGGATGATCATCTCTCATGACCGCATATATGCCTTCCCGGTAAATAGGGAATGAATCGGTCGTTTCATCCGACGGGATGAGCAGACCCACATCGATCTGCCGATTATCCAACCATTCCTGTACCTCTGCAATGGTACCTTCCACAATGCTGAATTCCAGATTGGGATATTGTCGCTTAATGTGACGGATCAGTTTTGGGACAAAGTAGGACGAGGCTACCGGGAAAGCGCCAATACGGACGCAACCAGTCTCCAATCCCTTTTCGCTCGCGATTTCCTGATCGATTTTCTCATAACCTTGAAGGATTTCCCGGAAAATTCGGACAATTCGCTCTCCGATTGGTGTTAGCGCAACACCACGGCGTCGGTCCCGGATAAGCAGCGTAACCCCGAGTTCACGTTCCAGAGTAGTAACCGCACGGCTGACAGCCGGCTGCGTCATATTCATTTTCTCGCTGGCTATCGTAAAGCTTCGGGTCTCCGATATCGTGACGATCAACTGCAGAAGTGATTTATTCATATCAAATTTGGTATCTCCTTCATGAATTATATTCATTTTATTTATAGATAAGCGTATTGTATCATGTTTATAAGAAAACAGAAAAGAAACCAGAAGTGAAACTTACCGGAATCTCAAACATGCCCATAGGGTAAAGGGATCTGGAATCAAAGTGGATAGGAGTTTGATTGTGATGAAAGCAAAAGCCTGGCTATTTTTAATATTGGCAAATTTGTTTTGGGCGGGAAACCTGATGTTCGGCAAAGCGGTGACGTCTGATTTTCCGCCGATCTGGGCATCCTTCTTGCGATGGCTGATTGCGGCTATTGTGTTGATTCCACTTGCGCAGTTGGTAGAGAAGCCAAAATGGCTGAAGGTATGGAAGAACAATTGGGGCGTTCTGCTATTCTTGTCACTGGTGGGCGTTGTGGCCTACACACTTCTCACATACACGGCTCTCCAACACACGTCGTCTACGAATGGCAGCTTGATTAACAGTTTAACTCCAGCCGTGATGATTGTATTGTCCCTATTATTTCTCAAAGATAAAATTACTAGATGGCAGGGTGCAGGGTTGGTATTGTCCTTCCTGGGCGTACTGACGGTATTAACGAAAGGACATTTGCTCGGGATATTCAGCACACACTACAATCAGGGAGACGGCATCATGCTGCTCGCAGTATTTCTGTGGGCTATCTATTCCATTGTCGGCAAAAGAGCGCAGCATCTTCCGCCGATTACATTTGTAGCCTTTACTGCTTTTATAGGCGTCGTTTGCATGACTCCACTGTTGTTCCTGCAGCCGCTGCATATCGAGCACGTCACTTCTTTTGGTATTACAGGTATCCTTTATTTAGGATTATTTCCTTCCATCGGGTCATTTCTATTCTGGAACCAGGGAGTCAAGGAACTCGGGCCAGGCAAAGCCAGTATCACGATGAATTTGATGCCCATTTTCACCGCGATTCTCTCTGTAATGTCTGGTCAGGAATTGCTGATCACCCAGATCGTCGGCGGTGCAATCGTCATTATGGGGATGCTGTTGTCGGCAAACCTCATGGCCAAGAAAGGGAGAACCAAAACGTTTTGGAAGCGAACGGGCCGAACCGTTTAATAAGGAACACTTCCCATATTCCTCGGACGAAAAGCAGGGAAAATCAAGAAGACAGGGACGAGTATCCCTGTCTTTTTTGGTACTAACCTATTTTGCTGCCAGATTCATCTCCACACACATGAGAATAAAGGCTCCTGCTCCATGCAGGTCATTCTCGCTGGTTGGGCGTGCGATATAGTGGTCATAATCGCCAATTCCCGTTCCGATACAAATGTTGCCGATCACAACGTTACCGTTCTCATCGAACTTCAGTGTATCAATGACTCCGTGGTAACCTTTCCAGGCATACTTCAAATATTGAGCGTCCAGATAGCCGAACCGAACCGCCTTGGCAATGGAGTGAGCAAACAATGCCGTGCAGGAGTTTTCGTGCCAGTTATCCGGGTGATCTCCTTTGTCGACGACTTGATACCATAATCCGGTGGTGGGATCCTGGTAGTTCGTCAGTGCGATCAGCAGATCCTGTACAATGGTCACGAGTTTGGCTTTATCGGGATGATCCTCTGGCATGTATTCAAACATTTCAAGCAAAGCGACAGGATACCAGCCGATGGCGCGGCCCCAGAATTCCGGAGCGAGACCCGTTACAGGGTCAGCCCATTTGGCTTCCTTGGTTTCGTCCCAACCGTGGTACAGCAAGCCAGTGGCAGGGTCTTTTGTATGTTTTTCCATAAGCAGTGCCTGAAAGACCATCATGTCGATGTAATCGCTCTCACCAAATGTTTTGGCATATTGTACGGCAATGGGGCCAGCCATATATAAACCGTCCAGCCACATTTGATTCGGATAGTGTCCCTTGTGCCAGAATCCGCCGGAGGAATTCGTCGGCCAAGATTTCAGCAGGGGTACCAGGGTGTGCAGAGCTTTTTTGTACCGTTCATCTCTCGTCTGCTCGTAGAGCGTGAAGAGAAGCACACCAGGTTGTATGTCGTCTAACTCATCGGATTTAAACTTTTTGATGCTGCCATCCTCGAGAATTTGACTATCAACCCATCCTTTGATGTAGTCGTACAGCTTTTGTTCTCCGGTCTGCCGCCAGCATTTTTCCATGCCGGACAGAAAGACACCCTGATGGTAATGAAATCGATCCGGTGGAAGATTCTCCGGCTCAAATTTGTCCATTAACGCTTCGCAGGCTTTTAATGCCCATTGAATCGGAGTCGTGATTGATGAGGTGGTTTGCATGTATCCTTCCTCCTTGGTTGGTTGTACCTCCATTTTACCATCGGGATATGTACATTCTTTGCGGAATCTATCCATTTCTTCTTATTTCTTGCGATATAATAAACAACAGGGACGAGATGGAAGGGGCATTCAGTAAAATGGGGAATCTATATTACGAGAATCATGCGGGCACTTTTTTGGTATCTCACCGGAAAGCGTTAAGCCATCATATGCCGGTCAGCCATTTTCATAGCACTTACGAAATTTATATTTTGATGTCGGGCAAGCGGGAATTTTTCATTCAAGACCGGACGATTACCATCAATGAAGGCGATGTCGTCATCATCGCACCCAATATTCTGCACCGTACAACCAATGCGGAGCGGCCAAAGCATGAGCGGCTCATTATTAACATGCATGAACAATATTTTTCGCTGGATGGTTCTCACCGGGAAGCACTTCTGCCTATGCTGGACCGAGATTATTTGATATTAAAGGATTCCTTGCGCAACCGACAGCTGATTGAACCGCAATCCAGGGCGATTATTCAGGAGATGCAGGAGCGCAGTAGCGGCTTTGAGTTGTTTGCCCAGACGCTCGCCGTGCAGCTGCTTATCATGTGCTGCAGACAATTCAAGCAGCATGATGCGGAACCGCTGGCATCACCAAGTCCCATGCATGAACGAATATCAGAGATTGTCCGTTATATTAACGAACATTACATGGAGGAACTATCCCTTCATTTGCTTGCGGACAGGTTCTTTATTAGTCCATATTATTTGAGTCGATCCTTCAAAGAGGCGACGGGATTTGCCTTTGTGGAGTACGTGAATAGTGTTCGGATCAAGGAAGCCAAAAAACAGCTCGAGAGTTCCAGCCTGAAAGTGAATTTGATTGCGAGAAAGGTGGGATTCGGAAGCGTAACGCATTTTGGCCGAGTGTTCAAAGTCGTTACGGGTCATTCTCCATTACATTATAGAAGGAAAGGAGAATGATTTTCATGCATAAGCACTGCTCTCTTTTGGAACACTTCTGTAGTGCGAATAAACAGCACTGATTCCATATTTGGGGAGGTGACATGTATGAGCAAACCGGATAACCGTGAGGACAACGTTGAACATTTGCAAAACGCGGTTCAGAACACGATCGAAAATTACCGGGAAGCGGAAGACTATCTCGAGGAATTTGGAGATGAGATTCCAGCACGGGAAAAAGGTCAAATCGAAGAGAAAAACGAACGCCGTAAACATAGCATTTCCGGATTCCGTGAAGAAATCCAAGATGAATCCAGACATCAGCAAAACTCATAATGTGGAGACTTATTTTGATTTTGTAGGAGGATCAACCATATGACGAATCAGGATCCACAGGAGCTTCTGAAGCAAAAACACGAGCAGGATGAGCACAAAAGGCAGTTCACCAATTTTGCCCGTAGTGTATCTGGACAGGGTGAAATGGAAGCTGGCCAAGAATTCAGCCATGACCGACAGGACGACGATCAAAACCGCATGAAATCGGTTGAGAATAAGCGCGCCTGATCCTAACCAACCCAATTCACGAATAAGCTGATCCTTTCTATGGATCGGCTTATTCGTTTTATTTTCACCCACAAATACTATTGTTTATTAAAACGTCAGTTTATTCGTTTCTTTTGAAAATTATCCGACGATTTCTTATTCCATGGCAACCCTCACCTGGATTTCGGTCAGAAATTGATCGGTAATGATGGTATCTCGATTATCTATTTCATAAATTTCGAACGGGTCTCCCAACAGCCGAAATCCATGTTCACCTGCATACGCGACGACATCCAGCATTTTCTCATGACTTTGACGATAATCTCCACGATAGTAGAGCGATAGATAATCCCCAGCCGGCAGGCCGTAATCGGGGTCGATCAGTCCGGCTCCATCAGAATCAAAAATAAAGAAGACGGAGTTAAAAACATCCCTCAAGCCATGATTCAGCTCCTCAAGCGAGACGGATGCCCCATACAATTGATTGCCAAAATCCAGAATGTGGCCTTTATGCTTCTGATGCAGCTTCTTAATGGCATAATCCATCTCCTCATCCCTCGTTATGCGTGTATTTAATTGCAAACAAGGTCGTTCAGAGTATGTTTTGATGGAGAAAACACCCGTCTTGATAAGCATTGCTTCGGTCAGTACCTTGATTCTGCCTTGAATGATACGTTGCGTAGTTTCAAGCTTTGCAACCTGTTCCTGGATCAGTTCTTGTTCCTTGTATAACAATTCGAGTGTGTTTTCAACACTTTGTTGATCGAGGTACGCTTTGATCTGCTGCATCGTAAAATCCAGCTGACGCAGGTCACGGATGATATTTAATTTGTACATATCATGAAGACTATACAGACGGTATCCGTTGCAATCTCGACGAGGGACCAACAATCCCAGTTTTTCATAATAACGCAGCGAGTCGACACCTATTCCATAGAGCTTGGAAATTTCATTAATTTTGTAATCGTTCTTCATTAGTTTCCTTTCCTGCATATATCTATTTTATGCGTATGCGTAAGAGGTTGGTATGCCGTACACTTCCTTATACAATACCTTTCTCACCATTTCAAATTCACTTGAAGTCAAACCTTTTGGATAACTCATGATCTGCAGTGGCATGGCGGGCTGTCCTGCACGGAGTGCCGGCTGAACATAAGTATAATCTTCCAGGCGGAATCCCAAACGCTCGTAGAAACCGATTCTTCTTCGTCTCAGGTCATCATCGGGCAATTCGACTTCCAGAATAACTGGCATGTCGGACTCTTTCATGAAACGCTCCATGATCTGCTTTCCGATGCCACTTCCACGAATGGATGGAGAGACTGCTACATTTTCAACGTACCTGAAGGTCTCGAACTCCCAGCCTGCGAGAAAACCAATCACTTCATTTTGCCCGTTCTCCTCAGTAAGAAGTCGATAAAGCGAATTGGATAACAGCTTCTTCTGTTCGGCGTATTCCCGATATTCTGATTCGGGAAAAGATTGCTTCAAAATTTCAAATACTTGATCAAACCGATTATTAATCATCATTGTTCCCCCTGATTCGTGAAAAACCATATTTCGATATGGATCACGATAAACCCTGGTACGATACCAGAGTCAAGTGGGGTGATATAAGAGTTCTAAAAGGAACAATTTGAATCTATACATTAATTCGGTATTTTCAACTTTAAAATGAAACTACAAAAAATGCTCAACGTATCAGTTGTTTGAAGGTCTGAACACTCTGCTGCAGCTTGGTCATAAACTGCACGAGAAATTCTGAACGATACGACTTTCTTGCGTCAGGGTTACAGGATATCGATACACATAAGTCTATCGAATGGAGAATGCCCGTGAGAGAACGAATGGATAACACGGAAACACCCGGAGAACGGAATGCAAAAGCAATGCGAGCAATGGTCTATGACACATACGGAACACCCGATGTCCTACGAATAGAAGAGGTGGACATTCCTGCACCAAAGGATGATGAAGTGTTAATTGAAGTCCATGCCGTATCGGTTAACTCCTGGGATTGGGATCTCCTTCGCGGAAAACCGTTCGTCAACCGGCTCGGTGCAATGCGGAAACCACGTTATCGTATTCTCGGTGCAGACATTGCAGGACGGGTAATCGCGGTTGGAGCAGCTGCCAAACAATTTAAGCCCGGTGACGAGGTGTTCGGGGATCTATCCGGCTCCGGCTGGGGCGGGTTTGCGGAATATGTATGTGCCAGAGAGGATGCGTTGACAACCAAACCAGCAGGAATCAGCTTTGTGCAAGCGGCTGCCATCCCACAAGCTGCTGTTCTAGCTTTACAGGGACTGCGTGATCAAGGGAAATTGCAAGGGGGACAACAAGTTCTGATCAATGGAGCCGGTGGCGGAGTCGGGACGTTTGCAATTCAATATGCGAAATTACACGGAGCGGAAGTAACTGCGGTTGATCGCGACGGGAAGCTGGAAATGCTGCTTGGTATAGGGGCCGACCGAGTGTTGGATTATACGAAAGAGGACTTCACTGCATCAGGATCAAGATATGACTTGATTGTTGATGTTGTCGGAAACCGTTCTGCTTTTGCTTTGAGGCGCGTATTGGCGAAGGGAGGTACCTATGTGATGATTGGAGGCACCATGTCACACATTCTCCTGAATCTGTTGTGGAGCCCGTTTTCATCTTGGCTTGAAAAAAAGAAATTTACATTACTTATCCATAAACCGAATCAGGGAGATCAAATGGTTTGGAAGGAACTTGTCGAATCAGGCCAGGTCACACCGATCATTGATCGGCAGTACCCTTTAAGTGAAGCAGCTCAGGCACTTCGTGATATTGGTGAAGGTCGTGTGAAAGGAAAAGTCGTCGTTTGCCTGAAGGAACCTGAGCAACCTATAAAATGAATATGAGATCGACAAAGGGAGCTGACCATGTTTTACTCATTTACTGACGGAAAACGATAGTCCAATAAAAAGCAGCAGTCTCCCGTTTTGATTGAACGATGCAGAGACTGCTGCTTGTATGTTGGAATCCGCCTGCGATACCCACAGATGTTCAGCAAGATCCGTTATGTTTAAAATAAAGCTTCGGTTGCAACCGGTTGATGCACTGGCAGTGGCTGAAGAGCGGTGGTCCGATCGATATGAATAAACGCATCATAACGATCCGCCATGTTGGAAGGTACATAATTGCCATATCGCTCATGATCAGGATTATATACCACACCGATCGCACGGTGGCCAATGGACTTATGCAAGACGGAGGATGTATCGGAGAGCATAACCATGCCGTCCCGGCCTTCACCTGCCCGGTGCATGTAATCCTCCCAGCTTCCTGGCTGTCCAGGTGGAACAATCATTTTCTCCACAGGATCTCCCCAAGCTCTTCCCGCGAGTACCTCACCCTGATAGGTTCCGAAGCCAACGGCAAACACCCGATGCTCCGGGTCCTCTCGCAGCAGCTGACCGACATTCACCATGCCATCCTGTATCATATCGGTTGCCCGCGCGTCACCAATATGCGTATTGTGCTCCCAGACAATGGCTTTGGCAGTTCTTCCATAATAGGCCATGATTCTCTTTAGCGATTCAACCATATGTTTGTCCCGAACATTCCAGGATTCCGGACCGCCTCGGACCATCGTACGGTAGTAGGCCTCGGAGCTGGAAGTAACCAACATATTGACCTCAGCATTCAGCTCTTCCTCACTGGCTGGATGCGCCATGCGGCGGTTCTGCATCTGTTTCAGCAGTTCAACCACTTCATTCTCACAGCTCTCCGAAAGCAATCCTGCCGCGATGCCATAACTCTGATGATCCTTGCTGTAAGGATCGAAGCAGGCGTATGTGCGGCGTGCCTGTTCCAGTTGGGGGGACTTTGTTTCCTCCAAATAACCGATAATGGCCTCCATGGATTCCCACAACGAATACATGTCTATTCCATAAAATCCAACCTTCGGACGTTCACTGCTTTCAGTGTGATTGGCTGCATTATGCTCTTTCAGCCACTCGGCAAAATAACAAATATCCGTATTCGCCCACATCCAAGTTGGCCAGCGGGTAAAATCGCCCAGTGCATCGGATGCCGAAGAATCGGATCCCACCATTCCTTTCACATACCGGTTCAACCGATAAGCAGCGGGCCAATCACCCTCCACGCCGATGATGTTGAATCCCTTGTTTGCAATCAGCCTCTTCGATAGCTCGGCACGATATCGATAAAAGTCAGCTGTCCCATGGCTTGCTTCGCCGAGCAGTACAATATCTGCATCCCCGATCGCGTTAACCATGCGGTCCAGATTCTCCATGCCATCCAAAGGGATAAATAAAGCATTCAGTTCTTTCAAATAAGCACTCTGCTCTGATTGAATATTATTGGTACTCATAAAATAAACCTCCTAAGGCAATATGAGTAAATTATCTCCGGTTTGTCCATTTTATAACCAATTCAAGCTATCTTAGTTTACAATCTTATTGAAGGAACAGGACATCGTCCTATTGCCGATTACGGTGATAAAAAAGGAAAAATGACTAAGGGCCAACTCGATAACATAATTTGTTATATGGAGAAACGCGGTATAAATTATCAAATAATCTGATCCCTATTTCTAGATCAGGGAGGGGGAAGAGATGAAAAAGTCAACCACGGAAGCTAACAGAACCGCTGAAGCAAAGATGGGTTGTTTTATTTCCGCAACACCTCAGGTGGAATTCGAATCCGCTTATAACGAGGCAATGGCCCTTCTCCCAACGCCAGCTTTGACCCAGGATGTTGAAACGGAGTTTGGTACGGTGCGTGTTTATACCTTCACCTATAAAGCTAACCAGGAGAAAGAACCGTTGTTATTATTACCAGGACGTTCTTCTTCAACGCCCATGTGGGAACCCAATCTACGGGGATTAATGAGCGAAAGACCGGTGTATGCACTTGATTTGCTGGGAGAAGCGGGAATGAGTCGGCAAACGAAGATAATAGCAAATCAAAAGGAGCAAGCGCGCTGGCTGCACGAAGTAATTACCCGTTTAAAGCTGGAAAAAGTGCATCTGGTCGGCGTCTCCATTGGCGGGTGGACGGCTATGAATGTAGTGCGCTTTTATCCGGAAAAGGTGGCCTCGGTCAGTTTGTTGGACCCGGTGTTTGTTTTTGCACCTATTTCCTTAAAAATGATAGCTGCCTCCATCCCGGCATCTGTTCCGTTTATGCCCAAATGGATCCGCGAAAAAATGCTCAGCTACATCTCCGGCGGGGCGAAAGCGGATGACAGTGAACCGATTGCCAGATTAATTGAATCAGCAATGCGCACCTTCAAGGTCAAGTTGCCGGCGCCGGATCTGTTCAGCTCCTCCGATTTACAGAAGATTGAAGTACCCGTACTGGCATTCATGGCACAGAACAGCACCATGCATGATTCGGTAAAAGCGGTGAGGAACGGCACTACATATGTTCCCGGTCTCGAGATCATCAACTGGCCCAATGCCTCCCACGCAATTAACGGGGAGTACCCGGATCAAGTTAACGCCAAGATTGCTGTTTTTGTAGAACAGCACTCTAACGATTCCATCAAGTGAGAATGAAGATTCGAGATTAGAGTGAAATGTAGTATTCACGTATTTCTAACCCTTTTGTTTGGATAGAAATATTGGGCAACAATCAATTTGACTCATCCCTGATTGTTCACCTAATAATGAACGTAGATATAATCACTAACTTCTTAAGTAGGGAGAGGAGCGAACAGTGATTGATCATCTAGGTAGGTTTCGGAGAGTGATCATAAGTATAATGATTATTCTTGTGTCAACCTCGCTATTCTGGCGGCTAATGGACAGAATCCAACAAAGTTATATGGAGTCTGGCTATAGCCAATTACTTCACCTTCTCATGGGTGTAACTATAACTCTCCTGGTATTGATGACTCTGTATATTGTTGGGGATTGCAATAAGGAGAACCTAGGATGGAGGGAACATCGTTCATTTAAAACAAAACTGAGTTCATTTATTTCTGGTTTTCTGATCTGGCTCATTCCCGCAACGTTGGGGGTGACTCTTTGTATCACTCTAGGCTGGAGCAATGTCATCATTTTAAACACCTCCATTAGCAATATGCTAATAGGTGCTGGGCTTCTCATGATTACCGTTTTTCTCATTGAGGCACTACCTGAGGAACTTATATTTAGAGGTATAATATTTAAACTTCTGCAAACGATCCTACCACAGTGGTCTGTTGTAATGATTCAAACGGTACTCTTTTCATTGTTTGCTTGGGGAATCGGGGCAATGTATTCTTCAGAACAAATTCAATTTTTACCTGGATTTGCTCTAATCCTAGGCTATCTGCGAGCAGTGTCAGGAACAGTATGGGTGACGATCGGTTTTCACACAGCTATCATGACGTTTACCCAATTCCTACTACCAATTCATGGTTATGCATTGGTAGTAGGAATGAAAGCAATGCAATTCACGGCCTTTGTGTTGTTACCATCTGCATTAGGCGGAATTTTCTTAAGCTATTTGTATCCAAAGCCTGATTGGAAGGGGATTAGCCCAAATTAACAATGTAATAAAAGTTAATTGAGATTGATAATGAATTCATTATTGTTCCTAATAATCACGAATATCAATAAAAAAAGAACCTGACAACATTGCTCAGGTTCTTTTGTATTGCATATAAACAGGCACGATGATATGATCAATTCACGACTTTATATATGTATGAAGACATAGATAATCTATCTTATAATTTAATTTTAACATGCCGGTGAAATCTTGTCAAAGGAATTTTTTGAAAAATTTGATACTAGGAGAGATGTTGAATGAGTTCTCGGGTTCTCAGTTTCCAGGAGATCGAAAAGACACAGCTTGGGCTCGTTGGAGGGAAGGGGTTAAATTTAGGGAAACTCTCAAAATTGGAAGGGATCGAAGTACCTGAAGGATTTTGTGTAACGACAGTGGCATATCAAAAAGCCATTAAACAAAACGCGATGTACCATGCTCTGCTGGGTCAATTAACCTTGTTAAAAGCAGAAGACCGAGAACAAATTGGACAAATCAGCAGGCAGATTCGGAAAATCATTTTGAACTCGGAAATTCCTTCCGACGTTGTGCAAGCAGTTAGTCACTATCTCTCTCGATTTGGAGGTGAGCATGCTTATGCCGTGCGTTCCAGTGCAACTGCTGAAGATTTACCACATGCCTCTTTTGCTGGTCAACAAGACACCTACTTGAATATCATCGGCAAAGAAGCCATTTTGCAGCATATCAGCAAATGTTGGGCATCCCTGTTTACGGATCGTGCGGTAACCTACCGTATACAACATGGATTTGGCCACAGCCAGGTTTATTTGTCTGTTATTGTTCAAAGGATGATCTTCCCGCAAGCTTCAGGAATTATGTTTACAGCTGATCCGATTACGTCCAACCGAAAACTGTTATCCATTGACGCCAGTTATGGGCTTGGAGAAGCATTGGTTTCCGGCTTGGTATCTGCTGATGGTTATAAAGTGCGGGATAAGGAAATCGTCGATAAGACGATCGCAGCCAAAAAATTGGCTGTCTATGGACGAAAAGAGGGCGGAACAGAGACGCAGCTGAACGATCCTGAACAGCAAAAGACTCAATCGCTAACGGATCAACAAATTTTAGAACTGGCACGCGTAGGAAGACAGATTGAAGCTTATTTTGATTCCCCACAGGATATCGAATGGTGTTTGGCCCATGACACGTTTTATATTGTGCAGAGTAGGCCCATCACGACATTGTATCCCATCCCTGAAGCGAATGATCAAGAAAATCACGTTTACGTATCTGTCGCTCATCAACAAATGATGACGGATCCCATGAAACCACTTGGAATGTCTTTATTTGAGTTAACCTCTTTTGGACCCAGGTTTAAAGCGGGTGGAAGGTTATTTGTTGATATCACACAGCAACTGTCTTCGCCTGAAAGGAGAGAAGTTTTATTAAATAATCTGGGATCCGACCCGCTCATAAAAGGTGCACTTATGACCATAATAGAGCGAGATTTTATAAAATTGTTACCAACAGACCAAAAGGAACCTTACGCCAATAAAAGCAATAAAGGGATGTCTGCCGGCATTCAACCACAACCCGAAATTGATCCGGCAATTGTTCCTAACCTCATTAATAATAGTCAAACATCGATAGAAGAGTTAAAACAAAATATCCAAACAAAATCGGGATCTGATTTAATTGATTTTATTCTGGAAGATATCCAGCAATTAAAAAAGATCTTATTTGACCCGCAAAGTACGGCTGTGTTTATGGCGGCTATAAATGCTACAGCATGGATCAATGAAAACATGAACCAGTGGTTAGGTGAAAAGAACGCGGCAGATACCCTTTCTCAATCTGTACCGAATAATATTACTTCGGAAATGGGTTTGGCACTATTGGATGTCGCGGATGTGATTCGCCCTTATCCGGAAGTCATTAATTATTTGCAGCATGCAAAAGAAGATCACTTTCTGGATGAACTGCTTAAGTTTGATGGAGGTAAGGAAACCCAAAAAGCGATTAATGATTATCTCAGCAAATACGGAATGCGATGTTCCGGAGAAATCGATATTACAAAAACTCGCTGGAGTGAAAAACCAATTGCACTTGTCCCCACGATTCTGGGTAACATCAAGAACTTTGAGCCTAATGCAGGCAAACGGAAATTTGAGCAAGGGCGCCAAGAAGCTTTGGAAAAGGAACAAGAGTTGATAGGCCGATTAAAGCAATTGCCGGATGGTGAACAAAAAGCCAAAGAAACCAAACGCATGATTGACATTGTCCGGAATTTCATCGGTTATCGGGAATATCCCAAATACGGCATGGTTAATCGCTACTTCGTTTATAAGCAGGCTCTATTGAAAGAAGCCAAGCAACTCGTTCAAGCGGGCGTTATTCATGAAAAAGAAGATATATACTATCTTACTATTGAAGAACTTCATGAAGTAACACGTACGAATAAACTGGATTACCCTATCATCAACGAACGCAAAGAAGAATACAAACGTTATGAAAGACTCACTCCACCTCGTGTAATCACGTCTGATGGTGAAATCATTACAGGTGAGTACAAACGAGAAAATTTGCCAGCTAATGCGATTGTAGGTCTGCCTGTTTCTTCCGGAGTAATAGAAGGAAGAGCGCGTGTCATTTTAAACATGGAAAGTGCTGATCTGGAAGATGGAGATATATTAGTCACCTCCTATACTGACCCTGGCTGGACACCATTGTTTGTATCTATCAAAGGCCTAGTCACCGAAGTGGGTGGACTGATGACACATGGAGCGGTTATTGCAAGGGAATATGGGCTGCCAGCAGTTGTCGGAGTGGAGAATGCGACCAAGCGGATCAAAGATGGGCAGCGCATTAGGGTACATGGAACAGAAGGGTATATCGAAGTATTGTAACTGTCAGTTGAAAGCTCAAAAGCTTAAGAAATATAGAACAGACAGTGGTTGAGGAACCGTAATACTGGTCATAAAGTCGCTATTTTAGCGGCTTTCTTTGTTTCAGGAGTATAAGTTTGATCGGGTAGTGGTCAACGCTGGCGAATGGTCGTATATTTATAGTATGTGCATCGTGGTATTGAACATGGACCACATTGCGCAAGGATAACGACTTTACATAAAAGGACGGGGAAACATGGACTTTAAACCGCTTGCTTCATTCATTGACCGCATTACATCCTGGAGGATTCCATGGGCAGAAGTGTTGGTTATGCATCAAAATGATACCGTTTTCCACTATCGGAACGGTTACGCCAACTTGGAGGAGAAAACGCCCATCGGTGATGAGGCCATCTTCAACCTATACTCCATGACCAAAATTATGACTTGCGTCGCAGCGCTTCAGCTTGTAGAAAGAGGGCATATGTTGCTCAGTGATCCGGTGTCCGACTATCTGCCGGAGTATGCAGATATGAAGGTGAAGAATGTATTGCCAAATGGAGAGGTCAGGCTGGAAAAAGCAACAAGGCCGATTACGGTACGCGATTTGTTTACGATGACTGCTGGGTTCTCCTATGACGTTGGTGCACCCTCCATCCAGGAAGCGGTGCAGAATACAAACGGAACATTGCCGACCCGCGAATTTGCGAAAGCGCTCGCGAAAGAGCCGCTTCTGTTCGAACCAGGCACGCATTGGAACTATAGCATGTGCCATGATGTCCTAGGAGCTCTGGTGGAGGTTGTAAGCGGAAGACGCTTTGGGACGTATCTGCGTGAAGAAATCACTGGTCCGCTTGGCATGAACGATACAGCGTTCGATCTGAACGAAGATCAGGAGGCCCGACTGATTCCGCAGTACGCGTATAATGATGAACTTGAAAAAGCCGTACGTATGGACGGAAATGGATTCCGGGTAGGCACCGAACTGGAGAGCGGCGGCGCCGGGCTTTTATCTACGGTTAGCGATTACGCGTTGTTCCTGAACGCGCTTACTGGGCGCGGAACCAGTCCGGAAGGCGTTCGAATCCTGTCACAGGCTTCAGTGGATCTCATGCGAACAGATCATCTGAATGACATGACCCGCCCGGACTACTCCTGGGATCACATGGGTGGGTACGGTTACGGATTGGGTGTACGCACTCACGTCTCCAAGTCAGGAAGCGGCTCTCTCAGTCCACTTGGCGAATTTGGCTGGAGTGGTGCTGCAGGATGCATGGCCATCATCGATCCGGACTCCGGGCTTACTGTCATGTATGCACAGCACCTGCTGAACAGCCAGGAGCCTTACATTCAGAGACGTTTGCGAAATGTCGTGTATTCGTGCCTGTAAGACAAAAATAAGTTTGATGCTTAATGTTGTTTGACTCGGATGCCATTAGAGTGATTCATCAAATGAAGAAGAACAGGGACGCGGACTATGCCGCGTTCCTTTTTTTATATTTAGAAAAGTAACTGTAACTTCATATCTCCGATTGTAATTCTCACAGGCTTCCAACAGATGACATGGATCAAGGCTTGTGCTTTCAGTTTCAGAAGAGCAGCGGCTCGCCTCCAGGCAGGAGATCAGCTCATCCTCTACCTATCTGGCACGGATTGCTTCAAGCCTTCAGGAATTGACGGACAAGTTCAAGATCTAAGGGTTTTTCAAAAGCATAAGCATAGTTGCATTAAAAGTCGCTAATATGGTCATAACCCTGTCAAGTAGACAGTACAAAAAAAGACAAGATTTAAGCTGCGGCCGTTTCCCGGTATTCTACCGGGGAACGGTCGTTTAGTTTTTTCTGAAATCGGTTTTGGTTGTAAAACAATATGTATTCTCTCAC
>NZ_JABMCB010000161.1 GCF_013359935.1 Paenibacillus xylanilyticus
AGTTGGTAGAGCACTCGACTGTTAATCGAGTTGTCACAGGTTCGAGTCCTGTTCGGGGAGCCATTAAGGCCCGTTGGTCAAGGGGTTAAGACACCTCCCTTTCACGGAGGTAACAGGGGTTCGAATCCCCTACGGGTCATATATATGGAGGCTTAGCTCAGCTGGGAGAGCATCTGCCTTACAAGCAGAGGGTCGGGGGTTCGAG
>NZ_JABMCB010000162.1 GCF_013359935.1 Paenibacillus xylanilyticus
ACCCGCGATCTCCTGCGTGACAGGCAGGCATGTTAGGCCAACTACACCACGGTTCCAGGCATTAATGGTGCCGGCGAGAGGACTTGAACCCCCAACCTACTGATTACAAGTCAGTTGCTCTACCAGTTGAGCTACACCGGCATATATGGTGGAGGCTGAGGGGCTCGAACCCCCGACCCTCTGCTTGTAAGGCAGATGCTCTCCCAGCTGAGCTAAGCCTCCATATATATGACCCGTAGGGGATACTCTCACTTCGTTTGAGACTGCGTAGCAGCTGCTCACGAAGTTTATCCTCCGACGAACCATTGGGATTCTCATCCCCTTGATGCTTAAAGAAGTAATGCTATGACCCGTAGGGGATTCGAACCCCTGTTACCTCCGTGAAAGGGAGGTGTCTTAACCCCTTGACCAACGGGCCTTAATGGCTCCCCGAACAGGACTCGAACCTGTGACAACTCGATTAACAGTCGAGTGCTCTACCAACT
>NZ_JABMCB010000163.1 GCF_013359935.1 Paenibacillus xylanilyticus
GATGCCGAGGACCGGGATCGAACCGGTACGGTAGTCACCTACCGCAGGATTTTAAGACACATGCTTTGAGTGATATAGAATGGAACGTAAGGATAAAATGCAGTCATATCAAGGATTCAAGACACTTGCTTATTGGACTGATTTGGACTGATTTCTACAGCTTGGACTACAGTCTGTCCCCAATTTGTCCCCAGCTCGCCCCCTAGTTTACTCAAGCAAAATTGAGTGTTCTAGGGTTGGCGAAACTACTTTTACTTTGATAGGTTTTTTTAACCCTTGTGCAGAAATTAAAATCTGCGCAAGGTTTTTTGCTGCGTCGTGACTTATCGTCTGGTTAATATCGATTTGGTGTGTTCGCATGCTGCACGCCCTTTACTGACAAGTTTACCCACAGTGCTTTTCAATGATATAATCTTGGCATTAAAAGGCTACTGGAGGTCAATAAGTGGAAATCTCCCGAGGGAGATGTAGGCTTCTTGAACTCATAACCGCTAGAGGCTGGTCTCAGACTGAGTATGCCAATCGTTCTGGAAGGTCTCAGCGAATGATATCCCATTTTTGTAACAGTAAACGAGTAATGCTGCCTGAAGATATGTATACCGCTGTGCTTTTACTGGGTTGTAAATGGGAAGATCTATATGAGTTTGAAGTTAAGCGTACATGAGGCGGTGTTACCGCACTCCCCCGGCCCTTTTAGAACAAATTGTTCTAAAACTTGGATATGTAAATAATACCTTTTTCCTATGACATGTGGTGTCGTATTATGTCGATATTCCATTAGGAAAAATATTACATAGTTAAATATCATTTAACAGGTCGTTTAAGATATAATCATGATATGTCTAGCGAAAATAAGAACACACATTCCATTCAAAAAAATGCCTCAGCAATAGAAGCCGAGGCAGCAAACGCTATAACGAAGCTGAAGTAATCTCAGCCATATTAATCCAAGTGTAATCTTCATCGTTCATATAGAGTTTAACTCTACCAGCATTAAAGGCTCCAATGATCCCGCTAATCACCTCATCCTCAAACGGGTTAAAAACCACTAATTGGACCTCAGTCTTTTGATTATATGACTCCATCAATATCTGCATCATTTCTTCAATAGCCTGTTCATCCATAACCGGCTTTCCACGACGTTCCTGTTCCTTCTTGTGTTTAAGTATTGCTTCCCTGTGTTCTGGGAGAATCAACCTAGAACTTTCAAAAAGTCCATTACCGCTCAATTTACTCGCCAAAATAATCAACCTCTTTCAATATTTTAATTCCTCTCGGTGTACTACTAGTCCGTTTTATGTAACCCTTTTTTTCAAGTCTCTCCAAATATCCATGCGCGGTTGATGAAGAAGCAATTCCCATCATATCACCGAGTTCCCTACTCGTAGGAGGGTACCCGTTATCCCGAAAATATTCTTTAATTGCCTGAAATGCTTCTTCTTGTCTACGACTTAACCTTTCCATGTTGTAAACCTCCTAAGCTGTTCGTCAGGTAATAAGAACATATGTTTCATACATGTAAGTATATAGGGAATAGGTCCGATTAATCAATAAAAAAATAATCCGCCAAGGATAAACCCTGACGGACTATAACTATTCATATGGTCTGTACTTTTCACGCAGCTGCTCCGCCTCTCGCTTACGCTCTTCTACATCCGATTTGAGAAAGAGACGAACTGACCCGGATTCCTTAATTGGCACCAGCTTTTCACGCTTCACCAAAGATGAAAGGTTTTGTTTCGAACCTCCAAGCATCTCCACTGCCTCAGCTGATGTCAGCACGTTTTCATTTATGATACGAATCAGTTCATCCCGTTCCATCAAATCACCTCATAAGCAATATTATAATTGTAGCGACACTTAGACCAAGGGAAAGCAGACTAATGATCAAAGTCACTTTAGTTATTTTTGACATACTCATGATTATACATGCTCCCTTCTTGTCATGCTATAATAAGGGAGAGAAAGAGAAGGAACTCACACGGTCGGCCTTTGGGATTAACCGACCGTGCTTGCCTCAAGTCCTAGCTATTTGCGAAGGACTATGATGAGGTTGACTACTGCAGTAAGCAAGCTGACAATGGCCGTGAGAAGCGTGACCAGCTTGTCTACTGGGAGTTCCTTTTTCTTTCTCTTTTTTTTCTTCATTCTTCTTCTCACCTCCTGATAATAATATACCATATCTGTTTACTTTGGTCAATAGGTTTATTATATTTATAGAGGCTTAGCTACAAAAAAAGGGCACTGCCAGCAATTGCCAGCAGTGCCCTTTTCACCGATTCTTTCGGATTCTTTTCATTATATTTTATTTTTCATATTTTGTAAATCCCAAGCGCTTGGGATTTAATTCGACATCGCTTCAATCTTTTTGAGCCGATCATCCAAGTCCTTAACGTCCACGTCTACTCCGGAAATAAGTGCCAGAAAATTGCGCCGTAATCGGTTAATTACTATTGCTGTTTCTTCCCTCGTAATCGGCGCACCTGGACGTGTCCCATCAAAGTACCCATTAGCCTGCGCTTCCTTCCAAGACGCTTCAGCCCACTTGCTTGGCACATTAATATCTCTTTCCTGTGACACTGGCATTTCCTCCTTCACGGTTTTACCATATTTAGCCTTCAGCTGGGCCAGCGTTCCGTCAAACTCATTCAGATCTACCGCGCCGCTAATCCCATCAACTTTCCGATTTCCTCGCGGCAAATAACCGCCTGCCGCTCCGTCACTGTATTGCCAGAAGTCCCACCGAGTCCATCCAGAAGCATCAACAGGCGTTTGATTGCTATACCGCGCAATCCACAATGGATAGCTATTCAAGCCGCTGAAATTACCGATAAAGGCCGGGTAGGTGTACACCAATGGTTTAACACCTGTGAGCCTGTGAACCTCTTCAAGAAACGCCTTAGCTACAGCGGTAACGGTTGCTTTGCTGTATCCGTTTTTGTTTGACTCATAATCCATCACAGGCGGAAGGTCAAATACGTCTATTCCACCAGCTGCTTGAATGGCATTATAGAAGTTGGCCGCCTCAGCTTTGGCCGCTTCGACACTCCCCGCAGAATCATCTACGTAATGGTAAGCACCGATCAGCAAGCCAGCTGCCTTGGCATCCTTCACGAACTGAAGGAATTTAGAAGAACGAAAAGATTTTCCCTGTGTGGCTTTGATGAATACAAACGAGATCCCGTCTGCAGCCACCTTTTTAAAGTCGATATTCCCGTTATGATGGGATACGTCAATCCCTTGTGCATTCAACTGATTACGCGCTTGCATCTGTGCCATCTCCTTTGCTTACTTCTGGTAATCCCGCCAAACTTGTGAGTAGGCTGGTAATCACGGATAATACGACTGTCCCGCCCACTACACGCCAGTCCACTGCTGAAAATACAGTAGTTGCACCAATTACACCAATAGCAACCTGCGCTCCTGTTTTAATCGCCCGAATGCCTGCTGCTTGCCACCATTTCTTTGTCATAATTACACTCCCCCTAACTTAATAGCTGCCCACACGGCTGCCACAATACCTGAAGCTGCGGCTGCAATGATAACTCCGTAAAATGTACGTTTAAACCACTTTTGGTCATCTGCTTGTAATCGCTGAGTAGCAAGAGCTGCCTCGGCTTTGCGTAGTGCATCTTCTGCGATATCCTTTGCTGTATGCAGCATGTCCAACCTGTGATGCGCTGACTTGGTTGATTGATCAGCGCTACGGGCAATTTCCCGGACCGATTCTAAAGCCGTTGCCAAAGTTGGAACAACTTCCAATGTCTTCTCTATACGAGCAAGTTGAATTTGGATATCCGTAAGCAACTTGGAATTCTCATCAGGCACATCACTCACCCTTTCTTCCAAAGTCTATTCCCCCACTTTCTCTCTATTTATCTGTATTTGTATCAGCTTCCAATCCCGCTAGAGCCTCGCCTACCAACTGGTCTACATCCTGCAAAATCTCTCTTTTTTTCTCTGCTGGCACCATCCCAAGAAACAAAGAAATGATTTCGGCAATCTCTTCGACTGGCCGGGAAATATCAGCAGTTATCACTACTTGATGTGTCGCCTTCAATGTCTCACCTCCTTTCAGGCAAAAGGAAACACCCCCAAACTTGTCGAATAATGCTCCGACAGAAAGGAGGTGCCTCAAAATAAAAGCTTATAGAACTGATGAAGAATTTGAAGAAAACTGTCCC
>NZ_JABMCB010000011.1 GCF_013359935.1 Paenibacillus xylanilyticus
ACTGTAGCCTTCGTAGTCCAAGCTGCACCTGTTGTAGTGAACGTGCCTGTGATAAATGGAGAGAACGCAACTAAAGAAGCGAAACTTGCAGCCGTGGAAGCACATGTTACACAACCGCTGGAAGGTACGCCGATCACAGCTACAGTAGTAGCCGGAAGCAAAGCTGGAGAGTATATCGTGACGTATCATAACGGAAATGAAGAAACAGTGAAAACACTTACTGTAGCCTTCGTAGTCCAAGCTGCACCTGTTGTAGTGAACGTGCCTGTGATAAATGGAGAGAACGCAACTAAAGAAGCGAAACTTGCAGCCGTGGAAGCACATGTTACACAACCGCTGGAAGGTACGCCGATCACAGCT
>NZ_JABMCB010000164.1 GCF_013359935.1 Paenibacillus xylanilyticus
GGCTTCAAGTGTGGAGCGAAGCGGAACCAATGTAGTTCCCTTATTATTAATTGGTGCTCCTACAGTGTACTCCACTGCCTGGTCGTTGACTTTAACGGAAGTCCCTTGAGGTGCAGCCATGGCCGGCGCAGCAGAAGCGAGCAAACCAACCGAGATGGTGAGAGACAAGAGCATACGTTTCCAGTTTTTCATATTATGTATTCTCCTTTTTAAAAAATAGTAGTTTAAATTTAATAGTTAATAGAATTGAACATACACCAAAATACCACGCATAAAGTTTGGGATGGGTGCCACCTTTTTCCTCGCGGCACCTTCTCCCCTATGAGATTACTTTTTGCTGCACACCACCATATACATATCTACCAATGTCTTACTCTTAAATTTTATAAGCCCGCATCGCCTTAAATAACTCCTTGAAGGTTGGACGCTTACCGTACATCAGCACACCTGTGCGATAGATTTTGGCAGCCAGCCAGCCGAAGATTAATATCGATACGGCCAGTATGGCCAGAGACACGATAATCTCCCACGTTGGTGCAACCCCCGCTCCGATCCGAACCAGTATGGCCGTAGGCGAAGTGAACGGAATGAAGCTGGCAACTTTTAAGAGCAAGATGTTCGGCGTTGAAATACTGAAGATTGCAATGTAGAAAGAAACCAGTGACAGCATCGTAATCGGCAGAACCGCTTGACCCAGTTCTTCTGTACGGCTAACCATTGAACCAATCGCAGCAAACATCACAGCGTATAGGAAGTAACCAAGAATGTAAAAGATAAGTCCATATGCAATCACAGCTAAATTCACATCACTCAGATTCAAACTGAATTCACTCAATACATCACGGTTATGAGGAAGCAGCACATTCCCGGCAACCACTGCACCGAAAATACCGATTTGAAGCAGACCGACCATGAATATACCGATGATTTTGCCAAACATCTGACTAAGTGGAGACACGCTCGTAATCAAAATTTCCATAATGCGCGAGCTCTTCTCCGCTGTAATTTCGGATGCAATCATGTTACCGGTCATCATTGTGGATGTGAACAGAAGGATGATCATCAGGTAGACTACAATGTAGTTGATCGGGCTCATTCCATTCTCGGACGCTGCCTCAGATCCCCCCTCATCCACGCTCAAGCTTTGCTCACTTACCTTTACCGGGGTATTAATCAATTCCTTTTGCTCAGCGGTGAGTACGTCCTTTACGACTACATCAAGTTTCACGCTTTGGAGCGCCGCTTCTATAGAAGCAATAATCTGAGGGGACACCTCTTCCGTTGAATACAGGATCGGTTGCGGGAACTCCTGTCCTTGGGCCACCTCAAACTTCAGATACCCATCGGTAAGCCCGGATTCCGCATCCGCCTTCAGTGCGGCTTCATCTTTATCACCAGCAGCAATGAATCGATACGCCTGATCTCCTTGTGCAGACGAGAACTTCTCCAGCTTCTCCGACACTTCTGGCTGTCCAGAACTCAGAAGTCCAATGTTTACAGGGTTGCTTCCTGCAGTTCCACCGCCACCTGAGCCACCATTAAACAAGGTAATGAAATAGGGTACATTAAGTCCAATCGAAATTAAGAGTGCGAGTACAATGGTTGTAACTACAAATGATTTCGTTTTGACCTTGTTTTTGAACGTAAATCCGGTGATTGTTCCCATTTTATTCATTCGACTCACCCACCTCACGAATAAAGATTTGGTTAAGCGTTGGTTCTTTGATCTCAAAATGCTCTACGGTAGTCTGCGTCATTGCGTGTTTCAAAATCTCCTGCGCCGCTTCCACCTGAGCGATATGGATGAGATATCCACGCTCGTTCCGTTCTACCTTTTTCACACCAGCCAGCTGCTCCAAGCCATCGACGTTGCCAGTAGTGTTCAGGTACACCTGCTCACGTGGATAGCGGTTCTTGATCTCTTTGATCTCCCCCTGAACTACAGTGTTGGAGCGATGCAGAATTGTTATCTGACGACAGAGTTCTTCAACATGCTCCATGCGATGTGTCGAGAACAGAATGGCCGTTCCCTCGTCACGCAATTCCTTGACGGTGGATTTGAGCAATTCCACGTTCACTGGATCCAGACCACTAAACGCTTCATCCAAAATAAGAATTTGAGGACGATGTACTACCGCTGCAATAAAGCCCATCTTTTGCTGATTACCCTTTGACAGTTCCTCAATCTTTTTGTCGTAATACTCGGGGACTTCGAATCGATCGAGCCAATACCTCAAGCTTTTGTCTGCATCTTTGCCATTCATGCCGCGAAGGCGTGCCAAGTAATTGATCTGGTCGCTGACCTTAACCTTCGGATATAATCCACGTTCTTCCGGAAGATAACCCATGATCTTCTGTAACTCGGTACTATACGGCTTGCCGTTATAGCGTATGTCTCCACCATCCGGATGAATCAGTCCAAGGACCATACGCATCGTTGTTGTTTTACCAGCACCGTTGGCGCCCAGCAGTCCATAGATTTCGCCTTCTCCCACATTGAGCGTAACGCCATTAACAGCAGTCTTATCCGCATATTGCTTCACTACCTGCTTCAGTTCCAATCTGTTCATCAACTATCGTCCCCCTTCGATTATCTCCACAGTGTCGGAGCATACCCTGCAATCCAATATTGCAGCACTTCGTCCAGCTCCAGGTTTCGGATTTTCATAATGCGATTACCCGCAAGCTCCAGTCTCTCCTGCGCTTCAACGACCCGGGTCGTAATCACCCGAATGGCTCCAGCCTCCTGTTTCGACTCAACAGCCCCTGGAATACTCTCAGGCCTAAGATCACCTTCGTACCAGATTTCCCTCCATTGATCGAGCACTACATCTTTCTCCGCCATTCCAAGTGATTGTCCCCGGTGCATCAGTACGATGTAATCAGCCAGACGCTTCACTTCATCTGCAATATGTGTAGCTATCAAAATGGTGGTATCCCCATCCGCCATGAAATTGCGGAACTGCTCTACCATGACCTTCCAGGCAAAGGGATCAAGCCCTGAAGAAGGCTCATCCAGCAGAAGCAATCTCGGCCGTGCAGCAAGCGCTGCCGCTATTTCGAATTTGCGCCGTTCTCCTTTTGACAATTTCTTCAGTTTCACGTCGTAGGGAACATCCATATCATCCATGAGCTGTTTGAAAAACTTCGCATCCCAACGGGTATACCAATGTGCCCGGAACCT
The DNA here is from genome assembly GCF_013359935.1 of Paenibacillus xylanilyticus. Lineage (GTDB taxonomy): Bacteria > Bacillota > Bacilli > Paenibacillales > Paenibacillaceae > Paenibacillus > Paenibacillus xylanilyticus. The sequence goes on from NZ_JABMCB010000164.1 coordinate 3,185, forward strand.
GGCAGCTTCAACAGCGGTTATATTGTCTTCTTCCGAACCTCCACCGTCTGCAACAAAGGCAATATGCTCTCTCAGCTCTGTAGGAAGTTCTCCTTCGTAATGCTGTCCGAACCACATGATCTGACCGGAATCCGGTAGCACGACACGCTGAAGCATATTCAGCAGGGTGCTCTTCCCCGAACCGTTATGTCCCAATATGGCGACGACGTATCCTTCGGGAATTGCGAGATCAATAGGTCCAATAATTCTACGCTTGCGCATCTTGGATACACCGTTTAACTGAACCGCTATTGGTTCCATGTTTGGTCCTCCTCACTTCGGATAGTAGATCTGAAGAATCTCTTGGAACAATCTCGCCATTTCTTCCTCACTGCATCCAACAGATTTACCTGACTGCACTGCTGCCTGCAGTGCTTCTCTTGCTGCTGTCAATTTGTACGTTTCCCGGTCTCCTGCCTCAACTTTGGCTACGAACGTCCCCGTGCCCTGCTTCGTTCGAAGCAAGCCTTCATTCTCCAAATCCTGATAGACCCGGCGAACAGTAATAACACTGCAATTCAACGATCCTGCGAATTCGCGAATGGATGGCAAATGCGTTCCCTCCCCCAATTGACCCGTTATTATTAAAGACCTTAGCTGGTTTTCAATTTGGTGATATAAAGGTTCAGCACTGTTTTCATTAATTTGAATCGGTATATTCAAGCCCTGCACCTCACCCTCGCGTACACTTCAGTTCACTTGCACGATAGTGCCGGTCATCTTCGATGTCGTTCTATATTTCGCTTACATTAACTTAAATCCCGTTTCGACAACTTCCTAAGCGTTAAGCGGCTAAGCAACCACAACACTGCAAAGCCCAAGAGTAACGAACCCCACATAAAAGGTGATAACAAGCCCCAGGTTTTGCTGATCTCTACGGTATAATGCATTCCGTTCATGCCCATGAGTCGAATTATAATCGCAATAAGCAAAATAACGGGTATAAACAGCATGCTGATTAACAAATACTTTTTGCCTGTGTGTAAAAATTCTCCGAAGATATAGAACCCTGTAATCAGAACCCCATACCCTGTACATGTTAGGGCAAAGGCTAGATATTGATCCCATCGGAATCCTTCCAGATGCATCACGGAGACATACAATGCACCATAGTAGAATATGCCATTATAAATAAAGGCCAGCAATGCCTGCTGAATTCGTCCCCACATGACGGTCTCTGCAGAGATGGGTAGTCTGCGATAGTAGGTCAGCATCTGTGTATACGAATCTTCATGTATGTAGCGGAAAGAGCGTCTGGAGAAGATAAATCCCTGAAATGGAACCATAAGCATGAAGTAGGAATCGGAAACCGTGTTAAGCACACTTTCCTCCCTTTGTCCATATAACATGACACCACCCATAGCTCCAACGTAGATCATAAACATCGCAGACCATAACCATTGAAGACGATCCTTGCTCCATTCGCTGCGGGTTAGCCACCAAGCCTGCTTCCAATCATTCATAACATTGCCTGCCTTTCCATCTCACGCTTTACTGTGCAAGCTGTGTTCACTGTGTTTACTGTATATATCAATATACACAGTATATAGACCTCACCTCCGATCCGTCAACCCTTATTTTCCTGAATCAGGAATTATTTTAGGAAATCATTACCTTTTGCATTGAGATGATGCAATATGAAAGATGTCTTTTAAATAGAGCTATGATATTAGATGATCTGATAAGAGAGCTTCCTGTTTTCGCTTCGACTTGAAGCTATCTCCCTGAAGGTTGCTGAACTACTGAGCATGCGACAGCCTTCGGGCAGATAGCGCAGCAGATACCACTATGATCATTCAATGACTGCGTTGAGCTGCAAATTCGCAGGCGCAAAAAAAGAGAGCTGACTCCGATATTGTGCGAACACAAATTGGAGACAACTCTTTCATTTTCACGGCACCTATATGCAGAAGAGGTCTAACTTTTACACCAGATCGTAGCCGCTTGGCAAACGGCTATTATTACGGATGGCACGAATTTCGGCTAGGGTCAGCCGTTGATTGGTGGATATCAGGGATTCCACATCATTCCCACGGATCAAATCATCCAAATCTCTCAAGTTGGTGTTTCCACGATAGACACGGAATCCACCTTGAAAGTTTGGTCTCGTAAACACAACCAGCGTTGCATTCGAACTTGTCGAGAAAAAGCGCAGGCTCTCTACCCCACCCAGAATGTTGTCCAGATTGCGAAGACCCGTGTTGCCACGGTAAATCCGGCTTCTTCCGTTATAGTTCTCCTCTGAATACACCGTAAGACGTGGATACGTTTGACTAACTTGAACTGTTTTTTTCATTTGTTCCCCCCCTCTCAATCTCATTCTATGAATGGATGTGAGAGGAGGTATGGACGAATCAACGGATCGATTCATCCATTTTCATATTTTCATAGGAAATTGCTCAAATTCTACACCCCAAGAATGACTTCCCATACAGGACGTGTATGCCCGCCAGGATATAGGAGGTATAACAATACATACACAATGACCCCAGTCAGTGCACTACTGAACCAGACCATGGAAGTAAATCGTCCCCAGCGGCGATGAGTTGCAAATTTCTTTTTGAAGCCCAGTACCAATGTGGAGATTCCAAAGACTGCTGCTGCAGTAGCGAGAATAATATGAAAGATCAAAAAGATCCGGTAGAAAATCTCCATCTCAGGATCACCGCCCCAGGCGGTATTTCCAACAAAGATCGTACGAGACATATAAATTACAAAGAACAGCAAGGCTGCAACGGCTCCTGCAACCATCGCGGTTTGGTGCGCCTCACGTTTTCCACGAATAATCAACACCCACCCAATTCCCACCAGCACAGCACTAATTACAATGAAAGAAGTACTGATCGTAGGCAGCAGAAAATGTATATCCATCATCGTGTATTCCCCCTCTTGTCTGAACATGACTTGGCTTATTTCGCAGGATTAAGCGGCCCCCCAGAACCTTCTACAGGATATGGGTCATCATCATCTTCGCGTTTTTCCTTGCGGTACCATTGGAAAAAGACATAAGCCAGCATGGAAACGAAGATACCCTCCTGAATGAATTTCATCACAATCCCACCCACCTGCTGATCCTCCTTGGCAGAAGACAGAAAGTTGAAGAAGGCAGGTCCTCCGAAAGTGCGCAGCAAAGCCGAGGAATCCCCGGATACACAATACCGCATCGCTTCAGCCCATACAGCTGGGTTGCTATACGTCGCATATAACGGCTCGGACGCAAAGATAATCAGACCACAAGCGGGTGTCAGCAGCACCATGTTGAGAAAGATAAATCCGATCTTCGACAGTCCTGATGCCTGTCTTCCTTCTGGCAGCGGATTAAGCAATGTCCACCACATGAGCATCGAGGTTATAAAGAGAACCATGTAATACAATCGGTGGACCGTAAAATGGAGCATCACATAATCATGCACAACAGGCAGATGATATAAGGAGAATAGTCCATTGAAAAGCAGGGCCGCCACGATTGGATGAGCCAGGAAGGAGAGCTGTCGTGTCGGCAGCCACCGAAGGATTTTGCGCCATACCCACGCAGGCAGACCCTTCATTAATAACGGTGGCGCTACCAGATAAGACAAGGCCATACTCACCATGTGGAAACTGAACATGACATGCCCCAGCAGATTAAATGGCCCGGCTTGGGCGAGATAGAATACAGCAAGACCAATGATAAACATGTTTTTTTGAGCTACCGTTGCCGGCTCTGCATCCTTGATTCTCTCACTTAATGGACCTACGACAACCAGATACGCAGCTGCGATAAGCAGAAAAAAGGCAAGAATTAGCGGACTCCATAAATCGTTGAAACTAAAATATTGCAACCCGAGCATACGGGAAACCTCCCGGTGATCTAATATGGTTGTTTTCTGGAATTCGTTATATGGGTTTGGATCGCCAAAAAGGGGAAAAGACGGCGGCACTGCGCCGCCGCCATCTCATTTACCACCAAACCCAATAAAGTGCCATAATGATGCACGTGGATGCTACGAAAAATCCGAACGCCATAAACAGGATTGGCATCAAATGCCCTTTATCCTTCATGTGCATCCAATATCCTAGCTGAACAAAAACCTGAAGGATTGCCATGACTACCAAAAGGATAATGGTAAAGGACGTATTTACGCCTCCTGCCTTCACGGCTGCAAACGCAATGAGTGTCAGGATGATTGAGAATATAAACACAACAACGTGTTTCTGTGGTCCTTCTGTTCGGTGACGATGCTTCACAGGTTGTTGATCACTTTTATCCTGTACCGACATGTGTTACCCCACCTTTCCGAGCAGGTAAACGACCGTAAAGATAAACACCCAGACCACGTCAATAAAGTGCCAGTACATTGCGGAGACGTACACCTTTGGTGCAGTTACGACCGTTAATCCTTTTCTGAACAGCTGCCCGATAATAAGTCCGATCCACAGAATACCGAATGCAACGTGGGCGCCGTGGAAGCCAACCAGGGTGTAAAAAGCCGAGCTGAATGCACTGGTTGTCATCCCGAACTCTTTGTGCACCACATATTCATAGAATTCATAAATTTCGATACCAAGGAATCCAAGGCCCAACACCACCGTTATTCCGAGCCAAAGCGCCAACGCATTGCGGTTGCCCCGATGCATGGCCTGGATCGCAAAAACACTTGTCAGACTGCTGACGAGTAGAATAAAGGTAGCTGCTGCCACGAGAGGCAAATGAAACAATTCATTGGCTGATGGGCCCTCATTCGTTTGGCCTCGCAGTGCCAGAAAGGTTGCGAAGAGTGTACCGAACAATACCGTCTCCCCGCCAAGGAACAACCAGAAGCCAATAAGCTTGTTGCGTCCCTCCAGCGTCGCTTTCTCCGGTTCATGCGGCAATTGGCCGTTTACCGGTTCGGCATGTGAAGTTGTCATGTTCTAACCCCCTTCTCATCCTGATCTTCCGGTTCGATATGCCAGCCATGGTCATCATAGAGTGAACGCAGTGCCATCGCTCCGAATGTAATCAGAAGGCCGACAATGACCACAATATAGTTATTGAATAGTCCATTCATAAAAGCATTGCCAAAATCGTCTTTACTGAACATCAGACCCAGCCCGGCAATAAAAATACCGACAGACATGACAAATGGCAGTGGAGTGGCAGATGGCATGTGAATCGAACCTACCGGTTCAGCCGGAGTCATTTCGGTATGACCTGCCATCTTTTCCTTCCAATATGCATCGATTCCGCGAACAAGCGGAGTCTGCTTGAAGTTATATTCTGGCGGCGGAGATGGAATAGACCATTCCAACGTACGGCCATCCTCCCACGGATCATTTGGTGCGTCGACCGGTTTTCTCGTTGTGATTACGATGTTCACAAGGAACAAGATTACCCCAACTCCCATCAGGAATGCTCCAATGGAGCTGACCAGGTTAAGCAGGTCGAAATCCTGATTCGGCAAGTATGTAACGATCCTGCGCTGCATTCCCATAAGGCCCAGGAAATGCTGTACGAAGAACGTCAATTGGAAACCGATCATGAACGTCCAGAATGTCCATTTTCCAAGTGTTTCGCTTAGGATGCGACCAAACATTTTTGGCCACCAGTAATGCAATCCCGAGAACAGGCCAAGCACCAATCCGCCAACGATAACGTAGTGGAAGTGGGCCACGACAAAGTACGTATCATGAAACTGGAAATCGGCCGGTGCAGATGCCAGCATGACACCCGTAACACCACCCATGACGAAGGTTGGAACGAATCCAACAGCAAACAGGTTCGCTGCTGTAAAGCGGATCTGCCCACCCCACATCGTAAAGAGCCAGTTAAAGATTTTGATTCCTGTTGGTACAGCAATTAACATGGTTGATATTGAGAAGAGCGCGTTTGCGACATTACCCAAACCTGTTGTAAACATGTGATGCGCCCATACCATGAATCCCAGGAAGGCAATCAGGATGGTTGCAAACACCATGGAGCTGTAACCAAACAATCTTTTACGTGCAAAGGTCGGAATAACTTCCGAAATAATACCAAAGGCTGGCAAGATGAGTATATACACTTCAGGATGCCCGAAGATCCAGAAAATGTGCTGCCAGAGTACCGGGTTACCACCATTCGCAACATCGAAGAAGTTGGCTCCCAGAATACGGTCAAATGTTAGCAGTACCAAACCCACTGTAATGGCAGGGAATGCAAAAAGGATAATGGCTGATGTAATAAATGTCGTCCAGGTAAACATCGGCATCCGCATGTAGGACATGCCTGGCGCACGCATCGTGATGATGGTCGCAAGAAAGTTAATGCCCCCGATGAGTGTTCCCAGACCGGCAATCTGGAGACCAATGGTGTAGAAATCCACACCGTGCGTCCCGCTATACTCACTACTAGAGAGTGGGGTGTAGGAGGTCCAGCCTGCATCAGGTGCCCCGCCCATAATCCAGCTCAGGTTGAGCAGCAGTCCACCAAACAGAAACGTCCAGAAACCAAGCGCATTGACAAATGGAAATGCGACGTCCCGGGCACCAATCTGCAACGGAACAACAGCATTCATAATCGCAAATATGATTGGCATGACTCCGAGAAATATCATTGTTGTTCCGTGCATGGTAATCAATTCGTTGAACACCTGTGCCGATACAAAATTATTCATCGGCTTCATCAGCTGAATCCGGATTAAAATGGCTTCAATCCCGCCAATTCCGAAGAAAAATCCGCCTGCAATTAAATAAAGAATGGCGATCTTTTTGTGATCGACGGTGGTGATCCAATCCATCAAGCCCCTGTACCGCTTGACGCTATGAGCATGAGCCAAGGTTGTGTACCCCCTTCTTCGTCCTTGCTGTTCTATTCATAGTCCAATTTGTAGTTGGCTAGATATTCGGCAATTCCGTCGATTTCTTCATCCGTAAGTCCAAGATCTTTTGGATTCGGCATCGTATTGCCTGGCTTCACGGATTGCGGATCATGGAGCCATTGTTTCATGTTATCCAGTACCGGATTTCCTTCTTCTTGTCCCTCACGCTGGTTTAGCAGAATGCCAGCAACGGATTCCTTACCACCGATTCCTGTGAGATTCGGCGCAACCGGTCCGCCCTGATCTCCTACAGCGTGGCAAGAGAGACAGTTTGTTTTGAATTTCTCAGCAAGCTGTGTATCTTCCGGCAATACCGCTGGAGCTTTCATTTCATTGACCCATCTGTCGAAGGATTCCTGGCTGACTGCTTTTACCTTGAACTCCATATAGGCATGAGACCTTCCGCAGAGCTCTGCACATTTCCCGCGGTAAACGCCTTCATTCGGAGCCGAAAAACTAAATTTGTTCACTGTTCCATCCGGGTTTGTGTCCATTTTACCCGCAAGTGACGGCACCCAGAAGGAATGAAGCACGTCAGCGGTTTTTAATTCGAATGCGATTTTCTTGCCGGTCGGGATGATTAGATCTTGAGAGGTGGTAACATCATATTGAGGATAAGTGAATTCCCACCAATACTGATGCGAGGTAACTTTGACCTGAATTGCATTTTTGTCCTTGGACAGATCTTCGCCTTGGGCAAAAATCGTCTGAACCGTCGGTACGGCCAATACAATAACAAGCAATAACGGGATGGCTGTCCAAATAACTTCCAGCTTGAAATTGCCTTCAACCTGTTCGGGCACTTCATTCTGCCCGGCCCGCCTGCGAAACCGGATCAGCACATACGCAGCTATGGCAAATACAATGATGAGCACCACGATCATAATTGCAATGGACAGCTTCATCAGATCATATTGGCCTTGCGCCACAGGACCCTGAGGTTTCATTACCGACAAGTCTTCCCGCCCGCATGCGGATAGCAGCAAAGAGAACACCGCCAGCAAGGGGAGAATTCGCTTTGCAACCTGCCACTGTTTCATCATTGATCTACCCCACTTTTTTACATTTTCGTAGATTACCGTCGTCGTTCGAAGGCCTAACTCAATCAACCTGTTTCAACCCGATACGCATAATCCTGTCCGTCATACAGAACGCTTACAAAAATAACGCTTCCGGAACCCCCATCATTTCCTCCACAGGGCATGTCTGCGCATTCTTCCAATTCATTCTATATGGTTCAATCACTTATTAAATATAAGTTGAGGGTATGATTTTGTCAATCTTTGGACACATGTTCACAAATTGTTCACTTTATGTAAAATTCCGCACCACAACTTAGTTTGCAAACGATTTCAGTTATAAATGTAAACCTCTTAATTTGAAAATATTTGCCATATTTCGGTGATTTAATGTGTTTTTTTGGTGATTTTTTTCACCTGAAAAACATGCAGTATTATGCAAAGGGATTGCTGTTTTATCTTCAATTGCTTTTTTCCAGTTCTACTGGGAAGGGGGCGCTCATTCAGCTCTCATTTTCAACGATGAACCGGCACGAAGCGCCACCCCTGCAATATAGCTACATTTTAAATTAACACTGGAACTGATCATTTCTGTCCCTTAGTGGAGTTATGATCCATCTGTCAGGATAAGAGGCCCATCCCGGGTTATCGCTATTGTGTGTTCATATTGAACTCCCCAGCTTCCATCCACTGTCCTGACCGTCCATCCATCTTCATCCCAAAATACCGCTCCAGAACTACCCCTTGTAAATATCGGCTCAATCGTAATGACCATGCCTTCGGTGAGCATCATGCCCGTTCTGCGTTTGCCGTAAGGAAGTACATTGGGTGGTTCATGAATATATTGACCAATACCATGACCAATTAGCGGCTTCACAATGCCATATCGATACAGCCTTGCGGTACGCTCAATAGCGTTGCCGATATCCCCGAGCGTGTTTCCTGGGACCGCTTGGGCTATAGCCCGATGGAGAGCCCTCTCCGTTCGTTTCATCAGCTTGCGGATGGACCTGTGTTGTTCACCGATCCCGTAAGTCCATGCCGAGTCGGCAAGCCAGCCGTCCTTGTTTACTACCATATCAATGGTCACAACATCCCCTGCGGCCAATTCCCGATCGTCCGGGAAGCCGTGACAGACAACTTCGTTGACCGAAGCACAGGTTGCATAAGGATATCCCTTATATCCCTTTTGCTCCGGCGTTGCTCCTCTTTCGGTTAGAAATGCCTCAACCCGTCTGTCAATTTCAGCTGTGGTTATACCAGGAGTGAGCCATTGTTCAATTTGCTCGTGGCAGCTTCGCAGAATCCGGCCTGCTTCCCGCATGTAGTCAATCTCTTCTCTCGTTTTCAAAATAGGGTCCACATGCATTCATCCTTCCTGCCATATGTGTACTTCCATGTATATGCAGCAAGAATGCAACAAAGCCCAAAAGTGATGCAAAGCTCTGTTCCCTCTCCGAGTGAATTACAGAACAACAAAAAAAACCGTCTGCCGGAGCATGACGCCCGGGAGACGGTTCTATTCATATCGGAACAGTATAATTCAGTGGTGTGGTGTTTCAGGACACGGAAGAATCCATCTTGACAAGCTCATGCTCGACCACAGAAGTCAATTCTTCCTCATATCCACCCGTAATCCGGTATTTCCTCACGTACTCCTTCACGAATTTTTTTGGATCCTTAGGACGGAAAATCCGAGTCATTTCCCTCAAACTTTCTTTGACCTCATTGTGACCTTTCGTTGCCATTGTAATTCCCTCCCAAAACGTTGAAAGTGAATGCTCCGTTTAGAGAACGCCGAATAAGTCTTAAATGCCATCCATGAAGTTGTGTGCGCGGCTTAAAGCAAGCTTTAGGTCGGGAACCTCGCTAAAAGCAAGTACCTGACACTATAAATACCCGATATGATTCAGTTTGAATCATAATCTTATTGTAGCATATTCGGGAGTATGTTACGACTTGACGATTTTCCTTATTATTTATAACGGTTTTTAAGCCCAAAAAGTTTAATCCCGAATCATATTTTATGAATATGGCCTTTCTGTACGGAATTAATTCTATCCAGCATAACACGGAACTATTCGGGGGATATTATCACGGACAACCCATACAGTTAAATTACTGGTATCCAAAGGAGGCGCCGTTTCATGGACCGCGAAGAACAGGATATGCTGCCCCTTTCGCATGAAAAGGTGGAAGTCGACGGAATCTACATCAACGAAGCGGGACGCGAGGAACATCTGCACCGAGGTCAACATTTCCCGGCCGATCCGGTTCTGGGCAAATCGGAGTGGAAACTCACCGAGTATATGTTTGACAACCATCACGAAGGCCGCACTGACGAACGACTTGTACCCAAAGAGAACGATACCGATAAAATCGGCAAAGTTACTCATCCACGCAGAAACTTTCAACGAAAAGATCTTTAAATTCATTGAAGTGCATTGATTATCTAGCAAACTAACTGGGGCACATCCAAGCCATTCCTATGGCAGGTGCGCCCTTGTTTTTTATATAGCTCCCTTACACCGAAGTAAACTTGCTAGCCTGCGCCTCTCAGATCATTTAACAAAATTCGCTGAGAACGTTGTTCCAGATCACGAAACTCTTTGTTAAACCTGCGTTCTCTGGCCGGATCAGGTCTGTAAGCAGGAACTATCGCCCAGTGCTCTCGAATCAAATCAATTCGATTTTTCATCGGAGGATGGTAAGAACGATTTTCAGCATAGCGCATTTCTTGAAGACGCTGAAGCCGAAGGATCTCCTGACTGGGAACAGCAGCAATCCGATTTCTGAACTCGTCATACAGTTCCTTGTTATATTGATATTCCGCAACCTGTTCAGCAGTAAGGAAAAAAAGCCCTTCCATTTCAAACTTTAGAAAGAGGGACAGCACCGCTTCACTCCCAGCTGTTTCTGAAGCCTCATGATCTGCAATATAGAATAATCGGTGCATCTCTTGCCGCATGCTTTTGATCAGTAATGCATAAATACTGCTGATTATAGCAAATAACAGTAGACGAAGTATGATGAGCGGAAATACAACCCAGTATAAAAGTCCACTTCCTTGAGGATCTACAGTGTCATACCATGAATTCAGCACATGCCTGGCTCGCTCAACCAATAAGCTGTTTGAAATGTTTGGGTGAGCAAAATGGCTCATTTGTTGACTGATCACCGCTATTTTCTCCTGCATTGTTAACGCTGCAAGAAAGGGAACACCGAACACAATGGCTCTCTTGTTTCTTTTCAGATGCAGTATGTATGCATCGTATTCTTCATTAAGGATAATCATATCCACAGGCGGTACATTCATACGATCTCCAATTTCGTCAACCATGCCGTATAATTCGGGAAACTCATCTCTTCGAATTGCCCTGCCTGGCAGACGCTTGCGATAAGGTAAGATAATCGTGATCCATAATAGCACCAGAACATTCGCTAATATAAATAACCATGAGGAATGGGTTGAATAGAAAAAGATGGCCATACCCAGAATGGCAAAAGTTGATCCATGAACGATAATTGCCAACAGATAGGTATATATCCTCTGTTTGCTGAAGGGAAGCCTTCGATCAACGCTATATTTGAATTCTTCGAATAATCGGTCAGTGGACTTTTTGTTTAGTCCTTTATGTAAAGGTTCCTCAACCGGCTTCCTTTCTTCCCCGTCAATATTCCAGTTACACTTCTCACACCATGTGATATACCCTGGATTTACTTTCATCTGGTGTCCACATTCCAGACACTTCTCATATTCGGTTTGATCCAAAATCACTTCCACTCCTCCGCTTCACTATGTACGGCTAATATCTTGTTGCATTTGGTGCTATCATCTCTGGCTTCCTACTCTTAGTCTCCTATGGACGTTAACCTCCTCCCTTGAGTATTCCGTTATGATACTCATTCAGCCTGATCCTCCTTAAAGGTCTAGGGTGCTTGTAAGTCTACTATATAATTCGGAATAATATGGAATATTATGAATATGAAGAAAGTATCAAACTGCAATGTGCAACTACGCACTTCATCCTCAATTAGAATTTTACTTCCTACGCCCGCTCTATGTTTCCGTGTCTTATGTGTTTACTGGTAACATTCGTTACTAAACCCGGTTCAGTTCTGTCCACCTTCTTCATACCTTAGAGAAAAAGGACAAAGGAGGCTGGACCGGATGTCCCCGATGAAATCGTCAAGCGGTCTGGATGAAAATATTGCCGGCATGCTTTGTTACCTGTTTACTTTTGTAGGCGGAATCGTCTTCCTGGCCGTTGAAAAGCGCAGCCGGTTTGTGCTGTTTCACGCGCTTCAATCCGTTACGGTCTTTGGCATTATCATGATTGGCCATGTATTATCCGCATTTCTTCCTCTTTTCGGCCCCCTGGTGGCATCCTTGTTGTCACTGCTGGGTGTAGTCGTTTGGATTATCATGGTCGTCACCAGTTTACAGGGAAAATGGCTGAAGCTGCCTTGGGTTGGTGACTTTGCCGAGAAACAGATGCGCCATCTGTAGCTTTCTTAATATGCAAGTTCAGTCCTTAATTCGTTCAATAACAAAAGGCGATCCGAACCTGACTGAGGTTTGAATCGCCCTTTTTCTATTCAATTGCTGCCACCATAATTGGTCAATGCCATCCGTCCAAAGGCATGCAGGGGATCAAGCAGTCTGGCAAACTGTTTTCGCTGGCTCTATAGTAATAGGGTGCTCAGATAAAAAGTTATGTTCCCTTGCTGTTCCTCTGAAGACAAAAAAACATCCGGATGACTGCTCTTCCACGCAGTCATCCGGATGTTTAGGTGGTATATCATTTATTCCGTGAATCAATCATGCCATTAACTGTATTCATTCATATCGTGACTGATTCATCCTGTGAGTTAACATAGCTACCATTCCGTACCTATATTCAAGCTTTAAGCTGATTTTCCTGACTCTCCAAGAATCACATCAGCCTGCTGTTCAGCCATCTTGGCAGCTGTTGCCTTAGTCCCCAGACCATTGAACAGCAAATTCATAAAGATGGCGGTGAAGCTTCCGGCAATGATTCCGTTACCCAGCATAATCTGTGCCCAGTCCGGTGCACCCGCAAACAACTCAGGCACGACCGTAACTCCCAATCCCATCCCTACGGAACAGGCAATGATGAACAGGTTCTCATGCCGGTTCAGATCAACCTGGCTGCCGATGATGCGAATTCCGGATGAAACAACCATTCCGAACAGCGCAACCATCGCCCCGCCCAATACAGAACCGGGTACAAGCTGTGCGAGTGCTGCAATTTTCGGTACGAATCCGATCACAACGAGTAGTCCACCTGCTACCACGATAACATCGCGTGTTTTAACACGGGTCATCTGTACAAGCCCCACATTTTGCGAATAGGTGGTATATGGGAATGAGTTGAATATCCCGCCAAGCACAATCGCGAGTCCTTCCGCACGGTAACCACGGGCCAGATCCTTGGAGGACAAGTCTTTGTCCAATATTTTGCCGAGAGCCATAAATACACCAGTAGATTCAGCCACGCTCACAATCGCCACCAGGATCATCGTCAGAATAGGAACAATCTCAAACGTTGGTGTACCGAAGTAAAATGGCTTCACCACATGGAACCAGCTTGCTTCACGAATCGGAGCAAAATTAACCTCGCCCATAAATCCTGCCGCTACCGTACCTGCAAGAAGACCAACCAGCACGGCAATCGAACGGATGAATCCTGTCGTGAAACGGGTCATTAGAATAATAAACAGCAGTACGCCGAAGCCTAACAGTAGATTCGTCCCACTGCCGAAGTCTTCCGCCCCCTGACCGCCCCCCAGATCTCTAAACGCTACAGGAATCAGTGTCAGACCAATAATGGTCACGACTGAACCTGTCACAACGGGCGGAAACAGACGGATCAGTTTGCCGAACAGCCCCGAGAACAATACTACAAAAATCCCCGACGCGATGACTGCCCCGTAAATGGCAGACACCCCGCTGTTCAGACCAATCAAGATCATTGGAGATACTGCTTGGAATGCACAGCCAAGCATAACCGGCAGTCCAACTCCGAAATAACGATTACCCCATACCTGCAGCAGCGTGGCCACACCACAGGCGAGCAGGTCAATGGCAATCAAATATGTCAGTTGTTCCTGGGTAAAGCCGAGTGCGTTACTAACGATAAGTGGTACGACTACCGCTCCCGCATACATCGCAAGGACATGCTGCAGACCAAGCGAGAACGTTTTGATGGGATGCCGGTGCCGCTGGAAAATGCGCTCGCGTGCCATATTAGTTCGTGCCCTCCTCATCCGCAAATGTAACCTGTCCATCCGACAGGGCTCCGATCCGAACCAATGATTCCACGCGATATCCTGCTTCTTTTAGCAATCGGCCTCCCGGTTGGAATGCTTTTTCAATGACGATCCCGATGCCAACCACTTCAGCGCCAACCTGCTCCACAATGCGTGCCAGACCAAAAGCCGCCTCGCCATTCGCCAGAAAATCATCAATGATCAGCACACGGTCGCCCGGCTGCATAAACTTCTTGGCTACTGTAATTTCATTCGTTTCCTGCTTGGTGAAGGAGTACACCTTCTCTACCAAAATGTCTTCCGTGAGTGTCAGCGACTTCTGCTTCCGTGCAAAAATCAGCGGCACATTCAGTTCCAGCGCAGTCATGATGCCCGGTGCAATCCCGGACGATTCAATCGTAAGCACCCGTGTAATGTTCTCTCCTTCAAAACGGCGGATAAACTCCTTGCCCACTTCCTTCATGAGAACCGGGTCCATCTGATGATTCAGGAATGAATCCACTTTGAGTACCTGCTCCGACAGGACAATTCCTTCATGTCTTACTTTGTCTTTTAACAATTGCATGGTGATTCTTCCCCCTGTGCGCCCTCTATACAGCCAACCAGCCTGCATATCCTCTTCCCAAGGTAAAAAAGCAAAAAGCCCGCCTTTTCACACGCTGCGGAAAAACCGGAGACGGGAAAAGACGGACTTGTACTTATCAGAACAAGCCGTGTCGGATGCTGCATGTACACATGAATAGATTGGACATCAATACACGAGAACCACTCTCGGCATATAACTTCGTCATTACCTAGAGAGGGCGCCCAATCATAGCGATCATGCAGATCTTTCCCGTAGTCCGATCATTCCGGTGATCGGGTAGAGACATGCAGGCCTATTCCTGCACATATACGAGTAACGGCATATTTAATTTTTGGCTCCAAGATTCGTTACAATATATGATTGCGAACCTGAAATATAAAAGTGTAAACGTAACTGACAATGTTAGAAGTATACCGAATCGGCGGCATGAAATAAAGAAGTATTTTCATGGAAATTGTGAAAACATGTCTTAATTTGTAACCAGGGGGGTGATTGGTGCGTGTTTTTTTTGTACAATATGATAACCGAAGCATGGCCTGAACTATGAATTTATCGGTCAAAGGAGATTGCAGAGATGAAAGGCATACTTAAGGAATTCAAGGAATTCGCCGTACGCGGCAACGTGATTGACCTGGCGGTTGGTGTCATCATCGGGGCTGCTTTTGGCAAAATCGTCACGTCCCTCGTGAATGATATCATCATGCCCCCTGTCGGGAAGCTGCTAGGAGGCATTGATTTCAGTCAGAAAATCATTAATCTGGATGGGGAAATGAGAACCGCCAGCGGAGAGGAAATAACGACATTGGCTCAAGCCAATGAGGCAGGCGCTACAGTTATCGCCTACGGACAATTCATCAACATACTTATTGATTTCCTGATTGTTGCATTTTGCATTTTTATGCTCGTCAAGGGCGTCAATTATATTAAAAGCAAAGAGCACAAAAAGCCTGAGCCGAAAAAAACAACCAAGGCTTGCAAGTATTGCCTGTCCGAAATACCGGCTGCAGCTACCCGCTGCTCGCACTGTACTTCAGTGCTGGAGGCAGAAGGCAGCAGCGCCCCGGCATAATCAGCAGGGTTACTACTGTCACTGTTTATGTAAAGGAAACCGCTCCAGCATGAAAGGTCTCACCCTAAAGGTGGGGCCTTTTTCATTATGGCCATGAGCAGATGAATGCTGCTGTAACTTAAACTATTTTAAAACATCATCATGGTCTAGAATCGGCGTGGCAGCAGATGCTCCAAAATCGACTTCAGATCCTTATCTTCCTTATAAACTTCTTCCCCGGTATCGAGTTCGGTTACCCGAATATATTCAAAGTTAGCCGAAGCATCTACCGGTTTAAACAGCAATTGTGCCTCATCCTCAAGACGTACGTTGAAGCCCATATCCTTAAACATGGTCGTTAACTGATGGTTTGCCGGTTCCTGTCCTTGCCCGACAAAGATAAGCCCTCTAAGACTTTTACGCTCCTGTGGTTGCGGATAAATGACCTGAAAGTGTACAATGCATTCCATACGTTCGTTCCCCTTTCTTTTAAAACGCACTTTGTGAAATTTTGAACTTTAAAACTTGCTATATAAGGAGATACGTATTATGACCCAAGAACGTTTCGACATTTATGACGATCAGCAGCAATGGTTAGGCACGGAGCTTCGCAGTGAGGTGCATGCCAAAGGATATTGGCACCGTTCATTCCACTGCTGGATCGTGCGTGACGATCACGATCAGCGGATGGTTCTTTTTCAACGTCGCCGCGAGATCAAGGATACCTTCCCCGGTTGTTATGACATTACAGCAGCTGGACACCTTAGTGCGGGTGAGCAGCTTGAGGATGCAAGTCGCGAACTGGAAGAAGAGCTGGGAGTACATGTCCCTTTTGAAGCCCTGACTTATCTGATGACTGCCAAGCAGCAGCTGCAAGGCGAGGTTCGCGGCGTACCATTTATGGATCGGGAGATCAGCTCGGTATATGGTTTATGCCTGAACCAGCCACTTGAGGCTTACACCTTGCAGGCCAGTGAAGTGGACAGCCTGTATGAAGTGCCTCTACATGATCTGCTTGCCTTGTTCCGTGGTGAAATGGATTCAATCCAGGCCAGTGGGGTGAATGCGCAGCAGACACCGTTGCCAGATTCCGTGAATCAAGTAAATCAGGCTCATAAGCGCGAATGTTCATCTCCCATTCCGGAACGTCAGGATCGTTTTATTCAAGCTTCCGAATTCGTGCCTCATGGGACGGAGTATTATATCAGTGTACTCGAAGCTCTATATCACGTGCCCAAAGGCTGATTCAAACGTTGTTTATAGTGGACTTCCGGGCTCATAGTTCAGTTTCTCAAAATTAGCATGACTTCATACCTTACTCTAACTCAGCAGGGCACACGTGCTGTGATGAACATCACTGCTTTGCTTCAAATCGCAAAAAAGCAGGCGTCTGTCTCTTGACAGCACCTGCTCGTTTTTTTTACACATATTGAAGTTCTCAAGATATGGCTCTGTTCCGGCTTTAACCGGGGGCCAGTGCCTCAGAACCGTTGGCTTAGCCTTAGCCTTGATCTCCTCCGGCAGAAACAGACCAGTAACGTGCGGATAGCTGCCCAAACCGACGTCCGTAACGAGACTCCAGCTCTTCCCCCATATCCTGTTCTAATTCGTATAGTACCAATTCCTGTGCAAAATGATTCAGCAGCAAACCTGTCATGACCGGATGCTCTGTCACGACAGCCTGAGTTGCGCAGGATTCCCCACGCATCCCCAGCATGCACCAGCGTCGATCAACGACAATGGAGAATTTTCTCCCGCTGCCGTTACCGTATAAAGGCAGACCCGGCCATGGGGCTGGCTGATCCAACATACCTTCGCCTCCATCACATGACCATAACAGCCTGACACCGCGATCCTCGGCCCGTTTCAGATGATCCTGCAGCAGTTCGGCTTCCTCACGCCAAATATCCACGACAATCTCGTGTTTGGCATCTGCCAGCTCGCGGCTCAGGTTATCGAACACATTCTTGTCACCTTCAATATTGTAGAAGACCGGTTTCTCGGGTTCATGCTGTGGCATGCTGCTCTGTACATAATCAAGAGATGCACGCATCTGCCCGGAGATCATTCGGGTCATCTCCTCCGGTTTCAGCACACTGTACTTCGCAGGCTCTCCGGCACTACAGCGCAGAAACCCGCGCTGAGAGAGTCTTTGCAAGGTGGAATATACATTGGAACGGGACACGCCCAGCCTCTTCGCAACCTCATAGCCTGAGGCAGAGCCTTGGCGTGCGAGTTCCACCATAATTTTGGATTCCATCTCGGTAAAGCCGAGATGATTCAGATGATGCAGCAGTTGGTCCATATTCCCGTCCCCCCATGCTGTCAGCAACCACACTGCCTTACCTTACTGTGGCAGTGGTTCTACTGCATCAGATCTGTTCTGCACCACAACGTGGGCACCACTTTGAGCCTTTCGGTAGCTCAGCAGCACAAATCTGGCATTTGACCATTTCACGAGGCACTTCAGTCTGTACGTCAACCGTGTTCACGATCGGGTTATTCTCTTTCCAATAACGGATGCGCTCATCAAGTTCCTGCTGCCGTTCCCGTTCACGCAGCATTTCTTCTTCCCGGCGGCGTTCCCACTCTGCATCGAACGCTTCCTTCTCTTCCTGGGTAAATTCAGCACTGTTGAATTCGGATTCGGTCTCCAGATCGGCAATGGACGGAATTACCGTGTGATATGGCTCGGCTTCATCCGTTTCTTCTTCAATCGTTTCATCATAAAATGGCCGTTCCGTACTTTGAGCTACTGCTGCTTCCTGTCTGGCTGTAGCCGGACCTGCGGATGCTGCTGTTGCAGCCTTGAATCCCCCCAGCTTGCGTCCGCATTCCGGACAGAAATTGGCATCCAGTGAAGCAACGTGGCCACATTCGCACAACCGCTCATTTTTGAGTTCCGCAATTTTGCTGCGGAGACTGTCAATCTCATCCTGCAATTCGTCGCACAAATGCGACAGATCAACCATCTCTTTTTCGGCACGAGTCATATCTTGTGCACGGTAACCCTCATAAAAGATGCGACCCATATCTGTAAAATGGACTTCCTGTTCCTGCTGCAAGCCCACAATTTGATTGTTCAATTTCCCAATCTCAACAGCGTGCTGGGCACGCTCTGTTGCCTTGTTCGCTCCGTTCTTGATTCGTTGAAGCAATTTCATGACATCTCCTCCTCTGTCCCGTCAGACGTTGAATCTCTCGATTCAACTGCAATTTGTTCTTTAAATTTTCATAGTATATAACTTATACGATATCATGCCAAAAAGTTGCGCATTCGCGCGCGAGTGCCCGTTTTCTGCCGATGATGGATGAAATCGGGGGCTTTCGTCAGGACCATACGTTCGGGTATAATGAAGCTTTGGCCCTGCCATAACCGCCTGCTTAGGCGACTAACTCTATCATACCAATTTACAATGTGATTGTGAAAAGGGCAAATGGTTTACTTTTAACCGGGATAGTCCTATCCCTGAATGCATACAGAGGTGGATGAAACATGTTAAGCCCGAACTCAACGTTCTACGCCCGTCCGCTCGGGGTCACTCCGGCGGCATCCTTGCCCCAGTCCCCGTCTGCTCCACTGGAGACCAGTCGGCAGCTCGTGGGCGATGATCAAAAGGATGCATTCTACTTCCGTTCACTGGAAGAGGCAGGCATCCGTCTGAATGGGCCACAAATCTCGGCCGTCCGTCACGGCAAAGGGCCCCTGCTCACGCTGGCCGGAGCTGGCTGCGGCAAAACAACCGTACTGGCTGCCCGAGCCGGCTACCTCATGGAGGTCAGCGGTGTTCATGCAGGCAGCATTCTGCTGGTGACCTTTACGAATAAGGCTGCTGCCGAGATGAAAGACCGCATTGCATCACTGCCAGGCATACGTCCTGCAGCTGCGCGAGCGGTGCAGGCCCGTACATTTCATTCTTTCGCCTTGACGCTGCTGCGTCATTACGGTGTACAGGAAGAGATTTTTGGAGAACCCCGTGCCCAGCATACCGTAATCAAAATGCTTCTGCGCCAATATGGCATGAGTGAAGCATTTCAACCCGAGAGTCTGCTGTCCATGCTGTCTGCATGGAAGATGCAAGGCTCCGAGACAACGGACCTTCCGGCAAAGTCGCAGGAGGAACGTGATGCCAAGCGGGTTCTACTTGGTTACGAGAACTGGAAGCGAGAACGAAACAAGATGGATTTCGATGATATTTTACTGAAGGCAGCAGCCCTGCTTCGTGATCCGGCTGTGCTGAAGCCGCTGCAGCAGCGTTTTCAGTATATTATGGTCGATGAGTTCCAGGATACGAATAATCTGCAATATGAAATTGTCCAGAAGCTGGCTTCGGCCCATCGCAACCTGATGGTTGTGGGGGATGATGACCAGACCATCTATACCTTTAATGGAGCGCGTCAGGAATCGATCCTTGAATTCGATAAAGTTTACCCTGGTGCACGGATCGTGACGCTGGATATCAATTATCGCAGTGATGCACGCATCCTTGGACTTGGCAGTGAACTGGTCGCCCGCAACAAGCGAAGACGTGACAAGCGGCTTCGTGCAGCCGGCCATCGCGGAGACGCACCCCGCTTCGCCACACCTTCGAATGCAGAGGAGGAAGCTGCTTGGGTCGTGAACCAGCTCTGCCAGCAGGTTGAGGAAGGATTGCACACATATCGAGATATTGCAATCCTGCACCGAACAGCCAGCAGCAGCCGGGCAGTGTTTGAACAGTTGGTTCTTAAAGATGTGCCGTTTGTACAGCACGGGGCTTCTCCTGTATTTTACGATCAGTCACTTATCAGACCCCTGATGGATCATATGCGCCTCTCCCTGAATCCACGCGCTGTAGATGCTCTCCCCAGCGCACTTGGACCACTTTACGTCTCCCGTGATGCTGGTCTGGAGTGGATTCAGCGGAACGAACAGCAGCAGGCCAAAAAATATCCGCTGATCCATCTGGCCAAATGGGACAAGCTGAAGCCCTTTCAGCAGGAACAGGTCAAGGAACGCATCAAGCTGATTAAGTCGCTGCACAAAATGAAACCGGTCATCGCCATTCAGGAGATGCGACGCCAGTTTTACGACAAATATATGGAGAGCGGCGATCCCAGCATTTTCACCCACTACAAGGAAACGATGCTGGAGACACTGGACGAATTCGAAGCGGCCGCCAAAAAGTTCGAAACCGTGGAAGAGTTTATCCAATTCGCTGACGAGCTCTCCCGCAGGCACCGTGAGATGGAGTCCCTGCGGCGTGCCCAGGACAGCGATGCAGTACAGCTGATGACCATCCACCGGGCCAAGGGACTGGAATTCCCATGTGTCTACTGGATTGGTGCCAGCGAGGGAATCGTACCTCACAGCACAGCTCTGCGGCAGGATATCCCTGAAGATCAGAAGGCTGCTCTGGCGGTACAACAGACCGATACGGAACTGGATATGGCTCTGGAAGAGGAGCGGCGGCTCGCTTATGTTGCCATCACGCGAGCCAAACAGTACTTATATGTTACATCGCCAGCGAGTCATCACGGCAAGCCAGCAGATGTATCCCGTTTTCTGCTTGAAGCCTTTGGCATGGAAGTTCCAGACAAACGCAAAGACCGTGATGAAAGCCGAACCAGCATTCATACGTCATACAGCAAGGGATCAGGGCAACGTTCCCGATCAGCTGCCCGGTCCGAAGGTCGGGATGTGGTACATCGCCGTTCCATCAGCCACAGTGATCGTGACTTCGAGGTACACAGCGAACGTGATGAGGATCGCCTCAGTGAACGGCGTGGCAGCGGAGAAATTCGCAAACATAAGGCGTTCAGCACGGCAGGTGTGAGTCAAACACCCACAACTTCCTCCCGCTCGCGATCTTCAGGTTCAGGCCATGCTGAACAGACTGAGACCGTTGCAATCTGGAAATGCAGCTCTTCCAGCTGCAAGGCATGGCTCCGTCAGAAGCCAGCCGTTCCTTCGGCAAAAGCAAGTAAACGAGCAGCATCCGGGCCACCTGCCTGTCCCCTGTGTTCAGGATCCATGGTAGCCGGAACACGCGAGGTGCCTGTGACTGGGCGGGCTGGCCGATAACAAGCACTACATGATATAAAATCTCTTTGGAATCTTAAATTGGCAGTACAGCCTATCCACAATTGATTATTGATGGATAGGCTTTTTTCATGTAAGGGTATGTAAATATAATATTTTATTGGATATTATTGTATCCAGTGCTATTTTACAATATATATTTAAGATATCTTGTCTTGCATTGGATCAGTTGAAACGAGGAGGTGCCTCAATGGAATTGGAGAGTGCAATCAAAGAGAGGATACAAGAGCGATTTGATATATTACATGAGCTTTATGATATCTGGTTTACGGAAAATCCAGCTTTAATTGCTCCTATGGAAAGATTCTATCAGCAAGCACATATTGAGAAACACAGAGCCATTACTTATTTGTTGAACAAAGGGTTTATCGCTGCCAATCCCGTAGAGAATGAACCTGAACTGGTGGCAGTCTGTATCACCGTAGACGGAATTGATTTTTTCGAACAAGGCCGATTGGCTGGCAAAGGCAATGGATGGTCCGTTGCGACTGAATACTCGGATGAATAGGCATAAGTAACGGTATCCTTCGTTTCAGGGCGCTTACTGCTGTTTATTAACAGTAGAAGCGTCTTTTTTTCCATTTTAGAATGGAGGTTGGATTATGCAAGATGGTAAAACGCATTTTTATGTATCCGTAACCCATAACCTCATTGAACAGACCAAGAACGAATCGACGCCATTTGAAGTCATGGTGGATGACGAAGAGTTAAATCAGCTTAAAGACCTGATGAAAGTACTGGAGGGTGACGATGCCTATACGCTGCAGCGCGCCCCTGTACCCTACAAATCGGCAGACCACGATGAAGCAGCCGAACAATTTTCGGATGGCATGACATTGCTGTACAGTTTTCTGTACGACCATGGGACCCCTGATACCCGGCAGGCCATTGAGAACATGAACGTGCTGCCCCGGCTGCAGGATACCGATTACGATGACCCTGGGTATGAAAACTCACCGATGAATAAATGAAACAGTCAAAAGCATGCGAGGCCGCATATCAAGCGGAACCGCATGCTTTTGTTATATTATTAGAATCCTTGCAAAACCTGCGATACGATCAGTCCAGACGAATCTCCTGACCTTTTTCCGCCGACTCGTAAATTCCGCATAACATCCTTGTCGAGGCAACACCATCCGCAATCGGGCTGATCGGTCCAGTCCCGTTCAAGCAGCAATCCACAAAGTGATCGATCTGATTCTGAAATGCACTATGAATATGCAGCCCCGTGTTATCTGTTTGCGGCTCGATATTCAATATGGTGTTGTGTTTTTCCGTTACAATCAGTGTCTCTGGCTCCAGTTCGAATCCGCCGCGTTCTCCATACAGTTTCACTGAAGATTCATCTCCGCGTGCATGCAGCGTAAAGCTTACATCCACCGCAAGCGAAGCCCCGTTCTCAAAGCGGATCAACGCATTCGCCATATCTTCGACGTTATTCACGGCTGAACTGTAATCCGCCGCCTTGTAGAAAGAAAGTTCTTCGATATGAGCACGATTGCCGAGCTTCCGATACGTATTGCCACTTACCGAGACGGGTTTCGGCCTGCCCATGAGATACCAGCATTGGTCAATGATATGTACGCCCAGATCAATAAGTGGACCTCCGCCGGAACGGTTTTTATCCGCGAACCAGCCTCCGGGATTGCCCAGACGCCGCAGAATGGATGCCTTGGCATAATACAACTGACCAAATTCCCCTGCATCGATAAACCTGCGCAGCATCTGCATATTGTTATCGTAGCGCCGCACAAATCCAACGATAAAGGTACAGCCGCTTTTCTTCACGGCTTCCTCGATTCTCAGCGCATCTTCCACATTTGTAGCCACCGGCTTCTCCAGCAGCACATGCTTGCCCGCCTCCAATGCGGCTATGGCGAATTCGGCATGCGTGTTGTTCCAGGTACAGATGCTGACTGCATCCACATGCGGGTCCTTCAGCATTTCCCGATAATCCGTATAGACGGACTGTGCATCATATTTCTGCGCTGCTGCTGCTGCGCGCTGTTCGTTCAGATCACAGATGGCATAGATGACAGCATTCTCGTTTTTGGCGTAGCACCTCATATGCAGATCCGAGATGGATCCGGTGCCGATCATTCCGATGTGCAGCATTTTGCTCGTACTCATTGTCGTCCTCCCTTCCTTTTTCCGGAACATCATTCTCGTCTAGTCTGCCCGCAGCATGCCTTTGTAAATACCAGGTGTTGAATTTTCGATCTTCACGGCACCGAGCGTCCGGGCATAAAAATCTACTGGTCCTGCCGATCCGATGATCGCATAGGCATAACCATCTGCCTTCATCGCGTGCATGCAAGCCAGCAAAAGCGCTGTACCCACACCTTTGCCCCGTGCATCCTGATTCACCCCTGTTGGGCCGAAAAAGTTGCGGCATGTCGCTTCGTAACAGGCAAAGCCAATCATTTTTCCATGTTCGAGGGCAATATAACAGGATACCGGCTGACGTGCAAAGGATACATCACACTCATCCACCCAGGGCTGGCTAAAATGCGATTTAACCCAATCCAGCACAAGCTGCTTCTCCGGGGCGATGGCTCTTCGGATGACGATGGAGGATTGCTCCAGTTTCTTCAAACCACTCTCTTGCTCCGGTAAATCGTAGAGTGCTACCAACATATCACTCATCTGATCCATTCCTCTCCTCATTGAATGTAATGATGCTTTTTTTCAAACAACTAAGCGGCAGGAAACGGACCACAGGTTGTACCACTCACCTGAAACTTAACCGTATCCCACTGCCTGTAACCTGCAAATTGCCACATGTTGCAAATAATGAGCTGACACGCCACTCACATGACCAAGCGTTCAGGTGCAACAATTTACCAAGTTGTCCCGTCTGTAAGAATGAGCGCAGCCCTAATTAGGAGTTTACCGCGATATAACCAAGATTAGAAGGGATGATCAACAATGAACAACAACATGAAAAAAGTAAGTGCCCTAATGGTCCTGTCCTTGGCCCTGAGCGGAGGAGCAGCATACGCAGCAACTCTCGACACGACACAGTCTGGTAACCAAACTTCCGTAACAACGGATAGTTCATTATCCGCAGCTGTAAAAGTGTCCGTGAACGGCACATCGATAGCTGATGGCTATTGGAATAAAGATGGCAAGGAAGCCATGATCGCACTGCGTGATCTTACGGATGCACTTGGCATTGAGTTGAAATGGAACAAAGAAAACAAGTCGGCCGAGCTGACAAAAGGCACCCTATGGACACTCGTCACAACAGACAAGGATCAGTATTCCATCAATAAAATGCTGCTTACCCTGGGAACTGCCCCTCAAATCACCGATGGCAAACTGTTCGTACCCGCTTCTTTTGCAGAAAAGGTACTACATACCCAAGTAAACACAACGGGTAACCAAGTCACGATTACAAATGAAGAGGACGTGAAAAACGTTACGGAGCGTGGTGTCATTACTGGAATCAACCCGGATCCGAAGTATCCATCCATTCATATCGGGGGTACAGGCACCGAGGGTCTGGTACTTAACCTTGGCGAGGATACGGTCATCAAGTCTGCAGATGGCAAGGAGATCGCACTTGCCGATCTGACCATTGGCATGACTGTGGAAGCCGTACATGCACCAATCATGACGATGAGCCTCCCACCGCAAACACCAACCTACCAAGTTACTGTTCTGGATACCGTTTCTGCAGATGCTGAGGCACAACCCAAAGAAGTCCTCGGTACTTCCGGTACGATTGAAAATGTAAGAACAACAGAAGATCAGGTGACCCAAATCGAGATTTCTGGCACTCGTTTAACCGAAACAGCACCTGACCACGTCATCCTCAATATTTCGGAAGATACCAAGCTGGTAAATCAGAATGGTAAGGCCATCAAAGCAGAGGAACTGACGAAAGATGCAAAAGTCATCGGATTCTATAGTCCTATGCTGACTCGCAGTCTGCCTCCAATCGGAAATGCCTGGAAAGTCGTTTTGCAAACTTCCGATGCAGAGGTTGTACCATTTCAATAAGCTAAGCAACATAAGTAGTTAAATGAACGGTTCATTATACAGTTCATCATGCAAAAATAACCTGATCCAGTCTGTTCTAGTGCAGGCAGTGGATCAGGTTATTTTTTCCGTTCTTCATTCTCCTTCAGAATCCGTTTCAATCATGGCTTCTACCTCAATCTCGACCATTAGCAAAGGATCAATAAGTGCACTCACCTCAACCATAGTGGCCACAGGCTGGATCTGGCCAAAAAATTCGCCATGAGCCCTGCCTACTTCCTCCCAACGGGAGATGTCGGTCACAAACATGCGGGTTCTTATCACATGTGACAAATCTGCGCCGAGTTCATTTAATGCCTTTTCAATCGTTTGCAAAACAAATCTTGTCTGGGCATAAGGATCTCCCGCACCGACAACAACACCATCCTGCATGGCTGTTGTCCCTGCCACCTCGATCCGGTTCCCGATCCGGATGGCACGACAGTAACCTACAAGTGGTTCCCACGGAGAACCGGTAAATACCTGCTGTTTGCTCATTGAGGCCACCCTTTCTCTACTTGTCATTTTCGTGGATAATCTCTGCATTATAACAAGCAGGGAGTATTTCGCATACCAAAAATTGGGTTATCGATCGTTATGTAGACAAAAAAAGCCCCGTGCATAAACCAACTGCTCAGCAAGTGGTAACATGCACGGGACTTATCACGCAGATGCAGGCGTCAACACATGAAACGCTCTGCCTACAGTTTAATATTAGCCTCATCAAAGTATTCCTCAAGTGTCAATCCGCTCTTCACAATGTCCGGTGCCAGATCGGTTCCGACATACCGAATGTGCCAAGGCTCATAGACGTAACCCGTTATATCCTCCTCACCTTTGAGATAACGGATGACGAAGCCGTACTCTGCAGCGTGTTCTGCCAGCCACTGGCCTTCTTTCGAGGTTCCGAATACTTCTTCCAGCGCGTTACCTACACTCGGACTGGATACATCGATCGCCAGACCGGTCTGATGTTCGCTTCTGCCCGGCTTAGAACTCACACGGTCCGTGTATTCTTGACCTTTCGTTTTGACATTGTTGTTGTAGATGGAAACCTGACGCTCGTATGAACGGTAACCGGATACGGCGCGCAGTTCAATGCCGTCCGCCTCGGCCCCGGCAAACAGCTTCTCCAGCGCTTCTGCGGCTTCCTTCCGCATATGGCGCTTCTCATGAGGACCGTCGAAGGAAAACGGCACATTCGGCTCTACCAGATCACTTGGTTCATAGCCTTCAGGCAGGCTGCGCTGCTTGTTCACAATGACAGTCATCGCTTCTGCATTGGTTACGACGGATTGGCTGTCAATCGTATTTTGCATAGCGCTGACGCTGCGCTGCTCCATCAGGGAGTCGTCCGTTGCCGTTTCATTGCCAGCATCCGCAGAACCTTGCTCATCATCCGTTGAAGCACTGCCGGAATCCTCGCTGTCACCAGATGGTGAACTGTCAGCTTCACCGTCTGTCTTGGCACCATCATCTCCAGTGTCCTCGGTTAAATGAACGGTCGTCCCGTCCGCCTCCTGTTGTGTACCGCCTGCCGCATTCAGATTCTGATTCTCCTCTGAACCCGAGCCATCCTGGCAAGCGGACAGCAATGCTCCGCATATCATCAGTGAGGACAGCAATACCGCAATGTGGCGCTGTCTTCCTGTTCGTGATTTCATATAAAAAACTCCTATCGCAAAATAATCATGACAAAAATTGAGTACGCTCTGGGGCATTTCTTCCCCTGCGACAGTATAACATCAAATTGCATTGAAGCTCCACCTCTACAGACCTCACTGGCAGGGAATGACCCTCGCGTGAAGGAGGGTGTGCGGGCTATACGTCCGTTTTTCGGACGATTAGAGCTTCATCCCCATCTTTAATCAACAGATCCAGAATAACATTTTGGATAGATATCCTTTTCAAAACATGCTTATGCAGATGCCACACCACAAACAAGCGAGGGTGATCTAAGATCTCCCCCGCTTCGATGCGTGCATCATTTGGTTGCCGGGCTGTCCTTCTTCTTCTGGACAGCCTGCCAGATCCGCGCGGCTACACGCTCGCGGATCATTGTCAGCCCGGCTGCTACGGGTACTCCCGGCAGTAGCGCGGCCAGTTCCGGCGTTGCCGGGGGCTTGCCCGGCTGCGCCAAACGCACTTTCACGGCGCCGAAGCCAGGCCCCGGCTGGTGCATCGCGCCGTCTGCGGCCGCCTCGGCGATCCATTCGCCGACGGCTGCGCCGCCTTCGCCGCCCCGCGCCTGCGGGCGGCCGGCTGTCTCCGCTGCGCGGCCCGCGCCGCTTGGATCATGGGCCAGCTCCTCTGCCCATGATCCAAGCACGCCGGCGAGCAGCGCTTCGCGCGGCAGGCCGGCGTGCGCCAACTGCAGCAGCGGCTCGGCCGCGAAGCGCGCAGCGATGGCCTGCTCCGCGGCCGCAGCATGCGCGCAGTCCTCGCGGCCGCAAGTGCACGCCGCAGCGGTCGCAGCCGCAGGCAGCAGCCCCGCAAGCTCAGCCGGTGCGGGGCCACCGCGCAGCAGCGCGTACAGCGCCAGCGGCCGCTTGCGCAGCTGGGCCAGCACGGCCTCGCGTGCGGTTTCGCTAAGCTGCGGCAGCGTACCTGTTACCGTGAACAGGCTAGCTGCTGTTCCGGCCTGATCCACGTCTGCTGACACATGTTGACGTGCTTCAGCAGACTCACTTACCTCTGCTGTCCATCCATCGGGGGACATATGCAGCTCTACATTCCATTTTTCGCTCATAACCTTCCCCCTTCCCGTTTATCGCCTACCAATGTATACATCAAACCTATAACCACGTCTCACCCTGAAGTGAAATAAGTCCGCGCAGTTCGTCATCCGACATTTCGGTCAGCCAGTTTTCACCGGAACCAACCACCTGCTCGGAGAGTGCCTTTTTGCTCTCAATTAATTCATCTATGCGTTCTTCCAGCGTACCCTGACAGATCAGTTTGTGCACCTGCACATTGCGGTTCTGTCCAATTCGGAACACCCGGTCCGTTGCCTGATTCTCCACCGCCGGATTCCACCAGCGATCATAGTGAATGACATGACTGGCACGAGTCAGATTCAGACCCACACCGCCAGCCCGGAGTGATAAAACGAACAAAGATGGACCCTCGCCCTTTTGGAACGTCTCCACCATCTCGTCCCTCTGGGTCTTGGACACGCCGCCATGGAGGAAATAGGGCTCTTCCTCATAACGCTGTTTAAGACGTGATACCAACAACTCCCCCATCGCTACATACTGAGTGAAAATGAGTGCCGATTCCCCGTTGTCCCGGATGGCATCAACCAGCTCCAGCAGGCGCTCCATTTTGCCGGATGCCTCCACCTTCGCATGATCCTTGCGGCTGCTGTCAGCCAGTACCGGATGATCGCAGATTTGCTTCAGTTTGGTGAGCGACGATAATACAATGCCTTTGCGGGCAATGCCGTTTCTGCCGTCAAGTCCACCCATCAGATCATCGACCACACGTTGGTATAGAATGGTTTGCTCGGGTGTTAACGAGCAGTACGATTTCAGCTCCAGCTTCTCTGGCAAATCCTTGCGGATGTCCGGATCACTTTTGAGCCTCCGCAGCATAAATGGCGAGACTAGTCGGTGAAGCTCCCGCAGTGACGCGCTGTTTTCTTCGGATGTCCCCATTCCTGTATAACGCTGACGGAACGATGAAGCTGTTCCGAGATACCCCGGATTGAGGAATTGGAAAATCGACCACAGCTCACTCAGGCGGTTCTCAACCGGCGTACCGGTCATGGCAATCCGATGAGGAGCCGATAAGCGCATTACACTTTGCGCCTGCTTGGTGCGATAATTTTTAATATATTGCGCTTCATCAAGGACCACGGTAGACCAATGCAATGATGCAAGATCCGGTCCGTCCCGGCCAGCCAGATGATACGTCGTCAGTACGATATCATGGGCCTGTGCCTCGTCTTGAAATGCGCTCCCATGCAGTCGTTGTCCCCCATGATGGATGTACAGCGACAGATTCGGGGCGAATCTTTTCAGCTCGCGCTGCCAGTTTCCGAGCAGAGAAGTCGGGCAAACAATAAGTGCAGGCAGGTGTACATCCTGTGAAGGGATATCCTCGCCAATCTCCAATGGATGGTCTGCCCCATACCTCTCATTTTCTCGCGCCTCTTCAGCCGCCGCCTGCTGCTCCTCATGTTTCAGGTCCAGCAGGCAAGTAATCACCTGAATCGTCTTCCCGAGACCCATATCATCTGCAAGACATACGCCGAATCCAAGCTCGCGCATTGCAGACAACCATTGATAACCCCGCTCCTGATATGGCCGGAGCTCCCCGTGCAGCTCTGCGGGCACCTGCCGGGGCTCGATACTGCGAAGCACCTGTCCGTCCAGCAGGAAGGACAGCAAGCCTTCGGATTCCGCCCCAAAAACAGACAGCCCTTTCCAGGCTGCATCTTCACCTTCCTCTGCAGCCAGATGCAGCCATTCGGATAGCGGCATATATTGTTCTTCTTCTTTTTTCATATAACGCAGAACCTGGCGAATCTCTTTGGTATCCACTTCGATCCATTCGCCGCGGAACATGACATAAGGTACGGTCGCTTCTGCCAACGCAGCAAGTTCCTCTGCTGTAACGGGTTTACCGTCCAGCATCGGCTCTGCCTTAAAGGCTACCAGCTGTTCCATCCCCAATGCATTCGGAGCACCAGGCGCCCGTTCAGTCCCACGATTCAGCATTTGCAACCGCAGCCCGGCACGCCGTTTTCCGGCACGACTCCAGCGGGATGGCATCAGCACAGTTATCCCTGCCTTCTGCAACCGAGGCACCGCATGTGTCAAAAATTCAAAAAACGGCTGCTGCTCCAGCTTCATTCCTTCCGGGCGTGGTTGAAGCAGGGCGATTTCCAGTTCAGGTGCCAATTCACTGGCTTGACCCAGTGCCATCAACAGCTGCTCCGCCGCAGATACGTACCGTACCTTTCCCCGATCCAGGTCACGTTCGGGGTGGGCCCAGATGGTGCGTGCAGGCAATCTCAGTCCAGACTCCTGCGCACTATCTGCCCAGAAGGTTATTCCCCATAATGATTCGTGTTCACCAAGAGGGGGCTCAAGCCGCAGCACCAGTTTCAGCTCGCCTTCCGTGGGAGCTGTCTCCTCACTGCCCACGACCGGCATCTTCGTGCCCCCTGCTTCTTGCAATGTTTCGATAAGTTCTGCCATTTCCTCCGTTGGGCCCTGCACAGTCACGGGACGGAACATGGAAATCAGACTATTCCACCACAACTCGGCTACAGGAGAAGATCCACGCCGAAATTGAGTACGGTACCGGGACAAGTCGCTATCCATACTTTCAAGTTCCCCTGTTACAACAGCGTGAATCATGCCACTCATGAATGAAAATAAGACAGCAGCGCCAGCCTCCTCCCGCGATTCCGGCTCAGAGGAAGCATACGCACCAGGGGCAGACAAACCGATCGGCGGCATCGCTTCCGCCAGCTCGCGAAAACGCTCTACATCGGCTTCCTGCGATAGACGAGGGCGCCAAGTTCCTGTAAGCGTCTCTTGACCCGTACGCCGCCGCGCACCGGTTTTGGCCGCGAACTCAGCAGAAGGAGCAATCTCCCCGCGCAGCAGCAGTTCCTGTGTGAACTGTGCTGCTTTTATCCAGTAGCGGATCTCCTCCCCTGCCTGAATCCCTGCGGCCTTCAGTATGCTGTCATCCCAATGGAGCAGCAGTTTAAATGTATCTTTGGGTGAGATCGCCAATCCTTCCAGCGTCCGTCCAAGCAATTGGCGCCGCTTCGTACCCTTGGCTTCCGCAGCATTACGCATCGGATTGGGCCAGCGCAGCTCCGCAAGACGCAGAGCGGCAGGCTGAAACAGACGACCCCCGTCGCCAAAATTCAGCCTCCTTACCACGTGGGTCCAAGCATCTACACGTGGTTCCGATGTTTCACCGGAAAAACAAAAAAATACGTCACCAAGCCATACTCCATACAGCGATTGCATCATTACAGTCTCCCGTCATCCCTTCGCATTGTTACTCTCCATCATATACGAAAATGCCCGGATTTAAAAACCTTTACGCACAAAAATTGCTTTAACCTTCTCCTGATACTCTCCTTACAGGAGGAATCCGCATAAAAAAAATGTCCCTTCTCCCCTATAAGGGATTAGGAACATTAAGATTTTAGGCAGGGTGTCCTCTGCCATTGCATTAAAAATGAAATTGTTTATTCGCCTCAGCTCGTCAACATGCCCAACAGTACATCCAGATTCAAAATACCCGCAGTATGATCTTCGGCATGTCCAATCTCCCTAAATACGCCTGTCATAAAACGTTTATGCTCTTCCGCAGGTTCTTCGAATCGGTCGTACGTCACCACAGAATCTACCGTATCCACAATCAGAGGCACAAAACCTCCTTTGTATGGTACGACAATGATACGCGTAGAAGCATCATCTTCCCGATCGGGCATTCCCAGCAAAACCCGCAGACTAACGACGGAAACCACCTTGCCGTATAAAGATCCAAAACCTCTGATTTCCGGGCTGCCGAACGGGACGGTGGTTACGGGAATCATCCTGATAATTTCATGAACTTCCTCAATGCGAAGCGCGAAAAACTGATCTCCGACCGTAAAATTAATGTATTGAACTTGAGCTTCCTCATTCATAGTTGTCTCCATACCCTCTCACTTTTAAAGTGTTACTTGGTGTATCGGCTATTTTCCATGAAATATTTAGAGCTTCGTCCATTTTGGCAAGCTGCAGCAATGATTTCAGTACTCTAAAAAAACTTGATAGAAAATTCATATCGAGGTCGATTCGATTAGAAAGGACAGTCTTTCTTTTTTATAGTTCAATTTTCCTATAATCACTCTATAAAAAACGCGAAAAATGTCGATATACACTATACATTCTTTTCGAATCAACACCTTCTGTAACGAACCTATTAAGAAATGAGGAAAAACATGACACTTAAAACCAAAGTCATCGTCATCGTCACCACCATTTGTATTTTGCTCGCAGCTCCATTAAGTTATATCGCTCTCCTCGTGATTGAGAAGCAAGCTACGGAGTCCGTGGACAACGAGCTGCAGAGCACAGTTCAGCTCGCAGTTTCTGAAGTAAACGGGTGGGCCACTGCCCAAGCCAAAGTTATTGAAACTCTCGGGAAGATCATTGAAGACACGGTACCTCTGAATGAGATCGGGATGGACCATCTGCAGGCATTTCAAATGCCGTCCAACAAAGAAGATATCGCCACCATATATTTCGGCCTTGAAGACGGAACCTATATGGATGGAGCAGGCTTTATGCCCGATGCGACCTTCGATGCTCGCGAACGGCCCTGGTACGTGGAGACCAAAGCCTCCAATCAGCTTACATTTAGTGATGCTTACGTAACGAAGGCAGGTATCCAGTCCATTTTTATTGGCGTGCCTCTGCATGACACAGACGGAAACTTCCAAGGAGTCATCGCCGAAAATATCTCGCTGGATTCCATCAAGGATGAAATTAACTCCATCCAAACCGACAACGGTTTTACCTTTTTGCTGGATCAGACCGGGGTCGTGCTATCCCACCCCAATCAGGAGTTGCTGAATACCCCGCTTGCCGATCAGAGTGACTACACTGATATCGTGGGCACGATGCTTACGGAACCAAGTGGATTATCCGAATATACGTACAATAACGATCGTCAGTTAATCTATTATGAGAAAATTCCAAACACGAACTGGATTGTTGCTACATCTATCTCCAAGGCAGCAGCCCTGGCTGAATTTACGAAGACAAGACAGTTGTATCTTGCATTTATCGTGGTGTTCACAGTGATCCTGGCGGCTCTTGCTTATTTCTTTGCCATAAGAACAATCAAGCCTTTGCTTGACATGAAAAATAGTGCCAAGCAGCTGGCGGCCGGGGATCTTACCGTGCATGTGGCTGTAAAGGGCAAAGACGAAATTGCACAGCTGGGCTCATCATTTAATGAAATGTCTTCCTCACTACGCAGTTTGATTCGACAAGTCGACCAATCGGCACAGCAGGTCCAATCTTCGTCCCAGACCATGTTCAAAGATGCCTCCAGCAGTAACGAAATTGCTGGGCAGATCTCGACGGTAATTGAGGAAATTGCTAAAGGTGCGGGAGAACAAGCCGAATCGATTCAAGCCGGAGCTGAATTGGTGTCCGGAATTAACGGAATCATTGATCAGATTACAGACGAAGCCCGGCAGGCTTCCGAAACGATATTGGACGTTAATCACGCGATGGAGAGCGGCAAAGACGCCATTGCCCGTCAGACAGATCTTTCCCAGGCAGGACAGGAATCCACCAGTCGGGTTGAAACATCCAATGAGCTGCTGCTCAGCAAAATTGGCGAAATATCCGCCATTACAGGCAGTATTCAGAACATTGCAGCACAAACCAACCTGTTGGCCCTTAATGCATCAATCGAAGCTGCACGCGCCGGAGAGCATGGCAGAGGATTTGCCGTTGTGGCAGGAGAGGTGCGTAAGCTTGCAGAACAATCTTCGCATTCCGTGGCTGAAATCGATCAGTTGTTGAACGATTTGAATGCAGCAGGTCAACAAAGCGCAGCAGAACTGGAGCAATTCCGCCTGAATAGCTCAGCTCAGTCAGAGTCCATGGTCGAGACATCGGCATCCTTTGACCTGATCCGTCAGTCTGTAGATGAGATTATACACAAAATCAGCTCCATTACTTCGGGCATGACGGAGATCAAAACAGGTGCAGCCCAAGTATCTGACGTGATCACAGGGCTCGCAGCTGTGGCAGAGGAGAGCGCTGCTTCAACCGAGGAAGCTGCATCTTCCACGATGGAACAATCCCTGTCCATTCGCAACATCTCGGAAGCAGCCAAAGCTTTATCCGATCATGCAGATCAGCTGCTGCGTGAAGTCAGCCGTTTTAATACGAAAAACAAATAAACTAAACTCATACACCCCATATGAAAAAAGACCAAAGGGTTGGCAGTATGCCAAATCTTTGGTCCTTTTTCATCCTAATATCTGTGGATAACTTTTATATTTCAATAATTAGAGTGAATTTCCACAGTGAAAGTACAAGTTATACCCCTTTTGTGGATAAGTTGTGCACATATTGCACACAGTTTGTGGATAAATACGTATTTCTATGTGGATATACAATAATTTAATGTGGACATGTTGTGTATTTGTTTGCAAATCTCACGTAAAATCTTAAATGCCCACTCCAATTATCCCTCACTGTGGACATACTGTGGATTGCAGAATCCATCGTTTCCATCAGTCCCGTTATTCAACCAACTCGCCTCTGCGCATAATCAGCCTGTCATCGATATAAACATCCGGCTTTTGCACAACCGCATCAATATGTACCCCCGCCGCAATCGTTCCACCGAACGTGTTATTGCTGCCGAAGGCAACATGAATGGTTCCATACACCTTCTCATCTTCCAGAACAACTCCCGTAATTCGAGCCTTATTGTTGGTCCCAATGCCGAATTCACCGAGGTAACGACCATCCTCTTCGCCCAGCATCGCCAGCAATTGCTGTCCGTTCGGGCCTTCTGCTGAAACCAGCCGTCCTTCTTGTACAGTTAGAGTCATCGGTTCCCGGAGTGCACCGATTCCGGCTACAGATCCATCTACAACAATGCTGCCTTCACCTTGGCCTTCAACCGGAGCAATGTACGCTTCACCCGAAGGCAAATTTCCCGATTCGCCAGGATTCAAATACATTCCCGTACTGGGCACTCCACTTCGATCCTTGATGGAGAACGCCAGGCTGTGTCCGTCCTTTTCGATCCGAACCTGGCTGCCGGCAGTTAGTAAAGCTGTCACCTTCTCGGTCAACGCCTTCACCTGTGGGTATTCGGCTGTGATGGCACCATTCATGAACATATCTTCCGTCATGCCGGGCATGGTGGCCACTCGTGTTCCTGATCCAGCCGCTTGTTTCCGGGCCTGTGTATGGGTTAATGAATATCTCGTCACACATACGGCAACATCGGCTTGCATCATGGCTTGTGCAACCGCTGCTGGCGGTTCTTCTCCGGATCTGCTCCGTTCCTCCATGATCATCAGTACAGATTCTGCACCAAGTGCTTTACCCGCCTCATAAATGGATTCAGCCAATTCCCGTTTGGCATCATCCGCCACGACGACGAGATTCTCTCCCTCACGCAGCCCCAGACATTCAGTTAGTACATTTTTACTGATTTCCACACGTTGCTGATTCATTTCACTATCTCTCCTGTCTTTGGTTGAACTCAGTTGGACTCCTTAACCCTCGACTTGACCCTTTCGACAATCCGGATGGAATTCCTGCACGCCCCAACTTGGACAGGAATTTGAACTCATCTCATCGTAGCGGACCATTCTGCGAGAATTGCAGCCGCTTTCCGGTATTGAAAGACTGGAAAGTAATGACCATAAGGCACATCTATCCGGTTAAACTGTGGATTCAAATCCTCTGGGTAGTGATATTCCAGGTCTTCCTTGGCCCATACTACTAATGTATTGTTAGCTTGATCGACTCGGTTCCACATTCTCCCCCATGATGATGTAGTACCCTTTATTTTGCCGGAGTGAATCCACCGCAACAAGTCGGTATGCGCTCCCGCTATCCGCGGGGATTGCAGACTGGACTGGATTCTCTTAGCCAGTACAGCCTCCGTAAGACTGCCTTCTTCTCGGACGCTGGATGTACTTAACATATGCCGCCAACTCTTCTCCGACCTTCGACTAAGAAGTTTGCGCATAATGCCTCTTGGCAAACGGGAAACCCACAGAAGCATATTGGGATCTGTATTGTCAGCGACCGGCTGAAGCAAACCAAGCCGGATATCCTTCCTCCCACTGCGCAGCATCGCCGCAGATGCAATCGCAGCACCTATGGAGTGACCTACCAGCTTCATCGGACCTTCAAACTCTGCTATGGCCGTAAGCAACGTATCAACCTGACCTTCAAAAGTTTCATCCCCCTGATGTACAGGGGAACGTCCGAACCCTGCCAGATCCACAAGCCAAACCGGGTTACCTGTCAGCACATGCAGCTGCTCTCCCAGAGGTAACATTTCATCAGCACAATTCAGCAGACCATGCACGATCAGCCATGGTTCTCCTTTCCCTTCCCAGCCAAGCGCCGCCAAGTTCCCAATGCGGGTTCTGGTCCAACCGGAAGGCCTTTTTTCATAAGGTTTATGGATTAGGCGATAATCCAGATCGGCTGTCACAAACGGAAGCTGCTCCCGGATATCCGGCCATGATTGTCCCATGCGTTTAAATAAATCTTCCGTCTCATCCACATGAAATATTCTGTCTGTAATAAAAGAAACGGATTCGGCCGGCACACCGCTGACCCGTGCCCCGCCTGATCTCATTGCAAACTGCATCCATGATAACGGAACAGCCCCGTTGGGCTTCGGCACATCCAGCTGTTGCGCAAGAAGTTGGAGCAACTCCTTCATGTTGGGACTGTTTTCTTTGCGTGCCAGGAGCGGATAGGTTCCGCCTGACGGAGTTGATTCTTTGGTCAGGAAAACCAGCGTCCGCGCAACCACATCATTCTCAACTAACGGCAACCAATAAGATGATCCTCCGGGCACAACCGGCATGAGCCGTTTTTGCATCGCCTGAATGAGCAGGCCGATACCACCTGTTTGCTCGGTCTCACCCGTTGGACGCGGTCCAACCACTGTGCTCGGGTTCACAACAGACAATGGATATTGATGCTTTTCTGCATGCTCACGGAGGTATAAATCGGCATGAAACTTCATTTCTTCATATGCGCTTTCATTCGAAGCCATTTTGTCGATTGGTATGACCTCACCCTTTTCGTTACGCAGCCAATAAGGACTCATGAATCCAACCACATGGATAACATGTCTCAGACCATGTACATGCTGAATCTCCTCAGCCAACACGGCTACTTCCTTTGCCCCATTCATAAATATCTGCTCCGCAACTTTGCGCTCCAGAGTTACGTCCATTGTCCCGCCCGCATGAATGATGACATCCGCTCCCAGAGCACGTTCCCGATCCGCTGTCGTGAGTCCAAGTCCCTTCACCGACAAGTCTCCTTGTATAAATGTGATTTTGCTAAAATCTGTTATGCCATAAGAATCCAAGGCACTCCTGGCTTTGGATTCAGAACGGACAAGCAGTACTAATCGTACGTTTTCTTCCACCAATTGCTTTACGGCCTCCTTTCCGATAAATCCAGTACTGCCTGTCATAAAGACCACGGCTGATGCCTCTGAGTCCACCTTGTTTGTATTTTTCGAGTCGTTTGCTGCTATGTATGTAGAATTTACGTTCATGACTCCACTCCCCTAATTAGTACCATTTAGTACTAAACATATTTAAAAAAAGAGCTTCGCTTTAACGAAGCATCTGGCAAAACGTACGTGCGGACTGTTCGATAATCCTGGTATCCTTAGCGGTCTCCGCCAAAACCAATGAACCTTCCAGTGCGGCTACAAAGAGCGAAGCAGCAGCTCCTGGATCAATAGTTTGACGGAATTCGGCACGATCCAGTCCCTGCTGAAACAACTTCTCGATCATTGGCTGCAGCTCACGGAAAAATCGGGATATGCTGGCCTTCACCTCGGGCGCACTGGCGGGTGTCTGCATATAAAGAGTTATAAAAGGACAGCTTCCTTCATAATTACGATCCTCAATTCCAGCAGACAACGACGATATAAACGTGTTAATGCGTTCTTCAACACTTCTTTCTCGCTGACTGAGCAACAGGTATACCTGTGACTCATACTGGGCGATCCAGTATTGCACAACCGCTTGAAGCAGTTCCTCCTTATTTTTGAAATGATAATAAATATTGGACTTGGACACCCCGCTCGCCCGCACGACTTCATCCATGCTGACATAGCTGTATCCCTGACGCAAAAATAACTGTGCAGCTACTTCGACTGCCTTGGTCCGGTTAACAGGATTGGAACTTCTGGATTTAGCTGAATTAGAGCTTGATGTTGGTTTTGTCATAAATAGAACTATACAGTACTAAATATACATATACAAGTTTTTCGGTTAACAAAGAAGATAATTTCCACATGAAATCCTCGCACTTGTCCACATTTAGAACCGTATACACACAGGATATCCACATATAGTGTTAGCCTGGTGTTAAACATGTCAATGAGCCATCTAATACTCCCGGGTTATCCACATTTCAGGAGCGGCTTTTCGTTTTATTGGCTTCAAAGTGCAATAATTGAGTCAACACACAAAAATAGGCCAACCAGAACGCAATTCTGGCTGACCTATTTGAGCTGACAATAGATTTAAACTTTTCCGAAGGGCTGCAGTTCCTGTGGATACCCCTTTTATGTGGATAACCTCTCAAGGGTGAGAAAGAATGTTCCTATTTTACGAATGTGGTGAATTGTTGATGGGTTTACTTTTTCAGACTATCCCAGTTTTGCTGCAAGGCATCAAGCAATCCGGCTTTATCCGATTTGCCTGCCACATATGCCTGAATCGTGCTGCCGTATTCCTGTGGGACACCTTCCGGGAAGCGGTTGAAGTTCCAGCTCAATGTTTTATTTTCCTGACTGTACTTCATGATCTCTGTTGCCAGATCTCCCAGATCCTCTTCCGATGCCTGGATCGAGCTGAACGCCGGGATAAACTTGAATTCTTTGGTCATGTACTGTTTCCCGATGTCCGATGTCACGAGCCATTCCAGGAATTCCTTCGCTTCCGGCTTCACTTGCGAATTTTTGTTCACAACCCAGTAGTTCGGTACGCCGACAAACAATTTGTCATTTGGTTCATTCGTGATTGGCATTGGCAACATACCAAGATTCAGATCCGGGTTAATTCCATCAATCTGCACCTGTGTCCAGTTCCCTTGCTGCATCATTGCTGCTTCCCCACTGGCAAACAGGGTTACCTGCGTATTGTAGTCCGTTGTAAGCGGGTTTTTGTTGCTGTATTTCAGCGTTAGGTCAAGCAGGTTCATCCAGTCCGTAAACACTTGATTGCCCGGGATTTTCTCTGTACCTTCGTTAAGACCCTGAATGAACTTCACCGGGTCTGCCTGATTCGCAAACGCCACGTTTACATTATGATTGCCGAGCACCCACCATTCCTGATATCCGTTCGAAAATGGCGTAATGCCTGCAGCCTCAAGTTTCTGTGCAGCCTGATCCAATTGTTCCAGTGTTGTTGGAATTTCGGTGATGCCTGCTTTTTCGAAAAGGTCCTTGTTATAAATGAAACCATAGCCTTCCAGTGCCAAAGGCTGTCCGTACAGCTTTCCGTCTTTGGTCATCGGCTCTTTGGCTACTTCAAGCACGTCCTTCGTCCAAGCTTCACCCGACAGATCTTCCAGATATTCAAGCCAGGTATCCAGTTCACGATAACCACCAACGTTGAAAATATCCGGTTGTTCGCCAGCCGCGAACTTGGCTTTCAATGCAGCGCCGTAGTCACTGCCGCCGCCAACAGTTTGAATGTCCAGCTTGATGCCTGGATGGGACGATTCATATTCCGCTTTGAGGCGGTTAAGCGCTTCCGCAATTTCGACTTTGAATTGAAAGATCTTAATGGTTTTGTCCCCTGCAGCAGCCTCTCCGCCAGTTTGAGCATCCGTATTGACCGGACTGCCGCTTTTGTCCCCGTTGCCACAACCTGCGAGCATTACCGAAAAAGCAATCAGCATAAGCAACGTCAACTTTGTCATTCTTTTCATACATACACTCTCCCTATAGTAGTTTCAGTATAACAGCTTGTTGGCTATATTCAGCCACTGGGGTGCAGGCGGCGATTGATTCACAACCGATCCTGCCCCGGTGCGCCCGCCCTTGCATACCTCTTTCTCTTACAGATTCTGGATTTACATCTTTTAGTTTTGGTATTTTTCTCCAGGAGTCAGGCCCAGATCATGAGGGCATGACTCCCTTTCCACCCTCTATGCGAGGTGGGAGCGGAGGGATCATGTTGCACTGGAGAAGCGAAGCGCTCGCCTTTGATACCCGGTGGCTTCCTCTACTCCAATTATTCAGGCCA
>NZ_JABMCB010000165.1 GCF_013359935.1 Paenibacillus xylanilyticus
ATTATAATAAAGTTGTGATACAAAAAGTTGAGTCAAAAGTGGAGGAAAACACGGTTTTTTAGCATGACTTTATTTATGAGGCCAGCGGTGGAATGCGGGTTTGAGGGCTGTTTTTTAGCAGGAGTTTATTCATACTGAACATAGTAGGGACGAAAAAAGGAGAAAAGTTTATTTTCTCTTTTTTCTTTTGGGAAAAGGGTATAGGGAAAACCGACTTTGAACCCAATTAACCTGGCAGACAAATCTCTATTGAATGCAGTGTTACTTTACTTTTTTTTTTATAAACATGAGTTACTTGACATTTATTATAAAAAGGTAAATAATATATATATCAAATGGTATAGAGGTGGGGGTTGATTATGAAGAGTTATTTAGCGAAGTGTATGCTTACAGATGAGCAGAGATCTCTTATTGTAAGAGGGGTACAGGAAGGGAAAAATGAACATCAAAACATAAAAAGTCTACTAAGGAAATTCACTACGAATACATATGATCCCCGCTTGCAATATGATTGCGTTAATACTCATGTAGAAGAAATAATCCTTAGCAATCCTCATACACAGATGAGAGTTTTAAAGAAAAAGGCTGGATTTCATCCATATATCGTGATTCAGGATACAATAAGGAACATTTTTATACTTGTAGCAAAACTACCGAAGAACAAATATATCTACAATCCGAGCGGTTATCGAGGTGATTTTGCTTCTTCGAATTTTGATCGCCTTTTGGAGATGGGAGCATCCAAAGAAGAACTGCTCGGTGATCTCACATATCAGACATCAATGGCGTTGGGTATTGAGAATCAGCCTTTTGGGATTATCGTTAGCTACGACAGAGATAGTGACATTATTTTTGAGGGAGCTTTAAAACCTGATCAAGAGGGCTGGATCTACAAAGAAGATATTACGGATTCAATTATTGCTCATACGGTAGATGTCGTACCTGTAAACGTCTATAATTCGTCAAACATAGAGCCGAAACTTAAAGTACCTAACACAGACAGTGAAATTGTTATTAAACTAAAAAGCAACGCTACATCGTAGAAGGATAACTTTTGATTAGGGGAAATAAAAATGAAAGTAAGGGAAGAACAACAATTTAATCCCAAAAGATTAAGGGAGGCTCGATTAGTAAGAGGGTTATCGATAAGTAATCTTGCTGATGAAATAGGAGTATCGAAACAAGCGATATCACAATTTGAATTAGGTGATCACACGCCGAAGCCAGAAACAGTAATGGCTTTAATCAATACATTGAGATTTCCGAAAAGTTTTTTCTACCGTGAATTCAAGGAGCAATACGTTGGTAATACATTTTTTCGTGCGAATGCAACGGCAACTAAAAAGAGCAAGGAAATACAATTAAATAAATCGCTGTTAGGTGGATATATTTTTGAGTATGTTTCAGAGTATATTGAGTTCCCTGATTTGAACCTGCCAGATACATCGCAGAATATAAATTTAGAATGGGATAACGATTCTATTGAAAGTTTAGCTAAACAAGTACGAGAATATTGGGGAATTGATGATAAGCCAATCACTAATATCGTTCATTTGTTAGAGAGAAATGGAATAATGGTCTTTTCTGTTGATACGGATAGTGAAAAGGTAGATGCATTTTGTCAACACCGCAAAGGCAGACCGTTTATTTTTCTTGGCAACGATAAGCAGTCAGCGTTCCGAAGGCAATTTGATGGTGCTCATGAATTAGGGCATGTTTTAATGCACAAATATATTCATAATCAAGATGTGCTAAGTCGAGAAGAGTTTAAGAATATGGAGAGTCAAGCGAATAGGTTTGCTTCAGCATTGTTAATGCCAGCAGAGGCTTTTGCTAAAACAATAAACTCAGTATCTTTGCTTCATTTCGTAGACTTAAAAAAATATTGGAATGTTTCTATTGCCGCTATGTTATACAGATGTTTAGATTTAAAGCTAATTGATGAGAGTAAATATACCTCACTTGTTAAACAAATGTCCATGAAAAAGATGAGGACAAAAGAGCCACTCGATGATGTCTTTCCTCTACAGAAACCTGTAGTCTTTAGGAAGAGCATTTTATTGCTATTGGAGAACAAAATTAAAAATGAATTGCAGTTAATACAGGAGATATCCGTACCACAAGAATATATTGAAATGCTCTGCAACCTTGATCAAGGCACTTTAAATCATAAAGAACCTGAACCCACCATTAGGTTGATTAAGGGATAAATAATACTGAAGGGAAGCTCCAGTTTACAACTGAACGGAGCTTTTTACATAATATGAAAGCGGGGGAATACATTACAGAACGTTACTTAGCAAAATTCGAGGACATATGGGATAAAAGTTTACTTGTTTTTGATACGAGTAGTATGCTTCGAATATATGAATGGCAACTTAATAAGGCTATTGAATTCAAAGACGTAGACGTTTTGAAGTTTAAAGTTGATAAGATAATATCTGGATCCCCCATCAGTTTAATTTAGAATTTCGAAAGTATGTTGGCTGGGTAGAGGCTGAAAATAAGTATGTAAAAATAATTGAAAGGATAGAAAATCAACCAATAAAATGGGCAAAAGTTCGAAAAATACTTGAGAGATGGGAAAGTAATGGGTTCGAAGAAGCGTTTAAGCTGAAAGTATTGGAAATGGACCAAGCCGACGAATTTCAGGTATCCACTCCTGATTTTCGCTCGGCTTTTCTTTACTCTTTTCCCCCGCCCCCAGTCTTCTTCAATCCCTTTCTCCTGCCTTTTCCCAAGCGATTTTAGAAAGCAGGGCAAAGGGGATAGGAAGCCCCAAAACCCTCCATGCCTTCCTTCCCTTCCTACAAACCCTTACCCCAAAAGAGATTCTGCCACTTTCATGCAGTGCCTTTAGCTCGATCTTTTCCCCAATTTCTTTCCCGACCTGATGTGATGATTGCAATCCTCCAGCGGCTGTTCCCAGGTATTTTCTCCGTCTTTTTCTCTGCTTTTTCCCTTTAACCCTTTGCCCTTAATCCCTGATTCTCTCCTGCTTTCAGCGGCAAACTTATTTTTCCTTTTCTCGGCTGTTTTTCCTCGATTTTTTTGTATTTTGGGCAGTGATTTTGCGGGCTTCAGTGGCAAACTTAAATTGCTTCGGGGATTAGGTGGAAGGGAGGCTGAATCGCTGGGAAGCCTTGTGGGGCGTGGGGGACTTGGAGGGGGAGTGGTAAACTTATTTGCAAGTCCACATAGTAGGGATTTCTAATTGTAATTCTCGTAATCTGGGAGTGATTTCGAGGTTGGGATTCGGGTGTAGGGGAAGAATTGTCTTCGTCAAATTATAGATGTAATCAATCTATAATTATCAAATGATTAGAAATCGGTTACAGCCAATAAATTTGCTAAAACCATACTGCAAGTTTATGTGATATGATTCCTATGTGATTAACTCCAATATAGGGGGCTTTGATCGAATGGTTATTAGTACAGTAGAATTGAAGTTTGCAGAAGAGTTTAAAAGGTTCTTAACAGGAACTTATGATAATCCCAGGGTAATTAGTGATTGTTTATCCAGATGCAGAAGAGTGCAAAAGTATGAGGGGGATCTTTGGGGACATTTTCAAACGGATAAAGGTCGTCTCCTTATAGGTCGATTAACTTATACACTTGATGATGTTAAGAATTGTGTGAATCCAATACACTCTATTCCAATTCAGGGATCGAACGGCTTTAAGTCCACTTATGATGGAACACAATCTTTAAGTCATGCTATTAGTAAGTACTTTGAATTTTTGAGTAGGTTTTAGTAAAGTATTTTATTTCAAGAAACTACAGAACGAGTTAATATTCAATATAAGGTGGTTTTGATAATGAACACCACGAATCAAATC
The DNA here is from genome assembly GCF_013359935.1 of Paenibacillus xylanilyticus. Taxonomy (GTDB): domain Bacteria; phylum Bacillota; class Bacilli; order Paenibacillales; family Paenibacillaceae; genus Paenibacillus; species Paenibacillus xylanilyticus. Next base: position 3,840 of record NZ_JABMCB010000165.1, read on the forward strand.
ATTAACACGTATAGTTCAAGAACAATACTTTTGAAAAAAAATGGCTATAATTATGATCCACTTGTTAATGGGTGGAAATTCATGAGTGGCAACCGCAAGATCATACCTGATAAACTGGTAAGTAATCTTGAAATTTCATTTGTAGATTTTGAATTAGCAGTTAAAAATTTTGTTCCTCTTAAACAGAGAAGTAAATTCAAACAATATAGAACAGAAAATACGAAAAAGAAAAAAGAATCAATTGTGACAATTGATAAACTCGACCACAATGATGCACTGGATTATAGAGTATCTGGTGGTTTTGGAACAGGAAAGAGAAGGTAAGTGATAACAAGATGAGTTAATTTCAGGTGTTTTATATTCCAGATTTTGCTCGGCTTTTTTGCGCTGGATCAGGGGGGTATGCCCTCATGAGGGATGCTATTCAGCAACGGCATGCGTTTTAATCAAATAAGTATATTTTCATTATAGTATCATAAATGTTTTGCCAACTGCATCTTACGATATACTTGTACGTTTGACATGGTTGTAGAACTGCATTTAAGTCTGCAACTCCGCACATAAGGTTTGCCATTCATCACTTAAAGTTAACCACTAAGCCGACGAACTTCAAGTATCACTACCCTGATTTTCTCCCTGCTTTCAGCTCAAAATTATTTTCTTTATCTAAACTGATTTTCCCCGATTTTTGTGATTTCCTCGGTCATTTTGCGGAGTTCAGAGGCAACCTTAAATTGTTTTAGGGATTAGAGTAAGGGAGGTGGAATGGCTGGGAAGCCTTGTGGAATGTGGGAGATTTGGAGGGGGAGCGGGAAACATATTAACTTATGATCACAGTAGGGATTACAAAATAGATTTTGAGATTTTGATAGATTTGTTTGAGCTGGGGAAAAAGTGATAGGCAGACATAGATTCAATTTAGCTTGTATTTAAAAATTGACGCTTACATTCTGTTTATAACGATGAAACGGTATGGGTAATATTTCGTATGGAATGGACATATTGAGGAGAGGGGGATGTATTTTGAGTATTAGTAAATATCAAATAGAGTCTGATCAGGAATTTCATTTAAGGGTGGCATATTATGAATGTTGGAATAGACTGATTTTAGCAATTGAACAATTAGATCGACAGGATCTTGAACATTTGTCCAATCCGTTTTTAGTTACAGCATTGCCTGCTTATAGAAAGGCAAATAAAAAAGTGCTGTTTGTAGGTCAAGAAACGAACGGTTGGGACTCATTTAAAACAACTTTAGATACATTTAGGAGCCACGATGAGGAGGTGCGGCGGAAGAACAGTATTGATTTCTTACAATGGATGTATGAGGATTTACGATATCATCGTAGGTTCGATCATACGGCGTTCTGGAAAGGTATGCGGAGGCTTTATCAGGCTTTTTCACCTGGAGAGGGTGACGATGGTTTTTTTACATACGGAATTAGTTAGGTTTGATTATGCGAATAAGAGACCAGCCCATGAAATTGAAGACTTACTCCAGCGTGAATATAACATCTTGCCGATGGAGATATCGGCTCTTTCGCCTGATATAGTTTTATTCTTGACGGGTCCTGATTACGATGAACGATTGAGAGAAACTTACCAAAGTGTTGGAGGATTGGGCAAGCCATTAAGCTTTGAATCTGTTAAGCATTTCAGTGCAAATGCATTGTCACGAGTAGTTCATCCCAAATTGCCATATCATACATACCGAACTTATCATCCGAATTACTCGTTATACTATAACGAGAAAAGCGTATTTAAGCCAATTGAAGATGCTTTACAAAAATTGATTTGCATTGGCAATTAATATATCTCCTCCTAAAAGCCGAGTCACCTCAGATAATGATCTGAAGTAACTTGGGTTATTTAATTTTCTCAAGGGAAACCTTTTTTCCTGTACCAAAGCTCAAACTTACTTGAACATTAAAGCGGTAGCAAGCCCTCTACAATCTGCGTACAATCACAGTATCTATTACTAAGAAGGAGATGATTGAAGTGTACGGACATCAATTTCACCAGTTCCCGAATTCAATAAGGGTCGAACTTTATTCAATTCCTACAAATTCCTTGTTAATACTAACTACACTCATATCAAGAGATGAAATGTGACAATCCCCCTTACAATGGAGTGTAAATCCCTATGATTAAAGTTTGGCGTTTTATCCTCATTGTCATGATGAAACAGTAACTTCCCATCTTTCGAAATCCAATCATAGCTGTAGCCCACGTTGAGCTTCTCGGTGACACAAAGCTTGGTATCGTCGATAAAAGTAATAGTTGCCCGCTGAATCCCCTCTGAACTCCGCTCTCTACTTCCGTCTATGTCCTCCACTAATTTAATGGCAGGGGCAAACTTCTTTGTTAAGACTTCAAGGTCGGTCAACATCTCCAAACTAACTTCACTCCTCTGTGTGATCGTTAGATCATGTATATTACCATTTTGAAGAAAAGGCAAGATGGAGCTAAGATTATTTTCAATATGGTTACAAATGTAACGACATCGAGATTTTATTTGACGTAATCAAGTTGCTTGAGTATTGTCATACAAAGCGAGTCTGTAAAGATCGTATCTTAATGTGAAATGAGGAAAAGAATGTAATGGCTCTGGCAATCCTCAAGTCTTTTAGGAGCGGGGGCATAAACGATGCATCTTCCAAAAGAATATTTGGATGATCTTTTAGTACGTATGACTCATCATTCATGTACATTAGAAAGTAACAATATCACGCTAAGTGAAGCTATTTCCATCCTACTTTATCGAGTGATTCCTGGCAATATTTCAGTTCGTGAATTTTACGAAATAGAAAATCATCGGTTAGCTTTTAAGTTCATTTTTGATAATATCGATCAAGAACTTACGATATCATTAATCCAAGACATTCATTCGATTCTAATGGATAGACTTCACCATGAACAAGGACAATTCAAATCAGAACATAATGCATTTGTAGGAGAGAAACTCTCTACTGCCTCTCCAAAAGAAATACCGTCCCTTATGTATCAATGGGTTCAAGAGCTAAACAACCAGATTAAACAAGTGAAATCACCTGATGATATTATTTTCTCAATCTGTTCCAGTCATATTGAATTTGAACGAATTCATCCATATGGGAATGGACGAACGGGTAGATTAATAATGATGCATCAGTTTTTGCAAAATCAAATTTTGCCCCTTGTTATTATAAAAGAGCACAAGCAAGAGTATTTTCATTTTCTCGATAATCAAGATGCAGAAGGATTTGCTGTGTACGCTAAAGCAACTATAGATAAAGAGCAACAGCGATATAATGCATTCCTAAATTCTCTTTCCAAAGAGAGAGGTGGAGAGACTAATGGAAAAAAAGGAAGATAATTTTGACGATGATTTCGATGATAGTATATATGCGGTCCCAAGACCGAAGTGCCTGCCGCAATACAGCATACGCAGAATTGCACAGTAGATGGAGAAATATAAGATAGGAGGTCCGTTAAGTGAAGATGAGTTGAAACAATTCATGATTGAGCCGAGCGGATTTATTTGCAGACAAGTCAAGACGACGACAATTATAGCTTCTCACTTATCCATATCTGGCTTAAAGGTAGATATGTCGTCCTTGAAGAAACATGAAAGTAGGAAGAAACGGGATACTGAATATAAGGAGAGGAGCGATGTCTATGGTTAATTATTATGATCATCAGCAAACCGTTAAAGAGTGCCTATTAGCATTTATGCGGCAAAAGGGTTACTCAAGGTTAACGTTTTCAGAATTAACGAATATACCCAGGAGAGCTATTAATCAACTAATGCTTCAGGGCGGGGAAAATATAGATAAATCGGAATACAATGCTTATATTGTGCAGATCAATCAAACATTTAATTTTGCTGAGGACTACTTACTAACAACGAGAGAAGGTGTAAAGTCGTCGACAATTTCTTCGCTAAAAAGCGAAAGAAGCCCAGAAGCAGAAGAGGCGCATTTTGGACTGGAATGCATCTTGGACATCTATTCGATGTATATCAAATGAGTATTACGTAAATCTTTGATTGTTAGGGATGTGCCCGATTAAATGCTGAGAGAAGCACTATCAAAATGTATCTGCGGTGAGCAATCATTTCTGTACTTCGTTAATGAGCGTGGTAGGGTTGGCAAAATAATAATTACCGTGATTGAAGTTCCCCTTTATATTTGCTCTAAATGTGGTGAGCAATTTTCAAACGGTCCCGACAATATTCGCTTTGCAAAACAAGTAAAAGAGGCGGTGTAAATGGGAATAAAAAAGATACAGTTTTAAAGATGTGAGAAAAGCAGAAGCCAAGGGGTTTACGATGGGAGGTTGGGATGCCCGAATTTCACATGGCTGAGGACTCGCTGAGGCGGGTCCTTTGTCTTTTTGATATCACGTTGGAAGTGGGTTTTGTTCACCAATTCGTTAAAAAAACATAAAAAAAGCGTGTGAAAAGAAACCACTGATACATGCCTGTACAAACCATAAATGTGGATATATAATTCGTTCATAACGTCAGGTATTACATAGAATGGAGAGCTTTGTATGATAGAATTAAGTTACTACAGGAAGAATGAAACGGGTCTATTGGCACAATATATGGATTCCATTATTGATGCATCTGGTTTGGTGAAAGATATCGATTTCGAGATTGTATCAATGATAGTGATGGACAACGAATTTGATACATTTTCATTGGGTGGCTTTCTTGGGAGCACAAGCAATAAAATATTCAAAAGTAGCACTGGTTTTTTGGAGCAAGCCAAGAATGTTATTAAAGAACAGGGTAAAGAAAAGGATTTAATGTGGGTCGCTCCAACTCAAAATGTAGTCAGAGACAATGTTAAGTTTTATAAGATTAAGGGTGGTATCGAATATGATTTAGCGGCGGAAGTCGGCTTAGGAGTTGTTTCGTATAAGGACGAGTTTATGATTTACTCACCGCAAGGAAACGACGACCCAATGGATGTAGTACATGAAATGATTAAGTTGAAGGTATATCTTCAATTGATGCATCCAGAAAACGTGGATATGAAACTTAAAGAATCGTTTGATAAAAATGCTCATTTAATACAATCCTTAATGCTTATTAACCATTGCAAACACATGGATCGATTGGGGGATATTTTATCTTATGATGGGGGCATTGCAAAGGAAACAGAAGAAAAGTTGGAAAAACCCAAATTAAACCGTACAGAGCGTATCACGAGTGGGGATATCCTATACATTCTCACCTTTTTAAACGGAAGAAAGGTTGAACGCTACGAGGCATTAAAATTCTTAAAAAATGTTGATGATTGTATCCTTGACGATGTTCAGAATGGTTCCCTAAAAGCGATTTATACAGCATCTAAACAGAGTTTTTTTAAATATGTCAATTCAAAATACACTAAGCTATTAGAAAATAGAGATATAAGAACTTTTCAGGAATTAGATGATTATGCAAATCAATACGTAATTAATCATTTCTGAATGTCGGACGAAAAATATAGAAAGTGAGAAATGTAGTTGCTGGACTGTTACAAGTCTGCACTCCATTACGTCAAGTTTGCTTCAGCGGATAATATGCATGAATCCTTATCATGAGGGGTGACAGCAGGATATTAAAAGAAGTTGGGACCATGATTAAAGATGCAAATAAAGATAATATATCTGGAGACTTCACTTTACATGGAGGGGATTTTCTTATGGAGATAACTGATGGAATAGGTTATTCCCAATCAGAGATTAATTTAAGATTTGACCACGGCTTTATTGTTAATAAGATAATGAAAATTGAGGCTAATTTCCAAAGTGATGAATTAGCAATACTATTATTTAGAAAGAAGAATGAATTATTATTTAGGGATAAGTTATCCTACCTAATTCAAAAAGATATCCAGCACGATAACTATATAGTGACCCCAAAATTGAAGGCAAAGAAGTGGGGGCAATGTGATGGAAATCCATCATTTGATGTGGCAATATTAAAAGAGAAATCGGTTGAGCAAGGGTATCACAACCATCAATACACTCCTCACACATTAATAGAAATCAAAAATGCATATTCTCCGTTTATTTTAGGATACGAAGCAAGTGATAGTATATGGGAGTACAATAATGATGGGGGAATAGCTTCTTACATTAAGAAAATGCGTGATGCCAGAAGGGGGCACGCAGGCATCGTTGACTTTCATGCAATTCTTGCAGTCAACTGTCCTCGAAGGCATCGTTCAGAAAAGTATTGATTTATTGCTTCTGATAACCCCAATTATACGTCATTAAACAAGCTAATGATTGGTTATAAAAATGACTTTAGTAGAATAATTGAAGATTTAACAATTAAACCTCGTGCTGAGGCGGAAAAGTTCAATCCTACTGACATTTCGTTTGTAACACTCTATGGTGGTCAAGCCTATGAAAAATGAAATGGACATTGTATACATAATACTTTCCTTTTAGACTGCATTTGTAGATAAAAGAGATACTTGTACCTTAACCAGATCTAAAGTATATTATATCTAACATCATATAATGTTCGGGTTTGTCGGAAGCACCGCAAATCTCCTTTCATAAGGGGACGTTGCGGTCTTTTTGCGTTTCCGAGACAAATTGGAGGATAGAGATTATGAAATGCTGTACTTTTTGCTCGAAAGAGGCTGAGAAGTTGTTCAATCACATGACGCATGATATAGGGTCGCTCTGTCTTAATTGTTACTTGAAATTCCAGGGGTCGTGTGCGGTGTGTAGTGAAAGTTTCATGCCTGATGTAGTTGCATGAAGGGATTAAATACAGAGTGGAGTCAAAGTTCATCGGCTTGGGAGAGAATAATATTATTGTATGTGATGGTTGTTATGTAGAAATTCGTCGTAGGTTTCCATAAATGATGGTATGAGATGGCAGGAATAACAGCGGATCGGGAAATTGAGGGATATGATAGGTAAGCGGTGATTAATACCAATCACAAACTAAGTCACAACACCCAATTATTTACGGAGATTATGGAGGTAGCCTATAATAGAACGATAGGAAATAACTGGAGTAGGGAGAGTGGGGACATGACTTTAAAGGATAAGATCATCGGTTATCTGAAAGACAAGGATGGCTTGACCGATCGTGAAATTGCGAATGGGATATTGGGTGTAAATGAGCCTCAGCAGGCAGTAAACCAGGCATGCAGGGCTTTGGAAGGCAAAGGGTTGATCAAAAGGGGAAATCGTAGAGATGGATTAATCGGAAACTACTTAGTGACTGAGGGCATACCTTCTGTGTCAATTCCAGTCGTTAAGGCAAAGTAGATAACGATGGAATCCGCGGTGTTTAAGGAAGATAATCTCAAGCAGATATTGAAAGATTATTTACATGAGGATGGTTGGGAAACGCAGATAGCATGGGGGAGAACGCCTGGAATTGATATCAATGCCGTTAGAGGAACAGAACGATGGATCATTGAAGTCAAAGGGTTAGGATCCCTAAGTGCGATGAATGTGAATTGTTTTTTGGGTGTGCTGGCGGAAACGATTCAACGAATGGATGATCCGAATGTAAAATATAGCATTGCATTACCCGATGTGAGGCAGTTCCGTAATCTTTGGGGTAGGCTTCCACTCTTAGCGAAGAAACGAACTGGTATTACGGCAATATTCATTGATGAGCAGGGTAGTATTGATGAAAGTGAAACTTAATGGCTCTTCTTCAGTTCTGCATAAATAAATATCTATAAAAGATTGTTCAAAATATCAAGTTGATTTGTAATTCACCATGTCAGACAACCCCAGAAGTATGACATGGATTCCCTTCTGTGCTTGGTGTATTGCAGATTACGTATGGTTTCTTCTCAGTCGCCTTACGTTCGGAATTTCAATTAACGCCTTCGCTCTGCAATATTCTAATGATTGATTGGCAGTCATCATGCGGAAGCCTCATACATAAGATAGATTGCATCCAACGTACTAAATACAACAAAGCATCGATATACGAGGATCATCTTCACTGAAGTGCATATTCGTCATATTAAATGATGTTAACCATCCAAGTCAGGTGCTGCACAACACTTTAATGCGGAAAACTACTGGAATATTATTTTTCTAAATAAAAGCTTTTATAAGGGAGTGATACGAATGAAGATGGATGCGGTATTTGATCCAACAAAGAAGTACAGATATTTGCTATCTCGTGAGTGGAATGCTTCTTTGCCGAGGTTGTTATACGTCATGTTAAATCCCAGCACGGCAAGTCATGAAGAGGAGGACCAAACCTCTAAACAGTGTCTTTATTTTGCCAAAAAGTTTGGCTTTGGATCGTTAGAAATCGTTAATCTATATGCTATCATTTCAACAGATCCAAATCAGCTCAAGTTCGTGCACGATCCAATTGGTGATGAGAACGATAAATTCATTCTTGAAGCCGCAAGTAGAGCAACGACAATTATTGTTTCTTGGGGAGAAAAGCATTTTATCAATCAACGGCATAATAAAGTTGCGAGACTTCTCACCTCCAAGGGACACCAACTACACTGCTTGGGTATAGCTAAATCAGGTCATCCAAGACATCCCTCCCGCATGAGTCATAGTATCGAATCCCTGACTTTATATTCAACAGACGATTATTTGAGAAAATTGCATGCACCTCAGAAAGTCATTTCGTTAGTGCCCACTATTATGAACAGAAAATTGAAGAGTCCAGATAGATATGATCCAGTTACAAGATCCGATTATGATTTTCACAAGGATGTAATGGAGGATTGAAATAATCATTTGTGTCGAATATGGTTTACATTGTAACAACATCCAAATTTTTATTGACTGGCTAAATGCGATATATTATTCTCATATGGAAAGTGATAGGTGCTTGGTCATGGATGACTGGGCACTTTTTTTATAAAACTTCATTTTAAACGAGGACAAAGACGATGGCTAAGGTAAATCGGAAACCTAAGAAGGATTTGAAATACGATATGCAGACAAGAAAGATAGGACAAAGAGAATTAGAAATGACGCAAGAAGCATTATGTCTGTTGAGAAATCATAAATATCTGGTTCTTGATTGTTATTTGAGAAGGAAACGAGGAGAGAAGGAACTTGACTGACGAAATCCAGCATTTAATAGACATTCATGATCGAGCTTCAGCTAACGAATACCTTAGAAGGAGAGATGAACGGAGGCGTCGGCTTATTGCTTCTCGTATGTTGCAGTTGGGTGAGCGTGATCATAAGTATATCAAACAAATTACTCTTTGCCGTATAGAAGAAATTGAAGGTTTAAAGGCATACCTGACGATGGAGCAAGTAATGCATGAGCTTGGGTTATCAGAGATGAGTTTGAAAAAATACATCCGACAATGTGGACTAACTGTTTATAATCGAATGATTCCTCGATATGCGATTGAACTTGCGAAGGATTCCGTTTATGGAATTCTGATGCAGAAAGAGTATCAGGATAAAAAGTTGAAAACACAAACCCAAGAAGAATACCTTCTTGAGATCGAAGAACGAATTGCTGAGTATGGGAAGTGTTTTTAGGAGGATTTGGGGAGTTATATGGGCATTTAACTGATGAAGAGTTAGATTTAATGGACGAAGGTATGGAAATTAAAGCATGGAAAGACTTAATTGAGGAGTTGCGGGAAAATCAATCAAGAATAGGGGAGTGAGATACGATGCGGGCTAAGATCGCACCTATGGGAAAAAAGAGAATCACTCATCTATCGAATAAGTCAACGACAAAGATATCTTCCGAATTGACGTCGATGAATTGAACCGTTCAAAGGCGTATTACCTTCAGAAAGTATGGAGGTTTCCATTAAAGGCGGGTCATTCCTTCAACTTTTATAATTTGAGGTGAGTAAGATATCTAAATATACTTGTCGTTGCTGTGGATACATTACTTTGGAAAGTGAGATTCATGATATTTGCTCCATTTGCTGGTGGCAGGATGACCCTGCTTGCTGGAATGACCTTGACGCAAACGGAGGAGCTAACGGAAGCACATCGCTAAGACAAGCTCAAAAAAACTATATTGAGTTTGGAGCTTGTGATGAATGCATGCTTGACCTTGTACGTGCTCCAAGTATTGATGATGTTCGGGACCTTAAATGGAAACCATTTGAGGTCAACAGGTAATGATATGCACGCTACTACAAATTTCCCTAACCCCATCGTATTCATTTCTTCCCGCCCTCTCGCTATAACATAGGAATTCAAAAAAAAGCAGGAGGGAGCTACTATGGATTTCTGTTTCCAAGCACCAGGAGAGAGTCGAGCGATATTTCGAAATGGATGAGACTCATTCGAATGATTTAGAGCGGCAATCGTTATGCTTATCCTCTCCTCGGCATTTCCCTGATCAGTACGTAGTCATCGGAGTCCCAATCCCATATAAAGACTCCTTCCCTACAAACTAAGTGATCTTCCCATGGATAAAGCTCATCATCACAGGACGGTTTCCCATCACTGTCGAAGCCTGTCTCTAATGCCTTCTTCTGCTCCTTAATTTCCTCCCGCAGAGCTTCGATACTTGCTAATTCAAGATGATTGATAATTGTAAGCACTCCTACAAGTCCTTCCCTGTTATCGCCGTACATATATATCATACGATCATTCTCCACTTTTGCTTGATTTTGCAAGCAATGATTTCTCCAGGCATTAAGTTCAATTTTGATATTCATTTTGAATCTCCTTTGATTTTTTTTTTTTTTTTGGATGGTTCTCATCTTATTTCAGAAGAGGTAGTATCCTCTACGATCTCATATTCTCCTTTCAATGTGTGTACAAGTCCCAACTTAATAGAGTAAACTGTCGTGTTGTAGTGGTACATTTCTCTGAAGGCATATAGTTTGCCGTCTTTTTCGTAAAGGTCTGTGGAAATGGTCCTGAATTTTCGGTTGTATTTAACCTTACCGATCTCCTTATATCCCTTGTCTGCTAATGCTTGAGAAGCAAAATAATAATGCTTACTGTCGTCAGTTTTTATAGTAATTATCTTCATGGTGTTCCCCCCTCTAAGTGTAGTAATGGGTCGTAATTGCCCTGTATAGTATCTTATGCACTTACTTAACTATGATAATTAATCATCAAACGATAAGTAGAGAGCGTTGGTCGAATGAGGTTTGACCACTTCTCTGACTTGATTGATTGAATTATTTCCACCATGGGTATTTTACCTTTCTGTAATAGTAGTACCATATTAAACGATGAAATGAGGTTCAGGTTGCACCCCCTTGAAATTTTTTTGAAAATTGATTGAGTGGGAAAAAATACTAATAGCGTCTTTTTACTTATAGTAGATTAAGCGTAAACGTATAGAAACTCATTTTAGGTCATGTTTTGTTCAAATTCTGTGTTGTTCAATGCCAGTATAATGAAGAGAGGAGGGCAATCGAGATCTAAATGTCAGTTGGCAAAGGTTTTGTGAGAAATCCGTCAAGAATTTCGAAGTTGATAAGAAAATGTTTGAAGATAAGGTGAGTACGAAGAAAGGGGCTTCGTAATTAGGTATGGCTGTGCCAGTCTAACTCAATCAAACATATACTTGAAAGCCATAGTGCTGTATGTATTTTGTTGCAAAATAGAGGCTGATTTGAATGCAGTGATGGATTCAAAAAGCAATAAGGTTATAACAGTAACAATATTACATTTTTATTGACTGTCCCCCATTTCCAGATTAGTATTAGCAATGGAATAGTATAGGGGAGGTGATCGGGATTGACTCCGATGCGTAGTAGTGTATTTAAAAATAACTCAATAAGAATCGAATGAACCACTTAGTCGAATGGCGGCTAAGTGGTTTTGTTTTTAATGGAGTTTTGTAAGCAACATTATGGAGGTGAAATCGTTGAAATTCGTGTTGGGGAGATTGAAGGAGCGGCAATTTATACAGAATATTGTGATTATGGTGGTGGCGGATCTAACCATGCTTTCGGCAGGAGTTATAATTGGGTACTACTTTAAAACGATGATGATTTAAGGACGGGGGAGAGGTAGAACGCATGGTTATAAAGTGGGTAGACAGTTGCTAATTGTATATATAGTTGTGATGACAGATGAACAAAAGAAGGCTGTCAGAGATGCTGTTATGGATTTGGACGATGATGAGTTTCTGATTCTGCCTCAATATAATCAGGCAATCTATGGAGATAAGAAAACTGGCAGGGTCGTTATCAGAAAGGTTATGAATTATTTTTGAAGGGTAGGAGGGAAGAATGCATGGGTAAACGATTAATTAAGGATGAAATCAGTTGGGAGTTGGGACAGGCATACGGCATGACGAAGGCTATCCAAAGATTTATGGATCATTACTTTGACCAGCTAAAGGCAGAGTATTTCAAGATGTTGCGGGAGATAAATGATCTGGATTTGGTTGATCAAATCAACGATGTCATATATACAACAAAACCGACACGAGATGATTGCATGTTAATGCTAAATTTGATTCATCAACAGCATATGGAGCAGATTAAGAGGAATCGAGTAGATAGCCAGATACCATCTAAAGATGCCAAAGCGAATGATGAGAGGGGATAACGGTATGAGAGGAGATTAAGCTTTTAATATGCTATTGCCTCCGCAGGTAGTTTATCTTTAGAAGCAAGTAATTGATAATGAAGATGAAAACCGCCCGTTACTGAATGGCGGTTTTATTGTTTCATCTACTGAGATAATCATTTAGTGCTTCTTCAAATTGATCAAAGGTTTCAAGATATTCAGCTACGAGCCATAATTGATCAAACTCTTTGACCCCACGTTTTAACACATAGTAATGCCAAAGATGCATTTGTTGTTTCTGGGTCATTCCAAGCTTTGCAATGAGTCGTTCTTTAAAATCGGTATAATTCATTTTCTTAGCGGGTTGAGTGATAGCTGGGCTATAAGATGAAGCTACTTGCTGTCTTGCTAATTCAGCAGGCTCATTAATAAATCTGTTACTTTCTTCTGTTGCTAAATTAGAACTGGGATGGTTGACATGAATCGTTTCCTGGGATTTGAGTCTGGCTTCATTCCTTTCGCTCCATTTTGCTTTCATTAGATCGTATTTCTGACGAAAGGTATCCTGATCATTCTTCTCCAGTGTGGCATCACTCAATGCCAACTTTTCATTAAATGAGAGTGCGGTTGAAATACTCATTCGATATCCTTTTGATAATGCAAATGCACGATGGGGAAATTGCAATTCATCAATGATGAAACGGTGTACGGAAAAATCAATGCCCTCCTGAGTGGAATGGATGTAGTACAGGCTTCGGGTATCCATCTTAATTTCACTGTTTTTTCTCCAGTAGCCAAATATATCGAAGAGCTCGGGGAGATTGTTGTTTAATCCATTAATGAATGCATCCCATTGCGTATCTTCTGCCGTTTTAATGGACAGATCAATTTCAGACTCCCAGAGATGAATAACTTGATTGCCCCAGTCCAGTGATAGTTCTTGATCCTCAATAAACCAGATCGTCTGCAAACCCTTATCCCTGTAATACTGATTTCTCTTTTTGATTTGTTTGGTTAGTTTGCTGTCCCTGGAGCGGTCAACATTTGTTAAAATAGAGATGGCAAGCTCGTCCTCACGATTTCGCAAAATGATGTCAGGGTAATGGTTCCATTTTTCAGTTGCTTTTGCAATGTAACCAAAATCAACATGAAGATCAGTCCGTATTTTTTCCTGATTTTTAAGGACTTCATGGACGATTTCTCTCATTACGGAATGTTGCTTTGATTCCCTCGCTGTCTGTTTTTTATATGTGTTATAACTTTCGTTCAATTCACAGGCATCTCCTGAAGAATGTGCAAAGAAGACGCCTCGAATATCTCCAGCTTTAACAATAAGCGAAGCACCGCAGTGAGGGCACGTATAAGCTCCCTTGTCAGCTCTCTTCTTTAGCATGAAAATTTCTTGCTTACGATCTAAAGTATTATTTAATTGTTCTTCTAAGTTAAAGATTTTGCCTTCATAGAGAGCGTGGTACATACAGACACCTCACTTGGTTGATTTTCTATATTTTATCAGATTAGTAATCTATTTTGTGAATTAATATAAATTTGAGATGCTATAATTCGACATTTCAATTAGGAGGAAATATGTTGAAGTATTTTATGACCGATGTACACGGCGAGTATAAAGGTTTGGAGTTACTATTGAGGTATGCAGAGATCGATTTTACGAGTGATCAGCTTGTTTTTGGAGGCGATTCTATTAATCGAGGAAGGCAGAGCGGGAAAGTTATCAAAAGAGTAAAGGAGCTGACTGAGGCTTATCCTCAAAATGTCGTAGCTCTGATTGGCAATCACGAGGAGATGATGAGGGACTATTACCAGCGAGGTAACGTACTTTGGCTGAGCCACGGAGGGAAGGATACGATAAGAGATCTTGAGAAGACCTTTCCGAATGAGAAGGTAAGAACTGAGCATATAGAATGGGCAAGTAATCTGCCGTTGGTTTATGAAGATGACGAATTCGTTTACACGCACGCTGGCTTAAATCCATTTGAACCGCTTGATAAGCAAAGTAGGGATATCATATGGATGTCGGAGTTCGACTTTTACAGTATTTCGAAGGAAGACCTCATGAGCTTAACACAGCGTAGACCAGTGGTTCACGGGCATACTCCTTGCGAACGTATTTATTTTGATGGATCGAGATTAAACTGCGACATGGGATCAAATACATATATGATTGAGGAGGAGCGGGGATTAGGTCTGGTGAACCTGACAGAAATGACCTATCTCGTCTATCGGCAATATCATACGAAGATAGAGAAGCGGGAGATTGCAAGATTTTAAGTAGTGAATAGTAATTTTGAGGAGGATGCAAGGTGTCGGATCGTCAAAAAGTAAATTGCCGAGATGAGATTTTAGCGGCTGTACATGACATCGTGAAAAGAAAAGGGCGAAACGAGTTTGAGGTAAAAGAAGTCGTCGATTATATGTTGAGCAAGAATCCGAAACTAAATGAATCGACCATTCGAACGCATATTGGGTCAAGGTGTTGTGTGAACGCAAATGCTAATCATGCAGTTACGTATAACGATTATGAGCGAGTTGGATATGGAATGTATCGATTATATCAACCCGTGGAGTGTTGAGGACGATGCCCAAGATAGCAGAACAGAAATCGCAAAAAGCATTCAGACTCGTGAAGAACTGGAACGTATTGCGGCAGAAAAGGCAAGCGGATTTGGTCGTCTCCTGTTTCGGTAGCAAGACGCATCCAAATTCACAAGGATTGGCACTATCGTCAGGATGGTAATAAAGAACAATAAGATATGGTTCTTTAATAAGAAAAGCATCCTCACAGAAAATTGGGGGATGCTTTCATTTTGTCGCTGTGTGTCTTAGAAATGATAATCTGAGACTTGATCAAATAAGCCAAACAGTTTTACTTTTTCTGAATGCTTGTGACCAAGCAGATGAGTCTTTTCGCTACACATCTGACATGAACAATGGATCTTTCCTCTGCTTAAACGACCAAAATAGTCTCTGGTTCTTTTTGTTTGATATGGTTTCACTAACTATCACGCTCCCTGGAAGAAGGACTTAGCCTGCAACTGCCTCCAGAGAAAGAGTTGAACGGTTACAGGCTAAGCGTGAAATTCGTGAAGTATTGAGTTTGAGTCATGTATCATCACCTCGTTTTAGATACATTTAGTTTATTGGTTTACTACAAAAAAGGGCAATCCTAAGCGGAAACAATACAAGCGGCAGTAATGAAATCCATGCAAGCCAGATGAATTCCCGTTGTTTGAGAAGAATGGAATAAGTGATTAGAATATGAAAAACGAACAGAAGTATAGCACCTGTAAAGAGAGGTGTTGCATTCAAGTATAGTGTGAAAGAGGCATACAAAACTACACTTACGATTATATACTGCCATTTTCGAGAAACGATGGTGATAAACGCTACAATTAGTGAAAGAATTATTGAACAGCGAAAGATAGTACCTATCAACCTGCCATCCCCTTTCGCTCAATCCTATCCTTCCACGTACTCGTCATTGAAATACATAGACCAATATCTCAGATCGTCCATTCTACAAACTGCTTTTTGGACATCGATTTGCCCATTACGAACGTACCCTTCAATGAAAATCATTAAATCAAAGCATTGCGTATCTTATGATGCTTTCATCGTCCTTTCGTAATCAGATAAGGGAATTATATAAGAAAAGGAAACTACTGGATAAACTAATCGAACCGACAATCAACAAGTTCTTGGAAGAATTATTCAAAAGTCGTAAAATGATAAATATGAGTGAATGTTTGTGGAGGAGAGATGACAAAGTGAAGGCAGTTGAAACAAATTTACTAAAATTTCTGCAAGGGACAAAACAATTCATTATCCCGATTTATCAACGTAAATATAGTTGGACGATTAACCAATGTCGCCAGCTTTGGAATGATATTGTGCGAGCGGCGGAGGATGAGAAGGTAAAGGGTCACTTTGTCGGTTCGATTGTTTATATCGAGCGAGGATTGTATCAGATTTCTTCAGTTCCCCAATTGCTTGTAATCGATGGACAACAGCGGATGACCACATTAACCCTGTTTTTACTTGCACTGGGGAAAGCTATTGAAGGAAGTGAACAAGTATGTGATATTACAAAAAAGAAGATCATGAATTACTTTCTGGTCAACAATGACGAAGAGGGTGAGCAACGCCATAAGCTCATTCTTACGAAAAGTGACAAAGACACCTTGATCAGTTTGACAGCAGATAAAAAACTACCTGATGAATATTCACAGCGAGTATACGAAAATTACATGTTTTTCTTAGAAGCAATTCAAAAGATCGAAGTTGATTTAAACAAGCTATTTCAAGGTATATCGAAGCTAATTGTTGTGGACATATCGCTGGATCGTGATCATGACAATCCTCAATTAATTTTTGAAAGTCTTAACTCTACTGGACTTGATTTATCACAAGCGGATTTAATTCGTAACTTCGTCCTTATGAAATTAGAGCCGAAAGAGCAGACGGACTTATATACCGATTACTGGTATCCAATGGAGAAGAGCTTTGGCAATCTAAACGATTCTAATCTATTTGACCGTTTTATGCGTGATTATTTAACAGTCAAACAAGGGAAAATCCCGAATATTCAAGACGTATATGCAGTGTTTAAGGATCATGTGTATCAACAGAGTGAACATACGGTAACTGAGATTGTTGAAGATATCTACCGATTCTCCAAGTATTTTGTGAAGTTGGCATTTCAGACGGAAAAGGACAAAGATATTAATCAGGTACTTAATGATATTAACGCCTTAAAGGTGGATGTGTCGTATCCGTTCCTGCTCGAATTATATGAGGACTATGAACAACAAAAACTTCCCAAAGAAGATTTTATCAAGATTCTAAGAATGGTTGAATCGTATGTGTTCCGAAGATCGATTTGTGGGGTTCCGACAAATTCATTGAACAAAACATTTGCATCAATCAGCAAAGAAGTTGATAAGGATCAATATTTGGAAAGTACAATTGCGGCATTCGTACTTCAAGATTCGCATCGACGGTTCCCTAAGGATGAAGAGTTTATTCAGGAATCCGTTATAAAAGATGTTTACAATTTCAGAAGTCGCAATTATTTGCTTCGTAAGTTGGAAAACTTCAATCGTAAAGAGATTGTGGACATTGAAAGTTACACGATTGAGCATATTATGCCGCAGAATCCAAATCTTTCGTCCGAATGGAGGCAGGAACTCGGAGCTGATTGGGAGGAGGTTCAGAAGAAGTATTTACATATTCTTGGGAATTTAACGCTTACTCGATACAACTCTGAACTTAGTGATAAACCATTTATTGAGAAGCGTGATATGGAGGGGGGCTTTGGAGATAGTCCATTGCGACTGAATAAAGGAATGGGCAAACTTGGTGCTTGGAATGAAGTAGAGATCAATAAACGTGCTCGTTTACTTGCAGAACAGTCGGTTCAGGTGTGGGAGTATCCAAGTATTTCTGATGAAATCCTGTCTAAATACAATAAAAAAGTAACAAAAGGGGAATCTGCTACCTATACAATAGCTGATCATCCAGAGTTGCAGGGGGAAATGCTGGAACTATTCGAGGAGTTAAGAAAACGAATATGTAATCTCGATAGCTCTGTTCGTATGGAATACAAAAAGCCGTACATTGCTTTTAAGACAACAACTATTTTCGTGGACATTGTACCGCAAAAGAGTAGACTTCGGTTGAGTCTAAATATGGCTTTCGATGAAATAAATGATCCACAGGGCATCTGTAAAGACGTGAGCAAACTGGGACTTAGGGGTAATGGCGACGTAGAAATCGGGCTTTCGTCCATGGATGAAATTGAGAATGCGATGTTTTTAATCAAACAGTCATTCGAAAAGCAGTTGGATGATGAATAAGTTGTTTAATATCCAGTAGTAAAGAAATTTGGTATGACGTGGACCAGTAAGTTAGACTCTTGCTGGTCTATTTAGGAGGTCTTTATTAGATGGCTCTGTTAAAGCTCATTGTTGATTTTCAAGCAACAGAAAAAACCACCTTTTTCAGGACGATTGAATTGATCTTACGTTGCTCGTTAAATGCCTTGCTCCCTGCCTTTTTCAAGTAGCTTACTATATTCTTTGAATTTATCCAGGAGGTATAAAGTCATAATAAATTCCTAATTCTACGACAATTGATGTTGGAGTCCAACCTGTAACCTGCGAAAAGTAGTTATTAAGCACCCATATACAAGCATTACGCTATCCCCAAAAATTTCTTATTCGAGCCTTTGTCAATTCATTCTGGTTAAATACAGGAGTTATTATCTTTCGTATAACTTTGTTTATTTCTGCTGTACCAATCACAGTGGTCCCTCCGATTAAGCTCATGATTGCTTTAATATCTTTCCACATCCTTGATTACATTAAACTGCCAGTTAGCTTTATGAAAGAAAATCAACACCGACGTTTAACAAAGCCATAATGATAAGTGGCTCTACTAACGTTGAATATATGCAGATATTATGACCATATGCATAAGACATTCATAACAGTTATGAACAAGTGGAGATGTATTTATGTGGGACGCTTCATTCCTTATGTATAAGTTAAGATAGAGTTATGAGGATGTATGAAACAGGTATGAAGATGTACGATCAATTGTGAACAATTCTAATCAAATGAAGAAGCGACTGTATTTATACACAGTATCAACAGATTAGCCTGTGGATGAAACCTTAGTAACTAATCCCTGACTCCACTATTTTACTGATTAATATTTCCCCTCAGTCGATGCGGTGTGTGAGATTTCATTTAGACAAGCATTGTTTACGTCTCGAACGCTTGTTATAATTTAACCGAACGTAAGTTCTTATAAAGGGGTGGATATCTATATGCAGTACCGAGTCACACGAGACAATAATATATTCAGTAGTATTCAGAAGCATGCCTCCAGTATCAGAAATGGAGAGCGTGCTTTTTTTATTTCGTTGTGATGAGAACGGTATAGGAATGAGTATTTGAAATGATTTTAGGTTACATGGAACCAAATCATGACAGGGCGTGCCTTATTTTGAATGTAAACAGTATGCGAGGGGGGAGTGAGGGCAGTGAATATAAAATATCCTGAGTTCTCATGGAGTTTGAGCCGCCATAAGACGTTATCCGAGTGTGCCCGTCGCTACTACTTCAGTTACTATGCCTCTCCCATTGGAAGACGAAGGAATGCGTCCAACCTCCAAAAGCATGCTTGGAGACTGAAGAATCTGCAATCACTGGCAATGGTCTTCGGCTCTTCAGTACACGAACAAATACATCGAATTGTAAATTCATTAGATGAACTGAAGGAACTGCCTCTACAGCTTGAGATTATGGCGAATATACGCTCAGACTTGAACAAATCTTATTGTGATTTAAAGTACCGACAGAATCTATGGTTAGAGATGCCGAGTGATTATTCGATTTTGTCTGAAATCTATTTTGATGGTGAATTATCGCTTGAAGCAATTTCGGATTATCAACAAAGATTGCCTGATACAGTTCACAATCTAATTTCCTGCAATACGGTTAATGACTTATTTCAACGGCGGAAAGATACGGAGTTGATAGCGTCAGAACGGTTTAGATTTATTGAAGTTAGGGGCGTTAAGGTTTGGATCGTAATTGATCTTTTGTACAGGGACTTGGGGAATGGAAAGTATGTGATAACTGATTTCAAGACTGGCAAGAGAAGTGAAAATGATCGAACACAGCTCGCCCTTTATGCCAAGTTCGTAAAAGAATCATTCCAGATCGGCACTGAGGATCAGATTGAGCTTCGGAACGAGTATCTAAACGATGGTTCATTTGTTTCATTCGCCCCAACTCGCTACGATTTTGAAAATATTGATTATCTCATTCATACCAGCATCGATTGGATGCAGTCTTACTTACAGGATATTCAGAATAATGTGCCGCTCGAAATGGAGGCGTTTGAGCAGACAAAGTACGAGCCAACGTGTAGGAGCTGTCAGTTTAGGGAGCTGTGTGGGAAAGCGTGAGCATTCTAAAAGTTGTATCTGGATGCTCGCTTTTGTAAACCTGAATGTTATTGCATCAATCCCTGAATGAAAAAGTTGTATCTAATTTACCTTCTATAAGGAAGCAGGATGAAATTCAGTACAACTTTTAGTTTTGATCAGAATTCTGGAGTGGATTTCCCAAGAGATTTTCATTGAAACCAAATGTTGCCTAATACTCCAAGATGATTGAATTCTGTTGTCTTACGACAACAGCTAAGATGTTACTGTATTGTCCCTTGAGTAATTGATAAAAACAATGTCTCAATAAATGAATTGTTGATTTAAACACCAAAGGAGATTGCCATTCTTCAACTGGTAATTCATTTGTTAAACGTCTAAAGACAACATCATCTGCACTCATCAAAATTTAGATAACTGATGCTTCAAGTGTTATTGAAACGCAGGTCAATGCTTATGATAAAAGGTTCTACAGAACAAAGGATTCTCACTACGAGGAAAAGCAGAAAGGAGCCATTTAAGAATGGTAGATGACAAAAAGAAAGACAATACAGCTTCAGGTTTAGCAATTGAGGAAGGCAACCACGTAGGAGGGTATGCAATTTCGGAGAGCTTCGGAATCTTGATTCGGCACTACAGAATGAAAGTAAAAGATCTATCCTTGAAGCAACTGGAGGAAATGAGCCAAGTGTCAAGCTCGTACATCAACAGACTTGAACGAGGTGAAAAAACATCACCAAGCTTACCCGTTGTATTTTCATTGGCAGAGAGCCTTGAGATCCCGTATTCCGTCCTAATGGCGACTATCTTCCAAAAGACAGACGACAAAGAGCAAGGACAGCCATCAATTTCAGACGTGCTGATCCAAAGTAACTTTGCCTTAAACGACCAAGCACTAAGCAAAGAAGCACGTTCCATTCTGATAACGATTAACGAGTTTCTGGTTAATTGCCAATGGGATGCTGGAAGTAAAGTGAAGGAATTGTACATGCTGTCTGAAATGCTGGATGAGTTTAAATCGGCTATATAAAGGATGAGTAAGGGAGGGAAGGCGTTGTCTTCCCTTTCTAAAATGATGGAGAGTGATGTTGAATGAGTAAAAACGGATCCGAGAAAGAGTTTATTCTAACCCTTTTTCTCCTAAAGTATCCCGAATACCTGGAGGATCTCATTGGACAAAAGTTAGAGCTTGCAGAGGCAGAGGTTCCGATTGGCAGACGCAAAGTGGATTTGTATGCGATAAATGTATCTCGGAGATTGCCGATATTTATTGAATCTCAAGTTAACCAATCTGATCAACGTCACTTAGAGAAAGTGCTTGAAATATTAGATGGAACATCGGAGGGAACAATCATCTGGATTGCTTCAGGATTCAATGAGAGTTATCTTCAACGAGTTAGATCATACATGAAGAGTCATAAACACAAGTACATCGATTTTTACGCCTTGCGTTTACATGAACAAGCCATATTGTGGGCAAGTGATCTTAACAAGCTATACAAGCTTGAAGTGTGGGGAAAACTACATTGCATAAGAGATTCGGCGTATCCGCCACTGGAACTGTATGACTCTTATTCACAAGTTCCGTCAACTCATACTGGGCGGATAATAGTGAAGACAAAGTATGATTTTAAGCGGACGGAGGATGTGAAGCAATACATGCTTGAAAAGCTAAGGGGATACGTACCCCACTTAACCAATGTATGGAAAGCTAAGAAGCATAATAGTCACGATTGTCAGCTCTCACTTGGAGGTGGTCGCAATGGTGTTAATTTCAAATTGAGTGCTCATAATAAATATGGACAGGCATCGATTTATCTGCATTTTGATCAATCTCAGGCGGAGTTGTATCACTCATACGAGAGTAAGATTCAAGAGCTTCAGGCAAATATACACCCTGTACTCGTTGCGAAGGATCGAAAAATAGGATTAGGATTTCACCCGCAAGATGAACTGGACGATACTATCAGAAGGTTGGCCAATATACTTGAAAGGATGCTAAAGGTGATGGGACCAGAATTGTATTGGGGGAAATAATGTTGTCATCAAACCGCTTAACAAGCGGTTTTTCTTTTTGGGATGATCCTGTATAATAAAAAAGTAAGAGTAGAGTAATAATGAAGTATAAGCAGATTTTGTGCGAGGTGGTTAATTTGGAACTGAAACTTTTTTATAAAACTCAGAGGGAACTCGCTACGGCGTTAAACGAGATCGTTGATGCTTATTGGGATAATACCGTAAGCGAAGATTCGCTAATGCAGAGTGTGTCGAATATGTACATAAACAACCCGAACAAGATTATAAAGCAAGAACAGTTTACAACGATACTTAAACAACAATGCGGGAAGCGACGATTGGAGGTTATCGAACGGGTACTATTAATGACTGGAATGATGAAGGATCAAAATACTATTGTTGTAAAAGCAGGGAGTTGAGTTATGTCTACAGAATTAGAATATAGTGCTACATTAACAGGGGCTTCATTCCTATTTTTCGAGTTCAAGCAGGTCGTAAGTCTTAAAGTGCAGGGCTTAAATGAGCAAGAGATAAGGGAAAAGGTACTATCAGAGAACTTATTTCAGTATCAGGTCAGTGCAAGCCTTAAAAGAAGCATACCGTCGGTAATACGGAGGACAAGCATTCTCGATAATACATTATGTCGGTTGGTGCTGGAGCATTCGCTGGAGTCGGGAAAGATTATCAACCTTTATGCCATAATGAAAACAGACAGGCTCTATTATGAATTCATGAATGAGGTCATTCGTGAGAAGCTTGAATCGAATACCTATTTATTGGAGAAGAAGGATCTTAATCTTTATTTTAACTCTAAAGCGGAGCAAGACGAAGGTATTGCTGGATGGACGGAACAAACCGTTACGAAGCTAAAGAATGTCATCCAACGAATCTTACTTGAGTCAGGTGTGTTGAAGGACAAGAAGACAGGCGAGTTAAGCAGGATTATGATGGATGAACAGTTGAAACAACATTTGATCCAAATCGGAGACATTGCTTATGTTCGAGCAATGGGTGAGGTATAGCGTATGGCGAATATTAAAAGTAGGCTTGATAAAATAATACCGAAGATCAGGGAAGATAAGTTCATTGAGGGCAGAGGCTTGGGAAACGAAATTAGCTTCTATGTGTTTGATTACGAGCCTGAGAACGAACTGCTGGTTCGAGATTATATCCCTCACGTATTGAAGGAGTTCAGTCACGAAGGTTCTGGACGCAAACTCATTGAGTTCGATTTATATAAGATGCTCATTGAGATTGCCAAAGAGAAACGGATCTATGACCGAATACCTCAAATGGAAGAAAGACAGGGCAAGGATGCCTTGTTTAAAGCGATGGCTAACTTTGCAAAACCTGAAGTGTTTCTTCAAAAGATAAAGGAACAATTGGCCGATAATAATGTTGTGCTTATTACTGGTGTTGGAAAGGTGTATCCATTCGTACGTTCCCACAACATCCTTAACAATCTTCAAGAGGTGCTGGATAAAACTCCTGTCATTATGTTTTTCCCAGGGAAATACGATGGATTATCATTACGCTTATTTGATCGCTTCAAAGACGATAACTATTATAGAGCATTTCGTTTAGTGGATTAATTTCGAGGGGGAAGACTTGTGCAAATTAAAGACATGTTTGTAAAAGACATTGAACGTAGCATTAAAGGCGTAATTAAGGTTGCTCAAACCGATGAAGATAACATATATCAGGAACTTGATGAATATGTCGTGACACGAGAACTTAATAAGCACTTATCCAAATTCTATGAAAATTATCAGCAAGGTATTGATGGAAATACAGATAAAATGGGCGTTTGGATTTCGGGCTTCTTTGGTTCGGGTAAGTCGCATTTTTTGAAGATCCTTGCATACTTGCTTGAAAATAAAAAGGCAAAGGATAAGAGAGCTGTGGATTTCTTTGCTGATAAAATTCAAGATGAACTCATATACGCTAATATGAAGAGAACGGCAAATGTAGAAACTGAGGTCATTCTATTTAACATCGATTCGAAAAGCTCTTTGGATAACAAGTCGAAAGAGGATGCGATCCTTCGGGTATTCACGAAAGTCTTCTACGAGCATATGGGCTTTTATGGGGATATCCCTGGTGTGGCAGAGATGGAGAAGTACCTGACCAAAGAAGGTGTGTATGGGGACTTTAAACGTGAGTTTAAAGCGGCGGCAGGCGAAGAATGGGTTGACCGCAGAAACACCTTCTATTTTGATGCTGACTATGTAATTGGAGCCTTAAACAAGGTTACTTCCATGTCCGAGGAGACGGCTCGTAACTGGTTCGAGAATGGTGTTAATAACTTTGAGATTAGCATCGAAAAATTTTCGAAGGACGTAAAAGAGTACATTGCTCAGAAGGGGAGCAACTTCCACCTCATTTTCCTGGTCGATGAGATTGGTCAATACATAGGTGACAGTAGACAACTCATGCTTAACTTACAAACACTGGCGGAGGATCTCGGAACGCATTGTCAGGGTAAAGTATGGATCATGGTTACTTCGCAGGAGAGCATTGATAGTATTGTTAAGGTGAAGGGTGATGACTTCTCCCGTATTCAAGGACGATTCGATACGAGATTATCACTTTCCTCGATTTCGGTTGATGAGGTTATTAAAAAGCGGATTCTTGAAAAGAAAGAGCATGTTGCCGATAAGTTGAAGCTTCTCTCACATGAAAAGAGTGCTACCCTTAAAAACCTGATTAGTTTTAAGGATAGCACAGCGGATTTGCGTGGCTTTGAAAATGATTTGGAGTTTGTGGATGTCTATCCGTTCCTTCCTTATCAGTTCAAATTACTTCAGAACGTTTTTGAACAAGTGCGTAAGCATGGCAGTTCAGGTAAGCACTTATCTGAGGGAGAGCGTTCCATGCTTTCGGCTTTCAAGGAAGCTGGCTTGCGGTATAAGGATGCTGAAGAGGGTACACTCATCCCGTTTTATGCTTTCTACGATACAATTAAGGAGTTCCTAACCCCTACAATCGCAAGGGTTATTGAAGGTGCTTATGAGAATCCAGTATTAAAAGACGATCCGTTTAACATGGATCTGCTTAAAGTGTTGTTCATGATTAAGTATATTAAAGAGCTTCCTGCGAATATCGACAATGTTGCTACGCTCATGGTTACACAGATCGATGAAGATAAGTTGGCTTTGAAAGAAAAAATCAATGTTTCAATTCGGAAGTTGATAAAAGAAACATTAGTAGAGAAAAATGGGGAGCACTATCAATTCCTTACTGACGATGAACAAGATGTTAATCGTGAAATTAAAGAAATGAAGATTGATGAAGACACTTTGAAGAAAGAAATTAGAACTTATATTTTCGAAGGATTATTCGATGTAAAGAGGATTCCTATTTCGAAAAACTATCTATTTTCATATAACAAGAAAATGGATGAGAAAGATTACGGGTCTCAAACAGCAAGTATTGGAATCAATATTCTCTCTCCGTTATCAGATCACTATTCAAAGTCTGAGCAAGAATTAATGCTTATGTCATCTGGATCGAGTGAAATGATTTTACGATTGGGTGGAAGTGAAACATATATTGAGGATATGGAAGAAGCCTTAAAGATTGAAGAGTATATTAAGAAAAACCATCCAGAACAGCCAGAGCATATTCAAAATATTTTTAATAACAAACGTGTCGAAGCGAGAGTACGTAGAGGGAGAGTAAACAGCTTTTTAGAAGAAGCCATCAAAAACGGCACATTCTACATTAACGGTAATAAAGCAGATATTAAAGTTGCGACAGTTAAAGAACGAATCAACGCTGGATTTTACTCACTAATTGAGAATGTGTATACAAAGCTTGGATATGTAAAGAACTTTTTGGAATCGGAAAAGGATCTCCTTTCGATTTTGAGAAGTAATAATGAGCAGTTGACTATAGATGGTGGATCATCGAATTCAAACGAGCTGGCTGTCAAAGAAGTCATGGACTTTATTGGTCTACAGGATAGCATTCAGAAGCAAATACGAGTAAAAACTCTTTTAGATCGTTTCAAAGATAAACCGTATGGGTGGAAAGAGCTTGATATTGCAGGACTGATAGCAGAATTGATGAAGGAACAACGCATCCGTCTTAGACTTAACTCTGAATACTTGGAGCCAGAAGATAGTAATACTTTAAACGCTTTGACCAAGGTAAGTGAAGTTGATAGGGTTATTGTTACGAAACGGGTTAAAGTTGATGAATCACTTTTACGAGTGGCGAAGAACATCTGTAAGCAAGTGTTCAATAAAACGGATGTTGCTGATGATGAAGATGGACTGATTAAGGATATTCGAATTCTTATTGAACAACAGGTTAGCGAAATCAATGCACTGAAGAGCCGTTATGAGGGTAGGAAGTATCCTGGCGGAAGTTTGTTGAATAAAGGTCTTGAGTATTTTGGTGAATTTACGAAGGGTTTGGACAATGTTTCGTTCTTTACCAAATTACGCGACTTGGAAGACAACTTATTGGATTGGGAAGAAGATGTTACTTATGTAAAGAGCTTCTTCGCTTCCCAAAAAGATATCTTTGACAAAGGACTTCGTGCAATTGAAAAGTATAAAGAGAACAATGTTTACTTAACGGGTAACGAGATCAAAGGCTATGCAGATAAACTGCAAGAGATTTTGACGGAAGTGCAGCCATATCGCAAAATCAAGGATATTCCTGAGCTTGTGAACAAAATTGATAAGCAAATTCTGGGGGTACTTCAAGAAAAGAAAGTAGCGGCGAAGAACGTTATTCAATTGGATATTAATCATCTCACGTTACGTGCTAATGAAGATGGAGTTTCTGAGGAGACGAAACAACGAATCCACTCTTACTATGAAAACTTGTTCATAAGTATGAATGAACTTGTCGACATCTTTAAAGTTGATGCGACAATAACGCAAAGTTCAGCTTTCAAAGACAAACAAGAACTCATTATTAATCGTGAAATTCGTGATTTTGAAGAGAAGCTACAAGTGGAACCGCCAGAGAAAGATGGCGGAAGAGATAAGTATAACGTTGTAGTGAAGCCAGTCCCTCAGCGTGAACGTGTAAAGGTCAACGCCTTACTTTCAACCAAGACACTGAGAACGGAAGAAGATGTGGATATGTTGCTGGAGACATTATCGGCAAAGCTGAAACAGATTATTAAGAGTAATAAACAGATCGAGTTTATTGATTAGAAATTTGTGCCGTGGTCATAGGCCACGGCATTCTGACTATAAATTCTATTCTAATATGGGCTGGTGAAAATACGGATGAATAAGACAGCATTGAAAAACTTTGCGACCAATGCTCGCAAGGAGTTAATTGAGAAGGTCAAAGCGAAGGCGTTTAAGATTGGGATAACGGAAGAAAATATAAAGAAGGCTCAATTCGAAAGTTCAGATGCAATTTATATTGATGGTAAACGACTCTCAGCAATTGAAAAAAAACAACGGGAAAAGCTGATTTCTCGAATTAAGGAAATCGGGTATCAACAAGTAGTCGAAGAAGTAGCATATACATGGTTCAATCGCTTTACTGCATTGAGATTTATGGAGGTAAACAACTATCTTCCTACAAAGGTAAGGGTGCTGTCCTCCAGTAATGCCGACAGTAATGAACCTGACATTATAAAAGAGGCATTGACGGTCGATTTAGATGTGGATAAAGAACTGGTTTACGATCTCAAGATAAACAATAATACTGAAGAACTTTTTAAGTATTTGGTCATCAAGCAATGTAATCACTTGAATAAAATTCTTCCTTTCATGTTTGAAACGATCGATGATTTTAAAGAAATTCTTTTTCCTGATGGACTATTGGCTAAAGATTCATTTCTTCGTGTAATGACTGACTTAACAGCTATTCCAGAATCCAATTGGGAACAAGTTGAGATTATTGGATGGCTTTATCAATTCTATATTTCAGAAAAGAAAGATCAGATTTTTGCTAACCTTAAGAAAAATATAAAAATCAGTAAAGATAATATTCCTGCGGCAACTCAACTTTTTACTCCTCACTGGATTGTTAAATATATGGTTGAAAATTCGTTAGGGCGAACTTGGTTGGAGAGTTATCCCGATAGTTCATTAAAGTCAAAGTGGGAGTATTATTTGGAGGAAACAGATCAAAATGCAGAAG
Organism: Paenibacillus xylanilyticus; assembly: GCF_013359935.1. GTDB lineage: Bacteria > Bacillota > Bacilli > Paenibacillales > Paenibacillaceae > Paenibacillus > Paenibacillus xylanilyticus. The sequence continues at coordinate 32,395 of NZ_JABMCB010000165.1, forward strand.
TTAAGAAGAAGCTCGAAGAAATGCGTTATAAAAATATAAATCCAGAGAGCATCACATTTCTGGATCCATCTTGTGGAAGCGGTCATATATTGGTATATGCTTTTGATATGTTATATGAGATGTATCTTGAAAAAGGGTACATTGACGATGATATTCCAAAGTTAATACTTGAAAAGAATTTGTTTGGTTTGGATATTGACGATCGAGCAGTTCAATTATCCTCTTTTGCTGTGATGATGAAAGCAAGGGAAAAATCCAGAAGAATTTTTAGACAAGACATTAAACTAAACATATGTGCAATACATGAAAGTAATTGGATGCGTGAAGAAATAATCAACGAAATAATAGATGAAAATGCTATAGGGCTTCCAATTGAGGAGCAATTAGAGGTGCTGAAAAATATAAGGAATACGTTCAAGGACGCAAAAGAGTATGGCTCTATTTTGATTGTTGAATCATTTGATTTGAATTTTTTAGATAAGAGATTAAAAGATTTATCAAAAGAAACAGAGGACCAAGGAGATATACTCCAACGAATCGCAAAAAACGAAATCATTGAGAAACTGCCTAAGATTTTGTTGCAAGCGAGAATTTTGGGAAATAAGTATAATATAGTTTGTACCAATCCTCCTTATATGGGTGGGAGCGGCATGGGAGCAAAACTTTCTGATTATCTTAAACGTAATTATCCTAATACAAAAATGGATCTATTCTCTGCATTTATTGAAAAGGGCTTTTTCTTAACGCAAGATTCAGGATATAACTGTATGGTAACTATGCAATCTTGGATGTTCTTGTCAAGTTTTGAAAAGATGAGAATGGAGATTTTGCGGAATAAAACAATTTCTACTCTACTTCACATGGACAATATGGTTATGGGTATAGCTTTCGGTACCTCTGCGACTGTTTTTAGAAATGTTTTAGTGGAGAATTATAAGGGCACTTATTTAGAAATAAAGTATTCAGACCTAAATAATAAAAATGAACCTTCTGAATTTCCCTTTAAAGAAAATCGAATTGCACAAGTGTGTTCTGAAGATTTTTCAGAAATCCCTGGCCAACCAATTGCCTACTGGATAACTGATAAGGTGAAAAGGATGTTTTCTAATGGTGTGCCATTAGAACAAAAAGCTCAACCAAAACAAGGAATGGCGACTTGCGACAATAAAAGATTTTTAAGATTTTGGTTTGAAGTAAGTCAAAATAAGTTGAATTATAACGCCAAAAACTCTCATGAAGCTATTGATTCAAGAATGAAGTGGTTTCCGTACCATAAAGGCGGAGCATATAGGAAATGGAGTGGGAATTTTGAATATGTTGTAAATTGGGAAAATAATGGTGCAGAAGTTAAAGAGTTCACAAATATGTTAAGTAAGGATAAGCCAGGTGGCCGTATTAAAAATGAAGACTATTATTTCAAAAAGGGTCTCACTTGGTCTACATTATCTTCGGGGAGCATATCATTTAGGTATTTTGAAGAAGGTTTTCTCTTCGATACCAAAGGATCAGTCTGTTTTCCAAATGACATTGAGGATATTTATTACCTTGCAGGCTTGCTTAACTCTAATGTTGTGAATCAACAAATGAAAATTTTAGCACCAACAATGGATTATAATCCACAAGCGATTAGGAGAATTCCATACATTCACAATGAGGAAAGAAAATCCATTATCGAGTTGTACGTCAAGGAAGCTATTATGATCTCTAAAAATGACTGGGATTCATATGAGACTTCTTGGAGTTTCGTAAAGCATCCATTATTAAAAAGTGGGTATGAGAATGAGAATATATCGAGAATAAAAAACTCGTTCGAAAGATGGTCAGCTCATTCTGAGACTCAATTTAATAGACTAAAAGAAATTGAAGAGCAACTAAATCGTATTTATATTGAAATCTATGATATACAAGACGAATATATACCTTCTGTAGATGACAAGGAGATTACACTTCGTAAGGCTGATTTAGAGAAGGATATTAAATCTTTTATCTCCTACGCAATTGGTTGTTCTTTCGGTCGATATTCTTTGGACGAAGATGGCTTGATTTATGCTGGAGGAGAGTTTGAATCATCTCGTTATAAAGTTTATAAGGCTGTTAAGGATAATATTCTACCTATTATTACGGATGCTTATTTTGAAGATGAAGCCGTTACAAGATTATTAGAACTTGTTCGTGTTGTATATGGAGAAGAATCATTAGAGGAGAATTTGGATTTTATAGCAAGCTCCCTTGGTAGAAAAAACGGAGAATCGGCAAGGGAAACATTGCGACGTTATTTACTTAATGATTTTTATAAAGAACATATTCAAACATATAGTAAGAAACCAATTTACTGGCTATTTACTTCTGGTAAGCACAAAGCATTCAATTGCTTAATCTACATGCACCGTTATGATAAATCGACACTGTCGAGAATTAGAACGGACTATCTGCATGAACTACAGATTCGGATGGATGCCGAGAAGAAGACATTGCTTGATGTTATTAATGGGGATGGAACAACTAAAGAAATTGCCAATGCTAAGAAAGAACTCAAGTCTCTTGATCTGAAGATTGAGGAACTTCGAGCATATGATGAAAAGCTTCATCATATGGCAGACATGCAAATTGAAATCGATCTCGATGATGGTGTTGCTGTGAACTATGCTAAATTTGATGGCTTACTCGCTCCAATCAAATAATTTGGGTACAATGGGGATATGCCAGTTATTGTTGGTATATCCCTGTTTTCAACCTGATTCTGAAAAGGTGTTGATAAATAATGAATATGGACGAAGTGACCAAAGCTCTCCAAGAGGCCTTTCTTCAGCCGCTTGCTGAGGGTGAGCATCGGAAGATCATCTTCTGGTTTGATAAGGATCAGGAGTTTGCTGAATATATACATGAGATTTCCCTTGAGAACGTCAAAGTGCATACGTTGACTGAGGGTAATAACTTCTATACTAAGGTGTTGCTCGAAGAAGAGGATTCGACCTCGAACTATTTGATCTATTCCAACCTGGACATGAGTATGGAAGACAATTGGTTGTTGGATACAATTCTGTACTCGAAGAAGTTCTATGCGGATAGGATATCCCTCATCATGAATGAACTGAACATCGATACTTCCCTTCGGAGTTCAGTAAAGAAATATGAGAAGTTCTTTGGAAGTAAGGATCGGATTAAGAAATTCAAAGGGTTCGAGGTTAAGGCGGATTCTGAAGGAACAATTGAACTAATGATAATGAGTGCGTTATGCAACATCAAGACTCCAGATTTTGAGGATGTTCTAAAGGGTGTACTGATGGATTCAATTGATGACAGTGAGAATAAGCATCTGGATTCGATTGCGAAGTATGTAGGGTTAGAAGTGTTTTGGAATGCGGTAGCTGAGCGGTATGGCTATGAGCAAAGTCAAAAGTCACTTAAAACGCTGTTTATCCATTTGACGGTCACTGCACTTAGCCATGCGGTTAATGAGGGACGTCTTTCACTGGTTAAAGGCTATATTGCTACTCGAAATAAGTCCAATGCTTTGGTGTTCGTTGACCACTGGATGCATCATAAAACGGATTATCATCTGTATGACCGATATGCGGAAATCGCTGAGAAAGAAATCAAGCTATCGGATATCGTAAATCAGCTCCCTATTGAAGAATTCAAGGCGGCGGATATATTCCCATACTTCGATAAAGCAATTATCATTTATATCGCCAATAGTCTGGAAGATCGACTTGAGGATTATGATGCATATACGAAGCTAATTAACCTGCGGAGAGCGAAGCATTACTACGAGAGATATCAATCCATTTATGAAGCCCTCTACTACACCGTTAAGATGTTCGAGTTTCATAAGAAATACAGCATGGGTATTCCGAAAACGCAAGCAGTGGACATGTACCGAGCTTATGTGAATGACTATTACCAAATGGACATGTTCTATCGGAAATTCTATGTTGCATACGATAATGATTCGAACAGCGAAATTTTGAAGAAGCTTAAAGTGATGGTTGAGAACCTATATACGAACTGGTATATGAGCGAATTAAGCTCGCATTGGTCCGCCGCTGTGCATGATGAGTTAAAATCAAGCTGGGTATTGCCAGGGATCCAAAGCCAGAAGGATTTCTATAGAAGTTTTGTTGCACCGAAAATCTCTAATGGTGATCGGGTATTTGTTATCATTTCTGATGCACTTCGCTATGAGATAGCGGCGGAGCTGGCGGACAAGCTAAACTCGGAGACGACAGGAGCTTGTGAAATTCAGCCATTGTTAGGAGTTGTACCTTCTGTAACCAAGATGGGAATGGCATCACTTCTTCCGCATAAGAATTTGGAGATCGATCTAAGTGGAAAAGTATTGGTGAATGGGAAGTCTTCCAGTGGGATAGATAATCGTATTGATATCCTACAAGGAGCAGTAGCTGATAGTACCGCCATTCACTATCAAGAGCTGAAAAACATGAATAAGGCTGGTCGCAGGGAAACTTTCAAGGGTAAGAAACTGGTATATATTTATCACGACAGCATTGATGCAACGGGAGATAAGGCATCGACCGAGGTCTATACGTTCACAGCGGCTGAGAAAGCTATTGATGAATTGTACGATATAGTTAAAATCATCAAGGATGATTTGAGCGGTACAAACATTTTCATCACTGCGGATCATGGTTTCGTTTATCAACGTGATGCATTGGAAGAGAGTGACAAGATTGATAAGGAAGATATTCAAGCGTTTGAGGTTAAACGGAGACATCTTTTCTCGCAAGAAAATGGAGAACGAAGCGGTCTCCTTGATATCAACATGGATAGTCTAATTAAGAATGAGCATAAGATCACCACTTATGTTCCGAAGGCGACTATTCGTTTCAAAATTCAAGGGGCTGGTGCTAATTTTGTTCATGGCGGAGCCAGTCTTCAAGAGATCGTTGTGCCGCTCATACAATTTAAGAACATTCGAGCTGGGCAAAAGAACAGTCGTGAAATCGAGAAAGTGGATGTAAAGATCACAAATACCACCAGAAAGATCACGAATAGCCTGTTCAACCTTACCTTCTTCCAGACGGAGAAAGTGGAGGACAAGCGGGTTCCTCGAACGGTTAAGATCTACATGGTGGATGATGCCGAAAGCGTGATTAGTAATGAGGAACTCGTCATCTGTGATCGAACATCAGATAAGCCAGACGAGCGTACATTTAAGCTTCGCTTTGCGTTAAAGGCGATACCATATGATAAGAATAGTAACTATTACCTCATTACAAAAGACATTGAAACAAATGTAGTCATTGAAAAAACGCAGTTCACAATCAATATGGGCATAGTTAGTGACTTCGATTTTTAGAGGAAAGGAGAGGAACGAATGGAGTCAATAAGCGAAGGACAAACGATCGATTTAGATAGGAAACTGAATGATGTCTTTTCAGGCAGGGCTGTTCGAAAAGACCTGACAAAGCTAATGAAAGAGGGGGCAAATGTCCCTGTTTATGTTCTTGAATATCTTCTTGGTATGTATGCCGCTACAGATGATGAAGACAACATTCAAGAAGGGATTCAACGGGTAAAGAAGATCCTCTCAGAGAATTTTGTTAGACCAGATGAAGCGGAGAAGGTCAAATCGAGAATTCGGGAACTCGGTCAATATTCCGTTATCGATAAGATAACGGTAACGCTCAATGAGAAGATCGATTCCTATGTGGCAGAGTTCTCTAACTTGGGACTAAAAGGGGTTCCAATATCGCCGAACTATGTCAAAGAGTACGACAAGCTCTTGGCAGGCGGGATCTGGTGTATGCTGAAGATGGAATACTTCTTTGATGAAGAGGTCAAGAACAGCAATCCGTTCAGCATCAGTAGCTTGAAGCCGATTCAAATGCCGAACATGGATCTGAACGAGGTATTTGAGGGTAGGAAGAGCTTCACGAAAGAGGAATGGATCGATGTACTTATTCGCTCTACAGGTATGGAGCCGACCCAACTTGAGGACAGAGTGAAGTGGCATCTACTACTTCGACTTGTACCACTTGTTGAAAACAACTATAACATGTGTGAACTCGGTCCACGGGGGACTGGTAAATCACATGTGTATAAAGAGATATCGCCTAACTCGATTCTCGTCTCTGGTGGCCAATCGACGGTTGCTAACCTTTTCTATAATATGTCTTCGAAAAAAGTAGGGCTTGTTGGGATGTACGATGCCGTGGCATTCGATGAAGTAGCGGGTATAACCTTTAAAGACAAAGATGGTATACAGATCATGAAGGATTTCATGGCTTCAGGATCATTTGCACGGGGCAGAGAAGAGAAGGCGGCTTCTGCTTCCATGGTATTCGTCGGGAACATCAACCAAAGTCTTGATTCACTGATCAAGACATCCCATCTGTTTGCGCCATTCCCTGAGGCAATGGCGAATGACTCTGCATTCTTTGATCGGATGCATTACTACCTCCCAGGCTGGGAAGTACCGAAGATGCGACCTGACTTCTTCACAGATAAGTATGGCTTCATCGTCGATTACATGGCTGAATACTTTAGAGAAATGCGGAAGCGTTCGTTTGCGGATGCTCTGGATCGGTATTTTAGGCTGGGTAATAACCTGAATCAACGTGATGTTATTGCAGTGCGTAAAACGGTATCAGGGTTAGTGAAGCTATTGTATCCGAACGGCGAGTATACGAGAGATGGCATCGAGGAGATCTTGAAGTATGCCCTTGAAGGAAGAAGAAGGGTAAAAGAACAGCTCAAGAAAATCGGAGGTATGGAGTTCTACGATGTTCACTTCTCTTATATCGATAAGGAATCATTGAGCGAAGAGTATGTATCTGTACCAGAGCAAGGTGGCGGCAAGTTAATTCCTGAAGGCATGGGCAGACCAGGGCATGTATATAGCGTTGGGCATGGAGATTCTGGAATGATTGGGGTATACAAACTGGAGAACCAAGTCGTTTCGGGGTCAGGAAAATTCGAGAAGTCAGGTGTCGGATCCCATCGGGGAGCGAAAGAGAGCTTGGATACCGCCTTCCGTTACTTTACTTCAAATAGTAAAAGTATCAGCGGCTCGATTAGTACAAAGACCAAGGACTATCTGATGCATATTAGTGACATGCAAGGCATCGGATTGACGGAAGAATTAGCGATTGCCGAATTGATTGGATTATGCTCAGGTGCATTGGAACGCCCCGTTCAAGAATCGATGGTCGTGCTTGGTAACATGACAGTAGGCGGTACAATTGCGAAGGTCGATGAGTTTGCCAATACTCTTCAAGTGTGCGTAGATGCAGGAGCTAAGAAGGTATTGATACCTGCGTCGTCCGTAGTTGATTTTCAAACGGTTCCCGCAGATCTGCTGATAAAGGTTCAACCCGTGTTTTATTCGGATCCGACTGATGCTGTGTTTAAGGCGTTGGGGGTAGGATAAACATATGGAGGATAAGGTACATAAAATCATTGCTGAGCTTGATTATGGTTCTGCTTTTATCATTACCTATACCGATCCTGACGGGGAAGAAAGGTGTTATGATCTTTGGTTAGACAAAGAGGACACTATATACCGTTTACAGACCATCTAATTGCTTGATGGTAAACCAGAAGAGGTTGGGCAGACTGTTGGGTACAGCAAGACAGAAATCACAAGGAAACTGATCGAGCTGTCAGCCTATGATAAGTTCCATATCCGTGAAATCGACTGAAAATAAAAGTTGTCAGGTCGTCGGAAGGGTGGTTTTCGGACTTTTTTAAGGATTACTGCCTAAGAAGTTTCCATCACGGCTTTTAAGAGGTAACACTCAATGGATCTTATTTGTAGTCGAAATACATGTGAATTGCTAAAAACCCTGCCGATAATGCTCAAATAGAGCAAAAAAGCAGGGTTTTCGTTTGAAAACAAGTGAAATCAGAAGAGTTGTGATAAAAGCTCGACATCTTCCTCTAAAATCTGGTGCTCAGGAGGGGGAGCGGACAAGGTTTGCGGAGCATTGCCCTGCTCCTGAAGGATCTGCAACACCATGTTCTTGATCTCTTTTTTTGATACGGGTGATTGCCCGCCGCCGCTGATAAACACTTCTAACGCTCTTGCAATATAGTCACTTTTATTCGTAATACCCTGCAAATGGTCATAAATATACTGATGCTCTTTCTTGAATGATATGGATAACCGATTACGATTTCCCATGATGTTTCGCCTCCAGGATTGTGAGAAAGCTCAATACGTTTGACATTTGTGGATCGTTAGATATAGCGGCGGCAGGATATTCTTGTTTTAGATGCTCCTTTAGCAATAACGAACCCCCACCTACGACTATGACTTCACTATTTGAAAAACTAACTTTTCGACTACGAGCATAGTTGAATATCTCCTTAACATGATTGGTCATCGATTGATCAACAATTTGTTTGCTTTCCACCATCTTCTCCCCGTTGATAATCAAGTGTTTGTCCCGATATATCGCCTCAACGTCAGAATCGGAAACGCTGATGCCGTATTCCGTTGAGAGCTTGTCCGCTATTTTTGAGCGAAGAATGTTCACCCCAAGATCAGCAGTGACCATTTTGTCGTAAATAGGAATCAGGTTGTTAAATTCCTGGATGTTGACATTAAGCGAGCCAATATCGAAGATCAATACCCGTTTCTGCCGATATAAATTTAGGTTGCTGTAGATGGGACCAATGCCTTCAGGGAAGAGGTGGATACTTTCAATACGGAAAAGAAACGGCTTGTTATTGACAATGATATTGATTGTATCGCCGTTGTTTCGGATGAATTCACTGAATTCGATCTTCTGTTTCTCATTTTTATACAGGCTGATCGGAATATTAACTGCCAATGAAATTTTACTTAACACGATGTTCTGCTTCGATTTTTTGAGCAATTGGGCGATAGCGAGATATATGCATATTCGATGCGTGTCAGTCTTTTTGCTAAGAGAAAAATCCATCTTGCTTTCTCCAAGCATGTTCCCCAAGAGATAGGTTTTATTTCCGAATTCAACCGAATATGAACCTGGTGTTAAGTCAGCCCCTAAGTTGCTGACTTCCTCAACTTTGGTTTCGAACTTGACCTTTTGTAGCGTCCCTTCCTTCATGATTCCCTTTGTAGTTGACTTGCCGCTGTCCACGGCGATTAGAAAATGGTTGTGCATGTTAGTAGCCCCCTCTTTAGTAGTTTTATAGATTATATGCACATTTTATCTGAGATAGTCGGACATGATCGCATGTTTTGGTCTAAGGCTGTCGGATAATGGGCGATGAAGTCGGACTTGGCGGGGGACGTGGAATTGACAGATAAAAAGGGTTGTTAGATACATCAGAGGGGTAAATCAACTTTCGGAATACATATACCTGTATATAAGGGCAAAAATTCTTCGATAAGTTTCTCGCATGCGATCTTCTGTAGGTAATTTCGCATCCATACCAGTAGATTTAATCGTCAGATAATATGTAGCATCCTCCTTATGCAACCCTCCAAAGAACATAAGCATTCGTCTTACGGTACAGGTTTCAATTTTCGCCTTCGCTTTTGAATCTTAGCAACCGTCTGCCTGTTTGTTGCCAGAAGTAATCGATCGTCATGTAGGATTTATACATTAACCTATATAGGAACGCCAAAATCAGCGTTTCAGGTTGCAATGAACAGCATTTGCGTAATGATTTTGGTATTAAGCATCAATTCAATTGGCTTGCGTTAAAGTTCCTGATAGTATGTCTTTCTTCAGTAGGCTTTCAAAGCCAAGAGGTTTTAATAGCTCATTATCTGCTGTCGCTGAATGAATATGAGAGGTCTGTCCACAGCGAACAGACTTCTCCCTTCCCCTCTCCCCAAGGATCCTCCTGTTGGCTATGTCAACCCCTGAATGCTCCGACCTGGTTCGACGCTTATTGCCACTCAGACAATTACTTTTTCCATATGATAGGGAGAGAGTGATAGGGGGAATAAGTATGATACAAACAATTGTCTGTGAGATAAATAGAGCGGAATACACGGTAAATTTAGTTTATCTGCGAGAAATGCTTAGCAGTACCATTGAGGAAGGGAAATTTTTAAGGCAAGAGCTGAATCAAATCGTAGGGAAGTACGGAGAGGATGTTGACTTTAGGTCTACAAAAGATGTCACTCGGTTTAGTAAGTTATTGCTTAGATCGGAGGATACTGAGGTGAGAAAAATTACGAATGAAGCCTTGGACAGATGGATTGAACAAACCAAGGATGTGTTTTTCATTAAGCTAAAGAACTACAAACGATGCCGTGATAGATATAGGAAGATAGCCACATTTATTAACTCGCTCTCAATTACTTTTGATGAATGGGGTAATAACTGCGTGCATGCTTTTATGGAGTCGAATTTGAGAACGGCAACTATTAACCCACAATTTACTGTAAACAGGATAGGCGGGATATCAATGTTACAGCCTGCCATGCCGTTTTCGATTACAGAGATGATGGGATTGCTAAGCTTCAATGTGGCGATTCAATTCGAGTCGAGCGATGAGATGGTAGGTTTTCTGAATAAGTATGGTGATATCATTTGGGGAGATTACATGGGGGAATGGTTGTTGGTTAGTGGAGAAGTATTATACGCCCAAATGATAGTAAGCGAATACGAGGTTATCCCGTTCTTTGACAGTGAGGATGAGATGAAGCGATTGATTGGGCAGTTCAATTTGGAGTATCGTAGACCATTAGCAATATCATCAAAGATCATTATCAAGGATTAATTAGCATGCCATGAATAAATGTTAAGCAAGGGGGTCAGACGCTATAGAACCACAAAGCCGTATTCAGGCATTGCAATCTCCGTTATCCTCTATATGCAACAGAACATAATGCAAACCGAGGGGGAGATATAAATGAAAGTAAAAGAGAGCTACTTCAGTGGACTATCAGAACAGATCATTAATAAAGCAAAATGGAGTCGAGATAAATTTGTGGTGTTTAATCATGAGGCAGGGACAGGCAAAAGTACAAGAACGCATCAGATTATCGGTGGAATGACGAAGAAGCAATCACATCGGGTACTGTATGTGCAACGGTTCCTTAAAGACGATGAGCTGAACAATACTGTGAAGGCTATTAATCGCAACGCAGGACGGAAAGTGGCAATTAGCATCACAGGAAAGGACACAGAGAAAGGTAAATCAACAGAAGTATTTGAACGTAGCCAGGTTATTTGTATTACTCATCAAATGTACATTCAGGTTTGTAAAGGGGAGCACCAACACTTGATAAAGGATCGGGATATTCTAATCATAGACGAGTTTCCAGACTTGCTTGAGAAGATTAATATATCAAATTACGAAATAGGTCTTCTTTGGACTGAATGTAGAAAAAGGAATGTACCTGCAATAGAGGAATGGGCGATATTGCTTCGTGACTTAATAGATGAAGGTAATGTAGCTAATAATGTCATGAGATTTACCGACTTTTCTGATGGTAAAGATCAGCACTATGAACCGATGATAAAATCTGCCATTAAAAAGTTGGATGACAAGAACTCGAAGATATATAAGGGTATTTTGAAGGAAAGTCTTCAACTAACAAAGAATGGTGGATTCTTGTTTGAAGAGGGGTTTCATACCTTTAATGACAACAGACAATTTGTACTCTTAAAGAATAACATCATTCTCGATGCGAACGCTGCGTTCGACTATAGGTATAAACTTTATGGCAAATTTGACCTTCATGAGAAAGAGAAAATGTACGATTATGCAAAGGATACATTACATCATATTAACGTTAAAACGACTAAGAACGCATTAAAGAAGTTCGAAAAATTTGTTCAAGAGGCGTTAAAAGAAATTCAACTTGAAGGTAAAACAGGAATTCTTTTCGTAACGGAAAAAGCAAACGTTGATAAATTAGAGAAAGAAATTGTTCAATACTTCTCAGATTACGGAAATAGCCTTTCAGAAATTGAAGGTAATTTAAAAATCAATATAAAGATCGACTATTTCGGTAACTTAATAGGGGTGAACCATTATCATGATTATGATGCCGTTGTTTTGCTTAAAACTCCTCACTATGATTATCTCACGTATGCCTTAACCTACCAATACTACATGCGGTTGACTGGGCAACCTGTTGAGAATGTTGAATTGTTCGAACATGAAATAGTGGAGGCTATTCGGAAAAGTACAGTTGCAGGTGAGATGTACCAAGCAATAAAAAGGATTAATCGGGACAATAGTAGGCGTGCAGATATATACGTTTTTGCCGATTTTCAGGAAGCTATAGATACGGTGGTTGAGCAATTGCCGAATATTCAGTACAACAAAAAGGATCTTGAGGAAAAGCAGAATACTGGGAGACATTATGACAAAACGAAGAGAGAGAAATCCACTAAAAGTGAAAAGGCAAGAACAATACTTCTCGAAGCTAAGAAAAGCGGTATAGAAATGATGCAAAAGCTGGAGTTGAGGAACTTGTTGGAGATAAAAAGCAGAGGAAATCTCACCAAGATACTGGATAAATTAGAGGCTTTCTTTAAAGAACACGGGATAAGTCAAACTGGTCAGCAAATTTGGTTTCACGATAATTTGAAGGATTTTGAATATAACAAACTTTGTGAGTCTGCTTAATAACTGAAGGGTGAAGCTTATGTTCTTGTTTCATGTAAGCTATACTCTTGTGTTGGACGTTCGAGAGAACTTGTTCTTATAGGTGTTAGGCTTTGATTGAGGGATATCATAAATGATTGATTAGATCTCTACAAGCAGATTTTATTTGAAACGATGGTTTTATACTTTGCGGGATATGATACTTGCATCCTAAAGGTTTAGGTTGCCATAAGGCAACCGTATATGTCAGTGATTGATGCTTAACTCTATGAAGATGATGCCAATTAATAAAAGTTGTATCGAAATTAGCAATTCCTTTTATATAGGAAGAATTCAATACAACTTTCTAAGTAAAACCCAATTGATGAAGCGGAAAACTCAAGGGATTTAAAGAACGAACGTCCAGATACAACTTTACTGTAGGATAACCTATACTCAAACGAGGTTCGACAGAAAAAGCCTTTTTACGAACTGCCAAAAAGGATAGAGTAATGTTATCAACAAATAAACTTACTACTGGGGGAATATAACCAATGCTATCGGATGGAACAATTATTGAGGGAAATGAAAACGTGAAACCATTAATTAGTTTGCAAGAAGCAAGTGAGACGATAAAGCAGTATAAAATGGAGAATCTCTTTGAACTCGCCTGGGAAGCGTACTCAAAGGAATGGGATCACGGCTATGCGTGGTTCGACTTTAAAAATGGGGAAATAGTGAGCGGTCATGAACATCTCATCGATCCGAAGCATTCCTATCTAATATTAATGAAAATAAGTGAGGCAGAATACCTATTTGAGTGGGACGATTATGATGAAGCATCCGATTTCGAGAAATTTAAGGATCGATTATCTTTACGTGATTGGTGTGAATTAAAAGGAATTGACCATCGGGAACGCATCAGAGATGGGGTACTGCGTGATCCACAAAGGTGGAATGAATATCACCAGTTACATTCTAAGCTGTATACTGGATTAAACGATTGGTATCGTAAGCATAATGTAACTGTTCAAACGGAGTATTCTACTCAAAGTTCTCAAGCCAATAAAAAAGTGAGGAATGGACAATTGGGTGAATCAAAGGAGAAAGATTATTTTTTGAGGGATTTCAAGACGTTGACCTTGTACAAGAAGGCAGTAGAACTTGAGGAGATAATTGATAAGTTGGCTGAATCTTTTCCGCAAGAGGAAAAATATCGCTTAACGGACCAGTTAATTCGTTGTACCACAAGTATAGGTGCAAACGTTGCGGAGTCAAATGGCGGTCAGTATGCTGGCAGGGAACGCTATCATCTCGGTGTAGCGTTTTCCTCGGCAAATGAAGTTAGATATTGGGTTGAGCGAGCTTTTCGCAAGACGTATATTGATCAAGTGACATTTGAGCGGTTGGATGAAATGACACAAGAGTTGAGGAGAATAATGGGCGGGATGTTCAAACGCTTAGATGGTTTGAAAGGTGAATCTGCTTAGAAGAATGAAAAAACCATGGAGGTCTTTGTTTCCATGGCGTACATAGATCTATTCAGTGTCTGAAATCTGATGAGATATTTGTCCAGGATTTGATGTGAGCGGCGGCAGTAGTCAGCAAGTTTGTCATAAAGGTTACTGTTACTGACCATTTATTATTAAGAATGGTCAACATTTTAATCAGTCTTTGGACAAGCAACTCCGTCAGCAATCGGATAATCGTTCCTCGAAATATTCGCCTTCTTGATCCTCTCACATTCTCTATGCTCCTCGATTAACTGAACATCATTTTCATCATCTAAACAAATAGGGCACCCACAAGGAGTATTGTCACTTCGGAATTTAGAACTCTAATTTTCTTGCCATCACCATCGCATGGGATATCATAAATATTCATCTGTAGATCCTCCTCTTCTGGCTTTTCCCAATACCGTTACCTTCCAAACTATGACGGGAATATATGTTCCTATTTGGTTGAAGATAGTTTAATCGACAATTAAGTTGTTAGCAATAGACGGTCAAACACATCAATATAAATCACACTTTATTGGTTATGTTGATTGTGCTATACTAATGTCAAAATTCATGTGCAAACACAGAGGTACTTCATCGAAGGTGAATTACTGGTAAAAAAACCAGTAACGTTGCCTAAAGATTGGAATACCTCTTCTTGTCGTCTGACAGGAAATTTAATGGAGTAGGAAGGTGCGATTCTCAGTGTGAGGGAAGTCTGAGAAGTAGAAATGATTAAAAAATGGTCTAAATAAGTTATGTACCGAGTTTCGAGTTGTTTAATTGATTTTTTGAAACGAAGGAATGCGGCTTCACAGATTTTGAAAATGAGAAACTCTCCACAGAACATATAGTTATGTTAAAAATGCCCCTGAAGTCATGGATCGCTTTTATTCGTTAATTTGTTCTGAAGGTTGTTGTAATAGTTGACTGTACGATCATAGTCTGCTCTCATTATACTTTAATTAAATTCATATAAGAGAACGGAGAGAATGCGTGATTCTCTCCGAACACTTTAGTTGAAAAAGTCCTCAGCTTGTTTCCGATGTTCATCCGTGATATGGGTATTTATGCTATTGAACGCTACCCAGAAAGCGGCGGCATCGTCAGTGTACCCAAGAATCAAGATGAAATCAGGAATTAAATCAATTGGAAGTACAACATATGCTAACGCACCAATAGCAATTGCTTTTGCTTTCATAGGTGTTTTAATATCGATCGCACAGTAATACATGGCTAATGCATCTTTGGCAAAGGGGATTTTTGATGCATGTTTTTTTAATTTTTTCAGAAAATTATCTTTAACATACTTTTCTTGCTCATTTGAATCTCCAATTTTTGCTATCCAAGTTTTCGTGTCAATTTTTTCATCTTTAGAATAGGCGTGGTCTGTTGCCAATGCAGTAGCTAATTCTTGTTCTGACTTATATACACTTAGTTCTACATCCTCACTAAATTTGGATTTACATGTACCGCAGATTGCTTGTGCAAAACTTTCAGTATAAATGTTATTGATTTGACCACAATTTTGACATTCCATTTGTCTAATCATCGTATATTATCCCCTTAAAAATGATGATGGAATCTAAAATTAATAAGAGATGAATATGAAGTCTGTTATATTGACATTGACATGTTTTGAGTAGGTAATGCCTTTAAGTTTTCACTGCCTTCCCAGGGGAGTTGTCCGAAAAAATCTTCTAACCCTTTATTTATTGTAATCATATCTTCAATTGTTCGTGGATCACTGGTTTCAATAATCGTTTTCAAGTTATCCAAGTGTTCTTCAATTTTTTGCAGAATTCCTTCGACAACTTCATTTAACCCAATCTTACTATCATCCCAAAACTTAGTGATTGCATCCGAATAAGAGTTAATAACCTTTTCCTTTTCCAGAGTTTTAATCACTTCTTTTGCCAACCTTTTTTTCCAACCATCACCAAAGAGAGATGTAACAATTGCAAATGCTCCAATAGCTAATGCTATACCAATAGTAATTGGCCCTCCAATCATGGCTACGAAAGAAGCCGCCGCCGCAGTTCCACCTACTGAAATTCCTAAAGCGCTCAGTAAGCTGACACCTTTTGCAACAAGAATATATCCACCAAGGTTTCCAACAGTTGCCGCCCATAATCCTAATCCACCAAGTACACTTGCTCCAGCGATTCCTCCTGCGAGTGCACCTTTAAAATCAAAGGGTATTTGAACGTTACCGACAGATATTTTACTCAATGAATTTGCTTTCTTCTCAACATCTTTAAAAAATTGAGTCAACATGGTGTTGAACTCTGAGGCACTGCCTTTAAGTATCTCCTGCATCTTTGCATAATAAAGATCAGAGATGTTGGAGAGAAGATACTCTTTAGCCTGTTTTTTATCGTAGTTTTTCTCATTAATTAAATTTATAATGTATTTTTCGGTAATGGTCTCCTTTTCCCAAAGTTTTATTTCGAGTGTGTTGCTTTTTTGGGACTTATCAATGAACGAGATAAGCTGGTTTCGAAGGGCGTTTATCTCCTCGAACTTTTGAGGCTTTTCTCTAACGGCTTTCTCATACTCCTTTTTGGAGTTTTCACGGTCTCGCAAAATGGTCTCATATTTTTGGACTTCATTTGCAAATAAGGTGCGAGATTCATTTTTAAAATCCTCAATAGCTTTGTTTAATCTTGCCTTTCGAATAGTAGGTAATGAATTTACAAGCAATTCTCTGAATGCATTTTCAAATTCTTCACGAAGAACTGGGGTATCAAGTGAGTACGAGAAAAATCTTGTTTTAAATATTTCAACAAATTCTCTTTTACTAACATTAAAGATTTGTTTAATCAATTCGTCAGAGAGTTGCTCTGAAAACGCAATGGATCTTGTTTCTAACACTTGTGGAATTTTTTCGGGACCTACAACGTGTGCCTGAGAAGCTATTACAAATAGATTTGAAAGCAATGGAACTTCTTTTGTGTTCAAAACTGGCAATGTGCGGATTACATCTTTTAGGAACAAAATATCAGATTGCTTATTTAAGAAACTGTTGCTCTGGCATAAGAACAAAACAATATCTGCCTCGTCTTTAGCCCTTTGCGCTCTAACCGTATCATCCATATCTTCAGTTCCGAAGCCTGGAAGATCAACAATGTCGCAAGACAGTAAGATGTTTGAATCTAAATAAACGACAGCAGAATCCACCTCTTTATGAAGTTTGTTTGAGTTTCTATTACAGTATTTTTCTAATATATCGTAGTTTCCAACGTGCAGAGCATGATCCCTGCAATACTCTATATCATGAATTCTTCTGAAATTCCAGCCTTTGTCATGAGCTTCTGCTTTGAAAATACTAACATGGTTTTCGCCCATCCAAGCTGGTTTGTCATTAATATGTTTCACGTAGACGGTTGATGACGTTGTCGGTGTCCATTGAGACAAAAGCGCATCAATTCCTGTAAGGCTATTGATCATTGTGCTTTTCCCAGCATCAGATGGACCGAGCAAAGCAACGAGGGGTTTTGCTCCGTAAATGTTAATTAAATCATCTAATTCAGATATTTTCTTAATAGCCGTCTGATATTCAGGTTTTTTCTTGAAAAGTTCCATTGTTGGAGCTATGTAATATTTTAAGGCGTTTTTCTTTAAGCTCTCTTCTCCATAAACATTAGGAATAACAAGGGCTTTAGGTTGTTCTAATTTAAAATTACTCAAAACATCGTTTGGTAGCATGCGAGCTACACTGCACAGATTCATAAAGAATTCGAGTGACATGTTTCCAGGATTACTTTCCATTCTGGAGATATAGTCTTGTCCGCATTGAAGAGCAGAAGCAAGTTCAGCTTGGGTGTATCCTAACTTTTCTCTAAGACCTTTTAGATCAAAATCTTTCATTTTAGCACGCCTTTCTACTGGGAAATTTATGTACAAGATATTTATACCATATTGCTTTTTAGATGTAAATATTGGATATGCAAAAATCCATATTATAATATACGAATAACAAAAAAAAGGATGCATCAGGACATATTTGATTGATTGGTCAGGTATCCCAGTTGATGCGAAATGACGAATCGAAGTGATTACTTGGTAAAATGATCGAACCTTACTTAATCTGATTAAGGAAACCTAAAAATCCTATAAAATAGGGATTTATAAAATTAGCCCAAAACACTTGGCCATTGAATCTTCCTCAAGGGTCCTGATACAATAGTTTTGTATGATTGGCATATTTTGAGGAAGAGAGTCCACCTTTGAAGATAGATTCTCGATTTCTTGACTTCAAATAAAGTGGGGCAGTGAGGAAGAAGACGAATGAAGATGGTTTACCCGATCCGAGATAAAAAACAGATTGAGCTTGTAAAGAGTTATCTGAAGTCAAGGAGCCTGAGAAATTATCTTATGTTCCAAGTCGGCATATCGTCAGCCCTTCGCATATCAGATATTCTGAGCCTTAAAGTGAAGCATGTATGGAATAACAAGCGACCGTCCGAGTTTATTGAAGTAAATGAGAAAAAGACAGGGAAATACAAGAGGTTTCCTGTAACAACTAATCTTGCGAAAGCAATTAAAGAATACGCCGCTGTTTATGACATGAGTGATTCAGAGTTATATCTGTTTCGAAGCAGAAAAGGAGAAAATAGACCGATCACCAGGCAACAAGCTCGTGATATATTAGATCATGCATGTGATATGTGCGGAATTCCCGATAAGTTCGGGAGCCACGGTCTTCGGAAGACCTGGGGGTACTTCGCATTTAAACAGGGCATTTCGTTGGACTATATTTCTATAGCCCTAAACCATAGATCAATCGCTGAAACCAAACGATACCTTGGTTTACTTCAAGAAGACTTGGATGATATTTATTTTCAGATCAATTTATAATAAAGCATGAGTTTTCAAAATTACTTCATGTCATTCTTAATAAATTCATATGCAATAAGTGATAAAGCATTGAATTATAGGCTATGCCGCAAAAAAAAGCGGATTAATTGCCTGTAATACCAATGTTTTTTTGCATTGCATGTTAGGCAATGGACGGCTACTTGGAGGTAAGATTATGAGCGGTTGGAACAAGGAGAAACTTCAGAGATATATTAAAGAAGGAAGAGGGCAAGGGGAAAAAGCCTCCTATATTCCATGGACGAAAACGCACGAGTTCTCCTCCAAGGGAAGAGCAACGAGAATATTTGGAATTAAGACTCAACGTATACACCATCTTCACTCAGACAATCAGTTAAGGGCATTCCATATGTTTGAGTGGGAAGACAACGTAATTGATATAAGAGAAGGTTTTCCATTGTTGGATGTTATGGAGGTTATTGATAACAAAGAGAACCTTCGATTTGATAAATTCCGTGATAAAGAGTCTGGAGAACAGCTGGTACTGACAACCAGTTTCCTTTTAACGATTAGAGATGCAGATGGAAAAGAACGATATCTTGCAAGAGCTATAAAAGACTCATCCGAATTAACAAGAAAAATTACTTTTGAAAAACTTGAGATCGAGAATCGATACTGGAGAGCCAAGGGAATAGAGTGGAGAGTAATAACGGATAAACAGCTTTCAAGACAGTTTGTTAAAAATATTGAGTGGGTTAGAGAGACATTATTATCGAACGAACAATCGGATATAAATAAAGATCAGCTATCCGATATGTTATTGAATCATTATCTTCTGAGCAATCCAGATTCAGTTTTGCGGGATAGTTTAAGGGATTTCGACAAGAAGACTGGAGCAAGTAATGGTACAGGACTCTATTTATATCGATATTTAATAGCCAAAAAAGCAATTAGGGTTGATATGAGTAGAAAGTTCGATACAACGGCAAGAATTATAGATCTACTAATGTGATGGGGGGGATTACTGTGAAATTCATGGAGAATATGCTGTTTAAATATGGTGATGGTAAAGTCATTAGAATTCTACATATTAATCGAGTTTCTTCAATTATATATGTGATCGATATGGCGAGTAATAGATGGGCGTATCCTCTGAAGATGGATGAACTGAGGCGGTTTCAGGAGCAGTCAGAAATTATACTGTTGGAAGAAGATATCTATTGCAGAATTTTTATCGAAGAGGATTTAAGCGATGCGGAGAAGAGGAAGAGGGAGCATGCCTGGGGGATCGTAAAATACATACTAAATAATGTCGAAACTGAAGAACATCTGTATCTCAGTAAATATAGAGAACCAGCAATTAAGGAAGCGATGCAGATGTTTAAGCTGAGCTATAACGGAGTAAAAAACTTGTTAATTCGCTATTGGCATGGAGCACAAACTAAAGATAGCTTGTTACCAAGCTATCATAGATGCGGGGCTAAGCGAAGGGAGAGAATTAGCGGGAACCATAAGCGTGGAAGACCACGTAGCGGTGAAAGAGGCATCGGCATAAATGTTGATGATAAGATGAAAAAGGTTTTTAAGCAAGCACTCAATAGGTATTACTACTCTGAACGTAATAATTCCTTGAAAATCACTTATGAGCTGATGCTCAGGGATTCCTTTGTTAAAGATGAAGTTGAACAAAATGGGATTAAATTACCCGTACTCATAGACAAGTCCCATTTACCGACCTATCAGCAATTTTTGTACTGGTATAAGAAATTGAATAATCCTAAAAAGGAGATCTCAAAAAGGAAAGGAACCAGAGCATATCAACAAAATTTTAGAACAATCATTGGCGATTCAACACAAGATGCAGGTGGAGCATGCGGATCGCTTTTGCAGATCGACAGTACGTTATTCGATATCTACCTTACATCCAGCGTATCAAGGGATTTAATTGTAGGTCGCCCAATTGTATTTCTGTGCGTTGATGTGTACTCACGCCTCATTATGGGTATTAACATCAGCTTTGAATCATTAAATTCGTATAGCGGGGCAATGGTTGCACTCGCAAATAGTATGTCATCCAAGAAAGAATTCGCTTCAAAGTATGGCATAACTATTGAAGACAAAGATTGGCCCTTCTGCGTACCACTCAGAGTAATGGCAGATAGAGGTGAACTTGTTGGCAAACAGATTGAGAATGCCATACAAGGTTTGGGGATTACGATACAAAACAGCCCGCCATATCATGCAGATTATAAAGGGATAATTGAGGTTGCATTTGCAGTAATGAATTCGAGAGTGAAGCCCTTTGCTGAAGGTGTTGTGATTAATGGAAAGGGTTTTAAAGAGAGAGGTGAGTCCGATCATCGATTGAGGGCAAGTCTATCAATTGAGGATTTTACTAAAATCATTATAAAGTGCGTGCTGTTCCATAATAAAAACCATGTCCTTAATGATTACGTGTTAGATGAACTAATGATAGAAGAGGGGATAGAAAAGATACCCATCCAAATTTGGAATCATGGATTAAAACATAAAAAAGGGCAATTGAGGGTTTTGTCAGAAGAGATGATTAAAACTCACCTCTACCCAATCGACCGTGCTTTGGTTTCTGCCAGAGGAGTATCTTATAAAAAGATGCTGTACGCTTCGGAATATGCATTAAAAAATCAATGGTTTGAGAAAGCTCGTATAAATGGTAGCTGGAGAGTAAATATCTGCTTTGATCCACGGGATTTAACAAATATTTATGTGATTGGTGAGGGTGACGAAGGTTTAATCAAACTGACTCTATTAGACCATTTATTAAAATATGAAAATAAAGGAATTGAGGAAATAGAACAAATGATTAAGCATGAACAAACAATGGATGAGAGGAGCAAGGAGAGAGAGTTGCAAGAAAAGGTTCATCTCTTTGCTGAAATTGAACATATTGTCGAAGAAGCAAAGAGGAAAACAGCATCCGAAAGGGATTTTGGTAAAAGTAAATCACAAAGATTAGCGGGTATAAAGGAAAATCAACGACAAGAGCGTTTATTTCAACGGGCAAAGGAATTCCATGAAACATCAATTGTTGAAACGATCGATGTTCATGCCGAAGAATCAGATAATGAAACAGAGGACTTACGAATGTTTTTTAATAATGATGATGGAGATTACGATGAATAAAATCTATCTACCCAATGGAATGGAAGCTCAGGAAGCCCACTATAATGAGTTTCCGATTGAAGAGTATAACACAAATCCTTATATTCAAGCTTTACCCCCAATCGCAGATAAGAAGACAATTATCAGAAATTTATTGACCGTTCCTAACTTTAAAGAAGAAGAGCGTCAACTGGATAGCTCATATAGAGTGCATATTGTTAATCGATTGTATAAGCTTTTTCAGCCTTTACCTCAACATGTCCAAATTTGGAATATGGTATTTTCGCTTATTTCTCAGGGATACTTGGCGAGAAATCCATTTAATAAGGAATACCGCAGATATGTGAATGCAACGGGTAAACAAATTATTAATAGATCGTTTGATATCAATAGTAGAACGGATTTTAGAACAACAGCAAGTTGTGGGCTTGTGATTGGCTATTCGGGAATGGGAAAGACAACTACAATTAATAAGATTCTAAGTAACGTGTCATCAGTAATTGTGCATGATACTTATAATGGTCAACATTTTAACCAAACACAATTGGTTCATATAACCTTACAAACACCGCATAATGCAAGCCTAAAGGCACTTTCACTTCAGTTTTTTATGAAAGTAGATGAAATACTTGGAACTAATAATTTTAAAAAGTATGTATCACGAAATCTAAGTGTTGATGCGATGCTCCCTCTAATGGGGATTGTATCACAAAATATCGGTCTTGGTTTGATGGTGATTGACGAAGTTCAACATTTGCAAAACCGTGGTGTACAGCAGATGATGAATTACTTTGTTACTCTTATGAATTCGTTCGGTGTACCCGTAATTTTTATTGGTACACCAGCATCGTATCCAATTTTCCAAAATGAATTTAGGATTGCAAGAAGAGTAACGGGGAGTGGCGAGGTAATCTGGAATAACATGAATAATGACGAGGAGTTTCGTTTGTTTTTGAATTCAATATGGAAATATCAATGGAACCGAAAATTCACACAACTAAATGATGAATTGATTCAGATTTTCTATGAAGAAACTCAAGGGATATCGGATCTCATTATCAAGTTATTTGTCAACGTCCAACATATGGCAATCCACAGTGGAAAAGAAGAGTTAACAGTTGATATTGTGAAAAGAACGGTTAGAGACAATTTTAAAATGATGAAGCCAATGCTGGATGCACTGCGATCAGGCAACCCTTATAAAATCGCTAAATATGAGGATTTGAGGAAAAGTGAACAGAAAAATAATATTAGAAGCGAGGTGTTAGCTCAGCCAACGAAAAATTATAATGAAGCGAGAACCAAGGAAAGAACTGTAGCAACTTCAAACAAGCTCAAGAACAAAATGAAACAGGAATATGAATCTAATGATATAAGATTAATCCTTGACCAAGCTAATAAGTCGGGTACACCTGCATACCAACTATTGATAGAACATGGCTATATTGATGAAATGACATATAAGCAAGGTGATCTAATTGTATGATGAATTTTTTGCCGATCTTATACGAAGACGAAGTGCTCTATAGTGTTGTGGCACGATATAAAAGAATGTGTGGGATGATAAGCAAAACAGCTCTCATTCGGGACGTATTTGGCGGAAAAACAGCATTCAAATCAACGTTGTTTCCGCAACATCTGAACAAACTGATAGAAAACTTACCCTGTAATTCAAAAATAGAGGTACACGAACTTATCAGAAATCACACACCTATAAATTTCTATACTGCCTTTTTATCCAATCAGCATTCTAAAACTGTTGTAGATGGAATGATCAAAGGAAAAGGAACTGGAATTGAAGCCCTGGTTGGTATCGCAGGAAGCAAAGTGAAATTAAATGATTATCTGAAGGTCTGTCCTAAGTGTTTCATAGAGGATAACGAACACTTAGGAGAAAGTTACTGGAGGAGATCCCATCAAATTGTTGGGGCATTGTTTTGTTTAAAGCATGAAGTTCCTTTAGTAAACAGTAAGGTAGGATGTTCAGATAATATTGTTGATTTTATTTGTGCGGATGAGGATGTCTGTGATTTGGAAAATATCTTAATAACTAACTACTCTGAAGAAATAAAGCGGCTAAATCTGAAATACCTTCGTAATGTTTTCTATTTACTAAACGTTAATGAGGAAAGAAAAGACCTTTCCTTTATTAACAATTACTATATAGACCGATTACGCGAGAAAAACCTCGCCTCAAAAAGTGGGAACTTGTATATTAAAGATTTGGTAACAGCGTTCGTGAATTATTACCCAATTGAGTATTTAAATCTTATGCAAAGTGCTATAGATATTAATAACGAAACAAACTGGTTGAGGCTTTTTGTAAGAAATAACAATAAGAATAGAAGTCCACTAAGACATCTTTTACTGTTAGAGTTTCTTGGCTTAGAAGTCGCAGACTTATTCAATTGTAGTTCAGCAGTAGGAAGAATTCCATCCAAGTCAAATCGAAAACCCATTTATGAGTTAAGTGAACGAAGGAGTAAATGGATAAAGCTAATACAAGATAATCAGGGGGCTACGAGAGCTGAGTTAAAAGTAATCGGGAAGGGGCTTCATACATGGATTATTGCTCATGATAGAATTTGGTATGAAGAAGTAACACCCAAGATTCGAAAGAGAGAGAATAAAAAAGCAGTAATTGATTGGAACCAAAGGGATGAAGAGTGCTTGAGGCTTGCAAAAGAGGCGGTTAAGACACTTCTAAATAATGATGGCAAACCAATTAGGATTGTTCCAGCAAGCATTAGAAGAGCCGCAGGGGTTAAGAGATGGTTTCTTCACAAAAAGTTAAGCAAGACATGGGAGTATTTGCTGGCAGTCACAGAGGATATAAACAGCTATAGAATCAGAAAAATTAAATGGGCGATAGCAGAATTAATGGAGAAGCAAGGGAAGGCAACAGTTTATCAAGTTCAGTTGTATGCAGGGTTTGGAGGCAATAATAAAGAAATTAAATTAACTATAGAGCAATTTTTGTAGTTCTAAAGCAGATTGATTTTGGATATGACTCCAATAAAGAAGGAAATGATATAAAAGGGAGAGAGAGTACGTGGGGTCAAGATACAATTGAATTTCTAATTGATGATTTCTTGAAGTATATAGGAGGTATAAGTATCACAGCATTAGTAATGGGGGCTATATTTCTTATTTTGAAAACTACTACCAATTCAATGATAACTTCAAGTTTTAATAAAAATCTTGAGAGCCATAAAGCTGAGCTAACAAAAATGATTAATGCCGAAACTGAACAAAAGAAAAGTGAATTAGCTAAAGTAAATGATAAATTTAGAAATGAGCTTAATGCAGAAATTGAAAAACTCAAACACGAACAACAAAGAGCATTTAAGGACTTCGAGCTTTATATATCCAAAAAACATGAAAGGTATCCAGAGGTGTATAAAAGTATTGAAATTGCATATGGGGCTATTTTATCGTTGCACGGTAAATATAGGGACTTGTCCTTTGAGAATGTAAATAAAGACGATGTTAAAGCTTATTTAGAGATGGAAGGTGTAACAAAAAAAGATATGCAAGAAATAATGGATCTTTGGGTAGACGGTGAACCCAATGCAGATGCCGTCATGCGAATTAATTCGGTGAGAAGGAGAATAAAAATCAATTCAGCTTATGAAAGTTGGTCTGATGCGAACGATACTTTAATTTTCAACGAATTATATCTCTCAGAATCCGTTTCTGAGCAAGCAAGAAAGGTTCTTAATAAGTTATGGGAATACCTTGATTTGGAGGAGATATACGGTTGCTCATATGAGGAAATACTCGGTGGTTCTAATGTTAGGGAGCAAGAGAAAGAAAAGTTGAAAAATGTTATGAAGACTGAATTATCTCAAGTAGTATCTCTATAAATTTGTGGATTATGTTTGCGAAATCTTATAAATCCTATTTCCCCAAACCTATATCCCTACTATGTAGAAAACTAATAAACACCTGCTATTCATAATAAACCTGTGCTAAAAATCGAATAAAGACGTGATAAAATCGGGGAGAGGAAGAGTGGAGAAGGGGGAAAACCCAGATCCATCAAGCCTTTCCCCTGTTTTTCTATCAA
>NZ_JABMCB010000166.1 GCF_013359935.1 Paenibacillus xylanilyticus
GACCAAGGACCTCAAGGTACTCAAGGACCTCAGGGCGACCAAGGACCTCAAGGTACCCAAGGACCTCAGGGTGACCAAGGACCTCAAGGTACTCAAGGACCTCAGGGCGACCAAGGACCTCAAGGTACTCAAGGACCTCAGGGTGACCAAGGACCTCAAGGTACCCAAGGACCTCAGGGTGACCAAGGACCTGCCTAACTCCCAATATAAGATGAACTTCAAATGTTGTTGATTTTTGAATACTAGGACACAACAATCTCCCGCAAAGGGTACATGACCGTGGCGCTTCTTGCAAGCATGCCAGGCCATGTGCCCTTTTCTCTAGTTTTTGATAGGCTCAGGGCATAACAACAACCTTTTCCCTGCATGAAGCGATGATTTTGGCATATTGGATGCAGATGTCTAACGAATCCTGTGGATCCATCGGCCACCAGCGAATGGCTCCCGATGGAGCCAGGGAAGCGCACTTTTCCAGTTCCTCGGGTATTTGACCAACAACAATGACTTCCATATCCTTGAACCCGCTATCATTCCCCCTCTGTATTGTGCTGTATAACTGGGTGTAGTCTGGCTTTGTCCATGAATAGGGGAGCGGGAAAATAACAGAGACCCTTGCAGCGTCCTCCAAAAGGATATTTCCCGATTTTCTGGCGGGATCCTGGGGAGATGTCTGCCAGATTCGGTTGTAAGGAAGCAGTTCCGGGAGATCCAGCTCCGTTAATCTCAATCCGATCCTTTGCCGGTAACTTCGGTTCAATTCCCTGACTAGTACCTGAATCTGCTTGTTTCGGGTGAACGTTGTATTGTTCCCGTTCTCATTACGGTATTGGATGTACAGTAAATCCGGGATGTAGAGGTACCGGGTACACAGAAATGTACGCACAAGCAGATCATAGTCATCCGATACGAGAAGTTCGCTCCGATGGCCTCCGACCATATGATAACAATCCCGTGTCCATGCGCGCGGATGATTCGGCAGACCGACCAAATGACGAATGGTATTGCCGTTAATCGTTGTATGCTTTTGTACATTTTGCCATCTATCCATATCATGCAGCCATACCCGATAATAAACGCTGTACCCGTACCCACAATCCCACCCATACCAATGGGCCTTATTGCTTCCTGCATACACCTCGGAACAATCACCGTAGGCGAAGCCGCATTCCGGGTGTTGTTGAAAAGCTCTTACAATTTTCTCAAGACAATCCGGCATCAATTCATCATCGTGATCCACCTCTACCAAAATTTCACCTGTACACAATCCTGCAGCATATCTCTTGACCGAGCCGATATATCCGTTACTTGCATCCTGCCGATATCTCCGGACACGTTCATCCTCCAGTGACATCAGATACCGGCTGTAATTGTCTTCCTGATCATTTGAATCATCTACAATGACCCATTCCCAATTGCTATAGGTCTGCTTCAACAATGATTGGTAAGGCCGCTGAATTTTATCACCCGATCGGTAGCTTGCCGTGAATATGGAAATTAACGGAGTATTGGAAGAAAATTGGGACGGAGGAACGTTTTTATTCTCGGGAAGCGGATCCGTAGCTTTAAGCCAACAAAACATCAACCGAGTGGAGCTGACTTCATCAACCGAGCCGTAATGAAGCCAGCGTCTCTTCTCATGAGGTGGCAACGAGAAGAGACCCGGGAATTGTTCCCAACTCTCGCCAAGGGATACGTACACCCTTGGTTTCTGGAACAGGATCCCGGCGGGAGGCTGGTCTGCCTGATAGAGCCTCACTTTGATGTGGGCGGCTTCAAGTTCTGCTGTCAAGTTGCTGATTTCCTCTTTTGGTATCTTATCCGATACAAACAGATGTGCCATCAGCATCGGCATTTCATTTACCAACATGTTCGTCCTCCTTTACAAATTCATTGCAAAAATGACAAAAAAGAGCGCAATATGTACCAGACCTGCATCATTTATCTTCCGCGTAATATACATGTATGTGTAGTGCTGGCGAATCATTCGCTGCTTGAGAAACCGTCACAATAGCCAAGGAAACCTGCCTTCCCATTCAGGACCTAACTAACCGCCAGAAAGGTGGAATCAATATGAATTCCCCGCTCGTAAGCATTCTCATCCCGGCTTACAATCGCCCAGACACGCTGCGGATTGCACTTGAAAGCGTACTGGAACAAACCTACTCCAACCTGGAGATCATCATATGCGATGACAGCACGAACAATGAAGTCCAGAAGATGCTGATGCCTTATCTGCATGAAGATGTCCGGATTAAATACTTCAAAAACGATAAAAACCTCTATTTGGGTAACTGGCACAAGTGTTTTAATCTGGCTTCAGGCTTATTTGTCAACTATCTGATGGATGACGATGTATTCCACAAGGAAAAGATCGAAAGAATGCTTTATTATTATCAAAATTTTGAGAATATTTCTCTTGTCACTTCCTACAGGAACATCATAAATGAACAAGGTGAGATTCTTCCACCGATCTATGCATCGCGAAAATTATATGAAGA
This sequence comes from Paenibacillus xylanilyticus, assembly GCF_013359935.1. Lineage (GTDB taxonomy): Bacteria > Bacillota > Bacilli > Paenibacillales > Paenibacillaceae > Paenibacillus > Paenibacillus xylanilyticus. The sequence continues at coordinate 2,499 of NZ_JABMCB010000166.1, forward strand.
GACCCGAATCTTGGACGGTTACGATCTGGCTAACCACATGCTGAGCCGCTGCCTGAACGTGATTGGTGAACCCACCACCGTCCTGTTCCACAAAAAGGACCTGATTCACCCATTCGGAACATTTAATGGAAGGCAGTACAGCCTGCTGAACGACGTCGCCTCTTGGCTTAACCTGCTCTCCAAAGGCAAAGCAGTGTATATTGCCGATGGTCTAAGCAGTCTTCGCAAACATCAAAGTCAAAATAACCAGGAGCTGACTCGGACATCCATGACGGAATGGCTCGATATCGTGATCGCATCCCGTGATCAGGGATATCTGCATTCGGACGTCTTGTTCCGAAGCGCTCTTCATGCGTATCGACTGAGCATTCAGGGGCGTCCGCAAATCCATACGGATTTGGAACGAATCGAGGCCCTCTTGTCATCGTTAAATGGATAAGGTTGTATTCCTGCCGCCCAGGAAAGGAGACGAAACATGTATGATATCCCTTTTTTAAGACCCAAGCTCGTAAAAAAAGAAGCTTTCCTTCCCTATGTTGACTCCATAGAATCAACCCGCCTATATTCCAATTACGGTCCCCTGAACCAACAGTTCGAGCAACGGGTCATCCAAGAGAGCTTTAACGGCCAAGGATCCGCGGTAACGGTGCATAACGCTACCGTTGGCCTGATGCTGGCGATCGCTCAGAGCAAGCGCCCCGGAGGGAAGTATGCGCTGATGCCAAGTTTTACTTTTGCAGCTACGCCGCTGGCCGCGCAATGGTGCGGACTGGAGCCCTACTTCCTTGATATTGAACCCGATACATGGGAGTTAAATCGTGCTCAGCTGGAGCATGCCGTCAGGCATCTCGGAGACCAGATTGCCGTATGTGTACCCTATGCCACCTTTGGCAACGCCATGGACTTGTCACCGTATCATGATTTGGTTCAGCATGGTATTCCGGTTGTTATCGATGCGGCTGCCAGCTTCGGCACGACGGAGGCACAGACAGGAGAGCAGTTCGGCACCGGATTCCCGGGAGCCGTCGTTTTCAGTTTTCATGCGACGAAATCCTTTGCTGTGGGTGAAGGAGGGCTCGTGTACAGTGCCGATCATGATCTGATCCAGCGGGTTCGCCAGGCCGGCAATTTCGGTTTCTCCCGAAGCCGGGAATCTGTCTTTACGGGATTGAACAGCAAAATATCCGAATACACCGCTGCAATTGCCTTGGCCACGCTGGATCACTTTGGGACAGTTCAGCACAACCGCAAGTCCATCCATGAGCTTTATCTTCACGAGTTTCATCGAGCAGGCTTGCTGGAACATGGATGGTCCCTGCAAACGCTGCGGGGATCGGTTGTCCACCAGTTCATACCTATTCTCAGTCCCGCCTCTCTGGAAAACCGGAAGGTGCTTCATGGCCTCGATCAAAATTCCATTGAAGCCAGAACATACTTTTCGCCAGCATGTCACCAGCAAAAGCAGTTCAAATCGTGCCCCCATGCCAGTCTCCAAATGACCGAATATATGACAAAGCATATTGTCAGCCTGCCTTTATGGGAGGAAATGGACAGAGATCATATACGCAAAGTTGTTGGTGCCCTCACAACATTAGAAAGGGTTGAAAGCTGATGTTGAAGCTAATTGTTTGGGGGGCAGGAGGACACGCACGTGAAATTGTTTGGTTATGTGAAGAATTAAACATTAAAGTCGTCGGGCTTCTGGACGAGCGTCCACATATGAAAGGGCTAACCGTGGAGGGCCTCCCCATTCTCGGGACATTAGCTGATATCAAACTGCTGAGGGATGAAGTGGGGATTGTATGCGCAGGGGTTGGAGATCCGGCGTTGAAGCGGCGCTTTGCCCTCACAACTGCAAGTTCAGGATTTCGATTTGCCCCTCCATTAATCCACCCTAATGTCCGTTGGTCGCGGAGAAATGTGATTGGAGCAGGCAGCATGATCTTTGAAGGGGGCGTTATATCGGAACAGATCCGTATCGGACAGCATGTGATCTTGAATCGAAGCGTGAGTGTCAGCCATGATTCAGTTATCGGCGACTATGTTACGTTGGGTCCCGGGGTTTGCCTTGCAGGAAACGTGGTTATCGAAGCCGGAGCATATATTGGTATCGGAGCATCGGTCAGGGAAAAAATAAAGGTTGGGAACTGGTCCGTCGTAGGTGGCGGTGCCTTTGTGAAGGACGATATTCCTGAATACTGCATGGCCGCAGGAGTTCCTGCTGTTGTGAAAAAAAATCTATGATCTGAGAACGGTAAACTTCAGCAGCGGATCACATCCACCTTGAGATGCAACAAAATTGGAACCTTCTTCTCTCCGCAAAAAAATGCAAAGAAAGACACAATAGGGTCAGATGTACTAGTATTTTCTTGCCATGAAGCGACCTCCAAGCAGCATTATGTAGACCGAATGGTTCTATTCGTCTACATAATGTGCGCGTGAGCGTTAATATCGAATGATGCAAAATGCTGAAATAAATAAACAAGCGTTGTACAGCAGAAAAAAATTCTGCAGTGCAACGCTTGTTTATTGTAATCCTGGATTCAGATGATCGGCATCCTATTACCTCACGTTCGAGTAGTCGACGAATGCTGCAACCTTTCCCCTTTCACCCACACACCTTCTATCTCCAGCTCCGCATTCAGTAAAACGACATCTGCCTGTTTCCCTTGAGCCAGGGAACCCGTACGATGGTCGATCCCAAGCAGTCGTGCCGGGGTAAGGCTGGCCGCACGGGATGCTGCATTCAGGCTCATGCCCACTTCCTGCACCAAATAGCGGAAACCACGAATCATCGTCAGTGTACTTCCGGCCAGTGCGCCGCCGTCTTTCAATCTGGCTACGCCATCCTTTACGATCACAGGCAGGTCGCCAATCTTATATTCTCCGTCATCGAGCCCGGCAGCAGACATCGCATCAGTGATCAGTACGATCTGATCGGCAGACTGTTTGAGCTGGGCCAGAATCGAGATTGCCGCAGGGTGCACATGAATGCCATCCGCAATGATCTCAGCACTAATTCGCGGATCACTCAGCACCGCTCCCGCAGCTCCGGGATTACGATGATGCAGCGGAGTCATTGCATTGTACGTATGTACCGCATGATGCAGCCCGGCTTCAACCGCCCGCTCTACCTCTTCGTATGTGGCATCCGTGTGACCCAATGCTGCCGTAATCCGCTGCCGCCGCAGCCATGCAATGACTTCAAGTGCCCCTTCACGCTCCGGTGCCAGCGTCACTTGACGGATCAAGCCAGGATATTGTTTTTCCCATGCTTCCAGCCACGATACATTCGGAAGCACAATATGTTCCGGATTCTGCGCACCAGGCCATTTCGGACTGAAAAAAGGACCTTCCAGGTGCACGCCTTCCAGCTGTGCAAACGGCATCGGCTCGGAACGATACCGATCCACTTCAGCCAGTACCTGATCCAGTCTGTCCTTTGGAGCGGTCATGGACGTTGCAAGCATGGCGGTTGTTCCCTGCGTGCTGTGGAATGAAGTAATCTTGTCCAGCACTTCCTTATTCGCATCCATGAAATCCTCTCCATTGCCGCCATGGACATGAATATCAATGAATCCGGGGACAATAACGCCCCCATTCGGTACAGGCAAGGATACCGCCTCACGATGGATTGATGCCGGCAGCCCTTCTGGTGAGCCGGCGTACACAATTTTCCCTTCGGTCCAGGCGAGCAGGCCATCCTGCGCCAGACCGTCAGGCAGTACCATTTTACCGCGAAGAAGATAAATGGGGCTGCCGCTCTCTTTTCCCAAATGAGCTTTACTTGACTGGTTCATTTTACCAACCTCCCGGCGGCACGATCCAGCAGAACAACTACATTCGGATGGCATTGCAGCAAGGAAGCCGGGCATTGGGTTGTAATGGGTCCCATAAAGGCTTCGCGAATAATTTCTGCCTTTTCCTCGCCACGTGCGATCAGCAGAATTTGTTTGGCCTTCAGAATCGTACCTACGCCCATCGTAATTGCCTGAGCAGGAACTTCATCAATACTTTCAAAAAAACGGGCGTTCGCCTTGCGTGTCTCTTCTTTGAGATCCACCACATGGGTGCGTCCCGTCAATTCGTTCCCCGGCTCGTTGAAGCCAATGTGACCATTGTGTCCGATACCCAGCAGCTGGAGGTCTACAGGCCCACGATCATCCAGACGCTGTTCATACATGGCACATTCCTGGTCCAGATCGGATGCCTGCCCATTCGGCACATGGGTTTTGGCCAGATCGATGTCAATATGATGAAACAACTGTTCATTCATGAAACTGCGATAACTCTCCTGATGCTCCACCGGAAGCCCGACATACTCATCCAGATTGAAGGAAGAAGCCTGCGCGAAACTCACCAGCCCCTTTTGATACAAGTTAATGAGCTGTTTATATATGCCTACTGGAGAACTTCCTGTAGCAAGTCCCAGCACGGCCCTTGGTTTCGTTTGCAGCAAGCTGGCAATCAGGCCCGCACCTGTAGCATTCAGATCTTCTTCATTTTCAAAAATACGTATATTCATCTCTCAAGCACCTCCATTATGTTGAACTCGATAGGATTGTACATTGTGATACGATTGTTCCAATTTGGGAATAAAACGGTCGAAATCGGCACTCACCATGCCTGTGAACAAAATATCAATGACATGCAGCAGCGCGATGCGGGAAGCCATATCTCCCCGTCTCATGCCTTCTTCCAGCGAAGACGTGAACAGCGGAATATCTGATACTGCCGCAAGTTTGTTGTTACCATAAGAAGTAAGCGAGATCGTGGCGGCTCCCGCTTGTTTGGCACAATGCAGTGCATCGATGGTCTCCGGTGTTTCCCCCGAGTAAGATACTGCCATGGCCACATCTCCTTCACTCAGTGAGGAAGCCGAAGTAATCTGCATATGTGAATCCGAGAAGGCGGTACAGCTTTTGCCGATTCGCACAAGTTTCTGGTAGAAATCCTGTGTAACAATCGACGAAGTGGCGACACCGTACAGGTCAATGCGGCGGGCGTGGCATAATAACTGAACCGCATGTTCCAATCTGCCCAAATCCAACAATCGGGTGGTATCCGCAATGGATGCAAGATGGTTGGCTTCTATAGCCTCCACAATCTTGGACAAAGGGTTACCTGCCACGATATCCTGATAGGCTGTTTTGTCGGTCGAATGAGACAGCTCTGCCGCAAGCTTCATTTTGAAATCAGGAAAACCCTTGAAGTGGAATGATTTGCAGAAGCGGGTTACCGTAGCCGGACTGGTACCACTCTGTTGTGCGAGATGGTTAATCGTCCAGCCTGGTATATCAGACGGGGATTGCAAAATGACCTCTGCAATTCGCCTTTCCTGCGATGGAAGTCCATCCAGCTCCTGCTGTAATGCATGTATGATGGCTGCCATGAGTATTCTCCTCTGAAAATAATTTTTATATTTTTATATGAATTTAAGAAAATAATTTTTATAATTTCATTTTAATCAACCTCAATCTGCAAATCAAGGGGTTTATGCCATTATTGAAAAGAGAATTTGCTGTGAAGCACAGCGGAGGCCGGAACTATTATGCCCTATAAGCAATTGACTGGAAACGTGGCGGAAGATTAAGCTGGGAAGGCTGGGACCGCCTCGAAAATTTGCTGCAGTTTCACATACCGGTCAGGCGAAAAGCGGGAAGTCGGAAATCCGTTTCGCAACCAGCCGCCAAAATCGCCAAAAAAGCACTCTGCCTTCATCTGGATGAAACCGGGTACGAGGAGTTGGAGCAGCTCTTTTACCTACCTTTTTCGAAGGGAAAATGGAGATCATTTATTCGAGAGAATAACTTGATGTAGAAAGTTCATTTCTTTTCAGGATATAAAAAAGCCTTCCCCTTCTTCTTGTTCAAGAATAGAGGAAGACTTTGAAATAAATTCAATGCAGGTTCAATAAATTCCATTCCTTTAATTTAATCATATAAATTCTGGCTCAACTCGTCTAAATCAATAATTCACTCCAAACCGTCATATCGTTTCAAAAAGTCACTGGCCAGGCTGCTTTCTGTCATCAATACAACCGATCGATTTTCCAGCTCTTCGGCCTCATCATCGTCAGTTATGGATATGAAGAACGTAATGTCTGCCTTGGATTGCCCGTACGTGCTCACTTCCTTCATCCTTGAGTAACTATGCTATAATACAAATACTACATCCAAGCGAGGTGAAGCCGATGAAATGGGGAGAGATCACTGAATTGCATCCAGGTCGTTTTGTAGTGGTTGAAGCAATCAAAGCAAGCTCCAGCAACCGTATACGTCAGTTAGAGGATATGGCGGTCATTCAGGATTACGATAATCCGCAAGAAGCATGGAGTGGCTATAAAGAGTTGCACAAGCTCCACCCGACACGTGAGTTGTATGTATTCCATACGAGCAGAAACGACGTTGAAGCTGTAGAGGAATTTTTCTCAGGAGTACGGCAGCGTACATGAAAATACAACTTCAGCATGGTTTACCTATCGTTTCCTTAACCTTGACCCAAAATGATCAAACCATCGTATTGCACAACGTTCTATTTGATACAGGCTGTGCGGCACCGTTTTTGATACCGATAAACTCGCTGAATTAGGTATCCACATTGATTTTATAAATGGAAGAGCAAAGCGAATGTATGGAGTGGGGGGAACGAGCGAAATTTGCTATGAACAACAGATTCCCGACCTTAGCATTGAGCATGTTGCTTTGAGAGATTTCCCAATTCAACTTGGTTCAATTCAAGAACCTTATGGCTTTGACGGTATTGTTAGCATTGATTTTATGATTAGAGCCTCCTGTAAAGTCGACTTTGAATTAATGGATATTCAATTGTCAACATAAGCCAAGTGATAACTTTTGGATGGTTATCATTATATGGCTTATTTTTGTATTGCCAGCTCTCTATCCCGGAACAGTCGATTATCCCATTTGAATAAGCTATAGTCCAATAGCATAAAAGCCTTGCCCCATTCTTCATGATAAAGAATAGAGAAAGGCTTTCATGCTGCTTCAACTTCCTAACTGTTATTCGCGTCAAATCTTCAGTTCTCCGAGCTTAATCAGCTCTACAACTGCTTGCGAACGACCCTTAACATTGAGTTTCTGCATCACATTCGAAATATGGTTACGCACCGTTTTCTCGCTGATGAATAACTGCCCTGCGATGTCACGCGTCGTTTTGTCCTGAACCAGCAATTCGAATACTTCGCGTTCACGGTGGGTCAACAAAAATTTGCTTTTATGATCGATACCCTTCAATGTTCACCCCTCCTTGCTCGGGTTGTGTTGGTGTAACAAGGTTAAGGGGATACAGTCAACTCATCTTATGTCAGGTCAAGGGCGATGGTTCAGTTTTATGAAAAAAATGGGCAGTCATTTTGTTGGTTATAGGTATAGGATGAGCAGTTCGTGTTATGTAACCTGAGCATGCTGCAAAATTCAGTTTGTTAAAAGTAAATATGCCTTTGCCACTGATGCTGCCATCTGCGCAAAGGCATATTTGTTCATCTATTTTCTACCGACCATTATTAGGATTCATGATGCCATCATTGTTATTATTACGGTTCATTATGCCATCAGTATTGTTGTTGCGGTTGCGGTTCGTCATCCCATCACCAAGGATACCATCACGGCGCTGATTCATCGAATTGGTTGGGAAAATGCGCTCAACCATCGATTGAAATGTATCAATCATGCCGCTAACCGGCTTTCCGTTACGAATATCGTCGGCATATGTCTGCACATGATCAACGAAATCCGGATTGGCGGATACATAGACATTCTCCACATTCGGAGCAAATTGCTTGATTTTTGCAGCAACTTTGCCTTTGATCTCTTCGGACGTGTTGTCATCCGAGTTGTCCTGGCGCTGCCCAGCGTTCTGTCCCTCACTCTGCATACCATAGCGGCCATCACTCATCGTGCGGTCTCTGCCCGTATTCGTCAACCCGCGCATCATGCCGATTGTTCCGGTACCCATGGTTCCATAAATGCTGCGGTCGTTCCCCATATGACTGCGGTCCGTAGCCGAACCTGTGTTCAACCCGGGAGCGATACCACTAGTCGTGTAGGGAGACCTGGTTCCATCGCCGGCATGTACACGCATACCACCCATATCCTGATTCAAACTCTCACTGCGCATGGTTCCGCTCGCACGATTACGCATCGTACCATTCATCGTGCTGTTCTGACTACCTCTGCCGTTTCCATTAGCTTGACTATCCATCTTGCCAGCGTGACCGTCTGTCAAGCGGACGGCAACATAAGCGTTATGGTCTGTTAACAGGACATTGGCCGACTTGATTTCTTTCATTTCGGTAATTCGCTTCGCCAGTTCATCACTGGATTTCAGGTCAGTGACATTGTGCATACGATAACTTTTGGCACGAATTCCATCCATTCCATTGGTCTCCACACCATAACGATTGAGCCCTCTAACTTCCTGGCCCGCATTATTGGTTTGCAAATTGTTGTTATCCCGGCCATCACCACAACCTGTTAATCCGGCCATTACAAAAATTGCTGTAGACAGTGATAAGCTGATTGCTTTCGCCTTTTTGGCTGCTGGCATGTCTCATCCTCCAATGTGTATGGTTTAGGTCACAACGTTAGGATGCGCTTCTGGTTTCTCCGATATGCTGAAAGGATTTGGTACCCGAGCCTGCAAAAATCAACAGAAAAAAGCGGTGCTTGCACCTATACGTGCTGCACCGCTTTTCTATAAACAGACAAATTTTCCGTATCCCTATCTAACCGCATTTCCGCGCCTACTCGGCAGATGATGTGGAATCTTCGCCTTTGTCTTCCGTTGATGTATCTGACGCCTTCAGCGTATCCGGGAAGTTTTCCGCATCCTGCAGGGTATCTGCCTGAAGGGCGTATGCCCACTGACCGTCTGGTGTGATCACATAGATCAGATCCGGTTCGGATGAAAGGGTAAGCCCTCGATAAACGTCTGTTACCGTCTCTCCATTTACAGTCTGCTCTACAGAAAGTGTAAACCGAGGCACTGTATCTTCCAGTTCCGAAGCTTTACGGACATCGTCCGCAGTAGACAAGTTTTTAATTTTGCCAATAAGAGATACAGCATCTGTGGATTCAATCGGTTCACCATTCAGCGTCCATGTCCGCTCGGTGGCACCGTCCTCCGCAGCAGACTTCAGCATCCAGGTTGCTGCTTCGCCTTCCCATTCCAGGGAGGTGACATTCGTTTCATCGAGATTAAACGGCGTCGTATCCAGCAGATCACGTCGTGTCAGCTCCATATTGCCAATCGTTTCCGACTGAACAGCAACGACAGGGCCGGAATCCACCTGCACATAACGTGCGTCATCTGCAGGTAATTGCCCACCGATCGTCAAAGTGATTGTACGGTTATCCTTCAGTTTGATATCCAGACGTGTCGCATTCGAACCCAGACCATATTTCTCAAGATCAGTCGGTGTCTCTTCCACAACCAGTTCCTGATCTGCCCCGCTTAGAGCTTCAAGCCAGCTGCTGATTGTATAACCGTTAAGCGGGTATGCCTTGGGCTCCACCATGCTCCACACGCCATCTTTCAGTTCCAATTGCGCTGATGAAGAGGGAGAAGCCTCTGCTTCCGTCGTGTCTGTTCTCGGGTCATGGATGGTAATGGACTGTATGTCTTCAGACTGAATGCCGAGCAACTTGACCTTCTCTGCTTCCTCTTCGCGAAAATAATTCTGATTGGCCGCATAAACCCAGCCACCAATCAGTACCAATACGACCAGAACTGTCGGGACCCATTTTTTCATACGCGTCTGCGCCTCCACCATAAGATCACACCTATGATAACAAAGATGAGCGGGAAGCCCACAATGGCAGCGAAGAAAATCGTTCTGGCCTGCGTACCATCCAGGTAGGCTACTTCATAACCAGCCTGCACACGTGGACGAATCGTCACTCCATCCTCTTTTTCACTTAAATAATTGACGGTATTCAAAATAAAGTCACGGTTCCCGCCATTGCCAATTTCCGAATCCTGCATGAAAATGGATGACCCCAAAATTACGGCTTTGGGTTTGCCATCGGTCGTATCCGCTGCATATCCCAGTTCAACGGGACCCTGAATATCCTGATCCGGATCATTTGCAGTTTCATTTTGCAGCAAACCTGCAATATTCGTTTCGCCATAACTATCATTCGAAGAATGGATCAAAGGCGACAGGGTATACTTTTCCTGCTCCTTGCTCGTCAGGGCAATGGACAGGGATAACATCGGGTACAGTTTGTTATCCGACAGTTTGTCGGTAATGGCATGCGTGCCATACTCCGGCACGACCCATAACGGCCCCATCGTGCTGGCCTGCTGGTTGTCCACCATGACGGCATGCTCATCCACAACGCCATAATCAGCCATAAGGGTATCAATGTTTTTCCAGCTGGATTTCATATCCTCCACAAAACCAAGGGACATCATGAGCTTGCCCCCATTGCTCAAATAGATTCGAATCGCTTTTAATTCCGCATCACTGATGTCACGCTGGGGTCCGATGATGGCAAGTACATCTGCATCTTCCGGAACAACTCCTGCCTGACTCAGCTGCAGCTCTTCTGTTGTGATGTTGTTCTGCTCTAAGGATGATCGCAGTGTTGTCAGTTGATCCAGACCCAGTTCCTCATGCCCTGTCAGGAACACCATTTTCTTCATTTCGGTAGAGGACAAATTCATCAAAGCCTGTGTTAACTTTTCCTCCCCCGTAAACTGGTATGACCCATCACTTCCATCCCCAACTGCTGTGAACAGACTGGCAATATCAACGACTTTGTACTGATCTCCCCGTTCCAGGACGATCGAACTTCCTGTAATGCCGTACTTCGAAGCAAGCGTCGGTTCTTGGGTAAGATTAAATTGTTCCATCTTCAGCTTGCTGTTCCGTTTGGTATACTCCTGAACCATGTCAGTCACTTCGCGGTTCAAGACGGTATTATTAGCATTTTCAACCGTTAATACCTTAATGCTGACATCATCTTTCACATTTTTGATCGCGGTGAGAGACTGGTCCGATAAGGTGTATTGTTTGTTTGATGTCAGATCCAGCTGGAATCCGCCAAGTGAATTCAGAAACAGCGTAAGCAAAATAAATATGCCGATGACCGCTACAGACAACACGGTACTGTTAGTATGACTTAACCATTTCTTCATCTTCTCACCTCCACCGCTTCCGTTCCACGATTTGAATGCTGAGTAGCAGGAATACGCCTGACAGCGTCACATAATACAAGATATCCGGACCACTGAGCACCCCCTTCGTGAAGCTGTCAAACCGGTTCGTCAGTGCAAATGGATCAAGCCATTGCTGTAAAGTGGATCCGGTATTGCCTGCAAATGAATCAAGCATCCACAATACGAGCAAAATAATGAAACCAGCTACCGCAGATACCATCTGATGCTGGGATAGCGTTGATGCAAACAATCCAATTGCCATCATGCTTCCGCCTAAGAAAAAGAGCCCCAGCGCCGACAGCCATACAGAGGTCAAGTCCAAGTCTCCAAAGAATGACATGATGAACGGATAGACCAGACTGCACAAGATAAGCACCAACAGAATGGCCAGCGAGGCCAGATACTTACCAAATATCACTTCCGTCACCCGAGCCGGCGAGGTCAGCAGCAGCTCATCCGTTCCCTGCCTGAACTCTTCTGCAACCAGTCTCATGGTCAATAAAGGCACCACAAACAGCAGCATGGATAAGGTATCACCCAGAACCAGACGATAATCCACGATACTTGGCTGGTAATATACAAAACTGGAGTAGAACAATAAACTTGTCATCAATACATAAACCGCGAAGGCGAAATACGACGTTGGTGACAGAAAATACGCCTGAAGTTCCTTGTTACAAATAGCCATCATTCGTCTCATTTGGATTCCTCCTCTGCAGGGGAAACCGCCGATTCTTCATTCATGTCATTTACATCGGATGACTCAGCGTCTGTTTCCGTTGTAGTCAACTTCAGGAAGATCTGCTCCAGACTGAGATTTTCCTTTCTCATCTCCAGAATGGGCAATCCAGCTCCTGACAATAGGTAAAAGAGCTCTTCCCGGAAATCGTCTGGCGATTCTCCGGTAAGCAGCATTCTGACCGTTTCTTGCTGCCCTGTGCTGCTTTTTCCGTCCGATGGTTCAATGACTTCACTCCGCACCTTCTCCCAAGGTGCCAGCAAGTTATGTAATTGCTGCTCTGTTGCCTTAACTTCAATGAATACCTTAAACTGGTCACCCATTGATGAACCGAAGTGTTGTGGTGAACCGTCGAGTACAAGCTGTCCCTGATTAATGATCAACATGCGATTGCATAGCGTGCTTACTTCAGGCAAAATATGCGTGCTTAGCAGCACGGTGTGATTTTCGCCGAGCTCCCGGATCAAATCACGAATCTCAATAATCTGGTTCGGGTCCAGTCCTGATGTGGGTTCATCAAGTACGAGCAAATCAGGCTTATGAATGATGGCTCCTGCCAGTCCAAGACGCTGTTTATATCCCTTGGATAATCCGCGCACCAATTGTTTCTCCCGTGCTTGAAGACCCAGCCTGCTCACCATCTCACTGACCCGCAGTTTGATTTCACGTGCCGGAACATCTCTAAGATTGGCGACAAATTTCAGATAGGACTGCACCGTCATATCCGGATATAGCGGTGGGGTTTCCGGAAGATAACCGATCTTGGAACGAACGGTCCTTCCTTGATCATGCACCGATTGGCCATCCACCGCGATTGAACCCGTGGTAGGCTGCAGGTAACCGGTTATCATGCGCATTGTTGTTGTTTTGCCGGCACCATTGGGTCCCAGAAAACCAACAATCTCACCGCGCTCCATTGTGAAATCCAGTTGATGCACGCCGTGCCGTCCATCATACACTTTGCTGACCTGTTTCACTTCGAGCACATTATTCATCCTTTCCCGTTAAAATACCCGTGTGCCATCAAACGATTCAGATGGTCAACACGGGAAGTTCCTTGTATCTTACGGGTTGTATCCTAAACCCAGCTTAATGACACTTAAAAGAAAGATTAAAAATTTGTGTCTAAAATGTGAACAACATAGGTTTCACCCACACCCTGTGCATTGGGGCAACGTACCATACAATACAGGAGTCAGCATTTTGCATCATTCGATTCCACTCGCTCCAGGTACAATATATAGCCGAATAGGACCATTTCGATCTATATACTGAAGATTGGAAGTCGCTTATTGGATTTATGCAAAATGCTCAGGAGTATGAGTTCCTGCACAAAAGTCAGAGGGTGAACCGTGTGAAAGTATTATTCACGTTTTTTGTACCAAGCGGTGGCGTGGATACCTTGAACCGATTGCGGACAGCCGTTCTGCAACGTCATGGCATTGAAGCGCATGTATTATATCTCTACACAGGCTCGGGATTGCAGAACAACAGCGGCACTCCGGTCTTCACCGCATCCAGTGATGAGGAAATTCGTTTTTTGATTCACAGTCAGCGTTATGACGCCATCATTGTGACCTCCGACATTAGCATGCCTGGCCGATTGAGAGGACTCGGATATACGGGACGAATTATCTTCGAAGCCCAAGGTCTCGGAACGCGGGATCAGGCTCTGGAAACAATCCAGATGGCAATCCCTTACCTCCAGGCCCACTGTGATGCTGCTGTTCTGCCTCCTACCGATCACTTGCTGGATATGTTTATTCATATCTGTCCTTGGCTGCACCGGTTTGTTATCCCCAATATGCTGGACACCGATACATTTGCTCCACTCGCTGTGGACACTCCACCCTACCCGGTTCTGGCCTGGGTTGGACGGCTGGAACACAACAAAAATTGGCGTGAATACTTGAGCATATCCAGTAAAATCATAAAAAAAATCCCAAAAGCCAGACTATGGCTGTTTCACGATCCCAGCTTGGCCAATCCCGAAGACGAAGTGATGTTCCGTCACATGCTGGCTGAATACGGACTGGAGGATCGCATTGGCATTTTCATCAATGTTCCTCACTCCCAGATGCCTGCATTTTACTCCATGATTGCAGCCTCCGGTGGAATTATGCTCTCCACATCCCTTCTTGAAGGCTTTGGATATGCGGTCGCAGAAGCCATCAGTTGTGGTTGCCCGGTACTCAGCACTGATTCGGATGGCGTACGGTCTTTTATCACACATAACAAGACGGGAAAATTTTATCCTCAGGGCAACGTAAAGGCAGCAGCAGCTGAAGCAGTCGAACTCATACGCAACAAAAAATTACGTGAATCTATCCGCGCACAGGGCAGAGAGCACATGACTGCCTCATTCTCACCAGATCGGTATGCTGTTTCCTTTCGGGAAATGATGACAGCCCTAAGCATCTTCTCATGATCACCGCAAAAAAGGCAGTTCAGGAATCCTGAACTGCCTTAGGTTGGTTTAGTATATTTATTTTTTCTAGTCTGCCAGCTTAATCATCTGATGCTCGGAGAGCACACCCAGCGTCTGCCCACAAGCACTTCGGCAGTATACCCGCACCGCCAGATGATAGGGCCTGCTTTTATTGCTGATGATTCGCAGTTGCCACATGAACGGTGAAACGTTCAGGTCATAAATGATGTGGTTACGGCTGCTACCGGTCGACTCTGCTCCAATATGAAAGATATGTCGATACAACTCTCCACAGGTTGGGCTGATCCCGCCGACATATACATCCGCCCCGTCATCACCTACGAATGCAACCTCTACATCTACGTACTTAATCGGAACAGCAGTTTGAAGCATGCCCTCATGTACTTCCATTACATATGCACCCACATTGCGCCTCCTTCTGCTTTGTACGACCTGTATGTATTTTATGCAGTCTCTCATCCTATGCCAGTTGCATACACCCATTTTTGACAGATGTACCTCCCTGCCCGGCCTTCAGCACAGCTTCTTTCATAGAATACAAGGATAGCAGAACCGCCTGTGCAGGCCGTGACAAGGAGGTACTTATGAAAGTTCTGCTCGTTACCTACTGGGAGCTTACACATATGGGAGGCATATGGACCTATGTAAAACAGCTCGCTGACAGGTTGATTGCACTTGGCGTCGAGGTCGATATTATGGGAACAAACGGTGCGAAAAATGAAGTCTATATACGCAACCTGAATCGGACATTTTCCAAGGATAACGTTTGGCCCATGCTGCAAGCCAAGCTCAATCCCACCGATCTGCCACAATTCACAGCTGACCCTCTTCTGGCGTACTACGAACTGAACCGATATGCATTTGAAATGGCTGCTGCCTATCTGGGTGTAGATCAGTACGATATCATTCACGCACAGGATCCCGTTGCAGCTGTGGCGATGAAACGAATTCTGAAGAATAACACCCCCATGGTAACCAGCTATCACGGGGCACTCGCACGCGAAGCTTTTTACGATGCACAGAATTCCAACCCGCAGGTCACACTCCCTGCGTATTTACAATCCAAACGAGGGCGTTATTTCCTCTCATTGGAGCAACGGAGCGCTGCACAATCCGAGCTGATTCTGGTCTCCAGCCGCTGGATCAAGAGTACACTGACATCACTGCAGGTTCCTGAAGAGAAATTCCGCCTTATTCCTTATGCTGTCGACCTTCCTGCCTACCGTGCCCAGGCAGCGGTCCGGTTCCGTCAGCGCCCGCCGGCAAATAAAAAGGTCATTGCCTTCACAGGCCGGCTGGAGTTTATCAAGGGCGTTCATGTACTGATAAAGGCTCTGGCCAGCCTGAAGCATATGCGCTCCGATTGGGTCTGCTGGATTGCGGGAGAGGGGAATCTAATGGAGGATCTGCGTTCCCAGGCCAATGATCTTGGCATCAGAGACGACATTGTATTTTGGGGCAAGTTGGACAACATTCCTTCGTTCCTGCGCCGTGCCGACATTTATGTTCAACCCAGCCTGCAGGATACGCAGCCCTTCTCGGTAACGGAAGCCCAGCTTGCCGGACTTCCTGTTATTGTAAGTGGCACGGCAGGCATGCCAGAGATGGTCGAGCCTGCACATACCGGTTGGGTCGTTCCGCCCCAGGATGTAGATTCCCTGAGCGCACTCTTGAATGCCCTTTTGCAGGATGATGCCACCCGTAAACGGGTAGGTGCACAGGCCAAGGCCTGGGCGGAACAGCATCGCTCCCTTGAGGAGATGGGCTTGCGAACGTTACAGGTTTACCAAGAAGCGATTCAAAAAGGAGGTCATCGGCTATGACACTGCTTGTACCGAGTGATCTATACAATGGGTGGTTCTCCGTCCCTGTCTCGACGGCACATATTGAAGTGGACTACGCGATTATGAATGCTTTAGTACAGAAGCTGCCCCAAGAGTACACTTTGCCTGACCCGGAAGCCATGGCTATTATGAGCTCCAATGATTGATCTATGTTCAAGATACACGTGACATGTAGAGGGCTGAACTGGACCTACTTGTAACAATAATACGGATCATCCTGGCCCTCTTGGTACAAGAGGGTTATTTCCATTGAAGGCGATAAAATGAAGAAAAAGAACATGTCAACTGACCCCATCACACGGGATGGCCAGATGGCATGCTCTCTGTTCTACTCTATTTAAGATGAGGTCATTCATTCCATCGTTCCAACTGTTACTGCCAATAACCGCCGACCTGAAGCAAATTAAGCAGAATCGGCCGATGTTTGGCCTGAACCAGTTCCATCTCCGCTTTCAGTGCCTCAAAGTGTCTTTTGGTTCCCATCGAATCATGAACCCGATAACACATCAGAGGCTCATTGAAATAGAACAGTTCATAGACCGGAAACAGTCTTAGCCACATCTCATAGTCATGAGTATAACGGAACTTGGTGTCAAACAAGCCGAACTTATGAAATGCATCCATCTCCAGCATCACGGTGCAGCCGTTAATGGGACAACCTTCCATCAGCACCTGCAGCATCTCCAGACGGCTGCCTACTTCCGGCTGCACCGTATCCATCCATTCACTGTTTGCATTCACATAGTGGTAGGCCCCATGACAGAACGAAGCCTTTACGTTGAGCATAAATTTCAGTTGCTTCTCCACACGGTCCAGCAGCATCACATCATCGGAGCTGAGCCAGACGAAATAGTCCCCCGACGCCCGCTTGATTCCTTCATTCAATGCTGTGGCCGTTCCACCATTCTTTTTCCGAATATATGTGATGCGCTCCATGAACGGCTCCAGCTTCTCCACATACTGCGTAGAGTCGTCATCCACCACAATGACCTCGATATGAGGATATGTCTGGTTCAGAGCACTGTGAACAGCCTGCTCAATATAAGCACAATTGTAAAACGGAATGACAATTGAAACTTTAGGCTCCATCCGGGCCTCCCCTTTCTCCGCCTGTCTCTGCAAAAACTGTTCCCCTTATCATATGAGGACCCGGCCTTCAGTTCGCGGGCATTTGTGATAGAAAATAAATACAGAGGGCATTATGGGCATCTTACATCCCATAACCCCTCCGTCAGAGTTACTCCATCTCTTTAACCACCCATAGCCGCAATTCGCTGCAGCAAAGGTTCCCGATATCTGGACCAGACCATGGAGGCCTCCTTGCCGATGGTCTCTGCATGACGCACCGACCCCATCCCGCCGTGCCAACGGTATGCCGTAAGAGGTTCATTCAGGTATGGAAAGCGATGCCCGTTCAGCAGAATGCGCAGCCAGAGATCCAGATCATGAGTATAAGGCAGCAGCTCATCGAAGAGACCTACAGCACCAAACAAATCCTTGCGGATCATGACGGTACAACCATTGACGGGATTGCCACTTACGAAGCGACGCAGCCATTCGATCTCGGACATCGGTTCCGCTCCGCCATGCAGCTTGGTAACCGCGGAATGTTCATTAATGTAATGAAAGTTGGTATGTGAGGCAAGCACATTTTCCCGCTGCATGAACTCCACCTGATAACGAATTTTATCCGGATAGAGGAAATCATCCGAGCTAAGCCAGACCACATAATCTCCGGACGCATGTCGGATACCGTGATTAAGAGCCGAGGCTGTGCCGCCATTGCTCTTGCCAAGAACATAGATTTGGGGCAGGTATGGCTGGAGAAGCTCCGCATGACTAGTGGAGCCATCGTCCACCACAATGATTTCTACGTTGGTGTACGTCTGGTTTATTGCGCTCTGAACCGCCTGCGGCACGTAAGGACAATTGTAGAATGGAATGACAACCGACACTTTTGGATTCATTCAGCATTTCCTCCTTGCTGCCTGCGTACATCGCTTAGAATGTCCTGGAGAGATTGAGCAAACGGAATCTGGGGCTTCCATCCCAGCTTGCGCAGCAGCGATAGCTCCTCCTCCTTGCCAGCCCCATCTGGACCTGAAGAAGCTCCATCCCAGCGGACTGGCACTTCTGCCTCCGTCATGGAGAGCAAGGTATCGGCGATTTCACCCAGACTGCGTTCCGTTCCCGAAACAACCGGATAAACGGTCCCCGTGGTCCCATGCACAAGAAGCGTGGCATAGGCTCTGACCGCATCCCGTACATCCAGAAAATCTCGTGTATTATCCCGCCCGGATAGACGAAAAGCCTCGCTTTTGCCCTCAAGTTCACAGGCAGCAACATGCCGTGCGAGCAGCGAACAGATGCCTGTGGAGGGGCCGGCACCGATCAGATTTCCCGGCTCAGCCAGCATGATCTGCTGACCAAACAGGGACATCCAAGACAAGGACACCATCTCCTCCAGCGCTTTGCTGAGACTGTAAGGGTGCGGCGGCTCGGGGTTTCGGCCCGGTTCAGCCGTGTATTTCAAGCGGGAACCTACAATGACGGTCCGTGCGGACGGACAGCTCCGGAGAGCATCCAGCAAATACAGCACAGCCATCACATTGGTCTCCAGTACAAGCAGCGGATCCGACCAGGAGTACGGGACCGAATTTTTGCCCGCGAGATGCAGCACATAATCCGGCTGCACCTCGTCAATCAGATGACGTACCTGCTGTTTGTCGTTAAGGTCACAGACATGCACGGCAACGCCTTCGCCAAACGAATGCACGCCTGCTCGCCTCACCACGGCTGCAACCTTGGCACCAACGCTCGTAAAATAGGTCACAGCGTGCCGTCCGGTAAAACCGGAGGCACCCGTAATCAGCACTTTCTTGCCAGTCAGCTCTGCTCCATCCATAATGCCAGCTCCTTCAGCATCGTAGAATAATCCGGAAGGTCTGTCTTCACATCCTCGCGTGTGGAAACGAGAGTGCGATCCTGCACAAGACTGTCATCAGGCACAATATTCACATCCTGCTTGTTCCAGGTCTGCTGGAAAAGAAGCAGCAGATCGTGTTTGCTGACAGGTGCAGGATGTGCCAGATGGATCAGGCCACTGACGGGTGACGCCAGATAATGATCCACCCATTTTGCCAGTTCAAGTGTAGTCACTCCATTCCAGAAAACGCGCGTATACCCGCCCACTTCACCCGTGCGGGACATAAACCAATGCATCAGACCAATCCCGCCCTTCCGGATTTCCGGTCCAATAATGGAGGTACGGATCGTCAGGTGTCCCGGGTCATGAACTTCGCCCAGTGCCTTGGTAATGGCGTAAGCTGACGTTCCATCCGTGACATCGTTCTCCGTATACGAGCCACGATCCCCGCTGAAGACACAGTCCGTGCTGATGTGTATCAGTCGGGCACCGATCGTATCGGCCACCCTCCGCAAACGATGCGGAAGGAAGCCGTTAATGTGATACGCGGTAATTTTATCTTCATCTGCGAAGCTGTTCAGCACACCTACCGCGTTAACGATAACATCCGGGTGCACAGCTTCCACCAGCCGATCCACCATATAACTGTCGTTCACATCCAGCAGCAGACCATTCGGGTCGGACACGTCCCGGGTGGTGTAGAAGACACTGTGCACGCCTTGACGGCGGAAATAGTCGACCATAACATGGCCGGCCATTCCGTTTCCACCAAGTATCAGGAGCTTCATGACAGAAATCCTCCGCGTTTCAAAATGTCGCGAATCTCCTCTTTCGTCATCAACTGATGTTCAGAACTGAAGCTGCTAAAAGAAACAGGAGGGCAGTTGGTGTAATGTTTCACGCAGTCCCGGTATACCCAGTGTAGGGAGAATGACCAGGTACTGTTCGTCGTACACAACGGTTGTCATACTTTCGAATTCACTCATCAGAATTTCATGGATTTTCTCACCTGGCCGGGTGCCGCGCTCCACAATGGCCACGTTCTCCACACCGGAATCTTCAATCAGCACTTCTGCAAGGTCCACAATTTTGCACGTAGGCATCGTCATGACAAAAATCTCACCGCCTACACTCTCCACGGAAGCCTTGAACAGTAACGTGATTGCATCTTTCAATGTAAGGAAGAAACGGGTCATGTTCATGTCCGTGATGGACACTTGACCTTTCTGGCGGATCTGGTTTTTGAAGAGATGCACAACGCTGCCGTTGGTACCGAGTACATTTCCACCGCGCACCGTCACAAACCGGGTGTTGCTGTGCAGCAGATTCGCATATACGATTAATTTCTCGCCGATCGCCTTGGTCATGCCATAGAAGTTGGATGGGTTAGCCGCCTTGTCGGTCGAGATGTAGATCACTTTTTCAACCTGATTCTCAATGGCAGCCTCGATCACGTTCTGAGTTCCAATCACGTTGGTTTTGAGCGCTTCATAAGGCTGATCTTCACATACAGGTACGTGTTTGAGCGCCGCCAGATGGAAGACATAATCCACTTGCTGGCAAGCAGCGGTTAATGCTTCCTTATCGCGAATATCACCAATGCGGAAATGAAGACGAGGGTCCTCGAACTCGCGGCTCATCGCCACCTGGCTTGATTCATTACGGGAGTAAACGATAATTTCCTTCGGCTGCTGAGGCAGCAGCTGAGCCACAAGTTCATACCCCCATGATCCAGTACCGCCTGTCACGAGAATGCGTTTATTTTCAAACATTTATTTTCCCTCCAAGCAGAAATTTGACCACTTTACTGGATACATCCGTTGCTTTGTAACCCTGCGGGCACTCCCAGTCATTTGCCATCTCTGTCATGACCTTCACACATCCCGCAATACGGGATGCATCGAGACCGGAGACTACGTTGCTGCCGCAGTCCACCGTTTCCGGACGTTCGGTTGTCCGCCGCATGGTCACTGTGGGTACACCCATGATGCAGCATTCTTCCTGAACGGTACCGCTGTCCGTCAGTGCACAGCGCGCATGACGCTCCAGCATGACGAAGTCAAAAAATCCGAACGGCTCGTGAAATTCCACGAGGGGGTGCATCTCCAGCTGCAAATGCTCTGCAATCCGGATGGCCGTGCGGGGGTGAATGCTGCAGATCACCCGGAGGCCATGTTCCTCCGCAACCTGGTTCAGACCTTTCATAATCTCCATCAGATGAGGTGGATGATCCACATTTTCTGCCCGGTGGGCTGTGACCAAAAAGTACTGGCCGGACTTCAGCTTCAGCTTTTTCAGGATTTTGCTGGCATTCACCTGTGCGTCATAATGGCGCATCACTTCATAGATGGGATTACCGGTCAGCACTATTCGCCGGCTGGGCACACCTTCACTGACCAGATGCTTTTTGCTCTGTTCGGTGTATGGCATGTTAATAGTCGATATGGCATCAATGACCCTGCGATTTTTCTCTTCAGGCACATCCAGATCGAAGCATCGATTGCCTGCTTCCATATGAACGACGGGAATGCCCATGCGTTCAGCCAGCACAGCACACAGTGCGCTGTTGGTATCACCGAGCAGCAGCACTTTATCCGGCTTTTCCTGAAGCAGCAGGTCTTCCATCTGTGTGTACATGGAGGATAACTGGCGGCCCAGCGTGGCCGCTTCGTCCTGAAGGACGTAGTCTGGCGCACGCAGGCCCATCTCCTTGAAAAACTGACCGCTGAGACTTTCCGTGAAGTTCTGTCCTGTGTGCACAAGAATATGCTTGGACGCGTACTGGTCCAGCTTGGAAATGATCAGGCTGAGCCGAATAATCTCCGGTCTCGTGCCCAGCACCGTCATGATCTTCATCGTAATCCCTGCCTTCATCGTGTATTGGAACCTTTCCGGCGCGCCCGGCGCCTTGACTTGGCAGACGTACGCTTGCGAGCCGTTGGTTTCGCCCTGTACAGATGCTTTCTCTTTTTATGAGTTGCCTTCCGGATTCGCTTTTTTGCTCTTGTTTTCCGTTTGCCAATCCGGCTGGCGGTATGCTTTTGAACCACATCAGCGGGTACAGGATCGCCGATGGCAAGCGGCGGAAGTGGGGAGATGGGTAATGCCTGAATCACGGACAGGGGGAACAAAAGTGCTCTGACTGCCCCTGGATTCAATGCAAGTACGGTACGTAATCCCCCTTCTCCCCAGGTGTACACCGGGCCATTCGGTGCCTGAATGTAAGGGAACCAACCGGGGAACCGCAGTAACCACTGTGTCACCATCGTATGCATGCCGGACCTGTAGGTTTCGATTCCAAACAATCGTTCCGCTTCTGCCCGCCCCCGCCAGGCGATATCGGACGCCAGCTCCGAGTCGTTCAGCAATGTTGTCGCCAAGGCGGCAAGTGCATTACTGTCCCCCGGTGGAGCAAGAAATCCTCCACTGCCTACCGTTTCAAGCAATTCCGACAACCCACCCTGGGCAAAGGCAATAACCGGTTTGGCAAAATAAATGCCTTCCAGCGCGGTCATGCCAAAGCCTTCTTTCACCATGCTCGGAATAACCACCATATCCATTGCCGTATACGCAAGAGATACATTTTCTTCAAAAGTCGTAAAGGTGAATCTGCGGGAATATCCTGACTTTTTCACTCGTGCCACGCATTCGTCATAATACTTTTTATCTGCTGGCGCACCAATGATCCAAAACCTGGCTCGTGAATGGGTTTCACACAGCTGCAGAGCCATGTCAACAAAAGGCTTGAGTCCCTTGGCATCATATATAAAAGAAGAGATATAGCCGATACAGACATGCGAGGACCTGAAGCCGAGCTCCTTGCGCTTGCGTTCACGCAAATGCAACCAGCGGTCCGGGGCAGGCAGTGACGGATCCCAGGTTGGAGGGAGAACCGTCAGCTTCCCGGTCATGCCCGCATGTTTGAAAGGTGCAACAGCGGTTTCGGATATGCCGATAATCCAGTCCGAATACCGGTTTATCATCTGTACAGCCTCGTCGGTATGATCATTGATTTGGATAATCTCCGTAATCTTCCAGATCACCGGAATCTGCAGGTCTTTGGCTGCTACAGCAGGCATTACATTCACACAGGTATTGGTTAATACCAGCGCAGGCGAGGTTTCCCTGATCAGGGAAACCACATCCTGGTAAGCCGGTGTGTGGCGAAGCAGTTCCGCATCATTTGCAATGCCCTGGTAGGGTGTGTACACACCGTGAAGCATCGGCAGAGAGCAGATTTTGACCTGTATGCCGAATCTCCGCGCAAGTCCGGCCAGTTTGCCTTCCTGCGGGGCAACAAGCACGCAGTCGAAGATGGAGCCCATTTCCCTCATAAAATGGAGCAGAAGTTTCTCCGCTCCCGTTATACTCCGGGTATTGCACACATGGGAAAACAACATCAGTTTCGGTTTAGTCGCCATGGCTGCACGGACCACTGCATGAACATTATGCAGGGCTCTGTGCACACCTCCTCCCGACCGGAAATTAAGGGAATATAATCGTCAGCATTTCGTTAATTCTTCTGCCATACGTGTGATCCTTGAGCGTCCGTTCCAGTCCGCGAAGGGCTATTTCACGGCGCTCCTTCTCGTGGGCAAGGTAATATTCAACTTTATCGAGCAGCTCTTGGGGGGAGGAATATGTTTCGATCTCCACACCCGGCTTATAGAACCGCGCCAGGTCATCACGCGCATCGGTCAGCTGTAATGTTGCGGAAGCCGAGATTTCAAATGTTCTTGGATTCGGGGAAGCTGGTGGTATTTTGAGATGGTTGTTATTGACGGAATCGTCTTCGTGGGAACGGTGCAGGTTAATGACAATTTTGGTGCCGTTATATACATCATTGGTTTCCTGCGGACTCATCCAGCGTCCATGTTCAATCTTCTCGCCATAGGCTTCATAGTCTGGCAGACGGTCCCACCAGATGCCATTAAACACGGTATTGTGTGACATGATCTGAGCCATGATTGGGTTGAAAAAGTACACCCGGTTCCAGTAGGCCGATCCGATAAAACTGACGTCCCGGTGCAGCGGGGAAGGAGTCGTAATGGGAAAGTAGTGATTGGTGAACGCTGCAAACGGCAGGTAGTGGACGGATGCACAGCCACTCTGACGGTACAGTTCGACACAATTCAGCTCAAGTGTGAAGATATGGTCAAAATGATGAACACGCTCCATCGTCATATCCGTGTAGTACGGATCGTCCGTCAGCCAGATTGCGGTCGGAATGCCTGCCTGGCGAATCGCATCAATATGCTCAAGCGGAATATCCATGCCATCCAGTACCAGAACCAGATCGGGCCGATTTTGCAGCGCAATTTCAGAAACCGGCTGCCGTGGATCGGACAATGTTACCTGAGCGACCATGCCTTGCAGGGTGGCCATAATCGCTTCATCCAGCGGGGAATAAGGAAATCCTTTACCCGAAGAGACGTACAGGACGTGGAGCTGCCGGAAAGGCAAAGGTTCCTGTGCACAATTGACAATATAGTTGGCACGCCCGCGCAGATATCCTTCTTCCTTGCCTGCATCATAACCGGCATGCTGCCCGTTTTTGCGGGCCTGGTCAGCCAGGCTGAGTACTGGCGCATGAAAATTCCTCTTTTTACGGTGTTTGATAGACATACCGCCACTCCTCTTGTTTATGATAAAGTTCGCTGTATTACGGGTTGGCTCTATACATGTTCCAGCAGCTGGGCGATCCGGCGGGTAAACGTATGCTGGTTCAGCGTAGTCAGCAGCCCCCGCCAGGCCATGGCTTGCCGTTCTTCCTCGTGCTGCAGGTAATACTTGATTTTGCGCTCCAGTTCGGCTGCTGTCGTAAACGTCTCAATGTCATAACCCGGCCGGTAAAAGCGGGGCAAGTCATCACGCGCATCTGTAATTTGCATGGTGCCACAAGCACTGATCTCATACGTTCTTGGATTAATGGACCGACCTTCCAGGTGATGTGTATTGCGATTGTCCTCACCATTCTCGCAGGTCCGATGAATATTAATGACAATCTTGGCGCCATTGTAATAATCAACGGTCGTACTTGGATCAATCCATCCCTCATGGATAAACGGACCGAGTACATCCGACCGTGTCAGCCGCTGCCACTGGCCGCCGGCAATGAATACTTTTTTGTTCGCCAGAAAAGGGGCCAGCTCATCGAACAAGGCGATCCGGTTCCAGAAGCCCGTGCCGATAAAACAAATATCATACTGATGCTGCGGAGCAATGCGGCGTGGCTGAAACATGCCAGGATTCACGGCGAGTGGCATATAGATGACCCTGCTCGCACCATTCCCCTCATAAAACGGCACCGCCGCTTCTTCATGAGTGAATACCAGATCATAATGCTTGCAAATGGTCGCTGTATCTTCGGTAAAATACGGATCATCCACAAACCATACCGCTGTCCGAATACCGAGTGCCCGTATCCCGTTCACCTGCTCCAGGTGATCTGCAGGAAAAACATGCAATCCATTCATGACCAGCACGATATCCGGTCTGTGCTGGCTCGCATCCTGCAGCATGGTTGCCGGCGATCCAACAACACATTCGCGTACAGATTGCTGCAATGCTATGATGACACCTTCATCGATGGCATCAAACCCTTGCGGAATGTACAATACTTTCATATCCCGCAGGGTCGGCTCAAACATCTGCACTCGCTCCATCATGGCCTGACAGCCGCCGAATCTGCGGCCTTCAGCATATCCACTGTGGTAGGCTATCTTTGCTTCCGAGAGCGGTCGGTGTCGTTTTTTTGCCACATCCTTCACCCTGTCTTCCTTTCAGGAGACTCCATTCAGATTCTCCCCGAGATTGGTCTTCCCTCTAAAGGATATGCCCCGGGGTCAGATGCATCATGGACGGGTGTCCTGCAAGGCGCAAAATTGGCGTCTGCCCTCCACATCGGCCTGCACGGGCATGTCCGCTTCTGCGGCCAAACAAATAACCCGGAGGGAAGTGTCCCCCCGGGCGTCCTATGTTCGCATCCGCATCTATTGGTTTACCGAGATGCAGCTCTATCCGGTTACTGTGCCTTGTACGCCAGCTGATGTCCGTCCTCGAATCCCTTGGCGAAACCCGCGTTGAATCCCTCGTTGTACGCCTCGTTGTGCCCCTGACTGTACGCGTTGTCCGGATTCGGATCGATAGGGGTAGCCGGGACGACTGGTTGTACGGGCTTCGGACTCCGGTGCCGTCGTACCGTACGTTTCTTTTTTTTGAGCCACGCACTACGTCCTTTAAGCGTGCGTTTGTGCAGGACACGTTTGCCCTTAAGGGCACGCAGCTTTCTGATTTTGCGCAGACGTGCACCACGGGCAAGCAAAGCTCTTTTGGTTCTAAGCCGCAATTTCTTCTTTCTTAACATATCAACATTCCTCCTGTATGTCCCGAACGATACGTATCGCATATTCGGGGTCTTTGAGCCACGGCAAGCTAGGCTCCCCATGCTGGATTCGCGCCAGCCTGATACCCGTAACCATACGGGACATTTCTTCCTGATACCGACTCAGCAGACGAATGTTCTCGGCCAGATTGCGGGCAGATACTTCCGAATGAGCGGTTACACTGGCTACACTGTCCAGAATACGAGCCAGTGCCTGCTGGCTGTGTGCAATGGACTCAATAAGGGCCAGTTTAACTTCCTGCTCACGCTGCAGCAGACTCATTTTCCCAAATCTCCAAGATCCATGCCGCCAAACATGTCTCCGTCCATCCCGCCTTCTTCAGCACGGTTATCTACCATCACAGCTTTCAAATTGTTGCAGAGTCCTGTTTCCATCCGGGTTAACCCTTCCAGCATTTCGACCAGCTGGTCATGCATTTTCAGCGGCTCTGACACCTGATCACCATGGGTTAGAAATGCTTCACCGTTCAGATGATTCAGCGCCCAATTCCGGACTTTCTCGGCCTCAACCGCTTTGGCCTCCAAAATCAGTGCAATGTTCCACTGCATTTTGGCTGCAGCATCCAGCATCAGAATGAGACTTTGTTCTCTGCTCATGTTCTCTCACCCGCCTTCCGGGCTTATTCTTCCTCTTGTCCTGCCATCTCCCGCATGACCTGAGTCAGCGTTTCGGCAACAGCTTCTTCCAGATCTGCAAGTCCCCCCAAGTAGGAGATGATGCTTTTGTTGATTTGTCCAGAGCTATCGAGCAGACCGTCAACGCCATCCAGCTCCGGTTCGATATCCGGCAAATGATTAATAATGTCAGACATCCGCACAGCGATCTGGCGTTTGGCATCCAATACTCGTGCGAGCTGCTGGTGTGAGTGTGCAATATGTGTGAGAATTTCATCAACTTTGCTCTGCATGGTCCTCCTCCTTACCGTCACGGCCTGCTTCACCCATAGAAAAACCCGGCCTATCAGCATTTGCCTGCTACAGCATATGCCGGGCCGGGATCGTCAGTTACTCCAGCTTGCGCCTATATCGTCAAATAACATAACTCCAGTCGGAGGAGTATCGACTCAGGAATTGGCGCGTTCGTTCCTGCTTGGGCCTTAAAAATATCTCCTCCGGTGTACCCTGCTCCACCACATGGCCCCCTTCCATGAACACAACCCGATTCGCCACTTCACGTGCAAAACCCATTTCATGGGTAACGACGATCATGGTAATCCCCTCCTGGGCGATCGAGCGTATGACTGACAGTACCTCACCGACCAGCTCCGGATCCAGTGCAGAGGTCGGTTCATCAAACAGAATGACTTCGGGATTCAGAGCCAGCGCACGAGCAATCCCGACACGCTGCTGCTGTCCGCCAGACAGCATACTGGGATACTCATTGATTTTTTCTGAAAGTCCTACTTGTTCAAGCACACGCAGAGCACGTGCACGCGCGTCCGTTTTGGACATCTTCTGCGCTATGATCATTCCTTCCGTGACGTTATCCAAAACCGTTTTGTGTTTGAACAGATTATAATGCTGGAAAACCATGGCCGTTTTCCGTCTGATCTGCACAATATCGTGTTTGCGCGCATGTCTGCAGTCCACGCCGACACCGTTGATCTGTACTTTGCCTTCATCCGCACGTTCCAGAAAGTTTACGCAGCGCAGCAATGTCGTTTTGCCAGATCCGCTGGGGCCAAGAATGGCGACGACATCCCCCTGCTCCACAGTCAGATCAATGCCCTTCAATACTTCCTGCTTGCCAAATGATTTGTGGATATTGCTCAATGTAATCATGAAACCCCTCCTTTGCTATAGATGGCAACCCGGCGTTCCAGCAGAGCTGTGATCCGTTCCGCGATGACGGTCAGCCCCCAATAAATGACTGCTGCTGCAATGAAGGCCTCCAGAAATTTCAGACTGACGGATGCAACGACATCTGCCTTGCCGAGAATGTCCATCTGAGAAACCGTGAAGGCGAGGGTTGATCCATGCAGAAATCCGACAAACATGCTGCACAGATTGGGCAGTACAGCACCGATGGCCTGAGGGAGAATGATGCGCCGCAACGCCTGTGAAGTGCTCATGCCAACAGCGTGTGCAGCCTCCATCTGTCCACGATCCACAGCGAGGATACCCGAACGGATAATCTCGGACATATATGCTCCGGCCGTCAACGAGAAGGCAATTAACACAAACACCAGAATGGGAATGGAGGCGGATTGAAAGGCCCACCCGTACCGGGCAGCCAGTTTGTCAATAATCATCGGTATGCCGTAATAGATCAGAAACAAATGCATTAGCATCGGTGTACCCCGCAGAAAGGACACGTAGAAGGCTGCCACAGGATGAATCCAGCGAACCTGGTAGATTCGAATCAGCGCAGTGGCAAGACCGATTCCAAAACCTGCAATCAACGGGACAATCGTAATGACCAGCGTCAGCGGCAGTGCCTTCAGAATTTGAAAAAAAGATGTATAGATAAACTGGAGATCAATGGACATATACTCACCCCGCTATTCGTTTCAGGCGTTTAGCCCTGACCGCTGGCTTGTGTACCGTTCTCTTGCGTTCATGACGCTGCAGTCTGTGCTCAGCAAGAGCAAATCCTTTTTCAAGTACAATGACAATGACATAATAAACAACCGACAAGCTGATATACACCTCAAGCGCATGTGACGTAGCCGAGATCAGCGTCTGCCCCCTGCCCACCATATCCATGACACCGATGGAAAAAGCGAGTGATGTGTCCTTGAGCGAACCGATCAGCGTATTCGCCATATTGGGAAAAGCCAC
This sequence comes from Paenibacillus xylanilyticus, assembly GCF_013359935.1. Classification (GTDB taxonomy): domain Bacteria; phylum Bacillota; class Bacilli; order Paenibacillales; family Paenibacillaceae; genus Paenibacillus; species Paenibacillus xylanilyticus. The sequence continues at coordinate 31,827 of NZ_JABMCB010000166.1, forward strand.
AATGAGTGCCTGAGGGACAACGATCCGCCGGAAAGACTGGAACGTGGTCATGCCCGCTGCATAAGCAGCTTCGGTCTGGCCCTTATCGACACTGCGAACCGCTCCCCGAAATATCTCTGCAAAGGAGGCAGCATCACTCAGTGCATAGGTCACGATGACAAACAGCAGCGGGTCGGTTCTGGACAGATCAATGCCCACTGGCTTGAGCAATTCGGGTAGACCGTAATAGACCAGAAACAGCTTGATAAGAATCGGTGTGCCCCGCATGAAAGATACATACAGGGTAGCGAGCTGACTCAGTACCGGAATCCGGTAGAGCCTGGGAACCGCCAGCAGCACACCACCCACCAGTCCAAGCACAATGGACCCGCCCAGTACAATCAGTGTTATATGCAAATACCGTAGCAGTTCCGGGATGAAGTCCAGAACCAAGGATAGATCAAATGATTTTCCCATTACCGCTTGCACACCTTTCTCCTAGCTACTCTTCAACCGTATAATCCGCTCCAAGCCACTCAGTACTCAGTTTGCTTAATGTCCCGTCTTCCTTGATGGATTTGAGGGCTTCATCCACTTTGGTTTTGAGCTCCTGCTCGTCTTTGTTGAGGATGAAGTACACTTTGGAGTTGGAAAGGGCCTCCCCTACCGTTTTTAACTGGGCATCAACTACCTTGTTCTGATAATCGATCGCAAATTGTGTACTGATGGTGGCATCCACCCGGCCGGTTTTGATCTGGGTATTCGTATCTTCCCCTGCTCCGGAATAGACAATTTCAATCTCGCCTCCATTCGCTGCATTCCATTTCTCAGCGAGTACAGCCGCATTGCTCGTAGCACCCACAATCAGTTTTTTACCTTTGAGATCTTCGATGGAATTCACATCCTGGTTCTTCTCACTCACGACCACTTTATTGGGGAAAATGTTATAGGCTTCATCATTAAACAGAAACTTGGCCTGTCTCTCTTCATTGACTTCCATCTGGTGAGCGATCAGATCAATTTTTTTCGTCTCCAGACTTAACAGCAGGTTTTTGAACTCCATTGTACTGAATTCAAACTCATACTCGGGCAGCCGTTTATCAATCTCGCGAATCAATTCAACATCGTATCCTGTCAACTTGCCATTCTCATCAATGAAGCAAACATTCGGAAACTGCGTACCTGTACCCACGATAATTTTCTTTACTTTATCTTGACCGGATGCAGATGTGGTATCTGCTTCATTTGAAGCGCTGCCTGTGCTGCATCCTGCCAGCACCGCCAACATGGTCACGAACAGCAAAGCTGTCCGGAATGGATGAATCCCCCGTTTTTTAGCCATTCCCGATCTCCTCCACAGGCTGTTACAGCCGATATGATGTGTACTCCCATGCCTCCGAATTTTAACTAACCATTCATACTTGTATAGTCGGAATTAGGTTGAACACAGAATATCACCGCGAGTCATCCTGAGGCAATATGAAGCCTAATAGGACATCCTGATATCCTTATAGAACTTCTCTATGCTGAAACTTTCTCCACAACCCATTCCATCAAAAAAAGCCTCTCCCAACCGGTCTGGCGGAGAAAAGGCTTTTCCCATTCATGATGTTTATCTATCTGCGACTGGCCCATTTGATTTTACGTGCGACTTCCAGCCGCTGGGATTGCAGAAGGTCAATTCGTTTTTCAAATTTGTCGCGTTCATCTTGGGTGTGTGCTGCATGCAGCTGGTTGCACAGCCCTGTCAATTTGCTGTTGATATAATCCAGCCGTGTCCACAATTCCTCTTCTGGTGATCGCTGCTGCTCCGCCATCGGCTGAAATATCTTGAGCTGGTGGATAAGGGACTGCTGCCATTCCTGATCCTGAATTTGGATGGCAAAATGCAAAAGATCCAGATAATCGTCGATTTGCAACGATACGCCGCAATCAGGTTTAGTATTCATTGTCGTCTCTCTCCTTATTTCAGTGCTTGGCTGGAATCAGTTACTTCTATTTTACAGGAAAAGGGCTACTTTAGGCGAGGGTTGAAAGTACGAAATTTGGGAATTTTTTCGGTTTTTTTGTGCATCGGAGTTTTCAATTCACATATAGACAGATTGAATTGGCGTTATATATTCCTGGAAGCCTTATTATGATAAAATGACTCCACAAATCTAAGATATTCCACTCGAAATAACTGGCTGTTATAACATAAAACCCGCCTTAAGGAACATCCTTTGGGCGGGTTTTAGCATTCCATTTCTCAATATCAGCCTTGCATCCGTTCAGGCCTTGTCATGGTGTGGCTGTCTCGTTAGAAGCAGCATGATAAATGAGATGATAATAATCGAAACCGTCCATGCCCACGCCATGGTCTGATTGCCCGAATCCACTGCAACATAGATTGCCGTAGGTAAGGTTTGGGTCTTACCAGGAATATTTCCTGCGATCATTAGCGTGGCCCCGAATTCCCCAAGTGCACGAGCGAACCCCAATATGAAAGCAGTCATTAACGCACGTCCGGCAAGCGGCAGCGAAATGTAGCGAAACACCTGCCACTCATTCGCCCCCATCGATCGGCCCGCATCCTCCAGGTCCCCATCAATACCGCTGAAACCGGATTTCATGGTCTGATATACCAACGGGAAAGCAACAACCACCGAAGCAATCACTGCAGCCCACCAGGAGAAGATGACCGGCGCCGAGAAAATGGCTTCAATCCATTGTCCCAGCACACTTTTGCGCCCCAGCAAAACGAGTAACAGAAACCCGACTACCGTGGGCGGAAGTACGAGCGGCAGCATAAACGCGGTTTCCAGAACAACTTTGCCCCGAAATGAGCGGCGTGACATCTTCCAGGCCACAGCGATGCCGAGTACGGCTGCAACTACGCTGGACAACAAAGCTACCTGAAGGGAAAGGCGCACAGGTGACCAGAATGCCGTCCAGTCGATCTCATTCACATTCATTCCGGAACAGAGAATCCGTATTTCGCAAATACTTCCAGCACTTCAGGCGTTTGCAAATACATATAAAATTGTTCTGCTTCTGTCCGGTGTTTCGTTCCTTCAATAATGCCTACCGGATAATTAGCCGGTGTATAACTGTTCTTGTCCACTTCAAACGCAATGTTCACCTGATCCGAAGTCATTGCATCCGTTTTGTACACAAATCCGGCATCTGCATTACCTGTCTCTACATACTGCAGAACCTGTCTGACATCCTTGCCCTGCACCAGCTTGCTTTTGAGCTGATCCCACAGGCTCGCATTCGTCAGTGCTTCCTTCGCGTATGTCCCTGCGGGAACACTTTCCGGAATCCCGATAGCTACGGTTTTGATCGAATCGGCCGTCAAATCCTTCTCGTTGGTTACTGCATTTTTACGATCTGCCGGAACAATCGCGACAAGTGAGTTTTGCAGCAAATTCTTCTGGTCAGCAGGTGCAACCAGGTTCTCGTCCACCAGAGCATTCATATTTTTCGTTGCCGCTGATACAAAAATATCGGCAGGTGCCCCCTGTTCAATCTGCTGTTGCAAAGCTCCCGATGCCCCGAAATTAAAGTTGAGTTCAATATAAGGATGGGCCAGCTCATAGTTGGTCTCGATTTCCTTCATCGCGTCGGTCAGACTGGCTGCCGCTGAGATCGTTAACTCTACCGTTTCCTGCGGCTCAGTATTCTCTCCCGAAGAACCCTCTCCTGATGTCACTGGTGCCGAGGACACCGGCTTAACTGCCGTAGATGAATCCGCGCTATCCGTGCCAGCACCACACCCCGCTAATACAAGTGCCAGTCCGAGGGACATGCTTCCCAGTATGTATCCTATCCTTTTTCTCATTTCTTCTCCTCCAGATCCCTCAACACGTTATGTTTGGTTATAACTAGTTATAATTAATTATATTTCATTATACATAAGATCAATCAAATAGGAAGGTCTAGTTTATACTGTCCTGCAGTTAATGGTATAGTACAAGAGACTACACCATCCTATTTAACAAATGATGAATGATGTTGATGAACGAAAACATATATGCTTATGCTTTTTCCATCCTGAAGGAGGATCTTCACATATGACAGAGGAGCAATCCTATACCACTGAAGAAATATCCAAGCTGCTCAAAATTTCCAAACTGACCGTGTATGATCTGATCAAAAAGGGAGACCTCGTCGCTTACCGTGTCGGCAAACAAATGAGAATTGATGCGACCGATCTGGAAGCGTACAAACGGCGTTCCAAGCAGCTGCAACTCCCAGGGGGCCAACGACCCGCTTTAAGCCATCCCTCAGGAGCCGTATCGGTAGCCGAAACCCGCGAATCCGGTAATGCTGCAGCTGCACATTTATCTGACAATTCTGCTCCTTTATCCAGACCGACATCCGAAGCTTCCCACGTTGTACCCGGGGATTCTCCAATAGCCCATGCGGCTCGCCATGTGGTCATTACCGGTCAGGATGTGAGTCTGGATATTCTGATGCGCCATATGGAGAAGCAAACACGGGACATTCGTCCACTGCGTTCTTTCATGGGAAGCCTGGACGGACTGATCTCGATGTACCGCGGTGAGTCCGATCTGGTCAGCACTCATCTGCTCGATGGTGACACGGGCGAATATAATCTGCCCTACATCCGCAAAATTCTGATTGGCTGGTCGTATGTCGTCGTGAACCTGCTGTCAAGGCCGGCCGGGCTGTATGTAGGGCGCGGCAACCCACGTGGCTTACAAGGCTGGGCAGACCTGAATCAGCCTGATCTCCGCTTGGCTAACCGCGAGAAAGGTTCCGGAGCTCGTGTATTGCTTGATGAGCAGCTTCGCCTGCATGGCATCCCTTCTTCCCGTCTTGTCGGGTATAACATGGAGGAGACCAGTCATATGGGTGTGGCCGCCAAGGTCAGTTCCGGTGAGGCTGATGTGGGAATTGGCATTGAAAAGGCTGCTCGTCTGGTCGGCCAGGTTGATTTCATTCCACTGACTCAGGAACGCTATGATCTGGTTATGTTGAAAAAGCCGGGTAATGAAGCGTGGACTGACTCGGTACTGCGCATCCTCCAGTCTTCGGAATTCAGGCAGGAGCTGCAAGCCTTCGAAGGTTATGATGTATCCCGTACAGGCGAAATTTTGTATGAAATATAATGTGACTCAACCTAATACGTTTGCCAAAAAACACACTTATGCTTCCAATACCTCAACATGCACGACTGGTTAGGTAAACAAAAGCAGCTGATCACGTGATCAGCTGCTTTCTTAATTTGATTTAGCTATCGTTTCCCGCTAGCTTAATGGATCACATTAGTGGTCGTTATGCTACCTACCACTTAATCCATTAAACTCATTTTATTTCATTATGTTCGGAATTAATTCAGAGCCTTTTTCAATTTATCAGCAACAGCTTGGGTATTGGATTGAATAGCAGCAGTTGCTTTGTCTAATGTTTTCTTCCCGTTTACTACCTGTGTCAGTTCCTTAAGTAGAATCGAACGAAATCTTAATTCAAAATTTGGTGACTTGTTCATGAGAGCATAATTTGTTATCGATGAATCCAGATTAGGTTTTAATTTATAGAACGCATCCAATTTGTAACCAGAGTACTCCTTAACCATGCGAGATAGAGGAGCACCGATACTATTATTCGAGTTATTGGGCTTATAGTATTCGGTAGCATAGTCATCTCCATTAAAATATTTGATGAAATCCCAAGCGGCATCAACATGAGCTGCGTCTGCTGGAATTGCGAATATCTCATTAATGAAAAAGTTCCCTGTTGACTCTCGATCCTTAGCCGCAGGGCCGGCAGCAATACCAAGCGTGAAAGGTTTATAATTCTTCACACCACTTTTTGCTGCTTGTAAGGACTGCAGCTGACTAATCGAGGCTACTTTCATAGCAGATCGTCCCATAATGAACGAGCTACTTTCCAAGTAACTTTTGCCCGACAGACTGATCCATTCGTCAAGTACCCCGGACTTCGTTGCCTCGCTCGCCAGACGATAGGCTTTTTTCCACGCAGTTGTATTCGCAGTAGCCTTTAGCGTATTTGGATCCATGTACGTTAACCCTTCTGTTCTGGCGATATCCATGACCAAATTGCTGGATCCAAAGGAGCTCAGGCCCCAAATTCGGGAGTTCTTATCTCCTTTAGTAGGGAATTTCTTAGCAAGATTTAATATCTCTTCCCACGTCATTCCATCACTTGGTACTTTAACATTGTACTTTTTAAATAAATCAGCATTATACAGAAGGGCGTACGAATCCGTTTTTGGGCTTAAGCCATAAAGTTTGCCACCGCCCTGTTCCTTCAATTCATCAAGCAGGCCAGGATATAATGTTGTCGTGTCATACGCATCTCGCTTAATTAACGGTTCTAGATCGACCAACTTTTTATCTTTAGACAGTTGTTGGTAATGGTATGGGGGGAGCATAACCAGATCTGGTGAATACTTTTGGATAGCCCCGTTGTAATCCTTAATCGCTTCCATACCTGAAGGTGCAACGACTTCGATATTTGTATTCGGGTACTTCTTACTAAACAAATCTCCATACGTCATGTTGAAATCGTCTTCGTTCCAGTACAATACTTTTAAAGTTCGTTTCGCATCTGCCTCGCTGTCCGCATTTGCGGAAACCTGTTTACCTGGGCTAAGAACTGCTGAAATACCAATTAACATAACACTAAGACTAACAAGCATGGCCTTCTGTAATACATTGTGTTTCAAAAATAAAACCTCCACCCATTTGTTGTTCAAACGATTATTCGCTTGTGTTGAACTAAGTATAGAGGTCAAAGCTTATCATCTAACTACCGGACTTCTTATCATTTCCTTAAATAATGCTGACGTTATTCAATGCATAAGAAATATCGCTTATAATTATCGTGCTGCTCTTCAATGTAAGAAAGATACAAGAATTAAGGGAGGAACTATGGCAGAAAGCACGATTTTGATGGTGGATGATGAAGCGGAAATCATTCAATTAATAAGTATTTATTTCAATAACGAAGGCTACAAGCTCCTGCAAGCGTCGAATGGCCTGGAAGCGCTGAAGGTTCTGCAGTCCCAACCAATCGATTTAATTGTACTTGACCTAATGATGCCCAAGATGGACGGGCTGCAAGCATGTATGAAAATACGAGAAACGAATTCTATCCCCATCATCATGCTCTCGGCTAAAGGCCAAGATATCGATAAAATATCAGGCCTCAGTATCGGCGCCGACGACTACGTAACTAAGCCATTCAACCCACTCGAGCTGATCGCACGCATTAAGTCACAGCTTCGAAGGATGAACCAATTCAACGCCGTCGCGGCTAACGCAAACGAAATACATATCGAAAACGTTATCATTAATATTGCGTCCCATACGGTAAAGGTCGATCAGCAGGAAATCAAATTGACTCCCCGCCAGTTCGCACTTCTTCACATGCTGGCAGTTAATAGAGGGACGGTGCTGAGTATGGATCGCATCTACGAAGAGGTCTGGAATGAGCCCTTTATGGAGTCAAAAAATAGCGTCATGGTACATATCCGGAAGCTCCGCGAAAAGATAGAATCTAACCCGCGCGAACCGCGGATCATTAAAACCGTATGGGGGATTGGATACAAAATCGAAAGCGATTTAAAAGCAAGGAGTGAGTAGGATGCAACCACAGTGGCTGTATACGATTCGTTGGAGATTAATGCTGATCATTGTTGCAAGCCTGGGTTTAACAGCAGCAACTATTTTTTTGGGGTATGTCATGGCGGGAGCGCTGCAAAAAATTGAATACGTGGCTGTCCCAATCAATTGGTTCATTGAGTACGCGGGATCCGTTCGTGTGATGATCATAACCGGTATCGTTCTGTTCCCCATCACTTTCTTCCTTGCCAGCCTCCGTTTGGTTCGGGATTTACGTGAAATCAACACAGGATTGCAGGAAATATCGGCAGGACGGTTCGGGCAGGTTGTCAGGGTTAGGGGCAAGGATGAGTTAAGCGTGATCGCGGAGAGTATGAATCAATTGAGCAGCGAATGGGATCATTATCTTGTGGAAATCACACGCGGTCTGGAGGAGATTGCGAGCGGGCAGTTCGAGCATCAAATCCCGGAAATTGCCGATCATCGACTGGGAGAGGTGGCGCTCAGCATCAACCAGATGAGCATGCAGTTGAAGCATTCGATCGCGGAGGAACGCAAGGCGGAAAAGACCAAAAACGATCTGATTACCGGAGTATCTCATGACCTTCGAACTCCTTTAACCTCGATTCTCGGTTTTCTCGAAGTCATCGAGAAGGATCGGTATCAGGATGAAGTGGAGATGCGTTATTACGTCAACATCGCATATGAGAAATCTTTGTCGCTTCGGCGATTAATCGACGAACTGTTTGAGTATACGCGTATCAACAACGGTATGCCTCTGGAACTGAGCGAGCTCGATATCGCCGGGTTAATCGGTCAGCTTGCCGAGGAATTCGTGCCGATCACGGAGAACGCAGGTATGGAAATCAGACTGAATATACAAGAAGGAGAATTCAAGACCCAAGCGGATGGAGGATTGCTGGTACGGGCGTATGAAAATATTATCGCGAATGCCATCCAGTACGGACGGACAGGCAAATATATCGATATTGATGTCGCGCAGGATGAAGACATGCTGATTGTGCGGATCCAAAATTATGGAGACCCTATTCCGGAACGGGATTTGCCTTTTATTTTCGACCGTTTTTACCGGGTAGAGAACTCCAGGTCGAAACAGACTGGGGGCACTGGTCTCGGTCTGGCCATCACGAAAAGTATTATCGAGGTACACGGAGGGGGCATCACTGCGCACAGCAGCAAAAAGGCAACCTGGTTTGAGACACGGATATCGATGTTCGGACCCAATCAGACGCAAGTGGCTGTTACGGAAGAAGTTCATAACGAGATCAAGCGGATACCGACCGTGCTCCCGGAACAAGGCCTTGCACCGAAACAAAGAATATCTCCTTGGCTTCGACGCCTGTCTCACTCCAGGATAGCTGCTGTACCCATGATCTTGTTGCTTGTCTGCGCGGTGGTACTATTCAGCGTTAAGAATTCATTTACCTCCAATCTCGTGGTAAAGCTGCCTTCCATCTTCTCTGAAAATGACGATTCAGCGCTGATGCCAACAAGCGGGAATAACGAGATGACTTTAATCACCGGTAAAACAGACAAAGGTTATACACTACTCATTCATAGATACATTTTCGACGGCCAGAGCCTAATTATCCAATACTCCATGAAACATTCTAACCAGATATCGGAGTCGCAGTGGGCGAAACAATCGGTCAAGCCAACGTTTATGTTGGACCCTTCAACGATAAAGGCGGTTCCTGGCATCGCCACGGATCCAGGTGTAGTGCTGGCCAAAAACGGCACCCTCAATTTTCATTTTATCGAGACCTTGCCACCTCCAGACCAGTTCCTGTTGAAAATCAACGTAAACCAGTTAGTCCTGTCCAATGACCCGGCTCAGCAGGATCTGCTCAAAGGAGACTGGAGCTTCGAAATTCCTGTGAAGAAAAATTATGAACGAAAAGCCAACGGTCAAAGCGCGCCATTGCTGGATGATACGGTTTCTAAAGAATGACATTAAGCTATACTGCCCGATCGTATGATGAGATCAACCATTTCTTTTTGGTTGATCCTTTTTGTATTTACTTCGAGGATTAGGATAACAAAAAAGGCCAACCCGTTATCACTGGTTAACCTGAGAATACGAAAAGCCGCTGCATTAGCGACTTTATCGTCTACTGGAGAATATTGAAAAAATGAACGCTAGTCCGATTTCGTATCTTCATTTTCCGCATTTTTGAGCTGCTTTCTCTCGATATGGGCCTTCCCCCATTGATGTAAGGTTTCCAAAATCGGAGAAAGACTCATACCGTATTCCGTGATGGAGTACTCCACTTTCGGAGGGACTTGAGGATAAACGACCCGCTTGACGATCCCTTCCCCCTCCAACTCGCGCAGATGGAGCGTAAGCATCCTTTGCGTGATATCGGGCAGCAATCTTTTTAATTCATTGAACCTCAAAGGTTCACCTTGAAATAGATGGTAAAGAATCATCGGCTTCCATTTACCGACAATTGAATCCAGCGCCACAACGAATTGACATTGGGCAGGGTTCTTTTGCATGTGTTCTCCTCCGTTACAGTACCTTTTTTAATACTATACCACATGAGTGTGCGTACTTCACAAAAAGTATATATGCGATATGATTAATCCAGAAAGTGTATTTAATTCAATTACAGAAAGGAAGTTTTAAACCATGTCAACCGTATTATACATCACCGCACATCCTCTTGATGCTCAGTCATCTTATAGCCTCGCAGTTGGGAACGAATTTATTGAAGCATACCGTGAGGCAAACCCATCAGATGAAGTTGTTTATTTAGATCTATACCAAGAGAACATTCCGGATATCGATGCTGATGTCTTACGCGGTTGGGAAAAGATTCGATCAGGTTCTTCTTTTGATCAATTGACGGATGCTGAGAAATCAAAAGTAGCTCGTCATGAAGCGATTATTGACCAATTCGTGGCTGCCGATAAGTATGTGTACGTCTCACCTATGTGGAATTTCTCGATCCCACCGGTTCTGAAAGCATACACGGATTCGACTTCAATTCCAGGTAAGACTTTCAAATATACGAAGATGGCCCTGTAGGTCTGTTGTCCGGCAAAAAAGCATTACACATTCAAGCTTCCGGATCCATATATTCGGAAGGTCCGCTTGCTCCGATTGAAATGGGATACAGCTATCTAAAAAAGATACTACATTTCTATGGAATTCAATCTATTGAGGCAATTTTTGTGGAGGGAACGGCATCATTAGAGCAAGCACCAATTATTAAGGAAAAAGCCATTGCAAAAGCAAAGGAAGTTGCCAAACGTTTCTGATCGTTCATCTCGTCTTCAATGAATTCAGATCCATTGTCAAAACACTTTCGGGTGCAGTCGGATGATGATTGGCATATCTGGAAGGATTCTGCTCGTTAATTGAACCAAAAGCAGCCGATCACTTTGATCAGCTGCTTTCTTGTCTTATATTAAGCTAATAGGATTACATTTCTAGCTGTAATGTGAACTACCACTTATTCCATTAATCACCCTTTACTTCATTATCGTTCGGAATTAGTTCATCACGTTGACTTACCAACGATTCCTCTTTATAATTCGGACATCAAGAGCCAAGACGATCCCAGTCGGTTGTCGACTTTAAAGAAAAGCAAAAGCGGATAATGTACTGATTGTCACCCAAAATGGATCTTGATCTTTAAACAAACTCAAAAATGAAAGATGTGAAGAAGTGATGAGTAAGCAGAAAGTATACTACGGTAAAGATATCGAGGTCATGTTTAATTCGGAGGTATGCATTCATTCCGGTATTTGCGTAAAGGGCCTTCCTGGTGTTTTTGATTTAAGCAAGCGTCCTTGGGTTAATCCCGATGCTGACACTACGGAAGCAATTGCCCGGCATATTGACACATGTCCAAGCGGAGCACTGACGTATAGACGTCTGGACGGTGAATACTTAACAGAGAAAGAGGGATAAACATGCATATTGCAGAACATGATACCGACAATAAAAGATTTCTCATTCGAGATAACAGCGGCATTGCTGCGGTGATGACCTATGTAATCTCAAGCCCGGAGCTTTACATAATTGATCACACCTTTGTCGAAAATGCTTACCGAGGACAAGGGCTTGGCGATAAACTTATCCAAGCTATGGTGGAATACACGCGGCAAAACAATATTAAGATTTTACCCTTATGCCCGTTTGCCAAGGGACGATTCGAACGTATATCCGAATACGCTGATGTTCTCCATAAATAATTACTAATAATATAATTAGGACAATAATAAAGAGAGAGCCTGAAAGCACGAGATTTCCTCGTCCTCCTCAGGCTCTTTTTATGTCTGTAAACCGATCCTGTATTGTCGGAAGAGAATACAGGATTAGACTGGCCTGCTTTCATTGAGCTATCGTTACCCGTTAGTTCCATACGCATATACTGTGTAAAAAATCGGGCCCCAATCCACATCGAACGGATCCCTGCTTCATCTTCTTACGGCTTGGCAGTACCGTTAATCTTCTCGAAGTACGGGGTCAGCTTTAAGCCGAGTTGCTCAAACTGCCGCTGCTCTTCTCTGGTCAAATTCTCCTCATGACTGACCCCATTTTCATCTGTGATCTTCAGCTTTAATTGCATCAGCTGCTTTGTCAGTTCCATATATTCCTTAAACTCGTCCTCTGTGAGCTTGCCTTTTGCTGCCTGAAGCATCCCTTCAATCTCTTGATAGTCTTCTTGTGTACCACCGTGCTGTTCAATAATCGAAGAAGAACCAAAAATATCATCGGCCAGATAGGAAGCAGCAAATGCGGCAGACGGAATTAGAATGGCTACTGCGGCAATACCTGCGAGCATGCGTTTTTTCATAGGAGATCTCCCTCTCTTCTCATTAACATAGTGTTGGTAGGACTGCCTGACACGTCCATACAACTCGGGTGGACAGTGCATCGAATCGGCCACCTGAAGAAGCTCTTCACGTAATTCCTTGTCAATGGACATAAGCGTCTCCTCCCGTCATTTCGATTCGTTTGCGGAGTTCTTTCCGCGCCAGATGATGCCTGGATTTAACTGTGCCAACGGGGATCTGCAGCATGTCCGCAATTTCTTCCAGGTTATAGTCGTGAAAATAGTGGAGTATGACAACTACACGAAGTTTGTACGATAACTGGCGGACAAGGCTGAAGAGCTCATGCTGCATTTCGGACTGCAGAACAGCTTTGTCTGTCCAGTCGAACGGTTGTTCACAAGTCATCTGGCGATTTCGTTCAAAGAGACGAATTCGCCGCCAGGTCTTTCTTTTCCAATCCTGGACAAGACGGATAGTGATCCCGTGCAACCAAAACCGGAACGGCCGGTTCGTATCGTATTTGTGATACGACCGCCACATGTGCATGTAAACTTCATTTACGATTTCCTCAATGTCCTGTTTGTTGTTGACAAGAAAAGCAACCGTCCGGTAGACGTCTTGGTGAGTCGCCTGATAGACAAGCTGAAATGCCGACTCATCGCCAATCGCTGCTTTTTCAAGCCATAGGATTAACTCTTTATCATTCATGGGGGCCCCTCCTGAACGTGTTACAATTCTTAATTCGCTCCCTTGGGGAAAAAGGTTCAGTATAAGTAATAACTTTTTTTGTTAAGTAGTCCTTTGTATTAGCCTTTCTGTGTCAATATTATTCCCTGCAAATGTATGTGTATATGGAGAAAACCATCGACAAGGATGTATATGTAGAAAATGTTCTTTAACAAAAAAACAGTCGATCTCTAGTGACCAACTGCCTCTTTATCTTTATTGATCTAACCTTTATCGATCCCACTGCTCCATAACGCCGAATATCTCCGTGAATCAATGGCAGGGTTCCGTACCAGTTTTTTCTCTATAACTCAGTGTTTCTCCATTAGACAGCAAAACAGTTTACTTCAATCGTCATCACACCACATTCTTTCGTTACAAATCCCCTAGTTTATTTACGAACTTTACAGATAAAATAACGCTTGCCACACCCAATACACTGAAAATGACATATAGAAAGTCCGGACTCAAAGTAATTCGCAGCAGCCCGAGAAAATTAGGAAACTGCATCAGGAAGACGGCACAAATGACTGTCGGAATGACCGCCCTCTTCCAAATTCCGAACAAAAATAACGGAATTAATGAGGCAAGTGCGGCGGCAATGGAGTGTATAACCATTCGGATCGCATAGTTCGTCAGGTCAGCTGCCGTTGGCATTCCCGGAATAACCTCCATAACCTGGTTGAGCGCAAAGGTCGCAATACCGCTAACTCCAAAGGACACCAACGTACCGATGAAAACCGCCAACACAATAAATACCACCTTGGCCATAACAAGTCTTTTTCGGCTGAATGGGTATCCGAATGAAAGAGCTATCGTCTTATTCTTATATTCTTCAATGAATACATGATTGATCAGGGACGCTCCGAACAAAATAAACCCCATCTGCATGGCTATCATCAGGTCCAGAGCCGCAGCATAACTCTCTCCAAAACGAACGCTTGGCATATCGGCAAAAACAACCTTGAGAAAAAATATCGGCAAGAACATGAGTATAAGCCAGTACGTAATCGCTTCACCAATCACTTTCTTACGCTCCAGCTTCTTCCATTCCAGCTCGATTAATTTCAGCATATCGGATTCATTCCTTTCCCTGAATTTGATGATAGAAATAGTCTTCCAGTGTACTGTTAACTTTTTGGATCTCCTCGATTTCAATCTCATGCTCAATCAGCAGCTTTGTAATTTGACTGGTCGATACGTCCGTATCATACACGCGGATTCGCTGATTTTGGACGATTTTGATATTGGATATTCGAAGCTCATGCTCAAGTAAAAAGGCGGATTTCTGCACATTCGAGGTCAAAAGTTCAATATAACCGGTACGCTGGCTTCGAATATCGGACAATGTGACTTCGTCAACCAATTGACCGTGTTGAATGACGCCAATTCTATCGGCCACCAGCTCAATTTCCCCTAGGATATGGCTGGACAGGACAAACGTAATCCCATATTCCTGGTTCAGCGTTCGGATCAAATCTCTCATGTTTTTAATGCCGATCGGGTCCAGTCCGTTCGTGGGTTCATCCAACACGATCAATTCCGGCTTGGTGATGGCGGCCCTGGCAATGCCAAGACGCTGCTTCATGCCAAGCGAGAAATCCTTCACTTTTTTATCTTCGATCCCTTCCAATTGGACCAGATCCAGAGCTTGACGTATAGCTGTCTTATCGTAATAACCCAAGTATTCGCAATGAATTTGGAGATTCTCCATGGCCGTCATGTGCTCGAAAAATATTGGGTATTCAATAATGCTCCCGACCCTCTTGAGGCCCTCTTTCGAGGCTTCTGAAAATTTCTTGCCAAACAGCATAATCGCACCGGATGTCGGTAGAACGAGTCCTGTCAGCATTTTCATGATGGTTGTTTTACCTGCGCCGTTAGGACCCAACAGACCATAAATCTCACCCTTTCTCACATTTAGATTGACACGCGATACAATGGATTTCCCTTTTACGGTTTTGCTCAGATCCGTAGTTTGAATAATGAAATTCATGAGGACCACCACCTGTGTTCACAATTTGATTTCATTTGTTATTGATCTCTATCTTAGATCAGAGAATGGACTTATTCCTTTCCCGTTCCTTACATGTTTCTTAAGAATGAATTGAAAAGGGCTGCGGCTGAAATAAAAAGAGACGTTGAACAAAAGAACAACATCTCTTGGATGAATCGCTAGTAGGTTAATTGCTTGAATTTGCAAGTAAAAATGGTCTTTTGGTACGGCTCCGAGCTGCTTAGACTGATCCATCCGTTCATTTCTTCCGTTAGGCGCTTGGAAATACTGAGTCCCAGCCCACTTCCCTGGAATTGCGGGTTCCGTGCATCATCCAGGGTATAGAGTCGTTCGAATACGCGTTCCTGATGAATTTCTGCAATCCCTTTGCCCCGGTCCCACACGTCTACGGCTACATACTCCCCTTCTTCCCGAACCGTCAACCCGAACACACCGCCGTCGCTTCCATACCGAATGGAATTTGATATTAGATTGCTCAATATTCGATGCAGCGCATCCTTGTTACCATGAAAATAAAAGGGCAGCTCCGGAATGTCTATTTCAACCCGAAGATTTCTGGAAACCAGCAGGTCGTAAAACTCAAGAACGCTGTTCCGGCAAACCTCGCTCAATGATATTTTGCTAAGCGGGATATCATAATCCTCCGATTCGATTTTGACAAGATCGAAAAATTGGTTAAGCAAGGTGATCAGACTGTTTACTTTTGTATTCAACCGTTGAATGACTTTCTCTTCTTCTTGCGCGGTTAACGCATTTTTATCATTCAGTTTTTCCGTGTAGCCAAGAATGACCGTTAGCGGCGTCTTCAAATCATGAGACATGTTCGAGATCATTTTCTTTTGGCTGTCCTTCGTTCTTGCATAGTCCGCAAATACCTTCTGTTTGTTATCCAGCAGACGGTTAATTTGTGTAAGCAGCTGCCTAACGGCATGGTCGCCTGTGGGCACTAACACTTTCTCGGCCGTATCCTGATTCAAAATATCGGATATTTTATTCGTAATCTCCAGGAGACTTAGATTTCGTTTCTTTTCTCTATAGAATAGCACTCCAATAATTGCAACCAATACGGCAATAATGACGGATAAAAGAAGGACCATGTGCTAATCCCCCATTCTATATCCGATTCCCCAAATTGTCCGAATGTATTGCGGAGCTGACGGGTCCTCTTCGATTTTCTCCCGGAGTCTGCGGATATGTACATTTATTACGTTCTCATTCCCGTAATAATCTTCTTCCCAAATAAGTTGATAGATTTGCTCCTTGGTGAACACCCTGCTCTGATGGGTTAGGAACAGTTTTAAGATATGGAATTCCTTGGCAGTGAGCGGCATGCTTTTTCCTTTTACTTTTACGGAGAACGAATGCAAGTCCAGAATGAGATCCTTAAACGTAATAACGGGTTGCTCGGCAGGTTTGCTTTCCGTTTCCGCGTATAACGTTGCCCTACGAATGGCCGCCTGAACCCTGGCTGTCAATTCGATCATGGAGAACGGCTTGCTTATATAATCATCCGCGCCAAACCCAAGGCCCATGGCCTTGTCTAGGTCGCTGCCTTTCGCAGAAATAATCAAGACAGGAACTTTGCTGGTCTCTCGGATCTGTTTGAGCAGCTCTATGCCGTTTACCTTGGGGAGCATCAAATCGAGCAGGATCAGATCGAATTTCTCTTTTTGAAAAAGCGCGAGTGCTTCCTCGCCGTCTCGTGCCGATGCAACGCTATAATGATCCTGTTTTAGCTGGCTTTCAATTAACAGATTGATGTCGTTGTCGTCTTCAACGAGCAGAATGCGTTTTTCCATATCCTAAGACCTCCTGAGCATGCTCTGATCCATTTCACTTCACGGTTCAATTGCGGTCCCAAAACCAATAGCTTGCTTTTCGATTTTGGCACAAATTGGCTTATTCTAGTGATCAATATGGGGATCTGTGGGTCCGCTGTCTTAAACGGCAAGTTTAAAGGAGCCTGCGAGGGAGGTCCCTTCCTGTATAAAGTCTCGTCTGTTAACTTAAGTCAATGCAAGGAAACATCCCTCTGGATACAATAATGGTGTTCGAACCAGTTAAGTTCTTACAGGATCCTCTTCTTAATTCGACTTAGCGACTCTGGAGTAATACCCAGATAACTAGCCAGTTGATGTTGGGGTACCCGATCGATTAGTGAGGGGCGTTTATTTAAGAGTGTCTTGACGCGTTCTTCCGGCGAAGAAGCAATAAAAGCAGCGAATTCATTCTGGACCTGGCCAAAATTCTCCTCCATCATTCTGCGAGTCATGGATTCCAATTGAGGATGTTTCGTGTACATGTCCATTTCCTTATCCAGATCGCCAACCACCATAACTGAATCTTCTACGCATACGAAAGTGTAATCGGAAGACTTATCTGGCTTATGATGATTGAAAATCGCGATGGCTTGCTCTTCGGTATAAAAATTAGACGTGACCTCTGTGCCATCCTCATCAATTGAATACTGCCTTACACAGCCTTTCAAGATGAAATAACATGCTGTAGGGCTATCTCCTTGATTAAAGAGAGCGGTTCCTTTTGGATACTCCTCCGTACGGATTTCGTTCACTATGGCTTGCTGATCTTTCTGATCAAGAGAAGTCCATCTTGACAGGTATTTGTACAGGATGTCTTTCATTGTCTCTCATCTTCACCACCTTCTCGCCTTTACTTTCCCTATCCATTTTCTTACGCCAGGAGCCTTATGTAAATGTCTGTTACCGTAAAATTATCTTGAGGAGGGTTACCATGAGAGCCATGGTTCAAATTTCGTATGGTCCACCGGAAGTGATTGTATTGCAAGAAATCGCGAAACCGTCGCCTGCAAGCAAGGAACTGCTCGTACGTATTCAAGCTACCACAGTAGGGCCGTCGGCCTGCGCATTTCGCAAAGGTAATCCGTTTATGATTAAACTGTTATATGGGTTGACCAAGCCAAAAAATGCAATAGGAGGAACTGAATTCGCTGGGGTGATCGAAGCAGTCGGCAAGGAAGTACAGCAATTTAAGCCAGGAGATCGCGTCTTGGGAATGAGCGTCAAAAATTTCGGTACTTTCGCCGAATATAAGTGTCTCTCCGAAGACAGTCCTCTTGCCGTCATACCCGCCAATATTACCTTCGAAGACGCCGTCGGCGTCTGTGACGGAGGCGCCACCGCATTAACATTTCTGAGAGATAAGGCAAAATTGCGGGAACGACAGAGAGTGCTAATTAATGGTGCCTCAGGCGCTGTCGGTATTTATGCTGTGCAATTGGCGAAATTCTTTGGTGCTGAGGTAACCGGTGTCTGCTCTGGCAAGAACGAAAGTCTGGTTAAAAAAGCAGGGGCAGACTTCGTTATTGATTATATGGTGGAAGATTTTACGAAGTCAGATAAAACTTATGATATTGTTTTTGATGCTGTAGGCAAACGATCTTTCATGGAATGTAGGCGCGTGCTTACGGCCATGGGAATGTATCTGACTACTGCGCCGAAATTATCGACCCTGATGCAAATGATGTGGACATCTTTGTTTAAAGGAAAAAAGGTTATCTTTGCCACTGCAGGGCTTATGCAAAACAAAGCGAATTTGAAGTATCTCATGGAACTCACTAACAATGGCACACTGAATGCCGTAATCGATCGTCGATTTCCTTTGGAGTGTCTGCCAGATGCCCACAAATATGTAGAGACCGAACGTAAAAAAGGAAACGTGATCATTCAGATCTAAATCAAATTGGTACCCCTTGATACGGTAACCACAAATGATCTCAAACTATTCTGTCCGTTAGCTTTACAAAGGCAGTCGATCATAATGGTCGGCTGCCTCCTTTGTATTATGGAGCTATCGTTTCCCGTTAGCGTAGAAAAGAAGGAACTAACTCTACAACCATCTTGATATACTAAGGGTTTTATAACTAACTCAAGAAGTGTTATACGTAATCCAACTGGTAGCTTATTTTCTATTTTTCTATTAAATTTGAGGGATGAATTTTATGAATAAGCAATATTGCATCATACTGATCACGGGGAATCATCTTTTCATCTAAAACTCCCCATGCTTTGGCAGTACGAGGTGTATACATCCATTCCGTTGCTGGACTTAACTCCTTATCCTTCATGTTGATAAACCGGGCTGCACCCATTTCAGTAGCCAAAATATCCTCGAGGCTATCTTTTTCATGAGGTATGATTTGCTCTTCTTCTCGATTATTTTTATTTGCGCTGCCTTCATATGCATATAATCCAATAACATAACCAGCCTGTTTAAGTGAGTATGGAAGCATTTCCCCCATGGTCGGGTATGGGTTATTATCAAAATCGTATCCGTTATGCTCTGTGATCATTGTCGAATTATGCTTACGCAAATGATAGTTGTGTCCCCACAGAATAATTTTTTCATCGGGATATCCGGTTTCTGCAAGCCAAGCTACATTATCCGCCATAACGCGGTCTCGTTCAAAATTCCCCAGTTTTATTTGTTTCTCGGGGTCTACCCCAGCTAGCAGATTTACGATATGAGGATGATAATTATCCAGCATATCTATTCTGTTTTGTAGAACTCGTTCAATTAAAGATATATGGTTGGGCTGATCTCTATAAGTTTTACTCAATTCAACCTTATTCTCCCTAACAAAATTTTGAAATGTAATGTATTTTTCTTTAATTTTCTCTTTCTGAATATTAAAATCATCTACTTCATTCATCATGCTAAGCTTTAAATACCAACGTTCCGTTTGTGCAAATGCTTTAGCCTTACTTTTATCGACCTTTGCAAACCACTCTTCAACAAATTCAATAAAAGACTCGGTCGTACCTTGTGAATCAAATCCAGTCAAAATAAGCGGATGTTCCGTACTACTTTGTTGTGCAATGTATTCGAATAAGGGTAAGTTCTCTTCTACCTGCCATACACCAAAGACTGTGCTTTTCATCAATTCTTTTGGCGTCATATTATGTATTTGAGCATACGCAGCAGCGGTATCGGCTAGATTCGATTCAAATGCGATGACATTATACCCCAGTTCTTCATGCAGAAATTTTACAAGCCTGACTTTCATAGCGTTGTATTCTGACGCTCCATGCGAAGCTTCGCCCAAGCTAACTATTCGTTTATCCGCTAAAATCGGCTTGAGAAACATTAAATCGGTGTAGTGATCATTTACATCTGCATAGATTGATGTGATGGTATGTGAATTTGAACGAACGGCCTCTTTCCAAATTAACCCTGTAGGCATTGTATTCTTCTTGTCTACTGAGGTTAATCCAGACATATAAGCTGCCTGGCCTACGTACATCACACTGAGACTACATAATACTGTAGACAATATTACTTTTCTAAAAAATCGATTCATTAAGCTTACACTCCTCTGTATTTATGCATTTAAGCTTAACAACTCAAGTTTAAAACCACTGCACTTTATGTTTAAGATTGGTTTAAAACAATAACAAGTAATATGACGGGTAGTCCTATAATGCTGAGATTCTACATACTTTCCAGTGTAATTTACATCCTCAAAAAATTAATAAGCTAAAAAAAGGACCTTGGACTCCATTGCAATATTTGACATAAAAGATGCACCCTTCATATACAAATCCTCTACAGTATGGTGCATGAGTTCATCCTTGCTGGGAAAATGATATGTAATTCCCCCCTTAGCAGTGTGAGTAATCTACGATAGCACTTAACTGAGGAACAACTAACGTACCAATGAAAAACTCATGCTCAGGTAGGGATAGCGACAGGAAGATGCGGATTTACAACGATAAGGAAATTCCAAATTAAAAAGCCCAACTTCTCTGCAAAACAAAATAGAGAAAGTGAGCTTTTCAGTTACTTCATTTTTTATTTGAACTAATGTAAAACAGCTAAGTTTATTTTTTAGCTCAGCTATTTATTGAATTCATTAACTGGAAGAAGTATTCAGGTTTATGAGTCTTATTTAGGTTATACCATGAATGTAATGTATCTGGTGCAAATACATCTAATTTTTTCAGTACTTCCATCGCAAATTCCAGAGGAGCTATTCCTGATGCAGTAACTAAGTTCGAATCAGATACCGCAGATCCCACTTCATAGAACTTTTCTCCTTTATAGTTAGGACATACCATTTTAGTGTATTCTAAATTATTACTTGTATGCTTTCTAGTATCTAAGTATCCCATATTCGCAAGGGCCTCAGTTGCACCACAAATTGCAGCAACAATAGTGCCAATCTTTAAAGCTTGGCCAATTCTTTCCAAGATAGGTTGATGAATTTCTTCATTCCAAGTAGTCCCTCCCGGTAAAATTAAAAGATCTTTACTCTCAAGAGTACATTCATCAAGGGAAATATCTGGTTTTATGTTCAGTCCTCCCATAGTCGTAATCATTTCTTTATTAGCTCCTACTGTAATTACTTTTAAAGGTACTAATTCTTTTTTAAAATATCTTCCTGAGTTTAGTTCAGCAATTAAATATCCATATTCCCAGTCCGACATTGTATTAAATACATATAGAAAAACTTTTTTTGTTTGCATCCAATAACACTCCAATCACAATTGATATAACCAACTGTAACATTACTTCACTGACAACTAGCGTCAGGGAAGTTATCAATTTTGATGAAAATTTATTAACTCCGACAAAACTTCAATCATTCTTTTCTTAAGGCTGATTGGCTCAATAATTCGAATAGATTTACCGTACGTTAAAAGGAAATAAGGTACATATGTATGTATCATATCTTTCTCAAAATGAAATACGGCTTGATTTGAAGTTCGCTCTTGTAAATAATGTCCTAAAAACCAATGTTGGCAAATATCAGCTAATACACTTTTATCCCCATGAATAACCAAAGAAATAATCTCTTCCTTATCTTTTATAGTTGGAAGAAAATTTTTCATAAAAAAGGCACGTGCTGAAAAATTTTCTGGCTGGTCAAACTTATTTTCGGTTAGCATTAGATCTTCAATTCGATCTACCCTAAAACTACGGATATCACTCCTAAGATGACAAAATCCAATCACATACCACTTATTATTCCAATAGATAAGTCTATACGGATCAACCAATCTATCATTTATTTGCTTTCCGCCACTTTTATGGTGGAGAATTTTTACTGAATACCCGTCAGCTACGGCCTGCTCCAACTCCTTCAAAAAAGGTTGCCTAGTGAGTGAACTTAATCGACTTATAACTTCAAGACTAGTTAAATGTTGGTTTATCTTGGTTTCCTGCTCTTGATTTGAGTATTTACTTAGTTTTGAAATGGCCCTATTTAGTGCTTCACCTCCATAATATCCGGCTTCTTCTGCAAAAACAGCAGCGTGAAATAGTGAAGTTTGCTCCTCAAAATCAAAAAAAAGAGGAGCCTCAATAAAATTGTTCAATAAAGTGTATCCACCGTTATGTCCTGGTTCTGAAATTATAGGTACGCCACTTGTTGAAATTGTATCAATATAACGATACACAGTCCTTATATTCATCTCTAACTTTTCTGAAATTTGTTTTGCAGTAATTTTTTCACCTGAACGAAGCATCCATAGAATTGCTAACATATTGTCAATTTTAGGCATATAATTCCACCTCTATATGAAGTTTATTTTCTATTATACATTTCCGATTTCACAAATTTGATTTACAGTCATTTCTCCCTCTTTATAAAGCTTTACTCCATAATTCATTCCTGCATGATTTTTATGGTCTTTAACCGACCTTAGTTTTCTTGTAGTTGATTTACTTTGCTAAACGATGAAATAAATACTTTCCTTTTTTCAGATGAAAGATGCATAAATGTTTCAGCCAGATGACGTAATGCTTCTTTCGCCGCCTTCGTATAACCTTCTTCAGAAAGCATAGTATCCACTCCAGTTACTGTGATTTTTACTTCACAATTTTACCAAGTAGGCTTCTTTTTATGATGACAAATGTGGATTATAACTAAACTTTACTACCGTTAGTTGAATAAAGGCAGCCGATCATGTTGATCGGCTGCCTCCTTTGATTTTATTGAGATATCGTTTCCCGTAAGTTTAATACTTTATATTATTAAAATTAAATTTCATTGTATACTCCTCTTCAATTAAGTCAGTCTCAACGTTAACCAAAAGAGATGAAAATTTTTCAAAAAGCTGTCTTATCTCGGTATTATCATTGATAAGATTAATGCTTTTTCTATATTCATTTTCGTCTTTATATTTTGATATTTCTAACCACTTACTTTTATCTTGATTACTATTTATACAGAAGGAATGAAAGTCTATGTAAGATGCATAAATCTCCGCGGATTTTTTTTGAATTTCTAAAAACTCTTCTATTCTCCCAGGTTGAATTTGATACTGATAAACTTTAACAAACACAGACTATCATCCCTTTATCATTATTTTCCACTGCCTTTTAAAAACAAGAATCTCACACTATATATTCGGCATATCTGTTCCACTAACCTGCCCGTTAGTTAAACAAAAGCAGCCGATCACATTGATCAGCTGCTTCTTTGTATTATTGAGCTATCGTTTCCCGTTAGTTTAATGATGGTCAGCATATTTTACTCTTGTTTTGAAGCATGGTCATTACGTCCTTATCTTCAAATATTATTCTGTAATTTCATTATGCTACTTAATTTTTGAAAATCACGACCATATGCTTGCTTCCCATATATTCAACGGAAGTATTTAACTGCTCCGCCACAAAACGAACAGGAACGAACGCACTGCCATTCTTCAGAAGTAAAGGAGCATCTTGCATCACCGTTTGCTGGTTCACTTTTACCTGCCTGTTGCCTACAGCCCAACGAATCGTTTTACCATCCTTCTGAATCGTTACCTCTTTGGTGCTCTGGTTCCAATTCACGGTTGCCCCAAGCTTCTCGGAGATGAAACGGATCGGCACATAGGTACGTCCCGTCTGAATAAATGGCGCTGCGGTAATTCGATAAGCACTTTCTCCCACATAAGCTGTCGTGCTGCCGATCACCAAGCGCTGTGTCTTACGCTGACCGCCAGGCAGCTCATTTCCTGCCAGTTTCACAAATAATTTATATGTTTTCGATCCCTTGCTTAAATCTAAATAGTTATTTTGCAGCTCAAGTGGTTCAATGAATGCACCCGTATCATAATACGGAAAAAAACTACGTTGTTGGATCGGCTCTAAATCCCAGACTCGATTGTTGTTCAAATAGAGGTAAGCCAAACTTTGAAGATTTCTCAACGGCTCCAAATCATAGATCTGGTTAGATGATAAATCCAGAGAAAGTAAGTTAGTTAATTTAGATAACGGAGCAAGATCTTTGATGTTATTATCCGCAGCATCGAGTCTCCAAAGATTAATCAATCCTGCTAGCGGCTTTAGATCTGTGATCTTGTTAGAACTTATGGACAACGTATTCAGATTAACTAGTCCCGCTAGCGCTGAAAGATCATTGAATTGGTTCCTAGATACCGATAAATCTGTCAACTTCGTTAAGTTCCCAAGGGGCTTAATATCCTCAATTTGATTGCCACTCAAATCCAAAGTCGTCAAATTTACGGCACCGGATAGAGGTGAAATATCAGCAATTTGATTTCTGCTTAAAGAGAGGTTCGTCACATTGACTGCATACTCCAAACCCTGCAAACTCTTAATTCCTTTACCCGATAAAGGAACGTCGGTCAGTGATTCTAAATCCTCTTTTGTTAGGGATTCATCGTCGTTTTTATTCAATAATGACTTAATCGCTTGTTCTAGATTGAGATCCTCAAAAGTCAAAGGCTGTTGGTTAGACGCCTCCATATAAGCCTGTCCTGGTAAGCCCAAACATAGAAGAAAAATAATTAATAATCCAGCAAGGTATTTCTTCATTCTGACCATTCCTCTCTAATCACTGTATAAACTAGCCAATAGTTGCTTAGATTAATACGCAATTTACAAAGAAAAGTTGTATTGAAGAGTATTGTAAGTAGTTGAATAAAAGCAGCCAATCACAATGATCAGCTGCTTTCTTGTTGTTATGAGCTAACGTTTCCCGTTAGTTGGATGAAGATAGTTCCAAAATCACTTTCCCTATGTGACCACTTTGTTGAGCTTCTCCAATTCCTTTCTTATACTCACATAAACTAACACGTATTCTTGGTGTCTGAATAATCAAATAACCTTTTTTTACCAAATCAAATAAATTACTAAAACTCTCATACCAACGTTCATCGGAAACACTTGCTATCCATCTCTTAAGCCAATATGGTTTCACCCTAATATTAGGATGTTTTTCATGTATATGAGACCAATTCAATTGACTTCCTGAAAGCAGTCCAATAATGGTAACTGCACCACCTGGACGAATACATTCAATCAAGTCGTGCCCTTCTTGCCCTCCAATGCTATCAATACCCGCTGTCGCTCCCAATCCACTAGTCATTTCCATTACTCTAGGAATGAGTGATTCTTTTGACGTATCAATTACAGCCCAAGCACCAAGTGATAGCAATTCTTCAATATGGATATCATTCCTTACCACTGCAATTAGCTTATATCCGAATACTTTTGTGAATTGTGCGAAAATATGTCCTATTGCAGAACCACAGGCATTTACAACCAGGACATCATCAGAATTTAATTGTAATTCTTCCGTACAAACAAGCCATGCTGTCATGGGATTAATGTACATTTGGCTTGCTGTTTCGTCATCTATTTCTTCGGGAACTGGCACTGCAAAATTGGCTTTTGTTTTCACATACTGTTGCCAAGTACCTTCCCCACGTAGAGGTAATACCCTCTTACCTATAAGAGATGTTGTTACTGATGAACCAACGGCTTCAACAACACCAACCCCTTCATATCCGGGGATAGTCGGCAACTGAATTCGGTGTTTGTAGGCACCATGAATCGGAATTAGGTCTGAAGGATTAATTGGACTAAGAATCATTCTAACCATTATGTCATCGTGTTGAAGTTGTAAATCCTCAATCTGTTGCTCTAATTCCAACACTTCAAGTGGATGTCCAAATTTTTTATATTTTAAAGAAAAAGTCTTTGTAATGCTTCTCACTCCTTGCTAGATTAGCCTGCTCCATTCATGATTTAAAGATTTCAGCTGACTATACATTTTCTTCATCTATAATAATTACAACCTTAGTAATAATCATTTTCATGAAGTTTTAAAGTAATATCACAAATTACTCCAAATGGTAAACCGTTCAATTAACCTGTCCATAGCTTATTGTATTAATATGCGAAGGCTGTCAACACTTTTTTGACTATTTTTTTTACTAGTGTCCGTCCTCATACTACCTAAACGGTTTGCAAGTTGTCCATTTAAGCGGCATTTGGCAGCTTTTCGTTCAACTAACATGCCCGTTAGTTGAACAAAAGCAGCTGATCACATTGACCAGCTGCTTTCTTTATTGAGCTATCGTTTCTTGTTAGCATAGCTACCAACAAATTGTATAAGTCCAATTAATAATTTACTGAGATGAAATCTGCCATTAATTCATTTACGATATCCTCGCATGTTTTAATCTCCCTAATAAACTGGATTCCACTAGATACTGTATTGATTCCTTCTTCAAGTCGTCCATCTAACATGGCCGTCTTCAAATTTCCTATTTTCGATAAAGTGCTATTCACTTGATTATCATTTAAATATTGAGCTTCTAAAGCCGTCGAATGCGGAGTTGCACGCCAGTAGCCACCATAGCCAGTACGAAGAAGGATTAAATCTTCTGTACCGTGTTTTACAATGTCCTGTTTAGCGCTTTCGTGTGCAGGCGACTCGACAGATGCAATGAATCTTGTACCAAGGTAAACTCCTTCGGCACCTAATGCAAAAGCAGCGTTGACTCCTCGCTTATCAGAAATTCCTCCAGTTGCCATGACGGGTACATTAACTGCATCAACAATCATCGGAACGACTGTCATTGTTCCAACTGGGATGTCTGGCGTCGAACCTCCTTCATCAAAGCCAGTAGCAACAATAATGTCAGCGCCTGCTCTTTCTGCCTTTTTGGCTCCTAAAACTGTTGGATGTAGTTCCCTGAAAACGATCGTGAAGCCAAACTCCTTCAATCTTTTAATATCCTTTTCATTTGCTTCGCCAACTACAACAAGAACTTTTACTTTCTCTTCAACAAGAACTTTTAATAATGCTTCTCCATAAGGATTCTCTCCTGCATCCACAGCAGGGGGGAAATAATTGACTCCAAAGGGCTTATTCGTTAGTTCTTTCGTTTTTCTAATTTCTGTTCTTAAACGTTCTGCACTATCGTCTGGTCCATTTGCTATCGTATTTTGACCTGCATTTGGGCCAAGTGTCCCCATACCACCAGCATTAGATACTGCTGCGACCAGTTCGGCAGATGTCACCCAAGACATAGGTGCTTGAATGATAGGATATTTAATCCCTAGAATGTCTGTTATTCTGCTCATTATATTTATCAACTCCATTTAATCTATTTTGTCGAGTTTCTTAAAGAATAATGCATGTAATAGAGTGCATTACGAATGCTTCCCCATGATATCTAATCAACAAATTTATTATAGGCAACATATGTTGTATACTTGATTTTAATGAAATTCGAGGAGAATTCAATCATCAGTTTCGCCCGATTATGGCTTAAGCAACATTTTATTAAATCTGTTGATTACGAAGAAAGGAGAAATAATATGCTGGACAAGAAGGTCGATCCTCGTATTATACGTACAAGGAAACTCTTAGTGGATGCCTTTACGCATTTAACAAATAAAAAAGACTTTAAAGATATAACTATTAAAGATATAACTGACCAAGCAACGGTTAACCGAGCAACATTTTATGGACATTTCGAGGATAAATATGAATTGATGGAAAGTGCTATTTCTGAAGTGGTTGTAGAACAAGTCGGGGGTTGCTTAAAGAATTTTAACACTCTAAATAAAGAGACTTTGGTCAATATCTTCATGCTGCTAATAACGTTTCAGACAGACTTCGAAAAAGAATTAACTTCCCAATGTAAGAGAAGTTTTCATTCGTTTAGATACGTTTTTGAATCCAAAATAAAATTTGAATTAGAAAAATTATTTCAGTCTATTTTACACAACCATAATAAAAATTTAGATTCGGAGTCCATTAAAGTTGGTGCAGCTGTGTTAAGTGCTAGCATATTTGGAGCAACACTTGATTGGAAGCTTAATAGTACGTTGTCTGCTGATCAATACATTCGTTATGCTATTCCCTATATTTCAGGGGAGTTTCTTTGAAAAATAAATAACGATGCAGCTGATCAGAATCGGTGGCATCTTTATTTATGCAGTACCCTGCCCGTTAGTTGAATAAAAGCAGCCAATCACAATGATCGGCTGCTTTCTTTGTTTTATTGAGCTATCGTTTCCCGTTAGTTGAACTTACTTTGTGCCTCCATACTTCACTAGCGCCATATTTATCTTGGTTAACCTTTGACGAAAACAGTCTTTTACACAGTGCGCCTCGACATCACTCAACCTTAGGTAAAACATTACCTTGCATTTCTTTTATGATTTCTAAGAATTGACCAACTTCCTTGGATGGATGTAATGGATATATTAAACCATATGGAACTGTGAAATCTAAATCACTAGGGATTGTCACCAAGGATGGATGAATATCTGCCCACGCCTCCAATGTTAACATAACCGTATTACTTTCCTCGCAGCGATTAAACACATCAAGATCATAGAGTCGCGGAACATCCTTAATTTGTATTTGAGGATGTTTCATTTTCAGGAAATTACGTATGTCATGAATGACGGCACTATTCCCACCATTCACTACAGCCAATCTTTCCCCATACAAATCTTTGACAAAAAGTGTTTTTCTTGAAGCCAGCCTATGCTGCCGAGATACGGCAAAGCAAACGCGGTAACTCCCCAGTTCAAGCATACGGTAGTGATCCTTCAAGTTATCTGTAAGAAATGGCCCCGCAATGATATCTAGTGATTGGCCAATCATGCGGTAAGTGGTTGGGAGTGTATGTGCGTCATCTTCGAAATGAACGATGTTTATTCCGAATTGAGGATATATGTCGCTAATTCCATTCCACAAATCAATCAAAACCTTACAGGGGTTAAGCATAGAAGTACCCACCCGAACAACATGACGATTGGCCTGTTCGGAGTGATGCATGCGAATAAGAGATTCTTGAAAATACTGCAGCATATATTTTGCATCTTTGATAAAAGATGTTCCTGCCTTTGTAAGGCTAACACCGTGGTTGGTACGAATAAAAAGTGGGACTCCGGCTTGCTTTTCCAACAAATTCATTTGTTTCATCACAGCGGTTGAAGAAATAAAAAGCTTTTCGGCTGCCTTAGAAAAGCTTCCGGACTCCACCACTTGAACAAACGTCTTCAGTTGCTCAATCATTCAGGCAGGCTCCTCCTTTTGCATAAACCATAAGTTAATACCATGCTAACTTATTTGAAATTCCGTATCAACCTGCTAAGCCGTATCATTATAGAAGAACGAAAGAGAAAATAGAAGCTTTAAAAATACTACACACAGGAACTGCATTGGAGGAGAATACGATGGAAAACAAAGTCTGGTTCATTACAGGAGCCTCTCGCGGATTAGGGCGCATTTGGGCGGAGGTCGCACTCTCTCGCGGGGATAAGGTTGCCGCGACCGCTCGAACACCCGAAAACATCGCCGAACTTAAGGAACGTTTTGGAGACGCTGTTCTCCCCCTAGCGCTCGATGTAACAGATTCCCAGCAGGTCGAGCATGCCGTTCAGCAGGCTCATGCGCATTTCGGCAGGCTGGACGTCATCCTAAACAATGCCGGTTACACACTGGTTGGCACGACTGAGGAGGCTGAGGAATCCGACGTCCGCGAACTATTTGACGCCAATTACTTTGGTACGCTTCGTGTCATCCAAGCTGCCCTGCCTCTGCTTCGACAACAGGGCAGCGGGCACATTCTTGGCGTCTCAAGTGCCATGGGGATTGTTGCGGCGCCGCTCATCGGCTTCTATTGCGCGTCCAAATGGGCAGTCGAAGCATTGCACGATAGCCTCGCTCAAGAGGTTAAAAGCTTCGGCATTAAGGTCACGTTGCTCGAGCCGGGCGCCTTTGCAACTGACTTTGGAAGCCCCCTGTCCATGAAGACATCACAGGGATTGGAAGTCTACGCTGAACTTCGAAATCAGGTGTCCGTTCGTTTATCGACAGAAGAACGAGGCGATCCGAATGCGACGGCCGAAGCGATTCTTCAAATCATAGACGCCGAGGACCCACCTCTGCGGTTTGCGGTCGGCTCGGGGGTCTTGCCTTTGGTGCGCGGAGTCTATGCCGATCGTATAGCCACTTGGGAGACATGGGAAGCTGTTTCGAACGGAGCGCAAGGATCGCCGATAAGCCACCGTTAGATTTGGAATTAGCAAAAGGTAAAGAAACAGGGGGCAGCTGCCAACAAGGCAGTCTGTCCCTTGTTTTTTTGCTAAGCTTCCAACTGAGCCGATACGTAGACTTCAATTAACTGTTCTGCCCGTTAGTAGAATAAAGGCAGCCGATCATGTTGATCTGCTGCCTCCTTTGGTTTTATTGAGCTATCGTTTCCCGTTAGCTTAACATTTTATCCGATATTGTCTACTTCAATTTCGTAGTTTAATGTACTTTCCCACCATATAGTTCTGTCACCGTTTACTAGTTGCGAAATCAGTTTCCGAAAAGGATAGGGTTGTAGGTTGTGTTTAGCAAGATCATTTACTGACGCCCAAAAAAATTCAATATGAGCCTCACAAGATACAGGAGATTTTAACACATCCAGCTCAGCTACTATCACTTTGAAAGCTTGGTTAATCTCGCAGTGTAACTCTTTATTTTTTTCCCACTTATGTTCTACCAAACCCAGATAGCCATCGATGTAACAGGATAAACCAAGTTCCTCTTCTATTTCCCTTTTCAGGGCTTCGGGGGCGCTTTCACAAAATTCAATATGGCCTCCTGGCAAAAAAGTATTTTTATGTCCAATTGCATGAGCCAGCAAAACCTTGTCATTGTTGATAATAATCCCCCTTGCCAGATGATGAAAATTTGAAGCCATTCGTTTTACTCCCAACTTTTATGGTATATATATCAATTCGACCTTCTGTTCAACTAACCTGCCGGATAGCTTACATGAATCAACGAGCAATGTTCATTCGTTACTAGACCTTGCAGTCAGCAAGGATACAATAACGTATGCAAATATTTGAATCAAAAATATGATGGCCACAAATTCAATAATAATGTTGTTCCCTGCAATGAAATCATTCACTATATCCGTAATAATTTGCCAAGGCTTGGACAATACATCCCACAAATTCCACCGATTAAATCTCCCAATGTAATACGACAAAACTACTCAACAGTAAAATAACGCCTATAACCATCATGATAATGTACTTACTGACTAATTTGTTTAACGCTCCGTGTATATGTATGATCGAGCACGTCGAGAGAAGTAAGCCTAGTATGGCTACGACGAACGTTAGGGTGAGGTTATACCAAAAATCAATATTGATCCAGAATTGGGTTTCTCCTTGAGTATCGAAATATCTGAATGAATGCAGGATTTCAGTAAAAAGATAGGCCGAATTGGGCAGAAAAAAAAGCCAAACCGTACTCATCGGCACCATCCAGATCAAACTCATTTTTGTTACTTTCTTATTGAATGTGTATCTAATACATGATGATATGATATATGATACCCATGCCAGGAACATATCCCAGGTTAAGAATTGATACATATTCGTATCTGATTTGATACGTAAATACATCGCAACACCTAAACAACATAACGTAACCACAAGCAAGGTTAAAATAAAGCGAAAATCTTTAACAGGATGTTTGTTATCATTCATTTCGTTGCTTCCCATTCCCTTTCCCTGGGGATTTACAAATGTCTTGTTGCATTCTCTATTATATCCGAGGTTCGTAGCGATGTTTCCATGAGCAGTCATTAGCATTAGCATTTAAATATCCAAATTATAACATTTGTTTATTCAACTAACCTGCCCGTTAGCTTAATAAATACAACAAACCAGCAACTGCAAACGAGCAGACACCTGCTAAAGCAGACCATGCAGCAACTTTCTTCTTTACTTTACGGTCTTCCTTAAACTCTGAATAAAAATTACCTCTTTGTTGGTAACCAGTCGTCCATTCTCCAATGCAAAGTCCTGAGACAAAAATGAGAATGATCCCTAGATAAATAAAAAATTCATATTTCATCTCCCTTCCCAATCACCCTAGTTCTTAATAAAACGTTTATTACAGAGAAAGGCTGCAAGCGAAGAAAGTGAAGTTCTATTTACGTTAAACTGCTCGTTAGTTAAACAAAAGCAGCCGATCACAGGGATCAACTGCTTTCTTGGTATTATTGACTTATCGTTTCCCGTTAGTTCAATATGTTCTTACATTTCGAAAAAAAAGATCACACTTTTAAATCTTGTAAGGTTATCTGATATTGCTGTCCAGTTCTTTAAGCAATCATCATCTCGATGATTAATAGCCAGCCCAATACGATGCTTTATTCACGGAGGCCCAGAAATTATCAAAGAAATTTTAACGATTAAAAAACTAAGAGGGTTACTAGGTAGGTCTTTTTAGATGAGAGAATATTTGTACGAATACTACAGCTAATCCTACAATCAGTAGTCCCAACACTTCAGCAACCGCTAAATTGCGGTGGAAGATGAGAATATCCAATACAGCTACCTCTAGCAGCATTAAATTGTTGATTAAACTGTTCTCATAGGCTCGCAAGTGCTTTTGACTCCAAGTCCATAAAGAGAATGCAAATGAACCATTAATAATTCCTAGCCACAGTATGATCCCCAAAAGTGGCCATGAGAACTTTGGTAAACCTTCAAAGATCAGTCCTATAACTAACATCCCAAAAGCACCAATTGCCATGGGCATTAGAACGAGATCACCTGAACTTGCTTTTCCGTTCTTTAGTAAGTACCTCGTTATTGCAAGATGGATAGCATATCCAGCACATGAAGCGAGGATTAGTAAAATCCCACTAATATGCCCTCCCCTAAAATCCCAAGGGAAATAGAAAACGACAATTCCAGCGAGTGCTGCTACGATCCCTAAAAATGATGTGCGACCGCGTAACTCTCTAAGCCAGAAAACGTCTAATACAATTAAAGCTGCAGTGTTACCAACGGAGAGCATCATGCTCGTTTGTGTGGGTGTAATCAGCATCTGCCCCGCGTATTGCAACCCCTGTGCCATTAGATATCCAGTTACTCCAAGTACAACGATATAATACGGTCGTAATTGAATACGTACTTTTCCCTTCCGAACATGCTTTTTTGGTGCTATACTACTTCGATTTAGCAGAATCAACCGAACGAGCACTAATGTGATTGCTGAAACGCTGTAACGTAAACCAGCTAGCGTAAAAGGCCCAATATGATGTTGAAACGCCATCTTGTTTAAAATGTACGAGGTCGACCAAAGTAAGGTGACTAATAGGGCTGCACCCATGGCGAGGATATATTGATCTTTGACTGTACTAAAATGACTTGCATCATCCTTAGTCAAGAGAGTCACCTCTTGATTCGTGAGAAATGTTCCACTCTCTAATACGCTCGGTTGCCATTGCTAAAGCCTGTAAGTGATGATCATTGACTTTAACAGTAGGTAATCCATTTTCAGCAATGGTTAGCCCGCTTGGTAGCTCAAAGATACGAGAATAACCACTCGCTAGTCTGCCACGTGGACTGAATGAAATTCTCCCTTCTAACTCTCCATATGTATAGGAACTACTACCATCCGGAAACCGGATTGCGACTACACTCTTAAATCGCGCTGCACGAAGTGCTAGGTTGGTTACATGTTTTAGTTCCTCAAGCAATTTAACACTTCGATCATCATCCGTACCGGGAGCCCACCGGGCAGTACGAACACCTGGGTTTCCGTCTAAAACATTTACACATAACCCTGAGTCTTCCGCAACGATAATCCTTTCTGATGTAATCTGAACTGCGTTGGCTTTCAAAATTGCGTTTTCCTCGAAGGTATTTCCACTCTCATCAACTTCGTCCACTTTATTTTCAAATAACGCCCTCATTGGGATCGGTAATTTAAGCAGTCCTTCCTTTATCCATTGGGCTTGCCTTGGATTCCAAGTGGCTAAAACAGTTTCCATAATAAGCTCCTCCTTTTCAGCTACGCATATAGTTCGTATGCTATGATTGTAGTTGAAATAAGGGATATAAAAAGAGTATACTTTTCGATTTGAAACTTCCCCTTTTATTTGGAGGTGAATATTTTGCAGTTATCAGAACATTTCTTCAATCTTAAGAAATTATTTGGTAAGCTGGAATCGCAGATTTCACAGAAGACGACTTTACAAGAGCTGGGAACAATATGGAACTGTACGCCACGTAATGTGAAGTGGATCATACGTCGTTTGTGTACGGCTGGGTGGATCACTTGGTCCCCAGGACGTGGAAGAGGTAATCACTCCACACTGACGATATTAACTTCCGAAGCGGAGGTGGTGCTTACACTCGCCCAGGAAGCAACGACTAAAGGAAGGTTTCATGATGGAATACGATTACTTGAAGAGCATGACGTGGATGATGTAACACGTGGTCGTTTTGCAAACTGGCTAGAGGGACAGTATGGTTACCGAGTCGATAGGAATGAGAATTATCAACGTGACACACTGCGCCTGCCTTTTTACCGAAGTATGCCTAATTTAGATCCTATATGTACCCTACGGCGCACGGAGTGGCATATGGCTCGCCAACTCTTTGACACGCTTGTGACTACTAGTGATGAGGACGACGAGATCATTCCTCATGTGGCTTATTATTGGGAAACGGATAACATGGAAACCACTTGGACTTTTTACATACGAAAAGGGATACTCTTTCACGATAATACCGAATTGAACGCCAAGGATGTTGTCTATACCCTTAAGCGTTTAACGTCTACAAATTTTGGAAGAACAGAATGGACTGAGCTTCCTTTGGATAGTATTCAAGCATTAGGCCTTTACTGTGTTGAGATTAGACTTAAACGACCTTACCATCTTCTTCCCCAACTGCTTGCTTCTCCGCGTGCTTCAATCCTTCCCCTTTCTTCCTCAATACTTTCGCCTGGGGAATTTGCACGTTTTCCTATTGGAAGTGGGCCGTTCCGGGTGATCGAGAACAATAACGTCCAAATTGTTCTTGAGGCCTTCCCTGCATATTTTTGGGGGCGAGCTCAGCTGGACCTGGTGGAAATCTGGATCATACCGGAAACTCGTTATCGTCCATTACCGTTACAGGAAATGGCAGGGGATTCACTCCCTTATATTCATCCTTTTCAACTCCACACACGAAACAATCGACCACCTGACATCGAAAAAGTTGAAGCTGGATGCACATATATGACATTTCAGCTCAACAAGCCGGGACCTCTACAATCTAGCGATTTTCGTCGCTGGCTTTGTCATGCAGCTAATCCGCTACATATGAATGATGGTTTAAGCGATCATACCTATAGCGAAGCATACAGCTTTTTTCCCGAATGGAGCAAAATAGCGGACCGTATATTAGAAAATGAATATATGAATGATGATCGCAGTTATTTAAAAACACAATCTGCCTTTTTAGCACCACCTCCTTATCACCCAGAACAATCACTATCGTTGCTGACCTATCATATATTGGATGATTCCTTGGAGAGAAATGCTCGCTGGTTTAGCGAACAATGCGCTAAACATGGAATAAAAATCAACGTAGAGGTTCGAGAATACGAAGAGTTTATACGTCCAGAGATAATTGATGCCGCAGATCTTGTACTAGCTAACGCTGTTGTTGATGATAATCCGGTCATTTCTTTCTTACGCCTTATGCTTGATGATCGTCATGTTGTACGTAGGCATCTTTCCCCTGAGATATATCAGCATCTAAGTGCTCGATTGCGTAAGATCGAGAACGAGCCTGAACTACACAATCGGATTCAAATGACGTGGGAAACGGAACAGTGGCTTAGAAATACACGGGCTGTATTCTTTTTGTACCATCTAAACCAGTCCACGTACTACGACAATCGTTTAATAGGAATGCAAACCAACGCTTATGGTTGGGCAGATTTTTATAGACTTGCGTTACTACCGTCTAAACACTTATGAATGCCGTTTTGTGGGGACAGTGGATTTAGAATATTTTGATTTTTCCAAATCTAAGCTGAGCAAGTTCTTTTCATAGACGCAATAGGAGCTTGTACAAATAAACAATATAGCAAGAATGTATCGCATACAGAACACAATCTCTCTTCAAAAGCAAGTAGCCCAATCATTAAAGATCGGTATAGAGATTTAGATAAGATTCTGATTCTCTGCTGCACTTCCTATTAACAAACTATTCTGCTCGTTAGGAAACAAAAGCAGCCGATCACACGATCAGCTGCTTTCTTCGTATTATGCTATCGTTTCCCGTTAGTTCAATCTAGATTGATGTGAATCTTGTTCATTGCAAGCCAATCAAGAGTTTTAAACCGAAGATTTTCCCCAAAACGGTTAATGTGCTCAAAATATGTCTCACGCCTTCCGAACAGAGGGCGAGTAAAATACGTCAGCATGCATATGCTGAATTTTGTCCCAGTTACCGGGATTGGTCGTGTCTGGAGTGCGGTGCTCCAGAATGGCCTGATATAGGTCGGTTTTTTGTTCTAGGTGGGCAACGTGGCGTTTGGCTTCTTCAAGCTGAACGAGCGCCGCTTCTTTATGCTCCATCATAAGTGCGAAGCGTTGCGGAATGGTCGAATCCCCTTCGAGACAGAGATCGATATACTTTTTAATGAATTCAATCGGCATCCCGGATTGCTTGAGGCATTTCACGCCATGCAGCCAGTTGATTGATTCGTCGTTGAACATCCGAACGTTGTTTTGATTACGCTGTACGCTTGGCACCAGGCCTTTATCCGTGTAAAAGCGCACGGCGTGCTGGGTGAGTCCTGTTATCTGGGCGGCTTCTTTGACCGTATACATGTCAAATCCTCCTTGGAAAATAAAGTTGTGAAGACGACTTGACTTCGTGTAGCACGAAGGTTCTAAGCTTATTGTAATGCAATTCAGCCGTAAGTGGAATTACCGCTGAAGTGCCCGATTCCCGGGATACGCGCCGTTTGCTATCATACATTTAAATACTAGGAGGAGTTAAAATGCAAAACGTAACATTGAACAACGGAGTGAAAATGCCGATTATCGGCTTCGGTGTCTACCAGGTTCCCGATGCTGAAGAATGCGAGAACGCGGTATATGAAGCGCTGATGGCCGGTTACCGCCTGATCGACACCGCCGCCGGTTATCTGAACGAGGAAGCGGTCGGACGCGCGATCAAGCGCAGCGGCGTACCGCGTGAGGAGCTGTTCATCACGACCAAGCTCTGGGTTCAAGATGCAGGATACGAGAGTGCCAAGCTGGCGTTTGCCAAATCCCTGAAGAAGTTACAGCTCGAATATCTCGATCTATACCTTATACACCAGCCGTTCGGCGATTACTATGGCGCTTGGCGTGCGATGGAGGACCTATACCGCGAAGGCAAGATCAAGGCGATCGGTGTCAGCAACTTCCTGCCCGACCGTCTGATGGACCTCAACGTGCATAACAAAATCGTACCTGCAGTCAACCAGGTTGAAACGCACCCGTTCTACCAGCAGATCGAGAGTACCGCTTTCATGAAAGAGCAGGGAGTGCAGCACCAGTCGTGGGCGCCGTTCGCTGAAGGAAAGGGCAACATGTTCAGCAACGAAGTGCTGGCCTCGATAGCAGAAAAACACAACAAGTCCGTCGCCCAGGTCGTGCTGCGCTGGCTTGTTCAGCGTGAAGTCGTTGTTATTCCAAAATCGGTGAGAAAAGAGCGGATCGTCGAAAACTTCGACATTTTCGATTTTGAGTTGAGCGCAGACGATATGCAACAGATTGCCACCCTCGATACACGGGAAAGTCTTTTCTTATCCTACCACGATCCGAAATTCGCCAAGATGCTTGGCACCTTGAAAGTCGATCTGTAAACCTTGATCGAACCGTAAACTCATCAGGATTTTACACTCATCTATTAAGAACGGACAGGGCACCCCTGTCCTTTTTTACTTGAATTGCAAATTCTAAGAATAGCAAAACTGCAGCTAGTAGTGTAACGAAATCTATCTAAGCAGGTAACACACAGAAGCACCAAGATTCCCGAACTAACCTGCCCGTTAGTTGAACAAAAGCAGCCGATCGTGTTGATCAGCTGCTTTCTTTGTTTTATTGAGCTATCGTTTCCCGTTAGCGCAAAGGCTCCTATGATACGACAAAGTTCATCGGCATAACGAACCAGAGTTTCCAGATAGGGTACTGTTTCTCCATTGTGTTAACTTCTGAAGTAGGAAAGTACCCAGCCAATGCCGTTTCGATCCGTGATGCCAGCAAGAAGTCCGTTAAAAGGAGCCTCGAACACCTCGCTATCTATAGTCCCGTCAGCCGTCAGGTCTTCATACACTTGGCGAAATTCCTCTTCAGTCTCGAGCGTCAGAGTGACCTTTACATAGTCGCCTTTAAAAGAAGGCTGAGCTGCGGTGCTATCGGCGAAGTAAATTGTACTGCTGCCTAAAATTAATTCCGCATTCAGCACCTTATCATCCTGTTTTCTAAAAATTTTAACTTCCCCGCCGAGCACAGACCGGTAATACTCGATTTCTTCCGTGCAATTGTCCACCACTACAAAGGGACTCGCTACTTTCATACACCATACCTCCTGATTTTCATGTACTGCTTAACTGGCTTGCCGATTACGGAATAATGGATATCTGCAATTTTGCTATAAGAAATAGCGGATGGATCGGACAGGTGATACGCCTTGTTTTCATGTCCTACCGTTGTTAAGACGTGGAATGCTACTTTCGCGATATCCCGCGAATCAATCAGGGCAATTCCTTGGTTCCCCATCTGCGCGTAATACCAGAATGCTCAATTTCTTTTTCAACTGCTCGGTGCCACTTTGTCAGTGTGTGACGGCTTCCAAGTCAGCATCTGCCCCAGAGAGCTTAACCAGATGATTCACACCTGTATCTTTTGCAGCCCGAATGATGCTGCTCGATAACTCCACCATTCTTTACAGACATTTCCTTGTTGCATTAATAACTAAAGTGATTGAATTTATTTCGTACCGTCTCCTTTTCAATTTTAGATGGCACTGCAGCTAATTAATGTGAATATTAGATGCGATGTCATTGCAACTATTTATACTGTATATCTAATAAGATGATATTGCAACTATTTTTTTATCGTTGAATTTCGAACTTAGCTTGTCGGGTGACAAGAACATTGGCCGATTCAATTCCCGTAAATCGCAGGCTTTCTCATAATCAGAACATGTTCTTTATCATTTGATAATGTCAAATATTGACCGGACAGCGCCGTTTCACCCATTACGAACCAATTCGCTCATGTTGCCTAGCACCTTTTTCAGCAAGCTCAACATAAGGGCATATTCGTCTTCATTGATACCGACAAGACTCTGGTTACTTACGCGATTCAATGCTTCTTTAACCTTTGGTATTACATCTCCGCCCGCTTCTGTCAAATAAAGCAAATGGTAACGATTATCCGCGGGATCGGGTTCCCTTCGAACGTAACCCTCGGCTTCGAGTTTGGCGGTTGCTTTCGTAATCGTTGTTTTATCTAAGAGTAGTTCTTCGCTTAATGCTTTCTGTGTAATTGATTCTTTGTGCGCGATCGCCATGAGGATGAGATACTGCCCGCTTCCTATCCGATAAGGAGCAAGCTCGGATGATATAAGAATTTGCTGATAGCGATAAATAGCCGATATATACTTCCCATACGACTCGGTAATATCCATAGTGTACATCCCCTAAATTAAGATGGTATTGCAACCAGTGATTGTATTGTACCATGTCAGGCGAAGTGTCTCAATTACGGCACCGTTGCGTCGACAACGCGTCTGTCAGCCTCAGATGTTTATCCAACCTTGGAGATCCAATAGGATCAAAACACCAGCAATGAGCGTATCGCATCAAGGAAGTGATGTGCAATTGCCTGCTGCCAGAAAAGGCCCTTGGGCTCATATTCGTAATAAACTACCCGTTAGCTTAATGAAGAATCATCAGCCTGATATAATTTCCCCGTTCTCTACAGTCTTAAAGGAATAGGTACGAGATCTGAAAACCCTTCATCGTTTCGAAATCCCAGGTATCATTATCTAATTGTTCGAACATTGGGATCGCAAGATTGTGAATAGCCTCTTCCGTTTTACCTTCAATATAGTCCTGAGTTATCAGCTTTGCTTCATATCCACCTATCCCCTGCCTTATCCATTTTGGGGCCTTTTGATTGACTTCACTTATTAGCTACATGGTGAACAAGTGAACCGTACCTTTAAGAATCGATTGATAGGTATGCTCCGGTCCTGGATTTAATGGAGATACAATTTTAGGAATACTCCCTTCATAGGTACCCATGAACCAATCCGGAGCATTAAAAATACACCGCCAGTGCCGTTGTGCAGCCTGGCGGTGCATTCGTCATTAGAATATGGATTCGTTAATCGGTTCTACTTCATCTCCGACAGCGGATTGTCGCTATGCGAAAATAGATCATTCAATATCCGTCAGTTCGGGCCTTTCATCCCCAGCCTAAGTCCTGAGTCCAAGCATATGCACCTTAGACCTACTCACCAAGATCTCGTGCAAGCCACCCGGAGGTATCGAGGCGAATAGGATCAGTACCAATCAACTCCGCGAGTTGTTTCTCTATTTCCTCGAGTTGGGTGATACCGATCTTCCGAGCCCATTTATTACGCAACTCATCAAAGATCTCTTCAGCTTCCCGCAGCATGTCTAACCCATGTGCGGTGACACGAAGGCGTTTACGGCGAGCGTCTGCTGGATCTTCTTCACGCACAACGTACCCGCGTTTTTGAAGTACCCCAATGGTTTTCGCCGCCGCTTGTTTTGAGACCTCTAAGCGCCGCCCTAGTTCTGAAGCGCTGTCGGCACCTGAGGCAATGGCCCGGATTGCTAAGTCGTGAACGGGACGAACATCCTCGTAGCCGCGAGCAGCAAGTTCAACTTGCGCGGCTTCCACCAATGAACGATAGCCGCCAATTAAAAGCATTGTAAGAGTAGCACCTAAATTAGACATAGTAATATTATAATAACATAGCTAAGGGGATCGTCAAAGAGACCATGTTCCAGAATCCCATCCTTAACCAGATGTTTTGAAGCTGGGTGTTCCGTATCTCGTGGCCACGCCACTTGACAAAGACAACCAGGTTGTCTATCATCCTATTAGACAACTTGGTTGTCTAAATGAGTTGGAGGAGGATTTATAAATGACAATAGATAAAATAGCTGCTACATTGACCGGTATCTCTCATCACTATGCAAAGGTTAACGGAACAAAGCTTCATTACGTATCGGCAGGGACATCCGGCCCTCCCGTCCTACTGGTCCATGGTTTTCCTGAAACTTGGTGGGCCTTTCGAAAACTAATTCCACTTTTAGCCAAGAATCACCGTGTCTTCGCCGTAGACCTACGCGGCTTTGGCGACTCTGACAATGGGCCTGGTACATACGACAGCAAGACCTCTGCCGAAGACCTGCACCTACTTATCGAAGAGCTCAATGTTGGCCCAGTACACCTCGCAGGCCAAGACATAAGCGGGGCAACCATCTTCCGCCTCGCAGCAACCCATCCGGAAGACGTGCTCAGCTTCACCGCGATCGAGATGGGCCTACCTGGGTTCGGCCTGGAGATGCTAGCCGACGTCACACGCGGGGGCACCTGGTACATCGGAGTTCTTGCTGCTCCGAACATCCCCGAAATGCTGCTCAGCGGCCGCGAGCGTGAGTTCCTTGGACAATTCGTGTTCCCAAGCATGAGCGCGACACCAGGAGCAATCTCAGAAGCCGACATCGACGAGTTCGTACGCACCTACTCTCGTCCCGACGGTTGGCGCGGAGCGATTGGCCTCTACCAGTCTATGCTTCAAGAAGGCGAAGACATTGCAGCTCTCGCCGCCGCCCACAAACTGAGCATGCCCGTGTTGGCAATCGGAGCCGGAGGCGGTGAGTTCACCTTCGCAACGATGAGCCAGGTAGCGTCGGGTCAAGTTCGGTCGGTTTCCATAGATGGCGTCGGCCACTATGCAGCACTGGAGGCACCCGAGATGGTTGCTGATGCTCTTCTCGAATTCTACGACATATCGCTGCAGCTCAATAAATCGAAAGGATAAATGAGAGGATTCGTGGACGAACCGCTTCGGTTTGTGCGAATGGTGAAGACGTCCAAAAGCCGCACTAAGCCCTAAATGAGTCATAACTCCATCTACCAGTATAAAGCCAAACCGCGACCTCGTGCAGGTTCAGAAACGATAGATGAAAATGTCACGCTTGAGAATTAGTCGCTAGGCTGATTGAAGCAGAGGAATACATCGCGAAACACCAGACAACTTGGCAAATAAGCATTCTTGAACAGTTCAAATAGCGGCTCATTTTTGGACACAACACATCTATTTTTGGACCCAACAATTAACAGAACCTATGTGAAAACGGCAGCCGATCCTTTTGGTCGGCTGCCGTTCTGTCTCATCTCAACTATCGTTTCTATATTAGTTGAACTAAATTCAAAAACTGTATATGTATACCCCTTTTGTATCAAACCAATCGCTCGGTTTCATTTACCACCTTGCCAATACTCTGTCCGATTGCTGTGCATTGAAATATCGAATGGCCTTCTGTGGAACTTACCTCTACTCTCGCGGTCCAGTCAAAATCGAAAATACATTGCA
Source organism: Paenibacillus xylanilyticus (assembly GCF_013359935.1). Lineage (GTDB taxonomy): Bacteria > Bacillota > Bacilli > Paenibacillales > Paenibacillaceae > Paenibacillus > Paenibacillus xylanilyticus. Next base: position 74,685 of record NZ_JABMCB010000166.1, read on the forward strand.
CCATTTTACTAGAATATTCGGATAAACTCGTCGAAATGTACAAACTACATTCACTGTTCATCTATTACCTCAATACGTTTAGTTGAAGGTTTCAGTCTTGGTGGATTATAAAAAAAGACTCTCATTTAACGTCTTTCCTCCTAATAAAGCGGGCATTACGCGCTCCTTTTTGCTACCATCCTAACATTTATCACATTAATATTAAACGATCCTGCCCGTTAGCGTAACGAGTTTGTACTCTGATTTGTCGTTAATCCATTTCCGATTTGATACCATTTTGACTTAAAAATTTTATTAAATCATTATTCAGCTGCACAATCTCATTGTTAGCATGATTCGCATAATCCGGCAACATCATATCTCTAACCATTTTAGTTCGTAGCCATATCATAAAAAAAAGATCCAAAAATAAGTTTGGAAGTTTAAGCACCATTTTAAGCATTGGTGGATCAATTGAAACGCCAGCTTTTTGTATTGCCTTTAGATGCGCTTTTAAAGTGACTGTTATTTTGCGTGCCATATTTCTGGTTTTGGCTGTTTTTTTGTCCATTATCTTATTCTCGGATTGCAAAACGCTCAACATGGCAATGTCTGATACGGAGTGTGTGATTAGATACGCTTGCATATCTTTTTTAATATCGTAGGGAAGCTTTGCTGTTTTAAATATTATTGCGAGGTTTTCTATGCGTTCTGTCATTAGGCCATTAATTTCTCCGAATGCAGTTGCCGCTATAATCTTTGGTAGAAATCGAGCATGCAATACTCCATCTTTAATCTGTCCACCGAAGCCCGGAAAAGCGGGTAAAAGTCTATCACCTACGATATCCAGCCACGAAGAAAATCCCATTGAATTACTAGTCATCGTAACTATATTTTTGCTTTGATTATCTTTTAGCGTTAACAATGCTGATTCGGACCGATCATAACGAACGGTAACGAAAATAAAATCGTATACATCGTCGTTTTCGAGTGTATCAATGATATTCACTTTTATCGATCTAACTGTACCTTTTTCCTTATATCGCAGGCCATTTTCTCTTAATGATTTATATCTATTAGAACGTGCAAATAGGGTAACGTCAAACCCTGCTTCTATAAGCTTAATTGCGTACATGCTCCCGATGACACCTGCACCAAAAATTAAAATTCGATCTTGTTTATTTGGCATTAAAACCACTCCTACCTATTACTATTTCTTGTTTAATTATCCGACAACACGTTGTATGATGTGATTATAAATTTTCCATATTCATTGATCAACCATCAGTTTTTTATGATTTGTCGGATGATATTCTTAGACGCTAGTAGGAGGAAAACATGAAAAAGCAACCCCAAATAACAGAGAAAACAAGACAAACCTTTGTTGAAGTTTTTTGTGAGTTATATAGCCAAAAACCAATCGAGAAAATTTCAGTTCAGGAAATCGCGAAAAAGTCAGGATATAACCGCAGCACCTTTTATCAATACTTTACTGATATTTACGAATTGTTAGATGCTCTTGAAAATGACTTATTGAACGACATAAAAGAAGAATTGGCGAAAAAAGAGCTATCGATGCATACGGTTCAAGATGCGCTCCATTGTCTGGACAAAAAAGAACATCTCTTGGTTCTCAATGCCCTTTTAGGTGATTATGGAAGTCCCCGTTTTTTAAAACGTTTAAAAAAAGAAATCACTCTAAATCGGTTGGAATTAAATGTTCCGCAAAACCCTTCCTTAACGCCATACTTGATTGAGTTTTACCTGTCAACCTCCCTTTCCTTATTTCGTCTTTGGCTCCAGCGACAAAAGGATTTATCGTCAGAAGAGTTTTTCAAGTTAGTGGACAACCTCTATTCAAAGGGGGTTACGTCCTATTCTAAAGAATGAGTCTGCCATTCAAACCTAATCGATGTGTAGTAAAATAAAAAAAACTCGCCCTTCCTTGTAGTACGGTTCAGCGCGAATGATCTTAAACTATCCTGCCCGTTAGTTGAACAAAAGCAGCTGATCACATGGATCAGCTGCTTTCTTGGTTACATTGATTTATCGTTTCCCGAAGTCTAATGAGAGTTGCAGATTGAAATTAACTAATTAAACATTTTAAGAAATACCCTAGTACTATTATAAAGGTATTAATCAAACCGTGACTTAGAAATTCACATCGAATCCAACATGGATTCAACCACGTTTTCTGTCTGCGTGGGAGTAGCGCTTGATAAATTTTTATATTTCTCTCCCCAGATTTTCATTTCCATAATGATCGGCACTAATGTGCGTCCGAATTCCGATAGCGAATATTCCACTTTGGGAGGAACTTGCGGGTACACCTCACGGTGTACGATGCCGTCTTCTTCAAGCTCTCGAAGCTGTAGCGTCAGCATTCTCTGCGTGATAGTCGGACATATTCTGCGAAACTTGTTAAATCGTATAGGACCTTCAATCATATGGTACAAAAGTACACCTTTCCACTTGCCTCCGATGACATCCAACGTATACTCGACGGGACAACCTTCTTCATTCGGGCAATGGCCGTATCCCGATTTGCGGTCGCGCATGTTTGTATCCTCCTCCATTAACAGTATACAAATTGATACTACATCACATCATTGTGCGTACTATTCATGGTAGTCACTATACGTTATATTACAACCAGAAAGCAATAATAGATGTATTTAAGGAGGAAACAACAATGTCAAACCAACAAATGAAAGCCATCGGCTTGCTGAACTATTTACCCATCGAGCATCCTGAGAGCTTGCTGGACGTAATGATGGATGTACCTGAACCTACAGGGAGAGACTTACTGATCCGAGTCAAAGCCATTTCTGTCAATCCCGTCGACGTCAAAGTACGAGCTCCTAAAAATCGAACCGAAAACACGCCAAAGATTCTCGGTTGGGACGTCTCAGGTGTCGTCGAACACGTTGGACCGGAATCTTCACTGTTCAAACCGGGGGATGAAGTGTATTATGCTGGCAGCATTGCCCGTCCTGGGGGGAATAGCGAACTTCATCTCGTTGATGAGAGAATCGTCGGTTTTAAACCGGCAACACTGGATTTTGCCCATGCAGCCGCCCTTCCGTTAACCACTATCACTGCTTGGGAAGGATTATTTGATCGTTTGGGCGTGTCGGCTGCCACAGATCACAACGAAGGCAAAACAATTTTGATCATCGGGGCTGCGGGCGGTGTGGGTTCTATTTCGACACAACTGGCCAAACACGCCGGTTTGACCGTCATTGGCACGGCTTCACGCCCGGAATCGGCTGAGTGGGCCAAAAATATGGGAGCCGACCATCTCATCAATCATTACGAAGCATTTCTCCCTCAGCTCAAAGCACTGGGCTTGGAACACGTTGACTATATTTTCTGCCTAAACAGTACGGAGAAGCATTGGATCAATATGGCTGAGGCCATTGCTCCTCAAGGGAAAATCTGCTCTATTGTGGAGACGGATGAGCTGCTCGATCTGACCTTGCTGAAAAACAAAAGCGTCACTTTTGCCTGGGAGCTGATGTTCACCAGACCGTTGTTCCAGACTGCGGATATGATTGAACAACATAACCTATTAAATGAAGTTTCCCGTATGATCGATGAAGGACGCTTACGCACTACTGTTGCCCAGATCCTCTCTCCCATTAATGCTGCCAATTTGCGTAAGGCACATGCGATACTGGAAGAAGGACGTATGACAGGTAAAATCGTGATTGAGAACTTCGAGTAACATTGATATTCGTTCCTACCCTGCTTGGATTGCTAATCCCAAGGGCAGGAACGTTTGAATTCGATTATATATTATTCGCGTATTTTGCTATTCTGCCCGTTAGTTGAACAAAAGCAGCCGATCACTTTGATCAGCTGCTTCTTTGCATTATTGAGCTATCGTTTCCCGTTAGTTCAATCGCTTTGTGAATACACACGAACATGTTCCCCGTAACAATAAACTCTATCGCAAAGGATCAAAACATACAGACAGCCAATTAGATCCGCCCCCCCATTTGACAAACCTGTTTGCTGTCCCCAAAAGAGGCTGATCCCCTAAAATAAGTTTGAGTATGATTATATTGGGCATATAAAATCTCCATTGTTAACTCTCCACCATGGAGTAGTGGTACATTAAATAAACTTATTTCGACTGTTTCTCCAATCAATACGAGGCGTAGCAATGGATACGTCTCTTTCATGAGCAGCTTTGAGAGCACGTTCAATGGGTTCATCCCAGTCATAAATCGCCAATGTAAAAGCACCCCAGTGGACAGGAAGTAACAGGTTACCCCGGAGATCAATATGGGATTGTACCGTTTCTTCTGGGAACATATGAAAAGGCCACCAGCCTTTATTGTCATATTGTCCGGATTCGATTAGTGTCAAATAAATGGGCCATATTTTTCACCAATCTCTTTAAAGTGTGGACTATAGCCGCTATCCCCACTGTAAAACACATTTGTATGTCTTCCATCTATGATCCACGAAGACCACAAGGTTAAATTCTGACCAAATCCTCTTCCCGAAGAATGCTTTGTCGGTGTGCAGCGGAACTTCAGGTTAAAACCTCCACTTCTTCCCACCAGTCAAGTTCAACAATCCGCTCAGTATCCCCCCATCTCTCAAGATGGCTGCCTACACCGAGAGGGACAAGAAACTTTCTTACTTTGTTTCTTAATTTCTTGATTGCCCGATAATCTAGATGATCATAGTGATCGTGTGATATAAGTACAGCATCAATTTCGGGAAAGACCTCAATTTCGATTGGCATTTGTTCACTATAACGCCTGCCACCAAATCTAAAGGGAGGGGTATAGTCCGTAAATACCGGGTCTAACAATAATAATTTGCCATCCAGTTCAAAAATAGAATAACGAAAACTAACGTTCCGTTTAAGACAACCCCATTATCGCCCAACGTTAACGATCTTCCTGACCCAGGTTGGTTCATTCGTCGCCGCCCTTACGAGGCAGTCGGCGCAGTCAGCGAAGGAAAGTGGCCGGAGCGGAGAAATGCGGGTCGAGGGGCCTGCCGTATATTTCGAAGTGGCGGCTACGTCGCTAAGAGCGGGCGGTCGTACAATGATCCAATCTAATTCGCTCCGTTGTACTGCACGCTCGGCAATGGCCTTGTCCTCAACCGCCTTCGTGAAAATACGACCCGAAATATTTATGGCCAAGCGATTTAGTGCTGAAAGTTCTTTTCCATCGCTCAGACCAATGCCGCTCTGCATGACGAAGCGCTTAACTCCGGCGCTCTGACAGGCTGCCAGGATGTTCGTAATGCCCACCGACATGATGGTTCCTGGCGAAAAGTTTTTGCGGATGTTCGAGATCCCCTCCGATATGACGGTACCCTGCGAAAAGTTTCCGGTAGGACCTATGCAACTAATTACCACATCTGTATCGGCCAAGGCCTTGGCAATGCTCGGCACATCGAGTACATCTCCCCGTCGGACGCTGAGGCGCGCTGTGGGGGCGATGACTTCCGGCCGGCGAGCCACGGCTACAACCTCGTGCCCCAAATCAAGTGCTCGCTCTATCACTTTCCTGCCAGTCGCACCCGTCGCCCCTATTACTGTTACCTTCATTAAGTAGTTCCCCCTTCGAATGTGATAATTATTACTCGTATTCATAGCTGCTTTACTAGACAGCACCGGTGGCTGCCAAAGCTTTGACGCAGCTTGCCAACCGCGAAGAAGATCGGCTCCTACTGGTTAATATCCACAGAAAAATGCACACTGGAGTATTAGATAACAACTGTGTATAATAATAAACAAAAAAATAATGCGTCAGCAATTACCAAATAACCGTAATTCGTGCATTTGTTCACAAATCATTTGAAGTTGTGTAATTTATTTCAGAAAGCATGGTGACTCATAGTGTCTAAGGTGGATAGAAGAATAATCAAATCTCAAGAAGCGATAAAAAAAGCTCTGATTGAACTGATGATTGAAAAAAAAATCGACCAAATTACTATACAAGAAATTTCCGATAGGGCAAATGTTAGCCGAAGAACCATCTATCTTCACTACATAGATAAATTTGATCTTCTAGATAAGCTAATGGAAGAACATATTTACGAACTACGGAAACTCTGTGAATTAGCAGCTAATAATACCGTTTTTTATGATACGGTATTGTTATGGTTCGAGTACTTTGAGAGTCATTATTTATTCTTTTCAACGATGTTGGCGAATCAAGGAGGTCCTTTTTTTCACAGTCGGTTCCTTGAGTTTGTCCTCCAAGAGTTAAAGAATGTAGAAAACATAACCGAAGGAAATTCTCAAGGATTAAGTGACGGTGACGCTGAAGATGTGATTATTCAATTTTTTGGAGCTGCTATCGTAGGGGTAGTGGAATGGTGGTTCAAGAATGGAAAGCCCTCCCCTCCTCACTATATGGCACAACGAGTGGGGGCGTTGTTAGAAAGGAATTTATAATCGATCTTGAATCAACACACTTTATTTCGCTATCCTGCCCGTTAGTTGAATAAAAGCAGCCGTCACTAAGTCGGCTGCCTCCTCGGTTTTACAGGACTAACGTTTCCCGTTAGTTCAGCGAATTGATTTATAAACCTTATCTAAATGATCGAGATGTAAGTGTTGGCCTAATGGTATATATGTTATATGCATCCAGCTTCAGTTCTGCTTGCTCCTAAAATACTCTGCTGTTTCTTCGTCCGCCCAATAAATACTTCTATTGACAACTTCAGGATATTATTGTCTCAACCACTTGAGAGGTATCTTCTTCATACCTTATTGTTTGTTCAATTTTCAGCAAATAAATGCTAAGGCTTCTGAGGCTTCTTAATCATTTCAACACCGTCAAAACTAAGGCTTCAATTTCTGTTTCCTTTTTCAACATATATTTATCAAAAAACGCCTTTGTATAAGAGGTAATAATGTTGCGCTGTTCCATGGCGTCCCGGGTTCCTCTGGAAGCCTCATTCGTGAAGGCAAACAAGGCGTCGGAAAAGTCACCGTGAGTCACATTGTCAATAATGACGAAGTATGTTTCCTGACTGTTGGTTTCAAGAAGAAATGCGTTCGTATTATAAGCAAGCGCAGTACTGAGCTGCATGAAGGGTTTCTTAAGATCGCTATCCACGGCACCTAACATATTACCGTCAAGATTTACACCGCCGACAAATCGGTCATCGTCTCGGGTAACAATGGTCGCTGTCGTTCCTCCAAACGAATGTCTAAACATCCCCATACCGATTTTAAGGTGCAATCTACCTTTAAAAATCGATTCCATGTCACCACTATTCATTTTGTATAGATGGTCTGCGATATGTCTCACATCCTCACTCTGTAACACAACATATTTTGAAAAATTGACTGCTGCAGGGGCCGAAGTCAATGTATGAGAGATCTCAATGGCTTTTTCTTTCTCGAGCTTTTCTGCCACAATTTGAGGCATATGTGGCGTAATTAGCGTGGCGTATTCTTGTCCATATTTATTTAAATCATCGATGAATCTCTCTGACATCCTAGCTATTCGTCCATCCTTGAGTTTATACATACCACTTTCCGCGCAGCCAATGGATACGACAATATAGCCGGAGCTAGCCAGGTCTTGACAGTACAACGTGCCTTGCTGCGGGTAAGCGCCTGCACCATGAGAATAGAATAAAACCGGATATTGATCTTCCTTTTCAGACAAGGCCACATCTTCGTAAGACCATGTCTTAACATTGGAGTCAAATAGCTTCTCACCCGCTTCTCACCCGCTCCCCCCCCCGATGTTAACCAGAAGCTCATCTCTCAGAGAATGAAATTCCGGAAATTCATCACCTCTCAGGTACCATTTTAAAAACAGTCTCCCTGGACACAAAAAAACGGTACATTATTGTACCGATCATTGACTCACTCCATCTATGTTAATGTACAAAACGTCTCTAAGTCCAGCCACAGAAGAAACCGTTTGTACAAACAATGGCAGACGTCATGAAGATTGAGCTTGATTATGAAGAGACTCTCGCTAAGTCAATAAATGCACATTAAAGCAAACAAGTTTCAGGCGGCTCAAATTCCGAATTGTTCAGAGCTCAGGTCGCCTGTAACTTGTATTTTATCTTGGTATTGAATTGGATTTTCTTTTCTTAGACAAATTTATTCCCATGAATGATGACTTAGAGAGATCAGTATAGTCTCTTACATTCATGCGCTAAGAAATCATAGTCTATTGTTTGAGGGTTGTCCGTAAAGCGCATTAAAGATACTTTTTATAGAAAGCGTCCAATCTGTCAACAGCTTTCTTCACTGGCTCAGTCTTATCGTACAAGTCATAATGACTGGCTCCTTCTACAATAAACAGATCTTTATGTTCCGAGGCTGCACGTTGATACAAATCATGACCATCATGGTAAGAACCAAACGCTCCCTGTATACTACCGACAATGATCTGCAAAGGTTGGGTTAACAAAGAGTCTGCCAGATGAAACGCGTCAAAGGCAATAATGGAATCTACACTTGTAAATTTCAAACGGTTAGGTGAGTTCGGATGCTGACCTCTGGATGTGCGGTAGTAATCCACTGCTTGTTTAATATCAAGTTCATTCATCCCTGCTGCTTCTCTTTCTTCGTGGCTTCCAGGAATCCATGGGTTAGTCAGAGGTTCTGCCCCGCGTGCCTCAGCCGTACGTTGCTGAGCAACCTGCTCCAACATTCCAATTGGATCGTTTTCACGATATCCGCGACCTATGTTCGCAACGGAAACTGCAGCCACTGCCTGGATGCGTCGTTCCGTCATTGCAGCATGTACTGCATATCCTCCTCCAGCACATACCCCCAGTACACCAATCCGATGCTCATCGACATATTCCAGAGTAGTCAGGTAATCCACAGCAGAGCGAATATCTTCCACACGAGCGGACGGGTATTCGGCATGACGAGGCTCGCCTTCACTTTCTCCCTGATACGATGCATCAAATACAATCGTCACATAGCCCAACCCGGCAAGTTTCTCTGCATAGATGCCTGCTGTTTGCTCTTTGCAGCTACTACCCGGATGAACACAGACAATAGCCGGATTACCTTTCTTTTCTTCAGCGTGCTCAGGTATTCGGAGAATTGCAGCTAAAGCCAGACCCTGCGCTAGGAATTTAACGTTCTTTTGGATTACTATCATCTATAAAACCACCTTTTCTATTTATGACACTTGTGCGTATTATTCGCCTTATGTATATTTAGGTTAAAATAATCAAGCATTAGATTCAATAACCACATCACTTCACATGTGTGTTAATACACACACCACATACAATGTGTAGAAATGTACAGGAGGACGACGCTATGGATAAAATAGACCGCAGAATCGTAAAGTCCAGACAAGCGATTCAATCAACTTTTTTGCAAATGATCATTCAGGAAGGGTTTGATAACATCACAGTTAAACATCTGACAGAGAAAGCCAATGTAGGTCGAAAAACATTTTATCTACATTATCTTGATAAATACGATCTGTTGGATCAAATGGTGGACGACCATATCGCACAACTGCAAGAAATATGTGATCAAAAAAAGGATATCGGCATAACTGAAGGTTCACTTATGTGGTTTTCTTACTTTGAGCTTCACAAATCATTCTTTGCTGCTTTATTTCAAAGTGACAGTGCTTCAGCCTTTCGCAAAAAGCTGTTGTCCTTTACTATGGGAGAGATTGATAAAAAGTTGAATGATGAAACACTTCCGATCATCGATAAGCGTATTTTTTTGAAGTTTTTAGGGATGGCAACCATGGGTGTACTTGAATCCTACGTATTGGACGAAATAGACAGTGATATCGAGGCTGTGTCAGCGCAAGTGGTTCAGTTATATATGACACAATTAACTACTAGCTAATGAGATCTATTATATGTCTTCCTGATTGTAAAATTAAAATATCCGCTTGCTGGAGAGCAAACGGATAAAACAAGAACATTGTACCATTTCAATTAGACAACTAGACATTAATGCTGCATTTATCATTATAAAAATAAATTCGGCTTCTCCATTATAGTTTGGCTTGTTTGTTTATTATATGAAGTGTTACATATTATAAAAACTTGGAAATCTCAACACAAACACCCAGTCGTGTTCCGTTTGACTTCACGATTCTTGTGAAAGAAAAGGATCATGTGCCTCAAAACCAGGTCTACTCCTGGCATGGTTCTCGTGATACATAATCAATTCACTTACGTTGGCCACTAACTTTGAATCGGAACTCCTCTTGTAACAAAGTCATTAAATTGGTGTTATCAGCGCAGCAGGAGTAGCAATTAAAATTTTAAAACGATGTTGCCTTTTTTTTCAGGCGCACTAACAACTTTCACTGCAAGGTGAATTTCCGATAAATCAAATTCCGTGTAGCTTGATAACATCGTTTTCGAATTGGTCCCTACCTCAATAGCTGCTTCCATGTCTTGCATACGCTCTTCTGCCATCGCATCTTCCTGCCAGGTCAGGATTGTTACCCCAGCGTAAGCGCCTTGACAGAAAGAGTAGTCATATCTGACGGTCCATTTGCTAAAGAACCGTATGAAACGATGCCGCCTTATTGGGCTAACGTTTCCCGTTAGTTTAACGAGGAATAGAGCATTTGCCAATTGCAAACTACTCTATCTGTTTTAAGTATATTCAAAGAAGAAGCTTTCTGAAACAATCACAACTCATTTATTTTACTTACCGCAAACCATAGCTCAACGAAATTAAGCCCGTCTTTAGCTCCTGTAATTTCAAATTCCAACCCATCGACCTGTTCGTATCCAGCAGTAGGAAGCCATTCGGAGAAGAACCGTTTATATAATGTCTCAATTGTTTCATCAAATTTGTCCCATGTGAACGGATCAGAGGTAAAAATTGCCCATGTTTGAGCTGGTATGGTTATACTTGTGTAACCCTCAGTTTTACTCGAATCCCCTTTGAATGCGGACAGCATATAAGGAAAATGATCCTCATCTGTTTTTTTGTAGCTACAAACAGCATGTATTTTATGATAGTTCTGATTTAAAAAGGTTGGTAGGTCTCCAGCATTGTCCGCCAGCCTTTCAACCTCGCCGTTAGCATGGCATTGCTTCCATAATTCTGCTGGAGTATCTGCTCCGTTTAATTGAAATACTTTTTCAATACCGAATACTTGAAAGGATTCTTTTGTCTCAATACGATAGTTCATAGCCTTTTCCCCTTTAATTGAAATAAGGAAGGAAAGCCGAGGAAAGGCTTTGAGGGAAGTCCCTTCTTCTCGGGCCATTGCTGGATTAACACCATGTAATAATTGAAAAGCCCTTGCGAATGAAACTGGAGATTCATAACCATACTTTATCGCAATATCAACTACTCTCAGATTACTATTCTGCAATTCAATTGCAGCGAGAGTAAGCCTTCTTCTCCTTATATATTCCGCAAGAGACACATCTGTAATGAATGAGAACATTCTCTGGAACTGATGTGAAGAACAACAAGCACATTTAGCAACTTCCTTCAATTCGATCTTTCCAGTTAGATTCAATTCAATGTAATCCAATGCTCGATTCATCCTCATAGGCCAATCCATCTGATCCCTCCTCTTAACAGAAGTATAGTTTCACTACATTTTCATATCGCAACTATTTGTGCACAATTAAGTTTCCTTGGAGAATTCAAGTCGAATCTAAAAATTAAATTATATAGCGCAAAGATGTATTTATTACAGGTAATCCTGAACGTTAAGATAATCTTTTATACTAATCTGTCCGTTAGTTAAATTAAAAGCAGCCGATCATATGGATCAGCTGCTTTCTTAATTGTATTGAACCAATGTTCCCCATTAGCGAAATCCCGCAATACCATTGATTTTTTTCTAAGCCATGTACTTACTGGGGGAAAGGATTGTCTTGTGACGGAGTTATCCCGACCAAATCCTCATTATCTACAGGTTTTAAACTAATTAGCTCTTCTCCAAATTGCTTGTTAAGCTCCTCGACTTCACTGTCCGTAAGTTCTGCCTGCACAACAATTTTTCCAATATCAGATTCGTAATAAATTCTTTGTTTTTTCCCCGACACATTGTAATCAACATGGTCTGCTATTGATTTCAATAATGCCTGCAACTCACTTGAAGAATATCCGGTTAAATTGGCTTCTTTTACTGAGGTATTTCCGCTCAGAAAACTACATCCCGTAACCAAAGAAACGTACACAAAAACTAAACACAAAACGAAAAAATATTTACGCATCATAGCCCCCTATCACACTAATCATAATATCATCTAACTATTAGACCAGAAAGACTCAGTATTTGAATATATCTTTCCGCGATATTCAACTAACCTGCCCGTTAGTTGAACAAAAGCAGCCGATCACAATTGACCGACTGCCTTCTTTGTTAAGCTATCGTTTCCCGTTAACTTAATCTTGCATCTCGTCGGAACGTCATATGAACTGTTTCTGACTGCTCTTATTTCATCACTGTCATTTTCAAAATAAAATTAGCTACGCTTTTGAACTAAACTGTCCATTACATGAACAAAGGCAACCAATCATGTAGATCGGCTGCCTCCTTGGTTTTATTGAGCTATCATTTCCCGTTAGTGTTAACTTATGGGTGCTGTTTGCTTCAATATTCTCCTTTTATCACAAAGAACGTACCTCGAATTGTCCCAGCCAGTTTGGACTTCTGTCTAGCAAATTTAAACTTCTTTTCTTCCAGCTCTTGAGGCACTTCCATCCCCTCTGAAAGCTTAAAACCAACGGCCCGCTTTTTGGGGTTATCCAATGTATACATGATGTTGACCGCCAGACCATCTTCATAAAAGACGTAGGCCCATCTAATATTATCCACTTGAAAATGAGATGTTTCCAACGGTTTGGCCGCAAACTCAATACCACGTTCTTCTTTCAAAATTCGGCTCACGTACGCAAGCGTCTCCTGGCTCTCGCCGGCTGGTACGACCGTAAATTCATGCTTGTATTTGTTCATAAAGTAACGGGCTTCATTTGCTCGCATACCAGCAAGCGCTTCTGCTACTGGTGAAGATTCTAGACCAACTGTGGACACATTTTTAAAACCAACGATAGGGGACATCCTCGTTCCTCCTCTGATTTCATTTACTTCTCCACAACTGGAATCCACATTTCCCCATATACTAGGCCGTCTCGCTGCCCCATCTCAACGGTTGCATTGGGCCCGCCAACATAAGCAAAATCGTCTGCTGCTGGCAAGACTTGACCAAAGGCGATACCAGTCAGCCTATTACTCAACTCATCAGCCGTCTTCCCTTCCCCTTTGACGACGAGGTATTGTCCTTTAGGGAATTGGATCACTCGGTGTTCTTCTGGTACCGATGCTTCAGTCATGACACCGGCATAATACATCATCTTGTGATTTATCGCTTCGTTCACGGCAAAAATGTAGTCGTTTGCAGCGACGGCCTTTAAAGCGTCAAGCCTTCCATCCTGCACCACGGATTGCCAAAAGTCTTGCTTCTCCTTGTTCATACCTGCATAATCCGTGTAATCGCTCTTCAACTCCGTGCCAATACCTAGAACGATAAAGCTGTCTTTTTTTTCAAGGGTATACACTGCCATGTTTAACACTCCTTTTTCTGAAATGGATCAAATGAATTGTTTTTCACTTGTTACGTCTATAATAACTATAAATCGTGTCAAAATGTGATACTGTTTATCGGAGCCATGCACGAACTTTTGTTAGTTTCCCTACCCATTACAGTTTGCGGCTTTTCGGACGCAGCGCCCAAGAGGCAATGCCAAGCACGGCATAGAAAAGCGGAAGAATAATATGGAATCCGTAATCACCGTAATCGTTAGCGAACGCATGGGATAGGGCAGCACCCGTCATGAGAAAAAAGAGACCGCTATAAGCCCATTCCTTAAGCCGGGGGAAACCTGGCATTACGATCACGATGACTCCAAGCAATTTCCAACCTCCAAGAATGTTCGTGACATATAAAGGGAAACCAATATCGGTCACCAGATCGACATTCCCCCCATATCGCATCAGTTGTCCGATACCGCTTAATGCAATGGAGAATGCGAGTACTATTGTGACAATCCAATAAGCGACTATCCTTCCAATAGGACGGTATTCTTCTTCCGCAATTTTTTCATTACCGATGATCGTACTCATTCTCATTCCTCCAATGATCTCATTTATTTTGAATTGATCAAATGATTTGTTATTTCACTTGATACGTTTATAATAGCTATAAATCATGTCAAAATATGATACTGTTTAGAGGGCCAAATGAAAAAAATTGAACGGATTAACATCATCATGCGGTACATCAATAACCGCGCTCAATTTACCATTTCTGAAATCATGCGAGAATTTAACATCTCTCGTTCAACAGCCATTAGAGATATCAGAGAAATTGAAGCAATGGGGATGCCTCTTGTCGCCGAGGTTGGGAGGGACGGGGGTTATTTTGTTATGAACAACTCTGTCCTGCCGACTGTCCGCTTTACCGATAATGAGATTAAAGCACTATTTATTGCCTTCATGGCCACAAAAAATCAACAGCTCCCATATCTCAAGAGTCGCCATTCTTTAGCGGAAAAATTACTCGGTCTTATCTCGGAAAGCCAGCAAGATGATCTCGTTCTGTTAAATCAAACCCTGTTGTTCGAAGGAACCAACCCCCACAATCCCGACCTGCTTGATCTGTCAGATCTGCCCCATCCTATGTTAGAACAATTGATCCAAACCATTCTTATGGACAGCTATTTAATGGTTTCCGTCGAGGAATCGAGGCAAATAAAATCTTATCCCATCTATTTGTTGCACCTTTACCGCGAAAAAAGCTCTTGGCAAATTGAAGGCTTTGATCTCGAGGAGGAAAAGAGGCGGATTATTCCTGTCGACAATCTCACAGATGTCAAACCATACCCTAAGAAAAAAAGAATAAATAAGAAGAAGATTTTAGAACAACTAAGCAAGCAGGAGGGAGCCATCAACCTTGTCCTAGAACTTGGTCCAAAATCGATTGCCCAGTACAAAAAATACCATCCCTTAAAAATCTCAATTTCATACACAAATCCTTTTCAGACTACGGCTATTTTAAAGACTTTCATCAATGTTCATCATCCGGATGAGTTGGCCGAAATAACAAATTGGCTGCTTTTCCTAGGTCGAGATATTAAGGTCAGGGAAATGCCGATAGAGGTTGTGGAACGTTTGCAGGAGAGTATAGCTTTATTAGGGAACTCGTGAGAATTTAATTTAATTTGCATTTACGATCTATTAGGGAGCCCCCACTATTTACGAACTTTGCAAATTACCTAGCCTTACTTTCGTACCTGAATCGCAAGCCCCCCAACATTCCTCGGTTCACTGCAAATGATCTCAAACTAACCTGCCCGTTAGTTGAATAAAGGCAGCCGATCATGTTGATCTGCTGCCTCCTTTGGTCTTATTGAACTAACGTTTCCCGTTAGCTTAATGACTTGTGACGCCTTTCACCGTGATGAATTCATTCAAATGCTAAGTAAATACATCATTGTACAAACAAAAAAAACACTCCCGACATGAACTGCACCCCAATTGTTAGACACCTTCTTTCGATGAAATGTTGAATAACCGCCCCATAAAGGGGCGGTTTTCTTAGGCTTGCATAAATGCTTCTAACGGTTCCAGAATCGCGAACGTCTTCTTTGCATCCTTCTTCCGTTGCTCATCATAGAGTTTGGTCAACTCTTCGAATGATTTAGCTTTAATCTTCGTATAACTCGATTTGGTGTATCTGATTATGTACGTTTTTACCCCTTCCTCTTCACTCCACTCGTAAACGACATCGTATTTGTCCCTCAAATTCTTTAAATGAAGTGACCGGCGCAACACTGCAAAGTGTTCTTTAATGGCTTCATCGCATTCCTCCATAATCTTCTCGTATGTGCAGCCAACTCGCATCAGAATCTCCGATGCCCGTTCATCGCCGTATCTCGCGAGAAATTCCTTTAACGAAACCAGCGCATATAGCAATATTTGTTCCTTGTCATTCGGATTCCTGTATTCATAACAGCCTACAACCAAATTGCGGTCGGTCATCTCCTCCTTACTGAATTGCATATTAAACAAATACTCGAGTGTCTTTTGCTTCATAACGGTTTCCAACATCTGTTCTTTATCAATCCTGATGCCCGTTGTCACCCACGGAAACGGTAGTTGGCCGTTACCTTCACGCGGTATGCTGCCCCTAAGATTCAAAATCGGCATACCCGTAGCAATTGCGTACGACCTGTTATATCCTTCGCTCGCGAATATTTCCTGTTCTTCTAGCATGTGTCCTGCCTCCTTTTAGTACCAAGTTCCATTCGGCGACTATTATCCTACCGGTTGGCTAATGCCGGCTGCCAGTCTACAACTTTATTTTCATGGTCTTATACTTTATTTTTCAGTCTAACAATTTATTTTCACAGAACAGTTTGAAGCCCAGGCGACCGTCACGCCGCTGCTCTCTCCGATCCGGACGAGATCCGCGCAGCTTCTAGCGCCCACAGGCGCAGCTCACACCCAGGACGGCCCACTAGTGTACTTCTTTTACAGGCTAAGAGTGATGTCCGGATTATAAATTCCTGAATGACGTTAACCTATTTGCTGCTGCAACTATAATTATAGATTACTGAGTGCTGTGAAGTCATGAAGGATGTAGTATATAATGGTAAAAAAATAGACCTTATAACTTGACTGTATTTTTGAGCACATCGGATAACGAATACGCGGAGGGATGGTTTTGAACCGGAGGATTTGGTTTCTGGCTGTAATCACATTGATATTAACAGTAGCATTAACAGCCTGTGACAGACATTCGACATCAGAAAAAAAAGCAGCAACCGCGAAGATTGAAAAACACCTGGCGGAAAAGTATGAAAAGGAATTTGCAGTGGAAACAGCTGATGATCTCTTTATACATGTTCCTGGAGAACTCACTGGAGATGCAGTGGGCTTTGAAACACAGGCTTATCCGGTAGATGCGCCCGAAGAAACGTTTAAGGTAGAGTATTGGGAAGAAAAGGGCATCATTGAGGATGACTACATAAATCACCTTATGGCAGGGAAATTGAAGAGCGAATTATCGGAGCTCATATCTCCCATTTTGGGCAGAGACATTAAAATCGACGCCGGATATGATAACGGGGCCTGGGGAAATATGCCGGATACTAAATACACTCCTGCTACATTAACCGGGGATTATGATTACTCTGCTCTTGTTGACGTATATGTGAAGCAAACGAAGAGCATAGATAAAATGGCTGAGGCAAAAAACATTGACCTAATCCAGAGAAGCTTGCTGCAAAAAGGGATAGAGGATGTAATGATTGCTTTCTACTACATGAGTCCTGATGAATTTGAGCTTATTGAACAAATCAGAAAAGAAGATGAAGAGAACAATCTCTATCAGATATGCCGGGCCTCTGCCTCATGCATAGTTGCTTCCGGAAGGGTAGATGAAGGCGAAGTTGTGGACGGCTATAACCAGATACTGGCGGAGTTTGACTTGTACAGAGAGGCTCCTTATCAGCCCGTGAAGTAACAAAAGCCGCTGAATTCGCTCTTTATTGATTGTTTCGTCATTTAAAAGAATAGCAGGGCAGAGATTCTCTTCTATTGAAGAATCTCTGCCTTTTTTTGATCTCCTGTGGGGTGCTTCAGCACGGAGCAGCGGTTCGTTCGCAGAGCGTCCGGAGGGAAATAAACTGCTCCCTCCGATCCGGACGAGATCCACGCTACTCCATAGCGCCCCCCGGCGCAGGCTCACACACCCAGGACGTTCCTATTCAACTATCCTGCCCGTTAGTTGAACAAAAGCAGCCGATCACGATGGTCAGCTGCTTCCTTGGTTTTACTGAACTAACGTTTCCCGTTAGATCAACAAGTAATAGGGTTATCATGTATTATAATAGTGGAAATTTAATGAAGGGTAGTGTTTTTTAATTGAAAACTTTTTATTGTGATCTGGAAATCACTTTAAATGTCATTGGCGGGAAGTGGAGGCCTCTTATTCTGTATTATTTAATAAAAGGTCCTAAACGGACCGGTGAATTGAAAAGGCTCATACCCACAATATCTCAGAAAATGTTAGTCCAGTCGTTGCGGGAGTTGGAGAGTGCTAATTTGATTATAAGAAAAATGTACAATCAGGTACCACCAAAAGTGGAATATTCAATATCAGAAATGGGTATGTCACTTGAACCCACTTTGCGAGCTCTTTGTGATTGGGGCCAAAATTATGCAGAGAAGAACTTGAGCAAGGATGAATATCGGAGATTAAATGTAGAATAGAGCAATTTCATTGACCCATTTATTCTGCACTTCATCGCAATTATCACTTTTTAGTTACTATATAACCTAAAAGTACGTACTATTTTAAAAGTTATAGATGGAACATAATAAGACTTGTGGCCATGAAGAAAATCAAAGGACTAATAAAAGGAGTCGTATGTAGGTCGATAAGTTTTTGGAGGTGCGTTATGAAATTTGGCTTTATTGGTGCTGGAACAGTTGCTCAAACACTGGCGAAACATCTATTGCTTCACGGTCATGAAGTTATTCTCAGTAATAACCGTGGTCCCGAAACGCTCTCAGATCTAATAAGCTCGCTCGGTGCTGGCGCAAAATCCGGAACACCGTCAGAAGCAGCTGAGCAGGACTTTGTAATATTATGCGTGGCGTGGGCGCAAATGCCTGCTGCTTTGTCAATGGTTCCTGACTGGACAGGCCGCGTTCTTATTGATGCTACCAACCGTTTTGAAAATACAGAACCTCTACTTGGTGAATGGTCAGGAAAGAATTCAAGTGAAATCGTAGCCCAATATGCTCCGGGTGCTCATGTAATTAAAGCTTTTAACAGTGTTCCGATGGAATGGATTAAGGATTACACGGAAGAGAAGCCGAAGACTGTCCTGTTCATGTCCGGTGACAACATCCAGGTAAAACAAGTCTTGAAAGAAATTTGGGAGAAGATTGGCTTTGCCTGTATTGATCTTGGATCCTTGAGCCAGGGCGGTCTGCTGCAGCAAATAGGAGGACCTCTCGCCGGATTGAATTTAAATCTGCTGGATCAATACACTGTACGATAACGTTATTCTATACTGCATTTTATCAATAAAAGTTCAAAGGGGTTACTAATATGGGGAAAATACTTATTACTGGAGCATCGGGTAATCTTGGCAGCAGGACGCTAAACCTTCTTCTTAAAAAGGTTCCGGCAGATCAGGTCGCTGTATTGGTACGTGATCCGCAATCCGAAAAAATCGAAAGGTTTGTTAAAGAAGGTGTGGAGGCCCATCAGGGCGACTATTTTGATTATAACTCCCTTCTGCGAGCTTTTAATGGTGTTGACAAAGTCATGCTTATCTCCGCGCAAGCATTTACCGACCGTAATACGCAACATTTCAATGTCATCGCAGCTGCAAAGCAGGCTGGTGTTAAACAAGTGATCTTCACGTCGATCATACGAAGAGAAAATTCAAATCTTATTGTGCCCGAAGTGTCGATGTCAGACTTATTTGCTGAACAAACGCTTAAAGCATCCGGATTAGCTTATACCATTCTGCGGAATCCACCGTATCTTGAAGTCATGCATATGTATTTCGGAGATGCGCTTAAAGCCGGCGTGCGAGTACCAGAGGGTTCCGGCAAAGTTGCCGCTGCATCTCTGGATGATTTGGCGGCAGCTAACGTAGCCGTTCTCACCCAACACGGGCACGAAAATAAGACATACACTCTAAGTGGCAGCGAGGGAAGCTCTTTTGCAGACATCGCTGAAGCCCTCTCGGAGATTAGTGAGATGGATATCCCTTATGAGGCAGTTAGCGAAAAAGAATATATAGACTCTATGGTAGCGAATGGCTTGCCTGTTTTCATGACTGATTTTTTATTAGGCTGGGTGCGAGGAGTCAACACTGGAGAGTTTTCGGAGACATCCGGGGATCTTGAACGTCTGATTGGCCGAAAACCTATGACATATAAGGAATTCTTTAAATATCAGTTTTCTAAAGTTGAAGATTGAAAGCTGGGTATGTTTTAGACTAAATTTGAAAAAGAAACAGCGACAGCCAAGGACGAGAAAATTGACTGTCGCTATTTTATTGAGCTAACGTTTCCCGCCCGGAATGACTTATAATTCGCTTTACTACTCGTTAAGGTCTACTTCTAAACCGTTTAATTGCATCCTCAGTCACTGGCTCAAAGAGGTTAAGAAGGCTGCCAGCGGGATCGCGGAACAGCATAGAACGATTCCCCCGATCTTAGTCGTCGGCTGCCTTCGGGTCATCAGTAAGCTATAGTTTCACGTTCACACGTTGTTTTCCATCTGACTTGAACCGATAGTGAGCCAAACCTTTCGTATTGGCAAAGGTGCTGAATGCCTTCCACGAATCGGTGCAGAGTATATTTGTCTCGGACAATCGACCACCAATTGCTTCATCCAATTTTGACGTTCGTATGCGACCACGCCCAAAAACGCCAGAGCATAAGAGATTCGTAAAAAAGTCGATCCATTTGGCAAGACGTTACTTAATACATCAAAGACTCAGTAAAATCGAGATATATGTTCCCTAATTCATCCAAAGTTCCTTAACCTGCTCTACCAGATTATTAAGTGTTTTTCCATCTGTTTGTTTCGTAAAACTCTTCATCTCTTCACTTTCCCCTTGATATGCAGATAAAACATAATTCTCATCAACAACATAATAGGTGGCATACCTCGTAAAAGAATAACTTCCTTGCTGTTCAGGTGCGGTTCCTTTTTTCACAGAAGCAACGATTTTCATGCCGGGTTTCAAATCTGGTTCGATTCCAATGAAATCAGCATTATAAAATAAGTTCGTGGTATCCTCCACATCTTCTCCCACGATCACTTCATCCACTTTGACTTCATACGAAACAAATGTTGGCTTATAAGGCTCTATACCTCGGGCTTTGTCTTTCTCCGCAGCATCACCTTCTGGAGTCCCTGGTTCAGCAGTTAAGGTAGATTTAAAATTAGGATTTTGCTTAATAACTTCAGCAATAACTACTGAATCTGACATTTCGAGAATTTGGTTGAAAGGAACGTCTACAGTTTGTGCTAGACTAGGATTTCCTTGAGAAAGTGGGAACTCTGTGCGGAGTTCTACTATTCTTTCATCAGAAAGACTTGAGGCGATTTGTTTATCACTAGAGCAACCCAAAACGACTAACACTAAACTGAACAATAGTATTGTTAATGGGATTTTTTTCAACGTTTTCTCCTCCATTTCAGTATTTATTATTAATGTCATTGAGATCGTGTTGTCTAGGTACATAATAACCTTCATATTTACCACTGGTTCGCATAATTGATTCTACACTTGTAGGATAATAATTAGCATTAGGATGACCGAGACCTAAGACATGCCCAATTTCATGAACGATAGTAGCAACTTTATGATTACCGGAGTTAGAACTACTATAGTTAGCTACCTATGGTGTCATATATATTTGAGCTGACGAAATCCTTTTCGAAGACTGTTGCACAGTTGAAGAATCTATTACGATTCCATCCGTTGTCTTGAGATCTGCAATTCCTAATGTACCTGCCCCTCCCACTCCAAATCTATCGGACCAATATGCTTTTGTGCCAGAAGATACGTCAACGTTCGAAGAACCATAACCGACCTTATCAATTACAACTTTTTGAGAATATGTTGACCACAATGTAGCAGCCGTAGAGTAAGCGCTTGTATAATCGGAGTTTAATCGATCACCATTTACTTTAAGATAAGGTTTCCCGTTACTAACAGGGATCGCTGTCCAATTAGGAGCTGACCCAGAATAATGCATTTCGTGTGCGCTTAGAGACGGACTAAAAGAGAATACGGAAATGACAGCAATTAAAAAAAACGTAATTTACTTTCTCTTTAAATTCAAATCCTTACGCCTCTTTTTTGGAATAGTTTACTAATTAACAAGGGATGACACTACATCAAAATACTTACTATGTAAATATATATCATATAATTACATATAATTACTTTCTTATAGTAACTTCATTCTATTTTAAAAATATTGATTAAAAACGATATCGGAAAACAGTTGCTTCAGAAATTAAAGGAAATCGGTAAACAGAATAACTTTTATAAGTTTGTTCTTTTCACCTTCCCATTTAATATGCTTCTTAAGTATCGAATCGCATGTGTATTGCTTAATATTCAGTCGTAATAAGTTTTATAACCCTCGAATGCTTCGGGTACAAGCAAAAATTGGACCTTGGTAAAAGAATGTTTTATTTGTTTTTCATAAATGATCCTCTTCCCTAAGTTCAGTATACTTTCTTCATTATGAATTAATCTTACACGTTAAATTCAGCTATCCTGCCCGTTTGTTGAACAAAAGCAGCCGATCACATAGATCAGCTGCTTTTTTCATATTATTGAGCTATCGTCCTCGTTAGCTTAATCCGACATTCCTCAGAGCGAGTGGCATCTACAACAGGCAACTGCTCGATCTCTTCCAAGCGGATTTTGGTATCTGAAAAACGCCACCTGCGAGCTTATTCACCATGTTTTCACGCTGCCCGTAAGCCTCCTGTCTTTCCTCTCTTCCATCAGCCTATTAACAAACGGAGCAGGAAGTGTACGCCTAAAAAAAGGACACTAACTCAAGTACCGATTTCGGATGATCCCCAAGTGATGGAGTTCGTGTCCCGCACAGACGTACGCAAGGGCGCGCGCCGTAATGCTTACGTTGTTGGCTGTCCCTTTGAGTGACCACGCCTCCGCCGGCAACCCGCGCAGCAGAGTGATCGTCGATTGCCGTACGGCCTGGTAGTCTTCGGCCAATTGTGCGATTGTCCAGTTTCCGAAAGGAGGTATGAACGATTCCTGGTCGAAACCGGGTAGAGTCGTCTTGTCCCCTCTTGAGAATCGAAGCAGACGATAGGCCATAACGCGTTCGTTGTCCGCGATGTGGCCCACGACTTCTTTCAGCGTCCATTTTCCTTCCGCATACCGATACGCACCTTGGATTTCAGTCAACGATGCCAGCAGCTCGGTCATTTGCTTTTCCTGAGCTAGCAAAATGTTGATGATGTTGCCTTCCGGCACCAACCGGATATACTCGCTGAAGTCCCCGGCGTATTCTTCTTCTGACGGTCTTTGGTTCATACGTGGTCCCCTCTCTATGGAGATATAGAAGATCATAGTACCCGTCTTAATTATATGCTATCGTTCTCTGTGATTCAGCCTTCTTTTCAAAAGGAATCAACTTGACTTGAAAACCTGCAGTACTATGCTAACCCACCGAATAAAGTACAGCTACGAATAATAATAAATCCATGTCTCCTTCCGAAAAGTTGTTGAACTAAACTGCCCATTAGTCTAGTAAAAGCAGCCGATCACTTTGATCATCTGCTTTCTTGGTTTTATTGATCAGAAGGTTCCTAAAGAGCTCACAATCACCTTCATATGCCCATTAACGCCACACTTATTGGGAAATAACAGATCACTTTATGCATTAAGTCACATATCACTTTATTCATACGATACCAAAAGCAAAAGACGCCGCTGCATCTGCACGGCGCCTTTTCTTTTCACTACATCCAATACTAGAGCCTCTCCATCATCAATTCAGAGTCAATGAATTCATTTTCGTTCATCACTGACTGAATTCTACAAACAGTGAAATCGTCCAACACGGGGAACCCATCCCTTCATTTAATGAATGTTTATCTGTCTTACCAACTGGACTTGGTTACACCCGGAATCTGTCCCTGATGGGCCAGTTCGCGGAACACAATGCGGGATACCTTGAACTTGCGCAAATACCCTCTTGGACGTCACGTCAGTTCACAACGATTTTTCAGTCTAGTCGGTGAAGCGTTGCGCGGCAGCTTCTGTAATGCTTCATAGTCACCTTTCTCTTTCAGCTCCCGACGCAGCTCTGCATGCTTCGCTACCGTTGCCTGACGTTGTTTTTCGCGTACGACCTTCGATTTTTTGGCCATGGTTTGGTTTACAGCTCCTTTATCAGTTGTTTTGTGAATGTTTAGTATCAAACGCTTCTACAGGCCAGGGCAGCGGATTATCAAAACGTCCCCAGTCGGCTTGCATCTCCTCATCGCTGAGCAGGCACTGGTCCAGCTCATCTTCAATCACAGCACGTTCCATTTCAATCCCGATCATCACCAGCTCGGTCTGCCGATCTCCCCACTGGGCATCCCATTTTGCCAGAACATCCGGCTCGGTACGAAAAATGAATTCCCTGTCCGCTTCCGGCAAGGCCGCAACCCAATGTCCGGCGGGACCGAATTGAATGGAAGGACCGGCCTGACTCAGGCTTGCCGCCACATCTCCTTCGGCTGCCAGCCAAACCAGCCCTTTGGCACGAACGACCTCTTCCGGCCAGCAGCTCATGAATTCAGCCAGACGTGAGGGATGAAATGGTCTTCTGCGTCGGTAAACGAAGGAGCCAATCCCGTACTCTTCCGTCTCCGGGGTATGTGACTCTTTCTCCAGCTCCTGAATCCATCCGGCGGACATGCTCACTTTTTCAAAGTCAAAGAGGCCCGTGTTCAGAATCTCAGCAGGATTCACCTGCCCATTCACCGTCCGAATGATTTTGGCATGGGGCTGAAGCTTACGGATGACACCTTCAAGCTTGTTCAGCTCTACGTCATCAACCAGATCGCATTTGTTCAGCAGCAGGACATCACAAGTTTCAATCTGGTCAATCAGCAGGTCCACCACGTCACGGGTATCTTCATCTCCTGTGGCTTGGTTTCGATCCAGAAGACTCTGTCCTGAGGCAAAATCATGCCAGAACCGGTTGGCATCCACCACCGTTACCAGGCAGTCCAGCTTCGCCAAACTTGTCAGATCAATACCCGACTCCTCATCGGCATATGTAAAGGTCTGTGCAACCGGAACAGGCTCACTGATCCCCGTGGATTCAATCAGGATATAATCGAACCGCCCTTCATTCACCAGCTTCTCAATTTCCTGCATCAGATCATCCCTGAGCGTACAGCAGATGCAGCCGTTGGACAGCTCGACCAGCTTCTCTTCTGTTCTCGAAAGTGCTGCCTCTCCCTTGACCAGCGCTGCATCGATATTCACCTCACTCATGTCGTTCACAATAACAGCGACCTTAAGCCCCTGCCGATTGTGCAGTACATGATTAAGAACTGTGGTTTTGCCGGAACCAAGGTAACCGCTGAGAACCGTTACCGGTACTTGCTTTTTCGTCATATGAATCTACTCCTTATAGTGGCTGCCAATATGGTTTTGGCCTTATTAGTAATTATTACGATTAACAACAATGACTATAATCCTGTTGGCTCCTGTTGTCAAATCATTTTTTATAAAAAAAAACCTACGGCCTGTTTCCGGCAGGTTCGGATCATCATGATACGTGCCGGAAAAGTCAGTCCATAAGCCTTTAACTTTTTTCTTTCAGATAGGCGTTCGAATCAAGCCGCACGGGTGGTGCTTAACACCAACATAACACTTGCTCTGCACACCAATCTCCCTTAGTTCGCAGCAGCGGATCTTTCCCCATTCCCTGCTTCCATCCGCTGCCTGAAAGCCACGACCAGAATCATGGCTGCCACCGAAAGAAACGTACAGATCGTAAACATGGTAGAGTATGAGCTGCTCTGAACAATCAGCCCCATGGCCAGACCGCCCAGGGAGAACCCCAGATCATAGGAGGACATGAAAATGCCCATAAGCACATACCTGGAATCGGCAGGGAGAACGAAGGACAGGTAGGTGGTTAACGTCGGGTACATTAAGGCCAGGGCAAAGCCACTGAACACTGCAGACAGATACACCAGTGGTCCAATGAACTCCAGCAGTGCGAGCATCTGGGTTCCCAACCCCGCACACAGCAGCAATCCTGCCATCAGCCAGGTATTCCAGCTGCCGTCAGACGGTATTTTTTTGCGCAAAATAAATCGGCACAGAATAACAACCAGCCCCTGAATCGTTAAAAACACCCCGGCGCTCGCCATTCCGGTCGAAACCATATACAGCGGAAGAAAGGTCGCGGTTGCTCCAAATACACAGGAAACGAACAGCATGACCACACTGCTGATTAATAACGGTGTACTGCGCCAAAGGCCGCTGAATGAGCGCACCATGTCCCGCAGCGTATACGATTTATTTTGCACCGTCTGCCCGGGCAGATCCACACGATATCCGATCAGAAGCGGACATGCAGCCAAACCGATCATCAGTACAGTAAACCAGATATCGCTGGCATTTTCCCAGATCTGTATAGCCAGTATCGGAATAACGAGAGATGGAACCATCGTAAAAAGTGTATACATGGACAGTCCCTGTGCCCGGTCCTTGTCCTCCAGCTTCTCCACAATGCCAGCCTGCATGGTCATGGAGAAAAACGCAGTCGCCACGCCCTGCAATGCCCGCAGCCAGAGGTACGTATCCACATCACCGATCATAAACAGCAGCAGCGTTACAGCATGCAAAATGAGCAATCCCTTCATGACCCGGAGTGGGCCATACTTCCCCAGAAGCTGTGCCGCAAATGGTCTCAGCAGCATACAAGTGAACATGTACGCCCCCATCATCAAGCCAATCTCGGCCTGATTCAGACCAGCTGCCTCACTTCTCAGAGGAAGAATAATCGTTAAAGCCGAATTGGCGGCAAAAAATAAAAAGGCCAAAACATAAAACCGGATAAACGAAAAGGATACCGGATTTAATTTGCCATATGACTTTGCAGAAGAATCCAATCTGTCGTCCCCACTTTCTCTCTATTTCCGGAGCACGCTTGTCAATAACGTAAGGTTAATCAACCTGTCAATTTCACTTAAATCGTCATGGTTGGGATTAAAAAATCAATTTATCTTATACTGCTTTTCTTGTCAATGAATTTGTAATCTTTACGATTAAGCAGCATGACGAATGGAATAAAAAAAGCTGACGCTCATTGCATCAGCCTTCCATCTATTTCGTACCTATCAATAATCCCCTGCGGTCATACGCAAAAACAATCATGGCTGTCCCTAATATTGCACAGATGATATACATCCAGGAAAAAGATAATACATCGGCAACGGGTCCCATCATGACTCCCCCAAGCGAGACTCCCAGATCAGCCGTCGCGATGAACAAACCGATTAATATGTTGCGGTTCGACGGTGGCAGCACAAAAGACAGATAGGTTGTCAACGTTGGATATACAATAGCCTGCGCAATTCCCATAAGCCCAGCGCCTAGGTAGAAGATGATTGCACCTGCCTGGATGGAGAAACCGACGCACGCTGCAGCCAATGTCAGAAGCAGCATGGTTCCCATCATAAACGATGAGTGCCACCTTCCGTCCGAAGGAATCCGCTTTCTGAGCAGAATGCGGGCAACCACCACGACCGCAGCCTGAATCATCAGAAAGACACCGGCATTTCCGTTATTCAGTTGTGGAGCATACAGAGGAATGAATGCCGTAATGGCGCCAAATATAATGGACGAGATGAGCATAATGACACTGCATTTGAACAAAAACGGATTCCGGACCAGTTCACCGAAGGACTCCAGCATCTTGGACTTCTGTCCTGACTGACCCGGAGTTGTCTCCGTGACGTGTTCCTTCGTCTTGTCTATCCTGACACTGTAACCGAAAAGTCCAGTCACCATGGCAATGGCAATCATGAATATCGAGAAATAATCCATGCCTCCTGTATTCCACAGTCCCAGAGCAAGAACAGGACCAGCAATGCCGGGAATGTAGGAAAAGAGTGAATAGTATGAGATCCCCTGTGAACGATCCTTCTCGGGCAGTGCATCAATAATACCGATCTGGAGCGCCATGGAGAAAAAGGCGGTAGACACACCTTGCAGGGCACGGGCTACAAAATAGCCCCCCAATCCGGTAAAGGTATACAGGATCAAGGCTAATCCATTGAGGATCAGGATGATCCGCAGTACCTTGATTGGTCCATGTTTCTGAATAATCTGGCCAGCCCACGGCCGGAAAAACATCGTTGTGAACATGTACGCTCCCATGACCAGGCCGATGACCGTGCTGCTTGCTCCCAACGATTCACCCCGAAGAGGGATAATCACGTTGAGTATAGCATTCGCACTAAAATAAAAGAGGGCCAATATATATAAACGCAGAAAAGGCCATGACAATGCTCCACTCACGCTGTGTTCTCCTTTAGAATGTGATTAAATGATCCAGTAACTTCCTCGCATACTCGGACTTCACGTGTTTCAACTGCTCGGTGGGTACCATTTCTTCAATCTGGCCCTCTCTAAAAATGATCACCCTGTCACAAATGTAAGCAGCCGCTTGAATATCATGGGTGATAAAAACATAACTCATATGGTACATTTCCTTCAGCTCTTTCAGCACATGAAGTACCTGAGTCTGGACCGATACATCCAGCGAACTGATCGCTTCGTCCAGCACAATGCACTGAGGCTCTGTGGAAATCGCTCGGGCGATACAAACCCGTTGTACTTCTCCCCCGGACAATTCATGCGGGTATCTGGATCTGTATGAGCTGTCCAGTCCGACCTGGCTGAGCAAAACATCTATTTTGAGCGAATCCGAGTTTCCTTCCGGCTTCTTCTTTTGTATTCGCAACGGTTCCATGATGGCTTCCTCGACATTGAAAAACGGATTAATAGACGACTTGTAATCCTGGAACACAGCACTGATCCTGCCACGTCTCACTTTGCTGTCCAGCACGGATTTTCCTTCCAACAAAATCGTCCCCTGATCCGGTCGCTCCATCCCCAGCATCAATCTGCCCAAGGTTGACTTCCCGCTGCCGCTCTCGCCGATGATGCCCAGGCATTCCCCGCCCAAGCATTCGAAACTGACATCGTGCAGCACTGGCTTTCTGTTCCTTGCAAACAAACCGCCCTGTGAATAGGACTTATGAATATGGTCAACTTTTAGCAATGATCTGTTCCTCCTGCATCAATTGCCTGAAATGATTGCTTAACTCCCAGCGGGTGGATACCAAATACTGCGTGTACGGATGCTGTGGCTTCGTAAAGACCGAGCGGATGCTGCCTGACTCCACAATGTTCCCGTCCTTCATGACCAGAACGTCATCCGCAATCTTTCGTACGACCCCCAAATCATGCGAGATAAAGATCATCGAACATCCCATCCGTTCACGCAATTGAATGAGCTGCTCAACCACTTCATATTGAGAAATTGTATCCAGAGCTGTTGTGGGTTCATCCGCGATGATCACATCGGGCTCCAGAACCAGCGCAAGAGCGATCATGATCCGCTGCAGCATGCCTCCCGACAGTTGATGAGGATACTGATTCATGATTTCCAGCGGATTTTTCAGCATCACCCGTTCCATGGCTGATTTCATGTTTTGCTCCGCTTCTTTGGCATTCCAACCGTAATGGGCTTGAAGGGTCTCTCTCAGATGAACACCGATCACACAGGAGGGATCGAATGCACCCATTCCGTTCTGGAGAATCATGCACAATTTCCGTCCTCTTCTTTTCCGCATCTCCTGTTCAGTGAGCTTGTTCAGATCCTCCCCTTTGAACAGAATCTGACCCGATTGCCGGATGGCCGGTTTATTCAAGCGCATGATGGACCTGCATGTAATCGATTTGCCACTTCCACTCTCTCCTACAATGGCGAGACACTGACCTTGCTTTAAGTGAAATGAACTGTTGTGCACAATAACCTCTTCCGTGTGTCCATCCCATATTCTCAGTTGATCAACTTCCAATATATTCATAAGAGACCTGTTCACCTCTCTTCCTGCCGCGAGGCTTGATGCTCGTTTTGGAGGTCATCAATTTGGGGTCAAGAGCCACCTGCAGCGCATCGGACAGGAAATTGAATGCCGATACAACCAGAACAATGGCCAGACCTGGCGCAAGCATCAGCTCCGGCCTGGAGAACATGACCTCTCTTGCCTCATTCAGCATCATGCCCCACTCGGCTTGCGGTGCCTGAACGCCTAATCCGAGAAAAGACAGACCCGATATTTGCAGGATCATGGAACAGACGGAGCTGCTTGAAATGACAGCAATATCCGAGAACGTAACAGGCACAACGTGCTTGTAAATGATGCGCAGGTGGCTGATTCCGGACGCCCTGGCAAATTTCACATAGTCCATCTCCGAATATTGCATGACCGATGTACGAATAACCCGGGCGAACCATGCCCATTTCATGACAACAAAGGCAATCAAAATATTTTCAAGGCCGGCACCCAAAATGCCAACCACCGCAAGTGTCATCACGTAACCCGGAAAAGAAAGCATAATATCACAGATTCTCATCAAGATTGCATCGGTTTTCCCTTTGAAATAACCGGAGATAAACCCGATGAGAGCCCCCAGAAGAACAGAGGCGAGCAAGGCAACCAGAACCCACAGCACACTGGGACGAATGCCATAAATCAGCCGTGACAGAATACACCTGCCCAAATGATCATTGCCGAGCAGGTACGACCAGGATGCAGATGCATATCTGAGCTTCATATTCACTTCTTCGGGGTCATGCGGTGCAATCCAAGGAGCAATTATGCCAGCTATGACCATCACAACGATGACGACAAGAGACGTCATGGCGAGTTTATCCTGGCTTAAATTCCGGAGTATTCTCATTAGAAATCCTTTCTGAGCTTGGGGTTCATCGCCGCATTAATGATATCGGAGAGCGTATTGAATAATACAAACGTGACCGCCAAAATAAGCACATATGCCTGTATGATCGGAAAATCCCGGCTGAGAATGGATCTGACGCTTAACCTTCCGAGACCTGGCCAGGCGAACACATTTTCAATAACAACAGTACTTCCAAGTACAATCGGTATAGCCATGCAGAAGATCGAAACCGAAACCTGCAGCGAATTCCGCAAAATATGGAGAGTTACCTTTCTCTCCGGAATTCCGCTGGCTCGTGCATACAGGACATAGTCTTCATTTAAATTGCTTAGCATGGAGCTTCTCACATTCCTGAAATAGATCCCTACATAACTTACCGTAATGACGATCACCGGAAGAATGTAGCTCTGAACCGAATCCATCCCGCTGGTGGGCAGCAGATCAAGCTTGACGGAGAAATACCAGATCAGCAGGGCCGCAAGCCAGTAAGATGGAATCGCAGTCAGCAAGAAAGAGAACCCTCGTACGGACTTGTCTGTCATCTTTCCTTCTCTCATGGCGCATACCACACCTAACAGGATCGAGAACAGAATAATGAACACGGACGATATGATCGTCAATTTGAGCGTATTCACAAATGCAGGCCAGATCAATGACCAGACGGATTTACCAGTGACATAGGATTCACCAAAGTCCAATTGCAGGCAGGCCATCAGCCAGTTCCAATACTGAATCAGAAACGGCTGATCCATCCCAAGCTCTGCTTTGGTTTTTACAATCAATTCGTCCGTAATCTGCGGGACTTCCTGTGCCTGTAATACAACAACAGCAGGGTCCAGCGGCGAGAGATTGATCAGAACAAAGGTTAGAAACGAAATAATCAGCAGCAGGGGTATTGCCAGCAGAATCCGTTTGACGATATAACTCCCCATATCCAGCTCCTTTTCACACAAGATCGGATTGCTTCTATTGGAACTTCATTCGCTCGAATGGCAGTTCATATTGGGTCTGCTTAAATGCAATGCCATCCAGATTTTTCGGTGCAACTACGGTCATGCTTCCGTTCGTAATTGGAATAAACACAGCCTCATCATGGACCATGGTCATAATGTCAGCGTACAGCGAT
This sequence comes from Paenibacillus xylanilyticus, assembly GCF_013359935.1. Classification (GTDB taxonomy): domain Bacteria; phylum Bacillota; class Bacilli; order Paenibacillales; family Paenibacillaceae; genus Paenibacillus; species Paenibacillus xylanilyticus. The sequence continues at coordinate 106,337 of NZ_JABMCB010000166.1, forward strand.
TTTCTTGTATCCTCATCGGTGGACACCATGACCTCTTCAATCTTGGCATACAATTCCTTGGCATCGGCCATCCCGCTTGTTGTATGCAGATAGGCTGAACTGGAGGCAAAAGCGGAAATCGTGCTCTGAGGATCATAAGCCAGACCCCAGGTTTGATTGAACAGCAGATCATATTCACCCGTGGATCTTCTGTTTGCGATAGAAGAAGATTCTTCCCCGATAATGGATAACTGAATACCAATGCCTTTCAGTTCATTTTGAATATATTCAGCCTGCGTTTTTTGGGTGGAGGAGTTACTATCGTAATAAAGATCCATCGCCAGCTCCTGCCCATTTTTGGTTCGAACAACATCACCACTCCCTAAAATCCAGCCCGCGTCATCCAGCAGCTTCTGGGCAGAGCTCACATCATAGTTACGTACCTTTAATTCAACGTTGGCGTAATTTACATTGGAAGAGAACAAGGTCTGAGCAGGCGTCTGTGTCCCGTCAAAAATATCATTGCTGATGGTATCCCGGTCTATGGCATGCCAGATCGCTTCCCGAACCGCTTTTTCACTGACCGGGTTATCCTTTTTGCTGCTGTTGGCCGCAATGATACTTGTGTTCATCGGTTCACTGCGTACCACCTGATACTCTCCCGAATCTGCCAGTTGGTTCATCGCTTCGACGTCAATGCTGTCAGCACCCCGGTCATCCGTGAACACGAAGTCGATTTCTCCTTTTTGCAATGCCAGAAAAGTGGTTTCGCCTGCCGGGAGAACTTTGGCAACAATGCTCTGAATTTCGGGTTTGCCACCCCAATAGTTTTCGTTCGCTTGGAACGTGGCATTTTCATCCACATTGTGCTCCGTAAGCATGTACGGGCCTGTTCCATGGTAACCATTAACTCCATCCTTCGTTCCACCATTGATCATATCTTTGGGGGACAGGAACACATAGGGTCTGGTCATGGACAATTCCACCAATGTGGGATAATAGGTACTGGACAACACCAATTCAACGGTATATTCATCTATGACGTTTGTACTCACAATTTTGGTAGACAGTTTAATCCACGCATGTTTCTCGCGATTCGCCTGAACCGCGTCAAAATTGGCTTTCACCGCCTCAGCGTTGAAGGGTTCCCCATCCTGGAACTTCACATCTTTTCGTAAATGAAAGGTGTAGGTCTTTCCGTCTTCAGAAATATCCCATGATTCGGCAAGCAGGGGCTTGATTCCCTCAGCCGTGTTCTCTACCAGCGACTCATACACCATACCTTGGGCAGGCATGGAGCCTGTGTATAGATGGGGATTCATATCATTAATGTCTTTGGCAGAGGCATAGATTAAACTCGTTTTCTTCTCTCCCTCTGCCGCTCCTGTCTGCTCGGCCCCCTTTTCGCCGCAACCGGTCATGACGGTCAAAATCAATGCAAATACAATACTTACGCCAAATCTGGATATTCCCTTTTTCACAACATGTCCTCCTGATGATTGATTTCGAGTCCCTCGCAGATCATGTTCAAATCTTCAGCAAAAGTTTGAACCCGGAATGCACCCGACAATGGCAGATCTCTCTGTTCCTGTGCCACCTGCACCAATTTGTTCTCATAGGCTGCAATGAATTTATCTATGGTGGGACAACTCACCCCGAGATGCCTTGCAATGCCCTGAATGATTTTGATGCGGTAATAATCTTCTTTGGGCATCCTCGGGATTTCAAGCTGTCCCTCCCGGTTCACGAACATTTTTCGAAAGGGAACGGCCGAAAAGTCAAAATATTTTCCTTGTTCATCCGGCTTCGAGAAAGGATCGATAAGTAATGAGGTATACCGTATGTACAGCAAATACTCCTGATGTATGTCCTGCAAATAGATAAATTCTTCGATATCATGACGCGATAAACTCTGTAAACGAACGGGATAATTATCGTCTGTCATGAATTGAAGCAGGTTGAGAGGGCGTATGTTCAACCGGTCTATAATTCCCATAATTTCTTTCCAGCCTCTGAGCATATCCCGAATCAGATATTGGGTTACAGGCCCTTCCGGGTAGATCTTGTAGACATACGTTTGAATATCAGAGCCTCCAAAAATCGCATTCAAAGAAAAATCGTTCATGAATAATGGAGGATGTACATAAAGCGAGATGTTTCGTGTCTCCGCCTCAAACGGAGAGTCCATCACTTCCAACTCCATACCGAGCTGCTCAATCATTTTGCATAATCCGTTTATCCGTTCTGAAGGATTCTGTGTAGAACCGATATACAGTTTTTTCTTCACCCCAGTTGTCACAACATGATTGGAGGGATGACCATCCATCCACCTCGTATCCCCGCAATAGGTAGAAAAACTGATCACTTCGGCCCCGCACCCTAATTCACTCACAAAGTGATGAACGAGGCGATTCGAACCAAATGTGGGGGACACCAGCACCATGCATCGAACCTTTTTCAGTACTACCGGGTCGATCTGACTCAAGACCTCGATATATGCGTCTGTCGTGACAGACAGAATCAGTGTGTCCCACTCGCCCTCAATTTGACTGTACGCGGTAAAAACCCGATCCACAGTACACTGGCCTTCCACGTTCCGGTGTTTCTCATTCTGAACACTTACGCGAATATGCTGGTCATTTTGTTTTAATGAGGCGAAGAAATCATCGGATCTGACCGATTGCCTTCCGGCTATGCCAATGTAGGATTCCCGTTGTTTCTTGAACAGTACAGCTAACTGAACGGATGCAGGCCCTGTCCCCATAATTAAGACCCGGTTAAAATCAGTCATATCTGGCCTCCTTCATCACTATCCGGCATGTGAAGCTTTCTGGTATAGTGCAATATCAAATACATCGTCCGGGCGCAAAATGTTATCCACCAATCGCCATTTCTGGTGATCCGTCGCCTGCTGAGGATAATTGAACAAGGACTTCAATCCATTGCCATATCGCATCGCGACAATCACATGTTCATTCGTCAATGAATAAAGCTGGTCCAGAATGTCATACTTCATGGCAACCGTGGAACTGAAAATAATATGAGTGGCTTCTTTCGTATATGCGAGTTCCTGAACGAGTGCCTTCTGCAAATGAATGCGGAGACCCGCGCCCAATGTTTCGACTACAGCCTGGCCGAGCCCAATCGCCTCATCATCAATATCAATGCCAACCACCTGCGCTCCCGTTCTTCTTGCTATAAGCAGGGGCGTCATCGGAAATGCACCCGAGCCAATCAGCAGCACCTTGGAGTCTGAAGTGACATGAAAGCTGCCGAATTCCTTTTCAATGCACTCCTCAATATTTTTGAAATAATCTGCTATTTCCACTTCACCTTGCTGCAGCTTCATCGCCCGGTACTTCTCCATGATCGCTACACAAAGGGAGGATTGCTGCCTCAGATTCAGTACAAGCTGTTCAAAATCCGTGCTTCTCTCCAGTTCCTTATCTGCCCAAAACGACTCGTGATGCTTATCGGTGATCCAATGGGAATAGGAGTTGATGGCATTCTCCATCTGTTCCGAATGCTGAACGGAATGATCGTATACCTTTGCCAGTTGTTCAAAAGTAGTTGAAAAATCATTCAACTGTTTGGTAAAATCCATGACCGTACTCATGTGCTTCCCCCTTATTCAAGTTCAGATGTTGAACGTCAATAAAAGCTTTACCCTGTGCCACAATGCCAACAGACCCTTCAATATGGATACTCCCCAGGCCATTCTCATCAAACTGGGCCTCGACCTGGATCGAACCTCCAGGCTGTTTAATTCGCGCCGTAATTTCTCTCCCTGTCTTCCAGGCCAGATAGGCTCCCAGAGAAGCCGTGCCTGAACCGCATCCCCTTTCCCATATCAGGCTATCCAGTCCAGGGACATAAATCAGCGGAGCCAACTCTTCCGATTGGGGTTTGTATAACAAAATGCCAATCAGTTTGTCTCCCAGAGTTAAGCCCAGCAGACGTGCCAGGTTCTGCGCTCTTTTTTGGATCGCATCATCGAATTCGTCGACTTCCACCACGATATGGATAAACTCCTCGTACCGAACAATAATCATATCCAGGTCGATTCCTTCGTATTTTATCGTCTGTCGTTCAATCTGTTTGGGAAGCGGCATGGTCACCTGGCAGTCGTATTCATTCAGCCGCTTCTTCACTTGGCAGGCAATCAATTGCTCTGTACCGGAGACCTCCAACAGCAATTCAGTAAAATCTTGCGGTCCCATCTCCTGTTCGGATGCAATATATGCTGCCAAAGCCATGCAGGCATTACCGCAAAACTCGCCTCCAGCCATATGTAAGTGTGCTGCAGCTTCGCGCCTGAGGGGAGGTACGATAAATCCGACTTGTTCGGCATACACATGATCGTAGGACATGATCCTTGAAGCGATGTGTTGGTATTCCTCCGCTGGATGACTTGTTTTCACCAAAACCGTCATATTCTGTGTTGGATTAAACTTGATAAATTCGATTTCCTGTTTCATCCCAGCTACCTCTATTCTTGTTCATTCGAATTCGGATGAGCTTCACCTGACTCCATCGGCGTAGCTTTTAATAGTAATTATTACGATTAATAATCGTGAAAAATATAGCATACAAATTTGAGACCGTCAACAATATTTTTCCATTTCGAGGTCACCCCTGTATGCTTCCTGTACGTTGGTATTCTTGGATACTCATGTATCTATGTTTCATATTTTTTGCTCTGTTTGTGCAGACAAAAAAAACGATCACCGTATGAAGGTAACCGTCTTTGTCGCCATTGATTCGGTTTTTACACATGTCGCATCAATCACCCTGTGACTGCAGGCTTTGCAGAGCCTGCTCCGCCAAAGCAGCGAGGAGATGCGCTCCCAGCGGGAGCGCCCGTTCATCCAGATCAAAAGCAGGATGATGCCACTCATGCGGTCCGGATGTACCCAGGAAGAGGAAGAGGCCCGGAACCTCCTTCTGATAAAAGGAAAAATCCTCGCCTGCCGGAGAAGGCAGCGGTCTGACACTGTTCAGCCCTACTTCCCCCGCAACCTGTTCAGCCGCGGCTGCCAGGACAGCATCGTTAACCACCGCAGGTGGCCCCTGAATCCAGCGAACCGTTGCCCGTGTCCCGTATGCTGCTGCCACACCAGCCACGACCTGGTTGAATCGTTCACGAATACGTGCACGGACTTTCTCGTCGAAGGTCCGGACCGTGCCATCCAATATCGCTTGATCCGGAATGACATTCCAGGCTGTACCGCTGTGAATTTTGGTCACGCTGATGACGGCGCTCTCCTGTGCGCCCACATTGCGACTCACGATCGCCTGCAAGGCTGTTACAATATGTGAGGCAACCACAATCGGGTCGATTCCGGCTTCCGGCACTGCCGCATGTGTTCCCACTCCTTCGACGTTCACCACAAAACCGTCCGCCGCTGCCAGCAGCGCTCCTTCCCGGATGCCGACTGTACCGACTTGAAGATCCGGCTTGTTATGGAGACCAAACACGGCGCGGACGTCAGTCAGCGCCCCGCTTTGGATGACCTGCCTCGCCCCCGTTGCTTTTTCTTCCGAAGGCTGGAACAGCAGCCTCACTTTGCCCGGCAGCCGGGATTCACGCTGTTTCAGCAATCGTGCGGCACCAACCAAAATGGCCGTGTGTGCGTCATGCCCGCAAGCATGCATCCTGCCTGCAACCTTGGAGGCGAACTCCAGCTTCGTCTCTTCCTGGATGGGCAGGGCATCAATATCTGCTCGGAGGGCCACCACAGGACCTTCACTCTGGCCGACCTCGGCAATCAGGCCCGTACGCAGTACATATTCATCTGCAATGCGTACCCCTTCCTCCTCCAGCCAACCGCGAATGGCAGTCGTTGTTTCCCTTTCCTCGCCTGACAATTCCGGATTGCGGTGCAAATGCCGACGAATTGCAATTAACCGCTCCGCGAATGCTTCATCCGGTACAGCAGAAATGGTCTGCGTGCGACTCTCTTCTTCTTGCCCTACTTGCTGCTCGGGCTGTTTCAGCTCACTCTTCACAACATGGCCTCCTTCGATCGTCATTCATTTATGGGCAGACGACGTTCAGATCTGCGTCCTTCTAACCAATAGCAGCTTGCGCAGGTTGGGATTCAATCCCGAATTCGGCCAACCCCTGTTCTTCCAATGCCTCGCGCAGCAATTCAAAAGAGCGAATGCGTTTGGCAAAATCACGCGTGGCTGTCGTGACAATCAATTCATTCACGGCAAAATCATTCTGAAATTTCTGCAAAGCCTGACCTACCTTTTCCTTCGTTCCGCGGGTTACGCTTGGTTCCAGGACCTCGATGCGATATTTCTCATTCGATTGCCGCCCAAATTCTTCTGCCTGCTCCACCGAGCCAACCGTCAGCACTTTGCCATTCTCCAGATGGATCTTGACCAGCATGTGCTCACTCGCCAGCTCCTCTGCTTCTTCCTCACTCTCCGCCACAATTAATGATATGGCAAGCACGGCGTAAGGCTCTCGGCCATTCGAACGATCGAATCCCTCCCTGTAGACACGGAGAGCTTCTTGTGCCACTTCAATATTGCTGTTAATAAACAAGGAAAACACATAAGGGAGTCCAAGTTCCGCCGCCATGCCGGCGCTATCGACACTTGCTCCGAGTACATACAGCTCTGCAGGAATCTCAGATGCGGGTGCAGCACTTAGGCCAGCGAGTGGATGGGATTCATCTGCATACGGTTCATTATGGATAAACTGTTTCACTTGCCGTATTTTCTCCTTCAGTGAAGCTGCCTCCTGGATCCCCTGCTGCAGAGCCTGCGTCGAACGAGGCAGTCCCCCTGGCGCACGCCCGATTCCAAGATCAATCCTTCCTGGTCCAAGCGCTGCAAGCACATTGAAATTCTCGGCAACTTTGTAAGGACTGTAATGCTGGAGCATGACCCCGCCGGAACCGAGACGAATCCGCTCCGTGTGAGCCAATAAGTGGGAGATGAGCACCTCCGGTGAAGAACCTGCCACATGCCCTGAATCATGATGCTCCGATACCCAGAAACGGTGAAATCCAAGCTGTTCTGCGCGCTGTACCAGTTCAATCGTATGCCGGAATGCATCCACCGGCGTCTCCCCTTCATAGATCGGGGTCTGATCCAATATGCCTAAACGAATCCCCATACGTTCTCCTCCTCCAATTATGCTGCCCAAGCTGCATTCCCCAGCCTGTTCTTGCTCTATAATTGCCGCAGCAGTTCCCCAAAGGGCTCTGCAAACGGTGAATGTTCTTCTTTTAACGTCACGACACTAATCTGCAGCGATACCCCTGCGACTTCATGGACCTGAATGGGAAACAGTTCCTGATCCTGCACTTCCTTCTGCACGGTCAATCCAGGTAAAAAGGCAATGCCTGCGCCCTGCAGAACCAGTTTCTTCGCCGTTTCCGAGTGATCCACATGATATGTAATATCCGGCGGGTGGTCCAGGGAGTCGAATGCCCGGTGAATACGCAGCCAGTCCAGGGAACCGCATTCGAAGAAGACCAGCCGCTCATTGCGAATTGCCTCCATACTGACATGTCCGCGTTCAATAAATGGATGTCCCTTGTACACATACAGCTGGATTGGATCCTCATAAAAAGCGATCGTGCGGATGGCCGGGTGCATGACCTTGCGCACAAAGGCGAGATCAATCTCCTGAGCAAGCAGCTTGGCAATCAGCTGGTCTGTTGTTGCCGTTGTCAGCTTGATGCTGACCTCCGGGTAAGCTTCCTTGATTTTGGGCAGGAAGTCCGGAATGACATAGTTGGATACCGAAACGGTACTGCCGAGACGCAGCGCATCCGGTGTTGTACGGCGCTGCTGAATCTTCTGCCTGCCCTTTTGGATAACCTGCAGCACCTGCTGGGCGTAAGGGAGAAATTTTCTCCCCTCATCCGTAAGCACGATCTGCTTCCCAAGTCGATCGAACAGCTTGCAGCCGAGCTCACGTTCCAGTGATTGAATGCGAGCCGTGACAGATGGTTGGGACAAAAAGAGTACTTCGGCAGCCTTATTGAAGCTTCCGTAATGATTGATATATACAAATGCTTCAATGTTCTCAATATTCATAAGCGCCTCCGCATCCACGTCCACAGACGTTTGACCTTATATCAATTTAACCAATCAACTTACTTGGTTTTAAGTTATCGTAATACCATCCTTTTCCAGTGTCAATATCAATTCATCCAGCGAACGATCCAATCGGGCAGTAATGTCTTCCGAGAGCCCATATTTCCCGTCATCCAGACGATCTACCCCTTGATCAACCGCGTAAACACCGCCCAGAATATGTCTACCCCCAAGTGCGGCGAGCACGGGCTTCAATGCATAGTCGATGGCCAGCAGATGGGCAATGGACCCGCCAATGACAAGCGGAAGTGACACTTTGCCGCGAAGTCCCTCCTGTGGAATCAGATCAAGGAATAGCTTCAGCACACCGGAATAGGATGCTTTATACACCGGCGTAGCCACGATGACCGCATCTGCTGCCTCAACCACAGCGAGCGCATCGCGAACAAAGGAGCTGTCGAAACGGGCCTGCACGAGATCTTCCGCAGGCAGGTCAGCTACATGGATGACTTCAACGGTAATCCCTGCTTCGGCCAATTTATGTTCACTGTAATCGGTAAGTCCGGTCAAACGCGAACGTTTGGAAGGTGCTCCGGCAATAATAACAACATGAGACATGAATATCTCCTCCTTGGAATTGCGGTCAAGCCGCTCCTTTTACTCTTGGATCAAGCCGGTCACGAATATCGTCTCCAATCAGATTCACTGCAAGTACAAACATGGTAATGGCAAGTCCGGGGAAGGTACAGATCCACCAGGCTACTGTAAGGTAACCTCTCCCCTGCGAGAGCAATGCTCCCCAATCCGGAATTTCCTTCAACACGCCAAGTCCAAGAAAACTGAGCCCGGAACCTGTCAGAATGGAGGTTCCAACCCCCAATGTTGCCATCACCAGCAGGGGAGACAAGGAATGAGGCAGGACATGCCGCCAGAAAATGCGTCCACTCGAGCCGCCAAGTGATCGTGTCGCTGTAATAAACGGCAGACTTTTGACAGACATCACCTGCCCGCGCATGACCCGTGCATATCCCGGAATGGAGGCTACGGCTACGGCCAGTGCAATGTTAATCAGTCCGGGGCCCAGTGCAGCGGCTACGGACAAAGCCAGCAGCACTCCCGGGACAGCCATCAGAATATCAACGGTACGCATAATGGCCGTATCCACAATACCACCTGTGTACCCGGAGATAATCCCCAAGGCACTGCCCACCAGGCCGCCGACAAGCACCGAAGCGAATCCAATCAGCAGCGAATCCCTGCTGCCATGCACGACGACGCTGAAGATATCCCTTCCGAAATAATCGGTACCGAACCAATGCGCCGCAGAAGGTGCCTGCAGTATGGCATCCGTCATCATCTGCGTTGGATCATAAGGAGCAATCCAGCCCGGTACAATGGCACAGGTGAGGGTGAATAAAACGACCAGCAGCGCTGCATAAAAGAATAATCGGGAAACCGCAAACGAGATGCGGTAACGTCCGGAACGGCGATTCCAGAGGCGTAAACGCCCCGTGCTGCCGGTCCATGCTTTTTTGTCACCCACCAATGGTTTCATGCTCATGAGAATCCTCCTCCCTCATCCGCAAGTGTTCAGACGGTTCCTTGCAATCATGTGCGGACTGCACGTCTGACTCTTGGATCGATGTACGCATACGATATATCCACCAGCAAATTCAGCACGACATAGATGATTGCTGTAAAAAAGACAACGCCCTGTACAACAGGCAGGTCTTTGGCCATCAAGGCATCCGCAATAATCCGGCCGATCCCCTGTCTGGAGAAGACGGTCTCTACCACAACGGTTCCCGCAAGCAGATCTCCAATCAACATGCCAATGACGGTAACGGCAGGAATCAAGGCATTGCGGAGTGCGTGTACGTACATGATCGTGCGCTCCGTAAGTCCTTTGGCACGCAATGCCACGATAAAGGGTTCATTAACGACTTCGAGCATACTGTTGCGCACCATCCGAACGATGAAACCTGCACCGACCAGCCCCAGGGTGGCTGCCGGCAGCACCAATGAACCAAAGCCGTCCGAACCCATGGCCGGGAACCACCCCAGCTGAACCGAGAACAGCAGAATTAACAGAATACCGGTCCAGAACGTTGGCATGGAGATGCCAAACAGTCCAACAAGCCGGGCAATAAAATCGATCACGCCATTCCGGTGAATGGCGGACAGCACGCCAAGCGTGATGCCGATAGTAATCGCAATGATGGAACTTAGTGCCGTCAGTGCCAGGGTGGCCGGGAAATGCTCCAGAATTTTCGGAAGCACCGGATCGGAGTTGATCATGGACTTGCCAAAATCCCCGCGCAGCATGTCGCCGAAATAGTTCGCAAACTGAATGTAAAACGGCTGATCCAGACCAAGCTGAGCCCGCAGGTTCTCGATCATCTCCGGCGTAGCCGAGGACGGATCCAGCATGAGCAGGACCGGATCACCCGGCAGAAGATACATGATGCAGTACACCAGCACCGAAGCTCCGAAAATTACAAATAGTGATGTTGCAAGCCGAGTCAGTATCGTTTGAACCATACCGGGTCGTCTCCTTCCTGAATGCGTGATGGGCTCTTCATGTTATGGCTGGATTCGCACGTCGTTGAACAAGGGGTAACCAAGCGAATCGAATTTGACGCCCTGCACAGATTTCGATGCAGCGACCGTATAAGGGAATACATAGATCGGTAAAATCACAGCCTGATCAATCAGAACTTGCTGAATCTCGTTATAGATCTCCACGCGTTTCTCCGGATCTGTCTCCACTGCCCCCTGCTCCAGCAATTGATCGATCTTCGGATCGGACAACCCGGACAATGTCCGACGTTCACCTTCCGCGCTGGTATGATAGAAGGCGTACAGAGCATTCGGATCGGAATTGACCTGGCTGTTTCCATACAGATCATAGTCCCAATTCTGATAAATGACAGTGGCAATGTCTTTCGTAATTTCAACTTCGACGGCGATACCGACCTGTTTCAGCTGCTGCTGAATGATTGCCGCAATATCATTGCGCTTTTCCCGGTTGGGAGAACCATCCACATAACGCAGCGTCAGCTTCTGGCCATCTTTTTCACGTATGCCATCCGCGCCCTTGATCCAGCCCTGCTCATCCAGCAGCTGATTGGCTTTGTTGATGTCGGGATTGATGCTTCCTTCCAGCGAGGCATCATAACCCAGAATTCCTGGAGACAGTGCAGACCACGCTCGTTCGTAGTTGCCCAGATACAATGTTTTGACAATGGATTCCACATCTACGGCCGATTGCACCGCCTGTCTGACTTTCACATCGTCCCAAGGTGCTTTGCGCAGATTGAAAAAGAGTGTATATGGCAGTCCTACCGTATTGGCCTGCAGCAATTGCTGGTTCGGGTCATTCTTCAGGGCCGCAACATTCTGCGGTGGAACAGTCTCTGCAGCGAGTACCTGACCGCTCTGTACGCTACCGATGCGTGTCGCTTCCTCTGGAACAATTTTGAAAGTGATCGTATCGAGATGAGGTGCAGCTTTGTTTTCGACTGTCTCTGGGGCCCAGTTGTAATCCTTGTTTTTGGCGACGACGATATCCGCATTTTCATCCCATTTCACGAAGGTGTACGGTCCGGTGCCCACCGGGTTTTTGCCCAGTTGATCGCCATATTTCTTGGCAGCTGTAGGTGACACGATACCCAGAAGGGCCTGGCTTAAGTTGCCCAGGAAGGCCTGTGAAGGTGACGCCAGATTCACCTTGATGGTGTATTCATCAATGACCTCGGAAGATTGATAGGGTCTGATCAGCGCAAGGGAATTGGCAGCTTTGGTGGCCGGATCGATGACGCGATCCAGATTGTATTTCACGGCTTCAGCATTAAACGGTGTGCCGTCGTGGAACTTCACGTCCTCACGGAGCTTGAACGTATAACTCTTGCCATCCTCCGATACGCTCCATTCCGTGGCGAGCCACGGCTTGATGGAACCGTCAGGCAGCTGCACCACCAGATTGTCGTAGATGGTCCGGATGGCACGTACCGTCACGGCAAGCCCACTCCGATGAGGGTCCAGCGTATCCGGTGATGTGGCAAGAGCGAAGGTAAGATTCCCGCCCTCCGCTTGGCTGGCCTGTTCACCACCAGATGCTTGAGCCGAACCGCTGGAGCTGCCACCCGCTCCGCAACCGGACAATACCATTACCAATACTGCTGCCAATGCCATAACTTTCATCCACGCGATAGACCTGCTCATATCGTTTCCCCCTCTGTGTATACAGGTGTCATTTTTATTTTGATATAACCTATGAGATAAGTCGGTTTTAATGTGCAAGAAAGCTTTATTTAAGTGTTATAACCTGCTGTTCATTTCTCCGACAGTCATGATTGTTATGCCTGCTGCACTTGCTCCCGGGCTGCCGTATAACGATTCACCGGAATCTGCACACCGAGATTGCCACGGAGTGTGTCATGCTCATACTCTGTACGGTAAATGCCCCGCTCCTGCAGAATCGGAACGACCAGTTCCACGAAATCGGACAAGCCACTTGGCAGTTCCGAATGAATAATGAACCCATCAGCAGCCTCTGCTTCAAACCACTCCTGGATTTTGTCAGCTACCTGTTCCGGTGTGCCGAGGAATTTGCTCTTCGGTGTAGCTGCTCGCAATGCCACTTCGCGCAGTGTCAATCCCTGCTCTTTGGCGTCCTTCTTGATTTTGTCCGTGCCGCTGCGGAAGCTGTTGCTGCCAATGCCGTTCAGTTCAGGGAACGGTTCATCCAGCGGATATTGGGAGAAGTCATGATGCTCGAAGAAACGCCCCAGATAATCCAGTGCTTTGTCGATCGTAACGAGACTGGCAATCTCCTCGTATTTACGCTCGGCTTCTTCTTCCGTCCGTCCTACAATCGGGCTGATGCCTGGCAGAATGACGATATCCCCAGAAGAGCGTCCATAGGAAGCAGCACGCGTCTTGACATCCTTGTAAAAGGCTTGTGCATCTTCGATCGTATCATGTCCGGTAAACACCGCATCGGCTTCTTTTGCAGCAAGGGTTTTGCCATCATCAGAGGAACCTGCCTGGAAAATAACCGGCTGACCTTGTCGTGAACGGGCAATGTTCAGTGGTCCCTGTACCGAGAAGAACTCTCCTTCGTGGTTGAGTGTGTGCAGTTTGGATGGATCGAAGAAGACACCGCTCTCCTTGTCTCTGACAAATGCATCATCTTCCCACGAATCCCAAAGGCCTTTGGTCACCTGTAAATATTCGGTTGCAATGCGATATCGTTCCGGATGGGTAGGGTGGTTGCTTCTACTGTAGTTCTTGGCTGATCCTTCAAGCGGGGAGGTAACCACGTTCCAGCCTGCACGACCGTCGCTGATCAGATCCAGCGAACCAAACTGTCTGGCAACAGTGAACGGATCGCTATAGGACGTGGAGAGGGTTCCAACCAGACCGATCCGCGATGTAACTGCGGCCAAGGCGGACAACAGACTAATCGGTTCGAACCGGTTCAGGAAGTGGGGAATGGATTTTTCGGTAATATACAGACCGTCAGCAATAAAAACGAGATCGAACTTGCCTTCTTCCGCTTTCAGCGTCTGGCGTTTGTAGAACTCAAAATTCACACTTGCATCCGCCTGAATCTCCGGGTGTCTCCATGTGGTCATGCTGCCTCCGACACCGTGAACAATGGCTCCAAATTTCAAACTGCGTTTTGCTGTCATATACATTCCGCCTTCCCTATATTGGATTAGGTTGATGCAACAAGGTCCAAGTCACAAGGTTCACATCCCCAAAACTCAAAAGTTAACTATTCCTATGAGTTTGGTCAGTTTTATAATTTCACAAATCTTATCACTGCCCTGTGAAAGGGTCAACCGTGTGACTAATAGAACTTTTCTATATGGAAATAAGGGTTTTGAATAAGAGCCATTATTCCGTCGCTCCCGCCTGTAGTCCACTCCCTGTGCAGTTTTCCGCAGCCGGAAGCAACGAAATTCATCTATCCTGCAAGGGCCGATCAGACAGCTGCCGCTTCGCCCGGCTGCGCGAGAAGCGCGGCAAGCTTCTCCAGATCTGGTTCCAGCAAAGCCTCAAACTTGCCTTCCCCTCCCACTTCAATGACAGGAACATGGCGAATGCCATATTTCGCTTCAAGTACATCCCTGAGCACGTCATTGCCTTCTACTTCAATGTTCACAAAAGGCTGATTCCGTGACGTCAAAAACGCTTTGACCTCACCGCAGAAATGACAGCCTGTTTTGCTCCATAGCACTACTTTTTTGGATGATGAAGACATCGACAACCCTCCTGATTGAATTCAAGATTAAGATCGAGGCAAGTCCTCAGACCTTTAATTCCTACCTGTTGAATAAGAATTATGGCTATAAATGTACTCCTCGTGCCTTCAAGCGTCAATGGAGCTGCTAATAGAATAAACCTATAACCACATAGAAAGATTAAATTTAATTTTTTTAGAACGGCAGAAGCAGCCCTTATTTTTTGCTTGCCTCCTTGACCATGTGAAAGACTTTTTGGGCCATCTCAACATAAAAATGAACCTGATCCGGACTTTGATCGATAGCCCATCTGAGATTATCAAAGGTCTTGAGCAGCAATACATGTCTTAGCAGATCAAGCTCCTTTTCATTCAGCCCGTAACTGTCCAAAAAAGCGTTCAATTGTTCAGGTTCAGGGCCTTCCCCGTGGATCTGGCAGCATATCATATGTATGATATCGCCATAAGGTACAACAGTGACTTCTGCATTTCCCCAATCCAGCAGTGTAACTTGTCCTGTCTGGGAAACCATCGTGTTCTTCAATGAGAGGTCACCATGGCACAGGCCGAAACGGAACTCTTCCATTTTCACATTTTCAAACCAATGTCGTACCATTCCCGATTCCGTTTTCGTGATTACGCCAAACGCAATCAGGGGGTCATGCTCCGTTAAGCTCTGGATATTGTACTGCACATAACCCTGCCAACTGCCGTCTGATCCCGGATGCGGAGGGGAATAAAACCTGCCCTGGACAGGGTCCATCTGCTCCCCAAAACCATCCACTGGGATGGAATGAATACATTTCGCATATTCACCAAGTTTTCTCCAGATATCGGTCGTGTCTACGGTTGTGTCCAATCCGTTATCTCCTTCGACAAATGTTTGAATCATATATGCCGTTTCGTCCGTGATTCCGACGGATAACGTCTCTGGGCCAGGAATACCCGCTGCCGCAGCTTGCTCAATGCACCATTTTTCCTTCATAAAAGTGGGATAATTGGCTTTGTCATTCATGCGAACAACCACTTTATGTTGTTCCGTCTCAACGAGGCAAACCTGATTGACGAAACCTTTTCCAATGATCTGATGGGATGATTTCACTGGATCATGCAGAAAATCATGGGTAATTCGTTCGGCTAGTAATACAACTTTATTCTTCATCATGCACCATCCCTAGTTCGCATCCTAAGTTAGCTCTGCGAAGATTCAATTGGTCATAGTGTAAGGTGAAACCGCTTACGTTTCAATCATCATGGATAAAATTCTTATATGTAAAGCCCGGATGCGAAATGAAATGGTGCAATACGCTGCACATTACATCTCGCATCATGCCGATCCGGTTCACAGCAAGCCTCCACATTACAAATCTTCGTTCAAGAGCTGCGGCGGGGCGATGATCGGCAAGCCTTCTTCAATCACATGCAGCTGTTCCGGTGATACGGTCAGCACATGACCTGAATGGACTCCCCACCTTTCTGCTGCGTAGACTGTTACGAACCTCCTGCGTTTGCCTGCGTTGATCTGATACCGGATTTCTGGCGTATCAGCTGCAGCAACGATACAACCCTCCGACCAGCCGTTGGCCGAATCATGAATCGATGAGATATGCACATGTCGGACGTCAAGCGGCCATCCCTGAATTTCGCCAGCGGATACTACAGCTTCTCCGGCAGGAATGCCGAGCAGATCCGGTTTGGCTACCTGAACAGGAGATATTCCGCGCGGTACGGGAATATTCAACTTGCGTCGCAATCCTCCGGTCAGACGATATACATCGCCTTTGACATCCGATACGAAGCAGCCTTCCGGATAAAAGTCGTTGCTGCGTCTTGGCTTCGGCAAGCCGTCGTGACTGCTCTGGGTGGCAATTCGCTGCCGCGGATCGGTCTTCCCCGGATCGATGCAATCCGGCGGTACAGTCGAATTCGCCTGTGCCATATGCTGCGCGATCTGCAATGTTTTTGCGACCAGCGTGTGCGGGTCTCCCCATTTTCGGGAATGAAACTGTTCGTTCCCCTTGTTCACTGTCGCAAAATCCTGTTCGCCAAGCGCCTTCATGCTGACACTTCCAAAGTGATGAATAAATGCATCGCCTGCAACCGCAAGCTTGTATCCTGCCAGCTTCACCCGAATCATCCAGTCATCATCTTCAAAGTTGCCTACCGCATACCCTTCATCCAGATATCCCACCCGCTCCAGCAGCTCTCGTGAGAACAGCCAGCAAAATCCGACGAGCCGTTCGGTCATCCGATGCTTATCAGGGTCAGGCCGATTGTGTCTCCTGGCAAAAGACCACATATCCTCTACCTCAGAATACGGAACGTCAATCTGCTGATCGCCGCCAATATAGTTGGTGACCGGACCAACCAGACCGATCTCGGGATCACTGTCAAGGCATGCCATCATGTTGTCAAGCCAGCCTGGCGTGACCAGCGTATCGTTATTCAGGACCACGATATGTCTGCCTCTTGCCATCATCAGGCCCTGGTTGACACCTCCGGCGAATCCGCGATTGACGTCCAGTGCAGCCACCCTCACCATGCCGCCTTTGCGCAGCATCGCTTCCGCTGTACCGTCCTTGGAGGCGTTATCCACAACGATAATTTCGTAGGGAGCGGGCGTATGTTTCTCGATACTGGATACACACTTGAGGACATACTCCCGCTGATTATAGGTCGGAATAATGATGCTGACCCCTTCAAATACCAGTCCAAAAGAACTCTGCCCCTGCCGTACTCCTTCATCGTATCCCCTGCTGTAACCTTGTTTGTACAGTTTAGCAGCTCTGTCCCCCCGCTTGCCTTTCCCTCTGCGTCCCGACTTCCGCACAGAGCTCTGTCCAGCGGAATGCAGAACAACTTCGGCGGGTCCAGAAACATGCCGTTGTCTGGGTAATTTACCTGGTTTGCTCACGTTGCTTCCTCCATTTCCCCTCATCCGGATGTGTTACGTAAAAACCACCCGCCAGACTGTCCATTAGAGATGAAGCTCTCCTGTAACCAATTTGTCAGCCAAATGTCCAAAATCCAGAGCTACCCTTCCAAGTTCCCCGGCAATGCGCGTGCACAGAACCACGGCCGGAATACCTGCGGCTACCAAAGCAATGTCGAAGTCATGCGCTGCTGTTTCCTGCATCACTCTGGGAATGTCCATGAAACCGGCGACAGCACCAATGATCCCTGTCACCTGGACCCCGCGGCTGAGAAGGAGTGCACCCAGTTCGCTCGCCCGGCGGCCGATCAGCAGTACGCGGCGGCCATTCAGTACAGGCAGCAGCAGTCCCGACTGATGCAGACTGTAGTTGATCGTGGAACTGGTCAGCTTCAACCGGGACCAGTCAATCCCGAAGTGGCGCATGACCGGGAATAGCAAGCCCTGAAACGTGGGCGCTCGCGAGATGGGCACCCCGACCCAATCCGCCCCCTGAATTGCTTCGGCTAGCGCAGCCCGAATCTCGGGAACGGAGCGCGGCACCCCTGCGTAAGGCAGGAACGGGGCGAGCTCCTGCACCTGCTCGCCGGGCAGCACCGTGTCGGCTGCCAGCGTCAGCAGTTCGCCATCCCCGAGGCGAACGACCGACAGGGGGCGCTGTGCATCCAGCGCTCCCCGGATC
This sequence comes from Paenibacillus xylanilyticus, assembly GCF_013359935.1. Classification (GTDB taxonomy): domain Bacteria; phylum Bacillota; class Bacilli; order Paenibacillales; family Paenibacillaceae; genus Paenibacillus; species Paenibacillus xylanilyticus. Next base: position 124,241 of record NZ_JABMCB010000166.1, read on the forward strand.
TGGTCAGCCACCTCGTGGGGGCTGGCCAAACGGGTGAGGCTGGGCGCGTACTGGCGAAAACCCGCCGCAATCAGATCTGCCGCCGCTACGGCAGGCAGAATATGGTCCGGCGGAATGTGCTGCGCCACCAGCGCCTCCCCGCCCGCGAATACGCCGTCGCGGTAGCCCTCGGCGTAGCCGCCGGGTGCGCCTGCCGGCTCCGCAGGCGGCAGAGCCCCTGCGCTGCCCGCATGTGCGGCGGCAGCGCCATCCTGCCCCGCGGGGGCGACACCACCAGCGTGCGGGTGGCGTATCGCCTGGAGCGGGGCAGGTCCAGCACCGCGGGCAGGCATCGCCTTCGGCGTGCTGGCTTGCGGTGCTGGCGCAGGCGCACGGCGCGCAGCCGGGCGC
>NZ_JABMCB010000167.1 GCF_013359935.1 Paenibacillus xylanilyticus
ATTCGCAATTTTCGTTTCGATATCTAGTTTTCAAAGAACAAGCTCCATGCAAAAGCAAGCTGTTTTGAGAGTTTGAGCTCTCAAAACTGAGCAACGAGTGAGTTGCGCAGGTTCAGTGAACCTGCTTATTTGAATGTTTCCGCTACGGGAAACGATTCTCCATAGAAAGGAGGTGATCCAGCCGCACCTTCCGATACGGCTACCTTGTTACGACTTCACCCCAATCATCTATCCCACCTTCGGCGGCTGGCTCCTTGC
>NZ_JABMCB010000168.1 GCF_013359935.1 Paenibacillus xylanilyticus
ATGGCTCCCCGAACAGGACTCGAACCTGTGACAACTCGATTAACAGTCGAGTGCTCTACCAACTGAGCTATCAGGGAATGGTGGAGCCAAGCGGGATCGAACCGCTGACCTCCTGCTTGCAAGGCAGGCGCTCTCCCAGCTGAGCTATGGCCCCATGTTGCTGGGGTGAATCAATATGGTGGGCCCTGGTGGACTCGAACCACCGACCTCACCCTTATCAGAGGTGCGCTCTAACCAACTGAGCTAAGGGCCCTTAAATATTTCCCTTCTTCTCTACGAGGGGGGCAAAAAAAATACCCCAAAGGGAATCGCTTGGCAACGTCCTACTCTCCCAGGACCCTTCGGTCCAAGTACCATCGGCGCTAGAGGGCTTAACGGTCGTGTTCGGGATGGGTACGTGTGGAACCCCTCCGCTATCGCCACCAAACGAGCATTTGTGAAACAAATGC
>NZ_JABMCB010000169.1 GCF_013359935.1 Paenibacillus xylanilyticus
GCAGCTTGGACTACGAAGGCTACAGTGAGTGTTTTCACTGTTTCTTGTGCTCCGTTATGATACGTCACGATATACTCTCCAGCTTTGCTTCCGGCTACTACTGTAGCTGTGATCGGCGTACCTTCCAGCGGTTGTGTAACATGTGCTTCCACGGCTGCGAGTTTCGCTTCTTTAGTTGCGTTCTCTCCATTTACTACAGGGACGTAAATCGTAACAGGTGTCGAAGGAACTTGGCTTTCATTACCTGTTGTCGGAGGACAAGAACATGTACCGTTAAAGGACAAGAACTTGTACCGATTGCCGTTCCCCTTTCCATTTTCAGAGTACGTTTAACGAATTATTAAACACAAAAACCGTCAATCTTTTCAGATTAACGGTTATCAGAAATTCAATTTTTTTACATATGTCTCGACTGTTTTTTGTAGCATCTTATTCTCATCACTTGGATTGTTCATGATAAGCATTGCAACTTTTTGTGGCATGTACGATATCATTGACTGAATATCCGCTTTAGCACTTTCATGCTGATAAGGACATTCGAATTTATTAAGTATCGATTCATTTTTACTTAGATGATAATACTCAATGCTGCTGGAAGAACTGCTCTCATCAAAATTGTACTTAAAAGCAACACTTGGAAAAGACTGATCTCTCATTTTTTCAATTTCCTGCCAAGATGGTACGCTAATTTCTTTACTCCTCTTCCCTGCAATCTCTAACCAAGTACAGAAGAAATTTTCACTGAACTGCATAACTAGTTTTTCAAGAATCCAAAAAAGTATCCTTGCATCAAGCCTTTGGAGAATCTTCATTTGATAACTGAAGACCTGATCAGAAAAATACTCCAGAAGATCCCTGATTATTAGTGGTTCAGCATCAGAAATCAAGGTTGTTCTTAAAGAATTATAGCCATAGAAATGTTCCTCCTTTAAAATAGATTTCCTCCAAAAAACATAAGCATAGGCAAAGGGACAAATTTCAGGAAACTCAATTGCTTCATTCGATTTTCTTAGCTCCATTAATTGAGTGATGCAATGTTGATGGTTTTGGAGTGAATCCTGAAATAGTCGCTCTACAACTCGTTGAACAGTACCAGAAATAACTCGCAGTAATTCTTTTTGGAAACGATTAGAGAAATAATCTCCCCTATGTAAGGAGTCGTCTGAATGAAATACTTTTATTGCTTCAGGCGACTCCTTAACTAATCGCTTCAGATTGCAATGTTCTGCATGAATGATCCATTTAGACTGCATATTTGACGTCATCATGCTTGCCTGGTTTGCTTGGAGCCAACGAAGGACATCGGGATTCATTTGATCAGGCGATCTCCATTCGTTCCAACTGGACACATGAAAATTAGAAAAGGCATGTCCACATTTACATTGAAATGCATGTTTTAACTGTCTATTCGACAACAAGAAAGGTATTGCTGACCTACAGCCTGGACAAACATGATTCAATTTAAGATCATGAAATACACACTCATCGAAAAGCCTGAACTGATGCAACCAAGAATGAAACCCTCCCTCCATACACTGCGAACACCAGTGTAAATCTGGATGAAACCAATGCTCCCAGGAACTATATAATTCAGAAAATGGAGTTATCAACGAATGAATAATTTTATTATTGTGCTCTTGTAAGTTGAAATCCAATGTTTGATGAAGTCTTTCGACGTTAAAACCATTTAACTGTAATAGTTCTCTTTGGTTATCTCCAATGTGATGTTTAATGTTCTTTACATGAGTACTGCCAAGGACTTTTAGAATCTCGTTCCGATCCGTAAGGTTTACCAAAGCCAATTTTTCAAATACAGACCAGGGCGATTCATATTCATTGATCCATTCTTTCCTCCAAACAACATTCATTTATTAATCACCACTACCTGCTAAAGACATATAAATTTCTGACTCAATGTAGCCACTAAGTTTGATGGATTCTAACCAATCTTGAGATGAAATCCATTCAAGTTGTTCCCCATGAGCTCCGTATATCTTCAGAGCGTTTTCAACAGCATACGTAAAGTACTCCATAGGGATCTCAAGTTTTGAATGAACCCCATGTTCGCTACGAATATTTTGAAATTGTTGATAAATTAAAGCAGCATCTTCCTCCAAGCGATGACCTTTCGCATATCCTTCAGGAAAAAAATATCTAGTGAAGCTCCAATCACTGTTTTCGGGATATGCGGAGATTTCCGATGAATCGTAGCATCGAAGAACAGCTCTGATATCGTCCAAGGAAGTGATACCGAAAAAACGATGCTCATGTGTCATAAAGCGTCCAATGATTTGAGACTTACGTTGTCCTAGAAAGAATGTTCTTCTCGTGAGCAACTCTTCTTGACCTACGCAAATCACAGTCATACTAATTTTCGCACGATCCAGTTGATTGTGGATGTCCATTAACCAAATAAAATGTGATTCTGTTAGGCGATGTGCCTCATCCATAATCAAGATAACCCTTCTTAAGCGAGACAATTCCGCTCTTTCTTTTAGCAAATTGACAATTTGATTCCGCATTTCATCGGCTTGTCTTCTAGCTATAAACGGAAAATCAAAGTCATGGAGAAGATCCGCATAAAATTTTCCTTCGTTGGGAAACTTGTATGAGTTGCTGTTGGCTATAAAGATTGGTATGGGTGCATTCATAAAATGCGGCAGATTCTCCAAAGCAAATTTTAATGCAGTAGTTTTTCCGAGACGTGGCCGACCATAGACAATCATTCCTGGTAAGCGGTTCAGTACAATCTTTTTGAGATTATCCATTAAACGGAGTACCTCTTTGGTTGGGAGTAAATAATGGCCTACTTCAATAGGGTGTGTTCCAACAGGTATCAAGTGATTATCCAATGTTATCTTCTCCTTTTTTTAGTACATTTTTGTCTTGAATTGTTTTAATAAACGCTCATAATTATCCATCTCATTGAGCTTTTCCCTATTCAATTGTTCTTCTCGAACTTTGTCTAATAAATCATTTTGTGCTTTTGCTTCTTCTAATGCTTTTGTTTGTTCTTCTGCTTCAGCTGTCGGCTTTTGTTTACTTACCTCTTTTACTTGAGTAATTTTATTTATTGTTGATTTCTTGGAATTTTCTTTACTCAATAAATAGTCAGTGTACACGAAGATAGGGTCATCCCAAGTCGTGTAATGAATTAGCCTCCGCTGAACTAATGAATTGATTGCACGTCTCGTTTGCAAGGAATGTGGAGTAAGTGACCACCTTCCACTGGCTGTTAAATAACCGAATTCACTGCCGTCGGGTAGAAATGCTTTTATGGTACGCAGATCGTCAACATTTACATGTATAATTAACTCTTGCTTTATTAGATGGGCAGAGTTCGCAAGTTTTTCACTCCGGTACTCTACACCTTCATATTGAATGTAAGGCTTTCTTCCAGTCACTAGAGAGCCTCTTACGGTTCGATTTATTTGGGTTTGCATAAATAACATCTCCGATCGTTTCTCTTCTTCCAGGCGCCTTGGTAATAAACCTCTTAGTTGTATCCTTTTTTCAAGAAGTTCAAGTGGCGTTTGATGATAAATCCCTCCATGAGGTGTGCCATTGTAATTAGAAATCATTACATCCACGAGTTGCAATAAATGTTCGTATGTGATGTTAAGACGAAGAGCGGTCTCTTCAGGATTATTTCTTCTAGGGTCATCCGGACCACTCCCCGTTGTATTTGGTAACCGATGAAATAAGCTTCCTGCTAAGTTTTTAAAATACCTTTCAATCACTCCTCTTCTCATTGGAAGTGCTACGGGACCAAAGTTCGGTGTACATCCAATTAAATTCGTGAGTCGATCTTGTACCATTTTAGCGTAGTGAGATTTTGCATTATCTAGACACATCACATCCCACACTGCCCACTCTAACTCAGGAAACTTTTCTGATGGGAAACCACCAGGGGGATGGTAATTCAGGCCTGGGATTGTCAATTCAAGCCGTTTATGTGGCATGATAGCATTACGAACACAGTGCATCACGTCACTTCCCCCATACTCTCTACTTAGTGAAATAGAATATCCTAAAATGTTCCGAGTACTTACATCAATGATGGTAAGAATCCAGAACCGTTCAAGCGTTAAGGTCATAGGATCTCCGTCTGGTGTAACAATATCTACTGTAAAAAAACCATCAATTCGATGAGCATCAAACTGAACTTTCTGATAGGGGAATAGATTTGATAGTGAGTTTTGATCCGCCTCCCCTACTCGGTTTGCTTTTTGAAACGCATCGTTACCATGGCGAGATGCAGCCTTTCTAAAGTTTCTCTCAGCTATTTGTTTAATGTAACGTTGTAAAGCCTTATACCCCATCCATTTTGTATTTAAAGGGTAATCAGAGAGAGTTATTCCCTTTTCCCTGCACTGATCAATAAATCGTTTGTGTATGTGCTTTAACTTCATGACAGGTTCCAATGAACGCTTTTTTCTTCCTAAAAAAAGGTCTTCTACCAGGTCTTTAATATCTGGATGCATGTCCATAAAACGATTGAATTCTCCGGTTTTTTGATCTTTATTTCTTTTTTGACCTAATAAATCTAACTCATATTTCTTTATATTTTTTTGTGGAATCAATCCTCGAAATCCAAAAACAACTCCATCTTGATCGTACTGAATACATCTTTGAATTAATCTTCTCAGATTTCGAGGTGAAACTCCGGTTGTGTGTTGAATATTATTTAAATCATCCCTCCGGAAATACATTATTACTGCGTTTTTACGCTGCACATACACTGTAAGTGCAGATTCAGTGAGAACATTCTCATCTACAGAGGGCCAAAGTTCAGGATTTGCTTGGTCAGGTTCTAATCCATCCTGCTCATATATTCGCGATCTGCTCACTATCTCCGAACCTCCATTTCAAATCCGATAAGTTGATCTTCCATGTTCGCTTTGATATCCCCCTCATAAAGGAGCCATTTTAGGCTTAAAAGTATATCTTCAACAGGAAGATTAGATAGTTCTAACACAACTTCTTTAATTTTTATCCCTTCACGTGAAATAACACCGAGCACTTCGTTTAAATAAACAGGCTTCTTACTATTGACTACTGACATACATAAGGAGGTTCGGTTCTCAACTGAATGTCGGCCCTTTCTTATATCGTCTTCTGTACGAACTACATAATTTTTGTTGTTGATACGACACCATTCTTTTTGTGCTTCGATTTGTCGTAGTGTTCTCGCGTGTTTTGGATGTTTAGATGTCAGTTCCTTGTTGTATTTGACTTCCACAAAAATTTCCGATCCATCTTTTTTTAAAATCCACATATCAAAGATAGAGGTACGGAGTTGGCCGTTTAATACATAGGAGATCTCTAATGGTTGCTCACAATAAGTTATGACTTCAGGATCCGAATCAACCACAACCCAGTGATCGTATTCCAGATCACTATATAGCTCGACAATTCGCTTATCGACTTTATTTCCACGCGGGGTCCAATAATTGTTTCCATATTTTTTGCCTCGTAGAATCTTGATGGGCTGGTACTTCAAGAGTTCCTTTCTATTCATAGCAAGTTACCCCTTTAGATTTGTTTACCTGTATAAACAAAAATTCAAGTTTTTATACACATGCATGTATAAAACTTGCCTTTCTATGAACATACTAAGAAGTAATAGAATGATAGAGGGAGAGAATTCTATATGTCAGAAGAAGAATTTTATAAATGGTTAGGTGAGCAGCTTCGGGATCTTCGCAAATTAAAAAAGCAAACGCAAGAAGAGTTATGTCAGAACTATCATCTTGCTCGTTCTTCCCTTGCCAATATTGAGCGGGGAAGGCATGTGATCAGTGCATACAACTTGTATCTGCTGTTACAAGTTTTGGATGCCCCTCTCGAATCATTGCTGAAAAATCATCTTCAAAACAGTAATTTAATCGACGAAATTTCATCATGAACGTATTAAACCAAGGTATTTTGGGCACACAACCTGAAAAGAGATCAAGGAAGGTGTCCATGTTTATGAAAGTACAAGAATCCAGAGATTTAGCCTTGCTATCAGAGCTGATTGACGAGTTACCTTTGGCCGTAAAATGTTTTATTGAACATAAGCTAGATCATGATCGGTCTCCTTCTTCTTTGTTAGAATATACCCGAGATTTTCGTATTTTTTTTGGCTGGATCGCACCAAATCTGTGGCCGTTCGTTGCTACCGAGAAAGAACTTACCTTAGACATGTTCAATGATATAACGCGTGAACATGTACAAGAATTCGCAGATTACTTGACAACGTCTAGAAATTTGCAATATAAGTCCCTGGTTCGTAAGTTTCATTCGTTGCGCTCATTGTTTACCTATCTTCATTTGAGATTTGAGTATAACGAAACTCCTATTTTGAAACGTAATGTTTTCGCTACTTTCATCATGGAAAGACCCAGCAATAATATTGAGGTCGCACGTCAGTTACAGAACAAGATCCTACGTCTCAATGAAATTCCTGCATTTGTTAAGTTTGTACAAGAAGGCGTTATAGAACAAAATAATGTACAAGCCCAGTGGTTCCATAACCTGAATCGAGCTCGTGATGTCAGTATTGTTACCTTGCTCTTAGAGTCTGGAGTCATGGTAAGTGATATTGTCAATTTGGATCTGGATGATATTAGCCTTCAGGAAGGCTACATTATCGTGACAAGGCAGCAAGCTAGCGTACGAACGAAACACCGAATTATGTTTGGTTATAATGCAAAAACCTATCTGTACGATTACTTGAAAGTCAGAACTGATACGTATGCTCCTCAATCAGGTGAGCGAGCGTTATTCTTGGCAAAACCTAACGGTGAAACACAAGGCAAACGAATTTCAAAGCGTGCGATTCAAGCTATGGTTAAGAAGTATGCTTTGAAATTTGGTGCCTCAGAAGTTACTGTACGCCAGCTCACCCATTCATTTGGAGTTCAATACGCAGCTACGAATACTGTCCGCAATATGAAACAACAATTGGCCCAACGTAATATTGATTCACTAGAGAAGTACCTTATACTGCCGAGTCTCATTGATTGAAATTTGATTGAATTCCACCTTCCTACGTCTTGTTCTCTTTGAACAAGGCTTTTTTTTATTGTTTACCGTGTTCAGTTAATCTGTTTTGTAATGTTCTTCTTTAGCAGCTTTAGTTGGTTCAATCGATCGTGATAATCATCCACATCCTTTGCGTTTCTCTTTTCTAAGCTCACCCATGTAGCGACACTTACTTCTTGATATTTTAACGAAATGATCAGAATTGCTTCACGATAGTCTTTGATATGAACGATAGGAATCTTCCACTCTCCTTGTTCTCTAGCCAAATCAAACCATTTCTTTTTTATCACTGCACGATTCGTGTATATTCTGTCGTTAAATAAAATTCCTTGAGCTGTTATGGTAGCAACTCCAACATCTGCTTTTATGTGATTTGTCATCCTCTCAACCTCCTTTATCATTTATGTCCAGATAAATTGATATATATACTTATCATTTTATTAAAATAATCTATATACATTAATGTATCGAAGGTTTCCCATTGTTTAGACTGAATTTAGAGGTGTGGCAATGAACGAACCTGTTTTAAGATTAGTAGGACAACGTGTTCGCGAATTACGGAAAAAACAAGGATATTCGCAGGAAGAATTAGGCGAAATGGCTGGTTTTCACTTCTCCTACATTGGGGGCGTTGAACGTGCCGAGAAAAATATCACCTTGTTAAATCTTCAAAAAATTGCGGATGCTCTTCAAGTCAATGTCCATGAACTCTTTTATTACAGCAAGTATGTTAAGATTGGAAACAATGATAAAGAGAAATTGCTAAACGAGATCAATGAGAAGCTTTGGCCTATGAAATCTTCCGATTTAAAAAAGGTTAACCTGCTCTTATCTGAATTTTTCGATAGTTAACACAAAAAAGCCGATGTCTCTGACATCGGCTTTTTTGTGTTTTAAATTTATTCCTTCCACGATGTTTCACTTTGTAAATTAATCCATGAGTATCGATTATTCTGCTGTACTAGTCCCTCCATCATATTACGCTCACTCGTTAATGTTAAAAGCAAATATTTCGATTGGATGTTCTGAACATTTAGAAGCTCATACACTTGTGATAATGAAAAGTATCTTCTAGCTGCATATAATTTTACTTGCTCCATATCAATCTTTCCACTCCGTTGTATCAGATTCTTCCCTCCAAGCCTATATACAGCATCAGCATCAATGTATGGATTTGGAATTACTACACTTAGCCTTCCTATAGGTAAAGATACTTTGTACTGTTCTATTCGTAGCATCTCCTTAAATACGAGATTACGTATGGATTCCCACTGTTCAACAAAGCTTGAGTAAATCCTTTTATAATGTTTCCATTGATCTAAAAGCCAGTATATGTTGTTTTTTGTGATGTTCTTTCTATACGCACAGAGTTCCTCTTCTCTGTGGCCACTATTAGCTCTAATCGGAGAAAATCTTAAGTATTGGTTGCTAGCTGTATAGAATTCTTGAAGTGATAATTTCTCTGACTCATTTAGGTTGTTTAATTTAATTCGGACCACCTTAGATAGAACACCATGATTATCAAATAAGTCAAACAATTGCTGATTTTTCAAATCGTACTCTTTAGTTGCAATAAATTTGCCAACAACATTTTGTTCTGTCCACTCAAGTCTCTGAAGTCCAAGGGATGATTGATATTCACCAATCGCTTGTCTCAGCAATTGTACTTTTGCACCTGAACTGTGCATTTGCTCATAGTTTGATGATTGAACAAAATGAACGATTTTTTCTATGCTCACTAATCTATTCTCCTTTGCCTCAGCAGATTAGTGAGTGGTATTTACTATTTCTGTATATTTTATTCAAAGTAAAGAGTAGTGAGTATCGGAAGTTGGTCTCAATGTATGGATAAATGTGCCTATCTGTATCTATGTTCCTAGTATTTCTTCTCATTTCATATAGTTTAATATGCCAACGGTATGAAGATATTTCTACTATGGATTGCTGCCTGATAACCCCCATTATTGAGCAAAACATCCAATCCAAGCTTTTTAATCGTACAAAAATATTCATTTTAACTTGTAGAATTCAATTCAATTATGTAATTGTTGTTGCCTTTCACCAAGCTAAATGAGTCCTGAAATTGGGGTGGTCCACACCTGCTTGAACGTTATAATTTCTTTTATCACATATAAAGAATAAAGCCAACATATAAGCGTTGGCTTTTCATTAGAAATCGTTTATTTATCTTTGAGGAATGACGGCGTACCATAGTTTGCCTTTCGCTGGTAAACAACGGTCACTTCGCGATCAGGACCACCATCTAACGAAGGAGCCATGAGTTTCACTTTCGGGAGGTCGCCAACTCGCTGTTGTTTAATAAACTCTTCATTCGTTTTACTCATTTTAATCCCCCTCATGGAGATAATTTAATGTGGTGATCGGTTCTTGATTTTCTTCATCTAAAGTAGCAAACTCTTCAATCGAAACCTCTTCCTGACCTCCGATATGAAGAGTGACACAATTTACCCAAAGGATAACATAATTCATGTGAAAATGACACTCTGCCATACTAATTGAATGTTACATTAAGACAAAAAATACCGACCTTTCAACTTCAAAGGTCGGTTTACCCAGATCGGGAAAAGAAACAATGGTAATAACTGCATTATATCCACCCTATGTCGTTATGTACCGTATTCTGTTCTAACTCTATGTTTATCTGTGCATAAATGTAACAACGTTTTATTAATTAGCCCCTTTTCACAAAAAAACCGTCGATCATTTTCAGATCAACGGTTAACGGTTCAAGAAAATTTTATTCAATCTCATGTCTCGATAGTGAGTTCATACCAGCTTATACTCATCACATTTCCCAATAACAAACATTAAAAAGAATTGTTAATTGAAAGAAATACAAGCTGTTATACATTAAAGAAACCATATCTCCCTACTTCTTTGTTTTTTGTAAACTCAATGTAATTTATTTTTTTTAAAATAGATATTGGAGGTTTTTTATTTTCCAATATAATTACTTGTCGTTTTGTTTGAGCTAATTCTTCAAAAAATTTGTTTTGCAGTTCTTCAGGCGTCTTATCTTCGTTTTCATCTTGTTCCTTATAGGAGGTTACAGGGGAATCAAGGACAACAAATCCTGGGTGAGGCAAAGCGCTACTAATACAATATTCCATTAATCCTATAATAAAGGCTCCATAACTAATAGATCGGTATCCTTTTCCAAATAACCTCCTTGCTTTTCCTGATATAAGAACATCTTTATTTTTAGGATCAAAATCAACAGTAGAAGAATCCGGAAAGTTCCAATCAGTCAAAAATCTTTGTATATGCACACACAATTCAGCTATTAATCCAGTGTAGTCCATTTCAACAGTTTGATTCTGTTCGTCTACTTTTGTTAAAACTAATTTACTTGCTATTAATTCTCTTTCATTCATCAGTTTTTCAATCGAGGATCGAAAACCAGAATATTCAATTATGTTTTTTTGCTTTTTTAGAAATGCTGTCAATTCCTCTTGAATGAATAGTATCTTTGGAGAGAGTTGCTCATCGAGTTTAATACTTATTTCTTCATACTTTAGATTAACATCTAAGGTTGATTCTAACAGTAAAGCTTTTTCACCTTCCATAGACTCAAGTGCATCATTAAGGTCTTTAAGATGACTATTTATTTTAAGAAGTTCTTTCGTATATGAGTCCTTCCTTTGTTTAATTTCTACGTGGTCGCAATCTTCTGTATTTGTAATTAGTTGATTACAATGAGGACACCTTTCAAAGTCTAACATCGAAAAGTAATGATCCCCTTCAATCAAGAATGATAACCTTTTAATGTCAGTCTCATATTGTTCTTTCAGGAGATAAAATCTCTTGATTAATTGATTAGTAGAGAGTAGCCTAGACTCATTACTTTGAATATTCTCCCAGAAGATCTTACGTTTTTCCGTTAATGTTTCGATTTCCGAACTTAATCCACTCCGTTTTAATAACAACTGTTCAATATCTCCAGATAAATTGTGGTCACTCTGTGGCAATTCTAATAATTTAATTTCCGCTTCTATATCCAAAATTAGTTTATTAATAATATCTATTTGAGCATTAAAAAAACCATTTTGGTTGTCAGTCTTTACTGTATTTCGTGTTACAGAATCATCTTTATTTGAGATGATAAGCTTAAAAATAGATTCCTCTGCGGTTTGGTTGTTATTTTTAGATTGAATTGGTGAGTTCTTTGAAATGATCTCAACCTCATTAATAAGAATATAATCGTTAAAACTACGGTAGCTGAACCTTTGAGTTTCCTTAGTTCCCTTGTTTTTAATTGACAGATTGTAATATGAAGTGCGACACCCGCTGGAAATAAATAAAAAATGGCCCATGGCCGGATTCGTGTAGAATGAAGTCACCACAACAACCATTCACACAAGGAGAATCCACCATGAGCTACAGACATCTTAGCATAATCGAGCGCAGCAAGCTAGAAATCCTCCATCGGCAAGGTCAAAGTTCAAGAGGCATCGCAAAAGAATTAGGAAGACATCCTTCGACGATTTGTCGTGAATTGAATCGTGCTACTTCATCGCAAGCCTATCAGGCAGAACAGGCTCAGAGCGCGTATGAGGAGCGTCGTAAGGCTTCTGTCTCACCTGGTAAATGGTCCGAAGTCTTAGCTATTTCCTTGGAGGAAAAACTGCAGGCAACGTGGTCTCCGGAACAGATCACGGAACGTTTCCGCATCCAAGGCCTGCCGTCGGTCTCCTTTAAAACCATCTATCGTTGGCTCTATGCCGGACGTCTAGTTCGAGGCGTGTTACAGGTCCTTCGACACAAAGGGAAGCGTCAGAAACCCACAGAAACTCGCGGTAAATTCGCTATCGGCAGATCCATTTCGGATCGCCCCAATGAGGTTCGTTCCCGAGAAACGTTTGGGCACTGGGAACTGGATACCGTCGTATCAGGTCGTGGGAAAAGTAAAGGATGCGTAGCCACGCTCATTGAACGCAAAACCCGGCTGTATACCGCCATTCTCATGCCGGATCGTACCGCTTTGTCCATGGAAATTGCGCTTGGTGTAGCCATCTCCCAGTACCCTAAAGGCACCTTCCTTACAGCCACGGCTGACAGAGGCAAGGAATTTGCTTGCTATGCAAACCTGGAAGACACACATGGCTTTCACGTCTATTTTGCTGACCCGTATTCTTCCTGGCAACGCGGTTCCAACGAAAATGGGAATGGACTACTGCGGGAGTTTCATCCCAAGGGCACCGACTTCGCTCAAGTAGAGGATGAAGATCTCGGCCACTCACTGGATCTGATTAACCACAGACCCCGAAAATGCTTGGGCTGGAGAACCGCTCACGAATCTTTCACAGAGGAACTGTCGCACTTGGTTTGACAATCTGTCAATTACAAATAACTCTGTGTTTATAAAGCCAGACAACTTCATGAGAAAACTGGATACGCTTTCTTTCTTCGCATGCTTTTGAGCTAATTCTGTAAATTTGCTATTAGATTCAATTTCCGAAATAGCTGAGTTATATTTTTTAACTTTTCCCCCTGTCAGTCCTCTCTCAAGAGTATAGACTTGGTTATTACGGCTGATTATCTCAAGCTGGACAGTGTGATACTCCTTAGCTTCATCGATGGGTTCAGGTAACTCGGTACCACCTAACATAAAGTTAATACATTCAAAAATATAAGTTTTCCCTGTATTCGACGGGCCTGCAATCACATTCAATCCACTCTTAAACGAAACCTCTGAAGCTTTCTCATCATTCCCTATAATTCGGAGCTTTCTAAGTTCAAAGCCGTAAATCATTCAAGACCACTCCTTGTAAGAGCTTCGTACATAAACTCTCCTCCCCAACTTCCAAGTTTATTATCAATATATCCTTTTAGTTCTTCATCCGAGTATTCTGAAAAAAATTGACTAACCCAAAATGCATTGTTCCGTAATAACTTATAATACTCAGACTCAAAAAGATCTAGAAAAGCATTTGATAATTCCGTGGCTATATAAGAAACACCATTTCCCCCAAAAACAATTTCTAATAAGGTTCTACTGTACATTAAATCCAACCCATCTTGCATAGCTTTCCTTCGAACAACAATTTCTCCTGAACGATGAGGAGTAGCGGGGTGAATTGAATCCGGTGAATTGGGATCACCGATATCCCTGGTATGTAATACTAAGTAATCGTAGTAAACCAATCTTTGCAAATCGAGATAAGCCGGCTGATTCACTGATAATATGATTAAAGCTCTTAATCCAATCTCCAATGGAGAATTAAAAGCCATATCATTCGCCGAATGCTCTGCCATTAGTTCACCCATTTCTTAATTTCGTCTTCATTAGCCAGATGATGGCATATCCCTGCCAAATCATTACCCTTCAGTGAATTGTATAGAGGATAACTCGGTACATTTAGGTTTCGAGCTGCTAGACAAACTTTTTTGACTCTCTCAAATCCATCTTCATGTTCAGACTCAAGTATATCTATTATGCCATCGTAAACTTCTTCCTTCAGCTCTTTAAAAGCATCTACACCAGGAGGAAGTGTATCTCTTTCAAACCTCATTAGTGATTCAGCAGAATAAAAAGATTTCCTTTGCCTTTCAAAATGGTTAAAAAAGTTATGATGTTCAGGAAGCTCTTTAACAATAATCCGCTTTACTTTATGACTATCAGAATATGCCTCAAGGAGCTTCGTAATGTATAACAACTCATCTTCTGCAATTTGTTCAGGAGGAAGCACTGGCTGAGGCCGGTTCTTTTGAAGTCCACCAAACCTATAAGGGAAATATCTAGTTTGAGCATGTTGTTCGATTAATCTTTGTGGTTCAACACTATCAATAATAGTGAAATCGAAGGAGGTAACATAATCAGAGAAATCTCCTTGTAATTCAATATTCTGCTTAATGGTAATCTTTTTCTTACACTTTGTTTCCCAGTTTGCTATGAGTCCTTTTCTTAGAGATTCAGGCTCATCTATTAAATCTCCTAAAGTTGTAGATACACCTTTTGGGGCTACGAAGTAATACTTTCTAGGAACAGTATATTTACCAATATAAGTGTAGTAACAAAGTTTTCCAAGTTCTATCCAAATATTGCTGGGAGTAAGAGCATTATCGTAATGCTTGCATTGATAATTATCCCATATAAGTTGCTCCTTCTTGTCATAGACTGAATATGCAACTACATCTCTACCCATATCACCGGCTCCCCCACAGCGGCGAACCTTTACATATGTCTGAGCAAGATATCCTGTAGCCCATTCACAAACTAAATCTTCAAAGTCATCTTCGGAAATAACTTGTAATCTTTTAATCGGTTCAATAGTCTTTCCTAAGAGTAAATCCGCATTTGTGATTTTCTTCTGAATAACAGGAATTGGTATCTCTAATTCTTCCTCATCGTTCACATTTGTTCACTCCAATCTATACAATATTTAGTAAAATAGTACCACATGCAGCCAGTATAATCACCTAAATATTCCATCAATTGAGAGGTGGTATTATGATATTTGTAACACACAAAACGAAAAAGCTAAATTAAAGTCTGTTGTGTCTGATATGACATGGATTAAGGGGATTTCTCGAATCATATGTTATAAAACATGTTACATATTTGCAACTGACATTAACAGTACAAATTCTTATAATTCCTATATAAAACTTGAGTTTTATGTAGTCCTATGTGTTATTCTTATCTGCTAACACTTTCAACAAACGAAAATCCAAATATACAATTGTGATTTTGCATGCGTTAAGATATAACTGAAGTGAGGTGATAAAACATGGAAAATGTACGCGAGTTGTTCCAAATCATGACCAGACGGTTTGGTCTGCTCAATAAGAATTGTTGTACCGTGGGAGCTATTGATGTGTCGCCGGCCCAAAGTCATATATTGTATGAGGTAGATCGTCAGCACAATCCCTCCATGCAGCAAATTGCCGACACTTTAGGAACAGATATTACAACCTTCAGTAGACAGGTTCAATCCTTGGTGAAGCTTAAGTTACTTAACAAAGCACCAGATTCTACAGATAGACGTGTATATCTACTCTCACTTACAACCGAAGGGAAGTTTGTTGCAACCACTATTGATCAGCAAATGAGTGCCTATCTAGATGAAATCTTTTCGCATATGAGTGGATTTGAGAAGGAGATGGTGATTAACTCAATTAAACTGTTGAATAAAGCAATGCTTCAATCTGATAACTGTTGTCAACCTGTGAAGGGATAAACACACACTCTAACTCCTCCTACAGTCACAGATTTTTTAAGATATCTATTATCTGGCTTATGTTACATACAACAAAAGACCACCGAGGTCTCTCGGCGGTCTTCATACATTACTGTAGTGTGTACTTGGAACGTAAAGCTTTCTCGAGATGTTCATATTCAACCTGTTCCGCAAAACTCATAAGCTCACCATTAATGACAACGGCAGGTGTAGCAAACTCGATGAGCTTATCTGACTGTATATGTGCAAAACCTCGCTCTTCGAATAGAGATCTTAACTTCCGTTTTGCAAGCGCTCGATCCATAGGTAGGGAATAATCATACACATGAATAGTAACTTCGTTTTCAAATGTCTCTTTTAATTTTTGCTTAATTTCAGTATATACACTCAAAGAAGCGGAATAGTCTGGAGTAGAGCAGCAATCGGCAGATTCTAACCCATTTTCATCACAACAATCTGTTGTTTGCTGACTATTTATATTTGGAAAGAGTTCGATAGAGTTTTTTGTATTCAACATATGTTCCTCCTCACTTTAAGAAGTTACTTTCATCCGATGAGTCGGTTGTGGAGGCAGTGGACTAAAACATTCGTGGTACGTTTGATCCCAAACCGTTTCCAGGTCCTGATCAATGGAGGCAATCGCATCCGATACGACTAAGTCCAGAAGTCCCGGTGAAGCTTCAATCCTAATGTTCAGAACGACCCGGTACTGATTACCCATTTGTGAGTAGCTATTGGTGTATATAGGTGCTGCACCTGTTTGAACAACACTTGCTTTGACATAGCCTGTATCATTACCAGCATGTACCTTCAGATGCGCTACGGCCATCTTTTCCCTCAAAAAATGCCCGTTTAATTTACTTAAAAGTCCATCTACCCACTGCTGAGGATCGAATGCTTTTCCATCCGAATGCTTCACGTCACCCAGCATATTCATCCACGCAAGCTTGGCTTCCCCTTCAGCATACACACTGTAATCAATATCCAAAAGTTTGTGGCCGCTTGGAATTGTACTATTCCATAAATCGAGTAGAGGGGCTAAGTTAACACCTGTAGTCGCTGAGATCGGCTGTATGATTGAATTCGGATAGCGTTGATGAAGATACGTGACCACTCTATCCATCTCTTCTTCCGTGTATTGATCCAGTTTATTTACAGCAATAATATCTGCCTCGGCCAACTGCTTCTCAAAAATATAACTAACCGATTGAGAAAATAGAAGACGTCCTGCTTCTTCTTCATTTAATTCAGCCAACAATCTAGCCGGATCAACCACAATAGTCAAGGGTACCGTTGTGAACTCGTTAGCATAATTCTGTTTTAAGGGCTGAATGACCGTTGCAGCGAGATCCGTGCAACTACCAACGGCTTCACAAATGATGTAATCAGGTTTCTTTTCTAAAGTAAGTTGGTTCAAATGTTCATACAAGTCTTCAAACCGACAGCAGAAACATCCCCCTGTTACTTCTTTGGTTTCCAGTCCACTGATTTGTGCGAGTTCAGTATCAATTAATTCTTTCCCTTGATCGTTAGTAATGATGGCGACCTGTTTCCCCTGCTCTTGTAAAACTTTGGCCATTTGTATCATTGTTGTTGTTTTCCCCGCTCCTAGGAAGCCACCTAACAACACCATTTGGACCTTTTTCATATAAACGCTCCTCCTCTTTCATTCAAAATGGTTATTCGTGAAGTATTCTGTAGACATAAGCAGCCGTGATCGCGCCCATGGTTGTCCATAGGATATATATCCATAAAAACTCCAAGTGTCCGGAGGCCAAAGCTGGGCCTAAAGATCGTGCAGGATTCATAGATGCCCCACTTACAGGACCTCCAAACATCGCTTCTAGAGCGACTGTTCCTCCTATAGCGATTCCAGCGAATGATTTTGATGCTTTTGCATGGACAGCAGAACTTAAAATGACCATCATTAAAATAAAGGATAGAATGAATTCCAAAATGGCACTTTGCAACCAGGGACCTGAAGGAAGCGTTGCTCCCAATCTCCCTACATTACCAAACATAAATAGTAAGGTAAGGCTCGCTGCATAGGCTCCAACACATTGTATGAAAACATAAGAGAAGGCTTCAATCGCTGTGATTTGTCTTGAGAAATAAAAAGCGAGGGTGACTGCCGGGTTAAAGTGAGCACCTGATACATGTCCAAAAGCATATATCAAAGCCATGACCACAAGCCCAAACGTTATAGCTACCCCGATATGTGTTAATGTTTTTGTAGTGGTATCTACTACTACCGCACCTGTGCCGGCAAATACTAAGAAGAAGGTTCCAATAAACTCAGCTATCCATTTTTTTCGGAGATCAAGTAGTAAAGAACTGCGACTGGTTTCAAAGCTCAATAATGGAAAACCATCTTTGACTTCTGTCGCATTCAAATGGTTGTCCCCCCTCTTAACATTTTAAACAACAGCGTTTAAAAATACCGTCTTCAGGAACAGTAACGATCTCTTGAAATAGTTCATCCATATCGGGGTTAGGGTGTTTCCATTCGTAATAGAACTCATGTTCAATCAGATCAAGTGTTTGTATAGAGGCTTGTCTCAGTAAAGGGGAGCCCTTATATAGGTACAGTCTTGTTTCATATTGTATGGGGTCAATGATGCTCTTCAGGTCATTATCATCTACAAAAGAGCGGAAAGTTGTTAAATCCTCTGTATTGGTCCAGGGGTTGAACATGATAAAGGTTGGATTGAGTGAAATCTCGATGTGGCGGAGATATGCAATAGCCTGTTCGATATCTTGAATAGAGGTGTCTTTGGCTACGGCATCCAGTACAACTTCCGATGGAAATTCTAACGCTGATGTAATGAACTTAACACCGAGCCCTTTCATTTCAGCTAATGTTTCTTTATTTTCAAGAATATGATCTACTCGGGTAGTGAAGTCGTAAGTGAGATCAGGAAAATCCTCATGTAACTGACGCAATATCTTGATACCGTGGTATTTTGCATTAAAGAAGTCTGCATCAATAAAGGATAAGTGCGTCATTCCCCCTTCGACAAGGTTTCTGACATCCTGTAGTACAATCGATTCAGATACCAGGATGACTTTACCCTCATAGGCAGCATATACCGAGCAATACAGACACTTATGATGACACCCGCGTGCGATTTCAGTGGAGCCCACGATCTGCTCAGAGCCTAATAGTTTGTTGATTTGCTTCTGGGGATACTTGTAGAGCGGCGGAAGCATATGCCGTGTCGGAACGCTTAAATGATCTCTCGACATATACGGATGAATTTCTTTACCCTGCAGAGCATCACGTCCGATGAGAACCCCATCCAGGGTACAATCAGTGTCTCCAGACAGATACTTTGCAAGATTGACCAAAGGTCTCTCCCACTCTCCACAAACGCAGGAATCACTATACTTCCCGGCAAGTCGGCTGGCATTAATAGTTGCATGCTGACCAAAGTACGTAATATGAGCCTTGGGATTAACCTGACGAATGATTTGAGTTAGTTCAGTGGCCGCTTGAACAGCATCAAATAATGGAATGGAAATGGCGATAAGCTCTTGATCCAGAAATCGTCCTTCATCAATTCCTTCGACATAAGTATCAAGCACAGACACATCGAAATCTGCATGTAATAAAGCGGTCAAGGCTGTAGCTACCGTCATCGGTTGATAGCCACCTTCAAAGTTAGAAACCAACAGGACCTTCATGAGCCTTCCTCCCTATCTTTCAAGGTTCTTCTTCGGTTAAACTTTCGTGGCTTTAATCAAGTAATAGCCTACTTTTTCTTCTAAAAAATGATGGGCCTCAGCATGATCCTGCTGAAATTGCAGATATTCATCTTTATACTCTTCACTCGATTCCATCAGCTCACGATATCGTTTGTTTTTGTCATCTGTAAAATTGATAACTTCCAAATCGATATACCCCGCTTCTTCAATTTGGGCAATGTTCTCGCTTAACTGAATACTCCCAGCGCGGCAACCGCTAACCAAGGACAAATCATTCTTGATGGAAGACGGGACGGGTGCATAAGAAACAAAATCCGTGTAGATAAAGGTACCCCCAGGTGCTAACACACGTGTAATTTCCTGGATGGCTTTAATCCGGTCAGGCACCAGATTCAGAACACACTCACTGTATATCAAATCAAACTGGCCATCCATATACGGAAGCGACTGGACATCGGCAACAAAGAAGCCCAACTTTTTACGAAACCCATCTGGAAATTGGGTGCTTTTTTCCCTGGCACGGGCAATCATGTTCTCACTGAAATCTACACCAATAAATTGCTTTCCATCTTCATGTGACTCCACCAAAGAGAGCAGTGTTGTTCCCATACCACAACCGATATCGAGAATTCGCTGTTTATCTGAAGCAAGAACAAACTCTTTAATACGTTCTGTAGGTCCGGACGGAGAAAATTTATCCGTTCCTTCCGAGTAGTTACCTTCACCTTCAGCTACAGAGTTATAAAAGTCTTTGATTGCTTGCGTTGCTGCATCCAATTCAGCTGGACCAGGTGAGCAGCAGTTTGAAACATTGGAAACTACCAGTTCTTGATTAGACATTTGTTATTTCTCCCTTCGAGATGCTTTGTATTTTTATGGAACGGACATAGGCAGTCCATAATACATAGAAAACAAGGGTGCCTAGAATCCAAAGGAAACCTGAGAAATAGAACGTAGTGTCAATTTGAAAAGTGTCCATTAGAATGCCAGATGTCAGCGGACCCAAAATCATTCCCAAGCTTGTCGCAGAACCCAGGAATCCCATCGTCGCCCCCATCCCCGCCTCTCTTCCTAGAACAGTTGACAGTGCAGAAGATGAAGCAAGCGTGACTGCAGAAGTTAGGCCGGTTCCAATCATTAGTAAGGCGATCGTCCAAAGCGAATGCATAGATGGAAACATCATTAAAAGAATCGTGGTTAACATAGCTGAGATGAGAATTAACTTCATTTTATTAAAACGGTCAACCACCCAACCTAGCGGGACCTGTGTTGCACCTATAATAATGTTGTTTAAGGCAATTAATAAACCAATCATCAGGGCATTAAGCCCTCTGCTTTGTGCGTATAGGGTGAAGAAGGAAATCATGAACATGGAAAGAACAGCTACAATGACATTGACGGAGGACAATGCTAGAATCCCGGGATGTCTCCAGGGAGATCGTTTCAGATGAGTACGCTCTGAATTGGTTTCGTTAAGATCAGCCACATTGGTTTCTTTCTTCGCCCTTGATGAAGGTAAAACAAAGACAATAACTAAGGCGATGATCGCAAGGCCGAGTAAGGAGAAAAATGCATTCTGTGTCCCGTACTGAACTGATATATATCCACCGAGCAAGGGTCCCAACCCATTTGCCAAGAAAATAGCAGTGTTGTATATCCCCATATACTTGCCTTCTTGCCCTTTAGGGCTGATTTCGCCCATGTAAGCCATAGCCATAGGTAGCATCATGGCTGATGCTACGCCATGAAGTAACCGCGCCCCTAGAAGTCCCGCTATACTACTTGCTAATCCATAACTTAGTGCGATAAAGGGATAAAGTATCAGGCTATAGATCAGGATGGCTTTAGGTCCTTTTTTATCTGCCAATCTCCCGATCGGTGTACCAATTAAAAGACGAACTACGTAAAATCCGCTGTACAACGTTCCGACCCACAAACCGGTTGCCCCTAAGTTTTTTGCATAAGGAGCTAGTAGTGGCGCTACAATCCCGGTACCTACGACCAATATAAAGACAGATAAACACAGGAAAATAATATTCTTTTTCATATGACACCCATACGTTTATCAGTGGACGAAGGCACCTCTCCATCTTGATCCTTTGTTATGAAAAAATGCATGGCTTCTTTCGCAGTATTCAAGACTTGAGATGCATGCTTACCATCTACACCATGAGCTATCATATAGCCCAACCGATTATAGTTGCTTTTAGTCATCGTTACGTAATCACCATTTTGAACAGAGATCTCAACTTGCTTTATTCCTTCAATTGATTGAGCTGCGTTCTTGTTCAATCGAACATTTCCATCTTGATACGCAAGTAAAAATTGAATTTGGGCTGAATCCGTGATGGGTATGTCCCTAGGAGCACTTGCAAAGGTTCCCCCCGTAACAATATGAAATGCCAACTTACGCAGATCATATCCGGTAACAGCATGAACCAAGTTGTGAATTTGATCTCCGCCCACCCTCGCATTCACCTCGATTACTTTGGGTCCTTGAGTAGAAAGCTTAACTTCAGTGTGGGAGACAATATAATCTACGCCTAGGACCGCCAAAGCCTTAATAACGACCTCTTGAATCAGGGTAGAATCCTGTTCTGATAATAGAGCGGGTACCAAGTGTCCTTCTTCAATTAATGCGGATGTATTTTTAGCGGTAATTGCAATGATATGTGTGGTTCCATTGATCGTACATGACTCAACACTAAATTCAGGTCCTTCGATGTATTCCTCTACGAGAATATGCTTCTCTAAAGGTTGTCCAACCCAGTTTAGAGCATTAGTGCTAATAAGTTCAGCAGCACTCCATGCTTCTTCTAACGTATTACATTTTTGTACCATATGACTGCCCGCATCATTAGAAGGTTTTACGATAACGGGTAACTTCATTTCACTAAGGATGTGTAGTATCTCTGCAGGTGTTTGGATTAAAGCGTATTGGATGGGGGATACCTGGTGTTTGGTTAAACATGCGCGGGTTTGTGCTTTGCTGCGGCAATTTAAAGCGGCCTGTGAAGATAAGTGGAATTGCAGACCCAAGGCCTCGGCTATTTTCGCACCTAGAACGATGCGATATTCATTATTCGTATACACAGCAACAATAGAAAGCCGTTTAGATATTTCGATTGCCTTAGCGATTGCCTCTTCTTCCTGATTCAAATCCATTTCAAAAGGGAAATCTGCAATCATGGCATCTTCAAAAGGTATCTTCGTATTCATGAGAACCACCTTATAGCCTTGTTCCTTTATGAAAAGGATTTCCTCAACATCATCTCGCCGACCAATAAGCAGAACTGCAGGACGATTCACCATTTTAATCCCTCCTTATCTGCAACACTCGGATTGGGAACTCTGTGGCAAGATACCTTCTTGAGTGGAGGTTTCATTGAATAATTTCTTTGTTTTGGCTACGGCGATGATACCGGCAACTTGTCCAATTTCTTCGTTCGTAATGAACTCTTGCTTAGCAGAAATAAGTGCCTTCCTCAAATCTTCTTGATCTCCGATTATCATCGCACTTGTTAGTTCAACTAATGCTCGATCTCTGGGTGAGAGGTACTCCGCTCTTAGAGCTTCTTCCACAAAATCAGTATACTTCCGATGTAGCTCAGGCAATAATTGGAGCATTTTAAATTCACCTCACGATAGAATGGTTAGTACATTTATATCAATCTATCCTTATGTAAAGACAGACATGATAACTCACTTATAATAGTTGTTTAACGCAAGTAATTACACGCCTTGTTATATATCACATTTAAATGAATAAGAATCACACATTGAATACACTTCATTATTTATGGCTTAATTCACCTTAAAATAAGGATACAAAATACATTTACTTGAATAATTTTCCTTTATTATATTCTGATAATTTGCAAATAGCAACTTTATTTTTCGTTGTTCAACATTAAATTTAAGTGTTGATTTCCAAAAACAGTCATGCTAAAGTCTGTTCATGAATTCATTATTTACTTACAATAGATAGTTAAAAAGTGAGGGATTCTTATATGCAAATGGTATCTATCCGCCAAGCCAAAGTGAACGATTTAAATAGTATATTGGGCATCTACAATCAAGGCATTGAAGATCGAATTGCAACGCTAGAAACGGAAACGAAAGATATGATATACATACAAAAATGGTTTAACCAACATCAAGGGAGACATGTCGCATTGGTAGCAGAGGTATCAGAACAAGTTATTGGATGGGCTTCGTTAAATCCGTACTCGCACCGTTGTGCTTATCACGGTGTCGCTGATTTGTCGATATATATTCATAGAGAGTATCGTGGAAAAGGCATTGGAAATGCGCTCCTTTTGGAGTTAGAAAATGAAGCGAGGAAGCATAACTTTCATAAAATTGTGTTGTTTACCTTTCCCTTTAATAAGGCTGGGCAAGGATTATACCAGAAACTGGGGTATCGAACTGTAGGTGTTTTTGAACAGCAAGGTATTATGGATGGCGAACTTATTGATATTATGATTATGGAAAAACTCATTCACCAAGCTGGAATGCACGGATAAAGGGATGAAAACAACGCTCTTCAGCGACTACTAAAAAAAATGATAAAGGGACGTCGTCATTGTGTATGACAACGTCCCTTTATTAAAAGAAATAATATTAACTATTATTTGCTTCATACATATTCTTCAGTACATGACGCATTTCAGGCTTGATTGAAATGTCCGGACGTCTCTCCATTGCGAGTTTTTCGGCTTCTTCAACTGTAGTAGCTTCACCCAAGTTCATCAAAAGAGCTGTAGCTACTGTACCCGTACGGTTCCGGCCACCAGCACAGTGAAAGAATACTTTTTTACCTTCCTGAACAGCTTCAGTCACGGCTTGAATAGCGGACTTGATGGATTCTTCCTGATCATTCCGATTTTCAACAATTGGATAATGATGTCGGTGTGCTGAATCAGGAAATCCTTCTTGTGCCTTACCATCATCTCGGAGATCAAATACCTCAGTTACACCTTGCTCCTTAATCGCACTTAGAGCAGCATCTGCTCCCCCAATATATACTTTACCTTTAACCAGTTCATGATAGTTAGACATCGTTATCCTCCTGTTTTCTAATTGTGCTTAACAGCAACTTGAGCCTCCACTAACGACGAGTCCAAGTCCATCGTCGTATTGTTCCACATCCAGGGTGATTGATTTTACGGTAGCTACTATCTCAGGATCAACAGCTACGCGAATCGCATTTATTTCCTGTACCACATCATTCTCATCAGGATCAGCGAGCCCTAGTTGATAACTGGGCCCACAGCACCCTCCGCTAACCATGGCAAATCGAAGCGTATGCACGCCTGCTTCTCTCATCATTTCTACAATATAGGCTTTTGCTCCATCGGTAATCACCATCGTCGATCAGTCTCCTTTTATACTTCATTCGGGCTTACTACTTCAGTCCAGGTCTTTAGACTGTCATAACCAACAACCTCTTTGGATTCCCAAGGAATAATTACGGTGTTTCCCTCTGAAGCTTTATGAATCTGCTGAATCCATTCCTGCTCAGCAATGGCTCGTCCGCTAAGAATAGGATCCATGGTGTCTGTCACGGCAAAACTTTGATTAATAGTCCACCACTTGGTTGGTATACTGGCCCGCTGCAAGTCCTGTTCCAAACGAAAAGCCTCATAATACGGTGTAGCCTCTGCGAGTGTAACAATAACAACACTTGTTTCATTCGGATCACGAAGTCGTGGTAACAAATGCTGAACCGCAGCCGGTATGGCACCTGCTGAACGTGCAATCTCCTTATGATACTCTTCCGTTGCATCGAGAAGAAGTAACGTGTGCCCTGTTGGAGCCGTATCAATAACGACAATCTCATGGCTGCTTCGTTCAACCAGATTGGCAAATGCACGGAAAACTGCAATTTCTTCAGTACAAGGCGATCTTAAATCTTCTTCCAGGTAAGCCAGACCATCCTCGTCCAAAGAATCCTTGTTCTGCTCCAGGACTTCCTGTTTATATCGTTCCAGTTCAACCTTCGGATCGATACAACTCACGGTGATGTTGTCCGTCTCTTGTTCGAGCACATGACTCAGATGGGAAGCGGGATCGGTTGTGCTCAGATGTACCCGGTGACCTCTCTCTGCCAGACCAACTGCAATAGCAGATGCAACCGTTGTTTTGCCTACGCCGCCTTTTCCCATGGTGAAGATCACTCGGATCCCTTTGCTCTCCATATCATCTATGAGATGTTGCAAGGGGAAAACCAACGAAGGATTTACATTTTTCTCCTGTACCAGGCTAACCTCCGGGGCATCAAAGAAATGACGCAAATGCTCAATGCCAGTGATGTTAAATGGCGCTAGAGGAATTTGATAAATTGGAAGCTGCTGAACGGCTTCAGGAAGCTTCTCCAATGCACGTACCTGTCGACCGTAAAAAGCAGAAGAAACCGTATCCTGCTCCATAACCGAAGAAAGCATCCCGTTCACGATCAACAACTGATTCTGAATACCGATCTCTCCAAGCTCTTGCGATGCCCGCGCAGCTTCTTTCAGCGGAGAATCATCCGGACGAGTGACCAGTACAAGTGTCGTTTCATTGGAATCAGACAAGGTCTGGACGGCATCCTCATATAATGTTTTTTTCGCTTCCAGACCGGCAAGCGGTCCCAGACAGGAAGCCCCATGTGTACTTTCAGATAAAAACCCGCTCCAGGCGGTTGGCAATTGCAACAAACGCAGCGTGTGCCCTGTCGGAGCCGTATCGAACAAGATGTGATCATACTGCTCTCGCAGTTCTTGATTAGTCAGCATGGAACTGAACTCATTAAAGGCAGCTATTTCAACCGTACAGGCTCCAGATAATTGCTCTTCCATCGTCGCGATCACTGTGTCTGGAAGCACGCCGCGGTATGGCCCAACCATCTCAGCTTTGTACTCATTAGCAGCGGTTTCAGGATCGAGATTGGCGGCATCCAGATTTTTCATTCCAATTACAGGTACGGGGTGATTAGAAAGCTCCATACCAAAAACATCCTGTAGGTTAGAAGCTGGATCGGTGCTCACCAGCAAAACACGCTTTCCCGAATCGGCAAGGGATACGGCTGTTGCACAAGCCGTGGACGTCTTGCCTACGCCCCCTTTTCCGGTAAAAAACAGATAAGGGGTTAACGACATGGATTTCGGTTCAAATCGGTTTAACATGTTGAGAGGACCTTCTTCCCTAAAGCTTAGATTTGGTGTTGACTTCAAGTCGTATTCTCGGTTTAGCCACTAGCTCTTCTTCCGTCAGACCCGTCCATTGAACAAATTCGTCATTGCTTGGGTAAGCACTTTCCTTTACGACTTGCCCATCAACAATAATAATTGGCAGCACTTGGGGACCCTTTTCAGCCAAAAGCTGTCCTACGAGCGGACTTGACACAAAAGCATCAGGTTCACTGGATAAGTTATAACGAGATACCTGAAACTGTTTCTTTTGCAGATTATGGACGACAGCAGATACACGAATCAGTTCCGGATCAACACCCGGACCACACACGCCGGAAGAACAACACATCGCAGGATCGTAGATCTCCATTGTTTTCAAACCGAACACCCCTTTCGAAATTAGAAAAGCCGGGAAACATTCTCCCGGCAGTTTGTATTATTTGCCGGTTTCAGCGAACGTTTTAATGCGCTCCCCAATCTGGTCACGAACCGTTTGGAATACAGCCCACTTCTCTTCATCTGTACCTTGCGCTTTGGCAGGATCATCGAATCCCCAGTGTTCCCGCTTGACATGTGGTGGTGTCATTGGACATTTATCCGCGGCGTCTCCACACAATGTGACTACAAAATCAGCATTGTTCAACAACTCTGAATCAATGATATCGGAAGTTTGAGTGGAAATATCCAGGTCAACTTCTTTCATGGCTTCCACTGCTTTTGGATTCAGACCGTGTGCCTCGATGCCTGCACTATAGATGTTCCAGTCCTCACTTAGATATTTCTTGGCCCAGCCTTCGGCCATTTGGCTCCGGCAAGAGTTGCCTGTGCATAGGAAGTACAGTGTTTTTTTACTCATGTTCATCGTCTCCTCGTTGTTTGAATTATAGAATGCTTTTATATAATGCTTAACCACAGATACAGACCCAATAGCGTAATAAGCAGAGTCGGAACGGTGATAATGATACCTGTCTTAAAGTAAGTTCCCCATGAGATTTTGACGCCTTTCGTGCTAAGCACATGAAGCCAGAGCAGCGTCGCCAGTGAACCGATCGGGGTAATCTTTGGCCCCAGGTCTGATCCAATAATATTGGCGTAGATGAGCGCCTCCCGAACCGTTCCCGTAGCCGTTGTTGCATCAATGGCAAGTGCATCAATTAGCACGGTAGGCATATTGTTCATCAAGGATGAAATAATTGCTGCGATAAAGCCCATACCAATCGTTGCAGCAAACAATCCTTGATCCGCCACAGCCTGGATGACCACGGCCAGGAGATCCGTTAAACCCACGTTACGTAGACCATAAACTACGACATACATGCCGATGGAGAAGAATACGATGGCCCACGGCGCTTCTTTGACCACCAATGTAGTCGGTACAGCAGAACTGCGGGAAGCCATGAACAGGAAGAATATCGCGACAACACCGGCCACAAGGGATACGGGAATACCAACGAATTCACTGGTGAAGTATCCAATGAGCAGAACTCCCAAGACCACCCACGACAATCGAAACATTTTCATATCTTTAATGGCAGATACCGGAGGTTTCAATTCACTGGCATCAAAACGTTTGGGAATACTCTTTCGGAAGAAGAGATACAATACGCCGATACTCGCAACCAGTGAGAACAGATTCGGAACAAACATCCTTCCTGCGTACTCCATGAATGTAATCCCAAAGAAGTCAGCAGATACAATGTTGACCAGGTTACTTACAACCAGTGGCAAAGAGGTCGTATCCGCAATAAATCCGCTGGCGATAATGAATGGAAACACTTTTTTCTCATCGAAATTCAGTGCGCGTACCATGGCTAGAACAATCGGTGTCAGAATCAGTGCGCCTCCGTCATTGGCAAAGAAGGCAGAAACCACAGCACCCAAGATCGAGACGTAAACAAACATCCGGACACCATTTCCGTGAGCAGCCTTGGCCATATGTAAGGCAGCCCACTCGAAAAATCCGATACGATCCAGAATTAACGAAATCAGAATGATCGCTACAAACGCAAGCGTGGCATTCCAAACAATTTGCGTCACATCCCAGACGTCTTGGAGATTGACCACACCCACAAGTAAAGCAAGAATTGCTCCGCCGCAAGCTGACCAACCAATGGACAGGTTTTTAGGCTGCCAGATGACGAGGACTAGCGTAATTAAAAAGATAATGCAGGCCATGACGACAGAAAACACAAGTTCTACCTCCTCTAATCAAATACAGTATAGCTAATAACATTCTCCTCATACCTTCATGTCATTCAATCATTATATAATGATGTACTTATATAATGATCAAAAGTTCAACTACAAATGCGAGGTACGTCCACCTTGTTCAAAGTCCGGAGAATGTTTTGGGAATCAGGCATGGCGTCCAGAACGGTTTTGATATAAGGTGTATCATCCACATTTAAAGAATAGTAGACCCACTGTCCTCGTTTATTTTCCTTAACCATCCCTTGATCCTTTAATTTACGTAAATGCTGACTAATCCCCGGTTGAGAAATATCCAAGACATCAACAAATTCGCAAACACACCAATCCCGATCTTTAAGGAGCGTCAACATGGTTAAACGGGTTTTGTCTCCCAAGAGCTTTAGTTTGTCTGCCGCTTCATGTATGGTCTTCAATTGAATTCCTCCTTCCAGAATATATAATCTAATAATTATATTATAATATAATTATTTAATTGTATCAATCCTTTACCGTAAAAAAAGTGTGCGTCGACTCCATGGTATAAAAAGTCCACGCACACCGTTTTATTCGGTTGAGTATTCAGCCTCCCTTAACACTGGGAACCGACTCCTTTTTTCCCCAAAGACAGTAGCACAGTTTCCTGATCTGGCATCTGATCGAGCACCGCTTTAATATATGGCTTATCTTCTACATCTAAGGAATAGTATACCCACTGCCCCCGGCGTGTTTCGCTAACAATCCCCTGAGACTTTAATTTGCGTAAATGTTGGCTAATTCCGGGTTGAGACATATCAAGTACTTCAACAAAATCACATACACACCATTCTTTCTCTCTTAAGAGAATGAGCATGGTCAGACGGGTTTTATCTCCAAGCAACTTTAACTTATCTGAAATTTGTTCAATAGATTCCATTTGCGTTCATCCTTCCCTGCGTTCAACAATCCTAACTGATATATAAGTTTATATTTATATTCTAAAGCAAGGATATGTTGAAATCAAGGAAGTCAGTGTAATGCTTCTTTCGTGAACATAACCTTCAACCAAAACGACCTGCAACATAATTCTCCGTTTTTGGATTTTTCGGGTTACTAAATATTTGGCTTGTGTCGTCGTATTCAATCAGTTCTCCATCCAGAAAAAAGGCACAATGATCTGAAATCCTTGCAGCTTGATGCAAGTTGTGAGTCACCATCACAATCGTATAGGATTGTCGAAGTTCTTTAACGAGTTCTTCAATTTTAAGGGTGGATAACGGATCTAATGCAGCAGTAGACTCATCCATCAGCAAAATTTCAGGATTCATCGCCAGAGCTCGGGCGATACATAAGCGCTGCTGTTGTCCTCCTGAAAGCTGCAGAGCGGATTTTTTTAGCAGGTCTTTCACTTCGTCCCATAAAACCGCTGCTTTCAGACTCTTCTCCACAATATCATTCAACTCGGGTTTGCGGGTAATGCCGTGTAACCGAGGACCATAAGCGATATTATCATAGATTGATTTGGGAAACGGATTAGGCTGCTGAAACACCATTCCCACTTTTTTTCGGAGTAGTTCCACACGCACTTGATCATCATAGATAGCATGCCCCATAATGCGAATATTTCCTTCAATTCGCACCCCATCGATACGATCATTCATCCGGTTAATGGTTCGAAGAAGTGTTGATTTTCCACAGCCCGAAGGACCAATAAACGCAGTAATGGAATGTTCAGGTACATCTAGACTAATATTTTTCACAGCCTGTTGCTGTCCATAAAATACACTCAAGTCTTGAATTTGAATGGCGTTCATACAATATGTCTCCTTAAAATTACAGGTTTTTCTGATATTTATTTCTCAATACAACGGCAATCAGATTAAGTGTAAGCAGCAGAATGAGCAGAACAATAATACCACTCGCGGCTAAATCGTGAAACGAAGTCTGCGGTTTGGATATCCAGTTGTATACCTGTATAGGAAGCACCGTAAATTGGTCCATCAGATTACTAGGTAAAAAGGCTACATAGGTTAAAGCTCCAATCATCACCAGAGGAGCCGTTTCTCCGATTGCTCTGGACACTGCCAAAATGATCCCCGTCAAGATCCCTGGAAAAGCGGACGGAAGGACAGAACGTTGTACGGTCTGCCATTTGCTGGCTCCCAGTGCAAAAGAAGCATCTCTGCGGGAACCTGGAACGGCTTTTATCGCTTCTTGTGCAGACACGATAATCACCGGCAGGACAAGCAGTGTCATGGTTAATGCCCCGGATATCAGACTTCGCTCCAGGTTTAATCCTCTCACAAAAATGGTGAGTCCCAGGATACCATAGACAATGGATGGAACTCCGGCAAGTGTACTAATATTAAGCTGTATTAGTCTAGTCAGCCTGTTTTTCTTTGCGTACTCTTCCAAAAATATAGCTGCTCCGACACCAATAAGAAATGAAATTGGAGCCATGATACAGACCATATAGAGCGTTCCAACGAGGGCTGACTTCAAGCCAGACCCCTCTGCCCTGCGAGAAGGGTAATTGGTAAATAACTCAGGAGTAAATGTAGCAACTCCGTCAATCATAATATCGATAATAAGAAGCATAAGTGCAAGTACCCCGACGGACGTCGCCGCCAGAAACAAAATTTTCATCCAACCGTCTCTTTTTTTTCTGGCCTGAACCTGTTTTGTTTCTGTACTCTGGATGTTCTGCTTCACAACCGTTTCAGGCATTTAGTAGACCTCCCTATATCTTTTCGATACAGCCGCAGCAATGATATTTAAGATAAGCGTGATTACAAACAACGTAAGACCTACAGCAAAAATAGATCCATACGCTAGTGATCCATGCGGAGTATCACCCAAACTCACTTGCACGATGTAAGCTGTCATGGTTTGAATACTATCAAGTGGGTTCGCCGTAAGCTGAGGAGTCGCACCTGCTGCAACAGTTACAATCATGGTCTCTCCTATAGCACGAGAAAAGGCAAGAACAAATGAAGAGATAATTCCGGATAATGCTGCAGGAAGAACAACTTGTACAGCCACTTCAAATCGTGTTGCCCCCAGCGCATAAGCCCCGTATCGCAAACTGCTGGGCACAGCTCTCATGGCATCTTCGCTGAGTGATGAAACCATAGGAATGATCATCACGCCAACGGCAATTCCTGCACTTAGGGCATTAAACAGACTCGTTCCGGGAATAAGCGTTTGAATGACAGGGGTAATAAAGCTTAAGGCAAAATATCCATAAACGATGGTTGGAACTCCGGCCAAAACCTCTAGCACAGGTTTCACGATGTTTCGTACTCGCAGTGTTGCATATTCACTCAAATAAATGGCTGTTGCCAGCCCTACAGGGATGGCAATACAACAAGCAATTAGCGTGACCATCAATGTTCCAAACATTAACGGAACTACCCCAAAGCTTACTGGCTGAATTAACGGCGCCCAAGTCGTACCTGTTAAAAATTCAAGAATCGGCACCTGCTTGAAGAATGCAATGGATTCTGAAACGAGTGTGTATACGATGCCTATTGTTGTAAGGATGGACACCAATGCACATAAGAATAAAAGGAAAGGCATCACATAATCTGCGTATCGCACCTGGTTAGAGCGAAAAGGATGATTTCCTTGGGGTATTGTGTTCATATCAGCTCTCCTCATTAAAAACTAAAGCGTGTGTGACGCCTCTTGGTCCCCAAGAAGCATCACACACGTTAAGGTTTACGCGGTTACTTTAACTTCTCCAAATCTTCCTTATACATTTCTTCTGGCAAACGAATATAGCCGACCTCTTCTGACAATTCAGCAGCATTCGTCAAGTAGTATTCAACAAATGCCATAACTTCAGGATTTTCCAGCTTTTGTTTGTTCACATAAATATAAAGCGGTCTGGATAGAGGTGCATAGGTCCCATCATTAATCGTTTCGTGTGTAGGTGTAATTGGACCGTTTCCTCCATCAATGGGAACCACCTTCAACTTGTCCTGATTCTCTTCATAGTAAGCAAATCCGAAATACCCAAGGGAATACTTCTCACCTGCCACACCTTGAACCAGTGTATTATCATCTTCACTGAATGTAACTTGCGCATCGTTCCGGCTTTGCTGCGCTTCCTCGTTTACCGTTTCTGTGAAGTAGTCAAATGTTCCTGAATCGGCACCTGGTGAGTAGATTTTAATATTCTCATTTGGCCATTCACTGCGTACGTCACTCCATTTCATGACTGTACTTCCAGGTTTGAAGATGCTGTGCAACTCTTCTACAGTCAGATGATCGACCCAGTCATTCTCGGGATTGACCAAGACGGAAAGACCATCATATGCAACTTCAAGTTCCAGATACTCTACGCCATTTGCTTTCGCATTTTCGGCTTCTTCCGGTTTAATTGGACGGGATGCATTATTAATCGCCGTCTCTCCGTTAGCAAATCGTTTAAACCCGCCTCCTGTACCTGAAACACCAACGGTGACACGGACATCTCCATGTTCTTTACCAAACTCTTCAGCTACCGCCTCAGTAACGGGATATACCGTACTTGATCCGTCAATATCCACCGTTCCTGTCAATTTTTCCGAGGTGCCTTGTTCTTCTGATGTAGCGGTTTGTCCATTCCCTGAACTCTCGTTACTACCTGTACTAGCTGTACCCCCTGCGCATGCTGACAAAGATAGTGCTCCTACCAGCACCAACAGCATATAAAACCATTTTCCCTTTTTCATGATCCCCATCGCTCCTAAAATTTAATGTTTATATACACATATCATTATTAGTTTATATGATTAAATGAATTCTCCTTTTGTGTTAAATCTGTGTAAAAGGTTTAGCCACAATCGTTTTGGATTCAAAAAGTCCGGAGTAATCCATATTCGTTAAGTAGCTCTCTCACGTACATTTTGATCTCATCTCTAGTTTGACGAACAGCAAGGATCGTAGGATTATTTGCAGCGAGTGGATCGGTAATCGGCCATACTCGGTAATCCAGACCAAAAGGGATTACGGGACAGGCCTCTCTGGTCTCATCGCACAGTATAATAATAACGTCGGAATCTACAAATGAAATCATATTGAGGAGCTTGCCCGACTCTTCATGACAAGGCACATGTTCTTCCTGAAGAACTTGAACGGTGAGTGTATGAACAGGCCTCGGATCAATTCCTCCGCTATCGACCTGAACCCGTCTGTCCGCATAGAAAGAAGTATACGAAGCCGCGAGCTGACTTCGACAACGATTATGTGTACACCAGAAAAATATTCGTTTGGGCTGCTTCATTAACTCACTCCTTTAAATTGCAAGCAATATCCAAAGTTTCGTTTCGTCTGAATATGAATCAAATCATCAAATATCTCTATCTTCCGCCGCAGTTCATTCACGTAATACTCAACACGCCTCCGGTCCAGTACAATGTCTTTCGCTAGCAAAAGTTTTAGCTGTTCAGCCGATGTATACTGCTCTGGCCGTTGAAGAAGTTGCATTAACAGATAAATTTCTGCCTTGCGTAGTGCCTGACGAACATGCCCCAAACGTATCTCCATACAATCGAGATAAATTTCAATTTCATTTAACTTAAATGCTTTATGTTGAACAGATACTTGCCAGTCATAAGGTCGAATCTTCATTCTGTACTTGGCCCAAATCAACTTTAGTTTCAAGTTCAATTCCTCAAATTCAAAAGGAACGTTAAGATTTTCCTTAACAAAATCTAAACCTTCTCCAGCTTCATTTCTTTCATCATCAACGGGCGTCTCAGCAAGCAAGAGAATTGGTGGCGTATGTCGAAAAGACTGTATTGTCAAAAGAATATCCCTCTCCTTGGCTCGCTTCGAATCTAAAATAATCAGATCCAGATGACTCGAATCTGTATAGTGTCTATCTTCAAAGTTTTTGACGTGGTATCCTTGCTTGGATAAACCGAATTGTAATAAGCTGATCATCATTGGATTATGATGAATAACTAAAATTTGTTTTGGTACAAAGTCCATCCATTCCATAAGCAAAAGCACACCTTCTTCCGTAGACTATAATCAATCTTCTTGAGATACTTGAGTGTCGATAAAAAAACTTTATTTCAGACAAATATAAGCCTATGCTTATATTGTAATACTCAATTTGCCTAAAGCAAATGGTTTTACAGAAATTTTACAAAAGGCTGGTTTTCAGCAATCCTGATTGAGTGGCTAAAAGATAACCATATCAACATAATTACCGTTTGAAGAAGTAGACCGAGCCATAATAATTGACGGAAGCAGGAAAATTCAAGAAGAATATAAAAAGGTACGTTAACAATTAGGTTGTTAACGTACCTTTTTTGAAATTTCAACTTATATCATCCTTCATTAGAACAAGAGGAATTGCAATCACCGGTGGCTTGAACTTGCTTTGCTTGTGGACGACTGACACTGCATACCCCTGTTTCAGGCAGATCGAGTTCTACTTTTGCAGCAGCCTCCAGATCACCCGCCAGAAAAGCAACTACAGATCGAACTTGTTCGTAACCTGTGGCCATCAGGAAGGTCGGTGCACGGCCATAACTTTTCATACCCACAATATACAGGCCTGGTTCTGTATGACGCAATTCCTTTTCCCCATGAGGTCGAACGGTACCGCAACTATGAACGTTCGGATCGATCAGCGGAGCCAACGTTTCCACACTTTCTGTTGCCTGGTCAATGCTCAAACGTAGTTCGCCAAGGAAGGAAAAGTCAGGTCGGCTTCCTGCATTCACAATGATTTCATCCATGTGCTGCAGTTCGCGGCTTTCCCCAAGCTGCTCTCCACGAATAGTGATTCTCTCCCCATCTTGCTTCAACTCCTGAATGTGGAACGGAGTGACCACACTAACCTTTCCGGAATCCACCAATTCATGCATGCGACTGCCTAATTCCCCCCTAGCTTCCAGTTGATCATTCGCTTTTCCACCATAAGCTTCCTCTACTTGATCTCTTCGCATAATCCAGGTCAGTTTTGTATGAGCATTCGTTTCTTGCAGTTTAGCTAAATCAAGTAAGGTATTTAAGGCTGAATGGCCGCCACCTACGACAGCAATATGTTTACCCGTGTAGCGCACTTGATCGGCTTCAAGTACATCCGGTATACCATAGAATATCTGTTTATGAAGAGATTGCTCCTGCGAAGTCAGTACTCCGCTTGAAAGCACCGGATTTGCTTTTCCCCAGGTTCCCGAAGCGTCAATGATAGCTCTCGCCTCATATTGTTTGGCCTTTCCTTTTTCTTCTACATAGATGACAAAAGGTTGTTGTTCTCTACCGGGTGTTTTCATTTTATCTGTATTTTTGCGACTGGTCCCAACAACACGTGTATTCAAATGAAGATCGGAGTTTATCTCGGGTAACTCAGCGAGTGGTCGTAAATACTGATCACGCAGCTCATGTCCCGTCGGTAATTCGTCTGGAGATGGGGCAATCCACCCATTCTTCGTCAACAACCTTTCTGCTGCTTTATCTAGGTTATACTGCCATGGCGAAAATAGACGAACATGGCCCCACTTGGAGATATTCTCACCTACTTTACTCCCCGCCTCAAAAATGATAAAGGATTGGCCAGCTTCAATCAGATGTGCCGCTGCTGCCAGACCAATAGGCCCAGCACCAATGATGGCTACAGGTAAATGAGATAGCTCTCCTTGGTGTACAGGATCTTGAAGAGAGATCTGCTTTTCCATGAGCGTAGGTTCACAACAGGACTCGACTGGTTTAAATTCAATGTTTTTCATTTCAAATGACCTCCAGTAGTTAGTTAAATATATTTGCAACCTACAAGTATTAGAGAAATGTAACGGGGTAATAATGCTCATTACCCCACTGACGTACAGCACATTTTCGATTTTAACATACTCTCATTAAGCAGTTTAACAGATTGCATAACGATTGCTTTTTCTGTATCGGTCATGAAAGAAAAAACCTCTTCCAGATGTGTATTCATCCGATGATCTATAGCTGTCGCTACAAACTTCCCCTCTACCGTCAATCTCAGAATGTATACTCTCCGATCTTCAGGATGAGGTGTTTTTAAGACCAGGTTTTTCTTAATCAACGTCTGTATTTGACGACTAAAGGTTGTAATATCCATGGCTAGCGTTTCGGCAATTTGTTGCATAGATGGCTCATGTTGATGGTCAATTTCATATAGGATATGACTTTGGATTAAAGATATTTCCTGCTCTCCAACCGTGCAACAATTTTTATCCAGCAAGCCGAAGCGACGTACCATGATCTGTAATAACTCTCTTGGGTTTTGGTTATCCGGCAACATGATCACCTCTTGGTGTCTATTATAATCATATTATTTGTATATTGCAACTATTTTAAATTATTCTGCTTTTCTAAATTGTTTTGGATATGCTTAACGACATACTCAGCATCTGGCCCCACACCCCGAAGAGTTGCTGATGCAAAGGAGCGCTGTCCAGACAAGCCTACAAAATAAAGTCCGGGGATTGTCTTGCTAATCCCGTTCTTTTGCTCGGGTTCGCCTTGACCATCCAGTCCACCTAATGCATCAATATAAGAAACGTTGGAACGATATCCTGTCGCGAAAATGACGGTTTGGACCTCTTCTTGTGTTCCATCAGACCAGATCACACCTCTGTCATAAAATGCGGTGAACATTTTCTTTTGTTTCGGGTTCCCCGCTTTAAGCCGCTGCTTATATCCATCCAAATCCAGAACGGATGACCCGTTTGCAAATGACTTCCCAAATTTCCAAAACGAATCGATCCCCGTTAGCTTAAACCAGAAGTGAATATCCTGGCCCAAGAGACGCTGCGGGATTAGTGCTACTGGTTCTCTCACAGCAAGTGTTGTTTCAGCTACTTCGGATAGTTCCATCGCAATCTGAACCGCGGAATTTCCTCTCCCTACAACAATGACCGATTGATTATGAAAAGGGGCCGGTGTTCGATACGTCGCGGAATGTAAGATTTCTCCCTCAAATTGTTCATGGTTTGGAATCGAAGGGGTATAGGGTCTACTAAACGATCCAGTTGCCAAAATCAGATTGCGAGCCACGTATTTCTCTCCACTTGAAGTTGTTACTGTAAAAACCCCGGATTCTTTGGATACTTGATCTACATGGCTGTTATAAACCAAAGGCAATCCAAAATGAGAAGCATAGTCCTTCAAGTATTGAATAACTTCATCACGTTGTGGGTATCGATCCCCTGGAGAATCTATCGAAAGCCCCGGCAGAGACGAGTACTTGGCCGGTGAGAATAACTTCAAATTATCGTAATACTGTGGCCACGCCCCTACCGCTGCTCCTCCTGCCTCCAAAATCAAAAAAGACAGCCTTTTCTTTTTTAAATGATAACCGGAAGCAAGTCCTGCCTGACCTCCACCAATAACAATGACATCCCAGATTGGCTCCATAACACATCTCCTTCAAATATAATTAGAGTGATTCATTCTTACAAGGTATGTACTCGTTTAGTATAATTGTTTATTTGCAAATTGCAAGTATATTTCTTCGATGACTAGTTATCTCATCTAAAAAGCTACCCTGGAAGTGTTCATTAAAACGCTCGGTAAAAAAATTATAACGTTTACTTACGTAAACGCTCCACGTCATAAAACCAATGTAAACATGTAGGCTTATGCCCATTATTGCAAATGTTGTATACCTTTCTATAGGCGGCTGCATAGGGTGTGAGTAGATATTTCACCAAAGAAGGAGAATGACTATGTACCCTAAATTATCAAATCGAAATCAATGGCATAATCCAGTGCCTAACATCCGGAATAACAACGGACAGGTCCTCACCCCTCCGTATTGCCATGGAAATGTGAACCTTAGTCACCCTGGTGGAAATATAGAATTAAGAGATTATGGACAACAACCACTTGTAATCAATATTGATCAAGCTACAAAGTATAATCAAAATTATCGTACGGCTCTATGGACAGGAAAGCACTTTCAAGTGACTCTGATGAGTATCCGTGTTGGCGAAGATATCGGTCTGGAAGTCCACCCGACAACCGATCAATTCATACGGATTGAAGAAGGTCAGGGACTTGTGCAAATGGGAGACGAGAAAGACAAATTGAATTTTCAAACGATGGCCTGTGAGGACTATGCCGTTATGGTGCCTGCTGGAAAATGGCACAATATCACCAACACAGGCAGTATACCTCTTAAAGTGTACGTGATCTATGCACCGCCTGAGCATCCTTATGGGACAGTGCATGGAACAAAAGCCATTGCCATGTCTTCTGAAAGTTAGTTGATCGTATTCTAATGCAATTTACAAAACCTGATTTCTCTTCATCGTCGTGGAGAAAAATCAGGCTATTTCTTAATTTAATTACTTATCGAGGTATCGATACAGCGTTGTTTTGCTAATACCTGTTTCTTCACGAATTTCAGCAAGACTGTACTCTTTACTTTCATACATTTGTATCGCCTTCATTACGTTCCCATCCAATTTACGAGGACGACCTAACTTCGTCCCCTTTTCCTTCGCTTCATCCATTCCTTTTTTCGTGCTTTCACTGCTTAAATCTCCTTGGAAGTCAAGTAAAGCCTTCACATGCTCCAGAAAAATACGACCAGAACTGTCCTGTGTATTCAAATTTTCATTCAGAGAATACAGATGGGCCTCTCGCTTTTGAAATTCCTTCAGCAGATCGACAAGATGTTTTGTAGAGTCAGCTAAGGAGAACAATCGAGTAACAACGACGACATCTCCTACCTGGAGCTCGTTCATCATGGCATTTAGCTGCGTTCTTTGCTTTGCAGATGAATGTTCTTCCTTCAATATTCGATCACAGGATTTCCGTTTTAAAATTTCGTGTTGATTTTGACATCTCGGATCATCCTGTGAAGGTCTCATATAGCCAATAATCATGTTAAAACTCCTAACTGCAACTGACATTATAAAATTATAACACAAAATAAGAACCAAAATGGTTCCTTTTTGGGACTCCCTGTGATAAGATCAATATACTTCAACCGGATATGACTTTTAGTCGAGTAAGAGTCATAAAAAAAGATAAGGAGTGGAAGTACACGTGATTGAACGGATTAAGAAAGATTGGTTCTCTAATATTCGAGGGGACATATTAGCCGGGATTGTAGTGGCATTGGCACTCATCCCCGAAGCCATTGCATTTTCTATTATTGCTGGTGTAGATCCCATGGTGGGTCTGTATGCATCGTTTTGTATTGCTGTCATCATCTCATTTATTGGTGGCCGACCAGGGATGATTTCGGCTGCTACTGGAGCCATGGCCTTACTTATGGTTCCTTTGGTCAAGGAACATGGCGTTCAGTATTTACTGGCTGCCACCATTCTTACTGGGGTTATCCAATTGCTTTTTGGCGTATTCAAAATCGGGAAACTCATGAAATTCATCCCGAGGGCTGTCATGATCGGCTTTGTGAATGCTCTCGCTATTCTGATATTCATGGCACAAGTTCCCCATTTTGTAGGCATATCTACGCTGACCTACATCTTCGTTGGAGTTACCTTACTTATTGTATATGTTTTACCCCGATTCTTCAAAGCCATTCCAGCACCTCTTATTGCCATTGTGGTTCTAACCGCAGCTGCCATTTGGGGGAACCTGAATTTAGGAACAGTTGGAGAGTTAGGCATTATCACACAATCTCTTCCCTCATTCTTTATTCCCGATATTCCTTTTAATATCGAAACATTGCAAATTATATTCCCTTATTCCATTTCTCTGGCTATTGTCGGATTGGTTGAATCTCTATTAACGGCTTCCATCGTGGATGATATGACGGGAACGAACAGTAACAAAAACAAAGAAGCTCGCGGACAAGGAATTGCCAATGTCATTACCGGTTTCTTCGGCGGGATGGCAGGTTGCGCCATGATTGGACAGTCTGTGATCAACGTCAAGTCTGGTGGGCGAGGAAGGTTATCTACACTCGTTGCAGGCGTATTCCTCATGTTCCTTATCCTTGTACTTGGCGGTATCGTTGTTCAGATCCCTATGCCTGTACTCGCCGGGATCATGATCATGGTAGCCGTCGGAACGTTTGACTGGTCTTCCTTCTCTTATCTCCGTAAAGCACCTAAAAGTGATGCACTTGTGATGCTAGTCACCGTTATTGTTGTTGTAGCGACCGATAATCTTGCATTGGGTGTCATTGTCGGCGTCATTCTTAGTGCGATATTCTTCGCTTCCAAAATCTCAAAGGTTAAAGTGAGGCATCTCTCCACGGAGAAAAACGTAAGATTTGATGTGACGGGTCAATTATTCTTTGCATCCGTGGAAGGGTTTATTGAATCTTTTGACTTCGAGATTGCGGATTCGGAAATTGTCATTGATTTTTCAAATGCACATATTTGGGATGACTCAGGTGTAGGGGCTGTCGATAAAGTAGTCATTAGATATCGGGAGAATCATAACCGAGTTAAGATTAAAGGACTGAATACGTCAAGTGAAAAACTCGTAAATAAGTTAGCGGTGTATCAAGATCCAAATGCACAATTAAAATCACATTAAGGTAGGAGAGATGAACATGTATCAACATATTCTACTTGCTGCAGATGGTTCTAACAATGCCATTCGGGCAGCGAAAGAAGCCGCTTATATTGCATCATTGATTCCAGATGTCGAAGTTGAGATTCTGTTTGTTGTAGACCTGTCCAAGGTCAAAGAGGAAGTTCTCCATTCTCAGAATCATGAGGAAATTGAACTGAAACGTAAACAGAAACTTATGCCTGTTCAGCAAGAACTTACAGAGAAACATGTGAACTATCGAGTTACCTTCGTAAATGGAGATCCTGGTCCTACGATTGTTGATTACGCGAATAAGAACAGCGTTGATCTGCTTATTATCGGAAGTCGGGGACTGAACTCCTTACAGGAATTCGTACTTGGAAGTGTGAGTCATAAAGTCGTTAAGAGGGCTCATTGTCCAGTTATGATTGTGAAATAGATGATGGATATGAAGCATGGGGCCTCTGCAATTGCAGAGGTCTCGCTTCTTTTTCTAAAAGGAATTAGATCATTTAAACGTTGACTGGAGGAGAGAATATCTTGGAACACTCCAAATTAAAGACTCAAAAACCACAAAAAACATCACGCTATCTTCCTCCTGCTGTACGTATTTTTGCGCTTGGAGGTCTCGGGGAAATTGGAAAGAACATGTATGGGATCGAATACAAAAATGAAATCATTTTGATTGACGCAGGTTTGAAATTCCCAGATGCCCATATGAATGGTGTAGATTACATTATTCCTGATATACGTTATTTGCTGGACAAGCCTCAACAGATCAAAGCTCTTTTCCTTACCCATGGACATGAAGATCATATTGGTGCTGTCCCCTACTTGCTCAAACATCTTTCCTTTCCAATCTATGGCGGTGCACTAACGATCGACTTGGTCAAAGCCAAGTTGGAAGAGCACAAGTTAACGAATTCAGTGGATTTTCATATCATTCAGGATCACGAACGCGTGTCATTTCAGCATCTTTCTGTTCATTTTTTCCGAACAATACACAGCATACCCGATGCTTTTGGTATCGTTGTAGATACACCCTATGGTTCTATTGTGCACACAGGTGACTTCAAATTTGATATGACACCTGAAGGAAAGACAGCGGACCTTCATAAAATGATGCAATTAGGTGAAAAAGGTGTGCTTGCTTTGCTGTCTGATAGTACCAACAGTGAACGCGAAGGTCAGTCTCTTTCAGAACATACAGTGGGTAAATCTGTTTTGGAATTAATCCAGCAATGTGAAGGTCGAGTTTTGTTTGCGACTTTTGCGTCCAATGTCCACAGGTTACAACAAGTTATTCATGCTGCTTCGGAGTGTAATCGGAGAATTTTAATACTGGGCCGCAGCATGGAAAAAATATTCTCCATTGGTCAAGAACTTGGACACCTTCATATACCACAAGGTATGCTAATGGATATGAAGGAAATCCACACCACTCCACATCATCAAGTCATCATTTTATGCACGGGTAGTCAAGGAGAGCCTAATGCAGCTTTAACCCGTATTGCAGCCGGCTCCCACCGTCACGTTCAAATATTTCCAGGAGATACAGTTGTCTTTTCTTCTTCTCCGATTCCTGGTAACATCATTCAAGTCAATCGAAGCATAGATATGCTGATGCGTTCTGGAGCCGCTGTCCTCTACGGAGCGGAGTATGACATTCATACTTCCGGGCATGGATCACGTGAGGATTTAAAACTGATGATACGGACCATGCGCCCGAAATATTTCATACCGATCCATGGAGAATATCGAATGCTGGTAAGTCATCAAAAACTAGCTGAGCAAGTTGGAATACCCTCCAACAGAATATATGTATTGAATATTGGAGAGCCTCTCCTCATTACTAAATATCATGCTCGAAAAGGAAGAAATCTCCCTTCGGGATCGTCATTTGTGATACGTGGTAAAGTTGAAAGTCATGAGCCTGAACTCATTGATGAACGCAATAGATTGGCTAAGGATGGCGT
This sequence comes from Paenibacillus xylanilyticus, assembly GCF_013359935.1. Taxonomy (GTDB): domain Bacteria; phylum Bacillota; class Bacilli; order Paenibacillales; family Paenibacillaceae; genus Paenibacillus; species Paenibacillus xylanilyticus. Next base: position 42,736 of record NZ_JABMCB010000169.1, read on the forward strand.
ACTTATTGTCGCACTTGTCTTAAACAATGAGACATGCCAAATGATAGCAGGGCCTGACCTCATTAGCCGAGGGTTTGTCTATGTACGAGATGCTAATGAACTAATGAAAACAGCAGAATCACATTTGAAATCCGCACTATATGGACTAGAGCAGAAAAAAGAAGCCCGCTGTGAAATCTGGGAACATAAGATCTCAGAAGTACTCCAGAACTTCTTTTACTCACAATTACAACGTACTCCTGTCATTTTCTCTTCCATTCATAGCGTTTCACATCCTACTCAAGTAAAGGACGACTAAACAATGAGAATGATTCAAAAGTTAATTCATCCCGATACACCCGCCCTAAATGGACGGATTTTTGAACGAAAAGCAGCACGTGGCATTATTATGCGTGGTTCTGAGATTCTTCTACTCTATACCCGTAGATATAACGACTACAGTTTTCCCGGAGGTGGTGTGGAAGCGGATGAGGACCTACTAAGTGGGCTAAGAAGAGAAATTGCTGAAGAAACCGGAGCTATCCAGGTTGAGGTGACAAACGAGTTCGGCTACATTGAAGAGTATCGTCCCCATTACAAACCCGAATATGATCTGATCCATATGTTATCTTATTACTATGTTTGCAACATTCATGAACAGCTTGGAGAAGCCAAACTCGAAGATTATGAGATGAATAATGGCATGTCTGCCGTTTGGGTCGACATTCACCAGGCCATTTTGCATAACCGGCAGGTAATAAGGAATAAAGAGGCTTCCATGGGATTTTCCATTGAAAGAGAGACGATTGTTTTAGAGTTGATTGTATCCGAATTAATTTTTTAGATTAGAATATTAGATTCGCAATGTAATTTGTAATGGCCCCACATTCATGTCCTCAACCAGGACAAGAACATGGGGCCATAAAATTAAACTAACCTGTCTATAACGAACTATCTAATGAAAGTCCGATAAAATTATTTAGAGTTGAAGCCATCTAGTTACATCTTCAGATATAAGACCATTCTGACGATGTGTGACAGGCATTTCACTAATTTGTAGCAAAAAATAACTATCGTGTGTACGTAGACACTCAAGAAAATACTTATCTAACAAATCAATATCATCAGCTGTTTTAATTAAATACACTCTGTCATGAAGATGTTTGACCTCAAACAGATGTTCAAGATGAAAGTTAATACACTCCTCGGTCCATCCTTCATTTTTAGGCTTGTAAGAAAACAAGTAGAGTTTAGATATGATAATCAGCCCCCGTTTACTCTTATAGTCCGCCTTCTTTTGAAGCAGTTTCCTTACGTGGCTTAAATAACATCTTTAACATTGGTGGCGCTATTAAAGTTGTAAGTATAACCATTATAATAACTGAAGTGAAGTATACCGGCCATCCCCATCAAATCAGCAAAGTACGCAAATCCAAAGCAAATGAAGAGTGCGATAGATATTATGGGTTCTGTTACCTTAAGAGTGGAGAGCCACTTCATAACGCGAGGAACTATAAATACCCCTGCAACAAATACGCCTATGAAAAAATAACACTTTCTTTCCTACTAGGAGTCCTAAAGATACATCCTGACCTGTACCCAAGAAACTCATCATAAATGCCAAAAGGATAACGACTAAAATATCATCTACTACGGCAGCTCCAAGGATAGTTGTGCCTTCCCTTGAACTTAAGCGATCCATATCCTTCAATACTTGTACTGAAATGCTTACAGATGTTGCGCTGAATAAAACCCCCATAAAAAGTGCATAGTTCGTGGATAGTCCAAATAGATCTGCTACTCCAAATCCACCTACAAAAGGTAAGATAATTCCACCAAGAGCAACGGCAACTGCTGATCTCCAGTTTTTCTTTAATTGGTCTATATCTGTTTCTAATCCAGCAATAAACATAAGTAATAAGACACCTATCTCCGAGACGTAATGAATGAATTCATTATTATCAATCCACCCGAGAATTGCAGGTCCTAAAATAATGCCGACCACCAGTTTTCCGAGCACAGAAGGTTGCCCCAATTTCACTGATACATGTCCTGCTATTTTTGTACTGAGAATTATTAAAGCCAAATACCATATAAATTCCATTACACCTACTCCTCAACAACAACATGTAAAACAACTTGAACGCGTTCCTGAACATAATAATTGACCTAAAACCTTAGGTCAATATAGCATTTAAACCAACGAAATAGAGTTGTAATACTTATGATAACCCTTGATAATCCCCGTATACGCATTTTTAATTAAAAGCCTAAAAACAAGCATTATGGTCGATTTTTAATATGTACAAAAAAACATAATCACTGAGAAGGGAAACCCCTCAGTAATACTCTACTTGCATACGCATCTTGCCTGAAATAATGAAATCAACTTCATCACCATAGTCCAAATAGCTTGACTGAAGGATCTTCTTTGAAATGATCTATAATCAGACCATCTTGTTTGGTCTTGTAACGTTGTGCATGCTAAGAGTCATTTTTCTTCCTCTGCAGTAGGCAGCCGTCTTTGCTATGATCCACAGTATAGCTCAAAGGCAACCGTCGTTTGTATTTTTATGAACCACCTCCTTTTCTCTGCATTTGTTTAACTAATCTACCTGTTAGCCTAATGAATTGATGAGCGAAAACTTTATTAGAAATATGTCTAATCGGTAATCGAACTATGTTCTTGTCCACTCCGGCAATCGGTACAAGTTCTTGTCCTCAACTGCCAGTTCATTCTGATAATTCTCTTTTTTAATGCCAAGCCGACCGTGTTTAACCTCTCATCGTGTCAGTTTTCCTTTAACAATATAAAAATTGTTATGTATTAAGGTATTTAATGAAGTTGTAACTGCGTGTGTTAAATGTTTAGATATATACCTAATCGGCAATCGGACTATGTTCTTGTCCATTCCGGTAATTGGCACAAGTTCTTGTCCCCAAAAGCAAATTCCAGTAACCAAGATTTCGGTTTTTAATGCCAAGCCGCCCATATTTACTTCTCACATCTTGCCTTTTGTCCCAAAACAACGTGAACATTTTCATGTTTAATGTAGCTTAATGAAGTATTAAGTGCATACGCTGATTATTTAGATATCCATCTAACCGGTAATCAGATCATGTTCTTGTCCATTTCGGCAATCGGTACAAGTTCTTGTCCTAAAAGCTAGTTCCGATAACAATATTTCGCTTTCTTTACCCTATCTGCCCGTGATTTATCTCTAATCAATTCATTTGATCCATTAGAAATGAAAAAACTGTCCTGCACTATACTGACTATTGAGACTTTAATTATTTCTCTTTTTATTTAGACGTGTATCTAATCGGTAATCGGACTATGTTCTTGTCCATTCCGGCAATCGGTACAAGTTCTTGTCTTTTGCTCGGGACACGAACTTGTACCGATAAAATAAAAAAGCCGCTAAAATAGCGACTTCAATGGGTCTATGTTCTTGTCCCTCGACACCTGTAGACCCACCACCAGATCCACCAGATCCACCAGAAGAATTCCCGCTACTACCTGGAGAAATTACAGTAGATGGAGTATTCACAATAATGTTATTTTGTTGGATTCCTTGCACTTGGCTAGGTTTTGTATCAAAAGTAGATTTTTGAGCCCCTTCGTTAACTACTACGTTTGTTAGTTGTGTTGCACCAAGAATATGGGAAATGGCATTTAATACAAGATTGGCAACACGAGTACCACTGCTTAGTTGAATTGTATTGTTGGAAGCTCCTGCGTCTACAGTTACATCCTGAATTGAGCCACGTTGCAATTGGACTGTTACCAATACGCTGAAGAAATTAACATCGTCAAATTTACCATTAAGCTGCACAGTTGTATTGGCTGGTAGTTCTTTAGCCAACTCCACGTCGGTAAAACCTTCTCCATTTAAATCGCTTTCTTCCAACTTAGCAGAGGACTGAACTACAACTTTTTCAGCATGAGTTGTACCTTCTGCTACTAAGCGCACTGTACCTTCTTTTTTATTTACCACAACGTTTACCAGCACGGAATCCACAAAGTGAATAGAGTTTTCTCCACCGCCCTCAACATTCGTAGTACCATGAACCTTAACTTTTTTAATGATGACATCGCCGCTGCCGATTCCAGCTCCCAGCAGCAGGTTCCCTTTAATTTCATAGTTATTAAGAGTTACACCAGGTACATTGATGATTACGTCACCGTTGACAACTGTTGTCTCTTGATCGTTACCATACGTCCCAGGCTGATCAATTGTTAGCGTCTCGGCGGCTAGAGTTTTGTTGCCGATAGCAGAATCAATAAGTACTACAGCTTCAGCACGAGTAAGCTGCTTCTGCGCTCCAAATGTACCGTCTGGATAGCCTTTCATGATGCTCTTTTCAACAATTGCAGCAATGCTGCCTTGGCTCCATGCAGGAATTTTGCTTGCATCCGAAAATTGTTTAACACTGTCGATATTGCTTATATCCAATCCAAGAATAGTAGAAATCATAGTTGCAGCTTCCTGACGGCTAACATTAGATCCCGGATGAATCGTTTGATCCGAGTATCCTTTTACATAGCCGGCTTTAACCGCCTTGGAGATATCACTATACGCCCAGCTCATTGGTGAAAGATCTTTAAAGTTAGTCCCTGTCGTATCTGTAAATCCAAACGTACGATTAATCATCACAATAAACTCAGCACGTGTAATTGCGTTATTTGGTCTTACTGTACCGTCCTGATAACCTTTCAGATTTCCGCTGGAAATCCAATTCTGAATTTGCTGTTCTGCCCAATGTCCTTGTACATCACTAGCAGTTTGTGCAGAAACAGCATCCATAGAAGCCAATGCCATACTTATACTTAATACCCCAGCAGCTGCCCCGCGTAGCATTTTCCTTTTTCCCATGATACCCTCCGAATTTTATATAATGATTGACCTATAAAGAGTTGTTAAACGTTGAGCAATTATGAGATAAACAAGAAATACTAGTACATTTCAGCTAACTCACATCGGTATATTCTACCATATCACATTATAACCATCTAGTACTTTTTACTCTATTCCTAAGATGTTTAGGATTTTTGTAATGCGTTACTTTAGTAGTGGGAAATTCAGTATGTAAATCTAGCTGTTACTTTTATGATTACTACTGGCGATAACTAGAAAGTTGCCTGTACCGCATGCTGGATCAGACACTCTGACTATTATCAATCTCTTTCCTAAATTAGAGATTCGAGAGTCGCCTCCCACCATTTAAAGATAAATCGTACTTCGGCCGTATCCCCGTCATAATACCCATCCCTACTCCACCTAGGAACGAATTGCTAATAACGATCAAACGTAATACCTACAGACGAATGCTTCATTCTCTCCATTACAATTTTTAATATTTATGTTTTGTTACACTGAAAGTATGTGTATGAAGCTAATCATAAAAGTGTGGATATAACTAAGGTTTCAGGTAATGCATAGAAAAAATCGCCTCATGAAATCGAGGCGATTTCCTTTAGAATATGTGGGTGGGAGGAATGATCGCTCAGCACAAAAATTAATTAAGAATGAAACATCAAAAATACTATCCTTGTCTTCTAGGAGTTTTTTGGAGATGTACTAAATATAAATGTTTATTACAAAGGCAGATTATCAAACTAATTCACACATATAGCTCTGCATAATTCCAATGATGTCTTCATTTAAAGCTGTCTGGAAACCGAACACCTCCTCCTACGACTTAGCTAAGTATCTATTTGTATCGAACTTACGATCATTGTTAGGTTTTCCACCACAACTAGTAGGAAACAAAGCTTCTGATTCTTTTCTTTTCTGTGCCTCGTTTATGTGCGATAATATATTCAACAGGAATTTGTCGTTTTTGCTGGACCAATTGCTTACCCACTCCGGATCCTGACAGCTGTAGCCTCTGAGACTGAAAACAAACCGCCTTATGAAAAAGGGAAGCAATAGTGCAGTATGCTCCTTCATAGAAATAATTAGGTGTCTTATCCACACTCTGTTTGTAATCGCTTTCCATGTTGTGCTTCCCCAAAACCTAAAAAGGCTGATTACGCATTAAATGATTGACGAAAGTAAAAATATGGACCAAATCGAGATCAATGTAGTAATCGAAAGGCGTTGCTTCATTCCTCTCATTTTTTCTCATGGCCACTTCGATATCTTATCAAACAAATTTACATTCATATTTTTTTCTGATTTACATCTTGGCTAACATCAACCCAATTTGTGCGCTTTATATCGCGTTTTTATGCATAACGTTTTGAGAAACGGCCTCAAAAACGCACACGTACATAAACAGGAATTGTTTAATCAATATCCTTTAGTTCCCAAAACTTAAACGATTCAGCTCAATAGACTGGTTGCAGTGGATCAGTGTTCAATTCGTTTGCCTCAACTCAACAAGAACTTAACTTTCATTAAATGTAACTCAGAATCTCGCGATTCATGGTTCATTATCGCAGAACAGTTGTGTCAAGAAAGACAACGTATAGTATGTTTCAAAGCCATTTATTGTCATCTGTATAAAAGTTTGCTGCGTAAAGCACGCTTACTATACTTAGGGCACAAGTCACTCGTCAGAAACCCGTGGCGCGTTTCCGGGTAGGTACGCCATTTCAAAAGCTCCAAAAATTTTCTGTTTCCATGAAATGTTTGGCACTGGGTATGGATACCGTCGTGTATACCTACCTTTGTCGAGTGCAAGATACGTCTGTATCTATGATTCAGATGCCATCGCACGGCGCAATCCATGAAGATAGCCTATGATGTAGCCTCACGGTACCCTGTCGGCATCTTCTATAACCACCACAGCTTACCGAGCAAGGAGTTTGCCTATTATTGAGCCTGGAACCTTCCTATGACGTTCAAGTCTACTATGCTGATCCGTAACTCTCCCTTGCAGCTTAGCCCTAAATGAGAACGCCAATGGCTTGCTGAGAGAGCTCTTTCCCTATGGGGCGGATTTAGCTCGCATTACCGATGCAGATAAAGAAAGAACCCTTCATTTCATCAGACCACGAAACGCTTAGGTTGGAGAACCTCTGAGGAATCTTTAGAAGAACTGTTTTTTCCTCTTAGAACCCGCTTTCCATTCGTATTGATTATTTAGAAGGAGTGGAATAATTCATGGTATCAAAAAAGCAAAATAATAAACGTAGAAAATTCAACAAAAAGTGGGTGATAATTTCTCTGATAGCCCTTATTCTTCTGGCCAGTACTGGCTTTTGGTATAGAAAGGAGCTATCTGTATTTGGTTTCAATGCAGTGTTAAAAAAAGAAGTCAAAACTACACTGGATAAATCTTATAAACCAGTGGGGATTGAAAACAAGATCCCTATACTAGGAGTGAGTGAACCTTTTTCTTTACTACTGCTTGGTATCGACCAACGTAAAGAGGAACCTAGTCGATCCGATTCAATTATTTATTCTGTAATACGACCTAAAGATGGTAAAATACTACTACTCTCTATCCCTAGAGATTCTTATACTAATATAATAGGAAGAGATGTAACATCAAAGATAAACTCTGCATATGCTTATGGCGGGGCGAAAATGAGTATAGATACCGTTGAGAATCTTCTGAAAAACAAAGTGAATTACTATGCTGTAGTTAATTTTAACGGGCTGAAGGATATTGTTGACGCAATAGGCGGAGTTAAACTTCCCATAACAGAAGAATTTCTAAACAATGAAGGCTTAAGAGTAGAGGCTAATAAGCCAATTTATTATGGTCCAGATGCGTTAAGCTATGTCCGTTATCGTGGAGATTCTGATTACAAACGTACCGAGCGTCAACGTATTTTTATCAGTTCTTTGATGGATAAAGTTTTGGAGTTTAAAAACATTTCTAAAATACCTGAATTAATAGATCTGGCTGGTTCTAACTTTACTACTAATATGGATTCTGAATTTATTTTGAACTTAGCAGAGAACGTCTATTTAAAGGACTCCCCTCCTACATTTGAAAATTACATGCTTCAAGGAAACGGAAAAATGAGAGGAACTACTTGGTATTACGATATTGATCCTGAAGATCTAGAGTACGTACAAGATCTTATTTCAAGCTGGTTAAGTAATTCTAATAAAGAACTTCTACATCCTAAAAATATCGATTGACGGACGTGAAGCCAAGTCTTGGCAAAGTGGGATTCAAAGATGACAAACTCGCTGTTCACTGTATCTGATTAATCACAGACCACGGAAATAATTGAATGCCTATCCAAAGACTTTAAATGAGTATTATGAAGTAACTAACACAAAAGCGATCTCCATAGCTAAGGCTGATCTGTCATACGAATTGCTGTGTTATCTGTTCATGAATGTAGCCACACCTCCTACTTTTCCACGACTTTGACCACCGTATCCATCTCCTTGTGCCCAAACGTTTCTCGTGAGTCGTGAGTGAACCTCTTTAGGGCGCTGGGAGATGTGCTTGTCTTCAAAAAATTTGCACAGCTTCTGACGCTTATTTTTCTGATTAGATCCCTTCCCTAGGTCAGCACAGTTTGATCAATTTCTAAATAAAGAACCTTGAAATCTTGGGTAAATATAGTAAAATACCACTATTCCCATTTAGAAAACTATCAATTATTATCTTAATATCAAAAAGTACTGTCGCCATCGCTATTAGGTCGCAATTTTATATGGAGGCCGTTTTTTCTGCAGTACTGTGTGTGATTGCTGGTGTCTTCCTTTGCGATAAAGGGATACAATGTTAAAATCTTGTCTATAACTAAAAGTTTGTACCTTCCGAGGCTTTAGACAAGTAACATAGGAATTTTCAGGACGAGTTGACCGAAACATAGACGTTTCGTTCCCGTCTTGATAAAACCATAAACGCATTAGATTGACTTATGTCATTTAATAATCGGGAACCCCCTACTATTGGTATAAATGTTAACCCCTTGTCGCAAGCTTGCGATGTTCGTTTCTAATTAATTGGATTTTCCAGGTGATCGGAGGAGATTAATTTATGAATCAAGGTAACCGCATCGCAGAATTGCGGGAGCAACGAAGCTGGACCCAGCAAGAATTAGCACATTCTATAGGGATTTCAAGAGCTGCTCTCTCCCACTACGAAAAGAGCCGCCGAAAACCCGATTTTGAAATTCTCAACATGCTTGCTGACATGTTTAACGTATCGATCGATTATCTCGTCGGACGTACTAGGCAGCCCAATGTTATGATGGATCCGAAAGTAGAGGTTTTTTTGGATCAGCTTGAGCTATCTGACAAGGACTTGCTGAAGAACTTTAACTTAACAATCGATGGAAACACTTTAACCGATGAGGAAGCCAAACGTTTTATCGCTTTTATGCGAATTGAACGAGGGTTGAAGAGCTAAACTAAATAAATGTTTTATCATTCTTTGATCAATCTCCTTTCATCAAACTAAGAACTTCATAATTAATTTCTCTCCTCTTATATCATCAAAAAAGCAACTCCTTATCCTTAGCCTTAACCACTACTTCATCTTTAAACGTTTACTATATTATAGCCATCATAAATTCATTTAAAAACATGGCAGCCGTGTTATGTAAACCGTCTCAATAGAATCCAAAACCATTCTCGAATCAGAATTAATAAACTAAAACATTAAGTCTGTTAAAAACTAGCGCAACATTTTTACACTCATTTATTTATTTATTCTCTATTGATATCATTCATACAAACTTTCTAATGAACAAAAGGATGTAAAAAAAATAGCTGAAATAGTATGAATAATTCATGTATTTAACTAGTACAAACCATTATTTGAACGAATATGATGTTACATCAGAAATGGTATGAGGCATTTCATTTCTATTCTTATAAAAAGGGTGGTGGGGAGTATGACTAACTTTTTCACTAATTATCGTGCTAACGTAAAAGACTACGGTGCAAAAGGAAATGGGAAAGCTGATGATACAGCTGCAATACAGAAGGCAATAAACGCCTGTGCCTCTGGGGTTTATACCACTGTGTATCTTCCTAGGGGAAAATACAAAATCACCAAGACACTGTTACTTCCTGAACAAGTGCGGCCTAATACTAGCGCAACTCAGGGAACAGGATTGAAAATAACTGGTGATGGAATGTATGACAGCGGTCTTATTTATACTGGATCAAACTACGCAATATTTTCGAATAAGAGCTTGGCAGAGACCATTCTTTTTCAAGACTTCTATATCAACCATGCTAATGGAGGAGGGATATGTCTTCCCCAAGGGGCTCATCAAATGTTTGAGAGATTTTTCTCAAGTGCCTGCGGTGAAGGGAAGTATGGTATCTATATTCAGGGTACGCGTTCGGGGACGAGTATGGAAGGCTACGGTTCATACATGTTATCATTTCGAAATTGCCGTTTTTGGCAGGAGACCGGTTATTTAGGTACAGGTGTAAAAATAGAGGATGTTGTCTTATGTACGGAATTTAATAACTGTTTCTTTTCACGATCTGTTCGTAATTACCCACATCTGGAGATAGTTAATAGCCATGGCGTTCATATAACTTCTACCGCATTTGAAAGATCAGAGCAATACGTTCCCCCAGCGAACCCTTCCACTGGAAGAACAGAAGAGTTGGTCCAAATCGAGGCACAGGCAGCCAATAGTAAAATGACAGCTCCTTTAATTAAGCTCGATAATTCCCACTCTATCTCTATCCTGGAATCTCATGCAGAAGCAACGTATGAAACATTCGTTGGAGTTTACAATCATTCATCGAAAGTCACCATAGATGGTTGTAGACTCGATCACTACGCCATAACGAGTTATAATCCTAATAAAGGCTACATCGTCACTATTGACCCTGAATCAACTAGTTCAACTTCTATCATTGTGGGACCTCGTAATTACCGTGTGCAATCTAATCATCCTGATACTACACATGGTCCAATCATTTTAGATCCTGTTGGCTGCGTGGTGGTTATGAACTTTGAAGACAATACACCGTACAGAGACTCATTTTATCTGACAGAAAGAAGAACTGTTCCTGTTATCGGAGAATCAGGAACTAATCTATTGAAAAATCCCGGTCTTTTTTCCTCCTCCCCAACAGAAGCTCCTGTTGAAGCCGACCATGGTTTTACTTTTGCTCAACTTCCCCCTTCTGGATGTAGAGTCAAACAAAGTTTGTCTAATGGAAAGCAGAAGATCAGAATGTACACCAGCGAGCAACTAGACAAATATGATTTTTACACTTTTGTACTGGTTGGAAGTAACAATGCTCATAAGTCATCTCCAGTTTTTGTTGACATCGGCGGGGATACGAATGATCTAACGCTAATTCTTCCAAGTGGGTCAGAACGATTCACAATCAATAAAACACTTAGAAAGCAGTCGACTAATATCGTCGACATTGTGGTTTATGAACCAGTCGATTTTAACATTTATGCTGTCTATGTACTTCCAAACATTGTAAACCAGATTCCATATGGGGCTGAATCGACAGCTGTTTCGAAACTGATTGCTACAGTATCAGAAACAGCTGAACTAAGCATTACTCCAACGAGTAAATTGCCCAATCCCAGCACTGATTATAGAGGAAAGATAATTAGAATTGAAGGCGGTAGCGGGGTTTCAGATATGCTTTATATTTGTAAAAAGAATGCTGTAGATAACTATGAATGGGTACCCATCGGTTAAGAAAATATTTTGATAAATTTATCCTATGAGCTAATGTCTTTACCAGGTATTCGTCAGCCTATTGAATTTAATTTATCGTAAGTCTTTGATTTTTACGCATTTTAGAAAAACCAAAAAAACTGGAAAGGGATACTCCTAAAACAGCACCTGTTGTATCTAATATGACATCCGCCAACTTGGGATTTCTACCTTCTACGAATATTTGGTGAAACTCATCAGATCCCGCATAAACAAAACAAAGCACTACCGCGATAAGCGCGGAATAAAGAATAGACAAACGAAATCCCCGATAAAACAATTGAAATAAAATCCATGAAAACACAGTGTATTCGAACAAATGTGCTGCCTTACGAATGATAAATTGGGTCAATCCTGCCGCTCCGGATTCGCGCATACTGATCGATTCGCCCCCATACTTGAACTCCAGGGTTGATAGTGATTCCTCGATCCGGGAAATCGGCAGGTGTCTTTGTAATAGGGGTTGAATATCTTGCTGACCATAGGTTTGAGATGACATTGTAAATATAAACACAGCCCAAATAATGGCGATTAAACTGTATATGATTATTCTCCCTTTGGATGGCTTCAATTTCCTTAACAACCTATCACTCTCCTAGTACACCACTGATTGAACCATTTCAGCCCAATGAAGTGTTAGCCTTACGGTGTCCTCTTCCGTGACACTCGTACCCGATTGAACCTCAATTAACTCGATGTGTTCGATTGCCCGAATGCTGTGCAAGGTACCAGAAGGAATTTTCAAAACATCCCCTGCTTTAACATGTTGCAACTGATCTTGGATAATCACTTCACCACTACCTGAAAGGATAGTCCAAAATTCATCGTGATGTAAATGATAATGATAACTTGAATTTTTTCCTGAATGAATACGTATTCGTTTTGTCAAAACTTCATGTTTATCGTTACATTTCTGATAATCTAAAACACGATACGATCCCCATCTTCTTTCCTCATACATCGGTCTCTGATCGATATGTTGAATAAACTCTTTGAGTCTTGGGCTAGCTGCTTTTTCTGTTACTAATATTCCATCTGGACTAGCTGCAACGACAATATGAGACAGTCCAAGAACAGCTACCGGGATATCTAGCTCGTTAACCAGGTGTGTACCAACAGAATCATGACTGATAAAACCATGACCAGTTATCGCGCTTCCCATATGTTCAGTCAGCGTATTCCATGTGCCTAGGTCTTTCCAATCTCCTTCATAAGACGCAACTACCACATGTTTTGCCTTCTCTGTAACCTCGTAATCAAAGCTGATTTTAGATAAATTCTCATATTGCTTCGACAGTTCATCGTATTGAATAGACACTCGCTTTTCAATGAGCATTTGAATCAAATAGTTCAACTTAAATGCAAAAACACCACAATTCCAAAGAGCGCCTTGCTCAATATACTGTTGAGCTTGATCTTCTTGGGGTTTTTCTTTAAAAAAAGCTACTCGCTGGAATGACTCCCCGCCTTCTCTCTCTGCATGAGGAATAATATATCCGTATTTCTCAGATGGGTATGTTGGCTTTGCACCAACAAGCGCTATGTCAGCTTCGGACGTTTCCAGAATGCGATCCAGTCCTTTAACTGTTTCAAAAAAACAATTATCGACATAGGAGTCTACTGGCAATACAACGACTGTCTCATTTAAATCAACGTTAGCAATGGAATATAAATAAACAGATGCAAGTGCAATTGCGGGGAATGTATCTCTCCGTTCCGGCTCTACAATGATCGGAACATGACCTGAAAGCTGACTATGTACCATATCTACTTGAGCCCTTCCAGTAGTTATAAAGACTGATTTATCCAAACTGGCCTCCGTGAGCTGTTTCCAAATCCTTTGCACCATAGACTCAGGTTCACCCCGAGTTCCAGAAAGAACCTTCAAGAACTGCTTGGATCTAAGGTCATTAGAAAGCGGCCACAGACGTTTGCCGGATCCACCCGATAATAATATGATTTTCATGGAATTATCCTCCCTCAACCATTGTTAGAAACCATTTGCAGCAAATGCTTATACTTTTCAATCGCTGTCTTTTTGGCCAAATGATTCTCCAAATACGTTCTACCTTTTAGCCCTACTTGATCCAACACATTCCGGTTCATTTGTGCTATGGTTTCTATACTTCGAACCAGATCCCGATAAGAATGAGGCTCAACCACTACGCCACAACCGCTGTTCTCAATTAATGACGATGCCTCACTCCCTTTCTCAAGAACACCAATGATCGGCTTGCCGGCTGCCATCACACCATATATTTTACTTGGGACAGAAACCCCTTTAATCCCTTTCTGATTGACAACCAAATGTACATGCGCCGCATTAAGGGTATATTTTATTTTGTCTTTCGGCTGGAACGGAAGGAACAATACATTAGAAATTTCATGATTTTTAACGTATTGTTCCATTTTCTTTTTGACTCCACCCTCTCCAATAAAGACAAACATAAATTCGGGATTGTCTTTAAAATCACTCGTAATCTGTATGATGTTTTCTAAATCATAGTAAAGCCCAAGATTCCCTGAATACATAACGATAAACTTATTCTCAAGCTGATGTTCCGCCAGAAATTGCTTGATTTTAGGATGATCCCGCTGTAGAGGAACAATATCCTCTTCATCCGTCCAGTTATTTATCACACTATTAACTGGAACCCGGCTTCCACGGAAGCGAGAAACTAGAGTTTCCTGCATATCCATACCGACCGTAATGATGTGGTTGGAGGCACGGCAGCTAATATTATCCAGACCTCTGGCTATTTTGAATAACCACTTCTGGCGTGTATAACTGATCGCCTCAGCCTGCTCAGGATTAAAATCCTGGATATTATAGACGAGCTTAGTTCTCCTCATTAATTTTCCAACTGCTCCGATTAACCCTCCGATGACAGGCGGTGATGAAATCGTGTAAATCAAGTCGACCTCACGCTGTTTCATTAGCGCGACTATAGCCAAGAAGAAATAAGATACGATAAACTTGATTCGGCTAAGTTTATTCGTTTTATCGACCGAGGGTGCTCTTAATCTAACAATTCGAATCTGCTCTAAATAATCTTCCTCAAATAATCTCTTTTTGTTTGTTTGTGCCGCCTCTATCTCGGGCTGCACAGCAATGACTGTAATGTCAAAATGATGCTGTAATTCTAGACACAGCTCTGTTAGAAGCTGCCCCGTCGAAGCATAGTCCGGATAAAAGTAGCTAGCCACAAATACAATTTTTTTCTTGGACATATCATCACCCTGGCTCATTTAATATTTTCATTTTCAACTCTCTTTGCATCGAAGAGGAGACATACTAGAGTGAGTATCATGCCATATGAAAGGGTCTTATAACTCACTTGGAACAAAAGACCGATGAAAATCGGGACGACGCATGCTAATATCAGTGGAAATCTACTCATGGAAAAACCCTGAAGGAAATTCCGACAAATCCATAACAAATAAGAAAGGAATATAATAATACCTATAATTCCTCCCTTAAGCATAAAGAAGGTAAGTGCTGAATGCGTGTAAGTAACCTGCATATTGTCTACAGCAGGGTCATGGAAAACTCCTCCCCATCCCACACCAAACAATAATGTAAAAGGTGACTGGGAAGTTTCCTTCAAAACGGCAGCAAGCTCATCCGTTTTACCATTAGCACCGAAACTCTCCTGCTTATCAACAAGCAACTGGTATGAATTTTGAATTTGATCCTGGGCAAAAAGCCATATGCCTACAAGTAACAAGATCAGGAGCAGCAGCTTTTTAAAAGACTGACGTGTAACAACTAGCAAATATACGCCGAAACATAGGGCAGCCAGTGCTAGTGGAGCCCGTTGCGCAACGGCCATTAATGAGCCAAGTGCTAAGAATCCACCTAATACCATCATCAGACTTCCTAACCAACTGATAAGTTTATTGCTTTTCCAGGTATGAACGGCCATTAGCGGTAAATAGATGCCGGCAAAAATTACTGAGGGATCATATGATAAGTATAAAAAATTATCAAAATAATACATTCTGCCTACATCCAGTGGTGAGATTTGAGCGACCTGGTAAAATCGCAAGGACAAGATGACCCCCATAATGGCTATGATCCATGGGAGATATTGTAGCCAATTGACTCCGGATCGCTGCATCGCAGGAAGCAACAGCATTGGAACGAACAAATACACACAAGGGATGATATCACGGACAATATCTGTAACATTCCATCCTTGGATAATCCCACCGTTAAATAATCCCCACCATAAGAGAAGGAAGAACCCCATATGAAGCCACATTGGTAATGCATGATACCTCTGATAAAGCGTAAATCCTCCCGTCATTACAATAAGTCCTGTCGGTATGGATACAAATAAAACTAGGAGGCCTCCAATTAATATTTCTGCAATGCCCATCTTCACTGGAAAAGGAGCACTAAAAAGGGAATAGCTAAGCAGCGCGATGATAAAGGCTAAACTGCCAAGAACATTCTTTCTGAAGTCCAGCATCTGAAGGGAGGTTAGGCTAACATGCATGGTAGCTTTCTGATTCAAGATTCCTGCCTCCTTGTATGTGAATTGGGAAACAGTAGACACAGGAATGTAAGCACCATTCCATATGAAAGTGTCTTAAACGTTGGCTGAAATATTAAGCCGATGGTAAGTGGGACAATAACCGACAAACTATATGGAAGTTTGCTAACTGTCATATTCAACAGTATTCTTCTAGATATCCATGACAGATAATACAGAAAAACCAATAGGCCAATAATCCCTCCTTTTAACAAAAAGAAGGTTATAGCTGAGTGAGTAAATGAAACTTCTGCGTTATAGGTTGGATCATAAAATAGTCCACCCCACCCAATTCCGAAAAACAAAGAATATATAGACCGAGAAGTTTCATGCAGTACAGCGATCATCTCGTTATTTTTTCCATTCATGCCGTAATCTTCTTGTTTAGTCATTAGCAAATCGAATGTACTTGCTAACTGATCCTGCACTAAAATGAAAACAGAGATCAATATGATGAGGAGTAGTATTATCTTTTTGAATGATTTCCGAGACCCGATCAAAAAATAGATAAAATAACTAAGCACAGCTAATCCGAGTGGTGCCCGTTGGGCCACAGCCATCAAGGAACCGAGTGAGACTAAGCCAGCTACAAGCATAAGTAGACTACCGCTCCAACGGAATAGGTTTGTTCCCTTCCAGGTATGTACGGCCATAATGGGAAGAAAAATACTTGCAAAACTTACGCTCGGATCATAAGGCAAATATAGAAGATTATCGGAGTAATACATTTTCCCAACATCTAAAGGTGAGATGCCTGCCTCAAGATAAAATCTTACAGCGAATACCACTCCGTTAATGGACAAAATCCAAGGCAGTATCTTGAACCAATCTAATTTAGATCGCTTCATCGCTGGCAACAGCAAAAAGGGAGCAAATATGTACACACATGGGATAAGATCTCGAATGATATCAACAACATTCCAAGAATATACAACCGCTCCGTTAAACAAACCTAACCACAGCATCGTAAAGAATCCAATATGAAGTGCAACCGGGAAAAGATTATATTTTTGGTAGATTGTAAACCCACCACTCATAACCACAATGCCTGTTGGGACGGAAACAAAAACGATGAGGAGTGCAGCAATAATACCTTCGATAAGACCCGGTTGGGCTGGAAAGGGCGCACTGTATACTGCGTAAATAAGTAGCCCGCAAATAAATGCATAACTAGTCCACGCCTTCCCTCCCGCTAATACAGTCTCAATTCCTGGCGTTGCCAACGTCACCGCCGTTTTAGAATTCATATCCCTTCCTGCGCCTTTCTAAGCTCAGACTCTAGTTTCATTCTCTGTTGCTGATTTTGGTGAAATTCAATTTCTTTCATTTTGATACCTATTTGCCAGTAGTACATACAACGAGCAAACGCGTAATGGAATCCAGCAGATCCATCAAGGAATCCAAGCTTGATAATATAAGAATGGAGAAATGACACTAACCACTTCATTGGAATCCGATTAAAAATGCGTTTTTGGAAAGTTCGGATAAAAATTTGAGATTCATTCAAATTGCTCATAGCACCATTCGAACGGACAACCGCTTCCCAATCCGAGTACCGGTTATGTTTGGCAAAATAATCAAACAATGAGTCGTGATCGTAATGCACCATGCTTCCTTTCAAAACAGCTGTGTCTCCCTCAATTTGTGGTTGATAATGTCCCTCAACCTCCCACATATTTGAGGCATTTAAATCATTGTAATCAAGAAATTTACCCTTGTGGCGGTTTAACAGTACAAGCTTATACATCCGGTGCCCGTACTTGAGTACTTTGTTCATAAACACAAGATCGAAACCTACAAAGTATCCATTACTTAGCGTGCCCTTTCGGAAAGTGGTTCTAATTTCCTGCGCTAGTTGAGAAGTAACTTCTTCATCAGCATCCACATAGAGTACATATTCATGCTGAAAAGGGAGATAATCCAAACACCATTGTTTCTTTTTAGGGTATTGGCCGTTCCAACGGAAATCTACGACGTTCGCTCCCATATTGGATGCAATCTCAGTCGTTCTATCCGTGCTACCTGAATCAACAACAAAAACTTCAGCAAACTCTGAGACAGATGTTATACACTTGCGTATGTTCTTCTCCTCATTTTTTGTCATGATGATGACAGAAACCGGGATTTTATTTTCCATATGTAAATCGCACCTTCTCATAGTATTTGGGGAAACTTTTTTTAAACCGAAAGATAGTCACATGGAGTATTTTAATCAGGATTCTAAGCAACCATGACAAACCCAATATATCCCTGCGGATGTGCCATTGATCCTCTTCCCCTCGCTTCTGGTGTGTATAAGAGAGACCACCTTGCTCGAAAATACATATGGATTTCGGAATATAGTAGGAAGTAGCCCTGGTACGAAGTATTTCTGCTGTAAATGCATAGTCGGCACCGATCGGATATTCAAGGCGATATCGTATATCCCCTATACTTGATCTTTTGTACACCATCGCCTGATGATTTGTGAACATGATGTCCGATAAGTTCTAGCGCGTTTATATAGGAGATCCTTTCGTAAAGTCATTTCATACGAATCACCATATAAGAAATCTGGACAGTTATTTTGCTTAGCTGAATGTTTGATTAAATTGATAACATCGGGATTTTGCAGCTGATCGCCCGAGTTCAAAAATAATATATATTGACCGGAGCTTCTTTCAATGCCCTTGTTCATGGCGTCATAAAGACCTTCGTCTGGTTCACTAATATAATTGACCTTTGGATCGGAAAGTTCATTTAAAAATGGGAGCGTTCCATCAACGGAGACTCCATCGATAACAATCCATTCCCAATCATTCGTTTCCTGTAACAAAACACTTTCCCAAGTACGTATAAGTCCTTCTTTGTTGTTTTTACAAACCGTTACGATTGAAATAAATACTCCGCCAGATGTTAATCTTGGTTGTACTCCCGTTCTATTCATTTAAAATAGTCTCCCTTGATTTTTTCTTGAACCAGAAACGGACCAAACGTATACCAGAACGAGAATACTTCCACATAAGTAATGGGTTGAAAAAAATCATGATACCTAGTTTCTTCTTAGTCGCATAAAGCAATATTGCGTTTTGCAATACCAATCCAGCCACCATAACAATAGCAACTTCAACCGGACCAGCTAATTTCGCAGCAATACTTGCTCCAATTATCGTGATGCAACTTGTAAACAAAGAAATTTTTAACATCATTCTTTCATTGCCTGTAAGCGTAAGAATCAAACCCGAGGGTCCTACGAGTAAGTTAATTACTTGACCGATGCTGAGTACAACGAGTATTGGCTCTGCTTTGGAATAGTAGGAACCAAAGAATACACCAAGAATCTCTTCGCCCAAAAACATAAAAACAAGTACCAGGAAAATGGCTGGAAGAGTCACAAGGAAGGTTACTAACTTCCCCGTTTTCTCTAGTTCATTCAGCTGTCCGCTGGCATACTTCTCAGATATGTGTGTTGACAAAACCAGATTGAGGAGAACTCCAAAAAAATTGATTGTTGCAATCAAACGTACGGCCGCCCCATAGATCGCAACCTGTTCTTCACTTTGAAAGACACCTAAGATCCATAGATCTGTGGAAGTAAGAAAAAAAATCGCCACATTTGAAAGCATAATCGGATATGAAACTCGGAATATAACTGAAGACTTCACCTTATCTGTATTTAGAACGGTCCCTTGGTCATGATTAGGAAAAGACTTCAGCTTCCTACGAAGAATCCACCCACCTAAAATGCAGTTTAATAATAGCGATACGCTCACCGTAAGGATGACTGTAGATAGATCCAATTGTCCGGATCCTAAAATCATCATTGTGATTAGACATGTGATGTATAATATGTTGCTAAGTACTCCACCAAATAAGGAAGCATACTTAATCTCATGTAACCCACGGAAGGTTTCTCCGATAAATTGCTGTATTATATTCGCTAAAATCCAAATTCCAGTTAATAACGCAATGTTATCTAGCTGAGATGAATTCATAAATCGGCTCAGGACAAAATGCTGAAGCAGTACGTACAAAATAACCGTTCCTATGGCTCCTGCCAATGCGATACATAATGATGCATGAACCGCTCTTTTCATTTGGAAATAGCGTTTTCGCTGGATGTTCTCCGTAGTAAATCGAATAATGCTTTGATTAATTCCAAGAATACCTACGATATTTCCAAAAAAGGAAATACTAAAAGCCAGCATATACGTCCCAAAATCCATAGTATTTAACAGTCTTGACAGTAGTACATTTGTGACCAGTGCTGAGAAAGCAAACACGGATCTTCCAATAAATGTCCATATGCCACCATTGATAACCCGGTTGTTCAACAATCTCAGCTTCGTTTTCATCTTTACAGAGCTCCTTAGACCATCACCCGGGATAATTCCTCATTATATTTTTGTTCAGCTTGCACGCGTCTTAGGTCTTCGTCTACCATCATGTGGATGAGTTGTTTAAAACTAAGTTCAATTTCCCAGCCAAGCCGTTCCTTTGCTTTGTTACAATCCCCAAGAAGTAAATCTACTTCTGCAGGCCGAACAAACTGAGAATCAATGATCACATAGTCACGGTAATTAAGATCAACATAGGAGAAAGCAGTCTCAAGCAATTCTCTTACTGAATGCATCTCACCAGTCGCGATGACATAATCGTCGGGCTCCTCCTGCTGCAGCATCAGCCACATTGCCTTAACATAATCTCCCGCAAACCCCCAATCACGAAGAGCATCCAAGTTACCCATTTTAAGGTCTGTTTGCAATCCCAATTTAATACGTGCGACAGCATCAGTAACTTTGCGGGTTACGAATTCCAACCCTCTTCTAGGAGACTCATGATTAAACAAAATTCCGGAACATGCGAACATATTAAAACTTTCACGATAATTAACCGTAATCCAGTGTCCATACACTTTGGCAACACCATATGGACTGCGAGGATAAAATGGGGTAGTTTCTCGCTGTGGGGTTTCCTGTACTTTCCCGAACATTTCGCTGCTTGATGCCTGATAGTATTTCGCATCTGGCTTCATTAAACGAACAGCTTCTAGCATATTCGTTACACTAATAGCGGTCATATGCCCCGTCGCAAGTGGCTGTGGCCATGAAGCAGCTACATAGGACTGAGCTGCTAAGTTGTAAACCTCGTCAGGCTGTGAAACTCGAACTGCCTCCATCAGTGAAGCCATGTCCGTAAGATCACCTGATAACCATTCAATTTGATCCTTAATTTTTTGCACATTCTCATAATTAGGTGTACTTGTTCTACGGCGAAGCCCGTAGACTTTATAACCCTTTTCTAATAAAAATTCAGCCAAGTAAGAACCATCTTGTCCGGTGACACCTGTAATTAATGCTCTTTTCATCCGCGTGATCCCCCTCAATTACTAAGTATTTTTTCTTGTTTGGTATACCACTCATATGTAGCTTTCAAGCCATCAACAAGGGAGATCTGCGAAGCCCAACCCATCGCCTTTAATTTGGAGACATCCACCCATTTCCTTGGTGTTCCGTCAGGCCTTGAGGTGTTAAATACAAACTCTCCCTCAAATCCAATAATAGATTTGAGGTGATTGGCCAACTCATATATGGAAATGTCCTCCCCTGTACCGATATTGACGATGTCATCACCTTCATAGTGATTCATTAAATATAAACAAGCATCTGCCAAGTCATTAGAGTGGAGGAATTCCCTACGAGGGCTCCCGGACCCCCAAATTTCGACCGTGTCAAGGTGATTCTGTTTAGCCTCGTGTATTTTTCGTAACAGCGCAGGTAATACATGGGAGGTTTCCAAATCAAAGTTATCTCCTGGACCATACAAATTTGTAGGCATAACCGAAATGTACTTCGTTCCGTATTGCCGATTATAGGCCTGACACATTTTAATGCCAGCAATTTTTGCAATTGCATAAGCCTCATTTGTCTCTTCCAATTCACCCGTTAACAAGTAATCCTCCCGCAGCGGTTGAGGAGCAAACTTTGGATAAATACAAGTAGAGCCAAGAAACAATAGCTTTTTTACACCGTACTGGTAAGCTGTATCAATAACATTCGTTTGAATTTGGAGGTTATCGCGGATAAAATCTGCTGGATAATCGTTGTTCGCTACAATCCCACCTACTTTAGCAGCAGCGAGAAACACAAAATCAATATTATTCTCATGAAAAAAACGAACCACCTGTTCCTTGTCACGCAAATCTAGTTCTTGACTACTCCTGAAAATCAAATTCCGATATCCTTGTGCCTTGATTGCCCTTACGATTGCAGAGCCCACAAGCCCTGTATGTCCAGCAATGTAAATTTTAGATTCAAGATTCATTCCAAAAACCTCTCCTTTAGGTTTAGCATGTTAATAGGCATCATCAGAACCGACCAGAACCTTTACCGTCTTCAGCAGAATATATATATCTTTTTTAAAAGATCGTTCGCGAATATACTTCAAGTCCAATTCCACCATTTCTCGAAAGCCAATATGATTTCTACCACTGACCTGCCATAGCCCCGTACAGCCAGGAACAACAAGAAGCCTCTGCATATCATAGGAAGTGTATTCACTAACTTCTCGAGGCAGGGGTGGCCTAGGACCAACAAGGCTCATGTCTCCACGTAATACGTTTAGTAGTTGCGGTAATTCATCCAAGCTGGACTTGCGAATCACTCTCCCCACTTTCGTAATCCGTGGATCATGCTTCATTTTAAACATCGCACCCTGTACATCGCTTTGATGAATAAGTTCACTTAATCTTTCCTCGGCATTACGTACCATTGAGCGAAATTTGTACATTTTAAATAATTTTCCGTTTTTACCAACACGAGTTTGCGAAAAAAATACTGGTCCTTTCGGGTCCTCAACTTTAATCAGTATGGCTAAGAGAAGAAATAAAGGGGTCAGCAGGATCAGGCCTAGAAAAGAGAGAATCACATCCAGAGATCTTTTGCACATTAAATATTGGACTCGTTCCTTCGATAGAGGAACGTTATACGCTTCATTGACTTGTTCTACAACCAACGTTTTTTCTAATAGGTTCATATTCATGGCTATAAACCTAACTTACCGTATTATGTTGTTGATCAAATATTTGTTCCATCGCTTTCAGCAGCGGTCCACGAAGCTCATCCCTCATCATGGCAAAATCCAACGTGGTCAGAATAAACCCTAACTTTTCTCCGACATCATAACGAATGCCATCGTAATTATAGGCGTATACTCTTTCGACCTGAGTCAGCTTCTGGATCGCATCTGTTAACTGGATCTCACCGCCCACTCCGATTTCCATTTCGTCTAAGAAGTCAAATATTTTAGGTGTGAGTATGTAACGGCCCATGATGGCCAAGTTCGAAGGGGCTTGCTCTGGTGAGGGCTTTTCAACAAGATGATTGATATGATATAAGTTGGAGCGTTCTTCTCCAGGCGCGATTATTCCATAGCGACTGACCTCTTCAGTGGCTACCTGTTTCACGCCAACGATCGAACTTTGGGTAAGGGAAAATTGTTGCATCAGTTGTTTCAAACATGGTGTATCTGCTCTAACAATGTCATCCCCAAGTAAAACTGCAAACGGCTCATTCCCGATAAATTTCCGAGCACACCACACGGCGTGCCCTAGGCCATTCGGTTCTTT
Source organism: Paenibacillus xylanilyticus (assembly GCF_013359935.1). GTDB lineage: Bacteria > Bacillota > Bacilli > Paenibacillales > Paenibacillaceae > Paenibacillus > Paenibacillus xylanilyticus. The sequence continues at coordinate 66,488 of NZ_JABMCB010000169.1, forward strand.
TTGCCGAATAAAATGGATGTCCGCCAATCTCGAAGGGTGCTGAACCTCCTTTAACAGATCCATTTTTCGAGCTTCAAACAACTTATGTTCCAATTGAAATGCATGATCAAAGTGATCTTCTATCGCTCTCTTTCCAATCCCCGTAACAATAATGATATCTTCAATCCCAGATTCGATAGCTTCTTCCACGATATACTGAATCGTGGGTTTATCAACGATTGGCAGCATTTCCTTAGGCATCACTTTCGTTGCCGGCAAGAATCTCGTGCCCAGACCTGCTGCGGGAATTATGGCCTTCTTGATTTTTGTCACAAGTCCTCCTCCTATCATCAAACGAGTATAATTATTTTTGATTTCAATCATTTATTTGGAAATGAACATAGGGTATTTCACGGTGATTGTGTGACTGATTGAGTCGACAGGAAGGAAATGTACTGAGAAAATTATTGCTGAATAACTGTACCCGTCTCCCGTAATTTTTGCAGTTTTGAGCTGACAGATCTTTTATCCCGTAAATCTGATGCCTTCATATTCCGAATAACGGCTAGTGTCGTTAACCCAAGAAGCTGTGTTACATCTTCCTCGCTCTTAATGGAATCGTCCAAGTATTCAATTAAAAAGGCAAGACCGATGCCAAGTATTAGGGAGACTACCACTGCGATGATCGTGTACATTAGAGGGCTGGGAGTGACTGGAGATGGATTATTACTCCTTTCTTTTAAGATGGTTAAGCTGCCGGCTTGAATAATGCGGGGAACCTCAGATTTAAATACATTTGACACCGCATCCGCTACTTGCGAAGCTGAAGAATAGCTGTATTCTCTAACAGAAACAATCAGTACAGGAGTATCTGCTACCGTTTCAACCTTCATATTTTCCAGAAGGGCATCTACAGTCAAATTAAGATCAGGATAACGATCAACTACTTTCTCAAGAACAGCAGTGGTTGAAAGCATCTCTTTGTACGTATCGACCAACAGTATCCCCATATCTACATCATTCTTTTGAATACCTGTTTTTTGATCTTTCTCTCCACTGGTGATGATCAGTTTGTTACTCGCTTCGTATTTAGGTTGAACGAAAAGATAGCTGTAGATTCCTGTTGTCGAACCAACCAAAATCACGATAAAAAGAATGAGCCATAATTTTTTTTTGACAATTTGTGCGTATTCTTTCAATTCTAATTCCATGCTTTCCCCCCCTTTTAGTATTAAACAACCCCTCCTACCGATACATTATGTATCGTAGTTCACTATATGATACATAAAGTATCGTGTCAAGCCATATTTTTCTCTATCTAACTTTGTTGATACAAATAGTTTCATGTTACCACTTGTATAACTAAGAAGATTCATCTGATGATTAGTTGAATTTTGTCCATTCTTTTACGCTGTGAGCTTCGAGAAGCAAAATATCTGGAATTTCAAAACGGCTTCCTTCACAATCTGTCACTGTATGACATTAATATGATTTTTTCTTTTCCATAGAAAGTTTTTTCTCGATAATCTGTGTCGACGTTTCAAACCCGCTGGCTCTACTTGCAGCAAAGTGAAAAGCCCAATAAAATCTTTGTAGACCTATAATATTGCTTCGCTTCGACTCACCCAACTAATCGATAGGGAGAAACATCGGATCGGACCAAAAAAATCATTCAGTAAGCCGTATATGTGCTTAGGTTTTCAATCGTCATCTCATCAGAGATTACACTCCGCCCACCTGTAAACCGGGTAAACACGCCAAAGTTTGTATAGATGATTCCTCTATATGTTTTTTCCTATCCCAAAGCCTAGATGGCACGAATTGCCCTAAAATACTTCTCCGATCCTACTTGTATATGGACTGTAGATTGCTAATGGGCCTGCCAAAGGACGTGGATCTTTGCCCAAAATCACATCACACAAAAAAATATAACCTTTAATGATAACCACCCGTTCAGGTAGATTAACATGTAAAAATTTCATTCAATGGTTAATATCTGGCTAGAATTTATGTAATACCTCCGGACAAAACGATTTCATTTCGGTATATCATGATGTATTCTTCCGATGAATTGTGATATGAGAACTTAATAAAGAAAAATCAACGTTTGAGCTATGATCGCATTAAACATATCTCGCCGATTATCACCAACAATCCTGCCGCTAGTATGAATACTTATGTATCAACGTGGCATCAGGACAGGTGTTTCCGATAAGTGCACTGCAAAGCCAACGTTCATCCAAGGAAGATTCCCCGTCCGTTCGGTAGGAGCAGCTATTTCATCAAATATGGGTTTGGTTATGTAGGGAGGGACCATTTTAAATAGAACAGAAAGATTGAGGAAAGCAGCAGTGCACATCATCAAACGCCGGTATGGATAAAAGTATGACTTCCCACAGACTGATCTTTGAAGGGCTACTCGCCTTTTGCTGCAGTTCCAGTCTTTCTCTCTCATCTAAAAATGGCTGAGCGGTTCGGAGGCATTGCTCCAGCTACGGCAAGGCACTTCAATATACCTCTACCTATGAAGGCTCAAAATATGTGATTTCAATACTTTCTCTGCATGTTGTATAGGCAGACAGCCACCGGTAACGATTTCCCGAAGAGTAAGGTCCGAATGTTTTCTTTCTTTAACGTATCTATTCATTTCCTTACCAAGAGCACCATGTGTAATGCCTAAAAGCACAGAACGTTCCTTCTGTTAGCCATCGTGCGGATAACTTACCAAAATACTTTTCTTGCAAAATCGTCTGTTGAGGGAGATGTAATTGATTATATGCATCAAGAAAATTACCTGCTCACTTTTAGTCAAAACATTTAGAACTTTCATCATTTTCTGTCAACCTTGCCAATTGATCTGTTTATAAGAAATTGTGGAAATGTCCTCTGCCCAGCATAGCCTGCAGCATACTATAGATATGCGGCTCTACCGCAAAAGAAGAACAGATCCTTTTCAAATTCCTCAAAATCTTCTTATTTAAATTATCGGGAACTCGCCTACGGGTCAATTTCGTTCGTTACACGAGATAAACCCCTTCTATAAAGATTTTGTATCATTATAATAGATATAATCAGCATCATTTCCACGGACAGGTACTTGATTGAGTACAACTCCTAATATGTTTGCTTTAGCATGATCAAGTTGTGCCTTTGCCTTATGAACAATTTCCTTTTTAACTTTGCCTCCATGAATAACTAAGACCACCCCGTCACATAGAGAGCTAATGATTAATGCGTCCGTTACAGCCATTATTGGTGAGGTATCAAATAAAATGACATCATAGTCTCGTTTTAATTGTTCCATAAGGTCATTCATTTGTTGCGAGCCTAAAAGCTCGGTGGGATTAGGTGGAATCGGGCCAGATGGAATGAGATACAAATTATCAACGTATGTCTGTCTTATGACTTCGTCCAGGTCATACTGCCGGCTTAGGACGCTTGTTAAACCATTATGGTTTGGTTGCATAAATATATGATGTAAAGATGGTTTGCGGAGATCCCCATCTATAATCACGACCTTTTTCCCTTCTTGTGCATATGTTACTGCCAAGTTGCTAATCGTTGTTGTTTTCCCTTCATTCATTTGAGCAGACGCAGCCATAATCACTTGAATTTGTTTATCCAATATCGAAAATTGGATGTTGGTTCGAAGCGTGCGATATCCCTCCGCTGCAGGAGACATGGGATTCATTACAGTAACCAATGTACTTTTACTCGAGGCCCTTGCCATAATTCTCTTCTCTCCTTCATTTTTTTAAAATGGAAAACCAGTAATTTTGCCTAATATATCTTTATGTACCTAAGCAATTATGATACGATTAGTATCGTTAACGACTTTACTTTAAGATACAATATGTATCATGTCAACCCCTTTTTAATATAGTAATCAATTAATTCCTTAATATTCTCCTATGCTTAGTTATACATATACATCAATAAATCCAACTTTAAGAATTATAATAAGGCAGTGATTGTCTAGAGGATAGAGACAATGACTATATTATTAATTCCATTGTTTAACTTATGGATTGACAGATTAAAATATCATGCCTGCACTTGACGTGGTAACTCAATTACGATACATTCTGTAACGCAGGGGTTGTAATTCTCTGTTTACTATTATTCAAATCAGTAGGGGGGAAATAAATGAATTATGGCAATCGTATTGCGGAACTAAGGGAAAAGAAAGGATGGACTCAAGAGGAATTGTCTTCGACAATTGGGATAAGCAGAGCTGCATTGTCTCACTATGAGAAGAATCGCAGGAAGCCAGACCTTGACACGCTATCGCAGCTCGCCGATATATTTCATGTTTCAATTGATTTTATCCTTGGAAGAACAGATTAATGATATATCCTAATCCATTTTACTAAAGAAAGAATAGTATTCAGTGTATGGTGTTATGGTTGGCCAAAAACGGAGTGATTTGAAATAATGTACCCGAACTTACATAACCATAACCCCAGGTATACTAGCGTAATCTCTTATCTATTTTGAAGAAAAGCTTCCGCCATAAACAATTCGTTTATAATGATTCTTATATTGATTACATAGATCTTTTGTATTTGTTTTGATCAAATGGATGGCGCATACATGATTTGAATGAAATTCACATGTGGAACACCTTTTACTGTTACTGGAAGAAGCAAAAATCCCTAAACTTTGTTTTCTTTTGGCCTGATTTTCTCTTTTGTTGTTTTTTGGGGTAACTTCCACCGTAGGAACGAAATAAACCTCTCCATTTATTTTTTTTCGATTGCTTTTGATATACAAGCGTCTACATGTAGTGCATAGCAATAAGTCAGTTATAAGTTCAAGTGGCTCTTGTCCTTCTTCAGAGAGCCATGTTACTTTATCTCTTCCTTCAATCAAGTCCTTATTACATTCAGCGCACTTCTTTTTATTCTGAGATAAATAGTAAACCATAAATTATCACCTGCTCCTATATTCTGATTAATGCCATATAATCGGATACCTATTACCAAGTAGTTTATTTTTAATCTGATGTAACCAGCCTTATTTATGTTTTATATATTTCGTCCCACTTTTTTAAACAAAGTTACGTTAATTCCCTTTTTTGATCAGATGAAGTTCTACCAATTAAGGTTCGAAAATGGCTTGAAAGAGCGATATAAGTCACCTCACATAAGCAAACAACCGCTCCTCAAAGTAAAGAAGCGGTTATGAAGAACCAGATGAAACCAAATATTTATCTCTCTTCTATTTAAATTGTAGCACTTTATCGAGCATTTCTGACTTCTTAGCAGCAATTGCTTGTGTGTAAGTAGATTCCGCTTTTTGAGCTAGGTCATTATTGAGTTCGTTAGCTTTCAGTTCTGCCTTCATCTCATCTAGTAGTTTATAGAATGTTGAATCCACTTTGTTCTGTAATTTATTGGATGCACTCATATAGGTTGAGGAGAGATCCGTTAGTGACCGCCCAGATCTATAGTCTTTCAATGCATTTTCAGCTAAAGTGTTAAGTTTCGTAGTAGCGACAACCTCTAAACTTTTAAAAGTTGCAGAATATTTATTTTCAATCTCCTGTGCTATATCCTTCGGATCAGTATTTTGCTCTTGCTCTGCATCTCCTGATTCTGGTTTCGTTGTATTTTCTACGTTTGTATTGTTTGTATTAGTACTGGGTCCATCGCTGCTGGAATTTCCAGAAGCCACCTTGGAGGGAGATTTTTCTTCTTCTTTTCCATTGTTAGAGACCGGTGGTATATTAGATTCAAGATCAAAATTAGAGAAGTCAAAGAAGTCCTGATCTACTCCAACGTCTTCAGCCTGAACATCCTTATGGGTAAGATAATGAAATCCACCCCAGCCGGATCCAGCAAGAATTAGCAGTGTAATTAAGGTAATCCATAGGGCTTTACGCTTCTTTTTTCTTCTTTTCCTTGTTATTTTAACTTCAGTCATTATTTCTACCTCGCAGACATTAAAAGTAATCAAAATCGTTTTCAAACCATGAGTAAATAATCGCATGAATTTTCGAAACTAAATTAGTTTCCGTCTCGCCTTACTTCACATTATAAAATTCAACATACCAGTCCACGAATTTTTGCAATCCTTCTTTAATTGGAGTCTCTGGCTTGAACCCTACTACTTGTTGTAATAAGTCAGTCGATGCATATGTAGCAGGCACATCACCTGGCTTTATGGGCTCATACACCTTCTCGAATACAACTTCTCTACCAAGAGCATTACTCAAGCACTTCTCGAGTGATTCAATAAAGTTCATTAACTTTTCAGGATTATTATTACCGATATTAAATACTTTGTGGGGAACACCATCTTCCCCAATAGAGGGATTGCTCAATAGGCGCACAATGCCGGTCACTATATCATCGACGAACGTAAAATCACGATAAAGATCATGTTCAAAATCACCATTATTGAAGATCTTGATCGGATCGCCCGCTACATATTTATCAACGAAGCTGAAATAGGCCATATCCGGCCGTCCCAGTGGGCCGTAAACCGTAAAGAAGCGAAGTCCTGTAGCAGGGATGTCGTATAAATGGCTATAAGTATAGGCCATTAATTCATTGGATTTCTTTGTAGCCGCATACAACGATACCGGGCTATCTACGAAGTCAGTCTCTCTGAAAGGTACCTCCTTATTGGAGCCATAAACCGAACTCGATGATGCGTATACGAGATGCTCTACTGGATAGTGCCTGCATGCTTCAAGTATATTATAAAACCCGATGATATTGCTTTGGATGTAGACGTCCGGATTCTCGATTGAATACCGCACTCCAGCTTGTGCAGCCAAATTCACGACTATATTCGGCTTATAGTTTTCGAAGATCGACTTGATCATCACCTTGTCAGCAATATCATCTTCAATGAACGTAAATCTCTCAAAAGACTTAAGCTGATTCAAGCGGGCATACTTAAGATTAACATCATAGTAATCATTTAAATTGTCGATGCCAATCACGACACAGCCTTGTTCCAAAAGTCTCCTGGACAGGTAATAGCCAATGAATCCCGCCGCCCCGGTGACAAGGTAGTTTTTACTAGAATTTAGCGGCCTGTAATTCAAGGCTATTCAACTCCTTCAATTCACTTCTAGTTGGAACAACAGGTCTTCTTCCAACCGAATGATACTCAACTCCCGCGACTTGCATATCTTCCACACCGTAAATATTCCGTCCGTCATAGACAAGAGGAGTACGCATCAGTCTCTTATACAATTCAGGTGTGACAGCTTTCACTTCACCCCACTCCGTAAAAATGAAGCAGACATTCGCCCCAGCTAACGCTTGCTCAATGTCTGATACATATGTAATTGTGCCATTTCCATTTTCCCCTTCAGGATGAATCTTAGCAAAGTTCTTGGCGCCTACTGGGTCATAAGCATAAATATTCGCTCCTTGCTCTATAAGAAGAGGTACATTCTCAAGAGAGGCAGCTTCCCGTAAATCATCGGTTCCAGGCTTGAAGGTCAAACCTAACACCGCAACCTTAAGGCCATTAAAGGTAATTAGCCTTCTACACGCTTTCTTATAAAGCAAGGTCTTCTGCTCTTTATTTACGTCGATTGCAGCCTTGACGGTTTTCAATTCATAATGGTTCTGCTTGGCAATATACTCTAATGCTTTCGTGTCCTTAGGGAAACACGATCCTCCATAACCAATGCCAGCGTTTAGGAACTTACTGCCGATCCGTTGGTCAAAACTCATTCCTCTTGCGACGTCTTGAATGTCCGCACCGACCAGCTCACACAGATTGGCAATATCATTCATATACGAAATTTTCAAAGCGAGGAAATCGTTAGAAGCATACTTGATCATCTCAGCAGATCTTCGATTTACCGAAACAATCGGAATATGGAATGGTTCATAGATTTTCGTGAGTTGCTCTTCAGCCCACTCACTTTCTGTTCCGATCACAACTCTTTCAGCATGCAATGTATCATGCACGGCAGAGCCTTGAGCCAGGAATTCCGGATTTGAGGCCACTTCTATTTTGACATCGTGAAGTAGGAAGTCCTGTATAAACTGTTCCACTTTATCATTGGTTCCAACGGGAACGGTTGATTTTACAACGACAAGGCAGTCCTTTTCGACTGTTTCGGCGATCTGCCTAGCGACTGTGGCTATGTAAGAAAGGTTTGCAGAACCGTCATGCTGTTCAGGTGTACCGACACCTATAAAGATAGCATCCGCATTCTTGTAAGCCGATTTATAATCGGTGGTATAATCAATTCTTCCAGCAGAATAATTCTTCTGCATCAATTCTTCTAAATCTGCTTCATAGATTGGAGAGACTCCGGATTTCATAAGCTCCAATTTTCTTTCATCAAGATCGACACACGTAACTTGATGGCCTATTTCGGCAAAACAAACGCCGGCAACGAGCCCTACGTAACCCGTGCCCGCCACTGCTATTTTATACATTACAATCTTCCTTTGCTTATTATTTAAATAATGGTTCGAGAAGAAGACTTTATTCTCTTTTTATTTTCTATGGAACTGATTTAATTGATTACTTTTTTTGCATTCTTTTTTTAAAAACAGATTTGAATAGATTAAACCAATATTGAAACTCCTTTGTCCGATAAAAAAAGATAAGAAAAATGACATTAGGTAATGATAAACTTATTAATGCAATAAATATAAAAGAAATAACCGATTCTTCAGCAATCAATGATGTAACTTCATGAGTTATAACACCTGCTACCAATAATACAATTAAATAATATATATATTTTAGGAAATAAGGTTTTAAAGGTGAATGGAATCCATGTTTATACAACACATAAGGTTCTAGCCAGAAACATATTGTCATAGTACTTACTATTGTACCAATAAATATCCCTGGTAAACCATAATGAGGAACTAGAATAATAGATACTATTAGGTTAACTGTTACTTCAAAAAGGGGTTTATATCGGTCATTCCAATAAAGACCCGAAGCTTCACGAAAAGTAAGTACTGTTTTTCTCATACCTTGTATATAGAAATTGATCAGAATAAAAGACACCACATCCATTGATATCAACATTTGTTTTCCCAACCAAAAATTCATAAAGGGATTGATTAATAGAAAGAGACCTATCAAACACAAACCATATATCCAAAAATTGGCGAGATATATCACCTGGAACATAAAGAGGGATTTCTTCTTACTTTCCACAGCTACTAAATTTCCAACAGTAGCAGTAACTGCCGTGAAAATTTGACCAATCATTGTATGTAGTGCTGTTATTATTAGTAGATAGTTGGAGTATAATCCAACCCATATTACACCAAGATTTATTGAGATTAGAATATTGTCAGTGGAATTAATTACCACACCACCAATTTTATGAAATATCAAAGCGCTTGTGTTTCTTTTGATTTCTAGTATGGTACCTTTGTCAAGTTTTAAAGCGTTTTTTTTCTTTAAGAAGGGATACATTCGATCAGCTCTTCTTGCAACAAAAATATTTTCCAGTAAAGTACATAAAATCATCATTATTAAGAAAATCAAATAATTTTTAGTCAAGAAGAGGATGAAAATTTGAAGTACATTCAAAAAAATAAAAAAGGAATATCGATAAATCGTTGCAACATAACGATATTGATCAGCTATTATTAAATTTCGTTTATATGAGAAAAAATATGAAATAGAAGCATTTATTACAAACAACACAAAGATAGGTTCTAAACCAATTATATTTGCTTTGTTTGTAACAAAAAGAGGTAATATAGGAATAACAAGCAATCCAACGATGAATATAATTATGCCAATCAGTGTATATGCTTTTTTATACAATTTCATTAGTGATTTCACTTTTTGTATGTCATTTTCAGCCAGTGGTCTGTATAAACTATAAACAATAGCAGGTCCTATTCCCAATTCAACAAGTGATAATATGCTTATAATATTTGTAAACAAACCGTTAAGTCCAAGATATTCCGCTCCGAGATACTTAACGAAGTATATTCGGGCAATGAAACTAACAAACAATCCCAGTATTTGGCCAAATAATGCCACAACAATATTGACCAGTGCTTTTTTTGTTCTTAACATTTAAACTCAGATAAGCCCCTTGTAGTATATTTTTTTGTTTCGGACGGAATTACAAGCCAGTGCGAGAGTTATTCTAACAACTTAGGATTTAAAGTAGTACGCTATCAGAGTTGTCCTGTTACTGAGAATGGGCAGCATGAGTCTGATTAAATCTCTATAATGCCCAAAACACTTCCCCCTATTAGTGCTGTATATAAATCATCGGATCCTCGGTTTTTTTGGTCATTCTACATGATTCAGGCCTTTGTTGAGAAGTCTTATTTTTCTGACAACCCCCACAGACTTAAGTTTTTAATTGAAATTGAAATAACAATGTCCCTCAGTAAAGAGCACCCTCGTCAATTATCCGAGCAGCTTTGACACGAAAATGTTGATCTTATAACTCGGTACACCCGGATACTCTCGCAATGGCGGAGTGGATCAAGCGGGAGTTTGGCCTCATCACATCACGAGCGTAAGTGGAAAAGGGTGCAACACTTAAGCAGATAAAATCACACCGAAGTAATCCACATTTACAAGAATAAGATAATATCCTTCTAAGCAATAACTTAAATTGTACAAACATTTTCTTGATATAAGTTAAATTAATTTATTTTTTGAACTCTTTGCTATAAACAAAGTTATTGCAAGAAGTAAAAGTGAATTTATCATTATGTTTAAATTGTATAATACAGGTACTAACGAAAGAATCACTACCGCATGTATATAAATATATTTAGTAAACAGATTTTTTTCTAAATGGACTAGTCTTTCTAGAATTAATGCGATCTTAACAACAATTACCGTTAAAATTGGTGCTATCAAGAATCCAAAATAAAAATACCCTTGTCCTAGTAAGGGAATTATTTGATCACTGTTATCTTTGTTACCATATAAAGCTAGGTTAAAAAGTTTGGGACTCGTATTTAGATCTTGAAAAAAGTATTTAACTAGCGGTATAGAATTCCCCAAATCTGAAAAAATGATATTCAATGTTATATCATTTTTTAGCATAAATGATACTGCTATATTGATCGGCCCACTAAAATAGGCATTTAATATAGTAGAGACTTCTGCTAAAAAGTCATCACTCTGATTAGCGCCTGATTTGAAAATTAAACCTCCGAATACGAATACAATCATAATCATAATCAAATACGGTGCTCTTTTCTTCATTAGAGAAGGGTATAAGTTAAAAATAATTAAAAATAGAGAAATTGCAATTGTTACAGAATAAGCCTTTTCTGATGTCATAATTATTGCGGTACATAAGACCACAAGGATTGACAAATTTGCGGCTCTTTTCTTATTTTTCATACCATATTTCTTTTTGATAGTTTGAATACATAAAATAGGAATAAAAACTTGCAAAATAGAAATAAACAATGTATAAAATGTATCGATTATACCTGGTACTATTTGCACTGCATATAATCGATTTTTAGCACTTAGAATCCTATCGGACTCAGAGAATTGAGTAAACAAACCTAAATATGAAAACTCTTCAGGATATCTGATCAATACAAATACTACATATAAAAACAGCGAAATTATAATAAACCGAAAAAGTAATGATGATTTTGTATTATTTTCTTTTATTGTAATTTCTATTTGGTTATTTTTTCTGTAATTAAGATATCTTCCAGTATTAAGTGATAAATAACAATACACAACGAAAAGTTCAAAAACCATCAATAAAATTGCATACTCTATATAGCTATAAGCATCAATGTTTACAACTTTTGTTGAAAACCCCCCAACACTCAAACAAATTGGAATGATTACAAATCTTATAAAATATGTACTAGTTATTATTGTTATACTAATACTTTTTAAAAAAAAGCTGTATATATTTGCAAAGATACAAGAGATTAAACCAAAGGAGCAAGGTAAAATAGGCAATAGACTATAATACCTTGGCACATCTTTGTCAAAAACCAAAAAAAACGTAGAAATACTACTTGTAATAATAATTATAAAAATTAATCCTGCCAAATTTTTATTCATATCATTTGGTATTTTATTAAGATTGTTTTTTACCAAATTCACATTCATCAATCCCCAATTATATCGTATAGAAAAACATTATTTTATTTAATATACATACTGCTCTTTAATGTACTGACAAAAATCAAAATTTCATGAATTGTAATAACAGTTGCTTATGTCACTTTCAAGCTAGTTTGGGTACTCTATGGAAAGGCATAGAGCTCCTTGATCAGAGTTGCGATGTGACTTTTACGCAGCATTAGCTTAGTTAACGCATATATCACCAGATTGACAACTATGCGATCAGTCAGTTCCAATTTGTATGGAGCAAGTCTTCTTTGGAATCCTCAGTTTCATGATCTTTCCGGCTTGTTCTATTCCATTAGCTATGAAAGTTTGCACGCCATGCACACCTCTTCTTTCGTCAGGTCTAATATTCAGATCCTTAAAATTGTGTCAGTTTGTATTTCAGCTACGTACAGTTAAAATTAAAAATCAAAGCAATATCACACTATTTTTCGTCATAATCATTTAAATATAACCTTTCTAATACTAATGCAGCATCGGAAATGTCATATCCAGCTGTCTTAATTTCTTTATATGTGCTTCTTCTTTTAAAACTCTTGCTATATTTCAATATTATTTCTGACCATTTGCTGGAACTTTCAAATAGAGAAACACTTTTTATTAATTTCGTAACAAAGGCTTCAACTGGAATAGATTCAGACACTATACAAGGTAACCCCGCTGCCTGTGCCTCAATAGCAACGATTCCTAGTCCTTCGAAAAAAGACGGAAATACAAATACATCCATTGCTTGTAACAAGTTTGAAACATCCGTGCGTGCTCCGGTCATTATGACGTGGTCTTTCAAACCTAACTCTATTACTTTACTTTCAATCTTAGATCTTAGTTCACCATCTCCAACCAATAGAAGAACAGCATCTTTATTTTTTTCTCGGATACTCTTAAAAATGTCAATTAGAAATTCGTGGTTTTTTATACTTGTAAAGCGACCTACATGCCCTACTACAAACTTATTCTCTATTCCGAGCTGTTTTCTAACTTCTTGACGGTTATTTTTATTATATAAATAGTTTCTTAAGGGGATCGCATTATTTATTACAATAAAATCGTGTTTACCGAACATCCATTGACCAGCTTTATTAGAGCATGCGAGCCTTTCATCAACCATATGATTCATAATTCTTTTGTTTACATTATGAAGAATTCTTGTAATTAATCTATTTCTATTCATTGCACTGTGACTGTGAACAAAAACCTTTTTACCACACAACTTTGCAGCTATTATTGGCTCTATGCTACTACATGAATTTAAATGAACATGGATAATTTCGTATTCAGATTGACCTTTTAATAGCTTATAAATTGAAAAAAAATATTTAATAGGATTCCTTCTTCTTGCCGGTAAAGTGATGATTCTACTATCCCCATCTAAAATCTCTTCTTCAAAATATAGTGATTCCCCTGCTTTAATAAAGTCAACAGAAATTTTATCTTTATTAAACGTTTTCCAAAAATTTATAACGAAACTTTCTGTCCCTCCTAACGTTCCACTCATTCCAAAGTAAAGTATCTTTTTCATCTCAGCTACACTTCCTTACAAACTATTGTTAATGGATATAATAACCTACACTATCAAATTTATAATTCACTACATTTTTCTAGATAAAAATTCTGAACTGATTGTACAGTATGGTGTATATCGTACCCAGAGCGTTTAACTTCTTCCGTCATGTTTTCCCTTTTACTGTTATTTGAATGCAATATGATCCATTCTGCCCATTGATCTAGTGAACAATTTAGAGGAAGCGATTCAATTAGATCTGTAATGTATGTTTCCTCAGGAATTGAGTTTGATACTAAACAAGGCAGTCCAGCAGCCTGTGCTTCTATTGCGACAATACCTAATCCCTCAAATATTGAAGGGAACAGGAAACAGTCCATAGATTGTAATAATTCAGGAATATCTGGTCGAACTCCTAAAAATATCACAGAATTCATTAATCCTAAATCACTAATCTTTTTTTCAATATTCGGACGTAACTCTCCATCACCGACCATCATTAAAATTGATTTTTTTTCTCTATTGTGTACAACGTTAAATATATCAATGAGTAAATCGTGGTTTTTAGAATTATTAAATCTTCCAACGTGACCTATTACAAACTTATCTTCAATATGAAGTTCCTTTCTTATTTTTAATCTTTTATCCTGATCATACGTATATTGTTGTGAATCTATTGCATTTTTTAGTATGATAAAATTATTCCTTTTCAATACTTTTTCGCCAAATAACCACTGTCCTGCAGATTTTGAACACGCAATTAGATAATCAGCAATATATCTAATCGGATATTGAAGAATGTTTTTGACAAACGCTGAGATACCAACACCTGATGATGTACTGTGACTATGGGCTATTGTAATTAACCCATATCTTTTTGCAATCCAGAGGTAAATTGACGCAGTACTTCTGACATGCCCGTGTATTATTTTATATTCTGAATGTGATTTAAAGAAACGATGCCACGCCATCTTATATTGCAAAAAATTTTTCCCATTAAATTGAGGAATATTATGTATGACCCCTCCCAAAGACAATATTTCATCATCGTAATCACACTTATCATTAGTATGAATAATGAAATCGAATTGCACCTTTGACCGATCAATGTTTCGATATAAATTCATAACCATTGTTTCAGCACCACCTCTATTGAGGCGACCTAACACATGCAGTACACGAATGGGCTTTTTCATAGTAAAGATTCCTATCTTATCTTATTTATTTGTTATTTTTTCTATTGTTTTTGAATATGCATCTACAACAATTTGTCTATTAAACTCTCTCTCTATCTTTTCTCTACCCTTTAGACCCATCTTCCTTTTAGAGTCATAGTCTAAATTTAAAAATCTTTCAATCTTTTCAATAAGATCCTTACTGTTTTTTTGCTCTACAATGTAACCATTTACTCCATCATCAACGATCTCCCGGCAACCACTTCTATTAGTTGTAATGATGGGTCTTCCACATGCGGCACTTTCTAGCAATACATTAGACATGCCTTCTGGATAATAGGTAGGATGAATTGTACAGTGAGAAAACCTTAGGAACTTTTTAACATCGCTTTGCATTCCGTGATAATGAATCATTTCTTTTTCCTGCATCATCCTCAATTTACTTTCATACGCTTCTTCACAGGGTCCTAAAACATGAAATGTAGTATTTGGGTACTTCTCTTTTATATATTCAGCTGCTTCTAAATACTGGTCGATACCTTTCTCTTTCAT
This sequence comes from Paenibacillus xylanilyticus, assembly GCF_013359935.1. Taxonomy (GTDB): domain Bacteria; phylum Bacillota; class Bacilli; order Paenibacillales; family Paenibacillaceae; genus Paenibacillus; species Paenibacillus xylanilyticus. The sequence goes on from NZ_JABMCB010000169.1 coordinate 81,782, forward strand.
TATCCGAGCAATAAACAGAAAATTTATTTTATCTTGGGGAGGATATTCTAATAATAAGTAGTCCTCAATGTTCACTCCAGATCCGGGTAACAATTGATAATTACTAACAGTAATTTTCTTAAGTAAGAACTCCTTATTTTCTTTATTCTGAAAAAAAACACATGATGCTCTTTTCAATGATACTCTATACAATAACAAAGTAACCTTTTGCAGTAGTCCCCCATTTTCCAATGCAGAACCTAGTCCAGTAATATTGGCTAAGAGAGGGATTCCCTTTATTCTACAAGCCAAACCACCGTAAACATTGGGTTTAATAGTATAAGTTAAAACCGCATTAGGTTTAATATTCTTAATAATTTTTATATAGTCCATTAACAACTTTAAATCTGTTATAGGATTGGTCCCTCTTCTACTAATAGGTGTATTAATAAATTTGCAGCCCATTTCTTTCAGTTTACTCGTAAATTCGCCGTAAGGTAATGATACATACAGTTCATTTTCCATTACAAGTTTTTCTATTAACTCTTTTCTAAATTTATATAAACCCACATCGCTATTAGCCAATATTAGAATACGTGCCATATTATACTCCTCTAGCTGGAACCCCAACATAAGTCCCCGCAGTATTAATATCTTTAACCACTACAGCGCCTGCACCAATTATGCTTCTAGTAATAATGCTTACATTATTACTAACAAGACCACCAATGCCAATCCATGTACCTTTACCAATCCTTACGTTTCCGGCTATATGAGTACCAGGAGATAAGTGTACAAAATCCTCTATTACATTGTCATGATCTATCGTCGCTCCTGTATTTACTATACATCCCTTTCCAACCTTACTGCAGCAGTTAATAATAACTCCTGCCATGAGTACGGTTCCCATCCCTATACTAACGTCGTTACCAATAATAGACTGAGGATGAACTAATACTGGTATACTGGCACCTGCTTTTTCAAGTTTTTCTTGTAGTTCCTCTCTAATCCTATTGTCACCGATGGCAACAAAGAGATCATATCCGCAAATGTACCTAAAGGCATCATCAGATTTCCCTATTACTTCAAATTTTAATGAAGATCTCTTGCTTTCATTATTGTCAAGAAAGGCTATCTCTGACCACCTATTCATTTTCATAGCGATTTCAGCCACTACTTTACCATGGCCACCTGCACCGATAATAAGAAGTTTACTTTTCATATATCTATCACATTATCAATCTTCTTCAGTTTTTGATCCCTTAAATACTTCAACCGTCGCCGAATTCCCACTATTAATCCCCTCACGTATAAACACCTTTTTAAATGTTAAAAATATAATTTTACAATCTAAAAAAAAAGTGACATTATCTACATATTTAACATCAAGATCAAACTTATCGTTCCAACTCAGGGCGTTACGACCACTAACTTGAGCCAATCCGGATAAACCAGGTCTTACCGTGTGTCGACGACTCTGATGGTCATTGTAAAGCGTTAAATACTGAACCAAGAGTGGTCTAGGGCCTACTAAGCTCATTTCACCTTTAAGAATGTTAAAAAGTTCCGGCAATTCATCCAAAGATGTTGAACGAAGCATTTTTCCGAATTTTGTGAGTCGGATACTGTCAGGTAATAGCCGTCCACTTTCATCTTTTTTATCTGTCATTGTTCTAAATTTATAAAGCGTGAAGATTTTCTGGTTGAGTCCTGGCCTTTCTTGCTTAAAAATTACTGGGCTGCCGAGTTTTAATCTAACAAGTAAAATTAAAACAAGAAAAATGGGTGATAATATGATAATTGAGAAAAGTGATAAGATAAAATCTATTGGACGTTTTAGAAACTTTTTATATAAAAAAAATCGAATTTTCAACTGTAACTTAGTAGTTATCTTAGATCTATAATCAATCTTCATCTTCTCTCCCACAATCGTTTAATAACTCCTACTATTCTTTCGAGATCACTGTCACTCATCTTTGTATCACTTGGCAAACAAACACCATCATCAAATATTTTTTCATCCACACCTTCGCCTATGTAGTCATATCCAGCAAAAAAGGGTTGCATATGCATCGGCTTCCAAACCGGTCTAGATTCGATATTCTCTTTCTCCAATGCTATAATTACGTCCAAGGGTCTGACTTTTCCGTTAAGCGTAATGCAACTTAGCCAATAGTTTGGATCATTCCAATCATTTACAGGCATCATTTCTACTCCATCAAAATAGCCAATTTCCCTACGATAAAATTCAAAAATCTCTCTTTTTCTCTTAATTCTTTGATCTAATACCTTCAACTGCCCTCTACCGATCCCCGCAACAATATTACTCATTCTATAGTTAAAACCTAGCTCACTATGTTGATAGTGTCTTGCCTGGTCACGGCTCTGGGTGGCCCAAAATTTTGCCTTTTCAATGTTCTCCTCATAATTAGAAACAAGCATTCCTCCACCAGACGTAGTAATTATTTTATTACCATTAAATGAGAAAATACCGTAATTTCCAAGTGTGCCTGTATGTTTCCCTTTATATAGGGCCCCTAAAGATTCCGCAGCATCTTCAATTAGTGTTATATTATATCTCTGACAAATTTCTATAACTTTATCCATGTCCGCAGTTAAACCGTACAAATGTACAATTAACACAGCCTTAGGTTTCTTTCCCATACGAATGTATTTCTTAATTGCCTTTTCCAAGGCGAACGGACTAAGATTCCACGTCTCAATATCACTGTCGATGAAAACAGGTATTGCATTCTGGTAAATGATTGGGTTTGCTGAAGCCGAAAAAGTTAAAGAGGAACAGAGAACTATATCCCCATCGGCAACCCCTGTTGCTTTTAATGCCAAATGTATTGCTGCCGTACCTGATGTTAATGCTGCAGCAGATTTACTATTAACCATAGCGGCTAATTCATTTTCAAACTCATTTACATTATTTCCAAGTGGAGCAATCCAATTCGTATCAAACGCCTCACGTATGTACTGCATCTCATACCCTTCATCACTCATATGAGGTGATGCGAGGTGAATCTTGTTGTGGACCATATTCATAGTCTGACCTGACATTATTAGCTGCTCCCTTCAAATCATTTCACCAAAGTTAACTCATCTAAAGCCTATTTAACATGCGAATTTCAAATCATTAAATAATCAAGGCTTAGGGATACCTACTTTTTACCAGTAACCTCTTCTGTTAAAAGCTTATCCAAGTACTCCAGTAATCGTGGTCTCAGTTCCTCGCGTTGTAAAGCAAACTCAATGTTTGTTTGAATAAAACCCAATTTCTCACCCACATCATACCGAACACCCTCAAAATTATAAGCATAGACAGCTTCATAACGATTCAACTCTGCTATAGCATCTGTAAGTTGAATCTCTCCCCCCAACCCTGCCCTTTGATGATCAAGAATCTCAAAAATTTTAGGACTTAGTATATATCGCCCTAGGATCGCGAGATTGGATGGTGCGTCTGCACGTTTGGGTTTTTCAATTAAATTGTTAACGTTATAAAAACGATCATGAATTTCTTTACCATCAACAATTCCGTATCTCGAGACCTCGTCATCTGCTACATTTTGAACTCCTATAATAGATGATTTAAATCGTTCATATTGTTCGATCATCTGTCTTAAGCAAGGCGTTTTAGCTTTTACAATATCATCACCTAATAATACGGCAAATGGTTCTTCACCAATAAATTTTCGAGCACACCAAACAGCATGCCCCAATCCTTTTGCTTCCTTTTGACGAATGTAATGGATATCAACCATTTTGGATGACTTTTGAACTTCATTCAGCAACTCAAGCTTCTTCTTTTCTAAAAGGATTTGCTCTAACTCAAATGAATTATCAAAGTGATCTTCAATGGCTCTTTTTCCTTTACCAGTGACTATAATAATGTCCTCAATTCCAGATTCAATGGCCTCTTCAACAATATATTGAATTGTAGGTTTGTCTACTATCGGCAACATTTCCTTCGGCATTGCCTTTGTTGCTGGAAGAAACCGTGTGCCTAAACCCGCTGCTGGAATAATTGCCTTCCGTACTCTCATTAGTTATGATCCTTTCAGAAGGAAGAGCTTTATGCAAGCTCTTCCGCTAATTGTTTTCCTGCTTCGATTTCATCGTTAAATGTTTTCCGATATTGTTTGATGATTTCAGTACTGTACCCATTAGCTTTCAACTGAGCTTCTGTGTCTGTTACAATGCTCTCAAATGTAGCAGTAAAACCATTCAGCTTATTTTGTCCCTCTGAAAGAAGTTTCCTCTTAGATGTATCATCTGTTGCCGACAAATATTCTTTAGCTAAATCAAACAAAACAGCTTTACTTTCTGCTCTTAGTGCCTCAAGTTTTGTTTGCGTTGAATCAGTGATAGTGTCGTAAGATACTTTACCTGGAGTGGTTCCTGTGTTAGTTTCTCCTCCAGCAGATGGTTTGGTTTCTGGAGACGCCGAGGGCTTCTCAGATTCAGGTTTTGTATTATCATTTTTTGTTGTTTCCGTGCTTTTCTCTTTTTCTAAATAGGTTTTGGTTTTCCCAGTTACTGTCTTAGTCTTCTGATTCCAGGTAACATAAGATCCGGTAGATTCGGCAACAAAACGAATAGGGACGTACAACGTTCCTTTATATATAAAGCTGAGCTGTCCTGCTGGAAGTTTCTTGTTCACTCCATCAAATACAAAGCTCACCTTCATCGGTTCAATACTAATTTTATTCGATGGAATAGTTGTATCTTTCATAGCTTGAGAATTCATGATACTTTCCTTTATTGACACCAATTGACTCGGAGTTGGATCTGACACAGTTACTTTTTGAAGCTTTCCATCCCAACTCACACTTTTTTGAAGTGCATAAGAAACAAATCGAATCGGAACGTACGTTGTACTTTGATAACTAAACGAAAATTGCCCTGCCGGTGGCTTAATCTGATTCCCATCAAAAACAAAATTCGCGCCAATTGGTTGGACTTTTACGTTGTTACCCGTCGCAAATGCAGACATAGGCAAAATAAAAATGAGTAGGGCAATGACAGCTACTGAAACTGGGAGTATTCTTAATTTCTTCATCGTTGTATCACTCCATATCTTTTATTGTAGTATAACTATATTTTAGGAGACTACTTCGTACATAGGAACAATTTGATCAATGATTTCCTTAATAGAGCTTGATCCATCAGCCATCACCCGCTGCAGTCTTAAGATCTCAAGTTCTAAGTGATGACGATTCAAATCAGAAGGCTTACCAATAAAGATTCGGTTATGCTGAGTCGCTGTTACATTTTCCTCATCTGTTAACAGTTCCTCATAAAGCTTTTCGCCTTCACGTATACCACTAAACTTAATTTCAATATCCTCATATGGCTCATAACCAGATAATTTAATCAGATCCTCAGCCAGGTTTAAAATCTTGACCGGACTCCCCATATCCAAAACAAAAATTTCGCCTCCTTCGGCGAAGGAGCCTGCTTGCAGAACCAGTTGCACGGCCTCAGGAATCGTCATAAAATAACGGACCATTTCTGGATGTGTTACCGTTACCGGCCCACCATCTGCAATTTGTTGTTTGAAAAATGGAATCACACTGCCACGGCTGCCCAATACATTTCCAAAACGGACGGCAACAAATTTCGTACTGCTTGACGCGTTCATTGTTTGTATGTACATTTCTGCAATGCGTTTTGTTGCCCCCATCACACTTGTTGGATTTACTGCTTTATCTGATGAGATTAAGACAAATCTCTCTACCCCGTACAGATCCGCACAATCTGCCACATTTTGTGTTCCGAACACATTATTTTTGACTGCTTCGGTTGGGTTCCGCTCCATTAATGGAACGTGTTTATGGGCTGCAGCATGAAACACAACTTGTGGGTGATGATCGTCAAAAACGTTTTTCATTCGTTCCCGATCTTGAATATCGGCAATAAGGGTCTCAAGTTCAAGCTCAGGGAATGTTTTACGGAGCTCCATCTCAATATTAAAAATACTATTCTCACCATGACCCAGCAAAAGTAGTTTCCTAGGCCTGAATTTTGCTAATTGTCGACATAATTCAGAGCCAATTGACCCACCCGCACCCGTCACAAGTACGCGTTTATGCTGTACATAATTCATGATTCCATCTAGATCTGTCGTAATTGGATCTCTTCCCAGCAAATCTTCTACACTTACATCCCTTATCTTGCTTAATGACACCTTCCCAGATATAAGATCATTCAGCCGCGGTATCATTTTCAATTTAACGCCTGTATTTTTGCATATTTCTACAATATCCGATATTTCTTTTTTGCTTGCGGAAGGGATGGCGATGATGATTTCCTTGATCTGCTTTTCTTTAACAATGGAAGGTATTCTTTCCCGAGTACCCAAAACCGGGTGCCCATGAATTTGTAACTTCAATTTGTTCAAATCATCATCAATAAAACCGACCAATTGTAAACCAAGACTTGAGTTTCGAAGTTCTCTTGAAACTAAGGTCCCACAATCTCCAGCACCAACAATTAAGGTATTACTTCCCATCTCCCCCTCACTCCGTATTCCCGTTACTCTCCATACAAACCGTATGCCACCTACAAGTAAGAGGATGGTTTGCATGGAACGTACCGCAATGGATAACGGTACACGCTCGGGGAAGACAAACAGAGAAAATAGATATGAGATGACGCTAGCTAAGATGACCGCTTTAAAAATGGCTAGGATTTCTTCAATACTGGCATACTTCCAAGCCCGTCGGTATAGCCGAAAATAATATAAACAGGCTCCTAAACTTATTGTCGATATTACAGCGAAGAGGAGCATCTGAAGCAGATAACCAGATGAAATCCCTTTGTCAAATCGAAACCAATAAGACGTTATAATACTAAACCATACGACAACCATGTCTATGATTATTAGCATCGCAAGAGTTTTGCGAGTGTTCATTTTCAGCGCCTCCGAAGTATATAATGATCTAACGCAAGCGAGACATGGATCTAGTTGTCATTGGATGCATAATAATAGTAATAATAATCTTCGCTGGCTTTTCGTTTCACATTATTTAATACGACACCTAGCATCCTTGCATTTACTCTTTGTAATGTTTCTTTGGCTTTTAAAGCTATTTCCTTTTTCACTTTCCCTGTGTTAATAACCATTAATACACCATCGCTTTGCGAAGCAAGCAGTTGTGCATCGGTTACTGCTAGTACAGGAGGAGTATCAATAAGAATGGCGTCAAACTGCTCTCGAAGCTTATCCATCATCTGTGCCATACTCTTTGAATTCAGCATCTCGGCTGGGTTTGGAGGAATGGCCCCTGCTGTCATAACATAGAGATTCGGAACTTCCGTTGATTGTATTGCGACATCTGGACTAAACTGACGTGATAATACGGAGGAAAGTCCTGCAATATTCGACAATTGGAAGGTACGGTGAACTGTCGGTTTACGCATATCCGCATCGATTAGCAAGACCTTTCGGTTGTCTTGGGCAAATGTTACTGCTAAATTACCAACGACGGTAGATTTCCCTTCTTCAGGACCAGACGAAGTTACCATGATGACTTGGGTAACTTGATCTACGGACGAAAAGTCAATATTTGTGCGTAATGTTCGATACGATTCTGATATAGGAGAACGCGGATCCGTTAGAACAATCAGATGCCTTCTATTATTTTGAGATCGTGCCATGATTTCTCTCCCCTCTCTTTGGAATTGTACTCGCTTGTGAACGAGGGGTTTCAGTCGCCTTCTCTTCCTGACCTACCTTGATAATCATTGCAAGTGTCGGCATATCCAGAATTTGCTTAACATCCTCCTCGGTTTTGATCGTATCATCCAGGTATTCCAGCAAAATTGAAAGCCCAACACCAATCATTAAAGCTATGATAAATCCAATAGCCATATTTAATGGAATATTTGGAGCCACTGGCTCTGGTCTGGTTAATGGCTCGATCGATGCCTTATTTAAAATGGATACATTTTGAACGTTAAAAATTGTAGGGATTTCCTTTTGGAACACATCTGAAATTGCATTTGCGATCTCTGCCGCTCTCACATATGAAGTATCTTGAACTTGAACTGTCATAACTTGTGTTTGATTAACCGAACTTACATTCACCATTTCCGACAACTGTTCAGCCGACAATTTGAGCTCCGGGTAATTCGTAACCACCCGATCCAAGATTGCTGGTGTTTTAATAATTTCTTTGTACGTATTGATCAATTGAATGTTTGTGTTAATCTGGTTCAAATCTAGTTGGTTGACATCAGATTGAGTTGATTTCTGATTGACAACGATTTTTGTCGAGGCCTCATAAACGGGCTTTTTAATAAAAGCACTATAGACGCCGACCAACAAACATACCAAGACTACAATTAATACAATGAGCCAGCTTCTCTTACGTACAATCTGGAAATAACCCCTTAAATCCAATTCCTGCGACACATGCCTTTCCTCCAAGCTGTGATATAAATTTCTGTTACTATCCAATGTCATTTGCAAGACGAATTGCCAAACCAAGAGTGACACTTCTTATGAAAAAGAACCCATTGCATTTCCACGACCAGTTGTCTACCTCTTTATAGCGTTGGGAGACGGGATAGCTGCGGCAGATGTACCGCTAGTCTACACAGGTTTCTTCCGCTTGCCTTTAAAACACTCCATGATGCTCGGGAGACCATGTCGCCTAAAGTTTTCCTTTGAAGATTGCAGGATGCTAGTCTCTCGCACTTCCCTCCAGTTGATGAGGGATTTCTAGCTTGCTGCGTCCCATTATGCAAAGATGTGTGTAGCTCATGGTGGATTCTCCTTTTGTGAATGGTTGTTGTGGTGACTGCCTTCTTCACAAATCCGGCCATGAGCCCATTTTATTTATTTTCACTTGGTGCCCAAACTTCATATTGCAGCCCATCCAAAAGATACCTCCTCTCATCCACGTGAGAAGAGGTATCTTTTATTAATGGTGTTTATTATTTTGTAAAGTTCATTGTTCGGTAGATCATCACTGCTGCCTCTGCACGTGTTGCACTGATATTAGGGTTGAACTTTCCGTTTGCCCCGATAACTATTCCATTCGATACAGCCAGTGCAACATCAGTTTTCAGTGAATTATTGATTTGACTCGCATCACTAAACTGACTCAACACAGAAGTAACATCCTTGACTTCCTCCAAGTTTCCAGTTGTTTTCAATGCCCGAGAAATCATTGTTGCCATTTCTGCACGGCTGATTTGATCCTGCGGTGCAAAACGTTCCGATGTACGGCCTTGAATAATCCCCTTTTCAACCGCAGCTGCAACGTATGGAGCAAACCAATCCGATGCATTGACATCACTGAATGATTCTGATGCAGAGCTGTTCTCGAGATTCAGTGCACGAATCAGCATTTTCGCAAATTCAGCTCTTGTTACCGCATCTTTGGGTGCAAAGACACCAGCTGCTTTACCTTCGATAGCTCCTTTAGCTGCTACTACTTGGATTTGACGCCCAGCCCAAGCTTCGACGCTGCTAATATCATTAAAAATAACCTTGTTCTCGAATACTGCATAGGACGAGAATGTATCCCTTGGTTCAACAATAAACTGGCCATCCACAACTCCACCTTGGAATTCTAGAGAGCCGTTCACAATTTTTGCAACTGAAAGTAATTCTTTATCCACATTCATATCACGAAGCGGAATTCGAATCGTAATTGGATTCTGGAACGATGTTATCTGCTTCCCATCTTCTTGAACTCCAAACTCATAGACATCGGATGCCAATTGGAGCTTTGTTAAAGAGGTTGCTGTGGTATCCTCCTGTTTTGTAATGACCAGATTTAATGATGCCTCAAACTGTTCCAAAGGAAGTGTAATCGTTAATCCATTTACCTTTACAGCGATATTTTTAATTCCAGCAGATTTAGCAGCATTTAAGATCGTTTTAGAAATCGGCGTCGAGATTGTGCTTGCTTCTACCTTTCCAAGATCCAAGGATAGAGTGAGATCCTGTTGAGCTCCAGCTGCAGCTTTAATTGCTTCGATCACATTAAGGATATCTGCATCATTCAATTGCAGCGTTGCTTTGCCATCTTGAATAATAAACAACTTGGAAACATCTACGTTCAGCAAAGATTCTAAGGATCCACTTAATCCCGGTGTTGGTGTTGGTGTTGGTGTAACTGCACCTCCTCCTGAGGCTCCACCGCCGGCACTTCCTCCACCGCCAGTATTCCCACCTCCACCTGGGGTCTCAACAGGGGGGGTCTCACTCCCGCCTCCAGGAGAAGGAATATCAATGCCCTCTGCTTTTAAATAAGCAAGGACCAAGACTAGCGATGCGCTTTTTACGATATCCTTGTCGAGCGCACTTTCTGTAGTTATGATACTGGTCGCTAATTGTTCATCAGTAATACCTAGATTAAAAAGCACACTAGAGACGGTCGTGTTTCCAATAGAGTTATTAGAAACACTTTGGAACGCCTCACGTAGCAAATCATGACGTGCTTGGCTATTGTTAAGTATGTTATTTAGTTCTACCAATGATTTGTTTTTTATCAAATTAACCAAGCTCTTTTCAACACCTACACTACCATTACCGCCCATGATTACCTCAACCAAGTCATCAACGGTTAAATTATCAATTCCACCGGCTTGTCCAATGTTTTTAATCGCGGTAATATATGTAGGATTGTTACGAATCGCTACTAAATTATCATAGGATGGATCGTACGTTAATGTGCTAACGGCTGTAAAGAAATCAAACAATGTATCCGTTGAGACTCCCGAATCATTTAATTGTGGCAGTACAGGACCCACGATCTGCTCAAACTTTTCTTTAGTAATCTTGGTATTAATCTCAGTCCGTAATGCCTGCAACTTCAGTTTATCACTAGCATTTAGTGCTCCGTAAACACGGTCTAATCTCTGTTTCACATTATCCAAGTTCGAACTAGGTGCTGCTGAAACTACTGTACTACCAAAGTAATTCGCTAGCCCTTTGCTGCTTAAAGGTAAACCGGCTATCGATGCAGCTGCCATACTAACAGCTAGTGTTGATACTGTAATCTTCTTCTTAATCGTCACGTTTTCCACCTCTGGATATGTATTTGAATATAAAGTTTGGCCTCAGTATATTCCATTAAAGCATCTTAAACCGATTAACGGAATTTGCCAAGGAAATTACTGTAAAGCCCTGATCTTTTTTCTTTTATTTGGTCCCTTGGTTGATGAATTGGTTCATCATTAATAACCTTTTCAGCATTTCCCTTAAAGTAGTGAATCCACTCAACCCCTAATTTCCTCTCAATGTAATGGTAGCATTCAGATAAACAGAACACCCTTTTCACCGGATCATGTGCATCTGTCGCTACAAAGTGAACTGCATTCAATTTACATAGGTGCAGTGAAATCTTTTGAAGCTTCCGCCCAAAATGGCCAGTGATGGATTGGGCCGTGATTTGACTTAAAGCCCCAGCTTCGATAAGACGACTTAACAACATCGGATTGTTTGCAATTTCTGCATTTCGCTCTGGATGAGCGATAATTGCCTGGATACCTAGCAAAGAAAGCTCATACACTATGTCCTCAGCATATGTGGGTACGCTGGTAGAGGGTAACTCTAACAACATATAGCGGGACTCATGTAAATTTAATAAGTCACCATTTCTTAGGCTGGCAAGTAACTCAGCGTGAACTCGAACTTCCTGGCCTGTGAATACAACCAAATCCATGTTCATTTCCTGAATTTTCTCATTTAATAATCCAACCCACTGCACTACTTCGTGACCAGGGTTGATGTATCTTCCACTTTTATGATGGGGCGTGGCTACAATCCCCCGAATACCATCCGCGTAGGCTTGCTTTGCCATTTGGATAGCAATATCCCAATCGGGTGGTCCATCATCAACAAAAGGGATGATATGACTATGAATATCAATCATTTTAAAAACTCCTAAAATAAGGGTGTCTTTTTGCAATTGGAACATAAGAACAAATAATAGTACTTCCTTCCTATCCAAATTGTAACACAAGTGTACAATTTTCGATATAAAACACCTAATTTCTCGTGCTTTTTTTACCATTTATCAGATGATTATCCCTGGAAATCCTACTACCGATAATATATGCTAGCACTGCACCCGCAGCATCAATGAACATATCGAGAATCCGCCCATCCCGACTAAAAAAGGGCTGAATAAGCTCGGTAAATATACCATACCCTATTGCGAACATTAATCCACTTTTATACCGCCCAAGATTACTGGCTAGTGCCGAAAGCACAAAAAAGCCACCAAAGTGGCCTATCTTTTGAATAATATATGAGGTGGATCGGTAATTGTCTTTATGCAAAAACTCAGACCATTCTGGATGAAAATTCATCACAAACTGAAAATCCGTTAGAATATGTCTAACATCTTTTACACAAGTCCCTAAAAATAGAAGGATGCACCAAGCTAAGATTGCTGTTCGTCTCATTTCATACCATCCTGTCTTTAGCTTGATAAAGTAGTTGGTCTTTTCAATTAACATGTATGTATTAATTAACATCAGCATAAAACGTATTTTCGCCCTGCTTTAAGTCCATTCTAATTTCATTTTCACTTGCATAAGTTGCCTTACCCATCTAGCATGTTGATTACCTACTCCTGGGCGCAAGTAAATATTCAGCTGAGCTTCTTTTATTGCTGGCAAATATACGTGCTCCAAGTATCGAGGTTGATACTTAATGTATCTTTTTTGTTGTATTTTGATTAGCACATTTTGTAAATCATTTCGTAAGTCAGATATAAAGGTAGATATCTTCTCCTGACCAGAGTCATTTTCAATCATAAAATAATGTAATCCTTCCGTCCATATAGGCTCTTATTGATTCATTGCCTCTTAAAGAAGTCTTCATTTAAAATGTAAACACTCCATAATGTTAAAATAGAAACTGTTCATTTATACCATTTATCGGCAAGTTGCGTGAAAAACTTAACGATTTCAGGAGAAAAGATGTTGAATTGCGGTAGCGAAGGTAAAAATCATTTCACTTTGAATCAAAGAGCTTCTTCATAGGTTTGTTTCTTCTTTTGGAGTACCAAATCCCACCCTCTCCTCGATAAATTGATAGTCCAAAAATTTCGAGAGGGGTCCAGATCCTTTTCATATAGATTAATGGCATGGGTATTACCTCCTCATTTTTTTATTAAATTAAAAGAGATGGTAGTTACAAAGAATGCTCCATTTTGTATCCCATTATAATCTATTTTCCAAATAAAGAAAGTTACAAGAAGTTAATCTCTGTAATGCCTTTTTGCTTCATCGCACTTTCAGACTTGCAAAAAGAAAAAGGATCCTAGATTCCCTAGGATCCTTTTGGTAAAAACTTGGATTAACGAAGCAATTGCAGAACGCCTTGTGGCTGTTGGTTTGCTTGTGCCAACATGGCTTGTGATGCTTGAGCCAAGATGTTGTTTTTCGTTTGTTGCATCATTTCTTTCGCCATGTCCACGTCACGGACACGGGATTCAGCGGCTGTCAGGTTCTCAGAAGAAGTACCTAAGTTGTTAATTGTGGACCAAGCTTCCCGTAATGCTCAAGATGGTATCTCTTTGATCCAAACGGTATACCGCAAGATCACTAAGAAACTGGGCGTAGCTCTCTTTCAAAATGGCCTGCTTATACTGGCCAAATTCTGTTTTGTTCGATTGATATGGTATATACGATGCAAAGCGCTCCAGGATGTTATCAATGTTTAACTTATACAAATTCGCCGCCTGAACCATATGGCGTACAGCAATGAATATTTCATCCTCATGGGACGCTATATAATTTACATATTCATGCAACACACCCACTTCTCCAGACATTAAGCGATAAAGAAAGGTGTTCGCAACCGCCCATTCTGAAAATTGTTTAATGATATGTCTGGCTTCCTCATCCTTTTCCTGTATCCAACTTTCCCCCGCAGCATATTTAGAGACGAATTCTAAAGCTCTTTCGTAGTCTCCGCACTCTTCACTAGCTGTAGATCGGGCCAAGTTAGCATAAAGAATATAGTAATATAAAGGCTGTTCCGTCCGTTTCTGACTTTCTACTAGTCGCCCAGAGCCACATTGCAAATCATATCGAATGGTTGCGATTCGGTGCATTTCCTTAGCTAAGGCATCGACCTTTGCCCATTTATGCCCCATCCCGAAAACGTGCATCAGCTGTTTTAAGGCTTCAATTTGATTCGCTTCATCAAGACGATAGACGTATAACTCAAATTGAGTTGCTGCGCGAACATTTCCTTCCAGGTTCTCTCCTAAATCAATAAGAAATAAGCGGTATTGACACAGCGCCAACCGTTCAGAGTGTTGATACTTCTCAGTTTCGCTCACACTTCTGTATAAAACCCTAGCCGCAAAGCGTTTGTTGTTCTCATACAACTCTTCAGCAATCTCAAAAAGCACAGAAACATAGGCAAGGTCATCCAGTAAACGATTTACTATCTGTTCTACACAATCTAAACGATCTAGTTCAGCACAACGAATAATAAAAGGTCGTATACGTCGTATAGATATAACTAAAGAAAAACATTCTTCTATGTAATCCTCGAAAAAATAGTCTTCAGGTAGCCTCATCCCAGCGGTAATGGCAACCAGCTGGTTCATAGATATAGACTTATTCCCCTGTAAAATCCGGCTAAGTGTACCTGAATTGATACCCGCTATTTCAGAAAATTGGGAATATTTAAATTTCTTGATTTTCATATACTGCATTAGTTCATATCGAATAGAATTAGCAGATTCCAAAGCACATCACCCCCTCGCAAAAATCCATAATTTAGGTTTACATTCCTATATATCACTATATAGTAGTTATGAATTAATCGTCGGTCAACAACGAAAATACGTTATCAACAGACTTAAATTAGAAAAAATCAATCATAGTAATAAGTAGGGACATTTTCAAATATTACATTGGCACTTCTAATTTGCGACCTGACTAATAAAGGACATTGGGTATGATAAAAATAGCCGTGATGTTGACTTCATCAAAACTATGAAACAAATTGCCAGTGGGCGATGGAGTTTCCGCCATGATTCACCGCTACCGTCTTCATCGGCGTCGTAGCAGCAATTGCAGTCCTAATTCAAACAATCGTCAATAAAGGAGCTATGATGACAAGGAAGGATTATAGATCTACTAAACCCTCTCTTAACTGCTTATAAAAATGTATCCCTACTTCAAATTCAACTCCTAATAAATCGTTGAACAAACCACTAGTTAACGTAGTGGCCATCTAGTTGCTTTTTAATACCTATTGCGCTGTACAGCATCGATAGGTACTACATGGTTTTGCTAGTCCAATACAACAAGAGTATCGTTAGGGATATTCTTATCCCAGGTGATGTTTTATGGCATAGTTAGACGGTGTGGATAAATAATCTATAATCTTTTCCAATCTATTTTGATCAGTAAACAAAAATAAACAGCTCATGCATGAGCCGCTTATTGCTTAGACTTCATGTTCATATTTTCTCCTTAGCACCCATTCCAGAAAATAGAATCATCTGTTTTGAAATATATGGACTCTGTTCCTACTGGGCTGTGTCCAGCCCTAACTTCAAATATCATACTAATTCCCTTGATCATCTCGTAAACCTGATCAATTCTTTTAAGATTAGACGACTCATTTTCTTCTAACTCCCTAGCTTTATGGCCCAATACACTCCTAGGTCAGTTCGATTCCCTTGCCAATAAACTTTTAGGATAGGCATAAATCGATCTGAAAGGCATTTACGTATACTTGGTACCTTTCTTCCTGTTCAACCCATTGCCGCTCTGTAGAGCGTTTGAGCGGCTCTACAGAGTCACTTCTACCAAGCTTATAGCGTGTCAGATATTCGGCATCGCTCAAATGACCGATCGGATTCCACATTCCGGAAAATATAAATAGTACCTTGTCGGGCTACTCCCACGGTTTTGCTTTCATATCAAGGAACGTGTTCCCTTACTCTTTCGAAGATTTTTTCTCATTTAGCACATATCATCACTCCCCTGTGCTTTATCCTCCTATAACCGGCAAAGATTCATTAATTTATGTTACCAAAGATACACAACATAAGAAAATAAATTACATTTTTGAATACCTATCAATGGTGCGCCGGTGGGCGCTATAGAATGGAGCGAATCTCCTTAGAATCGGAGAGAGCACCCGCGTGCTAGCCTTGTGTATCTTTAATGGTTTGTTTTTTAGCTCTTATTTTCATAGATTTGCCGTTGATCTTGTCAGCTCTCCTGGACAAACTAAGTAAATAGTCATCCGTTATTTTCTCAGGAAATACACCAGTGCGATCGCGCAATATGTTTTCCAGTACCCATGCCTTACGTGTCCAATATTCATAGTCCTTGCCTGATATCGCGGCATGTTCCTGGTAATCACTTTGTTCTTCATTGGCCTTATTAAGAACTCTCAAATAGTTATAGAAATTGGCCCGCTTCTGACGAACCAAACGAAGCATCAAAATTAAATCATTCGTTGATCTTTGCATGAGCTGTATGGTGTTCTCTTCTGCATCTGAACTGGTAACATTGCTTAGCAGGAAAGGGATCTGCTTGCGCTCACCATTCTCCTGTGCATCTTCGGTAGTAATAGACATTTCGCAAAAACAGCAGTAATACGCACCGTTTTCACTCTTCAGCTCAACACCACAATACGGGCATGTATATATCACCATTCTTTTATCCACCCTCTCTTTCCATGACTTCAACCCTGCTGTGTACTTCAGTGATGTATGATAAAATAGGAAGGGGGAGCGACCGGGTAAAGTTTTTCACCCTAAGTCGATTGCTTATGCAGTCGGCTTTTTATTTTTTATCAACTCATTATACTGATTTAGCACTAAATCAAGCTCTTGGGACTTCATTATTGTTCTCGAATCATTTATACCATAGTTCGTGGCCAGCTCATTAAGTAACTGCCGTTCAACCTCAATGCGACATTTCAAGTCCATCAGCTCACCAGCTCCCATTATTTAATTCCAAATAATTGATTTTCTACCATCGCAAACAATTATCAGCAGCTTTACCCGCTCGAATTAATCTATCTTCCAAACCAGGAATCACCGGCACAGCCATTTTTAGCATGAAATATTTCATTTCCTGTTCCGCGGTTAGGTATTCAACAAAAGAAGGTTTCTTCTGAGGGAACAAAATGACTTTATCATTCAGTACTAAGCTGCTTTTATGAACACTCTTCATGCTTTCTGATTCTCCTTTATGCGCCGGGTGAAACCCGGCGCAATAAATTAATTAGCTTCTCGCTAGCCACGAATTTCAATAAGAGGAAATATCCATTTCAAAAGTTGCGACATGTTCAGTAATGACCGCATCTATTAGTTCCTGGATCTTGTTAGTTATCAATCAAGTGATACTCATTAACTTTCACCGTCCAAATTCAATAATAGATAAGCTTTCTTTCATCGACCTTTCAGCATACCAGCCCATTCATGAGTTCGGGCAGGTTGTGAGATTATCAACCATTTCGCGGTACTCGTTCATTGGTAGAAAGTATATTTTAACCGGTTGTCCATTCAAGACAAAGACCATTTTTTTATAAATGTCATGACACACAGTCACAGCTGCTAAAATTTATAGTTTATGAGTTTTCATGTTCTTCCTCCTACTCTTGGCTCTAAAATGACGGATGTGGGCAGCAGCCTGGCGGCCGCTGCCGGTCTTCCTATTTCCGGTCATTGTATTTTTGCGTTGACCAATTAAGCAGGAACGTAATCGACTGAAGAAAAATACTGAACAAAATAAGTGCCGTTTTCGTATGCTGTTGTCAAAGAGCGTTTAATCCCATGTCCATTTCGCTGTCATAGCGTTTAAACCATATATGTTCTGGGAACAAGGCTGCCCTTAGGGATGGGAAAAAATTTGAGCGCCATTCTCAAATTTTTTCCCACCTTGTTCACCAGGATTATATATGGTTAGCTAAGAGAACGGAGAAAGGGCATGGGATTAGCGTGTGTCGCTCGCTCTGATTACTCGGAAGCTGTGTCTTGGAATGATATGCCTAAAATATGATCTGCGGCCTTCTGTGCCTGCCCTGCAGCCTGTACGACTAACTTCTTATCGTCTTTCAGCTTACGTAACCAACTGGCCACATAAGCCGCGCTGTTCTCCATGGTGCTGTTATCAATGCCAGCCACACCGCAAAGCATCGCCGCACCTATTTCGGCAACTAATTCCTCTTTGCTGTAGCTCTCATCTCCAAAGGCTGCAAGCTCTGTAATCCCTGAACGATTCAAACGGCTTTCGTGGCCTGTACTGTGTACATGCTCGTGGAATAATGTACTGTAATATTCTTCTGGTTTACTGTAATCACAGATAGGCGGAACGCTCACAATATCGTCAGCTGGACGATAAAACGCACGACCAGATGCATATCGAACAGGAGGAGCATTCTGGTATTCTTCACAAATCCGTGACGCTACTTCTATAGGATCATGGTCAAATATTTCATCCTTCCTTTTACTCTGTAGCCCTTCGCATTGTCTGTTGATCTCAAATACTTTATAGTATCGAAGGAACGGTATTTTCACCTTTTCACCGTCTTTGTCCTCTTTATCAAGCCATGTCCAAAACACGACGATTTCTGACTTTTCGCCTTTTTTGACTTTTCCCCCGGCTTCACTAATCTGCTTGAAAGTTGCATATTCGCCGGGTTCAAGTAGTAAGGTGTTAATCCCTCGATAAGGCTTCTGAGTTTTCCAGTTCACAGCACCACCCACCTTCCACGGTCTGCGCCAAGGAACAGCCCCTTTTTCCAAAAGCTCAATCATTTTATTTGTAATCATTTCATAGATTTTTTCACTCATGTTAACCTCTCCCTTATGTGATATAATGGAAGGGCGAAGGGGTCTCAAATCTTCGCCCCGGCTCGTTTGTTCTGCTAAACAAACGGGCTTTATTTTTTTCTTTGATTTTGTCGATCATACTCATTTAGCACTTTGTCCAACTTTTGCGATTTCTCCACAACTTCCATCGCTGTTAAACCCATCCGTTCCGCTAAATGAATAAGTTCTTCTCGCAACTCTTCAATCTGATTACGCAATGCCTCAGTACCCATGTCGATATCACCTCCTTCCAAAATCCATTAATTTGAGTTAACTTTTTTTTGCCCTAACCCTCATTCGGCACCGTTTGCTTGTCTAGCCCTAGCGGCGATGAGCGGAATCCTTTAGGGTTTGTGAGCAGTTTCCTGCTTGCTGACTTGCCTTACCTTATGAAGTTTTCAAAGAGTAAAATCATTCGTATACCGTAGCCGTCGCAGATTTAAGATCATATAGGTTCTCACAGGGCAAGGTTGCCCGAAGGGACGATAAAATTATTTGAGTGATATTCTCAAATAATTTTTCGCCTTGTCCGGAGAGGTTCTGTATGATCCCATGCGACTAGATGGCTACGGTATGTGAATGATCTCTTTGAAAACGGAATATGGTAAGGCTGCACGCAGGATACTGCGAACGTGCCTTGTTTTTCTTCTTCGATTATGCAAACTAAGGTTTTACTTCAAAGGTCTACCCGGACGTTTTTTGGAACGATGAAGGAATAAAGCGAAGCGTAATGGAGTCATGGTTCCTTATTTGCTTCGTAGTACATGGTGGGTATTGTGAAGTGGAGTGAAACGGAGCGAAGCAATGCCTATGATGTATGAGCACTGCCCCAATGTCTTTAGCTTCCCTGCTAGTTCCGTTAAGAATCCCAATGGACCCCGGACGACTTATCCGGGGTCGCTTGGGATTTAGGGACGATGAACTGCGGGAATACAGCGCTTATTTTTATTTATATCGATTAACATATACGTTTACGTCTACGTAATTATTTTTTTTTCTGTTACAGCTCAATGTCCAATAGATTCATCAACTAATGGAACTCACCCTTCTCCAGGTAAGACGTGAAACTTAGGAGTCATTAGTTACATAATATTGTTCAACGATGTGAAACAAAAAGAGGAACCCTTTTAGATAGTAACTGTAACTAAAAACATCCAATTTTCTGAATACAATACAGGGCTAAAACTCTCAATTTTGGGTACTATATTATTAGAAGGGAGCGTGAAGGAATGGCAGCAATCTTCACTATAGCCATTTTATCTTTTGTGGCGTGGCTTCATGCGGTATTCCTGCGAATTAGTACGAATCGAGAAGCATACAACAAATATGTTTTCGTTACGGCAATACTTATGTATTTTTCCTGCAATTATATCCAAGCACAAACTTTCCAGCATAAGACAATATTCAATTTAATCTTTATCGCGTACTCTTTAGTATCAATCCCAATCCATATATGGCTCATATCAGCACGAACGAAATCGAGACAAAACACTACACACTAATTGTGATGAAACAGAAAACCTATGCTTCAAGTGTAGCAAAACAACCATATAAGTACATTCTTTTACCATTTACAATTAAGTACACGTAAATGTAAATGTAAACGTAAATGTAAGTTTGCTTAAAGGGCCATTTGCATTTTGCAGTGGCCTTTTTTTGCTATTTATAACAAAACTGAATAAAACAACAAACATACTGCTCGTTAGAAGCAGTATGTTGAGTCCGACAAGCATTAGGTGTCATCGCGTGATCCTCGCAGACTGAGAGGGAGGATTTCACTGAACCATCATCGACTTGCAGGGATTTACCGTCTACTCTCCATATTAGCCCCTCTGTTTATGTGCGTGGATATTATGATCGTGAGGATCATGCCATCCGGATCAATCCTGCTATTGAAAATTCGACAATGAAGTTCAAAACATTATTCCAAGAGTATGTCCATTCGCTGCTCCACCGCATGGACAGTCCTTTGAAGGACTTGCCACGAGAGCATAAGGAAGCCCAGGCTGAAGCCACGGCCTTTATGGTCACAAAGTATTACGGGGTGGATACGGAAGCCTACAGCGCCGGTTATATTACGACCTGGTCAAAAGATATTCAATTGGCCAAATAAGCCCTGGGTGAGATCCAAAAAAAACGCTAATCATATTATTCGTGAGATAGATCATCAATTGAATAGGGAACGCATACAGGAAGCAACAAAAACGCAGTCATTGAATAAAGAAGGCGAACGTTCTATATTGGCAGTTGCTAAAGAAGTGGCTGCAGCTTCGGCTGATCGAGACGAACAACCCAAGGTACAAGAGAAGTCTAATGTTATTGATGTACCAAAATCAAAATCAACGCCTGAATTAGAGCGTTAAATAGGCTGACTATGGTATAATAAAGAAGACAAAGTAACCGGTGGGATTATCGGCACGGCGAAGCTTACCCGAGAGGGGGTGACGCCGTGTCACTTCTTGAAGTCGTGCAGCATTTTCTTGAAATTAGCGATAAGCTAGTTAGTATTGCAGTGGGGTTAATAGCCTTATGTAGTGCGTGGAAAGCAGCGCGGAACAAGAAAAACCACCGGGATTAGGTTGGTCGCCTTGCAATCCGGTGGTTTTTCATTCGTTTGATTGAAATTCGCCGTGGTCGCCCACCGGCCTTTGTTAGACAAGTCACGATGTTACAGCATCGTGGCTTTTGTTTATTTTACACTTGTTATACTTTTATTATACCACAGTAGGAGCATTTAGGAACATCCAGGTAGCACTACAATTTCATGAGTTGCCAATTTCCCAATTTCTTGCAGACAGACAATAATTGACGAATAATACAAAGGTTCGTTGTATTATTTAAACAAGTTGAATAAATTGGACAACCCATGCCAGCTTGTAGCAACTATCTGCCACATTGTTGGGAAGAAGTTGAATATACTATGAATTGGATGAAAAAGAAGACCGAATATGCCGCCAATGAACAGCATAATGAATGCCAATCCCAATCCAACAACTGTATGTAGAATGTCCCAAATGACATAAGTCAGTACCACAAACTTCCCATGCAATTGGTCTAGCTTACTTCCACTCATAAATACGTCATCTAGAGTAAAGTCTAACTTTAAATTATGTACTAGTTTTGAAGGTGTATTAATCATATAAGAATAGTTATAAAGAATATTGGTTGAGAAATCGAGTGTGGTCGGAACAAAATTACCCGATGCGTACTTCAGATGATAACGTAGATCATTTTCTCCAAATGCTGTAGCTAATGCTCTCTTTTCTATTGCTTCTGATTTTTTAAGCGACGGATGTATAGTTTCAATTAATGCAACAACGTTTGCGCCACTAGTACTTACATCACTTTCTGTGAGGCTTAATAATTGGTCAGAAGTGGTATTCAGACCATCATGCCAAAACAACTTTTATGTTGTATACATCTTTGTAATCACTGGCTACTGCTTGCCATCCGAATAAAACCACGATGGCAATAATCCAGAATCCCCAAAATGTTCTACTCAATGTTTCACTCATTACCTTAAAACCCCTCACCACATATGATCATATTGACTTACGTTAATATGTCAGTTTAGTGTATATTTCTGTGGAATAAAAGTCCAGAATGTTACTTCCATATGTATACTGGAGCCAGCTTGAATACTTGTTCTCTATCCGCGCTCCAGATCCGATACGTGTTGCTTAATGCTCTTCTTCTTTAATTTGCTACTTCGGCGTACAGACTGTTTATTTTTATATAGAAGTAGTTCTATAATACTGGTATAATATAACTACTGATTCTAGATGTAGTTCCAGAGACATGAAATATTTAACGGAGGATTTTTAGCTATGGATGGAGTAAGCATTGTTATCGGCCTTGTACTTGGTCTCATTGTGTTTGTCATTTTAAATAGGTTTATAAACATTACCTATTACGGATTTAAGGCGATAGGTGCTACGTTTATTGGATGTATGTTGGTAGGCATGGTCGCCCTCGCATTCGTAGTTACATATTGGTATTGGTTCCTTGTAGGTGGTGCTATAATTAGTGGACTTGTTTACTTAGGAAAACGAAATAAGAGGCAACCAGAATAATACATACTAGGCGCGTGTAAGCCCACTCTGAATAAAGATTGGGCTTTTAATTACGATTCATCACATAAGAAAAAATAAAACGTCCTTTAAACAGGCGTTCTTATACTTCGTCCCTGATTTTTTGAACAAACAGTATATTTCGTATTTAAAATCTGGGATGATAGTGTTACACCTCCGAAACCTTTGGCGATGATTCACATTAATAACATGACCCGATTATACAAACTGAAATTGCATGGATGGACTTTTCTTTAGAAAATCAATTCTATCAAGACTTACTGAATAAAGAGTATAGCTACATAGATAAACATAAAGAGGCGATCAGGGAACAAGTCAAAGACTTGTATGAGGCGGTAGTGAAAGGACAACAATTTTATAAATCTTTGTCTAATGATTTTTTGTTGTTAGAAAAGAATACGTTAATTTTGGTAAACAGCCAGCTACGCCTTAGTACATATGTACTAAACCCCATATTTTTTGTGAAAATACATGTCCAACCTTTTCAGCAACGGGATCGGGTAGCAATTTGGAGCAATACGGTAAAAATACGAAAACGGCCCTTTCGCCGATCGATGCGAACAGAGCCGTTTCTTTTGAATGTTCTACGGAGGTAAATTTGCCGCTGATCGTCGTATTTGGATCAATTTGAGCATTGCTTTTGGTTTTTTGGTTATGATGCCTCCTAATGTCATGTTTGGTTATTTGTTATGACGAATAGTTAAGAAATTTCTTGGAATATGTCGAATCGTTTTATTAAAATAACTAACAGAGAGGGAACAAAAGAAGATGAAACTTTTCCAATTTATGCTTTTATCCGTAATTCTTACTTTATCTCTTACAGCTTGCGAAACAACTACAGAAGAAGCTACTGTAGCTTCTACAGAAGACGCTACTGTAGAAGCTACAGAAGACACTACTGTAGAAGCTACAGAAGAAGCTACTGTAGAAGCTACAGAAGAAGCTACTGTAGAAGCTATAGAAGAAGCTACTGTAGAAGCTACAGAAGAAGCTACTGTAGAAGCTATAGAAGAAGCTACTGTAGAAGCTATAGAAGAAGCTACTGTAGAAGCTATAGAAGAAGCTACTGTAGAAGCTACAGAAGATACACCAAGTACAAATGCTATCGTAAAATCGAGCTTATTAGAAGCAATAGAAAAGGAACAATATGGATTTCCCGAAGAAGTAACCAACAAAGATATTGAAACAGTATTGAATGTTGACGGAACATTAGAAATTTGGGTGCATAACTCCTTTATTATCAACCACAATGCTAAAGACACTGTTCAATTTCATGACATTGCCATGTATACGTTTATCTACAGCTCTCAAAAAATATTTGGTACAGAAGCTTATCAAAATGTATCCAACATACGTCTTATTCTATGGAACGGCGTAACTGATAATAAGCAAGAGGACTTTCGTGTCGCTATTGATAGAGAATCTTTTGATAACATCAATTGGGAAAGGGTTCTTGAACAGATAACAAGTAAATATGATACATACTTGTTTACAGAATGGTACTGGAATGTAATTGAGATGTAGAAAAACGGACAAAACGGCTCTCGCACAATTGATGCGAACAGAGCCGTTTTTTTGCTATTGTTCCACGATATCAAATCAGAGATTATGATCGAATTCGAGCAAATATGGAGCGTGACCTTTTGAAGTTATGACCAGCCTTTTCAAATTTCGCATGCTGTTTGAAATACTTGAAAATTTGCAGTCTCCCAGGCGGCGATTCCGTCTGCAAGTTTAAATGCATGACTACCTCCACCAAATAAATGTAACGCCAGATCTATTAATAAACGAATGCTTGTCGAAAAGTCCTCTTGCTCCATCCAGTCGTCGAAAATGTCATTCCAATTTTATCGTGTAGCCTTTTCAAAAATCTCAGAGTGTGCAATCACGTAGCACACTACTTTGTATTCATTGTCATTCTTCGAAAGCGGAAACCGCTCTACCATTTTTGCGAAATTAGCTTCATGCTTATCGTCATAAAAATACATCTAAGGTCATCCTCCCCTGAATTGTTGTTTTTAGAATGATAGACGATTTTCTGGTTGAAGATTCGTTTCCATAACGATTTCGATTCAGCTTTTTTGTTTGTTGCAATTTGTTTTTTTGATTCGCTGATGACATGTAACGTTTCAGTGACTACTCGATCTCGTTCCTCGATCTGATCCTGGAGCTGACGATGCATGGTTTGATTATCTTCCTGCATTTGTAGCATGGTTGTCTTTAGTTCTACGATCTGCTCGCTCTGTTGTTGCTGTATAGCCGAGGGCATCTTCTCTAAACGCTTTAAATAGCAACGTCAGAGCTTCTACGTCGCACCTGGTTGCAACGACTGGAAGATGCGGCATTAGTTCCTCATCCTTGTTCTCAGCATCGTTGACATTGCTTGGAAACTGTGTTCATAGGGAGAAGAGTGATCCTGTCCTTTAGCTAATGAGCTATCATGAGTAATGATTTATTCTTTGAATATTTTTCTGTTTTCTACCGTCTGTAAAGGTATACAAAAAAGGATCGTCAGCATTTCTGCAACGATCCCATCAGCTTTTTAGTATTTCATACAGAAATAATTTTGCAGCTTTTAGTTCTAGCTTTGCTCACTCGGAAGGAACATTACGGTTTATTTAAAGGGTTTAGAATATATCCCCATCTTTTATTATCTTTATTGCTCACAAAAACTGCACTAAGTCCTTCCCGAAATGCGCCTGTGTCATTGAGGTTATTAGTTTCTGTTACATTAAAGAACTGGGCATCTATAACCATTTTTCCTGTTTTATCAATAAACCCCCATTTTCTATTGCTTAACTCCACAGCTGCTAACCCATCACTAAATGCCTTGACACTATAATATTTCGGCTTAACGACTTTCTTTCCATTTTTGTCGATAAAGCCCCACCCTCCGGTTCCGTTTACTGCGGCTAACCCTTCGCTAAATGGAAGAGCATCATAATATTGAGGTTTGATAATGACTTTCCCTTGCTTGTCGATAAAACCCCACTTATCGTTTTGTTTAACGGGGGCTAGTCCCTCTGAAAATGCGAGTATTTGTTCATACTTTGCTTTTATTACTATTTTTCCTGTTTTATCAATAAATCCATAACGAGGCGTACGTTTTGAATATGTAGCGTATACACCTAATCCTTCCTTGAAAATTCCGATTGATGGATATTTAAATAATGCTTTCCCAGTCATATCAAGAGCTTGACTATAGCCTTGTTCTTTAGTTGGACGAATATCTGTAATTGCAATACCGTCATAAAGCTTAATATTATCATACTTCAAATTTATTACTACTTTCCCCTGCTTGTTGATTACTCCAGCTTTACGATCTTTAGAGTAAACAACGGCATATCCTCCAACGAAAGGCTTTGCAATAGAATACTTCGGCTGGATAACGATTTTTCCCGTCTGGTCAATATAACCCCATTTATCGCCTTTGCCCCACTCCGCAACATTAACTGGGGCTAATCCTTCACTGAAGCTTTTTGCCCCTGTATAAGAAAGTTTTATTATTTCCTTTCCGTTCTTATCCACAAAACCCCATCCACCGGTTCCGTATACTGCAGCTAACCCTTCGCTGAAAGGCTCAGCTAGAATGTATTTGGGATCAATTGCATAGGTTACAGTCGTCTCAGCATGAGCATTGGGCATATTAAAAGAACTTAACAATCCTAGTATCATAACTCCGCATAGCGCTAATTTTTTAAACATAAGTTTTCTCCTGTCTCTGTAAATTCGGTACGTGGAAATGACAATTCAACAATTCTATACTGCGTCAGAAGGCTTTTCCTAAGTCAAATCCATATCGGGATTCGAATGCGTTCATGCTATTCAATAAATGCTCAGCTTGCACCGCAACGACCTGAGTCAACGTCTCAGATAAGTCCGCACCGTCAGTTTCCTCTTGGATAATTGTCTCGATGAGTTGTTGCTTCAGGTTGGCGAGATGCGAGTGGAAGAAGGTTGGGTGTACAGCCGGTGTCAATAGAAGTAATTTTACTCTGTTTCTCAACTTATCTACCTACTGGTTGAATTTTGGATTAAGCACAGAGTTCAGTAGAGGTACACTTCTGCTGTTTGATCCTGTTCCACCTTGGTCGAAGTTAAGTCTAAATTCTTTTTTAGATGTGAAATTACCTTTAGGTAGCACGTAACCCGAAATCCACTTGAATTTTCCAGTCTTAGTTGCGTCAAAGGAAAAATACAGCTGTTCGAATTTACTATTCCACATACCTACTCCATGACTTCTTGTGATAGAGTTTCCGGATGTTTGTGGTGTTTCGTACCAATCTTCGTTGTATAGTGCGATACTGCATACATCCAGATGGCTATTATTGAGGCTCTCCTTGATGTTGATATCGGTAATAGCCAAAACAGCGTATCCATTTTTAGTGTCTTTTAGTTTATGATATTTATTATTCAACCAAGCCAAATCGTTGTTTTTGATATATTTCATGTTAGGGTCTTTAGGATTGTCTAAATCAATAACAACGAATTTTTCGATAGAACAAACAGCTTTACCATTCTTGATAGAATACGACATTACGGAATCATTGAAATCCCCGTATTGAGGAGAACTAAAGTATCTCGGCAACATTGTGTATATATTTGTTTTGTGCCAGAGGATTTCAGCTTCTGCGGTAGCATATTTATCAGAGGCAAGAGTTTTACCATTCTTTACTGAGAGTACACGTTCGATTACGACAATTGCCTGTGCCCTTGTTGTTGTACCGTCAGGAGCAATTACGCCAGGAGCTGTACCTTGAATCAAACCGGCTTTAGCACCTTCATACAAGTTACGGTTGATATCGTAATCTTTTTTGTATCCACTAATTCCTGCCCGTACCGCCAACAGTGTCATTTCTTTACGTGGCATCTTTTTGTTCCAGTCACCTTTGAAGTCATTAGCGTAAATTCCTGCTTGAGTAGCTGCATCTACAGAAGGTTGATACCAAGTGCTACCTGAGCCGGATGTTTCCAATCCCAATGCTGCAACCAACATTTTTGTAAATTCTGCGCGTGATACTTCCTGATTCGGCTTGAAAGTACCATCAGCATAACCGCTAACATAGCCGGCTTTTTCGGCATTTTTGATAGAAGCTTCAGCCCAGTGCCCGTTGATATCTGTAAGGGTAGTTCCAGTACTGGATACTGTAGATTGTTCAGTAGTTCCGAAGTCAGAACCATTATATAGTTTAGTTTCAGTTGTATCACCTTCAGCTGAAGCAAATGATGCCATTAAGATATTAGTAGTTAACAATGCAGCAGTCAGTGCTATTCCAAATTTTTTCATTTTGAACCCTCCGAATTTGTGATTGATTATTTCATCTGATGGAGCAATCTTTCTACAAAATCTTTCACAATGACCCCTTCTCCCATATAAGTTATTTTGATACTGACTATGTAAAGCTAAAACAAACTAAAACTCTTCACTGACACTTGCATTATGTACGCCTAAAGCTAAACTCATAAACAAAGCGGCTGTAACTATCTTTTTAATGTGTTTCATGAAATCTCCTTCTATTATTTATCTGTATTTTAATCTGACGAATTGCTTTATATATTATCGGTATAAACATAGTAGTTTTCAAGCTATTAAAGTATTCTTGAAGATGACGATTGTTTTTCAAAGCCTACCTTTAAGAACGAAACACCGCTCATAAAATGAACGCTGATTTAGTGAATACCACACATCAGGCTGATATCGATTGGAAGAGTAGATCTTTACAATGGGAATTAGACTTGCTGTCCAATTTTTAGTTCACAGTTCAATTCACATTCGAAGTAGTTTATAGTGTTTAAAGGCTTTCACTATATTAATTCATAGTGGAACTCCTTTTAGTGCTAAAAGTAGACAAGGGGACATCATATGGCCAAAGTTAGTTTAGATCTATCGCACCTGCAGTACATACTTGCTCAACTCCCCGTAGAATCAGATACTACAATTGGGAAACAAGCACGGAGTATTATAGAAAAATCTATATCTTCCATACATAGAAGTAATGAAAGCCAAGAATTTCAGTGGTTTTATGATCCACATAATCAAGACGAACCTTTAAAGAAGTTTATAAGGCTCCCTATGAGTGTTCAATTACTTCATGTTTCAGAATTTTTCGGTGAATTTAGCGATCCAGTATATATCCGAGTGATTAATGCTTTAGAAGGGCGTAATTGTCAGTACATTCATCATTTAATGGCACTTACAATTTTTCAGATCAGTTGCACGCGAAGATTAGGGGACCGAAGTCACTTGGCTATACTTCGGGCGCTGGAACAGAAAAAAGAACCCCTTTGTTAATGGGTTCTTTTAAGTGTCCAGACATAGATCGACTTCGACAGAGTTCTAAAATCTGTCTATATACTTGATTACTTCAGTTGCCGTTAAGAAAGAATCCTCATCTAAAAGTACAAGGCGATCGAACATCTTAACCGTAAATATCTTGTCGGTACGGTTTACTTCAAAACGTATATTTTCTCCTACTGCATATCCCCCAACGGTAACTTGATCCCATTCCGCCATATGCTCGATATTCGCTTTAGCTGTAGGTGTGAGCATACACACACTTCCCTTCTGTTATATTGTCTATTATTAAGTCCAGCTAATCGACTCCACTGCCGCCGTTAGATCCTCGATACCAGGAGTCGTGTAAATCATAGTCATCTGAATATTCGGTGTTCCATCTTCCTTATAGTGTCCCATTAACATGGCCACTTGCTGCAGATCATTACCGGCACTTATTAAATCATGCCCAAACGTATGCCTTAGTGCATGGCAAGAAAGATGTTCAATCCTTGTTCGATTCCGATAGTTCTCAACCATATGTTGTGCCCCGCGAACGGACAATTTCTTTGATCGCTGAGAAACTAAGACATATGGACTCTCATCTTCTCTCTCTTCAAAATAACTTTGAAGCGCAGAACGAACCTCGCTATTAGGCGGTACCACGCGATCCTTGTCTCCCTTTCCCCGAATATACACGCCGCCAGCGCGAGCACTCATCGTAATATCGGATTTGAGTAGTTCACACAGCTCATGAACTCGTAGACCTGCCCGAAGCATAAGCATCATAATTGCATAGTCTCTTTTATTATTCTGACCCCTTACTTCCCGTAGAAACGCATTTTGTTCATTACGGGTGAGCCACTTGGGTGTTCGTCTCGCTGCCGGTGGTTTTTTAATGGGCCCTACTGGATTATCTGGAATCATGCCATGTTCATAAAAGAACGGAAAATCTTATTTAAGTGTACAAAGGTAAGCTGCATCGAACTCGGTTTCGCAGGTTGACCATTCCTTCCTCCTGAAGAAACCATGTACCGTTTATAATCTGAGATATCTTTCTGTGTAGCCTCACCCGCATCTTTTAAATCCGGATCTGATCTCAACATCCACTTTTCAAACTTGTTCCAGGTCGATATGTAATTAGAGATTGTGCGTTCGGATACTCCTGACTGGCGCAACTGTTTTTCGAACAGTCCGAACATCGTAGACATTTTTATGCCCCCTTCAATTTTCACATATAGAAGATGACAAGTGATTAAATTCACCCTCCTGATTCATTTTAAAATTCGGGAGAGGTTGTATGGTCTTTTCTTGATTTCGAACTGATCTCCTCCGATATATTTGATTATGTCTGAGGCGAACAACACATACGAGTAGGCCTTCAATGAAAAAACAGCCGATCATATTAATCGGCTGCCGGATTACGTATATTAATTAACACTCTTATGTCTAACTAGCTACCTTTTTGCTGCATGATGACATTTAGCGCAACTCATCATCCAACGGTACAATAATTTCATCTAGCACAATTTTCCACTGGCGCTTCATCTCTGGTGCGTATTTCAATGGCTTGGCATCCGGATGTATGGCTTTATACTTATCAAACTGCTTGCTATTAATTATACTTCCGATATTTGGGATCGGATCCATACCTATTAAATATTGAACCGCAGATAAATAAAGTTCATTCTCCTCCACAAACCAAGTTTGCGCAAATTCCTGAATCGTCGTGTTACGTGCGTTCTTGAAGAATCTCCGTTTCACTACTAGAATATCTTCTTCGGCGTCTATCTCTTTAGTGTCAATCGCGTTTAAAATCGCTCGGTATACGCCTTTAACAATTTCTGATTTTTTCAGTTTTTGCAGAGCCTTTTCGATCTCGTCACGGATATTTTGATTATTGGCCAAGTATGATTCCAATAATCGATCAATATAGGTTGAGTCTATATCATAGATCTTAATGGTATTATCTCCATAGAATTCTATGTCCGAAAAGTTGGGGCTGGGTCCGTCGCCGTCGCTGACTTCAACGATTAATGATCCCTTAACCGTATTGTAAATACCAATATACTCTTCTAAAGTCTTCGCCTGTTCTTGAAGTGCCGTTGATTTTTCCATCTCATCGTTGTAGTCATCGTAAGTTACCAAAGCTTCAAAGGCGTTGTTTAACTCCTGGAATGCCTTCACAAATTCAATCCGGGTTTCTAGGGCCGAGTGTTCGTTGATGTCACTTGGATCTGGAACTAGTTTGGTTAGCTTTTTGTGAGCCTTCTGGAAACGTTTCTTGGATTCATCATAAGTTGGATAAACAAGAGTGGATTCCTCTTGTGCATGTGAATACAACTTCGTGGCATCCTTCACATTTTGCTCCATTGATGCAGGCTTTCGGAAGGTGACGATCAATCCCTTTTTCTTGTCTGGGTAGGTACGATTCGTCCGAGAGAAAGCCTGGATCAAATTGGCGTAACTCAAATTTCGATCTACAAATAACGTTTGGATCGTTGGAGCATCGAATCCAGTCAACAGGCGATCTACAACAATGACCAGGTCAATTTGTTTTCCAAGTTGTTTAAATTCCGCTTTCTTACGGGCTAACCGATTATTGATATCGCCATTATATCGTTCAATATCCTCTATAGACCAAGCCGTACGATAGTAATCGTTATAATCCTTTATGATTCCCTTCATCTCATCTTGAATTTGTTTGGAATTCTCTTCATTTTCCTGCATCGAATAGGTGATAGCAATCCGAGGGAAGTCTGGATCCTCAATGGTACGGCCTGTTCGAATCGGATGCCCGGCAAATTCTTTCGTTAACCACTCCGGATCTTGAGTCATCTCTTTAATCGCCTGATAATACCGTTTGGCCATATCAATGGAGCTTGTGGTTAAGATAGCAGACTTTTGCGGCCGACCGTTTTGGAAATCAAACTTGATGTAGGCATTATCAGGCCGAAAGATCTTATGGATCACCTTCTGGATATGTTCATCACTTTCAAATGTAGAAGGATCAAGATAAGATTCCTTCTCTATTCCTTCCATTTGATCGATTCGTTCATTAATATCATCATCACTATCATCAGGGAACTTCATGCGAAGTTGTTTATGAATATGATTATTTAATGAAGTAGGCTCAATCGTATCGTCATGTTCTACCTGGAACCCCAATACAGCCCCGTCATCCAAAGCATTCTTGATCGTATACGTGTGCAAGACTTCTCCATACTGATCATGCGTGGTACGAGCCAGTTGTCCTTTTGCCTGCTTTTTATTTTCCTTAAATATCGGTGTGCCTGTAAAACCAAACCATGTGGAGTTGGGGAAGAATCCCTTGATCGCATCCATTCCTTCTGCACTTAGCGCCCGATGGCATTCATCTACGACAAAAACAATATGCTGCCCCAGCAGCTTCTTGAAACGCTGGGTGCCTTTTTGCGCTTCCTGTTTCTGAGCATAGCGTAAGGCTGCCTCTAATTTTTGGCGAGTCGTAATAATTACGATATTAGAATTGGCATCAGATAATAGTGTTTTGCTCAGTTCTTTAGCACTTCCGGTTCCGACAATCAAACTGTTAGACCTGGCATTACCTAAAGAAATACCAGTATTAAATTCGGAAGCAAATTTGGTAAATTCGGTTGTTGTCTGGTTGTCCAAGTCTTTTCGGTCAATGAGCATAATGGTACGATCTACACCGGGTTTGCGAGCTAATAACTTCGTCGAAACAAAACTGGTCAAGGTTTTCCCCGAACCGGTGGCATGCCATATATGGCCAGATTGATGCTTCATGGCAGCGGTAAATAATGCTTCAATTGCATGGATTTGATACGGCTGCAACACCATTAAGGCTTTATTATCCTGATCCTCGCTCACAATCGTATAATTGGCAATCAAACGATGCGCATCCGGAATATTTAAGACTTGTTTTACGAATTCGTAGAGATTTTCTACTTTTCGATTGTCTGTTGTCCGCCAACCGAAGATAAACTTCTTATGCATATATTTAGGTAATGCATTAGCAAAATAACGCGTTGTTTGTTCGTTAGAAATGACGAAGATTTGCAGCGTAGAAAAGATATTATTTCGAAACATCCCTTCCTCTGCGTATTTCTTAATTTGATGATAGGCTTGAAACACGCCGTCTTTCGCACTGGCTTGTTTGAGTTCAATTTGAACAATAGGCAGGCCATTAATTAATAGGGTCACATCAAACCGGCGATCACGGTCATCAACGTTAGCCTTTTTTTTCGCAATCTGATGAACAACCTCATATGTAGAGATTCCGCCGCCAATGTCTTGATTCGAATACAGGACTAAAGACAATGATCCTAGGGATACATCTTCACGTTCAATCGTAATCCGAGCAATTCCATTCTCCCCTTTGAGCCATTTAGCAGCATCAAAGGGGGTTTGGGTTTTCAATAGTAATTCGGTTTTGATCGTGTCAAATTCCTTATCAGAAATGGGATGTTCCCCAATTTCTGATAAGTTGTTTTGCGTAAGTTTCTGACGTAGGTTTTTCCATAAGTCTTCTTCTGATTTTAGGTCCGGACGATAATTCCACTGATTACGTCCTTCGCCAAGTACTTCGATGAGGCGCCTTTCTATTTCAGCTTCATCATTATGCGGTATCTTCGTCATCGGTTTTCCTCTCTTCTAGTTGATTAGACAAACATTTTTTGTAGGAATGCTTTTTTTGTTTCTTTTAGGGCATCTAGTTCGCGCTGATGAAGGGTGATGAGGTTATCGAGACTGTCAAAAAAGTCGGCAATTAGTATTTGTTCACTTACAGAGGGTAAAATAATCGGAAGCTTTTTTATCAATTCAGCGTTGTAGCTTTGCTGCTTTGTTCCCTGTGTGTATTGTAATCCGTATTCTTGGCCTACTTTTCGATACCATTGAAACAAGAATGATGAATTAAGTAACTTTTCGTTAGGATACAATGCCATACATGACTGGTTTAAAGTAGTATCTATTCCTAACTTTGCACAGTTTCCCCGAGTTCCAGCTGCTTCTAATCCGGTTATTGCCATCACAAATGTACCCTTTGGAACAATTTTTAGATTAGCACTTTTTCTTCCATCTTCTGTAATTTTTTCAATAGTTTTAGCAACAACACCTCTGTTTAACTCACCACTAGAAAGCCAATTAATATCTCCCTCCCAAAAACTAGTATTCTCTCTCGAAGGGGTTTGACCATTATACTGATTGTCTATAACCTCCCCCAATTTACGCTCTTCCCAATCTCCAGTAAATCCCGGAAACCGAATCTTCGGCACAGACGCCCCTTCTGCTGGAAACATTTCTTGCAAGAAACCCTGTTTTGTTTGTTTTAAGGTGGTTAGTTCATGCTGATGAAGATCGATCGTGTCGTCCAGTTGTTTAAAGAGTTTTCCTATTTTAGCTTGTTCTTCAATTTGAGGGACAAAAATACTCTTTGAAAGTAATTCTTCTTTTGTAATTCCTTTAATTGAAGTGCCTTGAACAGCGTTTAGTTCTCCTCGTAGCTTTTTGTAAATTGCATATACGCTATACCATACATCTGCTTTCAGGTTACTCAATGACAAAAAATCTTGACTAGTAGTATATTGAGTTGGCATTATAGCAAGCTTCCCGACACCTACACGAGTGACAATAGCAATAGAGTTTTGGGGGATTAATTTTGTTGCGGACTTTCTTAATCCAGATTCAGAAATATGCTTTTTCGGGGCAACTCCAAACAAGTGATTTTCTGTTAAATCAGATGATTGTATCCAAGGTATATTTCCATTCCAATACTCTTCGTTAGATGTTGCAGGTGTACCTCCTCCGTAAGTGTCAGCCGCAATCTCCCCCAACCTACGATGTTCCCAAGTGTCAGTGAATCCTGCAAATCTGATCTCTGGTGTGCGCTTATTTTCCACGATTAAACACCTCTAATGCTCCCTTGATCCATTCTGCGTTTTCTTTTTCATGTTGCAGTGAAGAAATCATGTTGTATAGGCTGGATTCGAGTTGTTCTTTTTCTTTTCGGATGTCTTGAATAGTTGAACCGATTTTGGCCATATCAATAGGCTCTTCTTCTTCAAAGGTATCAACGTAACGAGGAATGTTTAGATTAAAGTCATTTTCTTTAATCTCCTCAAATGTAACGACATGGGCATATTTCTCAACATTTTCTCGTCTTTTATAAGTCTCGACAATCTTATCAATATGTTCTTTAGAAAGATTGTTTTGGTTCTTTCCTTTTTTGAATTCATGACTTGCATCAATAAATAATACATCACGAGTCGTACGGTTTTTCTTTAAAATGATGACAGTTGTTGGAATTGAGGTCCCGTAGAATAGGTTTGCCGGCATACCAATGACCGCATCAATACTTCCATCCTCCAATAGTTTCTTCCGGATCACACCTTCTGCAGCTCCGCGGAAAAGTACCCCATGCGGTAAAACGATGGCCATGGTTCCGGAATCTTTCAGATGGTAGAACCCATGTAAAAGAAAGGCAAAGTCTGCTTTCGATTTTGGCGCTAATTTCCCGTACCGGTTAAAACGTGAATCATCTAGGAAAGTATCATCTGAAGACCAATTGGCGGAGTAAGGTGGATTCATAAGGACAGAATCAAAGGTGTATGGCTCATCTGTCGGCCAGTCTTTGTTCAAGGTGTCCCCGTTACGTAAACGCATGTCTTCTTTATCTACACCGTGCAAAATAAGATTCATCTTTGCTAGGTTGTAAGTCGTTGTATTGAGCTCTTGACCATGATACTTTACATTATCCGGATAGTTTATATAGTTTCGGACATTCAGCATTAATGAACCTGAGCCCATTGTGGGGTCAAATACGCTAAACAATTTCTTGTCTTCTTGGCCGATGGCAGCTATACGGGCCATCATGTCGGAAACTTCGTGAGGGGTATAGAACTCACCGGCCTTTTTACCAGCCTCAGAAGCAAATTGGCTAATCAAAAACTCATAGGCATCCCCAATGATATCGCCGTTATGTCCAAGCACATTAATATCATTTAATTTCTTCAAAACTTCGGTAATGGTAATGTTTCGTTGTTGGTCATCGGATCCTAGTTTTTTGGATGTCAGATCCACATCATCAAACAATCCATTAAACTGGTCATACTTGGTAGACAGATCGATGAAAGCTTTATTCAAGTCATTTAACTGAAATATGTTTTGTTTTGCTTGGTTGGTCAATACATTGAATAAACTATCTGGTCCAATGTCATATCCTAATGTATCTACTAATGTGTCAATTAAATCCTTTTCCACTTCTTTATCGGCCAATAAGCTTCTATACAGTTGGGTTTGTTTTTCTTGTGTGTTGTATTCTTCTTTCGACTCATCAGCGATTTCAACTACTTTTTCTAATAATTTATCGGATAAGTACTTGTAAAAAATCAGTCCTAGTAAGTAGTTTTTGTATTCTGATGCATCCATTTTGCTACGCAGGTTGTCTGCGGCACTAAATAATTTAGAGTTTAATTCAGCCATGTTAGAGTCCTCACTTGTCTATTGTTGGTCTAATTGATTCAATATTTCTAAATAAAGTTTCTCTTCAAGTTGTGCTTGCTTCTTAGCTAAAGCATGGTGTTTTTTTAAAGTGAAATAAGCTTTACCTACAGTACGTTGTTTCTCAATAGTTGGCAACTTAATTTCAAACTCTTTAAGAATTGCTGGGGTTAATTTAGGTACAATACTACCTTGCATGGAAATCGCCATTTGTTTTTTCACGGAATAGGATTCATTCAAGGCATAGCATAAATAGCAGGGATCCAGAGTCCTATGATCAAAAATGAGCTTCGCAAAGTTCTGGTTGATGATTTTTCCTTGGTTTAAGTCACTTACGATCCCTGCCTTGGAACTCACAAAACTGAAAACAACATCTCCAGTACTGCTCAAATAGCCATCTGTCTGTTTATGATAAAGATTAGCCTGGAAGTCAATAAATGAGCCCTCTAAATCATTTACTAAATCCTCGTATGAATAGGCAACTAAAGTTAGATCATTTTTCTCATTTCCTCTGGAAAGGTTTTTTCCTATTCTAACCGTTACAACATCTTCAAGCTTCATATCCCACCCTCATCCTAAAAAAGTATTTCTTTAGAATTACTATACGTCGACGATTTAAATCATAATGCTCTAATAGCATTTCGTCAATAATTTTATGTAATTTTCAAGAATTACTTAATTAACCAACGATGTTATTACTGAAGATCTTTAAATTTTCAATAGAGTAGCGGACAACATTAAGGCAATAATACCGTAAACTTATTTACGTTAACTACGCACCTTACGTTTAGCTAGATTTTGTAACTGGCTTGGTTGACACCACTTTCTATAGTCTGTAAAGGTATAACTTTAATGATCCTAGGTACGATGTATTTTGTATCCTTGTTTATATAAAAAAGGTTACTTGTTTTAAGCAAGTAACCTTAGTAAAAGTCTATTTCAATATCTACTTAGATATTGTCATGCCATCAGCCATAAATTTAAGTAATATGTTACTCTCGGCGTCTTGGCCACTTCACCAATTTGTGTTAGATCTGTTCCATTCTTTTATTGATTTGATTTATACCTAAAGTAAGTTTCTGTGTCCTGTTTATCCCAGTTATTATCACCATCCCCATCCCAATCATTTGGAAGAGGTTTGCTTGATACACCACTACACGCTTTTAAAAGTACTAAAATAACTATCGCTACCCCAATCCAATTTAGGAAACGACTTGACCCCTTCCAATAATGCTCCCTTTGACTTCTCTTGTACTCCCTTTGATATTCTCTTTGGCTTTGCTTGAATTCTCTTTGATACTCACGTTCCTTGTCTTCCTGTTCCCATCTTTTAAGAAGGTTGTCTTTATCGTTATCAATATCGTTCAATCCTATCTCCTCCAAACAAATTTATGCAATGTGGCAAGCAGTTCAACCATACTCACAACTGTGCCAAGGTTTATTTTTTAGTCCGCAAGGATATGCTCCTGCAATTACGTATCGCATTAAATCTCCTTCTTCTATGTATCGGTATTTCAACCTAAAGAAGTAGTATTTTATGAGTATTCATGAATAGACGATTTGTTTTCAAAATGTATGTATACATATACGTTTACGTTTACATTTATATTTTAAAACCCTTAATGGAACTTATAATGACTACAACGAAATTCGTCTATTGTCTACACTTCTAAGTAAGAGGAGTAGATAACTTATATTAATCAAACAATTGCTGAACAAATTGGTGCTATCGTAAAAATCTTACGAATTGAAAGGGGATTGGATTAACCCTGCAATCTCTAGCAGATGAAATAGGCTCATCCTTCAGCTTTGTTGACAGAGTTGAGCGCGGTGAAAGTAACATCACAATTGAGACAATCACGAAAAATTGCAACCTCCCTTAATATTGACTTTTTTGAACTTTTTAGTTTAGGCAAAAGACAGGATAACGAGGATATTGTGGCAATCCATGCTTTACTCTTAAAAAGAAGCGAAAAAGAACAACGTAAAGCGCTCAATATTTTGAAAGAAGTATTCGACGAAGTATAAGCACTGTAGAAGTTCTTAACCTGGCCTTGTAATATTTCATAAGCTGCCGGTTCATTCTAGAACTATCTACAAAAACAAGAATGACCCATTGATCCATAGTGGCCATTCTTGTTTATGAGTACTGAAGAACGTAGCTCTATTTTTCTGCACTTGTTATAACATATTTGCTCTCTTCATTTTGATTTGGAATACTTACGAAAGAGCCTAAGTTTGCCTCATCAATACTCCATGTTTGTTTTTCTTCATCATATAAAGCTTTCAAGGAAAGAGAATAAACATACTCCTTCTCCCTATGATAATCGGTTTTCAGCCTATTTAATCGTATAATTCCGTCCAGTTGCATGATTGGATTACCCTCTTTATCGGTGGTGATTTTTTTGGTTTCCTTATTGAAATAGGTTTTGATCAAGTTGTAGGAGTAGTTACCGAACATAGAAGGTTGATAAGCATTAACTTGTTTAGCCTTGTATTTGTCTGTGGCACTTTTAAAAGGCTCAACACTCTTCTTGACGCTTGCTTGAGCGTATTCCTCCGCAAAGCCAAGGAACAGCTTATTAGCGAATTCTTCATCAGGTATAAAGTAGATGTGTGATCCACTACCAAGCGTATAATATGCTTTATCGTAATTTGAACTTATTGTTTCGCCCCAAGGAAATTGCGCTGAAAGCTGTATTTCTTTCGAGTCTGCTTCCTCAATAGGCCCAAATTCCACCGATTTAGGGTCACCAATACGAATTCCTGTCCCTTCACCTTTGAATATAATTTCTGCGCCTTTTAATTCATTTGACAAGTCCAGCACAAACCCTGTTAGATCAAACGATAGCTCCCTGTTCGCCTTATCCCCGGCTGTTATTAATTTTTCATCTGTAATATTTGTCCATGCAGAGGTCTTGATCGCTTCAACCTCATAACCTCCTGCTAAGAGTGGTTTCTGCAAATCTTCTCGCTTTACCTTCTTCCCATTGAGCTTTAGCGTCACATCCTCATCAACATCTTTAAGAGTGATATAGGTTTCTTTAGGCACCAACACGTAATTATTAAAGATAAGTAACGTTTTTCCTGACTTTTCTACACTAAACGGAAAGTCTCCACTTACGCGCATTTCTTTAACGCTATTTGCTACATCAGCATTCTCCTTATCCAATAGTTGCATCGTCAATTCCTTGTTGTCTGTAGCTGTTTTCAAGAAAAATTGTGCCGAATCTCATCGGGTAGGTTTTTATTTCATCAGGCATTACTGATATGAGTAATTCAATATCATTACTATCAATCGCCCCGCTAATCTTTTCTAAAACACCTTCTCTTGAGCTGCTTTTATTCACTACAATTAATCCAGCGATCACAAGCAAAACGATAACACCGAGGCTCACAAACAACCATTTTTTTCGTTTGAACATCATCTATTCCCCCTCAAAATAAAGGGCTGAATACGATCATTCAGCCCCTTCAATATATTTATATTTGCCCTGAGTCTCCATCCTCACTAGATGCCTCTCCAGCATCAGGAAACTTCTTCAAATGATTAAACTTCCCTTGTTGTATTTCCTTGATTACATCATTCAGATTTATGCCGTGGTTACTCAAAACCACTATGCTATCCTCTATATTTCTTACTTTTTGTTGATGCTCAACCTCTTTGATCTGTTTAGCTACCTTCCGTAAGTCATCCTCAATTTTCTCCTTTTTCTTTTTTAATGCCTCTTCTTTCTCCATCAGTTTTAGCAATTTGTCCTCCACCAAAAGACCTCCTTCAATACATCTTTAACAATCATAGTAATCGTGCTTGTAACTAATCTTTTTATATAGGAACACCATCAGTGCCAACACAGCAATAACAGTGAATCCAATAATAATTTTCAGTGTTTGGGCTTCTATAGTAAACTTCTGCCGCTGAGTTTTTTCAACAGGTTTAACAGGAGGCACCTCACTTGAAGTATCATCTATGGAATTATTAACGCCGTAATCTGTATTGGTGTCCTGATTCCTGCTCGATTCCGTACCATTTAGCATTTTCTCGATGCTTTCCTCTGTAGGTTCCAGATTTGTATTAGGTTCTACTTGCTCAGCCGTTGGCTTTAGAGAAAGGTGTATTTTGAACTCATTCGTGTTGTCATCCTTAACAATCACCTTCTCTGATGATTCAATGTCATAATCCGTAGCGTTTTCACCAACTACATTAATAAAATCAACTTTGTAACTACCTGGCTTCACATCTTCTTTAAATACATAGCCATTCAGTTTGTCCAACCGTGCCATTACATTTTCTTTGTCTGTAGAGGTGAAATTAATAAGGATCGTTTTATCAAAGTCTGTAGGTACAACAGCGCTTATTTGAAGGCCATTCCCCACATTAGAATCTGCAACTGGTTGCTTCGGCTTATTAGATGGTTTGGAAGTTGTTCCTTCTATAGCTTTCTTCTGTTCAGATTTATTTGTTTGGTTTTCCGTCTTCGACAAAGGCGGCATTTTAGTAGGTTCCGCCGCTAAGGCAGAACCAGCAGACATTGTAAAAAAAACTGCAGTAACGATCGACAAACAAGAAGCTAAACGCCTTCGCACATATTCACCTACTTTCCTGAAAATAATAATGGTCTTCGCGGATATTTAAAGCCTTTATAACTATTTACAATAACCCCTGATCCTCCCTCACA
This sequence comes from Paenibacillus xylanilyticus, assembly GCF_013359935.1. GTDB lineage: Bacteria > Bacillota > Bacilli > Paenibacillales > Paenibacillaceae > Paenibacillus > Paenibacillus xylanilyticus. Next base: position 123,135 of record NZ_JABMCB010000169.1, read on the forward strand.
ATGGACATATACAGCCTTACCTTTACTGTCTCTACCAATGAAAATACCGATATGATTCACACCACCCTGTCCTGGTATGTTCTTAAATACCAAGTCTCCGGGTATGAGGTCACTTTCCTTGATCGCATAGGTTTGACCCCACTGATAAGATGTACCGCCGGCAGAAAATGAACTTCCAAGCCCAGCTGTCTTAAAGGCCCAATCTATAAAACCACTACAATCCATCCCATAAGGCTGATATGTCCCAGTTTTTTTACTTCCGGGTGCAGTTACTTTAACTGGAGTTCCCCACTTATCGTTCCAACCAGGTGCGCTTTTCCCTCCCCAGAAATAACCTACCTTGCCTTCCAATGTTAGAGCAGTTTCAATTAGCTTTTTCCTAGCCTCGCTTACATCACCAGTAAATTCAGGCGGCGGATAGTTTCCGGGTATTCCCGGTGTTCCTCCTCCGGGTAACTCTTGAGCCAAATCAGGAAACTGTTCTTGTATTGCTCCCGAGGTTACAAATCGTCTAGCCCACTCTTGTTGTTCTTCGTCAAACCCAATTTTTAAGAAAATATCCTCCATATCATACGTGTAAATCTCAATTATCAGTCGCACTTTAGTTACTGTGTGACAGTCCCTATTCCCTTCGCTGTCCGTAGAACATTCTCGTTCTGTATAAGTTTCTGTCTTTGTTTCTATCTCATTAAATTTCCCGTAGATTTCCTCCATGAATTCTTTTTGCTCATCTGTGAATTCCAGATCTTGTTCGAATTGAACTGCAAGTATCGCAAACATTTCAACCCAACTAGCATGAGCAAAACCATCTTCATTCATATAGTCAGTTCGAATATCATCATAGCCGTTACTACTTTGAAGGCGACTTACCTCTTCTTGGAATTCATTATCAAGCCTTTCAACAACACTCTTGTATTCTCTAGCATTGTCTTCATCGGTCATAAAAAACGAGCCAGCTGATGATGCGGTAGTCCCTCCCAAACCGTTTGTTAACATCATCAGGAAAAACATCACGGCCGCCGCTGCCGCTCCTACAATCCAAACCTTTGGATTGGCCGCTACAGCCGCTATCATCTTTTTACCAACCTGTTGAGCAGCGAGTTTTAAATAGGAAGCGGCAGAAGTAGCAGCCTTCCTCATTCCTGTTTTAAGGCCAAGAGATGCATACCGCCCTTTGGGTACAAACTTACTGCTTAGTGTCTTGATCTTGTTAACACTGTTGCTAGAGCCGACTTTAGAAGCAATGTTACCCTTTACTTTTCGATGTGCTGAGACAGTTGGCACACGATAGCGGCGATTTTTTATATAATGGTTGGCCTGTTTAATCCGATCTGTTGATTTTTTAACATTCTTATAGGCATTTTTGGTTTTCCTTACTGTATCCCTCGGAAGTTCCAAGGACTTAACAATGTCATGCGATTCTTCATGATCATAAGGGTCTACTGACCTTCCAAGCTGTCTCACAACCTTTTTAGCAGTAGTTTTTATCTTATCCTTGCTTTGTCTTGCAATATGCTTACGAAGGGCAGCCTTCATCCCTTTGCTGCTACTTATAGGATCTACAGGGGTCTTTCTAGTAAGCTTCGCTTTCTTATTAATACCACGCTTAACATATACTTTTCTGGCAGTAGTCTTTATCCTTCTGTTCTGGCTTTCACTTAAAATGTGTCTACGTATTGCGCCTTTCATCCCTCCGTCACTACTGGGAGAATGAACAGCTGTTTTCTGGTTAATCTTCACCTGATTAGTGAGGCCACGCTTAACATGTGTGTTTCTGACGGTGGTCTTTGTCTTTGCCTTTTCCTTCTGCCTTTCCTTTGAATGTGTTGTTGCCTTTCGATCAAACTTTATACGGTTATTAGTAAGACCACGCCTAACATGTTTATTTCTCGCATTGGTCTTTACCTCTTCCATATGGCCTTCCCATGAAACATGGTTGCGAGCGCTGGTTTGCAACCCTCCGGGACTGCTGGAAGAATGAACCGTTGTCTTTCGATTAACCTTCACTCGGTTGCTGAGAGTGCGCTTGGCATATACATGCCTGACAGTGGTTTTAGGTGAGGCTTGGGTACGTATGTTATTTGTCCTCATGCTGTATGGATCTCCAGATCAGCTTCCCGAACTTCATCAACCTTGGTTGTCATCATTTTGTACAACTGTGTATCCCTCGGGAACTCATCGTGGAATGGCACAATCCCCTTTCCTTCACCGTTACCAATAAACATTAGTCCCTGACCACTGTCTGAGTTGGTCACATAGCTAAGTTGTGTCTCCGATATGTCCAACAAAGTTGCCAATTCGCGGCGATCCGATTTAGCTTGATTGAGCATCATTAGGAACATAGAGTTAGAGAGCATCGTCCGCGCAAGGTCTGATTTGAGCAAGTCCTCGACGTTTTGGGTAATTCCTGTTGGAATCCCACCCCATTTTCTGGCTCGTTTGTACAGCTCGTATAAAAAGGCTGCTGAATACTCATTAGCAAATAGCAAGTATATTTCATCAATATAAATCCAGGTCCGCTTACCCTTGCCGCGGTTTAGTGTGATCCGGTTCCAAATTTGGTCAAGCACTATGAGCATTCCCATTGTCTTGAGTTGTTTGCCTAAATCCTTAATATCAAAGCATACAAGTCGGTTATCAATATTGATGTTCGTTTTATTAGCGAATACGGACAAATTCCCCTTAACATATAACTCAAGCGCTGTAGCAATTTCGATAGCTTCCGGGTCTTCTTGAAGCTTAAGCTGTTCATAGAAATCAATTAATGTCGGTATGTCCTCTTTAGAGAACGTTTGTAGATACTGGTGATATGTGAGCTTCAAACAACGGTCTATAATGGATTTCTCTCTTGGTGTAAGACCATATCTTCCCCCGACTATTACCTCGCATAGAGAGAGTACAAAATCAGATTTAAGCATCAGTGGATCATCATCATCTGCATAGTCCATTGTCATATCCAAAGGATTGATATAGTTTTTCGATCCAGCCGAAATGTGAATAACTTCCCCTTTGAAATTGTTCACTAGCCTTGTGTATTCACGCTCAGGGTCGATAATGATTACATCATCCTCTGTGTTAAGAAGGACGTTAACCATTTCTCTTTTTGCAGCAAAGGATTTACCTGATCCCGGCGTTCCCAATATAAATCCATTCGGTGTATCCAGCGTTAACCTGTTAAACATAATAAGCTTTCGTGATACTGCATTCAGCCCATAATACATCCCACCCTCTTGGAACAACTCCTGATTCGTAAACGGCATAAAAATAGCTGTACTTTCCGTTGTTAGAGTACGTGATATCTTAAGCAGGTTTAGCCCAAATGGTAAACATGAATTCAAAGCATCTTCTTGCTGATAATGTAATGTTCCAGTTTGACAAAGAAACTTACTGCTAATGGATGAAATCTCTTTGGTGTCTTTATTCAAGCCCTCAAGAGTATCCGAAAAGTGAACCACAATAATGTTTGTAAGGAACATTTTTTGATTCTTATTAATCAAATCATCCAAAAGTTCATTTGCCTCGGTAAGCGAGTGTTTTAGTTCGTGAGGTATAAAAGCTTCGAGATAGCCGTTTTTAAGGCTTCGCTTTTGATACTCAATCTTATTGGCCTCCATGCCTGTAATTTGCTTCTTAACGATCCTGAGAGCCTTATAAGAGTCCACAGACTTGATGTTCATAGTCGTAATCAGATTAAAGGTGAAGTCTGTAATTTCACTTAGAAACTTGTCGTTTAGAAACGTTGGTAAGTCTTTGATGTATATAGCTCTTGCGTATTTATCGCCTATTATCATATGATCCCGCTTAAAGGTAAGAGCATCCGCAGCAATAAGGTCTTTGGTGATAAGTCCTTTCCTTTTATGTTCTTTAGGATCATAAGTGAAGTGGCCTTCTTGCCCCATGCGGTAAACATCATGCAGCAGTTCCAGACGCTCATTAAGGTCTAACCCACTGATAGAGCTACCCATTCTTTTAAATACGGCCTGTGTCTCTCTTTCCATTCGAAGAAACGTATTACGTGCTTCGTCCATAGAAATAGATTCAATATTAACGGTGATAAATTTTTCTTTCTTTATTTCATTCTTGCCGCCCGAGATTCTGCGTTTCAACATTTGGTTGTATTCTGCACGAAACGACTCCATATGGTCGTTCCTTGACTTAATCATTACTCTCCCCTCAAAATCATTTTTGTTAAAACTTTTGTTGATTGTAGTTACTTGGAGATTAACAGTGTCATCAAAGAAATTTAAAAACTCGCAGTATTTAGAGAACACTTCTTCTTGATCATCTTGCTTACTAACCTGATAATTGATATCTACATAGGAGAAGGTTTTAGAGTACCGATCTTTACCATGCTTCAAAATCCCATCCTCAGTAGCTGCGGAATATGGTATAGATTGTTGACTTGATTTAGGAATTCTTGCTTTCTTTTTTGCGCTTTTTTTGTTTAGGAACAGCACGTTTATTCCCCTCCTTTTTGTTTTCTGTTGTAAGCAGTTCGAACATATTAAAAGTGATATATTTTCTCTTCTGCGGATAAACGAATTCCTGTTGAATCACAGATTTTATAAATTGTTCAAAGGTCATTCCGTTATAGTTAAAATATCCGATTAAGAATAATGGCATCGCAACGAATATAACCACCCAGCTTGCCGCATCAGCTCCGATAATGTCTCTGCCGAACCAGTACAGCGGAACGTTAACTATAACGGCTATTAAGGTACAGATTAACTGCCTGAGTGTCAGACCAAAGAACAGTTTCTCTTTGTACGTTCTAATCTCTTTTGGAATCCTTATTTCAATCATAGTACCTCCACTAAGATTTGATCATTTCAGACTACTCACTTATTTCCAGCAAGTTCAAATGAGATGATGAATGTACGCAAAATAATGAAGTATTCCTGGGACTGATGAGCCGGCTTGATTGTGTACACTCAAAATTAGTCCCCCATTATCTTTCTTGACCATGATCCTGATTTGATCACGACTAGTAGTAGAGCCAAGGCTGTTAGCATACCTTTCCAAAGTTCCATGTTTGCTCCGTTTCCGGTGAAAAATCCGAAAGATACATTGGCTATTATCGCAACGTACACAATACATCCGATAATGATAATAATCCCCTGCAAGCAGACCGCAGCATAATCAAATACGAATCTTTTGGCTTTTTCTTTCAGTTCATCGTGTATAAATGCAGCTATTGGAATAGGGGCAGCAGCCGTATATATTAATAGCTGGAATAGTCGCCCAAAAACGATCAACATGATAACTATCTTGATACCCTGCAGAATCCATTCAAAAGGCATCTGCTTAACTGCATAAAGCTTTTTATCGAACCAGCCCATACTTTCGTACTCAGCTTCCATAGCTGAAAAATCTATCTTATAAAGTGATGCATCCGAACCTGTGGTTCCTACAAGACTTGAGATATACGATGATAGATAGAAAATGATGTTCAGAAAATCGAGTGTATGTTCCATAATCAACTTGGCGAAAACCAGTTTCAGCATACAAGACACGACCGTTTCCCACCTGAAAAACGCGAAATTCATTGACTTATTCATGAAATCCAACAAAAAGTATAGAGTTAGCAAACTGTATGCTACAGGCAGGATGGCTTGATGTATTTCGGTTATAACTGAGTATACTCCCGGATACTCGGATGGCCCCTGATTGACCATCCCTGTAACCTCTGTAATAATTCCGCTAAATCCTTCAAAAGCAGCTTTTATATCATCAACCGGAGACGTTGCCAACTATTTCACCACCCACTTTTTTTGAGATAGGATAGGGGCCGTTAAGCCCCTTATAATTACAATCCGAAAAGTGACAGTGATTTGGAGATACCAAAGACCATAAACCCTGCCGCCATTGTCTTCATACCACGAACTTTTCCATCGGCATCATCTTGTTTAAAACCTAATGCTGTTTGAATACCCCCAAAGAAGGCAACAACGAGGCCAATTCTTCCTGCCCAAGTAGCAATCACTTCAACAACCCCGTCAAACTGATCCATGCCCTCTGCGGCTGCGTAAATTCTAGTAGTCATTAGCATTAAGGCAAAAGACAAGGACAGAACTTTAGCGGCCATAGGTTTTTTAATCATGCTCATGAATAAGTTTTTCATTTAAAAATCTACCTCTTTCACATTTTAATTTTAGTTTTCCAATCGAAAAAATAGGGATTAGTTGCGTAGAACACCAACGATTGATCTAACTTTCGTTAGATTAACTCATCCATTTGCTTTTCTAAAATATCCAACTCATCAACATTTACAATAGATAATTCATCCATCCGTTCAGCAAGTTCTTGTTCCGGAACTCTCATGTTCACCAATTCAGAAATTAGATCAGAATTCGATGATGATTGTTTCCACCCCATGGAAGAATCAAAGTAGTTATTCTCATTCGCTTCATAGAGCAGCTTATAATTCGGATGGGATTCTAGTTTGTATTTGTCAGAGTAAAAAGGATCAAGCCCCCTTACAAAGAGAACACATTTATGATCTGGCATTCGTGCAAGCTCGGAAATTGTCATTAGATCACGGCCTTGACTGCCGTAGCTGATACTTGACGAGCTATTCCTCCCTCTCGATTGACTTGTATTTTTTGTATCAATCGTCTGTTTATCAAGGCCTTTATTCACCCACTCAAGAGTTGAACGCTCTTGTCCACCCAAGAACAGAATGGTGTCGCAGTTACCTATAATCGTTTCATATGTTTCTTTATAGAGCGATTTAAGCTGTGTCATGTTTTGTATAATTGGAGCTACTGAAATATTACGGCTTCGCATTGTGGCGATTAGTTTATCAAACTCCGGAATTTGCCCGATATTCGCAAATTCATCAAGCCAGAATTTCACATGATACTTTAAGCTGCCACCACTCACAAAATCAGCCTGATAATACAGTGAATCAAATAATTGAGCGTACATCATGGCTACTAGGAAATTAAAGGTTGAATCACTATCCGGTATCAATACAAACAGTGCTGTCTTCTCATCCCCTAACGCCTGCAACTCCAGGTCATCATCACTTAGTAGACGTTCCACTTCCTCAATACCGAATGGTGATAAACGTACACCTGCTGATATTAGAATGCTCTTTGCAGTTTTACCGGAAGCCATTTTGAAAATATCGTATTGCTTGACCGCGATATGGTTAGGATTATCTTCACGTAACATTTCGAACAGAAAATCGAATTCACTTTTAAAATCTTCTTCGTCTTCTTTTACCTCTGCCAGCCTCAACATCGTAAATACTGTTGCAAATCTATGTTCGAACTCTGGCAGTTCATAGAAAATGTAGAGGAATATCGCTTGTAATAGTGCTCTTTCTGCACTTTCCCAGAATGGATCTGATGCTCCATTTTTATTTCCATTGGTGTTCTTGATCAGGTTGTTAATGACCTTTAGGATATCACTCTCCTTTTTGACATAGGCAAAGGGATTGTATCTACAGCTTTGCGACATGTCTATTAGATTAAAGACCTTAACCTTATATCCCTGCTGCTCGAGTGAATGACCTGTGTCCCGAAGCAACTCACCTTTAGGGTCTGTTATGACAAAACTTGTATTTGCCTGTAGAATGTTGGGCTTTACAACAAATCTACTTTTACCTGTACCAGCTCCCCCAATAACTAAGAGATTTAAGTTTTTCTTTACCTTCTTTGTATCGAGGCTAAGTCGTTCAGTCTCCGTTAAGATAACATTCGCAAATTGATCCTTATTATTCCGTATTCGGCTTCGGTCTGTATTACCTCCCCACTTTGCTGTACCATGTTCTTTTCCCGGCATTAGGTTTTTTTGAGTTGTGATCTTATACAATGCAAAAATGAATACAGTGATTAATTCAAAGGACAAAATTTGGAGTGTTTTCTCACTAGGGAAAACGAAAATGTTGTTGATCATGCTGGCTTTAGAAGCTTCGGTAAGCTGCTTTACATCTACATTTTGAATATCAAACGGCTTCCCTGAAAGCTCAATTACATGATGTACATGAGAGGTTATATAAGCGATAGCAACATAAAGGAGCCCACAGAAGATCAAAAAATTCCTAGTCTGTCTTCTTCTTTTTTCTTGATCAGTCATTAGCGCCCTCCTTTGTCCCTGCAAGCATGTTGGGTAAAGGTTCCGCAGCTCCTAACTTTGACAAAGCTACCTCCCTCCCTTCTCTCTGTTTTTATTTTTTGTAGGTGGAGCCTGTTTTTGAGCTTCAACAAGAGGCTTGATCTGTTGTCTTCTTTCATCTAAATTCATGCGAGTAGTAATTTTGCTCATCATGTCATGAACTAGTGAAGATCTGTCACCCTGTGTTGCCTCCTTGTCAGCCGCGCCTAACCTTTCTGTTAGTGATTCCCTCCCCTTCAATTCCGCCTTCTCAATAACCAAGTCAGACGTTTCACGTTTGAAGTCAATTTCATTGACTTTTATTCCGTAACTTTCTGCTAATTCACGGTGTTGAGGGTTATTCATATCCAGTGTTACATGTGGAACCTCTATTTTATTTCCTACAAGCTTTTTATAAGTAACTTGATTTTCCGGTACAGACTTACTTACCTCGGGTTGTCTATCCCCTCTCTGCTTGAGAAATTCAGGAATATTTTCTTGTGATTTCTTCTCAACCTCAGCATCCTTAGACTGTTCTCCAATGAATACCTGTGGTTTAGTCCCTTCATAAGCAGATATAAGTCCCTCTGACTCCATCCGATCAATAATTCCTCTCGCCTCATCATAGCCAACGTTAAGCTCAGACTGTAGTTTCGGAATGGCTATTTCTGCCGCCTGTCTAGCAAGATCAACAGATTGTAAATAATGTTCGCCATCAATGTTTTTTGACAGATCAGTGAAAGGAGCAATATTAACTCCTTCCTTTTCAGCTAAACCACGTTGGAATTCAATATCCATATCTAATACGGCATCACTAACTTTAATTTCAGACACACCGACAACACTGTATTTCGATTCACCGTTGTTTACTGCATTTTGGTTATCTCTTAGTACCTTCTCAGTTTCAATACTCACTTTATCCATTTGAAGGCTTTTTAAATTAACTCCTGCCTTTTCAGCTAAATCGCGTTGAAATTCAATATCCATATTTAGAACTGCATTAGGAACCCTTATGCTTGATTCTCCAACCACTTGATAGGGTAAAACCTTTTCAGGCTGATGTTGCTTAACGGTAAGATCAGTCGCTGTCAGCTCTTTTTGTATAAGGTTTTCAATAATACTTTTGACACGAACTTCGTCACTTTGTTTATAGAAAACAGAGTGTCGACCGCCATCTTCAACCACAGCATAGGCAATTTGATAGCGTTTTGCTTTATCCGCAAATTCCCTTAATCTGCTTTTCTCCAGATCAAACATTTTTATCTCATCCTTACTGGTAAGAAGCTTTTTCAAGGATTTTTCTCCCGGTTTGTCGCCCTGCTCTTTAGCTCTATTGATTAAGAATATCAACATCTGTTTAATTGATTCATTAGTCATTTTAGCGGTTTCTCTTGATAAATCAGAAGCCATTCGTGTAACAATTGTCGAAACATCACCGCCGATATCAGACATTCTATCGCTCCTTATTTCGAATTCACCTCTGGAACAGTACACGTTTCTTTAAAGACCATCACACTGTTGTTGCACTTTCATTTTCATCCTCAAGTTCCCTAATATCGACCTCCAGCGCCTTAGCAAGTTTTCTTATATTTTCATGAGTCGGATACTTTCGATTTCCTTTCTCAATTTGGGATATAGTTGGTTGTGGAACTCCCGATTTTTCCGAAAGCTTCAGCTGAGTCCAACCTTTCTCCTTTCTCTTTTTTTTAAGTTTATAAATAACTCGCACCTCCTTGATTTCATAATATTCGAAATCGAATATTTTAGTCAACAACTTTTTATTCTTATTCGAATAAATTATTGATTGATGGGCATCTCTTATTACTTTCTGTTATGATTTAAGTAAAATTTTCAGCAATGGTGCGTGAAATGAATGGATCAACTAAACAACATTATCGGAGCTAATATAAAACAATTCAGAAAAGCAGTAAAAATGTCTACTACGAGATTGGCTGAGTTATCGGATACATCACAAAGTACAATCAGCAAAATCGAAAACGGTAGCTCAACCAATATCGAAATCCTAATAAAGATTTGCGATGCTCTCAAAGTTTCGCTCTATGACATTCTTCCTGCCGGCTCATTGCCTAGTTCCGAGTCTGATCATTCTGGAAAAAGACAATTGCTTGGTGTATTAGACGAACTAACAGATGCAGAAATTAAAACCATACAAACCTTGCTCTCGCTCAACATTCTGCCAATAATAAAGCAAATCACCCCTTTAATCACAGCTTTAGATGAATTGGATGAAAAATCACGCGATAATTTACAGAACATTTTTTATTCGATATTAAATAACAGGTTATAGCTATATCGTACAGGCTTCGACAAAATCGAGGGAGGGTTAAATTTATACCCCTCAAATAAATAAAGGGCTAACCTCTTGGGTTAGCCCTTTATTTTGACTTGTATTTGTTTGATTTGCTTCTTTACAGTCTCTACAGACTTGAATAATACCTTTGCAATCTCGGTTTTATTCATCCCCTTTTCCCGAAGATCGTAGACCTCTCTCTCTGTAGGAGTTAAGATATATTTTAACTTTCGCTCCTTTTTCAGTTCAGCTATAAGTACAGCCGATGCATCAGGATGAATACTTGGATTATCACCAAAAGCTTCTCTCACAGCCCTCGGAATGTCTCTGTAAGACGTCTTAGTAATATAGTTAACTGCACCTTTATCAAAGGCATCCAGGATGATCTCTTTGTCATTTAACGCAGTCAGCATAATTATATTGCTAAGTCCTAGCTGTTTTAACTCTAAGGCCGTATCCAGTCCATCACATTCGTTAGGACTCAACATGACATCGACTAAGGCAACATCAACGTTGTTTTCTTTGTATGCTTTAATTGCAGCTTCTTTACTCGGCGCGCAGCTGACTACGTTTAAGTCCCTCTCTCTCTCAATGAAAGAAGATAAGCAGTCTTCCCACACTGGATCATCCTCAACCAACATTACATTTATTTGGGTCATCGAATTCCCTCCTATAGCGGGTAAAAAAACTTTCGTTTTAAACACACAATGAGGCGTTATACGTTTTGTTCAGTAGTTATAGGAATTTGTAGAATAAAAGTTGTACCCGAACCCTTCTTGGACTGTACAGTAATTTTCCCATTGTGCTTCTGCATAACATTCATACAATAAGCCAGGCCTAAGCCAAAGTTCTTACTTCTGTTTTTAGTTGTGTAATATGGATGGAAAATACGGGTTATATCCTCCTGTTCGATGCCTAGACCATTGTCTTGTATTTCAATTACGATAGCCTTTCGAGTATCGTATGCAGATATCCTCAGCTGCCCGTTATGTTCCATTGCCTCTGATGCATTCTTAATTAGATTCCTTAGAACCTCTTGAAGATGTACACTGTCACAGTACACTTTCTCATGCGTTCTAACATATCTAACAACGTCAATATTCTTCTTTTCCAAATAAGGTAAACTCATTTCAACGCCTGATTCGATCACTTCACAGACTTTATGGTAATCGGGTATAAGTATGATTTCTTGAGAATGCTTCTGTATCCGGTCAACCATTGAGAGCATATGTGAAGTGGAATCCAATATAGTATCAATGTCTTTTACAATAGGTTTTGGATTTTCCCGTTCAGCCTCATACCTAATCCGGTCAGAAAGAATATCAATTTTTCCTATTTCATTTTTTATAGTATGGTTCAGTGCTGATGCCCCCGAAGTAACCGCACGCATTGCGCTTTCACGCCTAGTGTTGTCAAATCTGAGCCTTACACCTAAAAGTCCATGTTTGGAAACTAAAATAATAAAAGTCATGAACAAGAGGGTTATAACTAAAGGCATTAATCTCCATACTTCTTCAAAATTAAAGAACGCTTTAAATGTGTAGTTCACAAAAATTTGAAAGATGATCGGTGGGAAAGTAAACAAAATAACATAGAAGCGATTCCTTTTAATTAATTGAATGCTCTCTTTAGAGTAACTTACCGTTAGCAGGACCATCCCGACCAGTAGATATGGTACACACCACATGAAGAGAATTCGAAAGTTATTTTCTATGTCTGGATAAAATGATGTATTGAAAAGCATAAATACTATTGGGATCATCAACATAAAAGCAAGCTTGTTCTTCAATTGTTTGTTGAAGAATCCGCTATAACTAATCGCAAACATTAAAAAACAATAGGGCAACCCATTATGATTCATGAATGAACCAATGATGTGTAACTTAAAGAGTACATCTTCAATCGTCGGCGTGATCAACTCATGCGTATGTAAGTAAGGAATGGCTGTTTCTGTCATCGCACGAGACAAACCGCCACCTCCAGCTGCAAAAGCTGAAAAGGCAACCCATCGAGTGGATTCATTTTTCGGATTATTTACAAGGAGCACAGCAGCGATTGTCCATAAAAATATAAGAACAAATACCATGGTTGCCCCCTACAATGTCTCGCCAATTTGAATTATGTCGGCTTTAATAAAGCGAGGTTCTTTATTTATCTGTCCCATCCATTTTTCATCCTTCTTCGCAACCACAAAAGGATAATCTACATGATTAAGAGCTGGCAAATCATATTTTGAATCCCCAATCGATAATGTTACAGCAGGATCAAACTTTGCAATTTCTCTACTCTTAAATCCATCAAGATTTGAGAAATCAATTGTTACTCCATTCCCTTCTGGTTTTACATTCAAACAACGATAAGGTACGTCAAAATACTGACCATACTGTTTTACCAGTAAATCAAAATTTGTTGAAAGCAATTCTACATGAACGCCTTTTTCTTTCAGATGAAAGATTAAATCATGGGTAAAGCTAATGAATTTCTCCTTTAAGGTCTTTTCAAAAAATAACTTAGAATAGTGTTCCAACTGCGCATAAGAATACTTTTTAAATTTCCTCAATACAAATAGTTTATTAAAGGCATCCCTAGACACGGCATCCAATACCAAAAAGTATGGGGCACGAAGAACAAAAGATGAGAAGTATAGCGGCCATAACTTCTCACCGAGTTCTTGTTTTTTAATAAATAGATAAAACTGAACGATGTTACTTTTAGTTATTGTGTTGTCTACATCAATAACAGCATTCCTCACTCCTTTATGATCAATTAAGTCGTCAATGTAAGAAAAGTCTGTAATGTAGTCCATACGTTCTCCCTTCACCTAATAACTGGTTACTAATCCATTTTAGCAGTTATTCATTCGGGCAAAATGAGTCCTTATATACAAAAAATCTGAGCGCGTAGTCCCGATCTTTAGAACTTAGTCCAAATTTCCGTGTACAAAAAAGGAATTAAATCGCGACCATCATATCAAATGAGTACGATTTAATTCCCGCATCGGTTTCTTTCTTCTGTGACCTTTAAAAGGGCGTCCCATTAGTGAACTTAAGGTTATTGCACAAGCAAAAAATGAAGATAAAGTTATTGCTTAAATCATAGCATCCATCCAATATGCAATAACTTTATTTATCTTCAATAATGATCTACTGAGTTAACAATTGAACTTAAAGTTTATTGCATAAAAAAATTTAAATCCATTTTATTAACTGCTTTCTTCAAATCATCATCAAATGAATGAAGATAAGGTTATTGCTTAAATCATAGCATCCATCCAATATGCAATAACTTTATCTTCAATAATGATCTACTGAGTTAACAATTGAACTTAAAGTTTATTGCATAAAAAAATTTAAATCCATTTTATTAACCGCTTTCTTCAAATCATCATCTGATAAATGTGTATATATCATCGTTGTCTGTACTGATGAATGACCTAGTTGATCTTTCAGTTTTGGAACATCATTGTTAGCCTTATGATATCGAGTTGCAAATGAATGTCTCAATGCATGCACATTTAAAGATGGTTTACCATAAAGATTAGCATATTTTTGAACTAACTTTTCTATGGCTCTTTGAGTAAGTCTTCGTGTGCCTCCTTTTCTTCCTACAGGAGCAGCTATAAATAAGGCTATCTCTTTTGAGCTGGGTTTATACTTTTGATCTCTAATTTTTATATATTCTTTGATGTCATATAATGCAAGATCACTAAAGTAAACATACTGCTCCTTACCGCCTTTACGGACTACTCGTAGTAAATTTTCAGTCAAGTCTACATCTTCAATATTAGCGCCAACCACTTCGGACAGTCTCAATCCAGATCCCAGAATCAAAGAAGCGATGGCTGTATCACGCTCACGATTAAATAAAAAATAGTTATATAATCTCTTATTTCCTTTAATCAATTCACCATAATCATTTGCAATAAATTGTCTGAATAGATTGAACTCCTCATGCTTCAGAATCTTACCACTGATTTTTTGTGCACTCGACTGAGCTGTGCTTAAAACAGGATTTAATTCTAACTTGGCCATCAGATTACGCTTAATATAAGGAGCTAATTCAGAAGTTTCAGCTTTATTCTGTAAGTAATTAAACAATGATTTAAGTGCAGCCAATTTTCTGTTCACAGTACTTTTAGAGTTCCCTAGTTGATTCTCCAAAAAGAAAAGAAAATTTTCCCCATCACGTATAGTCAATGATTCCAGTGTACTTAACTCAACTTCTTTACGACTACATTTAACAAGCCCCTCAGAAATTAGCCAGTCAAAAAAAATTATATAATCATGGCAATAGTTGAGCATGGTGGTTGGTGATAATTTTCTTTTTCTGCTATCTATATACTCTGTAACATACCAGGGCAAATCATCAAGTTTTTCTTCAATACGTTCTAAATATTTAATTTTTGTTTGCTTTTCCATGGGATTCTCCTTTTTTCTAAAGGATACTTTGTACATATTATAATTCAATATTTTTATTCGTCAAATTATTATTTTACGTAATTATATGAGATTATTTGATATCGTTCTTACCATACCATATATATCCATACCAGCAGCCGGGTTGGTTTGGGAAGATAATCAAGGATAAATTTAACATCAAATTAAACATTATTTCCGGCGGGGAGCAAAATTCCGGTATATTTGGCGCAGCGACAGCAGTAGAAGTACCACCCATGGATGCATGAAAAGTCACTAGGATAGAGTACGTTTTTACCTTTCATTAGAGTGAGAATAAAGCCTTCATCATCAAACATAACTGCAAATGCGTTTCCCCTCGTACCTTCACATTTCATACCAAAATAAGTCTCTAAAAACTCGCGAGCAGCAGGAACATCAGTAACTGTTAGGTTCAGATGATTTAATTTCATAATTACACCCTTTCCTACATATTTTGTACGTCCTCCGTAGAGCTTTATCTTCAATCCAAATAATACCACATAATGGATCCGTTCTGTAGCGACAACACCGGCACTGCGAAGTTTCTGCAAATGTTGAGATACGGTTGATTGGGGTAGATCAAGACATTCCTGCACATACTCAAGAATTTTGTCCAGAAAAAGCTTTAATTACTCTTGAGAGTTAGTTTAATTTTTAAATGCTAACAGCCTTCTCCCGATACTCGGTGAACCTCTAAGTGTTATTGAGGTTTTAACTACATATGCTTATATTTAGATGATCATCTAATCGGAATATGTTCTTGTCCTTGTCCATTTCGGCAATCGGTACAAGTTCTTGTCCTTACCTTGAGACAAGAACTTGTACCGATAACATAAAAAAGCCGCTAAAATAGCGACTTCAATGGGAATATGTTCTTGTCCCTCGCCATCTGCGGTCTGCTGCCACAATGTGTGCATAGCGAGAGGTTTGAGGATCTCTTTTCATTTTTTCATTTAATTACCATTAGAACTGCTGAATGTAGTCAGAATATTTCCATAATAAATTTCCCACTACAGTTATTCGTAATTTCTGATTCAGGTGCTACAATTATTTGGGTTATGTTTTGACAGCTACATGCTCTTGAATTTCCGGGGTATACTGGAAAAATGTACGAACCATCATTATAGAATATATGAACTAAAAGTGAGGTTGTATTCTTTTGATCATTATATATGGTTATTGATGTATGTAGTTCTTTGTTATTTATAGAGGACCAGATCGTAAGGTTCTCTAATCCCGTCTTTGGATCAAAAAATATTTCTCCACTTAATGAGATTTTAGCCCCTCCATTCGCTTTCTTTACTGGGTTATCATTTTTTTCTTATTTCTCATAGACAATTGTCTTAAACATTCCACCAATTGGTTTAGTGAAGTTATTGGATATATGATGTGGCATATGGCAATGGAAGGGCCATGTTCCTGGGTTATTCGCGCAAAAGAGTAAGTCGTATGTCGTTCCACTCGAAACTTCTATCGTATTTCGAAGTAATCTGGCGGAACTTGAGATTTCATTACCGTCTGCAGCTGTGAGAAGAAATTGATGTCCATGAAGATGAATGGGATGTGCATTCATTCCTATGTTCCCAAGACGAATACGAATGTTTTCGCCATATTTAACTGGTAAAGAATTAGAATATGGAAAACAACGCCCATTCATTGTGAAAAAATTAAAACTGTCCGTTAAGGGGTCTAAATCGTAATCTCCTTTCCTCAATTCACCCTTAGGCAGGCCTTGAAGATGAAATTCCTGAAGCATGATGAAGTAATCTCTATGAATATAGTCATTACATCCCGATTCTATTATAAATCCACCCCCTAGTCCCATTAATTCTTGAGTAACTGTATTGTGATGAGTATGATACATATGCGTTCCCGGTGCATTCATAATCTGAAAACAATAATCAAAGTATTCACCTGGTCTAATTTTGGGTGTTGGTTCAACTTCAGGAACACCGTCCATAGAGTTGGGGATATCCAGGCCATGCCAATGGACACTGGTTGCCTCCGGTAGATGGTTTATAACCCTGATCTTAACCCAATCGCCTTGTTTAACTCGTATAGTTGGACCCGGAATGGAACCGTTATACCCCCAGCCCTTCATTTTTATTCCAGGCAATAGTTCTCTCGTTACAGGCTCCGCAACTAACACAAAGCACTTCATTCCCTCTTCGACGGTAAAGGGAAGATCCGGGATATCCGGTGTGATAACCATAGTACTCCTCCATCCCAAATGGAATTGTTTACAATGGAGGATATATATGAAATTCGAGGCTTGTGCTATTACTTTATTTCCATAGCCGAATACTATGTCTAAGATGAACCTTAGTTTATATCAAATGCTTGCTCGCTAGTACATCCAAGGACATTTATGATTTTCAGCCTACGTTGTTGTTCTCCGATATAGTTATTTCTGTGTTGTGTCGCAGGAGCCTAAACGATATCCCCTAAGTGACTTCTTCTTCACTTTTCAAGTCCAAACAAGAAAAGCGTGCAACAATCGGAATTCTGCCCTATCCCCCAGTTCTTACTAACAACTCTTGCTATCATATGGTCACTATAAATCAATTGAATAATATTTTTGTTTTTATTTGACGGCTCATTTTGCTGGATTGCTACCCAGTCCATATTCCCTATCATAGGCATCAAATATTTCACGAGCAATGGGTGCTGCGCTACTTGATCCATACCCCCCTTCAGGTACAACCACGGCTACTGCCAGTTTTGGATTCTTACGAGGTGCAAAGGCGATAAATACGCCGTTCTCAACATTAATCGATTGACCATTTATATAAATAGTCTGTTGAGAGGTGCCTGTCTTTCTCGCGAAATCATAGGGAAACCCACTGAACGCGGCATCTACATTGGTAGACATTCCACGTTGAATGGTGCGCCAGTATCTGTCATCATAATTTGCTGTATTTAGTGTTTTTGGTTTAATTTTTTTAACGACATTACCTTCAGAGTCACGTATTTCTTTTACCAGGTGTGGTTCAAGACGTTGTCCTTTATTCGCTAACATCACGGTATACTGTGCGAGCTGCATTGTTGTATATTTGCCTTGTTGTCCAAATGAAGCAAAAGCCAAGCCTGTGAGTGCAGATTGATTTTCTTGGTTATATTCAATTCTGCCTCTAAATTCTTTGGGTAAATCCACTCCAGTATCCACGCCTAAGCCGAATTCTTTCATATATCTGTCCCATACTTTAATACCTTCCACATTATACTTGTTCCAAAGCTGCTCACCGATCATGTCAATCATAAAAGCATTTGATGATTTCGTGATTGCTGTCTCTGGATTTAAAAGACCATATACGCTTCCTGAAGAGTTTCTGACTCTGGTACGATCTTTACCAAACTCCGCGTATCCGCGATCCTGATATGTTGAATTCGGAGCAAAAAAACCTTCATTTAAGCCAATCAAAACACTTAATGGTTTTATTGTTGACCCCAATAATACGGTTGACTCTGGGTGCTTTCCGGTGTCGTTTGGAGGAAAGGATTCAACTGTACCATTTCTATAGATGTACTTAATCTTTTCATAATCCCATTCCGCATTCGGATCATAATCAGGCATACTTGCCATAGCCACGACATTACCGCTATCTACTTCCATTGCGACAGCAAAAGCTGTTTTTGCATTAGTATGAAGTTTTCCTGAAACTGGAGTCCGCTGTAACCAATTCAACTGTTCTTTTATAGCTTGTTCTGTTTGAACTTGTACGTTTTTGTTGATGGTCGAGATGATATCGTATCCTTTTTCTGGAGGGAGCATGTTTCCTCCCTCTTCAGGCAAATTTAACGCATTAATGGGGATCTCTTTAAAACCACTTTGTCCTCGTAACACGTCCTGATATTGAAGTTCAAGACCATCAACACCAACATTTTCTAGCTCAGAGTATACAAGCCCAGGATTGGTTTGAGTTGGATTTAAACGATCAATTTCTTTGTATTTTGCTAGTGTCTTTGATGTTTTGAATGTTTTCATGTAACCAATAGCTTGAACAGCCACGCCATCCTTATCATATTTGCGTTTGCTTTCTTCCACTACACTCAATCCAGGAATGATATTTCTATTCTGAAGAAAGTAAGCGACTTCTCTATCAGATAGGTCACTCTTGATCAATCTCGGAGAATAACCTTGGGTCTGTCGATATTCCAGATCCATCGCATTCAAAATATCATCTACCGAGAACTCTTTACTCCCTGGATCTTTAAATTCCTGAAATACTTCATACAATTTTTCTGCAAATTGACCAGCTTCCTCACGATTGGGATTTTTAGGCCCCCCCTCCTGTTGACTATAATTTTTATACAATGTGATGTATAACGACTGAATGGGCTCGGAATATGCCAATTTTATTTTACCTGATGAATCATAAATGGAACCACGAACGGGCAACAAAGGACTTGTTCTGGTGACACTTTCACTTTGTAAACGGCTAAGCTCGGGGCCTTCTACGAATTGCATATAAGCGAGACGAATGATGATAACTGAAAAAATGACAAAGGATACAAAAAAGAAAAAGTTAATGCGAAACTTAGAACTGATTGGTTTTGGTTCTTCTGCATCGTAATGATTGTTCATCTGATAATACTCCTCTTGGTCGTTCTTAAGTAACAGTGTAAATTTTAAATTTGAAGGAAGTGTGTTTTTTTGTTATATCAATACAACCAAATTTCAAATAGCTGAAGGCAAACCAAAAAAGCTCTACGAGGACGTAGAGCCTTTTTAGTCACCTTATTGAATTGTATTTATTCTTTATATCGAAGATATATTCTATAGCCGATAAAAACCAGTAATAAAAATGAAGCATACATCAAACTGACTTGTACTAGTCGTGTTCCTTCATTCCATATTTCATGCCCTATATAGGCAAAGGTCATCATTGCGGGGATTTTACCTAATAAGGTTGCGAGTATGAAAATCTTAAAATTTAAATGGAATACTCCTGCGTAAATATTGATTGCCGCAGCTGGTAAAATGGGTATGATGCGAGCTGATAGAATCATCCAAAACAGGCGCTGGCTACTCATCGCATGTAGTTGATCTAGAGATGTAAATCTCTGGGTAATCCTTCTTCCCCAAGAATAAAGTAAGTATTTTGCCAATAGATAGACAATAATCGCAGCTAAAGTGGATATGGCCACGTTCATAGTACTGCCCAATACTACACCATATTTAGCGCCGATCACTCCACCTACAATGCCAAACGGGATCACAGGAAACATAGCAAGAATAGTAATTACAAGAAACATCAGAGGTAAGCTAGCCGTATTATCCCCAGCTATCCATGCATACAATAAATCCCGCTTCATGAAAACAAGCATAAATACAACCAGGTTAATACAGAATATAATCCATTTTTTCAACCTAACATTCTCCTGAACGAATTTCTAGTTTACAAGTGAGTTTTGGCAATGTTTTTCTAACGTACACATAGGGGTACCCCTGTTACTGATACTTTATATAATGTAAAACAAACGTACCCCTATCTTTATATTATACAATGATTTTATCACGTCAGTTTTTAAGAATTACGTATTTTCACACGTTGTAGCCGAAGTGCATTAAGAACAACAGATACTGAACTTAATGCCATTGCAGCACCAGCTACCCATGGAGCCAAAAGGCCGATCGCAGCTATTGGAATACCCAGCGTATTGTATCCGAGTGCCCAAAATAAATTTTGTTTAATGTTAGCCATAGTTTTACGGCTCATATAAATAGCGTCAGGGATACTTGAAAGATCGCCACGCATCAATGTTACATCAGCAGCTTCCATAGCAACGTCTGTTCCTGTACCAATAGCCATTCCGATGTCTGCCATAGCAAGGGCCGGAGCATCGTTTATACCATCTCCTACCATCGCTACCTTTTTACCTTGTGCTTGCAGTTTTTTAACTTCTTCCGCTTTACCTTCAGGGAGAACTTCAGCCAGGACGTGGTCAATGCCAACTTGAGCCGCAATCGCTTTTGCCGTCCGTTCGTTGTCCCCGGTAATCATAATGACCTGGATACCCATCTCCTTCAAACGGCTGACAGCAGCCTGAGAGGTTTCTTTAATGGTATCTGCCACAGCAACCATCCCCGCATACTCTTTATCAATAGCGACAAGCATAGCTGTTTTCCCGGATTCCTCTAAAGTAGACATCATGTTGTAAGCTTGTTTTGCTTCTACATCGAATTTATCCATTAGACGACGTGTACCAATTAATAACTCTTTACCACTCACAACAGCCTTGATTCCAAAGCCTGGAATGGCCTCAAAGGATTCTGTTCTGAGCAGTTCAATATTTCTTTCCATAATGCCCGCAACTATAGCCTCAGCTAATGGATGTTCTGAATTTTTCTCAGCTGCCCCCACAAGTTTAAGGAATTCTGTTTCATCGCCCTCGACCAAAACATCGGTAAGTTCAGGTTTACCTTTTGTTACTGTACCTGTTTTATCGAGAATAATTGCATCAATTTTATGGGTCTGTTCCAGATGTTCTCCACCTTTAAACAAGATTCCAAGTTCAGCTGCACGTCCAGAACCAGCCATAATGGAGGTTGGTGTAGCAAGCCCAAGTGCACAAGGACAAGCAATAACCAGAATGGCAATTGCTTTTTCTAAAGAACCAGCAAAATCACCCGGTGTTACTCCGAAGTACCATACCAAGAATGCCACTACAGCGACTCCTACAACAATCGGCACAAAAATCCCTGAGATGACGTCTGCTACCCGTTGAATAGGAGCTTTTGATCCTTGCGCTTCCTCGACAACTTTAATAATTTGTGCAAGAGCTGTTTCTTTACCTATTTTTGTTGCTTTCATTCGAAGCACACCGTTTTTGTTCATGGTTGCTCCGATAACAGCATCCCCCACTTTTTTTTCTACAGGGAGACTTTCACCAGTAAGCATCGATTCATCCACAGACGAGAGTCCTTCCAGAACTTCCCCATCCACAGGCACTTTACTCCCTGGTCGAACAATTACAACATCACCTACAATCACTTCTTCCACGGGAATGGTCAATTCTTGATCTTCTCGGACAACTATCGCCGTCTTGGCTTGAAGTCCCATTAGGGATTTAATAGCTTCTGACGTACGTCCTTTTGCCAGGGATTCGAACAGTTTCCCCATAACCACTAAGGTAATCAACACGGCACTTGTCTCATAGTACATCGCAGGTCCATGATGTACGCTACCGCCTTCAATTGCCCAAACGATGGTTAAATACAGACTGTAAAAATAAGCAGCTGAGGTCCCTAATGAAACAAGAACGTCCATGTTTGCACTGCCATTGCGTAAAGCTTTATATGCACCAATATAGAAGGGTCTTCCGATATAAAATTGAACTGGCGTTGCTAATGCCAATTGGAACCATGGATTCATAAAGAGATCTGGTAACCATACCCACGAAGTAAATGAAAAGTGACTTACCATTGCCCAGAGTAAGGGAAACGATAAAATCGCAGAAATAAGAAGTTTTCTTTTTTGTTTTGATAATTCTTTTTGTCGACGTTCAGCTGGGTCGCTTTGTTCCTGTTTCGGTACAGCTTGATAGCCGAGTTTCTCTACTCTCTTTTGCATATCAGTCACAGAAACATCTGCCGGATTATATTCGACATGAGCAACTTCCATGGCGAAATTTACGGTGGCCGTGCTTACGCCAGGTAACTTATTCAGAGTCTTCTCGATTTTTAAGGCACAAGCCGCACAAGTCATACCGACAAGTTCCAAATCAACGGCTTCCTTAACTGTACTGTAGCCAAGCTTCTCAATGCTTGCTTCCATCTTACCGATGTCGACTTTACTTGGGTCATATGTTACTGTCGCTTTTTCCATCGCAAAGTTTACGTTAGCTTCTGATACACCTTCCAGCTTGTTCAAAACCTTCTCAATTTTTAAAGCACAAGCAGCACAAGTC
Source organism: Paenibacillus xylanilyticus (assembly GCF_013359935.1). Lineage (GTDB taxonomy): Bacteria > Bacillota > Bacilli > Paenibacillales > Paenibacillaceae > Paenibacillus > Paenibacillus xylanilyticus. The sequence continues at coordinate 145,893 of NZ_JABMCB010000169.1, forward strand.
ATACCTGAGAGTTGAATTGATGTTTGTGATTTTTTCTCTTCAATTGTTGACACTATATATACACCTCACCTTTTAGACTTCATATCCTTGCTCTTCAATAGCCTCTTTAATGGTCTCTAGAGTCACCTTATTTTCATCATATACTACGGTAACAGTGCCATTTTCAAGATTAACATTCCCTTGAACACCGAGCGATTTCAAAGCACCTTCGATTGAGTTGACACAATGTACACAAGACATGCCATTCACATTTAACACTTCATTTTTCATAATTCACTTCTCCTTATATATGAGATTTTTATTTCAGTAATATTAACTTCACTTCATGTATAAAGCATACCCCCCTACCCTATATTTTGTCAAGCGCAATACCCGAAAATTTTAAGCCCATTTTATTGTTGATATGTAATTATGTTATTCTTCCTTTTCAAAATTCGAATTATTTCTTAGGAATTTAATAAAAGGAGTTCTCTCAGAATTTATGAACTGATTCTGAGAAAACTCCTTCTGTGCTACATTTCTTTTATTAAGCGGCCATTTCACGACACATTTTTGCACAAGCAAAACACGCTTCTGCACATTGTTGACAATGCTCATGATCATGTTTTTTACATTCGTTCCCACAAGCTTCACAAGCGTCTGCGCAAGCAAGACATATCTCTTTAACATATTTGCTATTGATCGACATGGCATGAGCGGCAAATTCACAGATATCCGCACATTCACGATCCAAGCGAATACATTCTTTCATCATTCCAATATGCTCCTCATCTAAACAAGAAACATAACAATGATTACATGCAACCATACATTTTAAACACTCTTCAATACACTCTTTGTACTTTTGATGTGACATTATAATTCTCCTCTCGTATCTAAAGTAGTAGGGTAGTCCCTTATTCTATATTTACCCCATATAGAAATTTCTATTCATGGCGGCATTTCAGAAGATAATCTACTACTCTAGAGTGTGAAAGAGGATAATTCTGTGCACATTTCACAATCGATGGAGTGAACCGAAATATCATTTAGGGTTCTTATCCAAGAAGTGTTTTTTCAATTTCTTGACGATTGAAGACAAATCCGAAATAAACTTTACCTTCAATGAAAATTGTAGGGACCAAATTTTTACCTGTTCGTTCGCGCAGAAGGACAGCATTTTCTGGATGATCAGCTATACTAAACTCTGTATACGGTATTTGATGATCATTTAAGAATTTTTTGAAATTTTTGCAATCTTCACAAGTTGGCGTTGTAAATACCTCGACATGCATACGCTTCACCTTCTTCTAACTTGAAGTAATGATTCAAGAAGATCATGTTATTCGACTATGTCGTAGCCTTGATTTTCAATTGCTTCTTTAATATCCGAAAACTCTAGTTTGGTTTCGTCAAATTTAACTTCAACCTTACCTTCCGCGAGAATTACTTTTCCTTCTACGCCTATTTGATTTAAGGCACCTTCAATTGAATTTACACAATGCCCACATGACATACCTTTTACTTTTAGTGTGACATTTTCCATTTTTCATACTCCCCTTTAATTGAGTTTAAATATATGTTATTTCATTGAGGCATGAACTCTTTTGATTAATTCATTCACTACTTCAATATGCTTTGTTGACTCCATTAAGTGCACCTGCAGCGGATAGGAGCATTAGGCCTCAATGATTGTTTGTCATTGGACCATTAACTTCATCCTATATTGTCCAAATGAATGACTTTTAATGTACATCACCTCCTTCATTAATACCATACCCCCCCTCACTATATTTGTCAAAGTATTTAGCTGTAAACAAAAAAAGAGTTTTTGCAAACCCTCTTTTGTTTACAGCACTATTTGATTAATTTATTTATGGTCACTAACAATTCATCTATAACTTCGTTTTCACCTTCCTGAATTCGTTCAATTACACAGCTTTTCATGTGATGCTCTAACAAAAGTTTTCCAACACCGTTCAAAGCCGATTGGACTGAAGAGATCTGATTCAGCACATTATCACAATAGGTATCTTTTTCGATTAATCCTTTTAGCCCTCTAACTTGTCCTTCAATTCTGTTAAGTCGGTTAATTAAATTATTCTTTGTTTTCTCAGAATGATGGCTCCTGCGTTCTTCCGTGTTGCATGACTCATGCTCTTGAATTAGGTCTCCCATTTTCCGATCACTCCTCATTATTTTATCTTATATTATACTATAGCCCCCCTATACTATACAAAATGAAATTCATCTACATTATTTCTACATATATTTTCTATACTATTATCGTTATTACCAATCAAATACAAAACGGTGGAGGAAAGAATATGAAATTGATGCTTTTAAAGAGGTTTATCGTAATTGGTTCTTTAGCTATTCTCGCTACGGGATGTACTAATGCGATTAAAAATAATGCAATGGAAGGAATGGATCATTCAAACACGAATAATCCTACTTCGGCTGGTTCCAGTCCTGTGAAATTCACATCTAGTACTCCAGTGGTAAATGGCAAAGAATTTACGATCACCGCACAAGAGAGCAATCTTGAAGTTTCCAAAGGTAAGATATTACCTGTTTGGACTTTCAACAATTCTGTCCCCGGACCTCAAATCCGTGTAAAGGTTGGAGACAACGTAAAAATCAATCTAAAAAATGAGTTGAATCAGCCTGTCTCCATTCATTGGCACGGCTACCCCGTTCCGAATAACATGGATGGCATTCCTGGCGTTACACAAGATGCCGTTGAACCAGGTAAAACATTTACGTATACGTTCAAAGCTAATGTACCAGGTACCTATTGGTATCATTCTCATCAAGACAGTGTAAACCAAGTGGATAAAGGCTTGTACGGTTCCCTTGTTGTTGAGGAACTGAAAAATGACTATGACCGGGACTATACTCTCATGTTAGATGAATGGATGAGTTCCAGCGACATGAATACGAGTGATTCCGACAATATGGGTATGAAAGAGATGAATCATAATGAAATGAATATGTCCGGATCGGATATGAACATGGACGAGAACACTACGGGTATGGGCGGACATGATATGAGCATGTATGACCTATACACGATAAACGGGAAATCAGGTACTGCCATTGATAAACTCATGGTTAAAGAGGGCGATAAAGTTAGAATTCGCTTAATTAATGCAGGATACATCAGTCATCAAATGCACTTACATGGCCACAATTTTAAAGTAATAGCGTCGGATGGACAGCCCCTAAATGAACCCGAGATGATAAAAGATCAATTACTTTCTATAGCTCCTGGAGAACGTTATGATATTGAATTTACAGCGGATAATCCAGGCTCCTGGCTACTTGAAGAACATGGAATTGAGTCGCCGAAACAAAATATGAAAGCCGTTATCCAATACGAAGGTTCAAAAGTTCAAAATGACAATTCCAATGCTTCAGCTACGCTTCCTGTGTTTGACTTCGAAAAGTATGGTAACATGTCAGATCCATTATTTTCGTTGAATGAGATATTTGATCAAAACGTGACAATGAATTTAAATACGGAAATGAAAGATGGAGAAATGGTGTACACCATTAACGGAAAGGTATTTCCGGATACAGATGTCATAAAAGTCCAGAAAGGTGACAAGGTCAAAGTTACTTTTGTGAATCAGTCCAAAACGGATGACCATCCTATGCATCTCCATGGACAGTTTTTCCAAGTGCTAAGTAAAAATGGTCAATCCTATCAGGGGTCAACGATCATAAAAGATACACTAAATGTTAAACCAGGGGAAACTTATGTTGTTGCTTTTGAAGCCGATAACCCTGGAAATTGGATGTTCCATTGCCATGACTTGCATCATGCTTCCGCGGGAATGGTAACGGAAGTCATGTATACAGATTATGAAAGTAACTATACACCTGATCCGAGTGTGGAGAACGTAGCGGAATAAATAAGTAGCATTGATTTACTCTTTATTAAGATCTGCTAATAATACGTTAAAAGATAAACAGAAGAAATTATAATGCGGCGATCTTTCCCGGAATGTAACCGAGGATTGGTTGCCGCATTTTTTTAGAAACACCTTAATTGTAAAAAAGCGATACTGTTGCGCTTAAATGCATATCATTCTCTTCTATTAGCTAGCATACCAAAATCCCCCAGGTATAGAGAACTCATTAAAATGAACTCTAATCCGAGGGGACGATATTTCAGAACTATATTGGCGACGTTACTGACTTTTTTATTACAATATCATTCTATTGGAAGATGGACCTGAAAAGGAATACGCACGATCTTCAATATATATTTGATGCCATAAGATAAATACAAGAATGGTCCACAATTTACGGCTTGCATCCAATTTCCCTTCCTTATGGATCTCAAGTAGCTGCAATACATACGTTTTATTGATCCATTGATCTACGTCTGCTGTCATAATCAGATTCCTAGCCCATGAATACCATTCACTTTTTAACCATACTCTCGTTGGGACAGGAAAACCTAATTTTTTTCGTTGCTGTACATCAGGTGGAACCACATCTTTCATAGCATCACGGAGTAATAATTTAGTTGCTGTGGGTGTAACTTTATACTTTGTAGGGATGGTAGCAGCTAATTCAAATACTTTGGTATCTACAAAGGGAACGCGAAGTTCCAAGGAATTTGCCATCGACATTTTGTCTGCTTTCATTAGGATATTCCCACGTAGCCACGTATGAATATCAATATACTGCATCTGTGTGACTTCATCATATAACTTCGCTTGTTCATAAAGTGGCTTAGTCACCTGCTGGGTTGGTTTACATACTCCCTGCTCCGATAACCATGGTGCTAATACCTTGCTTTTTTCATGATCCATAAAAATCTTCGCATTTCCAAAGTAACGTTCTTGCAGAATAAGACTCCCTCTTTCCAAGAATCCTTTGCCTTTCATGCCGGTAGGCATTAATCGTCCAAGATGTCCTGCAAGACTTCTCCATGGACCTGGAAGACCCTGAAACATGCGGAGAGCATAGGGTTCCCGATAAATGTTGTAGCCACCAAAAAATTCATCTGCACCTTCACCTGAAAATGCCATCTTAACATGCTGACTAGCCAACTTCGATACAAAGTAGAGACCCACGGCTGATGGGTCTGCTACTGGCTCATCCATATGCCATATTAGAGAAGGTAGTATATCTATATAGTCGCGGGCATTAATCCGAATTTCATGATGCTCAGTCCCTAAATAGGCTGCTGTCTTCCTAGCATCATCCAATTCACTATAGCCCGGCATATCAAATCCAACGCTGAATGTTTGGGTTGGCTCCAAGCGATGAAGTAAACCTACTAAACTGCTTGAATCAATACCACCCGATAAGAATGCTCCCCTAGGGACATCTGAGTTCTTATGAATACGAACAGATTCCGTTATTACTGATCGTGTTTCCTCTACTAAATCGGAATACGACCTACTTTCATGGGGCTCAAACTTCACTTCGTAATACGGTCTGATGGTCATTCCATTATTCTGTACAATCAAATAATGGCCTGCTTTCAGTTTATGGATCTCTTTGAACATCGTTAGAGGTTCAGGTACATATTGAAATGTGAGATACTGATAAAGAGCATTTTCATCCACTTCCCTATCAATCCTACCTGAAGCCAGCAACGTTTTAATTTCAGAGCCAATCATGTATCCGGAGGCGGTCTCACTGTAATAAACAGGCTTGATTCCGAAATGATCCCGTGCCGCAAATAAAAGATCACTCCTTTGATCCCATATGGTGAACCCAAACATGCCTCGTAAATAGTTGACACATTTAATTCCAACGTCCTCATAAAGCCTCAGTAATACTTCGGTATCGGAATCTGTATAAAATGTATACCCCTTCTGACTCAACCAATCCCTCAACTCTTTATAATTATAAATCTCTCCATTGAATACCAACCAAATATCTTTGTTCTCATTGGTCATGGGCTGTGCCCCGTGCTCAATATCCAGTATACTTAGTCTCCTAAAACCCAGACCGATATGATCATGGATATATATCCCTTCATCATCTGGGCCACGATGAGCTATGGAGTCGGTCATATGTTGCAGAATGTTTGCATCTACTGGCATACGATATTTGTTATATAAACTTACAAATCCACACATAGGGCTATTCTCCTCTAATCAATATAAGATTAGTTTAGCTTTTATGTATGTGGAATCTGTGAAAGATTACCGTCCATATCATAAATCACAGTTTAGATAAGTTATTTACTTATTTATTAGTTTAGTTCACTGGAGAATGGTTCTATCTGTTCGAGGCAAGTTGCTAAACAAAATGGACAAACCCGTGAATTACCCACGGGCTTGTCCATTTTAATGACTATCGTTAACCATTTTAAGATAGTTCTGCTCGCTAACCACTCTACGAGCTGTTACATATTTGGTTTTATAATAACTTTCAGATAAGCTACTAATTCGAACACCCTTACTGCTTGATGAATGTGCAAATTGATTGTTACCTACATAAATTCCCGCATGTGAAATGCTGCGACCATTCGTATTGAAGAAAACGAGATCCCCTGGGCGTAATTCTTCTTTCTCTACAAACGATCCCTTTGCTGCTTGCATACTAGAGGTGCGCGGCAAATCTAGTTTAAACTTATTAAAAACATACAGGATAAAACCGGAACAATCAAAACCAGATGTTGTTGTCCCACCATAAAGGTATGGCGTTCCAACCACTTCTTTTATTTCTTCTGTTAGCTTTGCCTGACTAGCAAATGCACCTGTTGCTGTGGAGGTAAATAAAACTGCTGCTCCAAGAAACGATAAAATGACTTTCTTCAAACTTTTGTTCCTCCCTTAGATGCCTACGGAGTTAGCTTAAGGATTCGGTTAAAGGCTCCCTATATTCTTTTCTTACAAGAATAATTCACCCAACAAATGGTTCCCCCGTTTTCAATACGAAATTCGGCAAAAATAGTTAAATATTTGTAACCTATAGAGTATTATATTGTTAAATTGTGTGGATTTAATGTGGAATTCTCGTATATCTTATTCTAAAAAAGAAACGACCGTCTCCTGCTGAAGTTAGGGAGCGATCGCTTCTTAGCACATGTTCTTTTTGTATTGCCGAATTCTAGTTATAAGTTCAAGGCTCCTCTACACTATACAACCACTTATACCCTATGCCCCAAACCGTTTGAATGGGGTTCTGTTCCAATCCAGCCAACTGCAACTTCTCCCGGATATTTTTCACATGGGTGTCTACGACTCGGTTATCCCCAAAAAAGTCACTTCCCCAGAGACGTTCAATGATTTCATCTCTAGAGAAAACTCTTTGTGGATTCTCGGCCAATATAAGCAATATATCAAGTTCTTTTTGGGTCAAATCCAGATTTGTGTCGAGTACCATAACCTGTCTTCGATCTGGATAAATAATCATGTCAGTATACATGATTTTTTTACCGATTTCTTTAAGGCTTAAAGACTGTGAAGAGCGTCGAACAAGCGCAAACAAGCGAGCAATGAGTTCATCAGAATTTACAGGTTTCACCATATAATCATCAGCACCGACACCTAACCCATGTACCTTATCCTTCACATCCCCTCGAGCTGTAAGCATCAATATAGGTGTTTCAGTAAACGATCTGATTTTTTCACAAAGATGCCATCCATCCATATCCGGCATCATAACGTCTAATAAAATGACATGATACGAATTTTTCTGAAGATAGGACAGTCCTTCGGTTCCATTATGAGCTTCCGTAATATCAAAACCCTCTTTAGTTAAATAAATTCGCAACAGATTTCTCATGTTCCATTCGTCATCAATAACTAATGCTTTCAATTTATTCATATGGTCATCCCATCCATTTCATTAATCTTTAGTAATATGCGGTTTCTGACCGTAAATTTGAACGATCATTAGCTCATTTGTTTCACATATTATATTTTGAAGCTGTGTGATTTTAATGAAGAAGAGGTGATGGACGGGAACATCACTTTAAATCGCGTCCCCTCTCCAATTTTACTTTCCACATGAATTGTTCCTCCTTGTTGTAAAACAAGACTTTGAACAATGGACAGCCCCAGTCCTGTTCCTCCATATGCCCGGGATCTGGATTTCTCAACCCGGTAAAAACGTTCAAATATATTGGGAAGTTCTTCTGTTGAAATTCCGGGCCCCGTATCGCAAATGCTTATTACAACCCCTTCTAATTCAGAAGTTAAAGAAACTTGAATATACCCCTCGGCTGTGTAACGAATGGCATTATCCAATAGATTCAAAATAATCTGTTCCAGTCGGTTAGAGTCTACAAAAATATGGGGTACGGGACTCAACTTACTTCGAATCGTAAGATCTTTTTCTTGGGCTTTTAATTGAACCTTATCTATAGACCTTTGAATAATCGAAGTGGGTTCTACAGACATCAGTTTCAAGTCAATTTTACCTTCTTCCATCTTAGACAATTCAAAGAGATCATTTATGATTACATTTAAACGTCGTGCTTCCTCAGAAATGATTTGTAGATATTTTTTCTTTTCTTCATCATTTTCCACAAGATCTTTAGCCAATATGTCTGCATACCCTTCCATATAAGTAATGGGTGTTTTCAATTCATGAGAGACGTTGGCAAAGAACTCCGAACGATTATCTCGATATTGTTTTAATTCTTTAGCGAGGTCGTTTATGGCTTGTGACAATGAACCAATCTCATCTTTAGTTTCCACAGGAATTTCAAGATTCAGTTCTCCTTTGGCAATTTGGCGAGTTGCACTTTCAATTTTTAATAATGGATTCGATAATCTTTTGGATAGAAAAAATATGCAACCCAACGCCAATAACAGTGCTCCAAATCCAGTGATAAACAGTAAATTTCTAATCGTTTGGATCGAATCTTTCATATTTTCTAGAGAACTAATCACGTAAATCCCTTTGACCGTTGGATTAGTGGTTACGGGGATACCATGAAGCAGGTAAAGTTCGTTATTAAAAGTGAATTCTCTTTCCACCTTCTTCCCTTCTAACAATTTGCGATTATCCCAGATATAGTTAGGATAAATGGAGGCGTCTGAAGTCTTTGATTCAATGAATCTTCCTTGTGAACTCAAGATGTACATCTGGACGCCTGTAAAATCAGCCATTTGTTCCGCACTGTTGCCTTGCTCCTCAAGCATAGTAGACAAATGTGCTGCTAACTCATTAGCTTCATCGTGTACCTTTGATGACAAAAAATTCGTGAATATGAGGTTAAGTACAATACTTAGCAATATTAAAATCCCAATAAACAAGCTGAAAATGGTAAAGCTAAGTTTTAAATGAATTTTATTCCACACCGAATATATCACCTTTTGAAATCATATTAGGAAAACAAAACAGTCGCCATTATGGCGACTCATAAAATTTATTTTGACTCAGAAAGGACGAATTGTTTTTCACGCTACGTAGTATGCACTTCATTTGTTATTAGACGGTTCCCCACTTGCAGTGCTTTAATTTTATTTTTGCCAAATACTATAGAATTAAAGCATTCTCTTTAATTCTTCAGCAGTGATTCTCTTCAAAAACTTGCTGAATTTTTCTTTACCTTTTGCATGAATTTTGTAATAATCGATTATTTTCATTACCTTTTGTGTCACTTCCGCTTCCGTTAAACCAGCTAGAAAAAGTTCAGCCAAAGAAGCTTTGATTCCCTTTGGATCTCCACCTATATACATATCGAATTTGTCTTTCATTTTAACGATTCCGATATCTCTCAAGAGGGGTTCACTAGTCCCGAGTGCACAGCCAGCATATCCGATCTTCAGAGGTGTCGGTGTCAATATCCCAGCTATAGCTTGATTTAACTTTTGAGCAATGTCTAGTCCGGAATCTTCAGCCCCTCTGCAGAAATTACAAGCGATCAAGGCCTTAGTTGCATAACCTGCAGGGTTTACCTCAAGTCCAATGCTTCGAAGATTGTCAGTTACGACGCCTTCCGATTCAGCCGATATTTCAATATAAAATTGTTTAAACGGAGTCATCTCGGTCTTTTGCTCTGGACCCATAAGTTTACTGATAGCTGAAAGTTGTACTGCAGTAAACAAGCTTCCTCCTACTTGAATCGGTGGGGAAACTGCAATCATCAATCTTTCATTGTTCACTTCTTTTTCTCCTTTAACCGAATTAATGTTATAAAGAATGCGTTTAGTTTATTGCCCTCTTCATGTATTTCATATGACTGAATCAAAGCAACTCTTACTTAAGTCCACCGTTGCATTTGATGACTTTAGAATACCCCCCTATAGTATAATTATCAAGCTTTTTCTTTATATATACAATTTGATTTAAATTCTTTTTCATAATAAAGGAGCTACCTAGGTTTATTCTTTCACGATTCCCCTAAAGACCAGTTCTCTCCACCATCATTGCTTTCATAAACCGAATACTGATCTGTCACAATGATGAGCCGATTGGGATCTTGTTTTGAACTTTTGATCCCCAAAGGCATCTCACCATTTAAGTCTACGTCGAGGTCAGACCATATTTCCAAATCAGTAGATTTTAAAAATCCACTCTCTGTCATGATAATCGTTCCTCCATCGAACAAAGACAGTACTCCGTATGCGGGCTCGTTTGTAATCTGGATTTGTTCCAAATCTCTGCCCTTGACATTATAGCGAACCAGCCCTGATTCCGTTGCAGCCAAAATGGTCTCTTTAGCCGAAGGAAGTATAGAAATCGAATACGCCCCTTGGGGGATACTTCCGATTTTGTTCCACTGTTTCCCACCATCCTTCGTTTGATACACATTGTTGTCAGCACTAGCCAACAACGCAATTAATCGACTTGAATTCCTCGGGTCCATCGCTAAGTAGTGCACATCCGGCTCATTGGGTTTTGCTTTATTTGGAAGTCCATTCTCTGCAGTTTCCCAGGTCTCCCCACCATCATTAGAACGTTTCACAAAACCATGGCCCGCGACAAAGATGTTCATGGGATTATTCGGATTCGTTTCAATTGCCATTACATCACTTGTCATAAGTTCTTTACGAGTTCGCTGCCATTTTTGATCTATAAATTCATATATACCATTATGAGTTCCCATCCATATGGTTGTATCATCATCTGCAAAACTAAAGATATGCGGATGGGTGGTGGACTGAGGTGTTAATAGATCCAAATTTGCAGTCCTGTCTTCTCTACTCTCCCCCCAGAAAATAAAACCGACAATCACTACTAATGATAATGCGAGATAAAATCCAACACCCAGGGATAGCCCTTTTTTCTTTTTTGGCATGGGTCATTCTCCTTGTCTAAAATAATTTTAGGTCAGTATAGAGAAAAATTGTGAAGATTCTGCGTGTTTTGACGAAAATATAAAGGAGGACACCCTATATCTACAAGATGTAATAGCTTAAATATACAAGCGCATCAATAGCCAATGGTCAACACGATTTCCATGTATCAGCCCATGATCAGCTTTTAGTGGGGGAAAATCAATAAAAAAACCCAATCAGCAGAGCTAATTAGGGTGAGTGCATACTTACTGTTATGAGAGGGTTGAGCCATGGTCTTCATGCCAGATTTGATGGATTACATCGGCCAAGATCGAAATCGTTCTATAATTTTCTTCAAGTACATTTTCTACACCACCGATTTCGATCAGGGCACTAGATTCAGCAAGCGATTGGTTGTATTGTCCGTTACCGCTAGAATGATCTTTTGAGTATATCCCCTTTGATATTCCGGGTATTTTCTTGTTTAATTTATTCTGTAATTTGGTGGCAAACTCCATCGTTTCTTGCCAATTGGGATTTTCTTTTCCTACGACAAAATATAATTGTGCATAGTTAAGTTCATCAAACTCTATGGTCGTCTGATCTTTGGGTTGTGAATCACGATGGATATCAAAGACATAGTCAATGGATTTATGATTAGACAATTCTTGGCTCAATGTATCCTTCGAATAACTATACGATTTAGCGTAATCGAAGTTCTTAACTACACTTGGATAATCAGCAGTAGATTGAATCACATTCATCCCCTTTGCTGTTAGTTTTTTAGTGAGGTCCTCTCCTAGTAAGGTGACATTAATATTAGAGTCAAATGCTTCATCTGCAGAGGTTTTGCCTTGCAGCTCCGGCAACCAAGATTCACGGTTATGAGTATGATAAATAAGAATTTGTGGTTGTGTGGATCTAGAACCACTTTTTTGCTGGTCTTTGTTTTTCGTGACGGTTATATTATTTGGCTTCTTAGTCACATGCTCATGGTTTGTATTTTCATTTTTTGTTTTAGTCGTTGATTTGGTTATCTTATCTTTAGAAGCCTGATTATCCTTACTCAGTTTGGTTACTTCTTTAGATTTTATTCCGACTGTTTGATCTGAAGTAATGTTGTTCATCTTTACCTGGTTGCGTGGAGGTAGGCTTTCCTCTTCAGGAATGAAGTCAATGTACATAGGGATAACCTTCAAGGAAATTATGAAGGATGCTAGAAATGTAAAAACGACTAACTTACTCCTTCTTCTTCTACGTGCCATTTCGTTCCTCACTTCCTTTTCGTTTTGTCTCTACCATTTCTATTCGCTTTTTCATAGAATAGAACAAATGCCCTTCCCTTACCCGCAATAAAAATAGGAAGGCCTTTGAAAGCCTTCCTTTGGATTTATATATCGATCTTATTGAATTAATTGCCTGTTCTCGACCTCAATTTTTTTACTTTTTCTTTTCATGTGTATACCAACAATGGTTAGCGACTAAGAGGCTAGATCTTCTGAAAGATATTCTTTAATTTTTTGAGATTTTGAACACGACAGTCTATAAAGTATGTAGTTTAACTTCGCTACATATTGCAGCATAAGAAAGAATGACGTCATTACTGACGTCATTCATCATAAAGAGCTATTTTGTAGAAAGTTCACTCTCTACTAACCATTGGTGATTTTTAACCGGGTTTCCACCGGTTGCTGGTGTATAATCGACCATATAAACCGTTGTTCTCTCAGCTGAGTCAATAGTGGCCTCAGCACCCATCATGCCTTCCATATGATCAGCTTCAAGGGTAACCTTGTCCCCTTCTTTTAAGGGCTCACTGCCTGCATCTTTGATTTCTTCTTGAATAACCCACTTATGATCCGGTATTGGGTCTCCTCCAGTAGTCGGAGTAAAAGTTACTGTGTAGGCTACCGTATCATATGCGCCTACTACTGTTGCCTTTGCTCCGTTCATACCCTCCATGTGATCAGCTTGAATGACGACTTCGTCTCCAACTTTATAAGTAGGATTCTCCGCATCCTTTATACCCTCCGGAACCTCACCCGATCCTGAATGATCCATCTCACCCATATTCGAGTGCTCGCTTTCTGTAGCCGTGTTGGAATTGTTGCTGTTTTCCTTGTTCCCACAGGCACTCAACACCAATATAACTGCCAAGCTAAGTAAAACAAGTGATTTTTTCACTGCTTTCACGCACCTTTACTTTTATTTTTTTGTACTTATGGGTGGGTGTAATCGAGTCACTTTAACATTTTACCCAAAAACTTTGAAGATATTGTGAAGATACTCCGATTGATTTGAGCATTTTAACAACTTCTTTTCAAGAATGTACGCTGAGCAAATGCTAGGAACAAATTGCATTTCTAGTTTTTTGGTGATATTATCCCCTTGTTTAATTCAACTATCCTGGCCCGTTAGTTGAACAAAAACAGCCGATCACATTGATCAGCTGCTTTCTTTGTTGTATTGAACTAACGTTTCCCGGTAGTAGAACAAAAGCAGCTCGCCCTCTTGGCCGACGGCCTCCTTGTTTACAGTGAGCTATCGTTCCCCGAAAGCAAAATCCGGACGATATTGTTTCCTAATTCGACTTTATCAAATCTATTTGGAATATATTTTTTGTAATAATTCCTTTTGCACAGGCTTAATATTGATGATATTTCTGATTTCTTTTGCCTTTGTTTCAGCATCATCAAGTGTACTTGCCAAACCTAGTTCTAATAGTATACCAGCTGCAACGGTCCCCGTTCTGCCCTTGCCTCCTCCACAGTGAAAGGCAACTTTCTTGCCGGCGTTATGAGCTCCAACAACCTCATCAATTGCATGTTTAAAAAGCTCGGCTTCATTTTCTTTTGTATTGTCATCAAGCGGAACTTTCACCCACTTCACATGATCCGCAGGATACGCGCACTCTGTTGCTTCTTCCCGCAGATCCACCACGACTTCAATGCCTTCGTTAAGAACCATTGCCTCAACGTCTGCCGCTCCGCCCATAAAGATTTTGTCAGCAATGAGTGCATGGTACTTTTTCTCGGCATGATTCATTTTACTTACCCTCTTTCAAGAATTGCTCTATACGAGCTTTGATTGAATCACGGACATCAGCGAATGTAGCTGTGATTTCTTCCTCCGTACCTGTCGCCTTTGCTGGATCATCGAAGCCCCAATGCCATCTTTCAGCCTTGTCATTACGTACAACGGGACAATTATCATTGGCATGACCGCAAAGCGTGATGATGTAATCTGCTTGTTTTAAAATCTCAGGATCAATTACATCCGATGTATGATTTGAAATATCAATTCCAGCTTCTTTCATGGTTTGAACAGCACGGGGATTTAAGCCGTGAGCTTCTAGACCAGCACTTCTCACCTCGTATTTATCACTTCCAAGTGCTTTCAAAAATCCATCGGCGATTTGGCTTCTGCAAGAGTTTCCTGTACACAAAAAGTAAACAAGTGGTTTGTTGTTCATGTTTATTGATCTCCTTTATCTTCGGTTTGGCTAACTTTTACTAGTTCATCTTGAAATTTCGCTTTGCCCATTTTTGTGTTAATCAAAGCTTTTACCAACATAGCGATAACAATCAATACTACAGTGATAACCGCAATGATTAACCAAACATTTACGCTTGTTGCATGGATCAAATGAAGCCACAAATATAGTCCTGTCAATGTGATAAAGAGCGTTGGGATAGTGAGCACAATCCCAATTTTAAAATAACTCCCCCATGTGATTTTTACATCCTTACGGGACAGTACGTGTAACCATAATAGTGTTGCAAGCGAGCCGATCGGTGTGATTTTTGGACCCAAGTCACTGCCGATAATATTGGCATAAATCAGTGATTCTCGAATCACACCTTGCGTATTGGTCGCATCAATAGCTAGCGCATCGATCATCACTGTGGGCATATTGTTCATGACCGAAGACAATATCGCAGCTAGGAATCCCATGCCGATTGTGGAGATGTAGAGCCCCTTGTCGGCAATGGCTTGAATGACTTTCCCAAGTTCATCCGTTAATCCCACGTTTCGTAGTCCATAAACTACGACGTACATACCAATTGAGAAAATCACGACTGCCCATGGAGCCCCTTTAATGAGCTTCCACGTTTGTATTGCCTGACTGCGGCGTGCAGCCAAAATAAACAAGATTGCAATAATCCCAGCGATGACAGACACCGGAACTTGAATGAACTCGCTCATCAGGTACGCGACAAGAAGCACGGCTAAAATCACCCAAGAGAATTTGAACAGCTTCTTGTCTTTGATTGCATCAACTGGCGTTTTGAGCTGACTGACTTCGTAGTTCCCTGGAATACTTTTTCTAAAAAACAAGAACAAGACCAGAAGACTCGCTAATATTGAGAAGAAATTAGGGATAATCATCCGACTTGCATACTCCACAAAACCAATACCAAAGTAATCAGCAGAAACGATATTGACGAGGTTGCTGACTATAAGTGGGAGCGAAGTTGTATCTGCAATAAAACCACTTGCAATAATAAAAGGCAAAATCATCTTTTGATCAAACTTGAGCGCTCGAACCATGGCAAGCACAATAGGCGTTAATATCAGTGCGGCACCGTCATTCGCAAAGAACGCTGCTACCCCTGCACCAAGTAGCACAACATAAACGAACATCAGCTTACCATTGCCTCTTGCGAGCCTTGCCATGTGTAGAGCAGCCCATTCAAAAAAACCGATCTCATCTAAAATAAGTGAAATCAGAATAATGGCTACAAAAGCAAGCGTGGCATTCCATACAATTCCTGTAACCGTACCCACATCGGATAGACTTACGACCCCAAATAGGAGAGCGAGAACAGCTCCAGCAGATGCTGACCACCCAATATTAAGTCCCTTAGGTTGCCAAATCACAAAAGTGAGTGTAAGCAAAAAGATTAAAATTGCAATGAGTGTCATGCTTCCTCCTCAGGACCACAGCAGTTTTTCAATCCTGCTATGTTGTCTTTCATGGAAGGCAGGTACGGATACACACATTGAACATATGCTTTCGCTTCAGGATTAAGGGAGTAGTAAACCCACTGCCCTTTTTTCTTTTCATTAAGAAAACCAGCTGCCTTCAGTTTTCGAAGGTGCTGACTGGCGTTTGGTTGAGACATCCCAATAATGTCTGTGATATCACATACGCAAAGTTCCTGTTCCTGAAGTAGCGCAATAATGGTCAACCGCGTTTTATCAGCTAATAACTTATATGCCTCAGCCATTTCCTGAATTTTTTGTTCCATATGTACCTCCCCTGTGATTATCTTCGTTGGCTTCATTTAATGATATAATCATATAATAAACCAATTATATAATCAATTGCGAATATATATAAAATTATATAAAATTCAATTCACGAAAAAGCCGGTAATAAAATTACCGACTTTAACGTCGCTATCTTTTCTCTCGAACTAAAAATACACATTTTGACTTAATGAAAGAGTGACCGTCTTCCATCTTTAATATCCTTCGTCTGATACTCAATGACTCCCCTTCATTTTAGTTCACAGCTTATACCATTTCTAAATCCAATACCTCACAATTTTTTCGCAAGCGCTAGGACCGCTTTCTTCGCATCTTCCCCTGCACCTCGAATCGTCGCCGAAGCAAATGATGTCTGCCAGGGTATACCTACAAAATGAATATTTTCATCGATTTGTTTTAAGGGGTTACCCAGGGAATCAAGAACATTCAATCCGTTAAGATATTCAAAATTTGGAATATAACCTGTAGCAAAAATAACGGCATCCACATCTTCACGAGCATCATCTGACCACACTACACCTTTTTCCGTAAAAGCTTTAAACATATTTTTAGTGTCTGGCCTATTTTTATCAATTGCATCTTTATAAAAACCATTATCAAGGACACCTTCACTGTTTTTCTGCAGTAAGCGTTTACCCCAAGTCGATTGATCGAGTCTAAGTATGGTTAGCCAAAAATGAATATCTTTCCCCGCAATGACCTGCGGCTTAAATTTGATCGGACTTCTGGATGCAATTGTTACATGGGCCGCCCGGGCAAGTTCAACGGCTATTTGGACAGCTGAATTCCCTCCGCCCACAACAACGATGCGTTTGTTTTTAAACTCTGCCTCATTTCGATAGTCTTTGGCATGAAGCATTTCCCCCTTAAATTGATCCATCCCTGGAATGTCTGGAATACGAGGATTTACAAATGCCCCACTTGCGCAAATGATGGACCGTGTAAGAAACTTTTCTCCGCTCAAGGTATGGACCGTATAGATATTGCCTTCCTTATCCCCCTTGATTACTTCTTGCCCTGAGTATATTGGAAACTTAAATGTAGCCGCATAGGAAATTAAGTATTGAACAACCTCATCTCTGCGCGGATAATAATTTGCACCGCCTGGAAATATAAGTCCTGGCAATGAGGAGTACGCTGCGGGTGAGAACAACGTTAAGCTATCATAATAATTTGCCCATGATCCTAAATGTTCTTCACTTTTTTCGAGTAGAATAAAGCTCCGTCTAGCTTGCTGTAAGTAATATGCTGCTGCCAAACCTGATTGACCACCGCCAATGACAATGCAATCATAAATAATGTTTTCCATTTTGCCCTCCTTCTATAAAAAAGCTACTGCATCACGTTAAGGATGTAGTAGCTTTGAATTCTTGTTTATCCGTAGCAAGAATTTGATCCTACCTTTCCGATTTTGAAGGAGAGCAGCAATTCGTAGAGGCTTCCTCCACTTGTACGGGTTCACAGCAGCTATCTGCACCACTAGCACCCAGACTGCAAACACCTGTCTCCGGCAGTTCCAGCTCTACTTTTTGTGCTGAATCCATATCTCCCACTAAAGCCGCTACAATGGATCTGACTTGCTCGTATCCCGTCGCCATTAAGAAGGTTGGTGCTCTTCCATAACTTTTAGCACCAACGATATAAAAGTCCTTTTCAGGTTGACGTAGTTCCTTTTCGCCATGAGGTCTAACTGTACCGCAGCTGTGTATATTGGGATCAATTAATGGCGCGAGCTCATAAACGCAGTCTAAACTGGGGTCCATTAATACCCGCACTTCGCGGACAATCGATAAGTCAGGACGAGAACCTGTATTACCTACGATTTCATCAATATGATCAATAACCACTTTTACATTTCGAATGGCTCCGGAAACCTGTATTTTTCCACCTTGTTGTTTAAGTTCTTCAATATGGAATGCCGTCATGACTTTTACTGTACCGGATTCAACCACCTTTTGAATTCGGGTACCCAGTTCTCCTCTTGCCTGTAGCCCGTCTAATTCTCGACCGCCATACACATCTTCAATATTTGCCTTACGAATTGCCCAAACAATTTCAGTTCCCGATTCCTCTTTTTGAAGCTCTGCAAGTTCAAGCAAAGTGTTGATCGCAGAATGTCCGCTTCCTACAACAAGAACTTTCTTGCCTTTATAACGATTTTTCTCTTTCCCTAATACAGCAGGAATACCGTATGAAATGTGGCTTTCAAGCGCTTTTTCTTCTTCTGAAAAAATACCGTCTGAACGAAGCGGGTTTGGATTGGACCATGTTCCAGAAGCATCGATAACTGCCCGCGCCTCATAAATAAACGGGGATCCGTTTTGTTCAACATGGATAACAAACGGAAGTTTCTCGCGTCCACTTGTTTTCACTTTGCTTAACCCTTTACGACTGATCGCAGTAACTTTCGTATTCAAATGCATGTATGGACTTACTTCAGGTAGTGCAGCCAAGGGTTTTAGATAATGCTCAACAATCTCCTTACCCGTTGGGATGGTTTCGTTTTGAGGAGCGACCCAATTCGTGGAAAGCAGCAATTCTTTAGCAGCTTTATCGATGTTATATTCCCAAGGTGAGAACAGACGTACATGTTCCCATTTTCTAATGTTTGCTCCCACTTCATCTCCGGATTCAAACAACATAAATGGCTCACCTTTTGAAATGAGTTGTGCTGCTGCCGCAAGACCAACCGGTCCAGCTCCAATGATCGCAACAGGTAATTGGTTTGTTTCTTTTACGGGTGATTCGCAGCAGTTCACTTGGTTAACAGGGATACTTTTAAACATTATATTTTCCTCCTCAAAATTACTTGCATTTTACAAGTATTATATGAAGCAAATGGGATAACTAATTATTATCCCAGTGGTGTACAGCATACGCTGGATTTCGCCATACTCTCGTTTAGCAGTTTGACCGCATTAATCACCATATCACGTTCAAACTCAGACATATGCGAAAAAACTTCTTTTAAATAATTATTCATCTGCTCATCAATGACAGTAGCGACAAATTTACCTTGTGTAGTCAAGGATAATATGTAAATCCGCCGATCTTCTGGTAATGGCGTTTTTTGAACCAATCCCAACTTCACGAGACTTTGAACCTGACGGCTAAACGTTGTGATGTCAATGGAAAGTGCATCTGCCACCTGCTGAATGGAGGGATTATGTTTACGATCAATTTCATAAATGATATGACTTTGAACGAGTGAAATATCCAACCCTCCTGCGGTGCAGCAGTTTTTATCCAATAATCCAAAACGCCGTGTCATGATCTGAAACATCACTCTTAAGTTGTTTTCCAATTCCCTCACCTCTTGTTATAGTTACACCCTTATTATTTGCAAAACGCAAATGTTTTTTTGTTTTATTCTTTGCCCTTCCCATTTCGAATTACAGTATGATATATAAACATGTAAAAAACAAACGTAGGAGTGATCATCATGGTAATAATACGACAAGCTACCGAAGGGGATCTGGGTAGCATTTTGACTATCTACAACCAAGGTATCGAAGACCGCATTGCCACGCTAGAAACCGAGTTAAAAGACGAGGTGTATATGTATGAATGGTTTAAAAAACACCAGCGACGCTACACCGTACTCGTCGCTGAAGTGAACCAATGTGTTATCGGATGGGCATCCATTAATGTCTACAATCCTAGAAGCGCTTATGACGGTGTCGGTGACCTTTCGATTTATATTCATCGTGATCACCGCGGCAAAGGGATAGGCAAACAGTTGCTTGGGAAATTAGAGAAAATCGGTATGCAGCATAACTTCTATAAGTTTGTTCTTTTCACCTTTCCATTTAATACGCTTGGGCAGAGCTTGTATCATAGAGCCGGATACCGAGAGGTAGGTGTATTTCAGAATCATGGCTTTCTAGAGGGGAATTTTGTAGATGTGATGGCAATGGAGAAATTACTTTAAGCATCGTATCGTATATGTATTGTTTGTCATAATTGGTCTTCTAAGAAAACCTTCGAATTATTAGAGTACAATTCAGTAAAAATTGCACCTCGGTAAATAATCCTGCTACCAGCGACAAGAAGCCGATTCCTGAAGGAATCAGCTTCTTAGGTTATTTTCTGTCAAAAGTACATGACAGTTAAATTTATAGGTTCAACGCTTCATTTCTATCGCATGAGGCTACTTCATTCTCCACTTGTGCATACACATCATCCATGGCTTGCAATAGGTTCCTGATCTGTTCATTTCTTAAGGAATAATAGATGTACTTTCCTTCCTGTCTGCTTATGATAATTCCACATCCTTTTAAACAGGCGAGATGCTGCGAAATGTTGGATTGGTTGCCCCCAAGCTCTTCTACAATTTGCGAAACCGTTTTTTCTTTCTGATGTATGGAATCTAGAATTAGCAACCTCGTTTTGTCGCTGAATCCTCTCAGAAACTTGGCTTTTACCTCACAGCCGGTTGTATTCAATTTTATCCCCCCAAACCTTACACTATTGATACTAATTTAAATTTAGCATGTTGCCATAGAAGATTCAATTCAACCGTTGTACTTCAAGGTTTAAGGCTTATGAGCTTCAAACAACTACTCGTGGAATTCGGAAAGTACAGGGTTGTTCTGGGAGTAGTCATATATGATTTATCCTACTCCCCGCAATAACGCACTCAGTAACGTAGCAATGATCAATTTTCGCGAATGCTGTTTGTTTCAGAAATTAACCTCGTCTCTAAATAACGTTCAGATCTTAGCTTCTCATTCGCAACAATCTCATGCTGTTCAAAATCACCAGCAATGCCGCTCCTGTGTCACTCATCACGGCTGCCCATAAGGTTAACCAGCCAGGGAAAATGAAAGAAAGAGCAACGACTTTTACTAACAGCGAAAACCAGATGTTTTGCTTAATAATTCGAAGCGCTTTGCGGCTCAGTTTCATCGTATGAGGAAGTTTTTCCAGATTATCGGCCATCAGGACGATGTCTGCTGTTTCCATGGCCGTATCCGTGCCGGCTCCTCCCATTGCAATGCCCAAGTTGGCTGTAGCCAGCGCAGGAGCATCATTGATCCCATCTCCTACCATGGCCACGAGCTTGCCTTCTTTTTGAAGCTGCTCCACTGCGGAAACCTTCTCTTCCGGAAGCAATTCGGCGAAATAACGATCAAGTCCAGCTTCCCTTGCGATTTTGCGTGCCGTGCCCTCATTGTCTCCGGTAAGCATCACGACTTGCTCGATGCCCGATTGTTTCAGCGCCTGCATCGTGGTTATTGTAGTCTCCCGAATTGCATCAGACACGGCTATCATGCCGAGCAGATTGGATTGCGTACCGACAAGGATCAAGGTGTTTCCTTCCTGTTGGAGTCGGGAAGCCTGCTCTTCCAGATGCACTATCGGTACGCCCATTTCTTGAAATAGCTTTGGATTACCAGCGAAATATTTGGTGCCTTGAATGGTTGCATACGCACCTTTACCCACGAGAGCTCCGTACTGTTCACCTTGGAGCGGGGACATTTCCCGCTGATTCGCGTGCTCCACGATGGCTGATGCGATTGGATGTTGCGAATGCTCTTCAATCGTTAGCGCAATGCGAAGTAATTCTTCTTCGGAGACCTTTTGCGTAAATAACGCAGATACCTGAGGTTTACCCACTGTCAGTGTTCCTGTTTTATCAAAGGCAATCGCCTTGATCGAGCCAGCAACCTCTAGGAATGTTCCGCCTTTGATTAGCACGCCGTTTTTGGCTGCGTTCCCGATGGCAGACACGATGGCGACCGGTGTGGAGATGACCAATGCACAAGGACAGGCCACGACAAGCAACTCAAGCCCTCGGTAGAACCAATCGCCCCAAGTGCCCCATCCAAACAGAGGAGGGATTACCATGATTAAAAGAGCGATAGCAAATGTAATTGGGGTATAAATTCGTGCAAAACGGTCTACGAAGGCTTGCGAAGGGGCTTTCTTCTCTTGTGCTTCCTCCACCAGATGAATGATTCTCGCAATCGTGGTATCTTCCACCAGTTTTGTGACGCTTACCTCAAGAGAACCACTTTCGTTTACCGAGCCTGCATAAACAATACTTCTAAGTTCCTTCTCCACAGGGACGGATTCACCGGTAATTGGAGCCTGATTGACCACAGAGTGACCCCTTGTAACTTCACCGTCCAGCGGTATTTTTTCACCGGGCTTGATGACGATGACATCCCCGATATGAATGTCTTCTACGGGTGTGCGCACCAATTGTTGCCCCTGTTTGACCCATGCTTCCGGAGGAGCCAAGTTCATTAGACCACGAATGGATTTTCTTGTTTTTTCGATCGCTCTATTCTGCAGGGTATTCCCTAACGAGAACAGGAAAACGACTGTGGCGCCTTCAAACCATTCGCCAATTAGTGCGGCGCCCATAGCCGCAACGGTCATCAATACGTTCATGTCGAGTGAAGCGCTTCGTACTGCATAATAGGCACTTCGGGCAGGTTTATATCCACCTATAACGATAGCCAGGGCATAGAGCAATGTGATGAGCATTTCCGATACATTGCCGTACGAGCCCACAAATCCCATAACCAAAAATATGCCGGAGTACAAGGTTGCTGGTATGGGCTTCTTCGATTTCTCTTCCACCATATCAGATGAAGACCGATTATTGGTAGGCAACAATGCCGTGAACCCCGCTTTGGATACCTCTTCCTTCACTTTATCATTCGTTAAATCATGATCGATCCGCATCTTCCCTGTCGAGAAGTTTACGTTAACTTCACGGACTTCAGGAAACTTGAGCATATGTTTTTCCAAGGTGACAGCACAAGCCCCGCAATCCATGCCTTCAATAATATAAGTCTGTCCGGTTTGCTTCTGAGCAATGGATTCAATGGAATACCCCAGTTTTTTGACCTGCGATTCAATTCGATTTCCGATGGATGGATCAGAGACGGTAACACTCATCTTGGCCGTACTGAAATTCACTTGAACCTCTTCTGTACCTTCCATGCGGGAGATGCTCTTTTGAATCGTTTCAGCACAAGAAAAACAATCCATGCCCTGAACCCGATATTGAAGCATCTGTCCTGTATCTAATTTCAAATCGGACTTAGAGACCCTTGGAACGGAAGCAGCAGAGCTGGAACAACAAGAGTCTTCTTTGCCTTTTTCTTGCCCCTCGCTGCTGCAACAGTCTTGTTCATCCGCACAGCAGTCACTATTTTTCGTTGGTTTGGAAGTTACGGTGAACTGAATCTGCTGTTTAAACGTGGCACCTGGTTTGATGCTGGGTTGAATAGAATCGGTGCAGGAATGGCTTGAACAACAACTTTCATGCTGAATTTGTTGTGACTCCGGTTGTTTTGCTGATGAGTTGCATCCTCCCGTTTCAGAACAACAGGAATCCGGATGATTTCGTTCAGACATGGCCAATCAACTCCGTTTCTTTACTTCACATCATTGTACGGTAAAGTATTGCATTATATATTAGTTTCTATTAATATGTTAATCATATTAGCATCCACTAATGTATACGTCAATGCTCAACCACATCTTTGTTCTTAGGTGTAGATTACCTTCATTCAGTTATGTAATAAGAGATTGAAATAAATGGACTTTAAGGGAGAGAGCCATGATAGAACGATACGATGTCATTGTTATTGGTGCGGGACAGGCTGGTCTTGCTGCATCATATTTTTTAAAGAATCGAAACCTTCGGTTTTTATTGATTGACAAGTCTAATCGCATAGGGGAATCATGGAGACAACGTTATGATAGTTTAACTTTGTTTACACCAAGATCGTACAGTTCGCTACCAGGCTTGCCGCTAGAAGGTGATCCGAACGGATATGCAACCAAGGACGAAATTTCGACTTACTTGGAGAAATATGCTACTACCTTTACATTGCCAATTCAGCTATCTACGGAAGTCATTTCGCTTGAAGCAGCCGAGCAAAGTTTCGATATAAATACAACCAAGGGGATGTTAAAAGCAACAAATGTCATTGTATCCACGGGCCCGTTTCAGTCACCTTACATACCTTTAGCTACTGATCAATTCCATGAAAGCGTATTTCAGATTCACACTTCGGCGTACTCCCATCCCAAACGATTGAACAAAGGAACTGTTATCGTCATTGGTGCCGGAAATTCAGGAGCACAAATTGCGGTGGAGTTGGCCAAGGAGCGGGACGTTTTTTTATCCGTTGGCCGTCCATTACACTTCATGCCTTTGCAAGTCATGGGAACGAGCATTTTTTCTTGGTTCAGAAGATTGGGGATTATGAATGTCAGTGCTGAAAGCAAATTGGGCAAGTTTATTCAAAAGAAAGCCGACCCTATTTTCGGTATAGACCTAAAAAAGATGATCCGTAATAAAAAAATCAAACTTGTACCACGGGCGGTTCAAGTTATGGATCGACATGTACAGTTCGAAGATGGCAGCAAATTGCAGGTTGATAATGTGATATGGGCTACCGGTTTTCGTACAGACTACACCTGGATCAAAGAAAAAACGCTATTTAATGAAAAAGGCGGGGTGCGGCATCAAAGAGGCGTGAGTGATGTTCAGGGGTTGTTTTTTCTAGGAATCCCTTGGCAGTCATCCAGAGGATCGGCTCTGATCGGAGGCGTTGGAGCAGATGCGGAGTATATTGTGAGCCAAATAAAATAAACAAAAAGCCTTCGCCCATGTTTTATAGCCGGCCCAATATCGGGCCGGCTTATGATTTGCTACTACACATTCTTCGAATAATCCTTATCGCTCATCAAACATCTTGATTTTTCGCTTACAGACCAATTTCGCCATAAATGTATGAACAATTATTGAATTATTGAAATTTGATCTATTGTAATTTCAATAATTGCACTACAATTCGTAGTACAGAACTATATAAAATTTTATATATTATTAGATCGATCTTTACATTGAATAGAAACTACATTCACTCTATCTCAGTCACCAGATGTTAAGGGGGTAAAAATGTGATATTAACCATATTAAGCATAGTTATGATTGTATTATTCACTGGATACATTGGTTTAGTTGCCTATAAACGAAAAGAGAAACTTGCAGGTATGGCTGGTATGATGATTGCAATGACCGTTGGTATGATATCTAGTCTTGCACTCGGTTTTCAATTAGGCCTAGTGTTTCAACACAGTTTAGAAGTCCCATCAATAATCGCCATTTTGTTTGGTTTGGGAGCGGGATACTTCATTGGAAAACCTGTAAGCTTAATGGCTGCTTTGGATGGGATGCTTGCAGGAATTATGGGTGGATTGATGGGCGCAATGCTCGGGGCCATGGTGGGTTTTTCCTATATGATGGTATTATTTATTGACATCCTTTTTATTTTTATTATGAGCGTTGTTCTCCAATTGGCCAATCAAGAAACGGGCCAAACTCATGAAACCAAGAAAAATGGTATTAGTTTACCATTTATTTGGGGTGTACTTATGGTTGCTTTTGGAACCGTTTCGATCGGGATATTACTGTTTTTCCAGTTATACGATAACCAAACCTCTGCGATTCAATCACAAGACTCACAATCAAGCGATCAAAGTACCCTTCAAGAAAATGTAGGGTATCAAATCGTTTCAGTCGATGTAACAGCTAAGGGTTTCATCCATGAAAATATAAAGATAAAAGCGGGTGTTCCAACAAAAATAAATTTCATAAAACACTCAGGTTATACTTGTATAAGAAGCGTTGAATCTACTGATTTAGGATTAGATGTGTATCTCGAAAAGGGAGATAACTTCGTGACTTTAAATGACTTGAAGCCTGGAACGTATCAATTCAATTGTGGCATGTACATGTATTATGGAACGATCACGGTTACGTAATATCTTCAGCTTATTTCTGGTTTCATCATGAAATGAATTTACCTTCACTAAAAACTCTCCCTAAAGAGAGTTTTTTTCATCCAAACCCATACAATGTGATGTTCAATGTCATATTAACAACTTCTTTCCAAGAAAGTACGCTGAGCATATGCTATGTGCTAGGAACAAATTGCACCTCTTTTTTTTGGTGAGATTATACCCTTGTTCAATTGAACTATCCTGCCCGTTAGCTTAATGATTAACGGGTGGAAACCGATTAGTTATATACCTAATCAGCAATCGGATCATGTTCTTGCCCATTACGGTAATCTGTACAAGTTCTTGTCCTTGGCTTGGGATAAGAACTTGTACAGATAAAATAAAAAAGCCGCTAAAATAGCGACCTTGAATGGAACAATAATTCCTGAGACAGCAGACGAACCGCCTCTTTCTTCGATTCTTCGCTATATCGATTAAAGGTTTGGACTTTCTTCACTGGAGTTTGAGCTCATTGTAACATGTCCTCTTTTTACACTGTCTACTAACAGGGGATAATACCATTATGAAGGCATTTTTTATTCACTAATTAGTTCACGCTTTTACTTATATTGTGAGTTAAGGTCAATTAGCTACCTAATAGCAATATACCCATAAGGTAACCTTTATATGCGTTTTTTCGTTGATAAATACGGAAAGCATTTCTTACTCGGAAATTACACTTGCAACTTCCTGTACTCCAGATAAGATCTCCTTCATACTTTGTTTGGAATCCTTGATTTTGTCTTCAGGAGAGACTGGTTCGACATTTTCCTTCATCATCATGGAATAATGAGCAGAATGACCATTCTTTATGAAAATCTCTTTAAACACAACAAGGTATTTTTGAATTAAATCTGTATTATTTTCTACATACAAATCTTCGCTAATGAAATGAGAACCATCATTAACCCAAGATATTAGGGAGCGGCAGATCATTCTTTCCTCGTGATCAAACTTATCTTCAAGTACATCAAGACTTATACCACCGTAAAATTTAAAATAGTTTTCTAGTATTCTCCTCATACTATTTTGGATAGAGACAAAACTGATATTATCTGAATATTTAAGTTCTTTCCATAGGAGTTCATAAGAAGTACTTATAGGGTTTTCCTCAAAATATTTTACTGATGAAATATTGTTATCTTTCCTTATTATCCAATAAGTCCCTTCTCCAAACCTTTTGGAGCCTTTGTTAAAAGTTATTTCTTTATGAAAGTATATATTATGAGTTAATATAAATAACTGTTTAATATCTGACTTCCCACTATTAACATCAAACATGATTTCACGCACTAAACTGCTCACCATAAAGAGAACACTACTATCTAAGCTAGATATTGGGTCATCTATTACAACAACTTTATTTGTAGTTATTTTACTGATGTCGTTACTACCTTTTAATAATTGATAAAAATAGAGAAAAGTAATAAATGTTTTCTCTCCTTCGCTTAGTGTATCTTTTACATCTTCACCATTCTCACGGATGATTTTATAATTTCCTTCCTCGGCAGCAGCTGCTAACTTAAAGTTTTTAAAGCCAAAAGAATTTAAGTATTTATTTATTTCATTTACCGAGTGTTCGACGCTTGTTATCTGTTGTTGATTTATAGCCAGTTCTTTTTCATGAGAGATTTTATACTCGATTTTTTTTGATATAGAATTTTCAATTCCTCTGATCATCTTATCTTTATCTGCTATAATATTATCAAAAATTTTCAAGTCTTCGCTTATTTGATCTGCTATGTATAACCAGATTTCCGCTGATAATTTTTCTCGCTCAAGCTTTATATTCTCCATACGTTTGTTATGGTGTTCGATTTTTATTACTGATGCTGTTATTGAAATGTTTAGTAATTGAACTAATTCTGAAATTTCAACCAATTCAATGCTTCTGCTTGGCTCTTTGATTTTCTGTTTTAAAAGTAATTTATTTTCTTCATGTTTTGATTCAATTAAACGTAATGTTGAATTTATTTCCTCAAGATCTACAAAAGTATTATTGGAGTGAACATTACAAAACGATTTGATTTTAGAGATAATTTCTTCTGTGTGCAACAAATAATTTTCAGAGGAATTTCCAAGTGTTTCAATATTTTGTTCATATGTATCATCGAAATATAAATTTATTTGTTCTGTAAAGTAATCTGGAAGTAATTGCTGACAAAATGGACAAATCCCATCTGTATCATGGATTTTTAGTATTCCTTGTTTAACCCAATCGCTTATTCCTAATTTTGTTATAAGCCTTGCGATGTCTACATCTTCTTTTCCAATAATTTTATTTTTAAAAATTGGATCGCTTTCAAAAGTATTATCATAATTGATTAGTGTAGGCATTGCTACTAGCTCGACCTTTCCATTATATAAACCTTCCTTAAGAATCTTAATTTCCTCCAAAGTTCTTATACTGGTTGTGGAATTTATTAGTTTTGATTCCTCTATACATTTTTGCATGAATTTCTCTTTAGAATTTCTATACCCCTCAATTAACTCTTTAAAATCCGGATCAATGCTTTTCTTTAGCCTCCAGCACTTTTCCTTAAACTCATCGACAATAACCGCTCTGTCGTGACTTTTTTCTCCTAGTAGTATTCTTTTCTTTCTGATCTCTTCATCATGCTTAATAATATTTCCCTTTAACTCGTCAATCTTTGTTTGTAATTCTACAGATTCCTTGCCAAGTGTGAAAATACCCTTAATGGAATTACTTAAGAAGTTCTCATTTACGAAATTACGATTATAAACGCATGTGGTCATTTGGTTGCCTTTCCACTCCATAGAACAACTTGGGAAATTTACGGGATTTCGAATAAACTCTGATAATGTTGTCTTGCCAGATCCATTATTTCCAAAGATGAAGTTGACATTTTTAAGATTTTCTAGTTTAACGCCAAAATTATTATAAGATGCGATTTCTTTTAATCTAATTTTCTCTATCATTTGATTATTTACACCTCTTGGACAATAATTTTTTAGAAATATAGGAAATAGAAAACAAGTTTTCCCTTTAGAAATAAAAACTAATTAAACCTGAATCAACTGCTTTAAAGAACATAACTAAAGAACAGATTTAACTAGAAATTTTCAATTTATCAATTGTTTTAAGAAGATCATAAATAAAGTTCTCAACTATTCTAATTTCTTCAATATTTCTTTGTGAAAGAACCTCGTTAATTCTGTCTAAGATTTCAAACATCTCTTTGTTTGGTAGTTCATTTTCAAAATGACGGAATAATTCTGCTGGTGTAACATCTAAAGCTTCAATTAGTTTCTGCAGGGTCTCCAAAGAAATGTTTCTCTCCCCTTTTTCAATCCCACCAATATAAGGCTGTGGGAGATCTACTTGTTCACCTAAGTTCGCTTGGGTCAATCCTTTTGATTTTCTTAACGATTTTATTCGCTCACCTACGAAAGCACTGATTTTTATCATAAGTACAATCACCTCTCTTTTAAGAGTAGGTGTACTTATGTATGAAATAAATATACTCAAACTATATATTACCATTAGTAATTATATATTTTAAGGTATATATTTTATTTAGATATAATAAAAATTCTATAGGAGTGTACTTAATGAGACAATTACCTCATCAAATAGTTATAGAAAATGTAGTTCAAACTAAAATGAGGGGAAAAATCGCTTATCAAAGCGCGTTTCCATCCTCAATTGCTGTGGATTTAACCTATGTTAAACCATATAACGACCCATCTGGAAAAGGATATCAACGGCCAGTTGATCAAAAACGTGTTGATGAATTTGCTTTATACCTTTCTAAAGGGGATAACGCATTATTCACACCGATTCTATTGAATGCATCTGGTATGTGGGAATTCACAGCGTATGATTCTAGTAGACCAATGTTTGGAAGATTATTCTGCAAGAATAAAGCATCTTTAATGGATGGACAGCACCGGCTAGGTGGTATAAAACGTTATACGAAGGAAACACAATCAGAAATAAATGTTCCCTTCATGGTGTTTCATTATTTAGATGACGATGAAGAAATTCAATTCTTTGATATAATTAATACAAAAGCCAAAGGGCTAGGTACTTCTTTAAGTAAGTTTTTGAAAAGAGAAAACGACGAGCTAAGCTGGATGTCTACTGAGCTGTTGATATTAAACGATAGTCCTTTCTATCATATTGGTAGCATCACAGGTAAACGTAGTAAAGGAAGACATATTACTCTTCAGAATCTTTATCGTATGTTAAAGTATTTTTTCAAAGACACTGGAGTTACTAACTTATCAAAACACGAAAAGGTAGATATAGTTCTTGTATTTTTTAATATAATGCGTCAAGAATATCCTCATGAATGGTTAAACTATAAAGAATACAAACTTACTCACATCGTATGTTTGGATGCATTAGCAATGGCAGCATCCAAAATGCTATTCCACTGTAAAAAAGAAAACTCAACACAAATAGACCATCAAGAATTTATTAAGTCAGTGAAACGCTTAAAAAAGATTGATTGGTCTATATATGGTCCTTTTAAATATTTAAAAGGTATTTCAAGTTCTAAGACTTTAGCTATAGAATTATTCGATATTATGAATTTAGAAAAATAAAATTAAAAGATCTAGGTATAGGTTATGAAACAGTTTCCTATACCTTTATGAACTCACTTGTTATTTGAAAATGGGCACGCAAGCTCATTATACTCTCTTTTATCGTCCCACCAATGAAATTCAAGTTCTTCATTACTCTCATTTGAGAAAACAGCAATAAATAGAGGATACTTATCTTCAAATTGAGGAACTGCTGGCATAATTCCTTCTGAAATGAATTCTTTAGAATGTTGAAGCCAGTTATCAAACCACTTTAGCAAAAATTGATCCAAGATTCGATTTAACAACCATTTCGTGGCCGCTCGACTACTCAAGGTAATATCATCTATCTGATTATTCCATTGATCATATAGGTCATAGAGAAAGTAAGCACTTGAGGGAAACTCAAAGATAGGTTTATTAAGACGTTTTGGACGCCCCATATTATCGACTAATGAGAAATGATCAAAATTTTGAATGGTTCTACGCCAAGCTATATACGCATAAGCATAACTACAAATTGGTCCACGCCCTTTGAAATTTTTCAATTCATATAGACAAGATTTATGTTCAGCTAAGATGGTTTGCCTTATATGCTTGGAGACACCAGCAATAATCCGTTTGTAGTTTTGGTAAAATTCTTTCTGCAATATATCAAATCTAGCCTTTTTGATATAAAATTCATTTAGGTTTGAGAAATCACCTTTCTTTGAATATTTGAATGCAAATTTTTTCTCTTCAAAACTTCTTATTGTTTTAATACTTTTACTACTCTCTACAAAG
Source organism: Paenibacillus xylanilyticus (assembly GCF_013359935.1). GTDB lineage: Bacteria > Bacillota > Bacilli > Paenibacillales > Paenibacillaceae > Paenibacillus > Paenibacillus xylanilyticus. Next base: position 177,500 of record NZ_JABMCB010000169.1, read on the forward strand.
TTATGGCCTGGAATATTGTTCGCTTTATTTGTAACAGTTAAAAAGTTTATTAATGAATTTGGATGTTTTTCAAAATCAGTTTGAGGGATAAAGTACATTTTTTTAAGCCTGGACTTCTGATGATTTGTTAGTGTTAGCCATTGAAGAAGCTCAGGTGGAAGTGTATTGTAATGTTCTTGGGGTTGATTCCAAGAATCATAAAAAAGTTGATCCTGGTTTATTTGACAATATTCATGACCACAACTACATATGAATGGGGAATCAAACATTTTGTTGGATAATGAATAGTCATATTCCGAGCCACATTCTGGACAACATTGTATGAGTTTTTTATTGTGGAATGGACAATGATGCAATAGTTTGAACTGATGAAATATTGAGTGATAACCTTGCTCTAAACATTGAACACAAAAGTACAATTTTTCTCTTAAATAAACACTTTCCCATGGACTAACTACACCCAATAAATGGTCTTGAGGTAAAAGCCTTATTAGTTCATCTAAATTTTTACGATTTCTTTGAACTAGGTCAATACCAAATACGTCTTTAATTAACTGTTCATTTAAAGAGAACATTTTAACTAAATCATAATGGCTAGGTCTAATAACACGAAGATTTTTCACCTCATCTATTCCAAACTTTCTAATAATATCTAAATCCAGAACTTCATTAGCAATTTTAAATTTTTCGAATATACTCCAAGGCGATTCATAAGGCTTTATCCAATTTGCTCTCCATGTATAAACATCTTTAGGCGGGCTCATCAATCTGGACCTCTATAAATTTCTGCTTCTATATACCCTGAGCTTTTGATTGCTCTTTTCCATAGGGCTTGATTCAGACTCTCTACATCATTTCCTTCACACCCGTATTTTTTCAAAGCAAATTCTATTGTTCTAGTTACATACTGCATAGGAATTTCGAATGACTTGCTGATCCCAGCTTCTTGTCTCAATGAAACAAAAACATCAAAAAGTTGTTTTGAATAATTACTCAGCCTGAATTCTTCCTTCTCAAAGCTTTCAGGAAAATAATATCTCGTGAACGACCACGCAGAATCGTATGGGTAAAAAGCCCCCTCATCGTAACAAAGCAAACACTCATTTAAATCGTCCTCTGATCTAATTCCATGAAATTTGTATGGCTCCACCATAAATCTTCCAATGATTTGATACTTTTCTTCTTCAAAAAAGACAGATCTTTGATTAAGTAGTTCGTTCTGGCCGACTAAAAATACAGTTAGATTTATCCCATAACGATCCAATTCATTAGAAATATCCATTAACCAGCCATATTGAATTTCATGAAGCCTCTGTGCATCATCTAAAAAAAAGACAGTTCGATTTTGTCCAGCAGCATCCGCTTGTTCAATAAGAAATTTCAATAACCTCTCCCGCTTAAGAACAGCATTTCTTGAAGAGTAGAATCCATGTCCTATATCCTTTAATATTTCCGTAAAAAAAACATCTTCATTTGGTTTTGTATGCTCACGACATAACAAATTGTACATAGGCAATTTTTCGAAATCCATAGGTAATGCCTTCATTAGATAAGCAATGGCACGGGTTTTTCCTAGACGTGGTCTACCATGGACAACTGTTCCGGGTAATCGGTCTTCAATACTTTCCTTCACCCTTGCATAAAGATTGTTAATTTCATTGGTAGGGATATCGTATTTACCAGTTTCAACAGGATGAGCTCCTTTAGGCAGAAGTGGGCGTTTTAAACTTGGAGGAGAATTTTGTTCTTTTTCAGTAGATAATAGCTCTTCTAAATTTCCTTGAATCTCCATGTTTATCCTCCTCTGTCGGTTTTACTATTTTTTTAGGATTCGCGGAAATCGTATTATTTGAATTAACTTCAGTTTGGCAAACTTCACCTGGCAAACTAGGCTGATCTATATGATCATCTTGCTCAAGTGAGACATCTTTATTTCTTTCTTGATTTCTGGATAGTTCGTATGCTTTTCCAGCCTTTCTACTGCTCGTTTTTGCTCCTTCTCCTAGAAATTTTTGATAAACTTCTATAGGGTTTTCTGAAGAAGAATAACGTATTAGCTTTTTTCGCTTAAGCCTAAATATCTCTCTACGAACCTGTAAGGTATGCGGTGTAATGCCCCACTTTCCTGCTGCTTTTAGTTTTCCTAGTTCGGAACCATCAGGTAGAAATGCTCTTATTACTCGTAGGTCATCCACATTAACAAAAATATCGACTTTTTTTCCAATTAAACCAGGTGAACGAGAAAGCAATGAGCTTGTGTACCTAACATTTTCATATTGAATATATGGACGTCGACCATGCTTAACGTCACCTTTGATTTCACGTGTTGTTTGTAAAGATAAAAAAGCTACTTCGTTCCTCTGCTCCTCTGGTAGTTGGTTTACAGAAAAATTTTGAAGCCGACTTTTCATTGTTTCAAGTGGCGTCATAAAGTTCACTCCTTCATGCTCGGTACCGTTGTAGTCTGCAATCATGACATCAACCAATTCCTCAACATGCTGTACAGTTATACGATGCTTCTTAGCTAATTTAGAAGGATTCGCCCTTCTCGGATCCTTTGAATTGCTACCTGTTGTACTAGGTAATCTGTGAAATCCATTTTCTTCAAAAATACCGAACCATCTTTCGATATGAGCTCTTTTAATAGGAAAACCAACTTTCCCAGGATTCACTCTACACTTCACAACTTGTTTTAATCTGTCTTTGACTATAGTGGCCAAGTTAGCCTTTGCCTGATCATAAAGAATTTCATCCCATATTGCCCACTGAGTTTCTTCAATGATCGTAGAGGGATATCCTCCGTCAGTTGGATATTGCAATCCTGGGATTGTCAAAATTTTAGGTACCCAAGGTACAACACTATTACGAATACAATGTAAAACATCGGTTGAAGAATATTCACGGTTAAAACTCAAATAGTGTCCCAAAATGGTCCGAGTACCTACATCAAAGATAACAAGTAACCAAATTCTATCTATAACGGTATAGATATCATCACCTTCAGGAGTCTTTAGAACTAAAACAGCATGTAGATCAATTTTATGGCCATCAAACTGTACTTGCTCATAGGGTCTTATGATCTGTCTGTACACTTCATCAGAACCAGTGCTCTTGATTAACTTGGATATATCCTGACCGTATCGACCTGAGGCTTTGTTGATATCGTGGTCTTCTAAAGTTTTAAGATAAGAGTATAGACTTCGCCTTGCCACTTCCTTTGTATTAAACGGATAATCATTGGGTGCTTTCAAACCAACTTTCCTACATTCCTTTACCATTGCTCTGTGAATGTCTTTACCTCTTGTAACAGGATCTGAGACAGAGCGTGATTTTTTTCTGTAATACAACCGATGAATTTCATCACGGATAGTAGGATATGTTTCAAGTAAGAGTTCAAAAGATCCGTTCATACCAGATGATTCAAATTCAGCATTTGGAAGATTTTCACGCTTATAAACGGTTATTCTTTTGTTAGGTATAAGGGCCCTGTATCCCCATGGAGCCTTTTGAGCATCGAGTGCAAGACATCTTTTCACCAATCGGGCCACTTCGTTACGATGCAGTCCTGTCTTATCTTCTATTTCAAAATGAGAATGATCAGCAAAATACATTTCTACGGCTTTCTTTCTCTTCTCATAAACAATTTGATTATGTTTGGATAATTTATCGATGTTAACTGTAGACCACTGTGATAAGTCAATAGCATGACCTAATTCAGTGTTCTCTATTAATTTTCTTTTACTCATCGATCCACACCTCCAATTTTGGACCTATTGGTGCTCTATCTAAACTACTTTTAATAAATCCTTTATAAATCATCCAGCAAACGCCTTCAGTTACTCGTAAAAAAGGAATCTTACTATCTAAGCTAGCTTTTAATTCCTGTATAGTTATTTTTTTCAGACTAAGTATTTGAGAGATTAGATGTATGTCTGTATCAATTGGATGCAGCCTATTAGACACTATTGAGATAAGAAGTTTCTTGTTGGAGAGAAGAAGAGGGTTAGAGCGAATTTCTTGATCATTTACAACACAATGTTTAATATTTTTTTCTTTACACCATTGTTCTTCTATTAACAACTGATTTTTTAATTTTCCATTTTTTGACTTCTCTACTTTTGAAAATCTAACTTTGATGATTGCTTCGGTGTTATCTTGATATTTCACCCAATAACTAGGTACGGAGGTGATAATTTTACTTGTGAAAGAGGATTCAATTAAAATTGGTCTTTCACAATACGATAGAATTCTAGGATCTGTTTCAATAAAGAGCCAGTAATCGTATTCTAGATCACCCAGAAGGGTGACATCTCGCTTAAGTTTAGGACTGTAGGCTTCCCAGTACCCAACTCCTGTTTTTTCTGACTTAGTTAATGGGATTGGACTATACATAAATCACCCCTTGAAATTAATTCCAATATTTATTGAAAATAGATTAACCTATTGCTAGAAGTTATGCAAGAAGTTTATGTTCATTTTTAAGTTATGCACTAATCTTAACTTCATTTATTTTGTGAAGTTAAGATTAGTGCATAAGAAAAAAAGCCTTGAGTATCAAGACTTTTAATGCAAGTATTTTAAGTTCACCGTACAACTTTGTGTCATTCTCCAGTCTGGTGGGTAACTTTCTGTCACTACCACCTTCACAAATTACCTATCCATGTTGTTTACAGCGTTTCTCATATGGTATCCAATAAACAACGATTTTATACACCTGCATTCAACGAAAAAAGAGCAGCGTGCTAAAAACTGCAAACCGCTCATTGCATATTAAATTTTCGGTTAAGTTTCTACATTTATTGATGAGATATCATTAAATTACTGGTATATATCTTCCACACAAGTTTACTATCAGTGAAAGTTCCTATCCACCAGTTATTATCGCCAGGAAAATAAAACAGAATATCTTCTCTTCCATCACCATTGAAATCTCCTACCCAAAACGGCCGGCCGTCATTGATTCCGTGTCCAAAGCCAACAGTGTTACCAGCAAGATTCCACTTTAATTCCGATCCATTATAAGAGCCAAGCCACCAGTTATCATCACCTGGGAAGTAAAATAGGATCTCATCCATCGTTGAATTAGAAAACCTTCCCGTCCAGAACGGTCGACCGTCATTGATCCCATGTCCAAAACCAGCGGTGTTACCGACGAAATGC
>NZ_JABMCB010000170.1 GCF_013359935.1 Paenibacillus xylanilyticus
GGGTTTACTAACTATAATGTAACTTTTAATTATGGAATAATTTCATTTACCAATTATAATGTCAATTGAATTTATGTCAGAATGCTGAAAAAGCTTGATAATACACGTTTTTTCATTTACCAACTATAACGTCACTGAACACGAGTTCGAATAATAAAGTAGTAAGATTAATAAAGCCTTTTAACTAAAAAAGTTATCTATAAGATGATATGACTTAGTCATATCATCTTTTTTAGTTGTATACTGAACGTAAGGTTTTTGATTATTGAATTGATAGTAAATCGTACAGTCTCAAATTAGAATGAATATACTTATTTCAAAATGAAAGAGGTTAAAAATGATGGGGACTAGTGCAGATGTGTTAATCGTTATCGATTTACAAAATGGTGTATGTTTCAGTGGAGAGCATTTATTTGACTTGGATAATTTACTCAGTAGAGTAAATAGCAGAATTACTTTTTATAGAGAATTACATAGACCAATCATTTTTGTTCAACACTGTGATGAAGAATTAGTACCTGAAGAAGAACCATGGGCTATTCATGCGGATCTGGATGTTCAAGAGCAGGATTTTTTTGTGAGGAAAGTACATGCGAATTCGTTTTACAAAACAAACTTAAAAAGTCTTTTAGACCAATTCGCTGTACATCGTATTGAGTTTTGCGGTGCCCAAACAGAATACTGCATGGATGCTACAATTAAATTTGCTCATGGATTGGGATACGAGAACGTTATGGTACCGAAAGCAACATCTACTTTGAATAATTCATTTATGTCTGCTGAAGAGACGATAGATTTTTATGAAAATATATGGAACCATAGATTTTTAAAATGGATAGGAGATGAATCCTAGTAGGAACAATTATTTAAAATCGATAATTGGAATCCTCTACCAGTCTAACATTAAACGCCTTAATCCTTTTATTCAATAACATCTAAATAATGTAGTTCAGGGTCCTGATGACAAAATATTGTCATTAGGACCCTTTTTGTTATGAAAAAATGACGAGTCAAAAAATTATAAGTATTTCATCCATACTGCTGTCACTTGAGAATAGCTGTGGATTATACCCAAGTCGCGATCGTTTCAACCGGAAGGCGATAGGAAGGATAGCCTTCTTTGGCTGCTTTACCTATGGAGATTAACATCACGGGTTGGAACCGTTCTTTGTCCAAGCCGAAGACTTCGGCGATCTGATCCTTATCATAACCGGCCATTGGATTGGTATCATACCCGTGGGCACGGGCAACGAGCATTAGCTGCATGGCAATGAGGCTTGAGTCGATGAGATTCATATCACGCAGATCAGATGGGCTCATGCTCGCATAATAGGGTTTCGCCTGCTGCATCTGCATTTCCTTGATGTCTTGTGGCATATATCCAAGTTCCACTGATTTGCTGAAAATCTCGTCCATATATTCAATGTTGTTAGCATCATAAAATACGGCAATAACAGCTGAAGAGGTAAGGGCCTGCGTTTGATTAAAAGAGGCCAGTGGTGCAAGCTTCTCTTTACCTTCAGTACTATCGATGATAAGGAAACGCCATGGTTGCATGTTGATGGCAGAAGGAGCCCTGGAGGCTTTCGCCAATATTTCAGTCATTTCCTCGCGGCTGATTTTCACTTCGGGGTCATAGACTTTCACGGAATGACGCTCCAAGACGATTGTATCAAAATCATTTGTTTTATTAAATTGGCCAGTAATTGTATTCATGTAGATATCTCCCCTCAAATTATATTTGTGAGTTGATTAAAGCTTCAATCCGTCTCACTATGAGGAGTGTAAACTATGAAGTATACTTTATAGCAAGAGAAAGAATCAGGGGTGATCCATATGAAAATTAGTGAAGTAGCCAAAATAGCAGAACTTCCGATATCAACTATTCGATATTATGAAAGTATAGGAATTATCACGGATGAGTATGTGCTAAGAGACCAGAACAACTATCGGAAATATGCTCCAGATATCATTCAATATCTTGAAGTGGTCAAACAATGCTTGGCTGTTGGTTTTACGATTCAAGATTTACAATCCATGATCTCAAAAAACGGATTCTCCAAAATGGAACAAACCTCCATTATCCAAGAGAAAATATCAGAAATTGAAGAGGCTCAAAAGAAATTGGAAATGTCCAAACAAAATCTGTATAACATTCTTGAATCGGATATTACGTGTGAGGATGGGTTTGGAAAATATTAAATCACGTGAATTAAATATGATTCAGCAAATCCAGATAATACTGTCTCAGTGCGTCCTTCAGACGGGCTGGCTTCACAATCTGAATTGATTTGCCATAGCCCGCAAGATATCGAACGATAAAATCAAGCTCATGGGGCTCATACGAACCAACAAGATACGTCTGTTCTTTACTCTCTTCGAGCTTCATCGATGGAAAGTGTTCCTGTTGAAAAAGCTCCATCCCCACTTCATCAATCTGACATTGAAATGGAATGGCATGCCTGGATGGCTCCCAGAGGGAGTGGGTATCCTGTAGGTTGAGTTCCTTGATATGGGCTAAGGGTTCAATGTCCGTCACTTCTGGCGATATAATTCGATCACATCGGAAAACGCGGTATGCATCTTTGCTCAGATCATAAGCCTGGCAATACCAGTAGCCTTTCATGGCATATAGGGCAATCGGTTGGATGGTGCGAACACGGGGTGTGGATATGCTTGAACGTGAACTTTTATCCTTTTCAGTGGTACGGCCATTCTGATATTCAATCTGTATCACTACATTCTGGACTGCAGCCATCAATAGAAACTCCAGGTTTTTACTATCCTTAATTTGTTCGGTATGTTTGAACGACACCCGGTGCTTTATGTTTTCAATATCCTGCCTTTGTTTGTCGGATAACGCGCTCATAAATTTCTCGTGAATCGTACGGAACGTCGCCTGAAAGGGCAAGCTGGAGAAGCTGCGGAGGGCCTGCATGGCAAAATAAAGGGCATGCAGCTCGCCCGTGTTAAACGAGATGGGAGGCAGCTGCATGTGCTGAAGCAGACGATAACCGCCATACCGACCATACTCCACATAGATGGGGGCACCAAGCTCTTCCAATGAGGAGATATCTCTTAGCGCGGTTCGCTTGGAGATCTGAAACTCCTGCATTAAATCTTGCAGAGTAAATTGCTGTTTTTGATTGATAAAGCGCAGCATCTGGTTCATGCGTTCTGATTTTTTCATTATGGAAGCCTCTCAATGGTGCCATGGATTGGCACCTTTCATGGTTATAGTGATAAGTGTAAACCAATCGAACCAAGGAGGCAAACCAATGAATTTTGAAGTAATTCCATTTTTGTCGATGAACGGGGACGCGGCAGCTGCCATTGCATTCTATGAGGAATATCTGGGCGCCAAGGTACTCTTCAAGAAAAATTATAAAGAGATGAAGGAAATGAATCCGGGTTTCGAATACCCTGCGGGCCAAGAAGAATATATTACGCATTCAGTATTGGAAATTGGGGTCAACAAAATCATGATTGCCGAGGATGCAATGGACACGGAGAGACCGTGGCAGCTCGGAAACAGTACGTCTCTATGTATTCAATCCAAAGATAAAAGTACAATAGATCAACTATATGCTTCACTTGTGCAGCATGAGGGTGTGAAGGTGCTTGTGCCTTACGAACAAAATGAATTTAGCCCGGGCTACGGCATTGTGCGGGATCCGTTCGGGATTGCGATTCAGCTCTGTGTGACCGTACATGATTTCTAAAATAAACATAAGGGATGAGCTCCACTCACTCGGTATGTAGATGTATGTAGACCATAATTAAAATGCAACAAAAAGAAGAGACATTGATCCCAATGTGCTCTTCTTTTTTTTGGTTTCTTTATTAGTGGCGTTCTATTAAGAACATTCAAGCAATCTGAAGATCACTTAGTCGAATCGGATACCGAAGTGTACCACTCATTTATTTGCTAAGCGTCGCCGATTGAGCTTCATCATGTTTTTCACTGAAAATTAAAGCCAGTGCAGCCAACATCAGTACGAGGGATACAGCCCGCTGCCAGGAGAATTCGATGAACTCACCACCGAAAAGGCCTGTTGCGTCGATAATAAAACCGGCAACAATCTGACCTACAATCGCGGTGAGGTTGGCGGGGGTCACACCCAGTTTATTTACGGCCAAGGTGGACAGAAACAGATATCCGAAGCCCATGAAAACCGCAGAGAGCTGCAATTTTGGTGCATGAAGCAAGTCGAGCAGATGCCCACTGCCAAAAAAGTTGATCAGTACCGCCAGAATTAGTGTGCCTGACGCAAATGTGAAAAAAACCGTCTCCAGCAAGCCGATATTCCGGCTAATGGTACCATTAATGGAGGACTGTGCACTAAGCACAGCTCCACCAATCAAAGTGACGACAACAATCAATAAACCTATGCCCATCGTAATCCTCCTCTAGAATAAAGTAAGAGCCAGCGCGCCCAGCATCAGTACCAAGGCGGCGATTCGTTTGCTTCCTACCGGTTTGCGGCTGCTGCCCAGCCATCCGTAGTGATCGATCAGAATACTGGTCACCATTTGCCCGACGACAATGGCAATCATGGAGATGCCCACACCCACAATGGGAACACCAATAACCAATGTAAGCAGGTAGGTAACTCCGAGCAAACCACCAAGCAGGTTCCACTTCGGAAATTTGGTGATGGCAGAGAGGTTTCCTTTTCCGAAGAAAATTAACAAAATCAGTGAAATAATCGCACCCATGAAGAAATTATAAAAATCAGCTTCCAGCGTGCCGACTTGTTCTCCAAGCTTGCCGTACAGTGCACCTTCAAAGCTTAGAAGTGCTCCTGTTGCAATGGCGATCATATAAAAAATCAGCTTTTTCAATCGATCCTCGACTCCTTGAAATGTGATGGATTTACAGGTGCATGACTCATCATAAAAAATTGGGGAGGGGAAGACAATGAAAGATCTTGCTTTGTTTTTCTGAAAAATTATAGATCTTGCTGTGGAAAAAGGGGTATATTAGTACAGCTAGAGGAGAATCATGCACGGATGAAGGGAAGATACAAGAATGAGTAAGACAAGAAAAGAAACATCCTCCCGATTGCTGTATATAGGCAAAGTGAACGGCAATCCGAATTGGAATTTTCCAAGTCACATGCATGAGGATATCAGTGAAATGGTGTATGTGTCTGATGGAGAAGGCATTATTAAAATTAATGAACATCCCTATACGGTCAAAAAAGGCGATCTCTTAATCTACAATCAAGGTGTCATTCATGAACAATGTACCTCTCCCGTCTGTCCACTCAGTCTTTATTATTGTGGAATAGCCAATATCTATTCGGATGGAACGCATACCAAACATTTAATTCCCGAAAACGCATCTCCGTATATCCAAACCAAAGCGTATGCTGGCAGAATCGGTGAGCTGTTCGAGTTCATGTATGAGGAATCCTCCAATCAAAAGACGGGTTACGAGAAGATCTGTGAGGCGTTACTTGATGTACTACTTGTCTTAGTTCAGCGGTTGGTTCAACCCAATGCCTCAAAAAAACAAGATTCGGATCATCTTGCCGTACGGATCAAGGAGTATCTGGATGAGAACTACCTTCAACACCTGAAGCTCCAGGATATTGCTGCACACTTTCACATGAACCCATACTACCTATCTCATGTGTTCAAACATAAGTACGATGATTCCCCGATCCGTTATATTGTCTATAGAAGAATGGGGGAAGCGAAGCGGCTGCTGAGCACAACGGACATGAAGGTGAGTGAGATCGCACATGTTCTGGGCTATCAGAACGCGAATTATTTCACCAATCTTTTCACCAACACGATGGGCGAATCACCTACTCAATATAAGAAAAATGAACGTGCAGAACGTGTGGATCTTCAGAAAACCTGAGCCTGGCCATGTCCCTTTGATGGTTGATAACACGGTCTGCTTAATTAATGCACATAGGTTATGTATAATTAGAGAAGGGCCTAACGTCAGAGGCAAGCCCTGAGTAGAGAGGGGGCAGAGGACTGGATTGCGAAAACAAGGGGTTATCGGTAAAGAGAGCAGACTTCGACTGCTGGAGGCTGCCGCAGAGGAATTCGCGCTAAATGGATTTTATCAGACGAAAATAAGTTCCATCGTTGCCCGTGCGGGGGTGACACAGCCTGCATTCTATCTGTATTTTGAGAGCAAAGAGGCTGCTTTTGCAGAGCTGGTCGATGGTTTTCGGACTGGATTAAGTCAGGTGGTTCGTAATAGTCATATCCAGCCAGGAAAGAACAGGGATGATCTCAAGGAAGCTGTTGTGGAATCATTGGGACAGATCTACCGGTATCTTGGAGAAAATCCGGCGCTGACCCGAATAGGACTGTACCAGTCCGCGGAGTCTGTGAGAATCAAGGCCGAGATTGCCGGACTGATGGAACAGAATCTGATTGCAGAACAACAAGCCGGATATTATCGGCATGATCTCGACACGGTCTTCTTCGCTGAATGTCTGCTGGCCATTGTGGAGCGGTTAACACTGATTAAGCTGTTGCCTGGAAATGAGACGCCATCACAGCTGGCCCGGATCACGCAGGATCTCTTTTTCTACGGTATATTGGATACGCAGCATCGGGATTAATATTTTTTGCAAGCAGCGAGATATCGTTACCCAATGACGTTGATCGGTCGTATTTTACGTTACGTTATATCATTGGTAGAAAAAGAGCCAGACTCCGTATTATCGAAGTCTGGCTCTTTTAGAGCTTCCTTTAGATCGCACTCGCAGCATAAAAGCCAGAGCGAATGGCAGTACCTACTTTGCCAATGTTAACGCAATCTCCTATAAGGCTTGTTTTGGATTCAAACTTGGCCCGGATCAGTTCGGCTATCGTTGTATTTTTCTTCATCCCGAACGCATTAATAATGGTCTCAGCCTCAATGAATACCTTGGTACCATCGCCCTTCTCTGCATATAAGCCATTTGCTTCAAAGGAAAGAACCTTGTGACCCCCGAGTATCGTAACCCCGTAGCTATCCAGCATGGGCATCAGAGCTGCACGGTTAATGTACATCACGTCCTGTCCCGCTTCCGGACGCATCTCCACGATGGTGACTTTTTTGCCTTCCATGGCCAGCTCAAGCCCCAGATCACAACCTGTTAAGCCGCCGCCTGTAATGACGATCTGTTCGCCGCGAACAAGCTCCTTCTGCAAATGAGCCTCAATGGCCCCAACGACGTTATCATTATCAATTCCTGGGATAGGCGGGATGAGAGGGACTGCCCCTGCCCCAATGAAAATATGATCTGCCGCCTGGAGTGCCGGATCATCCGGTGTGATCTCATGATTGAGCTGTACTTGCACATGAAGCTGCTGTAACTGCCGTTCATACCAGCCAATCAAGGCACGCAGCTGGCCTTTGAATTCCGGCGTAGCCGCACTGGTCACCTGTCCGCCAATTGCTGCCTCTTTTTCATACAGAGTAACGCTATGCCCTTTGAGTGCGGCAACACGAGCTGCTTCCAGTCCGGATGGACCCCCACCTACAACAACGATGTTCTTGGGTGTCTCTGCCGGCTCGATGGTGAAGCGTTTCTCGTTCGCAGCCTGAATGTTGACCGCACAGCTGATCTTGGTATTGCGTTCAATAATGCGACCGATGCATTCCTCGTTACACCGGATACATGGACGAATATCCTCCCGCATATCATCGCGCAGCTTGTTCGGAAGCTCGGCATCGGCAATGAGCGCACGACCAAACATGACAAAGTCGGCATCTCCGGATTCAATTAACCGGACTGCACTCTCCGGAGTATGACTGCCCGAGTTCAGGATCGGAATGTTGACCACTTGTCGTGCAGGTCCACACATGTAATCCATACAGGCATCACCCAGATAGGCTGGCGGGAAAATATAATCGATTCTCTCGTAGGAGCCTGCATCGATATCAATGGCGTCCACACCAGCCCGTTCAAGAATCTGAAGCATCTCCAGACTGTCTTCAACAGTACGACCGCCTTCGAAGCGATGATCCAGTGCGATTCGGAACAGAATAGGCATATTGGGACCTACTGCCTTGCGAATCGCCTGTACAATCTCAACGGCGAACCGCATCCGCTTCTCGGTACTGCCTCCGTACTCATCCTCACGTTTGTTCCAGATCGGGGACATGAACTGGTCAATCAGATAACCGGCATGGGCATGAATCTCGATCCCATCGAAGCCCGCCCGTTTCAATCTGGCTGCCGAATCGGCAAATTGATCCATGATCGTCTGAATTTCCTCCACCGTGAGAGGATGGCACAAAACCTCCGGATTGTAGATGGCAGGGATGGCTGAGGCTGATACCGGAGGCTTGCCCGAACGGTCTGGCAGCGCATTACGTCCGGTGCCGCAGCTTAACTGAGCGATGATTCGGGTGCCATAGCGCTGCACCGCATCTACCAGGTCCGTGAGCATTGAAACGACATAATCCTTTTCAACGATGCCTTCCAGCACGCCTTGAGCCAAATCTTCTGTCAGAAATTGTGCACCTAGGATGATCATGCCTGTACCCCCTTTGGCACGTTCTTCATAGTAATCAATCTCTTCAAGGGAGATCCGACCATCGGGACCGGCAGAGTTTGTACCCATGGGGGACATGACAATTCGATTCTTCACTTCCATGTTTCCGATGTGGAATGGGGTAAACAGCTTCGTATAAGGATGACTCATGTTTGTGTACCTCCTGTTGTTTGGGTTCATTCATGTACTTCATCGATAAATAGGAATGTTCATCATTTTAGGCTCATGTTACTCGTGAGTAATATAAGTGATAAAATCATCGTAATCGTTCCGGTTCAGAATAAAAGTGAAAAAAATCACAAATCTAGAAATCGGCGATGAACTTATTAATCCTGTGATGGTAGCTGAATTAAGTAGATGGTATTAGCGGCGGAGGATCTTACAATACACGGAGGACTTACATTATGAAACATAAAAAAGGACCTGCAGGACAGTTCCTGCAGGTCCAATTCATTTAATCGTATCATGCAATTGACTACACTTCCTGCAAGCTGGCGGCTTCGAGCTTGGCAAGACGTTTCATCACTTTTTTCAGCATCACCGAAGCTTTCACGCGGAGAGGAAGATCGGGGGAGATTTCAATATTGTAGCTTCCGGCAAGGATTAGCTCTTTGAGTTCGGCAACCGATGTACACGGGTGATCCAGAACATTGAAGACACTGCCGTATTGCAGACATTGGTGTGTGTCGCTTCCAGCTGTTACGGGTTTGCCAAGAGACTGGGCGAACGATTCAACCTGAGTTCGGCAGGTCTGGATGCCGGATTTGTACATATCCTTGGCGTTCAAGTCGAAAGCATCCAAACGTGCAAGCAGATCGCGGTCCAGCTCATACAGGGGAGTGGATTCCCTGAAGGGGTGTGCACCAATTTTGAGCAGGGGCCAGGCTTCTGCCAGATCAAGCAGTTCGGCAAAGGGGATGAAGGACCCCTTGGATGTATAATTCTCCAGGCGGGCACGAACGGCGAGGATATGTTCTTTTTGACCCATCAGCAAAATATGTCCTGTCTCCTGAATATCCACTTCCATCCCGGGAAAAATGCGCAGTCCGTCCGCATCATAATATTCCCCGTTGTAAGGGTAGAGGCGATCCAGTGTTTCATAGACATCGTAGAAGTGCCGAGTGTTGAAATGTTCGGTAAGCGCGAGGGCGTCCAGTCCGCTGGCTTTGGCCTCGGTGACCATTTCGGTGAAGTAATCGACGGAGAAATCAGAGTTTTTGGATAATTTGCCGTGGGTATGAAGATCAATACGCATATGAGACACTCCTTTTATTCCATGAATGGTTAAGTATATGAATTACAAAATTTCATAATGTCCGCCCAGCCAGAACAGCAGAGCCGCATAGATGGCTGACCCGGCAAGAAAACCGATGTCACGCGAAGTGATCTTCAGATGGGCCAGCTTCAGCCGTTTGGACTCAGGATGCTTCATCCCGTAAGAGAAACCACGGGTTTCCAGTGCTTCAACGGTGGTGCGGGAACGTTTAGCCGTAGCCAGCATTAACGGGAAGAAGGACACAACAAACAGTTTCATATAATAGACAACGAGCCGCCAGTATAGCCAGCCAGGTCTGGAAGGAACCTGACCCCGCAGTCTGTAGGACAGCATAATGTTGCGGAATTCACCAAACAGCACAGGCAGAATGCGGTACGCATACGAAAGGCTGAATGAGAATGCCGCAGGCATTCCGAGTGCCAGTAATCCATCCCCAATCCGTTCCGGGTCCATGCCGGAAAAGACAGTGATGCTTGCCAGCGAGACGATCGACAGCTTCAGGGTCAGCAGCAGCAAGGGGAAGGCGGATTCCAGGTTGCCTCCGAAGAACAGCGAAATAATAAACATCCAGCCCACCTGACCGATCAGCCCCAGACATAGAATGATGATAATGAAGGGAGCAGCCCGGGACAAAATGGTCGTGGTGACCATGAGCAGAAACATGCCAAGCAGCACCGTACCGTTATGAATAAACCAGGGCACGATGGCAAAGAAGAGGTACCAGATCAGCATGACACGGGGGTCAATTCGTGACAGGCTCGCATGACCGCTGCCGTACACGGTATTCATCAGCTCCAGCTGAATGCGTTCAATCGATATTTTGTCAAACCAGCTGCGGACAAGCTGCATGAATGTCATCCTCCTTGGTAAACGAGAGATTCCGAAGGTTCTCAACAAAAATCTCGGGTGTTGGACATAGTGCAGACAGACCCAAGCGATGCGAAAGTTCCATCATCTGAGTAAGCGAAAGTCCGGAGCGACGCAGAAGCGGTTCATCGGCAAACACCTCGGCAGGTGATCCATCGGCTTCTACTCGTCCATTGTGAAGCACGATGACACGACTGGCCCATTGGGTAACCAGCTGCATATCATGGGTTGCAATCACGGTTGTTCGCACATGCTGATCCAATTCATCCAATACTCCGATCAATTCTTCCCGAGTGGCCAAATCCAGATTGGCAGTAGGCTCATCAAGCAGCATAAGGGCAGGTTTCATGGCTGCACCGATCGCAAGGGTGACGCGCCGCTGTTGTCCACCGCTGAGGAGACGGGCGTCCCGTTCCTGCAGCGGCGTAAGACGGAAACGATCCAGCACATGTGTGATTTGCTCATCCGCTCCCTGGATGCGGCGGGTTCTCAGGAAGTACGAGACTTCTTTGCGGACACTGTCTTCGATAAACATCTCGGCCGAATGCTGAAAAATATAGGCGACCCGGCCTGCCAGCTGTTCCAATGATGAACGATGTGTAATTTCTCCAAGCACGCTGACACTGCCTTCCTGAGGCAGACTGATGCCGGCCATGAGTCTGAGGAGTGAGGACTTGCCCGCGCCATTGTTGCCGACCAGGGCGATCCGTTCTCCTTCATGGAGTGAAAAGTTAACCCCACGAATGACTTCATGCTCCTTTTTGCCAAGCCCCCTGTACCGCAGACGTGTATCCTTGAATTGAACAATCGGAAGAGAATTGGCATTCTCGTGTTCAGAACGTGACTGGACCATGTTCTCCGCGACTTTGGGTGGTCTACCCTGTACCAGTAGTGCTGATATCGCAGCAGGGTGTTGTTCCTTAAAATAAACGGCTGCTTCCTCCACCGTGGTGGGGAAGAGCTGACTATCCTCCAGAGGTTTGGAGGGGGATCTTGTGAATGATTGTGCAGCCTGAATGGCTGCACGGGTCACCTCAGGAGGCTGGATACCCATTCGCTCCAGATCTGCGATCCGATTCAACCCTTCTTGGACTGGCAGGTTCCACAGCACACTTCCTTTGTCCATCAGGACCACATTCGCACAGAAGTCGGCGATAAATTCGGTATGATGCTCGATGACAATAATGGTCTTGCCATGCTCTGCGTGCAAGCGAGACAGGCATTCATAGATCAGTCTGGCATGTTGTGGATCCAGTTGTGAGACAGGTTCGTCCACGATGAGAATATCCGGGTCCAGCGATAGTGCGCCAGCCAGCGCGAGCAGGTGCTTCTGGCCGCCGCTCAATTCCCAGATGTACCGATTATGGATGGAGTCCAGACCACACATCGCCAGCGCACGTTCACCCAGCTCCTTATAGTTGGCGAGCCCGTAATTCAGTGGGGCAAAGCATGCTTCATCCAGTACGGTTGGACGCACCAGCTGATTATCAAAATCCTGATAGACATAGCCGATTTTTCTGGATAAGTCTGCAACACTTTGTCCTGCCACTGGGACACCGAGCACATGGACTTCACCCGTGAAGTCTCCCGTGTAGAACTGAGGAATGAGGCCGTTGAACAATTTGCACATCGTTGACTTGCCGCATCCATTGCCTCCGATAATGGCTGTGAAGCTTCCACGGGCAAGCTCAAGTGATGCTCCGTTCAGAACAGGTTCTTCCGAACCCGGATAGGTAAAAGTAACGTTATGAATAGCAATAGCGGAATCCGATGAAGAAGCTGACTGAGAAGAATGTATATTAGGCATAAGGGCGGTTCTCCGTACCTGGTGCCGTTTTGTTTTTGCTCCGTTTGGCCCGCATGATCAACAGGGTGACTGCTGCAATCAATGCAGCGGCTCCGATACTGATCCAGATCGATGTGGAACCATATTGATCGGCATAATCCGTTTCCCATACCGCGAAGTTGATGTCCATCTCGGACAGGGATTCTGCGCCAAAGGCCAGTGCGAGCAGCAGCAGACCGATCAGAATCAGTTTCGGACGAAAAAAAACAGCCCCTTCATATTTCATGCCAGGATTACGAGGCTTTATGCCCAGCAGCGGTTCGATTTTGCCATAGAGAAGTGGAACGAGGTACAAGGTAGGCAGCAGAGCGAACAGGATACCCGAGAACAATACGTCATTCAGGAAACCAACCCCTTCGATGAGCACAACACTCTCGGCAAGCCCAGGAACGGCTTCGAGCTCTTCCACACCAATCCATACTTTACCGATATCGACCAATGAACTTAGAAACTGATGGATGATAACCCCAGTCATGGCGGCCACGCCGACCTGTCTGCGATTGCGCGGATCACTGACCATGCGGCCTGCGACATACATGGCGAAGGAAAAGGTAATGAATTTCTCCAGTTCACCGAGCCCGCCGAATTGCCCCAGCATCAGCTCACCGAAAATCACTTCTCCAAGTGCGGCCCCAAGGGCGGCAATCATGGGATGGAACAAAATGCAGAGTGTCAGTGGAATAAAAACAAAATATTCAACGGACAATTCAATCGGTCCAAGCTGAAGCTTGGGGATGAGCTCGGTGAACATGTTGGACAAGCCGTACAGTGACATGGAAAGCACAAACACCATCATTTTCTGTGAAGACGTCAGCGTATAACGCTCAGTCATCTTCTTCATCGATACATACCTCCCTGAATGTTGTTGAGCATAGCCACAGTCTAGGGGCAGAGTATTAACGCAAAGGGAGACATTTGTAAATCAGATGTAATATTTATTACAAAATAAAATTTAAATGAAAAATTTATTACATACATAAACCACTAGAGCCTGAGTCAGCTGTTATACTGATAGCAGAGCGAGAAAAGGAGTGTATCCGGAATGAATTTATTTGCCCAGAAAGAACAGCTGTCACCTGGTCATCTGAAAATTGCCGATTTTGTTGAACGCAACCCTGAAGAGATATTGTTCATGACAGAGCAGGAGATTGCCGATAGGCTAGGCGTCAGCATAGCAACGGTTTCCCGCTTTTGGCGCGCCGTTGGGTATGACAATGCCAAAGCGTTCAAAATACGGCTGCGCACTTCGGAAGACACCACACCTGCACTCAAGTTAAATAAAACGATATCCCGCATGGACACGAGCAGCTTGCCTTTGCAATTGCTGGAAGCCTCGGTGTCCCATCTGCAGGAGACCTTATCACATATGAAACAGGGAGATCTGGAGCATGCAGCTTCTATCCTCGCTGAAGCAAGAAGAGTATATCTTTATGCTCCGGGACCTTCAGCTGGTTTGGCGGAGCTGCTGTCATTCCGGTTATCCAGATTCGGATTAACAGTCATCCATCTTGCCGGGAGCGGACATGAACTGCTTGAATCCCTGATGCACATGCAGCAGGAGGATATGGTTTTACTGATGAGTTTCACCCGTCTGCTGCCTGAGGCGGAGGTCATACTGGATTATGCGAAGGAAGTAAGCAGCAAGGCTGTGCTCGTGACAGACCGGGAGGATCTGTTATATGGACTGGCCACCGAGTTGTCTTTTTATGTAAGCCGGGGGGAGCTGGGTGAATTCCACTCGATGGTTACTCCGCTTCTGCTTATGGAGCAGCTGGTGCTGGCTGTGGGATTGCTGCAGAAAGAGCTGGCTTTATCCAAGCTCGAGCGGCTCGCTGAACTGCGCAGCCGGTATGCGGACAAGCTGCCTCGAGGATGATTCTGGATACAGAGGAGAATCTGACCCTGACCCTGAAAGCGGAGATGGCAATCAGTTCGTGTATGGGCGATCACCGTGGGGCATGCTGATCGAGCTGATCTCTTACCCTGCAGGCATCCAGTATCCCAAAGACAGTGAGGCGAAGCGCTGGACCCCTCCAGTAAGCAGGACATAGCTTTAACATAGGCGTAATAATGAATTCGGATCTTAAAATTATAATAGTGAAAGGACCGTCCTGATGGAACGGTTCTTTTTCGTGTAGGTCAAAAGATTGTTAGGCGAACTTTTTTTTGAAAAAACCAGATGGAAGTGATCCAAATGTCCCGAATTGGGGTATCAATAGTAGAAGCTTTCAGAACTTTATTTATACATGTACATAACGGTTGGGGAGCCTGGTGTCTATTTTTTGGATATTTGATTTTGTAATAATCTATTATGCATTGAAGTGTGGGGGGAAATCAGGTGCTTACATTAGAGTTGGAGAAGAAAGACGCTGTCACTGATGAGTTGGTTATTAAGGCCATGGAAAAAAATCTGGCGATCATTCGTTTCGATCTGGACAAGCGAGTGACCTACGTTAATGAAGTTTTTGCGAGTACGATGGGGTACCAGGTAGACGAAATGTATGGGATGCATCATCGGCAATTGTGCTTTGCTGAATTTGCGAACAGCACGGATTATGAGCTGTTCTGGCAGAGCATTTTTAACGGGGTAAGCTTCCAGGACAAGATCGAACGCAAGGATGCAAAAGACAATTCGGTCTGGCTCGAAGCCACGTATATGCCTGTCTATGATGAATTCAACCAGAGGGTGCTCGGAGTCTCCAAAATTGCTACAAACATTACAAGCCGTCAGCGAAATATTTCGGCTGTGGTCCATGAATTGAAAACGATGTCACATGAACTGAATGAGCATGCTGATATCGGTATAGAACGCAGTCAGGAGCTGATGTCCAGCATTACGCAAATTTCAGAAGTATCTGCCCATAACCGGGCTACACTGACCCATCTGCAGGAGCAGGCAGGTTCCATCCAGGGTGTCGTCAAAACCATTCGGGAGATAGCGTCACAGACACAGCTTTTGGCGCTGAATGCTGCCATTGAAGCGGCACATGCGGGCGAATATGGACGTGGGTTCGATGTGGTAGCCAAGGAAGTCAAAAAGCTGTCGAGCATGGTGGAGAACTCCATTAATGAAATCCGGGACAGTGTGAATGGTATAACGAAAGAGATGAAGAACATTACCGGGGGAACACAGAAAGTTGACGAATATGTTGAACAGAGCCAGCAGCAAATTGAGATAGCATTGAATGATTTTACAACCATTGCTGCGTCAGCACAGCTGCTTGATGCCAAAGCTCAGCAAGTAACGAAGATTGTTTAATAGATAATTCACTCTCTATAAACGACCACTAACGATCTAACGAAGAGCAGGTTTCCTGAACAGGAACCTGCTTTTTATTACGCCAAAAAAACGGGAAT
Organism: Paenibacillus xylanilyticus; assembly: GCF_013359935.1. Classification (GTDB taxonomy): domain Bacteria; phylum Bacillota; class Bacilli; order Paenibacillales; family Paenibacillaceae; genus Paenibacillus; species Paenibacillus xylanilyticus. The sequence goes on from NZ_JABMCB010000170.1 coordinate 15,864, forward strand.
TATTGTGAACAATCTGGGAAAGAATACTCAGGAATACCTGCAAGTATACAGCATAGAGAAATGTTGGGGTGAGGATGATGTGGTCCAAAATTTTATCGTACGTGCCTGAATGGTCCATGTGGATGCAAGCTTTTTTAGTGTTCAGTATCCCACTTGCGATATTAAAAGCAAGCCGCTGGATTCGATCCTCGATCAAAAGAGGAACATTCAGCAAACCCGATTCTCAGCAGAAGCAAGGGGCCGCTTCTTCCTCATCCAATAGTGCCGACCAAGCACAGGGAAGCGAAACCGGAGAATATGCAAATATTAAACTTACCGGAAACTATGCTACAGATCTGATTAGTTCAAGAGAAACCTTTGGTCAGAACGCCGATGTACACATCCGGGAGTTCAACATCTATGGTACGGATACACCTGCTGCTGTCATGTATGTCGATGGTCTGGTAGATCAGGAGATGCTTGATAATCATTTGATTAAGCCGCTAATGCTTAGAGGGGTACCTGGACAGAAACAGGATGCATTCATGCATCCGGATAATGCTCACCTGCTTAAGGGATATCTGAAAAATCATTTGCTGCCTGTCAGTCAGGTAGAGGAAACCGAATCATTGCAGGAACTTGCTCTGGCTGTGCTCTCCGGGAAAAATGCTCTGATTATGGAAGGGATGCCAGGAGCCCTCCTGATTGGGTCAGCGAAAGGGAAACAACGCAGCGTTGAAGAGCCGTTGTCTGAAGCCCTGCTCCGTGGTCCGCGAATTGGTTTTACGGAAAGTCTCAGTGATAATACGGGGGTACTACGGCGATATGGAAGTAACCAGAGCCTGTTCATAAAGAAATATGAAGTAGGTAAACGCATTAAAAAGGATCTGGTAATTGCCTACATACAGGATATCGCTAACCCCGAGATTGTAGCTGAAGTACAAAAGCGAATCGAAAAGTTGGATATGGACGCCATGTTGGAATCAGGGTATGTAGAGCAGCTTATTGAGGATGATCAACTGAGTCCTTTTCAACAGGTGCAAAATACCGAGAGACCGGACCGTGTTATTAGCGCATTACTTGAAGGCCGCGTTGCCATATTGCTTGATGGTACACCCTTTGCCTTGATTGTACCGACAACCTTCAGCATGCTGCTGCAATCACCTGAAGATTATTATGAGCGATGGATTCCGGGTACCTTTCTCCGCATGCTTCGTTTTTTGGCGGCCATGATTGCACTTCTTGCGCCTGCCTTGTATATCTCGTTTATCTCCTTTCATCCTGGTCTCATTCCGACCAAACTGGCTTTGACGATTATTGAGACGCGAAAAGGAGTACCGTTTCCCTCCATTATTGAAGCCCTCATTATGGAGACGGCCATTGAGATTTTGCGTGAAGCCGGCATACGTTTGCCGAAACCGATTGGACCTGCGATGGGGATCGTCGGTGGTCTCATTATTGGGGATGCGGCTGTACAGGCAGGGATTGTCAGTCCGTTTCTGGTTATTGTCGTTGCAGTTACGGCAATTTCGTCATTCTCCATTCCGACGTACAGCGCAGGGATTACGCTGCGGATTCTGCGTTTCATCGGCATGTTTAGTGCGGCTGTACTTGGCTTGTACGGGGTCGTTTTGTTTATCCTGCTGCTATGCAGTCATCTTGCACGGTTACAGAGCTTTGGCGTACCATATGTCAGCCCGAGTGTTCCTTACAGATTGTCGGACTGGAAGGACTTTCTGATCAGGTCACCAATGAACATGATGAAGAAACGACCTTTAATGATGAAACCCAAAGATCAGGATCGCAAGTAATAAGGACAAGGCTATGAAACTGATGAAGAGGTGAAACCGATGAAGTCTTCCTACACGCCCATAACAACAACTCAGGCTGCGATCTTGATCATCAACTACATGCTGGGAGCAGGCATCCTGACCTTGCCGCGGACAACCGTGGAAGCAGTGGATACACCTGATGTCTGGATTTCCATTATGATCTCGGGTTTGGTTATCATGCTCATTGGTTTTATGATGGTCCTATTATGCCGGAGATTTCCGGGAAAAACGGTGTTCCAGTTTGTCCCGGAAATTACCGGCAAGTGGATTGCCTTGTTGTTCAGTATGGCGATCATCCTGTTCTTTCTCATTATCTCTGCATTTGAAGTAAGGGTTTTGGCGGAGGCGACCAATTTATATCTGCTCGAGCGTACGCCGACATGGGCGATTGTGATGGGGTTTATGTGGATTGGGATCTACCTCATATCGGGCGGTCTGAATGCGATCGTCCGGTTGTTTGAGATTATTCTGCCTATCACAATTGTTATCTTTGTCATAGCGATCCTGCTTAGCAGCAAAGTATTTGAAATTAACAATCTGAGACCTGTGCTTGGCGATGGGTTTATGCCGGTTATAAAAGGATTGAAGCCTTCGCTTCTCGCGTTTACAGGTTATGAAATCATGTTTGTCATCATGGCGTATATGAAGAGTCCCGAAAAGGGAAATAAGGCGATTATTTGGGGAACAGCTATTCCTACGTTGATATATCTGGTTACGGTCGTTATGGTTGTGGGCAGCTTGTCCATTAATGGGATGAAGACCAGAACGTGGCCTACACTCGATTTAATGCGAAGTTTTGAGATCCAGGGATTGATATTTGAACGGTTCGAATCGTTACTGCTGGTAATCTGGATTATGCAGATCTTCTCTACTTTCACCATTACACTGTACGCCGCTTCCATAGGATGCGCTCAATTGTTCAAACGAAAGGAAATACTGGGAGTCATGTTTATATTAGTTTCTTTTATTTATCTTGTTGCCTTTCTTCCAAACGATGTAAACGAGACTTTCGCATTAGGAGATTTTGTGGGGAAAGCATCCATATATCTATTTGGAATCCTTCCAACCCTTTTATTGCTGATAAGTCTTGTTCGCAAGAAGGGAGGCGGGAAGCAATGAGTATACCTTGGAAGAAATTAATGCTGTTTTCTGTATCGTTATGTATGCTGTTTACGCAAACCGGATGCTGGAGCAGCAAAGAGATCGAGGATCTGGGCGTCTATGTGGCGCTGGGGATTGATGTCGCCGAGCAAACCGAATTTGAAAAGGATGTAAACGCCCGTGGGGGTCATTATCCCAAAGAGGATAATGTAACCGCCACTGTGCAAATTGTACCTAAGGATTCCTCTAAGCCAAATAGCCAACAAGGTTCTCCAGCATCCGGGAAATCCTATTTCAATGAACAATTGACGGGGGATTCTCTATTAGAAATTTTTCGTCAGTTTGCACTCCGAAGGGATCGCCCCCTTATCGGGCATCACTTGAAAGTTATCGTCGTTTCGCAGGAAGTTTCGCGGAAATACAGTTTGGAACAATTACTTGATTTTGTATTACGTGATAACGATATCCGGCCAAGCTGCCTGGTCGTCGTGAGTGATGGAAAAGCCATTGATGCATTACACTCCAATGATCCCAGTGAAATCCCGGCATTTTACCTGACAGGTCTTGTAGACAATTCATACTTGTCCAACAAAATCATGCCTGCCGTGTCACTGGCCAAGCTGGACGCAACCATGCAGTCGGGCCGAAGCTTTCTCCTGCAGAACGTGATCTCATATAAAGGAGAACATAAATTTTCAGGGGCTGGGATATATGACTCGAAGAGTAAACGCCTTATTGGAACGTTAAGCCAAGTAGATCTCGAAGGATTGTCGTGGATTCAGGAAAGGCCTAAGGGAGGCGTATTAAAAACATATGAGGAACGAACCGGGAGTACGATTGTATATGAAATTAAGCATACCAAAGGCAAAATTATTCCTACAGTCCATGGGGACGAGATCTCTTTTCATGTCAAGGTGGAATCGGAAGGTTGGTTTATGGAAGATTGGGCTGTTCCCGAAGTAGAGGGAAACGAAGAATACATTCACAAATTGGAGAATGATTTTAAAAAAATCGCTGAACAGCAGGTAAAACAGGCGCTAGATAAAATTCAGCATAAGTACAAGGTGGATGTTGGCGGGTTTGGCGAGAAATTGCGCATTAAATATCCAAAAGTATGGAAGAAGGTTAAATCGGATTGGGATAAAACATTCAGTGAAATCCCGATTACCTATGATATCAAAATCAAAATCAAGAACCAGGGATCATCGACAGAGTAATATCAGGACAAAAAGACAGCCTCTTTGGATCCTTAAAGGACCCCAAAAGGCTGTTTTTTTTGCATATTGTCAATGTTATTCAATAACCAGCATACGTGGCGATGTTTCATGAATCACACGGGAAGAGAACCAGGAGCCAAGGGCTGCTGCAATCATGCTTATGCAAGCGAATAGACCAATTCCACCCCAATGGAGAATAAGGGGAAGCTGAACAATACCGTAACCCGCAAGGACCATTTCAAGTAGAATAGGCAGCAAATACACTCCTACCAGGATTCCAAGTATAGCACCAATGGCAGAAAGGGCTGCCACTCCCATTGCAACGGACACTCGAATACGCCGGGATGTCATACCAATCGATTGGTAAATTCCGTAGGTTCTGCTTTCTTTGCGGATACTAATCCGGCAGGTACTGAAGATGATAATAAATGTAACCAGGAGGAATAGCAGCCCGATTAGGCTCATGGGGTAGATCAGGACGGCTGCCGCTTCTGCGTAGACCGAATCAAGCAGTGTCTTCTGAGTTACGACCGAAGCGGAATCTTTAAATTGGTCATTTAATTCCTCGGCGACCTGATTGGCTTGCATGGGATCATTCAGATTAATGAATACAGCATCAAAGTCACCAAAATTCGGATGTATGGCGCTCATGGCCGCCGTCGTAATCCGCCCCGAGATAGACATGTTGGCGATGGCTTGATAGATGCCTGTGATGAGGAATGTGCGCTTTTCTCCCTCAATATAAAGTTCCAAGAAGTCACCCGGCTCTTTGTTTAATGTTCTCGCTACACTTACCCCGATGGCAATTTCATTTTCCTGTTGTGGATTTCTCCCCTGCAGTGTTTCAAATCCAAGTTCCTGATAGCTTCCATCCAGTACACTTAGAGCTAGGCTGGTAGATTGCCCCTGCATATCAGCAGAAGAATCTGGATGAAGTACACCCGTGATGTTTCCTTGCCAGCCCACATTTTTAATTCTTGAATCTTCTTGTAACCTTTGCTTTAGTTCGTCTTTGGGAAAGGTGCTCTTATTCACAACTACAGCGGCAATGTTGGCATTGTCATAGCCCCATTTGGGAGATGTCTGAACAATTCCGGTGATACTGGTTAACAGAACATATCCTAAAACCAGTACGGATGAGGCAATGGTCGTCAGCAGAAGCATGAGAATGGAACTTTTGGTGTTTTTCAACAAATGGCGAAATCCGAGAACTGCAGCTACAGGCAGGCGTGTAAACCCGATTAAGCTTGCCAGCGGGGAATTCATTCTGCGTGCCAACCGGGTATGGTCCGTCTCCGACATGCCATAACGGATGGCCTGCACTGGCTGGATCTGACGTGCTTTTCTGGCATACAGCACAACGAACAGTAGGATCAATGCGAACAGAAATACGCCCACCAGCATGGCCGAGCCTATTCCTTCGACCGACATGTCACTATTACCCACGCGAAGAGAAGACACGGAAATGTTGATGATGAATTTGGATGCCCATACACTGAATGCGAGCCCTGGAATAATGGCTATTAAGGAAAGCAATAAATATTGAATCACATAGGTGCCGATCGTTTTGGCAGAGGTTAATCCCAATGATTTGAGTATGCCAATCGTTTTGTAGTTGGCCAGAATAGCATCCGAAATCGTGAATCCTATCGTAATAAGAGCAATGGCGAGCATGACAACCCCTAGGAAAATCATGATGAATCCAACGATCTGGTTAATGATCAGATAAAAAGAGGAAATGCCTTCAAACTCCATCTTGGTTTCCAGAAATGGTCCGCCTGCCTCAAGCGTGTAACGTTCCCAATACCTTGAATTCGAACTGTAATCGTCGAAATGGATCCCCATCATGTGATGATCGGTTCCCGCAAGTGACTGGACATCATGATGGTAATCCAAGGGATTCATCCAGATCCGTGCTGTATTGGTAAATGGTGCTCCATAAGGCACATCGACGACAATGGCGGACACTTTCAGATGCAAGGCAGTGGACCCGGTTTTGAAGCCAACTGTGTCTCCTACCGATATATCGTAGGCATTGGCCATGGATGTTGGAATCCAGACCGAACCTTGTTTTGGAGCAGCCTCAGGTGTTCCCTTGGAGAAAATAAGTTCATCTACAACCCATGGAGGAGAAGGGGTACTTATCATGTAGAGGTAAATATTAGGAATATCCATGCCATTAAAAGCAATCCCTGCTAACGCGCGATACGTTAGCAATGAGGACACTTCAACGCCATCCTGGGAAGCCCACCAGTCGTGCACAGCCTGCGGATCATTCAGACCTTTTTCAAATGTCAGAATTTGATGCGATCCATTGGTGCGGTTGTGCATATCCCTAAACTGGTTACCCGTGTTGGCCAGGATCATGACCGCCGTAGACACGAGGAGCGTGGATAAAAGAATGAGCAGAGCGATAAAACCATTTTGTATTTTGCTCCTGCTCAGGTAGGACAGGCTAAGTTTCAACATGGCAGCCATCGCTACTCCTTCCCCGATACAAACGCAAATATGATGGCTTCACGGTCATGCATCTGATGTTCATTATATTTATCAAATTCGAGAACGCCTCCAACCTTGCCGTCCCGGATCAAGATAAGACGATCGGCACGGCAGGCAGCCTGAATATCATGCGTAACCATGACAACGGACTGCCCTTTTCGGTTAATGTCGGTCAGGATGTCGAGAACAGCCTGACCATGCTCATAGTTCAGGCTGCCCGTGGGTTCATCGGCGAAGAGCACATCCGGTGTATTGATCAAAGCACGTGCAATGGCGGCTCTTTGCTGCTGACCTCCTGAAGTTTGGGAGGGGAGACGGGTGCTCTGTCCGTCAATATCCAAGGCTTTCATCAGTTGGGCGGCCCGGATTTGAATTTCATTCTTTTTGGTTCCGGCAATGTATCCCGGCAATGCAATGTTCTCTTTGATGGAGAGATCCGGTACCAGATTGATGCTCTGATAGATATAACCAATACGGCGAGTGCGGAAATCGGACATTTCCCGTTCGCTGTAAGCATCAATCCGTTGATCGTAAAAATAAACCTCACCGGCAGTCACATGATCCAGACCACTCAGCAGATAGAGCAGGGTGGATTTGCCTGAACCCGAGTTACCCATGATGACCGTGAAGTCTTCTTCATAGATATCGAGATCCACATTGCGTATGGCATGATATTGCTCTGGGCCAGTGCTGTATGTTTTGCATAGGTTATGGGCACGAATAATGGTTGTTTTGGTCAAGCAGATCACTCCCTCAGGTGCAGTATACGATTTATTCTAGCGGGGTCATGTTGAGGAAGTCTTATCAAATTATGAATAAAGTATTACAGGGCCAGATGTCAGCTTGAACGGTTTATGGAAAACTTAGCAGATCGGCAGACTGAATTGAAAGATGGTTCCCTGCCCCTCTTTGCTTGAGAAGGAAATACGTCCGCCGTGTGCCTCCACAATATTTTTGCAAATGGATAAGCCGAGGCCTGCGCCATCCTGCACACGACTGTACACAGGAGACGCCTGTCCCCGGAAATATCGTTCGAATACAAAAGGCATATCCTGTGGCTGTATTCCCTGGCCGGTATCCGCGATCTTTACAATGAACTGATCCGCATCGAGCTCTGTAAGGACACGAATGACATCTCCGGGACGGGTGTTTTTCAGTGCATTGGATATGAGATTGGACAGAACTTGCTCGATCCTTGTCGTATCCATACGGACTAATACATTTGGGACGGAATCTGGTGTTTCATACGTTAGGCCTTTAATTTTGACAGCATGTCCAAACGATTCAAGCATGGCTTCGAAGACGGGACCACTATAAACTTCGCGCGGCTCCACGGATATCTGACCTAGCTCTTGAAGCGCATGGATTAACAGATCCTCAACCAGCTGGGCTGTTTTGTCCGTGTGGGTTTGCATGATTCTCATATATTCCATGAGTGTTTTCTCATCTGTACATATGCCTTCGATTATGGCTTCAATGTATGCCTTAATCGTTGTAATGGGCGTTTTGATATCATGAGAAATGTTGGTGATGAGTTCCTTTTGTGCCTGTTCCTGCTGAGTGCGTTGTTCACTTAAGAACTTGATTTCGGTCCGCATCAGATCAAACATTGCATATAGTTCGCCTATTTCATCTGCATGTTGATATTGAATATGTTGATCGTATTGTCCTTTGAGAATGGACTCGGCATGATGCTGAAGCATGTTTACAGGAGACAGTAACCGCTTATGCAGATTGCGATGCATGGAGATCAGGAGAGTCCCCAAGATAAGAGCAATAATGAGTGAGATGCCTACAGCCAAAAGGGGAAGCATTGAAGAAGGCTGTACCGTAACCATCGCTTTAGGAATAGTAAAAATGGCATTACCGATCTGCTTTCCCTCAGCAGCAGGTATGACAGGGAAAGCAATATCCAACAGATCCTCTCCATCCTTGGCATATGCGGCATGGTTCAGATCATAATGCAAAGCGGATGCCAGTTGAATATGCTGCCCTTCAGAGGATGGGTTGGAAGATAGCATGATTTTCCCGTCCAATCCGGCAAAGGAAAGCCGCAGGCCTTGTTCTCTGGCCATGGAACGAACGCTTTCCTGAATTTCGGGTGTGTTTAGTTGATGATAATTACGCTCTATAGCAAGCATAACTGGATTGACCCTGAGTCGGACCTGATTAATAGATAAATTAGACTCGCCTGTATCGTTAACTAATCGATCCACCGCAAGTGTCAGGCTGCTTCCAAGCAGCAGCATAAGCAAAATCAGTGTAGTGGTCAGCCAGCGTTTGGACCCATTAAATAATGACATGCAGGTTGTCGTCTCCCATCTTTCTTATTCATGGTTAAATTTGTAGCCAACACCCCAGACTGTCTTCAAAACGGTTGGATGGGAGGGGGAAGCCTCAATTTTTTCTCTCAGTCTTCGAATATATACCGTAACGGTATTTTCATCTCCGTAAGCATCATACCCCCAGACTGCATCCAGTAACTGTGACTTGGAAAACACCTGATTTTTGTGGCTGGCCAGGTAGTACAGCAGCTCGAATTCCTTGGCAGAAAGTGAAACTTCATTTCCGCTCAGCGTAACCTTGTACGCTTTTTTGTCGATCACCAGGTTGGACAGACGAAGGAGATGTGCCTCATCACGTTCGGATGCAAGACTGTCATACCGTCTGAAATGGGCATTGATGCGCGCAAGCAGCTCACTCAGGGAAAAGGGTTTGGTCATATAATCATCTGCCCCAAAACCCAAACCGAGCACCTTGTCCGTATCGCTTCCTCTTGCACTCAGGATGAGAATGGGAATGTTATTTCTTCGTCTTATTTCACGACATACATCGATACCGTCCATATCCGGAAGCATTATGTCCAGAATAATATAGTCCGGTTGAAGCATGTCCATCATGTATAATCCATCTTGCCCAGTGGCTGCTACTGCGGCGTCGTATTGATTTTTGTTCAGATAGTCTCTTATAATGCGTGAAATGTCCTGCTCGTCTTCAATAATGAGTATTTTCCGTGGAACATGCATATGTATCGCTCCAATTAAGGTTGATGGAAATTCCGCTAATGATGTATGAATCTGTAAGTTGCTATGGTTTTAACTATACAGGGTTATGTGAGAGGAGTCATGAGTAAATTTAGAGCATTAAAAATGGTAAAGAACCCATAAACGTTACCTGTCTACAGGTCGTCATGGGTTCGTGATTTGAGATCATTATACACGCTCTAGATCAAAAGAAGGGTGAGACTGGGACTTCAAATATTCCAAGGGAGACATCCCGAAGTGAGCCCGGAATACCCGGTGGAAATAGGAATAGCTGGCAAAGCCGCATGTCTCGGCAATATGCTCCAGTGTCATCTCACTGTACTTCATGCGTTCCAGAGCCACATTCAGACGAATTTCAATGGCGTACTGGATCATGGTTTTGCCGTAGTGCTCCTTGAATAGCCGCACTGCGCGAGACAGGCTTAATCCTGCATAACGAGCGGCCTCTTCGAGTTTGAACGTGACAGTTGCGTGTTCCTCAATGAAACGCTTCAGTTTCAGGGCTGAGGAGACACTTCGATCCGTCTGAAGATTTTCATTGATAGCCCGGTCGATGTATAGACAGAGTCCGCGCAGCAGCACATCTTTTAACTCCGCGTTCTCCTCAAGAGGTCCCCGGCGCTTTTCCAGCAAAAGATTACGCCAGAGGCTGACCAGCTTATCATCCAGACCAATGCGGTTCACGGTAGGGCGCTGGATTCGTTTCCACCACTGATCAATCCATGATCCTTCACAGAACAAATAATAATCCCCGCTGGATAATCGGCCTTCCTTGTGCGGTTCTTCGACCACGAGATGATAGTCATCACCTGGTTTCAATAAAAGCAAATCTCCGCTGGTCATCTTAAATTCCTCATCCTGCACATATACCTTGCAAGAGCCTTCGGTTTGCAAACGAAACAGGTAAGTCTGCAGCTCGCCCTTCATGTTGTGGTTAAATGCCTTGTAGTGATAAGAGTAGTCACAGATCAGTACTGAAGTCTCCATTGGTTCCAAAGATGCAATCCTCCAATATACGTATCCTGCATGCACCCTGATGGATGATATTTGAGTGATGCAAAATACTGGAATAAAAATTCGATCAGATAGTTCATGTTCTGACGATATTGTATATGTTCATTCTAGCCTGTTTTGAGGTAGGATGATACCAGATAGAGCAATGAAAGCAAATTTGAGAGCAGAGGTGTATCATTCATGAAAAAACTTAATATTGGTTTGCAATTGTTCACCCTCCGTGATGAAACTGCAGCAGATTTCCGTGGAACATTGCGCAAGGTAGCAGAGCTTGGTTATGAAGGTGTGGAATTCGCTGGTTATGGTGACATTCCTGCCGAAGAAATGAAAGCATTGCTGGATGAGCTTGGCCTCAAAGGCTTTAGCAGCCACGTTTCCTTGCACGCGATGCGTGAAGATTTGCAAAAACAAATTGACTACCTCAAAACCATTGGGGCTCAATATATGATTTGTCCTTACCTCATGCCTGAAGATCGTCCTGACAATGCGGAAGGCTGGACCAAGCTGTTCGCTGAACTGCAACAATACGGTGCAGAAGCAGCCAAGCAAGGCCTGATCTTTGGTTATCACAACCATGACTTCGAATTCCATGGCCAAGTGGGCGACAAAAACGCGTTTGATGCGATGTTCGCAGAGACTACACCTGAGGCTGTACAAGTTGAGATGGACGTATGTTGGGTACAATTTGCGGGACAAAATCCGATCGAGTATATTAATCAATATGCGGGCCGTCTGCCTCTTCTGCATCTGAAGGATTTCAGCAAAGACGAACAGGGACAGATGAAAACACTGGAACTGGGACAAGGTTCGGTTGACCTGCCGGCTGTAATTGAAGCATCGACGAGTGCAGGTGTGGAATGGCTGATCGTTGAACAGGACGTATGTCAGAATCCTCCACTTGAAAGCGTAGCCAACAGTTATAACTGGCTGAAACAGAATTACCTGAACCAGTTTTAATTGAAGCGATTTGAATTGAATCCATGCAAAATGCTGAATTTATTTGTCAAAGGAGACCTTTAAACCATGAGTAAAATTAAAGTTGCTGTCTTCGGCTGTGGAGCCATTGCTGAACGCAGACATATTCCAGAATACGCTGCTAATGAAAACGTAGAACTTGTCGCTTTTGCCGATCCGATTGTGGAGCGTGCGGAGAAAATGGCCGAAACTTACGGCGGTAAAGCTTATTCCAGCTATGAGGAACTGCTTGCAAACGAAACGGTGGATGCCGTTAGCGTGTGTACGCCTAACTATCTGCATGCCCCGATGGCCATTGCTGCTGCGAATGCAGGCAAGCACGTGCTCGTTGAAAAGCCGATGGCTGTTACAACCGAAGAAGGCGAGCAAATGATTGAAGCCGCGAAGAAAAACGGTGTGTATCTGATGGTTGGTCACAACCAGCGTCTGATGCCTCCACACGTAAAAGCAAAAGAAATTTTGGATTCCGGTAAACTGGGTAAAGTGCTGAACTTCCGTACTTCCTTTGGTCATCCAGGTCCGGAAGCATGGAGCGTAGACGGGGCTGAGAGCTGGTTCTTCCGTAAGGAAGAAGCCATTATGGGCGCCATGGGTGATCTGGGCGTGCACAAGTCCGACTTTATCCGTTATTTGCTGAACGATGAAGTGTCCGAAGTGGCAGGATTCATCAGCACACTGCACAAAGAAGGTACTCAGGTCGATGACAATGCAACTTGCCTGCTGCGCATGAAGAGTGGTGCAATCGGTACACTCGTTGCCAGCTGGACTCAATACAGAGCTGGGGATAACAGTACGGTTCTATGGTGCGAAAATGGCGTCATGAAAATCGGAACAGTCGAAGGCGACGAAGTGATCGTTGAGCTGACTAACGGTACGGTTGAAACGTACAAAGTTGGCGCCATGGCTACCAACGAGAAACAAGTACCAAGTGGTGTCATTGATGCATTTGTGGAATCCATTGTGACTCAAACACCTCCAACCATTTCCGGTGAAGAAGGTCTTCGTTCCCTGCAAGTTATTCTGGCAGCGTTCGAATCCGAGAAAACAGGTCAGATCATTAAATTGTAATGACAGGGTAAGGCTGTTCAGATAACAAGACTCTTTGAATTTGTAACTTGTGGTCAAAAAGGGGCTAACGATCCAGAATCCCATCTGGATCGTTGCCTCTTTTTTAATTGTTCATATTGTAGTTGCATTGAAATTTCTGGTGTGAAAAGGAAAAAAAAGGACCACCTTACCCTACATGTAGAAGAGGTGGTCCCTGATAAAGCTGTTTTATGTGATTATTCATGTGCTGACTAGTGAACACCTACTTATAGTTTTACACGACTGCCGGTTTCACATCACTGCCGAGGTCCAGCCAATCCAGCTCCTCACGAGTCAGCGTAATCCGTGAACCTTCATCACAGGATAGCAGTTCCGCCTGATTCTGGGCACCAATCAGTGCGCAGGTTGGGAACGGCTGATTTAAAACATAGGCGAGTGCAATCTGAATTGGAGAAGTTTTCTTCAATTCGGCGAGCTGCTCGGCGCGATGCAGGCGTTCCCAGTTGCCGTCACTGTAGAAGACACGAACCAGATCGGCGTTGTCCCGCACCTCAGGCGTGAACCGGCCAGTGAAGAAGCCACGTGCCTGGGAGGACCAGGACAACAATGGAAGTTTGGTCCGCTCATGCCAGGCAAGTGTCTCCGCATCTGCCGACACACAGCCTGCCCAGAACGGTTCGTTCGCCTTGGCGAGACTGAGGTTCGGGCTGCTGAATGTGAATCCTTTCAGACCATGGGCAGCCGCATATGTGTTTGCTTCCTCTAATCGCTGCCAGGTCCAGTTGGAGGCACCGATTGCACCGATTTTGCCAGATTCAATATGCTCATTCAGTGCTTCAAGAATTACACCAACAGGGATATTGGGATCATCCCGGTGCAGTGCGTACAATTCCACATGGTCGGTTTGAAGACGCTCCAGGCTGTCAAGCAGATCACTGCGAATGGCATCGGCATTGACACGCGGCCCGTTCATGTCGTGGTGGGCACCTTTGGTCAGGATGACAACCTGATCACGATTGCCGCGCTCTTGCATATAGCGTCCGAGAACCTCTTCACTCTGCCCGCCGCAGTAGATGTGAGCCGTATCCACAGTATTGCCGCCGATCGCCAGAAAGGCATCCATGTTTGCAGCCGCTTTTTCGTAAGCATCGTGTACAAAATAATCGGTACCTTTAATCAATCGGGAGATTTGTTTGCCTGCACCATCAATCGTAATGAATTCCATGTTATCCACCATCCTCGCTTATAGTGTAATCCGTGTACGTTCCTCAGCAGAACGAAGACAAGCTTCGAGTACCTTCATATTAGCCACAGCATCGGAAGATGCGAAACGCAGATCTTTACCTTGGAGTACTGCCCGTGCCATATCATCTCCCTGAAGGGAATAATGATTGACCTGTGGTACCTCAATCTCCCTGCGCTCGCCTCCAGCCGTTACATAGAAGTTCGAGCTGCGGTCCGGGTTGCTGATAAACGCAGACGGTACCTCGATAATGCCATCTGATCCAAGCACCTCCAGCGTATTGCGGAAGGCTGCCCACATGCTGCTGTCAAAGGTTACGCCAACATGGTCATTGAATTCGAGCAATCCGGAAGCCATCATGTCGACATGGTCATGTTCAGGGGAGAACATGCCAATGACCGTGACCGCAGAGGGTTCCTGGCCCAGCAGCAAACGCGCTGCACTAATGGAATAACAGCCGATATCATAGAGAGCGCCGCCGCCCCATTCACGTTTGAATCTGACATTGCCCGATGAACCGGAATTATTAAAAGAAAATGTACTATGAATGCCGCGGATTTCACCAATTTCGCCGCTGGCGATCACGTCTCTGATCTGGTCATAACGGGGATGATGCCGATACATAAAGGCCTCAGCAAGCAGTACTCCTGCATCATCACAGGCTTGCGCCATTTCACGGGCTTCCTGCTCGGTTAACGCGAGCGGTTTCTCGCATAAAATATGTTTGCCCGCCTCTGCCGCACGAATCGTCCACTCCCGGTGGAGATGATTGGGGAGGGGGATGTAAACAGCGTCAATGGTGTCATCCGCCAGCAGTGCTTCATAGCTTCCATAAGCCTGGGCAATTCCAAGCTGATCGGCGGTCTGTTTCGCTTTTTCCTCGTCCCGGCTCGCGATCGCCGCCACTTCATTCAACTCCGATTGTTGCAAACCAGGAATGACAGAACCTTTGGCAATGCTAGCGCTACCAAGAATGCCCCAGCGCAATTTTCGATCTGAATTCATGAGTTGTTTCCTCCTGTGGATGAATGTATATTGTGATTATAAGGAATAGATCAATGAATGAAAATGATAATATATTGAGATCTCTTAACACAATATTGCTGGTCAAGGAGAATTATTCATGAATAGACAGACCGTATTGCTTACCCTTCAGGATATTCCATATTTTTGTTATCCCGAGTCGGTCGGGCATTATATGAATCATCCGCAGCACTCCGTATTGCGGGAGGCTGGTGCACTTAACAATTTTAATATTCACTATGTAGCTTCTGGTAAGGGATATGTGGAAGTGGACGGGATTATACACGAGCTTCGTGCAGGTCAGGCGGTACTTTATTTCCCCCAGCAGCGGCAGCACTATTACAGCAGTGAGGATGATCCGTGGGATGTGCGCTGGGTTCATTTTTACGGCGAGCGTCTTCATGACTATATGATTGAACGGGGGCTGCATCGCAATCTCCTGTGGACGCTTCGGCAGCAGGCCCCTTGGGAAGAAGCACATCTGGCCTTGCTCGACGAAGCCGAGCAGAACCGGATGCTGCGCCCGGCCCAGTTATCCACTCTGACGTATGCGGTCCTGGCTGAGTTCGTACAGCATGCGGTGCCACTGAAAAATACACGTACCAGTCAAGCGGAGAATCGGATCCTGGGATTGCTTCCGCAGATGCAGCAGGAGGCATGTCAGCCGTTTCTGCTGCAGGACTGGGCTGATCTGGCGGGGGTTAGCTCGTACTACTTCTGCAAATTGTTCAAGAGTGCAGTCGAGATGACGCCGATGGAATTCGTAACCCGTTCCCGGCTGCAGATGGCGAAGCAGTGGCTGCTCGAGCGTCCAACGGCCAACATTGGGCAGATTGCGGAGGAGGCGGGATACCCTAATGCCAGTTATTTTAACCGACAGTTCATGGCACATGAAGGTATGACACCCACAGAGTACCGAGGACTCTACCACAATTAGAATGGGTGGGTCTGTTGTGACCGCGAGATCGATTCATCCCGGGGTTTGACAGCGAGCCCGATCAAGTCTATTATGGATAAATTAAATCCGTATACAATGAGGTGACCTCATGAAATATTCAAAAGCAACGAACTATGCCTTGCATACCATGCTCCACCTTGTCATTACTGAACCGGAGCAGCTGGTTAGTGTACATCAACTGGCTGATTTGCAGAAAGTATCTCCAACCTATCTGTCCAAAATATTGACCAAGCTGGTCAAGGCCGGCATGATCGAATCGACTTCCGGAGCCAATGGTGGCTATCGTCTGAGTCGCAAAAATCCGGATCCTTCGTTTCTGGAGATCATTCATGCCATTGAAGGACAGGCTTCCCTGTTTGAATGCTCACAGAACCATAATGAAGGCTGTTTGATTCAGCAGGTCATGGTTCATGCCGAAGAACAGATGGAGCACTATCTGAACAATAAGAAAATGTCCGAGCTGGCTGCCCAGATGAAAGAAGCACGTAAGGTGTAGCCTGCAGAGTTAACGAATAACTGAATCTTTGGTTGTAAAAAAGTCTGAGAGTGGGCATGAAGGTACTCCGGACTTTTTTCGTTGGCATAATTTATGAGTGAATGGGACTATGAAGTTGAGGATGTACGGGAAATAGGGTGATAGCCGTATTTCAAGGCAGGGTTAAGGGTTAATATGCAGGCGTATAATAAGCCGTTGTGCCTAATCCAAACGTAATGGTACAATAAGGAAGATTAATAGTACATATTTTAAACGAATTACATCTCTGGAGGGACAACACATGAGCCAATCAACCATCACAGGACTGGAACAATTGCTTGCGCTGGAAAACATCCGCAACACCAAAGCACGCTACTGCCGTTTTATTGATACGAAGCAATGGGACGCACTGGGTGATGTGTTTGCTCCGGATGCAGTAGCTGATTTCAGTACAGAAGGTAACCCCATCCCGGTATTAACGGGCCGCGACACTATCGTGCAGGTATTCCGTGATCTGGTAGATGTTGCTGTCACTGTACATCACGTGCACAGCGCCGAGGTTGAATTTGTATCCGAGAACGAAGCCAAGGTCATCTCTCCAATGGAGGATTGGGTAACGTTCCCTGAAGGCAATGAAAACAAATCCTTCCATGGATTTGGGCATTATCATGAGACGTTTGTCCAAATTGACGGTCAATGGTACATCAAGCATACAAGCCTGAAGCGTCTTCGTCTGGATCTGTTTGAATAGTCATAATAGATTTATAAAAGTAAAATCAGAATAGTAAAAGCCCCAAGAACATGATGGATATGTCCTTGGGGCTTTCTTGTATTAGGCAACCTGCCTGCAGCTCTTACGAGCTTAGATTAGACGAAGCAGAAGAGTCTTTTTTGCGGGACTGCATGCTCAGATATACCCAGGAGAACATAACGGAGGCCAGAGCAACCACGGTCATGCCCCAGAAAATATTCGTGTAGGCTGACGATAATGGCAATTGCTGCATCGCAGTCAGAGCCACGCCCGTTACGGCAACACTGAAGGCACCGCTGAAGAACTGGCTGAGCTGGAACAGACCCATGCCTGCGCCCACCTGATCCATGGTCAGGTTATTCGACAATTCGTTGGAAACGCTGGTTGTGAGAGCAGAGAAACCTACGCTCAGCAGGATATAGACAACCATAATGGCGTAAATGCTGTTGTCTGCAAACAGAGCGAACAATCCGGCGGCTGCCAGCAGCAGCCATGGTGCGAATCTGAGCAGCAATGTATTGCCATGGCGGTCGATCATTCGGCCAATCCGGTTGGATAGCAGCATGGATACCACTGCACCAGGGAAGATGACCAGTCCGGATTGGGCTGGAGTCAAGGCATACAGGTGAGCCAGAATCTGCGGCAGCAGGAACAGGGTTGAGAAGTTGTTGATGTAGGATACGATCCCGAGCGAGCTGAGCATCATATATTTTTTATTTTTGAAAAGGGCAGGCTGAACAAATGGATCAGCTGCACGGCGAATCCGGAGCCAGAACAAAAGAAGCGCTACGACACCAACGACAAGGGTAAGCCATTCGCGTGAGGTGAGGAATAGAAGAACGCCCGTTGTTCCGATCGCCAGAAGCAGTGCACCCAGCAAGTCGAACGAACCCTTTTGCGGCATTTCACTCGGAAGCAGCTTGAAAAATACAGGGATCAGGAATAACGTCAACCCGGTGACGATAAAGAGATCATGCCATCCGAGGAACTGTGTAATACTACCGCCGATGACTGGACCGAGTCCAAGTCCAAGGGAACTGGCGGACATGATGACGGCCATGGACTTACCCCGGCGGTCACTCGGAACATAACGGGTGATGAGTACGATCGCGAGTCCCGGTACAGATGCGGCACCCGCTGCCTGAATCAGGCGCGCACAGAGCAGGATAATAAAATGATTACTGAAGAATCCCAGAACGGATGCAGCCCCCAGCAAGGTAAGACCGGTTGTAAACAGGGACCGAATCGGGACAAAGTCCGATAGGCGTGAGAATGTGATCGACGATATGGCAAAAACGATGGAATACCCTGTTACAATCCAGGAAGAAGCAACGGATGAGAGCTGGAATTCGGCTGCGATCTTGGGCAGGGCGAGATTGAACATCATCGTATTCATGACGACGAGGACTACCGTGAAGCCAAGCAAACTTACAATTA
This sequence comes from Paenibacillus xylanilyticus, assembly GCF_013359935.1. GTDB lineage: Bacteria > Bacillota > Bacilli > Paenibacillales > Paenibacillaceae > Paenibacillus > Paenibacillus xylanilyticus. The sequence goes on from NZ_JABMCB010000170.1 coordinate 34,459, forward strand.
AACCTTCCTGTAGCCCGGTCGTCCGTTCCCCGGATGATGCGGTTGCCGTGTTGTTCATGAAAACCTCCTTGAGAGAATAAGTAATTTCGCAACATTTCAGAAACGGTATGTAACATTTGCAAAAGGTGGTATACAGTGAGCCCCATGCCAGACAGCAGGGGGTACATTGACGAAATCATTGGAAAGTTCGATTGATATCGAACATTAGAAATATATCATGGAACTGTGTTAAAATACAATGGATAGTCTGAAAAAAGGAGACTACAGCATGAAAATTTTGCATCATCCTCAAGTGGAGGATATCGAACTTTCTTCTGTGTTGTACGCTTTGAGCGATCCAACCCGTCTTGGCATTGTTGCGGAAGCAGCCAGGAGTGGAGAGCAGCCCTGCAGTCATTTTAATGCACCTGTTGTGAAATCCACGATGTCACACCATATTCGCACACTGCGGGAAGCCGGAGTCATCCGGGTGCGTGTGCAGGGTACCCAGCACTTCCTTACACTGAGATCGGAAGATCTGGAAACACGATTCCCGGGCCTCCTGCAGCCTTTATTGCAGGCCGCTGCTCAGGCGTCCACCCATCATTCCTAAGATTTGTCCTTTCTTCAGGCTGAAGAGGGGACATTTTTTATTTTAAAAGATAATCATACTGCTGCGACATTCTATGTCGTACCATGTTCTCTATAATAACGGTGAACACACAAACCATATCGAAAAGAGGTTCACACACATTGGCAAAAACCAAAAGAGGACGCGTCCTGTGGAGTCTTCCTTCCAGAGGGCGGGGAACATGCCCGGTATGTAGCAGTACCCGGATTAAACTGTTGTACTCGCAAACGAAAACGGATGGCACAAGTCTGAAAGTTTGCAAGAAATGTTCCAAAGCTGTGCAATCCAGGGTGGATAAGGTGATCGTATAACATGCAGGCCTGTTCTTCGGAACGGGCCATGTCTTTTGATATAATGGATTTAAGATTTGCTCATTATAGAATTAAAGGGGGCGCAGAAGATGAGCAACATGCATCGCATTCACTGGTTTGACGAGCAGATTCGAAACGGACATTTTCCGAACAGCAGCTGGCTTGCCCGTGAATTCGAAATATCCCGGCGTCAGGCACAGCGTGATATTGAATATATGGCTATCTCCCTACGTGCCCCCTTAGTATATATTGCAAAGTATCGGGGGTATTGTTACGAGAATCAGACCTATCGACTACCCCATTTATATATGACCGAAGAAGAACAACGAGTGCTTAAATATCTGGCTCATCGTTATCGCCATTATGATCACGAACAATCAGAAGTGGTGAAGCGTGTGTCTCATCTGCTGGAACGTTTTACGCTGGAAGATCAGGAAACATGGAAGAGTCCACTTCCTGTATTCGCAGCACCTCCTAAGCAGCTTCAGCACTTTGAATTGCTGTCCCACGCCATAACAGAATCACGTAAAGTACATATGCATTATAGGGATCACGCCGGGGAACGGCAATTTTCGTGGTGCCCATTAAAGATGATATCCCAGTACAACGCTGATTACGTCGTTGGCTATGAAACAGATCCTGTTCAGCAAACAGCCATCCGTCTGGAGGGCATCATTCATGTGCGGATTACGAATGAGACATTTGAGTGCAGATCAGATTCATTGTTGGGTGGGTGGGAAGAACCACTGCCTGTTCGTAAACCGTTTGTAGCTGAGATCCGACTAAAGGAAGTGCAGCAAACAGAGCTATGGCAAGGGTATCGAATTCGAGCAAGGCAAGATCAGATTCATTCCGTTGAGTTTTATGACACGGATGCTTTCCTGCAGCATTTGTTTGTTAACGAGTGGGAGGAACTGTTATCTCCTGGGTGGCTCAAACGCAAGCTTCAGCAAAGTGCAGAAAGAATGATGGACAGACTTGCCATGCCAAGTAAAGCGAATGTGGAGTAGACCAACACCTTAGAAAGGAGAGATTCCTTTGGCTGAAGTATGGTTGGATAATCTAATGGTCAAGCGGGAGTCCAAATCGTATGTGGATAGCCTGTATGCTATATTGACCCACACGGGTCAGTTTCAGGGTACCAAGTATGTACTCGCCGGATATACGGGCATGGCTTTCAAACTTTCGGTGCATCGCAGGTTACTTCCCATGTCGGTTACAACGTACGGACAATGGGGCGAAGCACATCGACCCGGAATCGATAACTTGGGAATATTCACGATTTGGGATGGGGGACGTACACGCCATGCCACATTCGAATATTACCAGCGGGAGGCAGTCAATTGGGTTAAACGCAGTCTTGATGAGGGCAAAGGGGTGATCTACTGGATTCCTGAATTCGGTGTCATCCATGGATATGATGACGCTGATCGCATCTTTTATGTACAAGACGGGTGGAATAAGGAACCGCAAATTTTGCTGTATGACAACTTCGGTCTAAACTTCACGGGGTTCTGGTATTGTCAGGTTTTTGGTGAGCAGGTCCGTATCTCCGAAAAGGATATGTTATTGGAATCCTTACGACTCGCGATTGAGGATTGGGATATTCCGTATCGTCTGCTCCCTGATCGAAATATTGCTTCCGGGAGAATGGCATATGATGTGTGGGTGCATGCCCTTCAGAGTGGGGATTACGATGAATCCGGTGCAGCTTATCTATTGGAATCCTACTGTCAGTCCCGGACTGAAATTCACATGTATATGCAGGATTTCCGAGGAATATGGAACGAACTAGATCAGGCCTGCGCTTGCTATGACCAGCTTGGAACGTTAATTCACCGGATGAAGGGATGCATGGTTCAGCAGGATAACAGAAGGATGCTGCGGCCAGATGCAGTAGACGAACTGATACAGGATCTATTAAAGGCGAAAGAACTGGAGGAGCAGGCGATCCATTATTTTCGCATAATATCCCTAAAGTTTCCTGATCGTAAACGTTCTACTGTGCCACGCTGGGGGGCGCACTCGGCAAGATAGGAAGAGGGAGGGACGGAAGATGGCAAACCGAGAACTGCTGGATTTGATTCAATCCCCATATGCTCAGTACTCTGCGGGTGAACACGCATCTTGGCATGGTATGGGTTCATATACAGATGTGATGTATCGCATTTTAGTGCACAAACAGTGGACGGATTTTCCACGTCACATGATTGCGGGCATGACAGCAAGTGGATTTCGATTGGTGGTGGATCAGCACCTAACTACAGAATCAATCTCGGCGTACAACTGGATGGCAGAGAATTTTGTAGCGGCTGATTTTATTGGTGTGACGGCGAGTCAGGCAGCTGGATTTTCGTTCGAACCGACCTTTCCGTTGTATCAGAAGCAGGCTGTGCTGGATATTAAGGCATCCATTGACCGTGGTGTGGGAGCCATCTTGTGGCATGATCAATTTGTTGTTTGTGTTGGGTATGATGATCTGGAGAAGGTACTGTACATCTGTGAAAGTGAAGGGCGTGAAGTCTCTCGTTTGCCGTATGATTCTTTTGGACAAAACAGTACGCCCTATTGGTACTATCAGGTGCTCGAATCCCATCAAACCGTGGATATGTGGGAGGTCTGCAAGGAATCGTTGATTCAGGCTGTGTACAAATGGGAGACCCATGATTATATGCTGCCGCCCCGGGATTACACCTGTGGAGCTGCTGCATATTCGACCATTGCTGCGGTCCTGCAATCTGGAGTTTATGACACCGATCAAGCTGCCATCGTTCTTCGATATTACGCCAAATCAAGACAGGATATCGCTTCCTATGTCACAGGGCTTGGGCACCTGTCGGATCAGATGGTTCATGTCATGCGGGAGTATGTGTCCCTGTCAGATCTTTATTCAGAGATAATTGAAATGTTGGAGCATTCAATCTGGTGGAATACTAAGGAACCTGGATGTGTGCAGCGGGTGATAGCGCTTATCCATCAAGCAAAAGAAACGGAACAACGCGCCATTGATGCGATTAAGCATGCATTTCCAGAAACGATTGGCAATCGCTTTGAGGATATCGGACTGAGATAAGCCTGAACACTGTGGAGGGGAAATTCATACAGAAGTAAAAAAACCGGAGAAGGCTGAATGCAGCCTATCCGGTTTTATTTGTATTGTTATAGAATTACACATACTTATTTCAGCCTCTACAAGAAAAAATATACAAATTTTAAATTTGGGGTAATCGGCAGCCCCCTTTGTTCCGAATATTATAATAGATGGTCTTTTTTGGGTGATGGATATTGAAGGACAACAGGGGGCGGGAGTATGGTGCACAATCCGGAAACCATTCAGGAATGTATCGAAAAGGCACGGCAGAGGCTCTACCAGATTGCAAATACACATGCAGAATTGTGGCATCCGGAGGTCATTCGTCAATCGATGGTTCTGGATGAGTTAATTAATGAATATAACAAGGCCATTCGCATACACGGCAAAACAACCCGAGACGAAAGCCCCGGGATAAGATGATGCGGAATATTCCGCGTTCGTTCTATTCTTTTACCGCCCCAAGCACAATCCCCTTGACGAAGAAACGCTGCAGGAACGGATACACGAGCAGAATCGGCAGAGCGCCGATGAAAATCTGTGCGGCATTGACCGTACGCTGTGACATGTTCTGAAGCTGCGTAGCATCCACGTTCATATTGGAGAAGTCCTGCTGGACGATAATGGTCTGCATCAACGTAGCCAGTGGATATTTGGAAGCATCATTCATGTAGATCAGCCCGTCAAACCAGGAGTTCCATTGTCCTACCATCGTGAATAGCGAGATTGTTGCAATCGCAGGCATGGACACAGGCAGATAGATTCGAAACAGAGTTGTGATATGGTTAGCACCATCAATGAAAGCCGCCTCTTCCAGCTCTTTCGGAACGTTACGGAAGAAGTTCATCATAAGAATCAGGTTCCAGACCGCCACTGCTCCCGGCAGAATCAGTGCCCACAGCGTATTGATCAGCCCGAGCTTTTGAATCAAAATGTAGGACGGAATCAGCCCGCCGCTGAACAGCATCGTGAATATGAAAAACCAGGCATACATAGAACGTCCCTTAAAATGAAGACTCTCCTTCGATAAAGGATAGGCAGTCAGAATAACCAGCACCATGCTGAGCAGTGTGCCCAGAACGGTACGCTGGACCGAGATCCAGAGCGCACTCAGGAAATTGCTGTTACCAAACGTTTTGGTATAGGCATCTACCGTAAAATCAATCGGCCACAGTGTGACGAGATTGGCAGAGGCGGCTGCCTTGCCGCTGAACGAGACCGCCAGAATATGAACAAGCGGCAGCACACAGAGCAGCGAAACGGCTGCAATGAAGAACAGGTTAAAGCCGTTAAATATCCGATATCCGGTTGTTTTGTGATACACCTTGATTCCCCCTTAATGCAGTATGCTAAACCCCTTAGAAAATGCGGTAATTGGCGATTTTGTAAGCCATCCGGTAGGCAGTAATGACCAGGAACATCGCGACAAAAGACTTGAATAATCCAACGGCCGTTGCGAAGCTCATTTTGCCATTCAGAATACCCATCCGGTACACAAACGTATCGATAATATCGCCTTTCTCATACACGAGCGGATTGTACAGATTGAAGATCTGGTCAAATCCTGCATTCAGAATATTACCAAGGGAAAGTGTGCCCACCACGATAATCATCGGCACCAGGGCAGGCAGTGTAATGTGCAGCGTCTGTTTAAGTCGTGTTGCCCCATCCACTTCGGAAGCTTCATACAGAGCCGGATTAATCCCCGCCAGTGCTGCCAGAAATACGATCGTGCCAAATCCAAATTCCTTCCATACATCACTGATGACTACCGTTACCCGGAACCAGTCGCCATCTCCGAGAAAGAAGATCGGTTCAATCCCGGCAGCCGCCAGCACCTGATTCACCAGTCCGCCCTCGGGTGAGAGCATGTCGAGCAGAATGCCGCCAAGTACAACCCAGGACAGGAAGTGGGGCAGGTACACCAGAGTCTGTGAAAAACGTTTAAATGTAGAGTTCCGTACCTCATTCAGCAAAATGGCGAACACGACCGGGGCCACCAGGCCGGCCACAATTTTCATCGAAGCGATGAGTACGGTGTTCCAGATCACCTGTACACTATCCGGATACTCGAACATGAACCGGAAGTTATCCCATCCCACCCATTTGGAGCCAGTGAATCCCAGCCACGGTTTAAAATCCTGAAAAGCAATAATAATGCCCCCCATAGGCACATAGGCGAACAGCAATGTGAGCAGTACAGCAGGCAGCAGCATCAAATGCAGCGGCCATGTACGTTTGAAGTTCCAGCGGGTGCGTTTGCGTGGATGATGTATCGCCTGCCGCACCGGCGTGTTGGTTGTTAACGGTTGTTCCATAGCCATCAGGGTCCCTCCTTTATCTCGTCCAGCCTCTGCATCGTGAGGCATCTCAGCCTCTGCAAAAAGTGGAGCAACTGAATTATAGCAACGGAAAAAGGCGGCCTATAGACCAACATTTCAAGGCGAATGTTGATTTATTAACCTGTTGAAGCAAACGATGATTACAAAATCAATATAGATATGAAAGGGTTTTCAATATAAAATAGGACTTCGGTAACATTTGATACTATTTCGGGACAGGGTGAAACAATGAAATTCACAGTATTTGCGAAAACGGTTATTCTGCTCATCTGTCTGCTGGTGCCAATCTTGCTGCTCTATACATACGCCAACCAGGCAAATGTGGACATGGTGGTGGAGGAGAAACAGCAGTCGAGCTTGAATCAGTTCAATTATTTCAGTTCCCAGGTAGATAAAAATATTGAGCAGCTCTCGCTCTACGGGCTTACCCTCCTCAGGGACCCCAGCATATTACACTACCGTTACATGACGGAAACGACGAGCCAGTATGAAAAGAACAGCATTTATCTGGATATTCTCGACAAATTATCGTTGTACCAGTCTACCAGCCGCTGGAAGAACGATATTACAATCCTGCTTCCGCAGGCAGAGCTTGTGTTATCCACCAAGGCAAGCCGCACCGTCTTTAATGAAAATATGCTGAAGTTTCCCCAGCCTGGACAATGGCAGCTGGAAGACGGGAGTTTTACCTTTTTCTTCACGGATAACTATGAGTGGAGTGCCAAACCCGTAACAACGGGTGTTCGAACCGTAATGGAGATTAATTTTGATCCGATGAATATTGTAGCCATGCTGGACGACTTCAAGGAGGCGCAGGGAGGAGATCCTTTTCTGTTTGTGCCGGGCAATGAACCCTTATTAAACCGCAGTGCGGACCCCGAGTTGGTGAAAGCCATTATGGAGGAGATGCCTTTGGACGGACTGGGCAGTGAGGGCAACCATCAGCTGGAGGCGGGTGGCAAGCAGTATCTGGTCAGCTATGTTCGCTCCAAACAGCTTCATGGCGTCTATGTGAACCCCGTTGTGCTGGATGATCTGCTCACCCCGATGGACAAGAGCCGGAACATGTTTATTACGTCCATTCTGCTGCTGCTGGTTCTAAGCATTGGGGCGGCACTTCTGCTCTACCGTAAAGTCCAGATTCCGATCTATCGCCTGATGCAGGGGCTGCAGCAGATTCGCAAGGGCCAGCTGTCGACCCGGATTCCGGTGGATCATTCACGTGATGAATTCGCGTATCTGACCCAGAGCTTCAACCATATGGCGGAACAAATTCAGGAACTGATCGAGAAGGTATATGAGGAACGAATTCGTTCACGGGAAGCAACGCTTAAGCATTTGCAGTCACAGATTAATCCTCACTTCCTGTACAACTGCCTCTTTTATATTAAAAATATGACCCAGCTCGGCCATTCGAAAGCCGTAATTGCGATGTCGCTGAGTCTTGGTGACTACTACCGGTACATCACCCGGGATGAGAATGACATGACGTCAGTGGAAGGGGAGATTCGGCTGCTCGACAATTATTTGTCCATTCAACAGATGCGGACCAACCGTTTATCCTATGAAATTGCCGTTCCGCAGGAGATGATGCAGCAGCAGATCCCAAGACTACTCATTCAGCCGATTGTGGAGAACGCCGTAATTCACGGTATTGAGCCGAGTGAGGGCAGCGGTCATGTCGTGGTGACGGGGATGTCGGCAAAGGAGCGGATCAATGGCAAACAGCTTATACGATACAGTCTGTTTGTAGATAACGATGGTGTTACGTTGACACCTGAAGAAATTGCAGAATTGGAACGAGAGGTCAATGAGCCTATGGGCGAGGAGATCGGCACGGGCACCTGGAACGTACATCAGCGTCTTGTTACGCGATATGGGCATTCATCGGGGCTTCATTTTGCAGCGATTCCTTACGGGGGACTTAGTGTGGAAATACGATGGTTTGAGGAGGAACAGTCTCATGATGAATCTGATGGTCGTGGATGATGAACATTCGGCGGTGGAGTCTATCGCATCCTCCATTGCTTGGAGAGAATATGGAATTGGTCAGGTATACAAGGCGTATTCGGTCAAGGAAGCTTTGCAGCAGATGGCTTCACATCAGGTCCATATTATCATTACGGATATCCGCATGCCGGGTTTGTCGGGGCTTGATCTGGTGAGTCATATTCGGCAAAAGTGGGAGCGGACCAAATGCATTATTTTATCGGGTCATGCCTCTTTTGATTATGCGAAGCAGGCACTGAAGCATGGAACGGTAAGTTACCTGCTTAAGCCGGTACGGGATGAGGAACTGATCGAAGCCGTGCAGCAGGCCTCTGTACAGATCCGACTGGAAGGAGAGAAACAGCAGCTGCACCAGCGCGCAATGTATTCGGTAAGGGAACATCTGCCGGAAAAACGGGCGGAATTAATGAAGGATGTGCTGCTCGGCCGCAAATTTGCCGAAGACGAACTCGTGAGCAAGCTGGAACAATTGGAGATCGGCTTCCGCCCCCAGGATAAAATGCAGCTTCTGCTCATCCGCTATGATGACCCGCAGCCAACCCACAAGGCATTCCGATTAATGAAATATGCCATTTCCAATGTGGTGGAAGAAATCTTCAGCAGCAGCTACCATCTCTGCCATACCGATGATGCATATGATGATCTGGTGTTCATGGCCTGTCCGAAACAGGCACAGTCCGATCCCGAATTGCTGCTGAGCCGGCTTGGCGAACGATTAATTCACAGTGTGAAACAGTACTTGAATGCCACCATCTCACTGTCGGTCAGTCGGACTGGTCGTTTTCCGCACCAGGTTCCGCAGCTGTATCATCAGGCCGTAAGTGCCCTGCGGAAGCAGGCTGAAGCAGGAAAAGGATTGCATCTTAATGCCGCTGCCAGCTCACATGGAGCTACATTGAAATCACTTGCGGCGCTGTATGAACCACCAAGCCTGACTACGCTGTTGGAAGCCGGGAGGATGGACGATGCCCATCACAAGATTGATCAGATATTTGCCGAGTTAGCGGACAGTGTGTTTCCGGAGCATGTTTACGTTGCCTTTCATTATCTGGCGGCTGCGTTCTCCTACATGGCTCACCGGGAAGGCAAACAGCTAACGGATGTGCTTGGTGAACAGTATCAGCAGCTGCTGAAGGACGGTTATGGCGTATCGCTGCGCAGTCTGGAGGCATGGACCCGAAACGTCATGCATCAGTGGACAGAGCGTACCCAAGACTCGGGTCAAGAGAGTGGGTCTACCTTGATTCGGCAGGTACAGCACTGGATTGACCATCATCTGGGAGAAGACCTGTCCCTGCAGGTGATTGCGGGAGAGGTGCATCTGCATCCGGTGTATTTGTCCAAAATGTACAAACAGTCCACTGGTGAAGGAATCAGCGATTACATTATCCGTTCCAGAATGGAACGCGCCGTGCACTTGCTGAAGCATACCGGGATGAAGATCTATGAAGTCGGCCAGGAAGTGGGATATAACAACACCCCCTACTTCATTCAGGTGTTCCGCAAACATTATGGCCTGACACCACAGGATTTTCGGAACGGTTAACAAATCAATATGAACATTGAAATTGTGATATATGTTTGCCTCCCCGGCTGCACTATCCTTTTCATGTAAGGTGCATTAAGCATTGAATGATGCAAAATGCAGAAGGGTATTCAAAGTTACCTGAGGAGGGGTTTGTTCATGTATAGAAAGATGATGACGGCGTTGCTTGCATTGACGATGGTTGCTGTAACGGCATGCAGTTCGGGGGCCAAGGAGGAGCCGGCCAAGGAAGCGGCTGCGCCACTTGCGATGCAGGACGGGAAGTACGAACCAGCCGTGCAGATGAGCTATTTGCGGGCCTGGAACGATGATACAAAGTTCAAAAACGGCGAAACAGCACAGAGCAATGTGCATACCAAATGGGCCAAGGAACGGCTTGGCATCGACCTGACCACACCGTGGGCTGTATCGGTGACCAATGATGCATTTTATACGAAGCTGCGCCTGTCCCTGTCGGCCAACGAAGAGCTGCCGGATATTGTCTCCATCCGTGGGGACTACAATCTGGTGCGTGAGTTGATCGAATCCGGCAAATTTGCCGATGCAGGTGAACTGTTTGATCAATACGCTTCGGACACGTGGAAACAGGCGTCCGAATCGGCACCCGAAGAATGGTACCCCTACATGTATGAGGGTAAGCGTTACGGCATTCCGATTTTCGATTATGCCTATAACGGCGATCCGGTGATGTTTATCCGGGAAGATTGGTTGAAGAAGCTGGGACTGGAAGAACCAAAAACGATCGATGAGCTTGTTGCGGTCATGGATGCATTTACGAATCAGGATCCGGACGGTAATGGGAAGAAGGATACGTATGGTCTGACTGTTGGCATGAAAAATGCCCTTAATACGTGGATGACCGAGTCCGGCTGGATCTTCGGCATGTATAACACGATGCCTGGGCAATGGAATGAGGCAGAGGACGGAACACTGCAATACGGCTCGGTACAACCGGGAGTGAAGGAAGGCCTTGCCACGATGAAGGATTGGCTGTCCAAAGGCTATCTGCCTAAGGAAGCTGGCGTATATGATGAGATCAAGGCGGCAGAGCTGTTTACAGCAGGCAAAGCCGGAATCATTGTGGGTCCGCACTGGATGCCGAACTGGCCGATTGATGATGTGAAGAAAAATGTGGACGGTGCCACATACAAAGCCATTGCCCTGCCAACCGGGCCAACGGGCGAGAGCCATCACCATGGTTCCGGCGCAAGCAACGGGGTTGTATTGATCAACAAGGATATGGCTAACCCGGAAGTGTTCTTCACATATCAGAATTATCTGTTCGACAACTTTGCCAACCCGGAAGTCGGCAGCGAATTTGAGCATGGTTTTGCCCAAGGGTATGATTTTGACATTGTGGACGGGAAAGTCGTTGGCGAAGCTGAAGTAAAAGATGGCGTATCGCCGCTGAAATACACGATTACCTATGATGGTGCACGGATTCCCGACCTGATGATGGATACGCTGGCAGAACTGGCGACAGGTAAGGAGCCTGAGACACCTTTTGAGAAAAATACGAGCATTGCCAACAAACCGGAAGTGTTCGCAGCGGCTCAAGTCGTGGTAGCTCATAAGGACGATGCCATCAAGAACAAGTTCACGGGTGCACCGACCGAGACGATGAAGATGAAGAAGGATGCACTCGACAAGCTGGAAAAGGATACGTTCAGCAAAATTATCTACGGCCAAGTCGGCATTGAGGAATTCGATGCCTTTGTAACGAAGTGGAAGTCCATGGGCGGCGATGATATTACCGCGGAAGTGAACGAATGGTATAAAACCGTGAATTAATACGGTGAATAGTTCATGGTATGAATTGAAATGTTGAAATTGACATGAGAACGGAGAGGACAGAAAAGACCTGGAGAAGCGAAGCGTTTGCCTTTATCACCGGATTTCTTCCTCTGGTAATCGAATCAAAGAAATCTGGGGATAACAGCAATCGGAAGGTTTTCTGTACTCGCAGTGGCTATATGTACAATCTGTTTCTATTTATGCAGATGGAATCATACTAAAGTATTAAAAGAGGGAAGAACGTTTCGTGAATACACCGGATTTGGGTGGGAAATCGCCTAATTCCGGTGTATTTTCTTATACGGGAAGAATGGAGAAGACGAGATAGAGAGTTCTGTTGTATCTCAATAGGTTTAACAACCGTGCCTAGGTCTTATTGTTCCGGCCGTGTATGAGAGAGTAAAATAATAGGTGTTATGCGAACATCAATACGCATTTTGAACATGCATGGCTATGGAGCGATCCTGGATGAATATAACAATGAATATTACTCAGGGAATTTAGATGTTGAAAGGCAGGGAGAGTAGATGAGCACACTTTATGATCAGGCGATGGAAGAGATGATTGAGGCCATTCATGAATGGTTTGACGAACAGGCGAAGCGGAACGACCTAGAGAAGACCGTGAAGCGAACCACGCTGCAGATGGGTATCTTCGATGATATTCTACTGGAATACAAGCCGGGGCGTACCATTGTTGACAGTGTGGATCTTGGTTTGGATGACGGCTTGAAATCAAAGAACACGGGCCCCTTTACCGCAGAGCAGGTGCGCAATGAATTCCAGCCTCGGCTTGTAAAAGTGGTTCAGGAAAGGTTGGACGAGCTGACGGACTCACCGTTGATCGACTACCGCTTCACCTTTCGCGGAAAATTCCCGACAACGGAAGGAAAGCTGCAATTGACGCTGCTTGAATATATCAATGAAGAGAAGAAAGAGCAGTTGCTTGAACGCATTCATACGTACGTAGATACAAAGCTGGAACACGGTACATATCCAACGAAGCCGCTGGAATCCTTTTTTCTGACGCGTCATCTGGTTGATCCGGAACTCTTTCCAGAACTGGATATTGCTTGGGTCATCGCTCAATATGAGCGCATCCAGGAATTAAATAAAGGGCGTCAGGATGCCTTGGCAGAGCATCGCGGTAACATTATCCGTGCGTTGACGGATTGGGCGGAGAATCGGTTTTTGCCTCAGTATTATGATGTCCAGTCATCGGCGTACAGGTCCAATGAATATACACTTAAGCCAGGCGCAGTACTGGAACAGAACGAGTCTCAGGCTGGAGGTGAGAGTCAACAGCAGGCAGCACAGCCAATTGATCTGCTGCTGTACGCAGCTGTCATGATTCTCCGTTATGAACCCAGCTACAGCAAACCGAGAGGGCTTACATTTTTGGAACTGGCGAAACAGCTGGGCAGCAGCCGTGCAGCCCGGATGATGACGGAAGGCAGCGGCACCTATGCGGAGGAAGATATTCATGTGAAAAATGAACAGGTGGAATGCACTGCCAACGATGTGTTATCCATCATGACCATCATGATTCGCAAGGAGGAAGCATCTGCCTATGAACAGGCTCTTGCTTTTATGATTGGTTTGCTGAAGCAAGGCTTTCCGAAAAATTACAAGATCAAGCTCAAATCCAGCGTGAAGCAGTATTTGCCGGTTAAGGGACTCGCGAAGTCGGACACTCACCGATTTTTCGCAAATGCACTGGCGTACCCGGACCTGCATCCTCTTCTCGAAGAGTACGCTCGTGAAGCCATCGAGGAATTTGAATGGTACGCAGATACGGAAGGCGAAAAGAGCTGCATGCCGGGCACCTATGCCGCATTTGGTCTTGGACTCGCAGATGAGCGGTATTTCCCGTTGGTTGAATTTTATATGGGAAAAGTGGACGATGAGCACCAGTTGGTGCAGGACAAATTCACCGTTGCCTTTGCTGAAAAACACGGCATAACTGCCAGCTCTGTACCTGCATTGGTTGCCTGTTTACGGCGTTCAACGGATGACTTGAAGCTGAAAATTCAGCCGGAACTGGAAAACGAAGAGAAGCTGGCGCTTTATGTGCAGCAAATAAGTGGATTGGAAAAATATGAAGTAGAGCGTGTGTTATATCCAATCTGGGGCAAGGTGGAGAAGCTTGCAGCTCTGGCCCGCAAGGCTGAAGGGAAACGGAAAGAGCTGCTGCTGGAGCTGCTGCAGGCCGCAGGAAAGTAGACTTTTCCAACATTGGATACTGGGTAACTTGCACAGGGAGAGGGGAGAGCAATGGCTTTATTGACTCGTGGCATATGGGCGGGGTTATCTGTTCTGGCAAAAGAAGAACTGCTGCGCAGAATGGTCGACCGGGGTCCAGCAGGTATGGAATATGCAGGTGTACGAGCGTTCGAACGATACGGCCAGCGAATCGAGACGGGGATGTTTTCGCACGCAGGGCGAAGCTTTGTCTTTGTACCGGGAGATCGTGTTATCTTAGGGTGGAATCGGTGGCAGGATGGCATGAATCAAGAAACCTCAGCAGATCTGCATGAGACGGTAAGCGAGTATGGCGTTGAGGACGTGGATTCTTTTCTGGCAAGCCAAATGTCTCCTATGAGAGAAGTAGATATCGCCCCCATGCTGGTGGAATGTGGTACACAATCACTTGGGTGGATTGAAGTTACGGAAGAAGAAGCTCTGGCACAAAATGAACCTGATTTTGCAGCAGAGTTGGAGAAATTCAAGCATTCTGGACTGGGTGGATTCGAACGGTCTCAGGCGTTCCGCCTGGTTCGTCTAGGTGAGGATGTGCGGATTCTATTATACAATGAAGGGCTCACGTTCGAGGACTTGCTTGAAGAAAATACTGAAGCGGGTTTTGATTTGCTTACCGAAGATGAATGGGAGTACCTGTATGGGGGCGGCTGTCGTACGTTGTTCCCCTGGGGGGACAGTTTTGATTACACGATGAAGTTGAGGCATTTTGGAAGTATGGAAGGGCTGAATGAGATGGTGGATGAATCCGCAGAGCTGCCCCCCATGTTATTTGAAGAAGATGACCGCCCGTATGATCTGGAGCTGCCTAACTTTTTTGGCGTCCGGTTTGCCGGGGATCCCTATAAGTATGAATTGACGATTGGCCATGCTGGAGAGATGTTCCCTAAAGGCGGAGATGGTGGTGGAATGATCTGTGGCGGCATGGGGCCATTGGTCGGTTTTCTGCCAGCTGCAGCCGTTTATTATCGTGACAGCAATGCCGGTGAACTGGATTGGGAGGATCTGATGGATTCCATGTACTATAGACGAGTCATTCGTTTAGCAGATTTGACCGTGTAGTCGCCCTGAACGTATTCATGGTTCAACCCTGTGCCGTTCCCCGGCTTAGTGGGTAAATATAATCAGGTTTAACGTCCCAATAACAGGAGTGGGGGCGCATTGAGCCTGATTGTCTATCCTTTTACAATAAAAAGATAGGCTCTTCCCTTGGAGTTGGCTGTACATTTCATGGAAAAGAGGAATGACTGTGCCTACATATACATCGTTTACCTGCTCTGGCCGGGAGGCCCTGTTTCTGTTTCAGTTAATGAATATTCCGGAAGCTGAGGTACTCTTGGCACATCTGAATGATACGGCATTACAGGGTGAGCAGGCCGAGCGCACTTATGAAAAAATTAAAAACGATCTGATCAAGGATGGAGTTATTGAATCCGAGAATAACGAGATTATCATACATCCACAGGTGAATCAGCTGCTTCAGAGCTGCAAGCTCAGTAGTGCAGTGATCAAGCTCCACCTGCATACAACAAACGCTGAGCAGAGTGATCCATCGATGACATATGGATTCATATCCGGTACAAACATTGTTGAATGGGTTTGGCGCCCTGCACGGGACCAGGTAACTCTGACTACGTTTGAGAGCCTGCAGGATTTGTACCACATCATGGGAAATCGAATTGAATTGCCTGACTCTGCCGAGGAATCACTGGATACCTCCATTCAGAAGGACACATTACAGAAGCTGCTGACACTGAAACAACTAGGGATGGAAAGGATAACATTCGCGCTGCGCCAGGATCAGCATGTGCATTCAAATGCAATCCAGGAACTGGCCCAGGCATTTGCAAACATCCAAAAACACGGGCAGTTTGAGGTATCCACACGGGGGATGCAGGACAGTCCACAAATGATTTGTTTTATCGGCAGCAGTACAGGTAACTGGTTATTCATTGAAAACAAGGAAAACAAACAAAGAGAGACGTTTACAGCGTTCAAGATAACGGAAGAAGAACTGATTCAAAGCCTTTTTCTGCTGACGACTCGTACGTTATCCATCTTGCCTGTAGTTTAATCCCATAGAACGTAGGTAAGCTAAAAGGGGGAAATCCAGTTGACCAAAATTGTCATGAAGGCAGAGTACTTGAATTCGCTCGCACAGCAGATTGAACAGGTTACTGCACAGCTGCAGCAGGTAGATGGTGTTCTTCAGCGCTCCATCCAGGGAGCAGCCTGGCAGTCGGGGAATCGGCAGACCATTATCGGTCTGTACCAGTCCCACCAGCAGCGGTTTCAGACCGCTGGACAGAGCATGCAGCAGCTGGCTGCATATGTGAAAACGACACGTGAGCGAATGGAGCAGGAGGACCAATCCGGGGGCACATTCGGGCTTACCGGCTTTAATCCACTTGCTCCATTTGATGGGCCGGGGAGCACGGTAGGGACAGTGACCGCTGCTGCGGCCGTTGCCAAGCTGGGATATCGGGTCAGGAATGGTTATATGGTGAAGCAGCAGCTCGATCGGAATACACCTCGTATTTTGGTTCGTGAAAGTTATGATTCCGTCAAGGGCAACACGGTAGTCAACGGCAGACCAAGGGATTACAAAATCCATTATGTCCGTGACATTGAAGCCAAAATAGCAAACGGAACAGCTACGCCACAGATTAAGGAAATTGCCTCGATGATCAAACCAGGTTATGCGGTCAGGTCAGCATTAACGGACAAACTGGGCTGGGCCAGCGTAGGGATTGATGTTTTTACGGATACCCAGGAGAACATCAGCCAGAATGCATCCAGTGACAAGATCGCCGGGGATATCATCGGAAACGTTGTTGTCGGTGGGGCGACGACGGTAGGGGCAACGCTCCTGACAGCTGCCATTCTGCCTGCAGCAGCACCCGTGCTGGCTGTAGGTGCAGTTGGTTTGGGCGTATCCGTAGGTCTGACTTATCTCGCGGAAGGGGTAACCATGAACATGGACCTTGATGGCGATGGACAGGATGATTCCGTGAAAGATGTGGTGAAACACGGAGCGAAGAAGGCCTGGTCTACCGTCTCAGGATGGTTCAAATAGATGGCGCGCCAGAAACGTTCCACGTCATCGACGACCACTTCAGTTACAAAAAGGGCTGAAGGAACCTCCTTCCATCAGGATGCGTTTGAGAATTATCTTGCTGTATATGCAGTGGATGGAATACGTTTCAGTGCAGGTACGCTTGTGCTGTTCTTTCTTAACGTATTCCTTTTGATCCCTGTGTTCAGTGTTCCGTTCCAGTCCTTATACGTCTATATTTTGCTGCCTCCTCTGGCGGTAATGAATGTGTGGGCTGTAGCCCTGATTGTGGCCCCGCGCAGGCTGCAGTTGAATTATGTTCTGTTCCGGGGAGTATTCGGGATTGTCTGTTCCTTGGGATTCATGATTATCGTGCAAAAGTTTGCCTATGGCATGCTCGGACTGACAACTCCGTGGTATGCGATTGGGTCGTTTGCCGTGTACGGTTTCGCCTTGTATCAATATGCCAAGTTTCACCTGCGTAAACTGCAGCAGTCCCCGCATCGCCCAAAAGCGGGTGCAGGTTCACGCATGCCTGTGGCCACGCTGACCATGTTAACCGGAGCCGGGTATCTGCTGGCCAACCTATCACTGGCCTTTGTAACGCAGCAAACGGTTGCGGTTGTCCTCATGTGCGTATATATTATGCTGGCTTTTGTTGTATTTCACTTTATCATGGATGTGCATCGTTATTACTGGCTTCGCCGGGTAATGAGCATCGCCCAAGGAACTTCTGTCCACAAGACACAGAATAGTTAATGGAGGTTAAAACATGGAAAAAGAAACACCGACCTTATTGCCCAACGGCTCCGTGATCCGGCTGAAGGAAGGCACCAAAAAGCTTGTCATCTATGGACGCAAGCAAATGTTAATGACCGAACCGCCTCGGCAGTTCGACTATATTGGTTGTTTGTATCCGGAAGGATACATTAATCCGGATTATACGTATGTGTTCAATCATGAAGATATTGAGGAGATTATTTTTAGAGGATATGTGGATGAGGAAGAAGAAGTGTTTGCTGCTAGCTTGAGTGAGTGATTTACTTGGAGAAAAGAATGCTATCTTTGCAAAGGCTAACGGCTGCAAATTCTTTTGAATACAACCTAACGGATCAGCACTATCGTGACTGATCCGTTTCACGGAAACGGGTCGCGGTCTGCTGCAGGCTGGTGCTGGTTTCCTGCAAACCGAGCAGGTAATTACTTATCGATGTCATGCTATCATTGATGCGCTGCATGAATTCACGCTGCCGTTCACCTTCCCACTGGCCTTCGGCCTGCTCGACCATCGTTTTGAGCTGAGCGAGAATATCATTACCGTTCTGGGATGCCTTGCTGAATTCACCTGCTAGCTGCTGCAGCTCCTCAGGCGATAGATCGATTCGCTGGTTCATCGGGTTCACTCCTTATCTGTTATACGTCTGCCAATCGTACATATACCATTCATTATAACCCCTTTTTTTACGAAATGAAGCTGGACGAAAGCCTTGTTTTCTCAGTAGTTGCTACGTCTTGAATAGGACAAAACACACATCAAATGAGCCCCAAGCATATGGGGAAGCAAAATGATGTGTGCTTGATGTGTTTATTTTATTTCAACTTTTGCACGGATACAGCCATTTGCTCCAGTTGTGTGTGGGTCAGTGTGTTATTTGGTGAGCTGAGCGTAACATAGCGATCATCGAGTTTGAACGTGAGCATATCTGTTTTGTCCGGTGTATACCATTTCGCAGTTACGCCATTGGACAGTTTTACTTCTTTTCCATCATAGCTGAAGGAGTAGTCTTTCGGCGATACCGTAACATTCATTTGGTTAAAGACGAAGTTCACGCCGTCACCACCAGCACCCACACTTTTGAATGCATCACCGGCAATCATATGCTGAGGTGCGTAAGCTGTCTCAATATTGCTGTTTACTTTCTGTACAGATACAGCTACTTGCTCAAGCTGTGCCTGAGTCAGCTTATGATCAGGGGAGCTGAGCGTTACATAACGGTCATCCAACTGGAACGTGAGCATGCCCGTTTGATCCGGTGTGTACCATTTGGCGGTAACGCCGTTAGTCAATTTTACATCCTTGCTGCTGTAACCATCCGAATAATCTCTCGGAGATACACTTACTTTCATATGGCTGAAGATAAAGCTTACACCATCGCCACCAGCACCTACACTTTTAAAAGTATCACCCGAGACGCTTTGCTGAGGTGCGTAAGCTGTCTCAAAACCATCAAACTGTGCAAACGCTTTTTGGATGGCTTCCTTTTGTGCAGCGCTATAGGATACATTGGTTAGCGTCGAGGGATTGCTTGTCGCTTCGCCGATGGTGACTTGGCCTTTTTTGCCGTCATACGATACAGGTACGTGCAGCGCATCCGCAATGGCACGTACAGGCAGATAAGTTGAATTGTTGTAGGTGATCGGAGCCAGTTTGTTGCCGTTGCCATCGGTTGGTGTATAAGCTGCACCGTCTACATTGAAGCTGATGCCGTGGTTAAGATAAGCCGAGATTTTTTCCAGTTGAGTACCGGCAAATACACCAGCAGCTCCTGTTAGTGTCATGCCGAGTACCATCATCGTTGCTGCGGATTTCTTCAGGTTTTTTTTCATATTATATCTCTCCTTCAGATTGGTTCTGCACTCTACGTTTTAGTGTAAAATGTCAGGATCAACTTCTATGGTTGTAATTTGAATGGGCTCGCTGTCCCTTATGGCTTTATATTAAACCTGGAAGGTATCCATAATAATTCTGAATTATCTCCAACTTGTAAACATCGACCATTTATCATCCGGACAAGACTCCAAAGAAAAGCAAAGGAGGGAGGAGTCATGACTGACCTTGATTTTGTGGCGGATCATTATGATATTGGCAAAATTTTAAGCAGAAAGGCCTTACAGAAAGGCAGCAGTTCGAACGCAATGCTGATCCATGCCACCACGGGCAAATATGTGCTGCGTGAGCTCAGGAATGAACAGCAGGCCCTGTCTGAACATGAACTTTATAAGGTACTAGCATCCGTTCGTATTTCTCCAAACATGCTCCAAGCTAGAGGAGGTCTGCCCTATATTCTCTACAACCACAAGATTTATAATTTGCAAACCTACATAGACCATACGATTCCGCATGATCAGGTTCGCGTTGATTTTGCCCGGTTAGGAAAGGTGATCTCCAACTTTCATCAATTCACGGAACATCTGGATGTCCCTCAACAGGAAGATCGTTTTGCATTACCCCAATTATGGAGCGAAGTATCCGCTAAAGTGAACAATTCATTATCCGAAGAAATACGAGCACTAGCGGGGCATACCGAGCAATGTATGGAGTACAACATGGAGTACAGTGCGGTCATTCATGGAGATCTGGGGATTTGGAATCTTCTGTTTACAGAGGAGGCTGTTCAGATTATTGATATGGGCGAAGTAAGAAGGGGCAATCATCATTTTGATCTGGCTGCTGTGCTGACTTCCACAATACGTCCGTCCGTAACTGTAAGAGAATTGGAAACCATCGTGGCAGACTTTGAACGCGGATATGTGCAGGGTGATGTTGTGTTTAACAGGGGAGAATTATTTCAACAAATCCATGTATGGATGCTGCGGGGCTTGCTGGCGGTAATCAGGGAGAGGGGAATTGTTCCCCAAACCATCCCATATGTACGACGGAATTTGGAAGTATTACAAACGTTTAACGCCATACTTAACTGAACCCTTGCTGGTTTAGTTCACTAGGTACAGGATCAGTCCGCCCATGCCAAGCACGATTGCACCAACGTATACATAGGTTAATCGACTTAAGTTTTGCTTGGTCCGGCGGTCATATTCAGGGTTGCTGGTCTGATTGGCTTTGGAATTTCCGATGATTACTGTAGCAATTCCACCGACCAGCGCAATACCAATAATTAAAATATAAGGCAGCCATGACATGAGTAGACCTCCTTCAAAAAGGGTTGATCTTTATGTTTTTATTGTACCCCAGGATGACCTGTGATGTAAGGTGTGATTGTGAGATAAAGGAAAATAAAGTGCCTGTCTTAGCCATTAAAAACAACGATTCGGCAGCCCGTACAGCTGTAGCTGTTTTTTAATTGGGCGGAATCATAACCTGACATGGTAATGGTTTCAAAACCGGATTCGTTTGCCAACAGAATAAATGACATCGATGCCAGGCTTACATCCCGGCCTAACTCGAGCTTCAGCTCTTCATTCGATTTATTTGCATAATACTGTATTGCAGCATTTGCGAGATAATCTCTGAGCGCTTCAGACCATCTCCATCGTTGTTATTTAAGACTCTTTTGAATTATAGTAGGCAATAACAAATGAGAAAATAACGCACAAAAAGGTGGTATAGGCACATTAAAGTATCTATTGGGGAGTGACGGCTCCTAACCGATCAATTGAAACAATTGGAAGGCGAGGGACTTGTCCGTAGGGAAATATTTAAAGAGGTGCCGCCCAAAGTGGAATATAGTTTGACTGAACTTGGATAATCATTTATTCCGGTATTAAACACGATGTGTGAATGGGGAAATACGTACGCAAGAACCAAAGGAATGGAGCAGGATGAACACATTCAATGTGATCCTAAATGAACTCAAAATATCAAATATTTGGTATAATGATCATCATGTAACACCCTACATAATGGTTTGGTTAGCCCTTCGAGTCACGAATGAGGTATGATATTTCGGTATGAGCAAAATGCAAAGGAGGCCAGATGAATGAGTGCATCATCAAAACCCGAGCGTCCGGCAAGAAATGTGGATACCCGGCTGTTTATCGCTTGGGCCGTATCCGTCATCGCGACGGGAGGAAGCTTGTATTTCAGCGAGATCAAGGGGTATATCCCATGTGATCTATGTTGGTTCCAGCGGATTTTCATGTATCCACTGACTGTGGTGCTCGGTATCGCCTACTTTAAGGATGACGTGGGCATTACCAAATATGTGCTGCCACTAAGTTTCATTGGAGGCGGGATCTCGTTATATCATGTTACGATTCAGCGCATCTATTCGGCCACAGGAAATTCCGTGGCTTGTGGACAGATTCCTTGTTACACCGACTATCTGAACTGGTTTGGTTTCATCACGATTCCACTACTTGCACTGATTGCTTTTATCATCATTATTGTGATGTTGTGGGGGATTGGCAAAACACCAAAATCTTCTTCATAAGAAAGGACAGATGATAGATGAGTGGACAAGTCCGTTGGTTCATGCCCGTAATCATCCTGCTCCTCACGATGGTGGGCTGCTCCAACGAAGAGCAATCCCAGGGGACGGAACCGCTGGAGATGATTAAGGTGCAGCTCATGGTGCCGGACGAGGTGTCAATCAAGGAAGATGTCGCGTTGCAAATGAAACTGACACAGGGAGATCGACCTGTGGATGATGCGGATCATGTGCAATTTCAGGTGTGGAATGAAGAGAATGAACCAGCTGCCCCTGCTGCAGATAAGGGCATGATGAGTCCTGAAGATCTGGAAGCTCAGGGAGCAATTACTGCTGCATCAGCAGGAGATGGGATATACGAAGCCAACTATACGTTTGAAGAAGCGGGCGTGTATGTCGTTCAGGTCCATGTTACCGCAGGGTCAATGCATGCGATGCCGAGAACCAAGGTAACGGTTGTCTCAGGCGAAGCAGCTGCTCAATAAGATCCTTATCCGTATATGCGTAAGCTTCCAACCCGATAAATGATGAGCATCAGCCTTCTGGCTGTATGGCGTCGTTTACCAGGAGCAGGCACTAATCGAGGATAAGGATAAACGAATAACCTCCCTTCCACGCACACAGGTGATGGAATTTGGGAGGTTATTTCATTTCATACAAAGCCTGCTTCCCACAAAAAGTGACGTACAATTCTCGTCTGATACTTGATCCGTACCGAGCGCTTCAGGCTCCAGCAGGTCTCGACGGTAACCGAACGGGCCTGCAGCAACCTGGCGGCAGCTGTGCGGGCAGATCCCGGTAGATCATGCTGCTTCAGATTGAAGTGCCGATCGCGATTTGCGATTGAACGATTCATTTGACCAATAATTCTTTTGCATACCGGAACGGCGCGGCTTCCAGGATTGGTGATCAACGTTTGCCCCAATACACGAGAACTGAGCTGGGACAATCCGTTGGCTTCGTGCAGGTCAATCCACCAGTCCGGTCCATATTCACGAGCGATGCGAAAGACAGCAGAAGCAAGTGGGTGCTTGCCCTTTCCAGATACTCGTCGTGGAAATGTTCTGTTTAGATCAGGATTGCCTCTAATCCTCTTCTCATAAGCCTTCTGGTTCACGCGCGGAATGATAATCAGGAGCCCTCGCTGGATAGTTTGGCGTCCTGCCATGCAATCGTCAGCAAGTTTCTGCGCAGCAGCCATGCTCGCCGTCTCGTTGCCGTGTACCCCGGATGTAATGATCATCACCGGTCCAGGATGAGCTCCGCGTATCAGATAATAGGGAGTGGCGTGCGTGCTGGACGCTGCAAGTACATGTTTTGTGACAAGCATGTACATCACCTCCGCTATTACAGTACGTCATGTCCATCTGGCATGTAACGGCATCCGAACAGGCTCTGGCACAGATCCGGACAAAATGGGCCATTCAATATACCCGGTGGATAATATCCTCAAAATCAGGTTCTTTCATCTCCACATCTTCAATTTCGCCCCAGTGTTCGAGCTGTTTCAGAATGTCCATGGTGCTCCATTCTTTTCGGTTCACTTCAATGGTAACGATCTGGCCCTCCACACTCGTCATCTGAATTACAGGGGATACGTTGTCCGGGATGTGAAACGAACCTCGATAAGTCACCCGAATACGTGTGGGGAGACCAATCGTATCCCGCAGAGAGTCGATGCTTCCGTCATACGTAAGCTGACCGTGATTAATCACCATCACGCGACTGCACAATTGCTCGATATCGTCCATGTCATGAGTCGTGAGCAAAATGGTTTTGCCAAAGTCCTCATTTAAGGTGCGCAGAAACTGCCGAATGTTCCGTTTGGCGTTCACATCCAGCCCAATCGTTGGTTCATCGAGAAAAAGCAGTTCGGGGTCATGCAGCATGGAAGCTGCCAGATCGGCACGCATCCGCTGTCCAAGCGAGAGCTTCCGGACAGGCGTAGCCCAGAACGATTCCAGATCCAGCAGCTCCGCGAACTGGGCCAGTCGTTTCGTTTTGTCCTCGGCACGGACTCCGTACATCTCGGCCAAAATATCATACGAATCCTTCACGGGCAGATCCCACCAGAGCTGGCTGCGCTGTCCGAACACCACCCCCAGGCGTCCGACTGTTCGGCGCCTTTCCTGATGTGGATTCATCCCTGCGAGCAAGACTTCACCCGAGGTCGGATGAAGGATACCCGTCAGCATTTTAATCGTGGTGGATTTGCCAGCCCCGTTCGGCCCGATATAACCAACAAATTCCCCTTTGGCAATGTCAAAGCTAATGTCTCGAACGGCTTCCTTGGACAGATACTCACGTGAAAACAAGGTGCGAAGCCCGGAGAACCGGCCCTCACGTACCACAGGGGTTTTGAATTCCTTTTGCAGATGCCGCGCTGTAATCATAGTCATGACGATATTCTCCTCCTCAGCTACCTGTACTTTGATATTTGGTGATGCCGAATTTCCAGAAACGTAGGCTCATGATGAGACTCAGGGCGGCTACAACAACAATCGCAACAAGAACCCACGCACCTAATTGACCGCGAAGCAGGTAGAGGGATGGAACATAGTTGACGAAACCAACCGGGATCACGGTTAACAGAATGCCAGACATCCACTTGGGATATAACGTCAGTGGATATTGGGCAGCCGTACGCGCTGCATCCTCGGTGATGGTCTGCAGCTCCTCGATGCGTGTAGTCCAGAAGCCCAGTGTTGCGGTAGCAAGTCCGATGGAAAATAGGATAACTGCCCCGGTCAGAATGATAAGTAACGAGAACGGAATGGCTGTCCAGCCGATTTGTCCGCTATGCATCATGCCCGCCAGAGACCAGCAGAGAATAAACCCGCCTTGTAACACTTCACCAGCCATGATGCGGAAGTTTTGTGGGAGCAGTGCCAGTAATACGGGCATGGGACGGGTTAATAGTTGATCAAGTTCGCCGTCGACCAAATATTTTTCCAGATGATGCACCTCATTGCCGAACGTCCGATACAGTGTCTTGGATAAGGTCATGATGGCGAAGAGATAACCAATCTCATGAAGAGACCAGCCTTTAATCGCTCCGAATTTGTGCAGCACGAGCGCAACCATCAGAAACTCGGAGATTTGAATCAATGCGGCCAGAACGGAGGCCATGATGAAATTGAACTTGTATTGCATCCGGCTGCGGATGCTTGTTCGAATGAGCATTTTATATAAGGTGAACCAGGAAGTGGCTTTCATCCGCCCTGCACCTCCACTTTACGGCGCAGTACCTGTGTGATTGCCAGACAGATTAAAGTCATGAGGACACACCAAAGCAAGGTTCCCCATAACAAGTAGCCATTTTCGTAACCCAGATAGATGCGGGTTGGGACATAGAGCAGGAAAGGATAGGGCGATAGCCAGGCAATTCGTTCAAGCCAGTTTGGCAGCCATTCCAGCGGGATGAAGAAACCGGCGAGCAGATTCATCAAGGCGTGATTGCCCCAATGCAGCCAGGAGGACTCTGTAGTCCACATCGCGGTGGCACCAATAATGTAATTCATACAGATGGATAAATAGGATGCGCCGGCAAGACCAAGTGCGGCAAATAGCAGGGTTGAAGCTTCCGTGGGCCATTGCAGTGAGAATACGATGGAGA
This sequence comes from Paenibacillus xylanilyticus, assembly GCF_013359935.1. Classification (GTDB taxonomy): domain Bacteria; phylum Bacillota; class Bacilli; order Paenibacillales; family Paenibacillaceae; genus Paenibacillus; species Paenibacillus xylanilyticus. The sequence continues at coordinate 60,260 of NZ_JABMCB010000170.1, forward strand.
ATAGCAGGTAAATCGGAATGCTTTTGTACACGAACTGGTAGGCAATCTGCCCCCATTCACGTGCCATCAGGTGGGTAAACAGATGCACTGGCCTCATGAGATCCAGCGCGATCTGCCCTGTCCTGACAGTAAGTGGAATGCCCAGTCCATTGGTGAGAAATCCAGAGATCCAGAGAGAGGATTGCGTAAACGCAATGTAACTGACCATCCCCTGTGTCCCGTATTCTCCGAGAGAGTGGTCGGCCCCGATGCCAATCCAGAGACAGGCATACATGTAACCGAACATGGCGCTTGCCAGGTTATGTACCATGTGGGCCCCGCGGTATTGCAGGTTCCGGGAGTAGGCTTTGGAAGCCAGAGTGAAATAAAGCATGTGACACCTCCGATAAGTTGGTTGAACGGCGGTCCCGTTCACTTCAGTCAAGGCGAAAAAGAGAGAAGGACAACAGCATACCAATTTATTCCTTCACAGGCAAGACATTTTTTTGGGATATCCCGGAAGAAACAGGGCTGTTCAACAATGCGCCACAAGACAGCGGTCTGTTCAGTCCTTTATAATGGAGGAGCAAGGACGTAAACGTTTACAATATGAACTATTCAAATTTTAAATAATCCGCCGGGCATGTGCCTGACGATGGGGGATACAGCTTCAACAATCCGGCAAGAGAGAAGGTTGGAATGAAAAAAATTGCATGGGTTACCGATAGTACCAGCACGCTTGATCCGCTGTTTGCAGAGCAGAATCACGTATACATTGTACCGCTGCGCGTCGTATTAGGAGAAGAATGTTATCGGGAGACGGAGGATATCTCATCAGAACAGTTCTATGAGAGGCTTGCTGAGGTTTCAAGAGCAAGCAGTTCTCAGCCGCCTATAGGTGAATTTATCGAACTGTATGAATCGCTAAAAGGACAGTATGACGAGATCATCACCATTCACTGCTCAACCGCGCTTAGCGGAACGCTGCATACTTCGATGCAGGCTGCAGAGATTGCTGGAGTGTCGGTGACTGCAATTGATTCCAGAGCAGGAGCCTACCCGCTGCGGGAGATGATTTTGCAAGGCTTGGAAAAGCAGAAACAGGGATGTACGGTAACTGAAATTAAGCTGCACATTGAGCAGATGATGGATAACATGTCCTTTTACCTCATTCCGGCCAGTCTTCAGCATCTCCACCGCAGTGGCCGCGTGTCTGGCACACAGCTGGTGCTCAGCCAATTGTTGAAGATTCACCTGCTCCTGCGGTTTGATGAGGGCAAAGTTGTTGTAGGCGAGAAGATTCGAACTTTTAAACGTGCCAAACAGCGCATGCTGGAGGTACTCAAGGTGGACATGGAGAAAGTTAAACATGTATGTATCATGCATGCCAACAACCAGGAAGAAGCCCTCACGATCAAACAGCAAATTGCCGATCTGCTTCCCCGGCTTAAGACTGAAATTATGCCTTTTATCCCTGTGGTGGGCATCCATGCAGGTGCGGGTACGATTGGACTATGCTGGATACGAAGTGAGACGATATAAAGAGATTGACCATAGACCCGGCGGGTGCCACCCTTGAAGATAGGTGGCTCTCCTGCCGGTTTTTTTGTGATTCATTTTTGAAGTGACGTTTGAAGAAGTGTCATTCCACGCATTGCCAATTCAACTGAACTGTGAGGTAATAAAAGAAATAGAGAGGCTGGAGGGAATTGACGTGTCAAGTTACCGTTTGCTGTTCGTAGAAGATGATCGTTCAATTAGTGAGATGGTTGGGCCATATCTGGAAAAGGAGGGCTACAACGTCACTTATGCATATGACGGATTAGAGGCAGAGCGCAAGTTTCAGGAAGCACAGCCTGCGTATGATCTTGTAATTCTGGACCTTATGTTGCCTCACCGAAGCGGCATGGAAGTGCTGCAGACTATACGGGCTGCCAGTCTTGTACCCGTATTAATACTATCCGCGAAGGATGGGGAAGTGGACAAGGCACTTGGACTTGGTTTCGGCGCAGACGACTATCTGAGTAAGCCATTTTCGTTAATTGAGCTGACTGCCCGAATCAAGGCCGCCATTCGTCGTGCCAACTATGCTGCACCACCTGTTAATGAAGTCCCAGCCAAGAATCAACGTATTGAAATCGGGGGGTTGGTGGTCGATATGGAAACCTATGAGGTTGAGCGAGAGGGGGCACCCGTAAGGCTGACATCCAAGGAATTCGGCATTCTGAAACTGTTTGTTACCCATCCTGGCAAAGTGTTTACGAAGGCCCAGATCTACGCGTCCGTCTGGAATGATCATTACTATGGGGACGAGAATATTATTAACGTACATATGCGCCGTTTGCGCGAAAAGATTGAGACAGACCCATCGGCACCCCAATACATCAAGACGTTGTGGGGTATCGGCTACAAGCTGGAGGTGGAACAGAAGTGACCTTGATTTTGGGCATGTTGGTTGGCGTTCTCATCATTGTTATCATTCTACTGGCGATAAGGCTGACCAAACGCAGCCGGCAATTGGCATATATTCATCAGAAACTCGCAGGCATTCTGGATGAAGAGACTTATGAACGGCTGCTGGTGTTCAGCAGCGATGCCCAGATCCGTCAGCTTCTGGCCGACATTAACGAGTTACTGGATTATGCACACCGGACCGGAGCCCGGTATGCTAATCAGGAGAAGGAGATACGCAACATGCTGTCCAACATCTCGCATGACTTGAAGACACCACTTACGGTAGTGCTGGGCTACAGTGAGACATTGCTGCACAGCTCTTCATTAACCGATCAGGAGCGGGAAGTGATGATCAGCAAGATCCAGGATAAGGCGCAGGAGGTGCTGCGTCTGATACATTCCTTTTTTGATCTGGCAAAACTGGAGTCTGGGGATACCGAACTTGCATTAACTCGGATAAATCTTAGTGAACTATGCAGGGTGAAGATGCTTTCCTTTTATGAAATGTTAACGAATCAGGGCCTGCAGGTAGAGCTGTCCATTCCTGAGGGCGATTTCTTCGTGACCGGTAATGAGGATGCACTCGACCGGGTGCTGGATAATCTGATTACCAATGCGATGCGATATGGTGCGGATGGTAAGGTATTGGGCCTTTTGCTTGAACAAACGAATAACGGAGAGGTCATGCTTCAAATCTGGGACAGGGGCAAAGGCATTCCGGAAAGGGAACATGACCGTGTCTTTGAACGCATGTATACTCTGGAGGATTCCCGTAACCGTCTCTATCATGGAAGCGGGCTTGGCCTCACCATCACGAAGCGACTTGTCGAACGGATGGGGGGACGCATTGATCTGCGCAGTGTACCTTATGAGCGGACTTCATTTAAAGTCACTCTAAAATCTCGTTAGTTACCTTTTTTGTGTATTTTGACGAACTTAAGCTTTTTGTAAGATTTGATTAATAAAAAAGCAGACTTTTCTCTTTACAATACAGATATAAGAACCCATCAGGGATCGTAAAGGAGAACAAGAAGAGATGAACTATATTGCACGCACCATCGGTGTGACCAAAACCTATGCAGGCACGGAGGTCGTATCCAACGTCAATATGAATATCAAGCAAGGTGAAATTTACGGATTTTTAGGGCCGAACGGTGCAGGGAAAACGACAATTATGAAAATGTTGACCAATCTGGTTAAGCCCACCGTAGGGGAGATTGAAATGTTCGGTGAGAAGCTTACCCCCAACTCTTATGAAGTACTTAAGCGAATAGGCAGCATCATTGAATATCCTTTTTTCTACGATAAATTGTCCGCCAGGGATAACTTGGAGCTCCACTGTGAGTATATGGGGTTTCATAATAAAAAGGTTATTGATCAGATGATGGAGAGTGTAGGACTGAAAAATACAGACAATAAACCAGTACGTGATTTCTCTCTCGGTATGAGACAGAGGCTGGGTATTGCTCGTGCACTGATTACCACGCCTGAATTTCTCATCCTCGATGAACCCATTAACGGACTCGATCCTGTTGGAATCAAAGAAATGCGAGACCTGTTCAAACGCCTTAGTGCGGAATATAGAATTACTTTGCTCATCTCCAGTCACATTCTGGGCGAGATTGAGCAAATTGCCGATACGGTAGGGGTGATTCGTGGTGGTCGCCTAATAGAAGAGGTGTCCATGGAGAGCATTCGCGGCACTCAGAGCGAATACATTGAGCTGCAGGTGATCAATGCCCGTAAAGCGATCTATGTCATTGAGCACCAGCTCACTCTGAATAATTATAAGTTGGTCGATGAACATACAGTTCGCATATATGACCCCGGTGTGGCACCATCAGAATTGACGGGCCAGCTTGTTCAGCATGGGATCGAAATTGAATCCATTTTCAAGCGGTCCCATTCACTGGAGGAATATTTTTTGAACATTGTGAAGGGGGATGGGGACGTTGCTTAAACTTGCTTTATTGGAAATGCGTAAGCATCAATTTGCCCGGTTTTTCGGATACGCAGCAATTGCCAATGTGGGTATCCTCTTGTTCCTGCTCATGATCGGTTTGGTGGACTGGGGAGCTGAGGATTATGCCTTTAAGACCTTTCCCCTCTCGTTTATGTTGATTGACACATTTTCACGGGCAACCTTTATCATCTTTGCAGGTGCCTTATTATCGAAACTGGTCATTAGTGAATATAAAAATAAAATGATGAATGTGATGTTCACCTATCCAATTAAACGTCACAAAATTATTGCAGCAAAGTTGATTATTGTTTTTCTGTTTACCTTTTTCATGATTATGTTCACCAATTTGCTGATGGGAGCAATCCTACTGGCAACAGATCATTTCTATCACTTCATTCCAAGCGAACTGACAGGTAATGAGGCGCTTCAACTACTGATCAAATACACGATTAGTTCGCTGTCTGCTGCTGCGATGGCATTAATCCCTCTGTTGTTCGGCATGAGGAAACACTCAACCACGACTACAATGGTGTCATCCATCTTCCTGGTTCTGGTCGTGTGTTCTGGTGTTAATGGACCGAGTGTTTCCATCAATTCCATTATCGTAATTCCATTAACTCTTGGCGCTATCGGCCTTTGGATCGCTTCACTGTCCATGGTTCGACTGGAGACAAAAGATGTAAACTAAAATGCTCGCAAAACCATGCTCCGTATGGCTTCAGATGCCATTGACATCCGCTCGTACAAGGGATAGGATAATGTCAACTGAAACACGAAGGAGAATGCGACTACCATGACGATTCCAAAAACATTGACAATAGCCGGCTCGGATACGAGCGGTGGTGCAGGAATTCAAGCTGATTTGAAAACTTTCCAGGAGCTTGGTGTATACGGTATGACCGTACTGACTACAGTTGTGGCCATGGAGCCTGAGACGTGGGATCACCAGGTCTTCCCTGTGGCTCTGGATGTAGTGGAAGCACAGCTCCGTACCGTTCTGGACGGAATCGGTTTTGATGCCATGAAGACGGGGATGCTGGGTTCCGTAGATATTATTGAACTGGTTTCAAAGCATATCCGCCGCAGTGGCCTGCCGCAGATCGTCATTGATCCGGTGATGGTCTGCAAAGGTACCGATGAGGTGCTGCAGCCTGAGAACACGGAAGCGATGATTGAATTTTTGCTGCCGGGTGCGGACCTTGTAACTCCGAATCTGTTTGAAGCTTCCCAACTGGCCAAGAGCGGACCGATCCGTTCCAAGGAACAGATGGAAGCCGCTGCTGCTGTAATTCACAACCATGGGGCGAAGCATGTCCTGATCAAGGACAGAGGCGTCATTACCCCAGGCAAAGCGATGGATCTTCTCTATGATGGCAAAAACTACGAATGGTATGAAGCCGATGTTGTTGGTTCCGGTTATACGCACGGTGCGGGTTGCACAACCTCTGCAGCGATCACCGCAGGTTTGGCGCGCGGTCTGTCTGTAAAAGAGGCTGTACGTGAAGGGAAAGCCTTCATTACTCAAGCGATTGCTGGCGGATTCCCGCTTAATCGTTTTGTTGGCCCGACGTTGCACGCGGCACACCGCATGGAGCACCAACGCTAATAGCGGATGCTGTAAGTGGTACCGGAAAGAGAACATGGGATTCAGCTAAAGGGTGGTTGTCAATGGGCGAAGGTGGCTCGTTGGTAACCGCCTTTTTGTGTGGATTGTTGAAAATTCAGTAACTTATGATGGTTATTAATCGTATATAAGATGGAGTTCATTCCAGAACATGGATGGACACACGAACGACACATGAAATCGTTATGTTAACAAAAGAAAGATAAAAGGAGAGTCGGCCATGGTTAGAACAGTGCTTCTCGTGGAAGACGAAAGCCGCATTCGTGAAATTGTGGCCGATTATTTTATAAAGGAACAATGGAATGTGATTGAGGCGGAACATGGTGTTGAAGCGCTCCAATTGCTGGATCTGCATGAAGTGGATCTGGTCATTCTGGATGTGCTGATGCCTGAAATGGATGGATGGACGCTATGCGGGCATATTCGGTCCCAATCCACCGTACCTATTATAATGCTGACCGCAAGGTCTGAAGATGATGACAAGATCCACGGATTTAACCTTGGTGTGGATGACTATGTAACGAAACCGTTCAGCCCTCGTGTACTGGTCGCGCGTGCCGAGACATTAATGAAGCGAGTCGAAGGTGCGATCAGCAGGGAACAGGGTGTGATCCGGTTTGGTCACGCGGTGCTTGATCCTTGGGCAAGACGACTGGAGAAGGACGGAGTGGAGGTAGAGCTTGCTCCGAAAGAGTATGAACTGCTGCTCTACCTGACACGCAATCAGGGAATCGTTTTATCCCGGGATGCCATCCTCAACCGGGTATGGGGATATGATTTTGACGGTGACTCTCGCGTTGTAGATACACATATCAAGAAGCTGCGCAGCAAACTCGGAGATGAGGCCAAGTGTATCCGTACGGTCATCGGCACGGGATATCGATTCGAGGCTGAGGCATGAGACGTAATGGTGTAACGATGAAGCTGTTTCTGGTGATGGCGGGTTTCCTGCTCCTGCTATACGGAACAACGGTGACTGCCCAGTTGGTCTGGTTCCCGGACTTTTATCAGCATCAGAAGATTAGCAGCATGAAGAAAAAACTGGCGAAATTTGAACAGCAGTATTCTAGCGGGCATTGGGATAGTGTACAGCTGGCCAAGGAAACCGGGAAATTTATGCGTCAAAATCAGTCACATCTGGTGATTCTGACGAGCACGGGGAAACTGGTCAATGACCCGTTCCACATTACACTGCTCCGTGAGGACGGCAGTCAGGTGAACGTGTCGCTGTCCCTGTTTATTAATAGTGAGAATGCGGGCTGGATTGCCACACATCTGAAGTACGGTCAGGAACTGACCGTCACAGGTCCAGCCAGTGGGTTGAACAAACCGATGGTCTATCCGGTGAAAATTCAGGACGCAAACTCTGCTGTGCGAGGTACGGAGGATTTTATGGAGCTCTCTGAGCCGGTTCAGGAATGGTCTGGTGTGTTAACCGAAGTGGTGCTTCCCAATCTGGGTACATGGAGTCAGAGACAGGGCTTGCTTGTGCAGGCACTGAACAGCCGCTTCCCGCTCACTACGGAAGACCAGCTAAGTTTGGCCAATGGTAAAATGCTTGCTGAAGAATGGACCGATAGCTGGAGTGGAGTCCGGAATGTGATTACCATAGCTCCGGTCCATAAGAACGGGCCACAGCAGCAGCTTATCTTCTCTCTGACTTCCCTGCAGGAAATGAGGGAGGCGAATGAAGCAACTCGTTTGTTTTATGCATACTTTGGTATGGGTGCATTTGTATTGATTCTGTTCCTGTCCCTGCTATTGTCCAGAATTGTCACAAAACCTCTGCTGGCCCTGAACCATGTTGCCAAAAAGATGTCGACCCTTGATTTCACCGTGAAATCACCGATCAAACGCAATGATGAAATCGGCAGTTTGTCCGATAGCTTGAACGCTCTTTCAACCACGTTAGGGCAGACCTTGGAAGAACTCAGGCAGGCAAATCGTCAAATGCGGACGGATATGGAAATGAAGCAGCGGATTGAACAGCGGCAGCGTGAATTCTTTGCCGATGCATCGCATGAACTCAAAACACCCATCAGCATCATCAAAGGGTATTCGGAAGGTCTGAAAGATGGAGTTAGCGAGAACAAGCGCGAGCGTTACATTGAGATCATTGCCGATGAAGCAGTCAAAATGGAAACCATGGTCGAAGAAATGCTGGATCTGGTTAGGTTGGAGTCCCAGGCCATCAAGCTGAACACCGGTGCTGTTGTCCTTGGAGACATGATCGAGGAAATTGCCGGTCGTCTCGGCCCTCAGCTGAAGGAAAAAGGGCTGGATATCGTGCTTGTCTCCACCACGGAGCAGACTGTTGAGGGAGATCGCAGCAAGCTGGAGCAAGTATTTTATAACATGATGATGAATGCTATACGTCATGCGCTGCCGCAGACCGATATAATGATTGAGATCAGCAGACTGGAAGGGCAGGTAAGAATCTCCATCGAGAATAAAGGCGAGGGCATTTCGGAAGCTGAACGCCAATATATCTGGGAAAGGTTTTATCGGGTAGAGCGATCACGCAATCGCAAAATGGGAGGAACCGGGCTGGGCCTGGCTATAGCGAAGCAGATTCTGGATCTGCACGGGTGCAGTTATGGAGTAGAGAACACGCCGGACGGAGTCCGCTTCTATATCATTTTTCCAAATGCTTAGTAAGAAAGGGAGTCAAGTCTTATGAAATCTTTACCGTCCATCTTAACTTTGGGCAACTTAACATCAGGCATGCTCGCAGTCATTATGGCTATTCATGGCGAGTTCGCGCTGGCGGTGACCATGATCTGGGTTGCCATGTTCTTTGATTTGTTTGACGGCTTTGCCGCACGAAAATTGCATTGCGAGGGGGAGTTTGGCAAGGCGCTGGATTCGCTGGCGGATGTCATTTCCTTCGGAACGGCCCCCGTGCTAATTTTGTATCTGAATTCCATGAACGAAGTGAATGTGCTCGGCATGGCACTGACGGCGTTATTTCCGGTGTGCGGCGCGCTGCGTCTGGCCCGTTACAACTGTCAGAAGACAGCAAGCACGGGTTTTGTCGGAATGCCAATTACATTCGCAGGCGGACTGATGTCCTTTTTCGCGCTCTGGAGTCCTTATTTCACTCATGGTGTAGCCTATCTTGTTATCGTTGTATTATCCGGTCTAATGGTTAGCCAAATTCGATTCCCATCTCTGAAACAGGTGTTGGCGCCTCATGAGAAGGACGTCGTGGAACCGAAATAAGGAGCGAGTCAGTCATGGAAATTGCTAAAGAATTTATTGGTCAATATGGATATTTTGCAATCTATGGATTGCTCGCTCTTGGTGTCATTGGCATGCCCATTCCGGATGAGGTGATGATGACCTTTGTCGGTTATCTCGCCTCCATCTCGGTCCTTAATTATTCAGTCTCAATTATTGTCAGTTTCGGCGGTGCATTTACGGGAGGGCTGCTCAGCTATGCGATCGGCAAGAAGGCGGGTAGACCCCTCGTAGTCAAGTATGGCAAGTGGGTAGGCGTAAACCCCAAACGGCTGGGGAGGGTGGAGGGCTGGTTCCTGAAATACGGGTATTGGTCCATTATTCTGGGATATTTTATTCCGGGCATTCGTCATCTGATGTGTTGTTTCTCCGGCATCAGCCGCATGGCAATAGGGAGATATGTACTGATCTCAGGTATCGGGGCATTCATCTGGTGTGTTGTGTTTATCTCGATTGGATTCTACGTTGGTGTATTAACTTAAAATGGACAACCTGTGTAAGATCCAGGTTGAGGATAAAGACCACTTGTAAATGGAGCGGTCTTTTTTTGTTGCCCTGCGGACTTTTAACGAACTTGACCGTGCTTAATTAGGCGATATGCGCAAAAATAGATCTTTAACGAACTTGAGAACTCTTATTTCAGGAAGAAATGATGTAGATCGTCGTGGTAACTCGTAATAACGTGTCTATGATTCGTAAGATAATGAACATTATTGTATGTGAAATAGGGTTCCTCAAGTTCGTAAGCTGTAGGTCCGATAGCGTTGTTTGCCACTAGCGACATAATACTCGTTGTTCGATCAAACCATGAAGTACTCGTCGGGCATGCTGATCCGTGATCCGAAGGTGCGTTGCTAGTTCGGAAGGTGTAAAGGGACGAAGAACACGTCTGGCATACCGTAGCGTCTCAGCTTCGAGCCAGTTTAATGATGCGGGTGTGTCCGTAGCAACGAATTTTCCTATAAAAGCAAGTACAAGCTGTTGGCAACGTTTCGGTTCATCCTTGATAGAAAGATATGCTAGAGGTAAAAAAATCCAATCATCGAGTGCCAGTAAACAATGCCTCCAGCATAGATCTTTAAAACGGCGGACATCGAGGTCACGGGCATGAGGGCCGTATCCCTGTATCTCAATACCTCCCTTAATGCCGTTATCAGGCAGATAAGCCAAATCCAAATAACGGTAGCCATTATGAAAGTCTCGAACCTCCCACTCTGGGTACAGACGGTTGAAGTTTCTTACTACGGGGAACCAGACTGAGCGCAAAAATTCTAAAGTTCCATGTTCGAGGCCGTTTTCTATTCTCGCACGAATTCTCTGATTATCCTCTTTTATCAAAAGGGAGTGCAACCATTCCTCATAAGCTTGCTCAAATCCAGCTGTCATCGTACTCATCACTCCTTAATAAATTGTGCAAAACAATACAAAAAGCCGCCTTGAACATGTTCCTTCCTTCGGCTTCGAAGGTGAACATTGGTTCAAAGCGGCGTGTGCTTCACGACCTAAATGGTTAATCTGATGAAATCATAGCTTTAAACTTCACTGAATTCAACAGTGGTTTCATTCCCGGTGATATTGATTAACTATCCATTTAGATGAGCTTCTTCAATCCCTTTTTCAACACGGGCTTCCCCTTTTTTGCGGGCAAAGGTTATTTTGAGCAGAGGTGGAGTAACCAGTGTAGTGACGATTACCATGATGACAACGCTGGTGAAATATTCAGAGTCGAGCAAGCCGGAAGCAAGTCCGGTTGAGGCAATAATCAATGCCACCTCACCCCGTGAGATCATGCCAGACCCGATGGCCAGGGACGAAGTCCGATCAAACCCGGTAAGCCGTGCACCGACTCCACCGCCAAGCAGCTTCGTCACGATAGCGATTAAACTGATCACGATGATGAACCAGATCTGAGAACCGACACCGTCAAACGTAACATTCAGACCGATACTTACAAAAAATACAGGCACAAAAATACTGTAGGCAATGGGTTCCACTTTGCTTTCGACTTCATGTTTGAAAGTGGTTTGGGAAATTGCAATACCGGCAGCAAATGCTCCAATGATACCCGCTACACCCATCCATTCGGCAAAATAGGAAAATCCGAAACAGATAATCAGCCCAGTCGTAATAACTGTTTCAGTAACCTTCAGTGGTGCCATCCATTTCATGATTCGAGGAACAAGGAACCAGCTGGCTGCAATAATAATAATAAAGAACAGCAGCTTCTTACCAATAAGCAGACCAATTGAAGTGTCACCTGCTCCTGTACCCAGCAAGCTCATCATGACAGCGAGTAATACAACGACCAGGACGTCATCAACAACAGCTGCACCAAGTATAGTTGTACCTTCGCGTGAACTGAGCTGATCCATGTCCTTCAATGTCTGGACAGAAATACTTACAGATGTAGCGCAGAATAGAAGTCCGAAGAAAAGAGCATGAGCTTGTGACATGCCAAAGGCGATGGCAGAACCGTACCCTCCGATAAATGGAAGAATGATTCCACCGACTGCAACGGCAAAAGCGGCCTTCCAGTTCTTCTTCAGCTGCTCCAGATCCGTCTCAAGTCCGGCGATAAACATCAACAACAGAACACCGATCTCCGCCATATAGTGGACAAAGTCGGTTTGTTGAACCCAACCCAGAATAGCAGGGCCGAGAACAACACCGATAATGAGCTTCCCGAGTACCGAGGGCTGACCAAGTCTTACGGAGAGATCTCCAGCAAGCTTAGTGAAAATCAGAATTAATGCAAGAGACAAAATAAATTCCATAGGTGTGCTCCTCTCCAGCAGTAGGCGTTTATAAGGTTGCCTCACCAAGGGCGCTTCATTCCGTGCCTGCAAAACAAAAAAATGGCATAGAAGGGCGTAAACAACCGTGCCCTAATATGCCATAAAAAAGACAAAGAGGGGCCCTTGGTGACAGGCTCCTCCGATTTCAACGCGTATGTGATTAATTGCATTAATTATACCATAATGACTCTTTTGGGTAAACCATTAGCAGCAGACAATCGGATGAAAACGAGCTGTTAAGGGTATTTTATAAGGATATGAAGCGCTTTTTGTTCAGAGTGTTGTCACTTAACAGGGGGCAGATGGCGAGATATAATGACATAGAACATAGAAGTTAGCATATAAGGAGGATTTTGCATTGGGCAAACATAACAAAGGGGATTCGAATATTCAATCGAATTCGGCTGCCCCTACCAGTAATAAAAATTTTGCAGGTCTCATTATTACCATTTCCATTCTCGCCAATGTCATTATTTTATTGTTGTTCTTCGCACCTTCGATCGGATACAAAGGGGATGTGGCCTTTGATATTACGGTACTGCCGCGATTTAATGCCGTGTTTAACAGCTTCACATTTATCTTCTTGCTTGCTGCACTGATTGCCATTATCAAAAAGAATGTAAAGCTGCATAAAAGATTTATTCTTGCCGCGTTCTCAACAACCCTACTGTTTCTCGTTACGTATCTGTCGTTTCACTATCTTTCTCCCGAAACGTCCAAATACGGCGGGGAAGGTATCGTTCGCTCCATCTATTTCTTCATTTTGATTACTCACAGTATCCTTGCCGCCATTATTGTGCCGCTGGCTTTGTTCACCCTCGTCTGGGGCTGGACAAATCAATTGAAGAAACACCGCAAAATTGCACGCTGGACGATGCCGATCTGGCTGTACGTCAGTTCCACAGGTGTAGTCGTTTACCTGATGATGGCACCTTACTATTAATGCAGCTTGTAGTTTATCAGGTTATATCTCGAAGGACTTGCGGGTAATGGTTTCAAGGAAGGAGGTACGGCTATGTACAGAGTGGTATTGATTCGCCATGGACAGAGTATGTGGAATGTAGAGAACCGTTTTACCGGTTGGACCGATGTCGATCTGACAAAGGACGGATATGGTGAAGCCCGTAAAGCTGGCAAAATTTTAAAGGAACAGGGTTTTGATTTTGACTACGCTTATGCTTCGGTGCTCAAACGTTCCATACGAACACTTGACATTGCGCTTGATGAGATGGACCGGATGTGGATTCCGATTACGAAGACGTGGAAGCTGAATGAACGCCATTACGGTGCTCTGCAAGGATTGAACAAACAGCAGACTGCGGTCAAGTACGGCGAAGACCAGGTCATGGAGTGGAGGCGCTCCGTCAGCGTATCTCCACCGCCGCTGGATGAGAAGGATGAGCGTTATGTGCAGGATCTGGACAAGTACAAGCGGCTTGGCTGCACGATTCCACGTACCGAAAACCTGATGGACACATCCAAGCGGGTGCTGGAGTACTGGAACAGCGAGATCAAACCCATGGTTTCGGCTGGCAAAAGGGTGCTGATCTCTGCGCACGGTAATACCCTCCGTTCACTGGTCATGCATCTGGATGAGATGTCGGAAGCCGATGTCATGGCACTCAACATTCCGACGGGCATTCCGCTGGTCTACGAACTGGATGAAAATCTTCATCCCATCGGACACTTTTACCTGACTGCCGACGGTTCTACGTTTAAACATGAAGAAATGACCCATGTAGCACCTCCGTCGGATTGATCTAGTGGCGAAGTGCAATGCAGGTGACCTCTGAATTTTAGAGGTCATCTTTTTTCGCTTCATGGTCACAATTCATGATCTTCTTCTAACTCATATGATATGGATGGTCTTACATACTGCGTTTCGTTTTCCCCACAAAGGGTAAATTCCAAGAAAGACACGATGTACATTAATCCCTAAAGGAGGAAAACACATGTCTAAAAAAAGCGGAATTATTATGACGGCGATAGGGGCAGGCGTTACCTATCTTATGAGAAACAAGCAGGCGCGGGATAAGCTGTTCTCAACGGTTTCCGGAATGATGAAAAGCTCAAGTTCGTCTAATGGAAGTAAAAAGGTCCAACGTGTAGATGTAAATTAGACTCTGTACACCATGTAATTACACAAATGAAGCCCGGAGCTGTAAAGGTTCCGGGTTTTTCTGTGATTCTGTTCAATTATCGAGGTGCGATTTTTGCGGGGAAGAATGATACAATGGATACTTGCAGAACGTATGAAAGGGGATATACACATGAAGAAAAACCGTCTAGGCTCATCTGAACTATTGGTCGGGGAAATTGGGCTGGGCTGTATGTCGCTCGGAACTGAAGTGAAGCCCGCTGTAAACCTGATTCATGAGGCATTGGACCACGGTGTCAACCTGCTGGATACAGCCGACTTGTACGATGCAGGACGCAATGAGGAAATCGTGGGAGAGGCTATCAAGGGACGCCGAGAGCAGGTCATTGTGGCTACCAAGGTAGGCAATCGCCGATTGCCTGGGAAAGAGGGCTGGTCATGGGATCCGTCCAAAGCGTATATCAAGCAAGCTGTCCATGACAGCCTGAAACGCCTGCAAACGGATTATATCGATCTGTATCAACTGCATGGAGGTACATTGGAAGATCCCATCGAGGAAACGATTGAAGCGTTCGAGGAGCTGAAGCAGGAAGGGCTGATTCGGTATTATGGAATATCCTCGATACGCCCCAATGTAATTCGGGAATATGTACAAAGAGCTTCTATTGTCAGTGTTATGAACCAGTACAGTGTTGCGGATCGCCGGGCGGAAGAGGAAGTGCTGCCCTTGTTGGAGCAAAAGGGAATCAGTGTGATTGCCCGTGGACCCGTCGCAAGCGGGGTGCTCGCAGATTCCGGTGCTGCGAAGGTGGACAAGGGATACCTGGATTATACTCCGGGGCAACTGCTTGCCATTCGTGAAGGCTTGAGCCGTCTTGTTACAGACGATCGGAGCATGGCACAAACCGCCATCCGATATGCCCTGTCGCATCCTGCAGTAGCCGCCGTAGTCCCTGGAGCAAGTTCACGAGCACAGCTCCTGCACAATATTGAGGCATCGAAATCTGCCCCACTTACGGATGCAGAGATTCAAGCGATACGGGAGCAGTACCCGGCCAATCGGTACAAGCAGCACCGCTGATTTGCCGAGCTACCTATTGCAATTGTAACTATTAGAGGTACAATAGAGATCAGCACTAAAGAATCGTACAAGGAGAGAAGACATATGGAAAGAATACAAAGTGAACAACAATACCGTAATACCATTAATTCAGACGGGCTGACCGTCATCAAATTCGATACAACCTGGTGCCCGGACTGCAAAAATCTCGATCGTTTTATTGGCGAAGTCGTAGATCAGCACGCGGATAAAACCTTCTATGCAATGGATGCCGAGAAGTTCCAGCCGCTGGCTGAAGAGAACGCAGTACGCGGCATTCCAAGTCTGCTCGTATTCCAGAATGGCAAAAAGATCGCACATCTGCACAGTAAATGGGCAAAAACACCTACACAAATCTCCGAGTATCTGGAGACGCTGGAATCCAAAGTATAAAGGTATGAAGAAGGCGACACAGGTTCCGGTTGGAACGCGTGTCGCCTTTTTGGGTTTGCTTTTGCTGTAATTACATCATCAAAATGAAAAAGAACACGGCTGCCAACACAAAGCGATAGATTGCAAAGACAGTCAGACTGAGTTTTTTCAAAATGGACAGGAATGTCTTGATTGCGAGCATGGCTACGATAAATGCAGCGATAAAGCCAATCGCAAAGATAGGGAAGTCGCTACCGTTCAGGTGATCGATACTTTTGTAGAGGTCGTATCCTGTTGCTCCGATCATGATGGGTACGGACACAAGGAAGGTAAACTCAGCAGCAGCAACGCGGCTCACACCTGCGAACAATCCACCGGAGATCGTTGATCCGGAACGGGAGAAGCCTGGCCATAACGCCAAAATCTGAAAAAGACCCACAACAAATGCCTGTTTATACGTAATATCGTCCACATCATGTGTGGTGATTCGATCACTGCGGTTGCTCCAGCGCTCAGCTACAATCATCAAAATCCCACCGATGACCAAACTGTACAGTACGGTCTCTGGCCCGAAAAGATGTGCCTTGATCCAGTCACGGAAAACAAGTCCAATGACTACAGCCGGTACCATCGCCAAAAAGATATGTACGAGGTTCAGACGTTGGGAATAGCTCCTCTTCCCTCCGGTGAAGCGGAACATGTCAATGAATTTGTTCCAGTAGAGCACAACGACAGCAAGTACAGCACCGAGTTGAACAACCACCTCAAACGTTTTGACTGACTCGTTGTCCTCCGATAATCCCAGCAGGTGGGCAGTCAGAATCATGTGTCCGGTTGAGGACACGGGCAAAAACTCAGTCAAACCTTCGATGATGCCCATAATAATGGATGATAAAATGTCCAATTCTCTTCCTCCTTGAAATGCAGATGACAGAATGCAGTCTGCTCTGCTTGACTGACAACACTTGTTCAGCAGAACAAGGCTATCATCTATTATGATCAGAAACGTGTCCAACTTCAACTTATGCATTGAATTGATTGTTTAAAACCATATTGACAAAAACCTAGTTATCCAATAGGATATACTTAACTGACTGACTGATCAATCGGGAGGGTACTGAAATGTCCAAAGTAAAACATAAGGAACCCGGTGAAGAACGACGGGATCAGATTATACGTATTGCGTTGCAGCGATTTGCGACCCACGGATACCATCAGACCAAAATTTCGGATATTGTTCGTGAAGCTGGCGTAGCCCAAGGGACGTTTTATTGGCATTTCAAGAGCAAAGAAGCCATCGCTGCAGAGATTGTGTTAACGGGCAGAGAGAAGCTGCTTGAAGCCATCGGTCAAGGTTATCGCAAGGACGCAGGATCGGTTGAGGATATGGTCAAGGCTTCAGAGCGACTGTTCATCAATTTGTTCTCATTTGCTGCCGACAATCGTTATTTTATGGAGCTGCTGCTGAAGGGTATCGTGACAGAAGAGTCAGTACGTCGTTTGGTTGAAGAGACTCGTAATGCTGTGGAGTCAGCGTTCCGCCATAACATGGAGCGCGCGATTGAACTTGGCATGCTGCCACAATCGATGGATGTGCCGGTACGAGCTGCATTACTGGTGAGCATGATTGAAGGCATGATCTCCCGCTGGCTGTTTGGCTCCGCGGAGCTGCATGAAGGAATATCAACCAAAACGGCACAATCACTTGCTGTCGAAGCATCAAGCTTTGAATTTTACGGTTTGCTGGGCACGTAATGGACGTGCTGGTACCGAGGGCCTTTTTACATGATTGATGCAGGATCAGGGAATAATGGGTACAACTATTAACCACATGAATGAGAGGAAGTTAACGTGATGAATAATGGAACACAACGTTATGGTAAAAAAATGCGCAAAAGCTGGATGCTTACAGCAATTCTGCTTATGACCGTGCTGGTTGTAAGTGCTTGTGGCAGCAAAACAACCGATACGGACAGTACTAATGGAGCACAAGCGAGCAATGAACTGGAACAGATTAAGTCGGCTGGCACCATTAAAGTGGGTATGATGGGCACCTACCGTCCATATAACTTCCTGAATGAAAACAAAGAAATGGACGGCTTTGATGCGGATATCGCACGTGAAGTTGCCAAGCGTCTCGGGGTTGAAGTTGAATTTGTATCCCAGGAATTCTCCGGTCTGACACCAAGTCTGCAATCCAAGAAAATCGATGCGGTGATCAGCCAGATGACGATTACCGATGAACGTAAACAGGCACTGGACTTCAGTGATCCTTATATTACAAACCAAGTTAAAATTATTGTAAAAACGGATAATAACGATATCACCAAGCTTGAAGATTTTAAAGGAAAAACGATTGGTGTAGGTCTTGGCACGAATGATGAGACTTACCTGCGCAATGAAGTGCTGCCGAAAGTGGGCGACTTTACCATTAAGACTTATGATGATGTCATTACATCACTGAAGGATCTGGATGCAGGACGAATTGATGCAACAATCAACAACCTGTACGCGCTTAAACCCATTGTGGATTCCAACGGATTCAAGATTAAAGCAGTAGGTGAACCGATTAAGAGTGACCAAGCCGGTATTGCCGTTCGTAAAAACAATCCGGAACTTGTTGCAGCACTGAATGAAGCACTCCAAGGCATGAAGGATGATGGTACGTACAATACCATTTTCAAAAAATGGTTCGGTGAAGAGCCTGCGCAATAATGAACCTGCAAGGCGAAGGGAAGTTTGATCCATGGAACTGGTATTTGAGAATATCCCCTTCTTTTTGAAGGGGGCTTATTACACGCTTTATGTGACCATAATTTCAATGTTTTTTGCATTTTTGATCGGTGTGATTGTAGCCGTTGTCCGACTGAAAGGTCCACTCTGGCTTCGGATGATCGCAAGGTTTTACGTATCCATCATGCGGGGGACCCCGCTGTTGGTGCAATTATTCGTTATCTATTACGGATTGGTTGATTACGGCGTAACCTTGGGATCGCTCACAGCAGCTTGTTTTGGACTGAGCTTGAATGCAGGAGCATTCCTGTCCGAGACATTCCGGGGGGCCATTCAAGCTGTACCGAAAGGGCAGACAGAAGCAGCTTATGCAACGGGAATGACCCCTTTTCAGACGATGAGACGGATTGTGTTTCCGCAGGCTGTACGCATTGCCATTCCACCAATGGGCAATACGTTTATAGGCATGTTGAAGGAAACATCACTCGTGGCAACCATTGGCGTTACGGAGTTACTGCGGTCAGCGCAGCTGCTGGTATCACAATACGCTTTGAATATGCCATTTTATCTGGCGATCGGTGTGATCTACTGGATTATGAGTATCGGCTTCTCGGCCATTCTGGAACAAGTGGAGCGCCGGTTGGCCCGGGCTTACTGATGGGAGGAGAGAACCGATGATTACAACGACAGGACTGACGAAACGTTTTCAAAATAATGAAGTACTCACGAATATTGACCTGCACGTGGATGCAAAAGACATTGTGGTGCTGCTGGGACCCAGCGGCTCCGGCAAAAGCACATTGCTCCGCTGTCTGAATGGACTTGAGGAACTGTCCGGCGGGAAGATTGAAGTGAACGGCATTGTCGTAGACAGCGCCGATCCAATCCGAGTCCAGCGCGCGCGGGTGCTTGAGATTCGCCGTCAAACCGGCATGGTGTTCCAGCAATTTAACCTGTATCCGCACAAGACAGTCCTGGGAAATGTGATGGAAGGGCTCGTGACGGTGAAAAAAATCAAGCGGGACGAAGCGGCCGAACGCGGCCGGATTCTGCTGGATCGGGTAGGACTGTCGGACAAGCAGGATGCATATCCATCCCGGTTGTCCGGTGGTCAACAGCAGCGGGTTGCGATTGCCCGTGCACTCGCCATGGAGCCGGAAGTGATGCTGTTCGATGAGCCAACTTCCGCCCTTGACCCCGAACTTGTGGGCGAGGTTCTCTCCGTCATGAAGGAACTGGCACAAGAAGGCATGACCATGCTGGTGGTGACGCATGAACTGAAATTTGCCCGTAACGTGGCTAACAAGATCGTATTTATGGCAGATGGATCGATTGTGGAGGAAGCAAGTCCGCAGGCATTTTTTGAACATCCGGAACAGGAACGAACACGCAGATTTCTGCAGCAAATTACTGAATTCTAAGAAAGAAGGATAACAACATGAATGTAACAACCGTATGGAAAGGCAAACGTGCGTTTACTTCCGAAGGACCCTCTGGCTATGCTGTAGGCATGGATGCCACGGCTGCTTATGGTGGTGACAGTAAGGGTGCTACACCGATGGAACTGTTACTTGCAGGCCTTGGGGGCTGCATGGGGATCGATATTACGATGATTCTGGATGCCTTTCTGGACAAAATTACAGGAATCGAAATTGAAGCTCAGGGGACTCGCAGCGAAGGTATGCCGAAAGGTTTTACTTCCATTGATCTGATCTTCAAAGTCGACGGAGATATCCCGGATTACCGCATCTGGAAAGCCATTCAAATGGCTGAAGAGAAGTATTGTGCCGTATCCGCTTCCCTGAGCGCTGATATTCATCCTAAATTGATATTGAATGGGGTAGAGACACCCCGTCCTTAAGAGATCAGGATAGCTCCCCCCCCGGTTCCAGGCTGAAGGGCAGCTGTCTGCAAACGGGTGCATGTTCATATCATCGCACGGTTGCAAGAAATATAAATTGCAAGCCTGGTCGCCATGCGAATGGCGGCCTTTTTGGCATGTTCGCATCACAAGTACATCCTTTGTTCACTGCAAATGAGCAGGAATGTGTGCTAATCTAAGGAAATAGTTGGCGGAAGAACAGACCTGTGAGGTTGTATGGTATGATAAACGGAAGGACAGGGACAGTATAATCCTGCTCCTTATATGTAAGCGCTTATATAGATAACGGAAGGTGCAGACATGTTAAAGAGGCTCATACGAATATCCAACAATCTCAAATTGAAGCATAAATTGCTCATTTCCTATGTCCTTGTTGTCATGATTCCGGTTCTCATTATCGGACTTGCCGTGACAGGATACTTCCGGCAGCAGGCACTGGATAACGCAATTGGACAGACCATTAATAACGTGGATAAAATCAAAAGCCAAACCGCCACGCTGCTGCGTGTGCCGACGGATATTTCTGATATCCTGATGTTCAATAACGAACTGAAGGAGATTGTGAACAAACGCTACACCAGCGTGATGGAACTGACCTCTGCTTATTTGTCCTACAAGGATTTTCAGGAATATAAGCGACAATACCGTGAGGTGGCAGGAATTCGTTTTTATTCCGCCAACCCTACTCTGATCAACAATCTGGAGTTTATCCCGTTGGACGAGAAGACCAAGGAAAGTTACTGGTACCAGAAAGCGCTGTTATCCACGAGTACAGGATGGTTCTACATTCCGGACAAGGAAGATAATCCGGTGCACAAGCTCAGTCTGGTCCGTAAAGTACCCTTTCCCGAATATCGTACCGAGGGAGTACTGATGATTGAGATTAACCAGGACGAGTTGAACGAACTGCTGCGTCAGGAACCGTTTGAGACCCTGATTGCAGATGAGCAGGGCTACGTTGTGGCTGCCAAAAACACCGACCTGGTTGGCAAAACGCTGGATGAACTGGATTTTGGCGTGGATTTGCAGAATCAGGCCAAAGGAACATTGGAAGCCGATTTTCAGGGAGAACCATCCAACATCGTTATTGATGAGCTGCGTCCCGTGTCGAGTATGAACAGCTTAAAGGTGATCTCGGTGTTTGCCACCAAAAATATCGTCAAGGATGCCAATACGATCAGTCTGATCGGGATGGTTTTTATCTCCCTTGTTCTGGTCATTGCACTTTTGCTCGTATATATTATCTCATTTCTTACATCCAACAGGCTGCTGCGTCTTAGCAAACATCTGAACAAGCTTGCCTTGGGGGACTTGAATGTTTCCTCCAGAATCGACGGAAATGATGAGATTGGACAGTTGTCCAGACAATTCAATTACATGGTCAAAAGCATAAACGAATTGATGACCCAGGTCGTTGAAGCGACCGAGCAGAACAACCAATTGGAAATTGCGCAGAAAGAGATTAAACTGAAAATGATGGCAAGTCAGATTAATCCCCACTTTCTGTTTAATGCCCTGGAGTCCATTCGGATGAAAGCTCATATCAAAGGGGAGGCTGAGATAGCCAATATCGTCAGGCTGCTGGGCAAACTGATGCGCAAAAGCCTGGAAATCGGCAGTGGCAAAACCACCTTTCAGGCAGAACTCGAAATGGTGAGTTCCTACCTGGAAATTCAGAAATTCCGTTATGGCGACCGGCTCGCCTTTCAGATTCATATTGATCCTGATGCAGAAAAGATATATATTCCGCCTTTGATCATTCAACCTTTGGTGGAGAATGCCATTGTGCACGGATTGGAAAATAAAGAAGGAACAGTCCATGTAAATATAATGATTCATCTGGTAAACGACATTGTACAGGTTCACGTCAAGGACGACGGTGCAGGCATTACGCCGGAGCGTTTGGCTGAGGTGATGCAATTTATCCGCGGACCGGAGGAGCCGGAGAGGAGCCGGATTGGTCTGCGTAATGTGCATCAACGGTTGACGCTGACCTATGGTGAACCGTACGGATTACAGATTACAAGTGTGTATGGGGAAGGAACAGAGATTTCTTTTGACTTACCTTCAGGAGGGGAACAGCATGTATAAAGTATTTTTGGTAGATGACGAACCGAGCATACGCGAGGGACTGACAACAATCATCGATTGGGAAGAGCATGGTTTTGAGGTCATCGCTACAGCTGCGAATGGTCGTGAGGCCATAGCACGATTCGATGAGCTTAAGCCTGATCTGACCATTATAGATATCCGAATGCCCGGGATGACCGGACTGGATGTCATCGAAGAGGTGCGGAAACAACATCCCGGCTCACATTTTTTAATCCTGAGTGGTTATGCAGATTTTGATTATGCCAAGAAAGCGATCAGTTTCGGTGTGGACGGATATTTGCTCAAGCCTGTGGATGAAGAAGAAATGATTGGGGAACTTCAGCGTATTGCCACAGTGCTTACACGTGAACAGGAGACGCTGGCACGTCATGCAGGTGAAGATACGGCTTATCGGGAGCATCAGATTGAGGCACTTCTGTTTGATAATCTGGAGGGTGTTGGGCCCATTGACGAGGATGCATTAGGATTGAAATGGCCGCAGTATCAGGTTGTACTGCTTGAGATGCATGCTGCACCGGATATACAGCGCGGAAATGTAGTCAAACGCAAATTGGCGGAAGCTTTCGATCAGAAGGATCGGGGGATCGTCTTCTCTTATCATTCCGGACTTGCCTTGTTGTGCAGAGAGCCGATTATATCGGCCCAGTCTGCCCAGCATCTCTATGATGAGCTGAAGCGTTTGTTGGGAGAATGGAACAACGTCATGTACGGGGCAGCAGGTGAACCGGTGAATACCACTTCCGACATTATCAGGTCCTATAAACAGGCCAACGGACTGCTTGCAGAACGTTTTTTGTTTACGGAGCAACGTATCATGTTATGGAGTGAAGAACTCGCCGCGGAAGAAAACGCTACATCAATAATAGATGAGGATGAAAGTGCTGAGGCAGTGGAGTCAGAACTGGCGGACAAGCTGTATTATGCACTCGACATACGCAGCACTGAATCCGTCATCCGGGTGCTGAGCGAGATTGAAGAACGAATTGTTCCTTACCATCGGACAGAGCAGGCGATCAAAACAGCGTTCTCACAGGTATTTTCCATGGCGATCAATAAGCTGGCTGCATCGAATCAGCACATGCAATCGATCACGCAGGAACATTCCGTCCTGATCAACGAAGTGTATCACCAATTAACGGTATCTGATCTGAAAGTCATGGCTGAAGGCCATTTGACGCGGCTAATTCAGCGCATGGGCGGTGGCAGCAAGGATACGGTACTGAAACAGATGATCGATTTTATCCGGCGTAATCCGGGGGAGAATCTCAAGCTGGAGGTCCTTGCCGAGGTGTTTAACTACAACAGCAGTTATTTGGGTAAGCTGTTCAAAAACCATACGGGAGAATACTTCAATGCATTTTTGGACAAGGTCCGGATGGAAAAAGCGAAGGAACTGCTTGACGAAGGATTGAAGGTACATCAGGTTGCCGCAAGAGTAGGATACGCCAACGTGGATTATTTCCACGGCAAGTTCAAGAAATACGTAGGAGAGTCTCCTTCAGCGTATAAACATGCCCGATCCCAGTCTAAGGATCTGTCCGAAGAGCCTGATGGAGTGTAATTAGCAGCAGGCACATATGGTTTATGCAGTTCTATTTTACACATCATTTTTTATAAAACGTTTTCGTATTTTTTTGGTTTTGCTTGTCATCCATATATAGTCCATCGTCTTCCTTAAATAAGCGATGGAGTCTTCCGACTATACATCATAAACTGGGTGTATCTTATTCGAGACAAGGAGAGACAAGCAGATGAAATCATCGGGCATACACGCTGTTCGACATACGTTTGACTTGAAAGGAACCTGGCAGTTCTGTCTGGAGCCGGACCTCGCCAATGACCAGAGGCCTCCCCATCCTGATGACTCCGCATGGGGGAACATTCAGGTTCCAGGCTCCTGGGAAGAGCAGGGATACGGGAACGAGCCGGACTATCACAGGATGGATACATGGACCAAGGTACGTGAATATGAAGGTGCTGCGTGGTATGCAACTAACGTGGATCTCACAGCGTCAGAGACGGACTGCCAGTATGTGTTTAGACTTGAGGGAGTAAGGTGGACATCAGACCTCTGGGTAAATGGGCATCATGCCGGGCAGCGGGACAGTCTGCTATTTGCACAAGAATGGAATATTACATCGCTAATCCATTCGGGAAAGGTGAATCGGCTGGAGCTGCGCGTGGATAACACCATGAAACTGCCTCTGGCTGGAAGTCATATTCATTCTATTCATACGGCTACAGCGTGGGGTGGTATAACAGGTGGGGCTTATCTGCACCAGCTGCCGCCCTGTCGAATTCAGCAATTGCATATCCAGCCGGATGCTGGGAAAGGGATCGTAACGATACAGTATGATGTAAGCGTTAAAGAGTCAGCGAAATCTCGTGCATATCATCTTCATGTGGATATCAGGCACCCTGACGGAAGTTGGTTTACCCGACAGAGCCGTAATATTGATTTGGTATCTCCCCCGGTTGAGGAGACGTTATTAGATGGTCATTGTGGGAGGTTGCAGTGGGAGCTGGAGCTTGGGCAGGAAAAAGACATTGCACTGTGGTCGGATGAATCCCCGATGTTGTATCAGCTCGCTCTTTCCTTGCATGATGAGGAGCAGGAACTGGATCGGGTGGGTCGAACATTTGGCATGCGTTCCTTCAGAGCGAATGGAAAAAAGCTTGAGTTAAACAATGTGCCTGTTTTCTTGCGCGGCTACGTGGATTGCTGCATTTTCCCGCTAACGGGTTATCCGGTCTGGGACAAGCAGCATTATGTACAGCAGTTTCGTACGGCTAAGTCATACGGTTTCAATCATGTGCGTCTGCATGGCTGGAGTGCACCCCGGCCGTTCTGGGAGGCAGCGGACGAGGAAGGCATGTTAGTCCAGGCTGAACTTCCCCATTGGTCGCGTTGGTTTGAGAATCGTGATGTGACCGCACCTGCAGAGATCATGACATTTCTGACCCGTGAATTGAAGGGGTTATTACACTCCTTGCACACACATCCGTCCTTTGTCATGTTCTCGATGGGGAATGAACTGATTGGGGCTAATGGCCACCCTGAACTGAATGAACTGGTGGAACTGGCTCGTTCTCTTGATCCAACCCGGCTGTATACGGATAATACAGGGTTTGGTCAGCTGCCGGCTCAAGGACGAAGTGCAGATTATTACATCCAGTCGCTGAACTGGCATCCTCCACTTGAGTCAGAGCTGTCTGCGGTACCCGATACCACACTGGATTACCATGATGTCACCCGACTTACGGATTATCCGGTCATTGGACATGAGCATGCACAGTTCACCATGTATGTACGTCCCCAGGAGAAGGATAAATACACAGGTGTCCTGCGTCCGAGCTGGCTGGAATCAATCGAGGAATCATTAGCGCGCAAAGGTTTGGCAGCTGATGTGGAATCTTTTCAACACGCCAGTGGAATACATCTGATTCGGTCGTTAAAGGAAGCGATGGAGCGTGTCCGGCGGACAACTGATGCAGCGGGCATACAATTGCTTGATATCCGTGACTTCCCTGGACAGGGGCATGCCACAACGGGTTTTCTGGATGTTTTCTGGGAGAGCAAGGGGATAACGGAGCCAGCAGCATTCAGGCAGTTTAATGCGAGCGTTGTACTGCTACTGGGATGCAGTCAGCGGACTTTCTATGCAGGAGAGACCATTCACATTGAAGCGGGTATATCCCATTATGGACAGCAGCCGATTATGGATGCATCCATGCATTGGAGACTGATCTGCAATAATATAATCGAGGACGAAGGCGAGTGGGCATGTGGAGACATCAGCTGTGGCTCTGTTGTTTCGATTGGGCGTCTGACCATACATGCACCCCATCAGGGTGCGGCTGCCTTTCACATTGAAGCTGAGATAAGATCGGGTCATTCGGAACACATGGCTGCCAACGTGTGGCATGGTTGGTCGTTTCCTCTCTATCATTCTCACGATCAATCTCACCGGATCTGGAACAGTGTGAAGGAGCTGCAGCCATTTCTACTAGATTCCTGTCATAATCAGGTGCATGTTCTGGATGGGAAGGAACTGCTCAGCCAAGGTGAGATGGATTTGGTGATTACTTCCTCACTTACACCCAATGTCCTCGATTATTTGATGAATGGTGGACATGTCTGGCTTCAGGTTAAACCGGATGAACTATATGATGCGGTAGACACCAAGTATCTGCCTGTATTCTGGAATTATCTCATGTTTGCAACACAGCCAGGAGCAACGATGGGGATGAACTTGCAGAAGCAAATGCCTTTGCTGGGCAATTTCCCCCATGATCAGGCTTCGGATTGGCATTGGTACCATCTGGTGAATGGCACTCCTGCGATATGCCTTGATTCGCTGAACGAGGTTCGTCCGTTAATCGAAGTGATTGATCATTTTCACAGGGCCAAACGTCTGGCATATGCCTTTGAGGCTAAGGTGGGGCAGGGTAGTCTGCTTGTATCATCATTCCCGTTTGCCGATGTCTCCATGATGAAACGCCCCGAGGCCGCTTACCTGTTTCAGGAGATGGTCGCTTACCTGCTGGGAGACCAATTCAAACCTGAAGCTGCCGTGTCAGCTGGTGAATTATTAGGCATGATCAGGCTGCAGACCATTCAGTTCACATTGTAATTGCCGGGACCTGTTTCAGGTCCTTTTTTCATTCACTAAAATAGGAGGTAAACGATTTCCATAAAACGTTTTCGGAAATTAACATTATCAAATGTTTCTACCTTTTTATGGCGTTTATTGTAGATGAAAGGGCTTAAAAGATCCGATTTTTATCGGATGATGTCGAATTAGATGGGGAGATATCTAATTTTTATATGATTTTCTCTAAAATCCAGATGGTATTTTGAAAACGCTCTATCAGGTATGATTGATCTATAAAACAGAGGAGGGGGAACGGAGATGGAAACGCTAACAAAAAAATCCGCTTCCGCGAAAAGAAGCAGTAACCCCAAGCCGCCAGCGAAGAGACGGCGGAACGGAATTTGGGATAGCATCAAGCAGCAGAAATATCTCTATCTCATGTCACTGCCATTCGTAGTTTGGGTTTTTGTATTTAACTATCTGCCACTATGGGGATGGACGATGGCTTTCCAAAATTATAAACCGGCCAGATCATTCGGCGATCAAGAGTGGGTTGGTTTTAAACACTTTGTAGAGCTGTTTAGTGATGAACGGTTTTATCTAGTACTTCGAAACACACTTGCAATGAGCTTAATGGGGCTGATTGTCGGTTTTGTCGTGCCGATTTTCTTTGCAATTCTATTGAATGAAATGAAGGGCATGTTCTTCAAGAGGACGGTCCAAACCGTATCCTACTTGCCTCACTTTGTATCCTGGGTCGTTGTAGCCGGGATCATTACCAAGATGCTCTCCACCGATGGAGGGATTGTCAACGACATCTTGATGGGCCTGAATATTATCGATCAGCCGATTCAATTCATGGCGAAGGGGAACCTGTTTTGGTACATTGTAACCGCTTCAGATATGTGGAAAGAAACGGGCTGGAATGCCATCATCTATCTGGCTGCGATTACAGGTATTGACCAGGAGCTTTACGAGGCCTCCCGTGTCGACGGAGCAAACCGCTGGAGACAAATGTGGCACATCACGCTGCCGGGCATCCGGACCACGATTTCCGTACTATTCATCATGTCCATCGGACACTTGATCAGTATCGGTTTCGAGAAGCAGATGCTGCTGCAAAACAGTCTGGTATTAGACTACTCGGAAGTCCTTGATCTCTACGCGCTCAATTATGGTTTGAATATGGGACGATTCTCATATGGTACAGCCATAGGTATATTCAACTCCGTTGTCAGTATCATCCTTCTGTTTACAGCGAACGGGTTGTTCAAAAAATTCACCAAAGAAAGCATTATGTAGGGAGGGGGAAACATTATGGCGAACAAATCATTCAATGCTACACGGGGCGATAAACTGTTCGATATATTCAATTATATCGCGATGGCGCTGGTGTTGGTCGTAACGCTGTATCCATTCCTGAACGTGCTTGCGATCTCGCTGAATAACTCAACCGATACCGTGCGTGGCGGAATATACTTGTGGCCGCGGGACTTTACGCTGGAGAACTACAAAACGATTTTCCAATATGACGGGCTGCTGCAAGGTCTGCAGATTTCCATCCTGCGTACGATTGTAGGTACACTGCTCGGACTGATCAGTTCATCCATGATCGCCTTTACACTGAGCCGTCCTGACTTCAAATTGAGAAAGTTTGTATCGACTACACTGGCACTCACGATGTATTTCTCCGGTGGTCTGATTCCGGTTTACATCCTGATGCGTGACCTGAACCTGATCGGTACATTCTGGGTATATGTATTGCCAGGCATGATCAGTGCATTTAACGTATTCATCATCCGTTCATTCA
This sequence comes from Paenibacillus xylanilyticus, assembly GCF_013359935.1. Taxonomy (GTDB): domain Bacteria; phylum Bacillota; class Bacilli; order Paenibacillales; family Paenibacillaceae; genus Paenibacillus; species Paenibacillus xylanilyticus. The sequence continues at coordinate 89,016 of NZ_JABMCB010000170.1, forward strand.
TTGATGGATTGCCGTATGCGCTGCAGGAATCCGCAAAACTGGACGGTGCAAATGACTTTAAGATCTTCTACAAAATCATTTTGCCGCTCTGTAAACCGGTACTTGCGACGATTGCATTGTTCCTGGCTGTAGGTCAATGGAACGCATGGTTTGATACGTATCTGTACAACGGTTCCAAGGCACATCTAACAACACTCCAATACGAGCTGATGAAAGTGCTGCAGAGTACGCAGCAAGGGTCTGGCGCTGGACGGAATGCCAATGATATGGCACAGCAAATGACACAGATTTCACCAGAATCGATCAAGATGGCCATTACGATTGTCGTTACCGTTCCAATCCTGGTTGTATATCCATTCTTGCAAAAGTACTTTGTAGGTGGTATGACATTGGGTGCAGTAAAAGCATAAGCAACACTATAGAGCTGCCAAAAAGAGCAGCCGTACACTAAAAAAAAGCATCAGGTGCCCGAGGCGTGACCAGCAGGTTTGCGCCTCACCGTATAGGGCTGCGGAGCGGCATTCATGAAGCTATAGACAGGGACAAAAAAGTCCCGGACAAGACTGACATATGAAACAGGGAGGATTACCATTATGGCAAGTTTTAAAATGAAAGGGGCACTGGCTCCTGTACTTGCGATGTCTTTGCTCGCAGGTTGTGGTGGTGGAGGAACTGGCGGCGAAACGTCGTTTAAAGACACAAGTGGCGACACGTCTCCGCTCACATTCAGCTTCTTTAGTGTCGACCCCAGTCCAAACTGGAATGGCATGAAGGATGAGGTAGGCCAGGTTATCACGGAAAAAACAGGAGTAACACTTAACGGTGAATTTGCCGTCAGCGGTGGTCAGGACAAAATATCCTTAATGGCAGCGAGCGGCGATTATCCCGATATCGTGTCACCCAAAGGAGAGCTTAGCAAACTGGTGGATGCAGGAGCGATGTTGGATCTGACAGATCTGATTGACCAGTATGCTCCCAATCTGAAGAAGCTGTATGGTAATTACATGGATCGGTTGAAATACAGTAATGAGGATCAGGCCATTTATGTGCTGCCGACGTACTATGCGGTAGACCAGAAGTACTTTGATGCAGGCGGCGGGTTCGGTATTCAGCACCGTGTGCTGAAAGAGCTGGGCTACCCTCAGGTGCGTACGCTGGAGGACTTTGAAAATGTGCTGAAGGCATATAAAGAGAAACACCCGACGATTGATGGTCAGCCAACGATCCCATTATCACTGGACGCAGATGACTGGAGAATCATGATCACTGTAACGAACCCAGCTTTCTTGGCAACGGGTGCACCGGATGACGGTGAATACTACATCAATCCGGAAACATATGAAGCGATGCTTCACTACAAACGTCCAGAGGAAAAAGAGTATTTCCGTTGGTTGAACAAAATGTACAACGAGGGATTGCTCGATCAGGACAGTTTCGTACAAAAAACAGACCAGTATAAATCCAAAATCGCAAGTGGACGTGTGCTTGGTGTCATTGACCAGGATTGGGGTTATTCCGATGCGGAGAACGCATTGAAATCAGCTGGCAAGCCTGAAGCAACATATTCACACTTCCCTGTGACGCTGTCTGAGGATATCAAGGATCATTCCTATCAGGACACCGGCTTCGTATCCGGCTGGGGTGTAGGTATTACAACCACGAATCCGGACCCGGTTCGTACCATCAAGTTCTTCGATTATCTGGCTTCTGAAGAAGGCCAAGTGTTGATGAACTGGGGAATTGAAGGCAAACACTACGAAGTGAAGGATGGCAAACGTGTTATTCCTGCCGATGTTCTGGACCAAAAGACAAACAATGCTTCCGTATTCCAAAAAGAGACAGGTATTGGTCTATACACCAATATGTCGGGTCACTATGGAGACGGTGTTAAGGATTCAACGGATAACTACTATACGACGAATTTCCCTGAACAAATCGTAGCAGCATATTCCGAGCCAGAGAAAGAAACACTGAAAGCGTATGGTGTTACAACTTGGAAAGACTTGTACCCAAGTGAAGATGAGTTCCCGGTTAAGCCATGGGGAGCGGCATACAATTTGCCGACACCAGGTGATTCCGATTACAACGTCATCTTCCAGAAAACTCAAGATATTATCCGTAAACGAATTCCGGAAGCTATTCTCAGTTCACCGGATCAGTTTGACGGCATTTACGACGCAATGATTGCGGAGGTAAACAAAGCCGGAGCTGAAAAAATGGAACAACAATACACCGAGCTTGTCCAAAACCGGGTTAAATTGTGGAACGGTGAAGCGAGCCAATAATCAGTCATGTGTATCGTTAATTTTCGAAAGAGGAGAACCCAGTTACCTGGGTTCTTTTTTTATGTCTAAAACGTTTTCTAAAAAACGTTTTCAATTTTACAATTTCACTATTGACAAGGACTTGTAGAGGGATTATGATGCAAATATGAAAGCACTTACATCTGTGGTGTGACAGTTCAAAATAGCTTTTCATTCAAGTTTGAAAAAGAGAGTGCCAGCAGGTTTAAGAGTGATCAGGAAAACTTCAAAACAATAAGTAAGCGCTTTTAATGTATTAAAAACAAAAGATTTACATTCAATTCTTTCCGGTATGCGCAGGCCAGCCTGTTATACAATAGATAGCTTCATTTTATCCATAAGGGGGATTATACATGAAGGGCAAAACACCAAAAACATTCGCAATGCTTCTGCTCGCAAGCGCACTTGCCATCACGGCAGGTTGTGGAGGAGGAGGTACAACTGCTTCAGAGACACCAGAGGATACAGGGGATACAACCAGTCCCATCACGTTTACATTCTTTGGTGCAGACGCAAGTCCAAACTGGAACAATATGAAGGATGCAGTGGGCCAAGAGATTACCAAACGAACAGGTGTTACAATTGAGGCAGAGTACGATGTGAATAATGGCGGAGATCAGAAAATACCTTTGATGGCTGCCAGCGGTGATTACCCTGATATTATCTTTCCTAAAGGAAATTTATCGAAGCTTGTTGATGCAGGCGCAATGCTTGATCTTACCGATCTGATTGAGGAACATGCACCAAACCTGAAAAAAATCTATGGTGATCAGATGAATCGTTTGAAATACAGTCTGGAAGACCAGGCCATTTATGCGATTCCGACCAACATGGGTGTAGATAATATTGCTTTTGATGCAACGGGCGGATTTGAAATTCAACAAAAGGTATTGAAAGAGCTCGGATATCCGGAAGTGAAGACACTCGAGGATTACGAAAACGTATTGAGAACCTATTATGAGAAGCATCCAACCATTGATGGTCAGCCAACCATTCCGTTGACACTAAATGCAGACGATTGGAAGATCATGATCACAGTAACGAACCCCGCGTTCCAGGCAACGGGTGGACCGGATGATGGTGAGTACTATATCAACCCGGAGACGTATGAAGCCATGCTGCACTACAAACGTCCGGAGGAAAAGGAATACTTCCGTTGGTTGAACAAAATGTACAATGAGGGACTGCTCGACAAAGATACTTTTGTACAAAAAGATGACCAATATAAATCTAAGATTGCCAGCGGCCGTGTACTTGGTCTGATTGACCAGGAATGGAACTATGGCGAAGCGGAGAATGCACTGAAAGGTGCGGGCAAGGATGACAGCACTTACGCCCACTTCTCCGTATCTCTGAACGAAGATATTGTAGATCATACGTTCCAGCCTACCGGCTTTGACGGTTATGGAATCGGAATTTCTACGACGGCCAAAGATCCGGTGCGTATCATCAAATTCATGGATTGGCTCGCATCAGATGAAGGTCAAGTACTCCGAAACTGGGGGATTGAAGGTCAACATTACAATGTAGAAAATGGCAAGCGTATCATTCCTGACGAAATCCAGGATCGCAAAGTCAACGACAACTCGGCGTTTACCAAAGAAACCGGGATCGGTCTGTACAACATCTTTAGTGCAAGATACGGCGATGGTGTGAAAGATTCTACGGATAACTACTACACAACCAACTTCCCTGAACAGATTCAGGCAGGTTACACAGCAGCTGAGAAAGAAACGTTAAAGGCATATGGCATTACGACCTGGAAGGATTTCTATCCTTCTGAAGATGAACTGAAGCTGAAAGACTGGGGCGCTGCATACAATATGCCAGTTCCATCAGATACCGACTACAACGTAGCATACCAGAAAACACAGGATATCATCCGCAAACGCATTCCTGAAGCCATTCTTGCGAAGCCGGAAAACTTTGACCAAGTCTACGACAGCCTCCTGGCTGAACTGGACAAAGCAGGTGCAGTGGAGATGGAGAAACAGTACACCGTATGGGTGAAGGAACGTGTTGCCTTGTGGACTGGTAAAGATGTGAAGTAACGAAAGAACGCTGGAAATAACTTGTGAAAATAAAGCATTACATTTACAAAAAGAGGCCTATCAAAAAGGCCTTTTTTTGTTGTTGACGGAACGGGTAGGATAGCATATAATCATTGATGTAAGCACTTTCAGTAAGCGTTTTAAATGAGTTTACGAAAACGTTTTACCGTTGTTACATGATATTTTAAGGTTTGTAAGGTACAAGGTTTGATATGTTTACGAAAAGTGTGAAATGTTATTTTGGTAAGCGCATACAGAAATGCGCTTCAAAAGTGGTATTCGCAGGCATCTGCCTGTTATACAGATAAAACCTTCATAATAATAGGGGGAACTAGACAATGAGAGGCAAAATGAAAGGCAATACACCTAAGACTTTTGCAATGTTGATGCTCGCAAGTGCGTTGTTGGTTACTGCTGGTTGCGGAAATTCGGGAAGCAAAGATGCTTCTTCCGGAGAGTCCAGTGGAACTGATCCGATTACAGTCACGTTTTTTGGTGCTGATGCAAGTCCAACTTGGAACAAGATGCAAGATGCAGTCGGCAAGGAAATTACGAAGCAAACAGGCGTTACGATTGAAGCGGAATATGATGTAAACAATGGCGGCGAACAAAAGATCTCTCTCATGGCTGCCAGTGGTGATTATCCAGATATCATTTTCCCAAAAGGTAACTTGTCTAAGCTCGTAGATGCGGGTGCGATGCTTGACCTCACGGATCTAATCGAGGAGCATGCGCCGAACTTGAAAAAAATCTATGGCGATCAGATGAATCGTTTGAAATACAGCACGGAAGATCCAGCGATCTACACGATCCCAACCAATATGGGTGTAGATAATATGACGTTTGACGCAACAGGTGGGTTCGAAATTCAACAAAAGGTTTTGAAAGAGCTCGGCTATCCTGAGGTAAAAACACTTGAGGATTACGAAAATGTACTGAAAGCTTATTATGAGAAACATCCAACGATTGATGGCCAGCCAACCATTCCACTGACATTGAATGCGGATGATTGGAAGATCATGATTACGGTAACCAACCCGGCATTCCAAGCTACAGGGGCTCCGGATGATGGTGAATACTATGTTAATCCAGAAACTTATGAAGCGATGCTGCACTACAAACGTCCAGAAGAAAAAGAATATTTCCGTTGGTTGAACAAAATGTATAATGAAGGACTGCTTGATAAAGATACATTTGTTCAAAAAGACGACCAATACAAATCCAAAATTGCCAGCGGCCGTGTACTCGGTCTGATTGACCAAGAGTGGAACTATCAAGAAGCTGAAAATGCGCTGAAAGGTGCTGGCAAGGATGACAGCACGTACGCTCACTTCTCCGTATCGCTGAACGAAGATATCGTGGACCATACGTTCCAGCCAACCGGATTTGATGGCTACGGAATTGGAATCACCACGGCTGCGGAAGACCCAGTACGTATTATCAAATTCATGGACTGGCTCGCTTCGGACGAAGGTCAAGTGCTCCGAAACTGGGGAATCGAGGGTCAGCACTACAATGTAGTGGATGGCAAACGTGTTATTCCGGATGAAATCCAGGATCGTAAAACTAACGACAATTCCAATTTCAGTAAAGAAACAGGTATTGGTCTATACAATGTGTTCAGTGCAAGATATGGTGATGGTGTGAAGGATGCAACTGACAACTACTACACAACCAATTTCCCAGAGCAGATTATAGCTGGTTATACAGCGGCTGAGAAAGAAACGCTCAAAGCCTATGGCATTACAACTTGGAAAGAGTTTTACCCGTCTGAAGAAGAACTTCCTCTCAAAGACTGGGGAGCATTATATAATATGTCCGTGCCTACAGGTACAGATTATGACGTAACATTCCAAAAAACTCAGGATATCGTACGCAAACGGATTCCTGAAGCTGTTCTGACCTCGTCAGCGAACTTCGATAAAGTGTATGATGACTTCCTCGCAGAGCTGGACAAAGCTGGTGCAGTGGAAATGGAGAAACAATATACAGTATGGGTTAAAGACCGTATATCTCTGTGGACAGGCAAAGAAGTGAAGTAATATAAGCGTGGTGGATGGAAAATCATCCATTGCAAGAAAGAGGCCCTGATTCAGGGTCTCTTTCTTGCTTTTTCTTGTGATGTTTTACATTGACGCAGATATATAAATCCAATATACTTTTCTTACTGAAGGCACTTTCAGTTGAAGGCTATTAGAGCAGCGGATTTGTCCAAGCAAAGAGCCTGTGGATACAAAATAATTCTTACATAATGTAGTATCCGAAAACGTTTTAGTATTCCTTATAAAAATAATAGATGATTCATGAAGAGGAGTAATTTTATGTCCCCATTCAATGAGAAAACAAAAATAAATCGTCTATGGTATCGACAGCCTGCCACCCGCTGGGAAGAGGCCCTTCCTATTGGGAACGGACGACTCGGAGGCATGGTGTACGGAGGAGCTGCCGAAGAGCGTATCCAGTTAAACGAGGATACCCTATGGTCTGGTTTTCCGCGTGACACCATTCAGTACAGCAGCCAGCGGTACTTGAAGCAAACCCGCGAACTCATTATGTCCGGACAATATAGTGAAGCTGAAGGGCTTCTGAACCGTGAAATGCTGGGTCGCGATGTAGAAGCCTACCAACCGATGGGTCATTTCATGATACAGCAGGAGGGACTTCGGGATCAGGATTATGAAGAGTTTGAACGTGAACTTGACCTGGAATCCGGAATTGTTAAGACGAGTTATTCCTATGAAGGTGTTCGTTTTGTTCGTGAGGTGTATACCAGTGCCCCGGATGATCTAATGGTATGTACGCTTACGGCTGATCGGGACGGAGCTGTGAATGCCATTGCTCATTTGGACAGCCCGCATCCGTACACAACCCAGGAATCAGAAAACGCAGTGACGATGTTCAGTCGTTGTCCAAGTCATGTGGAATCGAACTATTTCCGGGACCATCCCGAATCGGTTATCTATGAAGAGGATCGGGGGACTGCATACGCGGTTCGTTTGGCTGTTACAGTAATCGGTAAAGAGGCAAAGGTTTCTACTATGGATGGCAAGCTTCATGTTCAGGGAGCTAAACAGGTCGTATTTTACTTGGCGGCAGCTACTGCTTTCGAGAATTACGATGTTATTCCAACCAAGGATGAGCAGTTGCTGGAACAAGGTTGTAAAGATGTCATAGCAAAAGCGATGAGCTTAGGTCATGAAAGTCTGCGTATTCGGCATGAAGCTGATCACCAGTCTTTATTTTCACGTGTCAGTCTTGATCTGGGATCCACGCCTAATGGGGAGCTGCCTACTGATGAGCGGCTTATAGCTTACCAGTCTGGAGTTCAAGACCCCGGGCTAGAAGCACTTTATTTTCAATATGGCAGATATCTGTTAATGGGCAGTTCGCGCCCGGGCACCCAGCCGGCCAATCTGCAGGGCATATGGAATCATCAGGTTGAGCCGCCTTGGCACAGTGATTATACAATTAATATCAATACCGAGATGAATTACTGGCCAGCCGAAGTATGCAATCTGAGCGAATGTCATGAACCGCTATTCAGTTTGTTGGAAGACCTGAGTCAAACTGGGCGTAGAACAGCTCGCATTTTGTACGGCGCACGTGGATGGACCGCCCATCACAACGTGGATATCTGGAGAACGACAACACCTACAGGCGGTGATGCCAGCTGGGCATTCTGGCCGATGGGTGGTGTCTGGCTGACATCCCATCTGTGGGAGCATTACCTATTTACCGGGGATCAAGATTTTCTTCAAGAACGTGCTTATCCGGTCATGAAGGAGGCAGCACTATTCTGTCTGGATTGGTTGATTGAAGGACCGGATGGCTATCTGGTTACTGCTCCTTCAACCTCTCCAGAGAACAAGTTCCTGACAGAAGAAGGAGAAGCCCGCAGCATTTCGATGGCGTCGACAATGGATATGACATTGATTCGTGAATTGTTCACCAGATGTATTGAGGCAGCAGGGACACTTGAGGTCGACCGGGCATTGGTCAACGAGCTGGAGAACAGTCTGAGCAGGTTATATCCGTTCCTGATTGGCAGTGAAGGGCAGCTGCAGGAATGGTTTAAGGACTTCGCTGAATCGGAACCAGGACATCGTCACGTGTCCCATCTGTATGGCCTGTATCCGGGAGAACAGATCAATCGAATCCATACGCCGGAGCTTGTTGAGGCTTCACGCATATCGCTTGAACGTCGCATATCGCAGGGGGGCGGGCATACCGGATGGAGCTGTGCATGGTTGATCAATCTGTATGCACGTCTGCTTGATGGCGGGCAGGCGCATGAGTTTGTGCGTACACTGCTGGCCCGGTCAACTCATCCCAATCTGTTCGATGACCATCCACCATTCCAGATTGACGGCAATTTCGGTGGTACGGCCGGCATTGCCGAGATGCTGCTGCAGAGCCATCTGAATGAACTGCACTTGCTGCCGGCCCTGCCAGAGCAATGGACACAAGGCAGCGTAACAGGTTTGCGTGCACGAGGCGGTTATACCCTATCCATGGAGTGGGCGGACAGCCAATTGGTTTCTGCCGAAATCAAGGCAGAACGTGATGGTTCGATCACCATTCGAAGCGCACATGTGCTGCGGGTGGATAATGAGGAGCAGCAACAGGCTGAGCTAACACCTCAAGGAGATTATGTAATTACTTTAACCATGACCGCAGGACAGACCGTCCGCGTATCATGAGGAGACGAGGGAGAAACCAATGACTATTTTTCAATTTCCGCAAGATTTTCGCTGGGGAACAGCTACAGCTTCCTATCAAATAGAAGGAGCAGCACAGGAAGGCGGACGCGGAGTATCCATCTGGGATACATTTGCACGTACACCTGGTAAAGTATTTAATGGAGACAATGGGGATGTCGCTTGCGACAGTTACCACCGTTATGAAGAAGATATCGAGCTGATGAAGAAACTTGGTATCAACACGTATCGATTCTCCATTGCCTGGCCGCGTATTATACCGGACGGAGATGGTGAGATCAATCGCGAAGGCCTGGACTTTTACCACCGCTTCGTGGACAAGCTCCTAGAGGCAGGCATTGAGCCTTTCTGCACACTGTATCACTGGGATCTTCCGCAAGTGCTGGAGGATGACGGGGGCTGGGGAAACCGCAGAACCGTCGATGCGTTTGTTAAATATGCAGAAGTTATCTTCAAGGAGTTCACTGGCAAAATCAAATTTTGGCTGACGTTTAATGAACCATGGTGTATCGCATTCCTGTCCAATCTATTGGGGGTTCATGCACCAGGGAACAAGGATCTGCAGACATCCCTTAATGTGGCCCATGGACTGCTTGTTGCTCATGGTAAAGCGGTGCAATCCTTCCGCAGGCTGGGCATAACGGGGCAGATCGGTATTGCACCAAATGTGTGCTGGGCTGAGCCTTACAGCAAGTCACCTGAGGATCAGGCGGCATGCGACCGCTCCATCGCGCTCAACACAGACTGGTTCCTTGATCCGATCTACAAAGGTACCTACCCGCAATTCATGGTCGATTGGTTTGCTCAAGCAGGTGCCACAGTGCCGATCCAGGAAGGCGATATGGAGATCATCTCGCAGCCGATTGACTTGCTGGGCATTAACTATTACACCATGGGAATCAATCGCTTCAATCCGGAGGCAGGAGCTTTGCAGTCTGAGGAAGTGGATATGGGACTGACCAAGACGGATATTGGTTGGCCGATCGAATCCCGTGGACTGTATGAGTTCATGCATTATTTGCAAAAGTATGGAAACGTCGATGTCTACATCACCGAGAACGGTGCTTGCATCAATGATGATCTGGACAATGGCAAGATCAATGATGATCGCCGGATCTCCTATTATGAACAGCATTTAGCCCAAATTCACCGGATTATTAACGATGGCATTAACCTGAAGGGATATATGGCGTGGTCTCTGATGGACAATTTTGAATGGGCAGAAGGATACCGGATGCGCTTTGGTCTTGTTCATGTGGACTATCGCTCGTTGGTTAGAACACCGAAGGAGAGTTTTTACTGGTACCAAAATGTGATCAAGAACAACTGGCTGGAAACGCGTAACTAGTTGGATGATCTATCGCTTCATTACACTATAGGATAAAGATAAAAGACGGTGTATTCGGTTTATCCGGATCGCCGTTTTTTTGTTCTGGTTTTTCTCGGAATGAGACATGTTCATAAAGCTTTCATAAGGTTACACCTTATTCCTGTTATGAAGAGGTTGTTTTTGGGTTATACATAACAAGAAGATAAAATAAGCGTTTGTCAACAGTTTAATTTTAAATAAAGTGTCCAAATTGCGAAATAAATTTGAACATTTGTTGACTAAAAATCATACTGATGTGGTATATTGGTATTAGGAAAGCACTTACAAAAAGGGAAAAGGAAGTGTTTACTATGGCATCGAAGACAGCAATGGTAAGCCAATTGGAGCGCAAAGATAAGAATATGCGGCGCGCAGTCTTGACGATGACAGTTCTGGCCTGGATCGCTCTCATTACGGGAGTGGTTATGTGCCTGATTAACCTGAACGATTTTAATGACCGTAATCTTGGCTTGATGGTCGGTATTGGTTTTCTGGTAGGTAGTGTGTTTATTTATGTAATCGCCAAATCGATTGGTCTTGTTCATACACGCCGGGAAGACGAAGGAGCCGATTAATTATAATCTGGCGATCTTTCGTTCATAATAAGACTGGATGAGTACCCGGAATCCAGTCAATAAAGCCCTTTGCGGATTCGTTGATACTGTTCAACGGGACTGCAAAGGGTTTTATTTTGTGACTCGAAGTGTAATGATTACAATGAAGAAATATCAAGTGTGCAAGCGATTTGTGAGAAAAAATTCACACATTTAAGGTGTAAAATCGACAAATTTGTTAACAAGAACAAAAAAGTTGCTCATTTCTGATATCTTTAGAAGGAAGAGAGTAGTATACTGATTTTTCAGTATGAGCGAATTTAAGGAGAGGGGATCAAGATGAACAAGAAACCTAGGTCGCTAGCCCGGATTATTATTCCGGTTGTCCTGACGTTGGTTACAATTGCATTGATTGTCTGGCCAATGCTGGCAGGCGGGCAGTACGTTGTTCTGGATCCGAAGGGACCAATTGGCGCTTCGCAGAGAGATTTGATTGTCATTTCGACGATTCTTTGTGCGATCGTTATCGTACCTGTGTTGATTTTGTCTGCTGTAATCGTTTGGCGTTACCGCGACAAGCCGGACAATAAAGCTGCTTATGAGCCGAACTGGTCTCATAGTACCAAAGCCGAGGCTATCTGGTGGACGGTTCCAATTGTTATCATTGGTTTGCTTGCGATCGTAACTGTACGCTATACCTATGATTTGGAACCTTCGAAGCCGCTGGCTTCTGAGAAAGAACCCATTACCATTCAAGTATCTTCACTGGACTGGAAATGGTTGTTTATGTATCCTGAGCAAGGCATTGCAACGGTCAATACGTTGAATATTCCGGCAGACCGGCCCGTGAAATTTGAGCTTACTGCGGATTCACCGATGAACTCGTTCTGGATTCCGCAGCTTGGTGGACAAATTTATACGATGTCGGGTATGGCGATGACCTTGTATTTGCAAGCTGATCACGAAGGGACTTACTTCGGTTCGGGTGCCAACTTTACTGGTGAACATTTTGCCCAAATGCGTTTCGACGTCAATGCAACATCAGATGAAGAATTCGATCAATGGGTGACTGAAGTAAAACAACAATCCCAGCCGCTGACGCAAGAGACGTATAACACATTGGCGGAACCGGGAACAAGCAATGTCGCTTATTATTCTTCCTTTCCTGAAGGATTGTTCCAAGACATTGTGACCAAGTATGTTGTCGAAGGTTCAGGCGCTCATAATCATGGAACTTCGGAAGAAGCTTCAGGCGCCGCGAAAAATGTGTCCACTGAAGTGGACAAGAGTGCTAACTAAAGATTCGAAAGGAGGCCCCCAATGTTAGAGAGACTTAAGGAGTTTGCATCGGAGTTTTTCGTTACCGGTGACCCGCTGATTTATGGTGCGGACGTGGCCATCGGGATTACGATGATTACCATCGTAGCGGTGCTGACTTATTTCAAAAAATGGGGCTGGCTCTGGCGTAACTGGTTAACAACCGTCGATCATAAAAAGATCGGTATTATGTATATCATTGCTTCCATCATCATGTTGTTCCGTGGTGGTGTCGATGCGCTGATGATGCGTCTTCAGCTAGCTATGCCTAACATGGATTTCTTGCATCCTGAACATTATAACCAAGTCTTTACGACTCACGGTACCATCATGATCCTGTTCATGGCGATGCCGTTTATGTTCGGTTTGTTTAACGTAATTGTGCCTCTTCAAATAGGGGCAAGGGACGTCGCATTTCCGTTCCTGAATGCACTAAGCTTCTGGTTATTCTTCCTGGGAGCGATGCTGTTTAACCTGTCCTTCGTTATCGGTGGTTCACCTGATGCAGGATGGCTGAGTTATCCGCCTCTATCGGAGCTGTCACACAGTCCGGGGGTAGGGCAGAACTTCTATATATGGGGTATACAGATATCGGGTATCGGTTCCCTGGCTACCGGTATCAACTTCCTGGTTACCATCATTAAAATGCGTGCGCCAGGCATGAGATGGATGAAAATGCCGATGTTTACATGGTCGGTATTCTCCACTTGTATTATCATCTTGTTTGCATTCCCAATCTTGACTGTGACACTTGCATTGCTCTTCCTGGATCGATTCGGCGGGGCGCATTTCTTCACGCTTGATTTGGGCGGTAACCCGATGATGTATATCAACTTGATCTGGATGTGGGGTCACCCTGAGGTATACATCGTGGTCTTGCCGGCATTCGGTGTGTTCTCCGAGATTGTAAGTACCTTCTCGAAGAAAAAATTGTTTGGTTACAAATCGATGGTATTCGCGATGCTAATCATTAGCTTCCTGTCCTTCTTCACATGGGCGCATCACTTCTTCACGATGGGTTCGGGAGCGGACGTTAATGCCTTCTTCGCTGTAACAACGATGTTGATCGCGATTCCGACAGGGGTTAAAATCTTCAACTGGCTGTTTACGATGTATCGTGGACGGATTCGGATGGCCACCCCGATGTTATGGACAATCGCATTTATTCCATGCTTTATCGTCGGTGGTATGACGGGGGTTCTGCTGTCCGTTGCACCTGCTGACTTCCAGTTCCACAACAGTTACTTCCTGATTGCCCACTTCCACCAAGTATTGATCGGTGGTGTAGTATTCGGATACTTCGCGGGTCTGTACTACTGGTGGCCAAAAATGTTCGGTTTCCAACTTGAAGAGAAACTGGGCAAATGGGCTTTCTGGACTTGGAATATTGGTTTCTATGTCTGCTTCATGCCGCAGTACGCTGTAGGTTTGATGGGTATGACACGTCGTCTGAGCACCTACGGCTGGGATACCGGTTGGTGGGAACTGAACTTTGTATCCACTATCGGGGCATTCCTGATGGGTGTCGGATTCCTGTTCCAGGTTGCACAAATTGCAGACGGTATTCGCAAATACAAAACGCTCAAAGTATCCGGCGATCCATGGGATGCTCGTACACTTGAGTGGTCGATTCCTTCACCAGCTCCTGAGTACAATTTCGCCATTACACCTCGCGGTGATGATATTGATGAGTGGTGGGAAGAGAAAGAACGTCGTGCCAAAGGCATCTATCCACCAGAACAGCCGCTTGAGCCGATTCATATGCCTAAGAACTCCGCAATTCCGTTTATCATGTCCGTCTTCTGGTTCATCGCCGGCTTCGGCTTTGTATTCGGATGGCTGTGGATGGCGATTCTCGGACTCGCTGGCGTAGGGATCTGCATGATCGCTCGTTCATTCTCATACGACACGGACTATTACATTCCGGTCGACGAAATTAAGCGTACCGAAGCGTCGTTAAGGGGGTCGGTATAATGGCTCAAGCAGCCGCTAAGCATGGTCACGATCACGGTCACGACCACGGTCACCATGATCCACAAGAATTGAAATTGCTCGGTTTCTGGTTTTTCCTGATTTCCGACGTTATCCTGTTCTCCGTATTGTTCGCAACCTTTATTGTGTTGCGTGATAATACGGCGGGCGGACCTATATTGTCTGAATTGATCAAAATGCCTGGCGTTATTGCCGAGACATTTATCTTGCTCACAAGTTCTTTTACAAGTGGACTTGCAGTGCTTGCGATGAACCAAGGTAAAGTGAAGCAACTGATTAGCTGGCTGGCAGTTACAGCCGTTCTCGGTGCAGCGTTTATCGCACTCGAAGTAACGGAGTTTGTTGAGATGATTCACGAAGGGTTCAGCTACACTACAAGTGCTGCTTCCGGCGCATTCTTCACCCTCGTGGGAACTCACGGACTTCACGTATCGCTGGGTCTGATCTGGATGATCGGACTGATGTTCCAACTGAAAAAACGTGGTATTACCGATGTTACTCGCGGTAAAATCAACGTAATCAGCTTGTACTGGCACTTCTTGGACGTCGTCTGGATCTTCCTCCTGTCGATCGTTTATCTGATGGGGGTGATGTAGATGGCAGAGCATAACTCACATGATTCCCATGCTCACGAACAGCATGGTTCAATGAAGTCCTATGTCATCGGCTTCATTCTGTCCATCGTCCTCACAATCATCCCGTTGGTGGTTGTACTGAACGACATGATGGGCAGAACAGGAACAATGGTTGTTATTCTCGTAACGGCTGCACTTCAGTTTGTGGTTCAACTCTTCTTCTTCATGCATATTCGTGAAACAGGAAAACCACGCTGGAATGTCATGGCTTTGATTTTCGGTCTATTGATCATGATGACCATCGTTATTGGTTCGATCTGGATCATGCTGAACAATACCGTTGCACATTAAGGTTTGAATAAAGAGGATCTCCCGGTCTGCATTGCAGACTGTGGAGATCCTCTTTTGTTTTATCCAGAATAAGCAGCGTCAAAATAAACTGGAATAAAACGATCTTTTATTTAAAAAGAGGTACACAAAAGATACAAAATGAACTAAAATGAACTTATATGAACTTTACCTAAAAATCAATCAACATCATTCAAATGACGAAGGGAATGGATTAATGATGCAAAATCGTTATGCTGCACACCCGAATGAAGTGAAAAATTATGATACGTCCCGTCTGCGTGAAGAGTTTTTGATGGAGCAGTTGTTCGCGACAGATGAACTGGTGACTGTGTATTCCCATGTGGATCGTTATATCGTAGGAACGGCCGTACCTCAGAACAAAGATATTGCGCTTGAAGTGAACCTGAAGGATATCGGAACGAACTTTTTCTTGGAGCGTCGTGAAATCGGTATCATTAACGTTGGAGGCCACGGAACCGTAACTGCGGATGGTCAGGGTTATGAGATTGGGGCCAAAGAATGCCTTTATATCGGAAAAGGTGTGAAAGAGGTCGTGTTCAAAAGTAATGGAAACGATCAACCTGCTCAGTTCTACTTTGTATCTACACCAGCACATCATGCTTATCCTACGCAGAAGGCAACCCAGGAACAGGCTCAGCCGAACCATCTGGGCAGCATTGAAAGTTCGAATGAACGGACCATTTATCGCTACATTCATCAAGGTGAGGGCGGAATTCAGAGCTGTCAGCTGGTGATGGGTATTACGGAGCTCGATAAGGGTAACATGTGGAACACGATGCCTGCACATACCCACAATCGTCGTTCCGAAGTATACTTGTATTTCAACCTGCCGGAAGACGGTGTGGTATTCCATATGATGGGTGAACCGAACGAGACCCGGCATCTGGTTGTGCGTGACCGTCAGGCGATCATCTCTCCAAGCTGGTCCATCCACAGTGGCGTTGGCACAAGCAGCTATACATTCTGTTGGGCCATGGCTGGTGAAAACCAAACGTTCGAGGATATGGACGGCGTGGCGATGAAAGACCTGAAATAAACGCGTAAATTCCAAAGAAACAGGAAGTTGATTGCATGAATCCATTGAAAAGACATGAAAAGATTATGGAGGCTCTGCTGGAGCGCCAAGAAGTGACCGTCAGCGATCTGAGCGAACTGCTGCAGGTAACGGGCAAGACGGTTCGGGAGGATCTCGACAAACTGGAAGCGATGGGATTGCTGGTACGTGTTCATGGTGGTGCCATGCTGGCTCAGAATGACCAGTACGGCATTCTCACGAGTCGTGGAGCCACAGAGAAGCACCATTCGGAGAAAACCGAAATCGCCGAGCGTGCGCTCGCTTATATACGTCCTAATGAAATCATTGCACTGGACGGAGGAAGCACAACGCTGGAAATGGCAAAGCGGCTCGACAATCAGCCGCTCACTGTTGTAACCAATGACCTCTTCATTATCGCGGAGCTGACCAAAAAGGAGCAGGTCCGACTGGTCGTGCCCGGAGGAGCAAGAGTCCGTAATATGCTGGTGGGTGAGGACACGGCATCTTTCATTTCCACTCTTAACATTCATAAAGCATTTATCTCGACCACTGCATTACATCCGGAATTCGGCCTATCCATATACACAGGTGATCTGGTTCCACTGAAAAAATCAATGATCTCTGCTTCTCAGCAGGTCTTCGGCGTTGTCGACCATTATAAATTCGGGCAATTTGCGCTGCGGACCTTTGCACACTGCTCGGAGCTGGATTGTATTATCAGTGACAGTCATCTGGATGAGGAGACGGCAGAACTGTATAACCAAATCGGAGTCAAAGTCGATTATCAAAGCTAAATGCACAGAAGCACTTGATGCCTGAATAGTTAAGCATAAGCAAAAGAAGTTGATTTGCACCACTCATAGGTTTGCATCTCATAACATGCGGAGGAATCATTCATGAATCCATTTGATCTAAGCGGACAAGTTGCTCTTGTCACCGGTACGTCCGGCGGTTTGGGACAGGGAATGGCTATTGGCCTGGCCGAAGCCGGGGCCGATGTGGTACTCGTTTCCTATTCAAAGCCTTCGGAAACAGCAAGTGCCATCGAAGCTCTCGGGCGCAAAGCATATATCATTGAAGCCGATTTAAGTCGTGAAGATGAATTGCCAGCGGTATTTGAAAAGGCGTTAGCTTTTCAGGGGAGAATTGATATTCTCGTTAACAATGCCGGGATCATTCGCCGCACGCCTGCCGCTGACCACGGACAACAGGACTGGCACGATGTCATTGGTCTTAACCTGAACACGGTATTTTTCCTAAGCCAGCTGGCGGGCAGACATATGATTGAACGCGGCAGCGGCAAAATTATCAATATCGCATCCATGCTGTCCTATCAGGGCGGCATAAATGTACCAGGTTATACGGCCAGTAAACATGGCGTTGCAGGGTTAACCAAAGCACTTGCCAATGAGTGGGCAGGCAAGGGTGTACAAATTAACGGTATTGCACCAGGTTACATGGAGACGGATAATACGACTCAGATTCGTGCGGATGAAAACCGTTATCGGGATATTACAGCACGCATTCCGGCAGGACGATGGGGAACCCCTGAAGATCTGAAAGGTCCAGTAGTTTTTCTTGCATCAGCGGCTTCGGACTATTTGAATGGTCATGTACTGAATGTGGATGGCGGCTGGATGGCTCGTTAATCTGTTCTGCTATCAAATGCTAAGGAGGCAGTGACATGAAACTTGGTATTCTGGCACATACGTTTGGCCAGCAGCCTACAGCGCAGCTGGCGCAAACGGTTGCAGATCACGGATTCAATTCAGTCCAGCTGGCGCTTGCCAAAGCCTTATCGGACGTGGACTCGGCCAATGGCAAACTGAGCCCCGGACTGGCGAATGAAATCGGGGATCAATTTGCAAGGCGCGGGGTCAAGATTGCTGTACTGGGCTGCTATATTAACCCGATCGATCCGGATGCTGCACGAAGACGTGCAGATATTGAGCGCTTCAAGGAACATCTGCGTTATGCCAGGGATTTCGGTTGCAGCATGGTAGCGACGGAAACGGGAGGATTGGACACATACCAAGCCACTCATCCTGATGGGTATGAAGAAAAAGCATGGACAGTGCTGCGGGAAACGTTGGAGGAAATCACGGAAGAAGCTGAAAAATGGGGCGTGCATGCGGCCATTGAGCCTGTATCTACACATACACTTCATACACGTGAACATATGACCCGTTTGTTTGAGGAGATTCCGTCCTCCAATCTGGGCATGCTGTTTGATCCATGCAATTTGATCAAGCAGCCCCATATCGCTGAGCAAGGAGCTTTCCTGCGTGATGTGATGGAGAGCCTATACCAGCGAATCATTGTCATTCATGCGAAGGATGTGGCCTTCAATGCACAGGGCGAGAAGATAAATCCCGTGCCAGGGGCAGGCATATTGGATTACCCGTTATTTTTTGAGTTGTTAAAAACCTATAAGCCGCATATCGATATTTCACTTGAGGGCGTAACGGCGGAAGAAGCTGTGCCTGCGGCCAAACATTTGCGTGAACTATGGAATGGTGTGCGGGTATAGGGATAGGCTCAGGATAAGCTGATATTGCAGTATTTATATAGCCAGGAAACCTTTGCCCTCGCAAAGGTTTTTTGGTATGAGCTTGTGAATCAATCATATAAAATATTTCATATCGGATAAATCGGAAATAACTCTTTTCAAACACGACATCTTGTGAGAGAATATGGAAAACATACGCCACCATGTGAGGACATCAGGATCTTGAAACGTATAAGCCAAGGGAGGATTCAGATTTATGTCAAACGAACGTGAGCTTTCATTTGAAACATTGGCAATTCATGCTGGCCAGGAGATTGATCCGACAACCCATGCACGTGCTGTACCTTTGTACCAGACCACATCCTATGGTTTTAAGGACACGGAACATGCTGCCAATCTGTTTGGTTTGAAAGAGTTTGGCAACATCTATACCCGTCTGATGAATCCGACAACCGATGTATTTGAACAACGTATTGCGGCGTTGGAAGGAGGAGCAGGGGCACTGGCTACAGCTTCCGGTCAGGCAGCCATCACGTTTTCTCTCCTCAATATTGCAGGTGCAGGGGATGAGATTGTATCCTCAGCGAGCTTGTATGGTGGTACGTATAACTTGTTCTCGACAACACTGCCGAAACTGGGCCTTGATGTAAAATTCGTTGATTCCAGTGATCCGGAAAATTTCCGGGCGGCCATTACAGAGAAAACGAAAGCACTATATGCGGAAACAATCGGGAATCCACAGGGCAATGTCCTGGACATTGAAGCCGTGGCAGCAATCGCTCATGAGCATGGCATTCCTCTGATCGTGGATAATACCTTCCCGAGCCCGTACTTGCTTCGTCCCATTGAACATGGAGCGGATATTGTGGTTCACTCGGCGACGAAATTTATTGGCGGTCACGGTACATCCATTGGAGGCGTGATTGTCGATAGTGGAAAATTCGATTGGAAAGCAAGTGGCAAGTTCCCGGGTCTGACCGAACCGGATGCCTCTTACCATGGTGTGGTATACACCGAAGCCGTTGGCCCAATTGCGTATATTATCAAAGCCCGGGTACAACTGCTGCGCGATTTGGGCGCAACCATCTCACCATTTAATTCATGGCTGCTGCTGCAAGGATTGGAGACGCTTCATTTGCGAGTGGAACGTCATAGCAGCAATGCACTGGCTGTTGCGGAATATCTGGAGAAACACGAGGACGTTCTGTGGGTTAGCTACGCGGGTCTACCGAGCCATGCCTCATATGAACTCGCACAGAAGTATCTGCCTAGAGGGCAGGGTGCAATCCTGACCTTTGGGATTAAAGGCGGCGTAGATGCAGGGCGCAAACTCATCGAAAGTGTAAAACTGTTCTCTCACCTGGCGAATGTGGGTGACTCCAAGTCACTGATTATTCACCCGGCAAGTACAACGCACCAGCAGCTGACAGAAGAAGAGCAGACAGCCGCAGGGGTTAATCCTGAACTGATTCGTTTGTCTGTGGGTACGGAGAATATTCAGGATATTTTGTATGATCTGGAACAAGCCATCAAGGCAAGTCAGGGAGCAAGTGTTAGCGTGTAATCAAATAAATATTGCAACAGCCGCCGTCCTCCGGGACAGGCGGTTTTTTTATCGTTCTATCGACCGATTGGAAAATGCCCATTTACAAACGTCAGGCCGAGGCATATAATAAAGCCAAAGTTGTATTGAGTAAACATAATTGCATAAGTACAAAAATGATTATCATTCTCATTCAAAAACCATGCTGCTGCGGGATTCCCGCAGCAGCATGTGTCATTTTTAGGGCATTAACAATGGCTCTCATTCTCAATACGACACCAATGTTATTTCCATGAAACGAGAAAGGATTGTGATTCACATGCAAGCGATACATCAACCTTTACAAACCCAGGCAAAAGCGGAACAGCGCTCCGTACATTCCCCTAATCCAAACCGTGGACGCAGACCGAACTTCCGGGCCATGCTCCGGAATAAGGAGATGCAGGCAGCCCTCGGCAGTGGATTATTAATGCTTATTGCATGGGGAACGTCACCGTATTTCAACACATTATCTGTCATGCTGTACATCGTGTCTTATGCACTGGGGGGATGGACCAAGGCGAAAGAGGGCATCGAGACACTGGTCAAGGACCGTGACCTGGATGTGAATCTGCTAATGATCGCCGCATCACTGGGTGCAGCAGCCATCGGATATTGGAATGAAGGTGCGATGCTGATCTTTATTTTTGCATTAAGTGGTGCACTGGAAAGTTATGCTACCGAACGGAGTCATAAGGATATATCATCGCTGCTGGCACTCAAGCCGGAGACGGCACTGCGCATTGAGGATGGAAAGATGAATCTTGTCGCCATCGATGAACTGGTACCTGGCGATCTGCTTCTGGTTAAACCGGGCGAGTTAATTCCGGCTGACGGCATCGTGTACCGCGGGAGTTCATTCATCAATCAGGCCTCCATTACAGGAGAATCCCTGCCTGTGGATAAAGCTGAAGGTGATGAAGTGTATGCAGGCACAGTAAACGGGGAGGGCGCTTTGTACGTAGAGGTAACCAAATCGGCTGAAGGTTCACTGTTTGGCAAAATCATAAAATTAGTGGAAGAGGCACAGGCCGAAGTACCGGACTCCCAGCGCTTTATTGAGCGATTCGAAGGGATCTACGCACGGATAGTTGTGGGTGGGACTGTGCTCGTTATCGCAGGAACTCCCCTATTGTTTGGATGGACTTGGAGTGAAGCCTTTTATAAGGCGATGGTCTTTCTTGTTGTGGCTTCGCCTTGTGCGCTGGTTTCTTCGATCATGCCGGTCATGCTGTCCGCAATGTCCAGCAGTGCTCGTCGTGGCATACTGTTCAAGGGTGGTGCCCATGTGGAGAACATGGCTCAGACCCGGGTGGTGGCTTTTGATAAAACAGGAACATTGACCATGGGCACACCCCAAGTCACAGATATTTTAACGGCGGCAGGCATAGATCGGGCAAAACTACTGTCTGCAGTTGCAGCGATTGAAAATCTCTCCATGCATCCGCTGGCTCGTGCCATTGTCGATCAGGCAGCTCGTGAAGGCCTTGCAATTCAAGATGCCGAGCAGGTACAAACACTAACGGGCTGGGGAATTGAAGGGAACGTGCACGGTGTTCTCTGGAGTATTGGTAAAACAAACGACATGCATTCAGGTACCAATTCAACTTGGGATGCGGAACATGCCCGTCTTGAAAGTGAAGGCAAAACGGTATCTGTTGTCATGGCTGATGGTGAATTCGCTGGCCTAATTGCCATGCGGGATACGGTTCGGCCGCAGGCCGCAGCGGCGGTGAAGAAGCTGGAAGATCTGGGCGTGAAAGTGGCCATGCTGACAGGTGACCGAGCGAAGCCGGCAGCCGTGATTGCACAAGAAACAGGAGTAAGCCTCGTCTACGCCGGTTTGCTGCCTGAAGACAAAGTGAAGCAGGTACAGGCATTGCGTAAACAATATGGGCAGGTGCTCATGGTTGGTGATGGCGTCAATGATGCACCTGCACTTGCTGCGGCTACCGTGGGCATGGGAATGGGCATGTCGGGCAGCGGTACAGCGCTGGAAGTGGCAGATGTGGTACTGATGAATGATAATATCGAAGAAATTGCTTGGGCCATTGGGCAGGCACGCAGGGCTCAACGGACCGTGAAGCAGAATATGTTTTTTGCCATTACGGTTATAACGGCTCTGGTTGCAGGAAACTTTTTGCAAGGTGTGGCATTGCCACTAGGGGTTGTTGGCCATGAAGGCAGTACAATTCTGGTTATTCTGAATGGTCTAAGATTGTTGCGTTAATGAGTCTATCCCAGTAATTTCATGGAATCTTCATTTGTGACCAAAAAAAGAACAGGAAGGGCAGAGTTGATCTGTCCTCAGGTTCTTTTCGGTGTACATTCATTTTCTAAAAAAGAGGGCTTGCTTAGAATAGTTCAGTCAAACCGATCATGGTGATCAGTCCAAGCAAAAATGAAACGGTAGCCACACGTGCGTTGCCGTCCCCGTGACTTTCGGGTATGAGCTCTTTATAAACAATGAACATCATTGCACCCGCCGCAAACGCGAGCCCATAGGGTACGAGGCCAGCCACTAGACTGCTGAGCGTATAACCAATCATGGCTGTGATAATTTCAACCGCGCCTGTCAGGGTAGCAATACCAAGTGCCTTGAAGCGGCCGATGTTCTGATTCACGAGAAAGAGAGCGACCAGGAATCCCTCGGGTGCGTTCTGCAGCCCAATGGAAAAGGCAATAAGATTGCCTAAGCTGGCATCGGTACTGGCATAACTGACGCCTACGGATAACCCTTCAGGCAGGTTATGCATGGTGATGGCTGCAATAATCATAAAGGCTTTGGCTTCAATTTTGAAAGGCATCTTCTCCGGATTTTCAAGATCCACATGGGGAATTTTCATCTCGAGTACCAGCAAGACCATGCTGCCGAGCATAATACCAAAGGCAAGTACGAACAGGTTTGACTGTCCCAGCGCTTCGGGAATGAGATTGTACACCGAAGCTGAGGTCATGATGCCTGCTGCATAAGCAAGTAAGATATCGCGCAGACGGTGGGTCACTTTGCGCATAAATAGAATAGGTACGGCCCCAAGGCCAGTAGACATGGCTGAGATAAAGCTGCCAATGATTGCATCGTTCATGCTTCCATTTTCCCTCCTGATGAAGACTTCTTCATAATCGCTGCCGAGCATTGACACCGTACATAAAAGAGATCATAATGAACAACAGATTAGAATGATTATAAATTAGAATTCCAATTCTGCATAGGGCTATTGTCATATCGGGCAGGTCTTGTGGACATGATTTAGGCTTATCGATTTAGTGTATGCAAAGGCGTTTGCTTTTGATGCCGATAGGCCGGACCTTTTTGCAGAACTCGGGGGAGGAACTATACATGTATAAATCCATTATTATCGGAACTGGCCCTGCAGGGCTGACAGCAGCAATCTATCTGGCTCGTGCCAACCTTAACCCACTCGTTATTGAAGGACCACAACCTGGTGGTCAACTGACAACAACAACTGAAGTGGAGAACTTCCCAGGTTTTCCTGATGGTATCATGGGTCCTGAACTCATGGACAACATGCGTAAACAAGCGGAACGCTTTGGCGCAGAATTCCGCACAGGCTGGGTAAACAACATCGATATGAGTGAGCGTCCGTTCAAAATCCAGGTTGAAGGCATGGGTGAACTGGTATCGGAAACATTGATCCTGTCTACTGGTGCATCTGCCAAGTACCTTGGTATTCCTGGAGAAGAAACTAACGTGGGCCGCGGTGTCAGCACTTGTGCAACATGTGACGGATTCTTCTTCCGCAACAAAGAGATCATCGTCATCGGCGGTGGCGACTCTGCATTGGAAGAAGCAAGTTTCCTGTCCCGTTTCGGTTCCAAAGTAACCCTGGTACACCGTCGTGAAGAACTGCGCGGTTCCAAAATCATGCAAGATCGTGCACGCAGCAACGAAAAAGTGGAAATGGCACTGAACCGTACACCGATCGAAGTCATTGCTGGCGACAATGGGGTAACCGGACTGAAAGTGTTGAACAACGCAACAGGTGAAGAAGAAATCATTCCGGCTAGCGGTGTATTCGTAGCGATCGGTCACACACCAAACACAGGTTTCCTCGGTGGACAGATTACAACGGATGAACATGGGTATATTATGACCACACCAGGTACTTCCGAAACGAATATTCCAGGTGTATTCGCTTGTGGAGACGTTCAGGATACTCGATACAAACAAGCGATTACAGCAGCAGGCAGCGGATGTATGGCTGCAATGGATGCAGAGAAATTCATCGAGAGCCTGGAGCATAGCGCAGTAGCACTGTAAGGTAACTCGTTTAAATGGTTAAATAATCGTTATACTATATATAAACTATATGAGGTGAATGAATAATGGAAAATGTAATTGTATACACATCGACCAACTGCCCGAACTGCAAATCAGTTAAGACTTTCCTGGCGGAAAAAGGAATCTCTTACGAAGAGCGCAACATCGAGACAAGTGACGAGTTCGCACAACAAGTATGGGATATGGGCGTACGTGCAGTACCTCTGACCGTTATTGGTGAACACCGCATCCTCGGTATGAACAAAACGCAATTCGCAAAAGCGCTGGACGCTTAATTATCCAATTACAGGGATTCAATCAAGCTGCATTCAGCTATTCCGGTTCGCGCGAGCCGTTTGAATATATAATATAAAGGAAGCCTTAGTCCAGAACAGGACTGAGGCTTCTTTGCTTGGAATTAACCCGTTTCATCAACACCAGTTAAGCATGATAATTGAAAATAGATGACATGAAAAATCCCCTTACGTAGTAACCCAGAGCACATGGTAACAAGAGCTCTAAGATTCACTGCGGAAGGGGATTCATCTTTTAATCCAGTTATTCCATCTAAAAAAAGATGCTCATAAACGTCTGAAAAACAACATACACCAATACGCCTGACAGCATATACATGAAGCCAGCCTTCTTTTTGCTCTGAAACAAACGAAGTATGCCGAGGCTGAACAGCGGCGCAAGCACGATCAAGAACAGGAGTACGGTGACAAACATTTGCGCCGAGATATCTGAAGTATCCACGTAGGTCACGGGTTTTCACTCCGTTTCGTTATAGGAATTAACACAGCGGCAGTCAGTCCGCCATGACAAAAATCACATATCCCCATTATAACTCTGGATTTCTTTAACAAAAAGGGAGGAAATGGGGCGAAATGATGTCAATTTTCATCGGTTATTAGACGGAAACTCGTATTTTACCTAAAAACTGGGAAATGGCCGAGTAAGCGGCACCAATGCGTGTAGAACGGCTGCCCAGCGCGGCCCATTCAATCTGTAAACTGCGACGGTGATAGGGCAGGGTTCGTTCTTCGACCACTTGTTGGAGAGTCGTCTCAATCCATGGACCTGCTTCCGAGAGTGGCCCGCCAATAATGATGCGCTCAGGATTGAAGCTGTTGACGATATTCGTGATGCCCACGCCAAGTTTGCGGCCAATGTTCTCGTACAGTTCCAGTACGGCTTCATGTCCTTGTTGTGCATATTCTACCAGCTCCCGGGTCGTGTGGGCAGGCAAACGAAGCTGGTGGTCAGGGTACTCATAGGCTTTCTCGGAAGCATACAGCTCCCAACAGCCGTGATTGCCGCAGGAACAAGGTCTGCCTTCCGCTTCAATCGACATATGTCCTGTCTCGCCCGCGTAGCCCCAGGCGCCTTTGTACAATTCACCATCCACCATAATTCCTGATCCAATCCCCATACCTGCACTGATGTAGATCAGGTGACGTACACCGATTCCGCTGCCAAAGTTCAATTCCCCATGAGCCCCTGCATTGGCCTCGTTGTCAATCGTAACAGGAAGCTCGAACGCCTCCTCCAGCATGGAGCGCAGAGCGACCTTTTCCCAACCCAGGTTGGGTGCAAACAGGACCGTACCTGCCTCATCCACCATTCCAGGCACTCCGACGCCAATGCCAATCACACCATGCGGGGAAGGGGGGGCAGATTGAATCAGATGTTCAGCTGCAAGTTTCAACTGTGTTAATACGGAAGGGACATCGTGCTGCTCCAGCTTCTTGGCGTACTCCGTTATAATATGGCCTTCCAGATCGGTAAGAACACCCTTCAGGTGCTTTACGCTGAGCTCCAGACCAACCGCATATCCAGCCGTTCCCCGAAACAGCAGCATGAGCGGTTTGCGACCGCCACTGGACTCCCCCGGACCAATTTCCTGTACAAGCTCATCGCTGATCAGATCGGCAACAAGGTTGGATACGGTTGCTTTGTTGAGTCCCGTAATCTCGGATACCCGCGCGCGGGAAAGGGGGGCATGACGGCGAATGGTATCCAGGACAATGGACTTGTTTATTTTTTTGACCAGCATCTGGTCTCCGGTAATTTTCATAAGAATCAGGCACTCCTATTCTGTATATAAAAGGGTTCAATCATTCATCCCGTGCCGAAGCTATTCGACTATTATAGCGTAAACAACCCCGGAAAAAACAATTTTATTTTACTTTGTTTAACCAATAGACAAAGTATAAGCGATGTGTTAGGATAACGGTGTAAACGATTTCTTTAAAACTATTGAGGAGGCATTTTACATGGCCTATTTTGAATCCGTTAATAAAATCGCGTTTGAAGGCAAAGACTCCACCAACCCTTTTTCATTCAAACATTATAATCCGGAAGAAGTTGTTGCTGGCAAAACGATGGAAGAGCACTTCCGTTTCGGCATGGCTTACTGGCATACATTAACTGCAGGCGGCAGTGACCCGTTCGGTGCGGAGACAGCTGTTCGTTCTTGGGATAAATACTCCGGTCTGGACCTCGCGAAAGTACGCGTGGAAGCGGCTTTTGAATTTTTGGAAAAAATGAATCTTCCGTTCTTCTGTTTCCACGATGTGGACATCGCACCAGAAGGCAACAGCCTGCGTGAGTTCTACAGCAACATCGATACGATCGTTGATCTGATCGAAGACCACATGAAATCCAGCGGCAAAAAACTGCTCTGGAACACGGCGAACATGTTCTCCAACCCGCGCTTCATGTTTGGTGCAGCTTCCACATGCAACGCTGATGTGTATGCGCATGCAGCAGCACAAATCAAGAAAGGCCTGGAAGTGGGTAAACGTCTGGGCGCTGAAAACTATGTATTCTGGGGCGGTCGTGAAGGTTACGACACGTTGCTGAACACAGACATGCAACTGGAGCAAGACAACATTGCCCGCATGTTCCACATGGCTGTAGACTACGCGAAGGAAATTGGCTTTGATGCACAATTCCTGATCGAGCCTAAACCAAAAGAGCCAACCAAACACCAATATGACTATGATGCAGCAACTTCCATTGCATTCCTGCAAAAATACGGTTTGGACAAACACTTCAAACTGAACTTGGAAGCTAACCATGCAACTCTGGCGGGTCACACATTCGACCACGAAATCCGCGTTGCCCGCACAAACGGCATGCTCGGTTCCCTCGATGCCAACCAAGGCGACATGCTGATCGGTTGGGATACGGACGAGTTCCCGGTGGACATGTACGATGCTACATTGACGATGTACGAAGTATTGAAAAACGGTGGTATCGGCCGCGGTGGCGTGAACTTTGACGCCAAAGTACGCCGTGGTTCCTTCGAAGCAGACGATCTGTTCCTGGCTCACATTGCAGGTATGGATACGTACGCAAAAGGTCTGAAAGTAGCTGCGAAATTGATCGAAGACCGTGTATTCGATGACTTCATCGAAAAACGTTACAGCAGCTTCAGCGAAGGTATTGGTGCAGATGTGGTTGCAGGTAAAGCTACACTGGCTTCCCTTGCAGAATACGCGTTGAACAACGAAAACCCACGCAAGAACCAATCCGGACGTCAAGAATTGCTGAGAGCAAAACTCAACCAGTACATCCTGGCTGACTAATACCGGAAGAAACATGTACGAGGCAGGTCATTAGCATCTGCCTCTGTTTGTAAACAAGCTTGTACCATGGAACGCCTGAACAAGCATGACATTCGGACCGTCCCCGTCTTTCCCCTGGGAAGGCGGGGGCGGTTTTTTGATGCTTGAGCTAATGATGCACGAGTGACCTACATGCGTATCAAGGTCTCATTAATAACCAATGACGAACCAAAGTCATTGGATCAATCTTTCCACTATAAGAACGAGTACGTTTTTACTGTTTTGATATAAATGGTTGTCTCAAGATGGTATAGGCAGAACGAAGTGAGCAGAAAGGACCCGAGGAAGCGGTAGCGTTCGCTCAAAGCTTTCTGAAAGAAAGCTGGCTTCGGAAGCATAGGCTTATCCCTGGAATTCTCCCTTTTCAAAGGGAGTAAAGGAAATCCGGGGATAACGGCGATCCGAGGGTTTTCTGATCACGGAGTGACTTTCATGTATACATGGATTTTTCGTGGATATAACCTGTGATAAACGAGAGGAGTTAACCTATGAGTTACGTAATTGGTGTCGATCTGGGAACAAGCGCGGTCAAAACCGTACTGGTTAACCGTGAAGGAAAAGTGGCATTTGAAGCATCTGAGGCATATCCGCTCCACCAGCCAAAGGCTGGATACAGCGAGCAAAACCCAGAGGACTGGGTAGAGCAGACAATTGTCTCCCTGCGCAAATTGCTGGAAGTTTCCGGCGTACAGCCTTCGGAGATTGAGGGGCTTAGTTTCTCCGGGCAAATGCACGGACTCGTTCTGGTGAATGCCGAGGGCAAACCGCTGCGCAACGCCATTCTGTGGAACGATACACGTACAACAGCCCAGTGCCGACGCATCGAGAAGGTGCTGGATGGCAAACTGTTAAGCATTGCCCGGAATCGTGCGCTTGAAGGCTTCACGCTGCCAAAAATCCTGTGGGTACAGGAGAATGAACCGGAACTGCTGCAGCAAGCATCCTTGTTCCTTCTGCCAAAAGACTATGTTCGTTATCGCCTGACAGGGGATTACGCGATGGATTATTCGGATGCAGCAGGTACATTGCTGCTGGATGTAGCAGGCAAACAGTGGAGCACGGAGATTGCCGAAGCTTTTGATCTGCCGATCTCGCTGTGTCCACGTCTCGTGGAATCGTTTGAAGAAGTGGGTACATTGCTTCCGGAGATCGCAGATCAAACAGGTCTTGCGGCTGCAACGAAAGTATTCGCAGGCGGCGCGGACAATGCATGCGGGGCTATTGGCGCAGGCATTCTGAGTGAAGGGCAGACGATGTGCAGCATCGGTACGTCCGGAGTAGTGCTTTCTTATGAAGAACGCAAAGATCTCGATTTCGAAGGCAAAGTGCACTTCTTTAACCATGGGGAAAAGGATGCCTTCTATATCATGGGTGTAACTCTGGCAGCAGGGTACAGCCTCTCCTGGTTTAAGGATACGTTTGCAGCGGACAAATCGTTTGATGTTCTCTTGCAGGGCATTGATCAGGTTCCGGCTGGCAGTAACGGATTGTTGTTCACTCCTTATATTGTCGGAGAGCGTACGCCTCATCCAGATGCGAATATTCGCGGCAGCTTCATCGGCATGGATGCAGGGCATAAGCTTGAGCACTTTGGGCGGGCCGTGATGGAAGGAATCACCTTCTCCCTGCGGGAATCGATCGATATTCTGCGTGGTGCAGGCAAAACGGTCAATGAGGTCATCTCCATCGGAGGCGGCGCCAAAAATGAAGCCTGGCTGCAAATGCAGGCAGATATCTTTAACGCTACTATTGTGAAGCTGGAGAGTGAACAAGGTCCGGCAATGGGCGCGGCGATGCTTGCAGCGTATGGCTGTGGCTGGTTCCCATCCCTGCAGGATTGTGCGGAAGCCTTCATTCGTCCTGCAAAATCCTATGCACCGAATCCGGAAACAGTAGCCGTATATGATGGACTCTTTGCCCTGTATCAGGATGTATATGGACAGACACGCAGCCTGAATGATCGGTTGGCAGAGTATCGTTAATTCATGACATTAATCCAATTGTAGTTAACAGAGGCACTCGCTGAAGCGGGTGCTTTTCTTGTTTTTTATTCAACAGGAATTGAAACCTCGGAAATACGATAAGCGGGGAATCAGAGGGAATGGTGGGTCGTCAGACATAAGCGTATTCCAGATAAGCATAGATTGAGTATAGAGGGTTTTCGAGCCAGCTTACGTACGGGGGTGAGGCGTTGAATGATCGAGAGGAAGATGGAAGACCGCATATTACGCTGTCCATGATTGTTCGCAATGAAGAGCATCGATATCTCAGCCAGGCTTTGCAAACGCACAGGCCGTGGATTGATCGAGCAGTCATCATTGATGATGGGAGCACGGATGATACGGTTGCCATATGCAGAGACCTGCTGGAGGGGATCCCACTGCTATTGGTGGAGAACCCGGCGTCTGGGTTTGCCGATGAAGTGAGTCTGCGCAAACAGCAATGGGAGGCAACGGTGGCTACTGAGCCCGAATGGATTCTGAATCTGGATGCCGATGAAATTCTTACGGCTGATTTTGGTGTGCTGCGTAATCAGCTGCTGAGCGGGAACGAAGACGCCATTTATTTCAGACTTTTTGATATGTGGAGTGATACCCACTACCGGGAAGATCAATACTGGCAAGCGCATGCGTATTACAGGCCATTTCTCGTTCGTTATCGTCCTGAATGGAATTATGAATGGAAGGAAACGCCGCAGCATTGCGGACGTTTTCCGTTAACCATTCAGCATTTTGCCTATGGGTGCCACACTCCGCGTGTGAAACATTATGGCTGGGCTCGCCAAGAGGATCGTATACGAAAATATGAGCGCTATCAGGCTCTGGACCCGGAAGCCAGATACGGCTGGCGAGAACAGTATGAATCCATTCTGGATACAGATCCAAGGCTGCTGCCATGGTTGGATTAGGGAAGGGGGAACATGCATTTTGAAGAAGGTAAAACAAAAGGAAAAGGTGCTGATCGCCAGTCCGGTTCGTCAGACAGCTGCGGTGCTTCGCGAGTTTCTGGAATCTCTGGAACTGCTGGAGCGAACGACGGTGGAGACGGACTATTTATTTGTGGATGATAATGAAGAGGAAGCATCATCCAATAGCCTCCGTGATTTTGCTCTTCAGCATGAAGGAACCGTCTTTGCTTCAGATATTGATGATGAATCCGTTCAGGAAAAAGGGGTATACAACAGGGATGAAGGAGGCCATTATTGGCGTGACGAGCAGATTTGGCGAGTAGCCGGTTTGAAAAATCGCATATTGCAGTATGCCCTGGACCAGAAGTATGACGCTGTTTTCCTGATTGATTCGGATCTTGTTCTACATCCCCGGACGCTGGAGCAGCTTGTCTCCTCCAAAAAGGACATTGTATCGAATATTTTCTGGACGCGCTGGCAGCCGGACACAAGGGAAATGCCGCAAGTATGGCTGCAGGATGAGTATGCCTTGTTTCGCAAAGGCGGCAAGATCGAGGCGGGCAAGGAGATTGAAGACGAGAGCACTCAAACGGAGGCTTTTTTGAATCAATTGCGTGTGCCTGGCTGTTACGAAGTAGGCGGGCTTGGCGCATGTACGCTCATTCGCAAGTCTGCTCTGGAAGCAGGAGTTTCCTTCGATCAGATTCCCAATGTATCGTTCTGGGGCGAGGATCGCCATTTTTGCATACGTGCCCAGGCACTGGGTTTTCGTTTATACGTGGATACCCACCTGCCGGCTTATCATATCTATCGCTTATCTGAACTCCCCGGCGCAGCTGCTTATAATCGCAGGGTCAGACGAGGAGAAGAGGCGATCAGCATTACCCTGTGTATGATTGTAAAAAATGAAGAAGTTTCCCTCGCCAGATGTCTGGATTCGGTGAATGGCATTGCTGATGAGATTGTTATCGTGGACACCGGTTCAACAGATGGCACGCGCCAAATAGCTGCAAGATACACGGAGAGAGTTATCAATTTTGAATGGATTGACGACTTTGCAGCCGCGCGTAACTTTGCCTTTGATCAGGCAACCAATGAATACATATTATGGCTGGATGCTGACGATGTGTTTGAACCGGATGACCGGGCGAAGCTCATCGCCTTGAAACGTTACCTGGATCCCGCTGTCGACAGCGTTACCATGGCCTATAACCTTTCATTCACGCCAGAAGGGAAGGTGGCCTATAGTCTGAGACGGAATCGGCTGGTACGTCGTGATCGTAATTACCGCTGGATTGGTGCAGTGCATGAATATCTGGAAGTTGGCGGCAATCTGCTGCATAGCGATATTGCGGTGACCCATAAGAAAGATAAGGAGTACACGGATCGCAACTTGAGGATTTACCGCAAACGGGAGGAAGCAGGAGAACATTTCTCTCCGCGGGATCTTTATTACTTTGGCAATGAACTGAAAGATCATGGACAGCATGCGGATGCTATTGCGTATTACGGGAAGTTTCTGGATACCGGTCTTGGCTGGGTGGAAGATCAGATTGCGGCATGTCAGAAAATCGCAGACTGTGAAGCAGCACTTGGCCGCCCTGAACAGGAAGTTTCAGCCCTGCTGAGATCCCTGGCTTATGATCTGCCGAGAGCAGAGATCTGCTGCCGCCTGGGCGGTTATTTTGCGGACCGCGGAGATTACCGAAAGGCGCTGTTCTGGTATCAACAGGCGACCCTAGCTGTGCGTCCTGCAGATCCGATGGTTGTACTGAACGAAGCCGCATGGACGTGGATGCCCCATTTGCAGCTGTGTGTATGTTATGACCGGTTGGGCAACCGCGCCAAAGCAAAGGAGCATAATGATATTGCTATGGCGTATCACCCCACACACCCCAGCATGTTGTACAACGACCAGTACTTTAAGGATATGGAAAAGGAAGGTGTTCTGGAGGAGGCCTAACTCAAGGCAAAAACCTCTTTTATAGTTATGGTTCGGATGGGTGGAACTCCACCAACATTCGTCCATGATTACAAGAGAGGTTTTTTAGTTTTGTATTTCAACAAGTGGAGAATCGTTTTACAATATGAATTAACGGAAAAGCGGTGATACTAATACTGTCTTCGGCTGCCGAATCTATGAAGCAAGGGGAAGCTCGAATGAATTTGACGGAAGTGCTATTGGAGTCGAGGCTGGTTGCCATTGTTCGCGGCATTAGCCGGGAAGCTGCCATAACAGCAGGGAAAGGCATGACAGATGGGGGAATCCGGCTGATGGAAGTGACGCTGAATACACCCGGCGCGCTTGAGATTATTGGAGACTGGCGGACTCAGCATGAAGGACAAGCTTATGTTGGAGCAGGAACGGTCCTGAATGTGGAGATGGCTAAGGAAGCCGTCGCAGCGGGTGCGCAATTTCTGGTATCGCCCAATGTCGATCTGTCTGTAATTGAATATGCTGTAGAACATGGGGTGGAGATTTGGCCAGGAGCCATGACGCCTACCGAAATTGTAGCTGCGCATGAAGCAGGTGCACGTGTGGTGAAGTTATTTCCGATGGCGAGTCTGGGGCTGCCGTATTTGCGGGAGATCAAGGCTCCACTCAATCATATTCCACTGCTTGCAACGGGTGGAGCTAATCTGGACAATATTACGGACTATTTTGCTGCTGGTGCAGCGGCAGTTGGACTTGGCAGTGCACTTTTGCCAAGAGAGGCACTGGAGGCAGGAAATCATGAACAGATTGCTGCATGTACACATGCATTTGTGGAAGCAGCGAGAGGCATAAGGTAAGATAACACAATCAACAATATGTACATTTGGGTATATATAAAAGATGTGGCTGTTTAACAGGGCGTTAATGGTATTGTCGTAGAATAGGTGTATGACAAAGGCCGGAGAGGAGAAGTGCACAGTGAAAGCGAGAACGATGATTGGTGGAGTTATTGCTGTTGCCGCTGTAACGGCAGGTGGCTTATGGAAGGCAGCGGTGAAGAGCCAGACACCCAAAAAGATCCCCATTACGCTTACCCCACCTATGCCATTCGAAGATGTAACCTTCGAGAGTGGAGGTGGGCGGGTTCACGGATGGTTTATTCCAGCTGGGGTCCACGTTCCCAAACCGTGGCCGCTAATTATTATAGCCCATGGCTGGGGTTCCAATCGATCACGTGTACTCCGCTATGCCCGTCCCATCTGGGAAGCGGGATATGCTCTCTTCATGTATGATGTTCGAAGTCATGGAGCAAGTGATCCGGTAAAAGCGGCATCTGCCTACCTGTTCCGTGATGATCTGCTCGCAGCATTGCGCTACACGACTTCCCGGCCGGAGATAGATCCGGGTGCCATCGGTGTGTTGGGGCATTCGCTAGGCGGTTTGGGAACCATTATGGCAGTAACGGAACATATTCCGGTATCGGCAGTCATTACGGATTCCATGCCATCCCAGTTCGAAGTGATTGTCAGTTCGGAGCTGAAACGTCGGCGATTGCCCCTGTTTCCACTCGCCCAGTTGATTCCGCGAATCTGGTTCTGGCGGCTGGGGGAATCCCTGAAAACGTATCGTCAACGGGACCCCGTCCTGCTTCTGAATGAACGGCGCAAAGGCATGCAGCTGCCGATGCTCATGGTGCATTCCAAAGGAGATAATTTTATCCCGCCAAGTGAACTGGAGTACTTCATGTCCAAGGCAGATCCGCCTGTCGAACATCTGTGGGTCAATAGCGGCGGGCACAGTTGTTCAGAGGAAGATCCTGTATTCTGGCAGACCGTAATCCCTTTCCTGAAAAACCATGTACAAGTTCAGGCGAAATCGACCGATTCCAGTGCTGCTGTAATAGATCGTGAATGATCATAGAGCCTACATAATGTTGCAGGCTGACATAGAGAACGCCAACCAGATTGGCGTTTTTTTGCTGTTCAGCATCTTTTGAAAAAATTCTCATTTGTAAAATTGTTGGGAAAAGGACGATTAAAAAGGAAGCTTATGGTATCATAGAATAGACTGACCATATTCATGCGGAGTTATTTGGCATGCATCCATGTGAACATTTGCTTCAACCCAAAGATATGGATTAATGCAAAAAGTTGATGTGTGAAATTGAAGGGAGAGGTCCAGATTTGAGTTTTCAGATTCGATTCAAAATGATGACAGCCAAAGCTGCATCAGCAGCCATGGCGGCATTGCTTCTGGCATCGCAGACTCCAGGGTTTGCAGGCAGCGTGTCAGCAGCGCAAGCAGAACAGGTAACAGAAGCTGCACCGGGGGAAAATGAACAACTAGACATGACTAGCAATGACGTGCCTGAGGGGGCTAAGATCTCCTCCAAGCAAGCCAGTGAGAATATATTGAAACTGTTTCCCATGCTAAAGAAGGCTACCATTACATCGGCACAATTTGATCCGAATAACCGATTCCCTCCGCTCGAGTACAAAACATGGGACATCGGATTCCAGATTACCGAGGGTAATCATTCGATGGGGTTTAACGCATCTGTACATGCAGGGACAGGGGAAGTACTGAGTGTGCATATGCCGTCTGATTTACTGGATAAGCAGTTGTCTGATTCGGAAGTCAAACTGACCAAGGATGAAGTCGAAGAACAGGCTGTGGCCTTTCTGTACAAGGCAATTCCTGGATTGAAGGAAGACGCATATGCAACTTTGGGAGATCTGTACCAAACGGCAGGGCAGCAATCGTTGTTCGGCAGAACCGAATATCAATTTGCGTACCAACTGAAGCATGACGGTTTGTTATCTGAGGCGGAGACGGTTTACATAAGTGTGGATCAAAGTGGCCTGGTAACAGGTTATTCACGAATGACGACCGCAGCGGAATATCCTTCATCGAAACCGGCTGTACCTGCAGAGAAGGCACGGCAGCAATTCGAAGAACAGTTCGATGTAGAACTCGCCTACATTAAGAAAAACAGCCTGTCTTCTAAGCAAGGTCAGCAGTACTATCTGGGATATATGCCGAAGGATTCCAGCATGGTTCCGCTTGAGGCGAATACGTTGGAACGGTTCAACGCTATGACTGGGAAAGCCATTACTGAGGATACCGTACAGCAGGACAAACCGCTGAAAGGCAGCGCTGCCGCTTTTGTTCCAGCGAATGGACAGAGACTGAATGCCAAGCAGGCAGAGAACCTGGTTAAAAAGAACTTTGATATTCCGGAAGGATACAAGTTGGATTACAGCCAGTTAAATAAAGGAAGCTACTGGAGTCCGAACAATCAGGTCTGGAGTCTGAGCTGGAGCAACCGAAACGCGAATATGTCCTATATGTTCATGCGAGACATTTCAGCGCAGGTGGATGCCACCACCGGACAAATTTACAGCTATAGCCTGTATCAGCGAATGAGTCCGGATGCTGCAGAAGAGAAACTGGCTGAAGAAAAAGAAGGCAAATCCGTAACCCGCACGCAAGCCGAGAAACTTGCAATCCATTCGGTTATTGCACTTGTGCCGGATGCTACAGAACAGTTCAAGCTGTCCAGCGTGCTTGAGGTAGAGGACGCCCGTACATTTATCTTTCAACGCTACCTGAATGGAATAGCGGTTAAGGATGATCTGGTACAGGTACAGGTCCTGAAGGATGGAACGATTAGCGAATTTTATGCCAATCTTGCTGCAACGCCTGAGCAGCTGCCCGCAAGCAAGGAGCCGGCGATTAGTTACGAAGAGGCGAAAGCTGCCTACCTGGAAGAATTCAAGCTGGTTCTGGCATACTCCCGTTACGGTGGACATGGTACGAGCAGTGGCCAAGTCACTCCGTCGGGAATAAATCTTGCGTATATGCCTACACGGGATGATAAATCGATTTACGGCAGCTATGAAGTACTTGATGCCAATACAGGCGAATGGATGTCTTTGTACAGCACTTCCAGCACGGCAGTCCAAGCTGCACCTAGTGACATTGCTGGTCATGTGGCTGAAGAAGCAATACTCAATATGAACAAGCATGGTGTCCTGATTCCTGATGAACAGGGACGCGTCTTTCCGGATCGGGTGATCACCAGAGGAGATTGGTTTAACTACCTCGCTAGAGCGGTTAATCCGAATCTGGACTTATATTACACTGTGAACGGGAATGACAAGCTGTATGCGGACATTACGGCCGAGAGCCCTTACTATCCAGCCGTGCGTACATTAATCGACCAGCGCTGGCTCGCGGGCAATGATCCGGAAGTCAATCTGAATCCACAGGAGGAGATGACCCGGGAAGAACTGGCTGTTCTGCTTGTTCGTATACTTCGTTACGAGAAGCTGGCTGGTTTCTACACCTTGCCATCGGATCTGCCCAACCTTGTCGATGCAAATGCCGTTACGAACAAGGGTGCGGTATCTCTCAGCATGAAGCTGGGGTTGCTGCCTTCCATTGAAGGGCGTTTCATGCCGGCACGCAAAGTGACCGTGGCTGAAGCGGCACAGGTACTGGAGCTGTTGGCCCAGCTGCAGGGCAAGACGGATACGTTTATGACAGGCAGTCGCCTGTATTAAGAAGTGTTTTTGCATAACCTGGCGTAGGAAGTCATAGGATGGATATAACGGTTATGTGTTATTTGCTGAAGACAAGGGAGACCTTCTGCGGAAGGTCTCTTTTGATTCTTTTCGACAAAACTAGAAGCCTGACGCCAGATGCTTTTGTGATACAATGAGGCATGAGAACTTTGCAAAGAGAGGTGGTATCCTTTCATGGGCAAGAACGGGAAACGAGTGATCACCATATTGCTGGCAGGCTGTCTGATCGCTGTGGCGTTACCGCGCACGGTGGACCTGGATCAGTTGTATGCTGCTTCGGGCACATCAGACATATCCACAACGACGGATTTACGCCAGACGTTGCTTACTGCAATGTCGCAGCGGACGGAGGAGCTTGTTTTTACATACAAGGGCGATGTGAAAGGTCTCAAAAAACAGCTGCAGAGCTCCATTGATGAAGCAATGACCAGTGATCCCTATATCCAATATACCGTCAAAAGTTATGCTTTTAATTATAAAGGTTCCAACGTGTCCGCCGAGGTCCATGTGAATTTGTCCTACCGGGAGACCAAAGAACAGACCGATTACGTTAACCGTAAAGTGACCAGTGTCTTAAAAGAGATCATTGCACCAGGCATGACGAATCATGAGAAGGTGAAAGCGATCCATGACTGGATTGTTCTTAACCTTGCCTACGATACAACTCTGCAAAAATATACGGCATATGACGGACTCGTCACAGGCAGCACCGTATGTCAGGGATATTCCCTGCTTGCTTACCGCATGCTGGAGCGGGTGGGCATTGATAACCGGATCGTGGAAGGTACAGCGGGTGACCAACTGCACGCCTGGAATATCGTGAAGCTGGACGGGAAGTGGTACCATATGGACACAACCTGGGATGATCCGACACCTGACCGCAAAGGGAAGGTTAGTCATAATTATTATTTGCTCAGTGACGATGAAATGGCACGTGACCATATATGGTCGGGCAAAGGCAAATACCCGGCTGCAGCTGATCCCTATCGGAAAGCCTTGCAAACCTTGATGCAAACAGGAGGAAGCAAGGCAGCTGCATATCAGAAGCTGTATCATACTCTGGAATACTCGCTCTATGACGAGAAAGATGCGATTAGTGGGCATTCCGCACTGGAAACCAAGGTGCAGAACGTGCTGAAGGATGGCGGAACCACGTTTACTTTCAGATACAAAGGTACAGAATCAGGCCTGGTTGAAGATTTGCAGCATTTATACCAGCTCGGGATGAAATCGATATCGTATTATGTGTCCAAAATGGAAGATACGACAGACCTGCGTGTCAAAATTAACTGGACCTTATGACGTCCCGCTATGCGTACTCAAGCTAGAATATGGTGTGAAGTTTACAAGGATGCTCCGATGAGGAGCGTCCTTTTTTTGTGTTTTAAGGTTCCAGTCAGACCTGTAATAAAGAGTTGTCTATTTTTTGTATATATGCCCTTGGTATTCTAATTCTTGGCCTATTGTTATGCCAACATTACGCTAGAGGGGGATATGCAACGGATGAAAAGAAAAGTGAGCATAGTGATCATTGCTTTGCTGCTGGTTACACAATTAATGCACGGATTTGCATTTACTCAAATCACACATGCTCAGGATATTACAGTCACGTCAGAGGGGGAAGGGGGAGCTGCTCAAACGCCAGGCCAAGAAGAATCGGCCGAAGCTGTGGATGTGGATCCTGGCGAGGTCACGGTGCCTG
Source organism: Paenibacillus xylanilyticus (assembly GCF_013359935.1). GTDB lineage: Bacteria > Bacillota > Bacilli > Paenibacillales > Paenibacillaceae > Paenibacillus > Paenibacillus xylanilyticus. The sequence goes on from NZ_JABMCB010000170.1 coordinate 128,440, forward strand.
ACACCACCGAACCTGATTCCGCTGAACCTGATACTGCTGAACCGGATACCACCGTACCGGACAGCACTGTACCTGTCACTCCTGAATCAGGGGAGGCAGCAGAGGGTGCAGAGACTGTAGTGGATGGTCAGGAGAGTATGACAGCCATGGCAGCAGCCTCAGAGATCCAGGAACAAATAATCACAAGTGTTCAAATGTATGATGAAATTCCAGGATATGATGGGAATGGGAACATTACACCGAAAGGCAATCCGGTCGATCAGATTCGTCCGAATGTGAATGATCAGGTAGCAGTTGTCTTCGGCTGGTCATTCCCGAGCGATTCTCACGGTTATGGAGGGGGATCAACCTATACGTTCAATCTGCCAGACAAATTCAAGATTGAATCGCAATTAAAAGGCAATCTGGATGGTGGAGCTGGCGAATATGTCGTCAATCCGGATGGAAAGGTGACGTTTACGTTCAGTGACCTGATCGAAGGTGCGCAGCTGCAAGGCAGCTTTTATGTATGGGTCAAATATGATGCAAGCAAGATGGAAGGCGGCTTAAAGCAGCCATTCGATTTCAGCTCCATTGGACAAGGCATTATTGATGTGCATTTTGCCAATACGGCTGTGGACAAACTGACGAAATCAGGGGTTGCGAATAAAAACAATTTCAACTCGGATGAAATCGTATGGACCGTTGATTTTAACCAGGGTGAAAAAGAAATCAAAAATGCGGTACTTGAAGATGTTTTTCCAGAAGGGCTAAACCTCAAGGGAGATATCGAGATTCGCCCGTTGGAAGTTCAAATCAATGGATCGGTAAAAGCAGGAGAAATCACGCAAACAGCATCACAGTTTCCGGTTTCCCTTGGCAGCATTAATCAAGGCTACCGGGTGACGTACACAACGAGTGTCACAGCACCGACGGAGACTCCTTTTACAAATCGTCCATATGAAAATCAGGTCAACCTTACTGGTGATGATGGATACCAAGAAACCGCTAAAGGTAGAGTAAACATTAGCTTTAATGAACCGCTGAATAAATCCGGTCAGGATAGCGGTTATGATCCGGTAACCCAAACGATCACTTGGAAGGTTCAATACAACTACAACCAACAAGCGATTTTGAAGGAAAATGCATGGATTGAGGATCATTTTGACACGACGAAGTATGCGCTTGTTCCTGGTTCGGTCCAGGTAAATCAGGTAACGATCAATGATAATGGCAGCTCTTCCGGTTCGACGCCGGTGGAATCAGATGATTATACGGTGGAGGATATTGGTACAGGATTTAAGGTGCACTTCAAGAATGACATATCCAGCGCTTATGAAATTGTGTATCAAACCAAAGCCATCGATCGTGTGTACAAAAATGCGACCGTATCCAATACAGTCAAAATGTACGGCGGATTGGAAAAAACAACGACAAAAGACATCCGAGAAATCATTTTCGCCAAAAGTGTACAAAGTGAAGATTTCAATAAGAAAGAAATTGAATGGAAATTAGTAATAAATAGTGATCGGAAAGACATGACAGACATTGTCATAACGGATGATTACGAAGGCAGACATATGAAATTGGTGCCCGGTACACTGGAGATCACTGGACCTCAGGCAGATCAGTTTGTGCAGGACCCAATCGCGGCCACAGATGACTCTGAATATGAAAAAGGATTCTCCATTCGACTGGTAGATGGCGGTATGATCAGTGGCGAACACACCATCACATACAAGACAAGCTTTGATCCGACAGCTGGAATGCCAACAGGTAATGTATACCGCAACACGGGCACGATTGTTTGGAAAGAGTCGGGTATAGAACAGACTTCAATAACCAAGTGGGCAGATGTCACACCACAAAGTTATACCATTGAGAACGGAAATAAAAAGGGTGAGTACAGCGCCAAGGACAAAACCATCACCTGGACGATCGATGCGAACTATAATTTGTACGACATTCAGGATGCAATTATCCAGGATAACTACATTGGTGATCAATCCTTTGTAGATGGTTCCCTGAAAGTGAACAAGCTGCTGTTGGAAGGGGAAAATAATGTTATCGACATTGGTGACGAGGTTTCTCTGACCGATGGACAATTTCAGCTCAATTCGAACGGGAAGGGCTTCAGACTGGATCTGGGCAACATCGGCAAGGAAGCCTATCGGATTGTTTATAAAACGAGCCTGGATGGCGAATATGACATTGACGGCACGTACTCCAATCATGCAACCTTGAGTGATGGAGAAGGTGGAGAGGTACGATTTAATAAATCGGCCACTGTAACACCTGTACACGGCGGCGTTTATGTAGCCAAAACAGGTAAGCAGGAAGGCACAAGTGATCTGGCCTCCTGGACAGTAAACATCAACCCAAGTCAATCCTACATTCCAGCGGGTTCTGAGCTGACCGATACCCTATCGGACAATCAGATCTTATTAGCGGATTCCCTGAAGTTGTACCATGTCGATCTTCCGGCGGACAATTCCGGTAATGTTTCTACCAAAGCCGGTGCTGTGAGCACGGATGATTATGAATTGGTTGTAGAGGGGAACACATTTACATTTAGGTTCCTTAAGGCAGTCAATACTGCATTTATCCTGGAATATCAATCGTTTATTAATGCGGATAGCGGCGATCGAATTTCCAATAAAGTTGACTTTGCAGGTCAGTCCTCCTCCGTGCTGGGTTCAGATAGTAAGGAAGGTATCCGCGTTTCACTGGCTGGAGCAGGTGGAGGTTCATCTACCGGACTTGGTCAGATTAAGATTAAAAAAGTAGATGACACCGGGGCTCCATTAGAGGGAGCGGTATTTGAAATTTATAATGCATCGGGAAGCATGCTTCTTGAAACATTGAAACCTACAGACTCCAATGGAGAAACCAGTTCAACCAGAAACTATAGATTGAATGAGAACGATGGAATTCCGTACAAACTAAAAGAAGTTTCCGCGCCGATGGGTTATTTGGTAGACTCCGAGTATGGATCTGTTACAGGCAAAACGGTCGCATTTAAAGATGCGGACAAACCGTATGAAATTGAAAACAAAAAAATCCGTCAGGGCTTCCAATTAACCAAGGTTGACTCTGTTGATACCTCGAAGACGTTGAAAGGTGCAACGTTTGAACTGTACTTGAAGAAAACGGATCAAACCAGAGAAAAGATTGGTGAGAATTTAACGACAGGTGAGGATGGAAGAATCGCAGCAGGCGATTTGCCGCCAGGAGATTATGAGCTGGTTGAAGTTGTCGCTCCAGAGTATTACACACTGGATGCAGCGCCGATTCCATTTACCATTGTCGCTAATCAAACTCAGATCGTTACCCTCACGCAAACCAATGCAATGGGAACGGATGGCAAGTTGGTTATTACCAAAGTCAATGCCAAGGATCAGTCTGTGTTAAGCGGAATTGAATTTGAACTGCGTGACAACACTGGTAGCGTAATTGGCAAAGATGTTACGGATGTTAACGGTGTAATTGAATTCGACAGCTTACCTTACGGTCCATACACATTGGTAGAGACGAAGGCGGACGGTTTCGTGATCGAACAGCCTGAAACGCTTGTATCGATTATTCAACCGGAAACCAAGTTAACCATAGAAAACAAAGAAAATGACCGTTCTGTCAAATTGGTTAAAACCAATGAATCCAAAACGCAACATCTACAAGGTGCTGTTTTTGAATTGCTTGTTCAGACGGCCCTGATGGATCAAAATGGAGATTGGGAATTCCAAGTAGTTCCAGACATTGATGAAGCACAGCTTACAACCGATCTAAACGGTGAGCTTTATCTGGAGGACCTGGAGCCAAACCGATATCAACTGGTTGAAGTTAAGGCACCCTCAGGATATGTTTTGGATAACACTCCAGTTGAATTCGAGATTACGAATAAGCAAACGGAAACCGTTGTTGTTGAAAAAATGAATAAAGTCATTGTCATTCCGGGTGGTCCGAGTACACCAAGCAATCCGGGAACACCAATACCGGAGACACCAACAACACCAACACCAGAGACACCGGCACCAGAAACATCAAATCCAGGAACAACCGTTCCAGGTACTGTAGTTGTTCCGGGTACGGATCCAGAACCAACTTCCCCGGGGACGTCAGTTCCAGAACCAACGGTTCCTGAGGATCCGACAGATCTGGAGTCCGCGGGCACTTCACCGGATTCAGCAAACCCAGCCGTTCCTGGTGAGGACCCGACGTCAGTTGCAAATGCAGGTGATGCAAATGCAGGTGATCAATCGAACCCGGGCAATGGGCATGAGGAGAATGCTTCTACTCCTTCAGAAACCGATGTCGCGGGGGCACAAAATGCTCAAAACCAACAATCCCAAGGCATGCTTCCTAAGACAGGAGAAGAGAGCCGGGCAGGGTACACCTTTACCGGAGCAGCTTTGATTCTGCTGGGCTGTCTAGGTTATTGGTTTACTCGCCGTAGACAGCAAATGAAGCATAACCAAGCTTAATATACCGCGTATCTTTAGTTGCATGACTACAAAAACACCCCTGTGTATATGCTTGGAGGATTAAATTCCTCCAAGCATGCACCAGGGGTGTTTAATTATGAAGTGGATCTACGAAAGATCTCGATCACGAGCATCCGTGGTATCGGCAACGGCTCGGACGATTAGCCGATGTGTCGGGTTTATCAATGGATCACAAGTGATTAGGGTCAGCACCTGTCCCAAATGTGGATCCTCAAGCACAGACAGATCCGTAGGCTCCACAACGGAAATTCGATCGATGTTGTATCGGATTTGAGTTTGATCCGCTAATGTAACATCAATCTGGTCGCCAATCTCCAGTTCTCCGAGCCGATTGAACAGGCGTCCTTTTTTATGAGCACGGTGGGCTGCTATTGCTGCATTTCCTTCACTGCCAATCGGAGCTGTTTCCACCAGATGGGTTGCTGATACCTTCATGTTGGCTTCCGTGGCATCCTCAAGGATGGGCAGCTGGACATCAATCTTGTCTATGACGATGACGCCTAGCGCGCCTGAGTCTACATTCGGTATACGTTCTTCCTCGATGGCTGGATCGGGGGATCTGGTATCGCTCATGGCTTGTTCAAATGAGTAATTAAGTTTGGATAAGTCGGATTGGAGGTTGTTCATGACTCTGTCCTGCTGCCAGTCATAAAACTTTTCCTGTAGAGATGGAAATAGAATGACAAATATCCCCAAAAGAATGAGAAGGGAATAATATTTTTTCATGCGCATAGGCCCCTTTTATGAATGAAATGTACTGAGGTACTATCTTACCTGAGCGACATATACAAAACCTGAACAAGACAGACAGACAAAAAAACAGGCAGCCTCTTCTCCACTTCGGGAGAGAATGCTGCCTGTACGTTTTGCTTCCATATATTCATGCAGATTGATAAAAACTATTCGGCAGAAGTTGTGAAGTCACATTCCTGCAGTGGAACCACCTTGGTTTTTTTGATCCATTTATAACCCAACCAGAGGATCAGGAATAAAGGTACACTCAGGTAAGCTACGAGAGCTCCGCTCCAATCAATTTGGTCACCCGTAAACGCCTGATAGTTCTGGCCGATGATGACGACAATACAGAGCACAAAGGCGAAAATCGGTCCGAATGGGAACCAACGTGCGCGATAGGGCAGATCTTTCAAATCCCTGCCTTGAGCAACGTAAGCACGACGGAAGCGATAGTGGCTAATTGCTATCCCGAGCCAAGTAATAAACCCGCACATGCCTGATGCATTCAGCAGCCAGGTATACACAATACCATCGCCGAACAGGGAGGCGAGAAACGCCAGCATGCCAACAGCTGTGGTTACAAGCAGGGCATTCATCGGAATCCCTTTTTTATTCAGTCGTCCAAGGAAACGCGGTGCCTTGCCATCACGGGCAAGAGCATAGAGGACCCGGCTTGAGGCGTACATGCCGGAGTTCCCGGCAGACAGCACAGAGGTCAGAATGACAGCATTCATGACTGAAGCTGCAATGGCGAGCCCGGCTTTTTCAAATACGAGCGTAAACGGACTGACACCGATGTTTTCCAGATCACCCTTCAGCAGGTTTGGATGAGTATACGGAATGATCAAACTGATTACGGTGATCGCCAAAATGTAGAAGATCAGGATCCGCCAGAATACCTGCCGAATGGCACGAGGTACATTCTCACGCGGATTTTCACTCTCGCCGGCTGCTACACCAATCAGCTCGGTTCCCTGGAACGAGAACCCGGCAGCCATGAATACACCAAGCACAGCGAAGAATCCGCCATGGATCGGTGCATCGCCTACAGTAAAGTTGCTGAATCCGACTGCTTCTCCGCCCAGGATACCGAAGATCATAAGCACACCCACGGTAAGGAAGATAATGACGGTAGCAACCTTGATAATGGCGAACCAGTACTCGGACTCTCCATAACCTTTAACGGATAATACATTTAGAGCAAAGATTAAGACAAGAAACAGCAGGCTCCATAACATGGATGAGCTGTCAGGGAACCAATATTTGATGAGTACCGTAGCCGCGGCCAGTTCGGCAGCAATGGTAACCGCCCAGTTGTACCAGAAATTCCAGCCCATGGCGAAGCCAAGTGCAGGATCAACGAAACGCGCAGCATACGTATTGAACGAACCGGAGTCAGGCATGAAAGTAGCCAGTTCTCCAAGGCTTGTCATCAGAAAATAAACCATGATGCCTACGGCCGCATACGCAATCAGTGCACCACCCGGACCGGCTGTGGAGATGGCGGTGCCGCTTGCGAGGAACAATCCTGTACCGATGGAGCCACCGAGGGCGATCATCGTCATATGCCGTGCACGCAATCCTTTTTTCAGGGAACCGTCTGTTGTTATTGTTTGTTTGTTGCGGTCTTGCAATGAAAACACTCCTTCACTCAGCGTACTGATGATATGGATCAATGAGGCTACACACAAAAGACCGCAGGCTTCAGCCCGCGGTCTTTATATCCATTGTCCGCACCTGTCCCAGATGTTATAAGATAGCTCAACACAGAAGAATTCATACCACCCAAGCTGGCTGGTTTGGATCTCTGTGACAGTTCTGTACCTTTCGGCAGCAGCCCCAACCGTACTGGACAACGTAAGGAACCGTCCAGCAGGCTTCGGCGGGTGCACCTTTCGGCTGATCTCATGAGCGGCTCCTTAGCGCCTCCTTCAGCTTACTGATCGCACCCGCGACCTCTACCTCATCATCGTGGATGAGGTGTATCTATTGTCTATGAAATTATTGAATAGCAGAACGTTACATGCCATGTTCTGTTGCTCAAACAGACATTCAGTATACCTTTCCTGTCTTCATCATGCAATAACAAAAGTTGGATGTTCCCCGAATGGGGATTATTCCGTCTTTTTGTTGCGTCCAGCCATTTGCTGCCACACCGTACCAGCAGCCTGTTCGCCGGATTCAATTCGCTCGAGTGCCATCTTGGCCTGGAGGCTGACCTCAAACTCGGGGTCATCGGCTGCCTTCCGCAGAGCCTGTTCCGCTTCTTCGGTTCCCACTTCGTATAAGAAACGCGCTGCACGCCAGCGTACCAGTTTGCTGCTGTCGGTAAGTGTTGCTGTCATCGCCGCGGTTGCAGCCGGGTCGCCGATGTCGGACAATGTATCTCCAGCGGTACGACGTACGGCGGGGGAGCTGTCCTTAAGTGCTTCATACAGTAATTCCATGGCTTCCGGCGTACGAATGTCACCAAGATAAACAACGGCCAACCGGCGTATTTGCATCTTGCTGTCATGGAGGGCACGAGCCACAAGTGGCAGGCGTTCTTCCGTGGGTTCCATGCCGTCAAAGGCCGCGTAACGCACGTTCCAATCCTCACTGCTCAGCGCTTCTTCCAGTTCGGCACCTTCCAGCTGACGACGCCGTTCCACAAACTCTTCCGCTTTGGTACCATGCGCAATAGCCTGTTCGATGACTTGCTTCAGACGCTCCGGCGGGTAAGCGGCTTCCAGTTCCTGCTCAACCTCGCGGGCAATATCCGGCAGTTCACCATAACGCACACCATAATCGCTTAATTTGCGTTCCTTGATCAGGGTTGCGCTGGCGACTTCGGTAACAGCTTTAACGAATCGATCGGATAGGGAGATCCGTTCCTCTTTGGCACCGGCCTTGACCCGAATCTGCATGGGTACACCACGGAAAAACTGAACGAACACCTGTGCTTCACCAAAGTGCTCGCCTGATGCGTCTTCGGATTCAATCCAGTCCAGGTCAATTCCTTGTTGTCCCAGACGGCTCTGAACTTCTCCCAGAATGACAGACCAGTCTGCATTACCCTTGCGGTCCAGCGCAACGAAGTCTGTGGTATGAAATACACTTTTAACGCCAGGAATATGTAGCATCTGGCGGATAAATGCTGGAGCAGACCGTTCATTGTCCAGCGTGTATGTTTTGCGGATCCCGTCCTCCAGACGTTCATCGAGGTGAAGCATCATTGTGTTGGGACTGGGCGTTGGTTCAATTGAAATAATATTCATCGGTTCATAACCTCCTGTACCGGATTCTACATTAAAGTTCCCGTGATAGAACGGGTATACTCCTATTTTACATGAATGGGCGCAAACTGCGAAATGGTTGATGAACCTTACATAGTTGTGTGAGAAGTACTAAGATTGTTAACACTTCTTTCATGTTCACTCACAAACATTTTTAAATGAAGATTGGCACAATAAATAGAATGAATCAACTGGAGGTAACAGCTATGGAACGTATAACCGTACTTTCGGACGGAAACCGCGGTATTGCTTATGAGAATATTATTGAAATGTTCAATCAATGGATAGTGGAAGGGCAGGAAATATCCATTCGGGACAAAGAACAAAACGAGAAGAAGCGCCCGATAGCCACTTGGGAAAAATCACGTTACTGTATTATCGATTACATGGATGCCAGCCAAGCGATCTCTGCATCCAATGCAATCCGGGCCTTTTTGCCGCAGATTCCTCTGCTGGTCATTACGGATTTTCAATCGTTAATTCGCAGACAGCATTTGCAGCAGGTCACGGGTAACGGCGTTATCAAAATGATTCTGTGGAATCAACGTGAACCACATCAACTCATGTTGGACATGCAGGAGTGGTTGCACTCCACGCTACAGAATCATGAAGAGGCCATGCCCTCCGCCGTGTCGATTCAAAAATTCACACGGAGAGGGCATGGCCATTAGATAGGCTTATTTAGATCACATCACATACTTATAGCCTGTCCCCCAAACAGTTTTGATATAGCGGGGATTTTTGGGATCAGGTTCAATTTTTTTTCGCAAACTGGAGATGTGTACATCAATGGTACGATCCAAATAGGCTCGCTCCGAACCTTTGATTCGGTCCATGAGTTCATTACGGGTAAATACTTTCCCTGGATTCCTGTACAATTCCTTCATAATCTCAAATTCAATATGAGTGACCTCGATCTCCACTCCATTCACAAAAAGGGTTCGTCTATATTCATTTACACTCACATGCCCCGTATCTTCGGACGGCTTATCCTCTTTTGCCGGTTTATCGGGATAGGAGATGGCGGATCTGCGCAGCAGTGCCTTGATTCGTGCGTCGAGCTCCTTCAGACTAAAAGGCTTACACAAGAAGTCGTCAGCGCCATTGTGCAATGCTCTGAGCCGGTCATTCAGCATCGTACTGGCAGAAATCATGAGAATGGGTACAGTGGAATGCTGGCGAAATGCATCTACCAGATCATTTCCATCCATTTCGGGCAGCATCAGGTCAGTGACAACAATATCCGGTTGGAACCGTGGGAAAAGTTGAAGTGCCTCACGGGCATGATGAACCCGTTCTGTTATGTATCCTTCCTCCTCAAGAAAGAAAGCAATCATGTCAGCCAGATTTTTCTCATCTTCTATAAGAAGTACTTTGATAGACATAGAGGTCACACTCCTGGTGAAAAGAATTTGTTAAGAAATTACTAAAAAAACGCTGTGTTTTGTGTAGAAATACCACAAATTTTTTAATGTTTATATTCCAAAATATAGGTTGTATATGTAGGGGAGTACAAACTCGAGCAGAACTTCAGTATTTTACCATAGCTGTGTCTATTTTGCCGATAAATCAAATTTTGCCAACGAAAAAACCTTGTGATAATTACAGTATAATGTATCTGGGGGAAATGAGGAAAGAAAAGTAGGCAGAACGGCTCTAGCTTATAGGAGGAACCAACGTTGTTGTTAAACTGGGAGAAAGAAACGAACCAAGAGGACTTCAGCCCATGCTTAAGTTAAAGGCAGCCCAAATGCTGGGATGGGTGATAGAAAAGCTTCGGATTGCATGGATCGGTACCGTGATCCTGATTGTGCTTGGAACGCTAGGGAGCATCTATCCACTAACGTTGTTTTATGGCGTCCAATTGATGTTTGGCAGTGCAGCTGCACTTGTTGCCCTGCGTTTGCATGGCGGCATCTATGGATTTATTACCGTGACTGCAATCAGTGGACTACACCTGTTGTATACAGGGCCAACTTCACATAGTTTATATATGATTTGTGCTCATTTCATTGAATTGATCTGGATGCTGGGATGGCAGATCCGCTGGAAAAACGGAAGTATCATGAAGGCGAATGCTGTATTCTGGGTCGTTATGTTATTGCCTGTGTTAGGTTATGGGCACTTCATCCTAAACGTAAATTTGGACGATGTAAAGTATGCATATATGCATATCGCTGTAATCAGCATGGTTAACGCGTTGATCGCTGGATTAGTGGTAGACTTCTGGATTACCAATGGCGAGTCGCAATCGAAGAGGACAGGCACGATCCCTCTGAGCAGAATTGCTTTTAAATACGTAGTTGTTTTTGTTGTGGTTGTATCTCTTTTTCTTTTATCTGCGGACAGCCGCAGACAGTTAAATCAAATTAACGAGAATATTGTATTTAATTTGGAGCATGCTTCGAATGCAGTGATTCAGGATTTGGACGAGCGATATTTAACGATTCAGAATATGCAGCAGAGCATGGTGCGTTATCATCATCTTTTAGATGTGAATGTGATTATTCTGGATATCCATAATCGGGTGATTGCCTCCGGACTGGATAGCTTACAGATTGGCGAATATCTGAATACGGGCAATTATCGTTATTTAAGGGAAGGGCAATCCTCCATTATCTTTCGTCCAGGAGATGCTTATTACAGTGATGCGCTCACCTACTGGAAACATGCTTCATTTATCTATAAGGCGGATATGTCTTCGGGCTTACCCTATAGTGTCTTTGTGGAGACTAGTTCGGCCAATTATTATCCCCGGATTGAATCCATCTATCTTACAACACTTCAAAGCCTGTTTCTCATTTTTGTAACTTCCATGGTTGTGGCCGCTCCTTTGAGCAAAAAGGTTGTAAGTCCTCTGATCAGACTCACCCGGATGACAGGTTTACTCCCGAGGCTGTTATTTCGAAACGGCAAGATGGATTGGCCAACAAGTCATGTCACCGAGGTTCAAATTCTGATCGGCAATCTGCGTAAAATGGCAGATGTTCTTCTGGAGCAATTCGAGCAGATTCGTCAGGATAAGTTGACGCTGGAAGACAGGGTTCGTGCACGGACCAAGGAATTGAAAAATAGCGAGGAGATCAAACGGGCCATCATCGATTCATCGATTGATGCCATTATTGCTGTGGATTCCAACGGGTTGATCATTGAGTTCAATCCCGAAGCCGAAAGGATGTTTGGATTGAAACGGGAAGAGGTCATCCTTGAGACTGATGCACCATCCCTTTTTCAGGGAGCGAGTTGTATGGAAATCAAAAAAATGCTGGAAAGATTCGAATATATTCAAGGCAAGCGGCATGCAAACGTCGAGGAGATTTCAGGCATACGCAGAGATGGTTCTGTATTTCCCATTGAATACAAAATTGTGGAAATTCAACTGGGTAACAATGAAAAGCTGTATAACCTCTTCATCAAGGATATTACCGATAAGACAAGAGCAGAAGAAGAACGTGTGCGCCATGCGCTTGCGCTGGAGAGACTGAATACAGAGCTGTTTAATGAGAAAATCGCCATTCAGGAACAGCGTGATATTAGTGAACACTTTATTGAGTCGGTCCGGGAAGGGCTTGTCATGTCAGATCGCTCCGGTACCATCACCATCGTTAATCGAAGGATAGAAAAGATGTTCGGCCTCGGCAACTTCCTGGGCAGATCCATTGAAGAATTTGCCCAAGCCATTGATCAGGTTGTCTTAACGGATGATTTCAATCTGGTGGAGCAAACGAAGGCATTTTTACATGGGGAACGTTCCTTCGTGGAGACTGAATTTATATTTAATAATATGGAGAAAAGTGTGTTCTCCCTCTATATCAAGCAAGTGGATGTACCTGGCAAAAACCATGGGTTCCTGCTTGTATTCCGTGACCGTACGGAAGAAGAACGTCTGAACCGGATGAAAAACGAGTTGATCAGTGTGGTGTCCCATGAGCTGCGGACGCCCGTAGCCACCATCATGGGTTATGTGGAATTAATGATGATGTATGATTTACCCGCTTCACAGCGTCAGGAATTCATGGAAACCATCTCGTCGGAGGGCAGCCGGCTGAGCAGCCTGCTTGATGACGTACTGGATATCCAGCGTCTGGACAACGATGGTATGACTTATCATATGACCTATGTACCTCTGCTCGAATTGATTGAGGGGGTTGCCGAGCAATGGAATATCAAATCGGTTCAGCGCATTTATGTGCATGCCTTTAACGGTGACTTCTTTGCGTATGCGGACCAGAACCGGATGGTTCAGGTCCTTCATAACCTGGTTGGCAATGCAGTCAAATATTCGCCTGGAACAGACCGGATTGACATCACCCTGTGGGAAGAAGACGAATGGATATGCATCGATGTGCGTGATTACGGAATAGGCATACCGGAGAACGTGCAGGACATGCTGTTTACCAAGTTTTATCGTGTTGATAACTCGGACCACAGGCAGATCGGGGGAACCGGACTTGGACTGTATATCTCACGTAAAATTGTGGAAGACCATCATGGAACGCTTACGTTTTTATCTGCATCTGACAAAGGAAGTACATTCAAGATTCGATTGCCAAAGCAGGAGGATCTTCTGTAGGCAAAATGTCAGATCCTCAAGCCTTTATTTTTCAGTGAACGATATGCTGAAGGATAAGGGCTTTTTTGTTTTTAAATTTTCAGGATAAAAAAACATGATCTTTTGCAAACTGTCTATAGAGCCATAATTTGCATTCGTTTCAAAAGGAGGATGGCAGGTATATGTTTCGCAAACAGGAGAAAACGCTCATTATTGTCTGCCTGGTCGCAGCAGTTGTCGTACTGTATGCCGTTGTGAAGAGTATCATCCGTATCATGAGTTATTAAGATTTCGGACAAACGAGTGCAAGAGAACTGTACATAAAGACTAATGTTGAAGAGGAGTTGTCACCCATGTCATCGCTGGACCCTGTTCTGCTCAGCCGGATTTTGACTGGCCTTACCTTGGCTGTGCACATTATATTTGCCTCAATCGGCGTAGGCGTTCCGCTAATGATTGCGCTAGCCGAGTGGCGGGGGTTACGAACAAACGATATCCACTACACCTTGCTGGCACGCAGATGGGCGCGGGGGTTTGTGATTACCGTTGCCGTGGGTGTTGTAACCGGAACCTCCATCGGTCTGCAGCTTAGTTTGCTTTGGCCGATGTTCATGCGGGTAGCGGGCCAGGCCATTGCCCTGCCGCTGTTTATGGAGACGTTCGCCTTTTTTGTGGAGGCGATTTTTCTGGGGATTTATCTGTATACATGGGATCGGTTCAAGAAGAAATATACACATATGCTGCTGCTTATTCCGGTAGCACTGGGATCATCGGCTTCGGCAATATTTATCACAACGGTGAATTCCTTCATGAACCAGCCTCAAGGGTTTACGTTAATCAATGGCATCATGAAGGACATTCATCCGATTGCAGCCATGCTCAATCCCGCCACACCAACCAAGGTTTCTCACGTGCTGGGATCCTCGTATACGCTGAGTGCGGGTGTCCTTGCAGGCATCGCGGCGTTCAGTCTGCTTCGTGGCCGCGACCATGTCTATTACAAAAAGGCACTTAAACTGACCACGGTGTGTGCACTTGTATTTGCCGTCAGCACGGTCATGCTCGGAGATTCCTCGGGTAAGTTTTTGGCCAAATACCAGCCGGAGAAGCTGGCGGCAGCCGAATGGCATTTCAAGACCATGAAAGAGGCTCCACTCGTCTATGGGGGAATTCTGGACGAGAATAATGAGGTGAAATATGCGATTGAGATTCCCTATGCGCTCAGCATTTTGGCAGGGAATCGACTGGACACCGAAGTAAAAGGGCTGGAAGAATACCCCGCTGATCTGCGGCCGCCGCTGTCCATTCATTACATGTTCGATCTGAAGGTAACGACAGGGGTGATCATCCTGCTGATTCCTGTCCTGTATGTGTTCCGCCGCTGGCTTCCTGGAAGAAAGCCGTATCCGAAGTGGCTTCTGCTCGGTATCGTTTTCTTAGGTCCGCTGGCCATGGTTGCCATAGAGCTTGGCTGGATGTTTGCCGAGGTGGGCAGACAGCCTTGGATTCTGCGGGGGTATATGAAAGTGTCGGAAGCTGCAACGACCTCTACATCTGTAGGCTGGATGCTGGTTCTGTTCATTCTGCTCTACCTGGTCCTTTGTTTTTCGGCTATCCGGGTACTCAGCAAGCTGTTTCGTAACAAGGAAGCAGAGAAAGAGCTGGAGTCGCTTGGCCTGGAAGGAGGGATCGTCCATTGAGCTTTGAAATTGCAGGCATCGCGATTCTATGGACGTTTCTGTTTGGCTACCTGATTGTGGCTTCCATTGATTTTGGAGCAGGATTTTTCAGTTTCTACAGTTTGTTGACGGGACATGAGAACAAGATTCACAACATTATTCAGCGTTACCTGTCGCCCGTGTGGGAAGTCACGAATGTGTTTCTGATCTTTTTCGTAGTGGGGCTGGTGGGATTCTATCCGGATAGCGCCTTTTATTATGGAACAGCTCTGCTGGTCCCCGGCTCCCTTGCCATTGTGCTTCTGGCCATTCGGGGTGTTTATTACGCGTACAACACCTATGGGAATCATGGAAAAAACAGTCGTATCTACATGGCTTTATATGGTGCGACGGGTTTGCTGATTCCGGCTGTATTCTCCACCATTTTGGCGATATCCGAGGGCGGAATTATCGAGCAGGTCGGAGAGCAGGTGTTTTTTCGCTGGGGTGAATTCCTGACGAATCCTTACACATGGTCGGTCGTGCTGCTTGCGCTCGTAAGTGTGCTATATATTTCGGCGATGTTCCTTTCCTATTATGCCAAGAGGGCAGAAGATGAGACTGCATTTGAAGTGCTGAGGGAGTATGCGCTGCTGTGGAGCTTGCCCACGATCTTTGCCAGTTTTCTGGCTTTTTTACAAATTAACAAACAAAATCCGGTGCACTTTGAGCAGATGGTCAATATCTCGTGGATGTTTATCGCCTCGTTTATTTGTTTTGTTGTTGCGGTCTCTCTCGTATGGAAACGAAAGTATCTTGGCTGGTGCTTTATCGCCGTGATGCTGCAGTTTGCCTTCGCCTGGTATGGATACGGACGGTCACATCTGCCATACATCCTGTATCCCTACATTAATATTTATGACAGCTTCACCAACCGGACGATGGGCATTGCACTCATTACCGCATTCAGTCTCGGTCTGCTGGTGCTTATTCCATCGCTGATTCTGATTATGAAGCTGTTCCTGTTTGATGCGAATTATGTCCGTGGCCAATCGGGCAAAAAGAAAGGGTGAACCTCATGAATCTGGAAGGCACAACAGGTATTCCGGGGATAACGGGTTTGAGTTTTTTTGAGGAATTCACGATCATGTATGCTCCACCTCTGATTATCGTAGCCGCTATTGCGTTTCTGTTCGTCTATCTGGCTGTATGCAAAAACCCAAAAGATTAATCACTGCTCTTTTTTTCAAAGAGGCTTAGGATGGGTTAAGATATTAGGAAGGGAGGAGGGCCCTTTCATGCCGAAAATCCGTTATAACAATATTGATAATGTAAGTACGGACAAAACGTTGAAGGAATTCAAGCAGTGGAGGGAGCAGCGGCGGAGCAAGGTGAAGGATTATTCGTATACCGTGCCCAAGCACCCGCCCGAGTTGGATTATCTGCATGCCAACCGGGATGAGACGACCATCACCTGGATCGGTCACTCCACTTTTTTTATTCAATATTATGGACTGAACATCGTGACTGACCCCGTGTGGGCTGAAAAAATGGGATTTCAACGGAGACTGGGTCCCCCTGGTATTCCCATTCATGATATTCCACCGCTGGATGTCATCCTGATCTCCCATTCCCACTATGATCATTTACATCTGGCATCATTGCGGAAGCTGGTCACCGCCAAAACGTTGCTCATCGTACCGGATGGGCTCAAACGAAAAATGGTACGCAAAGGTTTTCATCGTTGCCATGAGATGAAGTGGTGGGAGCATATGGTTTTAGGCGGTGTCAAAATAACTTTTGTTCCTGCACAGCACTGGACTCGCCGAACGTTATTTGATACGAATACGTCCCACTGGGGTGGATATGTATTAGAGCAGAATCATGCACTGACGACTTCCGCTGAGGAGAGTGCGGCTGCAAGCGAGCAGAAGGAAGCATCCACTGGATCGCAAACAACTCAAACATCGAAGCAACCAGGGGGTCCGCCCGTGTTGTATTTTGTGGGTGATACAGGATATTTCCAGGGCTTTAAAACTATCGGAGAACGCTTTGACATTGGTGTCACTTTAATGCCAATCGGTGCCTATGACCCGGAATGGTTTATGACATCCCAGCATGTAACGCCGGAGGAAGCGCTGCAAGGATTTGTGGAGACCGGTTCACAACTCATGGTTCCGATGCATTATGGCACGTTCAAACTTGCGGACGATACACCCAAGGAAGCACTGGACCGGCTTGAAGTCGAGCGTGAACGACTTGGAATCCAAAAAGAGCGAATTCGGGTACTTGGACATGGTGAGACGCTACGTATTCGTCACGAGGATCATCAAAAGGACTAACAAAAGCGATCCAGATATGTTAGTGTAAAGATATATCCGCATGAATTTCACATTTACCAAAACTTTAACGAGTAAAAAGCGGCCAATTTTCGAATTTGCCGCTTTTTTGTGTTATAATATGGTGCCAGAATAGGCTACGGGATATTGAATCCATGATTGCTATTAATGCAGTATGCAGATTATTAAAATAAAGGATGGTATGCTTAATGATTAGTACAAGCGGCATCACGCTCCGCTACGGAAAACGTGCACTTTTTGAAGATGTGAATATCAAATTCACACCAGGCAACTGTTACGGCCTGATCGGCGCCAACGGAGCCGGCAAATCAACATTTTTGAAAATTTTGTCCGGTGAAATTGAAGCAAACTCGGGAGAGGTGCACATCACCCCGGGCGAACGTATGGCCGTTTTGAAGCAAAACCACTTTGAATATGATGAGTACCCTGTTCTCGAAACCGTAATTATGGGTCACAGCCGTCTCTACTCCATCATGAAAGAGAAGGATGCGCTGTATGCCAAAGCAGACTTTACAGAAGAAGATGGTCTGCGCGCAGGTGAGCTTGAAGGTGAATTTGCCGAGTTGAATGGCTGGGATGCTGAGCCGGATGCAGCCGCACTCCTGATCGGTCTGGGTATCGATCGTGACATGCATGAGAAGAAGATGACAGAACTGAGCGGTAATGAGAAAGTTCGTGTTTTGCTGGCACAGGCATTGTTTGGCCGTCCAAACAACCTGCTGCTCGATGAGCCTACCAACCACTTGGATCTCGAATCCATTCAATGGCTTGAGAACTTCTTGATGGATTATGAAGGTACTGTAATTGTCGTATCCCATGACCGTCACTTCCTGAACAAAGTATGTACTCACATTGCGGATATCGACTTTGGTAAAATCCAGCTGTATGTAGGTAACTATGACTTCTGGTACGAATCCAGCCAATTGGCACTTGCTTTGCAGCGTGATGCCAACAAGAAGAAAGAAGAGAAGATTAAAGAACTGCAAGCCTTTATTCAACGCTTCTCGGCGAATGCCTCCAAGTCGAAGCAAGCGACTTCGCGTAAGAAGCAGCTCGACAAAATTACGCTGGATGATCTTCGTCCATCAAACCGTAAATATCCATTCATCAACTTCAAACCTGAACGTGAAGCGGGTAAACAATTGTTAACCGTGGATCGTATCAGCAAATCGATTGATGGTGTCAACATGCTGAATGATGTCAGCTTTGTGGTAAACAAAGGGGATAAAATTGCATTCGTTGGACCTAATGGTAATGCTAAATCGCTGTTGTTTGACATCCTTATGGGTGAAACGGAAGCGGATAGCGGTGAATATACTTGGGGTGTAACGACATCACAGGCTTATTTCCCGAAAGACAACTCGAAATACTTCGACGGTGTAGAGATGACTTTGGTCGATTGGCTGCGCCAATACTCCAAAGATCAGGACGAAACGTATCTTCGTGGCTTCCTGGGTCGTATGCTCTTCTCAGGCGAGGAATCCCTGAAAAAGGCTAGTGTGCTCTCCGGGGGAGAAAAAGTCCGCTGTATGCTGGCGAAAATGATGCAAACAGGTGCCAATGCCCTGATTCTGGATGAGCCAACGAACCACTTGGATCTCGAATCCATTACCGCGCTGAACAATGGTATGATTGATTTTGACGGCACCATGCTGTTCACTTCCCATGACCATCAGTTCATCCAAACGATTGCAAACCGGATTATCGAAATTACGCCAAATGGCATTATCGATCGCCAAATGAGCTATGATGAATATCTGGAGAGTGACGAAATTAAAGAACTGCGTAACAAAATGTACCCTGTTGAAGCTTAATTAAGGCAACAACGAGCAGGTTAAAAACGCCAGTAATACAAAGAACCGCAAGCCCTGTTGAAGGAGCTTGCGGTTCTTTTTGCATAGATAGGTTCCAGGTATCTCTAGGATCCACCCGTACGGCGGCGCTGATTGTTGGGCTTTTTGTTGTTTTGACTCTTCATCGCTTTTGGTCCGCCTTCAAAATAGGCGCTGGATTGGTTACCGGAGTTCGCCTGTTGTTTCTTTTGCGCCAGCTTCTGGCGTATGGCATCCTGCAAACTGATTTTCTTCGGTTCAGTGTTTTCGCTCATCATTATTTCCCTCCCGGTCTTACAGTAAGCCGTCCGGATTGGACGGGATGTACTTATTTTATACGTTTTGCAAAAGCCCCACAAGGGCAACCTGATAATAAGCGGGGATCCTTGACTTTTTGACTGGCGCAACATTTTTTCTCTACGCCTACAGCAATGCAGCTTGGCAACTTTGTTTCAGCATCCCTACAGCCATGCAACTTGGCAACACTGTTTCTATAGACCCACACGGGTGGCATTTGGTACCATGGAAAAACCGTAATACGAAACGTAAAAGGAGTGTCGCCCGGTTTGAACGCTTATGAGGAAATACGTAAAGGGGAACGAGGGGCCTGGGTCAGTATCGCGGCCTATCTGGTATTGTCCGCCTTTAAGCTAATCTGTGGATATTTATTCGCTTCCAGCGCCTTGCTGGCAGATGGTTTTAATAACCTTACGGATATTGTTGCTTCGGTTGCTGTATTGATTGGGCTTCGGATTTCCCAGAAACCACCCGATTCAGATCATGCTTATGGCCATTTCAGAGCAGAAACGGTTGCTGCCTTAATTGCTTCCTTTATTATGGCCATGGTCGGGCTTCAGGTATTAGTCGAAGCAGTACGTTCGTGGTACGAAGGGGACTTTGCAGCTCCTAATCTATGGTCAGCAGCGGTCGCTGTAATCTGTGCAGTGGTTATGCTCGGCGTGTACCGCTATAATCATCGATTGGCATTACAGATTAACAATCAGGCCCTCATGGCAGCTGCCAAGGACAATCGTTCAGATGCCTGGGTAAGTATCGGAGCCGCAGTCGGGATTGTGGGTGCACAATTCGGAATACCGTGGTTGGACAAGGTAGCTGCGATTGCTGTCGGGCTTCTGATTTGCAAAACCGCCTGGGAAATATTCCGGGATTCCACGCATCGCTTGACGGACGGATTCGATCAGGAACAGTTAACGGATCTTAGATCATCTGTCGCCCGGGTTCCTGGTGTGGAAATGATCAAGGACGTCAAGGCCCGTGTACATGGGAGTCATGTACTCGTGGATGTAGTGATTGAAGTGGATGGCGGGCTTAGTCTGATTGAAGGTCACCAGATCTGCGATCAAGTGGAGGAACGGTTGAAGCGATCACATAATATTATGCATGTTCATGTGCACGTAGAGCCGAGAATGGATGATTTGGCAGACCATTCGTGAAATGTCTGAGAGGGCAGGTAACGTTTGTTAAAAAAAAGAGGACAGTCGCTGTGTGCGCTGTCCTCTTTACTTATGTTTAGAACGATTATACGATACTATTGAATGGCAACGTGGATCCACGCTTTGCCTTTCCAAGTGTATACTTGAACCCATTCGCCGCCATCGAAACCGTCTACAACTTCACCTGTTGTATCGATAACTTGGGCACCCAGTGCACCGATTGGTTTACCGTTAGGTGTATCGTAGAACCATGTGCGCTCCAGCAGGTTGAGCAGCATTGTAGGGACAAGAACTTCGTCACCCGGTTTTACAACAGGCTCGTCAAAGATTTTGTCTTCATCCGTTCCATAAGTTGCACCAGTAACCGTCTCCACTGTGCCTTCAACCGTTTCTACAACCGGTTTGTTCACTTCAACCGCAGGTGTAGTTTCAGCAGGTGTTGTTGCCTCCGTTCCTGTCTCTGGGGTTACTGTTCCAGTAACCGCTTCCTCAGCACCGGCAGCAGCAGCCATTGAACCCATCAAAGTCAAAGCAGCGGCAAAACTTACGATTTTTTTCATTTGTTTTTCCTCCTCGGGTTAGGTATGTAATTTGTTGTTCTGTGTTAAAAGTAACCAGGCAAGCTCACTTATGAATCAACATTTTAACAATATTTTCTTTTATTCTCCAGTGTCAACTGGAGCATATGTGGGTATAAGGAAATCTTGTGAATATCAGACTTGAGTGGGAGAAAACCGGGTTGGCTATGTAAGAAAAGTCCTGTTTGTTCATAAAGGAACTGTTTGGAGCGGAATAAGGATGGAATAGACCCGAAAGGAGTGTAATACATAATAATTAGGTGGGGGACCTTTTGGCCTGGGTCGTTTGATGCAAAAAAGGTGAGAGCATAACAAAAGCCCAACGGCTTTTGCAAGCGCGTTAGGCTTTTGTATGTAATCTTGTTAAATAAGTGGCGAGATTAACTTGATTCATCGCATTCGGCTGCGTCCGGTAATCAGGGAGATGACGAACAATACAACAAAGATGAAGAAGAGAACTTTCGCGATGGAAGCCGCTGCCTCAACAATTCCGAAAAAGCCGAAAATACCTGCAACAAGAGCAATAATCAGAAATAGTACAGACCATTTCAACATGAGTATTCATCCTTTCGTATAGAGATTCGGGGCGCTTAGCGTTAATGCCGCCGCCGTGTTGTAGTTGTTCTTTAACCTAGGGTTTTTACCTTGAAACATAAGGGCTTTTTCCAAATTAAGTATATGATGAAGTTCGATTCGAATTTGTTTCGCACTTGAAATGGTCGGGTAACTATAGCAATAACAAAACGATGTAAATGAGAAAGCGAGGTTCTTCTATGATCTATCAAATTAGTGTTGCCTTGATTGCAGTGGCGTTTGCAGTGCTGGTTTTCTTCTTAATTCGTACATTGAAATCTGCTCAAGGCTCGCTCGACAACGTATCCAAGACACTTCAGGAAGTTCAAAAGACGATTGATGAACTGAGCTATGAAGTCAAACAGACGGTAAGGCATGCCAACGATATTACTGTCGACGTACAGCACAAAATGAAGCAAATTGATCCGGTAATGGAATCGGTACAGAATCTTGGGGAGGTTTTGAATGAGGTGACAGAGGCTGCCAAACAGGTATCCACGACCATGATCGCCAAATTTCAAACCAAACGAAACAATCAAGAACAGCAGAACAAACGTTCAGAGGTAGCCAAAGTACAGACAACGCCTGCGACACCGAACGATCGGACCCTGCAAAGTTATCAAGCTACATATAATGATACTGCAAAGGGCGGGAAAAATTGGGTGAAATATATTGATCTGGCCGCAAATGTTTGGCAACGTATGCGCAAGTAACGTGACCGCTGTGTAATCCTGAATGTCTTTCAGAGCGGTGATGAACTGAACTAAATGAAAGGGTGAGAATCATGATGAAACTACTGCTTGTTATGTTTAGCGTAATTTCTCCCTTTTCCGTTCAACCGGCAGCAGCAGTACCTGCTGCTCAAGATATGCAATGGACGGTAGTGGAAGAGGAAGTACCAGAGGTTAATCTGGCTGCTGATCGATCCGGACCGGTTCAGCATTTTCGGACTCTGAATGGCATCTCTCTGAATGACAGCAAAGGTCATATTTTAGCAGAGAAAGGTCAGCCGCTTCAAAAGAAGGTAGATCCATACCTTGGTTGTCCTGAATTTGAATTCAATGATGTCAAGGTTGGGCTCTGTGAGGATACCGGAGAAATCCAGTATGTGCACATTGATGGAACCGAAGGCCGATTGAAGCTCAATGAGCAGTGGATCGACATGGATATTGAGTCCATCCGCGAGGTTTTGGGCGAGCCCTATGTTGTGGCTGAAGATGGAGAAGTGTATCTGCGAGGTCATCAGGCCATCAAGGTTTATATGAAGCCTGGCACCGAGCGGATTGATGGTGTTGATCTTTTTGAGGATCATCTCCAGTAAAAGGGAAAAAGTTTCTTCTAAAGAAGCGTTTCAATCAAATATCGTAAGGTTATATATTAAAAGCAGCTCGAAATGAAGATTATCAGAGGAGAGGGGAAACGATGAATTCAACCAATGCGCAAGTTTATGCAAAAGTGGTAGAAAACGGAGTCCAAGCGGTAGAAGCGGTGAAAGAACTGCAGAATACCGGATACCTTGCTGATCATATCTTCGTTCTGGCCCACGAGAAGGATCGTACGGATCGAATTGCTGATACAGCTGATGCCAAGGAGATCGGTATCAAGGAGGAAGGCGTATTCGATTCCATGGCGAATTTGTTCCGTTCACGTGGTGATGAACTCCGGGCCAAAATTGTATCCATGGGCTTTACCGAAGCTGAGGCGGACTTCTACGAGACTGAACTCGATAAAGGCAAAGTGCTTGTTATTGCCAAAAAGAAAGATTAATTGGTATACATGTTAACCGAAGCATCCTGAAAAGGACAGGCTTTAGGATCAAAAACATAGATAAGGAATGGGGATATCCCCATTCCTTATCTATGTTTTTGCGAGTTTGGAAGCGGGATCAGAACGCAGCAAAAACAGGGCAGCAAGCAGGTGTGTTTTCCTGTAGTGGTGCCATTTACTGATAGAAGTTTTTTGCTTTTGAGATTATAGTTATAGTAGGAAATATTATGTCTACCGCCGTATTGATCGCGAAAAATGTATATTTTGGGTTGTTACATGACTTGATAAAAATCGACAAACCCGGAACGGAACGCCACAGATAAGGGAGATAGAAATGAAAATACTTATTGTTGACGACAATCCGACGAATGTCATTATTATTCGAGAAATTCTGAAAAAAGAGAACTATCGTGACATTTTAACGGCAAGTTCAGCCATGGAAATGTTTGAAGTATTGGGAATTGGGGAGGAAAACAACGAACTCCGTCCGAAACCGTCGGATATTGACCTTATTTTGCTAGATATGATGATGCCTGAAATGGATGGGATCGAAGCCTGCAGAATTGTGCAGAAATTCGAAAATCTTAAGGATATTCCCATTATTATGGTTACAGCGATCGGTGACTCCAAAAAACTTGCCGAAGCATTGGACGCCGGAGCGTCGGATTATGTAACGAAACCGATTAACAAAGTGGAACTGATGGCCCGAATTCGCCTCGCTCTCCGTCTGAAGCAGGAAAAGGACTGGCATAAGGAACGTGATCAGCGCATCCAGGACGAGCTTAAGCTGGCTGCCATGGTACAGAATGCGGTATTAAGTCCGGCTATCGAAGATCCGTTGTTCCATGTCAATGCGATCTATAAGCCTTCATTCGAACTTGCGGGGGATCTGTATTCATGGTACCCACTTGGGGAAGGCCGTTACGGAGTACTGCTGCTGGATATGATGGGGCACGGAATCTCTTCCTCGCTGTTTACTATGTTCATTGCCTCGGTACTAAAAGATACGGTTACGACCTATGTGGATCCAGAGAAGGTGATTCAGGAGCTGAATCGTCGTTTTAACCAACTGCATTTGGAAAAACAGTTGGTACAGTACTACTTTACAGCTATTTACCTGGTTGTAGACACCCGAATGAAGCGTATTGATTATGTCAATGCAGGGCACCCACCAGCTTTATTTTTCCAAGGCGATGGAAGTGTAACCACATTTGATTCGGTTTGTTGTCCGGTGGGGTTGTTCGACAAAATGGATATTGAACCGCAGACCATTCATTATGAGGGTGAGGGACATATTGCACTCTATACGGATGGCTTAACAGAAGCTGTTCAAGGAGACCAGGAGGAACAACTCCAATTTTTGATTGAACAGTTAAAAGGTGAACATCAATGGAATGAACCTGCGATGCAGGCGTTATTTTTTGATGATGAAATTCCGCAGGAGCGGGATGATGATAAATGCTTGGTATGGATCACATTGAATAAAGGGGCGGAAGCTGAATGAAGATCAGGAATAAACTGCTGATTGGCTTTACTGCTCTCATGGCTATTCTACTTGTGCTCACTTTCGTGAGTTACGAGCGGATGAGTAGTGCCAATCAACAGATCGATCAGATGTATCAGGATCGTTATCTGAAAGTCAGGAACACTTCATCGGTACGTGGAGAGGTCAATGACATAGGAAAATTGCTGACTAACTTGTTGCTTAATCCGAACAATTCGATTAGTGCCGCCGATGGTGAACTCAAGGAGATGGAAGAGAGAGGAGAAGGCTATCTAGAGGAAGTACGTGCACGGGCAGATAGCGCAGGTGAGCATCAATTGGTCGACCGTGTCAATGAGGCCTGGGTAGCCTATGGTGCGTACTCAACGAGACAGCTCAGCCTCTTGTCTCAAGGGCGTATCGAAGATGCCAATAACTACCGTAATTCAACAGGGCTCGCTGTGCAAAAGGAAGCTGTGGATAGTCTGAATGCACTCTCTCGTTTTCAGGATCAGGAGATTGATACGGAGATCAAGCAAGCGAACGAGGAATTCAACCGTGCTGTTCAGATTACCGTAGGCATTATGATTGTCGGGCTTCTGTTTGCACTTGGCGTTATCCTCTGGGTGCTGCCAAGCATTACAAGAGGTCTGAATACGGTGTCGATGATGATTACAAGTTTTGGTAAAGGCCGATATCGCACGATCAGACGTATTCAGGTCAAGTCCACGGACGAGATCGGGCAGATTGCCAGTGTATTCAAAGATGTATCTGCTGATTTGGAAGAAAAACTAGAAATAGAGAAGGCTTATATGAAGGCCCA
The DNA here is from genome assembly GCF_013359935.1 of Paenibacillus xylanilyticus. GTDB lineage: Bacteria > Bacillota > Bacilli > Paenibacillales > Paenibacillaceae > Paenibacillus > Paenibacillus xylanilyticus. The sequence continues at coordinate 154,011 of NZ_JABMCB010000170.1, forward strand.
GCAGGATCAGAACTGGATGAGCTCCAATATAGCCAGAGTACCTGAATTGCTGCGCGGCATCGGTTCAATTCGTCAGATTTCGCAAATGTTTATTAGCGAGTTTACACCAGTGCTTGGAGCACAGCTCGGCGTGGTGTATCTGATTGATGAAGAGAAGCACCCCGATGAATTGAGACGGTATGGTGCTTACGCCTTTGAAGAGAACGAGGACGTTGGCAAGGAAGTATATCGGGTTGGTGAAGGGCTAATCGGCCAGTCAGCTCTCGATATGAAACCGATTATTCTAGAAAATACACCTGAAGATTATGTGAACATTGGTTCTGCCTCAGGCTCTACCCGTGCTACCAGTATCATGATTTATCCTGTCGTTTTTGAGGATGAGCTGATCGGTGTGGTCGAATTGGCTTCTTTTGAAGGGTTTAATGATCTGCATAAGCAGTTATTCTCCCAGCTGATCATGAACTTGGGCGTCATTCTTAACAATGTTCGGCGCCGCTTGCGCGTGGAAGAGCTGCTGCGTGAGTCGCAGGCACTTACAGAAGAACTTCAGGTGCAATCCGAGGAACTGCAAACACAGCAGGAGGAATTACGTCGCTCCAATGAAAACCTGGAAGAACAGACGGGGGCTCTTAAGCGCTCTGAAGAATTGCTCCAGCGTCAGCAGGAAGAGCTGGAACATTTCAATACCGAGCTGATTGCCAAGACCCGTGCACTTGAAGAGCAGGTTCGTGAAGTGGAAGAGAAAAATGACGAGATTGAGAAAACGAAAACACAGCTGGAACAGCAGGCGATGCAGCTGTCGATGACAAGCAAATACAAGTCCGAATTTTTGGCGAATATGTCGCATGAACTTCGAACTCCGCTGAACAGTCTGCTCATCCTGTCCCAATTGCTGTCTGAAAATAAGGAAGGCAACCTCAGCAGCAAGCAGCAGGAATATGCTCAAACGATTTATATGTCGGGCGCAGATTTGCTTAAGATGATTGATGAGATTTTGGACCTTTCCAAAGTCGATGCGGGCAAGATGGATATCAATTATGAGACGGTTCGAATGGATGAATTGACCGCTTTTGTGGAACAAAACTTCGGGCCTATGGCGAACAAAAAAGAACTGGATCTAAACATTCAATTCGACAGCACTTTACCTGAATGGGTGTATACCGACAGTCACCGTGTGAAGCAGATTTTGCGCAACTTGCTGTCGAATGCCTTTAAATTTACCAATCGGGGATCCGTAAGCATTATTGGACGGAAAATGACACCTGAGGAACTTCCGGGTTATCTGAATACCAATCAAGAGTATGTCGGATTTACCGTGAAGGATACCGGGATCGGAATACCTTCTGACAAAACGGATTTGATCTTCGAGGCCTTCCAGCAAGTTGATGGAACAACCAGCCGCAAATACGGGGGTACCGGACTGGGATTATCCATCAGTCGTGAGTTGGCACGTCTATTGGGCGGTGCGATCCAAGTCGAATCCTCCGAAGGTGTGGGCAGTGCGTTTACATTATACCTTCCTGACAATCATGAGGAAGCGGCTCCGGAGGACGAAGGAGTTATCGAAGCAGCCGCATCTGCAGAGTATGATTCGTCTGCAAGACGGTCCCGAACCTTGCGTTCAAGCCGGCAGACTGTAATTGCACCGGATCCTGATGCCACTTCCCTGATGGAGATGCCAGCAACCGACACAGCTGTATCCGTGCATGTAGAGGATGATCAGAGCAATCTCATCGAGGGAGACAAAATATTGCTCATTATTGAAGATGACGTCAACTTTGCTCATATTTTGATGGATATGGCCAGAGGAAGAGGATTCAAGGCGATTGTGGCAACGCAAGGAGACAAGGGGCTCGACATGGCCCGTCAATATTTGCCGGATGCGATTATTCTCGATATTCAGCTCCCGGTCATGGATGGTTGGGCCATCCTGGGCGAACTGAAAAGCAGCTCGGCAACACGTCATATACCAGTACATGTTATTTCTGTGATTGACGATATGAAACAGGGATTGATGATGGGCGCAATTGCCTACCTGAAAAAACCTTCCAGCAAGGATTCGCTGGATAAAGCCTTCTCGCATATCGAATCCTATACAGAGAATCAGTTGAAACGTTTGCTTATTGTGGAAGATGATGAAGTTCAGCGTAAAGCCATTATAGAACTCATTGGACATGATGATGTGGCCATAACCGCTGTATCTACAGGCAGTGAGGCTTTAACGGAATTGCATAGCCAGCGGTACGATTGCATGGTACTGGATCTGATGTTGACAGACATGACCGGATTCGAATTGCTGGATCAGATCAGGGATGATCAATATCTGAATGATCTTCCGATCATTATCTACACAGGCAAGGAGCTGGATAGCAAGGAAGAGATGAAGCTCCGCAAATATGCGGAGTCCATCATTATCAAAGACGTGAAATCACCTGAACGTTTACTTGATGAGACAACCTTGTTCCTGCACCGGGTAGAAGCCAATCTGCCGGAAGACAAGCGAAGAATTTTGCAGAAGCTTCATAACAAGGAGACCTTATTTGAAGGCAAAAAAATACTGCTCGTAGATGATGATATCCGAAACGTATTTGCACTTTCGAGTGTGCTTGAAGGTTACCGAATGGATGTTACGTTTGCTGAGAACGGGCGTGAAGCCCTGGAGATTCTGGATAAGAATCCGGAGATTGATCTTGTACTCATGGATATGATGATGCCAGAAATGGATGGATACGAGGCTATGACACGGATTAGACAGATTCCAAGGTTTGAGAAACTGCCAATTATTGCGCTGACGGCCAAAGCCATGAAGGATGATCGGGGTAAGTGTATTGAAGCCGGCGCATCCGATTATGTGAAAAAACCGATCCAAACGGATCAACTGTTATCATTAATGCGTGTGTGGCTGTATTCGTAACCCGATAGTTTGGGTAATGAACAACAATACATCTATTACGCAAGTAACAAATGAAGAAGTGGAGAGAATCTATGACACCGTGGGAACCTACCGAGGCTGATGAACAATCGGTCCGCATGCCGCAAGACGAAGAACGCGAATTGATTGAGATTGAGTTGTTATTGGAAGGTATGCACCGTCTATATGGATATGATTTCAGAAATTACGCATTGCCGTCTTTGAAACGAAGAATCTGGCATTATGCCCATTCGGAAGGTGTTAAGACGATATCCGGTCTGCAGGAACTGGTTTTACATGAGCGTTCTGCATTTGAGCGTTTCGTACAAAACCTGTCCATTCCTGTGACCGAGATGTTTCGCGATCCTACGCTGTTCCGGACGTTCCGTGAAAAGATCATTCCTGTGTTAAGAACATATCCGTATATTCGGATTTGGCACGCGGGTTGTTCCACGGGCGAAGAAGTGTATTCCATGGCGATCATGCTGCATGAGGAGGGTCTCTATGATAAGGCACGCATCTATGCTACCGACATGAATGACCGTTCTTTGCAGCAGGCCAAGGAAGGCGTATATGGCATCGAAAAGATGAAACTATACACGACAAACTATTTGGAGGCAGGGGGTACAAGAGCCTTCTCCGAATACTATACAGCGAAGTATAACTCCGTTATGTTTCATCCTTATTTGAGGAAAAACATTATTTTTGCGGAGCATAATCTGGCAACTGACCGGTCATTTAACGAGTTTAACGTTATCTTTTGCCGCAATGTAATGATTTATTTTAATGATGAACTGCGGAATCATGTGCACGGGCTGTTTCATGAGAGCTTGAGCCACTTCGGCATCCTTGTGCTGGGATCCAAGGAATCAATACATTTTACGGAATTCAGCGATGCCTACGAGCCGTTAGACCGGACGGAAAAAATATACCGGAAGATCAAATAGGGGGTTAGGGTTAGCCATGGGGCTCAATGAACCAATCCACATATTATTGGTAGATGACCGCCCCGAGAATCTGCTTGCTTTGGAAGCAGTATTGGAATCGGAACAATATAAACTCGTCAAGGCAACTTCTGGAGAAGAGGCACTTCGATGCTTGCTTAAAGACGAATTTGCGGTCATTGTGCTGGATGTGCAGATGCCTGGAATGGACGGAATTGAGACAGCAAAGTTAATTAAAGCGCGCGATAAATCAAAGGATGTACCGATTATTTTTATCTCTGCCAACAGCAGGGAAGCAGAACATTTATTTGCCGGGTATTCGGCGGGTGCCATCGATTACATGGTTAAGCCGTTTATTCCTCAAATTTTAAAATCGAAAATTGATGGGTTTGTTGAAATGTTCATTACAAACAAACGGCTGAAAACCCAAACCATGCTGCTTCACCAGAAAACACAGGAACTCGAAAAAATGAATCAGCAGCTTATTCAGGCCAAAGAGGAAGCGGAGATTGCGGCAAATGCCAAAACCGAATTTCTCGCCATGATGAGTCATGAGATCCGGACACCGATGAACGGTGTCATCGGTATGGTTGATTTGCTGATGGAGACTGAATTGAAAGACGATCAGAAAGAATACGTCGATATCGTAAGACGAAGTGCGGATGCACTTGTAACAGTTATTAACGATATTCTTGATTTTACGAAAATGGAATCCGGGAAGATGGAGCTCGAGGAGCATCCATTTGATCTCGTTACATGTATAAAAGAAGTTCTGGGCCTGTTTGCTGTGGAAGCGGGGAAGAAGAATCTGGAGCTGGACTACTTTTTGGAGGATTCTGTCCCGGAACTGGTTTATGGAGATATGGCGAGACTGCGTCAGGTCCTAATGAATCTGATTGCCAATGCAATCAAATTTACGGATCAAGGCGGAGTGTATCTGATCGTATCCATTAACGAAGAAAAAGACGGCAGAATGACGCTGGAATTTGCAGTAAAAGATACAGGGATAGGCATTTCATCTGACAAAGTGGATCGCCTGTTTCAACCATTCTCCCAGCTTGATACATCCATGACACGCAAATACGGCGGAACCGGGCTGGGACTGGCTATTTGCCGAACGCTAGTGGAAATGATGGGTGGGAACATCTATCTGGACACGAGCGAAAAGCGTGGTGCTACCTTTATCTTCACAATTCAGGTTCAGCGTTATGTAGAGACGGAGCTGTTAAATGGGAATGGAGAAGAACGATCGGAGGATATGGAACGTTATGAAATGCAGCCTTCCGTATTAATTGTCGATGATCATCCGATTAACCAGAAATTGATGGCCATTATGCTTAGCAAGCTGGGCTTTATCTCGGATACCGCTGAAGATGGACAGAAGGCGCTGGATATGGTTCTAGAGAATCCGAACTATGATTATATATTTATGGATTTGCAAATGCCGGTGATGGATGGCTTGGAATGTACACGCAGGATACGGGAAAGTCTGCCCAAAGAAAAACAGCCTGTCGTATTGGCCATGACTGCAAATGTAATGGAAGGTATCCAGCAGCGCTGCCTGGCTGTCGGGATGGATGATTACATCAGCAAACCCGTCAAAATGGGAAGTGTGAAGCAAAAATTGTCACGATTTCAGGAGGAGCGGCAAATCTACAAATCCCCCTCGTCAGCCATGAATCATGCCAATTGAAATAATTGTTAATTTGCTTTTTGTTTCATGTGGGCTCAAGTTGGGTTATTAGGTAAGGAAACCATTGATCAGGAGAGAGATGTCTAATGAATACAAATAAAAATGAAAAATTCAATGCAAAGACCGAAACACAAAACGGCGTGTGCACGGTATACCTTACTGGCGAACTGGATTTGTCAGTAGCTCCTGAATTTCGTTTGGTCATGGAGCCGCTTGTGGACAACAAGGAACAGGATTTGATTATTAACATGAAGGACCTGAAGTATATCGATAGCACAGGGATTGGAATCCTGTTATCTGTTCTGAAAGCACGACATGGAATGGAAGCACGCTTTGAAGTACAAGAAGTTCCTGCGCAGATTCAGAAGCTTTTTGATATGACGGGTATTGCCAAATTCTTTGTCTCACAGAAGAATTCCCAATAGGAAAGGATCGAAAAAGGAATGAATGCAGAAGTTCAAAGAGTCACCCTTAACTTACCGGCGACAGCTGATTACGTGGATATTGTAAGACTTAATCTTTATGGTGTTGCGTCCAAAATGGGATTTTCTTATGAGGACATTGAGGATATGAAAGTTGCTGTATCTGAGGCTTGTAACAACTCTGTACTTTATGCCTACTCACACGAAGGCGGCATGGTTGAGGTTGTTTTTGAAGTGGACAGCGACACGCTGGCAATCACAGTCAAGGATGAAGGTGCAAGCTTCGAAAACGTCAATCCTGCAGTATCGCGTGCAGGCCTTCACGACACTGAACTGACAGATGCCCAAATTGGCGGACTTGGATTCTATCTAATGCAAGCCCTGATGGATGATGTCAGCGTGGAAAGTGAGACGGGCAAAGGTACGAAAGTAGTACTCGTAAAACGTCTTGCAAGAAGTGAGGAGAAAGTATGAATGAAAAAGTGACTCCCCCAGAGTCCATGTCTGAATCCGTAGGTTTGATCTGGGAGTACCAGCAGACCAAGGATAATGAAATTGCAACAGTTCTTATCCGTAAATATGAACCGATGGTAAAAATGGCGGCAGGTAAAATTGCCCGGAATCGTCCGGATCTGTATGAAGACTTATATCAGACCGGCCAAATGGCTCTGATTCGTCTTCTTCAGCAGTATGATATTAATCTCGGTATTCCGTTTGAACCATATGCTATGAAAAGTATGATCGGTCATATGAAGAACTACCTTCGGGACAAATCTTGGTATATTCAGGTACCACGACGAATCAAGGAAAAGGGTGCTCTTGTACAGCATGCCATTGATGAATTGACGGTGAAGTTTGAACGCTCACCAAGTGTGGATGAGATCGCTGAATACCTTGATCTGACCCCTGAGGAAACCATCGAAGTGTTGGCTGGTCGGGAATGTTACCACTATGTTTCACTCGACTCCCCTCTATCTCAGGACGAGAGTGCAGCAACGCTTGGTGAACTGATCAGTGCAGACGTGAACGACTTTGATTCGGTTGAAAAACGGATGGACTTGCAACAGGCATTGGGACAGTTGAAGGAACAGGAACAAAAGGTGCTTATTTTGGCATTTCAGGATGGTCAGTCTCAACGGGCAATTGCTCAGAAATTGGGCGTATCCCAGATGAGCGTTTCCCGAATTCAGAAGAGAGCTACTGAAAAATTGAAACAAATCATGTCAAATGCTTCAATGTTATGAAATGTGAAGCCCTGATGTTGTTAAGTACGGCATAGAGAAGGACACGTGATTCCACTGGAATACATACGTGTCCTTTTTTGAAATTTGTTCAGAGATATGATTTATAGGAAAGCGGGAGTGGTATTGTGACGTTGGATAAGGTCAAGCTGGCAGACAGGCGAGACAAATTATCTTTTTCGGGGCAGTGGGAATGGTGGGACTGGGTGGCACCAGAAGAGGGGGACATGGCTGAGGTATTGGAGGAACTCACAGAAGTATTCCCAGAGATGCAGTATTGGCTTCGCAAAATTCCCGAGGTGCATTCCAACTATCTGTCTGTACGATTTTTGAATGGGACAGAGCCAGTCATATTTGGTTCACTACTGTACGCTGTCAAAAATGAGAAAGATAGTGAACGCAAGGATAATCAGATGTTCTTCTATGTAGACCAAAACAGCTTGGTAACGATCAATTTGGACGATAACACAAGGGGGATCATGAATACGGGGGAACGTTCAGCCATGCTGCAACAGTGTACCACGGCTCGCGACGGGATGTTTGTACTGTTCAGAGCCATATTGCACTATTACCATGTAGGAATGGATCAATTTGAAACACATTTGCGGGAACTGGAACGAAAGATGGAATTACGTAATGCCCGGACACTGATGGACCAGATCCTTGAGGCACGTTTTGAACTCTTGTATTGGAGCAATTTGTTTATTCCCTATTCCGAATTAATGGCTGCTGCCCGTGAAGCCTATCTGGACGAAATGGAGGACAGTCGCTTCTTCAAGCAGCTTCAGCACCGTATAGAGCGTATGGAGCGCTTATTTCAGCATTATGAAAAAGAGATCGACACACTCATCTCGATAGATAATGCGACTTCCGGTGTACGTGGTAATGAAATTATGAAGACACTAACCATCGTTACTTCAGTATGTACGCCCGCAACGGCTGCCGGTGCAATCTGGGGGATGAACTTCGAAAACCTGCCTTTGATTGATAAGACATGGGGGGTTGTATTGGTCATCTCACTCATCCTTGCCAGCATGGCCAGCATGTATGTATGGATGATGATGAAAGGCTGGACCGGAGATCTGTTAAGGGTGAAGCCCACGCAGCGACCGGCTGATGACCCCGATAAACGAGGCAAATCCGTGCGGAAAGGATAATCGTTCTTATCGCCTAGCTCTTGTAATCTTCAATATACCCAAGCAGATCTGCAATGTATTGTCCTACAATCGGCATGTTCACAAACTGGCTGAGTATAAGTCCCAGGAGACCCAAGACAACGAAGGTTCCCAGTGTAAGTCCGAGTCCTCTTGCCATACCAGCCGTGAAATTGGTAATGATGCGTTTTTTGGGACTGGTGTAATTCTCGATAATATCCTTAATCTGTGCTTTTTCCAGACTGTCTGCAAGCTGGTCCAGTCGCGTGTTCAGCTTTTTTACTTCATGGCGCAATTCAAAAGGGTGTTCTGCCGTGTCATACTGCTGTGATGGTTTAGTTCCGGTAACGGGGGTGTTTCCGTTTAATGTGACTTTACTCATGTCAGTCCTCCTCCTATTACACTGGATGAAAAATAGCCAGCTGAAACTCAGCTGGCTATTGACCATTCGCTCAAGCCCTTACAGGCTGGTCGAATTCAGCTCTTTTCGTGTATCTTCCTTTGCATCCTCGGAAGCGGAAGCGACTTCGCTGGTCGCTTTGGTTGCTTCATCAGCTACATCTGCGGAAGCCTTTCTTACCGAATCCATAACATCGTTACGGCCTTGGTTTACTGTTTTGGCGATATCCGACGTTTTGGTAGAAACCGTTTTGGCCAGTTCAGTCGCCTTGTCGGTTACGACTGCCGCAACTTCCTTGGTACGATCAGTAACCATACCAACCTTCTCGGAGAGGTCACCCCGGAGCTCCCGTCCTGGTTTAGGAGCGAAGAGCAATGCTGCTGCTGCTCCCAGCAAACCACCGATGAAAATACCTTTGGCGAAAGTCGAACCGCTTTGTACAGGATATTGATCTTCTGCTTTATTCATGTCAAATCACTCCTTTTTTAAATTAAGAAACGAATAACGAAACAACGAACACCTTGTTGACCGATCAGGCAGCCTGTCTGAACAGTCTGGACACAAGCCCCAGCAAAAAGACAAAGAGCGCTGTACCAATGATGGCAGGGATAATAGCGAAGTTACCGATAACCGGTCCCCAGTTACCAAGCAACAGTGCGCCCAGCCAAGCTCCAACAAATCCGGCAATCATCGCTCCGATGATGCCTCCTGGCATATCGTGACCGGCAAGTGCATCTCCAATCAGGCCGATGATAACTGCCAATACAATGCTAAGAATGATGCCCCACATAACAACCGCCTCCTTTACACTTGATGCAGGATGTTGTCTGTTCGCGTTTGCTTACTTCGTATATAAACGCCGTGCATCAAGCTGAAACAACTGAAACAGATATGGGCAAGCTGGAAGTGGAAAGAAACTCAGATCATTCGTTTCATTGCACCCATCATGCAGACGAGCCAGGCCAGTCCGGCAACGAATCCGGCAAATACGTCTGTAGGATAATGCACACCAAGCATAATTCGACTTATTCCGATGAGTCCAATAAACCCTATACCGCAGACAATAGGCAGTATGATGGAGGCGGATCTTCTCTGTCTTTCGATTGCCCAGATTACAAAAAACATGCCATAGAACCCCATGGAAATCATGGCATGACCACTGGGGAAGCTATATCCATGAACCACCATTAAATGATCAAGTTCAGGACGGCTTCGACGAAAAATTTCTTTCAGTCCTGTATTAAGAAGCCACATGACTGCAAAGCTGCCAAGGATTACATAACCATAGATAAAGGATCGTGGACTGCGCTGTATAAAGAATAAGGCTGCCGCACAGATTGCTGCCAATGCCGAAATTTTGAAAGAACCGATTGCAGTAATGAAGGAAATGACAGGCAGCAGTGCAAGACGAGATTCAGAATGGAGATAAAACCAGTGTTGAATCTGATCATCCAACTGAATGATAAAATGTGTCCCTAGCCAAGCACCAACTACGGCCAGAAGGATAACAAGAGCAGAACTGAACAAAACGCCTACTCCACTCCAGACAAAGAGGGAACGCCAGGATAAACGCGGGGAACTTCCAAAGAAAGATGAATTGCTTTCACGCAGCATGATGGGATCTCCTTCAATTAAGATTGGTTATTAGTTCCAGATTGGTATAGGCTTACCCGAAAAACATGTCGAAAAAACTGAAAAAACATCGTTTTTGTACTATAATTTAAAGATATCCCATGCAGCGTAATGACGCAAAGCAGAGATGAGACTGGGAGTATAAAGGAGAGAACTCGCATGGAGAGTGCGTTGTTAGTTAAGGAATATCGTGCAGGCGTTATGGAATGCGCCCACTTTGGACACATAAGCATCACGAATGAGAAAGGGAATGTCGTTTATTCAGCGGGGAATCCGCACTTTAGAGCGTTTACCCGCTCATCTGCCAAACCTTTTCAGGCCATTCCAGGCATTCGTGCAGGTATTGCAGCCCACTATGGGTTATCATCCAAGGAAATTGCAATCATGGCATCTTCCCATCGTTCGGAGCCCGAGCACATTCAGGTGCTGGAACAACTGTCGGCCAAAATCGGTTTGGGAGAAGAGTGCCTGATCTGTGCCGCCAGTTATCCGTTGAATGAGGAGAGCCGGAATCAATGGCTGCGCAGCCAGGGGGAAAAACGGCGTATTTTGCATAATTGCTCGGGTAAACACCTCGGTATTCTGGGTTACAGCCGCATGAAAAATTTCGATCTGGAAAGTTATGCCGAAAGAGAACATCCAGTGCAGCGTGAAATTTTGGAGACGATGGCTGGTATGGCTGGAATTGATCAGAAGGAAATTGAACTGGGGACGGATGGCTGCGGCTTTCCGGTATTTTCGCTGCCATTATCGGCCTTGTCGAATGCTTATTTGAAGCTCGCCTGCCCGGATTTAATCGAAGATGCCCCGACACGGGCAGCGGTAGAAACCATTACGTCGGCAATGAACGACCAGCCTCTTATGGTTGGAGGAACTGGACGTGTCGATTCGGTACTTCTTGAAGACAGCAACATTGTTGCAAAAGGTGGATTTAAGGGTGTATTCGGTTTTGCCTTGAAAAAGGAAAGACTCGGCGTAACATTTAAGGTGCTCGACGGTTCTGAGGATGAATGGGCATGGATTGCTCAATCCATTCTTGAGCAGATTGGATATTCCAACCGGACCACCATTGAACGGCTGTCCCATGTTTTTCCTCCCGAAATTCGCAACGATGCTGGAAATATCGTAGGACATACAGATTGTGAATTCGTGCTTCACTCACCTGATGAAAGCGTATAACCATAAGCTAGGGGCGTGATTAGAATCCCCGGACCTCGGGTAAAGATGAGATACCAACTGGTATTGATTTATAAGCATTCATATACACGCAAGACCTGCTGCGCAGGTAAGCGGCAGCTCTAAACCCTTGGAGGTGGATGAACATGATTAAAGTAGTGACATCGGAAGAAAGGCACACGTCGGATCGAGGTTGGATACACAGTGAATTCAGCTTTTCTTTTGCGGATTATGACGATCCAAGCAACGCCCATTTTGGCTGCCTGCTGGCCCATAATGACAACACGCTGATGCCGCAGGAAGGCTTTAAACGACATCCACATCATGACCTTGAAATTGTTAGCTATGTTATATCCGGTAAGTTGAAACATACAGACAGCATGGGAACCGAACAGGTGCTTGAGCCGGGAACCGTACAGGTGATGAGTGCAGGAACCGGGGTGGAACATTCGGAAACTAATCCGTCTGAGGATGAACCGGTGCGTTTCCTGCAAATGTGGTTTCTGCCATCTCAGCGCATGCTGAAGCCATCGTATACAAATCAGCGATTTGAGCAGCAGGCCCAGCTTAACCGTCTGTGTCCCATTGTTTCCGGGCAAGGAGGGGAAGGGGCCGAAGGCGCGCTGCACATTTCCCAGGATGTGACGTGTTATCTGACCCAATTGGAATCCGGGAAAAAAATCATGTATCCACAGCATGAAGACAGGCGCACGCATTTTTTCCTGATCAGTGGCCATGTGGAGATCACATGTGCGGACGGGAACTTTAACCTGAAGCCAGGGGATGCTGCCCGTATTCGCAAAAGCTGTGATCTGCAAATTACGAGTACGGGGAGCGAATCCGCTGAATTCGTACTGGTAGATTTGCCTTAACAACAAGTCATGCAGAGCAAATGATTGGTTTGCATAAGAACAAAAAGGACCTGTTCTCCCATGAAGGGGAGAACAGGTCCTTTTTGCTGAAATCTGCTGAATTTGGGATTAGCTAAACTTTACGAAGTTTTCCGAGTTCGGAAGCAACAGCTTCCACTTCGGAGATACTGAGATGCTCTTTGCCCAGGACCATCTCGTAAAGGTCGTACAGATCCTCGTACTTGTCCAGTGGGAAAGCCGAAGCCTGCATGGCTGCACCGCTGGCCATCCGCAGCTTGGTTTTAATCGCTTCAATCATATATTCCATGTTGGCAGCGTTCGCTTGTGTTAAATCCATCGTTATGTCCATCCCTTCCGTATCGGAAACTGTAGTCATTGTATCATGATTGGACAGGCACAGGCCAATGCTTTTGCGGGTATAGCTCTTATCGGATAAAATATGAATACAACCATCGTTTAATGTGGATCGTTACGTGTAAAGGAGAGGAAACAGATTGGCAGCATACAAGCGGGATTTTGTGCGCCACCAGGGCCGGGAAATCCCAAAAAGTGTTTCGGGAGAAGAACTGATCCCATTTTTCAGACACATCTACCAGAAACATTCACCTGATGAAATAACATTTGTCTGCATTGGTACAGATCGTTCCACTGGAGATGCACTTGGGCCCCTCACCGGAACCCTGCTGGAGGAGCATGGAGTCGGCCATGTCGTGGGGACGCTGTCTGTCCCTTGTGATGCAGATACGCTAGAGAAACGAATGGCTCAAATTCCGGCGCATCAAGCGATTGTTGCGATCGATGCCTGTCTCGGTCCCAAACATGCAGCGGGTACATATTATCTTTCGCACCGTGCACTCCTTCCGGCAGAATCGGTGGGAGGCAAACTGCCGCCCGTTGGACAATATAGTGTGGCAGCAGTCGTAAACACCAATGGACCGAGGCCATATTCCATCTTACAGATGACTTCGCTTCACTTCGTAATGGGTATGTCCCGAACGATCGCCGATGCTGCGTTGGAAGCCTGGAAAACAAGATAAACGTTTCATTCATGGGATGAAAGCTTAATAATATACAACTTGAACTACAAGAAGCTTGTTATATAAAATGAACGTGATCAATTCAATTCGCGCAGAGAGAGGGATTCATATGGAAAAAGTGATGTGTGATGGAACGACGATATGTTATGCCGAACAGGGTAAGGGAGAAGCCATTATTTTGCTCCACGGCTACTGCGGCAGTTCGTCCTATTGGGATGAAGTAGTGCCGGAGCTGGCACGTCATTATCGCTGCATCGTACCCGATCTGCGTGGACACGGCAAGACAGACGCGCCTATGGGCAATTACACAATAGATCAGATGGGTAATGATGTCCTGCAGTTAATGGATGAACTGAACGTGGAAAAGGCAGTCCTGCTCGGACATTCAATGGGAGGATATATCGCCCTTTCCATCGCTCAACGCCATCCGGAACGATTAAAAGCTTTTGGTTTAATTCATTCTACTGCATATCCGGATAGTGAAGAGGGCAAGGAGAAGCGCCTTCGTGCAGTATCCACCATTCAGACAGAGGGCATTGTAAGCTTTGTGGATGGATTGGTTCCAGGCTTATTCGCTCCGGAACATGTGGAATCATTATCGGCACAAGTATCACGTGTCAAGGAAATCGGGTACCAGACCGCACCGCAGGGAGCTGCCGGGGCCGCACTGGCTATGCGGGAACGTCCGGATCGCCGGGATGTTCTATCAGCTACACCGCTCCCGGTTTTGCTGGTTGCAGGCGAGAAGGACCCTATCATTCCGCCGGAACGCACTTTTACAAGTGACAAGCCGCATATCGTCCAAGCAGTAATTGCCGGTGCGGGCCATATGAGCATGTATGAGGCACCGGAACAGTTGATTCAGGTCATTCAACAATTTATGAACGGATTACCAGAGGCATAACTTACGGGAATTAACCATTTACCGGATTACTTTTTCACTTCTTGTGGAATGTCACCATGACAGGACCCCTGCCACGTCTTCATACGACGGCAGGGGTTTCTTCGAGTTACGGCATCCATGAGGCAAGAAACCAGCTTTGGCTTTTTGTCATGGCATGGATTAAACTAAGGATAATGGATGATGATTCGAATGAGCGAACGAGGGGGCATATCTAATGTTCAGAAAAGACTATCTGCTCCGCATGATTGAGGAAATGACCGAGGCGATCGGCAAAGCATTAACACTCCGACAGCAGCGGAAACATACGGAGGCGCTATCGGAGCTGGACGAGCTGCTTCGCAGGCAGTTTGGCATGAACTTGTCTCTGCTGAACTCTCTGCCTGCCGAGGATGTCATTGAAATGTTTCGTTTTCGCGGGATCATTGAAGTGGACAATCTGCAGCAAGCCGCCCGGCTGATTGAAGAAGAAGCTTATATTTACGCAGAGAAGGCCAGAGTGGAAGGTATCAGTGATCAGGAAAAACAGGATTCAGAGGATGAAGGACTTACCCGGTTAATGAAATCATTACACTTTTATTTATATGCCCTGAATCATGGTGCCAACCCGAGGCTGCTGGAAGCACCGGAACGCGTCGAATCCATACTGGAGCAAACAAAGGAATACGAACTTCCTGCCCGTACGGAAAAACAGCTTGCGCTGTATCGTGAACAGCAGGGGCGATATGATCAGGCCGAGAACAGCTGGTACAGGGCGCTGCAGGTTGGGGATGGACTTCCCGTGAATTATCGTGACGAGGTACGGTCCTTTTACGAACGTTTACGCAAGCTTGAAGACGAGCAACTGGAGCAAGGTGGCCTGCCACGTGAAGAAGTCGAGGAAGGACTCGCTGAGTTAACCCGCTGAGTGGTGGGGAAAAACAAGTGACAAATGCATTAGGGCTTGTTAGGTGCCTTTACTTGGAGAGCCAACGGAATTGTGGTATGGTTACGGTTGACCAAACCAAATCGAAAGTGAGATGTACCCCGTGGATTCATTGCGAAAGCTTATACAAGACATCTTTGAACAGAATTCGCTGATTACAGCGACCTGGAGCCAGCTGCGCAGACGGGACAATGTCTCGTATACCAAAGTGCAAGTCAAGCCGGTAACGCTGAAGAATCAGCTGCATTATCAATTCGCATTTCATTACAACAACAAAGTGCTGCACGAGAATTTGACTCCGGCTGAGGCGATAGAACGCATGACTTTGCTGTGCGAAGAGACGTTTCGTCAAGGGCTGCTCTGTACGACAGAGGCAGATTATCAAATTTTGATCAGCAAAAAATATAAAGTTTCCATCCTGACCAAATCCCCATCCAAGACGGCGGTGGATCTCTCGCATAACCGCAAGAAGCAATATGTGCTCGAAGATGGAGTCCCTGTCTCCTTTTTGGTTGAACTGGGGATTATGAATGAAGAAGGCCGGGTACTGGCCCGCAAGTATGACAAATTCAGACAGATCAATCGTTTCCTTGAGATGGTTCAGGATGTCATCCCGCACCTGCCGGAGGGACGCCCGCTTACCATTGTTGATTTTGGCTGCGGCAAGTCTTACCTGACTTTTGCCCTGTATCACTACCTGTCGGTACAACAGCGCAGATCGCTTAAAATTATCGGTCTCGACCTGAAGGCAGATGTTATTGAACATTGCAATGATCTGGCAAACAGGCTGCACTATGGTGATCTGAAGTTCCTTGTTGGTGACATTGCAGATTATGACGAATTGAATGAAGTGGATATGGTCGTGACCCTGCATGCCTGTGATACGGCTACAGACGCTGCTTTGGAGAAGGCAGTTCGTTGGGGCGCATCGGTTATTCTCTCCGTACCGTGCTGCCAGCACGAATTGTTTGATCAGATCGAATCCCCTGTGATGAATCCGTTATTGTCCCATGGCATTTTGAAGGAGCGCTTCTCCGCACTGGCGACAGACGCCATTCGTGCCAAGCTTCTGGATCTGATGGGATACAAAACGCAGCTGCTGGAATTTATCGATATGGAGCATACACCGAAAAATATATTGATTCGTGCCGTACGCGGCCAGGCAGGTCCAATGACTGACATGTGGAGGGAATACACGGAATTCCGTGATTTCCTACATGCCGATCCGTATTTGGAGCGCGCTTGTGCAGATCTGCTGCCGGATGGTGCCAAGTCGATTGGAACAACAGAGACCGTTGTGACGGAAGGGAATGCAGAGCGTTCATCCGAAAAATCCACAACCGGTGCAGATTCCTGTGATCATTGCTGAATGATCTAAAGGTTAGCCGATAGTTGAAGATCGTCTGCCATGTCCATGAATGGGACATACTGGTAGGAGGGTCTCGCCATGAATGCGAATAAATGATGTATTATATATGAATCGAAATGACGACGATTATGCATAAGACAGAAGACCCTATGAGGGAGCTTCTGTCTTTTTTTATTTTTAGTGCACGCTGAGCATGATCGAATAGGATTGGGAAATTTGCGATTATGGTTCAACAAGATGGAAAGGAGGTGGGCGGATGGAAAAGCTAGGAGACGATGATCGTACGGTTAAGCATCAAAACCACAAGGATCAGCCTGGGATGAAGCATTCGGTATGCGGTATGGAGCCAGCACTCTATACGGCGGGAGGAACCTTGCGTTATGACGTTAAGCAGAAGAAGATGACGAAGTGTGAGATACAGAATTCGGCATTGACGATTACGCTGGGCTTGATTGGTTCGATCATGTTGATGGCTGCATGTCTGGGGAGAGGTTTGTATTTTCCTGGGGATGTATATCGGGTCATTCTGTTCACCGCCTGGAGTCTCCTGATGGGAGGGAGCACGCTGCTTCTGTTATTCATACTCCAGAGAAGGAAAAATAATATCCTCTCCAGTGGAGGTAACAAACAAACGAAAATGCGACTTCTGCAAATGACTCATACTCGCTGGGTGATCTGGCCCGTTGTGATGATGTGTTGTTATGGTCTCCACGCCTGGTCAGGTTCTGTAAGTACACAAGGCAGTTTGGATGAAATGCTGCGTTGGGGTCTGCTGGCTATGTTTGCCCTGTTGGCAGGGATACTGGCTTCGCGCATGAATGGCTTGCGATGGTTTGCCTTCGGCTGGCAGGCAGCAGGCGGCCTGCTTGTGCTGAGCGGCATACTTGCCGTGTGCGGTGTCCTGCCGCTGCCCTTTGGGGTCATGCGGACTGCCGACCCCGAGATCAGTTCCGCCGGCGCGAGGCTCGGCGGGCTGCTGCAGTACCCCAATGCGTACGGCGCCGTTGTCGGCATGTACGCATTGGAGCGGCTGGCTGCAGTTGCGCGTGCCATGGCCCGGCCTGTGCCGGCCTGGCGGCTTATCGCAGCAGCGCTGCCGCTTATGCCCGCGCAAGCTGCGCTCCTGCTGAGCGAGTCGCGCGGCGCCTGGCTGGCGACCGGCCTCGCCGCAGCCTGCGCCTTCGCCTTGCAGCGGCGCGGGCATCGCCTGCCGCTGCTGCTGGCCACGGCCGCGCCTCTGGCGAGCGCGGCCTGGCTGTACGGCCAGCTGGCTGCTGCCCAGCTGGCGCCCGCACCCGTGCCCGGCCTGCTGGCACTGGCCGGGGCATGGGCAGCTGCGCTGCTCGGCACGCTGCTGCTGTGCCGCCTGTGGCACTGCGGCGCCAGAGCGCGCGCCGCAGCCTTGACGGCCTTGGCGCTGGCGGTTACCGCCGCCGCCGCGCTGGCCGTGGCCTCCACCGCCGAACGTCTCACGGCGGGTGTCGGCACAGGGCTGTCCCGCCTTCAGATGTGGCGGGACGCCCTGGGGCTCTGGACCGAGGCCGCATGGTTCGGCCACGGAGGAGATACATGGCGCAGCATGTACCGCGCCATCCAATCCTCGCCATATGTCGGCGGCGAGGTACACAATGGCCTCATCGACATTGCCCTCGATACAGGCTTGATCGGCTTAATCATCATCTGCACCTGGTTTGCTTTCAGCCTGCGTAATACCAGGGAGCATGCACCTGGGCTGATGCCTTCCATGCTTGTTTTTGTTTTGCATGGGGCCATGGATTTTGACTGGAGCTTTACGCTCATGTGGATGCTGTTTATCTGGCTGGGAGCCTGGGCATACGCATATAAGAATGAAAGGCATATGTCCGCTGCTGAAGAGCTTGCTCCATTCCATGCGAGACAGGCATCCGTGTCATACACGAGTGATCCATCCACACAACAATCACGCTTGCCTGCTTGGTTTCGTTATCCAGTTATGCGGGCAATGCCAAGGGTAACCGGACTGGCCATTGTGATTTGGCTTGGGGGAACTGTATGGCTGGCCAGTCAAGGTGTAATAGCCGAAGCGCAATACCGCTCGGCTAGAACTGCAATGGAGGGAACCAATCAGCAAAAGGCAGCATTTATTGCTGCTTTTCAGTCGAATCCGTACAGGCCGGAGATCATCATCTCCCTTTCACGTACGTTTGAATCAAATGATGCAGAAGCACTCCTGCTGAATAGCTTGTCCCACTCCCCGGGAGAGCCGCAGCTCTACCAGGAGCTGGGGGAACGTGCAGCCCAAGCAGGGCGGGGAACACAGGCTGGTGCTTACTTTGAGCAAGCAATTGCCTTGAATCGATATGATACCCGTAGTCATTCCGCTGCCTTGTACTGGATGGCTTATGCATCACGGCGGGAATGGGCTGCCGGTTACCCGGATCGAGCCAGGCAGACCGCCGCCGCAGGCGTGCGGATGTATGACTATTATGAACAGTTGAACGAAAAAGTGACTGCGCGGAATGCTCGCAATGATCGCCGTTTTACCCTTGATCAAAATGCCTTCAATTATGGCAACCATCTGCGCATACTCGCATCGGCTGCCAAACCTTTGGAACAGATCGAACGAACTCCCTGAACATTTGCGTCTTTCGCTTCTATAGGACTCTGATATCTGACGAGTTATTCTGGAGAAGCATTCGTGTTTTTTATGCGTGCTTCTTACTGTGTGAAATCCAATGAATCTGACCAACTCTACAGACGATATCCGCCAAACGCCTGCTGAAACGCAGCCTGCAGCGGTTCCATGTCCACATTCCATAGAGCAGCTATCTCTGCACTGACGTCGGTGTTCCACCACTCACATAGTTTTTTTCGATTATCCCGGTTTTCACCGATCCACAGCAGGTTGGCAATAACTTTGCCGTAATAGAGCTCTTCTGCCTGTTTCATCTGATCGGGAGAAATGTACACTTTCAGCCGTTTGGCTGTCCGGTACAGCTCCTTGCTGCAAGCTCTGCGAATCCCTCTGGCTGAAGGCAGCTTCTGGCTGGGATTGCTATGTTTGACCGGGGGAGTGCCGGGTGTTGATTTGGGTGACATCTTCTCACGCTCCTCTCCCGATACCATATGCGAAGGGCGACTTGCAGGACACTAACCCGGTTCGAGGAAGTAGCAACAAACTGCAGCCCTGTGCTAAAATAGGGACGAACATCCATGGTGCTGCAGAGCGCCGCCAATCAGGATGAAGAAAGAGGGTCGAGATGGACGTTATTCATAACATTGTCGGTCAATTATTCGACTGGATTCAGAGCCTTGGATACTTTGGAATTATGCTGGGATTAATGCTTGAAGTCATCCCCAGTGAGATTGTGCTGGCATATGGAGGATTTCTTGTTTCACAGGGCAATATCAATTTCTTTGGCGCAATGATTTTCGGTACAGTGGGCGGCGTGGCAGCCCAGCTCTTTATTTATTGGATTGGCCGTTATGGCGGCAGGCCTGTACTTGAACGTTACGGAAAATACATACTAATCCAGAAAAAACACATCGACCATTCCGAGGAGTGGTTTCGCAAGTATGGTACAGGTGTCATTTTCACAGCGCGTTTTGTTCCGGTTGTGCGTCATGCCATCTCGATTCCTGCAGGCATATC
This sequence comes from Paenibacillus xylanilyticus, assembly GCF_013359935.1. GTDB lineage: Bacteria > Bacillota > Bacilli > Paenibacillales > Paenibacillaceae > Paenibacillus > Paenibacillus xylanilyticus. The sequence continues at coordinate 174,319 of NZ_JABMCB010000170.1, forward strand.
TAAAATGCATACAGGCAGATTCATTCTGCTGACCACACTTGCTGTTATACCTTGGACTGCATTGTTTATATATTTAGGGATGGTACTGGGAGATCAATGGGAGCATATTAACGAGAAAGCAGCGCCTTACATTATGCCAATTTTGCTCGTTGCGCTCGCACTTATGATTGTTTATGTGCTTATTAAATGGATGAATGTTCGCAAAAAGAGAGGAAGTGTCTAGTTATGGGTAAACCAAACTTGTCTCACAAATTCGGTAAGGGTCTGCCGCCGAAGGAATTCATTGAGAGCATGACCAAGAACCAAAGCGAATTTCAGGCGAACTATGACAGCTTCACATGGCCAAGCGAAGATGATCGCGAATTTTTCGAAAGCCTGAACCACCGTGATGATTTGCGTGTATTGATTTTGGCTGCTGACTGGTGTGGAGATGTTGTTCGCAACATACCCGTTGTATTTCAGGCGCTTGAGATTTCGGGTATACCAACAGAAGTTCTTATTATGGAAAATCATCCCGAAGTGATGGATGAATTCCTTACGATGGGCGGTCGCTCCGTACCGATCGTTATTTTCGCGGATACGGGCGGACACGTGCTGGGCCAATGGGGACCGCGCCCTCAGCATGTACAGGAAGTCATGGTTGAATTCAAACGCCAGAATCCGGATCGCGATGCAGCTGACTACCAGGAGAAGATGGCTGTAGTACGTCAGGAAATAGGTAAACGCTATGGGGAAGGAACGGAGTCACATGCAGCCATTATCCGTGAGCTGCGTGAACTGATTTCGGGTTACTAATTCAATATGCTTAACATTCGTACATTTACACTCGGTCCGCTCCAGACGAATGCATATCTGCTGCAGGGCGAAGATCCAGGTAAAGCGGTTATCATTGATCCGGGCATGAACCCGGGTCCGCTGCTCAAAGCGATTCAAGACTTGGAAATTGAAGCGATTTTGCTGACACATGCTCATTTTGATCATATTGGCGGTGTGGATGAAATCCGAAAATTGAAGGGTTGTCCGGTTTATTTGCATGATTTGGAGAGTGACTGGCTCACCTCCCCGAAACTGAATGGGTCATTGAACTGGCCTCAGGCTTCACCGCCTCTTTCGACAGATCCTGCAGAATATGCCATGGATGAAGGACAAACCTTACATTTTGTTGGCCACACGTTTAAGGTCTATCATACACCGGGGCACTCCCCTGGCAGTGTAAGCCTGCTATGTGGTGATGACCTGTTCGCAGGAGACGTTCTGTTCCGCATGGGTGTAGGGAGAACCGATCTGACGGGTGGACGGGAACGGGATCTGATTGATTCGATTCAGAACAAGCTGTACACCTTTGCAGATGAAGTGAAGGTATACCCTGGTCATGGCCCCAAAACGACGATCGGTTATGAGAAACAGAACAACCCTTACGTTTCCGCGAGATGACCAACATTGGATATAGGATCTGAGATTTATCCCTTAATCGAATGCTGACAAATTTCGATGCGAAGAAAGTCTGGACAAGTGACAAATTTTTCATTAGAATAGCAATTAGTTGTTACAAGCGTTAAGGCATCATCTAACTAAAGCATTGAATAGCAGTACCCTAACTTGCGAAGCACGCAGACTGTGGTCTATACCCGGTTTGCGTTCTTTTTTTTTTTTTTTGCAGCATTTGTAAGTGGAGATCCATCCAGAGACAACCTACATAAGATAAGTCATTGTAATACAGACAGCTTAATTTTGTTAGCAAGTGTAAGGAAGCAATGATAGTTAGTAAATAGGAAGTGAGTGAATAGTAATTGAACAGTAAATGAACAGTAATTGATGAAACATGAGTAACAGGAGAGCGAGGAAGAAGAAGTGGAGAAGAAACGAGTCATACCTTTTGCACAGCGTGCCAAATATCCTTCCATTGAAGAAACCCGTCCTATGATGGACATTGGCAAACTTGATTCAGCGAAATCGCGTCCTCAATTACATAACTACAGAAGCAAGGAACTGAAGGGACCTTTTAAACAGCAGCAAAGTATATGGAGAGATCGATTACTAAGCAGTGGGGCCCGCAACCAGCCTTGGTTCGACAAGCTGCAGGATTACCGGAATCAAGTCTGATTGCCCGGGAAATTGTCGGCTTCGGATTTTTTTGTGATTCCATTGAACGTTTCTGCAGAGACTGTCGTATTAACACCAGAATAAACGGGAAGCAGGTGATGAACTCGATGGAGGCAGCCGAATTGGAAGAGGTCCGCAGAGCAGCAGAAGGAGACGATCGTGCGCTGGCAGCACTGCTTCAACGTCACTATGCTTTTGTGTACAAATATTTGGTCAAGGTTACGATGGATCCAAATGTTGCTGAAGAGACGGTGCAGGATACGATGATCCGATGTATGGAGAACATTCACCGTTATGACGGTTCGTCTGCCTTTTCGTCATGGATGATTACGATTGCCACCCGTATATATATTGACAAGACAAGGCGTAAGAAAAGAGAGAATGGCTGGCTGGATATGATTCGGAGTGAGGCCATAAGACGATTCCGCTGGCAGTTTGAGAGCCGGAATGAAGAATGGACGGATGTCATGGATGCGATGACAAGACTGACACCCGAACATCGTGTTGCTGTTCTGTTGAAGCATTATTACGGTTATGGATATGATGAAATTGGGGAGATGCTCGGTATTCCATCCGGAACGGCGAAATCGCGTACGGCCTATGGCCTTCGTCAATTGAGAAAGGAGTTGGGGGAAGTATGAGCAGGACGGATGAGCAAGATGAGCAGGAACTCCTGACACGACTCCAGCAGCAGATGAAAGTGCTGGACGATGCATATGAGCCTGTGAGCATCCCTTCATTAGCTTCGCTCGAAGTGCAGGTCAAGGAACGAAGACGGATCAAACGTCGGAAGAATTTGATCGAAATGTTGTTGTTCTGGATTGTTGGACTGATGGTTATCGCTTCTGGGGCGCTGTTGTTCCTGTCTGCTCCGGCTCTTTATTTGGGTATCCAGGCAATCGGAGTAGGGGCAGCAGTTACAGCGGCAATAATCTGGGCAGGAAAGAATCGGAAGGAGGAAGCCCATCATGAATAATATGCATTATTCGTTGAATGAGATTTCTCCGATTTGGCTAATATTGATCGCAATTGTTTTGTTTGTGCAAGGGACATGGATTTTTCAGGATGCACGTAAACGTGGGCGTTTCCCCTGGTTATGGGGATTGTGGGGAATCACCGGATTTCCGACACCTCTTATAGTATATTGGTTGGTTGTTGTTCGATCAGAGCGTAAACGATCCTAACAGATATCGTCGACCATCGGCGGCAGGTTCTATGGATATAAAAAGATTTTGCACAAATATGTTGTTTAATTCTAGTAATCGTAGACATCGCTATTCTTTTCTAGTAGACTATACAAATAAATATTAAAGATAGACTACCAGGAGGTTAGACGATGCTGCGATTAGGAGAAAAGGTTGTCATCGTCGCGGATGCGTTTGAGCAGAATCTTCCTGTGGGGGAATATGGATTCATCATCGCTTATGACCGGAATCCGGACAATGCGTTCGATTACGTGCTTCGAGTGCCGCAGGTAAACCGGAACTTTTTCGTTCCATCCGGCGACGTAGATCTGGAAGAGGTTCTGCTGAAGCAGGAAGCTGAGCGGGTCGAGCGAGAAGCGTTGATAGATTACGCCCTTGCGACACACAATGAGAAGCTGTTTCATCATTTGATGAACGGAGATTTTCAAGCTGTGGAAGAGGAAGAGGAAACCGCGAACGATGTTATGTCACAAGCGGATTTTATAAAGCAGGTTAATCTGCGTGCATGGATTTAGGATTTTAGAGAGTCGGCTGATGCCGGCTCTTTTTTGATAATTACACGAACTCCATGGATTGGGGTTATTTTGCTTATTGGACAAGTCAGGTCATTTGCATTGAATTGTCGAACCATCTCCCCTATAATGAAAAAAGTTATCTTGGGACTTTAGCCCGTTAAACGAGCGATTCGTTTCAGGCAGTTTCGGGAAGTTGAACGAAATGAAGGAGGCATCCGGAAATGAGTATTTCGAATAATGACGTTCAGCATGTGGCCAAGCTGGCCCGGCTCAATTTGACTTCTGAAGAAGAACAGACGCTTACAGGACAGCTGAACGCGATTTTAAAATATGCAGAGAAGCTGAATGAGCTGGATACAGAGAACATTGAGCCAACCACTCACGTTCTGCACGTCAGCAATGTGATGCGCGAAGATGAAACGAAGGAAAGCCTGTCGATTGAACAGGTGATGCGCAATGCACCGGAAGAAGAAGACGGGCAGTTTAAAGTGCCTGCTGTAATGGAGTAACGGATAACCGGAAGGAGGACGAAAAACCGTGAGTTTATTTGAACAATCGTTGCCTGAGTTACATAACAAGCTGCATGCCAAGGAGTTGTCAGTCAGCGACCTGGTGGACCAAGCGTACCAGACTATTGGTGCGCGTGAAGACAAGGTTAAAGCATATCTTGCGCTGGATGAAGAACAGGCGCGTTCCCGTGCACGTCAGCTGGATGACCGGCTCGTCAGTGGTGAGGAGAAAGGTTTGCTTTTTGGATTGCCGGTAGGGATTAAGGATAACATCGTTACGAACGGACTGCGCACCACGTGCGGCAGCCAGTTTTTGCGCAACTTCGACCCGGTATATGATGCAACGGTTGTCGAAAAGTTGAGAGCTGCAGATACCGTGACGATCGGAAAACTGAACATGGATGAATTCGCCATGGGCGGCTCGAATGAGAATTCAAGCTTCTATCCTGTTCGTAACCCATGGGCTCTGGACCGTGTTCCAGGTGGCTCCAGCGGTGGTTCAGCAGCAGCTGTTGCTGCAGGAGAAGCTTACTTCACGCTGGGATCAGACACAGGCGGCTCCATCAGACAGCCCGCTTCGTATTGTGGAGTTGTCGGCATGAAACCGACCTATGGACTTGTTTCGCGCTTTGGGTTGGTTGCATTTGCATCCTCCCTGGATCAGATTGGACCTCTGACGAAAAATGTTGAGGATTCTGCTTATGTGCTGCAAGCCATTGCTGGCTACGATGCCAAAGATTCGACATCCGCAAAAGTGGAAATTCCGGATTATTTAAGTGGACTGACAGGAGATGTCAAAGGTTTGCGCATTGCTGTTCCGAAGGAATACATCGGTGAAGGCGTTGATCCGCAAGTCAAAGAGACCATTCTCTCTGCACTGAAAGTGCTCGAGGGACTCGGCGCCACTTGGGAAGAGGTATCCCTTCCGCATACCGAATATGCGGTTGCTACGTACTACCTCTTGGCTTCCTCAGAAGCTTCTTCCAACCTGGCTCGTTTTGACGGTGTGCGTTATGGCGTGCGTGCTGATAACCCGGACAACCTGCTGGATCTGTACCACCAGTCCCGCAGTCAGGGTTTTGGTCCGGAAGTGAAGCGTCGTATCATGCTCGGAACGTATGCACTCAGCTCCGGTTATTATGATGCTTATTACTTGAAAGCCCAAAAAGTCCGTACATTGATCAAACAGGACTTCGATGACGTATTTGCCAAATATGATGTCATTATTGGACCAACTGCCCCTACGACCGCATTCAAATTGGGTTCTCAGGTGGATGATCCGCTCACAATGTATCTTAATGATATCCTGACCATTCCGGTCAGTCTGGCAGGCGTACCTGCAGTAAGCATCCCATGCGGCTTCTCGGAAGGGCTGCCTGTCGGCATGCAGATTATTGGTAAAGCCTTTGATGAAACAACTGTACTGCGCGTTGCGCATGCGTTTGAACAAAATACGGAATTCCACAAGCAGCGTCCGCAGCTGTAGACTGCCCGGAACGGAGGAATATTGATATGTCCGCATCTAAATACGAAACGGTCATTGGACTTGAAGTCCATGTGGAGTTGCACACCAACTCCAAAATTTTTTGCGGCTGCTCCACGGCCTTTGGAGCACCGCCGAATACCCATACTTGTCCGGTCTGTCTCGGACATCCGGGCGTATTGCCCGTACTGAATCGCCAGGCCGTGGATTATGCCATGAAAGCAGCCATGGCCCTCAACTGTACCATTGCTGATGTTAGCAAATTCGATCGTAAAAACTACTTCTATCCGGATTCTCCGAAAGCCTATCAGATTTCTCAATTCGATCAACCGATCGGTGAGAACGGATGGATTGACATTGAAGTCAACGGAGAAACGAAACGAATCGGCATCACCCGACTTCATTTGGAAGAAGATGCGGGTAAGCTTACTCACGTTGATGGGGGCTATGCTTCATTGGTCGACTTCAACCGTGTGGGTACGCCTCTGGTTGAGATTGTATCCGAACCGGAAATTTCCTCTCCGGAAGAAGCCCGTGCCTATCTGGAAAAACTGCGTGCAATCATGCAGTACTGTGATGTGTCTGATGTGAAAATGGAAGAAGGCTCCCTGCGTTGTGATGCCAACATCAGTTTGCGTCCGCATGGGCAGGAGAAGCTGGGAACCAGAGCAGAACTGAAAAACATGAACTCTTTCCGTGGCGTACAGCGCGGTTTGGAATACGAGCAGTTCCGTCAGGCTGAAATTTTGGATGACGGTGGTGAAGTGGTACAGGAGACACGTCGCTGGGATGAGGCACAAGGGAAAACGCTGACGATGCGCGGCAAAGAGCAAGCGCATGACTATCGTTATTTCCCGGATCCGGATCTGGTGAAGCTGCATATCGATGCAGCTTGGAAGGAACGAATCAAAGCTTCGATCCCTGAACTTCCGGACGAGCGCAAAGCCCGTTATACCGCTGATTATGGACTGCCTAATTATGATGCAGAGGTGATTACCTCTTCCAAAGCGGTTGCCGATCTTTTTGAAGACAGTCTGAAATATACCCAGGATGCCAAAGCCGTATCCAACTGGATTATGGGTGATCTGCTTGGTTATCTGAACAACAGTAACCTGGAATTGTCCCAGGTGCCTCTGACGGGTCAGGGACTGGGAGAAATGATCGGATTGCTTGAAAAAGGCACGATTAGCAGCAAAATCGCCAAAACCGTCTTTAAGGAAATGCTGGAGAGCGGCAAGCTTCCACAGCAAATCGTTGAGGAAAAAGGTCTCGTGCAAATCAGTGACGAAGGTGCCATTCTCGCCATTGTTGAGCAGGTTGTCGCGAACAATCCTCAATCCGTGGAAGATTACAAAGCGGGAAAACAGAAAGCCATTGGTTTCCTGGTTGGTCAGGTGATGAAAGAAAGTAAAGGTAAGGCTAATCCGGGTCTGGTTAATCAACTGCTTGCAGATGTACTGAACCGCTAATCCATCCGGTAAGGCCGGACAGAAAGAGGCTCGTCCCTGTGACAGCCTCTTTTCTTATTTTGTGAGGCAAGGATATACTCTTGTAATTCGGATATAGCTGCGTACGAAGGAGAAGAGAGTGGATATGAAGATTCAATTGTTGGCGTTGAATGATCCGGAGACGGCTGGGCAGCTATGGAGACTTCAGCATGTAGCTTATCGACTGGAAGCAGAGATGATCGGTTTTCAGGAAATTCCGCCTTTGATGGATACGATCGAATCTCTGCAAAGCTGCGGAGAGACCTTTTACGGTTTATTGGACAATGATGAAGAGCTTCTTGGTGCCGTTGCTGTGGCTGAGGAAGAGGAGAACACGTTGACGATTACACGCATGATGGTGCACCCTGAACATTTTCGCAAAGGCATTGCGGCTGCATTGATGAGACATGTGTTCGAGCAGTATCCAGATCTTCCGCGGTATATTGTATCAACGGGTACATTGAACCAACCGGCAGTGAATTTATATACCAAATTCGGCTTCAAACCCGTGGAGGTTACTGCAATTGCGCCTGGCGTGGAATTAACGACATTTCATAAGAATAAACATTAATCATGTGAACTTTGTGGAGGAGGAATACCAGTTTTGGGTGATCCCTGGTTTATCGATGAGTGGCACATTTTATTGAGATTATTACTGGCCATGCTGCTTGGAGGACTTGTAGGTCTGGAGCGTGAACGTTCCAATCATGCTGCTGGTCTGCGTACCCATATTCTGGTGTGTCTTGGGTCTGCATTGATTATGATGTTGTCTGTTTATGGTTTTAAAGATTTTGCCAATGAATTAAATGTAAGGATTGATCCGGCCCGTTTGGCTACGGCAGTTATTACCGGTGTCGGATTCCTTGGAGCGGGTACAATTCTCTTTACCGGAAAGTCCATTACAGGACTCACCACTGCAGCTTCAATCTGGGTTGTTGCAGCCATCGGACTGGCAGCTGGCGCGGGATTCTTTTTTGCCTCGATCGTATCTACGATACTGGTACTGCTCAATCTATGGGTATTCAACAAGCTCGAGCTCAGGTATATACGAGGGAACAAACTGCATGTTGTGACACTACATACGTTGTCAGAACCCGGTTTTCTGGAACAGGTGTCTTCATTTCTGGAGCAAGAGAAGATCAAAATACGCAAAATCACAGTGAATGAGCAGGATTTAGCCTTTGCAGAAATGATTTCGGTTGAGCGCAAAATTGAGATTGTACTCCATGTGCACGTACCTCATGAACTCAATACCGTACAACTGGTAACCCAATTAAGGCAATGGGAACACGTGACCAAAGTGTCGATAGAATAAATGATCAAAACCCTCCACAAGCCTGTTGTGTCGGAGGGTTTTTGGTCATACCCATATTTTTTCCAGTTACTCTCCGGGCTCTTTAGGGTACTATCTAACCAAATGCATGAAGAACGGGAATACGATTTCATAAGAAAGGAGTATGTCATGAAAGGAAAACGTCAATCGAGGAGAAACGGACAAACGACCAAAACAAAGCCGCTCCGAAATCGGACACATAAATTTATTGCCGGGCTGCTAAGTGCAGTCATTCCGGGCCTGGGACATATCTATTTGCGGCTGTATATGAGAGGTTTAACATTTATGCTGCTTGTATTGCTTGACCTGTCGGCACTTTTATATTTTTCATCCATCGGCATACAGATTAATGTACCTCTTTTAATTTTGCTCGCTTTGTTCATTCCGGTAATCTACTTTTACAATGTATTCGATGTACTGCAATCGGCGGATTGGGTCATGATGCGGAGACGTAGAGCCGCAACCCATGGAAGTATGGACAAGCCAGTAACAAGCGAACGAGCTATTGGTGAAGCATTTATGGCTTGGGAGCGAGGCATTTCGTTTGGGCTCCTGCTGATAATAGGTGGCGGACTGATGGTCCTGTTTTTCCGTAAACCCCGCTGGTTCCAAGAAATTTTAGCTGTATATGGTGGATATGTTTTTGCCGGTTTGTTAATTATCGGTGGGCTGATCCTGTTCGGACGTGAGATCTGGGTCATGCTGCGCAAAAAGAAAGTATAGATGGGAAATCAAGGAGGGAAAGTGATGAACCGTAAAGTCCGGGTCGGTCGCTATACGGCTGCCGCCTTAATCATAGCGGTCGGTGTGCTGTTGATTTTGGATAAACGGTGGGGAACGGACTACGTATATGAAATGGTCGACTGGTGGCCGTTGCTGCTCATTGTATTAGGTGTGGAATACATACTGTTATTCCTGTGGACACGCAGTAAGAAAAAGGCAGTATCAGATGAGTTGCAGGATGAGAAAGTAAAGATCCGTTTCAGACCGGATGCAAAAGGCATCCTGGCTTCCCTTGTACTTACAGCTTCCGTATTTATCGTGACAGAACAGGATCATTACATGCACCTTTGGAACAGAGTGAGCCTTAATCTGGGAGCAGCATCCATGGATTACAGCCAGGCAGCGGGATACATGCAAGACAAGGGAACAATTCGTGTGCCTGTTGGAATGGATACGTCCGATCTAGTTGTTCAAGGGGTGAATGGGGATATCTCGGTACAACGCGGGGATACGGACGAGATAGAGGTACGAACTGTAGTATGGGTAGATAAGACAACTGAGGTAGAGGCCAAGGCCGTGGCAGATGCATCATTTATTGAGACAGACGGTACCAAGGTTATTCATATTACTGCAACGGGCAAGACTTATGGAGAGAACGATAAAACACAGCCGCGAATGAATATGACCATCACTATTCCGGATGACCGGCGTTTCAATCTTGATATTCGTACTTCCAATGGAGCCATATTGTTAAACCGTCCGGAGGCCATTAGCACGATTTTGGCTGAGACCGGGAATGGACGTATCCGAATTACGAATGCGGTAGGTGATATTACGGGCAAAACGTTAAACGGTGATGTCATTGTGGCCAATGCCATGGGTAATGTGGACCTGGATAGTAACCGGGGAGACATGAAAGCTCGCGGAGTTTCGGGGGATGTGGATTTGACGACACAGGTGGGAAGCATCAGCATTACCGATTCTATAGGTGAATTTACCGCTGAAACGCGGAACGGAAATATTACTTTGGATGGTGCCAATCTTGCGATCAGGGCTCAGTCCCTTAATGGCAGCATCAGCATCGTATCCTCCAAAGTTGGCGGGGATTGGGATGTATACAGCGCGGTTGGTGCAATCAGCATCTTGCTCCCGCATCAGGGGGATTACAGTCTGAGCGGCTCCAGCAGTTATGGGGATCTGAAGACGGACCTGCCTTTTACTGTGCAAAATAAAACCATAGAAGGTCAGCTGGGCGAAGGAGAATACAGAGTTAAAATTGAGGGGAACAGCGACCTAACCATTAATCGTAACCCCGATGTACCTTCGACGGATGTGAACACTTCAGAAGTGGAAGACACAGACGGGAATATGGGGCAGATCACCGAAAACGGAGGAAATTCCCAGGACAATGCGTCTGAAGTTCCGTAACTGCCGCGTTGACAATAAACTTACAATCGCCGTACAATAAATAATAAATGGCAAGGTTACATGACAGGAAAGATTGAGGTCGTGTTCTTTGTCAAGAATCAACTCTGATAGACAAGACGTGAATGATCTGGTCTTCTTAGAGAATGAAAGGTAAGGCGGTGGGTTTTATGGCAACACGTGTCCAACATGCGTTGGAGCATCTGAAAACGACCGGTGTCCGTATTACACCCCAGCGCCATGCCATATTGAATTATCTGATGGAATCCATGGGGCATCCGACAGCCGATGAAATTTACCGTGCGCTTGAACCCCAGTTTCCCAGTATGAGCGTGGCGACTGTATATAACAATTTGAAGATGTTTCTGGAAGCCGGCATGGTTCGGGAATTGACATACGGAGATAACTCCAGCCGCTTCGATGCCAATGTAACGGATCATTACCATGTCATTTGTGATAAATGCGGTAAAATTGAAGATTTCAGTTATCCTTCGCTCAAAAGCGTTGAGCTCCAGGCGGAATCAAGTACCGGATTTGAAGTCCACGGACACCGTTTGGAAGTTTATGGTGTTTGTAAAAGTTGCAGGGATTAAGAGAGTTGAATTACAATATTAACGTGCAGAATTCAGTTTGGATTCTACACGTTTTTTGTTTTTGGGGATAAAAAAATACATCATGGTTTTCAAGCTGCAAATATATCTTTATGATTCAGCATGATTAACGGAGGTAGGCGTTTGAGTAGAAAAAGCAGATATACACGGCAGAGGAAGCGACGCTCGTTCTGGCCTGGGTTCTTAGGGGCCTGTCTTATAGCAGGCGGTGCGTACTGGTTTATAACGAATGTATGGCTCAATCAAATTCACGAAGATCCCGATTGGCTCGGAATGAATCAGCCTGTTTTTGTTGATGGACAGTTGATGGATGGTGAAGCTTCCGGTACGGGAGAACAGCTTAAGCTGCCTGTGAAGGTGCTTCAGGAGGCCATTGATCCGGGCATACGATATGAAGCGGACACAGGTGATATTATTATTGCGACGCCGCAACGTGTGCTTCACATGAAGGAAGGCAGCACCAAGGCGGAGCTTAATCATCGGGATTATCCCATGTCCGTCAAGCCGGAGGTCATTGGAGGAGAGGCGTATATCCCGCTAAAACCTTTGAAGGAAGTTTATGGCATAGCCATTCAGGAGGATACGACCACGGGTGCCGTGCTGCTGATGCGTGGAGGAGACACGATTCAATATGCGGAGATTGATACTCTGTCATCCAAGTCAGATAAAACCGTTCCTTTGTATAAACGTGGTGGGGAGTCATCCCCGATTATTGCAGATATGGAACAGAAAGCCCGAGTACGGGTATGGCAAACAGGTGATGAACAGAGCTTTGTTCAGCTGGATAACGGCTACGCTGGATACGTGGACAATAAATATATTTCTCTCACAGAGAAAAAGGAGCTGGACAAGCCCAAATTTACGTTGACTGCAGCAGAGAAGAAGTGGCAGAGCAAATCGGTAAATCTGGTGTGGGAGGCTGTGTACAATCGTCAGCCCGATGTCGGTTCCATCGGTAAGATGCCAGGTGTTAATGTCGTGAGTCCAACGTGGTTCCATATTACGGACGGTCAAGGCAACTTGAAAAGCAAAGCTGACAAGGCGTATGTTAACTGGGCTCACCGTTCCGGGATGGAAGTTTGGGGTCTGATGGATAACAGTTTTGACCCGGATATTACAAAAGAAGCGGTATCCTCTTATGAGACTCGCACGCATATCATCGAACAGATGCTGGAATACGCCGATACCTATCAATTGGATGGCATTAATATTGATTTTGAGAACGTATATACAGAAGATGGACCCAATATCACTCAATTTGTTCGCGAGATTAAGGCGATGGCTCGTATACATGGACTGATGCTATCTGTAGATGTAACTCCAAAATCGAATAGTGAGATGTGGTCTGCTTTTCTGGATCGACGTTCACTTGGCTCCTTTGCCGATTATATTGTTGTTATGGCATATGATGAACACTGGGCTGCCAGTCCGAAGGCTGGTTCCGTCGCTTCACTGCCATGGACCGAGTCCTCCATGAGACGAATTCTTGAAGAAGATGAAGTGCCTTCAAACAAATTGATTATGGCTGTTCCGCTATATACACGAATCTGGACAGAGGAAACAGACGAACAGGGAGAGGTTAAAGTGTCCTCGAAAGCAGTAGGAATGGATACCGTAGCCGATCTGATCAAAGAAAAGAAGCTCAAACCTGTGCTGGATAAAGACAGTGGACAGAATTATGTGGAATACTCCGAAGACGGAGCCACCAAAAAGATTTGGATCGAAGATGCTACTTCACTACAGGCTCGTGTGGATCTGATTGATTCATTGAAACTGGGTGGTGTAGCCGCCTGGAATCGCAGTTTTGCCAATGCTTCGGCCTGGCAGACGTTACAGCAGGTGGGTCGTTAAAAATAAAACGGATATTGAACTTATTTTTTAATATGAATTGAGTCACTAATTGAAAAAAAACGCAAAAAGGTCCGGTTTAGACGCCGGGCCTTTTTCTGTTTGCTCTTGATCTGAGATGAGAAGAGAGGCTAACCCTTTGGACTTATGCCATGATCCACGTCAGCAGCTGGTGGGGAAGGCGCTTTCAGATGAGGACGGTTTGTGTTGGCCTGATTGGGATCCAGGGTGAGGATCGTATGGCAGAACATACAGCGATCCGTCTTGCCAAGCATTTTGGTCAACTTGCCACATTCGGGGCAATCCACTTGAACAGCGCTCGTGGACAGCATGCCAGCCCAAAAGTAAATGGCCAAACTGGCCATCATGGCAACCAGACCGATAACGAGTCCCACGGCAGCAAACACCTTGCCTGCATGTCCCCAAAACACAATTCCGGCTGTTCCCAGTACCATTAGGCCCATGCCTAACATGGTAAGCAGCAATCCCCAAGTGCGAAAAGCATTAATTTTAGCGGATTTAAACACCATGAAAAATGCTCCTATCGTATGAGTAGTATTGGACCTGGAAAAGAAGGAAACTTCAGTCTGCATGTAGAATTACATTATAACTGACTTGGCGCTTATCTGCCATGAATTGTATGGAGGGAATCGTGGAATTAAAGAACCTAGCTTTTTTGTCCGGACAGTCGGAAGAGTCAGGGGCAGTTGGGGCTATCGCTTATTCCCATCCGGGTGAGCGATTCCACGGCTCCCTGATTCAGGATTTTGAACTGCTTGTACTCATTGTCTGTAATACAGATCAGATTATATCGAAGGTTGGGCATTACCGATATGGCGATCTGCGTTATCAAATGATCTACGCGGGGCGTCATCAACTGCAGAGCAGTGTAATTACCGGGGACAATAACAATCTGATGCAATGTTTGATTGAGGGCGAGATTATTTGGGAAGCAGATGGTGCGCTAAGTGCCCTGCGAGAGGAATTGTCTGCTTTTGGATTGGAATTGCGCGAACAAAAGCTGCTGCACGAATTCGCAAGCTTTCTCAGAATGTATGTGGAAGCCAAGCGGCACATCCAGGAAGGGCATGTCGTTGATGCGTATTACAATGTACTGGAGGCTCTGGGTAACTGGGCCAGGATTGTACTGATCGAACAGGGCGTATACCCTGACCATGCCGTTTGGACACATGTGCAGAACTTGGACCGGGCACTCTGGAAGCTTTATCAGGAGCTGACCGTTAGTTCGGAGACATTGGAGCAGCGGGTGGAACTCGTCCTTCTCGCTTGTGAATTTTCTGTTATGTCCAAAATGAGTGATTGTTCCGAATTGCTTTTGCGGGTAATTCGAAGTCGGAAGGAAGCGTGGAGCATAGATGAGCTCGTCCATCATCCGCAATTGAGGTTTGTGGGGGAAGACCTGCCATTGATTCTTCGGAAGCTGGTGTTTCGTTCTATAGTAAAAGAGTCGGCTGGGTGGCCGTCCTTAATAGGAGGCGAGGGGCGGGAAATCCGGTATTGGATTGAAGCCTGAACAAGGCACGTAACCTAGTTAATATTGTTCGGAAAAAGGAGGGGAAACCTTCCTTTTTTGTTTGTAAAAATAATTAATTAAAACAGGTTGACTCTGAAATAGAGAATGTGATACATTATATTTCGTTCCCCAAACGAGCTGATCGTTAAAACAAGATGAAATCGTTGAGGGAAAAGTTAAGAACAAATGTTTCAAAAAAAGAAATAAAAAAAGTTCTTGACGAAAACAACTTGAATGTGATACATTATTTAAGTCGCCGCTGAAAATGTGGTTGACGAAAAAAGAGTCAGATAAATCAAGTTTGATCTTTGAAAACTGAACAACGAGTGAGTAACGATCTTGCTTGCAAGATCAAAATTGAGATTTTTAATCTCGTCAGATTCAAAATGAGCTAATCGCTCTTTTCAATACTTTATTGGAGAGTTTGATCCTGGCTCA
>NZ_JABMCB010000171.1 GCF_013359935.1 Paenibacillus xylanilyticus
CGAGCAGTTGTTAGACTTCACTAATAACTTCTCTGATAACGAGGAGTACAACAAAGCAATGCTGATCGACCGTAACATTGGCATGGTTGACAAGATCGATGGATATTTGAAGAGCGACAAGAAAGAGGAGTACTTTATCGTAGTAGGTGCTGCCCACTACCTGGGTGAGCACGGAATCGTGAAATTGCTTGAGGATAAAGGTTACACAGTAGAACGTAAGTAACAACAATGATTTCTAAAACATCCCTCATTCAATTCCAGTAGGATTGAACGGGGATGTTTATTATATATAGAAGAAAGACTATCATCAGCTATCGTAGGAGTTCTACGTAGTCCCTTGAAATAAAAAGATAATATAATGAGTAGAAATAATTTATAATTAAACTCTTTACAAGTTAATTGAGTCTGTGATATATTAATTATCCGGCCAAGAAAACATGGGAAACACGGTGCGGTAAGCAAACAAAATAAGCTTCGAAAGAAACTTAAAAAAAGTGCTTGCTAAATTGGTTCGGACGTGGTAATATATAAGAGTTGCTGAAGAGAACAACACTCTGACGCAAACGAAGTTTGATCTTTGAAAACTGAACAACGAGTGAGTAATCATCTTGCTTGCAAGATCGACGCTGAGAGATCGATACACGTCTTCGGACGGTATGATTTCGAAGCAAAATTGAGATTTTTAATCTCGTCAGATTCAAAATGAGCTAATCGCTCTTTTCAATACTTTATTGGAGAGTTTGATCCTGGCTCAGGACGAACGCTGGCGGCATGCCTAATACATGCAAGTCGAGCGGACTTGATGAGAA
>NZ_JABMCB010000172.1 GCF_013359935.1 Paenibacillus xylanilyticus
GTCCCAGTGTGGCCGATCACCCTCTCAGGTCGGCTACGCATCGTCGCCTTGGTGAGCCGTTACCTCACCAACTAGCTAATGCGCCGCAGGCCCATCCTCAAGTGACAGATTGCTCCGTCTTTCCAGCTTCCTTCAGGCGAAAGAAGCAAGTATTCGGTATTAGCTACCGTTTCCGGTAGTTGTCCCAAGCTTGAGGGCAGGTTGCCTACGTGTTACTCACCCGTCCGCCGCTAAC
>NZ_JABMCB010000173.1 GCF_013359935.1 Paenibacillus xylanilyticus
GCCGCCAGCGTTCGTCCTGAGCCAGGATCAAACTCTCCAATAAAGTATTGAAAAGAGCGATTAGCTCATTTTGAATCTGACGAGATTAAAAATCTCAATTGTGCTTCGAAATCATACAGTCAGATGACGTGTACCGATTTCGAAGCGTCGATCTTGCAAGCAAGATCGTTACTCACTCGTTGTTCAGTTTTCAAAGATCAAACTTCGTTTGCATCCGAGTGTTGTTCTCTTCAGCAACTTTTATATCTTATCACATCCGAACCAATTTAGCAAGCACTTTTTTTTAAGTTTCTTTCGAAGCTTATTTGGTTTACTTACCGTACCGTGTTTCTCGTGTTTTCTTGGCCGGAATTAGAATATACCATGTACAGATTTTTTATGCAAGTACTTTTTTCGAATAAATTATTCAAAACACAAAGGATCACCTATTCCATTAATCTCTTCTATTATATATTCATATTGATTCTTCAAGAGCACCTGCACTCTTTCAAACCTGACCCTATGGTCTAACCATTTCACCATCCGAACCACTCACACCGTAAAATCCATTTTTGTGCTTCGCAGCCAGTTGTCGAACTGTACTATAAACTTCTTCTGCAACAGACCATGCAAATGAGCATAAATACTATGCCCTCCAATAAAGCACCCTTTCAAACGAATATCCGCCACCGCTTCCTCCATAACTTAATAACATATCATCATACACATCCATTGAAGGATACCTCTGAACAAGGTCCAAATAAATTTTTTGCAACTTTCCTGAAGTCACTGCAATATCAATATATACGAGTGATCTTCTGACCACCCTGTCTATTTCTCGTACCAAATCATAAACGCATATCGATGTACGGAGGGTTTTTCCGGTCAAAAACCATTAGATCATAACTCATTGTCAGCACATCCTATATAATAGAAAGAAAATTTTCTTTCTATATTAGTAGAATAAAGTTCTTAGCACACCGTTTTATAAAGTCTCGCCTTATAGATAAAAAAAGAACGAAAGCTCTGGTAAAGTCCAGAAGCTCCCGTTCTTTCTTTTTAATAGATGACTGAACTACTCTCCGCCCATAAAGACGTAGCGGCATAGAACAATGATTGCGAGAATCCACATCAACCAGTGAATTTTCACTTTGCGATCCGTAACCAGGTTACTGAATACAGCCAGAATGACATAAGACAGGATACCTGCCGAAATTCCGTTTGCAATCCCGCCTGTGAAAGGCATCAGCACAATTGTAAGGAATGCAGGGAAAGCTTGAAGGAAATCATCCCACTCAATGCTTCGCACTTGGCTCATCATCAATACGCCTACGATGATCAGTGCCGGAGCTGTAGCAGCGGACGGAACAACCAGTGCAAGCGGCGCGATGAACAGAGCCAGAATGAACAAGACCCCTGTTGTTATCGAAGTCAGACCTGTACGTCCACCTGCTTCAACGCCCGATGCACTTTCTACGAAAGCAGTAATTGTGCTTGTACCCAATGCCGCACCCGCACTGACACCCACTGCATCGACGAACATCGCTTTACCGATTGTTTTCTCGCCTTTTTTCTTGTCATTCATAATTCCCATCCGTGTCGCAGTTCCCACCATCGTACCAAACGTGTCGAACAGTTCAACGAAGGTAAAGATAAAGATAATTTCGAACAATCCGAGACTAATAGCACCTTTCAGGTCAAGCTGTCCAACAGCCAGATCACTGAAGTTAGGCAGCCAGCTTGCACCGGACAGTCCACTGAGATCCGTAACACCCATCGGAATACCGATCAGAGTAGTAGCAACGATACCAATGAGCAACGCACCCTTAACGCGCATAACCATCAGTATCGCGATAAGGATCAACCCAATCAGAGCCAGCAATGCGTCATGATGTGTTACGAAGTTACCCAGGGACAGATTGAAGCTGCTGCCCGGAATCGGTTGGCTCAGATCCGCATCAGGCGCAACATTTACTGTGACAGCAACGAGATTGGCCAGTTTGAAACCTACAATAGTAATAAAGAGACCGATACCGACCGTGATGGCCATTTTTAACGTTTGCGGAACGGCAACAAGCAGCATCTGACGAATCTTGGTCACGGTCAAAATAATAAACACGATACCCGAAATGAATACTGCTCCGAGAGCGGCTTGCCAGGTGATTGCACCATTAGAGCTCAATACCACAGTCATGAAGTAGGCGTTCAATCCCATACCCGGCGCAAGAGCAATCGGGATATTAACGAACAATCCCATAATGATGGTCATTAGACCAGCGCCTACGGCTGTTGCAAAAAATACTGCGTTATCCGACATCCCAGCCCCGGCAGACCCGAGGAACAATGTGTTGACAAAAAGAATGTACGCCATTGTCATAAAGGTAGTGAGACCCGCAACAATCTCCGTTCTAACATTTGTTCCGTTTTCTTTTAGTTTAAAGAAACGATCCATAATTCACTAACTCCCCCTTAGAGATGTTGAAGCCATATTGAAAAACGACAAAAGACCCTGGTGTTCTTGCTCCACCCAGGGTTAGCTATAAGGAGAGGCTTAGCCTTTCGCTAAGAACAAAAAAAATTCTAATGTGCGTCCAGTATTGTAATCACGCAGTCATGTAGAATTTATGTGCTTAGCTTCTCCTGTTCGTAGCCAGATCATTAGGGTGATCTCGTAGAGACTCCCGGGCCAATCCCCAGGATTATACGAAGTAGTATGCGCTATTTGTTTGTTTCCCATCACTATTTTAGAAGCGTGACCCGTTTCTGTCAATGGTAAAAACGAATGTTTTGCATGTAAGTCTATGGAAACGTTCGTGTTCGAACAGAGACCAAAGCATAAACGTAAAAAAGCCACCGTAAATCACGGCAGCTGATGTATTAAGATATAATGTGATGCTTCCCTAAACCTTCACTTGAGCCTAATCAAGAGTAATACAGCGTTATCCTTTAATCCCCGAATTCAAGTTAATGGATTGCAGGAAATACTTTTGTGCAAAAATAAACAGAACGAGCGTTGGAATGATCGCCAGAATAGCCGACCCCATCAGCTGTCCAATCATCCGGTAATTGCCGTAAATATCCTGCAGCAACAGCAGTCCGGCGGTGATTGGCATTTTCTCGACGTCTGTGTAGACGATGACAGGCCAGAGGAAATCATTCCAGGACCCGATGAACGAAAACAGTCCACACACGATCAACACCGGTTTCACCAGCGGTAAAATGATGGAGTAATAGATTCGGAAGTCGCTTGCACCGTCTACCTTCGCAGACTCATCCAGTTCCCCCGGTATCCCCTTCATGAACTGACGAACGAGGAAGATATTGCCCATACCTGCCAGTCCGGGAATGATCATTGCCCATGCAGTATTGACCCACCCAAGTGCTTCAATGATTTTATAGGAAGGGATCAGGTTAACGACACCTGGGAAAAACGAAATACCGAGAAGCGTGAAAAACAAGGCGTCTCTCCCTTTGAACTTCAACCTTGTGTATCCGTAGCCTGTAAGAGAGATAATAAAAACGACAAGCAATGTATGAGAGACCGCAATGATCAGTGAATTGCTCAACCATCTCAAAATCGGAGCGGTTGACGTGTTTTCCAGTATGGCAACGTAGTTGTTAAAGTCCCATTCTTTAGGAAATAGGCGGAAGCCAGCCGACACCACTTCTGCCTGTGAGCGAAATGAAGTCGTAATCCCGAAAATAACGGGCACCACCCAAATGACACAAATGGATACCAAAAATAGATACGATATATATTTGGATATACTTATTTTTTTGACCATGTTGATATACCTGCTCCTTCCCGATCCACGTTCGATCCTGCTCCTTTAATTGGCATTCCGGTTCATCACGTAATACTGCAATGCGGAGATGACCAGAATAACCAGTCCTAACAGCACAGCCATGGCGGAAGCCATACCTGCCACTGACTCACCGGAGCCGAACGCAAGCTGGCGAATATACATCATGAGAACATGGGTAGTCTGCTGCGGTCCACCATCGGTCATCATCAAAGGCTGACCGAAAACGTTGAACGCACCAGCTGTTGTCATGACAAACGTAAAAATCAGCGGGAAACGGATGGAAGGCAGCGTAATACTGAAAAATCGGCGTACAGGTCCAGCACCATCCATCTCGGCTGCTTCATACAGATCACTGGGAACCCCATTAATGGAAGCACGATAAATAATCATGTTTCCTCCGACAGCTCCCCACACCGATATCACAATAATAATGATCCAGGCATACGGTTGATTGGCTGCCCACGATACCTCTGATCCGAATACATTACCGGTGATACCAAGCTGTTTATTGAAAATAAGAGACCAAATCAACGCTGCCGCTGAAATGGAAATCATGCCTGGAATGTAGATAATCGCCTGCATGAACCCTTTGAATTTCACTTTTTTATGTTCAAGAGCCACGGCTACAAGCAATGGAATGATGATTAACGGTGGGACACTCAGCGCCACGAAGATCAACGTATTCTTCAAACCATTAAAGAATTGAAAATGAAATGAGGAATCCTGGTCGAATAAGATGGTTCTATAATTTTCAAATCCGACCCATACCGGATCGTTTATCAAATTCCATCTCGTAAATGAGGCATATATTCCGTAGATCGTTGGCAGAAGTATAAACACCAGAAACAGGATCAGATGAGGACCAACAAACAGGAACGGTGCAAATGATCGTTTATTCATATCCTTTCATTTCTCCTTTGGGAAAAGCAATGTGCCACCCATGCGACACATTGCTTCTATTACAGTAGAATGGCGGGATGTGCAGCACATCCGTTTTATGCGATTTAAATGTTACTGGGCTCCACTGCTTCCTTGAGCAATTTTGTCCTCAACCTCTTTTTGCATGGTCTGCAGTGTCGCATCCAGCTCAACATTGCCGCGCACGATATCTGCCGCGTATTTGTCAACCGCTTCAGCTACATAAGGATAGTGCTCGTAAGTATAGATGTAGAGGGATTCAATCTCCTTCTCGTTGGACGTGAAGAATGACTGCATGTAATCCTTGTATTCCGGGCTCTCAATGACCTGTCTACTCGCAACGGTCTGCCCTGCTTTGGCCCATTCGATTGAATTTTGGCGGATAAACTCCAGGAATTTACCAATCCCCTGTTCCTTTTCATCTGTTCTGGCCTCATTCTTTAACATCGCAAACAGATGAGAGGAAGAACGGTTTGTAAACTTATCAGCAGTAGATGAGTATACATTCGTTACACCGAAATTTAGCCCTTCAACAGTCGCATGTGCAGTTGAGCTCCATGTACCATCTGTGGAAAACAGTACGTTACCGGATTGGAACATCAAGTAACCATCTTCACCGAACGGGGTCATGAGACCCGCATCTGCAATCTTTTTGACACTTTCAAAAGCTGCCTTCATCTCAGGCGTGTTCAGCGCCGGCTTTCCATCCTTCTGCACATCACCGCCCACATTTTGCAGCTGGCCAAGGATAACCCATCCGAGCAAAGCGTCATTGACAACAAAGTCTCCTTCGTCGAGCTTGCCCTGTAAAGAAAGCATCTCATCAATTGTAACAACATCATCGTCCAGGAAAGATTCCGCGTTATACTTTTTCAGCAAATCCTCGTTGTAGTACATGACATTACTATGAATATCGAGAGGCACAGTATATTGCGTTCCATCAATGGTTCCCGTTGACCATGCTTGCGGCAGATAGTTCTCTTCCTTAATCTCTGGCTGCGCAGCCAGCATCGCCGTCATTGGCTCAAGCACGTCTTGTTTCACAAAGCCCGGTACACGGTCAGCATGGATAATAGCCAGATCAGGAACACCCTTGCCAGAGTTGATTACCGTTGACAGCTTGGTATACATATCAGAGGTGATCACATGTTTTAATTTGATTTCTGGTTCGGTGGCGTTATATTCTTTAACTAACTGGTCCATATAGGCGCCATCCTCTCCAGTCAGTGGCGTCCAGAACGTAATCGTATTTTTGTCGTCCGAGCTGCAACCCGACAGTACAGTGACCAGCAGGAGCAGCATAGATACCATGGTTACAAAACCTTTTTTTGTACGCTTCACACAAGAACCCCCCTAGAATGATCAATCCTAAGCATATCTGTAAACGCATTCAATTAATCGAGAAAATCACAGGGCACTGCAATTTTCTCCTTGGAAACCGGCCCTGCTTACAATGTAGAACTTGCTGAAGGAAGCTTGCCTAGGAGCACTCCCTTCATCCTTCTCCCAAACATTAATGTATAAATTAATCATTAATGTTTATGTGAATTTATCGTAATTCATAGCGCTTACATTTGTCAACCACTTTGTTCCTTTTTTTTAGCGAAAGTTCAACTTTTTATTACGCATTCACCTGTCGACTATCCGGAACGGGTCTGCCGAAGTGCGGAAATCCATGCTCATCCCAGCCAAAAACCTGCGCTCGCATATGGCGGTTGGGGTCATACAGTGGGTCTCCCTCGATTTCCTTGTAATTCCGGGCATGATAGACCAAGATGTCCTGACTTCCGTCCGGCGATACGGTAAAGCTGTTATGCCCAGGGCCGTATTGTCCCGACTCTTCATCCGTTTGGAATACAGGTGCAGGCAGCTTCGTCCAGCTCTCGGGTGACAATAGGTCACTACCTTCCTCGGCATACAACAGACCCATACAATAATTGTGGTCTGTAGCACTCGCAGAGAACGAAATAAAAATTTTGCCATTTCTATTCAGGACAGCAGCGCCTTCATTGACCAGGAATCCGATTTTCTCCCAATCATGTGTTGGTTCGGCGATCATGACCTGCTCGGAAGCCAGTGTCCACGGATTTTCCATTGACGCTATATACAGGTTGGAATTGCCAACGATATCTGGATCCTTTTGTGCCCATACGAGATATTGAACATCTTTATGTAAGAATGAGGTTGCATCAAGTGCGAAACTTTCCCACTTCGTCTTGATTTGCCCCTTTTCTTCCCATACGCCTTCAAGCGGATTGGCCGATGCATTCTCCAACACGAACATGCGATGGTCAAAAAGTCCTTCCACCGTATCCGTTGTACGCGCTGCAGCGAAATAGATGTACCATTTACCGTGGACATAATGAATTTCCGGTGCCCAGATGTTGGCACTCATCGGTCCCTCATCGTACTTACGCCAAACCACAACGGGCTCTGCGCTATCCAGCTCCTGAACCGTACGGGCTCTTCTGACCTCGATCCGGTCATATTCAGGTACTGAACCTGTAAAGTAATAATAGCCGTCAGCATGTTTATATACCCACGGATCGGCTCGTTGCGGTATAATCGGATTAACAAATGATTCCTTCTTTGAAACTGTACTCACGCTGTCATCTCCTGTTCTGCAATGAATAGTTAATGCTTTTGTTCATAAATTCGTAAATATGTTATTAATTCACCTAAATATTAAGATACAGAGCATCGTGTGTCAATATTTGAGCAGGATTTTTTTGGTTATTTCATGGTTTGTTTTTACATTTTTCTGAATTACTTTGTTTTTGTGTTATATTTTTGGTATTATTTATCTAAATCCGTTGTGATTATATTCAGAATCCGATATTATAATATTCTACGTTTACCATTCACATAAATGTTAATATTTCATTTCTTTCGGAGGAATTACATTGAAAATCGACCTGAACGAAAAAAACCTGCATATCTTCGAAGCTCTATCCAGCAGTGTACGTATTCAGATCGTTCATCTGCTGTCCAAGAACTCTATGAATATAAAAGAATTGGCCGAAGCCCTTGGACTGAGCAGCGCCATTATGACCATGCATGTTAAAAAGCTGGAAAAGGCTGGTGTCATTGAATCCAACATGGCGCCGGGTAAAGGCGGAGCTGCCCAAAAGGTCTGCTCTCTTCGCATGGATACTCTTGAAATCGCATTCCCAACCAAGGACGTCATTCAACGGGAGATTCACAAAACTGAAATATCTGTAGGACATTTTACTGATCTGCAGATCAAACCAACTTGTGGCATATGTACAAGGGATTCCATTATCGGAATTTTTGATGATCCCCGTTATTTCCTGGACCCTGATCGACTGAAGGCAAAAATATTGTGGTTTGGACAAGGTTACATTGAGTACAAAGTACCGAATTATCTAATGGGAGATGAGAATCCCGAGGAGCTGGAAATTTCGATGGAAATTTCCTCGGAGGCCCCACTGACCAACAACAACTGGCCTTCCGATATATCCTTTATCGTCAATGATGTTGAGGTAGGGATGTGGACGAGCCCGGGTGACTTCGGAGGAAGAGGCAAGCTGAATCCGCCCTGGTGGTTCGAGAGCGTAAACCAGTATGGTTTGCTGAAGCATCTGATTATCAAAAAGGAAGGCACGTTCATGGATGGCGTAAAATTGTCTGATGTAACCATCGATGATATCGGCATTCGCAACAGTTATTGGTCTCTTCGCATTGCTGTCAAGGAGGATGCAGAGCACATTGGTGGCGTGACCGTATTCGGACAAGGATTCGGTAACCATAACCAGGACATTATTTTCCGTTTGTACTACACACAGAATAATGAAAAACCTGAATAAAAACGCTGAGGTTTTGCAAGCAGGATGCTTACGCCACACGTCATACTTTTCTGAAGTTATGCTGTCCCAATCAGTACTTCGGGGTTAGGTATCTCTAACCGAAAAAAACTCCCTTTAACATGTGCGAAACATGTTTAAAGGGAGTTTTTTAGTTATTTACCGTTTGAACGTAAATCTATTCCCACTCGATCGTTGCTGGTGGTTTGGATGTTACGTCGTACACGATACGGTTAACGTTATCGACTT
This sequence comes from Paenibacillus xylanilyticus, assembly GCF_013359935.1. GTDB lineage: Bacteria > Bacillota > Bacilli > Paenibacillales > Paenibacillaceae > Paenibacillus > Paenibacillus xylanilyticus. The sequence goes on from NZ_JABMCB010000173.1 coordinate 8,777, forward strand.
CATTAACGATACGTACGGAGATTTTCTCCAGTACATCCCAAGGGATACGCGCCCAGTCCGCTGTCATACCGTCAATGGATGTTACGGCACGAATACCTACAGTGTAGGAATACGTACGGGCATCACCCATAACGCCTACGCTCTTCATGTTCGGCAGAGCCGTGAAGTATTGCCAGATTTCGCGGTCCAGACCCGCTTTGCCAATCTCCTCGCGCAGGATGTAATCTGAATCACGCACGATTTTAAGCTTCTCTTCCGTAACTTCACCAAGAACACGGATCGCAAGACCCGGACCCGGGAAAGGTTGACGGTGTACGATTTCGTCTGGCAGACCGCACTCGGTGCCCACTTTGCGCACTTCATCTTTGAACAAGGTGCTCAGTGGTTCGATCAGCTTAAAGTTCATATCTTCAGGCAATCCACCCACGTTGTGGTGAGATTTGATCGTTTGAGCTGTCGCTGTACCACTTTCCACGATGTCCGTGTACAGTGTACCTTGCGCCAGGAATTCAAAGTCATCAAACTGCTTGGACTCTTCGTCAAATACGTAAATAAACTCGTTACCGATGATTTTACGTTTTTGTTCCGGATCATCCACACCAGCCAGCTTGGACATAAAGCGCTCTTGTGCATCGATTTTGACAACTTTCATGTCGAATTTGCCGACAAACGTCTCCATTACGCTCTCCGCTTCGCCTTTGCGCAGCAGACCATGGTCGATAAACATACATGTCAATTGATCACCGATCGCTTTGTGAAGCAGTGCAGCAACAACGGAAGAATCCACACCACCGCTCAGTGCGCACAGCACTTTACCGTCGCCCACTTTTTCACGAATATCTTTGATCGTATCATCGATAAACGTCTCCATGCTCCAGTTGCCTTCGCAACCACAGATGTCGAACAGGAAGTTGCTAATCATATCGTTACCACGAACGGAGTGACGTACTTCCGGATGGAACTGAACAGCATACAATTTGCGCTCGTCGTTGCTCATCGCAGCGATCGGCGCACTTTCCGTGCCTGCATCCAGTTTGAATCCTTGCGGAAGAGAAACCACGTGATCACCGTGACTCATCCATACCGTGTGTTCACCTTCGATGCCTTTTGCAAGAGCAGCACCTGGTGCAAACTCGATATCTGCCTTACCGTATTCGCGTTTCTCGGAACGTTCTACTTTACCTTCAAGCTGCTGCGCCATAAGCTGCATACCGTAGCAAATTCCGAAGATCGGAAGTCCTAGGTCATAAACACCCGGATCCACGTGCGGAGCATTCTCAGCGTATACGCTGGATGGGCCTCCGGAGAATACGATTCCTTTTGGTGACAATTCTGCGATCTTCTCAGCCGGTGTGTTATACGGCAAAAGCTCGCTGTATACGCCAAGATCCCGGATTCTTCTGGCGATTAACTGGTTGTATTGGCCCCCAAAGTCAAGGACAACCACAATTTCATTTTGCTTATTCATTACCGTGCCTCCCTCAATTAATGAAACTAATTATACGCAACGACAAAACATACCGTCAAGGAAAGACGAAACTCCTTTTTGTGGACGGTTTGAACATTTGATATGAAGGCCCCTTTATTGCGAGTTTTCCTACAGAATTCCCACTTCCATTCAATTCATTCCCGAAGAAGTTATTCATGCCAATTTAATGAGAAAAAAAGACAGGCACCACACCGGAAAAATCGTCGAAAGACGCCTCGCTCGCATGCAGCGAGGAAGGCGTCCCTGGACGATGTTACGGTGCCTGCAGGCGCCGGGCCAGACGAAGTGCCCGGCGCAGGAAATCGAGACTGTCCGCGCGAAGCGGACGGTCTGGCCCATACAGCAGCCGTTCCCAGTCGGCTGCAAACCGCGCGATGTCCGCGCTGTCCGTGCCTGCGGCCAAGGCGGGTGACGCTGCATATTCACGCAGCGTCATCCCCGGCGGCCGCGGGCCGTACCGGCGCGCGAGCGCGGCCCAGACCGGAGCGGCGGCGCTGAGCAGCCGCTCGCGGTCTGGAAAGCTGCTGCGCGGCCAAGCCAGCAGCAGCCTTATCCGCAGCGCGGGGCGAAGCCGCCGCATGCGCACGGTCCCGGCAGCGGCCAGCAGAGCCGCCGCTGCAAGAGCTGCCGCGAGCCATGGCTCCGCGGCAAGGGCACGTGCGGGCGCCAGCAGCCAGGCGACCGCACTCCCCAACCCACCGCCAGACTGCGGTGGGTTCAACTCGCCGGGCTGCGCCTCGGCGGCCGCTGCGGCGTCTGTGCCTTCGCCTTGCGGCATCGCGAAGCCCCGCGTAGCCTCAAACGGCATCCAGCCGGCGCCGGGAAAATACACTTCCACCCAGGAATGGGCATCCCCCTGGGTAATGATGTACTGTCCCGACACCTCTGGGTCCGGTACCCCGGCTCCGAATCCCTTCACCCAGCGTGCAGGAATACCTTCCGCGCGCAGCAGAACGACCATCGCTGTTGAGAAGTGGTTACAGTACCCCTCTCCCGTGACAAACAGAAAGTCATCCACAAAATCTGTCCCGCGGGGCGGCATGCGAGTGTCCAAGGTGTATTCCGCATGCTCTTCCAGATAGGTCCGCACCGCCTGGACCGCGTCATAACGCGTTTCGCTCTCCTGGATAATGTAGCTTGCAAGTGAGCGTACCCGCTCAGGCAGAGATGCCGGTAGCTGGAGATAGGTTCTGCGGATTTTTGCCGGATCTTGGCTCGTACTGCTCGCCTTCCCTAATAGTCGAAGCTGTTCCGGTGTTGCGGTGGGAATCATGACATCTGTTGTATAGGTCTTGATTGGTTCACGATTGCTTGAACCTGCGAGCCATAGCGTAGCCGAATCTGCATTGGAGAGCAGGGAAAACCTGCTTTTCTCGTTAGAATCTTTCTCATCTTGAAAGGACAGGTTTAAGGGTACTCCGCCAGTAAAGAGAGGATTCGGCCCTCTCCAAGCCCGCTTCAGCGTGACCGTTTGACGAATGCGAGTCCAGTAGGCTTGATTCTCCCAACCATCGGTACGGAAAAGAGCTGCCGGACTGGCCTCTTGGAAGCCTTGCCCAGGATCACTCCATGTACTGCCGTTATAATATGAACGAGTCTCTCCACGCCAATACGTAACTTCAGGACTTCTCGCTGTAAAAAAGATGGCGTCCCCTTGGACCAACGGGGATCCCATTGGCGCATCCACCGTGCTGTACCCCGTGACCGATGCTGAAGCAGGGATGCTGCTGTTTGGTGTATAACCTGCCCAGCGAGCAAGACGTTCCCCCATTTGGTCCAGGGATAATCGTTCCGGCCCAGGGACGGTGGCAACTCTGCCCGGCACAACAGAGATCAGCACCATCCCCACTGCGGCAGCAACAGCCACCGCACACCAGCGACCAAAGGGATATCGGCGGAAGGTTGGCGTCGTAACTCCTTCAAGCAGACGGAGCAATTGCAGTATGGCCTGGATCAGCAAAATCCATAGAACAGACCGGACAACGGAGGCATACACATCCAGCCCGGCCAATGTTTCCAAGAGCAGCAAGTAGAGCAGGGTAGCACTTCCAAACAGCATGACACTTCGCCGCATCAATACAAGGGATTGTACGGAAGCCATGAGCATGCTCCAGCCACACATCATCAGTAACCCTCTTGTCTCTGTACTGATGGAATAAAAACGCCTGCTCTCCATAAATGAACGGATATCCTCCATCCATGTTCCCGGATATTCCAGAGCCCACCCGGCAGGATCACTGCCTCCATACATCAGGCATAGAGCCGTCAGAGCCATGCACAGGCGGAGCAGTATCCCCATGATCCACCCCACACGCAGCAATCCTGCGATAAGGAGGGCACCTGTTAGGCCCGCCATCACTGCCAGAAAACGCTCGCTTCCCTGTTGTCCCGAAGAAGTGATCGGATAGATCCACTCCAGGGATAGGAGCAGCAAAATGGCAGAAATGCTTATACTGTAAACGGCAGGCTCTTTCTTGGCAGGGTTGGCTTTGGCATCCAAACCGAGGCTTGAAATCTCTTCCGCAGATTGCAAGCCCGACGTCGGTGTATTCCTGTAACTACGCTCCCACATCCGAGACACCTGCCTTTCCCGCGGAAGGCACTGTACTGTCTGCGATTGTACTGATCCTCACCCCGCTGAGACGAAGCTGGTCCGTCCACTGTACTGATGGGTGCTCCGCCCCTTCGGGTAAAGCATTCATTGTCACTTTTTCCTCATCAAACGGTGTCTCGGTCAACTGTACTTCTATCTCATGTCCCCGCTCAGCAGCGCCGAGTATCCATTCAGTCAGCAAGGCATCCAACCTGCCGGTCAGGACGACGACGCGTGTACCGGTTGGCCATTCGTCCAGCATCGTTGGTTCCAACAGGGATGAGACGGATGAGGCAGCACTTGCTATGTTCGCTTGGGCCAGTCTATCCAGTGAGAGATTTACATGCTCCGCATGGATTAAGTCACTTAACCAATACGTTTCCCCGTTTGAACCTGTATCTTCACCTGTTCTCCACAGCTGGTAGGGTACATGATCCCGAACAGCTGTAAACACCCAGCGGGCAGCCATGTTAACCGCACGTTCAAAAGCAGGATGCTCCTTCGCCTCCTGAGTTCGACGTCCATATCCTGTCTTGCCTTCGTACACTACTATGCCTAATGACGTTGATTCTGATATTTCGGGCAAAAAGGTTTGAAGCTTGCCTGTCTTGGCCGTGCTTTTCCAATGAATGCGTCCCATCGGATCTCCCGGCTGATACTCACGGAACTCGGGACTCCGGCTTCCCTGACCCGTTATCGGTTCAATAGGAACCCCTTCATCTGTATTCGCGAATGATGCAGACTCACAATCTGCGTACGTTGATCCGGATGGAACAACAACAAGGGGTGTACTGCCCGCTGTCTCTGCAGCGACCGTACTCCAGCCAAACGCATCCCCCCAGTACAATTGTCCTGAACCCCATTGATACAGGCCTCTTCGCAAACCGGACATTTGATATTGATAGGCAAATTTGCGCCTGTTTCCCGGAAAAAATAATTTGCGATGCACACCAGCAGGAGTATCTTCACAGAGCACCATCCACAGCAGTGGGATGCGGCATTCAAATTCCACTTCCACCCGAACCCGCACTATTTCCCCAACCATAATCCGTTCCGAGTTCATTTGCCGGCGAATGCGAATCCGTTTAGGCCCTAACAAATGAATGATCAGACCACTGATCAGGATGAGGGACATCATAATGGACAGAAATAGTGCAGCCTTCCCCCCATGCCATATATATAAGGAAGCGAAAGCTGACACCAGAACAGCATGGAACAGCCATTGAACAGGCGCTGTCATCACCGCCGGCCCCTTCCCTGAGCTGTCATCTGTACAGGTACGGGAACAGATGATAGTGCATCCTGAATGACCTGTTCCTGCCCCTGGAATGCTTCTGTTCTGTTCTGGGCTTTCAGCCCAATCCGATGGGCAAGAACCGGAAGAGCCATCTCTTTCACGTCATCCGGAATGACATAGCTGCGCCCCTGCAGGTAGGCATATGCCTGTGTGGCAGCCATCCAGGCCAATGTTCCGCGCGGGCTAATGCCAAGTCTGACGGCTGGATGAATTCGAGTGGCAACAACGACAGCAACCAAATATTGTTTGACCACGGGATCAACATGCACATGCCTGATCTCACGCTGCATCGCAACCACTTCTTCAGCAAGCACGACCGGCCGGAGTTCATCCAGCAATTCTCTGCTGTGCACTCTGGTTAGCAGCTCCACTTCCTGTTCCGGCTCAGGATAACCGAGCCCAATTCGCATAAGGAAACGGTCCAGCTGAGCCTCAGGCAAACGATAGGTGCCTTCAAACTGCAGAGGATTCTGTGTAGCCAGCAAGAAGAATGGCCTTGGCAAAGCATGTGTTATACCGTCTACCGTAATACGCCTTTCTTCCATGGCTTCAAGCAGGGCAGACTGAGTTCGAGGTGAAGCACGATTAATTTCATCTGCCAGTACAATGTTGGACATGACTGGGCCGGGCCGAAATGTAAACTCACTTGTGTGTGGATGATACATGGACGTACCCGTTACATCTGCAGGCATGACATCGGATGTGAATTGAATACGGCCCATGGAGCAGTTCAGTGAAGAAGCGACAGCACGAACCAGCATTGTTTTCCCCGTCCCCGGTACATCTTCCAGAAGCACGTGACCCCCACTGAGCATCGCAGTAAGAACATATTGAATCTCTTGTTTTTTGCCAATAATCACACTTTCGACCCGTTTGGTAACCCTGTTCAACAGCTCGACCGCATGTTCATGTTCCATTCGAATATACGACATATCCCTCATTCTCCTTCCATCCATCGGCATTCCCAGAGTCATAGTAATCTATGATTCATTGTTGCCCGGAAGTAGAGAGATTAGTCCTGCCTGAAGCAGTTTATTCAGATTGTTCGGTGCAAATAGATGCTTAATGCTGCTGCAAGGGGCATATTGGCTTTCACAACCCACTCCGAGTCATTTGCATGTAATGAAGATAGATTCAGTCCCATCATCTCCAGTAATTCCCGCAGCGGAACCCAGATGGTTCCTCCCTGGCTCTGCACCCCTCCCTGAATGGTGCTGTCATGCAATAGACTCGTCGATGTGGTTTTCAGTTCCCCGCTGACACTGTCAGCCTGAATAACTCTATCCTTCCAAACTGCGGTTGCCGTTCTGGATTCCACGTCCCAGCGGGTGCTGCCGCCAAACTTTTTCATAAAAGGTCGCAGTGGCACCATGATCCGCTGATCTTCCACGCGAAACTCGCCTTGTTTCAATGTGGCTGCCGCAAGACCAATCTCGATCTTCAGTTCCTTGCCGGTCAACCACAGGTTACTGTTTGCTTTCACATGATCCTCTATCCATTCGGTCCCCGGTGCTTTGCGAGATTTATATTTCCCTTCAGGATGAACACGGAATTGCACAGGTTGATCCTCCGCCTTCATTGTGTCAAAACGATATCCATGATCGCGGTAGTATTGGATGACTTCCGGCAGCGCCTTTACCGTCTCCGCATGCGCACCTCCATCGTGCATTAACACAATCACTGAGCTGGTTCCGGCAGGCACCTTGGTTGCATTACGCAAAATTTCTTTGGCAGGGACACCCTTGCGCTTCGAATCACCACTGTCTACGTTCCAATCCATCACGGTATACCCGCCCAACTCGAGCAGATCGAAGTAGCTTTGATCAAAATGTCCATACGTCCCGCCAGGTGCCCGCACCAGATTGGGACGGAACCCTGCAATACGGTTTACAATTTCTTCAGTCTGTTTAACCTGTTTCCAGAACGTTTTAAAATCACGATACAGTTCATCATAATGATGGTTATATGTATGATTGCCGAGTGCATGTCCCTCTTCCACAGCTGCCTGAATCAGTTCAGGATATCGTTCTGCCTGCTCTCCAAGCACGAAGAATGTAGCCTGAACCTGTTCTTCGTGCAAAATATCCAATACTTCACGGGTATGCTTGCCCGGTCCGTCGTCAAAACTCAGATAGACTACCTTTTCCTTGTTACTCTCTTTCTGGGAACCAACAGCTTCAGCGCCAGCGGCGTAAGAAGGGTATGCTGCCCAAACATAAGAAACAAATACACATGCCATCACTGCAAGACGAAGCAGATATACCGACCATTTAGGGAATACATGTTTATGTACGGGTTTAATTTTTGCGGATTGCTGCTCATTATCCACCATTACGAATTCCGCTCTCTGCACCATTTACGAATCATCCTCCAACGTCTCTAGTAATTCTGCTGATAGACTTTAGCAGATTTGTTAGAATTATATGGAGGCTCCGCGGAAAAAAGACGCATTTCTGTTTTATATTTTTCACATTTTTTTGTAGCTCATGATTGATTCTTTGCCTGGGATTGGGTAGCATAATGAGCAGGCACATATCACCGGAACCACTGCTGTGACAGGGATAAGCCACCGTAAGCGTGCATATGCCGGATCGTTGCAGACATCGTATACAGGACAGCATGGAGAGTCAGCCGATTCCCCTGTCTTCAGGAGAGTGAAATCTATTGGAATTGCTTGAAAAGGTCCAGCATCTGTTTGGATCCTACGGATACAGCGTTTTGTTTTTTGGATTACTGCTGGAGTTTATCGCTCTTCCCTTCCCGGGAGAGACAACAATGGCTTACGCGGGATATCTATCGTACAAGGGACAACTGGACTTCGGGATTCTCGCCATCCTTGCTTTTCTGGGAACGACGATCGGTATGACCATCACTTATTTCATTGGGGCCAAAGCAGGCTTACCCTTCATTGTCCGTTACGGAAAATGGTTTCTGTTCAAACAGGACAAGCTGGATAAAACGCAAAAGTGGTTTGCCAAATACGGCAATGCTCTGATTTTCATCGGGTATTTCATACCTGGTGTACGACATTTCACTGGATATTTCGCAGGTATAGCTGCTGTCCCATTTCGCAAATTCGCTTTGTATGCGTACTCGGGTGCCTTATTCTGGGTCGTGTTATTTTTGGGTATAGGAAAAGTTTTCGGTCCACAATGGAACGCAGTGTTCCATCTGGCGCATCAATACGCAGCATATATCGTTGCAGCCATTGGACTGCTGCTGATCGCAGCCGTGCTGTACCGCTATCGGAAAGCGTGGGGACAACGCTCCATTCGCAAGTCCTCTCCGATTAGACAGAAACAGAATGCAGAATGAAGCATGGTCACGGGTCGCGATAATCGCGACTCTTTTTGTTTATCTTATCTTTTTGTGAAAACATCTCGTGCACGAATCCACGCGTAAGCTGCAAGCAAAAGAGCAATCACCGCAAATCCCAACCCTCCTGCAAATCCAAGCCTACGCGGTTCAGTCACTTCCAGCAGCATCCCTGTACCAAACATGGAGAACCCAAGCATGGAACTGCTGCATGCCGTCACCAAACCATAGATAAGCCCGCGGTATCGCTCAGGTGTTTCTCGCATGAGCAACGTATCCAGACAGGCATTCCCTATACCTGACATAAAAGCGAGCAAAATATATATCAAAGCAGCAATTGCCGCGTACCTGGTCTCACTTAACAGCATTAACAAACATCCTTCTATCAACAAACATGCAACAACTCCGGGGAGCAGCCAGTGCTGCAAGTAACGAGAACCCCAACTGCTGAGCACAAGTCCAATCCCAAGTGATGCGTAAAACAGTCCCACACCCCAGTCACCAAGTTTAAATACTTCAATCGCGTATACACTGATCAGTACATTATCAATCCCGTTTAGGACAGGGACCCATAACTCAAAGGCAACGATGATCTGCAGAGGGACAGATGAGATAATTAACTGCCACAACACATGAGTCACTACAGCTTCCTTTTTTGCTGGCGGCCTCTCCATCATTCCATCTGACCGATCCGTGCTGATGGGTGGAAACGAAATCTTACGAATCAAGGCAGCGGCAATCAAGAAAGCGATTGCATTCGTTGCAAAAGCTGCCTGAGGGCCCATTATGGATGAAACGAGTCCCCCCAGAAAAGCCCCTACTATGAGGACAGAACCGTTCATGACCTGTTCAAGCCCATTCATCTTGTGCAGATTATCCGATTGAACAAGCAAGGGGATTCCCGACTTGCGGACAGGTGCATAGACCGCTTCTGCACAAGCCAGCAGCGTACTTGCTGTATATAGAATCCATAAGTCATCTGCACTGTGCACAAGCAGATAACTTAAAGCCAGCGGCGTTCTTAAGATATTGGTAACCACCATAATTGTTCGCCGGCTAAAATACAGCGTTAATATACCTCCAAGCGGAGCCAGAAGAAGAAAAGGAAATACTCGTAATCCGAGCGCGAGTCCTACGGCAACACCTGAGCCGGTTGTACTGAGAATCAAGGCGAGCATGGCTACCTGACTGAATCGATCTCCAATCCCATTTACCAATCCTGCGATGAAGAGTCGCCTGTATTCCGGTTCTGCCTGCAATAGTAGACGTTTAGAAAACAAACTGAATGACATGATATTACCCCGTTTTATAATTTAGATCATAATCTAATTAGATATTATTCTAATCGATTGAATTTAGCAATCTACTTTTGTATTTGTAATGTTTTTCGCATCATTTCTTTTTTTCATAAGTTGAACTCATCCAGGTCATACTAACTTGCAAATATAGGATATATGGGGGTGAACGCATGAAAGCAGTGGAGCAGAATGATAATTCCAGACCTATTTCTCCGAATCTGAGCGATAACACGGAGTACTGCAAACATGTCATGGGGCACAGCAATGACTTGATGATTCGTCCACTGCAATGCTTGCACAAGTGGCCTTCTGTGTTGCTGTATATCGATGGCATGGTCGATGTAAGTATTATCAATCAGGCCATTCTGGAATCGTTACTGCAAACCCATGAGCTTCCCGATTTTTCGGCAGATGGCGAACATTTGAGTTACCTCCAGAATGACATCCTGGCAGCCAGTGAAGTGTTGTTAATTGATGACATGCAGGATGTGCTCAATGCCCTGCTCGCAGGCTCGGCCATTTTGCTGCTTGAAGGATCGAAACGTGGTCTGAGAATAGGTGCAGCAGGATGGGAGGATCGTTCTGTAGGGGAACCGGTCACGCAAACGGTTGTTCGCGGCCCAATGGAAGGTTTCAATGAAAATCTGCGTACCAACACAGCCCTGATCCGCAAACGTATTCGCGATCCTCATTTGTGGATTGAAGAAAGGAAGGTAGGCCGGGTCACCAAAACCCGAGTCGCCGTATTGTACCTGAAACACATCGTTGACCCTGAGGTGGTCAGCGAACTCCGGCGAAGACTTGATCAGATTGATATCGACAGTATTCTCGAAAGTGGATATATTGAAGAACTTGTGCAGGATAAAACACGGACAATCTTCCCTACAGTCTACAACAGTGAACGACCGGATACGGTTTCCGCCGCTTTGCTTGAAGGCAGGGTCGCCATTATTGTGGACGGAACTCCTTTCGTACTGCTCGTTCCTGCTCTTTTTGTGCATTTCTTTCAATCTCCCGAGGATTATTATCAACGGGCTGATATCAGTTCACTAATTCGCATGATTCGTTATCTGGCCTTTTTTATCGCTCTACTTGCCCCCTCCTTTTATATTGCGATCACTACCTTTCATCAGGAGATGCTGCCAACGAATTTGCTCATTAGTCTCGCAGCCCAGCGTGAAGGAGTTCCTTTTCCCGCGTTTATCGAAGCCATTTTGATGGAACTGACTTATGAAATTCTGCGGGAGGCTGGCATTCGCATACCGAAAACAGTCGGTCAAGCCGTTTCCATTGTGGGCACGCTTGTAATTGGTCAAGCTGCAGTAGATGCAGGAGTGGTATCTGCGGCAATGGTCATTATCGTATCCATCACAGCCATATCCAGCTATGTCATCCCTGAGAACGGATTGTCCATTTCTGTACGGATTCTTCGCTTTGTGTTAATGATTCTGGCTGCCGCCTTTGGATTCTATGGCATCCTGATGATTCTGCTAATTACCGTCACTCATCTCTGCAGCCTGCGTTCATTTGGTGTATCGTACATGTCACCTTTTGCACCTTTAATCCAGCAGGATCTGAAGGATACGATCTTTCGTGTGCCCTGGGCCCGAATGAAGACACGCCCCCTGTCCACAGGTACAGCTGACGAAGTCAGACAGTCCACCAAAAAAACAAAACGCTAATGAGTTAAGGAGAACAAGGTATGAACAAATGTCTACGATTGATTTTGTGCCTCTCCGTTCTGCTTCCTCTCCTTACTGGATGCTGGGACCGCCGGGAGCTCAATGAACTCGGTATCATGCTTGGACTCGGTGTGGACAAGGATGGAGATATGGTCAGGGTCAGTGCCCAGGTAGTCGTTCCAAATGAAGTATCGTCCAAATCAGGGGGAGGACAAGGAACGCCTGTTACGCAATATCAGGCTTCCGCCGACACCCTCTTTGAAGCGATCCAGAAACTAACGGAGACCAGCCCACGCCGCATCTTCATGGCCCATATTCGAATCCTTGTATTTGGAGAAGAATACGCACGCAAAGTAGGCATCTATGATGTGATGGAAGCCCTGATGCGAGAGCCTTCTGCTCGCCCGGACTATTACGTCATGGTTGCACGTAATACTACAGCCTCCAAAGTGCTTGATGTCCTCACCCCATTAGATAATATTCCAGCCGAGAAGTTATTCAGCTCTCTGGATGTTTCATTCAAAACATGGTCACCTACGACGGCCATTACCGGGGATGAATTATTGAATCACATATTGACCCCAGGTATCCAGCCCGCAATTACAGGTATAGAAATCGTTGGAGATACGAAGAAAAGCGGCAGTAAAGATAACATTTCCTCCATTTCAACACCAGCCAAACTGAATACAACGGGATTGAGCGTATTTCGACAAGACAAACTAATTGGCTGGCTTACTGAAGATGAATCCAAAGGGTACAACTACATCCGGGACAACGTGGTGTCAACGGTTAGCCATCTGCCTTGCCGAAATTCCGGAGAGGTGACATTCAAAGCACTTCGAACAAAGACAAAACGGGAAGCAAAAGTGGTTAACGGACTGCCCATCGTCAATGTTAGCCTCAAAAATGTTTCTTCCATTGGTGCGGTGGAGTGTGATATTCACATTGGTTCGATGAAAACCATCCGGGAACTGGAAAGAGACAGTGAGGAAAAACTGGTGGAACTGATGCAAGAGTCCGTCGATTCCGTACGTCGGAAATTTCATGTTGATATTTTTGGATTTGGACAGGAGCTTTACCATGCCGATCCCAAACTGTTCAAAACCATGGAAAAAGACTGGGACAAACACTTTGAAAATCTGGATATCCGGTATAAGGTCAATGTCCAGATTAAGCGTGTAGGTACGCTGGATGATTCATTCAAGGGCGAGATGAAGGAGTGAAGCACCATGTTAATGACCATTACCGTTATTGTCATCGGGGGCATTGTAGGCTGGATTGATCTGCCGAGTCTTATTCGTAGGAAGGAATGGAAGGAAACTGCGGTATACAGTGTAATGCTGCTCACAGGAACCGGATTCAGTGTCATCGCGGCTAATTTGTGGGAGTTTCCAAGCCCACTCTACATTATCATGTGGATCTATGAACCTGTGAATCAGTTTTTGGCAAACCTAACCGGAACGTAGAAAAAGGAGGGTGCGACCATGTTAGAACAAGGGCGTCTTGGAACACGACAGGTAGCAGTCCTAACTTTCATGATCGTGGTCGGTGATATGATGCTGATCTATCCTTCAGTTATCTCTTCCTATGCCAAACAAGACGCCTGGATCTGCGCTCTGGTTGGCATTCCTCTCGGGATGGCTCTAATGGCCATGTTCCTGAAGCTGGCCAACCATTATCCCGATCAAAATCTCATTCAGATCTCTCGAAGCATTTTGGGATTTTGGCCGGGCAGCCTCTTATCCTGCTTCTATCTGTTCTTTTTTATTGTAGGTGCATCGACCCACACGCGGGAAGTCGGAGATTTTATGACAGGTCAGATACTCCAGTATACCCCCATTCGAGTCCTCATCCTGATGTTCGTCATTACCATTGGCTGGGGAGTGCACAAGGGCATCGAGAGCGTCGCTCGAACCAGTGAATTGCTTATGCCCATTGTTATTGTATTCATACTGGTACTAACCTTCTGTCTGCTGCCACAAGTGGATATCAAAAACCTGAAGCCTATAACCGACACGAGCGTGGTGTCCATTTTGCAAGGAATTTTGGTAAGTATCATCTATCCGGTAGGTGAAGTCATTCCGATTCTGATGATTCTTCCTTATACGGCCAGGCTTGCCAATCAAACACGTGACATGCTGATCGCTGTAGGATTTGGCAACCTGTTGCTGGCAACGCTTGTTACGATTTCGTTGCTTGTGCTGGGGGCGTTTCTTACCCAACACAATATCTACACTTCCTTTGTTCTGTCCCAGAAAATTAACATCGGGAATTTTTTTCAGCGCATTGAAGCAGTCATGGCTTCATCCTGGCTCATCTCCACCTATTTCAAAGCAACGGTGTATTTATATGCCTTTGTTCTTGGGTGTGCTGAATTGTTCAAACTGAAACAATATCAGGTGCTTATCATGCCTGCCATGCTTCTTGTATATGGCATAGCCAATTTCGTATCACCAAGCGTTACCTTTATCGTCATTACCGTCGTGCCCTATTGGATAGATTGGGATATTACATTGGGCATCCTCCTTCCTGGCATGCTCCTCCTGATTCATTGGTGCAAATCATTCAAAAGGAAATCAAACTAGATTCGATTATATTAATTAGAAATATGAGAGAGCTGCAAGCAAGGCGGGCACAAGAACGCATCATGAACGTTGTGGATTACATTGAGGGAGTGAGGAATGCATGTTGATTCAGGAGAAAATAACCATACGCCAATTTGCGCTACTCACCTTCCTGGTCATGGTCGGAGACATGATTCTGATCTATCCGTCACTTGTCACAGCATTTGGGAAACAGGATGCGTGGCTATGCTCCCTTCTCAGTCAGCCTCTGGGTATGTTCATAATGTGGGTTCTCTATAAACTTCATCAGACACATCCCAATTTGTCCCTGATTGAGATTAGTCAAAAGCTACTTGGCCGATGGGCAGGCTCTGCCTTATCCTTTGCATACCTCTTCTATTTTGCCATTGGTGCTGCCATCTGTATCCGCGAAGTTGGTGATTTCATGACCACCCAGATCTATCTGCAGACTCCCATCCGGGTCATTCTGATCATGTTTATCTGTCCGTTGATCTGGGGGCTATTCAATGGATTAAGTACAATGGGAAAAACGATTGAATTGCTCACACCCATCGTGGTCGTGTTCATGATCCTATTGTTTCTGGGTCTATTGCCACAAGCAGAAATATCCAAACTGCAGCCTTTTCTGAATACGCCCTGGTTTAGTCTGGTTGAGGGGGTAATCCGTGCGGCATTTACTTCTTTTGGAGAACTGATCGTTCTCAGCATGGTCCTTCCCTATGTTGTGTCAGGGGCTCATATTAAACGTGATCTGCTGCTTGCCACGTTCATTGGTGGATTACTGTTAAGTGTTCTTTTGATGATGTCGCTGATGATTTTCGGACCTTTTCTGACCCAGCATGAAATCTATATCTCATATACCCTTTCCCAGAAAATTAATGTGGGTAACTTTTTCGAACGAATTGAGGCCCTCATGGCTATCGCCTGGCTCATTGCAACCTACGCCAAGAGTCAGTTATACATCTTCGCTTTTGTAGCTGGTATGGCCCAGATGTTTGGTTTAAAAACATATAAGCTTCTTGTCCTGCCTTCTGCCATGCTGATATTTGGCTTAGCCATCCTGATTGCTCCGAATGTCCTTTTTTACACCAACACCATCATGCCAGCATGGGTCGATTGGGATATTACGTCCAGTTTTATTATTCCCCTGATCCTGTTGTTGGTTCATCACATTCGATATGGCAAAAACCAGTCCAGCACAAAGTCATCCACATAAAAAGGCCGTGTTCACGGATATTTCCGCAAGCACAGCCTTTTCTTGATATGACCGATTATTTTCATGGAAACAGACGAAATTACAGTTCCTTCAATGCCTCCAGTGCTGCTTCAATATGCCCTTTGACCTTAACTTTGGACCATTCCTTGAGCAGCTTCCCCTCTTCATCAATAAGGAACGTGGAACGGACAATGCCCATATATTCCTTGCCATACAGCTTCTTGAGCTGCCATACCCCGTATTGCTCGGCAACCTGATGTTCTTCATCCGATAACAGGGTGAACGGCAAACCGTATTTGGCTATAAATTTATCATGCCGATTCATCGGATCTGTGCTAATGCCCAATATAACCGTGTTTAACCCCTGAAACTCCTCATGACGATCACGAAAATCACATGCCTGCTGTGTACATGCCGAGGTCATGTCCTTTGGATAGAAATAGATCAGCACCCGCTGTCCGCGGTAATCCGAGAGCTTCACTGTCTTCCCTGTACTTGACGGCAGCTCAAAGTCCGGGGCTTGCATGCCTTCTGTTAATGTCATCTCTCTTCCTCCTTCATCCATCCTAAATCTGTATGGGTTTCTCGCTTTACGATCCAGCACCACGGTAGCGTTTTACTCCGTAATTCCACAGTGTAAGTCCGATGGCTCCAAAGACCAGACCCATTACCGGTGTCAGCAGTGCCATGCGGTGCATCTCCGATCGCTCCAGAAACAGTGCTGCCGGATAGATCCCGACAAAGGCAAACGGAATGATCCAGGTTAACAGCACCTGAATGGCACGATTGTAGATCGTCACCGGGTAACGCCCATAGCCCTGAATGTTGTACATCAGCGGAAGAATACCGGTCGGTGCATCCGAATAAAAGGACAGGGAAGTCAGTGTGGTATAGATTCCCGCGTAGATTAATACGGAGCTGATCGCCAAAATAATTAACGCCGGAATATGCCACCATTCCAGGACAAGTCCCATCTCCGCTCCGCTGAAGATCATAATAATCAGGCCGATCAATGAACCCACGAGTGCTGGTGGGTCCACATTCTCAAGTAAAATCTGAAACAGGTTATGCGCAGGGCGCGTCAGGATACGGTCCATCTCGCCTTTGACGATATACCGTTCACTGAATCCCCACAGATTGATAAAACAGCTGAAGATGCCGTAAGGCACCATAAAATATCCGTATACAAAGAGTACTTCACTCTCACTCCAGCCGCCCAGATTATCCGTATGACGGAAAACCACAAAGATAAAGATCAGATTCGTTGCCTGGAACAACAGATCTGAAATAATCTCCACCCAGAAGTCGGCACGATACGTAAGACGTGTTTTCATATAGTTTTTCAAATATTCCCAGATTAATCCGATGTAGTACATGCTGTTAACCCCCTTGCACGAACAGACGCTTGCGCGCCTGACGCCAGATCAGCATCATTGGAATGAGCAGGATGGCAAACCAGAACACCTGAATGCCAAGGACGCTCCAAATTCCGGTGCCTTCGACTCTTCCGGTGAAGACCGAACCAGGCAAATACGTAATGGCCTGAAAAGGCAGCACTTTCATGATCGCCGCCAGCCAGCCTGGATAAAGACTGATTGGTATGATCAGACCGGAAAACAGATCCACCACAACGCGCTTCATGCGCATCATGCCTTCATTGTTTTCCACAAAAAATGCTGCCAGTCCCGTGATGACATTAATCTGGGAGTTAATGAGGAAACTGAAGAACAGCATGACGAGAAAGCCAATCCACGCCGAAGGCGCTGTAGGCAGCTCGACAGGGAACAACAGGATCGCAATGAGCATGCCCGGAATCATGAGAAGCAGGAAGCGGAAGATGCCTTCGCCAAGACCCTGCATCATCTTGACCATTACATAGTTAATTGGCCTGATGAACTGAATCGCGATGGAGCCGTCCCGAATGTCCGTGGCGATCTCCCGGTCCAGGTTATTAAAATAAAACGCACGTGCCATCCAGGACACCGCCACATACGTTGTCATCTGGGCGGCCGTAAAGCCTCCTATTTCTCCGCTTCCTCCGTAAATAGCCTGCCAGGTAAAGTAATACACGCCGATATTCAGCGTATATATCAAAATGCCGGAATAATAATTCACCCGGTACGCCAGCATCGTGAGAAACCGGATCCGCATAAAATCAAGAAATGCACTATTCATCTAAGATGCACCTACCGTTCCGTTCCCTGCTCCCACAATCTCGGGGCGCTCGGCGGAACCGGATTGGTAAATACTGCGTACGATCTCATCCGTATTAATCTCAATAATCTGAATATCGGTAATATCGGCTTGTCCAACGACACGTCCAAGAACATCCGACACGTTAAGTTCCAGTGGAATCCAGACGGATGCGGACAACTCGTTCTCTACAGTCCAGCGTACCGGCATGGCGGCAGTCCATTCCTGCATTTGTTTCATCGTGTGACCCGTACCGAACTTGAAGCGGATTTCCCGTTCCTTACCCCATTGGGATTTCAGGTGATCCAGACCGCCATCATAGATGATATTTCCGGCATCAAGCATAATAACTCTGGAACAGAGTGCCTCGATGTCCTGCAAATCATGAGTGGTCAGCAAAATGGTTGTTCCGTGTTCCTTATTCATGTCTTTCAGGAATTCACGAATCTCCGACTTGACGACGATATCCAGACCAATGGTTGGTTCATCCAGAAAAACAATACTTGGATTGTGCAGAAGTGCAGCAACCAGCTCACAGCGCATGCGCTGACCGAGACTGAGTTTGCGTACCGGACGGTTTAACAAGTCCTGAAGCTGCAGCCGCTCGACCAATTCATCCAGACGTTTGCGAAAATCGGATTCATCCACACGGTATACTTTGCGCAGCAGATGGAATGATTCAATCACACCAATGTCCCACCACAGCTGACTCCGTTGACCAAAAACAACGCCAATATTTTTAACAAACTTCTCCCGTTCCTGATGCGGAACATATCCACCAACCGATATGTGCCCTGAAGTAGGCACCAAAATGCCGGTCAACATCTTGATCGTTGTTGATTTACCGGCACCATTCTCTCCAATATATCCGCATATTTCGCCCTGCGGAATCTGAAATGAAATATCGTTCACGGCCAATACCTCCTGGTATTGACGTGCAAACAGATCCTGAAACGCGCCCTTAAGCCCACCTCGGCTTTTCTGAACGCTAAACGACTTGCGCAAATCTTTGACATCAATCGCCAGCATGATTATACCTCACTTGGATTTTGTTGAAATTGCTTGTAGCCCAAAAAGAAATTATAATGGTATCAGTCAAAATTCAGCAAGCTTTTAAAAATAGTTTGGAGCTGCGTCCTCTGCCTGCTTTGGAAGAGACGTGCACGGAAAGCTCCGGCTACGTTATTAAGGCAACCCGAACTCGTTTTTTTATTTTATCTCAAATACAAAGGAGAGCTAGCATGACCAGAAAGACGAAGAGAACCATCTGGATTTCTCTTGCCGCCTTCGTGCTGATTGTTGGAGGCGCAGCGGCATTTTATTTCGGTTCTATTCTCAATCAGTTGAATGGCTTGCAAAAGGAAGGCGACGAATCTCCGTTCGCCAGTATCAAAAATGTTGAAAAGGTAAATACACCAGACCCTCCGAAATGGGAAGGCACTGAAACCGTAAATATACTGGTTATGGGTGTTGATGCGCGCGGCCTGGAAGAAGGGGAAATTCCCCGTTCCGACAGCATGATGGTCGTGTCACTCGATCCCCTCACCAAAAAAATTAATTTGTTCTCCATTCTGCGAGACACTTACGTCAATATAGACGGATACGGCAAGGAGCGGATTAACACCGCGATTACTCATGGTCCCAATGCAGCAATGCAAGCGGCTGGCGACCTGCTGGGAATCCCTGTCCAGTATTATGTGTATACCGATTTCCAGGGATTCATCAAATTGGTGGATGCCGTTGGCGGTGTGGATTTTGACGTAGAGAAGGACATGCACTATACAAGCAAGGCAGACAATAACGAGTATGATATTGATCTCAAAAAAGGTTATCAGCATCTGGATGGAGAAACAGCACTCATGTACGTGCGTTTCCGACATGATGCGATGTCCGACTTCGCGCGTTCCGAGCGCCAGCGGGAATTCCTGAAGGCCGTAGCGGCGAAGATGCAGTCCACGACTACGATTGCCAAGCTCCCGACCATTCTGGAACAGGTTAGCCCTTATGTGGATACCAACCTGACCCTCTCGGATATGTGGAAATTGGGCGGATTGGGATACCAGAGCAGTATGAACGGCAGTGAGCAGATCCCGCCGATGAACATGCTGAAGGAAGAGCGGACCGCAGGTGGAGCTCAAGTCCTGACGGTCACCAATGAAGAGAAATTGAAGCAGCATATTCAGGATATCATTCATCCACCTGCTGAACCGGAAGACAGCACGACCGGAACCGAAGATAAAACAGCAAGTGGTGAAGACCAAACGTCGGAGCAACCGGCCCAGTAATGTAAATAAACAGCTAGAGGGCAGCCATTTACGCTGCCCTCTAGCTGTGTTGTTATGAAAATCGCAATTCACTCCATAGCCGAAAGGAAGTAATCCCATGAACTCATTTTCATCCCGTTCCCGTTCCGAAGCCTTGTATGAAGAGGCACTTGAGCATATTGTAGGTGGCGTTAATAGTCCTTCCCGCTCGTTCAAAGCCGTTGGAGGCGGTGCACCCGTATTTATGAAAAGGGCACAAGGCGCGCATTTCTGGGATGTTGACGACAACCGTTACATTGATTATCTGGCCGCGTATGGCCCAATTGTAACAGGACATGCCCATCCCCATATCACCCAGGCGATTAGTGAAGCCGCAGCAAACGGTGTTTTGTATGGCACACCAACCGAGCTTGAAATCAAGCTGGCCAAAATGCTGAAGGAAGCCATTCCGTCCATGGACAAGGTGCGCTTCGTCAATTCCGGTACCGAGGCGGTCATGACCACGATTCGTGTGGCCCGTGCTTATACCAAACGCAACAAGATTGTAAAATTCGCCGGATGTTATCATGGTCACTCCGATCTGGTCCTTGTGGCTGCCGGTTCTGGCCCTTCCACACTCGGTATCCCGGATAGTGCAGGGATTCCAACCAGCATTGCGCATGAAGTCATCACGGTTCCTTACAATGATCTGGATGGCCTGAAAGAGGCACTGGAGCGCTGGGGTGATGATGTTGCTGCAGTAATGGTTGAACCGATTGTCGGCAACTTCGGCATGGTCATGCCGGAGCCAGGCTTCCTGGAAGGACTCTGTGCCATGACACGGGCCAACGGCTCACTCGTCATCTATGATGAAGTCATCACGGCTTTCCGTTTCCACTACGGTTCAACACAAACTTACGCAGGCCTTGCCAACCATGCCGAGATCGAACCGGATCTGACTGCACTAGGCAAAATCATCGGTGGTGGATTGCCAATCGGAGCCTATGGCGGGCGCAAGCATGTCATGGAACAGGTGGCTCCGCTCGGACCTGCCTATCAAGCCGGCACCATGGCTGGCAACCCTGCTTCCATCTCTGCGGGTATCGCTTGCCTGGAAGTTCTTCAGGGCGAAGGCGTGTACGAAGAAATGGAACGACTGGCCATTGATCTGACTACAGGTCTGCAGGCTTCTGCAGATCGTCATGGAATTGCGTTAACAATCAACCGGATTCGTGGTGCATTTTCCACACACTTCTGTGATCACCCGGTAACGAACTATGATGAGGCTCAGGATACGGATGGCGAACGGTTTGCCTCCTTCTTCCGTCATATGCTGAACCGCGGTATTAATCTGGCTCCATCGAAGTATGAAGCCTGGTTCCTGACGACTGCCCATACCGATGAGGATGTGCAAGCAACACTGGAAGCAGCGGAAGCGTCCTTCAAGGCCATGGCCCAGGAATAAGATCATAACAACACAACAAAGGCGTGCATACAGGCTGGATGGTCAGCTTGTGTGCACGCCTTTTATGCTATCCGTCTACTTAGAATATCTTTAGCGGTTTCCCCCTCTGCAGTTTCAATATCTCTTCTCGAATAATCTGCATCCCCTCTTCGATCCGCAGCTTCGGAACATTGGATATATTTAGCCTGAGCATTTTGTCCTGCTGCGTTCCCTCCGGAAAATATCGCTCCGTCGTGTTGGCAATAACTCCTCGTTTCTCCAGCCGGGATAAGAGCACACTCAGTGGTATATTGTCGGCCAATGGCAAAACGGTATGCTCCCCTCCTGTACGCGGTGCATTCGCAAAAGGGCCGAAGTCGGGGAATAAATCGAGCTGCTCATGAACTTTCTGCATCCGGGCAGCATAGCGGCTGCGAATGACCTTTCCGTGATGTGCAAACATGCCATTGCGTATGTAAACCTCCAATGCAGCCTGAGACAGCACGGAGGTGTCGATATCCAGCATTTTTTTATGCCCCCCGAATGAGTGGGCAAGAGGAGTGGGCAAAACAGCGACACCAATACGCAGGCCGGGAAACAGAATTTTGGAGTAGCTTTTCAAATAGATGACCCTTCCCCCGGTATCGTAAGAAAATAACGGGTCCTGCTTCGTGTTATCCTCCAGATCGGACAAATAATCGTCCTCCACCAAGTAGACATCATATCGCTCTGCCAGCCTGATTAATCTCTTCTTCTCGGTCGCAGTCAACGATGTTCCAAGCGGGTTGTGAAAACGCGGCATGACGTAAAAGAATTTAATGTCACCTTCACCAAATTGCTGCTCCAGTGTTTCCCAGTCCATTCCTTTCAATGTGCGTCTTACTCCAGCAATGGGTACATTCAGTCCTTCCAGTAGCGACGGCATATTGTGATAGCCTGGAAGTTCAATCAGGACCCGGCTCTTGCCATTGGGAAATGCCATCAGGGCCAGCACAGCGAGCGCCTGCTGCACCCCGGAGGTGATAAAGAATTGCCTTGAATGGGCAAACACCTGATAATCGGCAAATTGCTTTTGCAGCAATTCAATCAGTGAAGGCAGCCCTCGCTCTGTCCCGTATAGAAATAACTCCGCCTGATTGTTCTCCATTGCCTGATCCACACAATGACGAAAATCCGAATACGGAAATACCCGCGGATCGGGAGCAGCCGAGGCGAAATCCAACGGCCCTTCCCAATCACCGTCCTCTGCGCCCACCCCGTTCTGTACAGCGTAATATCCGGATTGAGGGACAGCGTACACCAGATGTCGCTGCTCCAGCCATTCATATGCACGAATCACCGTGCTGATACTGCATTGATATTGTTTCGCCAGCACACGCACCGCAGGAAGTTTGATCCCCTTATCCATCCTTTGCCGATTACCCCGCTGCTGCAGCTGTTCGAGTATCCACTGCTTCAGCGACTCGGCAATTATTTCATATTTTTTCATAAAGATCATCTGTCCTCCCTCTCAATTGTACCGGTACAGTTCATACTTTGAAGTATTGTACCACGGTTTACCTGGCAGTATATTGGAAAAGGACCTTACACATGAGGTAATCTTATGTTCGCCGGGTCGATCGGGATAAACGCCTAATTGGAGGAACGACATGAACAAGACACGTACCCGGGCATATGCCTATACTGCAGCCGTGATGTATGCGGCTATTATCGGTTTATCTTTTTTATTTGTAAAAATGACCGTCGATATGGCCCACCCCATGGATGTGCTGGCACATCGCTTTGCCCTGTCAACGCTCGTTGTCAGTATCCCTGTCATTCTGGGATGGATCAAAATCCGGCTTACACTGCGGGATCTATGGCGGATCATACCGCTGGGTCTGCTCTCTCCGGTTTTATTTTTCGCCTTTCAGGCATTCGGGCTTGTATCATCCAATTCATCGGAAGCCGGTATCATTCAGGCCATGGCCCCTGTCTTCACACTCATTCTCGCTTCGATTTTCCTGAAAGAACGGACAACTGTGCTGCAAAAGCTGTTCCTGCTTCTCTCTGTTACCGGAGTCATCTTTATCTTCGTGATGAAAGGCAGCGGAATGACTTTGGGCAACTTCAAGGGTGTTATCCTGCTGCTGCTTTCCACGATCTGTTTTGCAGGATATGGCGTGCTTGCCAGACCACTGACCCAGAAGTATAAACCGATGGAATTAACGTGGGTTACCCTGGTAGTCGGCTGCACCGTCTTTAACGCGTCCGCACTCATCCGTCATTTATCCAGCGGTACCATCAGCGATTATGTAAAGCCCTTTGGAGACACAGCTTATCTGGGCGCATTGGTCTATCTTGCCATCCTCTCCACCATGATCTCGACCCTGCTGTCCAGTTACGCGTTAACCCATCTGGAAGCTTCGAAGATGAGTGTATTCAGCAACTTGTCCACCTTAATTTCCATCGCTGACGGCGCCTGGATACTGCATGAACCGGTAAGTGGGTACCACTTCATCGGTGCCATCCTAATTATTGCAGGTGTGCTTGGGACTAATATGAGCGGCAGAAAACACGGGCTGGTCAGTCAGGCCAAAGCGTGATACAATGTGAAAAATTGTAAACGGACATTAGCAGCGATGATGAAGAGAAGTACATGCGGCAGGGCGCTCCAGAGAGCCGGCGGATGGTGGGAGCCGGTGCATCAGTCGTGTGGAAATGGGCTTCGGAGTTCCGAGTTGAACTCCGTCTGTCTCCTGCAAATCAGGAACCCAGACGGTCAGTAGGCAAGGCGGCATGTTCAGCCGTTACCCATGGACAGGATATCGATTAAGGTACGACCGACTCCTGTTGGATTTCTCAACGGAAGGCCAGAAGCCTTGATCCGTATCCCTCAAGCGGGCCGCAACCAGCGGCCAATTAAGGTGGCACCGCGAAGCATTAGCTTCGTCCTTCTATTCTGTTTCCTCACCGGGAATCAGGATGAAGGACGGAGCTTTTTTTTTTGATACTCAAACCTTGGAGCAGGCTGAAAGGGGGTGATGGTCGTGGAAGATGGCTGGTGGCGTCAGCATATAAAGATTAACCCATCACACAATCAAAGGAGAACGAACCATGAACAATACAAAAGATATTATTTTAACCGGAGACCGGACGACAGGACAGCTTCATCTCGGCCATTACGTGGGCAGCCTGCGCAGCCGGGTGCAGCTGCAGAACGAATACAAGACTTATATTTTACTGGCGGATGTTCAAGCGCTAACCACGCATTATGATCAGCCGGCCCTGATTGCGGATAGTGTTCATCAAGTGACTCTCGATTATCTGGCCGTTGGTATTGATCCGGACAAGGCCACGCTGTTTATCCAATCCATGATTCCGGAGATTGCGGAACTCACTGTGATCTTCTCCATGTTTGTCACCGTGAATAGTCTTCGGCACAATCCAACCATCAAAACCGAAGCACGTGATCGGGGATATACGGATCTCTATTATGGTTTCTTGGGCTATCCGGTTAGTCAGGCTGCTGATATTGCATTCTGTAAGGCAACCCTAGTTCCGGCAGGCGAGGACCAGATACCACATATTGAAACAGCCCGGAAGCTGGTCCGGCGATTCAACGAATTATATGCCCCGGTGCTGCCTGAACCACGCATGTTGACCGGAGACCGGCTCGGTGGACTGGATGGCATCGGCAAAATGAGCAAAAGCATGGGCAACTCCATCTCATTACATGCGAGTCCCGAGGATGTACATGCCAAACTGACCAAAGCGAAGACCGATCCTGCCCGTATCCATCGTACCGATCCAGGTCACCC
The DNA here is from genome assembly GCF_013359935.1 of Paenibacillus xylanilyticus. Taxonomy (GTDB): domain Bacteria; phylum Bacillota; class Bacilli; order Paenibacillales; family Paenibacillaceae; genus Paenibacillus; species Paenibacillus xylanilyticus. The sequence continues at coordinate 33,932 of NZ_JABMCB010000173.1, forward strand.
CGACATCTGCCCGGTATTTGCCTACCATCAATTATTCCGGAAGGAGCACGCAGAGGAGATTCATGCCAGCTGCAGCCAGGGTTCAATCGGATGCAGAGATTGCAAGCGGATCGCAGGCCATGCGATTAATGATCTGCTGGCACCTTTTCGTGAACGCCGCAATGCATATGAGCAGCGAAGAGATGATGTGAAGGAAATTCTTGTCGAGGGTACCCGCCAGGCTCGCCAAGTCGCACGGGAAACGATGCTTGAAGTGCGAGAAGCCATGGGTATTCGTTATTTTGACCTCTAGGTTCTAGGATGAACTATGTTGATTTAATCATCAGGATGAGTCGCCCATAATATCTGCTCAGGCTTACCTGTATGAAGCGTACAAATGACGTTAACAATGCTGAGGACAGTCTATCGGGAAAAGGAGACCCCTCAGCATGAAACCTAGACAACCTTCTTTTTTGCAAGCCATGATGTTAATTATGTTATCCGTCGGCCTGATCAGCCACGTTCTGATTATTCCTGCCTTATTGAGTGCGGCTAAAAGGGATTCCTGGATTTCCGTCCTGCTGTCCGCAGGACCCTATCTTGTTTTTGCGCTCATGCTTGCCTACGTCTCTCGTTTTCTTCAGCATCAAACGCTGCATGAATGGCTGACTTCCCATCTGGGCAAGCCCCTCGGCTTGTTATTTCGGGTAGGAAACAGCCTCTTTTTCCTGTCTATAATCTACTTTACCCTGCACGATACCACCACGTGGGCCAAGACCAATTACCTGACAGAGACACCCATATTGGTAACCAGCATTGCCCTTATGTCACTTTGTGCCTATGCGGCCTATAAAGGGATTCGTTCGCTCGCATTTACAGCAGGGCTTGTACTGCCTCTCGTTGTGCTTCTCGGCTTCTATGTCGCGATTGTAAATACCCAATACAAGGATTACAGCCGTCTGCTCCCTGTGCTTGAACAAGGCTGGCGTCCCATTATTCATGGCATGATTTACAGCCTTTCAGGCATGTTTGAGCTGCTGTTTATGTGGTATATCCAGCCCCACTTGGTCAAACGGATACGTGTATGGCAGTACGTCATGCTCGCCTTTATTATTCTCGGCCTGACACTTGGCCCTCTCATTGGGGCTATTGTGGAATTCAATCCTTTTGAAGCTGCCAAAATGCGATATCCCGCTTTTGAGGAGTGGCGGATTGCCTCCTTGGGCAAATACATTGCACAGACGGATTTCTTTTCCATCTATCAGTGGCTTGCCGGCGCGTTCACCCGAATCAGTCTCGCCATGTATATTGTGGTAGAAATTTGGAATATTAAGAGCACCTCCAGAAGAATCATCAGCTATGCCTCTATAGCCGTTCTATTTATTCTTTCTATGCTGTACCGCCTGGATGATATGACATTCGAAAAGCTGCTTGTCGACTACATATTCCCGTTCAATCTCATCTATCTTAGCGTGCTCGCGGTTATTGCAACGACCGTTGCATTCATCAGTTCACGCCATCAGAGGAGGAAACATCATGGAGCACCAAGCGATTGACACCACGTCCCATGAAACACTGCTTGCTTCTCTGCAAGAGCAGTTCAATCCATGCGCGGATGTTGTGATCCAGACCTTTCTTGCCAAAGACGAAACCGAATTGCCGGTCATCATGCTCTATTGCGACGGATTAGTCGATGGCAAACAACTCAATCAGTTTATTATTCCCCGCCTGGAACAGCATTCTCTGATTATCGAAGAAGAACACCCCAAAGAATTGGGCTTAACCTTAAATCCGGTGAAAGACCTTACAGATACGGAGAATCTAAACCTGTTGATTTTCAGTGGACAATTGCTGCTCATTTTCGGAAATGGTGATCAGTCCTGCAGTTTGGATATTGCAAGCATCCCAGGCAGAAATCCTGAGGAATCAGCTATTGAGTCATCCGTAAAAGGTCCTCGTGATGGATTCACCGAAGAATTAAACGTAAATATTGCACTCATTCGTAAACGAATGAAAACCTCTTCCATGTGTTATGAGAAATATGTAAAAGGTGGCCGTACCCAGACCTCGATTGGTCTATTGTATGTAAAGGACATTATTAATCCGGAGATCCTGAAAGAAGCTCGCAAAAATCTGGACAAGATTGAAATCGATGGCATTCTCGGGACTTCTGTTATGGAACGTTCGATTATGGGAGGCATCCGCAGTATCTTCCCGCTTACCGATAATACAGAGCGGCCCGATTATGTCGTGGACTCACTCTTAAATGGGCGTTTCGCTGTTCTAATCGAGGGTTCACCTGTAGCCGTTATTGCACCAACTACGCTGTTCAATCAGTTGAAATCGCCGGAAGATGAGAGTACCCCTTTTTTCATTGTAACTTTTGAACGGATTTTGAGGATTTCCGGTTTGCTGATCGCCTGCTTTTTCCCAGCCTTCTATATTGGTTTGACCAGTTTTAATGTGGAGCAGATCCCTCTACCTCTTCTGGCGACAATTGCCGGAACACGTATGGGCTTGCCCTTGCCAGTAACACTGGAGGCATTTCTGATGATCTTCATGTTTGAATTATTCAATGAAGCTGGCCGCAGACTGCCGCGTGCACTGGGCCAGACTGTCAGCGTGGTAGGCGGGCTCATTATTGGAGATGCAGCCATTCGTGCCGGAATTACTTCCCCCACCATCATTGTATCCGTGGCCATTTCTGTCATCTCCAGCTATATTTTGGTGAATACGGTACTCAGTGGAGCCACAGCCCAAGTTCGAATCGCGATGCTTGTTATGTCGTCCCTCCTGGGATTGTTCGGTTTCATGATTGGACTATTTGCTTTACTGGTTCATCTCGTTTCCCTGGAGTGTTATGGTGTATCCTATTTGTCCCCCGTCTCTCCCTATATTCCCGGTGACTTCACCCAATCCGTATCCATGCGCCCTTCCCTGAAGAGGACCAAACGTCCGGCCGCACTCCATACTCAGGACTCAACCCGTCGGAGGAAAGGTTCGTGAACAGATGGATCTTCCTGGGGGGCTTGCTTATAAGCTGCCTGGTCCTGATGACAGGTTGCTGGGATTCCAAAGAGGTCCAGAGCATTAACTTTATCACGGGAATCGGGATAGATTACGAGGATAATAAATATATTGCTTACGCCCAACTGATCGATTTCTCAAGTATTGCCAAGCAGGAAGGTCCCACTTCACGGCAAGCAAGTGATATTTGGATCGGCCGAGGCGAAGGCACAACACTAAGCATGGCTATTAGCGATCTCTATCAAACTTCGCAGCAGCAGACACTGTGGACCCATGTAAAAGCAATCGTCTTATCGAAAAACGCCCTGAACGGCAGGCTAAAGGACATTTTTAATACACTCCTGCATTCGGGCGAGCTAAGGTATACACCTTGGATTTACGGTACGGAACAAGACATACCCGATGTGCTTGCCCCCTCTGCCCTGTTAAACCAATCTACGCAAACCATTGAGTTATTCGAACCGATCAAGCTGTATAAACAGCATTCTGCCTTTGAGCCGATTCGTCTTCATCAGCTTCTGGATGGTTTACGTGAGCCTTCTTCGGTTGTTTTATTGCCATCTATAACGAACAGGAATCAAACCTGGTTTAATGGAAAAGAAACTCCTCCCCTGATCCAAACAGACGGATTCTTTGTCATTTCGAACGGTGCCAATCAAGGCAAGGTGGCAGGTGAGGATGCAGATGGAACCCGGTTCGTGAATTATGACCATGTCTACCAGTATCCATTGTACGTTTACAAAAATGGGGGCAAGACGCCTGATCTGACTCTCAGGCTTCATGACCCGCATACCAAAATCTCAGCAAGGAAGGACGGGGGCGAAGTCGCATTTGACCTGGTTACTTCGGTTAAAGGCATCATCATCGAGGAACAGGGCTCTCATCAACCTCCACAAACAATGGAGGAAGCAGCTGAGAAACAGATCGAGTCCGAAATACGCAAAACGTTCGAAAAAAACAAATCACGCCAGATTGATTCCTATGGTTTTGTGGAGCACCTGTACCGTCATGACCACACTCTGTGGAAAGAACACGTTCAGAATCGGGCAGATCCAATCAAAGGACTCAAACTTGGAACAGTGAAAGTTCATGTGAAAATCCTCAATGCCAGCACATACAAATACACGGAGTAATGTATAAAGACGACCAGCCACCTGCAGTAGTTGCAAGGCGGCTGGTCGTCTTGGCATGAAGACTTAAGTTAAGTCAGCGGAAAAGCCATGACACTCATCAGTGCCAGTTCAGGCTGGGTCGTATCCAGACGACTGTACTGGATGATGACAGGGATATTGCTGGTAACCGTGATTGCATAAGGAACACCAGCAGGAATAAACTGATCTCCGGAATGCAGTGATGCTGTTCGAATGTGTTTAGTTCTTCTCCCAGGCACGCTAGCTTCAATGTTCTCTATCGGCTCCCTGTCTTCAAAGAAGATCGTTATGCCTAGATTGGCATCTTCCAAACCTGTATTCAGAACACATATACTTTCATGACTCTCCAGTGTCCCCCGACTGTCTGGGGGGATGTAACCATCCGGAATGACCCAATAGGTATGACCTGTTGCCACTGCTGCCGCACTCTTTCCCAAAGTCCCTGCTTGTGTCTGCTCTCTTGTCATTAGCTGTTCCTCCTCTAAAAAAAGTTTGGCGCTTGCATGGCAGACGCATGCCTACCGTAAATACATTTGCAGCGGCTGCAATCGCAGCTCACGAATGGCTTCCGCTACCTGTGCAGCGAGACGCCGCGCACCATGCTCCTGAAAGTGTGTGTTATCCTCCACGCCTGCCGGGAAATTCAAATACTCTCCTGGCAGCACCCACATGAAGTCTTCTTTACTGCCTTCAACCCCCGCCTGCTCGAACAGAATACGGCTGCGCTCAGCCAGATCGATCAGCGGAACGTTTTCCTCTTGTGCCAGCTCCCGCACAGCGACAATATAATCGCCATGCGTGTCGGTCAGCGTACCATCATCGGTGAAATAACGCCGATGCACGGGCGTTATCAGTACTGGGCGGGCACCGGCTCCGCGGGCTGCATCGATATACTTTTTCAAATATTCCTTATATGTTGTGAAAGGTTCCGTCCCCCGCTCCGGGCCCGGTTTCTCATCATTATGTCCGAATTGAATGAACAAGAAGTCCTCTGGTTTGATATGCTCCATAATCGCATCAAGCCGACCTTCATTGATAAAGCTGCGCGAACTTCGTCCCGACTGTGCATGGTTATCAACCGCTACATCATGCTTGAATTGGGCTGGCAGCAGCTGTCCCCAACCACAGTATGGATACCCGCTCTCTGGTTGATCGGTTACAGTGGAGTCACCCGCCAGAAATACGGTCATCGTCTGATTGGCAAGCGTAATTTCCAGAGCATTGATCCGTGGTGCAGGCCCGGAGAAGGACAGGCGAAGCTTCCGTCCTCTTACTACAACCGAGAATCTGACCTCCGCATATTGTCCAGGAAGGGTGTGAATCGTGGGCAGCATCAATCGGCCCTCACCTGCCTTGACCTTGGTGACCGTTTCGGCCAATTCATCTCCGGCAATGAGCAGTACTTGATAGGTACCGTCCGGCATATTGACAATGAACGATGCCTTTAGGGGAATACAAAAGCTTGAACGCAATCGGGCAGACACATTGGCCTGCCCCGAATTTTCATGATTATCCTGCACGTTATTCCATTCTTCGTCCTCACTGATCCGTTGTTTCTCGTAAACAAGGGAATTCCGCTCAAATCCATAACCGGTTATAGCTTCATAGGTGCTGTTGGCTGACACCTTCCTGTACCCTTCAACCCCGGTACCAGGACCAAAGTCGAATTTCCAATGGGTAACCGTCTCATCTCCGTCCACCGCTACCTTGGTGGCAACGGCCTGACTGGCCAGAGCTTTATCCAATAGAAACAACCTCCTTGTTCAGCGATCGGATCAACTATAGATCCGGTGAATATGGTTTATCCTTTCAATCCGCTGGTGCTCATGCCCTGTACAATTTGTTTCTGGAATATGAAGAATACAGCTACAACCGGAATGAGACTGACGATGGACATCGCGAACATCGCTCCCCAGTTGGAGGCAGACTCGCTATCCAGGAACATTTTGAGCGCCATCGACACCGTATATTTATCAGGTGAATTCAGATACAGTACCGGACCCAGCAGGTCCTCCCATCTCCAGTAGAAGGAGAAAATCGCTGCAGTCGCCAATGAAGACTTGATCAGCGGCATGATGATCTGAATGTACAGTCTGAATTTGTTACAGCCATCGATGGTTGCCGCTTCGTCCAACTCTTTCGGAATCGTACGAATGAACTGTACCATCAGGAAGATGAAGAAAGGCATACCGAAAAATGTAGGTACTACAATGGGGAGAATCGTGTTCAACCAGCCCAGTTTGGTAAAAATAATATATTGAGGAACTAATACCACGTCATGCGGCAGCATCAGAGTCAGCATCATAAGGGAAAACCAGAAGCTGCGTCCTTTGAAGTTGAGTCTGGCAAAACCGAAGGCAATCAATGACGAGGATAACACTGCACCAATGGTCGAGATGACCACGATGACGAGTGAGTTGGTGATGTAATCCATAAATGGTCTTCCGCCCGCACCTTTCCAGCCATCCACATAGTTGCTCCAGATCCATTCAGCAGGAAAAAGGGACTCTGCCGTAACGAAGATGGTGCGGCTTTCCTTGAAGGAACTGAACAACATCCAGAGCACCGGATACAGCATCAGGAGGGCCAAAGCTGCAACGAACAGATGATAAATGGGCCACTTTACATTTCTCCAGACCATCGTTACTTCCCTCCTTCAGATTCGTAGAATACCCAGAACTTGGATGTCAGGAACACAGCGACTGTGAGTATGCCGATCATAATAAGCATGATCCAGGCCATTGCCGAAGCGTAACCCATGTTGTTAAACATAAATGCCTGACGGAACAGGTACAGCGAGTAGAGCATTGTACCATCCATTGGGCCGCCCTCTCCTTTGGAGATGATGTATGCAGGTACGAAGGTCATAAATGCACCGATGGTTTGCATGATCAGGTTGAACAGGATGATCGGGCTAAGCAGCGGCAAGGTGATACTGAAAAATTTGCGTACCGGGTTTGCTCCATCCACACCGGCCGCCTCATACATCTCGGGAGAGATATTTTTGAGACCTGCCAGGAAGATAAGCATGGACGATCCGAACTGCCAGACGGACAGTGAAATCAACATGACCAGAGACGCATCCGGATCACCGAACCAGCTTATAGGTCCAATGCCGATTGCCGTTAACGCACTGTTGATGACCCCTTCATTACTAAAAAGATTACGCCACATAATCGAAACAGCCACACTACCACCGATAATGGATGGCAGATAGTACAAGGTGCGATAAGTTCCCACCATACGGGAGCCCGTATTCAGGATCATGGCTACGAAGAGTGCAAAAACCAGCCTTAGCGGCACACCAATGAATACATACAGGAATGTTACTTTAACCGAATTCCAATACTTCGGATCCTCAAAAAACATTTTGGTGTAGTTGTCCATCCCGATCCACCGCGGGGAAGTGAACAGGTTATAACTCGTAAACGACATGTATAGGGATACAAACATCGGAATTAGCGTAAAGCCCAGGAAACCGATAATAAAGGGACTAATAAACGCATACCCGGTCAGGTTTCTACGCAACGACGAATACTGCCTCAACGGAACGAACCTCCTTTATAGATCTGCCTGCTTCCCACAGCCTGGAATAACGATTGGACGGGGAAAGGCCCCCGCGGTATGCGAGCAGCCCCATTCCCGGCCATCCCGGTGGTGGGATGAGCAAGCAATCATTCAAGTGTTACTTATTGTTGGCCAGAACCGCTTCGGCGTTTTTGCGGAACGTCTCTGCTGCCTGTTCCGGTGTAATTCTGCCAAAGTTCAGTTCCTCGACGACATCCGCCAGAGCTGCAATGACCTCAGGTGATCCGACTGGTGGCGGCGGGCTCATTGGCGAAGCTTTTGGCTCCATTTCAGCTACAAAGTCAAATACCTGCTTCGTTGGCTCACTCAGTTCAGGAGCAATAGCTTCCTTGATTGCACCGGAGATTGGCACGCCGCGCTCTCCCTTGATCAGTTTGTTGGCTTCTACATCATTCACCCAGAAATCAATGAACTTGGCCGCTTCTTCCTTCACTTTTGAGTTTGAAGTTACTGCCCAGTACATACTTGGCTGCATGTAAAGACCCTTCTCCATGTCCGGTCCAGGCATAGGAGCAAATTCCAGTGGACGGTCAGCGACTTGCTGTACGGCTACAAACTGGTTGGACCATTGCCAGATACCGATACCTTTACCCTTGACCAGATCGGATTCCTCGATAATCCCCTTCGTTTGGTTTGCTAGATCCGGTGTAGGGGCCGCACCTTGCTCGATCATTCGACGCATCAATCCGAAAAACTCGACAAACAATTTATCATCGTCATATCCAAGACCTGTTCCTTCAGCATTGTAGAGGGACAAACCTTTCGTCCGCAGGAAGTAGTGGAAGAAAATATCCGGGGCTACCCCGCCATCCAAAAACAGGCCTTTCTCTGCGGTTTGTTTACCCAACGCTTCGTACGATTCCCAAGTCAGGTTTTCCGGGAACGTGTCTACCCCCGCTTTTTTGAGCAGAGCCGGATCATAATGGAAACCCAGTACGTTAACCCCGGCAGGTACACCATATTGTTTACCGTTGATCACACCAGTGCTGATGACGTTTTCGGAAACATCATCCACCTTGATCTGATTGCCAAGATATGGCGCCAGATCCTCCAGCTGACCATTCTGCGCATATTGGCTGATGTAGGAAATATCCATCTGAACAATGTCAGGCAACTGATTTGCTGCAGCTTGTGGAGCAAGCTTTTTCCAGTAGTCATCAAACGAGGCATACTCGACGTCAATTTTGACATTCGGGTTTTTCTCTTTGTACAGGTCAATGACCTTCTGAGTGTATTCGTGACGTGCATCCGAGCCCCACCACGCGATACGCAGTGTAACTGAGCCATCTGCGGATGTTCCTCCCGATCCTCCATCTGAACTGCATGCCGCCGTGAATACTAGCAGCACAGCCATCATCAGGAATATTGCCTTTTTCACCATGCCAATCTCCCCTTTTTTGTGTTGATATGGTTATGTGAATGGGTTATCTGCATCTTTCTGATAACGCTTTCACAAACTTGATATTGTCATTTTCGCAAATGTACGACCAGAGTTGAATACACAAATCCGTCTTGTTGGTTCAAAAAACAGAGGAGGAGAACATCACCTCTTACGGTGCTGTTCGTCCCCCTCATCCATTGGCCCAGGAGCGCTGACCAATTGTTATATGCCGGATCTTCGATATTCCGTCGGAGTCATGCCGGTCCATTTTTTGAACACCTGACTGAAATATTGTGAATTGCCGCCGAAACCAAACAGCTCCGCAAGCTCAAACACCTTCACATCCCCGCTCCGGCGAATGTGCTCACATGCGCGCTCGATGCGCAAACGATTCAGGTAGTTGGAGAAGTTTTCTCCTGTCACCTTTTTGAAAATTTTGCCCAGGTAGTCCGGGTTCATATACAGCATCTGATGGGCAACGCCATTCAATGAAAGATCCGCCTCCCCATAATGTTTATCTACAATATCCATCATTTTCTCCACGGCTGAGGACTGGCGGCTAATATAATTTTTGTAATACCCGGAGGTCAAATTGGCTGCGCTGTTGGCCACAAACGTTTTCAGCTCAGACAGCGTATCCATATGAGGCAGCTCCGCCATCCGCTGAGTAAACTCTGTTGCCTCCTCAGGCGGACAGACATGGATCATGGCCGAATACAGCTGAACGACATAGGAACGGGTTACCTCAATATCAAGCTGTTGACCGGATAAGCGCTCAAACAGACGGTCAACCTCAGCCCCAGCTTCCTCTGTGCTGCCCGACTTGATTAGCTGGCATAACTGTTCTGCATCCTGCTCGGCATGAACACCTTCACATTCACCGGCAATCGCAACATCATTCTTGGTGATCAGCTTGCCTTCCCCGATGAAGAAGCGATGGTTCAGGCATTGCAATGCCTCGCGATACAAACGCCGTGACTGGACCATGTGATCGGCTTCACTGAGCGCAGCCGTCACTTGCAACTTATAGAGTCTGGTGAATGCTGCCCGCACTTCCTCAATTCGCTCCCTCAAGTGTGCAGGGTCCGCTGCATCTTCCAGCAGAATCAGCAGCTTGCCTTCAATGGTTGTGCTTAACAGAACATGCGGCAGCAGATCGCTGGCAATGTTCTTAATGGCAAATAAATGGCTGTAATCATGTTCGTCCGAGATCCGGAACAATAACAGGCGGATTTGATTGGCTTCAAGCTTCAGATCAAACAGCTCCTGATAATATTCCAGATCAACCGGCCCGTACGTGCGATTGGTCATAAATTCAAGCAAAAACTGTTCCTTCACATGGGGAAGTACTCGCTGCAGCCGCTGTTTCATCTCCCCGGCCACATGTTCTTTCACCTGTGCATCCTGATGCTCCTGAAGCAGCTCGGACAGGGCATCATGAATCTGGTTTTCATTACAGGGCTTAAGCAAGTAATGCTTCACACCGTACTGCATGGCCCGGCGTGCATATTCAAACTCCTTGTAACCGGACAGCATGATAAAACGAAGTCCGGGATAAGCTTCGGATGCTTTTTCGATCAGTCCAAGACCATCTAACCCCGGCATTGAAATATCCGTAATGATAATATCAGGTCTGGAATGCCCGATTTTGTCCAAAGCCTCAATTCCGTTTCTGGCGGTATCCACCAATTCTGTTCCGGCTGCCGCCCAATCCACTACTTGGGAGATCCCCTCCAAAATCACACGTTCGTCATCTACGAGCATCACTTTGTACATCGTCATCGTCCTCTCTGATCCAAGGTATGCTGATCGATACTACGGTCCCGGCACCGGGTTTGCTGCTCATGATCATACTGCCCTCGTCACCGAAGGTCAGTCTGATTCGTTCCTGGATGTTGGATAAACCTATTCCCTGCCCTCTTGTCTGAATTCGCCCTTCCTGTAATTGCTGCAGAAACTCCGGGGTCATGCCCGGACCGTCATCCTCCACTTCAATGACGACCTTGTCACCTTCTGCCCGTGCACGAATCCGAATTTTACATGGGTCGATACTCGGTTCAAGGGCATAGTGAATGGCATTCTCCACCAAAGGCTGCAGCGTCAACTTCGGAATGCGTGCATTCCCCACCTCAGGGGCAATCTCCATATCAAAATCAAGTCTTTCCTCAAACCGCGTGCGCTGAATCGTCACATAACTGCGAACGATATCCAGCTCCCTTTCCAGCGTAATCCACTTCTCGGACATGTTCACTGAACTGCGCAGCAGGAATCCAAGTGCCTCGACCATTTCGGAAATTTGACGCTGCTTCTGTACTTTGGCAAGCCAGTTAATCGACTCTAATGTATTGTAGAGGAAGTGTGGATTTATCTGTGCCTGAAGCGCTTTCAACTCGGTCTCCCGAATGACCAGCTGCTTCGCATAATTTTCATCTATCAGTTCCCGGATGCGCTGCAGCATCATTTTAAAGGTGCGATGGAGCAGACCAACTTCATTTTGGGAAGACACCGGAACGTTGCCAAGCGCGGCTTCCTCCAGTTTATCCAGATCCCCTTTTTCAATATTACGCATCTTCTTGATCAACTGGGCAATCGGCTGTGTGATGCTGCGGGAAAGCTTGGCTCCAAACACAAGTGCGACCAGCAAGATCATAAAGAAAATGACCGTCACCAATTGTTTGACAAATTGAATCTGCTTGAACATCTGGTCAAACGGAGTCATATAAAGGTACACCCAATCCGTATATGACGAATGGGCGCGGGCAACAAAATTTCTCCCCTGTTCGAACATCGCAATCCCGTATGGCTGGGTACGCTTCAGTTCCGATTCAAGTTCGGCATCACTAACTGTGGATTGCGTGGGATAGATGACTTCCCGTCCATCCGTTATCAACAGCTGCGAGTCCTCTGCAGGATGCTGCATCTGATCCTGAACAATACGGTCCAGTCGTACACGGATAATCAGCGTTCCCAGCTTCTCCAGGGTGAAAGCCCCGCCTGTGAAGGACTTGACCTGTCTTACGGATAAAAGTCTGGCTTGCTGATCCCCACTTGTATACCATGCATTGGAGCCTGAATATTGCTGTCCCAGTGCAACCAGTTCCGTCTGCATGGATTCCGATATTCCCTCCCGGTTCCCTGCAGCCATAACATTATTATCATTATCGATAAATATCATGGAATAGACGTACTTCTCAGACCCCGCATACGCGACAAGCCTGTTCGTTATTTTTTTGAGCAACCCATTTTTCTCATATCCCGATTCAGCCTTATCCAGCTGAAGAAGATACTGCTGGAGCGGCTCGTCGGACATGACCTTGAAGGATAGATTGGAAATTTCGCGCAGCTGATTCTCAATGCCCACGGAAGACATGTTAAGTACCTGCGACGATTTTTCATAGATTTGGCGATCATAGATTCGGAACACGTATCCAAGGATAGACACGTAAAACGTAAAGCTGATCAGCATCAAAAGTCCGATGAGAAGAATGGTTTTGTGATGGATCGGAAGGGTTGTGAAAGCGTTCTTAATTTTTCTCATCCAAAGCGCTCCTTTGGCCCCGAGAAGGGTACAGGCAGGTTTGAGAGTCTCGTTCTACTGTAAGTTATTTTCATATTTACACATCCATGGGCAGATGACAAGTCATAATTATGCAACATATGGGGTCCGATTAGAAGGTAATGAAAAAAGAAGCCGGATTGATCGTCAGATCAACCTGGCTTCTTGGTGAAGATAGTTTTAACGTTACAACTTATGGATTAACAAATACGGTTTTGAGCTTCGCTACATACTGCACATCAAAGCCGAGCCCTTCGGCTACCATAGCCAGCGGCACATACGTTTTGGACTCTTTGCCCACCTTGTTCAGGAATGCAGGTGTATCTACTGCAACGGATGCTCCGTTCACCTGAACCGCACTGGCACCGATCTTCACGGCTACTTTACGGTCTCCGTATGTAATGGTTGCCGTGGAGGTTTTATTATCCCAAACCGTGGTAGCCCCTACAGCATTCACGATATCCTGAATGGCCACAAAGTTTTTCCCACTGCGAATGATTGGCTTATAAGGGGTATCCAGCGTTTTGCCGCTGACGATGATATTCATCGGCTCACCTGCTGCAGGTGCGGTCAGTTTCGTGTAATCACCCCAGATCGTTTCTGCAAACACCTTGGCGATCGCTTCATAACCAAACTGGTTCGGGTGGAAATCCCGATCCTTGATCATATGTGTCATTGTTCCCTCGCCGCCAACAAATTCCTTGGCTACATGCGCCACTTTTACGTCCATGCCATGAGCGGTGAATTGGGCTGCAATCCCGTCAATTGTTGCTGTGAAACCCTGGGATGCCTCCATGAGTTTGGCATACAATGCTTTGCCGGCTACTTCAGGCATAGGCTGATATTGATCGGCAATGACAATCTTGGCATCGGGATTAATTGCCTGAATGTTACTAATCGCTTCGCTGACATTGGCCGTATACGTTGTCAGCAGTTCCTTCACTTTTGCTTCCAATTCCGCATCACTGAGTTTATCTGCCGTACCGAGCAGTTCGGATACATCATTCCCCCCAATGGTGATCGCTACAAGATTGGCAGCCGCCACGCTCTCGCGAATTGCAGCGATGTTGGCTCCCATCTGCCCTGCTCTTGGATCTGGCAAACTCGGCTGAATCGCTTCAGAGGTAAGGGTCTTGCTCTCATTGATTGCAGAGGTAAAGTTCTTCAAACCAATACTCTTCAACCCGGCAATACCGTAGTTATCCACCTGAGTGCGGCCGTGAAGCAAACCTTGCTCCTGCAAGCGCTCTACATAACCATAAGGCAGTCCTTTCGCATTCGGCTCGTATCCTACTGTGATGGAATCTCCCAATGTGACGATTCGGAATTCCTTCGTTACGGCTGCAGCATCCTTCTTCGCAGAGGTGGCTGCCTCTGTTGTGCCTGCAGGTAGCGAGCTGGTGCTCGTATCTGCAGCATGTGCAGGCAGTGCAGTTGATGCAAACAGCATCATTCCGGCCAGCATGCCGGCTGTTAATCCAGCCGCTGTGTTACTCCATGTACGTGTACGCTTCATTCGTGGTAACACTCCTTTTCTCATATCTATAAGATGATAACTTGAACTTAATTACACGGTTAATCTCCGGTGGAAGAAGTTCACATATCCCTATTCTACCATTAAAAATTAGGGATGTGTTTGGACTTCTGCCTGCTCACAAAAATAACAGACTCCCCTGTACGGGAAGTCTGTTCACCTATGAACCTAGCCATGTATTGGCCCGTTGCATCCGCGATTCATTTGTCTTTTGCTTCATTTTCTGTTGAGCTGAGTTTACTGGCAGAACGATCCAGATAACGATCATATCGATCATCCACTTCACGCGCCATATTCCGGTACAGCAACGTTTCCTGGGCAATCGGGTCTCGTTCCGCCTGAATGCGCACCTCATATTTGGGAGGAATCAGCTGGCGCTCACGCTTGTCCGTGTCGCCGGACTCCTCCATCTCCCCTTCAGTCAGCATATCACTCAAACGTCGTTCCAGTTCCTTGGATTCATCCATCGTTCATCGCTCCTTTAATTAAGTTCATAAATGCACGAGCAAATACTATTGCACCTAAACCTCGAAGGACAGAACAATCTTCCGATCGCTGTTATCCCCAAATTTTCTTGTTTACTTTTCAAAGGGAAAAATTCGAAGATAAAGGCGAACGCTTCGCTTCTCCAGATTTTTTCTGCCCCTCGTTCATGTACAATATAAGTTTGTTCAATCCATTAAGAAATTAATATGCTCACTCCAAGCCAGTTGCTTTGGCTTCCTTGAGTACATCCGTCAGTGCATCATGAATCTTGCCATTGGTGGCAACTACATGGCTGACAGACAATTGATAAGGTGTACCAATCGTATCCGTGACCTTGCCGCCGGATTCCTCCACGAGCAGTGCACCTGCAGCGATATCCCACGGTTTCAGTCCAACTTCGGTGTATGCGCTGAGGCGACCCGCAGCAACATAAGCCAAATGCAGAGCTGCCGATCCACCTGCACGCAGGCTCCGTACTTGCGGCGCAAGAGCCTGCACAGCAGCCATATTGATTGGGAGTGCATAGGTGGTATCTGCTGGGAAGCCTACTGCGACCAGGCTCTGAGCCAGCCCCTGTTCACTAGACACCGCCATCCGATTTCCGTGGACATAGGCCCCTTTGCCCTTTTCAGCTACAAACAGTTCGTCTCTCGAAGGATCGTAAATCACGCCTACAATCACTTCACCATGATGAGCCAGGGCAATCGATACCGAATAAAATGGGAATCCATGTACAAAATTTGTTGTTCCGTCCACAGGATCCACGATCCAGAGGAACTCTTCTTCCTGTGCCTCTTTTAGTGCTTTGGCCGAAGCTTCAGGTCCCGGCTCAACTCCTTCTTCACCGAGAATGGCATGGTCGGGAAAATGGGTCAGAATCAGGCGACGGATCATCTGCTCTGCTCCTTTGTCCACTTCGGTTACAAGGTCCTGCGGAGAATATTTGGTTCCAGGTTCGCCTATGGTTCCAAGACGACTCTTGATCCATTCACCCGCTTTGGAAGCCGCATTGATAGCAACGGCAGTATAGCTTTTGCTTGTCACGACATAAGGTATTTTTTCCTTCTCATTCAAAGCGTTCACTCTACTTTCTATATCAATCTACGAAAATATAAAATACTTGTTAAAAGTATACGCCTCACATGTTGTAAAGTTTCTTGCTGCCCAGGCCCCTTTTGGCTCTATGGATGAATGATTACAGTAGACTCGTCCACCCATTCCACGCCTTCCTCGTGATAGAATGCCAGTTTCTGCATGAGCTGCACCAGTGCTTCATCCTTGCGCTTGGCCTCAATCATGACATCCAGTTCGGGCGTATCTGCAGCGATATGACGCAAAAAGGAAAGCAGCGGCTCCACTTCAACGCCATCCGCATGCCCTCGGATATCCTTTTCGCTCTTCGGGCTGGACACGTGAATTTTCGGCGGCAGCGGCCGATCTGCCGGGGAATCCGCCTGAGCCAGCGGGGACTGCCAAGTCTTCCATATGTCAGGCCACAAGTCCCATGGCTGTTCACCTTCATTATTAACCCACTGATGGTGAATATCCAGCACCATTGGCAGTCCCAAATGCTGACATACAGCCAATGTCTCGGGTACATTGAATGTTTTGTCGTCATTTTCAAGGGTCAGTCGTTCCTGAATATCCCGATCAAGTTTCAGAAAGTTTTCTTCAAAGCGGAGTGCAGCACTAGGCTTGTCCCCGTATGCACCACCAATATGTATATTGTTCTTGGCAGTGGCATTCAGACCCATGGCATCCAGCATCCGAACATGATGACGAAGGTCACGCATGGAGTTCCGGAGCACTTCTTCCCGCGGCGTGCTAAGAACGGTAAAATGATCCGGGTGAAAGGATACACGCATCCCGTTCTCCTTCACAAAATCACCAATGGCTTCAAAATCCGACTGAAGTGCCGGGAACGGATCCCAATCACTCAGATCTTCATGTGTTGCCAGTGGAATCAATTTGGAGGAGAAACGATATACATGAATGTGGCTGCCTTTGTTGTGCCTCAGCAAACGTAACGTATTATGCAAATTCTCGGCTGCAATCCGTTCCAGCTTGCGGATGGCTGCATCCCTGTCATCAATTTTCTTGAAGCTGGCCATGGTCATCGTGCGGGAAGGTGAAGCATTCTCTACCAGCACAGACATCGCCACATAACCAAAACGTACAAGCATGATGTTCTTCCTCTCTGTTAGGGTGGAATTCCTGTCTGAACATGAGCACAGTCAAGTTTTCCCGTCACGGTATATAACCAAGTTTTACCCTAAAAGAACGACCATAATCGCTTGCCGGACAATTCCGTTCATTGGTCCCACATCCGAAATCGCAGTTTAGCCTTGCGCCTGTTCACCAAAAAACATTTCGTCCGCCAGAGCGGTCTGAACACGAGATTCTTCTTCATTCAGCTTGCGGATGAGCAGCATCTCCACTTCAGTCACTTCCTGACCCTGAAAATTAATCTCTGCAATGGAGGCAACGATCTTCACGATGGCTACAGCCACGTTGTCAGGTGTATAAGCAATAACCTTCTGCCCGGTTGGAAATACCCGGAAGCCTTGTTTCACCATTTTGCCGCGGCCGTATTCCAGCAGCTCGAACAGCTCCTGCTCGCTCTTGAATTTGCACACGGAATTGAATTCAGTCTGAAATCCCATTCATACCCCTCCTTATACTGTCTCCTACGCCTGTACGCCGTTCTCGTAATTCAGTGCCTGTTTGCGGCTGTAACGCTCCAAGGCCAGCTCAATCATGCGATCCAGCAGCTCGGCATACGATACACCTGTCTCGCGCCACAGCAATGGGTACATGCTGTACGGAGTGAAGCCAGGCATTGTGTTTACTTCATTAATAAGTAATGCCCCATCCGATTTGCGAATGAAAAAGTCAGCCCGGGAAATACCGTTGCCTTCAATCGCACGGAACGCCTGCAAAGCTGCCTCGCGGATGCGATCAGCGGCTTCAGGATCCAGCGGAGCGGGGATCAGCATCTGTGATTGACCATCAATGTACTTGGCTGCATAGTCATAATATTCACCAGAGGATACGATTTCTCCTGGCACCGATGCCATGGGCTCGTCATTACCAAGCACACTGACTTCCACTTCGCGTGCTTCAACGAATTCCTCGATGACAACCTTCGTATCATACCGCAGCGCAAATTCAACAGCTGTCTTCAGTTCATCACGGTTGCGTGCTTTTGAGATTCCAACACTGGAACCAAGATTGGCGGGTTTAATAAAACACGGATAACCCAGCTGTTCCTCCACTTGCAGAATCATCTCGTGTTCAGTCTGCTTCCACTGGGTAGCATTAAAATACGTAAAGGCACATTGGTCGATTCCGGCTTGTGCAAACAGCTTCTTCATGACCACTTTGTCCATGCCGCCTGCCGAAGCGAGTACACCTGCTCCCACATAAGGCATATCCGCCATCTCAAACATACCCTGGATCGTGCCATCCTCACCGAACGTACCGTGCAGCAACGGGAACATAACGTCCAGCGCCTCTTCTCCGCCATATAAACGTGCAAACAGGGTGTTCAGCGCTTCCTGGGTTCCACCTGCTGCCTGTTCCAGTTTCAAATCATCGATCTGCGCAAATGGCGCGTGCATTACTGAACCCTTTTTCCACGTCCCCTGCTTGGAGATATAAAAAGGAACCAGCTCATATTTCTCATAATCAAAAGCGTTCGTTACAGCAAACGCCGTTTGCAGCGATACTTCATGTTCACCTGACTTCCCGCCGTAAACGACGCCAACTGTCAATTTATCCATACTCATGTGTAACCTCCGATTATCTGTGCATGATGCCTTCATAACTGCATGTTCAGCATCAATTTTATTCTTGTCTTAGGACTCATTTTACACGGAACTGAATATCCCCGTCACCAAATCCCTTAATATCAACTTCATTAGAACTCATCTGCAATATGAAAAAGCCGGTACACCGTCCGCTCCGTCCAAGCGTAAGAATCCCGGTAATCCCAATAGCGGTGGCGGCTGCTCACCGTGTGCGCATTTACAAGCGGCATGCCTCCTGCGTCAAAGGCTGTCACAACCGTACTATGCTGGAACCTGCCGTCACCGTCCCAATCATAGAAAATGACATCTCCGAGCATCAGCTGCTCCGGGCGATCCACTTCGGTTGCCGTTAAGCCCCAGCTGCTGCTCGCCAGATACCGCTCCAGACTATTGGAAACGGCCCAGCTATAACTCCACATTTCGGCGCCATTCACGTAGCCCTTGTACCACCAGCCCGCTTCTCTTTTACCAGTATAGTGGATGGGTGCTCCCCCTGCAAAGAGACATTGAGAGATGTAATTGGTGCAGTCTACCTCGAATTCTTCAAATGCCGGGTTGCCCGCATTCCACCAACGATCCGCATAAGCGACCGCCAGGTCTCGCCGATATAGCTGCTGTCTTGAACTTCTTCCTTGACCAAGTACTTCCCTGTTTAGCAGCGGCCGATTGATCGCCTGTACAAAATCCGCTTGCTGAAAAGGTCTCCCTTCCCCTGCGGGACGACGCTCCGGAACTTCCCTTTCCACCCGTCCAATGATCCATGACCCGTTCTGCCGCAAAAAGGTAAGCCGCTCCCGTTCAATCCGGTCTTCCCGGTGGGTAATCCCGCTTTTCTCATAGAAAAGCCTGCTGTACAGTTGAACATCCACCACCGATTCTTCAGGACCTTCCGTTACCGTACGCACAAGCTTGGCACTGGTCTCGCTGCGAAGAGGCACTGCACGCCGTTTACGATACCATTCGTCCAATCTGGCCATACGTTCTCCCCGCTCCAGCACAAATTCCGGATCTGTGACAATCCGCTCGGTCGTTTGTGGACGATAGTCGATCTCACAGCGATTGTACTGGTTCACATAGGTGTATAAGGCACTCTTCCATTCCCGTTCCAAGCCTGTGTCCCCCTTTGGCTTTAAATTCTGTCTGGAAAAATCAGTGCATGCAAACTACTTCTATTCATATGAGGAGTTTATCGGTTGTATGTGTTCCGGTCAGGGATCACAGGTCGAAATTCGGAGACTCGGGGGACAGAAAGTGCCATGTTCAACAAGTATTCACGAAAACGCCTTCATTGTTCTCAAAGCTTGTTTGGACAGGCAAAAAGCCCTTTACGTACGGAGGTGAAAACGGTATACTTATAACTAAAGTTGCAATTATGAAATTACGTTTCATCTGATGAAACTAGTGAACAAGGACACGGAACGATGAAGGCCTGTTCTTTTACCTAAATGAACTTTATCTTCATCTCACCGACACATTTTAAGGAGGTACATGTATGTCAGCCAAGAACCATTTCTCCGCAGCCCGCAGTCTTGAGGTCGGAGGCAAGTCTTACCGCTACTACAGTCTCGATGCTCTTCAGGAAGGCGGCTACGGCGACCTTTCCAAGCTTCCCTTCTCCATTAAAGTGCTGCTCGAAGCAGCAGTTCGTCAGTTCGACGGACGCGCGATTACCGAAGAACACGTGAAACAACTTACCGGCTGGGCAGAAGGCCGTGACAATAACAAGGAAATTCCATTTATCCCTGCACGTATCGTCCTGCAGGATTTCACCGGCGTACCGGTTGTCGTGGATCTTGCCGCGATGCGTGATACCGTGAAAAAAGCTGGCGGTGATCCAAAACAGATCAACCCGCTCGTGCCGGTCGATCTCGTTATCGACCACTCCGTTATGGTTGATGCATTCGGAACCAACGATGCACTCGACTACAATATCAAGGTTGAATTCGAGCGTAACGAAGAGCGTTACCGCTTCCTGCGCTGGGCACAAACGGCATTCAACAACTTCCGTGCTGTTCCGCCATCCACAGGGATCGTTCACCAGGTCAACCTGGAGTATCTGGCTTCCGTGGCTGCAACCAAAACGATTGACGGCGAAACGGTTGTGTTCCCGGATTCCCTCGTAGGTACGGACTCCCACACCACCATGATCAACGGACTCGGCGTTGTTGGCTGGGGTGTTGGCGGAATCGAGGCCGAAGCAGGCATGCTGGGCCAACCGCTCTATTTTGTGACACCGGACGTTATCGGTTTCAAATTGACAGGCAGCCTGAGCGAAGGCGCAACAGCAACGGATCTGGCACTCACTGTCACTCAAATGCTTCGTAAAAAAGGCGTAGTCGGCAAATTTGTCGAGTTCTACGGCCCAGGGCTTGCCAACATCAGTCTTGCCGACCGTGCAACAGTTGCCAACATGGCACCGGAATATGGCGCTACGATTGGTTTCTTCCCTGTCGATAGTGAGACGTTGAACTACATGCGCAGTACGGGACGTACTGACGAGCAAGTGGATCTGGTTGAAGCTTATTACAAAGCACAAGGCATGTTCCGGACTTCCAGCACGGTTGATCCAGAATTCACAGATGTAATTGAGCTGGATCTCGCTTCCGTGGTACCAAGTCTCGCAGGTCCTAAGCGTCCACAGGATCGCATCGAACTGACGCAAATGAAAGAAAGCTTCAACAGCATCATTCGTACTCCGGTCGATAAAGGCGGATACGGACTGAGCGATGAGAAGATTGAAGAAACAGTGCCTGTGAAGCACCCTGACGGTTCCACTAGTGAACTAAAAGCAGGTGCGGTTGTCATTGCGGCCATCACAAGCTGCACCAACACATCCAACCCAAGCGTTATGCTCGGAGCAGGTCTACTTGCGAAAAAAGCGGTTGAGCGCGGTCTGACCAAACCAGGCTACGTGAAAAGCAGCTTGACTCCAGGTTCCCTCGTTGTTACCGAGTATCTCGAAAAATCAGGCCTGAACGTATACCTTGACCAGCTCGGATTTAACGTTGCCGGTTACGGCTGTGCAACTTGTATCGGTAACTCCGGCCCACTGCCAGACGAAGTAAGCGAAGCGATTGCCGAGAACGATATGACTGTAGCGGCTGTATTGTCCGGTAACCGTAACTTCGAAGGTCGTGTGCATGCTCAGGTCAAAGCCAACTATCTGGCTTCTCCACCACTCGTGGTAGCTTACGCTCTCGCGGGTACGGTCAATATTGATTTTGCTACCGATCCAATCGGTTATGATACGAATAACGAGCCAGTCTTCCTGAAAGACCTCTGGCCGAGCTCCGAGGAAATCAAGGATGCCATTGCAAGCTCACTGAATGCTCAGATGTTCCGCAACAAATACGAAAATGTATTTACAGCCAATGAGCGTTGGAATAACATTCCTGTACCGGAAGGCGAACTGTATGAGTGGGATCCAAACTCCACCTACATTCAGAACCCGCCATTCTTCCAAAACCTTGGCGACAAACTGACTGATATCGCAGATATTCGCTCTGCACGTGTCATGGCGCTGCTTGCTGACTCCGTAACAACGGATCACATCTCGCCAGCCGGTAACATTGCTACAACCAGTCCAGCCGGATTATACCTGAAAGAGCATGGCGTTGAGCGCAAAGACTTCAACTCCTACGGATCACGCCGTGGTAACCATGAGGTCATGATGCGCGGTACGTTTGCCAACATTCGTATCCGTAACCAAGTGGCTCCAGGTACGGAGGGTGGTATCACGAAATACCTGCCAACGGACGAAGAAATGTCCATCTACGATGCTTCCATGAAGTATCAGGACGAAGGACAGAACCTGATCGTTATTGCAGGTAAAGAGTATGGTACAGGAAGCTCCCGTGACTGGGCGGCAAAAGGTACATTCCTGCTCGGCGTCAAAGCCGTTATCGCAGAAAGCTTTGAGCGTATTCACCGCAGTAACCTGGTAGGCATGGGCGTAATGCCATTGCAATTCCAGGAAGGTCATGGCTGGTCCAGCCTCGGTCTGAATGGTCGTGAAACGTACGACATCACAGGTCTGAGCAATGATGTGAAACCGGGTCAAGAACTGACGGTTACCGTAACTCGTGAGGACGGCACCAAGTTCGACTTCCCTGTTATCGCTCGTCTGGACAGTATGGTGGACGTGGACTACTACCATAACGGTGGTATCCTGCAAACTGTACTGCGTCAAATGATGAAAAAAGCTTAATTGCATTAACCTTTAATGCGATTGTTCAATACGAAAGCTCCCCATCACGTGCCGTTTGGCACGTGATGGGGAGCTTTTTTATGATTTTCTTTGAAGGATCGACATACTACATCTCTGCAATTAGATTGATTAAGATTCAGATACCGCACGCTATTAAAAATTAATCTTCAACCCAACTTCTGAATCATCAGGTGGAGAAGGAATGCGATATACACCTCTGCTGTTTAATTTCTCCACGTTGATCCAGTCCATAAAGTCATCCCCTCCGAAACAACGTACAAAAACAGCGTATTCCAATTCACCCTCATAATTGATGGACTCTGTGTACTGGGTGAATGGATGCTTACACTCTAAACTCTGCAGAAAATCAGAAAATTCAATTCTCCACTCATCCATTTGCTCTGCATATTGATCGGGGACATAATAATAGAATCCATCCGGACTAAAGTATGAAATTTTCATTATCATTTGCAGACCTCCTGTAGTATAACTTTGTTTATAATTTTAATATCTCCATGCCTTCTTTAAGGAGCCGCGATACAATCGTGTTATCCTCAATCCCCTTCGCAAGTTCCTGTTTTGTTTTATGTACCAGATAGTAAGAGTATTTTTGCATCAGTTCAGGCCCGGTTAACTCAATGGGTAAATGAATTAATTCAATTTCATCCGAGTTAAAATGGTAACGATAGCCTCTCTCTGATTGTCCAACTTTCATCACAGTTTCTATGACCATTAACTCATCACGTGTAAAGGTGTTTATCAAATCTGATCTTTTTTGTTCTAAAACACGTACTTCTTCAAGGCGGTGAGCACTCTCAGCTTCAGCAATTTCATTCTCGATTTCCATGATCGATCTCATTCTACCTGCCAAGTTTATAGCCAATGGGTACAACAATAAATATCCTCCTTTGTTAATATGTAGGTTAATAGGATTTAATCTCTACTGTACCTCAATAGTGATTCAACTCGCAATCTGCTCATAACTTTCCCCCTATATGAGTTACCCCGTGAAAAAGATAAAAATCCCCGCCATGTGTACTCAACACGTGATGGGGAGCTTTTTTTGATGGTTTGTGAAGAATGTGTTTCACTTGATAGTGATACCTTTCTCTAATGTCCAATATGATGTGAAGCTTCATCCAGCAGCTGCAATGCACCCATAAAAAGAAAGAGGGCTGACATCGTGAGCAGCGAGTACCCAATCCACCTTGAGGTTTCTCGATTGGTAATCTGTCTATGCGAAGAATGTGTTACATACCGTGGACCAACCAAAAACATGATGCCTGTACCTATCATTACAGCTGTCACGAAAATCATGCAATCTCCCCCTTAAACGTGACTCTCCTTAGCATTATAATTTTTCTTCGCCACGCGGGATTCTCCTCCCACCAACAACTGTTTCATGCCGATAACCATGGTGAACATAATATATCCAATCAACCCACCTAAGGTATTCAACATCAGATCGTCCACATCGAATATGCCCATGCCAGTTAACAGCTGTGTCACTTCATAGCCAAGGCTTAAAAGCAGAGACAGCAGGAATACGTTTGCCCCTGACAACCATTTGTAGCCCATAAGCACGGGAATGAACACACCCATTGGGATAAAGGCCAATACGTTGCCCACCAGATGAATTGCAGTCCCCGGACGATGTAAAGATAGGCTGTTCCAATCTCTTGAAATTTCCTGAAATGGCGTCAGATTGACAGTCCGCGTATGAATCAGATCCGGTTGGTGAAGAAAAGCCATGAACTGGACCCTCACGATTTCGAAGTCGACTGAACCTCCTTTAAACAGAATCAGCTTGGTTAGTAGATACAGATAAATCATTAACGTGGCAATCCAAAGGATTTTATGCGTGAACTTTCTCTGCCTCATGTTGATGAACCTCCTTTGTGCAGCCCTGTTATTCCTTTACTGTGACAATGACTCCATCCATATTATCTCCTGATATTTCATATTGGCCATGCTCAGGTATGTAAACGGTCGTATCTCGGGTGGCCTGATAATAGCGAATATGATATTTCTCACCCTCCACCTCAACAGTAATGTTCTCCTTCTCTTTTAGCAAATCCAGATACTGCTCCAGCACCAGATTGTTCTTATACATGACAGCACTATGCGGCAGGCCCACATATCGAAAATGCCATGGTTCATATTGAATACCCGTGATGCTCACCTTGTCCTTCGGGTAACGTAGAATGAATCCGTATTTCCATGCATTTTTCTCCAGCCAGGCACCCTCTGGCGCTTCATTCATGGTGGTCAGCGAGGAACCGATATCCATGGATAATCCTAGATTATGCTCACTGTGACCCGCAGGAAGTGCGTAGTCTGACCCTTTTTCCTGATAAAGTTCCTCCTGTTTCGCCAAGTCCCGGTATCCGCTGCTAATGAGAAAATATCGTACTCCCTCTTCCCCCGCTGCTTCGACCATCTTCTGAAACGCTTGCGCTACCTGCCGTGACAGCATGATATTCTGATCCAGCAAACCGTATCCACGAACCAAATCGTCCTGCTCGGCCACATTTACAATATCGGTTTGAACGCCTTCCGGATGAATTGGATATGTTGAATTAACAAGCAGCAAGTTGCCCTTATGTACCTGATCCCGGATATTTCCGGTAATGGATACGGTATTTGCTGCACGGTTTTCACGCGTATCCTGAATTTCGATAATCATCTCATCCTTTTGCTGAAAAGATCCCGGCGATCTCGTAACCACATATCCAAGCAAGATGATGCAAATCAAAAAGCCCCACTTCTTCATCCTTGTTCCTCCTTTACCTCTTAACATCAAGGATAGAGAAAACTAGTTAAAGAAAAAGCAGGGCAAAATTAAAGTTTTTCTTAAATTTAAATACAAACCTCATTGGAGAACCGGCAGGCGAACCTCAAATATGGTCCGTACCACATCACTCTGGGCAGAGATGGTGCCTTCATGCTGCTCCACAATATTCCGGGCAATAAACAGGCCAAGGCCTGTCCCACCCTCCTGTTGGGTCCGGGCACGATCTCCGGTGTAATACATATCGAAGATATGCGGCAAATCCTCTGGATGAATATGTCCCCCATAGTTGGTCACCTGAATGATGACCTGCTCCGCTTCGCAATAGCCGTTAATATCCACGTAGATGCCATCCTTGCCATGACGTGCAGCGTTAATCAGCAGGTTCTCAAACACACGGGCCAGCAGCTCGCCATCTCCAGAGATGGTGAGCTCAGGGTCAATATTTAATCGGGTGACCAGACGATTTTTCTCAAACACAGGATAGAGCTCTTCATTCATCTGCTTCAGCAGCTCGCTAAGATCGAGCCGTGCTTTCTGTAAGGGCAGCATGCCATAGTTCATCCGGGTAATTTCAAACAAATCATCAACCAGCTTCTCCAAACGCTGCGATTTGGTGAATGCAATCGACGTAAAGTGTCGTACCTGCTCCTCCGTCAGCTGATCATCCTTCATGAGCAGATCCAAATACCCAAGTACAGAGGTGAGCGGCGTCCGCAGGTCATGCGCCAGATTCACGACAAGCTGGTCCTTGCTATTTTCGGCAAAGTCCCCCCGTTTCACCGCCTCCCTCAGCTTCTCACTCGCCAGATTCACATCCTCCGCGATCGTACCTAATTCATCCTTCGAGGAAATCTGCACACGATGCTGAAAGTCGCCATTGGCCAAATGACTGATTCCTGTAGAAATGTCTTTGAAATAGGTCACGTAGGGCTTGGTAAACCAAAAGAAGAATAAAATGGCGAGCGGGATGAACAGGAGCAGGAAGAAATAGATATCTCCAATGCTTTTCATAAAATGACGATATTCAGCGAGCTGATCTTCTGCACGGACACCCGAATAGTAATATTGCAAAAGTTTGTAAACCCCATAGGTGATCGCACCAGAGGCAAGCATGCTTAATCCCAGCAGCATAATCATGGTCGTCCGAAAACTTCTTCGTTTAGTCATTAAACGTGTACCCCACACCCCAGATCGTTTTGATAAACTTGTTCTTGTCCACATCTTCACCGAGCTTTTTGCGCAGGGTGCGAATATGGACCATGACTGTATTGCCGCTCTCATAATAGGCCTCTCCCCAAACCTGTTCAAAAATGCTTTCCGCACTGAACACCTGCTTGGGGTGGCTGGCGAGCAGATACAGAATATCGAAC
Organism: Paenibacillus xylanilyticus; assembly: GCF_013359935.1. GTDB lineage: Bacteria > Bacillota > Bacilli > Paenibacillales > Paenibacillaceae > Paenibacillus > Paenibacillus xylanilyticus. Next base: position 60,814 of record NZ_JABMCB010000173.1, read on the forward strand.
TCCTTCGGTGTTAGTTCCACTGGTTTGCCGTAGAGTGTAACGCTATGTTGGTCTGGCGAGATGATAAGTCCGCCCTTCTCCAGAATGGAGCGCTGGACTGGCGCAGACTGGCTGAATTGCAATGAACGGCGCAGCTGGGAGTTCACCCGGGCAACAAGCTCCATCGGATTGAACGGCTTGGTCATATAATCGTCCGCTCCCATCACAAGGCCCGTAATTTTATCCATGTCCGACGTTTTGGCACTAAGAAAAATAATCGGCAAATGATGCTGCTCCCGAATTTTGCGAGTCACCTCGTACCCATCCATCCCAGGCATCATAATGTCCAGGATCGCCAAGTCTATGGCTTGCGTCTGAACAGCTTGCAGCGCCGATTTTCCATCGAATGCCTTAACGGTGTGATACCCTTCCTTTTGTAAATGCAATGCAACCAGATCAGCGATCTCAACTTCATCGTCCGCGATCAAAATGGTAATTCGCTTCATTGCTTATTCCACTCCTATATGTGATGCTCAACAATATAACATATCTGAATCCAACTTATAAATGATTGAAAGGAATCCAATATATGAAACTGGACCGTTTATTAGCCATCGTTGTGCTGCTGATCAATCGCGGCCGTGTGCAGGCCAAGGATCTGGCAGATACGTTTGAAGTTTCCATTCGTACAATCTACCGTGACATTGACACCCTGGGCCAGGCAGGCATTCCTGTGGTGACATACCAGGGCATGAGCGGCGGCATTGGCCTTGCAGAGGGTTATCGTCTGGACCGAAATGTGCTGACTGACCGGGATTTGGCCTCCATCGTCACCGCACTGCGCAGCGTCTCCACTTCTCATACCAATGTAGCACGGGAGCTGCTGATGGAGAAACTTAGCAGCATCGTGCCGGAAGCGAAAAACGAGGACTTTCAGGCTGACACAAACCGCTTTATTGTTGATTACTCGTTGTGGACCCATCCTGAAGCGCTGCAGAACAAACTGCAAATCATCGAACAGGGACTGGATCAGCTGCGCCCTGTCACCTTTACCTATTGCAGTGCCGAAGGAGCCCACACTCACAGAACTGTCGATCCTCATACCCTTGTTCTTAAAAAGCACTCCTGGTACCTCTATGCGTTCTGTCATGCGCGCAATGAATTTCGGATGTTCAAGCTGGTCCGGATGCAGGACGTTACGCTTGCCGAAGGTCACTTCGAACGCAAACCGGTCAATCCGCAGGACAAGCCCTGGCAGCAGGAATGGGCAACTCCCGGGAACACGGTTGCCATGACGATGAGATTCCACGCCCGTGTCCGTCATATTGCCGAGGAGTGGTTTGGCATAGAGAATGTGATCCCCGATGGCCAGGGATATTACATTAGCCAGGTGGCATTTCCGGAGGATAGCTGGCTGTACGGATTCATTCTTGGCTTTGGTGCAGATGCCGAAGTATTGGAGCCTCTTCATATTCGTGACGAGATCCGCCAAATCGCAGAACAAATCGTGCAAAATTATACAGCCCCTTCGCAAACCTGACAGACAGCTGTCCAGTTCCTCCCGTTATACTTCATTTATATTCAAGCTGTACATAACGAGGAGGAATTGTTAATGAACGTCACTGTATGCCAGAGCTGCGGAATGCCGCTAACCACCCCTGCCCAATTCGGAACGGAAGCAGATGGAAATGCAACCCGTGAATACTGCATCTATTGTTATAAAGAAGGCGTGTTCCAACAGCCCAACATTACGCTGGAAGGCATGATTGAGATGTGCACCGCAATCCTCAAGGAAGAAGGTACGGACGAGGAATCGGCCCGCTCGATGCTGCGCAATCAGCTTCCTTTTTTGAAACGATGGAATAGATCCACTTCTGAAAGGAACGAAAAAACGAACTCCGTTCAACCTGTTCGATATGTTACGCTTCCTGGGAAACGCCTGGCTGGTGTTTCGGCCAGAACGACAAATGCCAATGAGATGAGCGGTAAAGGCTGCATTCAGGGATTGTGGGACCGTTACTTCACGTCAGGGCAGCTCCCCGCTCCGGAGGCAGCCCGATATGGCTGTTATGCGGATTATACCGATGGTATACACGGGGAATACACCATACTCGTAGGTCATGAGGTGGCTGCAGATGAAACGCTGCCTGATGGTATGAACTCGGTCGAATTGCCTCCTGCGACATACGCCGTGTTCACCTCCAGAAAGGGTCCAATGGCAGAAGTTGTAGGTGAAGCATGGGGCGCCGTATGGGCCTGGAACCATCAGCACGAGCGAACGTTTACCGGTGATTTCGAGTTATACGATGAGCGGAGTATGGACCCTGCCAATGTCCAAGTAGATCTCTATATTGCAGTAAAACAAGCTAAACCAAGTGCAGATCAGTAATGAACATTATTTCTCTTCCTGTTTGATGAACAACAAGCCGTCCGGTTCTCCGGACGGCTTGTTCGGTATATCTCCCTTGTCTCACGTGTGAAAACGTTTAAAACATTCCCCTTTACACCCAAGACAACCGACTATGGTACCAAGTTAGTTAGCTTCAATGATACCTACTCTCCCGGACAATTTGTCTTATTTGAGAGCCCAATTGACATTCGAGAAACTGGGACTATTCACTTAACAACCGATTCCATCCTCCCATATCAAACCATTTATATCAGGTCCTTTATTCCTGAATTTCCCTCAAACCGTTTACATCTTCTCAATACGGGGTAAAATCACTACAATCCAATTGGAATTACGTCATAACTTCCCGGTTTCGTCTAACAAGTCACATATACCTATTTGTGCACGAGGAACTGGGCCTATCGGAAATACATAACCTTAAATAAGAAAACAATAACGAGTGCATATTCGAACATGCACCAAAGGAGGAACCAAGATGATCCGCATGCCTATTCAGCAAATGATCCCGTACCACCACCAATATCCGCGCAACACGGCGACCACTGCTCCCAAAAAGGAGAATGAGAACACTCAAGGTCTATCCTTTCATGAGATTTTGCAGCAAAAAATGGCACAAAAGAATGCATCGCCTTCCATGCGCTAAAATGTACATCTGATCATATTCGAACCTGATTATAGAACCGTCCTTCGCCGTTTGGCGGGGAGACGGTTATTGGCGTTTGGTATAAACTTCTGTACAGTTTCCAGTTGCATTCCTATAATGGGTTAAATATCTGTAGTACTCACAGGTTAAAAGCATTGGTAAAGGGGATGTCACCATGATCACGATCGGCTGTTTTCACGCTCACTATTCCAACATCGCACTGATTGAAGAGACGCTCGCCTCCTATGAAGTAGAACTTGTGCATTATGTCGATCCGGGTCTGGATCGCCGCAAACATGATGCCAACTTCTCTGAAGCTGTCACGCAAGAGAAGGTATCCCAGACGTTACAATGGATTGCCCAATGCCATGCAGATGCCATCCTGGTCACTTGTACCCTATTTGCTGCGGAACTGGCGCAGGCAGCACAGCATGTTTCCATACCCGTCATCGGCATCGATGATCCACTGTTGCAGAAGCTGCAGCAGACTTCCCAAGAATACATCCTTGCTTTTACCAACCCGGCAACCGTTGAAGGAACGATGACGCGGGTGAATAAAGCATTGCAGCAAGGTGAAACAAGCGGGCAGCAGGTTGCGGATACATCAAGAATAGAGGCCGTATTAATTCCCGGTACATTTGAGTTGATTATGCGGGGCGATAAGGACGGCTATCTTGAGGCAGTCAGTACGGGCTTGCAGCAATTGGCTGCTCAGTCGCCAGACAAAATGGTGGTTGCCGCTCAGTTGTCCATGGCTCCCGCAGCAGCTCGCGCAACAGCAAATGCAGGTACGGAGATTTACAGTCCCCTGGCATCGCTTGCAACCTATTTGGAGCAGCACCTGAACATCGTTCATCGTTAGTTTTGACATGTAGAGCTTCAGCTGTGAAGCTTTCCAGGAATCTAACACTCTATTTACATCTTCAGCGAGGCAAACTGGTTCCATAACTAAAAGCCGTTCTTCTCCCAATGCGGAGAGAACGGCTTTTATAACATTTCAGACCGCTCAGATTAAGCTGTAACGTCGCCTAGGATCGGGTTCGGTATTCCTCGGCCTTCTCCTGCATTCCGGCCGCTACAGCCTCATTTTCGGACAGCCCTTTGTCTGCGGCAAAGGCACGAATATCCTGGGTGATGCGCATGCTGCAAAACTTAGGTCCACACATGGAACAGAAATGGGCTTCCTTGGCCCCTTCAGCCGGCAGCGTCTCATCATGGTAGGACAGCGCACGCTCCGGGTCCAGTGACAGGTTGAACTGGTCCCGCCAGCGGAACTCAAAGCGTGCCTTCGACAGCGCGTCATCTCGGCGCTGGGCACGGGGATGGCCTTTTGCCAGATCGGCTGCATGGGCTGCGATCTTATAGGCAATAACGCCCTCCCGCACATCATCCTTGTTCGGCAAACCCAGATGTTCCTTGGGCGTCACATAGCAGAGCATGGACGTTCCGAACCAGCCGATCATCGCCGCCCCAATGGCTGAGGTAATATGGTCATAGCCAGGTGCGATATCTGTCGTCAGCGGTCCGAGTGTATAGAACGGCGCCTCCTTGCAGATCTCCATCTGGAGGTCGACATTCTCCTTAATCTTGTGCATCGGCACATGTCCCGGCCCTTCAATCATCACCTGCACATCATGCTTCCACGCGATCTGCGTCAGTTCACCGAGCGTAGCAAGTTCAGCCATCTGCGCTTCATCATTGGCATCATAAATGCTGCCTGGGCGGAGTCCATCTCCGAGAGAGAAGGCCACATCATACCTTTTCATGATTTCACAGATTTCTTCAAAATGGGTGTACAAAAAATTCTCCTGATGATGTGCAAGGCACCATGCCGCCATAATGGAGCCGCCTCTGGAAACAATCCCTGTCATCCGTTTGGCCGTCATCGGGATATAACGCAGCAGCACGCCTGCATGGATCGTAAAGTAATCCACACCCTGCTCTGCCTGCTCAATAAGCGTGTCACGATAAAGTTCCCAGGTCAGGGCCTCGGCTTCGCCATTCACCTTCTCCAGCGCCTGATAGAGCGGCACTGTTCCAATCGGTACAGGCGAATTCCGGATGATCCATTCCCGGGTGGTATGAATGTCCTTGCCCGTAGAGAGATCCATCACCGTGTCCGATCCCCAGCGAACCGCCCAGGTCATCTTCTCCACCTCTTCTTCGATCGAAGAGGAAACGGCCGAATTGCCGATATTCGCGTTGATCTTTACGTGAAAATGGCGCCCGATCAGCATCGGCTCACTCTCGGGATGATTAATATTTGACGGCAAAATGGCTCTGCCGCTCGCCAGCTCCTGCCGCACAAATTCCGGTTCGACACCCTCACGAATGGCTGCAAATTCCATCTCCGGTGTAATGATGCCCTTTCTCGCATAGTGCATCTGGGTGACACATCGTCCGGATTGTGCGCGCAGCGGTTTGCCGTGCAAGCCCGGGTACTCTTCAGCTCCGGCTCTCTTCCCTCCAGGCTTCAAACCGTTATCCTCCGGTTTGACGGTGCGTCCCTGGTATGCCTCAACGTCATTCCGCTCTGTAATCCAGCGTGTACGCAGAGCTGGCAGACCTGCCCGGATATCCGCATGGAATCCGGGATCGGTCATCGGGCCGCTCGTATCATAGACACGCAGCGGCTCGTTATGCTCCACCCCTTGGGGAGTATTCGTGTCATGAAGGGCAATTTCACGCTCCGGTACAGCAATGTCCGGACGTGAGCCCTGAATATACACTTTGCGGCTGCCGGGAAATGGCTGAACCCGCCCGGCCGCCCCTTTTTCCTTTTCCAACATATGCTCTGAATGGTTCTGTCCCGTTGTTCTGTTGTCCGTACTCATCGCTACCTCTTCCTCCTCGTTGGTGGTCCCATGGATTGATTAGTCCGTTTGTTGGCTTGCGCACCCAGCCCAATCATCCACGCATAGGTAAGAAAGAGCGACCACACTTCGGAAAAGAGGACATTACAGCAGATTAAGCTGACAGGTTACAGAATGATTGGGCTAAACCCCATTCTCGCAGGCCCGCACATCAGGAGATGTACTCCTCCTCTGCAGCGGACGTTCGCCTGTTCAGATAAAAAAGCCGGTTCCCGAGGGAACCGGCTCATGTCCATCACCCATAACAAGCCTGATGCCATGCTCCCCCAAGTGGAGACATGCCAAAGGCAGTATTATGCAGGTGTTCGTGGTTATATCGCCGATTACTTCCCTACGCTGGTATGATCCAGATCAGGTGCAAAGGGTCCGGAATCTCATGCGATTCCGTCTCAGTCCGGACAATTCGGACTCCCCCAGTAACGTTAACAAGTTGCGGTACACGTACCGCAGTTCCATATTCAATTCATTCCAGCCCCGCCGGGCCGTCCTTTACAGACTAGCGCAAGTCCATCAGAAAAACAACCCTTTATCTTCCACTGTATTCAAAATCAGGACAACATGAGGCCCATCTGCGCAGCCGCTTCCTTCAGCACAGGTGCATATTCATGCAAAGTTTCCTGGGACAGACGGCTAACGGGTCCGGATACCGAAAGTGCAGCAGCGATATTTCCCTTACGGTCCATAATCGGTACGGATACTGCAGCCGCTCCAGGCTCCCGTTCCTCGTAGCTGGTTGCATATCCATTCTCCCGAATATCCCCCATCTGGGCCAGATAAACCTCAGGATCGATAAATACCGGCCATTCCGGCCCATTCATCAATTCCTCCCGGTCCTCCTCCGTCGCGAATGCCATCAGCACCTTGCTGGATGCTCCTACAGATAAGGGAAGCCGCACGCCGACCGGAGCCACACGGCGGATTGCCTGATCACTCTGGACGGCCTGAATTCGGATCCGTTCACTGCCATCCCGAAGATACAGACTGACGGTCTCTCCCAGACGATCTCTGAGCCGCTCCATCGCAGGAAGCAGCAATATGGCCGGATCATCACTGCGGGACATATGGGCAGACAGCTCCCAGATTCGAATACCGAGTCGGTATTTCTCTGTGGCAGCATCACGAATAACGAATCCCCGCTCCTCCAGTGTAGCCATCAGACGGTGAACTGTACTTTTGTGCAAACCAATCTGGCTGGCAATTTCCGTGAGTCCCAGATCACTGCGGGTGGTAAAACACAATAATATATCCAGCGCCCGTTCCACAGCACGGACGGTTAATTTGCGGTCTTCCATGGCATAATGCCCTCCTCATGTTTCATCACATGAAACTTGGTTACATAAATTATATGAGAAACAATCTCATCTGTAAACCAAAAAGCGCCAAATCACTACCGGATAAGGTGTAAATATTTTCTTTTTATAAGCCTAAATCCCCTGCAATCTGCACCATCAGGAAATGTTACCCATATATCTTTCGAACTATATAACAATTGCGTAACAAATGCCTCCAATCAATTGACTTTAACTATAGGGAAACATACGATAAAGATATATAAAGACAAGATTTTGCTGCACATGCTAGCAAGGATAAAAAGTCATTTTACCCGATCTGAACTCGTTGTTATCTTCAATTGATCTTAATAAGGAGGGGCAATCATGTTTCCGACATCCCAGAGCGAAGCCCCGCTGCAAACGAAAGTGTCCGATCTGCCTTCTTCGTTATCACCGAGGCTGATCCGGTTCAAACATATTATCGTAGCGTTGCTGCTCTCCGTTGTATTTTTTCTGCTCTTTTGTTTTATTGCACTACACGGCTATATCGCCTGGGTCTTATCCAATCCAACCGTAGCCCCTGTATTCTCCAACCCGATGCAGGCCAAGAATATGAAGTACGAAGACATCACGTTCCCGGCAGCAGACGGCAGCCGGACGATGCAGGGCTGGTACATTCCCGCAGACACCGAAGTCAACAAAACCATCATCTTCAGTCACGGATATGGTGCCAACCGGGAGGAAACCTGGGTACCGATGTATGACCTGGCTCATTACGCCCACCAGCTCGGTTTCAATGTAGTGATGTTTGATTACGGATTCGCCTCACAGGTGAACAAGGCGGTCGCCACGGGCGGCAAAGCCGAGTCCCAGCAATTGCTTGGTGCGATTCAGTTTGCCAAGCAGCGCGGTGCTCAGGAACTTGTCGTCTGGGGCTTCTCCATGGGCGCAGGTACCGCATTACAGACTGGTCTGTTGACGGAGAACGTGGATGCCATGATTCTCGACAGCACCTTCCTGCTGGAGCCGGATACGCTGTATCACAACATCCATAACCAGATCGATCTGCCGCGTCAACCGACCCTGCAGATCATGAATCTGTTATTCCCGGTTCTGAACGGCACCGGATTGCAGCAAATCCCGTATCAGGAAGTCAAAAAGAAAGACTATCCGTTCCCGATCTTCTTCATTCATGGTACGGAAGATGAGAAGGCTCCCTATCCAATCGCGGAGCTGCTCGCCGCCAACCAAACCAACACCTACTCGGAAGAATGGATTGTGCAGGATGCGCATCATGAGTTGATCTTCCGGGAACATCCGAAGGAATACCTTCGCCGTGTCTCTACGTTCCTGAGTCATGTGACGAAGACAAGCAGCGATGATGTGGAGAATACCAATACCGGAGAATAGTTACCTTCCGGTGATTCAAGAGCCCCCAGCGGGGCTCTTTTTTTTGTATACACATAGGACAACATGGCTGAAGAATATACTTTTGGGACGATTATAAATGGTTTGAGCCTGACATTCCCTTGATGGGCTAATTTCTAAAATTGTAGTTGAAGGAGGTCCACCGTATATGAATTGGTCAAAATATGGACCCTTGCTGCCTCTGCGTATTCTGGAGGAGATTCGATTCTGGAAAGAGCAGGAGAAAGAGCATACGCTCGTCATTCGGGCACTGGTTCCCGAACTTGAGCCCTCTTATGTAAAGCTGCTTGAGGAATGGGCGGCGACTTTTGAAAATAGTGAGAAAGTGGCCAATCAGCTGTTGAAACAGCTTTTGCCCGGAACCCACCCACCTGCCCCTTATATGATCCGCTGTGTGGAACAGCTTGTGGCCTCTGCACGTTCCCAATCGCGGGAGTTCATCAGACAGTTGTATGTGCTGCTCGAGCAAAGTGCTGCTGTGCAGGCTGTACCGCTTGCCAAGGCGGTCATTCTGCACTTTATCCGCGAATCGGAGTATTTCCTCGGCGTGCTGGATACGTTGAATCAGCCAGGTGTCATTCGGGATGCGGCAAATGAAGAGACCTTCTCGCTGGAACAGCATCTTCAATGGACAGGACGGTCCGAGGAAGAAACAGCGGAAGAGCCGGCTTCCGTAGCCGGTAAAGCCAATCCTTCATCGCCTCCATCACAGGCACAGTCTTCAGCCGTCCCTGTTCAATCGCCTTCTTCCGGCGCCACAGAGAGCATGACTTTACCGTCTGCGCCTCCTGTGAAAGAGAAGCCCGTCCCCATTGGAGGACACACCCTGCCGCCTCTTCCCTATGCATACAATGCACTCGAGCCGCATATTGACGAAATGACGATGCGCATTCATCATGACAAGCACCATCAATCCTATGTAGACGGACTTAATGTGGCCGAGAAGAAACTGGCTGAATCGCGGAAAAAGAATAACTTTGAACTCGTCAAACATTGGGAACGCGAACTGGCCTTCAACGGTGCAGGTCATTACCTGCATACCATCTTTTGGACGATCATGAATCCTAGGGGCGGCGGCAAACCTTCAGGCATGCTTGCGGAACAGATCAAACGGGATTTCGGCAGTTACGAGGCGTTCAAAAATCAGTTCACCGAAGCCGCCAACAAAGTGGAGGGCGGTGGCTGGGCCTTACTTGTCTGGAGCCCGCGGGCACATCGTTTGGAGATCTTACAGGCAGAGAAGCACCAGAACCTGTCCCAGTCCGACATCGTGCCGCTCCTGCCGCTGGATGTATGGGAGCATGCCTACTATCTGAAACATCAGAATGAGCGCAAGAAATATATTGAGGACTGGTGGAATGTGGTCTACTGGCCTGCTGTAGCCGAGCGTTACGAAACGGCGCGCAAGCTGTTATGGCCGCCTTACTAAATCGAGCTTGGAAAGATAAAAAAAGAGATATCTCCAGCCGAAAGATGGCCAGATATCTCTTTGATCTGCACAAAAAAAGCAAGCCCCTCTACTCAAGAAGACTTGCTTGTATTTGGAACGGTTACCGACGCGCTCTACTAGGAAGCACAGCCCTCGCATGCAACATAGTTGTCCCCAACCTGTTTGCTGATAGCGATCAGATCGCCCAGTTTGATATCTTCTTCGCCTGTGAACTCCAGGTCGGCAATCCGCGCAACGATCAGCGCTGCAGCCTCTTCCTTGCTTGTTGCCATTTGGCTGAATTCAGACTTTTCGCCTGAAGATACAACCTCATATTCGAATGTATATCTTAATGTTTCCATCTTGGCACTCTCCTTCCGAAATCACATCATATCATCTCTATTAACCAATTCCAAGTGTCCTCGCACGATACTAATCGTAGCGGAGCTTCATCTGTTCTGCCGTCTGCCTTACTGTCTCACGGTCCAGGGACAACACCCGTCCAGTTTCCGCCAGGGGATACCGATTACGAAGTGTACGAACCAGGGAAGCGGTATAAGCCGCGGCAGAAGGAACGCCTGCCAGCTCCTGCAGACTAGCCATCGTGCCTGGCCGGACATCGGGATAACCTTCCTTCAAATCGCCTGCTGCATCCTGATAAAACTTGCGTACATCCGCTGCCAGTTTATCCCCGTTCCCTTCCACAATGATAAAAGCTGTAATGATGTAAGCCTTCGCCTGTCTGCGCTGGGCAATTCCGCAAAATTTCAGTCCGCCGACACTGACATCATAATCCCCCGGACAAAATGCTCCTTCGATCTCTCCAGTCTGTGCTTTAGTCGACCACGGCGTTAACGACTCGGCAATAAGCGAGGCCATCTCGCGAAAATCATCGTGAATATTGATAGCCCGACCCGGATTAGGCAAAATCAAAGAAACGTTAACCACGCCCGGATGAAGAGGAACAGCAGCACCACCCGAGGGACGAACACAGACAGCTGTTCCCCGTCCTCTCATGCGTTCCATCGCCTCCACGGCCTCTGGCAGCCGTCGATCCCGCAGACCCGCTACAAAGGCATCTGGATGGCGCCAAATATGAGCTACCGGCAAATGGCCTTCGCCCACTCGGCGGCACATCACCTCTTCCCATGCAAATGCTTCTAGCACACTGCTTCCGTGCCGCAATAATGGCGTTTCCCAAATCTGTAAACGATGCAGCCCAGATGACGGATCGGAATGAATCGGTTGCACTGCTCCCGACTGCCCAGGTTGTTCTGAATTGAACGGTACACTCATATAAGATAGCCTCCGACTAACCGAATCTGAAACAGGATGAGTTCAAACTATCGTTGTCATTTGTATGTACGTCTCTTCTGCCATACATCTTTACTTACAATTATTATATCAGCATGCTGCATGATTCGTTTCAACTCATTGAATCTATTTAACATGCTCATATAAATAAGCCGGTTCCCAGGGAACACGGCTTATTGGTAACCATTTTCAATGATTGGACATCGCTTGTCCAGTTTGAATCTTAGTCCTTAACCAGTGACAGAAACTCGGCACGCTGTGCCGTATTGTCCCGGAAAGAGCCGCGGACCGCGGAGGTTACCGTTTTGCTGCCAGGCTTCTTCACGCCGCGGGAACACATGCACAAATGCTCACCTTCCACGACAACCATGACACCATGCGGTTCAACGGCCTCATTCAAAATGTCGGCAATCTGTGAAGTAATACGCTCCTGAACCTGCAGACGACGGGTAACTGCCTCCACCAAACGGGCCATCTTGCTCAAACCGACAATCTTGCCGCTGGGTACATAACCAATGTGTACTTTGCCGAAGAAGGGTGCCATGTGATGTTCACACTGGCTGTAGTAGACAATGTCCTTCACAATGACTAGCTCTTCATGATTCTCGTCAAACGTCACACCGAGTACATCGCGCGGGTCCACTTCATACCCGCCAAAAATCTCTTCATACATCCGGGTTACGCGTGCAGGCGTCTCAAGCAGCCCTTCCCGCGTGCTATCTTCTCCGATCAGCTTGAGGATCTGTTCCACATGGTACTCGATCTTCTCCCGATTGTCGGATACTTTTGAATTCAAATAATCTTTAACGCCAGCCACTGCCGAACGCCTCCTTTCGAACCCCTTGGTGTAAGCATTCTACACCACAGCATTATGCATAATTCGATTATGCAAATTGCTTGCTTACAACTATTATTTTCGGCGGCCCGAGTTTTTACGCGCAGGATGCTGCTGCGGCTGAGGCATCTTCGCGCCAGGCTGCTGGTTCTTCATCATCTGCTGGGCGCGCTGCATTTGCTTGCCATTCAGGTTATAACCCATTTGCTTCGCCATTTTCTGAAGCATATCGGGATCACTTTGCATTTTCTCGAGTTGTTTACGCAAGTAGTACACCCCGATGAAAAATCCCCCGACCAGACCTACAATCAATGTAATAATCGGTATTGCTATTTCCATCTCTTAGACACCTCTGTATGCAATCTAAAAAGCCTAATAATCCGTGTCAGCCCCTGATGTTCACTTGCCTGGTTGTACACGTGTCACGGACCGGATTTCCTGAAAATTATCATAGCATTTCCGCACGAATGGAGCAAACGGATTTTCCAGCTAATAGTTAAATTTGTGATGACAAAAACTTTAGCTCAACATCGATTATGCCTTTCAGGAAGATCCATGGACACCTAGGTCATTACAGTCTCGATGAAAACGGTTGTTTCCTTGGCAAGATCCACTTCGATAACATCCAGATCATAACGCGTGCTGCCGCGGGCAACCCGAATGACAGGCCTGCCCGGTAATCCCCGATGCTGCCGAACAATTACGCCAGTCTCTTTGGTGGACAGCCGGACAGCTGTTCCATTCGGATACACGGACACGCTCCGGTTAAATTCAATCAGAATTTCCCGATCCAGCTTCGTACCAGACATCGCCATCATCTCTTCACAAGCCTCATGCGGCAGCATGCTTCGGCCGGCTGAGCCGTTGATCAGATTGTCATATATATTGGCGGCGGCAACAATTTTGGCAAATAAATGAATGTCCTTGCCCATAATACCTCTTGGCAGACCTGTGCCGTCCATATGCTCGTGATGCTGAAGGGCGGTATGTGCCACCAAAAGACTGAATTCCCGTTTGGACTTGATCACTTCAAACCCCCGCCACGTATGGTGAAGAGAAGCATTGGCTGCAGATACGCTGCCCGGAGGCTCTCCAACTTTGCCGATATCATGAAGCAGTGCACCCACCGCCAGATCCTTCAGCTGATTGTAGTTCAAGCCCAAATTCAGCCCTATGACAGAGGACAGCAAGCATACATTCATGGCATGTACATACTGGGCGTTATCCTTAGTTCGAATATCCGTCAGTTGGACAAGCAGTTCCCGCCCGTTTAAAACATCGTTCAGCAGCTTGTCTATGCTAAGGGTAACCTTTTTCGGGCTCCAGTCCTTCCCGGAACGTACCGCTTCCAGCGTCACGCTCATTTCGTTGATAATGGCCCGCTTCGTGGCTTCATCCAGAATATCTTCTGTCTCCACATCTTTATACGTTTCATCCTGGATGTACAGCATGGTTACGCCAATACGCTTCAACGTATTAACCATAAATACGGTGAGCTGGACTCCCGCAGACAACAAGACTGTTCCATTGCCTGAATACACGGTTTTGCCCAGACACTCACCCGCCTCCACACTTTCCACGTTTACATACTTCATGAACGTCCCCCGCTCTTACGATTGCTGCTCCAATGCGAGCAATTGCTCCTTGGTTTGCAGACCGCCTACATAACCTACCAGGGTACCGTCTTTTCCGCTGATGCGGTGACAGGGAATAATAATCGGAATCGGATTTTTGCTAATGGCATCCAGAACTGCGCGAACAGCTTTGGGCCTTCCGATCGTTTCCGCAACCTGCTGGTGTGATGAGGCCTCTCCATAAGATATATCGGACAGGACTTGCCAGACTTGTAGCTGGAACGGTGTTCCAAGCAAATCCAGCTGTAATTCGAAGGATTTTCGTTCTCCGGCAAAATACTGCTGCAGCTGCTTGGCAGCTTCGCTCAGCTTCTCTTCATTTTTCTCATACCGATATTCGCCAATCCAGGTTCGGGCCCATTGCTGCAGGTGAGCCTCACGCACATGGAACGCTCCAAAATCAATATGACACAGGCCTTTATCCGTAGCACACAGAGTAAGTGTACCAATCGGTGTCAGCACTTCATCATAATATACCGGCGTGCCATGAAGTCCGGTGACGGCTGAAGGCTTCCACGCAGCGGCCTCCTGTTTTTTCGGTTGCCCGGGCGGATTGAAATTCGTATCAGCCGGTTCATTCTTCTGTTCTTCTTGCTGCTTGTCACTTACTAGCCCAACCTGGGGCTTATCGGGTAAGGACCCGGACGAACGGAGTCGCTCCTTGGCCTTCTGCAGCATACTTAGCACGTTCCCATCTTGTTCGTTAGCGGCAGCTTCCCCAATTGCTCTCATTGCGTCTTCTCCTCCAATTCTGCTCAGCGCCCAGGCTGCGGTTCCCCGCAGCTCAGGACGCGGATCACGCTTCAGTACCTCCGTCAGCTTCGGCACAGCGCTTTTGTCTTTGAAATTACCAAGTGCGATGACCGCGTTGCGTTGAATCGGCTTCTTGCCCCGCCAGGCGGCGGAGCTCTGACCGAATCGTTCCTTGAACTCACGGTTGCCGATATCCAGCAGCGGCAGCAGCAGCGGCTTCACAATCTCCGGATCGGGCTGCAGGTCGGGATGGTGATCCCAGTTTTTGCCCCGATTCTTCGGACAGACGATCTGACATGTATCACAACCGTACAGACGGTTGCCTATTTTTAACATAAACTCTTCATCCACGAACCCTTTCGTCTGGGTTACAAAAGAAATACACCGCTGAGCATTCAATTGCCCCGGACCCACCAAAGCTCCAGTCGGACAGGCATCAATGCATTTCGTACATTCTCCGCAATCTTCCGTCACCGGTGTATCCGGCTGAAAGGGAATGTTCGTCACCAGTTCACCAAGATAGATCCATGACCCAAACTTGGGTGAAATGATGGAACAGTTTTTGGCGCTGAAACCAATGCCAGCCCGCTGGGAGACTGCACGGTCAACAAGTGCACCTGTATCCACCATGCTCTCAATCATGGCCTCTGGTACCCGTTCACGTATAAAGTTCACCAGCTTGTCCATCGCTTCGCGCAGCACATGGTGATAATCCCGCCCCCATGCCGAACGGGCCAAAATGCCACGATACGCGCCAGGCTCCGACTTCGGTGGATTGATCATCTTCGATGGATATGCCACAGCTATCGCAATGAGTGAGGCCGGCTCGCCTTCCTTCAAAGCAGGACGCACCCTTTTCTCAATATCCGGCTCTTCAAATCCAGACTCATAACCGTTAGCCCGATGCTGCTCCAGCAGTGATTTTAATGACACAAAGGGCTCTGCTGAAGCAAAACCGACATCATCAATGCCCAGTCCGGGAGCAGCTGCCTTGATCTCCTGTTTCAACTGTTCCCACACAGAACCAGCCTGAGCCGCCCCGGTCTGTACGCTCGTCATGTTCTCTTCCCTCTCTTCTTCTCCACTCTTATTTACTAAACAGTGAACGCCCGCCTCACTCGGGAGGACAGGCGTTTATATCGATATACGATCCGCGTATACCCTATTTAAATGGATAAGGGGCAATATATTTGACGCAAAATGCAGTCCAAAGTTTCCTCATCCCAACATTTTACAGTTTCTTGATTTCAGAAAACGGCCAGAAAATAAACTCGGCTCTCCCAACAATCTCACTGGACGTGATACTCCCAAATACACGACTGTCCTTGCTTTTGCCTTCATGACGGTTATCCCCCATCACAAAATAATGATCGTCCTCAAGCGTGATCGGTCCAAAATCAGGGTCCTGCACCTCGGTATCCGTATACGTCTCTGCCTGCTGTTCTCCATTCACGTACAAATGGTGATCACGAACTTCAACCGTATCCCCCGGAAGTCCAACAATTCTTTTGACCAAAAAATCCTTTTTCTCCACACCCTCACTGGGGTCCCGCAGCACAATGACATCAAACCGGGATGGTTTTCCAAAGTCATATACAATCTTGTTCACAAACAAACGGTCACGCTCGACCAGTGTCGGCTGCATGGACTGACCCTTGACCATCGACAGATTAAACACAAACAGATTGAGCAGCATCATAATCACAAAAGCAATAACGATGGTCTTCACCCAGTCCCACAGCTCTGCTGCCCAGGACTTGCCCGGCTGTTCAGACCCTGTCTTATCGCTGCGGTCTTCGACATTCATATGCTCTGTAGAAGGTATATTGGAGTTCAAAAGGGACACCTCGTTTATCAATTTTGTTCCAAATAAGGCGAAAATACTCCCTCTAAGTCTATCTCATTTGCGAGAGTGAAACAATTGGTTATGAAGACCAATACCTGAGTCATAATTGGCAGAGTACCATCATACAAATAGAAAGGCATATCCCCACGTGGTTACGTTGAAAGGATATGCCTAATATAAAATGAAAATCTGTTTTATTTCTTTTTTTAATCATTCAAACCTAAGCTTTGGACAAAATACTAAGCTTCTGAAAAGCACTTAATATCCGATTGGCACCGTAACCCATAGCTTCATACAGAGGCATGGCTGCTTTGTTGTGCTCATCACCCGCGACCCATATTTGGCTGACTTTCCGTTGCTGGAAACGTTGCTCCATGGCCTCGACAAGTTTTTTACCGACTCCACGGCGACGATAGTCTGGATGGACCGCAATACGGTAGATGCATCCCTGGTTGTGATCAATCGTACCGATCAAGGCGCCGACGAGGTCTCCCTCTTCTTCCGCAACCATAATCAGGTCAGAATCCCATGACAATTGACGGGCAAACGGGCCCATCGTGTTCTCATAACACTCTTCCGATAGTGCAACCTGGAGAAGCTCCGTCATCTGGCTTGCATCACTCAACTGAAAGGAACGAACGTGCATGTCTTAAATCTCCCTTTTCGTTAGCTTAGATGAGGTTTTACAAAAAGGGGAACCCCTTTTTACCAAAAACCCAATGTTCGAATAATGACAAAAAACGAGAAAATACCGCTTCTCCGTCAATTAAACCATACTTTCCGCCATAAAACACGCATTTTCTTTTGAAAGCGCTTAATTGTAACCGTTTACATCCGAATATTAATCTTTTTGCCTATTAATTCACTGGAAACCACATAAATATATTCATAATGGGTAAAATATGTTTGTTATCTCGAGTCATGCATTTGATCAACGCCTCAGGGGACTTAATAAACAAAAATGTTGCTTAATTAGCCCGAATGCGGTTTAATATTAGTGGCAAGGGTATTATTACATATGTACCTGGGCAATTTGCATAAATCCAAATGAGCGACTTCCAATCAGCAAGATATAGATCGAAATGATTCTATTTGTCTCCATCTTGTACCCGGGAGCGGTTTGAAACGAATTATGCAAAATGCTGACTTAAAAATTTAAAATCTCAGGAGGTATTTTCACTATGGCTTTTCAATTACCGGCACTTCCTTACGCTAACGACGCACTGGAACCACATATCGATGCACAAACGATGGAAATCCACCACGATCGCCATCACAATACTTATGTAACTAACCTTAACGCAGCTCTGGAAAGCGCTCCTGAACTGCAAGAAAAAAGCTTGGAAGATCTGATTGCTAACCTTGACAGCGTACCAGAAAGCATCCGCACAGCGGTTCGCAACAATGGTGGTGGGCATGCTAACCACAGCCTGTTCTGGGAAATCATCGGACCTAACGGTGGCGGCGCTCCTACTGGCGAGATCGCTGCTGCAATTGACAGCGAACTGGGCGGCTTTGACAAATTCAAAGAAGACTTTGCAAAAGCAGCTACAACTCGTTTCGGTTCCGGTTGGGCTTGGCTCGTTGTTGGTAAAGACGGCAAACTGTCCATCACCAGCACACCTAACCAAGACAGCCCGCTCTTCGAAGGTCTGACTCCGGTTCTGGGTCTGGACGTATGGGAGCACGCTTACTACCTGAAATATCAAAACAAACGCCCTGACTACATTGGCGCTTTCTGGAATGTAATCAACTGGGATGAAGTAAACAAACGTTACGCAGCAGCGAAATAAGACTGCCTGCCTATAAGAAGAGCCTGATTCAGTCATTGCGACTGAATCAGGCTCTTCTGTTTTGTGGTTTGCTTTTATAGTTTACGATCTATATATTTCTTGTTGTAGTTGAGGCAAGTTAAGTTAAGTTAAGTTAAGTTAAGTGAAGCAATCATTCACTCACTTCATCATAGGCGCCAGCAAAATAACTGCTGAGCAGCTTCAGAAAGACATTAGGAAATGCCAGCTTCTCCATATCCTTGGGCCCAATCCAGCGATAGATGAGCCCGTCCCCCTTGCCCGTCTGAGTCAGGGCAGAGTTAATGGATGCTTCGGCAGCTTCCGGAAGCATTTCCCCGTCCAGATCCGATGCTGAACGAGCAGCATCAAGCACGGAAGCAGCCATCTCCTTGGTTGCCGCCTGTACCTCGTAGGCGGCTCTGGCTTCCGCAGCGATCAGCGGAAGCTCGTCACTGCCCTGGTCCTGCTCGGTGCACTTGTACACCTGCAGGTTCCATACAATGTGGCTGAACACATGCTCCGCATGAGTAGCCAGCCCCTCCGGGCGGGCGGCGAAGCCCTCCGCCCACAGACTGCCGGCCAGCAATGCCATGGCCGGCTCATCGGCCAGCGGCCCCGCCACCTTGCCGGCTGCGGCGGGCGCCGCCAGCACATGCGGCAGCTCCCACATGCGGGCTAACAAGCCCGTCGCTGGGCGCTGGCGCACAAGCACTTGGCCGCGATGCTTGCCGCGGCCCTCCACCAGGGCGACCAGCCGCTGCTCAGGGCGCGGCGGCTTCGCCTTGGTCTTGACCGGCAGCGTAAGCTCCCGTCCGGCGATGCGTCCGGAACATTGCTCCATGACCGGGCAAGTCAGGCAGTGCGGCGCTTTTGGCGTGCACACCAGCGCACCAAGTTCCATCAGCGCCTGATTGAAATCACGCGCCCGCCCTTCCGGAATGAGCTCCCCTGCGAGCTCTTCCATCAACACCCGGGTGCTGCCCTTCATAATGTCCTCATCAATGAGGAAGTATCGGGACAGTACCCGCATGACATTGCCATCTACCGCAGGCTGCGGCTGGTTGAAGGCAATGCTGAGAATGGCCCCGGCTGTGTACGGGCCCACTCCTTTTAACGCAAATACCGCCTGTTTGTCCTGCGGCATTTCTCCCCCATGCAGCTCCATTACCTGTCTAGCAGCCGCCTGAAGATTGCGTGCACGGGAATAATAGCCCAGGCCCTCCCAGTTTTTCAATACATCCTCTTCCGGCGCTTCAGCCAATGCCTGAACTGCCGGGAAATTGGCGATAAAACGGTTAAAGTACGGTATAACTGTATCCACCCGAGTCTGCTGAAGCATAATTTCCGATACCCACGTAAAATAGGGATTATGATGACGACGCCAAGGCAAGTCCCGTCTATTGATCATGTACCAATCCAGCAAATTTACACTGAAATGTTGCTTTTGTTCCATTAAACCCATATTTCCGTCCTCTCCTGTTACCTACCTATTCATGAAACTCCCGTCTTCCGGTCTACTTGTCCGTCTTCTCCACAATGGCAAACGCCGCTGCAAGCTCTGTCTGATGCGTAATGCTGAGATGAATGTCATACTGTTGATCATACGGTAATTGAAGCCGTTCCCATGCCTGGCTCGACAACGTGGCAACCGGACGGCCCTTTTCGTCAGGCAGCACTTCGATGTCCGTAAAACTCATAACACTACCGATGCCGCAGCCAAATGCCTTGGATACGGCTTCTTTTGCTGCAAACCGGCCAGACACAAATTCAGTTATCCTTCTCCCTCGTTCAGCTGCCAGTTTCCGCTCAGCCGGAGTCAAAATTCGATTCAAAAATGCTTCGGCATGACGACCGGACAGCAGCTTGTGCATGCGTCCAATCTCCAGCACATCGTTTCCAATTCCATATATCATTAACGATTCACCCGCTTAATCTTTTATGCTGTATTGAATCTTTAATTGTCTCTATGATCCGCTGCTAATCCGAACACGTATTCTATTGTAGCAGGAGGTGCATCCAGAAGCGAGTACCTCGCCGACATTACCATTTATGTTAAAATAAGAATCCGGAGCACATCTTGTATGAATGCCGTTTATAATACAGCAAAAAGAGTCGCTGCCTGACGCAGTGACTCTTTTTCGTTCACATATTTAACCATTCATCATGTAAATTTAGCAACCACATTTTAGATGCCTGGGATGGCATTACGTTTGTGGTGAGTGCGTGTATAGAAAGCTTCAAGACGTTCCTGCGCAGCAGGGTTAATTTGCTTGCCTTCCAGATAGTCACTGTTATCGTCATAGGAAATGCCCAGTTCCTTCTCATCTGTTTGGCCTTCCCATAATCCTGCCGATGGTGCTTTGTCCAAAATCTCCTGTGGCACACCTAAATAAGCAGCAAGCTGACGAACCTGACGTTTGTTCAGGCTGCTCAGCGGTGTAATGTCAACGGCTCCATCGCCCCACTTCGTGTAAAAGCCAGTGATTGCTTCAGATGCATGATCCGTGCCCACTACCAAGAGGTTTTCTTCAAAAGAAAGGGCATATTGCATTACCATGCGTGTTCTTGCTTTGACGTTCCCTTTACCCTGCGGAGTCATATGACGGGGGCTGCCCATCGATTTGAAGCCCTGTTCCACTTCCAGTGCGATCTCGTTAACCGCATCTTCAATGTTGGTTTCCACCACATGTTTCAGGTCGAACGCTTTTGCTACTGCATAGCTGTGATCAATATCGGATTGTTCACCGTATGGCTGGAACACACCCAGTGTTTTGTATTCCTGGTTATTCTCGGCCGTAAGCTCGTCTGTTGCCTTTTTACACAGCGCTGCAGCTACCGCACTATCAATTCCGCCACTGATGGCAATGAGCAGTCCCTTGGTGCCCGAGTTTTTCACATACGATTTCAGAAAGTCAACGCGTTTGCGGACTTCCTCTTCTTCATTAATGCTTGGCTTAACCTTCAACTCAGCGATGATCTGTTGTTGCAAACTCATCGTTCAACACACCCCGTTTCTAATAATAATGAAATTTGATGTCCAGCTTGAAAGGTCCGAATGGTTCAATAACCTTATTTTTTCAAAATGAAACGCCCCGGCATCGGTCATCCGAAGGGCGGGGCGCTTTTTGAGCTGCTTAACGGCAGTAACGGTCAAACGCATTGGTGAGCTCAGCCGCGATTTCCTCCGCAGAACGATCTTCCACTTGGTGACGCTCGATAAAGTGAACGAGTTCACCGTCTTTCATCAGAGCGATGGAAGGTGAAGATGGAGGATACGGTGCAAAATACTCGCGCGCTTTTGCTGTAGCTTCTTTGTCCTGTCCGGCAAATACCGTGTACAGGTGATCCGGTGTAATATCGTGCTGAAGTGCTTGGGATACACCTGGACGACATTGCCCTGCTGCGCATCCACACACCGAGTTAATGACAACCAGTGCTGTACCTTTTGCATCCGGCAGACTTGCCTCAACTTCCTCAGGGGTACGCAATTCCTGAATACCCAGACGAGTCAGCTCATCCCGCATCGGTTGAACCATATCTTTCATGTATTGATCAAATGACATCGACATTTGTTTCACTCCTTATGAATGGTTGTTCTATTATTTCGGGGAAAATGTAAAGACCTGGGTAATCCGCATTCATCATCGCTACCAGCATACAAAACATGGATTTTGATGATGTTGCTATCCCTATTATACATCCCCAAGCAATGAAAGCAAGGATGAGACACCGCCTGCGGTAAGGCTTCTTTCATAATAGTATGTCTTGTACCCTGGCAAAATATGCTGAACGCTTATCGCGGAAACGAAACTTTGAAGGTCGTTCCCTCACCTTCTTGTGACTCTACCGTAATAGTTCCGTTGTGCCGTTCCACAATGCTGCGACACATGGATAAGCCCAGCCCGGTTCCTTTGGCCTTGGTCGTATAAAAAGGTTCGAACAATTTCTCCTGCTTCAAACGAGGTATGCCCAAACCCGTATCGTGCACACATAGCTCTACCTTATCATCCACCATCCGCGTTTCAAGCGTCAGCACCCCTTTCTCCGGCATGGCTTCCATACCGTTGCGAGCCAGATTGAGCACCACCTGCTTGATTTCTTTCGAATTCAGGTGCAGCTTCGGCACATTATGGTCCAGCATGAGCTCAATGCTCTGTCCACGCAGATTCGCATCCGCCCATAACAAGGGGCTCAGTTCATGGATAATGTCATGCAGCTGGGACTCCTCTTTCTCTGAGATTCGGTTCTGGGCGAGGGAGAGAAAATCATTGATGATGCTGTTTGCCCGGTCGAGCTCCTCCAGTACGATGCGATAATAGTGATCCAGCGACTGCGGACTCTTCTCTTGCATCAATTGAAGAAAACCACGTACAACGGCCATCGGATTTCGCACTTCGTGGGTTATGCTAGCAGCCATTTGCCCCACCAGGCTAAGACGATCCACATTGTCCAGTTCGCTTCGCAGCATTTCCAGCTCAGTAATATCCTGAATAATCAGCATCGCTCCCGTGACCTCTCTTGTCTGGTCGAGTGAAAGCGAGTAGATCGGCACGGTCCGCGATTGAAACACATAGGAGCCGTAGCGTACGGTCATGCCGTTGATCTCCCCATGGACAACAGCCCTGCGGATACTGTTCTCCAGCTTGTCTGCCTGACCTTGTTCGACAAACTGGCTGGCAGGAAGACCGATCAGATTGGAAGTGGTCGTACAAGGCAATTGATTTCTTGCCGTTTGTTCCATCGTATCATTAACAAACTGCACCGTCCCTTCAGGGTCCACCGTAGCAATGGATAGCGGAACTGCGTTCAGGATCTGATGAAGTTTTTCCGTCTCGGTTATGTATCTGTGGTGGACTTCAGACAAATGTTGTTCAAGCCCCTGATGATGATGCATATGCTCAATCCAGAGCATACTAAAACTGCCTGCGAAGATTGCACCGATCGTGTATCCCAGTGTGAGGGTAATCCATTGAAATAAGGAGAGTGCGGTACCATCATCCAATAAGGGAATGCATAGCAGACCGGAAAGCATCAATTCCGCTGTAATCAGTGAGATGACGACTGTTGTTTTGCGTGAACGCGTATAATGCTTGAATCGACTGGCCGACAACCATACAATAGGATAGAGAAGAATGCCAGTTTGAAGGAGAAATTCGTACATGTTGTAGGGGTGCGCTAAGAGAAAATAGAATAGCACATGGAGAAGGGTAAGCGTAAGGCCTATGACGGGCCTGCAGTACAGTATGACGAGCGTAAGCGGTACAATCCCTAAAGATATGGGAACATCCACAGGACCTGCATAATGGACAAACAGCAAACAAAGCAGCATGCTCGCCGCACTGGTCAATGCTAGGCTGGTGAGCATTACGCCATTACGTTCAACCTTGGCAGCTGCCTGTCTACTGAGCCCCAGATAAAATAAGGGAATCAGGAATACCGCAGAACCTGCAAGCAGTACCTGTAAAAGAATGTCCTTCAATGCAACCACCATGCCATCTCCCTCCTCGCCCGCACATTCCCTCATGTATTTCTGATTAAAACATAGGCGACAGTATATTACAATATATCCCTTGAGACCGCATAATAGAACAGTTGCTTCATCATAAATGGTCAAAAATATGGACCATTTAAGCCATAATCCTGCATATTTCGATTTTATGTACAACATATAGAGAAGCACTATCCTGGGTATCTATATATGGTTTATTTAGTCCCATTTGTCAGGGTTGGATGTAGAATAATTAAACAGACAAAATCAATAAAAAAAGAGGGTAATAAAATATGTATGATGTCATTGTAATTGGTGGCGGTTCCGCAGGATTGATGGCCTGTGTTG
The DNA here is from genome assembly GCF_013359935.1 of Paenibacillus xylanilyticus. Taxonomy (GTDB): domain Bacteria; phylum Bacillota; class Bacilli; order Paenibacillales; family Paenibacillaceae; genus Paenibacillus; species Paenibacillus xylanilyticus. The sequence goes on from NZ_JABMCB010000173.1 coordinate 84,858, forward strand.
CTGCTGCCGAGCATGGAGCCTCTGTGCTTCTGCTGGATAAAGGAGATCAACTCGGCCGCAAACTCGGGATTTCCGGTGGTGGTCGCTGCAATGTGACCAATGCCAAAGAAACGGATGAATTGATTAGGCATATTCCCGGTAATGGGCGTTTCTTATATAGCTCCTTTCAAAACCTGGACAATCAGGGCATCATGCGTTTTTTTGAAAACCTGGGAATTGCCCTGAAAGAAGAAGATAACGGAAGAATGTTCCCTGTTACAGATAAAGCCAAAACGGTGGTTGATGCTCTGGTAGGCAAGGTGGTTTCCCTTGGTGTGGAGATTCGAACCAAAGAGCCCGTGAAACAGCTCATTCATAATGGGCAGCACGTTCAGGGTGTTAAACTCGCTTCGGGGAAAACCGTTATGGCGCATGCGGTCATTATAGCTACCGGAGGCAAATCCGTACCTCAAACCGGCTCAACTGGGGATGGTTATCCTTGGGCTGAATCAGCCGGGCATACGATTACGGAACTGTACCCGACGGAGGTACCTATTGTTTCCGGTGAGAGCTGGATCCAATCCAGAGAACTGCAGGGGTTGTCTTTGCGGGATGTGGGGTTATCCGTACTGGACGCCAAAGGCAAAACCGTGATTTCGCATCGTGGCGACATGATCTTCACGCATTTCGGTGTATCCGGGCCCATTGCGCTGCGCTGCAGCCAGTTCATTCGCAAGGTACAGATGAAATCAGGCAACTCGCAGGTCATGATGAGTATTGATCTGTTTCCTGACCTGTCACCAGCTGCACTGGAAACAAAGGTTCAGCAGGTGCTGGAACAGGAGTCACGCAAGGCGGTTAAGAATATTTTGAAAACATGGGTGCCTGAACGCATGATTCCATTATTGATGAAACGTGCCGAGATTAGCGAAGATCTGACGTTCCACCATTTTCCCAAAGGCATGCTCAGCACGCTGTGCGGACTAATGAAGGCTTTTACCTTCCGCGTGGATGGGACACGTTCTCTCAAAGAAGCTTTCGTCACTGGCGGAGGTGTGCACTTAAAGGAAATATACCCAAAAACAATGGAATCCAAGCTGCTGCATGGTCTATTCTTTTGCGGAGAGGTTTTGGACATTCATGGTTACACGGGAGGATATAACATCACGGCTGCATTCTCTACCGGATACACGGCTGGCATGCACGCGGCTGAGTACAAAAATGACAGTATATAGCGTCCGCACCGGACCATAATCAGCAAAAAACCTCGAATCCACGTGATATGGAACTCGAGGTTTTTCTTCTTCTTGATTACGCTTTGACACTGCCGGAAAATCCATCGACTGAATCATCAAATGTGGGGTCATCATCCCGATTATGCAATCCCTGTTGGAGCCCACCACCCTGGTTTCCGTTCGCATAACCTTCCTGCCAGTCCTCATTCACAATATGAGCCGGTATGGATATATCCTGAAATTGATCCAGCCCGTCTGTTTCCGACAGGAATACGGCGCTACCTCCGTGTGACTGTACAATCTCCACCGCGGACTGTGTGTCCTGGCGATCGGTCGGAATGTAGAGTTCCAGCGGCCCGGATTGATACGGCTTATATCCGAGCTCCTTCAGCGTGTCTTCGGCAGCAAGCAATGCTGAAGCGTCTGAAAAATGTACCTGCAGTTCACTATCATCCATCATTCGTTCTCTTCCTCCTCGCTACAGCTGATCCCTGGCTTTCTTATCCATGAGATCTATCTTCTATAGCATGGTCAGTTATGAGAAACGATATGCGATAACTTCTGAAAGGAAATACTTCAAGCCGAACGGGTCAATCGAATCCAGCCCCCCACATATAGACAAAAGAGTCCGAAGACCACAACAGCTGCCGCAACAACGACACTTGCCAACCAGCCGAGCCAGGTTATTCCCAATGCAAGACCCATGAGCATGCCCAGCGGGATAAACAGCATCCGAACCATCATCAACCCTGCACGGTGCAAAGCTGTCGGGTCATAGGATACGAGCTGAACATATTCCGAAGTCGCAAAAATATCCCATGAACGGAAGAACAGCAAGGTCAGCATTACGATCAATAAGCCGCAAACAATAACATTGACGGGAAAAGGGGGTAGCATTACGGCTACCGTGGAGAGACTACCGAGCTGTAAATACAATTTCATCGTGGATGAATCTCGAAAGAAGGCCTTGAAAGCTGTTTCGGCTGTCCGATTGGAGATGGAACGATTACGCAGCAGTCTGCGCCGTTTTCGGAAAATCAACGTTCGTGTTTGAGGCGCCTTTGGCTTGGAAACAGACCGACTTAGCATAAGTGCTGTCAGTTTCAATCTGCCACGTAAATCCTCTCGTACATCCCCTTCAAATGTCCCTTTCATTACTAACCTCATTTGAGCCAAAGTTACAAGCAGAAGGATTGCGGCAAAGATTCCCGCAAGCTGTCTCCAGATATCCCCGTGCATCCAGGTCGTTGCATGAATTGTAAACAGCCCCATAGCAATTGCGGCAGAGGTTAATTGAATCCAGCGTCTCCATCCGGTATATCGAACCTTGACTATGTGCAGCGCCATAGCTTGTAATGAAGCAACCACGCCGAACCAGAGCGCAATGAGCACCATATTGGTGAGCGACATACCGTAAACACGTGACAACAGGGGAGCGATCAAGGCCGTAATCACAATCATTTTGCCCAGATGCTGTATACAAGCCCGGATAATCCCCTGCTTCATCAAAGTCCGCATCCATAACGGTCTCGATTTCAAAAACAGTACATCCGCTTCCTCCACAAAGATCAGTACACCGCCTGAAAGCATAACGATGTCAATCAGACCTGTCAGCATAGGCAAAGATAGTTCAGTCGCCCATGTTGGCAGCGATTTGGTCCATAAACTCAAATACCACCCGCTGAGATACAGCAGTCCTGGAACGAGCAGATACACCCATACTGTCCAGTCAACCGCCAGTTTCAAATTCTTCAACTGCTCGTTAAAATGTTCTCTGCTCCTGCGTCTATATAAACCAAGTGGCGTATATCTATCGGCCTTTCCCATGTTCTCTCTCCTCTCCGATCAGGATGTCAATATATCAAAACAGTCGAATAAGGATGCATTGGGCAGTTCGGCCACAGCACGGATCTCTTCCAGTGTCCCTTCAGCGGCGGATCTGCCGGCGGCAATCAATATAAATCGGTCACAGATTCGTTCCGCCGTATCGAGCACATGCGTGGACATTAATACACCCGCCCCGTGCCGGCGTTCATCATCGAGCAGCTGCAGAAAATCCTTGGTTGCCCGCGGATCCAGTCCAATAAACGGCTCGTCTACAATATAGACATCAGGTGAGGCTAGAAATCCGATCATCAGCATCATTTTCTGACGCATGCCTTTGGAAAAACTGGCCGGAAGATCATCGCGCACATGATCCATGCCGAAACGAACCAGTAACTCCTCCGCTCTCGCGACAAAGTCCTCTTCCTCCATTTCATACGCGGCTGCGGCCAGATCAAGATGTTCCCATAGCGTCATATATTCGTAAAAGACCGGTTGCTCAGGGATATAGGCATATCTGCCCTTTCCACCGATTTCAATCTCATACTCGGCGTGCTCCAGCAAGCCAAGCATTGTTTTGATGGTCGTGCTTTTGCCCGCACCATTCGGACCAATAATCCCCACCAGTTCACCTGGGTACACCTGGATTCGGATGCTTTGTATCGTCGAATGACCGGATTCATATCCAGCCTCTGTTATATGTACGTCCAATATGGACTGCTTCAATGCGGTATCCTCGTTTTCCATTTCCATATTTTTCACTCCCTGTCCGATCAGGTCACTTGTTTTGGTTTGTTTCATTTATTGTAATCGAGTTGCTGGCTGAATGGTTTGATCAATTTAAGCATTTCTATCGAATTATAGATAAGTTTTTATGGGAACATTTAGAAAGGTAAAAAAATATCTATAACTACACACAAAAAAGCAGGGGTTCCGAAGCCCCTGCTTTTTATAATTAGAGTGAAATCTCATGATTTCCCCCTTCGGATTAGTAAAAATTAAGGGAATTTTTGCCTGCTCCTCATTAATTATTCTCCTGCAGTTACCGCTTCAGTCACCAGCTTTCCATCGATCTTACTCTGTTTGCGTTTCAATACATAAATCAATCCGAGCAGTGTCAGCAAAATGCCAGAGCATACAAAAGCCGGGATAACACCAAAAGAGGAGACCAGAAAACCACCGACAACCGGGCCCATAATATTGCTTGCTGTCATGACGCTGCCTACAGTCCCAAACACACGTCCTGTCATCGCTTCAGGAGTCCGTTCCTGCAGCAGAATCTGGAAGGGTACCACAGCGAACCCAATTCCGATCCCCGCTAGAGCAAACAGTGACACCAGCAGCAGATTAGCAGCCAGACCAGCATGCGGCCAAAATCCGACAACCATTCCTGCTACGCCAATAACGAGCCCCGTTACCGACGTACCGAGCCCCATTTTGAGCACATGTCCTGCTCTTTTCCATTTCCGCACACTCATCGCAGCGATTAACGTCCCAACACCACTGGCTGCAACGCACCATCCCAGTAAATCACTTGAAATCCCGGGAAGCTGCCTGAACAGGACAACCGTCTGGGAGTCCGCAAATTGCAGAAACAGAATGGCAGATGCAAGCAGAACGAGAGTAGTGCCTACCTGTGGAAGAGAAGCAAGCATACGAATGCCTTCCAATGTATCGTTTAAAAATGTACCATTTTGGCGGGTCTCAATATCCCCTTCTGAATCATCCTTACCTTCTTGTACGATCTGTGTGGCCGATTGGATCATCCGCGAGCCAGGAATCCACAGCAGAATAATACCCGAAAGCAGGAACGAGACTGAATCCAGAACAAAACACCAGGTGATCCCAAAGGCCGCTACCAGCAGCCCTCCAAGCGCAGGGCCGATAATTTTGGACATCTGTTCGATAACCGAACTAATGGAAACAGCTTGAGCCAGCTGGCCATGCGGCACGATCTCCTTCAGCTTCCCGTTCTTCGCGGGTGAGAATACAACGTCGAACAAGGATTTGAGAATCAGCAGCACATACACATGCCAGATCTGATCGGCAAAAATAAACCCGGCTACAATAACAATTCGTGCGCCGTCCGCAACAATCATCAACCATTTTCGGTTTAGCCGATCCGCCAGCGCACCTGCAAAAGGACCCGTAAGCAGTACAGGTAAAGCCGCACAAAGTGTTGTAAATGTAATTTCCCATGGCGTTGCATTCCAACGGATGCCAACCAACGTCAAAATGGCCAACAGATGCAACCAATCGCCCAGATTGGAGACGGCCTGTGCCACCATCAGTGTTACAAAAGGACGGTTATTCTTCAATTCATGTTGTCCCTTTATTGTCATTTCCATTTTGCTTCTCCTCCACCCTTACCGGAATATTGATATGTATTTAATTATAGAAGGCAGTACTTGTCCCAACCTCCTTCCAGAGACGGAGAGGAGGCCGTATCTGAAGGATGATATTTCCAGGACAGGCTGCCTGGGCCGGAGGCAAATGATTAAATTTTAAATGCTAAAAATGCAAATCTTGTGACATATCGCATGTTTTTCGTGGAAACAGAGGCTTACAATAAGGACATGGCGACATTCTGAATCGTCAAACGTAACCCTACTCATTTCAACTTATATCACTAATCTGAAAAGGCGGGATCAGCATGCTGGAATTACAAGAAATCGGAACCGAACGTTCACTTCATCTGTACCGCACCTTGGCCAAAACATTCAAGAGCGTGAATGAACACGCTGTATCCGGTAGCAAAGTGCATGGCTTCAACCCAACAGCATACGGAGTATTGGAAGTACTGTATATCAAGGGAGCACAGCCGATTCAACAGGTAGGCGCACAGCTTCTGCTGCAGAGTGGGAATGTGACCTATGTCATTGATAAGCTGGAACAAAAAGGACTTTTACATCGCAAACACTGTCCACAGGACAGACGGATTATATTTGTGGAACTGACAGAGGAAGGCCACCGAACCATGGATGATATCTACCCTGGGTATGCACACAAGATTGATCGTGCAGTCAGTGATCTGAGCGAGGGGGACAAAACGTTGCTGTCTGAGTTGTTGGAAAGGCTCGCGCATAGCGCAGACCGTTTATCTGCGAATGGTTGAAGGACACCTTGATGAATATGGAAAGTAAAATAACCGGTTCGCCATCCTGCGGCGCAACCGGTTATTCCTGTTGAATCAACTATATAGAATCCACATCAATACCGCGAGGGCTGCAATGACAAGTCCTCCTGCAATCAGCAAATGTACAATGTATCTGGACATGCTGGACTCACTGTGGCCTTCAATCTCCCTAAGCGTCTCTTCGTACTTATGCCTGGCTTCATCTTCCTTGGCCGAATTCAGATTATTGGGAAACAAAATCCCCACCTCCTTCACCAATTGATATCCTATATTTTAACATCATATCCTGTATTATTCTCTTCCGTGCTTCCGGGGCTTGAATATCCATCCTAGACTGGTTTGCCACACCAAAAAGACAAACGTAGTGGTCAGTACATATAAATACGGACCGAAATACTGAAAAGCACTCATCTTATATACAAATATCGAAAATACAAGTCCACATCCCACACCCAGCAGAAAATAAGAAACGATCACATCCATCGCCCTTATCTCCAGTCCCCTCTTCTTTCTTGCAGCAAGCAAACCGTCTACGAACAAGGAGAACGGCATAATCAGGAATAGAATTGTGGCTGCGTTAATAAGCAGGCTTATGACCGATGTATACCACAATGGATAGTAATATGTATCTTCAACCCGGTCCGCCAATTTTACATATCTTGAGATTCCAACATACAGGGAAATGGATATTCCGCTCAGCATCGCTGCGAGTATTTTAATGGGAAATGGAACGAACCAAACAGATCGAGTCCATGGCTTATTCAATATACCGGCCCCCCATCTATAGAAATGAGTATTTTAAATAAATTCATTAATACATAATAACTTCTTGTAATTATATCAAATTCATTTCTGGAAATAACCAAAAAAGCAGCTGATTACCAGCTGCTTTGACGTGAAAATTCATTCTGTTATCTAGATGATTTAACCAGTTGATAGAACTTTGATATGTACCGCACGGTGTTGTACGCTCATTTTCCAGCAACCTGGGCCTGCTTCGGCTTCGGCATATTTACCTCTCCCTCTTCCGGTACAATGAGACGTTTGCGTAATGCTACTGTCGTTAACCACGATACAATTGCGATGACAAACATGATGACAAACAGGGAATGCAGACTGCCTTCCAACACATTTCGGAGCAGTGCCCACTTTTCACCAGACAGGGCGGCATCCGTATGCGGTGCGAGCAGCTCATTCAGGTCACGATCAGAAATGCCGGCATCAGCCAAGTTCTGTTCACTGGACAACTTCGAAATTCGGTAATTCAACCATGTGCCGAAAACGGCTGCACCAATGGTTTGGCCCAGTGTACGCATGAACGTATGCAGTGCTGTTGAAGAACCACGTTCCTGATATCCGACGGAGGACTGTGCAATAATGGTGAATATCGTAAACGCAAAGCCAAAGCCAAGCCCATAGATAAAGGTTAAAATAAACAGCACGGCCTGCGGCGATGTTCCTCCTACCAGGAAAAGTCCTCCTGAGCCGATGGCAATTCCGGTTAATCCAATGAGAGCAGTTAAGCGTGAACCAATCTTCATGAGGAGACGACCCGCCAGCACGCTTCCGATTAACCAGCCTACAGACATCGGTGCCAGCAGCAGCCCGGATTCAGTTGCATTGCCTCCCCGAACCCCCTGCACCCATAGCGGCAAATAACTGGTCAGGCCGATCATTAACGTACTGGTCAGCAGTCCGGCAATATTAGCGACACGGATATCCCGAATACGGAACAGATGCAGGGGAACCATCGGAGCCTGGGCTCTTTTTTCCACAACGAAAAACAAGATCATGAACACAACGGCCACCGCACTCAGTCCCATAATGAGCGGAGAACTCCATGCGTAATACTGTCCACCTGCCGACAATACAAAGAGCAATGCGGTTATGCCAACAGTAAATGTTAACGCACCCACATAGTCGATTTTGGCGGTACGTGGGGATACGTCCTCTTTCAAATAACGAAACACAAACCACATGGCAAGCAAGCCAAATGGCACATTGAATCCAAAAATCCACTGCCAGCCGAGATTATCGACGAAGTAACCGCCAAGCAGCGGCCCTGCCAGGGAAGATATGCCCCATACCGAACTGATCCAGCCTTGAATCTTGCCTCGTTCTTCAATACGGTAGATGTCTCCAATAATCGTAAATGTAACAGGCACTACCGCCCCTGCCCCAATCCCCTGAATTGCACGGTAAATAATCAGCTGCTCCATGTTCTGTGACAAACAGCAGAGCAGTGAGCCGAGCAAAAACAGCGCGCAGCCAATCAGGAACACAGGCTTTCGGCCGTACAGGTCACTGATTTTGCCAAAAATCGGTGTGCTGACAGCCATCGTGAGCAGATACGCGGTAAAGATCCAGCTAAGCAGCTGAACACTTCCCAGTTCACTGACAATGGTCGGTCCCGCTGGACCAATGACCGTACCTTCTATCGCTGACAAAAAGGTTGCCAGCAACAATCCCGCCAAGATGAAACTGCGTTTCAAACCTCCGGTTGTATTCACACAAACCCTTCTCTCTTCGTTCTCTGTTTATTTACGATGCTTGCGCTGCCACTCATCGTACAGCAGGGAATACATCACCATATCCTTAAATCCGGTAGACGTATGCTGTACCTGACGAAGCAGACCTTCCTGCGTGAAGCCGTTGTTGATCAGGAACTCTCCTGAAGCGGCATTCCGTGGATCCACCAGCGCCTCAATCCGATTGAGCCCCATGGTCTCATACCCGAAGGGCAGCATCACCGAAAAAACCTCAGTCATATAGCCATGCCGCCAATAATCACGCCCCAGCTCATAACCGATCTCCCCGCGGAATGCGCCTTCAAGCTGCCAGGTATTGTACCCACAGCTTCCTATGAGCCGGCCTGTTTCCTTAAGTTCAATGCCCCAGCGAATCGCCTCCTCTTCCCCTGCCATATGGTTAAGCAATCCAATCATATCCGCAGCTTCACTTGTCCCGATCATCGGTGCCAGATTCATATAGCGGGTCACCTCCCGGTCTGACCAGTATGCGAACATCTGAGCCGCATCCCGGCGGCGCATCTTGCGCAAACGGAGACGTGTTGTCTCGAGTTCGGGAATTCTCCCTTTGGATTTATACATGAAAAGACACTCCGATCCGATCCATCTCTGCAGACCATAAGATTCAATAGTCATCTAAACATAACCTGCGCCGAATGGCAACCATTCAATCATCCGTTTGACGTCAAAAAAACCGGGCCGCATGGGGTCCCGGTCTTGTTGTACGTATGATTCAATCGAGCATGTCCAGCCATAGCTTGTCCTGCCAGAGAATCATCCTCAGGCGGTTGAAGCCTTCTCATCCACCGCCAGCAGCTCATCGCTAACCCGGCCCAGTACAGCCGTAATCTCCTTAAACTCCTCAATGCCTGTCCCTGTCAGGCTCCACTGGTCCCCATGGGCGGTCAGGAAGTTCTCCTGAGTCAGATGCTCAAGCTCCTGCTTGATCTCTCGCTCGCCGACGCGATAACCGCGCTCTTCCAATAAAGGCAGTGCGTCACCAACGGTTAAATCCTGATTTTGGGCCAAATAGAGAAGATGAATCCGTACAAAAAGATTCTGTACCTCTGCGTGCATAATCCAAGCTCCTTCCAGGGTTATAGCCCTCCGTGATTGCTAAGTAATTACCCCGTGCGAGAAGCTGAGAAACAGGATGTATTTACATGGGTTTTCTTTTATAAGTAAAAATTTTGCCGAATTCCTCCGCTTGACTAAAGGCAAGCACTGCACTATCTTAAAAAATAAGTACCATTTTTGCTCGGGAGGGTGATTCATCATGTTTCAAGCTGTTTCCTATGAAGGAACACGAAGCGAGCAGCACACCGCCGTCCTGGGACAGTTAAGTGCTCTGATCCGCGATGAACCAAGCGCCATTGCCAATCTGGCAAACGCTGCGGCGCTGCTCAACGTATTTTTGACCGATACCAATTGGGTCGGCTTCTATCTGTATGATGGAAAAGAACTTGTACTTGGTCCGTTCCAGGGACTGCCTGCCTGCATCCGTATTCCGCTTGGACGCGGAGTATGCGGCACTTCTGCTGCGGAGCGGCGTACGCTCGTTGTTGACGATGTTCATGCCTTCCCAGGCCATATCGCCTGTGATGCCGCATCGAACAGTGAAATTGTCGTGCCCATAATCAAAAACGGCGAATTGTACGGGGTGCTCGATATCGACAGCCCGATCAAGAACCGTTTCGATGACGAAGACCGCCTCTTCCTGGAACAGGCAGTGAAACTGCTCACCGAGCAGCTATAAACACTTGCCAGAGGTCTCGTATCCAAATAAACAGGATGTTACAACAATCCGGGCCTGCTTATAACGAAAAGCACAGACCTAATAGGTCTGTGCTTTTCGTTATGCCATACACATCCATGTTCTGCTCGCCCATGGTTACTTTATGCAATCAGGCTAAATCCTGTTCCGCTTTGATCATCATTCCATCTCGCAGAAATTCGGCCAGCTTCGGATGGTAACCATCGTACATCTGGCGAAAATTTTGATGCTCAACATACAGATTGCCCAAATCCCGATAAATCTCGGCAGTAGGTGTGTAATAATCCTTAATCCATTCCAGATGTCTGCCAATAATCTGCTGGACCTCCGGACTTTCAGGTCTCAGGCCATCTTCAATCGCCTGCTGCAAGTCACGGTTGATTCGGTCTATTTTCTCCTGAGAATCCAGGTAATCTTCTTTTGTTTTGATTTCACCATCATACGACATGGCTGACTCGGATTCTGCACGATGCCATCCGTGAGTGGCAACCGACTCATTGGTTGGTGACTCCGGCAGCATGCTGTGATGTCCTTTTTTAACAAAACCCTGATATAGATCATAAACCTCAAGCTCCTGCTCTCCCTGCAAATGGGAGATCGTTTTGTCCAGAGTCTGGATCAAACCATGAAGATGGAGCGTCTTCTCCAGCAATTGAATGCGCTGCTGCTGCATCATATGAATGATATCACGAGGATCCTCCTGAAGCATTGAACCGATTTCTTCCTGCTCTACCCCCAGTTCCTTACAGAACAAAATCTGCTGGAGTTTCAACAGTTCCGGTTGCTCAACATAAATGTCATTCGTGTCTTTACCCACAAATGCAGGCGTCAGCCAACCCGATTTCACATACTGGCCCAGCTCATTCAAGCTTATACCGGACATGCCGGATACATCAGCCATTGTATACGCCATTCGAAACACCTCCTGTCTGGCCTGCTAAGTTTTAATCCAGGCTTATTCATACTGCTTTTTATGTGAAATAAGTTAGTGACAATATACATTCAGCAATGCTATGCCCCTTCGTCTAAGGGAGAAGGAGACACATGCTTTTGTACTATAAACAGCAATATTGGTTAGATTTGCGGTATGTAAAGTATTTATACCCTTCTCATTCAAAGTGAACCTGGGGTCAGTAGAGAATTTAAAGACATTCCTTCAATTTTTTTTGATAATGATAAGAAAGAATCCTGCACCAATTTTCATTGGTACAGGACCCTTTTTAATTACTGCATGTTAAATATGTTAGATCAGATATCAGCTGACTTTCAGAAACATCTTTAATTTTTATTAAACATAACAAACTTGAGTTCCGTCATTTCTTCGACTGCATATTTAACACCTTCACGGCCCATTCCGCTCTGCTTTACGCCACCGTACGGCATGTGATCCACACGGAACGTGGGAATGTCGTTAATCATTACGCCTCCGGCTTCAATGTGATCAGCTGCATGGAGTGCCGTATGAATATCGTTCGTAAACACACCCGCCTGAAGGCCGTAGATGGAATCATTCACGCGCTCAATGCCTTCTTGGGCCGAATCTATGGTGTTAATCACGACGATGGGAGCAAAGACCTCCTGACAAGACACCTTGGCATCATGCGGCACGTTAACGAGCACGGTTGGACGCAGCACGCCTCCTTCTGCTTCTCCGCCTGCTGCCACCGCAGCGCCTGCCTGCTTCGCTTCATCAATCCACTCCAGTGTCCGCTGTACATCCTTGGCTGTAATGAGTGCAGAAACAACGGTTTCCGGGTTCATTGGATCTCCTGTCACAACCTGTTTTGCGGCTTCAGCGAAGCGGCGTGTAAACTCATCTGCAATAGCGCTGTGCACATAAATACGCTGCAGAGAGATACATACCTGTCCCTGATACGTAAATGCTCCGGTCACACACCGAGGGATCACTTTGTCGAGATCTGCATCCCGGTCCACAATAACAGCAGCATTCGATCCGAGTTCCAAGGTCACCCGTTTCAATCCGGCCTTACTGCGAATGCTCGTCCCTACTGCCGGACTGCCCGTAAATGTAATATGGGCTACGTGCGGGTCAGCCACGAGCACATCACCAATCGTTTTGCCATCCCCGCTCACTACGTTCAATGCACCATCCGGTAATCCGGCTTCCTGAAGCAGACTGGCAATATAGTAGGCAGACAACGGCGTCTGCTCAGCTGGTTTCAGCACAATGGTATTGCCTGCTGCCAGTGCAGGTCCAACCTTATGGGCCACCAGATTCATCGGGAAATTAAATGGAGTTATCGCCCCAATGACGCCCAGAGGCTGGCGCATGGTATACCCGATGCGTCCCTCACCCCCCTTGGCTGCATCCAGGGGAACGGTCTCCCCTGTCAATCGCTTCGCTTCTTCTGCGGCAAAACGGTATGTTTCCACTGTACGATCCACTTCCGCAAGTGCAGCCGTAATCGGCTTGGCCGCCTCCAGCGCAATGACCCGTCCCGCTTCTTCCTTCCGCTCTTCCAGCAGGGTGGAGAGCTTGTACAAGATGTCTGCACGGCGGTGAGCAGGCATGAAGCGCATCTCCTTGCCAGCCTGAACAGCAGCTTCAATTGCAGTCTTCGCTTCCTCTGCTGAAGCGGATGACACGTCTGCCAAGGTTTCTCCGGAGTACGGAGCCTGAAGGGCTTTATATTCTAATGATGCTGTGGGTTTGCCACCAATAAACAGATGCTGTTTTTTCATTATTGATCCTCCCATTCCACAATTGCTGCGAACTGACTAATGAATTCAATGGGTCGTCATGACGATAGGAAACAACCTTCCAAATCGCTTTCATCCCTCATCTATTTATACACTACAGTGATGTCATCAACCCAGCCCATATTCTGTAGAGTTCTTATTTAACTGTTAATACTGAGCACTCTGCATGTTTCAATACACCATGGCTGACACTGGGAGCGGCGATTTCCGCCAGCACGCTTTTACCGCCTGTCCCCATGACAATCAGGTTGCATTTCCTGTCCCGCGAGACGCGGCAGATCTCATTCACCGGATCTCCTGCAATCAACAGCGTCTCATAAGGGATTGAACGTCCGGACATCAGCTCTGTTACGGGTGCGATAATATGCTGCCCTTCTTCTGCAATTCGTGCCTCGAGATCCACTCCCAAAGCCGGCTCATTCAGTGATATGGAAGGATTCACATGCACGATAATTAACTTGGCGGAATGCTTCAAACTTTCAGCTAATTCAACAGCGGTTTGCAGCGCCTTATGTGCATGATCCGACCCATCGACAGCGACTAGTATTTGTTCCAGCATTTTAATTCCCCCCATATATTAATGTGTAATGGCTGCATCGATATCACGCAAATGTCTTCGACGTACCAATAGAACGATAACACCAATAATTACCATCAATGCGCCAAAATAAAATGGAGTTTCCGGCAGGAACCATTCCGACAATTTACCTGCAAGCCACGGTGCCAGCGCACCGCCAAGGAAACGAACGAAGCTGTAAGCAGCCGAAGCTACTGAGCGCTCTACAGGCGCAGCTTCCATGACGGCTGTCGTAATTAACGTGTTGTTGATTCCGAGGAATATCCCTGCAACGATAACCGCAACAATAACCGTAGTGGATGATCCCATCACGGTACCCACAGCCATGACAACCAGGTCAATGGCAAACAGAGTAAGCATAACACTCATGGAAGGTACTGATCCAAATCGGCGCTGCAGTCTTGGAGCTACAAATACGGATGTAATTGCCAGCATCAGACCCCAGCCGAAGAACACATAACCGAGTCCGTGCTCATCCAGGTCCATAACATAAGGTGAATAAGCCATCAATGTGAAGAATCCAAAGTTATACAGGAAGGCGGTAATCGCCAGTGTTTTCAGGGATGGATAACTCAGCGCCTTAAACGGATCGGACAAGGAACTGCGCGTTTTCGGTTTGGCCATTTTGGGCAGCATAAACGTAATGCTGATGAAGGCAATTGCCATCAGAACAGCAACACCGTAGAACGGGCCGCGCCATGAGATGGAACCCAGTTCACCACCAAGCAATGGACCTACGGCGATACCAAGACCAAGCGCTGCTTCGTACAAAATAATTGCTTTGGCTGTCCCTGAAGTGGACAAACCAACAATGGCTGACAACGCCGTTGCGATAAACAGGGCATTACCCAGCCCCCAACCGCCACGGTAACCCACCAGTGCACCTACGGTGTCTGAGGTCCCGCCCAGAAAGGAGAAAATAATGATAAGCAATATCCCGCTTAACAAAGTCCATTTGACGCCGATCCGGCTGGATACAACGCCTGTAATCAACATGGCAATCCCCGTAACGGCGTTATAGCTTGTAAACAGCAATGAAACCTGGCTTTTGGATGCATGCAGCTGATCTGCAATGGCTGGCAGGATGGGGTCAACCAATCCCAGTCCCATAAACGAAATAATACACGCGAAGGCTACAGCCCATACGGCTCTTGGTTGGGACAGTAAGCCTCCACGTGATGACGGCAGTTCGTCAGGTAATGATGGTTCTCTTTTCATACATGATACCTCCTGGTTAATTATCAGCTTGAATTGTAAACAATGAAATTTTCATTTCATTTTCAAAAGTGGATGAAACAAAACGGTACAAAATGACACCGGATCTCCGGTGCATGTACGATTTGTTTTATTAAGTTATACGCTGACCCACTTCCTTATCCGCCTTCCGGTTGGCCTGCAGCTTCATGACTCTGTAATCGCTGAATCCCGCTCTGTACCCGTTCACGCAGTTCTTTCAGTTCCTCCTGTACGGCGTGAATGCTCTGGAGTTTCTGTTCGATCAGCTGAAGCTGACCATCCAGCGTGTCTTCCATCCTGGTGAGTTTCTCAATCCGTTCCCTGACTTCGGTTGTCTGCTGGTAATCAAACCGCTGCTCATTTAGTACATCTGCCGTTGCAATATACGTATGCAGTTCCTGAAGCGAGAAGCCAAGTACTTCCTTGGCACGCACGACCTTTTTCAGATAATCAATATCCTCTCTCGTATACAGCCGCGTGCCACCGTCCGTCCGCTGAGGTGAAGGCATGACACCAATCTCCTCGTAATACCGAATGGTGCGCTTCGTCAAACCACATTCCTTGGCCACGTCGTCGATTTTGTACAAACTCATTTCCTTCACCTCACTTTTATATGTCTATAATGTTATGTACATAATTATATATAATTATAACGTTAACGTCAACGTTAGATTTTATACATGGAAAATCAACACATTTTACCCGAACGCAAAAAGACCCGCTTTCGCGGATCTTCGGTTCAGATCATATAAAATATGTCGGCATCCCTTTACACGCCTTGCTCACTCTGCTTCCGCTGCTGAGCATGCTGCAATTCCTTTAAGCGTCCTTCAACTTTGGTAAACAGTCTGATGGTATAGAATGCCACTGCAAACAGACTGAGTACCAGTGCCTGCACGTCCGTAAACCAGAACCCGAGAATTCCAAACACCGTAATAATGACACCAAACTGCATCATCAGATTGGCACTATAACGCTGCGCTTCGTCCCATAATTCAGGATCACTCATTGCGCGCGGGGTACGATAACCATATATGCCATTAATCTTTTTCGGTGGTTTCTTAAACAACATGATGCCCAGCACGAAATAGCATACTCCGCAAATTAATCCTACAATTGCTCCTGCCAAAATGCTCTCCCCTTCTCATCAAACTTCCCTGTAAACCTCATGCAGCCATAAAAATAAAAAAACGGCTCTACGTATATACGAAGAGCCGTGTCGTTCGTTTCGGAAACTTAGATGTTCTTCACACGCAGCACACGCATGGCGTTCAGTACTGCCAGGACCGTAACACCCACATCGGAGAATACCGCTTCCCACATGGTAGCAATGCCGAACACACCCAGCAGCAGGAAGATGGCTTTGACACCCAATGCGAACCCGATATTTTGCCATACAATTCTTCGTGTACGCTTCGCAATGCGTATCGCACTTGCCAGTCTGGATGGTTCATCGGTCATGATGACCACATCTGCTGCTTCAATGGCCGCATCCGAACCGAGTCCACCCATTGCCACACCTACATCCGCACGTGCCAGCACCGGTGTATCATTAATGCCATCCCCGACAAAAACCATCTTCTCCTTCGGAGACTTGGCAGCTTCCAATTGTTCCAACCGTTCGACTTTGTGCTGCGGCAGTAGTTCAGCGTAGACTTCATCCACACCCAGCTCACGACCAACAGCCTCCCCAACAGCTTTGGCGTCACCCGTTAACATCACTGTTTTGCGGATGCCAAGTTTCTTCAGTGCCTGAATGGCTGCTGCTGCGTCCTCCTTCACTTCATCCGAAATGATCAGATGACCGGCATATACACCTGCTTCAGCAACATGTATGACGGTGCCCACCGTTTCTGGCTTGGTGTAGAGAATACCCGCCTGATCCATCATTTTGGCATTACCCGCAAGTACTTCACGGCCATCCACACTGACTCTGATCCCGTGTCCGGCAACTTCGTCATAATCTTCTACACCCTGTGTACGAATATCTTTCGCCCAGGCTGCGCGAATGGATTCAGCAATTGGATGATTGGACTGGGCTTCGGCCATTGCGGCAAGCTCCATCAATTCATCTTCCGTACGACCGCCCTCAGGGCGAATAGCTGTGACTTTAAATACACCTTTGGTTAGTGTACCCGTTTTATCGAAAACAACCACTTTCACATCATTCAATGCTTCAAGGTAGTTGCTGCCCTTCACGAGAATCCCGTTACGTGAAGCCGCCCCGATCCCGCCGAAGAATCCAAGCGGAATGGAGACCACCAGCGCACACGGACAGGAAATGACCAGAAAGACCAGTGCACGATAGATCCAATCGGCAAACGTTGCACCACTAAGCACCAGCGGCGGAACGAATGCAATCAATGCTGCAAGAATAACAACAACTGGCGTGTAGTAACGGGCGAACTTACTTATAAAATGCTCCGTCTTTGCCTTGCGGCTGCTTGCATTTTGCACCAGGTCCAGAATTTTGGATACCGTCGATTCATCAAATGTTTTGGTCACTTCAATCGTCAGCATACCGTTCTTATTCACAAACCCGCTCAATACATCGCTTCCGGGTTCCAATTCACGAGGCACAGATTCACCAGTCAGAGCAGACGTGTCCACCATGGACCGACCTGCCTTCACGATTCCATCGAGTGGAACCTTCTCGCCTGCTCGGACAACAATTCGATCACCGATGCGCACTTCTTCCGGAGAGACGCGTTTGGTCTCGTCGCCAGATCCGGTCAGAATATTGGCATAGTCCGGACGAATATCCATAAGTGACTCAATCGACTTGCGTGAGCGGTTAACCGCCATACCCTGAAACAGCTCCCCGAGCTGATAGAAGAGCATGACCGCTACCCCTTCCGGATATTCCCCAATGGCAAAGGCACCAATCGTGGCCACCGACATCAGGAAGTATTCATCAAATACCTGGCCTCTGATGATATTTTTAAACGCCTGGAGAACGATATCTCCCCCTGCGATCAGATAAGCGACCACATAGAGCGCGAGCTGTGCCCAACCTTCCAGCGGGGACCAGATCGCAGCAGCAACCAGTGCGGAACCTGCAGCAAGCCGTGCAAGCAGTACTTTCGTCTGTCCTGAACCATGTTCATGCGAGTGCCCTGCATGCGCGTCATGTTCATGACCGTGTGAATGGCTGTGGGTATGACCTTCATGCTTGCCAGGGTCATGCGCGTGATCCTGAACGCCATGATAATGTGTTCCATGATGATGTTCATGGTCGTGAGAATGACCCGCATGATCGTGATCCTGTCCATCGGCTTCGGTTTCGGTGCCTGCCTGTGCGTGCCTATGGCCGTTTAAACGGCTTACCGCCTCGGCAGAAGCATGATTGCCAATCGATGGTTTCCCCTTTTCCGAGATGCGAATATGCGGCTCCAGCCGCAGGACCTTGCGCTTAGCTTCTTCCACAACCTGCTCATCCATATCGGAAGTTGTATGCATCGACAAGGTTTTGGTTACGAAATTAACGGAGCAATCCGTTATTCCCTTGATTTTTTTGACACCATTTTCAATCTTCAGCGCACAATTGGCACAGTCCAATCCATCCAGCAGCAGTTCCCTTTTCACTTGTTCCTGTCCGGTTCCCATGTGAATTCTCCCCTTTGCAGTACGAAAACAAGATTATAACTGACTCGTATTGGATAAAGTTAATATATGAGCATTCATTCATATGTGTTGTTACCCCTATTATATGCACCTTAAAACTTTAGTGTCAACAATGGAGGGTGATATTTTTCATACAGAATATGCTAATAGTAATCATTTCGCTTTAGACGGTTTTTGGATATAATAGGCGTATAGTTGCAATCATGCATCAGTTCCTGATATGCAAAAAATGTTGAGTTAACATAGGCGGTGATAGGAAATGGAACAACCGGTTAAAGCGCCAGGTGAATGTGATGCAGCCTGCTCGGGAACGGAAGCGGACGTGCAGTCCATTCGCACTTCACTTATAGATCGGGAGACTTCTTCCGAGATGGCAGATTGGTTCAAGGCGTTCAGCGACCCAACACGTCTACGTATTATTGATGCGCTGCTGCAAAAGGAATTATGTGTTCATGATCTGACGGTGCTGCTCGATATGGGACAGTCGGCCATTTCACACCAGCTGCGATCACTTCGTAACATGCGGATCGTCAAGCGGCGCAAGGAAGGCAAGACGGTGTATTACTCCCTGGATGATACGCATATTGAGCAGATCTTCCTGCAAACGCTCCAGCATATTAAACATGGCTAGGCTATGGCCAGCCTGTTCATCAAACAAAACCCCCGTCCCATCGGCTTTTAGCCGATAGGCGGGGGTTTTGTTTAAATAAGGGCACCGTTTTCCACATATAAGCGCACTTACAGCAGGTTGTTGTTATTCGGATCATACAGGCCGGAACGGCTTTTGAACCAGTTGAAGATATGGGATACGCAAACCTTGAGCACCGCATAACCCGGAACGGCCAGCAGAATGCCCACCACACCAAACAGATTGCCTGATGTCAGAATGACAAAGATAATCGTGATCGGATGGATTTTGAGCGTTTTGCCCATAATCTGCGGAGAGATGAATTTTCCTTCAATCAGCTGCACAATCGTCCATACAGCCACCATTTTCAGCAGCATAACTGGAGAAGTGACCAGAGCCACAATCAGTGCAGGCGTAATGGCGATTGCAGGCCCCAAATACGGTACCACGCTGGTAAAGGATGCGATAATCGCCAGGATCAGTGCATAATCCAGACCGATGATCATATAGCCGATATAGAGCAGGATACCGATACAGAAGCTTACAATAATTTGTCCACGGATGAACGAGCTGATCTGGTGGTTAATATCGTGAAGTACGTCCATGGCACCGGTACGGCTCTTGATCGGCAAAAACGACAGGATTTTCTCCGGAAGCTTCTTGCCGTCCTTAAGCAGGTAAAACAGAATAAACGGAACCGTTACAATGGATAACACCGTCTCGGTAAAGGCACCAAGAAAACCGCCAAGTTTGTTCCAGGTGGTATTCAGAATTTCCGTTGCTTTCTCGGAGATTGTTCCCCACCAATCCTGCCAGTTCAGATTCACCGTTTCCTGGACCTGACCGAACAGCTGACTGCCTGTCAGCTCCTCGAACTGCTGTCTGACATTCTCACTGTACATCGGGAAATTGGCGATAAGTCCCATAATCTGATTGCGAAGCACCGGAATGACTGCCAGTACCACAACCGTCAAAATGCCGCCAATCGCGAGGTAAAGGATCAAAATCGACCACCCGCGCTTGATCTTCCACTTTTCCATTACATCAACCAGCGGATTCAGCAGGTAGTACAGGATACCGGACAGGATGATCGGCAGTACTATTGTCTTGATCAGCACTGCTAACGGATGCAGAACAAAGGATATCTTCGTTAGCACCATCACGTTCAATCCGACCAGCAGCAGAATGAGCAAAAACAGGACAAACTTGTTGTTTAGAAAAAACCGCTTAAACCGATCCGGCCAAATGCGGGGTTGTTCGGGTTGCTCCATGGCATGTCTTCCTCTCTTATGTATCATGATCATAAAAAAATAAGCAGTCCAACTGCCTTCCTCATTCGTATGGCGAATAAAGCAGCTTGTACAGCCAACATATGTATAATGCTCTTGGTTTATACGTACGGCTCTTTTAACCGTTTCAAAATAGACCGTAATGTCATTTTACCCTAAAAAATCAGGACTGCCTCATATATCTATTGGAATGTACCCATTATATATAAAAACGGCCCGCCTCCTTGCGAGACGAACCGTTCATGAATCCGTTATTTCAGCCTCTGTACAGATGCTGCCAAACTTAAGCTTTGCCCGCCAATTGCGCGATCAATTCATAAGAATGCAGACGTGCCTGATGTTCATAGATCATGGATGTAATAATAAGCTCATCCGCTTGTGTCTGGGAAATGAACGATTCAAGCTGTCTACGTACCGTTTCAGGCGAGCCCTTGACGGCTGCTTTCAGCGTCTGCTCCACTCCGGCTTTCTCCCGGTCAGTCCATTTACCTTCCATGTCGGCTGGTGGCTGCACCAGTCCTGTCGTCCCGCGGATGATGTTCAGGAACTGCTGCTGCATGGTTGTACCCAGCCATGCGGCTTCTTCGTCCGTATCAGCAACAACTGCATTTACGCCCACAATAACGTGCGGCTCCTTCAACGTGTCAGAAGGCTGGAAACTGCTTCGATATGTTTCAAGCGCTATGCGGGTGTAATCCGGCGAGAAGTGGCTGGCAAAAGCAAATGGCAATCCGAGCTGCCCTGCCAAACGTGCACTGAAATCACTGGAACCGAGCAGGTAGATCGGGATGTTCAGCCCTTCACCTGGCACCGCGCGAACAGGTGCATGATAGGAAGTGGCAGAAGCATCAAAGTATGCTCTAAGCTCAGCCAGCAATTCCGGGAAATCTTCTCCGCTGTTAAGGTCTTTGCGCAATGCTAGTGATGTGCGGCGGTCACTCCCTGGTGCACGCCCCAGTCCCAGATCGATGCGGCCCGGGTACAGCGATTCCAGTGTACCGAACTGCTCGGCAATAACGAGTGGGGCATGGTTCGGCAGCATGATGCCACCGGAACCAAGACGAATGGTGTTCGTGCCACTTGCCAGGTATCCAATGACTACCGATGTAGCGGAAGAGGCAATACCGGGCATATTATGATGCTCAGCCACCCAGTAGCGATGGTATCCCCAACGTTCGGCGTGCTGCGCCAAATCCAGACTGTTACGGAGCGCATCGGCAGGCGTTGCACCTACAACGACAGGAGCCAGATCCAGGATGGACAGCTTAACGTCGCCAATATGTTGTTTAGGGGATGAAACTTGGTTATCAGTAGTCATTATGGAAAGTTCTCCTTTGGTGAGATATATTTTTGTATATCCAGATATATAGATGTAAAAACACATAAAAATAGGAGTAACAGCATTGTTCTTCGCCGTTTACATCCGGACGGAATCCCCGCCTGCTGCTGCATTCTTGCTTCCGTCCTGGCGTCCGGCTTTATAACTCGTGCTGTACATACTCGGCAAATTGACGAATGGTTTCTTCGTTGCGGCGATAATACGTCCACTGGCCCCTGCGCTCGGAGAGCAGCAGCCCGGCTTTGAGCATGGTCAGCAAATAACTGGATATGACGGATTGAGCCAATCCAGCCTTCATCTGAATGGTTCCGACACAGATCCCGCTCTTCCCTCCATCGGGATGCTGGGACAATTCCAGAGGTGAGAAATGCTGCTCTGGATCTTTGAGCCATGACAGTATCTGCCTGCGTGTCTCGTTGGATAAGGCTTTAAATATGAGTATAGGTTCCATGCGTACGATTATACCCCCTTTCTTCTATTTTGCAAACCAAACAGGTCGATTCATCACGCGAATCGACCTGCCAATTAATGTATGGTTACCCTTTAGAACTTGGTGCTTACCGTTTGCTTCACTTGCTCCAGCATGGACTGATAGGCTGCGGCATCCAGATAGCCGATACTGCCAAAGAACAGATGATCCACCGCTTCAATGCCTACAAAATCAAAGATACCGATGTCAGAGGTCATTTTCATGCCCGCAGTCATGCCGATCTGGTCATAAATGTCACTAGGCGTTCCGTGAGTGTTGATAATCAGTCCTTTTTTGCCTTTCAACAATTTCTCGATCCCCGCTTCCCCTGCAGCATAAGCAAAACCATACGCAAACACCCGGTCAACGTATCCTTTCATAATCGCTGGCAGACCTGTCCACCAGATCGGATAAATAAACGTAATGGCATCAGCATCCGTGACATACTGCTGTTCAGCAGCAATATCCTGTGGAATCTGTCCCGCACGCATGGAAGCCGTATCGGCTGCGCTTAATACCGGCTGAAATTCCATGGCGTACAGATCACGAACAACAACATCATGGCCTTGGCCTTCAAGTGCCTCTACTGCTGTATTCAGAATGGCGCGATTGAAGCTGTCTGCGTGTGGATGTGCATATACGATAAGATGTTTCATGAATAAAATCCCTCCAGATTGGTGTTATATTATGTTGCTGCATTTGGACCCAATAGTACACAACTTTATACATAGATATCTATGTTTTTAAACTAAAAAAATTTTTCTTTTTTTTATAGCCTATGAACAATTCCAATCAACAGACTCTCCAGCTGTTCTGCTTGTTCATCCGTCATATCGCCATAGACCATGTCACGAATCGTCTCCGATACTTGTTCAAAAATGGGCTTTAACTGCCGTCCTTGCTCTGTGAGACGAATAAACGTCACCCGGCTGTCTTCGGGACTCTTGCTGCGTTCCACATAGCCGAGCTTCTCCAGCTTGTTCACCAGGACAGTCACCGTTGGCTGTGTCCGATGAACGCGTTCAGCCACCATCTTGATGGATAGTGAATCTTCAAGGTACAGGAACATCAGAATATCTCCGTGGGATGGAACAATGCCTGTAATATCGTGTTGCTCCAGTTCCTGAATAATTCGTTTGTTCACATGATCCCTGATCCTTGCGATTAGTGCGAAAGCATTGTATTTAGGCATGCCCTCATTATACATAGACATCTATGTATATACAAGATTTTTTTAAGTGTAGAGCTTTATCTAATCGTTGGCCATTACAAAAGTGGCCCCTGATACCTCTCCTTGACGTGACGGGAGGCAACAGAGGCCTACTTTATACGAAGTTATTTACTCAATCCATTGTGTAATCTTGTCCAGGGGCTGCCGAGACTTCTCACGTTTGGGATCCTCTGCTCGATAGCCAAAGGCCGCCATCATGGAGATGTCCCATGCCCCATCTTCCAGCAAACCTTCCTCTTCCAGAATGCGATGTACATCCTGGTAGCTGAATCCTTCGATCGGGCAAGAATCGATGCCAATAAGAGCTGCCGAGGTCATCATGTTGCCGAGTGCAATGTAAGTCTGTTTGGATGCCCAATCGAATAGAGTTTTTGGGTTCTCAAGCAGATGCTGGTTGTTTTGAAAATTTCCATATGCCGCACTTGTTAACTCAAACACATCATCCGGCATACCCTTAATCTCTTTGAGCATGTACTCCGCATAAGGGGAATTATAACTTGCATCGGTCCGGGCCAGGATGACCACGAAATGGCTCGCCGTCGCCAATTGCTTCTGCGCTCCAGAGGATACTTCAGACAAGCGCTGGCGGAGCTCCGGTTTTTGCACAATCAAAAACTTCCATGGTTCGAATCCGATTGAGCTTGGTGATAATCTTCCTGTTTCCAAAATAAATTCAAAATCCTCATCCGAAATTTTGCGTGAGTCATCAAATACTTTTGTCGCATGCCGGAAATGATATGCTTTTAAAATGTCTTCCTTTGTCATTGCTTTTATTGTAGGTTCCACGAAACTCCACACCCTTCTCTTCTATTTTGGGGTTGTATGCTGCACCAACGGGGGCTGCCTTATTTCATTTGCTTGAGTATTAGTTTAGTATCTATATCCACAAAATAAAAGTACGCACATTATTGTTCCTCAGTTCCTAAAAGTAAGCAATGTGTAGTTATAAAGAAAATAGCCGCTTGAGAAACTGAATGTTCTGGCTAAGCGGCATAGTAAATATGTGAATGCTTTTATAATTGTTCCATGAATTCAATTTCCGAAATGACTTCATAGCCTTCTTGCCGAAGCAGAGCGGATGTGACGCCTTCACCTTGTACCTTGTGATTAGCGAAGTTACCATCATAGATGGCTTGTGTGCCGCAGGAAGGACTGAATTCCTTCAACACTACACAAGTAACATCCAGTCTTTTGGCCCATTCCAGCGTTTGATAGGCTCCCTTAATATACAGATCTGTAACGTCCCTGCCACCTCTCTCAATCACCTGGGCTGTGCCTGCGAGCACATCCTTACCTGTACCTCCGATAATTTCTGCCGGTTCCCGCGGGGTGGAGAATCCACCGAGCAGTTCCGGACAGACCATCATGGCCTGCTCTTGCGCTACGAGCTCCTGAATCTTCTTATCCAGACTCGCTGTTCCGTTGTAACGGCAAGCTACTCCTGCCAGACATGAACTCACCAAATATTTCATTATGCTCTCCTTATGTTCAATTCCTCAGCTATTAGGATTGTACCATACGGATTAAACTTATAGATCTGATATTGTAATCATGGTAATGCGTGCATCTTCTTCATAACGAACTTGAATCGTATTGGCCATCTCTTCCAAGCGGAATGTTGCCATGCCAATATTGTTTGTATTCCGCTCAAAGACATATTTATCAAGATCAATACCGAACATTTTTTGGATTATGGGTTCTGCATTCTGCCTGATTATTTTTTCGTCCAAGGTAAGTAATTTCTCAATATATTGCTCTTGATCCTCTATGGTGACTAGTTCTGGAACGCCCCTCTGAAAATCCATTACAGTATATTCATTGCTATATCTCCCACCAACACTCCTTACCAAATACCGATCACCAAAATAGAGGGCCGTTGTTTCTTCAAGCTGCTTATCATTTTGAGTAAACGTTACACTTTTCAAAGCTGGTGCTGGCTCACCAGACAAGGCTTCAATCGAGCTTCTCGCATTGGTTATCAGATCTGTGGATACTGTGTCGCTACTCACCGTACCAGAAACCGAAACTGCTTCATCCCGTGTCCACTCAATGCTGCCACTGCCCTTCCCGTTCTCCAAAAATAATGTGGTGAACCATACAGGCTTCTCCTGACCCTGCTTCATCTTCACATAACGTCTGGCTGAGATCGGCTTCAACGTTGGATCACTGTTAATTCCTTTAAGAAGACCAGGGACTTGACGCAAAAATCGGTGCTCCAGCTCGTTGCCAGACATCTCACTTCGCATATCGGCTTCCACCAGTGCTCCAGTCTTCCCATCCAGCCACATCTTGGCATACTCTGATTTATTCACGTCGCCAGCCTCGATATATACCCAGCCGGTAATTGGCCCTTTCTTAGCATAATGGACTTCCAGTTGTTTACCTAGATAGTCTCTCATCGACATAGCCACAGTTTGCTTCATCTCACTTGTTAGCAGGTTCATGCTAGGGTCATCCGAGAGCTGCAGAGCAGATAGAGGATACACCCTCTCTACAATGGGTTCCAGAACCTGTCCATTCCATAAGATAGCTGCTGCAGCTACTGCCGCAACTGTCGTCACTACAACAACTTTCCGGGGACGTGAACGAGCAGTTCGACGGTTCCGCTTCATAATATGTTGTTTCTGTTTGTGATCTGGAGCATCATTGACATGTTCCTCACCCGTTTTCATCCATTCCACCTGACGAAGTACATTCTGCTTGTGCTGGTCTTGAAAAGGAGACGATGCAAATGGCTCCTTGCGGATTTCTTTTTCCCAGTCCTCATCCTTGAACCTCATCTATTTCTCTCCTCCCATTGCTTCCGCACTTTATCTTTGCCCCGTGATAACCTCGATTTCACCGTGCCTGTACTGATTCTCAGCATTTCAGCAATTTCGTTCATGGTGAGCTCGTATTTTAGATGCAGCAACAAGATCTCACGAAACTTATCCGGCAGAGCCATGACGATGTCCCATATTTCATGTACATGCTCCCTACTTATTACCTCGGCTTCAGCTGAGGGATGGGCATATTGTGCAGGCGTCATCTCACGAATATGTGAAGGACCCTGTTCTGATTCAATCGGTAGTGTCTCCCCCCATAAACTGCTGCGAAAAAACCTCGATTTCCGGTATGTAAATGTCGTATTTCTGGTAATGGTGAGCAACCAGGTTTTCAGGGAACACTCCCCGCGAAAGTGTTTAATCCCGGAATATGCCTGAATAAATACTTGCTGTGATATTTCGTCTGCCTGCTCTGTACTTCTGGTCAAAAAGTAAGCATAGTTCCACACATCATTCCCATAGTCATCCATCATGCTGCTGAGTGTGTAATTGTCGATCGTCTGGGCCTGGGCCAGAAATTGATAGTCCAACGGATGTTCACCTCACTTAATAAGACTGGTTCATTTCCAGTTTGGTTCCCGGTCTGATCATTTTCTCATTTCTCTTTCTAAATAAAAATAAACCAGCAGGGTTCCAACGAGCCGAACCATACTGGTCAATCCATATCCAAGCGATGCCGCTTGGGACTAACTTTTCGAATCAATCGTGCAGACATCTCAAGCCTTGACCGCAGCAATCATAAGAAACATGGGGCGACGATTCTCGTCTCGCATGCCAGGATATTGGTTCATCATCTCAGGTGAAGGTTTGGATTCGGCCACCTGTTGAATCACAAATCCTGCCTTAATCAGTTCATTCAGGTGGGTCGCCAATGTTCTGTGGTATTTAACCACGTCATGATTCAGAAAATTGGCAACGCGCTTGCCTTCCTGATGATAGTCATCCACGGGCCAGTGCATAATTTCGCCTTGGGGACCATAATGCCAGTCTTGAGCAGCACGGGCCGTAAAGATCGGATGTTCCACTGAACATACAAATGTACCACCCTGGACGAGGGATGTATTGATTTGAGCATATACCTGGTCCAAACGTTCAAGGTAGTGCAGTGCAAGTGAGCTAATCACCACATCAAATTGTTCAGGCTCAAACGCAATATCCTCAATCGCCATTTGCCTAAACTCGATCTGCGGGTCATCCGTCATCTCCCGTGCACGATCCAGCATCTTCTCAGACAAATCTACCCCAATAACTGATTTTGCCTGCTGCTCTCGTGCGTACCGACAGTGCCATCCGAAGCCGCATCCCAGATCCAACACGTTTTTGTTCTTCAGCTCGGGCAGCATCGTTTGAAGCTCATGCCACTCACCTGCGGCCTTCAGCCCTTGAGTGGAACGAGCCATCTGGCTATATTCGCTGAAAAACTCAGCTTCATCATATTTATTTTGCTTCATATCACAGTTCCCTCTTTTCTTTGTCGATAAAATTGCATTAACGCTGATTAACTCTATTATCTAAACGATGGTTCTCTGGAAAAGTTGCCAAGCAAATTCAAGCCGTGTTATTATACAGAACGAACGTTCAGTATTATTTATTACAAAACGAACATTCAGTTTACTAAACGGAGGTCATTATGAATACGAATTGGACGCATCCCCTGGAAAAGCAATCCGTTGGAAAAGCTTTTGTAAGTTATCTTGTGCCATCCATACTGGGGATGCTGGTCGTAGCTTTTAACTTTATTATCGATGGCATCATGGTTGGACACAAACTTGGATCTACAGCGCTCGCCGGAATTGGCATTGCTTCACCGGTATACACCCTCTTCGTTGCCATGTCGCTGTGGATTGGCATGGGCGGGGCAACCCTGTATTCAACCTATATGGGCAAAAGGGATATCACCACGGCCAAACAAATATTTACGAAATCCATAACAATTATTCTGCTGATAACGATGGCTATAGGATATGCTGCGTTTACCTTCAAGGATCAATTGGTCTATGCCCTGGGCGCGAATGCCGAAACATTCCCTTTTGCTGCTGACTATATGAATATCTTGCTGCTGTTCGGTTTTGTTTTCACCATTGAGAATGCACTTACCATTTTTGTTCGTAACGACGGTGATCCCAATACCTCCATGTACGCACAGATTACATTTGCTGTAGCCAATATCGTTCTCAATTATGTGACTCTATATGTGCTCGAATGGGGAGTGCAAGGTGTTGCCATCGGTACAATTGTCTCGGCGTCTCTTGCCCTGCTTGTCCTGCTGTCTCACTTTTTCAAAAAATCGAATAACCTTACCTTCGCCCGGTTCAATTGGAATACCAAACTGCTGGGCACCATTGTTCTTATTGGTTTTCCCAGCTTTCTTGCCGAACTCGGCATGTCTGTCTTCTCCGTTTCACACAACATTTCACTGGACCGCATTGCGGGTACGGATGGCGTGGCATCCTTTACAGTACTGAATTATATCCACGGAGTAGTGTTGCTGGCATTTCTGGGTCTGGCATCTGCTGCACAGCCGCTGATCAGTTACTATCACGGGGCGAAACAGCTGGTGCGAGAAAAACAAACCATTCGCATAGCCTCCCGAACGGCTCTGGCCTGTGGTGTCATTCTGCTGCTTGTCGTCCAATGGGGAGCGCCTTATTTTGTGCAAATCTTCGGAAACTTTAGTACCAGTGTCACCGATAGCGCTGTATACAGGTTAAAAATATTTACTTTTGCCTACTTGTTTATGGGGATTAACTTTGTTATGAGCACCTACTTCCAATCGGTTGGAAATGCTAAAATGGCAATCTGGATTACAGCTGCACGTGAAATGATCATCATGATTGCATTAATCGCAGTCCTTCCATCATTCTGGGGTGTAACTGGTGTATGGCTTGCTGTACCGCTCTCTGAGATGCTTGTCCTCATGACTATTGCGGTCTACTATAGGAAACGTGCCGTTTCGGAGAGGAGACATGGTTTAACCCTTGAATAAAGCCTAGCATCAACAACCTAAAAAACCTGCTGGACCCCTTGTTAAGGATCCGGGAGGTTTTTTTATATCCCCTCAATTTGCGAAAGGAAATGGTCGCACAAAGACAATACTAACCATTATATTCAAATATCGAATCGACCATTACTGCCCGTCGTTGCTTTGGCAATTTCCTTTGGCGTGGCAGCGTTCATACCGTTAAATTCAACTGAAAGGTTACCGAATGCAATACATGTTTTTATAAAGGTTTTTCGGGAAATTTGTCGAATATGAGAAGTTATGAAAAGGACAACATTTGTTTTAAAACCGAAAAGTATAATGCTCCTGATTTCTTTTATCGTTATCCTCACCGCCCTCAGACTAGTGTGGTTTGACTACTCACAGCCCGCTGAGCGGCCGATGATTGATAAAGGCGTTTTGGATCTGTCTTCATTGGATCTTAGTTCTTCGAAACCTATTACCCTGGATGGAGAATGGGATTTTTATCCGGGACAAGCGGACATAGGAACCTCCCCGGAATTATTCAAAAAACCGCAATCCATACAAGTACCAGGGGACTGGAAAAAGCAAGATGTCTACAAGGAAGGAAGTGCCTCCGAGCCGGGTACTTATAGATTGCGAATGCTTGTTAATCTTAAGCCAGATGAGGTATACACATTTTGGTTCAACAAGATTCAATCTGCCTCCCGGGTCACCATTAACGGCAAGGTAGCCGCCGAATTTGGGGAATTTGATCCTGCCTATGTCCCACGTTCCTATGGTCATCCGGAGTTCAGTACATATACGGCCTCCTACGTTGCGCCTGAGAATGTTCACGGTATTTCGGAAATTGAACTTTTCGTGGAGATCCGGCCTTTTGCAGAGCAGGTTCATGGAGGAATTGTCTCTTCCGTTCAGTTCGGTACTCAGGCTGCGATAGATACCAAACGCTGGTATTCCATTGGATTCCAGTTGTTTACAATCGTCATTATGCTGCTGCATATGATATATGCCTTTATTCTTTTCCTATTCAAACCAGGCCAAAGAGAATTCCTGAAATTCGCGCTGCTGCTGCTTGTCGCAGCCATATCGATCTCAACAGACAATGATAACCTGTTCGCTCAGTGGCTGCCGTTCAGCTACGCCTGGACAGTCAAAATCCGGCTAGCTGCTTATATTCTTCTGTCCACATTGATTCTAAGCCTGACGCACAGCTTCTTCAAACAGCATACCAAAGTTTGCAGGGTACTCTACGCGGTCGGTGCTGTATATATTGTCAGTCTGTTTTTTCTTATGCCTTTCCCGGCAGTTACGCAATCAGCAGGGGTGTTTTACGCCATATTCAACCTGCAGTTAGCTGTAGCCTTATGGATGATTATCAAAATAAAAATTCAAAAGCTGCCCGATGGCCTGTTTTTGATTTTGGCCGCTCTGGCCATACTGTCCAGCTGCGTCTGGGGCATCGTACAGCATGCAGCCGGATTGCCTGCGACATTTTATCCTATGGATATGATTGCAGCCATTATCTGCTTCTCATCCTACTGGTTCAAAAAGTACTTCCGCCATACCATGGAAAATGAACGTTATGCTCTTCAGTTGGAACTTAGTGACAAGATGAAGGATGAATTCCTGGCCAATACCTCCCACGAGCTGCGTACACCACTGCACGGCATAATCAATATTGCAGAAACCATTATCAGCAACGAGAAGGAAACTCTTCAGGAGACCAGTGTGCAGGATATGAGGTTGTTGGTCCAGATCGGCAGGCGCATGTCCACATTGCTGAATGATCTGATGGATATTGCCCGGCTCCAGGAAAAACGTATTGTTCTCCATCCAGAGTCTGTTCGGCTGCAATCCATTGCTTTTGGTGTAGTCGATATGCTGAGGTTTATGATCAGAGGCAAACCGCTCACGATTCGGGTAGACATCCCGGAAGAGCTGCCTCCGGTCTGGGCAGATGAGAAGAGGTTGATTCAAGTCATGTTCAATCTGATGCATAATGCGATCAAATACACTCCCCAAGGAGAAGTGATCATTCAAGCCATTCATTATGGCAATACCGTTTCAATACATGTGAAGGACACCGGTGTTGGTATGGATGAGGACACATCTAAACGGGTATTGGGTAGATATGAGCAAGGTACTGAAGGCATGAAGGAGAGCGGTGGATTTGGGCTGGGGCTGAGTATTTCTGCTCAATTGCTGCAGCTCCATGGATCTGAACTTCAGGTAGACTCCGTGCAAGGCAAAGGATCAGATTTCTATTTTAATTTGCCGTTATCGAGCCAGCAGGTACAATCAGTTAACCCTACCGAAGATAATCAAGCCAAAGTGAAGGAATCCCGCTTGGATTGGGCAACCGAGTTGCTTCAGGTCTATGACCTGGCTGCTGCTGCAGAGCAGAGCGATTCTTACCCGGCAACCAAAATGAGCATTCTGGCAGTCGATGATGACCCCGTGAACCTGGAAGTACTCACGCGAATTCTATCCCGGGATATGTATGAAATAGTCCCTGCCCTATCCGGCCAGGAAGCATTGGAGCTGCTCTTCTCAAGGCCTTGGAATCTGGTTATAGCAGACGTGATGATGCCCCATATGTCTGGATACGAATTAACCCGCAGGATTAGAGACCGGTTCACTCTGGCTGAGCTCCCTGTTCTCTTGCTTACGGCCCGAAGCCAGCCTGAGGATATCTATAACGGCTTTGCCGCAGGCGCAAGCGACTATGTGAGCAAGCCGGTAAACGCGCTTGAGCTTCGATATCGTGTAGGTGCGCTCACTACGCTCAAGCAATCGTTCACAGAGCATCTTCGGATGGAAGCTGCCTATCTGCAAGCGCAGATACAGCCTCACTTTTTGTTTAATACACTTAATTCGTTAATGGCACTTAGCGAAATAGACACCGAAAAAATGAGACACTTGGGTGATGCCTTTTCGACATATCTAAGATACAGTTTCCAATTCATCAATTTGCAGCAGCTTGTGCCTCTTTCTCATGAGCTGGATCTCGTGAACGCCTATCTGTATATTGAGAAAGAACGATTTGGTCCAAGAATCGATATCAAGCGCAACATGGATACCAACTTAAACACCATTATGCTGCCTCCGCTGACACTACAGCCCCTTGTGGAAAATGCAATTCGTCATGGATTGCTGAGTAAGAGAAGTGGCGGCACACTCACCATAGATGTAAAACGTCAAGATGGAGGAGTTCACTTTCGTGTCTCTGACAATGGGAAGGGAATGAGTCCGGAAGAAGCCGACAAAGTACTTGGCCTTCGTGTTGGCTCTTCCCTGGGGGGAATTGGACTGAGAAATACCAATCGTCGGCTCCTGCAGCTGTATGATTCAGGATTAACCATCTCCAGCATGACCGGGGTTGGTACGACTGTTTCCTTCTTCATTCCTGATGAGGTTCAGCCACCTTTCAACAAGTAGATGTCATGTCCAATCAAACTAAGAAAGGAGATCATTAACCATGTTTCGTGCCGTGTTAATTGATGATGAACACCTGGCCCTCATTCATTTGGAAAATTTACTCAAAAAGCTGGTACCTATCACTATTGCCGGCGTATTTATGGATGCTGAAAGCGCGGTAGAACAGATTACGGACTTACGCCCTGATATCATCTTTCTTGATATACAGATGCCTGAGATGAATGGCCTGGAAGCAGCGGAAAGGCTGGTCTCCCTGTGTCCTTCGGCTGAGATCGTTTTCGTTACAGCATATGATAACCATGCTCTGGAAGCATTCGAGCTTAATGCACTGGATTATGTTCTTAAGCCACTGAACATGGATCGGCTCTCCAAAACGGTGAATCGCATACAGAAACGTTTAAGTCATTCTGCTGCCAATGAAGAACCTGCTGAGGTAACCATAAGCATGTTTGGTTCATTGAAAATAAGCAGAGGTTCCGAGGAACTGCCGATTAAATGGCGCACTCAAAAATCTCAAGTATTGTTTGCACTGCTTTTTCATCACGTCAACGAATTTGTCAGCAATCATACCCTTATAGAGCAAGTGTGGCCGGATACAGATCTTGAGAAAGCCCGAAGCTACTTATATACAACCGTCTATCATATACGCC
This sequence comes from Paenibacillus xylanilyticus, assembly GCF_013359935.1. GTDB lineage: Bacteria > Bacillota > Bacilli > Paenibacillales > Paenibacillaceae > Paenibacillus > Paenibacillus xylanilyticus. Next base: position 118,326 of record NZ_JABMCB010000173.1, read on the forward strand.
GCTGTCTCAAACAGGTCAACGTGGATCTTCCAATCGAGAAAACAAGTGGAGCAGAAGGATACTGTATGCGGCTAGAGGGCAACATTAACCTGACGAAAAAGTGGGAACAGTCCATTCGCAGCTTGGATGAGATCACGCCTGATAACGAACAAGAGGCCAGCGAGATCATTGAAGCATACAAATATGATTACTTAAAAGAATTCGATTATCTATGGACCTTGTCTGAACGGGAGCGACTGCGGAACCTTTTTATACACCATGCACTCAAGCTGGCTGCTTATTATACAGATAAGGAAAACTGGATGGAAGCTCTGGCATTATACCAGCGCCTCAGTTATATTCATCCATATTATGAAGAAGCCTATCTGAGACAAATGGAGATCTATGACTTCTTGGCGGATTACGCCTCCGTAGAGGCACGGTACCAAACCATTCAATACATGCTTCAGCAAGATCTGGATACTGCGCCATCAGCTGAAATTCGGAGTTGGTATGAGCGATGGAAAGCCAGAGTTTAGTTTTCTGAGTCATGAGATTGTTAATCTGAACTTGCTTCTCATGAGTTTGTTATTTTATGTTCCATTGTTTTTGTTCTATTATCCTTAGTTTCCTTGGTGCGTTACATCTGATCCCTATCCTGATGCCGCAGTTGTTTAGAATTTGTTTAGTTCACTATGATAATGTTGAATTATTAACATGATTGGATGGTGTACGAACGAATGAACAAGGCGTATTTCGAAGAAATGCATAAGCTCGGACATGATGATGAATTGAGATATCGGCTTCTGATCAGAGGCGTCAAGAAATTGCTGGAAGATCAGAAAAAGCAACGAGTCAAACGCACCCGACTACTAAATATTCACAAGAAAAAAGCACCACAGGCCGCTAACTGGTCTTAATTATATTGAAATGCTACCCTTTTTTAGAATTAGATCTAGGATAGATCAATATTTCAACGGGGATTCTCCCCTATATATTCATCGCTCGGAGCCTGCTTCCGAATCCATAATAAGAGAAGGCACTGTTTAATTAAACAGTGCCTTCTCTTTGATCTATGTTCAACTTTATTTCAAAATAGTGCTTTTTTCTACGCTTAAATGTAAACAAATAAAAACCACCACCGAATATCATCGGCAGTGGTTCTTTGCTTGGCAACGTCCTACTCTCCCAGGACCCTTCGGTCCAAGTACCATCGGCGCTAGAGGGCTTAACGGTCGTGTTCGGGATGGGTACGTGTGGAA
>NZ_JABMCB010000174.1 GCF_013359935.1 Paenibacillus xylanilyticus
ATCCAATCGTATCCAGTTTGTTCATCAGGTTCGTGTAGCATCCGTGCAGATCGCCAACTACCCAAATATTTCGGTATTTGCTGCCATCAATTTTTTCGTAATAGCGCATCTCTTTCACTCCATCCGCGATGAACCATGAGAACGTCGTTGACGATGGCGTGCATTTTCCCGTCTTTATCATCAACGTATTTTCTGACCGTACCGCGACTACATTTCAGTCTGCGTGCTACTTCTGTCTGATTTCCGTATGTTTCAACGAGCATGTCTGGAATGGTTTTTACTGAGAACGTCATGCGGCCTCACTTCTGCTATTTCGCAGGTCTTTGAGTTTCTGTTGGTACTCTGCCTTGATCGCCTTGCACTCTTCGATAGTCCAGCGATGGCGGTTATGGTTTGATTCGATTTCGTCTACTGCTTCCTGCCCGATGCGGCTAATCAGTTCGACGCGATACGGAACGAGATTTCCGCTTTTGTGCTGGTTGCACACCACGCATTGCTTGTGAATATTGCGTTCATTAAATCGGAGTTGAGGTGCCGCAGCAGTTGTCCGGTAATGTCCGGCATCCCACTGAGCAGACGTGAGCGTTCCGCACGAGATACATGGTAAGTCGCGGTCTCTTTCTCTGATGAAGGCGTTTACGGCTTGTTGGGCTTGTTTAATCCAGTAACTGCGGGGCTTTAAGGCGAGTTTTCGAATCTTAAGTTTATCTTTCTGTTTCTGCTCCTCTCGTCGTCGTTTCTTCTCTGCTGCTTTTTCCGCTTTTTCGCGTTCTTTACTTCGTCGTTCGAGTGCTATCTTGGTTCCACACTCTGGAGAGCACCACCACTGATTAGCGAATGCAGGGTGAAACCATTCCCGGCATTCATCGTTTTTACATCGTCTTCGCGCTGGTTTAGCCATCATCTTCTTCCTCGTGCATCGAGCTATTCGGATCGCTCATCAGTTCTGCGCAGCAGTGCTCACACACGTGAACTTCCAGCACATGCAGCTTCTGACCGCAGTTAGCGCACGTTAAAGCTCGCTCGACGCTTTCTTGTTCGTAACTTCGATTTTGGTCAATCACCTTGTTTTCCTCGCACGACGTCTTAGCCACCGGATATCCCACAGG
>NZ_JABMCB010000175.1 GCF_013359935.1 Paenibacillus xylanilyticus
ACTGTTAATCGAGTTGTCACAGGTTCGAGTCCTGTTCGGGGAGCCATATGGAGAGGTGTCCGAGTTGGCCGAAGGAGCACGATTGGAAATCGTGTAGGCGCCACAAGCGTCTCGAGGGTTCGAATCCCTCTCTCTCCGCCAGCTAGGATTTTACTAAGGCCCGTTGGTCAAGGGGTTAAGACACCTCCCTTTCACGGAGGTAACAGGGGTTCGAATCCCCTACGGGTCATATATATGGAGGCTTAGCTCAGCTGGGAGAGCATCTGCCTTACAAGCAGAGGGTCGGGGGTTCGAG
>NZ_JABMCB010000176.1 GCF_013359935.1 Paenibacillus xylanilyticus
TCTTGTGCCTTAAACTTCATAGTAGAGCGACCTCCTGATGGGCTTTTTGAGGCAATGACCTCGTGCGTAACCCCATCGTACCGAGGCGCTCGTTTTTATTCAAACTACAAATTATTCGTTTTACAGGAATTCTAACGGGAAGCGATGGCCTAATAAAACTAAGAAAGCAGCTGATCAATATGATCGGCTGTTTTTGTTCATCTAACGGACATTTTAACAGAACAACTCCTTTATACATAAAACTCACCCATATGAGGAAAAATAAAAAATTCCAACTATGAGGTGATTGCATTTGATAAAGCTAATTTTTTGACAATCGTTTTAGCGCTCGGGTTATCTTCGCTAATCAAAACTCCAGCTAAACGAGAAGAAACTCTGTCTGTATAACACACAACGCAATGCTCGTTAATCCAGAACACTCTTCGTCAAAATATCGCGACAACCTTTTGTACGCGAACCTCCACGTGTTACCGATCCAAGGTTCGGATAATCTTAAGGCTGAATTTATTTTAGAAATGACAATGATGAAAAGAGAGTGGCCAGAAACAGTTGGAATGACGTTTCAACGAAGTCTTAATGGATATAAGGTAGATGATATTGATGTGATTACTACTTAGTGGAGTGGATCATCACGTATAATAAGTTCAATCAATAGCTCTATCGGGTGGTTATTAAGATATTCACTGATATGTCAGGAAGAATTGATCCTTTCTTGAACGTTTAGGGGCGAATACGTGACCGTCATTGAATTGTTTAAAGTCAAAGATATAATAATTTTAAATATTAGATTTTGCAGTTACTTGGAGCGCACATCGAACCGACCAATCGGGAAGTTTACTGAGCAGTGGTCACTTTTGCGAATTACTTTGTGAAATATTTCTCTTTTGTGGGTGTTGAGCTCATTGACTGGCCAAACCTGATATCGAATGTAATGTAGGGCAAGTGTTTCAGAAATCTAGCAACATCTTAGTACAATAATTAAACGGATTTTGAAGGGAGGCAGGGAAGAGATGAGCATTGACACGGTACTGTGGAGCAGGCTTGTGACAGGGATGACCCTGGGGTTCCACGTCATATTCGCGACGATTGGCGTCGGTGTGCCCCTTATGATCGCTATTGCGGAGTTTGTAGGTATTCGCAAAAAAGATAACCACTACATCTTGATGGCAAAGAGGTGGTCGAGAGGTTTTGTTATTTCTGTGGCAGTTGGTGTGGTGACAGGTACGGCGATTTCGCTGCAACTAGCCTTGGTATGGCCTAATTTTATGAAGCTGGCAGGGAACGTGATTGCACTGCCATTATTTATGGAAGTGTTCGCTTTCTTTTTTGAAGCGATTTTCCTAGGCATTTATTTGTATACGTGGGATCGCTTCAAAAATCCATACATACATTGGCTGCTCACGATTCCGATTGTCGCGGGAGCAGGAATGTCCGCGGTCTTTATCACAACGGTGAATGGATTCATGAACCAACCTGGTGGATTTACGATGGAAGGAGGACTCTTCACAGCTGTTGACCCAATTCAAGCAATGCTGAATACAGCCACGTTCTCCAAGGTGTTCCATGTTTTAAGTTCCGCCTACTTAACTGGTGCTGCGCTGTTAGCAGGAATTGCGGCTTTTACGATGCTGAGAAAGGGCGTATCTGGATACCACAAAAAAGCTCTGAAGCTAATGATGGCTGTTGTGATGTTGTTTGGGTTACTCAACACATTAGCCGGAGATGTCTCCGCTAAATTTCTAGCCGAACATCAGCCGGAGAAGCTGGCTGCTGCAGAATGGCATTTCGAGACCGAAAGTGGTGCGGATCTGATTCTGCTAGGCTGGCTTAATGCAGAGCATGAAATTATAGGGGCGCTTCACTTGCCGAAACTTCTCAGCTTTCTGGCTTTTGGAGATTTCAACTCAGAAGTGACGGGGCTAAATGAATTTCCCCTGGATGAGCAGCCGCCGCTACTTGTGCATTATTTGTTTGACATGATGGCTGGAATCGGATTTGCGTTGCTTTGCATCTCCATGTTGTATTTTCTGTTTGTATTCTGGAAAAAACGTAATGAAGTTAACAAGTGGCTACTGCGGATTATTGCTTTGGGCGCGCCACTCGCATTTTTAGGGGTTGAGCTAGGATGGTTTTACGCGGAAATCGGAAGGCAGCCATGGATTATCCGAGGATATATGCGCGTAGAAGAGGCGGCTACGACATCACCAAGTGTAAGAATTCTTTTCTTCCTCTTCTCGTTGTTGTATATCGTATTGGGTACCGTGTGTGTTCTCGTACTTCGACGCCTATTCAAAAATAATCCAGCTGAAACTGAGATGGAGAAGTGGATGCAGCATGTAGGCGACAAAACAACGGTAAAGGGTGAGCACACACAATGAGTTACGAGTTGATTGGAATTTCGGTGCTCTGGTTGTTCTTGTATGGATACTTAATTATAGCTTCGATTGATTTTGGAGCAGGGTTCTTTGCCTTTTATGCACGATTGACGAAACAGGACCATTTGATCAATCGCCTGATTTCCCGTTATTTATCACCCGTATGGGAGATCACCAACGTGTTCTTTGTTTTCTTTTACATCGGCATTATCGGTTTCTTTCCAGATACGGCCTATTATTACGGCTCAGCTCTAATCGTTCCTGGCAGCATTGCCGTTGTTTTGCTCGCCATTCGGGGTTCGTTTTATGCTTTTGAAAATTATGGATCGAAAAACAACATCGTATATCTGTTTTTATATGGCGCTACGGGTTTGCTGATTCCTGCATCGTTGTCAGTGGCACTGACACTGTCTGAAGGCGGTTTTATTTTGCAGCAAGGTGAGACGGTTTCCCTGAATTATTGGGCCCTGTTTACCAATCCGTTATCTTGGAGCATCGTAGGGCTGGCCATCGTATCCGTTTTGTTCATTAGCGGCTCATTTCTAGCCTTCTATGCCTCTAGGGCAGAGGATCACGCTGCGTTAAAGCTGATGCGCACTTATGCACTGTTCTGGAGTACGCCGACGATTATCATCGCGCTCACTGCATTCATCTATTTAGGTCAACACAATGAACGCCATTTTCAAAATATGATGGATTTATGGTGGCTGCTCGCGCTTTCGGTTGCATTCTTCATGGTCGCCATGTGGCTGTTATATAACGGACGCCGTTACGGACTAGCATTCATATGTGTAATGCTGCAATTTTTCTGTGCCTTCTTCGCTTATGGCATTGGTCAGTATCCGTACATTCTTGACCCATATATTACGATTCAGAACAGCGTCACTTCACCATCGATGGGCTTCGCACTCGTTGTTGTGTTTATCGGCGGGATGTGTCTGTTGATACCGTCTCTGATTCTGGTCTTCAAACTTTTCCTGTTTGACGCGGATTATGTGAAGGGCAAACGAAAGTAGTTTCTTCAAGAGTGCATGTGTGGGTGTACCCTCGCATGCCATAAACACCAAGGAGGGGAAGAGTTGAAGAAGAAGAGAAAGAACAAAGGCATCATTTCTCAACAAATGTCTTTACAGCGAAATCGTCTTGTTCTCCTTGCGGTCATGTCGACCGCACTTGGCGTTGCTATCGTGAGTCAGGCTGCACTTCTGGCCGAAGTGGTACAGCGGATTTTCGTGGAGAAGTCGTCTTTTACTTCTGTTGCCATGTTGCTCGGCATATTGTTGTCCGTCATGGCTCTACGCACGGCGTTGTCGTATGCAAACGGAAAAGTTGGCTTGCAGATGGCGGCGACTGCCAAGACGAATATGCGAGCAGCCGTACTGCAGAACTTGATCCATGCTTCAATGTCGTCAACTCTTCACGGGCAAACGGGTGGAAAGGTGAGTGTCGCTTTGGATGCAGTAGATGAGGCTGACAGTTATTTCAGTCAGTACATGCCACGTATGCTGGAAGCCGCAATCATTCCGATTTTAATTCTAATCATTACATTCATCGAGCACCCCAATTCGGGATGGATTATGTTATTTACCGCTCCGTTTATCCCGCTGTTCATGATTCTTGTGGGACTACGAACAAAAAACAAATCAGAAGAAAAATATGAGCAATTGGCTGAGTTTTCCGGTACTTTTCTGGATTCGCTTCAAGGGCTGGTTAGCTTGAAAATATTTGGACGGGCCCATCATCAGAAGCGGGTCATCGAACGCAGCAGCCTAGGTTACCGTGATGCTACGATGGATATTTTAAAAATCGCTTTTACGAATACGTTCATGCTGGAATCGATTGTCATGCTAAGCATCGGCGTTATCGCTCTCGAACTGGCCATTCAGCTGCTCGTCTTCAAATCCATGTCGTTTCACACCGCCTTTCTGGTATTGTTGCTAGTTCCAGAGTTCTATACCTTACTGAAGAATACCGGAACGGCTTTTCATAGCGGGAGAACGAGTATGGGGGCGATTCGCAGAGTTGAAAAGTTGCTGGTTGAAACGGACGACGATCGAAATACACAAACTGAGGGGGAACTGGGGGCACATCCAAGCAGTAACCAGGCCCTAAAAGAACTGTCGCAAGAGTACGAGACATCTCATGAAAATCTATTACCCCTGCCACCAACCATCGAACTGGATCATGTCCGTTTTCAGTATAGGAGCGATTCATTTGAGCTTCAAACGAAGAAGATCTCGATTACTCCGGGAGAACATATCGCCATTGTTGGACAAAGTGGTTCAGGCAAAACAACCTTGTTACATCTCATTGCTGGTTTACTGAAACCAGCGTCAGGCAAGGTCCTTATCAACGGAAATTCAGTCACGACACATGATGAGTCTGCATGGTTCGAGTACGTTAGTTATATTACGCAACACCCGTATATTTTCGCAGGTACGTTCGCTGATAATATTGCCATCGGTACCCGCCGAGACGTGTCTCGAGAGGAAATCGAGCAAGCAGCGGTGGACGCAGGGCTTGCTGCGGTTGTTGCTCAATTCGAACAGGGGTTTGATACCTTTGTGGGCGAAGGCGGCAGGGGGCTCTCTGGCGGGGAGAAGCAAAGGCTTGCTCTGGCAAGGGCTTTTCTGAAGCGATCTGCCATTATATTGTTTGACGAACCTACAGTTGGACTTGATTTACAAACCGAGCGTGTGTTGCAACGCTCCATCGCTACTTTGGCAAAAACAGCGACGATGATTACGGTGGCTCACCGATTATATACGATTCAACAAGCTGACAACATTTTATTTATGCAGCAAGGAGTGTTGGTCGATTCCGGATCACACGCTGAACTGCTGGAACGCTTGCCGCAGTATGCCGAAATGGTCGATCTTCAACGAAAAGGGGGATTCGCGTGAGCGAACTGACTATTTTATCAAAAGCGATGCTTGGGGAGCGAAAAGACATTCTTCTTTCCATATTGGGAGGATTAATTGCCGGCATCGCTGGTGTGGCTCTTTTTTCCGCAAGTGGATACATGATTTCACAAACCGTTTTTGCGCCGCCGCTTTATACATTAATTGTGCTTACTTCGTTGGTCAAACTCCTTGGTTTCCTTCGAGCGGCGAGTCGTTACGCAGAACGCTTATATTCCCATCGTGCGACGTTCTCCATGCTCAGCCGTTTGCGTACATCCTTTTTTGCCAAATTGATCCCACTAGCACCTGGTGTGCTGAATAAAAAGCGAAGCGGGGATCTGCTAGCTCGAATCGTCGGCGATGTTGAAAGTTTGCAAAATTACTTTTTGCGGGTAGCTTATCCGCCAGTGATTGTGGTCATGGTCTTTCTGGCTACGATGCTGTTCACTGCTTCATTTTCAATCTGGATTGCGTGTTTGTTCGTACTTGGAATGCTGGCAACGGCACTGATTGTGCCTGGAATCGTTTTGTTAGGACAGCGAAAAACACAGGGGCGCGTCCGTAAACAGCGGGCACAACTGTCAACAGAAGTTACGGAGGTGTTGTACGGATTCCGGGACTTGAAAGTATACGGACAGATGGCACAGGGCGAACAGAAGCTCCAGCACATCTCCGCAGCATTAGCAGCTGAGCAGCAACGTGCAGCAGGGAACTTGTTGCGTGGTCAATCGATACATGCCTTTGTTACGTTTCTGATTTCATGGGGAGTGCTGGCGCTTGGCGGCTATTTAATCATGGATGGAGCGCTTGCTGGCGTATTTTTGGCCATGCTGGTGATGGCCTCATTAACGGTATTTGAAGAAGCGGCGGCCATGGCAACATTACCTGTGTATAAGCAGGATAGCGAGCATGCGGCCAAACGTTTAACGGAAACGGTAGTTGCCTCCGCCACGCTGTCATCACAACAACCGATCGGAAAAGTGTCCACGGATCATCCCGCCTCGATCGAACTATCTGGAGTTACATTTCAATATGAGGGGGAATGGAGGCCAGCGCTCAAAGAAATCTCATTGCACTTTCCTGCAGGTTCCAAAACAGCGATTGTTGGGCCGAGTGGGTCGGGAAAATCAACGCTAATCGATTTGATTCTGAAACTTCGTACACCAATGGCTGGAGATATTCGATTGAACGACGTTTCGATGGATGAACTGAATGAGACGAGCCTTTGGGAAATGGCGAATGTTGTATTACAACAAAATCATTTCTTTCGGGGAACGATTCGTGACAATCTGCTCCTCAGTCGTGGAGATCATACCGACAAGCATTTGTTGGACGTACTTGCCAAAGTTCAATTGTCCAGGATTTCTTTAACGGATCTAGTGCTCGAAAAAGGGGAGAATTTATCCGAGGGCGAGAAGCAGCGTATCGCTCTGGCTCGGGCTTTACTCCGTCAGGGAAGAGTATGGCTATTGGATGAACCGACCTCCTCCCTGGATTACGTGACAGAACAAAGGGTGATGACACATCTATACGAACAAGCAGCCGGAGATACGCTATTGCTGATCTGTCATCGGCTTACCGGATTGGAACAAATGGACCGGATCGTCGTCATGGAGCAAGGCAGAATTGTAGAAACGGGATCGTATGCAGAATTAATGATGCAACAAGGCTATTTCTATGAAATGAAGCAGATCGAACGGCAAATGGTTGGAGGAGGTGCAGAGACATGATCCATGTTCATAAACGAATTTTGTTGGTAGACGACGAGAGCCGAATTCGTGCATTGCTGAAGAAGTATTTGGAGAAAGAGAACTTCATCGTAGAAGAGGCCGATAGTGGGGGAGAAGCCATTCGGAATTGTTATATCAATGGTGGAAATTATAATCTCATGGTGTTGGATTGGTTGCTTCCTGACATGAGCGGCATTGAAATTTGCGAATATATAAAATACTACCATCAGGGCCTTCCAATTGTCATGTTATCCGGGCGTTCGGAAGAAAGGGATCGACTCGAAGGCTTTAGAGCAGGAGCTGATGATTACGTGGTCAAACCATTTAGCCCAAGAGAAGTCGTACTGCGAATCCAAAGCATTCTGGCTCGGATGGAGGGAACGTCCTTTTTTGAATTCAACAATCCTTCAGACAGCGAAATTCTGATTTCAGACCTTATTATTCAGCCTTCCGCTCGACGTGTTCTGGTGCATAAGAGCGAAGTTCATTTAACGCCAAAAGAATACGATCTGCTCTATTTTCTGGTCACGCATCAAGAGACCGCCTTTTCAAGGGAGGAATTGCTTAAAGAAGTATGGACGTCGTCCCATCAAAAGATTTATGATCAACGTACGGTAGATACCCACATCAAGCAATTACGGGAGAAGCTATTTTTTCATTCTCCTAAAGGAGACGAGTTCATTCGGACCGTATGGGGATACGGCTATATGGTCTGCAGTACAGATAAGACGTAGCCATAACTAGAACAAATGAGCTAAATCATTAGAATCTTGCTCAAATCTTACGAATTGCAATTCATCATATTTATAGCTAACCAACCATTATAATAGAAGAACACTTCGAATGTTAAGGTGCGAACACGATGAGTTATTTTGATTAGATATCTATCTAATGAATATTCAACAGTTCTTTAAACCATAGGAGGCCGCCGATCAACATGAACGGTGGTCTTTGTTCAACTAACGGGAAGGTTAGTTCAATGAAATGAAGCATAACAGTGGTCATAGCCCCGTCAAGTAGACAATAAAAAAGAGATTTTATCAAGCGGCGACTTTTTCACAAACTCAATCGGGGAGAGGTCGCCCAGTTTGTTTTGGAAACGTTCCATGTTGTAAAACGAAATATACTCCGTAATTTGGCTCCTTGCTTGCTCCGGATTCTGAGGTCTCTCCAAATACAACTTCTCCGTCTTTAAGTGGGAGAAAAACGACTCAATATAAGCATTGTCATAGCAGTTTCCACGCCGGGAATGACTTCCTGTAAGCTTCTTCTCTTCCAGTAACTTGGCATAGGTTTGTGTTGTATACTGAAACCCTTGGTCCGAGTGGAGCAAAGAAGGTCCACATTTCAGTTTCTTCACTGAGTCCGTAACGAGTTTTAAGTCATTTCGCTCAGATAGTTCCCACGCTACAATTTCATTGTTGTACAGATCCATCACCACGGAGAGATAAGCAAAATCATGCCCAATCCGGACATATGTAATATCCGTCACGAGCTTCTGCACAGGAGCTGTCGCTGAGAATTCCCGATTTAGGACATTACGGAACAGAACGGACGGTTTCCGGCCAGCAAATTGGCGTTTCTTTCGAATCACGGAACGAATCTGATGTTCTCTCATTAAGCGGCGTACCTTTTTGTGATTCACTACAAGGCCTTCTTTGCCTAACGCGGTTCGCATGCCTTTGTAGCCGAAATAAGGATGAAGGCGATGAATGCCTAAAATATGTGCCTTTAGATCTGCATCCCGATCTGCTCGTTTCTCTCTAAGGGCAGCATTTTTTTTCCATTTGTAGTAACCTGCTCGCGAAATTCCAGCCAATTTACACAGCAAAACCACAGGTGCCCTCGTGCTTATTTCTCGAACGGACTGGTACCGGACTTCGAAATCCAACTTTCCTCTCCGTGCAAATTTGGATTGAGCTTTTTTTAGATATTCTACCTGTGCTTTCAGAAAAGCATTTTCTTCTTCTGCACTACTAAAATGCTTCTTCGTCCAACGTCCATGGTAATCCTCGAAACTTTCTCCATTTTGGCTTTTACGAAACGAACCCATGTGATAATCTGGCTCTCACTCTCAATCCCAAACTTTGTCATGATCCGACTGTACGCCCAACCTTCTTCCACTCGCAGACGAACGGCTTCTTTCTTCGTTTCTTCGCTTTATCGATTAAAGGTATGGCCTTTCTTCGCTGACATAACAAAAATCCCCTCCGGTATCCAGTGTTTGAGTTCATTGTAACATGTCCTCTTTTTTCACTGTCTACCATGAGGGGATAATACCAGCAGGGAATATTTTTTTTGATAATTTCACTTTTATTCCTCCTATTGTTTCAAATATGAACGCATGTGCTTTTATTCATCTATCTACCAATATGAAGGTTATCGTTTAAATGTAAATAAAAATCTAGGAATATGTATATTAAAAGTAAAGAAGAGTGCTTGTCACGTACACGAGTGCTCATTTTTTGAATAATGTCTGGATTAACCTAGAAAGGGTAGGGCATTGTTCAAAACAACACCCTACCCTACACACTTAATTCAGCGGATCAGTATTAATGATGCTCATGAAGAGCCCAGTGAGGTGCCTCATAATGATCATGATCACCGTGTCGATCATAATGTCCAGGTATTGAGATCCAATGGTATCCGTGTGGGATATGTCCTTGTGGTGGTTCACCTGAGAGAGTTTCCATTTTTCCTTCATAATAACCAGTATGCGCTTCTTCATGTTGCGCTAAGTCAAAATGGCCATTGTGAAGTCTCACTTCGTAATGCTCAGGGATGGAAATTTCTTGCATAAAAATCATCCTTTCAAATGGGAGTCAAGACATATTATTGTTAACTGATTATTTTTTAATTCAAGGTTAAATTTGCTAGTCAATTTATTACGAAAACAACAAAATCTTAGATTTATGGAACAAAGAGATGTTTGATTTATCTTTAAATATCATTTGCATAACTTTCATTCATATGGTGGACATTAGAACCATCCATACAATAAAAAAAACCCATAATTGTATGAGTGATTGCCGCATATAAGGAGAGAGCAAATGTCCAGTTATAATGAAAGTCATGATCATACACACAGTCATGGACAATCAGCTAACAGAAAAGTACTTTTAGTCTCATTATTGTCATAACAGGTTATATGCTTGTGGAGGCATTTGGTGGATTTATTACGAACAGCTTAGCCCTACTATCGGATGCAGGGCATATGTTGTCCGATTCTATTGCACTTGGTGTAGCACTGCTTGCATTTACCTTTAGTGAAAAAAAAGTAAATACCGGGAAAACATATGGTTACCGTCGTTTTGAGATTTTAGCAGCTGCATTGAATGGCATCACTCTAATTGTGGTTTCTCTGTATATTTTCTTCGAGGCTATCAACCGATTCATCAGTCCGCCAGAAGTTGCTACATTAGGAATGCTAATCATCAGCGTAATTGGTTTGCTAGTTAACATCTTAGTTGCTTGGGTGATGATGCGCAAAAGCGATACCGAAAACAATTTAAATATGCGTGGTGCCTACCTTCACGTTATCAGTGACATGTTAGGTTCCATCGGCGCAATAGCGGCGGCCCTGCTCATGATGTTCTTTAACTGGAGCTGGGCAGACCCTCTTGCAAGCGTTATTGTTGCAGCTTTGGTTCTACGTAGTGGATACTATGTGACGAAGTCAGCATTAAATGTATTAATGGAAGGAACACCGGCTAGAACAAGTTGACGGTGTTAAAGGAGTGCATGACGTACACGTGTGGTCGATCACCAGTAGCTTTAATGTCCTGACGGGCCACGTCGTCGTAGAAGGAAATCAGAATGTATATGAAACTGAAGTACTCCTACAGAAGGTTGAACATATGCTTGAACATAAAGGGATTAAACACGTGACTCTACAAGTTGAATCAGAAAAACATTTGCATGATTCTTCTGTCTTATGCGTTGTCAAAGCAGATCAGCCTGATGCACATGCTCATCATAGTCATTGATTACCTTGGATTTGTAAGGGCAAATTAATATACTAGCGAGGTTTGTTCCTAATGAAGGAACAAACCTCGTTTTATTTCTAGTTTCTTCCTCAATCATTGGATACCATAGATGAACAAATAACAATCTACAAGTGAATATATGAAAGAACTTTTCAATAGAATTATTAAATATTAATTTTCCAGTTCAAAAGATAAAGTTGATACTTTGTTTGGAATTTTGTCGAATTCACCTCGTTGAATGAATACATGTTCATATGATAGTCTAAACAAGAAGATTCGTCAGGTATGAATGACTGTGGCTGGCGCGATACTTAAATAAAAGGAGGGTAGTGAATGCGTAGATATACAGTATACATGTCTCTACTTACTATAATCCTGATTCTGTCAGGGTGTAGTACACCAATGGCTGGAACAGGGGGTGTTTCGGATATGCAGATCAAGGTTGAACAAGAATCTGAGGATGAATCCCGTATTGAAGTAATTCTCGATGAGTCGATCATTAGTGATGGTTCATGGGTTATGTTTGAGATATGGAGCGCTGAGACTAATGGTTCCGTATGGCTCCAAGCTGCCTATGAAGGTGAAGGGATATACTCGACAGAAACGAAATTGTTATCAAGCAATGACTACACATTATTGGGGCACTTTTATGCCGCTGGTGGATTCCACTTTTCAAGACAGTATGACTCTACAGTAAATTAAATGACTTATTTTATCCCTAGGAAGGTGGGCTCATTCTTCATGAACATCCGTAAATCAACAATACTATTGGCTCTGATTATATCTTTTAGTTTTCTTTTTTTGTTTCCATCTAACTCATATGCACATACCAAGCTGGAATCTTCTTCCCCAAAAGTCGGCGAGGTGGTCACAACGAATCTAGATGTGATCACACTTCAATTCAACACAAAGATTGAGGTGTTAAGTTCGTTTAAATTGTTGGATGAACGAGAAAAAGAAGTCCCATTGGATTCTACTGAAATTAAGGATAATACCATGATCAGGCACATCAGTACAGGAAGCAGTCTTGAAAACGGGAACTACACGATTAAGTGGAAGATTGTTGGTAAGGATGGTCATCCTATTGAAGGAGACTACCCATTTCAAGTGAATCTTCCTATTCAGCCTCCTGTGAGTGATGAAATAGCAACGAATGACATGACCCCAAATAATCCGCAAACTACTCCTGAGTTTACATCGACTGCACCATCTGAAGGTGAAGAGTTAACTCAGAATTCATCCAACTCTAATGCTTTGTGGTATTTTGCTATTGGATTAGCTGTGATTTTGATAATTATTGATCTTTCCAGACGATTTGTAAGAAGGAGAAAATCATGAACTGGTATTGGTTAGGAGAGCCATTTCTTTACATTTTTTTAGCATTATTATTGGGTACGATAATCCTTCCACGAATCCATCCTAATATTCAGGTGCCTAAAATGAAAATGGTTTGGGTCGTTACAGGGATCATTATATTCTCATTTTTTCCGGTTCTTCGGATTATTGTTTTTTTCGCAAATGACACAAACTGGTTCATCATATTTAGAAGTGTTATGCTTTCATTTGCAGAAGGAAAAGCATATATGTGGACATTGATATTCTCAATCTTGTTCATGATGATGATTTTCACGAAAAGACAAATGAGTCGTGTTCACACAGTGGCACTATTACTGATAGCGATTGGGCTTATAGCTACTTTATCCTGGTCAAGCCATTCTTCTTCCTATTTTGGGATGGTCGGTTTTTGGAATCATTTCATTCATTTGTTCTCTGTAACGATTTGGGCGGGGATTTTGATGGTCGCTGGTAGATACATGCCGAATAGCGCCGATAACTGGAAAGCATTTCTTTCTTGGTATCATCCATTTGCGGTAGTAGTGATGATCATGATTCTTCTTTCTGGCCTCTTTCTAAATTTCAGAACGGATCCAGACTATGTTAACTCATGGGTTACTTCGTACGGGCAAGCATTACTTATGAAACATCTATTAATTGTTCCACTCTTAATAATGGCCTTTTTCAACGGGTTTATAATGAAACGCAGAATTAAAAATAATGCCCATTTCAATCCTAAAACATGGCTAATGGCAGAAGGTATTTTAATTTTGGTCATTTATATCATCACCGGTTTTTTGAATCAACAACCAGCACCACATGAACTGAACCCCGAAACCATGAAACTATCTGCTTCAGGTTTGTACAATTGGTTTAACCAGGGAGGTCCCATCTTGTACCCTGTTCAGTTTCATGTTCAAACCTTTACAGTATTTATGTATCTATTGGCCTTGGGTACAATTATCGCCATGTACGTCGTTTTAAAACAAAATAAGAATGTATATGCAGCTGTGGCCTTTGGTGTATTATTTAGTCTAGTGTCATTTGTTGGCTTCATACATTCCGTATCCTAATTTAGTCCGAGAGATTGCAAAAAAATGCTGAGACAGATGACTATTCTTATCCAGGATGATTACCTTTTTAACTTAAATTTCCTGGTACAACAGTTCTACGGTGAGAGGTTCACCGAGTCAGAGCGTGATGTCAGAGAGTCATACCCACGCATTGAAGCGATTAATCCTATGACCAACAAGAATTAAAAGAATGGAGAAAAAGTAGACGAGCCATACAACAATATACTACAGTGTGTAGGGTTACAAATTTTTAATCTTTTTTGACATTCAATAACAGATATTCACCTTCAAAGGAGGAGTAAACTTTTGAAAAGAGTATTTATGATTGCCCTTGGTGCTATATTTATGTTCTCTAACATAGAGTCTGTGTCGGCAAACGAGGTACGTATTGAGACAGAAGTAAATGAAGTGATAGGCACTCCATACCGTCTGGGGGGGACAAGCACTTCAGGATTTGACTGTTCTGGCTTTATTTTATATATTATGAACAAGTACAACATTGATTTGCCGCGCACTTCACAAATGCAAGCGAAATCGGGGATTAAGGTTGAGATGGAAGACCTGAGAACAGGTGACCTTGTATTCTTTAATACGAGCGGGCGAGGAATTTCACATGCTGGTATTTACATCGGAGACAATTCTTTTGCTCATTCCTCAAGTAGTAGGGGAGTTACAATTAGCCGGCTAAGTGAAAAGTATTATAAAGAGCGGTATGTGACGGCAAGAAGAGTCGTTTCACAAAATAACTCCAACAAGATGACAAAAGAAATGCATTAGTAACAGCGTTAGAACTGGATTGATCGACAGGTGATCCGATCTAAATATAAAGTCATGTGTAAAGAACTACAATATGTAGTTCTTTTTTTGCTGCATTTACCCCACAATCGACTAGAAAAAATATAGCTGAAGAATAAAGCATCTGTCAAAGATATAATTAAAGTCCTTGAAAAGACTTCATGACCCCGCTTTTTATGGGAAGGTTTAGATCATGTTGCGGACGATGCGAATTCGTCGCACGACACTAAATTCCACAAAGCTAAAGCCAATCTAGAATATAGGGAATCCAAAAATATAAGTATCTGCTCACAATAAGACCTGCGAAAATAATTAGCAATGTCAGTATACAAAATGAAGTCATTAGAGTAATTAAGGCTGTACTGTCTAACAAATAAACAATTGAAGTTGATCTGTCCTTCCATTATAGAGACTTCAAATGGTACAACCTGTCGCTTGGTGAACCCATTATCCTCTAAATCGTGATTTTTTTTGCTACTGGTTTTAACGTGTTGATTAATGGATAGATATTATTGAGGCGTTTAAAGAAGGGGAGATTGAGCACTCGGAGGGGGTATCTGTAGCCGAGGGGCTTTATTTCGTTGGTTTACCATGGCAGACCTTTTGAGAATACAATGGTTGGATGGGGTCAATATGTTACTCAGATGAATTGAGCAGAGTTAACTATATTCATCTATGTAACATATCTTAATCGTAATCCTTTCGTTTTTTTGACCTTTACTATAAAATAAGTAGTAATGGTGAATAGGAAGGTGATTTATAAGATGACCAGAAAGCCACCCTTATCGAAGATTGTGATACTACATGTCTTGGCTCTCAGGATGATTATAAACAAGCTAAGACTCAAATGATTGAAGAACATGTGGCAGTTCAAGTGGCAGACTGGTTTAAGGCATTTAGTGATCCTACTCGAGTTAAAATAATACATGCTTTATTACAGAGAGAACTATGTGTTCATGATCTTACTGTTCTTCTTGAAATGGGACAGTCCGCGATTTCTCACCAGCTGCGTTATTTAAGAAATATGAGAATCGTTAAGCGCCGAAAAGAGGGAAAGACTGTTTTTTATTCATTAGATGATACTCATATTGAACAAATATTCACACAAACTCTTCAGCATACTATGCATGAAAATTAAACATTAAAGGTATCTGCTTATGGCAGGTGCTTTTTTATTTTGATCTCATACGATTTATTGACAATTAAATTTTCATTTGCGTATAATGAGTTTATATACAAACGTATGAGCATTTGTTCATATATCGAAATTGAATTTATCTCTGGAGAGGAGTGAGCGTTATATGGAAGCACAGCAACAGAAGGTCAGAAAAGACTTAATATTAGATGGTTTAGACTGCGCGAACTGTGCTATGAAGATTGAGAACGGCGTTAAGAAAATTGATGGAGTTAGTACTTGTTCTGTAAATTTCGTAACTAAAACTTTAACTTTAGAGACTGATGAGGGAAGAGCAGAAAGTATTGTATCAAAAGCCAAAGAAAAGGTGAAGACATTAGAGCCTCATATACGTGTAATTGAAAAAGGTGAATCTTCATCAAGAAGTGGCTCCAAAGGTACAGAAGAACATCATAGTCATGAAGATGCTCACGATCATGCCCACGACCATGGAAATGAGAACACCAAACGTATGTTAACCCGGTTAATTATTGGTACTCTTATTGCTGCTGGTGCGTGGTTCTCTTCTTTTTCTGGCTATATAGAGTTCTCACTGTTCGCATTAGCTTATATCATAATTGGTGGCGACATTGTATTCAGAGCAATCAAAAATCTTGTCAGGGGTCAAGTTTTTGATGAAAACTTTTTGATGGCCATTGCAACGGTGGGAGCTTTTGCGATACAAGAATATCCCGAAGGTGTAGCCGTCATGTTGTTTTATCAAGTAGGAGAGATGTTCCAAAGCATTGCTGTAAATCGTTCTCGAAAATCGATCAGTTCACTCCTGGATATCCGTCCAGACTACGCAAACTTAAAAATAGGTGACGAAATAGAACGTGTATCTCCTGAAGAAGTGAAGATCGGAGACATCATTTTAGTAAAGCCTGGTGAAAGGGTTCCGTTAGATGGCAAAGTCATTGAAGGTGTATCTGCTATGGATACTTCTGCTCTAACTGGAGAATCTGTTCCAAGAGAAGTGGAGCCAGGTCATGATGTGCTCAGTGGCTTTATAAACAAAAATGGTGTGTTAACGATAGAAGTAGCGAAGGAGTTTGCTGAATCAACTGTATCCAAAATATTAGATTTGGTTCAGAATGCCAGCAGCAAGAAAGCACCAACAGAGAACTTCATCACAAAGTTTGCTCGCTATTATACACCAGTAGTAGTGATCATTGCTGTACTGCTTGCTGTGGTACCTCCTCTCATTGTAAGTGGAGCTACTTTCTCAGAATGGATTTACCGTGCACTTATATTTTTAGTTATCTCTTGCCCTTGCGCATTGGTGGTCTCCATTCCACTTGGCTTCTTTGGAGGAATCGGTGCAGCATCAAAGAATGGAGTGTTGGTTAAAGGGAGTAACTACTTGGAAGCCCTAAATGATGTGAAATATGTCGTCTTTGATAAGACGGGAACCCTAACTAAGGGAGCATTTACGGTTACAAGCATTCAAACTGGAGGGCATATTTCTAAAGAGCAACTCTTGAAATATGCAGCTTATGCAGAAGCTCACTCAACTCATCCCATCGCCGAATCCATTAGAGCTGCTTATGGTGAAAGTATAAATGAGAACGAGTTAGTGGAGTATAATGAGATTTCAGGACATGGTATTAAGGTTAAGGTCGATGGAAAAGAAGTACTTGCTGGTAATGCAAAACTAATGGTTAAGGAACAAATTCGTTATGATCAACCAGCTGACTTAGGTACAATAGTGCACTTGAGCATTGATAATGAATATGCAGGGTATATCGTCATTTCTGATGAGGTGAAAGAAGATTCCTTAGAAGCCATTCAATCATTGAAAAAGCTTGGAATTAAAAAAACAGTCATGCTCACTGGTGATTCAAAAATAGTGGGAGAAGCGGTTGGACGCCAGCTTGGAGTAGACCAAGTGCATGCAGAGTTGCTCCCACAAAACAAAGTAGAAGAAATTGAAAAATTAGATCAAGAAAAAGCGTCAAAAGAGAAAATCGCGTTTGTTGGTGATGGAATTAATGATACGCCGGTATTGGCGAGGGCAGATGTAGGAATTGCTATGGGCGGACTTGGATCTGATGCTGCTATTGAGGCAGCAGATATAGTCATTATGACTGATGAGCCGTCAAAGATTACAACGGCTATTAGGATAGCAAAAAGGACAAGAAGAATAGTGTGGCAGAACATTATTTTTGCTCTCGGAGTGAAGGTGGTTTTCTTGCTCCTTGGTGCATTTGGTATTGCAACGATGTGGGAAGCGGTATTCTCAGACGTTGGTGTCACTTTGTTGGCTGTATTAAATGCAGTACGAATACTGAAAAGTTCATAAGCATAATTAGGCTTCGACAGAACACCTTAAGTAAACAGGCGAGGGTTACAACTTGTCTTTTCTTAAGGTGTTTTTTTATGGGAGAATTCTTTGGGAAGATCACGCCGTTAAAGTGTTTATTTTAGCAGCTTAGTTGCTCTTTTCTTTTGTCATATCACAAACACTAATCTTTAAAAGGTTCATGTTTTGTTTACAATCAAATCATCCTTAGATCATGGTGATTGACTAGACTAAGGTTGTTTACTTTGTGTACAGGACTTTAGCAAGCGATTTGCATTATGTTACTAACAATTAGATCGACTGTGAACCTACACTTACATAGAGAATTCTAAATAAGTTAACGCTCTTTTAATTGATCTTCTCTGCTGTCAGATAAGATAATAATTTCTGTTTATATGTCGTCGCAAAAGTTGACAAGGTAGTGATAAATAAACTACATTATGTAGGGTAACAAAATTTTAATAATTTCGCCATGTCTCGAATGCAATTATTGATAATTTTAGAGTTTTTAGTAACTTTGTGGCGATGTAGGACAAGCAGCGTTCTATCAATCATAAGGCCATTAAACTCAATGAAAGAAATAATTCAAATCTAAAATATGTACAAGGATGGGAATTAAGTTGAAAAAGACAGCAACTGCACTTGCAATAAGTTTGATTACAATCACAATTCTTAGTCCTGCTTATAGTCATGCAGCATCAGGCATTAGTGATATTGATAATGAGTTGGAAAAGCTCAAACAACAGTCTAATTCGGCAATATCGGAACAGGAAAAAGCTGAAAAGAAGAAGAAGGAAGCCGTTTACTATAAGCAAAAGCAAGAGACATATTTGAAGAGCATCATGAAGCAAATAGAAAATGTAAGTAACGAGCTTGCAACTGTCTCTTACAATATTGAAACAACGGAAGAAAATTTACGCTTTACAAAAAAAGAGTTGGAAGCTGCAGAAGAAAGAATTGATGCTCGTGAGGACGTACTAGCATCCCGAGTGCGTTTGATGTACACCGATGGTACAATTTCCTATTTGGATGTGCTGTTATCATCTACTAGTTTTATTGACTTCCTTCAGCGTATGGATTCTCTGAAAATGATTGTGGACCAAGACCAGAATCTATTAGTTGAGCATAAGAAAGATAAGCAGCTTGTTGTAGAGAAGAAGCAACAGCTTGATAGGCAGTATGCGGAACATAAGCGGCTATATGTAGAGAAGAAAGCCCACAAGACAGAGCTCGCTAGTAAGGAGCAAGAGAAGCAGAAGCTTATTCTTGGATACGAGAAAGAGATTGAAACACAAAGTGAGCTCAGTGATAGGCAAGATCAAATGCTAGTTGAAATTGCGTTAAAGCGGTCGGCACTGGTTCAAGAAAAAAATACGCTGAAAGAAGAGCAGGCTGCAAGAGCTGCAAAAGCTAAAGCAGCTGCAGAAGAGGCTGAAAGAAGAGAAAAACTACAGAAGGTTTCTAGCTCTAGCACTAAATCAAGCTCCAGCAGTTCTTCCAATGGAAGCGGAGTGTTAGGGATGCCAATTCAAGGTGCAACCATTTCATCAAACTTTGGACCACGTGTCCACCCCATAACAGGTGAGTTAGGAAAAATGCATAATGGGACTGATTTTGCTGCTCCTCAGGGTACGAGTATATATGCTGCAGAAGATGGGGTTGTCATTATGGCAGAATGGTATGGCGGATATGGCAATACAGTTATCGTCGATCATGGGGATGGTTTATGGACTCTATATCCTCACATTAGGGAGAACGGTATTCAAGTAAAAGAAGGTGAATCAGTATCCCGAGGTAAAAAAATCGCAGAAGTAGGTTCAACAGGGAATTCAACAGGTCCACATCTGCACTTTGAAGTCCGTGTGAATGGAACTCCACAGAACCCATTAAGCTATTTATAGAGCATTAGTTCAAAAGGTCTTTGCAATGATTATTATTCGTACTAATGATAACAAGGATTACAGGTAGGAATATTTCGGATAGTAGGATAGTTAAAAAGTGCGTTGCAAGAGGTTGAACCTCTTGCAACGCACTTTTTAACATAGATTGGGTCATATTAATCTGAAGATTTGATTGTGATTGCTTAGTTAAATTGGCATTGAACTTTAATTAGTTTAAACTATAGTTTGTAGTTGGAAACAGAAATAGTAAATAAGAACGAAACTTTTCTGGAAGAGGTAGCTAAAATATGCGAGTAAAGAGATTCCATCTAGATGAAGAAGGTATCAATAAATTTTTTGGTTCTTTAGAAGCCAAAATTATGGAGATTTTGTGGAACAATAGCAAGATGACAATTAAACAAGTCCATGAGTTAATAAATGCAGAATCCCCCATCTCATTGAACGCAGTCATGACGGTAATGACAAGACTGACTGATAAAGATTATTTAATAAAAGAATCAAGTGGCCGGGGAAGAACGAGATTAACTTTTTTCTCAGCACCTACAACTAAAGAAGAATTTATTCAGGCGCAAACCCAAGCAGTCACTGATGGACTGATTGCTGACTTTGGTTCATATATGGTTCGTAATTTAATTGAAAGTTTGGACAAAGCCGACCCTGAGCTGATTCAACAACTAGAAAACAAATTGAAGGAATTAAAAAATGAATAGTTATTCGAAGATACTAATTGACCCAAAGCGGGCTTTGTTCGTGGCGATAGTTATATGCAGTTTGGTTATTTTTCAGATGGGCTATGTTATATATCATCAGCTTCAAGATGTACCAAGTAACGATAATATAATTTTATTGCTTCAGGCTACTATTACGGATATGTTTGTGAATCATGTAACTACCGAAATGATTATCAATGCTTTTATTGCCTTTTCAGTTATAACCTTTGGGTATCAAGTATTTAATCAATATTTACGTTATATGAATATGAAGAAACTCCTTTTCCAGATGGAGAAGTTAGAGTTATCTAATGGGTATTCAGAAAAATACAACTCCCTAAAAATAAAAATAAAAGTGGTATCACATCCAAACAAAATAGCAATGTCAGCTGGATTCTTTAAATCAGACATTATCCTTTCAACGAGTCTATTAGATCAATTTAATGATGAGGAAATTAGGGCAATTATTTACCATGAATATTATCATTGTACAAAACGTCATCCCTTTTACACGGTTATTTTAAAAATATTATCTGAATGTTATATTTTTTTGCCGGTAATAAAAAAATTAGCTAGCTACTATGAAGTTGAAATGGAATTAAAAGCAGATCAATTTGTAATAAATAAAATGAAAAGTACAAGACAGATAGGAAACGTTTTATTGAGTCTGATTAAGGAACATAAAAGGGAACCGATGCTTAAAGGTGTTCATTTAGCTCATGTAGCTATAAATTATCGACTGCAACAGATTATTTATCCTAATGCCAAGCTAACTGTCCCTATTTTAGAGACACATACGATTCTCGTCTCTATGATCACACCGATCGTTATGGGAATAATTCTGATAATCGACTGTGCCTAATATATATCTAAGTGAAAGCTTGTAACCTCATGACTTGAAGTTCTCGTTATTAAAAAGAATCGTGTGGGTGACCTCCCGAGAGTTAAACGTATGGCTACATCGGCAGATGGTGGTCCCTATCGCGAAGTAACCGTTGTGCATAGCGAAAAAAACTATGGTGCGCCGTCATTCCTCAAAGTAAATAAACGATTTTTTTCCTTATAGAAAAATGTGTAAATTCAAGTTGGTGTTTCCCTGGAAACTGGAGTGAGTTATCCCGTCGAACTAAAGATGAAAGCCATAGAAATGAGATTGGCGAGGTACCCTTGAAAGAAGTTATGAAAAAGCTGAATATACGGAATATCATATCTGAAAACGTGGATGGGGTAAGAAGAAGTTCATCGTCTGGAGCAACCCATAGGCAAGCATTATAAACTATGGCAAGTTGCACTCAACACAGGTTTCGATATAGATATCTTAGGATCACTGCTTGCTTCGATCAGAAGGTTTCATAATCTTTTAATTAATGATATTTCGTACTATGTCCAATATGTAAGATGAAACCTAAACTAGAAGATATTCCTAATGGAGTCGCTATTTTAGCGGCTTTTTTATGTTATCGGTACAAGTTCGTGTCCCGAGCCAAGGGTAAGAACTTGTACCGATTACCGATAAGGACAAGAACTTTTGATCCCATTATTTTCAATTATTTTTAGGATTGTTGTTGCGCTGATTGCGCAATTTACTGCACATAACTCAAGTTAGGCGTAGTTTATTTGAATTTCTTGCTAATATATCGACATAGTCTCTATCTCTACAACCGTGAACACTACATAACAAAATATTATTTTAATCTTCAAATTACTCTTCAACATAGAATGCTCCTGTTGGCGTGAATTTTCAAGGTGAACTTGAAGTTCAATATTCCTTTTGCTGAATCATGATAAAATAGATTTGTAGAGAAATTTGTTAGACTACGACTTGAGGGGGATAAAATGGAGACAGAGTTGATTTCCATAAGAGAAGAATACGAAGAACTTATTGGCCTAGCTTCCAACGCAACAGGAGTTGATAAAAGGCGCAGAGGATTTGCATTCGAGCGATTACTGTATAAGCTTTTTAATTTTGAACAACTTGAACCGCGCACAGGATACAGACCTTTGGGTGAGCAAATTGATGGCTCTATTTATCTTGACGGACGTATATATCTACTGGAAGCCAAGTGGCATGCAGAGCCACTACCAGCTTCAACCCTCTACCAGTTCAAAGGCAAGGTCGAAGGTAAGTTGGCAGGTACAATTGGAATATTTATTTCAATGTCAGGATATGCAGAAGACGCCGTTGATGCACTAGTTTTAGGTAAGACGCTAAATATTATTTTACTCGACCAAAGAGACTTAGATGTTGCTATAGCTCGTAGTCTTGGATTTACAAATGTTCTCAAACGTAAGCTTCGTATGGCTGCTGAGGAAGGAGCTATTTATTTCCCTTCTGAAGGTGAGATCGTGACCGCTGAAAAGAAAAAACTCGTAGAGATCGATCTTCTTCATTATGACCATGTCTCAGGTGGGGTAGTGACTACGCAAGCAATTGATGCAACTACAGCTGATTTATTAATTGTATGCGAAGGTGATACTGACCGTGAAATAATTGCCCTACTGTCTGAAAGGATTCTAGGTAAAGCGGGTTCAAATCGGTCAATTAAAATTACTGTTGCAAGGGGCAAGATCACAATTCCCCGTGTAGCGAATGCTTTGTGGAATACTTTTTATTCAGAATCTAAGGTCTTAATAGTGACCGATGGTGATGATGATCCTGTTAGGACAAAAGAAATGTTGCAGAAAGGCCTCGAATTTAACGAGTGGATTGCTGCTATCCCTAATCCTTCTATTGAAGTATGGCTTGACCTCGACGTTAGTCTGATGAAAAAATGGAGATTAGAGCATCGCCTTGAGCAATGTCGTCAAGCAGCGAGTAATTTAGAAATTGAAGAATTGCTGAAGAGAGATGAGCAGTTTGCTTTATTCCACGATGCAATCCTCGGGAAATGAGAGATCTTACTAGGTGAGAACTAGGAAATACTGCTGTTATAGAACCTTTATAATTTATTCAGGTAATTAAGAAACGATAATTGAAGGCTGATGCAAAGATGTTCTCACTGCATGTATCTCGCTAATTTTATTTTAAAGGAGTAATACATAATGAAACTATCAAAAGTCAAAGTTCTTAATTTCCGTAACTTAAAATGTATTGATATCAGTTTAAATAGAATTACGATTCTAATCGGTGAAAATAATAGTGGAAAAAGTAATTTACTAAAAGCCATCACACTTCCATTTTTAAACGACGAGGTAGGAAATTTAAGTAAAAAATTAGGATGGCATGACATAAATAATTCAGCTAAGGAAATGTATTTTAACTTTTTAAAGACAAACAAAGAACGAATAACGAACCAAGAAATAAACATAGAAGAGTTTATTAAGATTGTGCCTATAGTTACAGTAGATGTATCATTTTCTCCTGATGGATCAGACGAATATTACATACATAAATGGATTACTGCTATGGATGAAGAAGTGCCACAATACAGTATTCAATATAAATATGCTGTACAAGACCACCAAAAACTATTAGAACTAGTTACTAATATTCTGATGACGAACTCATCCATTGATAATATTAAAATGAACCTCCTACCCATTGAGTTTTACAAATATACGATACAAGTACCTCTCACAGAAGATCCAGTATCCTTTAGTGATCTTATTAATTTCAAATATAACTCCCTCGCTGCGGAGAGAGACGATTTTTCAATTAAGAATAACCAGTTAGGTTCTAGAGCTTTAGTGAATTTATTACAAAACAAGCTTAGTGATGAGCAGAAGGTAGCTGTAGAAAAATCTTATGAGGACTTTTTCTCAGATCTCAAGCACATCAGTAAATTAGAGGGAGTTTTTAATTGGCAAGAAGATTCTGCCTTAGAGAACGCAAAAGACTTTTTCAAAGAAATTACATTGCTCCCGAATATGCCAAGCATGGGTTCATTATTGAACAATCTAAGACTCGGTTTTGGCGAAGAATATTTGAACACTCAAGGATTAGGTTACCGTAACTTAATTTATTTGCTTGTGATGATAAATTCTTTAAAAGTACATACCGACAGTGCTTTAAATATATTAACAATTGAGGAGCCTGAGGCACATTTATGTGTCAGTAATGAGCATCTCCTTGGCAGTTTTTTTAATTCGATTTTGAATTCGAGTAGTAACTTACAGTTGTTCCTCTCAACACATAGCACAGAATTTGTTAATAAACTCGAATTACAAAACGTTGTTGTTTTAGCAAATGGATCTGCATTTTCTTTAAAGGACACAATTACCTCACAAGAATTGAACTATTTAGCCAAAAAGCCTAACTTAGATTTTCTAAAGTTTCTTTTCTCTAGAAATTGCATTTTAGTAGAGGGGCCCACTGAAGAGATGCTTATAAAGGCATACCTGAGTTCTAATGCTAATTCCTTGTACGATATAGAGGTTATAGCCTTGCATAAAGGCTTCACTAAGATGTTGGACATTTGGCTTAAAATAAACCAGTATACTACCAGTAGAATAGGAATTATTAGGGATTATGATGACCAACCAAATGCACAAATAAATCATGAAAGATATAATGAGTATTCAAACATATATGTAACGACAACAACTGAATATACTCTAGAACCAGAGTTCGTAAAGACGAGCACTAATTTTAAGAAAATGAATGAGTATTTTACTCAAAATCACGGGTGGGAGAAGTGCACAAGCCCTGAGGAGTTATCAGAACGTTGGAGATCGGCAAAAGCTTCTACTATGTTGAGGTTTTGTAGGGATTTTGGTAAAAATGAGCTTACCAATATAGTGCTACCTAAGCACATAGCTAATGTTCTTGAATTCTTAAAAAGTGGAGAGAAAAAATGAATATAATAGTTGCTGGAGCTGGGGCTGGGAAAACAACCTCTATGGCTAGTCATATTCTGAACCGGTTGGAAAAAGTTGAGGATGGAAAGATACTCTACGTAATTACTTACACTAATTCTGCAAAGAATAAAATTCGAGAATTGATTATTGAGAATAAAGGGATCATCCCGAAACAATTACGAATTGAAACCATCCATGCTTTCCTTCTCCATGAAGTCATTTACCCATTTCATCATTTACTATTCGAAGGACATTTTAATAGTGTTTCATATATAAATTTACCTACAAATAGAGCATTCTCTGCTGGGAAATTAAAGGAACTAAAACAAAATAATTATATCCACGTAGAGAAAGTGACGGAAACTGCTAAATGGATTCTGTGCAAGAAGACTGGTGACAATAGGTTAATTAAAGAGAAACGCGAAAAAATCATCAATACCATTTCAAGATATTTAGATTGTGTTTATATTGATGAGGCTCAAGACATGGATGAACATATGACTCAGATAGTCAAACTTTTAGATAATAAAGGGTTATATATATTCTTAATTGGAGATCCGAAGCAAGATTTACGTGGTCGTAATTTTTTCTCAAATTTGGTCATACAACATCAAGAGGCGGTTGTCTATGAACCTACTAATCATAGAAGTCCACTATCACATGTTAATTTCTCGAATCATTACATTCCTTTTGAACAAAAGCAAATTCCACTATCTAAGATAGAAGGGGAAATAAAATTTGTGCTCGAAAAAGAGATTGAATCAAGCGAAGATTTCTTTAATAACCAAAATTGGGATAGGATTTATATATATCAAAAAAACAATCGATTTAACACTCATGAAAAAGATAAAGCTAGCAATCATAATTTGATTTTTGAACTCGAGAAACTAATTTCTAGAACAACTGATAATGAGAAAGAAAGAAAATTAATTCAGTATGAATTGCTAAAAGATATTTTCTCTAGACTAAAAGATTCCAACAATAACGAAATATTATTACTCATAGAGAAAGTTTTAAATTTGAAATTGAACTCACAAGACAAAGCCAAGATACATGATTCATTGAAGATTGCTAATGAAAAATCCCATTCACCAGGTATTTTGGTAAACTCAATTGACTCTATAAAAGGACTAGAAGGAGAAAAGTGTTTATTCATTGTTACTACAGAAATTGCAGAGTATTTGCTTGGTATAAAAAAAGATCAGAATAAAATGATGAATTATCTATATGTAGCGCTCACAAGATCAAAGAGAGAACTTGTGCTATTTATCACCCTAGAGGTACACCTGAAATATACAATCCAAAACTGGGAGGCCTTTCTTTCTAGTAAAAAAATAAGTAAATACATCTCAGTTCCATTAGCGCCCTAGGAAGATTATTTAAATAACATGAAAGGGAAAAATAGAGTAATAATTGTACGATCAAAAAATCATACAGAGGAAGTGTTAACTTGATTAAAGAATACATAATACCCAATATTTCTATATATTTGGATTTGATAAGAACTAATGATTTTCACAATTATATTTTCAGAGGACAAAACGAAGCTTACAACGGAATTCAAGCTAGTGGTTTTAGATCATATTCAGGTAGCGCAGAGGCAAGTAAATATTATGATATTGAGGAAATGAAAAAGCAATTCTATAGTAAAGTAGTTAGAAAAATATCAGAAGAAGAGAAACAATATTTTTTAGCATTTTGCCAACATCACGGCTTACCTACAAATTTGGTTGACTTCACTACATCTCCTTTGGTCGCTCTATTCTTTGCTTGTTACGGAAAAGACCAACTTACTAGTAATGAAGCAGAAATCTACCTTATTAATAAGAAAAAGTTGATTGATATTACTCCATTACTTCTGCAGAATGAGAATTTTTTTGAATTGTTAATTCAAACTAAAGATGCTCAATTAAAGTTGTTTTCCAATTTACGAAAAATGTTCGCAAATCAAGCTCATGATTTGCCAAATTATATTAACAAACTGATCGAATGCTATGAATTAAACAATATAGATATCGATGGCGAAGAGCTGACTGAGAGTGTAGATCTGGATGAAGAATTCTTAGAGGATGATTATGACAATCTGAAAAAACTTACTGATTTTAAAGGGAAAAACGACGTTATCGAACTTTATTACTTTCTCGCTAATGAGATTTATGACGAAAATATTACTCATGGGGAAGTATATCACTTAAATAATGCAGAGTATTATTCTAATGAGGAACTGGGTATAAGAGTCTTTTTTGCTTTATTAATAAATTTGCTTCAGCTCCAATATAGAAACATTGATAAGCCCCTTAAACTGGATCTTAATGTTTACTTCACTTATCAACCTCCAGATCTTTTTGATAGAATTATTAATCAAAAGGGAATGTTCATTTACCAATTATATTTGTCAAAAACGGATGAACATAATAAACATAGAATGCTACGTTTTCAATCTATACAACCGGATTTTATTATTAAGATTCAGAATCATCAGGCAATTTTAAATGAACTCAACTTATTAGGAATAAATATCGAAAGTATTTATGGAGATTTTGATAACATTGCTAAATCGATTAAATTTAATCAACAGTATACTTTGAATTCTTAAAAAGAAAAGTCACAATTTAACGAAGTGAACTTTTTAATAATGTTAAGAAGATCATTTTTGACTTATTATTTAGAGACTAAGAGCATCTAACAGATCTAAGTAGTGGGGTCTAGCACATTCCTCCAAAAAAAAGAAACGTAAAGCTTAGATCCCTAGAAAGCTGCCGTTAGGCAGCTTCTTTGTTTTTTCTTTACTCAGATGATGAATAAATTTAATTTGAACCGTCAATACCATTCACTATCTTAAAAAAGGAGTAAACACATAGTGAGCATAGATAAAATAAGTCATTTTGTTCAATCACCCCACTACGAGGAGATGTTTTTCTCTGGAGCTAAAGTAAATATTCTAAGACAACTAATCAGTGAATATCAGGCTTCTCTTGGATTACAGCGGCTTGAGTGGGCTGAGCGGAATGTGGTCGGCAAATTCATTGCAACTAAACATTACGATTTGAATAATGATCAGTTATATGAGCTACTAGATAGTCATGGTGTGCTCCCTAAGACTGTTCGAATTAAATGGAATAGTTTAAATGAGCTGGAACAACACTCACTTCAGGAGAACTGTTTAGCCAGCAAGCCATACTTAAAATTCACTCCAAAGAGGATCAATCAAGAGGAACGTGATGGGGGACACATCAGCTACAGAAATGACTTGGTGAACTATGGCATAGACGGGTTATTAGCTAATTGGAAACAACAAAAATGGATCTACTCTAGGTTGTTTGATCAATGGAATGCTTTACGTGTTTCTGCTCTAACGGAGATGCTTAAGACCAAACAAATCACGATATCCCTGTCTGAAGGAAAGCTAAGTGTAGTTATACCTGATCCATGCGTCGATACTAACGCTGCATTTCAATGGGGAGGAACAGAACTACTACAGCGATGTGGAAAGATTGATATGGAACAAGTAAAGTTATTAGCAGCCAAAGGCTACTATTCGATGACTGAGGTTCAGAAACACTTAAAGGTAGTGGATGTAAGGACAAAGTATATTCTCCTGACATTAACAAGTGAACGTAATATGATGGAGGGAATGATTCAACAATCTAACCGGTATTCTTGGGTGAATCTACGTAGCCAAAAGGGATGGGAAGTTTAAATTGAATATGTAATAAAAAGCCGACGTCTAAAGACATCGGCTTTTTAGTTTAGTTATCAAAAATTTCAGATAAGAGCAGGTTAACCTTTTTGAGATCAGAAGACTTCATTGGCCAGAGCTTCTCATTGATCTCGTTTAATAGCTTTTCCTTGTCATTGTTTCCAACTTTAACATACTTACTGTAATGAAAAAGTTCGTGGACACTAACTTGGAGCGCATCTGCAATCTTTTGAAGGTTTAACAAGGTTATGTTTTTCTCGGCACGCTCAACGCCCCCAATATAGGAGAAGTGGAAGCCCGCCATTTCTCCTAATTCTTCCTGCGAATATCCTTGTTTTTTCCGTAATTCCCGGACACGTTGTCCCACTAATCTTAATACAGGTTCGTTCATTGCTACACCTCTAATTTAGTCTAAACAATGCGAAACCCTCGATACATTAATGTATATAGATTATTTTTAAAAAATGATAAGTTTATATATCATTTCAAATGGACATAAATAATAGGGGAGGTGGAGAGGATGAATGAAAAACTCAAACTCAAAGCAGGTATTGAAATTGCTACGGTAACGGCAAATGGAATTTTGTTTAACGGAAGAATGTATACCAATCGAGAAGTGATCAAAAAGAAGTGGTTTGACGCAGCTAGAGATCAAGGAGAGTGGAAGATTCCAATTGTTCATATCAAAGACTATCAAGAAGCAATTCTGATCATTTCTATAAAGTTTCAAGAGGTCAGTGTCGCTACATGGGTAAGCTTAGAAAAGAGAAACGTAAAGGATGTGAATGAGTACCACGATCGATTGAATCAACTAAAGCAGCTTAAGAAAAGCATTAGAAAACAGATAAACTAAATATAGAAAAAAAGCCTTGCTTAAAGCGAACAAGGCCCAATAGATCTATTATTTATTCATGTAAGCTCGACAAAATAAAGTACTTCTCAAGAGATTCAATATTTCGTTGGGCTAGCTGCTGTTTCAAATTGCGGATATTATTTGTTTCTGCATACTGAAAACCAAAAGAATGAGTAAGCTGGCGAACAGTAACCTCTGAAGTTCCAAATTTAGAAGCGTATTTTTTAACCATTGCCTGAATAGTACGCTTTGAAATTCGTTGACCATGTGATTCTCCGTTAGGTTTTGCTAAAAATAAGGCCGCCTCATCAGGATTAGGGGCATAAGTGCCAATTCTAACTTTCAAGTACTCATACAAAAAAGTTTTGGCACTTTCTCCAAACATGATTCGATGTTTCTTTCTTACTTGTGACTGTTGCCTGGTCACCATAACGTAGCCATCTTGGATGCAAATATCATTGAGATCCAGATTGACAATATCACTTACTAAGATTCCAGATTCCAATAACAAGGTGATGATGCTAACATCCCGGTTTCGATTTTGGTTATGAAACCATTGTGCTTGAGGATTATTTAGTTTTGACACGTCTTGTTGAACAAACTTAACGAATGCAGGGATTTCGTTGACACGTAGAATTTTGTCCTGCAATTGATGTGCGACTTCACTAGTGTTTTTAGGTCTTTTCATGGTAAAACTAGCAAAAACATTACGTCTTAAAATAGGGTTGCCGTCGTTATCAAATTCTTGATGTAGGGACCCAAACATGGATCGTAACGATAGAATTTTCCGGCACATAGAGGAATGTTGTAATTTCTTGGAATACGTTAAGTGATTCATATATTGTTTTACATGATCTGCATTTATATCATTAAACAAAGCTAAAGTCAGCTTACTTATTTCAACATGTGGCCATAGTTTTGGCGATATCCAGTTAAAGAATATACCAAAATCTCTTAC
The DNA here is from genome assembly GCF_013359935.1 of Paenibacillus xylanilyticus. Lineage (GTDB taxonomy): Bacteria > Bacillota > Bacilli > Paenibacillales > Paenibacillaceae > Paenibacillus > Paenibacillus xylanilyticus. The sequence continues at coordinate 30,593 of NZ_JABMCB010000176.1, forward strand.
GTACTCTAAAGCAGAAGAGGGAGAAAGGTTATTGTCTAACTTATTTTTTATGAAAATTTGTACGGGTTGAGGCATCTCATTCAATCGGATTAAGACTAGTTCTAAATCTTTACGTTCTTGTACTTTCATATTATCACGCACCCTTTGGTCCTTTTTCAGGTTGTGTTCCCACTGTGCTTATGTTTTATACATTCACGAGGTAATTTCTTAGGTCGGGTTATCATTTTGAAATTGTATTTTTAAACAATGTTTCAAGAGGCAAATTCAACGCTTCTAGAAGTAAATATAGATTATAAGCACTAATTACACGCCCACCTCTTTCAATATTAGCAATTGAAGATCGGGCAAGATGAAATTCCTGACATAGCTCCTCTTGTGTTTGATTCTTCAGCTTTCGAAGATCACGTAAACATCCTCCAAGCCATTTATAGAATTCTTTTTCAGACATCTTAGACTCCTCCATCTATCATTCTATTACTATTTAGTATGTTCATAGAGAGACAACATTTATACATAGATGTGTATAAGAATTTAATTTTTTGTTCATACATTAGAACAAGTAGGAAGGGATGATCATGATGGACAGAGGCGGATTCATAAAATATCAGCCAATTAAGATCCCGAGAGGAACAAAATATGGAAATAATTATTGGATTCCACGGGGAAATAAGATAGGAAAACGAACTCTTGATCTCTATAGTGATTTAGAATTCGAGCATTGGCTTACTGTGGAAACAAATCCTGAAGTAATTGGATACTGTGAGCAGCCTTTAGAGATATCATATCTCCTAAATGGGAGGCTGCGTAAATCGATCTTTGATATGTGGATTCTATATCGAGATCATTCTGAAACGTTTGTCGAAGTGAAATATGAAAAGGAATTAACTTCAACAGAGCCGAGGTATGATCGAACTAAACGTCAGATTGAGGCTCAACGAGAGTGGTGTAGAAAGAACAATATAGCTTATGAAGTTCGTACAGAAAAAACAATCAGAAAGGGGAGACACTCCATTGAAAATAGGATCGCAATTACGACCGCAGTACTAAACAGTAGAAAGCCAGTATGTACTTTAGAAGTACTACATAGCGTTTCTTTGCACAAGAAAACAATTTCAAATGTTTTTTGTGAATTACCTCAGTATCCAGAAGATCAGGTCAACCTAGCACTTAAATGGTTGTATTATGAAGGGCAGGTTTGTGCGAACATTGAAGATCAAATCTTTGGAAAGAGTTTGGAGGTTTATAGGAATGAGTAGAGAACGAGTGTATGAACAAAGCGGCTTAGCAATGGAACAAACGAATTTAGAATATTGGCCTACAGTTGATGAAAGCACTTTAGATGAATCAGAACGTTTTATATACATTAACCGTAAAAAAGCTGTGACAATGTATTTTCAAAGAGTCAGCTTAGAAGAAATCAAACAGGAAACCGGAATAGTGCGTCAAAACGTTAGGAGATTCACTAAACGTTGTATGCAATATGATCAAACAGGTATTGTTTGGGGATTTAGAGCATTGATTCCTCAAAAGAATGTAAAAGAATATCAATTGGATTTATTCACTAAGAAGCAGAACAACTTGCGAAGGACAGGAGAGTTCAATCGTTTCCTAGACAAATATCCTGATATTCGAGAGCTTTTAGAAGACCTTTTTCGTGGAAGAAAGGGACGCTCTATAGAACCAGTCATGAAAGTAAAGTACATTCATAAACGTTTCGTTGATGAATGCCGTAAGAAAGGAATTACACAAGCAGAATACCCCTTGAATACAGAATGGATGGGATATAAAGCAGTACAGCGGTATGTAAAACGGATTTCTTATGAATATTTTTCTAGATCTGCCGAACGACATGGGGACGATGCATTACAAAAAGCGAGACACGTTGGTGAAGGACAACAAAATCAACTTTCCAACTTGTTCCCCTTTCAGAAAGTCCAATTCGACGCCCACAGAATTGATGGTTACTTTGTGGTCGAAATACCTACTCCTGATGGGGATATTATGACTGAGGTATTAGAACGTTTCTGGGTTCTGACGATTATTGATGTAGCGACCAGAAATATTTTGGGATACCACATTAGTTTAAATCATGAATATAGTGCAAGTGATTTTATGCAATGCGCACGTAATGCTGTAATGCCACATAAACGATTAGAACTTACGATTCCAGGATTGTCCTACCATCCAGAAGGAGGCTTCCCATCAGAGAAGTTTCCGGAAATAGCCTGGGCTGTATGGGATGTTATTTGCTTGGACAATGCTAAAGCCCATTATGCTCGAATGGTGAAAAATCGCCTGGAGAACTTAATCGGTTGCTTCATGAATTTTGGACCGGTAGCTCTTCCCATGAGAAGAGGAATTATCGAACGTTTTTTTCAGACTTTAGAGGAAAACGGGTTTCACCGTTTACCTAACACTACAGGAAGTGGACCAAAGGATCCGAGAAGAAAAAATCCGGAACAACAAGCCATTCAATTGAATATCACTTATGATCATTTAAAACAACTCATTGATGTATTAATCTCAAATTATAATGGGACACCTCACGGTGGAATCTACCATCAAACTCCATTAGAACTCCTTGAGAAAAGAATGAACACCTCGGGGCTAATGCCACGAATTTTAGAGGAAGATAAAAGATCGGAGATACTCTTTATGCAAACGATACAAAAACGAACAATACGTGGATCATTAAAATCAGGTAAGAAGCCGTATATAGAATACGAAGGAGTTCCTTATCGAAGTGACAGACTTGCGAATTTAGCTTACTTGATAAATACCGAGATTACACTTCATGTGAACGTTGATGATCTTCGGACACTGAAAGCATTTCTACCCGATGGAAGCGAACTTGGATATTTGACAGCAAGCGGACGATGGTCTTTAACTCCACACTCTCTGCAAACAAGAAAAGCTATCAATTCCTTAGTAAGGAAGAAATTGATACATCTAACCACTTGGGATGATCCGATCTTTGTTTATACTAACTATATTATGAATCAAAAAAAATCTAAAAAAATGGTTAATAAACAGATCAAGATCATGGAGGAGAGTACGTATAAGCCTGACAACGCACCCAGTGAACAAAAAAAGGCTTTGGAAGAAGCTAGTTTCCAACATGAAAGGTTGGATAAAGTACGTCAAGAGCAAATGTATAAAGAACAGCTCAGTGAAATGGAAGATTACGATCGACTGGCCAAACAATTCAAAACCAAGATGTACTAATAAAGGAGAAGATCTACATGGATAAACAAATTGTACCTATTGGGACACACCCTATTGAAGTGGGCTTCTATAAACTCCCGACTAAAGAAGTGGTTCGATTAATGGAAAACATAAAAAAAATTGTAACGAACCGATTACCTGGGATGATTGTATATGGGCGCCCACGTTTAGGAAAAACAACCGCACTGAAGTTTGCATTAGAGAATTTACCAAATTATCTTCAATCACCAATCCCCATTTTTATAGCCAACAGTAACTCATACAGGGTCCCTAGTGAGGAGAAGTTTTACTCTGACCTACTGTATGATTTTAATTTCCCGTTTGTTGCACGTAGAAAACCTGGTGAAATGAGAAACCAAATTGTGAACTTGCTAAAAGAGAAAGCAGAAACTTCGGGTACAAGAAGAGTCATCGTAATTATGGATGAGGGCCAAAATTTAACCGAAGCTCATTATCAATGGTTAATAGACATCTATAATCAACTAGATCGTTCAAGGATCAGTATGTCAGTGATTTGTGTTGGCCAAGAAGAATTATTGACTAGAAGGACTTTTTTCCTTGGGCAAAGGAAATCACAAATTATCGGTCGTTTTATGACACATGAGCACCGTTTTTTTGGTATTACATCACAAGGAGACATTAAAAGTGTACTTCGCTGCTACGATTCAGCTGAAATTTCGGAGTACCCCGAAAACAGCAATTGTAGCTTTACGCAATACTTTTTTCCGGAAGGTTATGAAAAAGGACAGCGTTTAGAGAAAGACACTAATATTATTTATCGTCATTTCACTGACCTTCGTAAGCAGCATGGTGTAACATCAAAGCTTGAAATTCCAATGGAGTACTTTACCTATGCCGTGGAAAATGCTTTGAAAATATACGGAACTCATGGGGAGAAACTTGAATGGATTACTTCACAGCAGTGGTTGGAGGCCATTAAATTAACTGGTTATATTGAATCTGAGATCTATATGACACTGGCTCATAAGGAAGTTAAGGAATGAATATTGTCTGGAGGAAAGATTGGATACATGAGTACGAATCACCTTGGTCAGTATTTGAAAAATTAGCTTTAGTTAACCTAATAAATCGAAACGAGATTTTATATGTTTTTGGCAGCAAAAAAGTCAAAAAAATCAAACAGCACATTGGTGATACTCATCGTGATCTTTTGCGATTAAACGGATTTGATCTTGAGAAACTTCATCAAACACTGGATTACAAACTAAAAGAACATAGTGATAACATCATTATGCAGTTGCTTGCACCTTTTTACGATTTTTATGGCGTTTGGGATCCTTGGTTTCACGATGATTTGCAGTGGTGTCCGCAGTGCATGGAGGGGGGGTTCCATTCTTGGTTACATCAGTTTAAGCTCTTCGATACATGTGCATTTCATGAAAATAAACTTATTGATACCTGTCCAAAATGTATGCAGACAATACCTTTCTTATTGTCTAACAAACAGCTGGAAAGTGCTTTTCAATGTAAGTGTGGACATATACTTGCTACTCTTGGTTTTTCAAATTGGAACGATTGGAAGGAGTCCCCTCAATTAAATCAGTCTATACTTAGCTGGCTTGAATTTAACATGAATTCAGTAAACGAGCAGCAAACGAAATGGATTGTTCATGAACAACATTGTAATTTAACATTGTTACTTCAAAATGAGCCTGAAGAAATTAAGTATTTTGATCCAATAGAACCTATTCAACAAGATTATCTTTATTCAAACTTGTTTCGAAAAGAACAGCAAAAAATTTGCTCAAATGCCTTTCAAATAGTAGAAGAAAGTTTATTACAAGAATTCCTTGGGAACCATCAGGACTGCATCACTCAATTAATAGATCTAAGAAAAAAGGATGACATGTCTGATTTCCCAACAATTTGCCCCTATGCATATACTTATGTTTTTTGGAGAAAATCATTATTGATGGAAGAGCGTTTTTATGGATTTAATCCTTTCAATAATGAATTGATTTCTACTAAAGCTCCTTTATTAATTGAAGAGCATCTAGAGCACTTTACAACACAACTTATAAATTATCAAATAAAGATGCACAATAGTATTGATAGAAGAATTATATTGTGGGTTCTTGAAAAATTAGTCACTCAGTTTAGTGAAAATTTCTTCGATGCATGGTTTGATATAGCAGGGAAGGGATGTGAAGAGATCAGTGTTCCTCCTTGGAAAGAAGTCATTAAAATGAGAGACCGAGCGTTTCCGAATATTGCTCTCAAATGTAGAACTGATGAGCTAGGAACTTACGTCGAGTACCATCATGGTGAAAATACTGAGACGACACTGTTTAACAAATACGAATGCATATATCAAAATGAAAATATTCGACTCAACATTAAAGAAATGAGTTCTTATACACCACCAGCAGTTGCGCTAATGCTCAGAGGCAACACACCTGATGAGGATAAAAAGATACTCCAAAAATCAATTGAAGCATATGTGAAAAAATTAAATTTTTAAAACCGTTAAATCTTGTGATATGATGATATAACGGTTTTTTTGTTGTAAGAAAGGGCAGAATAACAACAATGGAACAATGTTCTTGTCCTTTAAGGAACAATGTTTTTGTCCTATGCAAACGGACAAAAGTTGCCTACCAAATGCCTAAGAAAAAGGCATTTGTACATATGTACAAATGACGGCTTTTGTGCATATGTATAAGGCCGAAGGTCAAAGTTAGTCAAAGTCAGTTAGTGTACTAATAAAATAACTAAGGTTCTTCTTGTCCTCAGCTTGGGACAAGAACTTGGTTTCTTAAAACAAAAAAGCCGCTAATAAAGCGACTTAAATGGGACTATGTTCTTGGTTTTTTAATATTTAAATTGAGGAGTTTTCACATTACGGCTGTGATTATGATCTCACCATTCTTGAAGAGCTCTAAAAATGTTCTTCCGTCTATTTCACTCTCATTTACCATTTGATCATATTTCTCAAATACAGGACCTTGAGTTTTATTTTCACAAACGAATATAAAACCATCTTTACTTGATAAGAAAGCATAAGGTTTATCCTTGTAAACAAATTCTATTTCTCTTTGCTGCCAAATAAACTCAATGATTTGTTCGTAAGTTTCATTCATATTATCACCTAGTATCTTCGACCATTCACCCATTTGTGTCGATGTGGGAATGTGTGTGTTCCATCGCCATTGGAGTGGTCATAATCAATATCTTCATCTGCATCTCCATTTTTATCATAATATCTACGTTGTTTCAACCCTTTTGCATCATAAAGGTCCTCAGAAGATCGGGGTTTTCCTTTAGTATTTAGTTTATTGAACGGGGGGTACTTGTCTGTGTGAGTACCAGCTTTTGTACCGTTTTTCTTTGCGTCTTGATAAGCCTTTAGATTTTGGTCCGATATATATATTGTTAATCAGTTCACTCTCAAAGCCCTTGAAACTAAGATCCAAGTAAGATGAAATAGTACTATTAGAGCTTCTAAATTGTAAACCATCTGGAAATACTTCTCCAAAGTATCCCGTAAGAGCACTTTTGTTATCTGCAGTAGAGTACCAATAATCCCAATCAGTTGAGGATTTATCTAAGTCATTCTCTTCTTCATTCAGTACTAATCTCCATTCTTCTTCTTCCTCAAAAGCAGGATTTTTGTAGAATAACGATTCTTGAATGAGTAGTTTGGTGTCTAAATAATGAAAAAGGTTCATCATATAATCATCATTAAAGTATATCTCACTCATATTATATTTAGAAATAGCAAGATTAATGCTCTCCAAGTAGCTTTGAGCATATTGTGATACTTGCTCTGGTAAGGCTTCTATTGAGTATTTAACTTTTTTTAGTTTTAATAAATTTTCTTTTGAAGCAATTTTTCTTATAATTTCAGCATTAAAGCCTATGGATAGTCCCTTTCCGTCATCGGCATATCCTCTCCATTGACTTAGCTTATCCGCTGCTTCAGAAAAACATGATACATAAAATAGCATTTCATTTTGTTTTATAATTTTTTCTATTGTTAATTTTAACAAATACTTTATTGTGTCTATTTCATCAAGACCATAAATTACTTTATTAGACATTAAGAATGGATTCTCTTTATATTGACGAAGAACTTCTTCTTCTACAAAGGTGAATAACCATTTTCCTTCCATGTTATCATTTGATTTTGTGATGTCTGATAACCTAATTGTCTTATTGCGTATAATGTTTAAAAAAGTTTCAACATTACAATAGTGATAAAGTACATCTGTCATGTTCTACCTCCACTTTTGAAATATTCCAGAATCGTACGTTTTAAACCTTTTAAATATCTACTTGATAAATGTAGATCCATTTGTGACATTGTTATACACTTTGATAATATCATAATGAAAATATCATAAAGAATTTTATATTCTAACATTTATATTGTCAACTTATTTTTCATTACGCAAAACAATATAAAGAAAAAACTCACTATGATTAGCACTATCGTTATTTTCTCCGATAAAATATATTTGCTGAAAATATCTCAATGGCTGCTTTGCAATTGACATCCAATCAACTGTATACAATTTATTAGAGCGGCTGTAACGGCAGATCTGACAATAGAATATTACGATAATTTGTTATCGTCGAATTTAAAGTACATTGCAATGAGAGTCCTTCTACTGTTAGTAGTGTTTCTGACAGTATAACTTCAACTTCAAAAAAAGAGGGAATGCTATAATTAGCACTCCCTCTGATACCTCATTCGTTTTTCATTAAAAGCTCTCTAAGGCGATAAATTAGTGTAGCAGCCTCTGCACGTGTTAGACCCTGTTTAGGCCTGAAAGTATTATCTGGATATCCTTTTACTAATTGCTGTTCCATAGCCATCTTTACATCCTCGGCAGCCCATACTGAAATATCCGATTCATCTGAAAACTGCTGTACAGTTACACCAGGTGCTACCCCTTCACTTAATAAAACATTGATTAGCATTTTAGCAGCTTGCTCACGATTTACAAGAGCCTCTGGACGAAATTCGAGTGTACTAAAGCCTTTTGCTATCCCATTTACGATAGCTGCATTAAGCTCTCTTGCGTACCAAGCAGAATCCTTTATATCCTGAAAGGTTAATGGGATTGACTCGTCAGGATTAGCAGACATGGTGCGTACAATTAATGCTGCGAATTCCATTCGTGTAATCTGCTTATCTGGAGCAAACATCTCGAATGAAATGCCTTTAATTATACCGTCTTTGGCTAAGCTTTCAATTTCATTTTTAGCAAAATTAGTTGAGATATCTTTGAAGATATCTTTATTTGAATGTGCGTTACCTGGACTAACATTGTCTTCTGGTTTAATCTCATTCTCCTCTTCCTTAGTCTCTTCAGTATTCGAAGATGGATTTGGATTTGTGATGGTCGGTACAGCCTGTGTCGAAACTGACACCGTTGTTTCTTCTAAACTCAAACCACCTGGATTCAAAGCTTTAATTTTGTACTCATATGAGGTTGCTGGATCCAAACCTGATTCAGAAAATTGTTTTTGTCCGGCATTTACTCGGCCTATTTCCTTTCCGCTACGGTAGATGACCAGAGACGTAAAGCCTTTCGTATCTACTTGTTTAAAATCTAACGTCACAGATTGTGTTGTGCTTGTTGCTGTGATGTTACTTGGAGCTAGTGGCAACGTCCACAGCTCTACAAGTATGTTCTCTGATGGAACACCATCGCTATTCTCCACGACTATATGCACTGGATACGACGTTCCTGGTTCCAAGCCATCAATGCGGATCGGCAGCGTGTCTCCACGCCACAACTCCGTTCCTTTCTCATCGATCACTACATATTCTTGAGCGTGATCTACTTCTGGGAAACGAATTTCAACCCAATCGTTCCCGCTCTCTACTTCCAAGTCTTTGACAGATACTGGGTCCGTGGCCGTTGTTGTGGTCATTTTGATTCCTTGGCCTTCACCGCCTTGGTTTACTGGCTTAATCTCGTATTCATAAGCCGTTCCTGGTTGCAAATCTGTATCCTTGTATATTACTTCTCCGCTACCGGCGTCCACCTTGGTAATTTCTTGTCCATCACGTAAGATCACGTATTCCTGAATTGCTTGTCCCACCGTCTTCAGCTCAATCGATACCGATGTGGACTTAACCTCCGTAATTTTCGCATTAGCTTCATTTAATTCAGCTTTGGTAACTAGATGTACCTGAACGCCTTCAGAAGCATCTCCGGTCTTATTAATTGAGTACAATGTTAGATCATATGCATGGCCAACTTGCAATTGGATCAGTTGTGTAGCTGCTTGCGATCCGTTGTAATATACATGGCCATTAGCTTCATCTTTCAGCAAGTACCGCATGGATCCATGTGGCTCTGTCCATGTCAGAGATGCCTCAGTATAATCTGCATCTACCTGCAGTAATTCCGGTGCCTCGGTTTTTGTGCTCCACATAATCTCGGATGGTTTACCCATGCTAGTTACGTTTTCGGCAGCTACTGAAAATTGATACTCGGTACCTGGCTGTAGATCGGATATCCGAAGGGACGGTTCTGTAACCTCTACACGATTTCCTTGCTCATCCGTCACCCAGTACCTCTCAGCTGTTGTATCTGCAGTCCAGCCCAGTACCAACTCTCTTTCGCCTACTGTCTGAACCTGCAAGCTAGATGGCCGAGCTGGTTTCGTCGTAAAGTTAAAGGAAAGTGGTACTCCGAAACCCGAATTGTTCCCTGCTTGCACAGTACCTGTATATGCTGTGCTGCCCTTCAGCTGCCGCATTACGTAATGTACGTCAGAAGAGATAAACTGAGTACCATCATGCAGTTCAATCTTGTAGAAGGACGCTCCTGTGACTGAGCTCAGTTGTACCTGGGCTTGTACTTCCTCAATGTCACTCACCAGAATTGATCCAACTTGCTCTGGTAAGGTTAATGTTCGAATCAATTGGGCCTTACCTTGACCAGTGTTGTTAATTGCCACAAGTGATACGGTGTACTCCGTGCCCGCTGTTAGTCCAGTAACGGTGTACTGAAGATTTGGTCCCTGGTAATCTGCTACTGGAAGTCCGTTAAGATCAAACACCTGTAGATGGTACGTGTGTGCGCTTTGCACACCATTCCATTGCGCTGTAAATCCTGTAGTGCTGTAGCTATACAAGTTCAAGGATTTATCTTGAGCGGGTAACGTCATTAAGTTCAACGGATCTGATACCTCTCCCTCACCCGTCTCATTACCGGCAGCAATTGTATAACTGTACGCAGTACCTGATTCAAGTCCCGTATCTTCATAGCTGAGGTCTTGATCTCCTCCGTTAAACACCAGAGCATCACCCTGGTATAAATCATAGTATGTGGCTGTGGTTACGCTTTGCCACTGGGTCGTAATGCTGTTTTCTTTAATCTCTACTGACGTGAATCCCATTGGAGTAGATGGTAAGGTCAAAAAGCCGGTGCTAGTTGCTACGCTTGCTCCTGTTGCATTTATTGCCTGCACTTGCAACGTATATAGACTACCCGGATTCAAGCCAGTTAGAGTGTGTTGTGTGTCCGAAATCACCGTGTCTTGTCGAGTCTGCCCCTGATTATCAGTCAGTACCAATCTGTATTCCGTCGCACTTTGGACTGGATCAATTGTTACATTCATCTCACCAGGCGTCCGGTAGATAGGGTTAATATTCACTAACGGGCTGTCCGGATTTGTCAGCACTTCGGTGCGCGCTTCAGCTGACCCTACATGATTGTTTACCGTCAATTGGTAAGCATAATTTTCCCCACCTACCAGGTGCTGATCGATATATTCACTTGCCGGATATTCCAATGTTGTTTCTTTACCTGTGTTTAAATTTTTGACTGTGTATGTGTAACCATCCGTATATCGATTGCTTGGTAGGTTCCATTGCAGTCTAACTTCGGACGCGCTCAGCGCAGTCGCATCCAACGTAGGAACATCTGGTACATCTTGCAACTGATATGGATTGGATGTATGTGTTCCAACATTGCCGGCATGGTCAGTAACTTGAGTATGAACAAACCAGGTTCCTTCTCCATCATCCACACTCACTTGTCCATTGCTAGGCAGTGTTTGCCATGAACCGCTTGGTGTAGCATTCTGACTTACCTCATAATAGATTGGATCGGCCACCCCAGATAAACGATCTGTTGCCGTAATCTGTACATCAGTGCCCTGTGTAGACCAGTTCAGGCCATTAGGTCCGAGTACTACTTCTGGGAGTTCTTTGTCTATCTGAATGGTAAATTTGATTTCCGGACTCGTAAGCCCAACTGCATCTACTGCCCGAGCAGTGATGATAAATTCTCCAGAGTCCGTCAGAGTACCCCGGTCACCGCTAAGGTACGATCCGTTTCCAATTTTGTATTCATATGTGATATCGGTCGCATCCTGGCTACCGCCTAACTCAAAAGATACGTCTTGATTGGACCAGGATGTATCTGAGACGGTGTGTATTGGAGCTGTTGGAGCTGTGCGGTCGATAAATACCTGCGCATGTGCCTCTGCACTAACATTTCCAGCGTTATCGATTGTCCGGCCCCAGACATCAGTGATACCCTCAATATTCACTTTTACAGGACCTATATATGGCTCCCAGTTACCTTTTCCCACTTTGACTTGGCTATTGGCCACCCCGCTCAGATCATCTTGCCCATCGATCAATGTGATTTCAACTGGATCTTGGGTAGGCTTATCTGAAGTTAGATTCAGTTCTGGTGTACCTGGTGCTTCCTTATCGACTTTAGCAATCACTTGGGATGATTCTCCAATGTTTCCTGCTTTGTCAACGGTGCGAACTTGATATGTCCACTCCCCCGAATCCTGAATTACTACAGGCACTATATACTTCGTCCATGTTTGTCCGTCTCTTGTAAACTCGGTATAATCTGGGCCGCTGTCAGCATCGGCACCATCTGAAGCAACAAGCGTTACGTTTGTATTCGTCCATGAATCATTGGACAGGTATACATCCGGACGGCTCGGCAATGTCTTATCAATGCTTATGGTCTGATGTAATTCTGTACCTACATTTCCGAGCTTATCGATTGACACAGCCGTTAACTCATGAACACCCTCATCTTGTAAAACCATGGTTCCCTTATAATCCTCCCAGGAGCCATTATTCAACTTATACTGTGTTTTCTCTGTCCCTACACCGGTATCAACACCTGGCGTTAGAACGATCGATACTGTTTCTTTCGTCCAGTCCCCACTAGGTGTTATAGTAATTCCTGGTTCACTCGGTCCAGTGCGGTCTATTTTAACGACAGCTGAAGCCGTAGCACCAGTATTGTTCGCCTTATCGGTGGTTGCTGTCTCAATGGTCGTTTGTCCTTCTTGATCTATTTGGAACGAGGAACCATTGTAATCTTGCCAATTACCCCAGCTTCCATTGTTAATTCGGTATTGCGTTAACTTAACTCCGCTTCCGCCGGCTTTATCAGTTCCCGGTGTGATCGTAACAGTTACGGGTGCTTTGGTCCAAGCGGTCTCGGACAAACTTACACTAGGAATTGTAGGAGCTGTCTTATCGATCAAAATTTGCCCAGTGTAGTTAGCTGTTGAAACGCCACCATTAGGGTCAGTGGCTTTAACAACAATGTTTGTATAAGCTCCCTCAGCAAGTTGACTTCCACTCCATGTTAACGACCATGTTTTAGTGCTCGCTGTACCGGTAACCGTAACATTTTTCTCCACGCCATTTATTGTCGCGGAAACAACGACGTTATCATTATCCGGATCTGACACAGTCCCTGTAATACTAACATTACCTGCACTTCCTAATTGGTTAGTCTGAGTTATCTGAATTACCGGGTTACTGTTGAGAATCCCGTAATATACGTACCTTGTACTACCGGAGTATCCATTGTCGGGATACGCATTCCTACTTTGTGCAGTGACTCTCCCGTCATAGACTTCTCTAGATGAATACGTTGGGCTTACCCATTGCTGCCCAGTTGCGTATGCCGTACATGTTGCAGTACCTCCACCAGGAGGCTGAGTGTATTGGGTACAATATTGATAGGACTGATAATATCCACCGCCAGTTTGGTAAGATTCAGTATGATATGTGTCCCATGCGTATGTAGCTGCAGAAGCAGATGGAGGAGGAAAATAACTGAATATCATGGCAGCTATTACAAACAGAATCAATGATTTTCTCTTCATATCTTTTCCTTTCTATTCAATCTCTAAAGAACTAAGTGATTAATCATAGTAGACAGTAACTCAATCCTATTGTTCACAGTCGCATCACTGAGAGCACAAAACCTCCTTTCGATAAAAACAAAAAAGCGGCATACTGAGAGTTCCACAAAATAAGAGAACTCTAGCACGCCGCATCTACGGTAGTGTTAGTTTGTATTCAATTTATTGTTTATAAGTATATCTTGATTTACATCTAAAATCAATTTAAACTTCCATCCAATCAACAAAAAGAGAAATTTATAGATTCTAAAATTTTGACTCATATTGATTTGCTTTATCCGAGATAGTGTCCTTTAAGTGTCCAACTTTAACACAAAGAACCGATCCTCATCTAGCAAGGATCGGCTTACCCATCAAACTGAGAGAGGGAAAAATGGTCATAGTCATAGCATATCCCTCCTGATCAGATATATACATTGTTATGAATAAATTTTTTATCAATAAGTTTAACTTTGCAATTCAGTAATATCAACGTTCATGTACTCTGTAAGCATTAAGGTAATGTCTACTTTAACTTTACTCCATAACAATGTCATTTTATGCTGGTATTCTCTTATGGAGTAGTCTACCGATAAACTGAGCTCGGATCTACTCTCCTTAATGATTTTTATTTGATGTTTCTTTAGACTTAATTTTGATTTGTACATTTCTAAGGCAATCTTCTTCTGAGTATTGTCTAGATAATCGACATACACGGATTTCATCTTAAAATTTGAAGACGAAATTTTATTTTTATCAACTTCTAGAGAACTCAATAAATACGGGAGTTCTACAACCTTCTTTACGAGAGCAAGTTGTTCAGAAGTCTGCCTCACCGTACTCGCCTCCACCTTCCAGTTTTACCGAAACCAATTGATCAAAATCAACAAATTCAAACCCATTATCCATCTCTATCTTGATTTTCTTTCCCATCGTACTAATGGACGTGACAATCCCATGCACATACCAGTTACCCGACTCGTTAAAAACTTCAAAGTTTGCTGATAAAGTATAATTTAGCGACATCTCTAAATTTTGAGCAATGATCTCCCACTCATCTTCATGAATATGCGGTTTGGACTGATAATGAATCTGTGTCCGATGCTCATTAATTCGTTCTTTATGTTGCGGCAACATCATCCGGTTCGACTCCCATAACCCATTGGCTTCAAGCTTTTTACTCATTTGTAATGTCCTCCAATCTTAGACGCTCTATCGATCGCTTGACCGGCAGCAGTAATCGAGCTTGCTCTTAGTATGGCAATGTCGCCAAATCGATCTTTAATGTCGTCCATTACCTGATCAATGGCCCGTTTCTGCTCTTGATCATCAAAGAAAGATAGTTGATATGTATCCGCGTTGGATAATTGAGAAAGGGATACACCTACGCGTCTTACAGGTTGCCCGTCCCAGAAGTGATGGAATATGCGTTTAGCTATCTTGCATACATCAACTGTTATGTTTGTAGGGTCAGGCAGTTTAACTTGCCTGTGGAACCCTGTTGGATGGTCGAAATCGGCCCCAGACACACTTAAAGACACCACACTACCCATAAGACCCTTTTTACGGGCCCTTCTGCAGACTTCTGTACAAATGTCCTGTATAACCACTTCGATCTCCCAGGCCTCCGCATAGTCTCTAGGCAGGGTCATTCCGTTCCCGATATCTTTTTGTGTACTATGGGTGTCGACGGTTACCGGTGAATTATCGAGTCCATTGGCTACTCTCCAGATAACTTCCCCGTTTACTCCCCACTTACTTCTCAGTTTAGATAACGGCGTATTCGCAAGATCTTTAATGGTACGAATCCCCATCTTCCATAAATGTTTTTCCATCCTTGAGCCAATACCCCACATATCACGGATGGGTTTGTCTCCAATGTGAAGATGCAACTCCTCTTTCTTTAAGTGGAATATACCTCCATCAACTTTTTTAGCAATCATGTCGCAGCATAGTTTACTTATGATTTTGTTTTCGCCAATGCCGGCTCGAGCATAAACGCCAGTCTCGTTATAGATTTTGTCTTGAATTTGTTTAGCTAAATCCATTGGATCATTGCCGAAGAGATGCATAGACCCTGTAAAATCAGCGAATAATTCGTCTATACTGTACGGTTCGACCAGATCGGTAAACTCCTCAATTATAGACATGATTTGGGTAGATACTTCGATGTATTCCTGCATATGAGGTTTTACAATGATTAAATCAGGACATTTCTGAAGAGATTGCCAGAGAGGTTCAGCGGTAGAAACACCTTTAGCTTTGGCTAACGGACAAGCGGCAAGAATAATTCCGGAACGTCTTGCTGGATCACCAGCCACAGCTAAAGGTCTGTTTTTGTGTTGAGGCATTTTTGCCTTTTCGACTGAAGCATAAAACGACTGCATGTCAATAAGCATAATGGTTCGCTGCTTAGTCACGGTAATCACCCCTGTACATTTAGAACGTATGTTTGTATATATTATAAACCGAACGCATGTTCCTTATGCAAGAGGTAAATATTTATATTAGCCATAAATTCGATTTAACTTATAAGAGGGCTCCATGGGGGATACGCGAATATCCCTCATCCACGTACCTCATATGGAGTGTGACACGTTAAGTATTGCTTGTGTATTGGTCAACAAAGAATTTCAATCCACACACCCCGTATAGAGTATGACAGTTACATATTCAGTAAATCACGTTTCTTCGTCGTTCTCAAATAAAACTACTTTAATACGAGTCTAAAAGTATTTTTTGCCATTGCCGAAATGGTATAGAATGTCTATTTCGAAATTAGGTGCGAAACTAATAGAGGTTTTATATGACAGCTCCTACTTTCCAGGATTTTAGACTACAGGTTCCTAACGAGGTGAAATATGTACCTAAGATAGATTCCCAAAGGTTTAGTCTATGAAAGTTGACGTCAAATCCACGTATCAATTAGCTAGGTTGGTATATATAGATACCATAGTATGAGCTTTTTGGCCTGTAAGACATCTTCTCCCCTGGCCTTGGTCATTTTAGGAGTATGTAAATGGTTTTATTATAAGTTACTAATCAGGATTTCCCGACAAACTTATGTCTTTTAACTTTTATACAGGCTGTAATTTATCGTATGATACAATATAAAAAAACGGAAAGGAGCTCATATTTCAATGCCTATGATTTCGTTAGATCTGGCACACTTAGAATACATAAAGTCGTTACTCCCAGATAAACCTGCATCACGCATTGGTGAACAAGCTATTAAAGTAATAAATGAAGCAATTGAGTCATCCCACAGAACTAAAGAATGTTTAGAATTTGATTGGTTTTTTAATCAGGAGAATGATGAAAGAGCGTTAAAAGATTTTGTGGAGTTACCCATGAAGATTAAAATGATGACAGTAACAGAATTCTTTAGTAACTTTGAAGAACGTGTGTACATAAGAGTAATTAACGCTTTACAAAGAAGAGGTTGCAACTATATGAATCAACTTCTCGATCTTACAATCTACCAAATTTCATGTACTCGTAATTTAGGAGACAGGAGCCAATTAGCGATCTTACGTGCATTGGGGTCGTACGCAGAAAAAGAGCCCTCACTATGAGGGCTCTTTTGTTTATGCAGCGCTATTATCAAATCACCGAATGTTCACATGAATCTGATTTCCTTTCACAGACAAGAACTGGGGATTAGAAAAAGATCTCATGGAAAAAATAAGTACCCCAGGGTCAAAAATCAAGACTAGGTTCCCCAACCATGACCCATTGTAGTTAGAATTTGCGAAGAAACAATGCCTACACTAGATAGGACCAAGAGATACTTCAATTTTCTGAGCATTAAGTTTATACACCTCACTAGTCAATTGATTAAACCTTTTCCTTGCCTCGTTACCTGCAAATTCCCGGTACATTTCGAAAAGGGACATACTGTTAATTAGGTTTTTCACACTATTCATTCTAATAGAAACCTCAAAACTATCTAATGCATATTTTAAGGCAGTATCGTAATCTTTTTTCTCGTTGAAATAATAAACAGCCAAATCATTCAAAAATTGAGCGTTGCTCTCATTTAAAATCATCGCTTTATATTCTGATAGCCCGGTCGGAAGTATGTGGTTTGAGAATCTGTGGAGGACATAGTCTACATTTATGTTATACTTATTTGCTACTTGAATAATATTATGAAGAGCAATATAGATCTCATTATCATGAGAAGCTATGTAATCAACATATTCGTTCAAAATATCGACTTCACCAGCCATTAATCGGTACAAGTAGGTATTCGCTACTCCCCATTCTTGGAACTGAGAAATTAACCTTTGAGCTTCTTCATCCGTTTCTTTAATCCATTCGCCAGCAGTCGAGTATAAATCTACAAAATGTAATGCCCTATTGTAATCCCCACAATGCTCACTTGCTGTAGAGCGGGCTAAATAAGCATATAGAATATAATAATAGGTCGGACGTGACGAAAGGGGGGTCTCCTTCCGCCGGAGTGACGTATTATACTGTAAATCATATTGAATTTTTGCTCTATCTAACATTTGTTTTGCAAGTTCATCAACTTTGATCCACTTATGTACAGAGCCATAAACATGCATAAGTTGTTTCAATGCATCAAGCTGGTAGGATTCATCCAAACGGTTTATGTAGAGTTCAAATTGCACAGCCAACTTCAGATTCTCTTCTAGGTTTTCTCCTAATTTAATATCAAACAACCGGTATTGACACAAGGCCAATCTTTCCGAGTGTTGCATTTTTTCTGCTTCACTAACCATTTCATAAATAACTTCAGCGGCCTTTAACTTCCCCTGAATGTAGAATTCTTCAGCATAATCAAAAAGAGCCTTAACATAGCTTATATTATCCCAATAAGCAGATGCTAACCTACCAATGCAGTCCATTCGATCTAGTTCTGCACACCTCAATAAAAATGGACCTACCCTTCTTAGGGATGGTTGTTTAATGCAAATACTGACATACGACGAAAAGAATGTGTCTTCAGGCAAACCCATTCCTGAAGTGATCGCAATCAACTGGTTAAAGGAGATAGGCCTCAAACCTTGGATGATCCGGCTTAAGGTTCCTGAATTTAAACCAGATTGTTCAGCAAAATGGGATACCTTCAATTTATTTTTTTCCATATATGATATCAATGATGACTGAATGAATTCTGGGGATTCCAAAAGCACCACCTCCTTAAAAAAAAACAATAACTTGGGTTTTAATTCTACTAATAAGCATATTCACGTATTAAACAGCGGTCAACTACACGTTGTAGTTAATAAGATTCAACGGATTTCTCACCAGTTCCGATATTCAATGCTTATTATATACATGACAAATAGTTCGTGCAATATAGTACGCGTATTATATTACGTGATATATAATTTAAATCTCCTCTATCATTAAACTTAAAAAGGGAGATCTTGCATTGAAATTGAGGGAAGCCCGAGAATCAGCTAATTTTACGCAAGAATCATTAGTGTGGGAAATCGGTACCTACACTAAATGTTCTTTGAGGAACTATCAAAAAGTTGAAAAAGGACTGGTCTCACCAAACATTACGCTTGCCTTAGTCATCTGTGACATTTTGAAGGTAGATCCAAGAGAGATTGATGAATGGAAGTATTAAGTAAGAAAGACACATCGAAGTATCGATGTGTCTTTCTTAATGTAGTGATCTCTCAACCATTGCTTATACTCCATGAGCAAAATGAATTTAAACATCTTACGGGACATCCGCTTTTTCAAGTCAGTGTTCCGTAAAGTATCTTAACCTGTAATACGTTCACTATCACTGTCCTTGCGAATATCATTTGCCAAGCGAATTAACAATTTAGTATCCACTGCATTGAGCACATCATTTTCAAGTTGAGTATATTTTTCATGGAGTTCTGAATTTAACCGTTTTGCTTCTGTTAACTCATCCGATAGCAACATGGTTAATTGTCTAAGTCTAGTCAACTCATTAGTTATAAAGCTAATGGTGTCATTTATATCGTTAACGAATTCAGAAGAATTAGGAAGTACATACACTGTATTTGTAACGATATCCTCTTTCGGTTTAGGTGTTTCTAACGCCGATTGAGCCTCATTAATTGAAACAACATGCTTTTCTTGTGTCCGTTTTGCCTTGGCCTCTTCAATTTTATCACTGTATTGTTTTCGTACTGTAGAATTCCATCTAAATCCACAGGCCTCTTTCGAACGACTCAATTTTTCTGCTGCTTCAACAAATGCTTTTAATTGTGTACTACCAGATTCTATGTGAAGTAATACTGTCTGTGCTAATAATATATCTTCTTCTAACTCCCAACTATCCTTACGAGTCGTCATTTGGATCGCCCCTTATTAATTGATATAGTTAATTTCATTTATATCCATATAGAGGGCTATATATTCATACAATCTACGCAATTAGGTACTATGGTAAAGAAATATTCTCTATTTCTCGTTTATATGTTTAATTATAGTGCTAAGTCTAGATTGAAAATATATATCATTTGAAAAGAATACTCGGTATAGATTATGATAATAAACGAATTGGTTTATTATTAAAAATTTGGGGGTATTCAGATTTGGCCATCGTAGACGACATGCGGAAAAAGATCGAAGAACTTGAAGCTAATATAGCGGTTTATGAGGATATTAGCAGTAATTTACCTAGTGACATTAATTATATTGTTCAGAGTCTACTTAACCATCAATTAAACGACCTACGTTTCAGGTTGGAACGTTTCACTTTTCTTAAATCAGAAAAACAATGTAGCCAGTGTCAAAACTGGATCAAGGAACACGAGGAACCGGTCCTACTCAATTATCAGTACAATAAGATGAAGCCTCTTCACATGACCCTCTGTACTAATTGCATGTCTGCTATGGATAAAGTGATGGTTACCAATGAAGCTGAATCTAAATGGGGATTGCGGCCAGGAACGATTAAGCAGGATCGGCATCTTGGGAAGCTCAGGGAATTTGAAGATATGGGGCTTATCGTGAATAGCGGGAGATATATAAAAGTACACGAACTTGTAATGCGGGCATACTATGAACCTAAACAGCTTGAAAAAGAAGCAAAGAAAGATAGAAAAACCAAAAAAACTAAAAATGAAAAAGAGGCGCCTCAAGAATAAATCTTGGGACACCTCTTATTTACGTTTTATCGGGGGTCGCAGTACATACTACACAAGGTCAGTCTTCGCCCTTTTTTCTTCTTATCTTGAAAGATAAATATCACTCGGTCACTAAATGATCGGATGTCCTTAATGCCTTTGATAACGATACTTATTCCCTCACTTCCCTCTAGATATAGTGTTTTTCGTTTCATGGCTATAGAGCAAAGATTGAAGGGCTGACTCAATATTCCTGTTACCCAACTTTGTAATTCACTGAAATATGCTTGCATAGTCACTCCAATTAACCGATTCTGAACTTCTTCTATGGGCATATTAATGTTGTCATAGGTTTCTGGAAACATATATAGTGGAGGATCTGCAGCAGGAATATCGCTCACTTTAAAATATGCTTTTGAATTAGATTCAAATTCTTTCTCTAAAGACCATTCAAACGAGTATTTCTCCTCACATTCCAACAATGAATATATCGGTTTACGCAAATTCATATATGCTCGCTTTCTTCCCCATTTAATTGGCGAGGGAATACTTGTATCAAGAAGCACTCTCGAATACCACATGTGATCAAGAAAAATGGGAATCGAGAACTCAATATTCTCATCCTCATAACAGACGGATCCTGTTTTTCCGCTCCATTGACTCATTTGGTGAAGCATGAGGTAAGATTCATATATTTGAGTCCGGTGTGGTGGAGTGTTTGTTAATTGAGCAGCGGTATCTTCTAAAGTCATTTGTTCCATAGTTAGTCCCTCCAATATCGATTAATATAGGAATTCAATTTGATCCAGTAGCAATTCTTTATGGTCAGAACTGTTTAAAATGAACAGCTCAAGCAAATCTTCAGCTGAACAGTGATTTGGTAATGATAGTTTAGTAAAACATTCAAACACGTTTCCAATATGGATATTTTTCTGCGCACAATAACCAATCGAAATCCGGGCGGCCTAAAAGTATTGAAAACTTCTGATTGAAGAAAAAGTATAAAGGCTCATAGTGAAATGAGCTCCCATAAAGCAGTATCTCCTCAACGCTCTCATTACCTGGATAGGGATACAGCTGCAGGTATCTTCTAATTTCTTGTAAAGGTACTTCTCGTGGATGTTCTTCATTTGCATCAGCTAACTGTAGACGATCAGACTGCACGAATATGATAGTTAAGTTGTCCTCCATTTGTACTGCAACATGGTCATAGCCGTTACAGCCTTTGGAAATACCATATCTTTGGGTCAGACCATCTATTGTTGTATATACCACCCGGTTACCTGGATAACGGACAGAACACATGTCGGGCAAAAACTCCTCGTTTAAGCAAGGCTGTATCGTAAATTCTGTTGAGTTCATGATGAACATTCCTCTCTTATAGAAAATAAAAAAAGTCCTTAATGGCTAGTAACAGCCTATTAAGGACTTTTTGGTGCTGAATGTATCAGTGTAGAATTTTAGAAATCCCATGAATCTTGATAAAAATTAGATTTAGGAATTACGTAGATTTCCGATATTAATGGAATTTTAATTTCTGTGTGTCCCTGCGGAAGATTTAATATCACCGATTGGGGTCTGCTCTTGGTATATAGCACCTGAACAGCTTTCCCTGCGATCATCATCCCTTTCACAACCATCTGAATGTCATCATCAGGCTGAATCGATCTGGCAGCCATACAAACAGCCTGGTACCGTTCTGCCCAAGCTATATCACCATGACTCACACGATCAACACCAACGGTTTCGAGTTTCACTTTGTTATTGTTTTCATCGATGAGAAATCGTGGTTCCCATGTAGCATGGAACATGGCTGATGAGAATGGACCTGGATCATGGGGAAAGAACCGGTGAATGATCGCCCAAAAGCGATGGGATATCGCCAATCCTTCCGGGATTTCACGGGCCTTCACTTTTTTGATGATTTCTACCACCTCAGTTTGAGAAAGAGGCAGATTGTATTCTCTCCAGAACGTAAGAAGAATCGTGCGTATATCGATGGTTAAATCCCCATAACCGGTACTAAAACCACCTCTGTTTCGGTAATACCCTGTACAGCCGCCATATCGAATTTCTTGTACACCTTTTAATAGCCTCCTCATTTTGTAATGAGGACCTAGCTCTTCAGGATATGCATCAACGAGATTACTTAATGACTTATCCTCTTTAACGACTGTGCATGCCCAACAGCCAAAGCGTGCAGAAGATCCGGAACACCCTTTGACGGCATCATTTTCATTCTGGATGATGGCTCCAATGGGGCACTCCATCATTCCTGAAGCAAGCCCGTAGATATTGATAAGATTGTGATTGGAGTACTCTTCGTTCCAAGGAGCTGGAGTGCGGACTAAGTAAGTGGCCACATCAGCAGCGGTCCAATGGCGAATCGGGGGCGCAGTTCTTAATCCCCCTCTCAAAACATGTACACCATAAAAATCATTGCTAAAATGGTGTTCAATGGACTTAGATCGA
Organism: Paenibacillus xylanilyticus; assembly: GCF_013359935.1. Classification (GTDB taxonomy): domain Bacteria; phylum Bacillota; class Bacilli; order Paenibacillales; family Paenibacillaceae; genus Paenibacillus; species Paenibacillus xylanilyticus. The sequence goes on from NZ_JABMCB010000176.1 coordinate 53,530, forward strand.
TTACTGGATTCAGCTGATCTCACTCCGAGGACCTGGCATACTAACTCATTGTTAGAGAAGCGTTCAAGTAAATCATCCTGTCCTGGGTTTACTTTAAGTCGCTCAACGCACCACTTAAATGTTGCTGATGGCGGAATGAATCCATCTCCAAACACGCAAGCTGTGTAAGTTTGGTCTGATTCAGGTTCTACTATAGTAAATCGATCGATACTAAATCCGTTAATAAATAATTGATCAAGCTTATTCGTTACGACTGATTGCATTGTACGAATATGTTGCTCGATGATCGGGTTCTCTACTCCTGTACTGGCTGAGATAATATAAAGCTTGTCCTGATACATCGGATTCGCTAATACAAATTCCACACATAACTGTAGTAGTACACTGGAGTCTTTCCCTCCGGAATATGCTATGACTACCTTCTCATTCTCTGCAAAAATACGTTTTACTGCCTCCTGTGAATACTCAATTAAATGCGAATCGATGGTATCTTGAATCACCATAGCCTCTTTTGGAAGAGGTTCTGTGTCTACAAGATATTCAGTGATATCAAATAGAGCTTGGCTCTCATACTCATTTGTATATCGGACACGTATATTCGGCCACTCATTTGGGAGGTTAACGCCATAAGGGGGGATTTGTTGAGTTGTAAAGAAGATCTCAAGCAAGAAGGAAAACTCACTTGAAGTTCTAAACCAAAGCATAAACTTATGTTTTGGAGATTGAAGGTGCACACTGTATGGTTTTTGGCATGCATCGATAAAGGTTTGTTCTGGGACACAACATTGTGTCTGCAGATTTCCTTCCAAATCTTCTATCAGTTTTGCTAAAGGATGGTACTCCGGTTCCGATAGAACACTTGACCAGTGTACGTTTGTTTCTTTTCCAATCAGTTCTTCAATCGGTTCCTCATCAATAAAATGATGTATCGCAACATAGAAATTTGATAACTGAAATACGGAAGTCCATTTTCTAACGGTCCCGAAGTACACACAGCCGGCATCTTTTAGTAGCCGCCATAACTGAACAGATTGTTGGTTATGTTTGTGTAAATGCTGAACAGGTTTAATTTTACTAACTGTTTCTTTGAATTTGTAGGTGTCTTGTTCCATAGTAATAATTAGCTCAAATAAACAAACATAACGAAGGCAAAAAGCCCTCATTAATAATTCTTATAAGAGCTTTCCTCCATTTATTTGTTTTTTAAAAGAAAAGAAGCGCACTTCGTTATGAAGTGCACTTCTTATGGATTTATTTAGTTGCAGCGACCTGGTTGTAAGGTGATCGTCTTAATTCCTCAAGATCACGAGAAATCACATCTTTAGTCATGGAAGGTGTTCCAGCAACCCAGTTTGAAGATATCCGTCGCTGTTGCACCTCATGAAAGGCTTTAATTGTATCGTAATCAGAGGAGGAGGCAGGACGACGAGCGTTGACTTGTAATTGTCCTTTAAGCATTCGCTTCATTAGTTCCACTCCTTCAAGTAAAAATTCCGAATTTTGAAAATCTCCAGAAAAGCCAAACTTATTTGGTAATATAAATTTACCACGATCCGTTCGGATATTCAATGAGATGCGGTAGTCCTCAACAAGTGACTCCTTCATCACGTGTAGCTTGTCCCACACAGATATACCGCCAAAAACCGGATATCTTTTATCGACGTTATCAAGATAACCGAAATCGCCGAACCAGGTATACATTGCTTCAGCGTTATAAGGCATAATGTCTAATGCTTCGAACTCCCTAACATTCAGCACATGTCCGTATTCATGTTGTAAAGACTGAGCACAGCGCTCATGTAAATTTAACATGTTTAAGTTTTCCAGCAGAAAACTTTGAGAGTCAGGGCTCATTAGCTCTTTTAAGACAAGTTGAAAGGCTTCATTCTTATACAAAATTTTTTCTTTTTCAATCCTTAACTCTGTATTATCAGGTAGCAAGATGATACATTCTTTGTTCATGCTCGGTGATTTGTACATTAGTGCAATCCCATCTCCATGAAGATGAGAACGAAACTTGAAGTAAAGATTGAATACCTCTACCTCCTGCAGCATAGCGCCTCGTTGGATTGCCTTTTTGATACCACCATTCATTTCATATTTTGTTCTAGGTGGCTCTTGATTCGGTAATATTTGATCTGTATGCTGTATGAGTTCCAGAATCAAACCTAATTTGGCTCTTACATTTTTGAACCTCGGTTTTTCGAACTCTAACCAATCTGTTTCCTCCATAATTGCTTCGATTTCATCATCTTCTGTATTAATGACTACTTCTACATCATCATCAAACTCAGCAGGAGTAATGTTGGATACATAGTCAAATTTAAGGTCCTTATTCACTGTTTATTCTCCCTTAACTGGCCTTGTAATAGCTCTATTATAGTATTTTATTTGTTTAATTAATATGATCGACATGGCCAAACATAATAACTACATGGCCACTTTTCGTTGTATAACTTCCATTTGCAGTTTCCAAGTTCCAATCCATAAGGACAGGGGTTATAGTGTTTTTTAAATCATTTAAAAAATGTTCATCGAATAAATCGTTCCGCATAAATCCATAGGCGACTGAATTACATTCCGCCTCTAAACTGTAGGGGATCCATTGAGTTGTAGTAGATTCATGTTCCGCGATCTTCATAAGTTTAAACCAATGAGATGGAAGAAGTCCTTCATCCACCTCAACGATACACAGGACTGCTGCTTTTTGCTTATTCACAAGATACCTCTCCTTTGTTTAATAAATTGTTGAAGTACTGATCGTAATATAATTTGAGTTGTTCATATGCAAGGATCGTATTGTTGATTTGACCTTTACCATATTTCTCATGTAACTCACTTACAGTGAGTGGATTAAATGACGCAAAAGCTCGTTGAAATAGCTGGTATCTACAATCTCTTCGATATCCAATTCAGCTGCTTCTACTACGAGAAGGTTGTACATCTGTCTTCATTCATGAACTTTTTCAACCTATTAAAGTGATATTCATAATCACTTATCTCAGCTAATTCGATGACCCACTCAGGAATTTGAGCCATTTTCAGTGCCTCCTTTGTTGAAATAAAAAAGAGCTTGCCCGTGAACAGGCAAACTCATAAAAATTATTGGAAAAATAGTATTATCCATAAACTACTGGCAAAGTTGATTTATCATGGCCTTCATAAGTAACTTTGACATTCCAAACGGTTAAATCCGTGGATTCTTAGCTAGTTGAAGCATCCTCAATCCGTTTCTGGTTTGGACAACTGCTAAGTTAAGGGCTGTGTCAGCGGCCCGTCCCAAGACAGTGCATGTAGCATCTTAGGCTGACAGACTGTTACCATCTGCCAAAGGTTGGCGCAATATATTGATTGCACCGACACGATCTCGATGTGCTGTATATCCGCAGTTGCATTGGTAGGTTCGATCGGTTGTTTTGTTCCGGTTATCACATGAAGGGCAGGTTTGAGAAGTAAATGCTGGATTAACCTGTGCCACCTTAATTCCTGATATTGCCGCTTTGTATTCGATAAACCTCTGTAATTGATAAAAGGACCAATGATGCAGATTTTTATTGTTTTTGCGACTTTTACTTGTCGTCTTACGAATATCCTTCAGATCCTCAACTTTAATGAGGGATACGTTTTCTTGGATTGCTATGTTAACAATCTGGCGACTGATTTTGTGATTTTGGTCTTTCATGTAACGACTTTCCTTGTTACCATGTTTGCGGATAGCAGCTAATTTCTTGAGTTTTCCTAGTTTTCGTCGATGAGAGTGATACTTACGACGAATATACTTGTTCTTCCTTCCGTTTCCGCAGAATTTTGTTTTGCCACTGGATGTAACGATAACAGCAGGAACTTTTATACCTAAATCTACACCCATAATGATATCACCGTTTGCTTGCTCTGTCGGACATTCAACGGATACTTGCACAAACCATTTCGCTGACTTTTGAACAACGCGTAAAAGACCAAGCTTACCTTTATAAAGAATGTCTCGATCTCGAGCAGACAATCGTGCTGGTAATACCAGACGTTGAACTTTTCCTTCTATAACCACGGGAAAAGAAATGCTTCTGTTACCGATAGAATAGTTTTGATTATTTACGTAATACACTCGCTTTTTGAGAATAGGTAGCTTTTTTAGCTTATTTGCTTTTTTAAAAATACTTTTAGCATCTCGAATGAGTTGATTTTTTACAGCAGAAGGTAAATTCGCGTGGACTGTCTTCGACGTGAGCTTTGGAAACGTTCCAGACGCTACGGCTTGCTTTGTTAGTTTATTAACCGTGCGGATATACGTGTTTGCCATCTCCACCAATATGGATGGGTTAGAGGGAAATATGCGTATCTGAATAGTTATCTTTTGTGACATACATTAACACTTCCCTACACTTTGTTCTTCAAGTTTGTTGAAGTCAGGTTGTCAATTTGTCCTATCCTTCGAAGGTGATTCCCTGTCCCAATAAATGTTAACCAGCTATCACCAACATCTTTCATAATGATTCTGTCTAGTGAACGTTTAGATTCGTACACCCAACCAAAGAAGTGCTCTTCAGTTCCATATTGGTCCGGGTAAACCTCCCAGACATGCCCTACACCTTCATATTCATCTAGAAGAGCATGGCTAGAAACCGTACCGATTTGACGAAGCTGGTTGTAATGTAGCTCAATTGAAACGTGACTGCAGATGTAGTCCATAATTTCTCCTTGTACGAAATTGATTCGATTTGGTGGATCTTTCTCTTTTCTGTTCTTGCTCTTTTTGGGCTGCAGCTAACTTCAATCGTTCTAACCGAAGTTGTTCTTTCTTTTGTTCCCCCCGTCGAAGCATCTCCAAAATGTAAAATCGATTCACACCAGAGATTTTTTCTCCGTTGTACTTGTATTCATCAATTGGGTGGAGCATCAATTGCTCCAAATCCGTCATCACCGGTAGCCATGGTCCACAAATATCACCGTAATCTGGGTGATAGCTGCTGTACCAAAACGATCCGTTTTCCTCTTTTTTGATTGCGTACAAAGAGGCGTTTAAATCTTTTAATCCATGAAGCAAAATGACTGCTACATCACAGAGAAAAAGCTCAAAATCCATTGTTTTCTTCATCGAACTCGCCTTCCTTCCGTTTTTATGTATAAAAAAAGACGCCTAGCTACTTTTCAGTAGTTAAGCGTCTTATAAAACCGTTAAGGGTTTGGTATATTATGAATTAAATCTGAACTGACATTTTAATTGGTAATTAGCTAGCACCCTATTAGAAACTGGGCGATCTGAACTAAACTTACTTTCGTGCCATCTTTTCAGAATAAAAAGTACACACATTAACCCTCAATCCATATGTCCTATGCGAAATTAGATAGCTGTCATCATGCTAATACATGTTCACAGTGTAACCGCTCTGAGGGAAATCATTTAATGTAATATAACTACATTCTATATGAAAATTACCGATTACTCAACCTGTTATTACACCTGCTCTTCGTACAACTTTTCAACATCAGGCCATTCATCAGCGGTTAACAATTCTAAATTGTTATTGTCATCAAGAACATAGAATAATAAATCATAAGAATCGTTGTGTTCATCTTCCAGTTTGCAGAGAACGATGTATCTTTTTGATTCACCCGCAAGTATGTTCAAGACACGATACTCCGCGATGAAATCTGTAATCTCGTTTCTTAAGGTCAAAATATCCGACAGCTCAATTTGAATTGAGTTTGTTTCCGGAACTGGTTTTGTAATAGCATTCAGAACTATATATTCGTTGACCTTCATAATGACACTGTCGGGATCCATACCCGTAACGTCAAGTCCGAAATGAAGTGCTTGGGTTTCCGCTTCTTCAATGTTTTCAACAATAGATAGATTATTAATCATATATATGTCCTCCAATATTTAAATGTATTGTGCTTAACATGGTCCGCCTATCCCATGACGGAAAGCACCTGCGGGATAGGTCCACTTTTCCTTATCTTCTAAAATGATGTCTGAAGGTGTGATTTCACCTGTTACTAATTGGTGAATAGCTTTTTGCTGATTATGCTGTACACAACTTGGCGCATTCCCCACATACTCATTCAGACTTAGCTTGTTATCGAGTGTAAAGTTTAAATCAATCTCAGCCAGTACGATATTTTCGTAATAATCTGGGAGAATCTCTTTTATTCCTGCAAAGTGTGAGGGGCTGCTGAAAATACAACAAGCACAAGAAGCCCTTCCCCATCCGACAACATAACAAGGATGTGGGATCACTCTGTTTCGCTTCAATACTTCCCAGACATCCTTTTCAGAATAGTCAATAATATTTCTATAATGGTGGACAAACCTTTTTTTCCTTGAAGGGGCATGTGCTCTGTGAAGTTCCATCATATTGTATTTAGCACGGTTGTTGCTTTCTCCCCTACGTTCACCACTAACGATCAGGATTTTACAATTTTCCTGAGTATCTAATTGTTTTTTGATAGCTACATCACTAACTTCAATCTTTAAGGCACTACTGCAGTATCTGGTTTGCAAGTTCGGGCTTTTAGCAGGAAAACGATAGCGATAACCGTAGCTCTTCAATTCATCTTCAATAGTTTGTTTAGTCTCTAGATTACCTTCCTCCTCAGCTCGCTCAAGAAGCTCCTTTAGTTCCCCGCTTCTTGACCAGGATTTAGGCTCTATACGTTTCATTTTGCCATCAGCATCTTGAAACTGAACAGGCCGCTTAGAACCTAGCCTGTACACTTCTCCCCAGAAACCTTCTTCCCGATAAGAGAAACGAATTTCTAAACCAAATACCGCAGCGAAGGCGGTACAGTATGGTTTGGTTGCTGGCCAATCCATTTTTTTATTAGATCCGCCATCAATGTCGTGATGTAGAAGGATAATTTTAGATTGCGGAACTCCTTTTTCTAGAAGATCTAATACGGAAGCAACAGAATCTTTCCCTCCACTGAACAGTACAAATATTTTATGATAACTTTCCAATGGATCAATATGTTCCAAGTATATTTTCTTCATATGAGGTGTATCTGTTCTTCCTAGTATGTTAGGATAAATATTTGTATTATTACCGTATATCCTCTTACTTTTGTAACCATATACCACCGGTGTGGCTTCGTTACATTCTCGGTCACGAATAAATTGAGGTTGATCCTGTAAGATATCCTCTAAGAATTCAAACGATAACTGCACATTAGAGTTGGCCAATACATAACCTCCTACATTTTATTAGACATAGAACAGGTATAGCTTTAAAAGCTATACCTGAATTATTGTGGTTTAGATTAGTCTGCCGTTCTGTTTTAAAACATAAACCCAAGTTGTCCCTTCTGATTCATTTGAATGCCGAATGGTTGCGAAGTAGTCTTTTTAGAAGTATTTTTACTTCTGAAAAACATCTCCGCAATTTTATTTGCGATAGATTTAACGATTCGACAATCTACGCTTTGACCAAGCATTTCATAGATGCGTGTTTCTGGAACATATGGTGGAAATACAAACCAATCCGGAACAGAAAGAATACGCCGAATTTCTTCAATCGTCAGAAATCTGAAGGACTGTTTATCCTCTGAAAGAAGATATGTACTTGATGCAGATTGGGCTCGGTACCGCTTAGGGATACACTGTATTTCTGTGACCTCAGGGGTGACGAACGTCTTTTCAAGACTACGATCTTTCCAACTATTATTCTTTTCCGCCTTTGACTCAAAACTTTCCATGAATTTATGGAGTGGTTTCCAAAGATGGGAAACTCTTTTGCCATCTAAGTAATCTCTCAGTTTTCGCTTTCGGATACTCTTTGGTGTCTTTGGGAATGAAAAGGACTTAAAGTCTTCTTCATTACGAACTGCAACAACATAGGTTCGTTTTCTTCGTGCGATCGAACCAAAATCATGCGCTTCTATCGTTGATTCGCTCCAAAAGGGAAACTCATCTGAAAGTAAATCTTTAATCGTTTTGTAAGCGTCAGTGGAATAGAAACCAGTCACATTCTCCATAAAAATTGCACGGCACTTTGTACTACGGATTAGCTCCGTTGTTGCTAATGCAAGGTTGTTGAATATCCCAGCCTCCATTAAACCCAATGTTGAAACCTCATTACACGGCAACGTTACAATGGTTATATCCGATTCAGCTACAGTGTTACAATCAAGAAGATCCCCAGTGTATAAGTAGCTCTGCGGGAAGTTTTCGCGATATACGGCACTACTATCATCATCAAGCTCTATAGCTCCAACAGATGAGAAATAGCCGGTGTCTGAAAAACTGCTACTTACGATGCCTGCCCCACTACAGATGGTGAAAGTCCTGATCCGTTTGTCTGAGCTGCTAACCAAGGAATCTTGAGTAAATAATTCAAAATGAAGAGGTCGAATGATGACCCTACTCATGTGATCATCCTTGAAGACACACATTTCTACTTTGTTCTCAACGTCAATAATACTTCGATAGCTTTCCTTCGCAGTATCGACAATAGGTCGTAAAACGCCATTACTCTTCCGTGATGACACATGCACGACATGATCTTCATCTGTGATAGGCTCTGATTGTATGATGATTTGTTTTGACTCTACATCAGTAGCTATGAACAATTTTTGTCCAGGTTCAAAGCCAGCTGCTTCGCATACTAAAGAGTAGAGCCAGAGACGCGGCTTCATCGCTTTTTTGGTTACTTTGTAAACTTTCTTAAGCATTAAATTCATATGGATATCCCCCTGTTTACTGGTCCTTATATTAGATAGAGTAATAGCGACGAATGTTTTCAGTTGTTGGCAGGTAATACAAGTCTCGAATCAAAGGATGATCATCATAAGTGACGATGATATCTGCGCCAGGCATTCCTTGATACAGCGACTCCAGTAGTACATTCAATGCAACATGTTCATTTTTTTTATAGAAGTGGCGATACAACTGGTTGCCTTTTTCAACAAAAGGGGGATCCACAAAGATGGTTGTTCCCTCAAGTGACCAGTAGTATTCTTCAATGACATGTAATGCATCTTCATTTAGAACAGTTATGCGATCACTTAATGTATGAATCTTTTCAATTCGTTGAATCAGACGATCCGGGTTCCAACGGGACAATCGTTTGACTGCTTCGCCGTTTCTCCCTCCAAGGGGGTTGGCTTTATAGATACCGGAATAAGCTAAACGATTGACAAGTAAGGTATACCAGGCTGCATCTAAGGTTGTGCAGTCGGGGTAATCCTTTTTAATGATTTTTTGAGCATTAAAATAGTCCTTTTCGGATGGTGATGAGCTAGATTGCAACCGATAAATTAAATCATATGGTGCATGTTTTATCGTCCAGTACAAAGCATAAATACCGAAGTCCACATCATTAAGAACTAGCCTTTTGACTACTCCTGCTTCAAGTAGTGCAAATTCGGCACTCGCACCGCCGGCATAGGCACCAACAAGACATTCAGATTTTGTCTCCCTGATTTTCGAATGGATAGCCGGTATCATTTTTGATTTTCCACCAGGATACCGAAGGCAAGAAAGCTGCTTATTAAATTTTATTTTGGGTGCAGCGAGCCTAGGGGTGGATTCCTCCTTCTGTCCTTTTTCTTCTAGTAATAAGGTGAACCGGTGTTCATTACTAGAATTGAAATAGGTAAAACCGTCGCAGTAATCGCACCAAAACCCCTCTTCACTTGAATCAATATCATCAAGCGTGTCCTCTAAGCGTCCACAAAATCTACATACCAACTCCATAGACATCTCTGAAGTATCAACCCTTTCATTGGAAAATAAAGAAGCTGAACAAGATGTTCAGCTTCTTTATTGTTTAGTGATGTTAGTAGACATAATACGATTCAACTATTACGCCATACCTTTGAATGTCCTCGATAAAGTACACATGGGATCTATAAGCCTTAGCATTCATTGCTGTCCCCCATGTATCTGCATCTGAAGTGAGTGTGTTTCCACGTATTTTATCTGTAGAGGAGATAAACTCTCCAGCGTCACAAACCGGTAGTGTAATTCTTTCTGTCTTGTCATAGAGCGCTATCTCCACATCGACGGGATCTATAGGTGCAAATTGTTCCAAGATAGATTTTTGGGTGATTAAATGCCATTCAGTAGACGAAACATGCTCTGCTTTAATATTAAGACAGTATTCAAAATCAATATCTGTCCAAACCTGGATGACATGCTCCGATGTTTCCTTTTGAATTCGAGACCGGCTTAAACTGATTAGAAATTCTAAACGCGACTCATACTCGTTTTGTTGACGATTCTCAAGCGTAACGATCATTATTGTATTATTTTCTCGAACCAGATAGAACCAACCAAAGCCAGTTATGTTCTTTATATCAAGACTGTCGTCTACAGAGACGTGATAAAAACGATACTGTTGATTGGTCATATACTTATTCTCTACATTAAGAGCTTGTTGCAGATAATATGAATCCTGTTGAGAAACAACACGAAGTTTAAGAGTAATAGTATCAGTATCAGGTTTTTCAGTTTCGGAATTTGCATGTGAAGGTGGGATAGCTATTGCTAGTTGAGTTTCTTGTCTGTCACAGTTCATATTTAGTAAATCATCGATTGAATTACATTTTTCAAACATAGTCCCCTTTAGTAAAGCTTTAATGACTATGTCATCAATCATCTTTTCCTTCGAGATATAATCGTTATTAAACAGGTATTGGCCCAGCACTAAACAGCGATTTAAATCTTCTTCAAATCGGATACTTGCAGCTACACCATATTGTTCACCGATAAAGTACTGGCTATAGTCATTGAACTTTTGTTCCCAAATTTCGTCTTGTACAGTGATCATACAGTTCATCTCCTTATGGTTTTTAGTATGTACTAACAGCTTCATAAAGGTTCGCGTAACGAATGTCCTCTTCAATAAGATTGATCCACTCTGCTACTTTAGCTCGATTATTAACATTGATATAATCATGAATTGAATCAAATTGATTCTCCTCACGAACTATGGAAAGAGCGAAAATAAGATCCATTTCTGTATACCTATCTACTAGATGGCTTTGATCTGTGTCGGAATATACCGGGTAGGCCCGATAACATCCATTTACTTTGCTAAAACACATTCCAATCATTTGTTTTACTTTGAACTTCTCTTCCCATTTGACGGGATTTACCTTCAGAATTAACAACTCAGTGTCCTGTACTTTTTTCATTTAAATTTTTCTCCTTTGGCCTAAACGCAAAAAAACGGAATCCTCAGATTAAGAGAATTCCGTTTATAAATGCGATAGCAGTATTAGTTTTTTAAAATAAACAAACAAAAAATGCATAACCCACTGGAATCGTAAATTAAAGCTAATATCGGCTTTCCAGAAAAGAACAACGCCGTCATACCATTGAATAATGTAATATGTTCGCGTTTTCTTACATTGTTTCCACGATTCCAAAAAAAGAACCATGTCCGTTTCATTAGGTTAACATCATCATACAATAGTATGTACATGTCTCAGATGAAAACAATGAAGAAATGGACTTGTTATATGACTATAATTTTATCCTAATCGTGGATGGATTTCAATTAAGAATGTATATTTTTAATTCCGGGTCAATGACAAGTTCAGGTAAGCTGAATAAATAATTTATTTTGAAAATTTTATTAATATGAAATAGAACAATACCCCTCCTATAACTCCAAAAAAGGCATATAAATCTGTAAACATATACGCTATAAAGATCGAGGTTACAATTGTCACAACCGTTCCGATAATAATGTTAGAAAATCTATAGACCATAAATCCTAGAAATCCAGAGATCAAAGTCACGAGTAAAAAAGGAATAATAAGGTACATTTTTGCTAACCTCCTAACTTGCACTAAATTTTTACAGTGATATACTCGGTTCATACTAAATATTGGGAGGTAATAATTTTGATCAGAAAGATTCCAGCTTTTAGAACAATATCCTTAGCTCTTATCCTTTTCTTACTGGGTACGTTCGTTTACCCCTTATCTTATTCCAGTGCTACTGCTAGCTTCTCAGAAGAGGATTACCAAAAAATTGCTGAGCATATGAGAGAAGATGGGTCCTCACAGGATGATATTAACAGTGTAATTAACAAATTAAAAAATGGAGAAATTTTAGATGCGGATAAACCAAATTCAACTGCTTTTAGAACATCGGATTCTAATAACAACGGAAGTTTGACGGTCACTTCTGAAAATCCAACGATACACCAGAAGTTTGAAGATGGTTCATATAAGAAATTAAGATTAGTAATAGAACCTACGGATGTATCTACTACTGCTTCCAATGGAGCATCCTTATATTTCAAGGTTGAAGGAACAAGTGTCTTTGGAACAGCGAGTTTCAATACCTCTGCATTCATAGACACGCACATCGGTAGTAGCTACATTACTGGTGTGTCGGGCACCTCCATTCATTCCATTATGGGAGTATATTCTGACGAAAAGTTGGTAATTGATAGACTTACTGAAATTAGGAGTAAAAGTATCCCTGCAGAAGCCCATTTATCTTATAAGCATACCAGTTTCGGTGGTGTATCAGCTAAAACAAGGGAGCTAAGAGTTAAAATTGGAGATCATATTGACGATCGTTACGGAATAGCAGTTACTTTTACTGATGGCAGAGGTTCTTATCAGTAAGTATCAACCGGCCGATAAAGTCATATTCAACAAATTCAATGTTCAACGATCCCAACCCGCTTATGTACTATTAACCTTTTTAATCTAGGTTCAATATAATAATTGGTAGAACCCTTGCCCGCTTCTGCGAAACAAGGGTTCTACACATGTTTGTATGATTGTTTCTTTTACCACAGATAATTTTGAATACAAAAAACCGCCACACTATAAGGCGGCGGTAATGAGTGCATTCATGCTATTGATGATATTTTCTCCTTGGTACTATTAATGTGTTATTGGTCTGAAGACTGGCTTACCATTCATAAACAGGTAAATCCGGACGTATTTCAGCATCTCTCTCCAGCAAAATCCATTCGGAATCGTGGCTTTGAGCATATCTAAAAATGCCTTCTACACAGTCAGGTAAATCAAAACTCTTAAGATTTTCATCTTTATGTGGAACATAAATGAAGAAACCATTAATGTCAAAGCCAGCCTCTTTCGGGTAATATGAAAAAGTTCCAAAATTACCTTGAAGTAGTGCATTATTAATCTCTTCGGTAATGTGACTGATACTTAGTACAAGCATTGTTTCTTTTTCAGGTTGATGCTGCAGCAATGAAGGGTCGTCTTCTGCTGTCTCAAACATGATTGTTGAACCAGCTTTATCTTCACCGAGTATTTCTTCAGATTCTTCACCCTCATCCGAACGCTTTTTATATTCAGCATATGAAATACCGGTCCAAGCTTCGAAAGCAGCAGCTGCCCTTTCAAATGCATTAGGCCCGATATAAGGTTTGATTTCTTCGATAAGGTCTCCATGTATACATACAAATAGAACGATCTGTGTACTCATTTTATTCCTACTCTCTATTAGATTTCTAGATTTTAATTTTTTTGAGTAGCTATCAATCTGATATTTACTTGTTGGCTGAGTCATCTTTCTTGTTGAGTAAATTCAAGAGATCATCTAGCTCTACTGATTTCTTGATCACGTGCTCATCTTGAAAATTAAAGTCATGTTGAACTACTAAACATTCTAATTCTCTTCGCCTAACTTCAATGAGGTCATTCAATTCAATATTTTGCAACATTGGTATTCAGCTCCTTGAAGAAGAATGAAAAAACGCAGACGAGTAACGTCTACGATTCTTGTTGTTTTATTCTGATTCACTTTGATGTGACAGTATCTGTTGCTTCTCGATAGGGTATGTTTTTACCTTATACTTATGTTTAAGATTTATATACGACTTGTGGTGGGCTATTCGCTGTTCAGAGAACAGTGTATTGAAATAGGAAATCACTTCAAGAGCCGCATATTTATTGGTAAGGAGTTTTTGAGGTTCCTTACTAAGCTGCTGTATGCATGCTGCACCTGGGGCAATCGGGTCATCGTCTAATAACATATCGGGAAATGCTGAACAGACAGGATCAAGAATAGTCTCGTCGTTCCAACGAATCCCGCAGACAATTTGTCCGGTCCAGCCGGTAGCATTATAGGCATCTCTTTCTTCAGAAGTCCAGGAATCCATAGAACGTGCGTCCTGAGGCACACGAGAACCTTCAACCCCTGCATCCACATAAATCATATAAGGTTGCGACATGAAGAAGGCATGCATGAGCTGGCGGCTAAAGTTATTATCCACGGTACCAATGAGTACTGGGATTTTCATGTTACAGTAGTAGTCCTTAAGAAATGCATCATCAAATAATGCTTCCATTGTTTCTAAGGTACTTACATATTGCTCTGCATAAGAAAATACAGGTACTTCATAATGTCTCCCGTATCGCCTTGCTAGAACGTCTGCCTTCTTCTGTCCTACATCGGAGGGTAGAAATAATTGATTTTTGAGATTATGTTTTTCAACGATATCTGGATCAGCTAGAAGATAACTACCCTTCACGGAGAAGATATTCATGAGTTGTGTTAATTGTTGAACCACAGCAGATCCGTTTGCACCGGTTCCTAATTGAACGATTTGGAAAAGGGGTTTCATGTCTGGGTGGAAGATGATCATAGTGCACTCTCTTTCTGAATGCGATAATCATAAGCATTTGTTGCTGGAGGAAAAGCAGAAGTAAACACCTTATTGAGGTCTACCAATTGATATCGACCATCTACAAACACACGACAAGAGATCTTAGGAAAAAAACAATCTAGTCTCCCAATAATCGTATATAAGCATCTGCCAATCTCACTGTTATCGTCCTGCTCTGATGGGGTTATTTCTAAAGTGTGATGAGAATGTAACTCCATTACTTTTATCATTTGAGCATCATCAATTTCGGTTTTCTCAGGGACAACATTCTCTGATGAAACTACTTGATGTGGGATTGAAAGATGATAGCCCTTGACATGATGAAAGTAGATCTCACCATAAATTTCTAATTGATCCTTACTGTATTCCCTACATAGAGAGATAAAATCCTCAAGGATAATATACGGGATTGGCGGTAATTTAAACTGTATACCCTCATGCAGTTGATCACATACAGGCACGTATGATGCTTTTGTGCAGACCGAGTAGACTTCACCATCCCTGATGTGATACACATGTCCGTCAGCAGAGGCAACATACATATTGTATTTCCGATCAGCAGCAGCTTCCTTTAGAGACGTAAACACTCCAATGGATGCTCCTCTTTTACGGCCGTGAACCTGCGGTATGATTAGGTTATTAGGGAATAAGGTTAACGTTACATAATCTCGATCGCTCATTTCGCCGTACTCTTCAGCTAGTTTAAGCCTCAAGTCTTCGGTATTAATAGTGCGCCGGCCATCTTTTGCTTCCGGATCTTCAATACCTTGTTCAATTTCCTCGTTACTAAAGTATTGGGTTATGGGAGTCAACTCACCATCATATTTAATGTGTGTTTCGAGATTAACTTCTAAAGTCTCAAATGTTTTATTTTCTTTCTTGGGAGTCGGCTTATTCATCGAAAGTTGATTCTTTCGTTGTTTCCGTTTTTCGTTTTCTACAGTAGTTGTAGTTAACGTTGTTTGTTCCTCCGGACTCAGAAATCCGAACAAATCGCCTTGAACAAAAGTATTATCAGTCATTATTAAACCCTCCAATTAGATCTTCGTTTGTTTTTCTAATAATTGTTGAATGGTTATTTTTTCAGTGAGAAGCCAGGCATCCGGGAAATCTGTATCCTGCATCTTACTGTATAACTCACGTAACTCTGTGATCCCAGAAGTGTTTCGATGCCCATCAAAGTAACAATTTGTGCTTGGAGATCCAAAAAACAAATTGTGCAATGTAGCGCATTGGTTTATATCTGTTATCGTGGGTAGTGAATTACCACCCATACAAACAGAGCCGTTGGTCACATTGGCATAAGGGTACTTAAATAATTCAGTGTCTGAACTGATTCGGCTCTGCTTTACCGCAAAGCAGAACATTTGATCTACCCTTCTGCTCTTCATATCAATTAAATAAACAAATAACAAATGAGGGTGACCTATCTTTTCTAAAGGATCATTGTAATAGTACATATCCCATTTTTGTTTTGGGACACTGCAGACTACAATTTCTTTTTTTGATTTTTCCATACGGATATACTTAACAATTCCTTTATTCATGAAAGGTGTCTCGTACGAAGGTTTTCCTACTTTCCTTATCCCGCAGATACTCAATCTTTCCATACCTTTTCGATGCCCTATGATAGTAAGAGGATGTAATTCTCTCAGCTCGGTATCGATAATGGCTTCAGCAAATTGGTTAAAGGTCATAGAGTAGTCAGATAAGACGACATTATTTTGATTCTTTATTTGAACATGGCACGTTGGTATAGAAGAGTGGACTCCTTCACTCCAAGTAACACTATAGTGTCGTCGGGAATCTCTATTATTCATGTATATCGTCCTTTTCGAGATACTCACTGATTAAGGCTGCCATCTTCATTAAATGCTCAAGAAATTGGCTGTGGTATCCATAGTAATTTTCTTCAAGATGAACGGTAATAGTGTCGTCGATTATTTCAATGTTTAAGCTGGCCATCGAATAGTCACAGTTCACCCTTGTTATGAAAGGCTGGATGGATTGCGTAAATTCACTCTGGCTCTGTAATGCCGATGACAGGTCTCCACCGGATATAGCATATCTAGCTTCGTCTTCATTGTGAGGTATGCTTTTTACATCGAACTTATGAAAAACCATTCTAAGTAACTCGTCGAAAATATCAAATGTCGGGCCAATTCCGTAAGTGTTCCAGATCCGCCATCCCTTTGCAGCGCTTAAGTTTGTCGGGTTTATTCCATAATCATGAGCAAGCTTAAGCATCCGAAAATTATCAGTAGATGACCTTAAAGACTCTATATCTTCATTATTGAACATCAGCATGAGAATGTTTCCTTTCTCTTTTAATTAAATGAAGTCATCATTACTTTCAGTTCGCATATATCTGAAGTGTCCGCAATAATGTCTATGATTTGTTTGTTCGTAGAATATGTTAAAGTAATTGTTTTTTGCATTTTGTTCATAATCCCATGAATATGCGTTGTCGTATGAATCTAGATAAAAGGATTGATTCAAAACGGTATTAACATCCTCTATGGAGAATGATGAGAAGTCAATTTCATTTAGTGGTGTATCACTAAAAATCAATTCTACGATTTTATAGAGCTCCTCCTTCGTTGAGGTGCTATTCTCTTCATGTTTCTCTTTTAATGATTTCTCGAATTGATTCCAGTCCAATCGGAGGAATTCCATACGTTCGCCACCTTTGAAGTAGAATAATAATGGATGGTCCCTTCTATAAAGGAAGCATCCATTCATACTTGTCTATTTTCTACGGTACGGTAAGATAATTTGAATATTACCCTTACTCTCTTGTGGCTCTATAAGAACTGGACTTAGTTCTCCAGTAAAGCTGATCCGGACCATTTTCGAATGGTAGGCTTTAATTGCATCCAAAAAATATCTTGTATTAATCGAGATATCAATTTCGTCACCAACGTAATCTTGGACAAAAATCTCCTCAGCTACGGATGCAAATGAAGATTCATGCGTTTTCAGCTCAATAGATGCAGCATTGTTAGGGTTGGTTTTTATGAGGGTAATTCCCCCATCGTTGCCTTCCGCTTTAACAATATACTGTCGTTCTAGAGAAGCAAGTAGCTCGGTACGATGTACCAAGAAACTAACTTTCATTGAGTCCCCATCAGGACGAATTCTACTTACATCAGGATAACTTCCCTCGAGAATGGTTGTACTGAAGGTTGTATTTCCTGACTTAATCACTAATCTCCCTTTAACTAAAGAAATATCCACCTTGTTACTTCCAATAAGTCTCGATATTTTTTCGAGGGGCTTAGCTGCTATAGTTATTCCATCATTCCCGAATTCTTGAATAGAATCGGTTTGGTAAGAGGCTATGGCTAATCTATGTCGGTTAGTTGTAGTAAAGACAAGGTCTTGCTCCGTTAGGTTAATATTAACGCCAGTAAGAATAGGCGTGTTTTCGTCCGTGGAGGCTGCGAATAAGGTTTTATTTAATAGATCCAGAAAGTGAGAAGAATCCAATTGAAGGAGAGCCTTCCCCTTCGGAATGACAAACTGGGGGAATTCTACAGCACTCAGACCCTGCATTTTAAAGTTTGCGTTCACTTTTTCATCAACTGACGTTACATTAATCAGTTTCTGATCCGTCAGTTTTTCATCAGGATGATCAGAAACGGTAATACAGACTGCGGACCCCATTTTTCTTACAATTTCAATAATGAGTGGTGGGATCATTACTGACCCTACTTCATCTACGCTTAATTCATTTTCCTTCGAGGGTATGAAATGCTCCGTTGAATTCACGGTATTATCCGTAACCAAGTTTAGTCCTTTTTTTGTTGCATGAAATTTGATATTCATACAGATCGGTACTCTTTCAGATTTCTCTAATGTCTCTTTAACTTTTGTTAAGCCATCCAAGAGTGTCTTCGTTTTCATTGTAATTTTCATTTTAGAATCTTCCCTTCTTTTAGTTAAAGTAAGAATAAAAAAAGACATAGCCTACTCTTGATCAAGTAGATTATGTCTTTAACTTTTTCGTGTCCCAACTCCTAAAATAGTAAGCAGGCTTGCAAGTAAACCATTAAACTGGATAACATCCATTAGACCGACAAAGTAAATACGCTTTTCTACTAAGTTGCCAGTCCGTTTCGTTTGGGTAGCAAAAATAATCTTCCCGTATTCTTCTGATACTTCTCCTACCATAGAAAACGAATTCTGGGATAGGTTGTATTTCGCCATACATATCTGATGTGCTAAGAATAGATTGTCCGGACATATAGCACGGATTAACTTAGCTTTTGATTTCTTCCAAAGCTTGCTTGCTAGCTCACTTGCATGTTGTAAATGTTTATAGCAAGTAGAGATAAATGTCACCACTCTGGTACGTCTGTCTACTGCAGCAGCTAAACATAATATGGACCATGAATCTTCTGACATATCTGAGCCAATTCTTCGCCAGATCTGTATTTCAGTATTCTGATCAGCCTCATGACTTGCTTTCAAGACTTCGTTTGTGATCTGGCTTTCTTTACTTATGTAACTACAGACCTCTTTGTTTTTTACCCAATATGATAACTTCAAGGTCGGCATACCAGGAACGATTGCGGAAATTGCGTCCCAACCGTATTGATTCCTCTTTTTCAAACGAAACTTGAACATCTGTGATAACCTCCTGAAATTTTGTTCAATATGCAAAAAAAACGCATGATTCCGCTCTTTGTAAAGCGAATCCATGCGTTTAGATGCCAAATATTGAGTTTTAGACTTGTTGGTGAAATAAAAAAGATTCTTAGCATTGAATCAACTTGATTATTGATTCAATATGTATTGCCATCACTCTATTCAATGAAATAAAGTGTCCACAATCTTATTCTTCATCCTAATGAAAATACATTAGTCCCAAAATGCTATCCAATCCATTATCATCTCGTGGAGTACATAATTTAAATAGCATTGAAGAATACAAAAACAAAAGAATTAGCTTTATTTTACACTAATATTTATGAAAAATAAAGTTTCATTCTTGAGTGTTCAATATGGTATAGATTAATGTCGGTCCTGAACTGACTAGACAATAATTAAATATCTAATAAGTGACTTCGAAATAGTTGTCTTACTCCGAATACATGATACTCTCGATCTGTAAGAAACATATTGACTTTGGAGTTGAGAAAATAATGAAATACCCATATATGGATCAAGCATTTGTACATAAGGCAAAGCAAGTAGAGAAGAGAGATTTAGAAAACTCATATTATCTTTAAGGTCAATTCGACTCAGGGGGTTCATAGAATTACAAGAGGCCGATTTAGACAGGATCTTACATATGCGTTATTTTAAATTCGCCCCATTCACTTCACACTTAATGGCTTTGTTAAATGCTGCGTTAGGTGACCTTAACTCCAAGATTATTACTCTAGCTAATCGAAAATTATGCCTGGTCATTCCTGTGGAAAGTAAAATGATGATTTCACTTTAAAAAGCATGATGAATACGGTAAAGTATTTTAAGACAACTAAAAAAGTTCCCATAAATTCCCTAAGTGAGGTATTAAGTGAAGAATATACTAGTGATAACACATTCAAAGGATTATACAGTAACTTATTTAGAGAAAAAATATTCTGAGTTCTTTACATTACGTTTAAATATTGATCAGATTAACTCTTATCAAATTAACATAAGTGATGCTTACAGTAACATTATCACAGATCATCAAGATATAGCTTTAAATGATGTGCACGCTGTCTATTATCGTAAAGTTGCCTACCCTGACCTCTCAGACTATGAGATGGGGCTACGTCCGCTTATCGCCAAAGAACTTCTTGCCCTCACCGAAGGATTAGCTGAAACATTAGGTGAACGTTGTCTAACACGTCCTTCCTTACTAAAGCGCGCTGAAAACAAGATTGTTCAATTAAAAGTTGCGAAAAAAATAGGATTTAGACTCCCTCAATCATTAGTTACCAATTACGATCAAAGCGCTCAAGCTTTTGTAAAATCGCAAACCTCTATTGTTAAGCCAATTGCAACAGGAAGATTGATAACTTCTGAGCAAGAATACATACTCCAAACAAATCTTGTACCTGACACAGTACTCCCGGTCAATTTGTCTCACTGTCCTTCCTACTTCCAATCCTATGTTTCAAAGGATTATGAGGTTAGAGTAACTATTGTAGACAGGCAGGTTTTTGCTGTTAAAATCCAAGCAGACAATCATATTGATTGGAGAAAAAGTCATGCTAAGAATATTTATGAAGTTATAGATATACCAAAAGTTATTATCCAACAATGTCTTGAGTTTATGAGGGAGTTTGGCTTAAGTTTTGGTGCTTTTGATTTCATAGTTTCAAATGGAGAGTACTATTTTCTTGAAGTGAATCCAAATGGTCAATGGCTTTGGTTAGAGGAGAAATTAGATTTGAAAATTTCTGATGCAATCGTCCATTTTCTACTAGAGGATGGTGATCATTAATGGACAGGTTACCTAAAAATGTTTTTCATTTTTTAAAAATTCTTTCCTTGTCTCCTATACTTCGAGTGACATGTGATGAAAGTTTCGGGGAGATCACAAAGAAAAGCAAAAGTCTACGATTCTCTCTTTTGAGCTTTAACATAGGAGTATATATTCTCCATATATTTACTTTCCGATACATTTTAGAAAACTCACTTAAACAAGGAATAAAAGATGAGCTTACTTTTATTAAAATTCTATCGTTGAGAGATATTCAAAAACCAATTGATCAGAAAGACTTTGAATCAAGACTGGAGAAACACAGAACAGAAGTAGAACCACTAAATCCTAATGATAAAGAAGTTATTAAAGAAGCATTATCTTTCAAAATGAATAGCATCATAGACTCTAAAAATAGAACTTTTAACAAATTCCTCGCCTATTTAGCAGTGGTTGCTTTTCTGATTCCTATTTATACACCTTACCTCTCTAAATTAAAACAATCTCTCGAACATGAGGGGGTTTTTTATATTCTTATCCTTCTAACTCTGTTTTACATAGTTACAGGGATACTTAATCTTATGCTTTTTTTTCATGAATTCATCAAAGTAAGATCTTATTCTAGATATCGTTACCAAGATGTTAAAAATTCAAATGATCGATCCACTGAACTATTACAGATGATTTATTACGAACGTTATTTGACTGAATTTGAATGGATTCAGGAAGTCACTGTTATAAAAAATATAGAAAAATATATTAAAGGTGTTATTATCATGAGTCTCGCTTTAGTCACCTTCCATAACATTTCACTGCATTTTGAAGAAACAGCGTCCTTAACCAGTTCTTCTTTAATTACCGATACTCAGGTATATGTTCTTAATTTATCAAACAGTCCTTCTAAGCTATACGATGGTCAAAAGAGTTTAATTGACAATCTAACAT
This sequence comes from Paenibacillus xylanilyticus, assembly GCF_013359935.1. GTDB lineage: Bacteria > Bacillota > Bacilli > Paenibacillales > Paenibacillaceae > Paenibacillus > Paenibacillus xylanilyticus. The sequence goes on from NZ_JABMCB010000176.1 coordinate 75,496, forward strand.
CTGGGTTTCTTGAAAATAGTATTTCTGAGGTGATTCTTATTCGTTCAGGAGACGATTATGAAAAAAATTATAAAAGAATTTATAGCTTGATTCAGTCTTTAAATGTCAATAATATAGATATTACCGTAGCAATGAATTCAGCTGACATTGACAAAAATAAACTTACTATTCTTTTAAAGAAAGGTCAAATCAAATGAAACCTTACATTGCCCATTTTTTAACACCAGTCCAAGAGACATCAGGAGAGTCCTTGTTGAATGATCATGAGACACGCAGCCTTGAAGACACCCGTCCTGATGATGTCATCACAAGTAGAAAAGTAACAATAGAAACCTCTACAATAGAAAAAACGGAACCAGATGATTTATTTTTTAGTAAGCAGACTTTTACCAAACAAGATTCTGAACCTGATGAGTTATATTCACAAAAACAAACCACAACTGAATCACTTGAAGACAGTTTACCTGACGATAATTATTATTAATCCTTGTATGTATCAAAAGCAAACTATACTGTAAAAATGATAACTTGCTCTTGCTTCAATAATACTCTACCTTGTTTAAAATGGTGGATATCAGACTCCCACCTTCAGAATGTAATATCAGGCAAGTGGGAATGCTGGAAGATTATCATGTTTAGTTACAGGCAGAATTTTATAGTTTAAACGTAACAAAAAAGAGGTAGGATATTATCCTACCTCTTTTTTAACGATTATATCCTAGTTATATTTATGTTATTCACCGTCATTTATCTGATTTAAAACAAATCCTTCTTCAAAGGTTTGACCGTCAGTGGCCCAGCGAATAGTGACACTTCGAACGTCTTTGTAGCTGCTCACTTCCTCTTTGGCAACTAACTGGACATCTTCATCTTTTTTAAAATAGTCCATCATGTCAACTGTATTTGAAGGATTAAAAGGTCCATTATCATTCTTATTGATTACATCGATTTCGGCTTTAGTCACTTTATCTGTTCCAAGATACTTTATCACGGGAGTACCGATGTACTTACTTTTCTCTCGAACGTAGTTGATTGAGACTGACCAATTATTAGATTTCCCTTCATAAGTAACCCTTTCAGGTTTATTTGAGCATCCTGTTAACACCACCATTATTACAATAGAAGTTAAAATTACTATTTTTTTCATTTCCTCACCTCAAATTACAGAAATCCAAGCAGATATTGTATCCACTTGGATTTTCAATATTATTATTTATTTTTATGATACCAGTTCCACTGGTGCCCTTCATCATTAGACTGATCATAGGCCGTGGAAGCACTAATTCCGACATCAGGAACTGCACCACCAGAAAATGATAACTCACCATTTAGTGTTAGGTACTTATGGAAGTATTGGGCTACCATTGATGAAGAATCAATTCTTCCGCTACCATCATGTGGTTTTGTTATTTTAAATCCGGACCAACCTTTATGCCGATAGACCCCATAAAGGTTTCCATCGCTGCCTGTAAACCCGTTAATTAAGTTCGCAGAGAAGCCTATGCCGGCTCCTGGAGTATACTTCTTATAGCCTGTTTTACTAGTTCCTTGCGTTTCGGCATATTTTCCACTAGATCCACAAAGTGGACAGTGACCAAAAGCCTTGTATGAATATTTTGCACTGGACGGCACAGCATCAAAATCATCGGACCAAGCTAGTCCCCATTGATCTTCAAATGTATAGGTTGGACCATAGTTCCAATCCCAATTGTAATTCACTTGAAAATCAACTTTTCCTGAAGTTGTTGTGACCTGACTTAGTGAAATGACGTGTGTAAAATTTGAAAGTGAGAGCGCACTAACATTGCCTTCCTCACTAGATTCAATGTTATTCTCACTATTCTCGTCTACTGTTGATGAAGCAACATAATGAGAAGTATAGACTGCATTTTGATCATAAAGGTCTTGTTTCTGTTCTTGTTCAAGTACCTCTATTAATGTAGACGGGTATCCATTCTCAACTAAATAAGCGTCTAACTGATCTGTATTAAGATTAACTGATTCTGCTCCGAAGGCAATAGATGAAGTAGAAGATAAGAAAGATACCGCAAGTAAACATGTAAATAACTTTTTAGCGACAAACTTCAAAGAAATTCCTCCTCTAGCTTAAGTTATTGGTAGAAAAAAAGAAATGGAACGAGAAAAATAACAGACATTACCATCAATTGTTCATAATTGTAATATATAATTGTAAATATTGTAAATAGAACCATTGAACTAAAAGAACTTGTAAACAAGAAATCAAGGTATGGAAAAGGTGCGATTAATCGTCATTTTCATTAGGGAGTTTTTTAATTTTGAAAAAAAGAAAAAGAGGCTGGAAAGTCTCCAACCTCTTTTGGAGCTCATTAGTTAGCTGATTGACCTAATATAACTCAATTTGAAAACTTCATCGAATTGAATCTTAAAGTCTTCATAGTAGCGTAGTGCAGATTCACGCTGAGAATAAAACTCCTCTAAGTGCGACTCTTTTCCATCTTCAATAAATTTTTCTAAAGCGATAAACGCTTCTTTGTATGCATTAACACTTTGATTTGCTGTTAAAAATGAAAAAGAGGATGAATAATCTCTGATTGGTGTAAAATTTGCTGAGTCAAAACTTTTAGAGTCACTTTCTGCAACTTTAATTAGTTCAGCTAGCTTGGATGTATCAACCTCTTCTTTTAATAATAAATTACCAAGTATATCGACTAACTCTTGATCAATTTTCTCAAAATTATTGATAAAAGTAGAATGAAATGCATTCAAAAGTTCTAAGTTACTTGAGTACAAAAGATTCTTATTGACCATAGTGAGTATAGAATTCTTATACTCTACCGTAAAGTTGGCATCTCTAAAGATACTAACAGGAACATAAAGCCGATTCTGAATAATTGTTGGTTCCACATCGGTCTTCGGTTTAATTTCTTTATTATTGACGAAAATGCTGATTTTTTGTGGTGCGCTTTTCACAGCAAATGCTGCAGGAACACTCAATAACGACAGGACAAATGTAAGAATTATAACTTTCTTCAAATTTATTACACCTCTCTATTGATATATTTTGGATAATATTCTATATTATATTTTGTGCTCACATTATATTCAAGTAGGAGGAAGCGTAAATGATGGTTGTTAGTAGAAGAAAATATCTTTTCTCGCTTTTAGTTGTTCTTTTAATGTTTTCCCAAAGTATTTATCTTCCTGCGGCTAATGCTGCAACAGTTCAAGAGGTTGACTTTAGATCCGACAATTACCCAAACAATTATATTGAGGGTTCAAAAGCTTACGATCGGGTTGTTAAAGTGTCCCCTACAGTTACAAGTTATCGTCTACACTTTGCAAGAATCGGTTTAGCAAATGGAGATAGAGTATCAGTATCATCATCGTATAACAGTACAACTCAAGAAGCAGGTACGATTTACTACTACTCAAACGGGGGCTATACAACTGATGTTTGGACTCCGTGGATTACTGGTCCAGCATATGTGAACTTAATTACTAACAAGGATGGCCTAACATCAACTGGTTATGTAATAGACCAAATTGAATATAATGGTACATCATCACCTAATATAAATTCTGCAGCGTTCTTCCCAAATTCATTCTCCTCAGTTAGTAACATATCTGTGTATCAGGCACCAACAGTCTCTACATATGGTTATTCTTCTTATGTAACAAATGCTCTTAACCAATTGGATAATATCTCTAATGCCAATATCGGTTATACTAATTCAACTTCTACAACTGCTCAGGTTCGAATCTCTGCAAATAATAATTCTGCTTTGGATTATTTCGCTCTAGTTCAACCCTATGATTCAAGTGGAAAAGCCATTAATGAAACAGACTCAAAAACGTGGAGTTATGCAACAATGGTGTTAAATCATGGTGTTATGACAAAATGGGGTTTTACTGCATCTAACAAGCAAGGAACGGTAACTCATGAAGTTGGACACTTAGTGTCACTTAGTCACCAAATGAATTTGGATGCAAATTCCATTATGAAAACCGGTAAAAAGAATAACACTACATTTACATCACTTGATATATCTAATATTCAATATAGATGGTAGAAAGGAATTGAAAAAATGACGAATATTAATATTTCTAAAAAAGTAGCTTATTTTATTGCGATAGCAATTATTCTAATTGTCGCATATGTTTTTATTATCCCGAATGATAGTGAAGCTGCTATATCAGTTAATACCGAAAAAGAGGTCTTTTCTGCTCGTGCGGATTATCCAGTCATCGATACAGTAAACCAATTAGATGAAAATGCTGACTTAATTGTATCAGGAAAATACACAGGTAATAGAGAAGCTTTCTTTCAAACAGATGATCAAGGCGAAATTGTTATTCGGGCTAGTAAGTCTGAATTTGAGGTAAACCAGGTTTATAAGGGGAATCTTACAAATGGTATTATTACTGTGGCTGAACCTGCTTATGAAGATGAAGAGGCCGTTTATACAATTGAAGGATATAACTTAATGGATATCTATGATGATTATGTCCTTTTCCTTGGAGAATCGGATACTGGGGCTTACCGAATTGTAGGAATGTATCAAGGTCAGTATCAAATTGATTCTGACCTTAGTACACAGAGCTTTGGCAACAAGGGTCCAGAGACAGTTTACTTTGAGAACGATCAACTGGACCATTATTCTTCCTTAAAGGAACAAGTATTTGACTTTTTGTTGGAAGCAAAAGAAGATTCTAACTTGACTGAATAGCCTAGTTTGAAAGTAGGTAATGGTTCCTTAAAGAAAGAGAGGCTGGAATAAAATCCAGCCTCTTTTTCATGAGTTTAAAAATCAAACACTAACTGATCTTGAATAAAAGTCTCACTATTTTTCATCTTTATCCGTACAGGTGTTGTTTTGTATTGGATGATATCTATCTTTAATGTTTTCTCTGTTTTAGAAACGGAAATCCCTTGAATATGATCCATACCTATAGATTTCTTATCTTCCACTTTTCTCGGTATTTCTGGTTCAAAATCAGACACGCCACATAATCGTTTAGTCTCTGCTGTTAAGATTTTGAATGCTTCATTAATGGCTGCAGGATAATCTTCTTCGGAAACAACGTTCAGTTTTTCATCAATATCTTTCTCAGCTGCACTTTTCCAAGTCTCCGTAAGTTCCGCTGCAGATAGATTGTTCGCTAAATCCCGTGTTAGTCCGGATTCATTGTCCGTTGCGAATTTTGCGATCTTATCCGAACGTTCAATTCTACCTTCTACTAATAAAGCAGCAATTCTTTTCTTCATCAGATGCTCGAATTGTTTCATCTGATGCGTATTTTTAGCGACATAAAATCGTACTGTACATTCCTTGGTTTGGCCTATTCTCCACGCTCTACGTCCGGCTTGCCGAACGGCATTTATATCATCATTTAGCTGCCAGAACATAAGGTTAGGCCACAATAGCAAATCTAAGCCAACTTGGACTAACGCTGCATTCATGATCAGCACCTTAGTCCCTTGTTGCTTTTGTTCCTCTAACCAATCGAACCTGCCCATACTTGTTGTAGTGGACTTGTCCAGGATGGTAGCGTCGATGTTCACCTCTGAAAGGATCTTTTGTATTCGCTCATTGGTCTTATATTTGTTCGTGAAGTTGGTAAAGATAATACATCCTCGATCATTAGCCAGCTCTTTCCGGATATCCTCTACCAATTTCTGTTCGACTGCAGTTGTATAACTTTCATCAAACACTTTAGGGGAAACTCGTGAGAGTAGTTTTCCTTTATCATCAGTAAACTCAACAGTACAATCATGGCTTGGTTGTGCAGCATAATTCAAAACAGCAGAAGCGTAGTAAGACCAAGCCTTACTTCCTAAATCAGACTGCATTTTCATACATGTATCGTACAATTCCTGTTCAAATTCACGGTATGCTTGACCATGTTCATCTTCCAGATCGACAATTACAGGTTCTTCTCTTAAACTCACCAAAGGTAATCCTAAATCAGAAAGCTCAACGAATACTGACTTATGAAGTAGGTGCTTCGCGACCAATTGAGGGGCGATGCCCGGTTTCTCTTTTAGAGAGACCTTTTCAGCACGACGATTCGTCGTACGGCCGGCATTTCCATCATTCACATCATGGTAAGTCACTTTTTCAAGAACGCCGTATTTTTGGGCCCATAGCTCTTTAGATGTGGAGTGTTCGAAACCCTCGTTAATAAGGGATTGAGGATCTGATCGCCACAACGTAGATTGAATAGATGATGAAATTCCGCTGGTTAGTGTTCCGGTGAGAAACATTGCTTTGCTACAGCTTTTTAATAGTTTGTGAAAAGAAAGTCCCCGCCCACTATTTGAAGCCTTCATTTGTTGGATCTCATCAAATATACCTAGCTTGAAATGGCCCTTCAGGTGTTTTTGGAAGATTTCTGCAATCATCCAGCGAACCTTGTTTCGGTCCTCTCCCCGACTTTTTAATGCTGGCCGGGCTAATGTACAATTTTTCTTGATCTTGTGTTTTTTTGGTTCCTGATCATCTTTGATTGAAGGGGACTTGCATTCACATTGGAGTTGTCTTATGAAGGAAGTATATCTGTTGACATAACTGCGTGGTAATCCAGCAGGTGTAATTGTTTTATCTAAGCGTGCTTCGTTTAATTCCTCAATTGTTGGTGGGTACTTCGGATATTCAACAATATCTTTCCACGAAGCAACAATGCCAGCTTCAGCATCTTTTGGTTTAGGGGATTTAATTGGTTGATAACAATCTGGACAACGCCAATTTTGTGTTCTATGGTTCCAGATCGCGCTACAGATAAATTTATTAGCGGTAAGCTTCATTCGATCCGTTGAGACTAGCACAAATTCAATGGTACCGGATGGGACTTTGCTTTCTTTACTCTTGACTTTGCGTACGTAATCAAGAGCATCTTCAGTCGAGTTAATAACCCGTATCCGTGTATGATGTTCGCCTAACACCTTAGGGATCTCTTCTCCTGCCCATTTCGGTATCGTTATTGACGGAGCAGTAATTAAAACAGAAATTCCCGAATGACTCCCCCGACTATGTTGTTCTTGCGATAAAACGTAAGATGCCGTTAAGGACATCTGCGTCTTACCACACCCCATGTCAGCATTTAAGAAGGCGGAGTATCCCTCTTTCAAAATCGTTAGGATCCCCATTACTGCTCTTGCTTGTGCAGGAAGACAGATGCGATTGGTCATGCCGATATACTTCGTGTATGTCTGTCCATTATATAGTGGCTTTAAGTACATCTCCATTTTGGTAGAGAGAATTTCGGCATTTTTCCGGAGATAGTCTTCAGTTGTCATTCCGTCATCAAATACCACATTTGAGGTCGTATTGGTCGAAGAGAAAACATTGAGGGTACCATCAATGATAGCCTGGTCAATACAAGATAAGACCTCCTCTTCCTTCATCGTATTAATTTGAATGGTGGTAATCGTTTCTTCCACATCATCAAGATCCGTTTGAATTGTTTTTATGGTAGTCCATTTATCCTTTGGAATAAGCGAAAGGTATAAATCTGCCCAATCACGAGTTTTTGGTAAGTTGAATTTTTGAGCAATGAATTGACCTGCAAGTTCATTGATGTTTCCTCGAGACATTAATATTCTTGGTGGATGAGCCTTATTGTTAGCGTCCGCCTCCAAACAAGCTTCATTGTATTCTTGGACAATGGCCACTCTTGGAAGTAAAAAGGTATGACACACCTTGCTATGAACTTCTTCGATCCTTCTATAATTTCGTGTACTTTTGTAGAATTTCACCTCACCAGAGAAGAAATTGGTTACCATAACCTCTTTTTGTTCGTAAAACAAAGCATGAATCGCGCGGCAAGCACTTAAGCTGCCGGCAAGGGAAATCCCAACTAAAGTTGAGTCATCTTCATTGAGTAGAATCATTTTGACAAAGGCCTCAAATACTTTGCCTTCCTTTTCTGTTCTAATAATGCGTAAATCCTTTGTTATATAGAGTAGAAATGCCTCAAATTCGCTTGATTCGGGCCTATCCATGCTACCAGAAAACATTTCATATAATGAAGACACCGTATGAGGACCAATAGAATACTGTTGAATAGATTCCCACCCTTTACGGGAGGGATTACTATAGTATTCTTTGATACTGGCAATCATCGGTCTGCTCATTTGTTTTAATGAAGGATTCATTTCAATTAAACTCTCGTTTTTTTCTAAGATGGATGTTGTCATAAGTTGCGATAGCTCTTAATTTGAGGCTATCTTTCCTCTCTTTCAATTATGGATTTTAATTATTTTAGGTCGATATGTCCATTTGGAGTGAACACGCGAATTATTGACTTTCTTGTATAACTTTCTATCGTTTTAGATGTTCTTGTTTCCGGATCGTATTCGGTCCTTTTACTAAGGTGGGATTCATCTTTAGCAACCAACAGTAGCGATAGGTAAGAGCCACCCACATCAAACGCCTTAGCGATCATGTTTGGGTGCTCTTTTCCCCCGCTTCACACCGGACGTGCGACTTTCACCGCATCCGGCGTTCCATCAAAGTAATCCCACATTATCAGTTCAACTTTTCCCTAAATGAGAGAATTGATTTCCAAATCTTTGTTCCAAATTCGGAGTAATCTAGCTTGCTGTGTATCATGCTATGACATTTCATATGCATTGTAGCTAGGTTTCCCACCTTGTTTACTAGATCGCTTGGCAGCATTTTATTGATGTGATGAAAATGCAGGTCATATCGATGCACTTCTTTACGACAGATTCTACATTTTCCTTTGTCTCTGTTGAAGGCGTACGCTCTATTTAGATAATATTCGAATGTATACAGCCTGCCGTTGATGCCAGTGGCTATAAGCATCGAGAGATGTTCACTAAGTGTGTCATCTGCTCGAGCTTTTAATGGTTTCTTGGCGGTACGATTTGAATATATCTGCCTTCCCTCCGGGGTGTATGGTGTTTCACTAGGTTTCTTCAACATAGCTTTATTCCATTTGGAAAAACCTATTGAAGTAACCCCTACTTTTAATCCCTTATATTCAATAGCAGCAATGTGCTCCGTATAGGATTCATGGATCGATATCAGATTGTTAACCTGATTAGCCCGGGTCCATTTACCACCGAATTTCAATAGAGACTTGTATGAAGCGTACTTTAGACGTTCCTTAAAGATAGAGAGAGATATATTAATCCATGTGGCAGCCTGATAGTAGTTTATAAGGCCACGAATCTTGTTGTTAACTAGGTTAATATCATGGATCAAGAACTCCATTGATGAGGCTGCCCTGAGATGTTTAATATCTCGGTGTATCTCCTTTACTTTCGTGGCGATACGGTCCCTATCTGGCTTTGTCCTGGTTATATAACCGGTACGCGATCTACCCTTCGTTACTTTGTACTCAAATCCTAGAAATCGAATAGTTTTCCTTTTAATATTGGTTATTTTGGTCTTTTCCTCTGATAATTCAAGTTTGAGATTGCCCTTAAGGAATTTGCAGATCCGGTATTTCCACTTTTCTGCGTTCCTTTTAGAATTGGTGATCAAGACCCAGTCGTCTGCATAGCGAATCAGATAAGCCGGCTTCAAATTGCTGCTCTCTCTAAGAGCCACCGTCTTTTTTCGATTACGATATACTTTCTGCGTCTTCTTATTCTCCCATTCACGCGTGACCCATTGGTCGAAGGAATTGAGATAGACATTAGCAAGAAGAGGTGAGATTATCCCACCTTGCGGTGCGCCTAAATCGTTAGTTCCGGTCTCTCCAATTACTCCCGCTTGCAACATAGTCTTAATAATCATCAAAACTCTTCGATCGTGAATTCCCATCCCCCAAAGTTTCCTAAGTAGGATCGAATGATTCACCCTTTCAAAGAATTTGCTGATATCTCCCTCGATGATCCAGTGATGCCCAGTTTTATGGACTACATCTGTTACCCTGGCTAGTGCCATATGAGCATCACGCATGGGGCGGAAACCGTAAGAGTGCTGGAAGAATTGAGGTTCCAAAATTGGGTCTAAGACCAATCTAACGCATTCTTGAATTATGCGGTCGATCACGGAGGGAATTCCTAATTGCCGTTTCTCTGTCTTCCCAGGTTTGTTGATTGACACTCTTCGGAGTGGTCTTGGACGGTAGTTCGAAAAAGCTTCTTTTACTCTACCGAGAACCAAATTGAAATCTCTCTGAAGGATATCTTCTTTCATTGTCTCTTTGTCACTACCTGGTGTTTGGCTACCCTTGTTGCTTTTGATGTTATGGATAGCAGTTAGGATTACTGAATCAGAAGAAATGATCTCTAACAAACCTTTAAAGGATGGGCTTCTTCGATATTCGTAGGATGCTGCCGAGATATTAAACATGGTGTCTTGTATTAATCGGAGCTCGGATTCTGTTTTAGGTGAGTCGAATTTTTGAGCCAATGCAACCACCTCCTCTCTACAGAATGAAGGGTCGTTGCTTGGGTATAGTCAGGTGTGCACAACGGCATCCTCGACAAGTTGAATGTTAATGTGGATTACATTGACTATGCCCCTTCGCCTTGTACTGGGCTTTCCCCAGCTCGGACTACTACGGGCTGCCGCCACTCAGATTAAACGTTCATTTCCTAACGTTTAATGGCATCGGGTTTTATCCCCCTTGGCATCCATTTCTGAGCTTCAATTGTTCCCTATATCCTAGCCTTACATTTTGCCTTAGCTGCCCTCTTTGACCCGCCAACCGTCTTTTTGTCCATTACTGGAGGACGAAAGACATTCAGCCATTATGGGCTGAATACAGAGGTCGAAAACCACTAATTCCGTCTCCACGATTGGACCTCTTAATGAGGCGATCACCTTCTAATTCAGTAACCTTGGGCTATCGAGCCGTACTAACGAGGGTTCCTATGGTATGTCAGCATAGCAAGTTTGTGGCCTCCCGGCATTTTTTTAACCATCACAGGTGTATTTGCCGTCTTCACCGAGCTTCACACATTTGATTGATAAATCTCAAATGCATGTCGGAGTATTAGAGCTGAATCGCCAGTATTCGATCCGGACAGGAACCTCCCCTGTCTAATTGGGTATAGAGTTAGATAGAAAACGTCAAAGGTGACTGACGTTACTTATCCCCTAGTTTTGTTGCGCCTTTCAGCACAGGTTGTCTAGGAACAATTCGCACAGTGGTCTCCCATATGTTCAGGAAGAGCTCCGGATTGGATTGCTTGAACCTGGTGAGTGATCTTAAGTGGCATTGCTGGATTCTGAATATGATCGTTTTGTAGACGTACATCATCTACTAAGGAGAAAATCTTATCTAAGAATCGAATTTCCTTACTTGAGTTTTTTACATCATCAATCGTTACAATAGTCGATGCAAATATAGTTGTGGGTTTGACTTGAGGAGGTACCACATAGCAGACATCGTCCTCGGTATCTAATGGTTCTAGACACTCTGGACCGCGATATGAAATGTCAGTTAAGTATTCTATGAGGTGTTCTTTGTTGGTGGAGTTTTTTTGATGGTTTTTCTGGGAGCCACGTAGATATCCAAATACAATCACTTGCTTAAAGTCATAGTAGTTGTCGTCTGTAAAACGATACACTTTTATATCCTCGAGTCTGGAAACAATGATCTTGGACAGCTCCGCTAATGTATACTGTGGCACATTTAAAATAACAAGTGCTGATGTAGAAAGCGTGTTATTAGATTGGGTAAGATCTTTAAAAAACCGATACTCACTTCTCTCATTCTTTAACTGCATAAATGGAGGGTTTAGATACATTAATGAAAATGTATCATGACTGATGCGTGTATCTTCGTATCCACACTGCAGCAGATGGTCAACATTCCTTTTAGCTTCATAAGCTCGAGTTTTTTCAATCTCAATCCCATAAGATTCAACCATGTCTTGGTTTGAGAAGTGGTTTTTAATTTGAAGTAATGCTGTGCCGGTACCGGCACACGGATCAAATATAGAAAACGGATAATCGTGTTCTTGTTTTACACGCCTTAAAATTAGTTCTATTTCTTTTGTAGGGGTAGATAGCGATAGGTAAGGCTTTGATATGATCTCCACCTTTTCCCCCGCTCAAAACCCAGCATGCAAGTTTCCCCGCACTGGGCTTGCCATCGTTCGAGTAATCTCATTTAGATTCAGAAATAAAGTTCAGACGTTTTATTTCTGTTCAACAAGTCGATTTAGGAAATATTGTACTTTCTTTTTGATTTTCGGGTTAATTGGAACTTTATATCCATGAATATAGTTAGTATGACAATCACCACACATCCATGCTAGATTGCTAACTTTATTGACCTCTCCTAAATGCAAATTGGGGACAATATGGTGACATTCCATACGGTTATGCCATAAGCTATCTCCACAAACTCTGCATTTGCCTTTATCCCTGTTAAACGCATACTCCCTATTCATGTAGAACTCAAAGTTGTACTTTCTATCCTTGTTGAACTTAATTCGTTCAGCGATATCAAAGTTGTATAAGGGAGGTCTTGCAAGTGGACTAATTTTCCTTGTTTTAGAAGCATATACTTTCCTACCTTTTGGCGAATAAGGTGTCATTTCAGGATCGAAAGGCCTACACCAATTTGAAGGAGTAATCTTCACTTTGGTAATACCGACTCTCATTCCATTTCTAGCACTTACAATAGCCCAAGATTCCATTGTGAAGTTACTATGTCTATTAGGTCTATTAGTGAGCTCATTTAATGGGATTAAGAACTTACGATAATTGGATTTGAACGTCTTTTTCCAAGTAAAGTAGCATCTATTATGAATGACGTTATCAATTCTATTGAAAGTCTTCTTGCACAGTCCTTTGCTCCAATATTCGCCAATACCTACTATCTTTGCATTGATATTTTCAATATGAGCCATTTTGTTATCAATACCTTGTATGGTAGGTAACATAGCGATCTCTTTTGAGATATTACGAATTTGGTCTTTGACTTTATCAGGGTTTGGATAGATCTTGGCGACAAGATGATTCAAATAAACTTTCCTACCATTGATTGGGAGTGGTGGTTCGGCTTTTATACAAAATCCTAGAAACTTCATTGGACTCTGTCTTATGTCCGTAATAACCGTCTTCTCCTCCGATAATTCCAATTTAAACTTACTTCTGAATAGACTCCTTAACCATTTCAGCCTTCGTTTTGCTTGATGTTCTGTTTTGCAGAATATAACCCAGTCATCTGCATAACGTACTAAGTATATTTGAGGAAACCCCAAACTCCTTAAACTACGGTGCGCATTGCCTCTACCAGAATATTGATCTGAATTAAAGGGTTTTTCATAAGCAGTTTCAATGGTTTTATCAAAAGTATGAAGGTAAGCATTTGCTAGCAATGGGGATAAGATACCCCCTTGCGGAGTACCAATAGATGATTTTGAAAATGTAGAACCATCTATAATGCCTGCCTTCAACATCGACTTGATAATCGAAATAACTCTTTTGTCTGTTATCCCTAATTTCCACAGTTTCTTTAACAGCAGTCTGTGATTGATATTGTCAAAGTATCCCTTAAAGTCGCCTTCAATGCAGTAGTACATCTTCCATTTCACAATGTTGTGTATTCTACCTAAAGCATGACCGACTTCTCTATAAGGGCGAAATCCGTAGCTATGCTTGAAGAATTTTGCTTCTAAAATCGGCTCAAGAATGATTCTGAAACTTTCTTGGATAATCCTATCTAAAACAGTAGGAATCCCTAATGGTCTCATTTTTCCTGAATTGCCTTTAGGAATATATGTCCGTTTAACAGGTAATGGTTTATACGATTTTATCTTCCTTTGGATTAATTGAATCAACTCCTCATAATCCATTTGAAGAAAATCGTTTATGGTTTTATGGTCAATTCCTTTAGTTTTGGAGCCTTTGTTAGCTTTAATATTATGAATAGCGGTAACAATGACTTCCTTATTCATGATCAGTTCTAACAACCCTGTAAGAGCTTTGTTGTGAAGGCTCATTTCATAAAGCTTATCAAGTACATTTTTCAAATCGAATTCACTATTTATTGAGAGAGTGTCTGCCCTCATTGAATCACCTCCAATGAGTTTGTTCGTTATCCCAAATTGGGTAATCAGCTCTCCCTTTTTCGAAATGTTGAACTCAAACGACTAGTCCCCTTCGCTCCACAGGCATTACCTTGTTTCATCACTACTACGAGACCGCTGCCATTGCATAGTTTCATAGGTTGTTGTACCTCCATCTATACAACTTCTCACGTTCCCTAACTACTATCCTTAATTTCAACCCTTAGGCTACTACTCTACCCCGAAGGATATACCTCCAATTTGAATCCACAAGTTATATTAGAGGTTCATGAGATATTTCAATTTCATGAAGTTAATGCAATCTACCAGTACATTAACCCTTCCTTAATACCCTCTTTAACCGTTTCGAGGGGGGAGTTTACGAGGCTTACGTAGTTTCGTTTACCTAGCCATAGGTTGAGGATGCCCGCACCATATATCCCCTATTAATCGGTAGGGTATTCAGGTTCCGACTTCACCTAGCTTTGTACCTCGAATTAACAACATAATTCAACGCACATAGGAGTATTAGCACAATGTCGCTTAAGTGGATTCGACAAAGACAAGGAACTGCCCCTTGTATTTCATAGTTAGAGTTGTTGTTACATAATGTAACCCCCACATTTCCTAGAAAAATCTAGTTATAGTGGAACGTGACGCACGATAAAATCCTCCCTTTGATTCACTACCAAGTCTGGCCATTGTAAATCCTCCTCTGATTGTAGGTTGTTGAACATTAAAAGAAAGAGCCCACTTAGTTGTGGACTCTCATTTGAATTTTTAGAATTCACCTCCAGGCCGTAGTAAACCAACAACCTTTATTTGTTTGAAGGTACTTGGATAATCTGTCCTGGATGGATTGTTGCATTGATATTATTGATAGATTGAATGATGGACACAGCTTGTCTTGGATCACCATTGTAATAACGCTGGCTGATGTCGTACAACGTATCACCACTCTCAACAACGTAACTTACGTACTCTGTGTCTATTTGATTGACATCAGTGAATACATTGATGCCAAAAATCGAGATACAGACAATAGAGACAGAAGTCATCCAAACTTTTGTCCTACGGAGAGAACGTTTAAGTTTTAAACAAGTTTCTTCGAGCCCCTCCAGGAGTTTAACCATTGTAAGTGCGAATAGACGAACTGTTCTTCTTTTCATTTTCAATATGCCCCCTTTTGGAATAAAAAAAGGCAGTGTCCTGTTTTAGACACTGCCAAATTTATAAAAAAAGAGAAGTCTTCTGCCTAATGGGACAGAGCGACTTCTCTTAATATCAATAGATGAATTTGATGTTTTTAAGAAAGCGTGGTATTTCAATTAATGGTTAGCTAGCAAAGGATTACTCATTTATGAAGTAATACCAAGCCTAACCGTAACGTATTCACAGGCCATGCTGCTTACGTCCACTCAGAGAATCTATACTTTAAAATGAAAAGTATATCCCGAACCAATTCCTCATAGTTATCTTCATCTATTAGAAGTTCATAACGTGCACGAATTGAGTTTATCTGAGAAAAGAAATGATTTATGCCGCTATTGTATCATCATTTTTCAGTTAACTTCAAGCACATCATTGTTTACATATTGAATTTAATTGGCCTTCTTAGCTACACCAACGATTCCTGATCTTAATAAAAATTGATCTTATGAAACATTTGGATCGGAACTACTTAGTAGAGAACGACAAGACTTTATTACCTACATGAGTCTGGACTTGTCCCCCGCTTCGTGCTATAGAGAATAAAGACCAATATGCTTTTTTCTGATCTTTAACCAGGTAGTTTTGAATATCTTGAGGAATAACAGGGTACCCATAAGACTTAATACTGCTTGAACTGTAAGGCATGGAAGAAGTCAATCTGTTGTAGTGCCAGTCCATTTGATTACCCCAATTAGATACAGTCTCAGACGGTTTATCCCTTAGAAATGGCATCGGTTACCCCCTCTTCGCTCCAACGACCCAGTACACTTGATGGAAAAACTATGCCTTCCTTGGGTTCATTAGTGGATACACGAGAGAGTAACACCGCAAATTCTTCTTTAGTTACAGGTGCATTGGGTTTGAATGTACCATCTGCATACCCTTTAAAATAACCTTTTGACACTGCAGATTGAATGGCATTTGTTGCCCAGTGAGTAGAAGACACATCCTTAAACGATGAGTCTGCACTTACATTATGTACTCCTAAAGCTATACTCATAAATAAAGCGGCTGAAATTATTCTTTTAATAAGTTTCATATTATCTCCTTCTATGTATATATGTATTTTCTTTATTGAATTGCCTTCTATATTATCGGTATACAAACAGTGATTTTATAGGAATTTAAAAAAGCCACTCGCTATAGCAAGCAGCATTTTTTAAAAAACTAATTCAACAGATACTTAGAGATTGTCTTCCCAGCAACAGTTACATATAAATTGAAGTCTTCTTTTAAGTGAAATTTTGTTTTATACGGAACAAATTCAGGAACCGTGATTTGACTAATTTGTTTTAGATCCGTTCCATTTAGGATAGTTAGCTTTGTGTTCTCAACGATCAATATTTTGTTGTCGCTAGTTGTGTCAACATCAATGATTTTGTTGAATTTTAATTTCTTCAGAACTTTCCCTTTTTTATCATACAACGAAATGGTGAAATTTTTCCAATCTATAATCATTAGTTTGTTTTCCACGAATTTCAGTTCTTCGAAACCGTTAGATGGGAAGGACCAGATCTCCTTTCCATTCGTTCCTCGAGCACCAAAACCACTGTACTTTTTCCCATCGAAGGTATTGTAATAAACTGTGCCATCTTTATCAATATATTCGGCTGCTTTATTTCCGCTACGCTCATATTTGAATTTCAAATTCAATTGATCATCATATAATGTGTCATAGAATTTGTTTTTGATGGTGCTAGTTGTGACTAGAAATCCATTCTCGTAGCGATATATATGTTCTTTTATTTGTTTTTTCTTTAATAGCTTCCCATTTTTATCAAGCTTATAAACCATAAAATTATATGACGATACCCTGGAGGTTACTAATACATTTCCGTCTCTAGTTATGTACACATTGTTCAGATCATTAAGTTTTTCACTAAATGTCTTACTCCATAATTTCTTGCCCGACTTGTCATATGCGTAAAGTTGCGTCACTTTCTTATTATTTACTTTCGACGATAGCACTGTATAATAATTTCCGTTTTTATTGTCAATGGCATTATCCCCAGTAAAATGTTGAACTTCGCCTCTATTTTTTATCAAATTCTTCTTAGAACCGTTGCTATCATGAATAAACTGTACTCCATTTGAATCAATTATATATACAGTAGCCCCTGACTTTTCTAAATCCGGGCTAGAGTATTTATATTCACTTGACCATTCGGGATCAGGCAGTGTTGCATAAGATTTCGCTGAAGTGGTATTCGTAAATAGCAAACTAACAATTAGTGCGCTAACTATAAGCTTCATTTTCTTCATAATGATCTCCTTCTATGTATCTAGATTTTCTTTTTAACCTTAGCCTAAAAATTATAGGTAATTTTAGGTCTGCAGTTTTTAATTATCCTTAGTAGATAAGTTGATTTCAAGCATTACTTAATTTTATTGTTATCATACGAAAGCCACTTACTTTCGTAAGCAAATAGCTTATATACAACATTTAGTCAACTAATAGCTATTCAGTATACAAATCAAGCCCATTAGCGCCACCAAATCCCACTCTGAATCCACCAGACTTTTCAATAAAATAATATCCCCAGTAACTGGTTTCTATATTTGCAGGTATTAACTCACTAAACTTTTCAGTAGACATTGGTAGATGAGGGTATCCATATAGATCCTGCCCTTTTGTTTGATACATATAAGTCCAAGTATAGAAGTTTTGAGTATAAGTCCATTGCTCAGCCCAGTTTTTTATAGCTACTTTTGGAGTCGCTTTGAATAAAGTAAACAACAAAAAATCATCTTTATTTTGACCAACTTTAGTTCTGTTGTCTTCTTCAGTCACAAACATTTTATAATACAAGGATTCTTTCTTGAGTGGGTCAACTACAATTAGATTTTCTAAAGTAAAAGTACCATTTTTTCTTACAAAATCATGTATTTTACCTCTTGTATTTGCAAAGTCCATTACCGTACCATAAGTTTGTTTTCTTGCTTTAATTCCCATTGTGTACATATTGCTTCCTGTCAAACCGATTTCTCTCATTTCCTTTAATTGTCCGTAATCCTCTGGTTGTTTATCCTGCACCTGTTCGTAACGTAACAGGATAGCTGCTACCTCTGCTCTTGTAGTCGTTTTATTGGGATTAAACTTCCCATCGCTATATCCATTCATTAAGCCTGTCCCTAATGCAACACTGATAACTCCATAATCTTTCTCACTTAGTCCACCTTTATAAAATTCTGCCACTGGAACAATTGTATTCATTGTATCTGATACAGCAATTGAATAGTCTCCATCTTTAACCTGTAATCCAGATACCATCCACCTAACCATTTCAACCCTTGTTATTTCTTGTTGTGGTTTAAATCCATTCACAGCGTATGTATTACCATTTACAAAACCTTTGGCAACTGCTTCAGTAACTCCTGTTTCACTCCATCTACCAGTCACGTCTTTCAATTCTACACTAGAATTAACTTGATCGTTGCTAGATACACGAGCCATTAATACAGCAAACTCTTCTCTTGAAACGGGTGCGTTAGGTTTGAATGTACCGTCACTATACCCTTTAAAGTAACCTTTCGACACTGCAGATTGAATGGCATTATTTGCCCAATGAGACGGAGGTACATCTTTAAAAGATGCTTCTGCACTTGCGTTATGTACGCCTAAAGCTAAACTCATAAACAAAGCTGCTGTAACTATCTTTTTAATGTGTTTCATGAAATCTCCTTCTATGTATCGGTATTTTAACCTGACGAATTGCTTTATATATTATCGGCGTACAAACAGTAATTTTCAAGTCAATTAAAGCATTCGCGAGATAGATGATTGTTTTTCAAAGCATAACTTCACGGACTAAACATCCAAATGCAATCTTACTAATAAACTTCATTCTCCCATTTAAGAATACAAATAGAAAGTGGAAGCGAATGAACGCTTCCACACGATGTTACAAGGCAAACAGTTTTACAGTGTATTTAATTGTAGCTGGAGTTCCGTTAGTGTTATTAACACCAGAGATCTCTACTACATATTCGTCTCCTGCTTTTGGGGCATCGAACAATTTATCTTCATCCCGGTAAGGGAAAGAGATAACTGGTCCAGAACCGTATCCAGCAGGGTGGAGGTAGAAACCTTCTGTCTTATCAGGAGTCAACTTAAATACAGAACCATCAGTTTTGTTTGTAACTGTACCACTTAGTTTGTAGTAATCAGGAGTTTGGTACTTATCAGGGTTTAGGGATACACTAAACATCATGTTAAGTTCCATAGATTGAATAGGGAAGTATCCTTTAGAAGGCCAGGAAATATAATCATAATTAGCTTTTACAGGTTGACTCTCATCAAATACTTGCATTAAAGACATACTAGTTTTATTTGCAGTAGAACCTTCTGGGTAGTCACTACCATACCCGAATCCTACTTTGTACAACTTAGGATTCAGAACCCACTTTCTGTGACCGAGGTCTGCAACACCAGCATCATTTACCATAGATTTTACTGTTTCTGAAAGTTCTACGGGTGTAGCTCCTTCTGTTCTCATGTGAATGTTACTAGACTTTGTTGATGCAAAACCCTTTTTGTAAACATCCTCAGACATATCTGAAGGCTTGGATGGAGCATGACTAAACTCATTTGCTGCTTGCAACAACATGGCTCCATATGCTGCTTGTTCATTAAGTTGATCATCTAATACCAATATAGGAAGATCAGCCATCTCACGGATAAAGTTAGCAGACTTAAGTCCGTCTTGCAAGAAGCCATCACTCAACTTACCAGCTTTATATGGAGCAGAGTAGGAAGGTTGCTCAGAGTATCTGTTACCTTTAAATGTCGGTGCATATTTATTATACAATGCTGTAACACTTGCCATTGTAGTTCCTTCAATTTCTTTATCTTGTGCAATAAATACTTGTCTTTCAGACTCAACCCAAGCTACATGCATTCCCATAGCTTCACTTACATAGCGCAAGGGGATTAAAGTATTACCTTCTACCAGTTGAGGGGGTACAGAAGCTTCAGAGACTTTACCATTTACTTTACCTGACTTACTGCCGATAGTTAGTTCAATAGTTGTTGAATCCTTAACAGCCTCAACTTTCTTTGTTTTTGCATCCCAAGTTACTTTAGCTCCTAGAACTTCAAAGATAGCTCGCATAGGAACCAGGGTTGTTCCACTCTTAATTACTGGATCTGTAGGTAGATCAAGAATTTTACCATCAAGATTGACTTCAATAGGCATCCATTCACCACGCTCTGCGCTTACTTGTAGGTTAAAGGGAGCTACAAATAAAGTTGCGGCTAACGCGGACCCAACCAACGCTTTACTTATCTTAACCATATGTACTCCTCCAAATATTGAATCAACTGTTTTTTGTATTCCTCTCTAATCCATAGCTTTAAACTATACTCTCACTCTTCTTCTCCTTCTACTTCTTCTCCTTCTACTTCTTCTTTGCCCCCTATCTCTATTTGGTTTCCACTCAAAATGTCTTCTATTCCTTTGAGTTTAGCAAGTTCGGCATCCATTTCAGCTTTCAAAGCAGCTAGTTCTTCATCACTTTTTGCATTTTCAATACGTGCACGAAAATCCTTATCCATAATTGTTCCTCCTTAGTGATTTTGTTGCTTTTTTACTTGCGGGTTTCACAATTGCTCAATTATATACCAACTTTGAAACAAAAAAACCGATTTTTAGCTGGAATTAATTAAAGCCTACTATATTATCGGTTCATTCGAATTTATTTTATAGAAGGTAAAAAGGATCGTAAGCATTTCTGCAGTGCCCCCCCTCAATGTGATTATCTATAATTAAGTCCTTATTCAAATCATTCCAATGAGTTTATTGGAGCGTAAGATCGACTTTATCCTCTATTTTGATAAAAAAGAGCCACTTTGCTTTTGCAAGTCGCTCATTTTTGCATGTATATTAAAACCGGTAGTACAGCAATACGTATCACTATAACCTAGGAGTTGAAAAAGATAGAGTTTTATCACCCACTTTAACTTGGATCATACCATCAGTTTTCCCTATTGAAGCAAACGCCCAGTAAGTAAAAGTTTTCCCTTTTACAAGTTGGGTTTTAATATCTCGAACTAGATAAGGATAACCGTAGGATTTCATACTATCAGAAGTGTAAGGCATGGACGCAGTTAGTCTACTGTGATGCCAGTCCAGTTGATTTCCCCAATCTTCTACCGTTACAGAAGGCGTTGTTGTCACCAAGGTGAACAACATGAGACTGCCAGTGCTCCCTTTAGCATTAGCACTAAAATTACTTCCCACAAACATTTTGTAATATAGAGAGTCTTTCTTTGCAGGATCCACTACAATCATTCTATCGATAGACATGGTCCCTTTGTTGTATTTCATGGAGTGCTCCATCCCACGTATATTTGCTATGTCATCAGGTTTCCCGGCATTGCTCCCACTGAAAGTGATTCCCATAAGTTCAGCGTTAGTTGCTTTGAGACCTACTTCAACCAATTCCAAAAGTTGACTGTATTCTTTTGCTTCCTTCTCTTGTATCTTTTCCAGACGTAAAAGAATCGAAGCTACTTCCGCACGTGTTGTGGTCTGATCCGGACCGAAACTACCATTGGTGAAACCAGTCATCAGACCGGTACCTAAAGCCACGGATACATCACCATAATCTTTCTTGTTAAGGCCGCCTTTGTAGTACTCTGCCACGGGGACTACAGTGTCCATAGTCGCTTCAGCAGCTTCAGCATAACTTGAACTTGTCTCACTTAAGCCGTTAACCATCCATCGGACCATCTGAATCCGAGTTATTCTTTCCTGTGGAACTGCAATCTCATTGCTTGAAACAAATCCTTTAGAAATGGCATCAGTTACCCCCTCTTCACTCCAACGTCCCAGTACACTAGATGGAAAAGCTATGCCTTCCTTGGTTTCGTTAGTGGATACACGTGAGAGCAACACCGCAAATTCTTCTTTTGTCACAGGTGCATTGGGCTTGAACGTACCATCTGAGTAGCCTTTGAAATAACCTTTAGACACTGCAGATTGTATGGCATTGGTTGCCCAGTGAGTCGATGATACATCTTTGAATGATGAATCTGCACTTACACTATGTACTCCTAAAGCTATACTCATAAATAAAGCAGTTGTAACTATCTTTTTTAGGTGTTTCATGAAATCTCCTTCTATCTATACTATTTTTTATTGAATTTCTTTCTATATTATCGGTTTATAAACATTAATTTTCAAGGCAAAGTGATTTATTGAACTATCCCGCAGCTTGAAGATTTTCCTAGATGCATACACCATTTAACCTACCAGAAGATCCTGAAGGAAAATGCTTATATATGCTCGAATACGTTGTATTTAGGTATAATTTGTAATCTTGAGCAGAGAAAGAAGGGAATATGTAATGAATTACAAGCTAATTGCAATCAAGATAGGGAGTGTGTTTACCTCGAGTTCAACAGGTAAAGAGATAGACAGAATAGGTAATGGAGTTTTTGGTTTTGAAAGAGATAGTTTTCCTATGGAATCAATTACATCGAGCAGAGCTAAATTAATTTATGAGTGGATTATGACTCTCGCAAAAGTAAGTATGGATAATGAATCTAGAGATAAATTGTTAATCAAATTTTGCAAGGAATTAGCTACTACTGATGAAACAGAAAAGGAAGTAGTCAAGATCTTGTCGGAAAACGGTCTTTCATATAATTTAGTCAACAAGGATGAAATACAAACATTCTATAATAGAGATTTTCATCCTGAAGTAGTAAAGCACTGCAGAGAGTTTTTTATACAGGGTAACTATTTTCATGCCGTTTTTGAAGCAACTAAAGCTTACAACTATGCAATAAAAGATAAGTCTAAGAGTCAAAGAGACGGGTCTAGTCTGATGATGGATGTTTTAGATGCTAAAAACGGAGTTTTAAAGATCACAAAATGTTCGACAGAATCGGAAGTTAATACTCAAAACGGTATTAAATTTCTATCTTCAGGACTCATGCAGGCTATTAGAAATCCAACAGCTCACGAGCCTAAAATAACATGGCCAGTGAATAAGCAGGATTGTTTAGATATTCTAAGCTTTGTTTCTTATTTATTCAGGCAATTGGATAAAGCAGTATATGTAAATATGACGCCAGAAATTTAGATCTTAACTTTAATATCATAATGAAGTAGGTGAAACTTTGAAGATAAAGTACATTTTTGTACTATGTAATTTAATTGGTTTTCTAGTTTATATGATGATCAAATATATGATTTACGAGGGCTATGCTATCACTGTACCCTTTACTTTTGCAGCTATATCCTCTTCTCTTCTCTGTGTAATCCTATTAATTCAAAGTGAATTACGAGCTATAGATAATGATTATCTACAAAAAGTTACGAATTATAGGCCTCAGACTATAGATGAACTAATTGAAGAAAAAGAAACATGGGGCTGGGAGAAATATAGAATTGATAACTATATAGCTGCTTTAAAGGCAAATGGTGATATACGAGCTGGGCTATACTATGATTCCCAACCTACAAAAAATGAATTAGGTAGCACGCAAATCATTGGGATTTTAGGAATAACTATATATCTTGCATTTGTGCCTATATGTGTGTTAGCGGCATTGGATCGCCTCTTTTATATTTTTTAATCTATATCTGTAACTACATCAATGAAGAAAGTGAAGATATTTTCGAGAAACAGTAGTCATAAACCGAACATACAAAAAGAAGGCAGCCAATCCTCTGATTAGCTGCCTGTGCTTCAATACTATAGATCCTCTTCGTTATATTTCCACTGCATCTCAAAAAAAAAAGTATAGTCACTATATCCATCGTTGCCGGACATTATTGGTCCATTATATAAAATCCCTGTATCTAAGAGAGTTAGTGTTCCTTTTCCGGAAGTGTATTCATATTCTCCCTCAGAACCAGTTTTAGAAGACATTTTTATTGTAGCCTGCCCCTTGCCCTGGTTATCAAAGATTACCTTCCCGGCTGTGCCTGCATGTACTCCAAGGTAATTATATTTGTCATTGATGTAAAATGAATATCCATTATTCTCTTTCTCTAGAGTTAATGATATCAGCATATTATCAGCATCGGCTGGTGTTAAAAATCTGTCCCAATTACCTACATATGTTTCGGGGTTGCTGAGATCAAGATTTGTATTGGAGAGATGTTCTATTACTTTACTACTGATCCAACCGGTTTCATCTGATTTTGTTTTAATTGGGTACCAAATTCTTCCGTCAGCACCATCTATTATAGGCCCGCCTGTCGGGTATAAGCGGTCATCTTTTTGTACAATGGATACAGATTCACTCTCAATAGACGGTTCCTTTCGGATGTTTGACTTCATCATAACTTGTAGTGAACTAATTTGATTATCATTCTGATTGAAATTCTGACCATCGGATGGAGCAACGACAACACTACTAACCCACCCTATGGTCCCTTGCTTGTTTTTGATGTTATACCAGATTCGGTTATCACTTGGGTCAAAATATTTCTGATGAAGGTATTCTAGATCTTGATCTTTCTTCCCTATAGCAATTGATTGAGATTTTATATCAGGAGATTTACGTAAATTAATTGTATCTGATATAACTCTCCAGTAATCAACCTTTTTCTCGATACTGGACTCTTCCACTTCTTGTACTCCATTTTCTGTTTTTTCTGTTTCGACTGATTCTTGCTTTGTTTCTTCGTTCTCGATTTCACTTTCACTTAAAGCTACTTTACTAACCGGTGGATTAGCATTCTCTTTCTCCAAAATGTCAGCATCACTAGTAGCAGGTGATTTATTGCAACCGCAAAGTAAAATAAATAATACAGAAATAATAAGGATTTTTTTCACAAGGTTAGCCCGCTTTCTTCTAA
The DNA here is from genome assembly GCF_013359935.1 of Paenibacillus xylanilyticus. Taxonomy (GTDB): domain Bacteria; phylum Bacillota; class Bacilli; order Paenibacillales; family Paenibacillaceae; genus Paenibacillus; species Paenibacillus xylanilyticus. The sequence goes on from NZ_JABMCB010000176.1 coordinate 100,507, forward strand.
TTTAATTTGTATTACAAGAAAAAACTAACAGCATGGCATACATACAAAATAACACATGCTGGAGACGCAGTATGTATACTTAAACTTAAGGTATATACTATATATCGGCAGTATCTTGTACCTCTTTAATGTTAAGTAGTGGTATATACCTACTCGATATATTACCGCTCTAAAGGTATTCAAAGGAGCCCTTCTGGTGCGTTTAAAACAAAAAAAGGATAGATATTCACTAATAAGCGAATATCTATCCTCTCTTTAATTGTTATTGAAGTTTGCAAGCAATGACGCGGTTGGGAATCCTGTGATTTGTGTAGATCCGTCTGCTGAAATAAGAATTTCGACATCACGAGAAACAAAATCAGCGTGGGAGTATTTGTTGCTAATGAAATGTAACGTTTGATTATCACTCCCATGTAGTCCCAGGAAAGAAGCAGCTGTTGAATCAAAACGGCCATCGATCAGAACATCGATGTTGACCAAGATATCATTGCCGTATTTCAGATTGCGAATCTCATTCATATAGAACCCGCTAAATACAACGATCGTATACCCCAGTCCCTTTAGTCTTGTGGTTAGTTCAAGCAAAGCTTTCGGTTGAAGAAAAGGCTCTCCCCCACTTATTGTGATATCACTTACTGTATCCGGTATCGAACAGATGATCTCGGATAACGACATACTCACTCCCCCATCAAGGGAATGAGTTGTAGGGTTAAAACAACCTGGACATTGAAACTTGCACCCTTGAAAATGGATGACCGTTCTAACTCCAGGTCCATTCACTTCGGAGAAAGGAGTTATTTCATGAATCTTTATCATCATCTTAAGGTACGGCCTCCTCTTGTTGCTGACTTGCTTTTGGTGCGACTTGAAGCAAGTTTATACTCACTCTTGAATGATCGCTCCGAAACCTTACCAAGGCCCTTTTCGTAAGGTTCAGTTGCAGCTTCGCAACCGTCCCCGTTATATCCGATAGCTTCGATCGTTAACTCACCATCTGGACTGATTAATATGATTACTTCCTTCATATATACTCTCCTCTTTAATTAGCTTTGTTGAATTCTCATTTTGATAGCGCCGTTAGGCAGCTTTTGTTTAATGATGGTATGGCCCTGGCTTTGAGCAACCATAACGGCGACTGCAATCTGATACTCCTGCAGTAACCTACCGGCATTCTTACCAATTTCCTTTTCAACGTGTCCTCCCCACCAATCGGTACGAAGTTCATATTTCTTTTCGACTTTAATGACACCCACGTCATAGGGACCTTTTAACTGAATAACGTAATCCGCGTGAAATTCTTGGGCCTTACTGTACGCCCGAACAATCCCACCTTTAACAAAAGTCAGTTTTAACTCTTTGACTGCACGCTCAAGCGCAGGAATGTTTGTAATGATCGTTTCGATACGGGATGTGTGTGACATGTGAATTCCTCCAATATGTTTAGATTATGAATGTGTTAGATTATGAGAGCCTTCTGGCGGGTCTACTTGTTGACTCAACTTTTCTACGTTGTGGCTTTTTAGTCACCGGTGCTGATGCACTACGAGCGTATTGATTAGCCCATTCCCGCATAGCACTGATTTCATTTTGTCGTTGGGTGGACAGTGGAATTGTTTGATCTGCAGCCGATATAAGATGTTCAGTGAGAAGTTCACTTTTTTCGAAAAATGCTAAGGCAATACCATCTACAATGACTTGTTCAAGTTCAGCACCTACAAATCCGTCTGTGACCAGGGAAACACTGTCCAAGTCGAAGTCCAGGGCAGTACGTCCGCGTTTCTCGAGATGGATACTTATAATCTCTTTCCTTTCATTCGGGTCAGGAAGATCGAACCAGAATATCTCATCAAACCTTCCCTTCCGTAGCAATTCTGGAGGTAGATTGGTAATGTTATTGCCCGTGGCCAATACAAATACATCTTGTTCTTTCTCTTGCATCCAGGTAAGTAATTCTCCAAATACACGAGAGGTTACACCAGAGGAATCGTTCCCTATACCAGAGAGCGCCTTCTCAATCTCATCGATCCATAGAATACAGGGGCTCATGGCTTCAGAAGTTCGCAGCGCGGTCTGCATGTTGGCTTCGGATTCTCCAACATACGAACCAAATACTTTTCCGATATTGAATCGTAAGATGGGTAATTCCCACAGATTTCCCAATGCGCGGGCTGACGCGGACTTTCCGCCACCAGATACTCCACAGAGTAGAACGCCTTTAGGTGACTGTACACCAAACTCCTTGGCTTCCTCGGAAAAGGCTTCCTTTCGAATGGCTCCCCATTTTTTAAACTCACTAGCTCCCCCGATATCGGATATTTTATTGCTAGGGGGGATGAATTCTAAAATACCAGTCTTCTTAATGATGCTGGCCTTCTCTTGTTGAATAGTTTTTACCGCTTCTGCAGCAAATTCCCGGTGCTTGGTCCAGGCTAATGCGTAGACATTTTCAGCTTCCGTCACAGTTAATCCTAAGGAATTCTTTAGAATCAGAGATCTATATTCCGCATTAATCTTGACATTTTGTGGTTTGGTAAGCCGGTCTAAGATTTCACCGTACTCACCAATAGTTAAAGGACTAAATGTTGTAACAGCGATTTCCTTCTCAACTTCTGGAGGGATCACCGTTTTAGGGCTGACAAAAACGATGTAATTTGTAGCAGCCACGCATCCCTTAATCGAATCCTTAAGTAGTTGAAGAATATATGGATTGTCCATGTAATGGTGGAAGTTTTTAAGGACGTAAATTCTGTTAAACACGTCCTCTTCATTGATAAATTCCAATGCCTCTTGTGGGGTAGTCTTGGTTGTTCCAGAAGCATCTTCGGATATAAATTGTGATGAGTCTTGTTCTTCAGATTGAATCGGTTCACTGCCTTCTTCAACGAAGTCTTCGGTATCTTCAAAGGATTCTTTAATGTGGTCCACAAAGCCATTAGTACAGGACCAAACTTTCATGGATAGATGAGGATCATTAGCAACGATATCGGATAGAGAATCAAGACATCTTTGTTCCTCGAATGTATTGATCCAAATAGCCGGGTAGCATGCATGGATATAATTTTCAATAGTTTTAGTTTCACTCATTTTTGAACACTCCTCAGTTTTTTTGATTTTTATAAAAAAGAAAAGAGATCTTACCCCTTTTCTGGGATAAAGATCTCAGTGTGAAAACTATAGTTAGTCAAATAAGGATAATTGACGTGTGCCACGACTTCGAGGCTTTCGTTTGGATTTTAGTGATGAAACGGCGTGAAGCATACGTTTCATATCAGTAATGGATGAGTTCATCTCTTGTAGATCGCTAGTAAGTAGGCCTTGATAATCTTGAATGACATCAAACGAAAGGTTGGTCTCATTCACAATACTTGAGATTTCAGAAGGTGTTAAACTCTCTCGATTCTCATAAGCATTTCTTAAATTTGTTAAAGCCGAATTCAACTGACTCACTGTGGCTGTACGGACCAGGTCCATTGTATCTTTGGTTTTAATGAGAGGAATCATATATGCTGAGCTACACTCCAGAAGATTTACAAATCTGACGAAGGCACGCAATGTTTCCTCATGTTTTATAGGGATAAAGTAAACGCCCCCAGATGTCTTTACCATTACCGGCGACATATTTTTAATAGACGATATACACATGTGACGTACTGCAGAATCGTCATGGGTAGTTTGGTATTGTACAAATAACTCTTGTACCCTATCCACCAACGGTTTAATATCCGGATTGATAATATCTGAATGTAATAGACGGATATCTCTCTCGAAAGTGATGACGGCCTCGTTTGTGTTATACTGCAATTTTTCGTCTTGTTGGGGATCAATTACCTCCCTTACAATGCTCCGGACAATGCGTTCAGAGTCATTAACAATTTCACGTACGAGAATTCTCTCAGATCTCTTACCATCCTCCGCTGCTTGTTTGCTTTCTATCGCTTTGGTGGATCTTCGGAATGCATCGGGGATCCTTATTTGGCCAGGCAACAAGTCTTCATCAATTCCCGACACTCTAACGTGTGACTCTAATACGTTTCGGTCAATTAGTTTTAATCCGATAGAGTACCATACTAGGTAACCCATCAGCTCCACATTATCTTTGTCTTCCATTCCAACTGCAGTAATTTCCTGTGCCATTTCCAGCGACATTTTTCTCATGTTTATCGATCCCTTCAAGGTTAGTTATTATGGATATGGAATGAGAAGTCCAATTGTTCATAATGGACTGGCTTCATTCTGGTTGGTAAGATGATTTTTATTTGTGACTGCACCTCGGCTGATGAGTAAGGAGTAGCTTTTACTTGTGATTGTCGGAATTCATTGAAAAAATCAAGCGGAATTGTTTTAATCAAGTCTGCAGATCCATCTTCATTTAAACGTAAATATCGAACAGATTTTGTGCGCAAACTTGCGATCCACTCAACTCCACATTCCGAACAGTACCACTGCCTACCACCTCGATAGAAGCAGTTCCCATGGACGATGTGTTCAACGTTGAATGGACAACACCGGACAGAAAGAATTCTTGGTTGTAATGAATCTATATTGATACTGCCTTGGTAGTTGCCATGAATCCTAGAAGATTCTTGTTTCTTTCTCGGCATTACAGGCATCTCCTTTGAATAAAAAAGGGAAACCCTTCAATGAAGAAGGATTTCCCTTTTGATATTTTGGTAAATTCATTCACAAGTATGATTCTTAGAATCAATGAACCTGAATTAGAATGGCAATATTGAAGAACGCATACTGTGTAATTCCCCAATACTCCTTGTTCTAATTGAGTTTTTATTGGTTACACACCGTCCCTGTGTAAACCGTGAATTCACTTTTCTAAAATTACCACAAATACGTCTAGAAATCAAATGTTTAAA
>NZ_JABMCB010000177.1 GCF_013359935.1 Paenibacillus xylanilyticus
GATTCCTGTTATCCCTGTCGCTCCCGTTTCACCTGTGCCACCCGTTCCGCCGGTAATCCCAGTAACGCCTGTTGCTCCTGCTCCTGCCAGTAACGTATAGTCCGGGGACGTTCCCGGTGTTCCGGCTGGTGCAGCCACATTGGCAATATAGGTACTGCCGTTGAACGTAACCACCTGACCCGCTGGATACGTTGGTGCCACGGCCGGATCAAATGGCACTATGCCACTCAAACCGATACCCGTTGCTCCCGTTTCTCCTGTCCCACCCGTTATGCCGGTAATCCCAGTAACGCCTGTTGCTCCTGCTCCTGCCAGCAATGTGTAGTTCGGAGACGTTCCGGGGGTTCCGGTTGGTGCAGCCACATTGGCAATATACGTGCTGCCGTTAAACGTAACAACCTGCCCAGCAGGGTACGTCGGTGCCACGGCCGGATCGAAAGGCACTATGCCACTTAAACCGATACCCGTTGCTCCCGTAATCCCTGGTATCCCTGTCGCTCCCGTTTCACCTGTACCACCCGTTCCGCCGGTAATCCCAGTAACGCCTGTTGCTCCTGCTCCTGCCAGTAACGTATAGTCCGGGGACGTTCCCGGTGTTCCGGCTGGTGCAGCCACATTTGCAATGTACGTACTCCCGTTAAACGTTACTACCTGACCGGCTGGATACGTTGGTGCCACGGCCGGATCAAACGGCAGAATACCACTGAGTCCTACACCTGTCGCTCCTGTAGGACCTGATGGGCCTGTCGCTCCCGTTGGACCTGATGGGCCTGCTCCTGCAATTAATGTGAAATCCGGAGAAGTACCTGGCGTACCCGTAGGAGACGCTACATTTGCAATGTATGTACTCCCGTTAAACGTTACCACCCGACCGGCAGGATAGGTCGGTGCTACTACTGGATCAAAAGGCACAGCACCATCTAATCCTGCCCCCGTTGCCCCGGTGGAGCCCGTTACACCAGCACCCGCAAGTAATGTATAATCTGCGGAACTCCCTGGCGTCCCACTTGGCGATGCCACATTGGTAATATATGTTCCACCAGCAAAAGTCACAATTTGTCCTGAAGCATACGCTGGTGCGAGCACAGGATCAAAAGGAACAATACCTGATAAACCTGCGCCAGTTGCTCCTGTTGCACCAGTTGTTCCACCCGCTAACAGCAATGTAAAATCTGGCGAACTTCCCGGGATACCCGTTGGGCCATTTACATTAACAACATAAAGGTTCCCATTATAACTGAGTACTTGGCCTTGAGTATAACTTGGACCCTGTGCTGGATCGTATCGCGTTACATTATTTAGCCCTATGCCCGTTGCTCCTGCTGGTCCCTGAGCGCCTTGTGGTCCCACAGGTCCTACGGGCCCGGTCGGTCCGATCGGACCGACTTGACCCACCGGACCAGCCAAGCCTGCCTCCCCTGGAGGACCGGCTGGTCCCTGCACTCCCTGAACTCCAGGCACGCCAGGTACTCCGGGGACCCCCGGAGGGCCTGCCAGTCCTGTTATTCCGGATGAGCCAATCCCTATGGTCGCTCGGCTGAGTGAAATGGACGTGGATCGAATCAACGCTACCAGTTTATCTTTCTCTGGTGGGGGAACTTCGAGTAATAAGGTCACACTCAACAAATCATCGAGCAGATTCTGCAAGTTGCCAACCAAGTTGATCAATGCAACAGGTACAATCTCTGATGCCGCTATGGTTAATTCCAACACAGCTTGAAGTTCGGCTTTAACTCCAGCACGGAAACCTGACACGTTGACGAAAGTGAGCAGATTCCGCAAACCTGATTGCAGTGCGAGTATGTTAGCGGCTACAGGCTGGCTAATTGCTGCAGGAATGATGATTGCTAATGATCGAAGCAACGTTTCCAACTGTTCCTGCTCACTTGTTGTTATCGGAATGAAGGGGGACCCCGCCCTGAACGATCTACCTTCCAAAAATGCTTTTATATTTACCCGTTTACGCCTATCGGACATGCGTTATCCAAACCTCCTCTGACTTCCTTGTTTTTCAAGCTTATGTGACATTGGAAGGAAATTTATCTTGGACACTATTTTTGTTTTCAAAATAACCTCATTCTTTTGTTCCACGTTGAACAAGATTAAACGGAATACTTCAACAAAAAAACACCCTCCAGAGGGGGTGTTTCTGCACTTTTTGTATGAAATCAGGCTATTTCGAGGAATTCACCGGAAATTGTAAAATAAACTCTGTCCCTTCCCCAAGCGTACTGTTCACTTGAATGATACCGTGATGGGCATCAACGATATTTTTTACAATGGCCAGACCTAGTCCAGTACCCACACTCTCTCCGCGAACACGTGCCTTATCCGCTTTGTAGAATCTCTCAAAAATAAATGGCAGATCGGAAGTCGGAATACCCGCACCTTCATCCTTGATTGACACTTTAGCTACCGACGTTCGATGATCTTCAAGCAGCTTTGCTGCAATAATAACATTTTTATCAGGAGGCGTATGACGAAAAGCATTATCAAGCAGATTGGTAAATACCTGCTCGAGCCGATCCTCATCAGCTTGTTGAAGCACAAGGCTAGGCAGGTTGCACTCAAAATGAAGTCTTATATCTTGTTCTTTCGAACGTACAGAGAATTTCCGATACACCCGCTCCAAGAGTTCCACCAGATCTACTTCCTTCATTGCCATGTCGGTATGTCCAGCTTCCATTCGGGCCAGATCCAGCAGATCCTTGACTAATCTGCCCATGCGCAGTGACTCATCATGGATAACCTGAATCAACTCTTCACTCTCCTCAGGAGAGGCTGCCATGCCATCCAGAAGAGCTTCGCTGTAACCTTGCATCATGGATAAAGGCGTTCGTATCTCATGAGATACATTGGCGACAAAATCACGGCGCATTTTTTCCAAACGAACCTCTTCTGTCACATTACGCAGGACGGCAACCGCACCGCGAACAACACTGTCCGCATACAGAGGTGTCATCTGCACCGACCATACCCCCTGCTGAACATGTACATTCGAGCTCTGATCGCCGCCATGCTCCATAACCAGTTTAAACAAAGGAACCAGAGGTTCTGGAACATCACGGGAAGAGTTTTCTCCCTTGTTCATTTCCTGTCCCTCTTCGTCCTGTGCCCAGTCCAGATCACACCAAGCCTGCATGATCTTTTCCCCTGGCGGGTTGGTCAGAATCACTTTACCTTCACCATCGAAGGTAACCACGGCGTCCGTCATACTCCGAAGTACACTAGCCAAGTGTTCCTTCTCGTGGTTCAGGCTCCGAATGTTGTCCTCGAGCTGAGCAGCCATATGATTAAATGTGTTAGCCAGCTCACCAATCTCATCGCTTGTCACAAGAGAGAGCCTTGTCCCATAGTTTCCTTTGCGGATCGCATTGGCAGCCTGAATCAGCTGTTGCATCGGTTGAGTGATTTTCGTGAACAGAAACAGGGCGAAAAAAGTCGTCAAACTGAAACCGATGATACAGACATACGTGAACAGGCGCTTAATATCTCTGGACTCGGACTCCGCAAAATTGGTATCAATGTACGGAAGCAAAAAAAGACCCAGCGCGATGAGCACACAGCCCACAAGGCATATAATGGTTATCCATAACTTTCCGACCAGTGATCTCCAGAAATTAAAGCTATTTCGGTACTTCCAGTTTATAACCCACACCCCACACTGTCGTAATCATAGCCGCCGATTCAGGCGACACCTTGTTCAACTTTTCACGAAGACGCTTGACGTGCGTATCCACGGTGCGGAGATCACCGAAAAACTCGTAGTTCCATACATCCTTGAGCAATTCCTCTCTGGAAAACACTTTATCCGGAGAGGTCGCCAGGTAATGTAACAACTCATATTCTTTTGGGGTAAGACTGATCTCTTCCCCACCCGCCGTTACCCGGTGAGCGTCATGCTCAATAACAAGGTGAGGGAATACGATATTGTTGCTTGAATTACTTTCCTTGGACAGATATGCAGTCGCAGAAGAACGACGCAGAATAGCTTTTACCCGGTAAATCACTTCACGCGGACTGAAAGGCTTCACGACGTAATCATCTGCCCCAACCTCAAATCCCTGAACACGGTTGATCTCTTCACCTTTTGCTGTCAGCATCAATACCGGGGTCGATTTTACTTGACGCAATCGGGTACACACTTCAACACCGTCCATGCCCGGTAACATTACATCAAGCAAAATCAGGCCGTACTCTCCAGCTGTTGCTTTTCGCAGTGCAGTCTCCCCGTCTTCAGCTTCATCAATTTCATAACCTTCTTTTTCAAGATACATCTTCAAAAGCCTGCGGATTCTTTCCTCATCATCGACGACCAGTATCCGGTTCTCATGTTCTGCCATTCCACTCCAGCCCCTTTGCAATAACTCCAATCACTTCTATTATGTTCGATCTGGCGAACAATATTTGAATGCCCACTTTTAACGCAGGGGCTGCGCATTGTTTCATGGATTTTCTCCTATACTTCGGCCAAACTGCCTATCCTAATCAGCTCCTGCATATGAATGCAGTCCAGCAATAATCAGATTCACACCAACCAGCGTAAACATGACGACCAGGAATCCAAGCACAGCAAGCCAGGCAGATTTCCGGCCCTGCCATCCTCGGGATAAACGCAAATGCAGGTACACACTATAATAAAGCCATGTAATCAAAGCCCACACTTCTTTGGGGTCCCAGCCCCAGAAGCGGCTCCAGGCTATCTGAGCCCAGATCATGGCAAAAATTAATGCCCCTAACGTAAATATCGGGAACCCGATGGCAATCGCACGGTAACTGATTTCATCCAGATCATCGGCATCAATGCCGTCCAGCATAGGTTGTAGTGCTTGTCCAAGCGGTCTTCTCACAAGTAATCTTACTATTCCGTAGAGAATCAGACCTACAATCAATGACCAGACCACCGTATTCAATTTGCGCCCGGCGTTAACTCCGTTCATCCAGGATGGCGTCTCAAGCAGAGGTTCCTTCATCCCAAGAAACGGTGTCATGCTCTCCACTTCGCTATTGTATGGCGCAAAAATAGGAGGCATGCGATAAATCACTTTCTCTATTGTACTATCTTCCTGTACCTCTGTGTCAATGCTAGCCGTTTTCTGGACAAAAACCGTCTCGTACCCAGAGGCCCGGAAGGCGAAAACCGTTCCAATAAACCCGACTACAACGACAATTGTAATCAATGTGAACTCCACCCAGCCGCGCTGACGTCTGGATGATTTGTCTTTGCCACTGAAATCGACTGTACGGAGCAAATACATAAAACCCGCTGCAAAACCAACTGCGAAGAATGCTTCACCAAGAGCAGCGAGCGTGACATGGATTTTCAGCCAGATCGACTGCAGTGCCGGAATTAACGGTTGTACCTCCTGCGGAAATACGGCTGCGTACGCCATAATAATGATTGTAAGTGGCAAGGCAAACAATCCGAGCAACGACTTGCGATAGATGGCATATACCACTATGAATGCGACCATAACCATCATGGATAAAAAGGTCATAAATTCATACATGTTACTGACCGGGATATGGCCTGCTCCAGCCCAGCGTGTAAAAAAGAACACAAGATGTGCTGCCAGTGCAACGATCGACGCAATAAAGGCCCTTTTTCCCCATCTTTCTACATGAGCCTGAGGGTCCCGATTACTCCACTTCTTGCCCATAACAGCAACGCCATATAAAAAAAATGCAGCACAATACAGAAAAAAAGAAACGATAAATGCGTCGCTGCTGAAATCCAATAAACTCATGCTTGGTTCCCCCCGTTATCCAACGACTTCTCATCCACTTCCACATGCATCTGTTTTAACACACCAGATACTTCACGTCTGAAGCCAAACCAGTTTTTGTTGGTGTGTCCTCCCAGCGTAAGCTGCCCATCGTCAATGCGGATCCAGATGCGGCGGTGATGCCAGTAAAAACCCATGACCAGACCCAACATTACGATTCCGGCTCCAACCCAGACAAACGGCATTGCCTTATCTATACGAATATTCAGATAACTTACGGATTGTATGATATCTACTTTATCCATGCTATCGACTTCGAGCTGCAAAGGAATCTCTCCCCCTACAAGCTGTTGGTTAATTGCATCCTGTTGAAAACGCTGCTTATCCACCTGTTTTGCAAAATATAAATATTGAATACCTTCCTCAGGCAGATCTGGTCCCTTGATCACAAATAAAAAGGCTGGAGCATTTGGTGAAGGGGATAAAGATTTGGGCTGACCGTTATCATCGAGTCCAAAATCCATAAATTTATCTTTCACAGTCAGTCGATATGGCCCAGCCTCAAAGGTTCGCTCAGTATCCACCATGTCAATCTGGATTGCACCGTACTTCTCTCCCGTTTTGGCATTTACCAGGTCAGGTGTTACCGAACGAATCGTGGGCGTCAGATCATAATCAAACTGATACGCTTTCAAGCCATTGTAATTCAATGGATGATTCACCCTGACGTCATGTCTGGCAACTTCGTTCAATTGGGGTTTCTTCGACAGATCAGAGCAATCGGCAGTACATTCATATAACACAACTTTGGTTTCAAACAGTTTGGGGACAATTTTGTTCAAATTGCGAAACTGTTCGGGAACTTCTTCTTCGCTGTAAAATTCAACGTTAAACTGCTCGTTTTTCAAATACATAGAGGTGTTGGGAATTTTTTTTATCTCGCCTTCAGGAAAGGCAACATGTTCGTCCAGATTTAAGCCTGGAAGCCCGCGGGCCAGAACAGCCAGAAGAAATATAATCAGACCAATATGGATAACATAAGGTCCCCACCGGGCGAAACGTTGCTTCTCGGCCAGCAGCGCATTTCCCTCGGTATGCACACGGTATCCTTTCTTCTTAAGTGGCGTAACCGCTTTCGTAATCCATTCTTCTGCCCCCTCTTCAATGGGACCTTGGTACACCAGACGCTGCCTCGTTAAAAATTGCATGTGTTTGCGGATTTTTTGCTTGTTGAGTGCTTTATAGAGCGGAAGCACCCGGTCAAGACTGCATATGACGAGTGATGCCCCGATCATGACAAGCAGCAGGATGAACCACCAGGATTCGTATGTATGGGACAAACCCAGCAGATAGTAGATATGACCTAACTGGCCATAGGTTTCCTTGTAATATACAGAAGGATCAATATTAAGAAATGTGCTCTCTTGAGGATAAATTGTGCCCAACATTGACCCTACTAAGGTGAACACAATCAAATATACAGCAATCTTGACTGATGAAAAAAAGTTCCACACACGGTCGATGATATTCGGATTGCTGCGCTGTGAACGCCGCGCCATCCCATCGTAGCGCATCTCCAAAACTTCTTTCGATGTTGCCTCTGCTTCGAGCAGCGGTTTACCGCAGGCTTCACACAGCACAGTACCAACCGGATTCTGATGTCCACATTCACATTTGGTATTCTGGAACACGACTAGACCTCCTGTCAGGGCTGCTTTGCCAGTTGTGAAATTTGAGCGTCAAGCGTGTCTAAATCTAGTTGACCGATATGAATGGTCGAGATTTTGCCTGTGCTCGACACAAAGAAAGTGGTAGGCATCGGAGAGATTCCGAAATCCCGTATTGAATCTTTGTCCCGATCAAGCATAATGGGAAAGTTAACTCCCACCTGGCGAACAAAATTATCCACGGTCATTTGATCTTCCCCTGCATTGATGCCAATAAATTGAACACCCTGATCTTTCCACTTGTCTGCTTGAGCTTGAAGCGCCGGCATCTCTTTTACACATGGCTCGCACCATGTGCCCCAAAAATTGATCACCATGGCCTTGCCTTTGTACTCTTCAGACGTATGCACTTGACCGTCCAGGCCCAGCAATTCAAAAGAAGGAGCCTTGTCCCCTTCTTTCGGCTTGCCGTTCGAGCCGGATACCGACGTGGTAATCGCATATCCGCCCAACACCAGGATCAATAACAAAATGACGATTTGCACCGTTCTTCTTGATTTCCCCATGTGCTGCTCCCCTTTGCAGTGACTGACTCGTAATTGATCATGGTCTCTCCCAACTGTGAACATCCTATGAACAATTATAGCGAATTTCGTCACAAAACTGCGGCGGTTTTATGAAAATTATGTGTCCTCACATTACCTTTTTTTCATTTTTTTGGCGGGTTCCGATTTTGCGAGTGTAATTAGGTTGTTGACTTCCTCTTTGGTCAGGTTGCGAGTCAGTCCACGTTTCAGGTTTTGCAGCAAAATGCCACCAAACGAAATCCGTTTCAAACGCGTTACCGGGTGGTTAATTGCCTCGAACATACGTCTTACCTGGCGGTTACGACCTTCGTAAATGGTAATGGAAATTACAGCTTCATTGTTAGCTGTGTCCACATCCTTGTACTCTACCTCGGCCGGAGCGGTCATCCCGTCGTCAAGCATAATGCCTGTCTTTAATTTCTCCAGAGCGGTACCATGTGGAACGCCTTTGACTGTTGCCAGATACGTTTTGGGTACATGGTGCTTCGGATGCGTCAGCAAGTGGGCGAACTCGCCATCATTGGTCAAAATAAGCAGTCCCTCTGTGTCATAGTCCAGTCGTCCCACTGGATACACACGTTCTTTGACACCTTTAAGATAGTCGGATACAATTTTCCGGCCTTCAGGGTCAGATGCACTTGTGATAACACCTTTGGGTTTGTTCAACATCAAATACACTTTCTTTTCACTGCGAATGGGTTTTCCATTAACCGTAATCATATCCTCTTCGGGGTTCGCTTTTGTACCCAGTTCGGTTACGACCTCCCCGTTAACTTCCACTTTGCCGGACAGGATCAGTTCCTCGCTCTTGCGGCGAGAAGCAATGCCTGCCTGTGCGATAATTTTTTGTAATCTTTCCATGTTTGTCATGTCACCTCACACTAATGATACCCATCAAGCCGGGAAATCACAAGGATAATCCAAGGAAAATGTAAACAGGAGGCGAGAATACCCATTTTCAGCGGCACTCTTGTGTCCTTTCAACCTAAAAAAGCCCATCTCCATGCTTCCTGCAGCTGACAGGAAACAACGAAGATGAGCCGGTTATTCTGACTTTGCGGATATGTAACTCACTTCATTAGAATGAAGAAGTTAACTGGTTACTTTGCCAGCGACAGCAATCTGTTTTTTGGCAGGTGATTTGGTGTCTTTAATAAACGATTGCAATGTTTTTGACGTAATATAATACGTTTTCCCACCATATACAAAGGTCATCATTCCAATGACCCGGTTATTCTGGTCCAGAACTGGGCCACCCGAATTGCCTTGCGCCATAGCTTTTACAATACTGCCAATACCTTTTTTGCCCGGGACATCCGAAGCTTGGTTGCTATAGACCCTGCTTTTGGCAATGGTATTGTATGTTGAAGGAAATTCTTCGTCAAGCAGCACGAGATCTCCGGCAGGATTTTTGGGGAATCCGATCGTATACACGATCTGGTTATCCCTCGCTGTTGTGAAAGTGACCGGCTCCGCATCCATTTCCTTTTCCAGCTTCAGTAAAGCCATATCTGTTACTGGGTCGGTCTTGATTATTTTCGCCTTAATGGGGCGATCCAAATGACCAGGGCTCGCTACGGTTAACGTTCCTTCATCTCCATCCGGCATTTCAGCAAACTCCTGAACTACATGATAGTTGGTAAGGACTTCATCCTTGGAGATCAATATCGAGGTTCCCACATCATAGTAAACCATATCCGGTTCATCCTGCTTGACCAGACGAACGTTTACAACAGGAAATGAATCGGCTGTGTCCGCCAGCTGTGCACGCAGCTGCTTGTCAAAATAACCTGTAAAATGAATCGTATTGACCGATTGAGCGGCCGCCATCCCCTGTCCAGCAAGCAAAGAAACAGCAATTAAACCTGACATGCCCAAGCGGAGCACTTGTCTCCATCTTTTCTGCATTTCTCACTCTCCTCCTCCGATATCATTCTAGCATATCTAGTATATCGGAAGGAGAATCGTGATCTTTTAACCAAAAACAATCAAACAAATAGCCAGAGCAGCAACAAAACCAACCAAATCGGAAAACAGACCGACCTTGAGCGCATAACGACCATTTCGTATGCCAACTGCTCCAAAATATACGGTCAGGACATATAAGGTCGTATCCGTACTGCCCTGAATCGTGGAAGCCATACGTCCAATCATGGAGTCCGGACCGTATGTTTTAATCAGATCCGTTGTAAAAGCAAGCGAACCCGTCCCGGTTAACGGACGTAAAATGCCGAGTGGCAGCACTTCTCCTGGAACTCCCATCCAGGATACCAGTGGAGCAAACAAACTGATCACATAATCCAATGCACCTGAAGCTCGGAAAACACTGATCGCAACCATCATGCCTACCAGATGAGGAATAATGCTGATCGCCGTGGAGAATCCATCTTTTGCTCCGTCAACAAAGGATTCGTAGACCGGGACTTTTTTGGTAAACGCATATAATGGAACGAACGCGATAATAACCGGAATGGCCCAGACAGAGATCCAGTTGATGAAGGTTAACACGATGGACTCATCCTTTCATGCTGGGATTACCGCTTTTCACAACACGTGGCGGTCTATTTAAAGTCCTGTTCCTATACCATCGATCGGCCATAATCGCAGCAAGTGTGGCAATAATCGTTGCCATAAGAGTTGTGCCCACAATCTCAGTGGCGTTGGCAGAATGGTAGTTCAAACGAATAGCAATGAGCGTGGTCGGGATGATAGTTATACTTGCCGTATTCAGAGCGAGAAGCGTGCACATCGCAGGAGATGCGGTTTGTTTATCCGGGTTAAGCTCCTGCAGCTGCTGCATCGCCTTGATTCCCATGGGAGTGGCAGCATTGCCGAGACCAAGCAGATTTGCACTCATGTTGGACAGGATATAACCCATGGCCGGATGATTCCGAGGCACATCAGGGAACAGAAAGGCAACCACCGGACCCAGCAGCTTTGCTATTTTGCCAAGTAACCCTGCATCCTCTGCCATTTTCATCATTCCCATCCAGAACACAAGCACACTGATGAGTCCAAAACATACCGTTACGCCCGTTGCTGCACCGTCAAAAGCAGCCTGGGTTACGACTTCAATATTGCCCTTTGCAGCTGCGAATCCAAACCCGACAACGATCATCATAAGCCAGATTACGTTAATCATGACGTCAAACCTCCTCCGGAAGCACGGCTTGCCATCAAGTTACAAGATGATGATATACCGCTCATGCTCCCTGTTGATTATGGAGATAACAAATGACCTAAAACCTCGCGCCATGCTGCTGCCCATGTTGAAATTTCACCAATACCACCAATGGCAGCGTCTTCTGTCTTCGGCTCAGGAGGGATATAGCTCCCTTTGCGGTATACCGGAATGGAGCCGATAAATTGACCTTCTAGCTGCATATCAATACGCCCGGCCAAGCCAAAGGAAGGGTCCATTTGCTCGTCTTCCGTATCGCTTCCCACCTCGTTTCGATTGCTCGTCAATACCAGCTTTTTGGTCACGGAAGCCTTCTCACTTTCCGCAAGTGGATAAGTAAACCCTCTTCCAGTCACCACGTCCATGTTAGCCACAGGCTGCTCCTTCTTCGCGACCTCCACCAAAGGGAAATTCTCAAAGCCAAAATCAAGCATACGTGCATGATCATTCCAATCGTTTCCATCATTCAATGTAACGGCAGCTAGCTGTTGTCCATTGCGGGTAGCGGAACTAACCAGACACCTGAATGCCTTTTTGGTATATCCGGTCTTCACCCCGTCCGCTCCCTCATACAGACGCAGCATCTTATTTTTGTTGTGCCAGGAATACTCCCAACTCTCATTCGGATTTGGAGCAGATTTGTTTTCTGTAGCAACGATGCGTTTAAACACCGGATTGTGCAGCGCATAAGCTGTAAGACGAGCCAGGTCGTTGGCCGTGGAATAGTGACCCTCTGCATCGAGACCATGCGGATTCATAAAATGCGAATGGGTAAGTCCAATTTCCTCAGCCTTTTTGTTCATCAACAGTACAAATCCTTCTTCTGAACCACCAACATGCTCAGCGATGGCCGAAGCAGCATCGTTTCCTGATCTCAGCATTAACCCGTATAACATGTTTTCCAGGGTCATCTCTTCACCCAATTTGAGGTACAGGGATGATCCTTCCTTGGCAAACGCCGATGAAGTTACTTTCACTTTGTCGTCAAGTTTCCCTTGTTCAATCGCTACAATTGCCGTCATAATTTTAGTCAAACTGGCAATACGCAGTTCCTTATCCCCGTCTTTGCTGTACAGGATTCGTCCAGATGTCACATCAATGAGAGCAGCACTTTGTGCATGAGTTGATGGTCCAGCGATCGTTCCTCTTGCTTCTACAACCTGCAAGGAAGGCAGAAGAAGCAGGGGTACAAGCAAACAAATCATTACTACTTTGGTTAACATTCGCATCGATTCATTCCTCCGGGTCACTTGGAATCTTGTACTAGCTTATGTTTGGACAACCTAAAGTATGTCCATCCGTCAAAAACAGCAAAAATCCCTTTCACAAACGTGCTGTGATAAGGGATCCAGGTTAAACTCAGTTTAGCTGTAAGTGGTATGATCCGGTGTATGGTGCACTTCGGTCCCATTCGATTGTGTAGCATTACGCTGGAACATGCCCTGAATTCGATCAAGAACATAAGGTGTGGAATCAATGAGTTTCTCAAACAGATGAGTAGAGTTATCCAGTGGTACGATATGCACGCCTTGTTTTCCAACAACAAGGAAAGCAATAGGACGAATGGATACACCACCGCCACTGCCCCCACCAAAAGGAGAAGCAACGTTTGCGGAATGAGCACTCTCTGTTTTTGCTCCTGTAACGGACCCGGAACCAACCTCTTTGCTTTTTCCATCATTCACATGGAAATCACTGCCTCCAGCGGCAAATCCGAACCCAACTTTACTGATTGGCAGAATGACGGTTCCATCAGGTGTTTCAACCGGATCGCCAACAATGGTATTAACATCCACCATGGCCTTGATATTCTCCATTGCGGTTTCCATTAAGCCTTGAATTGGATGATCTGACATTTGAATTCCCTCCAGTTTCAATTTGAACTAGGTTTGATCTAACCATATCATCCCCAAACCTGCACAGACTATGTAAGTCCGAGAGCAGAACAACAAAGGAAACAGCACCCAGTACTCATGATTGCAAATCACCTGGCGAATCAGCACAACAGCAGCCACTCACAAATAATGCTTACTGACCTTTCACATCATTATCCGTTTTGTCCCTTTAGTTTTTGTTTATGTTTGCGCCGTTGTTCCCGTAAAACTCTCAGCCACACCCGCCATCCACCTTCTACTTCCAGAACCCGTGTCATTAGCCTCAAACCCGCCAACATAACCGCCGTAATACGAATCTTCATTCTGCAATCCAGTTCCGTTTGAAACTCCATCTCATCTTCCCAAACAGGAATTACTTCAAGCATGGGTGTACGCTTAAACCGGATCTGATACGACAAAAATCCGATAATAATGGACTTGATACTCCACACCCAGCCTGTGAGAATCGCTGTATAAGCTGCATCTCCGATGCCTATTCGTGTGGACCAGGACAACTGGGTCATATGTACACGGCTTAGCGTTTGTTGCATCCAAATTTTGAGCGCATCCGTAGCCCTCATCATGATTTTTACTTCTTTTGCCCACTTTTGGACTTTACGTTTGTTGATACGCTCATGCCCTTCTGCTCCTCCATGCGTATAATTCACATGCTGTTCAGTTTTCACCAGAAAACCTTCTTTCATGTTGCGAAAGACGATGCTGGGTATTTCATAGTTAATTCGAACAATTCCATAGAGGAGACGAACGTTGATCCGGGCGTAATCATCGCTTTTATGTTTACGGAACGTAAAATGCACATGAACATTCGAGATGAGAACAGCGGCAATCAGCAGTGCGGCAAACAAGCCGATTCCTCCAAGCCAAATCCACACAGGCCTTACCTCCAAGCCCTCGATTCTTTACAAGTCTAGTATGGCACTCTATATAGGAAAAAATTCACGGGTGACCTGAAAATCCCATTCTCGAAGACCCATTTTCCAGGTTATTTCAAGATTCAAGGATACAAAAAAAACCGGTTCCCTATAAAGGTACCAGTTTTTCAGTGTTCAATGGTTGCCATCCAATTTTAAGAGTCCGGTTTCTCGTCATAAACCTCATGGTTGTTCTCACCATTTTCATCATCAACATCGTTCTCGTCGGTGCTTCCCGAATCCAACTGTTGACCGTCCAGCTTGTTAAACAGCATTTGAGTCTCTTCTTCCAGATTCTCAGAATCCTCAAACAAGCCTGGTTCCGGAAGGTCTTTAAGTGAAGATAGACCGAAATAATCCAGAAACGACTTGGTTGTTCCATATAGAATAGGTCGTCCAATTGCCTCCGCTCGTCC
This sequence comes from Paenibacillus xylanilyticus, assembly GCF_013359935.1. GTDB lineage: Bacteria > Bacillota > Bacilli > Paenibacillales > Paenibacillaceae > Paenibacillus > Paenibacillus xylanilyticus. The sequence continues at coordinate 14,384 of NZ_JABMCB010000177.1, forward strand.
GACTTCCTCGATCAGATCCTTGTTGACCAATGTATGGATGGCCCGTTCGGATTTTACACCACGAATCTCCTCGATCTCTACACGAGTAATAGGCTGGCGATAAGCAACGATGGCCAGTGTCTCAAGTGCAGCCTGAGATAGTGAGGTCCGTGCAGGAGAGTAAGCCAGTTTTTCAAAATACGCAGCATGCTCGGGTAACGTTCCTAATTGGACCACTCCCGCAATCTTGAGGATTTGAACGCCTCTCCCCTGGTTCACGAAGTCAGCGATCATTTCCTCCACCGCATCTGATACCAGTTCTACCCGCTGATCCACGATCTCGGCGATTTGTTTAATGCTCAGACCTTCCTCTCCGGACAAAAAGAGCAGCCCCTCAATAATCGACTTCAATTTCGGAAAATCCATGATTCCTTGCTTCCCCTCTCCACTCCATAACGATATCCTCAAACATCCGCTCCTGATAACAGACAATCTGTTTCATCTTCATCAGCTCCAGTACTGCCAGAAAAGTTACAACAATCTCATGCCGGTAAATCTGATCATCCAGCAGTTTGGAAAACAACAACCTTCCTCCAGGCCCCATACTCTCCAAAGCCCCAACGACATCGCGTATACGATCTTTCACTGAGATCTCATCCCGCTGGATTCGAGTAACCGTCGTACGCTTCTCCGCCTTGCGCAGGGCCTTCTGAAAAGCGGCAATCAGATCGGAAGTATGCAAACCTTCTACCGGATTCGATTGGGTTTCGACAGGCATATACGGTCTCAGATCCTCTGGCTCTTTGGAGAAAATAAGGCTCCGTTCCCATTCACGCTCATGCAGATGACGGGCAATTCCCTTATATTTGCGATATTCTATCAGACGTGCAATCAGCTCCGCACGTGGATCATAATCTTCTTCTTCCATATAATCATAATCCTCAAAGTCTTCAATCACCGGTGGTTTGGGCAGTAAAAGTTTGCTCTTGATGGACAGAAGCGTTGCTGCCATTACCAAAAATTCGCTTGTAATATCCAGCTCCAGTTCCTGCATCGAATGCAGATACGCCATATATTGATCGGTAATATCGCTGATGGGAATATCCTGGATATGAATTTCTGCCTTATCGATCAGATGAAGCAGCAGATCCAAAGGCCCTTCAAAAGTTTCCAGTTTATATGTAACTACCGTCACTAGACGAATCCTCCCGCCAGAAAAATACAAAACCCCGCTAAGCCGCCGAATCCGGTCTCCCGATTTCGTCTGCGCAAAGCAGGGCACTACATTAAATAAGCACTATTTTAGCTGTTTCGTCAAGTTCGCCATTTCAATTGCAGCCGTGGCAGCATCCCAGCCTTTGTTACCAGCCTTCGTACCAGCACGTTCAATCGCCTGTTCGATATTCTCTGTTGTAACCAGACCAAAGATGGTCGGCACTCCCGTTTTGAGGTTAATTGCAGCAACACCTTTTGCCATTTCGTTGCACACATAATCATAATGAGTTGTTGAACCACGAATAACGGTTCCAAGTGTAATGACAGCGTCATATTTGCCGCTCTCCGCCATTTTCTGCGCGATTAAAGGGATTTCGAATGCTCCTGGAACCCAAGCCACATCCACTTCACTATCCTGTACTCCGTGACGTTTGAAAGCATCCAAGGCCCCGCTAAGCAATTTGCTCGTGATGAATTCGTTAAACCGTCCTACAACCACTCCATATTTTAAACCTTCCGATACCAAATGTCCTTCAAAAAAGTTCGGCATGCAAGTCATCTCCTTAAAGTAAAATGTAATGTTTATTAACCGATTATTGAGCATCCATTTTTCCATAAATTACATGAAATGAATGACTAGTTTTTCTCTTCGTTTTGTTCGATATCATCGAACTTCAGCATATGCCCAAGCTTCGCCTGCTTGGTATGCAGGTAAAGTGTATTATCCTCGTTCTCTTCCATTTGGATGGGAACACGTTCCACCACTTCAAGACCATAGCCTTCAAGACCTTTGATTTTGCGGGGATTGTTCGTTAACAAACGAATTTGGCGAACACCGAGATCCTTCAAAATCTGTGCACCTATGCCGTAATCCCGCAGATCAGCGGCAAACCCCAGTTTCAGGTTAGCATCAACGGTATCCAGACCCTCTTCCTGCAGCTTATAAGCTTTGAGTTTGTTGATCAGTCCGATGCCGCGGCCTTCCTGTCTCATGTAGAGCAGCACACCATTGCCTTCCTCATGAATCTGTTTGAGTGCTGCATCAAATTGCGGCCCACAATCGCAGCGGTGTGAATGGAATACATCGCCTGTGAGACATTCGGAGTGAACGCGGACCAAGACAGGCTTGGAAGAGTCAATTTTACCCTTGACCAACGCCACATGCTCTTTGTTGTCTACTGCATTCGTATACGCCACAGCCTGAAATTCACCAAAATCTGTCGGCATGCGAACAGCTACTTCACGTTGAACCAGCTGCTCCTTCTCATTACGGTAACGAATCATGTCCTGTATGCTGATCAACTTTAGATCATGCTTGCGCGCGATCTCCTGCAAATCAGGAAGTCTGGCCATAGTTCCATCTTCCTTGATAACCTCACAGATCACGCCTGCGGGATAGGAACCGCACATAATGGCGAGATCAACAGCGGCTTCCGTATGTCCGGCACGACGGAGCACTCCGCCGTCTTTTGCAATTAACGGGAACATGTGACCCGGCTTGCGGAAATCACTACCCTTGGCTTCCGGATCAATTAGACCTTTCACCGTAATGGAGCGTTCATGTGCAGAAATGCCTGTCGTGGTATCCTTATGATCCACAGAAACAGTGAACGCCGTCCCGTGAAAATCGGTATTTTGCTGAACCATCGGTTTCAGATTGAGCTCATCAGCACGCTGCTGTGTAATGGGAACACACACCAAGCCTCTGCCCTCGGTAATCATGAAGTTGATCACTTCAGGCGTAGCCTTCTCGGCCAGTGCAATAAAGTCCCCTTCATTCTCCCGGTCCTCATCGTCCACAACGATAACGGGTTTTCCGCGCATCAAATCGTAAATGGCTTCCTCTATGGGATCAAGTATGGATTGATCTGACATAAGTTCCCCTCCAGTTGTCTCTCTATAAAATGTACACCTTCATTTATGCAAAGCCGTGGTTGGCCAGAAATTCCTCACTAATGCTTTTGGGTTTGCCTCCACCGGTTTCCGGATGTCCTTTGCCGTACTGGAGCAGATGATCCACATATTTCCCCAAAATATCACATTCAATATTAATGGTATCGCCCGGCTTTTTCACTTGAAGTACAGTCTCCCCAATGGTATGAGGAATAATCGATACGGTAAACGAGGTTTGTGTCGTCTGCACCACAGTTAAACTAATACCATCCAGTGTTACCGACCCTTTGGGAATCAAGTATTTAAACATCTGATGGTCGTCCGGTTTAATCTCAAATACAACAGCGTTCTGATCACGTGTGATACTGCCGATCACTCCCGTGCCATCCACGTGCCCTTGCACGATGTGTCCGCCAAAACGGCCGCCTGACTGCATGGCCCGCTCCAGATTCACTTTGCTCCCGGATTGCAGCTGGCTGAGATTAGTATGCCGGTAGGTTTCAGGCATGACATCTGCAGTGAATCCTCCACCTTCCAAAGTCGTTGCCGTTAGGCAAACTCCGTTCACAGACACGCTGTCGCCTATCTTCAAATCATCCATGATGGCGGAAGCTCCGATGTTCAGGACCATTGCTTCGCCTTTTCGACCAATACGCCGAATCTGACCGACTTCTTCCACCAAACCGGTAAACATGCTGCCGCCTCCTTATTCTCGTTTCTCTTCTTGCAATTTCATTTCCGTTACTCAGGCCAGACAGGGATTCCACCAATACTGATATTATCTCCAACTTGCTCGATTTCCAGCTGATTCAATTGGATGGCTTGGCTCATGCGTTCCACACCTTCGAATCGGAAGCTGCCCGGTGTATCGTACCCGCCCACAATTTTTGGAGCGATAAACATCAACAGCCGATCCACCAATTTCGCTTCCAGCATCGCACCGTTCAATGTGCCGCCGCCTTCAAGCAGGATGGAACCAATCTCTCGATCACCCAGCTTGCTGAGCGCACTCAGCAAATCCACTCTTGGTCCTGGACCACAACGTATAATTTCCACGCCATAGGCTTCCAGACGCTCGGCCGCCTCAGCGCTTGCCTCATCCGTCGTAAGCACCCAGGTTGGTGCAAGTCCGTCCTTGACCATTTTTGACCCTACAGGAAGGCGGAGCTTGGAATCCACAACGATTCGTACAGGGCTGATCCCTTCCACTTGAAGGCGAGTGGTGAGCTCTGGGTTATCTGCAATAACCGTATCCACGCCAACCATAATACCCTGATGACGATGACGCAGCGCATGTACGATTTCGCGTGCAGGTTCGTTGGAGATCCATTTGCTGTCTCCACTGCGGGTAGCAATTTTGCCATCCAGCGTAGATGCTGTTTTTAAGGTAACAAACGGTAGGCCCGTGGTAATGAATTTAATGAATTTCTCGTTCAAACGTCTTCCGCGCTCGCGCAAAACGCCGACTTCGACCTCAATGCCTTGTTGACGCAACATGCTGATCCCTCTGCCGGATACCTGCGGATTGGGATCTTCACAGCACACCACGACTCGCTTCACTTTTTCGTGAATCAGACGTTCGCTGCACGGCGGCGTTTTGCCATAATGACTGCAAGGTTCGAGGGTTACGTAAACCGTACTGCCCTCGGCATCACTGCCTGCCATATTCAGTGCATGTACTTCTGCGTGGCCTGTACCCCGTTTGAGGTGACTCCCCAGACCCACAACCCTGCCTTCTTTTACAACTACACAACCAACGACAGGATTAATTCCTGTTTGCCCTTGTGCACGTTCTGCCATATCCAACGCAAGCCCCATATAAAATTCATCATTGATCATTTCCAAGTCCGTTCACCCCACGGTTAATATCTTAAGTTAGAGACCTCCCTTCCATCAGAGAGGTGGTTGTACCATATCCATAATAAAAAATCCCCACCCGAACAATCGTTCGATGGGGATGATGAGAGACATGTGTCACCAGCAGGATGTCGTTGATACGTTTGCCAACAGCACTTTGCCCAAAACTCCATTTCAGGCAAGTGAAAGCAGACACATACCTTAATGAACTTCAATTACAGGTAAAGAGCTTCTATGATGTGGCATATGTACGGAAAATGTCGGGATAACCGACTCTCCCTGCACAGAAGCAGACTTCTGGTGCAGCAACACATCTGCGGAATGCAGTCCATATGGGCTGCACCCTCTCCTTCTCCCATCCAGACTATACTGTCGGTTCTGGAATTACACCAGATCAGCCATCTGCCACAGGCAGACAGGTCACGGACTTTGCACCAGGTGCTGGATTGATATCCTTACACTATGCATCACCGCCGGTAGGGAATTGCACCCTGCCCTGAAGGATCGTTGCGTTATTAATTGGATGTTAGCACTTTAACGCCAAAAAATCAATTGTTTTTTGTTCCTTTTTGTCACATACTAACTTTTAATAAGCTAGAGAATACAAAAAAACCGCTTCGTTAAAAACGAAACGGCTCTTTCTTGTCTTGCAAGAATAACAATTAAACTTCTACGACTTCAACAGTTTCCATTTTGTCGCGACCTTCGAAAGCATCTACGAACTCCATACCTTTGGTTACTTTACCAAATACGGTATGTTGTCCATCCAGATGCGGCTGTGGTTGGTAGCAGATGTAGAACTGGCTTCCGCCTGTGTTACGGCCTGCATGCGCCATAGCCAACGTTCCACGCTCATGTTTGTTCGGGTTGATCTCACAGTTGATCGTGTAGCCAGGGCCACCTGCACCGGAACCGTTAGGGCATCCGCCTTGAGCTACGAAGCCCGGGATAACGCGGTGGAATACAAGTCCGTTGTAGAAACCGGAGTTTGCCAGTTTCTCAAAGTTTGCCACTGTGTTTGGAGCTTCTTGATCGAACAGGTCGATCAGAACTTCTCCGCCGTTTGCCATTTTGATTTTCGCTTGTTTCGCCATATGTAAATGACTCCTTTCGTATTGACCATCGTTAATGGTGCCAGAACGCATGGCATGGGCCAAGCTTTATAGCACTTTTCTTAGTGTACACCGAAATGGGATTGATCGCAAAATAATCAGCATATTTTTTGAGAAAATATCCTTAAAATCAAAAAGAAGACCAAGGGATGTCCCTTTTGGTCTTCTTCAAATTATATTCAATAGATTAACGGGTTACTGGCTGCTTGGCAATACGCTCCGGCACAAGGTCATTCTGGATGATGTCCTGATACGTTTCGCGACGTACAACAACATCACCTTGACCGTCTTTAACAAACACGACCGCCGGACGACGAATCCGGTTATAGTTGCTTGCCATGGAGTAGTTGTACGCACCCGTGCAGGCTACGGCAAGCAAATCACCGCTCTGAACTTTAGGCAGGTCCAGATCCCAGATCAGCATATCGCCACTCTCACAGCATTTGCCGGCAACCGATACGGTTTCCTGAGCAGACTCATTCGCACGATTGGCGAGTACCGCTTCATATTTGGATTCATACAAAGCCGGACGCGGGTTATCCGTCATCCCGCCATCCACAGCCACATATTTGCGTACCCCAGGGATATCTTTGCTGGTACCTACAGTGTACAGAGTCGTACCTGCCTCACCAACAATACTGCGGCCTGGCTCTACCCAGATTTCGGGCACATCGTAACCGATTTGGGCGAAATGATTTTTGACTGCATCCGTAATGGCTTTTACGTATTGTGATACTTCAAGTGGAGTATCTCCTTCGGTATAGCGGATACCGAACCCGCCGCCGAGGTTAACCACTTTGAACGCTACTTTAAGACGCTCATATACACTCGAAGCAAATTCAGCTACGCGCTGAATGGCCATCTGGAAACCTTCCACCTCAAAGATTTGAGAACCGATGTGGGAATGGACACCCAACAAAACCAGGTTGGACTGTTTGGAAGCGAGCTCAATCGCTTCGAACGCTGTTCCGTTACCGATATCGAATCCGAACTTCGAATCTGTCTGACCTGTAGAGATGTATTCATGTGTATGTGCTTCCACACCAGGAGTCACACGAAGCAAGATGTTCACCTGACGATTTTTCTCTGCGGCTACAGCCTGCAGCAAATGCAGTTCATTGAAGTTATCCACAACGAAGCAGCCGATTTCGGCATCAAGTGCCATTTCGATCTCTTCCAGTGTTTTGTTGTTGCCGTGGAAATGAATACGTTCAGCAGGGAATCCAGCTTGCAGAGCTGTGAACAATTCACCGTCGGATACAACATCCAGGGAGAGTCCTTCTTCCGCAGCAAGAGCACACATAGCCATAACGCAGAACGCTTTACTTGCATAAGCAACCTGGAAACCCAGTCCGGAAGCACGGAATGCATCCATGTATTCTCTGCAGCGATCGCGAACCAATTGCTCGTCCACTACATAAAGTGGTGTTCCAAATTGTTCTTTCAGGTCTGTTGTATCCACTCCGCCAATTTCCAGATGGCCATGAGCATTTATTTTACTTGTACCATGTAAATACATAATCAGCATTCCTCACTTTTTATATACTGGAATAGTTTCTACTCCAATGATTTTACACCAGTATACCAAATTAGACAGCGAGAAGAATGGATTTTTAGGCAGATCATTTGTGTTTTTTACTTTTCCGCTTTTCACCGTCCGGATCGTCAGGCATTTTTGTGTTGTCGCGTGTCTTGTTGAACGATGGACGTTTTTTACTTTCCAGGAGTGGCAATCGGAACAAAAAGTTCCCCAGAGCCTTTGCATTAAACGGTATGAACGGCCACAAGTAAGATGAATTGTAGGACCGGTGTATGGTGAGCGCCAAAATAAGCAAGGTTGTACCGACCACAAATCCGGGTACTTTGAAAATGGCAACGGCGATCAACAGGACCAGCCTCACGAGCCGATTCGCAAGCCCAAGCTCATAACTCGGTGTGGCGAACATACCGATCGCCGCAATAGCCATGTAGAGAACGACTTCATTCACAAAATATCCCGTCTTAACGGCGATATCCCCGACGAGAATTGCCGCAATCAAACCCATGGCCGATGCCAGAGGTGTAGGGGTATGAACTGCTGCCATCCGCAGCAAATCCACCCCAAGCTCAATTAAAAGAAACTGCAGAATGATGGGCAGCTTCACATTCTCTTGTGGACCTATAAAATCCAGTCCTATCGGTTTAAGCGCAGGATCAATCACCATCAACATCCATAGTGGCAGCAAAAACAGGGAGATTAAAATGCCCGCGAAGCGAACCCAGCGCAGGTACGTTCCCATAAAGGCAGTCTGTCTGTTCTCTTCGGCATGTTCACAGAGGTCAAAAAAGGTTGTAGGCAAAATCATTACACTTGGCGAAGTGTCAACAAATATGACAACCCTTCCTTCAAGCAGATGAGATGCCGTCACATCCGGTCGTTCGGAATACCGGACCAGCGGAAACGGATTCCACCCTTTATTGATTATCGCTTCCTCCAGCTGTTTGTCCGCTGCGGGTATTCCATCGATATCCACCCGTTTGATTTTTTCACGAACCGAGTCCACCTGTACTTTATCCACAATATCATCGATATAAACCACACAGACATCCGTTTGGGTTCTTCGGCCCACCTGCATGATCTCGAACTTCAATCCAGGATCACGTATCCTCCGGCGTACCAAGGTAACGTTTGTCAAAAGGGTTTCCGTGAAGCCATCTCTTGAGCCCCGCACCACTCTCTCCAGGGAAGGCTCTTCCGGAGAACGTACCGGATAACTCCGTGTATCCATGATCAATACGGAGCGATCCCCTTCGACAAACATGGCACTCATCCCGGTGAGGACTTTGTTAATGACCGCGCTCATCTTATCGACTCTCTCCACCTGAATATGAGGGATGTAGCATTCAAAATACGACTTGAGCGCATGTCCTGTTACCTGATCCGGTGAAAGGTAGGTTAGTCTTTTTAACACTTCAAGCAAAATCCCGTCCTTGGCAAACCCGGTCAACAACAGTAATCCAACGTGCTTGCCGCCCAGAACCATCTCTCTCATATTGACGTCAAAAGACTCTCCAAGGCCCAGAATCTGCTTCAATGTATATTTGTTATCGCTCATGCGAGGGGAGATATCATCGTTATCCTGCCAGTACTGTACGGATTCCTCAACGCTGTCTGACATTTCATCCTGTTTCTTTTTTTCGTACGCCCGCTGCTCCTCTTCCTTTTGAATTTCATAAGGTGATTTGTGCATCAGCTCTTCGGGTACTCCTTCACCTGAATCGTGCCCGGTACTGTCTGATCTTACATCCATTTTCCATCCTCCTTCGATTCCTTGTTCTAACGCTGATATACAAAAAAGTCGAACAGGGAACCTGTCATTTTACCCAGAATCATGGCTAGCAGCAGTCCGAATAGATACGATTTCATGCCCAATCGTTTTGCCAGTACAGGCAGCACATTGAGCACTTCTGTCAGTGCCGCAGCGAGCAAGCCGATGAACACCCCGCAAAACAATCCGATGATCGGACTAAGCACCCAAATTCCAGGCACTTTCCAGTGCCAGAAATCGGCAATGGTTCCGACCAACGATCCTCCGATCAACGCCCCTTCATACCAGTGGGTTTTGTCATAGGAACGGGTTAGCTGTGCAAGTCTGGGAATCATATCAAGCACGAGAATGAGGGCAATCACGCCGCTTCCTACTGCAATTCCTCCTGCAATGCCTAATACGATGCTGATCGCTCCGTTAAGAACGCTCATCGGCATTCATCTCCCCGCGTTCCTGCTCGTGCATTCGTTCAGTTTCTTCAATGACGACAAACTTGTCTACATTTTGCTGGTATAAGAACATTTCCACTTCAAGCGGAGTGGGTTCTTCATTCCACTTTTTCTTAAATAAATGATTAAAAAATACAGCCATACCGAATCCGATCCCGATGGAGTACGCCACCTGAAACAGATAGGGATGCTCATCCCGGCGACCCGTAATCATCTCCACAATGCGGATCTGTACTTCCTGCATGTTCACGTCTGCATGGAAATTCATGATGGTCAGTGCTGAGCCAAAGAAGAGCAGCAACCAGACCAGGATGAACAGGGATTTGGAAGGTCTTCCAGTCCCCGCAACGACCTCAACCAGCGTATGGCCCGAACCGATTAGTTCGACTGTAACCTCGGGCAACATGCGCCGAATTTGAGGTATGATCTGCAAAATATCAATCAGGATCAGATTGCCGTCCTCCGGTCCCGGGCGCAGCAGTTCAAGTTCAAGCAGCCTTCGTTCCCCGTCTTCCGGAGAGGTTAACACGTGAGCGATATCACCAAGCTTCACCTCTCTGCCCCTCTGGATACGAATACGGCTGCGCAGACGAATGTAGACCGTTGGAGTGGGTGTCAGAGACATCCGAAACACTCCTTTACTGCGTAATTTAGGTTAGTATTTGAAGAATGTGCAAATTTATTACATTCGGGTTGGAAAAAGGTTGGGAACCCTACGGGCGCTCCGGGATGGATCGGTCATCGGCCGCTGTTCTTCGAAGGTAAGCCGCCAAGCTCTCCCGGCTCCCCCATCGTAAAACGACCATAAAAAAAGGCCAACCAGAAGTTTCTGGCTAACCTGATAAACGAAAAGTCCCCAAAATGGAGGCTTCTTAAAGAATATATGAAATATGATTCCCTGGTCGAATTTTAATACAATCATCCAATATTATTCTTTTTCATAAACAACGACGGTTTTACTTTCTTCTTCCCATTGCACGGTTGCATCCAATGCCTCACTTATGAAACGTACGGGTACATAAGTACTGCCTTTTGTAATAGTGGCTGGCGCATCCAAAGAGACGTTTTTGCCATTAACTGTTGCAGTCTTACTGTCAACCACAAGTTTAATGCTCACCCCATCCTTCGTAACAATGATGGAGCGTTCTTCGGGATTCCATGCCACTTCGGCTTTCAAAGACTCAGCTATGGCGCGAAAAGGAACAAACGTGTTGCCCTTTTTGACAAAAGGTTCGGAGTTAGAAGCTTCCCCGTTCACATACAGCTTCACCCCATTCTTTTTACCCGCCTTTTCATTGAGTTTTCCCATTGTTTTGTACAGGTCCAGGTTTTTAAAATTGGATTTAATGGCCTCTTCCTGCAAATACACCGCGTCAGTCACACTACCGTTTTTTTCGAGTATTTCTGCCGCAGTTTCCAACGCCTTGTCCTTTTCAATGATGGCTTCAAGTTCTTTGATTTGTTCGTGCGTCAGCTCAGTCGCATATTTTGTAAGCAAAATATCGGCTAGTACAGCACCTGCCGGTTTATCTTCCACATGTTGAATAGCATTTAGCAAACCTTTGTATCCTTTGGAGCCTTTTTTCTTGGATTCGGTTGGGTCGGTTGTATTGTTGGTTGTATTCTCTGTCTCCGATGTTGAGGGATCCTTAACTTTGTCTTCTTCAGTGCTGACCGTGTCAGAAGACTCGACTTCCTCGGTCTGTTTCTCCTCAATTGGAGTTTCTTTGTCTTTGGGTGCTTTTGACGATATCTCTTTACCTGATTGTCCGGGTGGAGTGTTTCCCGGTTTGGCTGAGGTTGTGCCTGCGGCGGTGGCAAGCATTAGCGCCAGACTGGTTAGCAAGGTGATTGTTTTTTTCATTGACGGTTCCTCCTGAAGTAAAAAAATATATGCTCCTTCATTATCTGTAGAATAAATACATTCTGATAGGAATGTTACGAATAATTCGCCTATCTCCTTTTCTTGAATACATTGTAGTGAAATCAAACCTGAAGGGCGGCATCAAATATGAATTTTGCTTATCGTGAAGCGATTCTTTTTACTTCAAATGTTGGGGGTGATTCGTACGACATTTGGCTTTATCAACCTATAACAGGTCAGACGATTAAGCTGACCCAAGATCTTGGTGAGGAATTTTCAATTCCATATTGGTCGCCAGATGTCCGGAACTTCGCCTTTATCGGCAAGAAAAATATCGTGTATGTATTCAATCTAAACAGCAGGGCATGGGCACAAATTGATCAAATTGACCCTTATACTTTACTGAGCTGGTCGCCGGATAGTCTATACTTGAGTTATGTAAAAAACGGACGGATTGTGATCTACAATATCAACTCCCATGCCAGCGGTTCAATCGTTCAACAAGGAGCCACCGATGTCCAGTGGTTTCCTTCAGGAGAGGCTCTCCTGTTTGCAGCTCCGGATGAAGCAGGCAATACCCAACTATATAAAATTAACCGAGATGGCATGAACAAACAGCAATTAACTCAAAATACGGAGGGGCCTCTCCACAATGTCAGAATATCACCTAACGGAGAGTTTGCCCTATATACATCCCCGGGAGCCAGCATTTCGTTGATCACTACGGTGAACCTGACAACAGGAGCGAGCCACCAACTTAATGGTGGCCCTCAGGCGAAAAACTATTACCCCGAATGGTCCCCGGACTCTTCACTCATCGCATACAGTGCCACCGACTTCGTGGATAATCAATATGTTTCTTTAATCCAGACCGACAGCCCAGTTGGAGGGCAACAAAAAACATGGGCGGTCTCCACCTGCTTCTCTACCCCTTTAAGTTGGTCGCCGGATGGGAACCGAATCGCTTACTTATCAGGGTGCAATAATCAAGAACAAGCAACCGAAATTTGGATTATTGATGTAAGAAACCCTAATAATCCGATCAAAATTGTTGAAGCAAGGTGGATTACAGCTCTTAGATGGTCACCACGAGTGCATGATGTTCATCCGTATGGATTATATCTCAATCAGGTATACAAGGTATCTTTCTATTATCCGCGAAGCTGGCACAAAGTTACCGAAGAACGATTCGAAGGAGCGGACGGATTTTTCCAGATATCCGCGATCTCTTCTGAGGAAGGAATTCACGAGGTATGCAGAGCGGAAGCTTTTCATATGTTGAAACCCTATGGGGCAAACCCCCGAATTTTCCCTGCTTTTATTCAAGCACAAGAAGCCTGTTTCATATTCCCTTCGGAAGACCAACCCGTGGAAATGAGAAATCAGGCGGCACTTATTGTAAAATATCCTGCTCCTGTTCTGATTCAAGGAAATCCATATTCATATTTCATCTTATGGGCTGATCAAAATCACTTGATTTCACTGGGAAAGACACTTACTTTTATTTAACATAATATTGATATCTAACTATAAACTCATACAGGAAAAAGGGTGCAGAACGAAATCATCGTTTTGCACCGCAGCAGGATTGAGGAAATGAGGGGAAGTCCCAGCTTACGGACTCGGGCCATGAGTTTGTCTGTGACATCAATACCCTGAAACTCCCTTTCAGTCAGAAGATCTTTTTTTCAGAATTTTCTTCTGGATGACCTTCCTTCTGAATTGTAAAGGGGTCACATTCATGGTTTTACGAAATTGATTAATGTAATAGCTCGTGCTGTTAAAACCGACGTCGTACGCAATTTCGGTGATGTTACGCTCGGAGAGCTGCAAAAGCTCAATACTTATTTGGATACGGTAATCCATAACATACTGCATCGGGGTGGTTCTCAGCATTTGCTTGAAATACCGGCACGTCTCCGATCGACTTAACTGCCCGGTCCTTGCAATATCCTCTAACTTGATGGGATCCGAATAATTCAGATGAATCCATTGCAGCATGTCCTTCATTCGCTTGTTTCGGTTCATCTCCGATGGATCATGTTCCAAAGAGTATCCGTTTGTAATCAGAAGTTTCCACATGTTCAGCAGCGCCGAAGCAACATTCACTTCGTAATAAGGAGCCTGTTCCACAAGTTCCTTTCTAATGAGACCGATGGCACCCAGAATCTGCTCTCCCCAGGAAACAGCCCCTTCTATGTACAGAAAAGGCAGATTGGTGGCCGTTACATAAGGATGCACATACTTCACGTACAAATCTGAAGGCAGCAGAACATGCGGGGACATATTCAGACAGAGATAAATACAGTTTTCATTCTCACTATGATCTTCTGCCATATGCATCGTCCCACTGTTGATAAATATTCCGTCACCTTTCGGTATTACCACTTTCTGATCGTTGATATGGAACAACGCCGTACCCTGAAGAACCGAAACAACCTGCAATTCATCATGCCAGTGCAGGGGGATGTGTCCATGGACATTTTGTGCAATGGTTGTTTCATAACAGGCTACGGCTAAGGTATCGGTGCGGTGCTCGGTCATTTCCTTCAAATTTTGATCGATGATAAATCCATTCTTCTGCATAGAGCCTCATCTCAATATATTTATATTTTTATGTGTGATATTGATATTAATGTACCGCATTTCTACTTAATATAGCACTATTCTTATATTTAAGGTGAGGCGATCAAGAGTGGCAACAATAGCAAGGTCCAAGTTATCAGGTATTCTACTCGTTCTGACCGGAGCAATCTGTTGGGGCATTGGAGGTACCGTATCGCAAAAACTGTTTCAACTGGATGGAATTGAAGTCAACTGGTATGTAACCGTTCGATTGCTGAGTGCTGGTTTGCTGCTTCTGCTTATTCAATCCTGTACACGCGAACGATCTCAGATTATTGATGTATGGAGAAATAAAAAAACGGCCGGGCAACTGATCATTTTCGGATTAGTGGGAATGCTTGCCGTTCAGTACACGTACATGGCATCCATTAAACATGGCAATGCTGCAGTTGCTACACTCCTGCAATACCTATCGCCAGTCATGATCATGATTTACATTGTGCTGCCAAGCAGTCTGCTCTCACCCGCAAGGATCTTGCATGTGCCGTTCTGGCTTTCGGGAGCTGTTTTCTCTTGTTGACTAATGGCTCCGTTACCCGGTTATCTGTCTCCTGGCTTGCAGTGATCTGGGGTCTGTTATCCGGCGTTTCAGCTGCATTTTATACCCTTTATGCCGTAAAACTGATTAAAAAATTCAATTCACTTGTTGTGGTTGGCTGGGCCATGATCATCGGCGGTCTGGGATTGAGTTTTATCCACCCGCCGTGGAAGGCCAACTTCGCCGGCATAACGCTCGAAACCTACAGCTATTTAATATTCACGATCATTTTTGGAACCATGATTGCTTTCTGGTTCTATATTGCCAGTTTAAAAAGTCTTACACCTAAGGAAACTAGCCTACTGGGGAGCGCAGAGCCCCTGGCCGCCGTTGGAACAACCGTGATTTGGCTCCATGAACCGTTTGGTTTCTATCAATGGATGGGTACGGCATGTATTATTGGAATGATCTTGATTATGCAGTTCAATCGTTCAGGGTCTATTCGTACCAAACAAAAACAACCTTTTTCGCGCGATTAGCGCGATAAAAGGTTGTTAGTTGTCGTATATTGGTGATACAGCACCAATGCTGCAGCTTGCAATCCAACATCTATTGCGCGATTTGATCGCGAATGGATTGAAGTATTTTTTTCTCCAGCCGTGAAACTTGAACCTGAGAAATGCCCAGCCTGGTAGCTACCTCTGACTGCGTCTGATCCCGGTAATACCGCAGGTAGACGATCAATCGTTCCCGCTCACTAAGACCACCAATCGCTTCATTCAGTGCCAGCTTGTCAAACCACCGTTCCTGGGATTCGTCGGCAATCTGGTCCATCAACGTAATCGGATCCCCGTCATTCTCAAACACGGTCTCATGAATGGATGTCGGCGGTTTATTCGCTTCCTGTGCAAAAACAACTTCCTCCGGGGTCACCCCCAGCTGTTCAGCAACTTCCTTGATCGTTGGCAGACGATCAAGGTGTTTGGACAGTTCGTCCCTTTTTTTGCGGACTTTATTCGCCATTTCCTTCAGGGAACGACTAACCTTGAGGGTTCCGTCATCCCGCAGGAAACGCTGAATTTCTCCGATGATCATGGGGACCGCATAGGTGGAGAATTTCACATCATAGCTGAGATCGAATTTGTCCACCGATTTAAGCAGACCGATACAACCAATCTGGAACAGATCTTCTGGTTCGTACCCCCTGTTCATAAACCGCTGTACAACGGACCAGACAAGTCTGATGTTGCAGTTCACCAGCGTATCCCGTGCGACATGGTCACCCGACTGACTGAGCGCAATCAGCCGTTTGACCTCGGCATCGTCCAAATAGGTCTGTGAAGACTGTTTCACTTCAGCATCCATAAGACCAACCCCTAATTATACAATGCTTTCTTGGATTCAATCCTCTTCTTCATCTTGATGGAGGTGCCTCTGCCGGGCTCACTGCTGACTTCGAATTCATCCATGAAGTTTTCCATAATGGTGAAGCCCATGCCCGACCGCTCAAGTTCGGGTTTGGACGTATATAGCGGCTGTTTGGCCAGTTCGAGATCTTCAATTCCTTCTCCGCGATCTTCCACAATAATCGTAATCATGTCTTCGCGAATTTGCGCCTGAATGGATACGACACCCTCGGGATTGTTGTTATACCCGTGGATGATGCTATTCGTCACCGCTTCCGAGACAACCGTCTTCAGATCGCTTAGCTCGTCCATCGTAGGATCAAGCTGGGAGATAAAAGCCGCAACCGTTACCCGTGCGAACGATTCGTTCTCCGACTTGGCCGCAAATTGCAGATTCATGAAATTTGTTCCCGTTCCTTCATTCATGAGACGACCTCCAGACCCGAGAGAGCTGTTCCCTCATTTTCGTAAATCGGCATGATCTTGAACAAACCCGACATTTCCAGCAAACGATACACCGGCGGATTGACATCACATACAACCATCTTGCCGCCTTTATTTTTAATGAGTTTGTATCTGCCCAAAATGACACCCAGACCTGAACTGTCCATGAATTGCAGATCTTTCAGGCTAAGCACCAAATGTTCGCACTGTCTGCGCTGGATGGCCTCATCCATTTGCATTCGTACCATATCGGCTGTATGGTGATCCAGCTCCCCGGATAATCGCACAATCAGAATTCCGCGGTGATGCTCCATTTCCACATGCAAGTTCACGTTTGCTCACTCTCCTCCCAGTCTTGAACAAGGATTTCTACGTTTCCGAAGGCTTTTCCTGCCCCCCGACAAAACTAGAAGAAAACCCCTATTTAACTACAAAATACGTTCAAAGAATGTATGCAGAACGCGTAAAATCAGCGTTAATCAAACAGGTTGGATGTCGTCCGCTTGAACAGTTTCCACCAGCCCGCCTTATTCACATCCTGAGGGGCCTGAATATCGAATTCCTTGATAACCTCGTTCCCTTGGTACACCACAAGCTTACCTATACTTTGACCTGCCTTGATCGGTGCTTTCACTTCTTTTGCCATTAACAGCTCATGGCGGAACTCATCCGATTTTGCCCCTTTACGCATCAGTACACTATAATTTTGCGCAGCCGTCAGAGGTAATTCAGCGACTTCCCCTTTTTCGATCTTCAGACTTCCGAGCTGATCCCCTGCTTTGTACAAAGGTTTCATCGTGTATTGTCCGAATGCATAATCGAACATCGAAGACACTTCGGCATTCCGAGTTTTTGTGTTCGGTTCCCCGAGCACCACAGCAACGGTACGCAGTCCGTCCTTCATCGCAGTAGCCGAGAGACAGAATTTGGCTTCAGACGTATAGCCCGTTTTCAAACCGTCTGCGCCGGAATAAAATCGAACCAATTTGTTCGTGTTTACCAGCCAGAAGGGCTTCTCTGTATCTTTGCGAAGGTAATCCTGATAAGCTCCCGTATATTTCGTGATTCCCGAGTGCTTCAGCAATTCACGGCTCATCAGGGCAATGTCATGTGCGGAGGAATAGTGATTCTCCACAGGGAGTCCGTTACAGTTGGCAAAATGGGTATCCTTCATGCCGAGCTCTTTGGCACGCTCATTCATAAGCTGCACAAAAGCTTCTTCCGATCCGGCAATTTTCTCGGCCATAGCGACAGAGGCATCATTACCGGAAGCCATGGCGATTCCTTTTAACATATCATCCACGGTCATTTCTTCACCAGGCTCCAGAAAAATCTGTGAGCCGCCCATGGATGCAGCGTATTCACTTGTTCTGACTTTGTCCGTCAGCTTCAGTTTTCCGGAATCGATGGCTTCGATCGTCAGCAGCATGGTCATAATCTTCGTAATGCTAGCCGGAGGCAGCTGATCATGACTGTTTTTTTCAAATATCACCGTCCCCGTATCTGCATCCATTAAAATAGCAGAACGTGCCGATGGGGCCAGCTCTGTCGCACCTGCTGCTTTGGGTGTTTCTTCAGCCAGCGCTGTTGATGCCATTAGGGGCAGCAGAATACATAGGGTCATGAACGATGCCATTATTCGTTTCTTCACTAGGGTTAACCTCCTCAAATGACTTGCTTACTGCATGCTCCATGCATGTACTGCTAATCATTGTCGGCGCGTTTCCAGCAAATTATTCCATACAAAGAATGATTTCCCGAACTTTTTCTGTAACCCGATCAGGTAAACAAAAAAACATGCCCTCCCGTCAAAGGGAGAACATGCCAATTTATCGTAATATGCCAGTGAAACGCGGGTCCAATACTTCCTTCTCAACCCCAATCCCATGAATAGATATTCCAAAAGATGAGAAACGAAGTCAATGCAACAAACAAACGGATATTCCACTTTGTCGGAGAAGCATAGGTTTGATAAATCATGATCAAAACGATAATCATACTGGCAGCCAAAAACGCGATATTCGTTTTAAAAGTGAAAAGCAGCAACAACACTCCGATCTGTATTACGCCTATGACACGGTCAATATTCATATCAAACCTCCTTACATGACATGTAGATCGTTATAGCTACACTGAAAGATTTCTCATTGGACAGATATTTTCATGCTACCCTTTAATTATTTTCTGAATTTCACTTTTTTGTAATAAAAATAAAAAAAGACACCCTCTTGAATGATCCCGAAGGATCACAAGAGGGTGTCTTACTGAAGCTTTACGATTACATTTGCGGAATGACGGCCAAAACAAGCGCAAGGAACGATTCACGCACACGTTCTGTCGTTTCCATGACTTCGTCATGGGACAACGGCTGATCAAGAATACCGGCTGCCATATTGCTGATACAGGAAATTCCGAGCACTTCCAGACCAGCATGGCGTGCCACGATCACTTCGGATACCGTGGACATGCCCACCGCATCTGCCCCCAATGTACGCAGCATCACGATCTCTGCCGGTGTCTCATAGTTGGGACCCAGCAAGCCTGCATATACGCCTTCACGCACGTTAAACCCTTGTGAAGCCGCTGTATCCTTCGCCAGCGCACGCAGACGGCGGCTGTAGGCTTCAGAGAGATCAGGGAAACGTACGCCCATAGCCGGATCGTTAGGTCCGATCAACGGATTTTTGCCTGTCATATTCAAATGATCGGAGATCAGCATCAGATCGCCTGGCTCATACGATGTGTTCACTCCACCTGCTGCGTTCGTTACGAGCAAAGAGGATACGCCCAGTTCTTTCATGACACGTACAGGGAATGCTGTAAGTTCCGGGCCATACCCTTCGTACATATGGAAACGGCCTTTCATCATAACGACCGGACGACCTTTGATGGTTCCCACCAGTAATTCGCCTTCATGTCCCTCTACTGTGGAGACCGGGAAGTGAGGAATATCCTGATAGGCAATGCTAACGCCATCTTCAATCAGGTCAGCCAGAATACCCAGACCCGAACCCAAAATCAAACCGACTTCCGGCTTGATGGAGCTTTTACTTTGAATGTAAGATGCAGCTTCCTGAATCATCTGTTGATTTAATGCTGTCATTTCGATGTTCCCCCTTGAGTTGAAACGTTCCGTCTGTATCAGCCAGATGCATCTTTCAGCAAATGAATCACTCAAATGATGCATCGCTTATGTATAACGGCGTTTAAATGTGTACAATTTATTTTATCCTAAATCGGCTGTATGTTCCGCATCTTTTATTGAATTTTTTATCGTTTCAGCAAACTATTTCGCTCGCGGATGATGGGATTCGTAGATTTCTTTCATCGTTTTGCGACCATGATGCCCATATTGTTGTCCAGGCTGCTCCACATGACCGAGCATGTCCTGCACCGCACGTGTATCTGCTCCGCTTGCAATCAGATGAGCAGCAAAGGAATGACGCAGCGTATGCGGCGTAATCTCTTCCGAGATTCCTGCATCCACCGCCGCTTTTTTGAGCAGCTTCCAGAAGCCCTGGCGGGTTAAACGCCTGCCGGACACATTGACAAAGAGCGCCTGCTCGTCCGAGTCTGCTTTGAGCAGCTGGTTACGAGAGTCATTGACATACACACTTGCCCAGTGTGCGGCTGGCGCACCAATCGGCAGAATGCGTTCCTTGCCTGCCCCACCGCAGCGAATAAACCGCATGCCCGGCTGCACATCCCGAATATCCAGCGCAATCAGTTCCGAAACACGAATACCGGTAGCATACAGAAGTTCAAGCATGGCGCGATCACGCACTCCTTGGGCTGAATGAGTATCAGGCGAAGCTAGAAGCAGTTCAATTTCGTCCACGGTTAACACCTGTGGCGGCGTTTTGTCTGCCTTGGGAGCCTCGACGTCAAACGTTGGATCTTGCAGAATCTCACCCCGGCGCATCAAAAAATGAAAGTACGAACGCAGGGATACAACGCTGCGTGCAATGGTTGCATTGGCACGACCTGCCTGCTTGAGCTTGCCAATAAACAGGATGACATGAGTACGACGTACCTGCTCCGCCTCACGGATACCGTATTCCTTATCTGCAAATTCGATGAACTTGTCCACGTCCCGAAGATACGACTCCAGCGTACTGCTTGACATCCCTTTATCTTCTTCCAAGTATAAGGCATAGGCGTGTATCGTCTGTTTCATGCACAACGCTCCTCATCTGACAGAATTGCCGAGCTGGCAATCTGCTTCCGTATTTGCATCCCTGGCTGTCCGGGCTACTCCCCATACCAATAAAATAAACGGAGTCTCTCCGCCAGCGTAGGACGTGCTTCCCCATTGCCTGGCCAATCCGTCTCCTGAAATACTTTCACCGCATTTCCTGTCGGCATCTGATACTGGTCCACAGGTGAGATCCAGCCATTAAACAAATCCAGAACATGATAGAACAGATAAACCAATCCTGCAAATAATATTATAAATCGTATAAAACGAAGTCCTCGTCGCAGTGAAATAATCATGGGTTGTCCCCCTCCTGGTCTGAATCGAATTCATCTAGAATCAGGGTATGATGACAAAACCAGGAATATGACATCCGGGATAACCTCACATCACATGCTGGACCAAAAAAGCTCTCCCGTCAAAACCGCCGGTGAGAGCTTGAAGATATGCTATGTTATTCTTCATCTTTGGGCTTCTGGTCATTTTTAGCTTTGCAACGGTAACAAATCCCATGAAAATCCAGACGGTGATCTACTACCGAAAAGTTAAATTCCCGCTCCAGACGCTCTTCAAGCGGTCCAAGCCAGTCTTCACGTATTTCATCCATACTTCCGCATTGAACGCAGATTAAGTGATGATGGTGATGCTTGGATGTATCTCCGCGCAGATCATAACGCGCTACACCGTCGCCGAAGTTGATTTTCTCTACAACATGCAGCTCACTCAGCAGTTCGAGGGTACGGTACACGGTTGCCAGACCGATTTCGGGAGCTTTTTCTTTAACGAGCATGAATACGTCTTCCGCGCTCAGATGATCTTCTTCATTCTCAAGAAGTACTCTTACGGTGGCTTCCCGCTGGGGCGTTAATTTATAACCTTGGGACTGTAGTTGCTGCTTAATTTTATCGATCCGTGCTTCCATTTTCTCCCTCCCCCTAGGAAATCACTGCACACTGCAACTTAACCCACTTCTTTCATTATAGGGGGAGTGCGTAATTAAAGTCAACATTTTACACTATCCGGTGCGTGCTACGCGGGCAGCAGCATTGGCGTAACCCAGCGCATCATTGCAGGTGTTATCCATGTTTCAAAAGACGCAACACCTAACAGCAGTCCAGCCATAACCAGAGTTAGCAGCACATAAGAAGCAAATGGCCTTTGTCCACCTGGTGTGCGCTGCATGAGAACACGATTCCGAATGATATATAAGGAAAAAGTCATGGCCGACACACTGCAGATCAGCAGTACCGGGATAACGAATAAATTATGCGGTGCAACGGATACCAGGGCAAACAGCAGCCCTTTCCAGGAATACTGTCCAACGAGATATCCAACGGTAAATCCAATTAGCACTCCTTTAAGAAAATCCAGAACCAGTATTCCTGGCAATCCGATGACGGATAGGCCCAGAACCCAGATGAGACCCACCCACTTCAAATGAAGTATCGCAATATCCCAATAGGTTCCGGATTCGATCACCTGGCCATTATGCTGGACTGTCATAAAAAAATTGCCCAGATATCCCTCCAGATCCTGTCGTTGTTCAAGAGACAGGGCATTAACCATCAAGGCGCCAAAAATGACACCGACCAGAAACAAGACAGCCACAAATACATATAACGAGGTTTGACCTTTGAACGTGAAGTAGGAAGAACGCATACAGGTACGAGTCCCCTTTCCGGTTATCATGCTGCAGGATTCCTAAGAAATCCACACAGTCATTCTATGAACCGGAGTTCGTGCGTATGACTCCTTGTCCAGATCCCGCCCTGTACTTTCAGTCTTTCTGTGTTACTCTGCGCCTTTACCGGAAACTTTGCCGTAGGTTCCCCCGCCTCCGGATGACAACTCCAGTCGTCCGTTTCGTGCAGCAGCGATAAGACCTGCCAGTACTGGGCCAACTACTCCTGCAAGCTCTTCTTCACTTGTACGATGAAGCACGTTCATTTCCGTTCCGAAGTGTTCCAGCAGCTGGCGCAGCTTGGCCTTGCCCAGGCCCGGGATAAACTCGAGTGGCACCTGATAGTGATAGGGTGGCCTGTATGCAGGTACATGTGGACTTTCCCGGTCTGCTATGGCCAGTATCCGGTCCAGTACGCCCTGCACAAGCTTCGTACTGCCACAATAGGGGCATCGTTCCGCCGACATTGACTGTTCATCCAGGATGCTGCCACAGGCTGCACAATACGTGCGGTGGTATTTGCCAAGTCTCGGGTTCAACCCGTAATTGGCTGCGATCCTTCTTCCTCTCTCCCCCTTCAGTGCCATGCTGAATTCATCAAAAGAAGGATGGGCCAAGTGCAGCTCATTATATTCCCGCCCGATTTTGCCAAGGGAATGCGCATCCGAATTGGTTAGAAAAGGAAGCTGATCTAGCTCCTGAATATAGCTGGCCATGGATGAATCAGAGCTTAATCCCAGCTCCACGGCATCGATCAGACTTGTATCCAGCACATCTGCCATACGTGGAGCTGTGCTGCCATATATGCCTTTGTGAGGTGTAAAAGCATGTGCGGGCACAATGAGTCCACCACGGGCCTTAATCTCAGCCTGCATCTCAAGGGAAGAAACATACACCCGTTGTGAGCTGAGGTTTACATTTTTCATATAACGCTTCATCCACTCCGTGAAAGACTTCATCGTATTTAAATCACGGAAATAGGCCAGCATATGATATTCCCGCATCTCCGGTTCGCGCAGTTCCAGCTCCGTACCGAGCAGAATTGTTGTGTCCTGGTAAGCAATGCCTCCATCCTTCAGTTCGGACATCGTACCGTTCTCCAGCAACTGCTCGATATCCATCTGAACAACCGGAGAATGGCAGTCTATGACACCCAGCAGATGAATACCTTTGCGATCTGACGCCTCACGAGCAATATTCTCAAAGGTCAAATCCCTACTGCCGCTGATTTTAACAGCTTCACCACGGGACGTACGCCCAATGTGGATATGCAGGTCTGCATAACAAGACTCCCATGAAGCGGAAGTTGCCTGTTGATCTACCATCGTTAAAACCGCCCTGTCGTTCTGTAGATATCCCATGCATACACAGCCATCATCGTTTTGGCATCACTGATCCGATTCTGATCCATGAGCTGATAGGCTTCTTCAAGCGTAATTTCAGATACTTCAAGAAATTCATCTTCATCCAGTGCCATGTCTCCAGCTTCCAATTCCTCGGCGATATACAAGTGAATGATCTCGTCCGCAAACCCCGGCGATGTATAAAACGAACGCAGATGACGCAGCGACTTGGCTACATAACCAGTTTCTTCGCGTAACTCGCGTGCTGCTGCAATCTCCGGTTCTTCTCCGGGATCGAGTTTACCTGCCGGTATCTCCACTTCGGTACGCCCCATCGCCTGACGATACTGATCCACCACCAGCATACGATCTCCGTTCAAGGCAAGTACAGCTACAGCCCCAGGGTGACGGATAATTTCACGCGTTGCCGTTTGTCCATTGGGCAGCTTGACAGTATCAACCTGAAGAGAAATGACTTTACCCTCGAAGATCGGCTTGGTGGAGACGGTTACTTCATCCAGCTTGGGGTTAGACGGGTGCGCTGAGCGGTTTTGGTTAGTTTGATTCATATATGTTCAACTCCACTTCTTTTGGATTTTTTATCTATCGCACGTATAAACCTCTGTTTTTGTGCATATCGTGAGCCTATAGCGTATTCAAAAAAATATAAAACTAATCAGGGGGATATTCAATGAACAGTTATGTGACGCCGCAATCGGTACATGTAGTCGGACAAGCCCGTCAAGTTCAGCTTATACTGAAACAGTGGTTGCGTGAATGGGGTCCTGATGCCAAACTAAGCGATTTGATTGCTGGACGTAAATAATTTCTGTTTACACCCACATCTCCCATGAAATATAACATGAATTTGCAAAAAGTCCGAATCCGATGCAAACCGGGTCCGGACTTTTGCCTAATAGGTGTATGCTATGCAGCATGTCCCCTTACATCAACTTATTTGTTGCCCGAAGCTGTTTCCTGAATGATGGCTACAACAACCTGGGACAGTTTTACGATATCATCAGCACGAATGCGTTCTTTTGTCGTATGAATATCTTCATATCCTACGGCCAAATTCACGGTCGGAATGTTGAAACCGTTAAAGATGTTGGCATCACTGCCTCCACCCGAAGCAAAAGTACTTGTCTCCAGCCCCAGGCTGCGAATGGCACGCTGTGCAAGCTGGACAACTTCATGCTCATCATGGAATCCAAACGCCGGATACAGAATCTCACTGCGGAATTCAGCCGTTGCACCGTATTTGCGGCAGGTTGTTTCCAGGGCTTCACGCATTTGGGCAATTTGCTTTTCCACTTTCTCCTGAACAATACTGCGTGCTTCTGCTTCAATCTGTACAAAATCACAAACGACGTTAAGAGCGGATCCGCCCTGGAACTTGCCAATATTCGCTGTGGTCTCGTCATCGATCCGTCCCAGCGTCATTGCTGCGATAGCTTTGGCCGCCACTTGAATGGCACTGATGCCATCTTCGGGGTTGACCCCCGCATGTGCGGATTTTCCATAGATGTTCATCTGGATCTCGGCTCTCGCTGGGGCAGCTACACAAATCGTACCCACGGCACCATTGGAATCGAGTGCATAACCGAACTCAGCCTCAATATCTTTTGGATTCATCGCGCGAGCGCCAACCAGACCGGATTCTTCACCAACGGTAATGACGAACTGGATTTTTCCATGTGGAATTTTATTCTCTTGGATAGCACGAATGGCTTCAAGCAGTGCAGCAATCCCTGCCTTGTCATCTGCACCCAGTATCGTCGTTCCATCACTGCGAATCCAGCCGTCTTCTCCGAGCTCGGGTTTAATCCCTTGTCCAGGGGTTACCGTATCCATGTGGCATGTAAAAAAGATCGGCGCCGCCTCCAATGCACCATCCGCTTCCCAGGTAACCACCAGGTTTCCCGCGCCATGCCCGGTTTTCTCCTTGGTATCATCCTCATATACGCTAAGACCCAGCTGGGTAAATTGTTCCTTCAATACGTTAGAAATGTTTTGTTCATTTTTCGTTTCACTGTCGATCTGCACCAGTTCCATAAACTGATCTACGACACGCTGCTGCTTAATCATAGGACTTTCCTCCCTCTCGTGGATACGGTACAATACAATTAATATGCTTGTTTACTTTTCATTGTTGAAAGGAGTTCTCTCTTCATGCAAAAAAAGAAATGGTTCAAAATCGTGATCTATCTGATGCTGATCGCCATGATCGGGTCCACCCTTTTCATCGCGCTTGAACCTCTACTGTTTGGATAGAATTTGAAGCCTTTGACTGTCTGAATCTAGAGACGGGCAATGGCTTCTTTTTCCGTGATCCAGGTGATCTCATATGGAAAAATGCGGCCGAAGTACGGAACAATTTGCTGTGCAACTTGCTCTACGGTGTAGGTTCTGCCAGTGATGTCCTCCAGAGAGGTCACACCGTACTGCTCGATACCACAAGGAACAATCCCCTGAAAGCCTTCATGCTGAATGCCTGAGGTAATGTTAAAAGCAAACCCATGACTCGTCACGAAGCCGCGCCGATGTTTACAGCGGTTGAATTTCACCCCGATCGCAGCAATTTTCATATCGCCAACCCACACACCTGTATAAGCTTCTTTCCGGCCTGCCTCAATCCCCTCATCTGCCAGATAATCAATAATTACCTGTTCCAGTCTGCGCAAATATCCGTGTAGATCGAGCGCCTCATCACGACCGAGAATCAGCAGCGGATAACCCACAAGCTGGCCTGGACCATGATAAGTAATATCACCGCCACGGTCTATTTGAAACAAAGTGATGCCCTTTGCATCCAGTTCGTCCTGACTGAGAAGCAGATGCTCAGGATGGTTTTGTGATCCGATCGTGTACGTCGGTGGATGCTGCAGCAGAAGCATCTGCTCCACACCCTCACCTTCGTCCAGCTGCTGTACAATTGCTTTTTGGCGGTTCCAAGCCTGTTCATAATCAAGCATCGGTACGTATGTAACATCCAGCGGCTTGTTCATGATTTCCCCACACCCTTCTGCTTCATTGTCCATAGATTATCCGAGCGTTTAACCGCAGACAGCGGGAAAAGTGCACGGCCATCGGCACATACACTTTCCCTTGAGACACCTATTTCATTAATACACCTTGGTTTCCATATTGTATCCTTCAAGATTTTCCTTGACACGCTGAAGGAACCTGCCGCAGATGACTCCATCCAGAATACGATGATCCAGAGACAGACACAGATTGGCCATCGAACGAACAGCAATCATATCGTTAATGACTACAGGCTTCTTGACGATGGATTCAAATGTAAGGATTGCAGCCTGAGGATAGTTGATAATCGGCTGCGACAGGATCGAACCAAACGATCCGGTATTATTGACCGTAAACGTTCCACCCTGCATATGATCCAGCTTCAGCGTACCTTCACGGGTTTTGCGAGCCAGGTCCTCAATTTCACGGGCCAAACCTGCGATATTACGCTGATCCGCATGCTTGATAACTGGCGTCAATACAGAGTCCTCTGTACCTACTGCCATAGACAGGTTAATATCCCGTTTAACGATAATTTTGTCAACAGCCCAAACCGAGTTCATGATCGGGTAATCCTTGATGGCATTAACGACACCCTTCATCATGAAGGAGAGATAGGTCAGATTAATGCCTTCCTTACGCTTGAACTCATCCTTAAGCTTGTTACGCAGCATCACGAGATTGGTTACATCCACTTCAATCATGGTCCATGCATGTGGAATTTCCGATACACTTTGACGCATATTCCGGGCGATCGCATTACGCACAGGGGTAACATCGATAAAATATTCCGATCTTCCCTGCCCGCCACCTTCCACTTCAATCTGCGGGATTTTCGGAGATTCGGTCAGATGAATCCCTGAATGTCTCACGGGAACGCCTGCATCCGCCGCAGAGACAGCTTCTCTTGCGGACATTCCCGTTTCTCCACCACTTTTGTTCACTCCACTAAACGGTGAAGCGGATGCCGTAGCCGCAGAGGAAGACTGTGCAGACGGCGAACCCGTATGGCCTCCTTGAGCGATAACAGCCAGTACATCCTTGCGTGTGATGCGTCCGCCTGCTCCTGTGCCTTGAATGCTCTGCAAGTTCAGACCGTGCTCTGCTGCAAGTGACTGTACTGCAGGAGAATACCGATTACGCATAGGCTGATTGGGATCATGGCCTACTGGAGTCACCGCTCCTTGCTGCACACTGTTCTGCTCAGAGACTTGCGTCACTTGCTCTTCCACTTGCTCATCGTCGGCAGCGGCTACCTGCATTCGGCAGATGGCTTCGCCAACAGCAATGGTCGTACCTTCTTCCACCAGAAGATCACCCATGATTCCATCAACGGTCGACGGAATTTCTGCATTGACTTTATCGGTGATTACTTCACAGATCGGCTCGTATTGTTCAACCCGGTCGCCCGGTTTTTTTAACCATTTGCCAATGGTAGCCGAGACCAACGATTCTGCCAGCTGCGGCATAATGACCTCGATCCATTTCATACGTTCAGCCATTTGTTATATCACTCCAAACTTTGCATTTAACCTTTTTTCGAATAGGTTGTCGAAACTTAATGGCACCAAACTGAATTAATACTCTGCAAGTGCGCGCATGGCTTCCTTCGCTTTATCCTTGCTCAGCATGTAGAATTTCTCCAGTGTTGGGCTGATTGGCATTGCAGGTACGTCCGGTCCGCACAGGCGCTGGATTGGCGCATCCAGGTCGAACAGGCATTCCTCACTGATAATAGCTGCAACTTCGGCGCCGACACCACCTGTTTTGTTGTCTTCATGAACGATGAGTACCTTGCCTGTCTGACGCGCCGAAGCAATAATTGCTTCACGGTCAAGCGGCTGCAGCGTTCGCAGATCCAGGACGTGGGAAGTAATGCCCTCTTCACGCTCCAGCTCCTCCGCAGCCTGCATAACAAAATGCAACGGCTGGCTGTAACCGATCACGGTAATATCCGCACCTTCACGAAGCACGTTTGCTTTGCCAATCGGAACGATGTAATCGTCCTCGGGTACATCCTCCTTAATCAGCTTGTAGCACTTTTTGTTCTCGAAGAAGAGTACCGGATCCGGATCACGAACGGCTGCCTTGAGCAGTCCCTTGGCATCGTATGCCGAATAAGGTGCAATGATTTTCAGCCCAGGTGTACCGAAGAAAATGGATTCCGGACATTGCGAATGGTACAATCCTCCGAAAATGCCTCCGCCAATTGGCGCACGGATGACAATTGGACAACTCCAGTCATTGTTGGAACGGTAACGGATTTTGGCCGCTTCACTGATAATCTGGTTCGTTGCCGGCAGCATAAAGTCTGAATACTGCATCTCCGCAATTGGCTTCATGCCATACATGGCTGCCCCAATAGCTACCCCGGCAATGGCCGATTCGGACAAAGGTGTATCCATCACACGCATTTCGCCGAATTGCTCTTGCAAACCTTTGGTTGTGGTAAATACGCCGCCTTTTACACCGACGTCTTCCCCAAGTACAAAGACATTCTCGTCTCTCTCCATCTCTTCTTTCATCGCTAGACGGATCGCATCAATATATTCCATAACCGCCATGATTACCGTCCCCCTTCTTCGCTGTCCGCATAAACGTGCGTCAGAGTGTCCTCAGGTTTCGGATATGGCGCGTTGTCAGCATATTCAGTTGCTTCTTTCATTTCCAGCGCAAGCTGGGAAGCCAGATCCGCATCCCGGGCTTCGTCCCAGATGCCGCAATCTATCAAATAATTTTTCATCCGAAGAACGCCGTCCTTCTTCCAGTTCTCGTCAACCTCTTCCTTGGTCCGGTAAGCCAGATCATTATCGGAAGTGGAGTGAGGAGACAAGCGATACATCATCGCTTCAATCAGGGTAGGGCCTTCACCGGCAATTGCACGGCGGCGTGCCTCCTTGACAGCAGCATACACTTCAAGTGCATCATTGCCGTCAACTCGAAGTCCAGGGAAGCCGTAACCTAATGCTCTATCCGATATTTTACCGCTAAGCTGCTTATGGACCGGAACCGAGATGGCATACTGGTTATTCTCACACATAATAATGACAGGCAGCTTGTGTACTCCTGCGAAATTGGCGCCTTCGTGGAAATCCCCCTGGTTGCTCGAACCTTCGCCAAACGTGACAAAAGAAACAAATTCCTTTTTCTGCATTTTGGCTGCCAGTGCAAAACCAACAGCGTGTGGAACTTGAGTTGTTACCGGGCTGGAACCCGTAACAATCCGCAGTTTTTTGTGACCAAAGTGTCCCGGCATCTGCCGGCCGCCGCTATTCGGATCTTCCGCCTTGGCGAAGGCGGAGAGCATTAGCTCACGAGGCGTCATGCCTACAGCCAATACGAAGCCGTAATCGCGGTAATAAGGTAAATAATAATCGTGATCCCGGTCCAGTCCAAACGCAGCACCCACTTGTGCCGCTTCCTGTCCTACACCGGATACGTGGAAGTTAATTTTGCCGGCCCGCTGCAATAGCAAACAACGTTCATCGAACTTGCGCGCAAGCAGCATGTATTTGTACATGTCCAATACTTCTCCATCGCTTAGTCCCAGCTGTTCATGCCGGTGGACCGCATCTGCAGTACCTTGTGAACTCATATGAGGTACCTCCTTTTAATCAGAGCCTGTGCCCGTCTTACAACCCGATCTTATAACCTGGTACTAAGACTTGGCTTAACCTTATTATAATCCCTTTTGCCCAAAAAAGGAAAGGACCTTTCTCATAAGCCTGTCCAGACCTACATTCCAATGGCCTTTCCATCTACAGCCAGCATCGCTTCACCCATAATTTCGGACAAGGAAGGGTGAGGATGAATCGTCTGCCCCACTTCCCAAGGCGTAGCATCCAGCATTTGTGCCAGAGAAGCCTCTGCAATCAATTCCGTCACATGGGTACCAATCATATGTACACCCAATATATCATTCGTCTTGGCATCTGCGATTACCTTCACAAAACCGTCCCGGTTTCCATGAACCAACGATTTACCAATCGCCTGAAACGGAAACTTGCCAGTCTTGATTTCGTGGCCGCGCTCTTTCGCTTCACGCTCCGTATATCCGATGCTCGCTGCTTCCGGACGAGTGTACACACACCGCGGAATTCGATGGGATTCGACTGCATGAACGGTTTCACCTGCCAGATGATTGACGGCCAGAATGCCTTCATGACTCGCAGCATGTGCTAGCTGTAATCCACCAATACAATCTCCAATGGCATAAATGTGTCCCTCACCGGTCTGCAAATGTTTATTAACCGCGATGAAGCCTCGATCCAGTTTAATATCCGTGTTTTCCAGTCCAATATTTTCGACATTTGCCTGCCGGCCAACCGATACCAGCATCTTGTCCGCACGGAGCGTCTCCTGCTGATCATTACTGATTTGAACATTAATACGAATGCCTTCATTTCCTGCTTGATATGACTCTGGCATGATCTTAGCCTTCGTCAGGAAGCGGACTCCACGTTTCCCCAGCAACCGCTGCATTTCCCGCGCAACGTCTTCATCTTCTGCAGGTAATACATGATCGGCAGCTTCGACAACAGTTACTTCAACACCGAAGTCATTCAGCATGGATGCCCATTCCAATCCAATCACGCCCCCACCCACAATGATGAGCGATGCAGGCAGTTCATCCATACGCAAAGCCTCGTCACTGCTCATAATGTAGCGGCCATCCGGCTCCAGACCAGGCAGTACACGTGGACGTGACCCGGTAGCAATGATGAGATTGGTTGGCACAACCGTATCCATCTCTCCATCTTCAAACTCTACAGCTACTGCTCCGCTCTGAGGTGAAAAAATAGATGGTCCGATCACACGGCCTTGGGCGTGTACGACCTGAATCTTATTTTTTTTCATCAAATATTGGACACCCTGATGCAGCTGTTCCACAATGGCATCCTTCCGTGCCTGCACTTTGGGGAATACCAGCGTTGCTCCCGCCGTCTCGATTCCATAAGTTTCACTCTCTTGAATCTCAGCGTAAACCTCTGCACTTCTCAGCAGCGCCTTACTTGGGATACAACCGCGATGCAGACAGGTTCCCCCAAGCTTGTCCTTCTCGATAATGACGACCTGTTTACCCAACTGGGCAGCACGAATTGCGGCAACGTAACCTCCGGTTCCTCCTCCGAGAATGGCAACATCACATGTAATTGGCATCTTTTATGTTCTCCTCTATCAATATGATTTCGTTATGAATGGAACGATGATGATCAAAGTGATTTCTCTTTTGCATAACAATTCTATATTCCATTGTACTCCCCTTGGGCAGTCAACTCAAAATTTGTCCAATGACACATGGACAGCGCACAGAAACCAAGCTATGATGGAATCAGGCATGACCTGTAAGCGCAACCTTTATTTTACGTCGATATTTGGCAGAAGGGGTTCAATGGTGATGAATACTAGACTGGTCTTTGCACGGTTTTTGGCAATTATGATACTGGTTATTCCCGGTCTAATGGCCATGAAGGGATTTTTAATGATGAAAGACGCCCTTTTCTTATTTTATGCCGAGCACGGGAACGAGCAGATTTCACCCGGTTTCGAGTGGCTTTCCTTTGGAGGTGGACTTCTCTTGTTTGCAGCAGGCATGAGCTTCCTCGGAGGCTGGATTCTCTTCCGTGACCGTAAACGCAATTATGTGGGTCCCCGTTTCCGTTCCAAAAGTGCAACCGAACAGGCAGAGACACCCGGCAAGCCTTCCTGAGTCCGGGCTTTTTGCCGTTTTCCCTAACCTTTATCATTCATGCAGGATCAGGTATAATGCTTATTTATTACGTTGATATTTCTGCATAATACAGTATAAAAGAAATTATGCGAAGCTCTGACATTTAAACAGACAGGATGGTTCATCATGGTATCGTTTCTCATTACGCTCCAAAGATTGCTCAAAGGCATTTTCCACGCGTTCAAGGACCCCAAGTTTCTCGCGCTGTTTACCTTAACTGCAGCAACGCTGCTCTCCGGAACCTTATTTTATACCCGTGTTGAAGGTCTGCACTGGATTGATGCACTCTACTTTTGTGCCGTAACCCTGACCACCGTAGGTCATCCTGAATTTGTGCCTACTACCGGATTCGGCAAAGCATTTACCGTGATCTACATGTTCGCAGGTATTGGCCTTACCTTTGCCATGATTGCCAGAATTACAGCAGGTATTCTATTTCCTCGCAAATTGCAGACAGAAGAGAACCCGGAGTAATCTCCGGGTTATTCGTATAGTGCATCCCTCAGCTTCGTTGACATGCGGGACTCTTTGGAAGAAGTCTTCAAAATCGTTTTGCGCAAGGTTAGATTGCTGGCCTGCAGTCGCTCCACTTCAGCAAACAGATCGGCTATCAACGCCTCCGCACCCTCATCAAGGACAGCCTGTCCTTTTAACTTCTCATATCGCTGCTGCAGTTCATTTATCGCTTCACTCACTCGTAATACACCTCTTTTCAAATACTACTTGACTAACAACTGCCGTTACCGACAGCGTAATAATCCATATAGTAACACAAAGCAGCTTGGATTAGTTCTAGCTCTGACCGAAGTTTTTGTGGTACTCTGTAATGGTCGCTTTTTTTGTTGAATCCGTATGTGAGAGGAGTAGCAGCACCGTGCAAACAGGACGTATTACCTTAATTACTGGACCCATGTTCAGTGAAAAATCCGGTGAACTCATTCGCCGTTGTCAGAAATTGATTCAATTTGGCCGTAAAAAGGTCGTTGCTTACAAACCAGCCGAAGATGATCGGTTTGCCCAGGACGAGATTGTCAGCCGAATTGGATATCGACTTCCCGCCCATTCCATTCCCCGGCAGTTGACTCCGGAATCTGTGGACATGATTCTTGCTCAGACCAAAGATGCTGATGTAGTTGCCTTTGATGAGGTTCAATTTTTCAGCAGTGCCATTATGGATCTGGTCTCCGAGCTTGCCTACTGTGGCAAACACGTCATTGTGGATGGACTGAATATGGATTACCGAGGCAAAGAATTCGGATATGTTGGCGGTCTGCTCGCCATGGCAGATGACATCGAGAAGCTCTCCGCGTTTTGTGCAGTTTGCGGAAGCCCGGATGCGGCCTTTACCCAGCGTATTGTGAACGGAGAGCCCGTTACCCTAGGCCCGGTTGTCATGATCGGCGATTCAGAAGCCTATGAACCACGCTGCCGCTGCTGTTTCATTCCTCCTCATAAAGTAGAATGCTGATTCAGCTTTCATTATATATTCGGCAGGCGCTGTAAGGCAGAATCCTGCGTAATCTTAAAAAGCCCTGAAGGGCTTTTTTTGCTTTACGTTTCCAAACGATCTATTCGTTGTTTCAATCTATAACAAAAAAGCACCGCTTATTAGCGATGCTCTAATTCGTAGTCTCCTCGCTAGTCTCGGGAAACAAAATATTTGTTGGTCATGTAGTATGCGTCACCGCGCGACGTTTCTACCATTCCTTTTTTGGCATCCAGAAATACAATCTCTTTACACTTCGTGCAATACCATTTGGTCCGCTTATATGGAGATTCCGTTACATATGCCGTGCCGCATTTACAATCAATTTTCATCAATAGCTCGGTTGATTTATATGCACTGGACAAGCGTTCCAGATTATCCTGCTGCTGTGTGGGCATGATGGTCTGTTGATAATCGGATAAATGATTTTGAACTTTGAAGTCTGCCACGAGGCCTGCATTCAATCCAAAGAACTCTTTCCCAATCTCGGTCACGAAGCGCTTCTCATTTCTGTAGCAATCCAGCCACTCAATAATCTGCTTATTAGACAGTGGAACCGTACCCTTGATACCGCTATTTAAGGTGTAGGTCATGATGTATAAAGTATCGTCTTGTCTACCTGAGTACATTAGAATCCTCCTTCGAATACATTTGCTAATGTACTACAAAAACGCTCATAAATCAAAGCAATGTTATTTCCTGAGCGCAATTTTTCCTATTAAATGGGGAACATTCCTCGTTTATCAGCAAGAAGCTTACAAGAACTGCATACGCCTGCAACATTTCCCTCCGGAGCCGCATAATGCACGACGGATTTCACCTGTTTCTTGCAAAGGGAACAGTAGTGCCTCCTTTCTTTTTTAGGAGTGTAGTCCGATAGCTTCACTACGTTTTGTTTGTGTTTGTAACCGCGTAAGAAGCTCAGCCATTTCATCTCACTCTCAACTCTCTCTTTAACCTATTTTGTAGCCATTCTCATTCTCTCTCTGAGTCTAAAACTGTCTTTATAAAAATTATGTATACATTTCTCAGTTGTGCACGCCTATCTCATACATCTATTCGACGTTTTGATCCTTTTTCCTGTCTTTAATCATTACACATATTAAAAAAACCGACAAAGCTACAACCCTTCTTACGAAGAATAGAGATGATGTCGGTGAAGATTCTTTATTTATAAAAAGTACCCAGCACTTCAAGTGCGGACGAGCGCTCAATTCGAAACGGATAGATGTATCCCTGATTAAACCTGCTAAACCTGCGGCTCCACAGATCCAGCCCGGAGGTGAATTGATAAGCCTGATATACAAATTTGGAACAATAGTTTCGTTCAATGCTTCGCAGGTTGGTTTGCAAGCGATAAAACTTCACCTGCTTGTAGTGTTCCTGCACCCATTCGGCCGCCCGTTGTCCAGCTTCATTAAAACGGGAACGAAACACAATGAACCGATCCCCTTCGTAAAAACGTGTAAGATACCACTCCAGTGAATCGGCAAATACAGGCCCATACGGATGCACATGGTACACTTTTCCGTCGAGGCCAATAATCCCCATGTGTCCTGCATAGTAGGTTGACTCCGAGCTCGGTGTATAGACAATATCTCCAGGTTTCAGGTCCATCTGACCAAGCTCTGTAACAGGGAGATCCTGTTGCAGCCGTTTGGCTGCATATCGTTCCCGCCGGCCTTCAACCAGCAATCGATGCAAAGCACCAGCCACAGCAAGATAGATTGCTGCGTATTTGATACGTTTCTTTCCTTTTCCCTTAGTAGATCTGAGGACAGAAGAAATGAAATTCCGAAACAATTTAGACATACCTCACCCCGTATTCTGCACTCTGTCAATTGATTTGTCTATTTTACATATTATAGTTTCCGTTTAGGAACTGATCAAACTGTTACGATCATTCGATATTAGCAGCACTATGCTCAAGTCTCCCCCTTAACAGAATAACCCAAATTTCCGATATTATAATAAGTATGATAAAAAAATCATGCGACATTCAAACCTAGGAGGAATCCAATATGCTATCCGTTTCTTCATCAAACAGAAGCACCGGAACAAACCAGAGCAGCAGCAATACAGCTTCTAAAACGGACAAGATCATTCAGGATCTGATGAAACAAAAGGCAAGACTGAGTGAAGAAATGCAAACCGTAAGATCCAATGAAAAACTGGACACAAAAACCAAAATGCAGCGCATTCAAACCCTATCCTCCAGCATCCAGGAAATCGACGCTCAAATTGCTCAAATTAAAGCAGAAGAAATTCAGGAAAAGACTCGCCAAAAAGAGACTGATCAACCCAAAAGTTCTGAACCCCAACCTGAAGATACGGTCTCACTCGGTTCAGTAATCAAGAACAGCAATACATACGATCAATTGGGGAAACTGGTCGGATCCCGTGAGAAAATGCAGGGTTCTATTAACACGCTTGAAGGCGGCGTTCGATTTGATCGCACTCTACTAGACAGTAACCCTCATCAAGATAGCGGAAAATCAGCAATGCTCGAAAATGCAGAGCATACCGTTTTTCAAATAAAACGTGAAATGGTGCAGGAAATTAAATCCCACATCAGAAGTACGGATAAAAAAATAGGGGAATTACTCAAAGATATAAATGATACAGCTCCACGCAATGACCAGACCGCAGAGAAATCGCGTACAGAGGTAGATAAAGTGGAAAAAGACAAAACAGACAATATTCCTGCGGATAACAACCAGTCTAAGGAAAACGACCATCCATCTAATTCATCTGGAATTTCAAACAAAAATACATCGATCGACGTTTTAATTTAAATATTTTCGTTACAACGCAAAAAATAAAACCACAACCTTAATACCTGAATTCATCAAGGTAATCAAGGTTATGGTTTTTTATTTGTGTTTTACTCTTCTACAACACCAAGGGCTTTATTTTTCTCTTTGAACCGGCTGTTATGAGAAGATACATAAGCTACTCTATCCGCCTCAGGATCCATGTACAGTTTTGCACTGTTCACCGCAAGGGCAGCATCTGTAAATGTCCCTGCAATGAGATACAGCTTGCTGCCATAGTCCACAAAGTCACCTGCAGCGAATACACCAGGAATATTCGTTTGCAGCTTCTCTGTTGTGGTCACATGCCATTCTCCAAGATCCAATCCCCAATCACGGATCGGACCAAAGTCACTCTTCATGCCATGGTTGACGATAATAGCATCGACCTCAAGCATTTCACTTTCACCTGTTTCCACATGGGAAATCGTCACATGCTCAATAACCTCACCGCTAACACTGTGTAACGTATCCACCGCATAAGGCGTTCGAACATCCACAGAGGACTCTCTCATGCGGATCACATTGCGTTCCAGTCCGCCGAAACGATCACGTCGATGGACAACCGTGACTTGTTCTGCGAGAGCTTCAAGCTCGTTGGCCCAGTCTACTGCTGAATCGCCTCCACCAGAGATAAGCACACGTTTTCCCCGGAAAGGCTCCAATTCCTGCACCGTGTAGTGCAGGTTGGTTACCTCGTAACGATCAGCTCCTTCAAGTTCCAACTTAGCCATCTTGTATATTCCGTAACCAATGGCCATAATCACTGTTCGTGTCCAATGTTTCTCACCTGTAGCAGAAGTGAGAATAATCGTACCGTCAGGTTGACGTTCGAAGCCTTCGATCTGCTGTTCAAAGATAATCGTAGGTTCAAACGTTCTCGCCTGCTCTTCCAACTGTTTGATCAGATTTTCGCACAAGATCGGCGTCACCCCACCCACATCCCAGATCATTTTCTCCGGATAAAAGAGCATACGACCGCCCAGTCTGTCACGGGCTTCAATCAATTTAGTTTTCATATCCCGCATACCGCTATAGAAGGCTGAGTACATCCCGGCAGGGCCTCCGCCGATAATGGTTACATCATATAGTTCCAACTGCTGCTCCATTTTAAAGTTACCTCCGTTAATTCGATCCAGAACATCGAGTATTTGATATCGATTCTCATTATCACTTAATTCTTAGTTTAATGGGAATCTTATCAAAATACAATGGATAAAAACAAAACAATTTTTGCACAAAACAACGATCATTCCATTAAAAGCTATTCGGCTAATGTAGAATCTTATGAATCCACATGTCATTCTATAAAGGAAGCCAAAAATAAAAGCCACTATTTATTGGTCCAAACAGACCTCATAAATAGTGGCTTTTATTGTTGCTATCGCTTTCGTATTAGCTTAATTACTCCTGACCCTTTCAGGAGACCTTATGCTCAATTCTCAGCTTGTCTGCAACCATTGCGATGAACTCGCTATTGGTTGGTTTCGACTTGCTGATGTTGATGGTGTAGCCAAAGAGGTGGCTGATGCTGTCGATGTTTCCGCGTGTCCAGGCTACTTCAATCGCATGGCGAATGGCACGTTCGACGCGGGACGGCGTTGTTTTGAATTTTTCGGCAATGGCAGGGTACAGCGTTTTGGTGATCGCACCCAAAATTTCGATATTGTTATATACCATTGTAATCGCTTCGCGCAAATACTGATATCCTTTAATATGCGCAGGAACGCCGATTTCATGTATGATGGACGTGATGCTGGCATCCAGGTTTTTGTGTTTGCCCATAGGCACCACATTGGATTTGTTCATAAACATGGATGAGCTGCTGCTGGTGCCTGAAGAGACGGTTGACTGGGATCCAACAAGCTGGCGTACCCGGTTAGCGAGCACTTCCATGTCAAATGGTTTGAGGATGTAATAAGAAGCTCCGAGTTGCACGGCACGCTGTGTGATATTCTCTTGACCGAATGCCGTAAGCATGATCACTTTCGGTTGCGGATTCAGGTTCAAATTGCGCAGACGTTCCAAGACACCCAATCCATCCAGGTGAGGCATAATAATATCCAGAATCAATACATCCGGTACATCACGGCTTTGCTCCAACAACTGCAATACTTCTTCACCGTTGTAGGCAATTCCGGTAACTTCCATATCTTCCTGTTCGGATATATATTCGGCAAGCAAATTCGTAAATTCACGATTATCATCAGCCAGCAATACCTCAATTTTTTGCAAAACGGTATCCTCCTTTGGTTTAACCACGGTTTCGTACATTTCCTTACAGGTTAAATTTTCGACACAGGCGAGGAAATTCCTTCTGTCGAAAATTATTTTTCTTTATTTTTTTTTCGCGTTACTATATAATAAATAATTTATTTCATTATGTGATAATAATCTTTTCCATTCGACAAAAAATCTTAAGGCGGTTTAACCAGCCTTAAGATTTTTTGCTTTTTCCTTTTTGATCATGACTCCGGCATCCTGTAACATCCACTCAATAAAACATCCA
The DNA here is from genome assembly GCF_013359935.1 of Paenibacillus xylanilyticus. Taxonomy (GTDB): domain Bacteria; phylum Bacillota; class Bacilli; order Paenibacillales; family Paenibacillaceae; genus Paenibacillus; species Paenibacillus xylanilyticus. The sequence goes on from NZ_JABMCB010000177.1 coordinate 53,799, forward strand.
TAACCTGATTTCGGATCATTCACAAACACATGTGTCACTGCACCAACCAGCTTGCCGTTTTGTACGATTGGGCTTCCGCTCATTCCCTGTACAATGCCGCCAGTCTTATCAAGCAGCTTCGGATCGGTAATCCGAAGGACCAGACCTTTGGTTGCAGGTTCCGATTGATCGGCCACATGTACAATGTCTATAGAGAAACGCTCAACCTGCTGTCCATCCACAACAGTCAAAATTTCTGCCGGTCCTTCCTTCACTTCATGTGAGAAAGCAACAGGAATTCCTTTGGAGTATAAACTGTGATCTGGATTGTCAGACATCTTGCCGAATATGCCAAAAGCCGTATTACGCTCAATATTGCCTAAAATTTTGCTTTCCTTAAGAAAATGTGCACGCTTCTCACCCGGATCGCCGGATTCACTTTTCGAAATGGACGTGACATTCGACTGAACAATTTGACCACTGCCGACAACAATGGACGTTTGAGTATTCATATCTGTAATTACATGTCCCAATGCACCATATACGCCTTGATCAGGCGCATAGAACGTCAAAGTGCCTACTCCGGCTGCAGAATCACGAATGTACAATCCAAGTCTCCAGGCTTGATCTTCGGCATCATATGCTGGCTTTAATTGCGTCTTAACCGTTTCCTTCCCGCGTTTCAATACAACATCGATGCCCTTTTTGCTTTTTCCCGCTTGCTCCACAGCTTCTGCAACACCTGCAACACCATCGAGACGTTTACCATTCATATGGGTAATCAGATCGCCAAGCTTAATTCCTGCGGCTTCTCCTGGGGAGACCCTCTGATCTCCTTCAGCACGTACCAAGTGATGACCTACAACCAATATGCCAGCTGACTTCACTTTTACGCCAATGGTTTGACCCCCGGGTACAACTCGCAAATCCGGAATGACGTTTACATTCACCGTTTTGACCGGAATTTTGCCCCACAACTTCAACGTTAATTTTGCTTGCCCCGTCTGCTGGGGATGCAAATGCAACGGTTGCTGCTTCGTGACATGTACAGCTTGCTCCTGCCCATCCAAACCGACGATATCGGGTCTGTCTACAACGGCACTTGAAGCAGCCGGTACAGCGAGTCGTACATCAGCTTGCCTGCCTGCAAATACCTGTAATTCGTCAGGCAATGAGGCATAACTCTGCACAGGCTGAATCGCCTGGCTGATCACACATAGAAAGAAGGCAAATAAAAGACCTAGCAATTTCTTCCTGAGGGGGGAATTCAATGGCTGTCACACTCCCTTTGCTTCTTTCGCTTGACGAAAGGTGGTCGCCAATTGCGTACCTATAAGATAACCTTGCCCCCAGGCTTTTATTACTGTCAATCATTACGCCGGCCGCTCGTTTCCCCCTTTTTTGGCTTCCGCCAAATTCAGCATTTCCTGTGCGTGATGCAGCGTTTTTTCTGTAATTTCAACACCACCCAGCATACGTGCCAATTCCTTCACTCTGCCCTCGTTTGACAGCGATTCCACCTGCGTCATGGTACGCCCGTCAACGACATGTTTTTCGATCAGATACTGGTGATCTGCCATACAGGCCACTTGTGGCAAGTGCGTAATCGAAAATACCTGACAGGTAGAAGATAAGCGGAACAATTTTTCCGCAATGGATTGAGCTGCTCTTCCGCTTACACCGGTATCCACCTCGTCAAAAATTAACACAGGAATTCGGTCATGTCGTGCGAAAATACTCTTCATGGCAAGCATCATTCGGGACAGCTCACCGCCCGATGCAATTTTACCAAGCGGACGCAAAGGTTCACCCGGATTCGGCGATATGAGGAATTCCGCATTATCCGCTCCCTGACGACTTAGCCGAAGCCTGCGACCGTTCCATTCGATCCCCTTGGGATCTTCTGACGGCGTAATCTGCACACGCAGCGTTGTACGCTCCATCTGTAAATCCTTCAGCTCACTCTCCACCTGTGCAGCGAGTTCTTCGGCACACTGTTTCCGGACTCGGCTCAAATCCTCTGCAGAATCCATCACCAGAACCAGCAGCTTGTCGCGCTCTGCACGGAGCTTCTCCAACCGCTCATCCTTGTTTTCCAGCTGGTCGGTTTCATGGCTGATTTGTTCATAATAATTGAGAATGAGTTCAACACTGTCCCCATACTTCCGTCTCAGTCCAGAGATTAGGTTTAAGCGCTGCTCCACTTCCTCCAGTCTGCCGGGGTTAAACTCAATTTTCTCACGGTAATCCCTCAGCTGGAATGTAGCATCCTCTAATTGATAAAACGCGGACTGCAGCTGCTCCACTATAGGCTGGAGTCCTTTACTGTCATAACCGGAGATATCTTCAATACGTGACAGGGCAATACTAACTGCCTCGAGCCCGCGTTGACCACTGAGCAGATCATAGGCACCGGCAACACTGTCCATCATTTTCTCACTATGGGATAGTTTGACCCGTTCTTCACCGAGTAATTCATCTTCCCCATGTGTCAGTCCGGCTGCAGCAATCTCTTCCAGTTGAAAACGATACATGTCCAACAGTTGATAAGCCCGCTGACTCGACTCCTGAAGGGCACGCAGTTCTTTTTCAGCAGTAATAAACCGGCTGTACCGTTCCTGATATTCCGATTTCACTGGACCAATCACTGCAGCACCGTAGGTGTCCAACAACCCCAAATGGCTTTCAGCACGAAGTAAACTTTGATGTTCATGCTGACCATGGATATTAATCAGTTTTTCCCCCACTTCACGCAGCATCGTCAGATTGACCAACTGCCCGTTAATGCGGGATGTACTTTTACCCTGGGTATTCAGTTCCCGTCTAATGACGAGGTGTTCTTCAGGTTCACATTGGATACCGAGCTTTTCAAGGGTTTCCCACACCGGGTGACCCTGCTCCATCTCAAAAAGAGCCTCCATTTCGGCCTTGTCACAACCGTAACGAATCAGATCAGCCGAACTCCGGCCACCAGCGATCAAACCGAGCGCATCGATAATGATCGATTTACCCGCACCCGTTTCTCCAGACAACACATGAAACCCTGCGTGGAATACAACGTCCACTTCTTCTACTACAGCCAGATTACGAATCGATAATGTAACTAACATCAGCCAAAGCACCTCCGGATGACAAACTCAGCAATTATGTTTTGAATCGTATTTTTAGGAAATGTAACCCATAATTCGCTCAATAACCGTGACGCTGTTATCTTCAGTACGACAGATGATGAGAATCGTATCGTCACCACAGATTGTACCCATGACTTCCGTCCATTCGATATTATCGAGCAATGCCGCGATGGAATTTGCCGTTCCAGGCAGACATTTCATCACAACCAGATTGTTGGTATGGTCTATGTGGAGAAAATTATCCACCAATGCCCGCTTCAGCTTCTGGATCGGGTTATACCGCTGGTCTGTTGGCAAAGAATACTTATACCGTCCATCATCCATCGGTATTTTAATTAATAACAATTCTTTAATATCACGGGATACCGTGGCCTGAGTCACCTGAAAACCGGCTTGACGCAGCGCTTCAACCAGATCATCCTGGGTTTCTATTTCATTCTGACTAATAATTTCACGTATCTTAATGTGTCGTTGTCCTTTCATACATGCCTCCAGTTCAAATAGTTGCCACTGATCTTTCAGTCCAAATCATCACCATCGTATACATCTTCCTCATAATCCATCAATCGGATGACATTAACGCTGGATTCTTCCGTATCCACATACAATAGGCCTTCACAGCCTGGATACAGCAATAAATAATACAAAAAACGATCTCTTATGGCCGGACCTGTAAAATCCACCGGCTGTCTGCGCCGGGAGGTCTTTACCAGATACCTGATCTCATCACGCTCAGCAACATAATCAACGAACAGCCGACTGTAAAAAACGGACTCATTGACTTCAAAGGCGAGCGGTATTTTCATTTTGCCTCCGATGACTTCATACCCTTCTGCTTCAAGCAGATCAACAGCCGGGGAATGCTGAATATCGGAATTCAGTTGAATCCCTGACAAACTTACCGGTAACGGTCGATTGAGCCATTTACGTAAGCCGTAGAACAGCCATATGATTAAAATGACAGCAAGTACACCAATAACGATCGTGTCAGATTGCTCATTCATCATCGTTCACCTCGAAGACTTATTCGAGGTCCAGCAGTCAATCTCCTGTTATTAGGATCACCTTTCCAGCGAAAAGAAACCCATCCTATGATGAGTTTCCCGTAAAAGTATGAGCAGCTTCCATTGCAACCTGATGCGCAAGTGCATCAAGTGAAGCCGGGTCCTTCTCTTGTTGTGATGCGCCCGGTTCTTCCAGACGCCAATGAGCGAGAAATTCGATATTACCTTCTCCACCTGTGATAGGGGAAAAGGTTAAGCCCTTAAGACCTAGCCCAAGCTCATTCGCAAAATGGAGCATGGTTTCCAGCACTTCCTTGTGTACTTTTGGATCTCGCACGACTCCCGACTTGCCCACCTTTTCACGTCCTGCCTCAAATTGAGGTTTGATCAAAGCAACAATGTCTGCCGGCTGCTTCAGAAGTGCAAGCAGCGGAGGCAAAATAATGCGCAGAGATATAAAGGATACATCTATGCTGGCAAAGTTCGGTACAGGCCCAATGAGGTCTTCAGGAGTTACATAACGAAAATTAGTTCTTTCCATCACGGTAACCCGGTCATCGTTGCGTAGGGACCAGTCCAACTGATTATAACCTACATCAATCGCATATACATGAGAGGCTCCATGCTGTAAAGCGCAATCCGTAAACCCACCAGTTGACGAGCCGATATCGAGCATGACCAGACCGTTCATGTCGAGACCGAAGTGTCGAATGGCTTTTTCAAGTTTCAATCCGCCTCGGCCTACATACGGATGCACCGAGCCTTTGACTTTCAGTTCAGCTTCCCGCGGTATTTTCATGCCTGCCTTTTCGATTCGTTCATTGTTGGCATACACCAGTCCAGCCATGATTGCCGCTTTTGCCTTCTCACGACTCTCATAATAACCCTGCTCGACCAGCAGAACATCGATTCGTTCTTTCGGGAGTGACATGTCTTTCTCCTATCCTATCGTTCATTCATTTTATTTTGATGATACATCCATGTTTTCTTTTCAATTAAGAAGGAAAACGGGTTCTCGACATACCATAAGAGGATTGAGCTGCCAAACTGCGCAACTGCACACATACATTTTCCACAGTAAGTCCAACCTCAGCCCGTTGTTCGTTGATGCTGCCGTGTTCAATGAAGCGATCCGGGATGCCCATAAGCTGAACATGTACATCATGGAGACCCTGCTCAGCGTAAAATTCAAGAACAGCGCTACCCATACTGCCCGCTTGCGAAGCTTCTTCAAGCACAATCAGTTTCGTGCCACGAACCGCCAGATCACGAAGCATTTGTTCGTCGAGTGGTTTGAGGAAACGGGCATTGATAACTCCAGCTGTAATGCCTTCCTTTTTGACGGTTTCGGCTGCTTCTTCAGCGATTTGAACCATGGAACCTGAAGCTATGACGGCATAGCCTTCAGATGGCCGCAGCTGTTCCCATGTACCGATTGGAATCGGTACGAGCTGCTCATCCATAGGTACGCCTACCACATTGTTCCGAGGGTAGCGATAAGCAATCGGGCCTTCATTATAATCAAGCGCCGTCTTCATCATATGGCGCAGTTCATTCTCATCTTTTGGCATCATGAGTACAATGTTGGGGATATGTCTCATAAAGGCCACATCATAAACCCCTTGGTGTGTCTCACCATCTGGTCCCACAAAACCCGCACGGTCGATGGCAAAAATCACATTGGCGTTATGGCGACAAATATCATGCACGATCTGATCATAAGCACGCTGCATAAACGTCGAATATACAGCAAAGATCGGCTTCAGCCCTTCCATGGCAAGTGCTGCACACATGGTTGCAGCATGCTGTTCAGCAATCCCCACATCAATCATGCGATCCGGGAATTCCTTGCTGAACGGAATAAGTCCTGAGCCTGTTGGCATGGCAGGTGTAACAGCTACAATTCGCTGATCTTCCTTGGCAAGCTCAACCAGTGTTTGCCCGAATATTTCGGTATACATTGGTTTGCCCACTGCCTTAAGAACCTGACCGGATTCAATTTTGTACGGCGAGATACCATGCCATTTGTGTGAGTCTGCCTCAGCAGGCTGGTATCCTTTCCCCTTGGTTGTAAGAACATGAACGAGGACAGGGCCTTCAACGTTATCCGCCTGTTTAAACGTTTCAATCAATTTGGGAATATCATGTCCATCTATGGGTCCCAAATAAGTGAAACCCAGTTCCTCAAACAAGACACCCGGAACCATCATGTATTTGACACTGTCTTTGATCCAGCTCGCCGATTTGGCCAGACGGTCTCCAATGGCAGGAATCTTTTTGAGTATTCCTTCCACATCATCTTTGGCTTTTAGATAATGACGATCGGAACGGATTTTGCTTAAATATTTATGCATCGCCCCGACATTGGGAGCAATGGACATTTCGTTATCATTAAGAATAACCATCAGCTTTTTCTGCTCATGACCAATGTGATTGAGTGCCTCGAAGGCCATACCACCCGTAAGCGCCCCATCCCCAATCATGGCGATGACCTGATTCTCTTCACCCTTGAGATCACGCGCAAGCGCCATCCCCATGGCTGCAGACAATGAAGTACTGCTGTGACCAGCTTCCCATACATCATGTTCGCTTTCATTACGTTTGACAAATCCGCACAATCCATTGTGCTGACGCAACGTATCGAAACGGTCCATTCGTCCGGTAAGAATTTTATGCACATACGCCTGATGCCCTACATCGAATATCATTTTGTCTGCCGGACTGTTATAGCAGTAGTGCAGGGCTACCGTGAGCTCAACCACGCCTAAATTCGGTGCCAGATGCCCCCCGGTCACGGACAATTTCTCAATCAGAAACTGCCGAATCTCTGCGGACAATAAAACAAGATCATCCTGGGACAACGATTTTAGATCACTGGGTTGTTTAATTTGTGGAAGCAGCACGAGAATCTCCCCGCTTTCCTAGATTGTTTGATTGTTTGGGTAATGCTTTTTATTACATAATTTATTAAATGACATTAAATCATTATAACATAAAAGAACAGGAATCATAATTTGCGGCACCATACTCCAGTTTACGAGCATTTTCGCCAGCAAGCCAAATGGATTGACCCATCATTATGTATCCGTAATGTCAAAAGTACAAACGGTGTGCAAAAAGCACATTAATATAATTACACCGATCTGAATCTTACGAATCAGCAACAAAAGAGTTTCATGGCAAGTGCCTAGTGATCTCTGCGCATTAAATAATCAGCAATTTCCATCAAACGCGATGAATCTTGCAACTCAGCTCTGCCAAGGGCGTCTTTTGCTGATTGTGTCAGGAGTCTCACCTGCTCCAGTGAAGCTTCCATGCCAATAAAGAATGGATAAGTCACCTTTTGCTGATTCACATCACTTTGGGTTTTCTTGCCCATTTTCTGTTCATCCCCAGTGAGATCGAGGATATCATCCTGAATCTGGAATGCTAGACCAAGATCACGTCCGAACACACGCAATGCTTCTAATTGCCCCTCAGTTGCGCCACCGATACGAGCACCAGCCAGTAAGGAAAATACGATCAGGTCACCCGTTTTGTGCATATGAATGTATTGCAGTTGTTCCAGATCCGTCATTCCCTGCTCGCCTTCCATATCAGCCACTTGTCCGCCTACCATGCCGCGGGCCCCAGCTAGCTCGGAAAGATCTTCAACAATGGAAAGCAATGCTTCTGCCGGCACACCACTCTTGCGGCCAGCCTGCACAACACAATAAAAAGCATGCGTTAACAAGGCATCTCCAGCAAGAATAGCCGTTGCTTCACCATAAACCTTGTGATTCGTTAATTTTCCCCGACGGTAGTCATCATTATCCATTGCAGGCAGGTCATCGTGGATAAGAGAATAGGTATGTACCATTTCCACGGCGCAGGCTACCGGAAACGCAGCTGTACGCTGCGCACCGAGGGCTTCCGCCGCAGCGACGACCAGAAGAGGACGAAGGCGTTTGCCTCCGGCCATAAGTGAATACTGCATCGCGTCACGTAAGGACTGAGGTACATCCCAGTGAACTGGAATAACTTCCTTTAATGCTTCCGTTACCTGATCCGTTGTATTTTGAAGATATTGTTCAAAGGAAAGACGACTACTCATTAATTTCACCGCTCTCAACTTCGGTAGCTCCGAACGGCTTCTTGCGAAGTTCCCCATCTTCTTCTACGATCATCTCAATCTTACGTTCCACTTGTTCCAGCTTGAGTCCGCACAGCTGCGAAAGTTTCATGCCTCGCTGAAACAGATCAATCGCCTGCTCCAACGGAACATCTCCATGCTCCAGCTGAGCCACGATATCCTCAAGTGCCGCCATTGCCTCTTCAAAATTCAGTTCCGGTTCATTCGCCATGGATGTTGTCGTCCTCCTTCATTCCCCAAACCTGACAGTCCAGCTGTCCGTCTGTTAATTTGATTTTGATAGAATCTCCGGGCTGTACTTCCTTTAACGATTTGATTAGCCTCTGCTCCTGTTCGTCATATACCAGACTATATCCGCGGGACATGACTTTTAGCGGGCTAAGAGCATCGAGATGGCGTACGGAAGATTTCCATTGCTGCTGCTTTGATCTGACGATAGACCTCATCGCAAGTTCCAGCTGACGACGTGCTGCTGCATTCTCACGTTGTGCTGTATTGACTTGTTCTCGTGGATTAAAACGCTGCAGGGCTGCACGGAGACGCTCCTGTTTTTCTGCAGTCCATTTCACTCGTGTATCCACAGTCCTCAAAAGGCGCTGATGCATCATATCCAATCGCTCGGTGTGCTGCATCAATGTCCGCCTTGGATGAACAAGGACCGGCGAACGTTGTAATCTCGCAAGGCGCTCACGGTTATGGACAGCACGTTGACGAAGACTATGCTGGAGCTGACGCTGCCTTAGCGCAATCTGGTCCAACAACTCGGCACGATTAGGTACGGCCAGTTCAGCAGCAGCTGTAGGCGTCGCAGCACGCAGATCTGCTGCAAAATCTGCAATGGTAAAATCCGTTTCGTGTCCTACTGCAGAAATAACAGGAATGTCTGAACCTACGATGGCTCTTGCGACCATCTCTTCATTGAAAGCCCATAACTCCTCAAGTGAGCCCCCGCCTCGGCCCACGATCAGCACATCAGCCTCACCAAGAAGATTCAGATTGCGAATAGCTTTTACGATCGAAGGCGCAGCGCCCTTGCCCTGTACCAATACGGGATACAAAAGCACTTTGGCAGAAGGATATCGGCGTTGCAATGTAATCATGATATCTCGTACTGCAGCTCCCGTAGGTGAGGTAACAACACCAATCGTTCCGGGATACCGAGGAATAGCCCGTTTTCTGGACGAAGAGAAAAGCCCCTCTTCCTCAAGCTTCTTCTTCAGCTGCTCATAGGCCAGATAAAGGCTTCCAATACCGTCAGGCTGCATATGAGTGGCGTAGAATTGATATTGACCGTCCCGCTCATACACCGAGACATTGCCACGAGCAACAACCCTTGCACCCTCTTTTGGTACAAAGGGCAATCGCTGATTGTGGGACGCGAACATAATCGCCTTAATTCGGCTGTCCTTGTCCTTCAATGTAAAATACATGTGACCGCTGGAGTGATGTGTGAAATTGGATATCTCTCCACGCAGCCAGACGTCCGACAGGACCTGATCGGATTCCAGTTTCATCCGGATATACCGATTCAGGTCTTTGATGGAGTAGATCTGCCGCTCTGCCACGGTTAAACCTAGGCCAATCCGTGAGCGCGTTTGGCAGCGATCAGTGTATTTTGCATCAGCATGGTGATTGTCATCGGACCTACGCCGCCTGGAACCGGCGTAATAGGACCTGAGACTTCCTTCACACTCTCGAAATCCACGTCTCCAGCCAATTTGCCATTGTCCAAACGGTTCATGCCAACGTCGATGACTACAGCGCCTGGTTTTACATAATCGGCATCCACGAAGTTTGCACGACCGATCGCCACTACCAAAATGTCCGCTTGACGTGTAATTTCTTTCATGTTAGCCGTGCGGGAATGACACATTGTAACTGTTGCATTCTCGCGTTGAAGCAGCAAGGATACCGGTTTTCCGACAATATTGCTGCGTCCGATGACTACAGCATGCTTGCCCGACATTTCAAGACCTGTCCGTTTGATCAGTTCAATCACTCCAGCAGGAGTACATGGCAGCAAGCTGTCATCTCCAATCACAAGATTACCAACATTGACCGGATGGAAACCGTCAACGTCTTTGTCAACCGCAATGGCATCAATAACGGCTTTCTCCTCAATATGCTTCGGTAATGGAAGCTGAACAAGAATACCGTTGATCGATTTTTGATTGTTCAGCTTGTCCACCAGAGCAAGCAAATCCTCTTGGGATGTATTTGCATCCAGACGATGTACCTCGGAGTAGAACCCGAGATCGTGGCAAGCTTTTTCCTTATTCCGCACATATACCTGGGATGCCGGATCTTCCCCGACGAGCACAACAGCCAGACCAGGCACAACCCCCTGTTCGCTAAGCTGCTTTACTTCTTCAGTTATGCCTGCACGGATCTCCTGGGACACTTCTTTACCGTTAATAATAGATGCTGTCATTGTACTCTCTCTCCCTTATGTGAACATTTAATAAGTAAATCGCAAGTTTAGGACAATTTTTCTTTGATCGTGCTAACTTCCTGGATCATGCGTCCAAGCACACCGTTGACAAACTTCCCGGATTCATCTGTTCCAAAATGTTTGGACAGTTCGATCGCTTCATTGACCGATACTTTGGCCGGAACATCATCACGGAAGACCATTTCATAGGTTGCCAGCCGCAAAATCTGGCGGTCTACACGAGACAGACGGCTGATCTGCCAGCCTTTGAGATAGTCCACAAGCAATCCATCGATAGCTTCCTTGTGATTCCATGCTCCTTGCACAATTTCGGTTACATAGCTGCGCATCACATCTGCATCGTGAATGACAACTTCAGTTTCATTCTCGTCTGCAGCTTCATTAATCAGCATATTAACCGCTTCTGCTGCACCTACTTCATTCATTTCCATCTGATACAGACTTTGTACTGCAATTTCCCTTGCCAAACGTCTTTTCATGTCCTGCCTCCTGCAGCGCTCTTTGGAGCGTCATCATGCTTATTTTAAAATAAAAGAACCATCGCGCATCACATTTCTGACGCATGTTGGAGTGGCCCTCACGGTATTGTTATTGTTATCCCTTTTCACAAAAAAACCTGCAGTACGTTTCCTCCAAAAAACGGGCATATTAAACTAAGCTCTATTTTCGGAAGAAACATATTGCAGGGTTCAGGTGGCTCACTTAAACGGACGCCAGCGCTCCCCGAGCCATTGTCCCCATTCCCTCCAGGGAATGAAAGAGCCCAGCTTCGAATCGCTTCGTCTGCCTAACGTATAACCGATGAACACCAAGAGTGCAAAGAACAACATATCCCAAAACCCGGTAAACAAATAAAGAAATCCAAAAAAGATGCCGCCCACAATTCCGGTTATCCGGCCTCTGTGACTATCCCAAATCTCTCTCCACAGCATCAGTGAAACTCACCTCATTCCACTCGACTCTTGTAGTTAGGCGACTGGGTAACATTGGCAATATACACGGTAACAAAAGACACCGGAATACCCGTAATCTCATGTACATGATCATGTATCGCCTTTTGCAAATCCGATGTCAGCGTTGGAATGGGTGTCTCGCCATCCACCACTGCACGGATCATGATCTCCAATCCCGATTCAACCACACGAATACGTGCCTTGACATCACGTACTCCCCGGAAGCGGGAAGTCGCTTTCAGACAGAGATTTTCAATCGTCTCCATTGAGATCTGCACATCACCGTATTCCGTACGCTGATCTACAGATGGCAACGAAGCACGTCCACGCCGTACCGAGATGTAAAAAAAGCGCAAACTCAGGATAAACAAAATCGCAGCTGCAATAACGGCCGCAACAATGACGTTCTGTTCTTGCTGGTAATTCAATTCGTAAGGCAGTACTCCACTAATGAGTAGAATAACAACTGCCGATATTGCTCCAACGCTTATGCTGTATATAAACAACAGAAGCCGATCCAGTATTTTCGCCACGAACTGCACAGCCTCCCTTGCTCACTACATTGCTCTTAACCAGTACTATGCATTATATCAACAGCCCTCATGGAAAAGATCACCATGAACACCTGTCCAAGACGGGATAACCCCCGGCAGCTATGCCGGGGGAATCTGTCTTCTTTTATTTTACACGCTGACTGTTCAGGTCAATCTCTTCGACTTTCTCGGTGCTCTTGAACTGAACATCATGAATATGCACATTAACCTCGTTCACATTCAATCCAGTCATATTCTCAATGGAACGTTTAACATTTTGTTGAATTTCAGTTGCCACTTGTGGAAGACGATAACCATACTCGATGATAACCGATACATCCACTGCAGCCTCACGTTGACCTACTTCCACTTTTACGCCTTTGGAGAGGTTTTTGCGGCCAAGCAATTCAGCAAATCCACCAGCGAAACCGCCGCTCATGCCAGCTACTCCTTTTACCTCAACCGTAGCCAGTCCAGCGATCACTTCGATAACTTCAGGTGCGATCTGGATTTCACCGATATCCGTTCGTTCAAATTCTGTCGGCAGTGTACTCATAACTGTTCAACACACCTTTCGCATAATAAGTTTGCGGCCATCCGTCAGGGCGCTGTCCTACGGGCTTGATGGCCTCTGGGCACCCTTCCGGTCCGGCTTTACCGGAACTCCTGCAAACTTCACCACAAATGTGCGGGCTTATCCCTTGCAGGAGACATGCGCTCTTATTATTACATACTATATCATTTGGGCTAGTTTATGACAAACAAGTCCAATATGCCTGTTAAATCTCGTTTTCCTCGAGGAATTTAATATCAAAATCACCCCGAATAAACGTTGGATGTTCCAGCAATTTCTGATGGAAAGGAATCGTAGTGGAGATGCCTTCAATGGCGAACTCACCGAGCGCACGTTTCATCTTGGCAATTGCCTCTTCCCTGTTCGCACCCCATACAATCAATTTTGCAATCATGGAGTCGTAAAATGGAGAGATCGTATAGCCCGGATACGCTGCACTATCCACGCGCACACCTGGACCACCTGGTGCAAGATAGAAGCCAATCTTACCTGGTGAAGGCATGAAGTTTCGATCCGGATCTTCGGCATTGATACGGCATTCGATCGACCAGCCGTTGATCACAACGTCTTCCTGACGGAATGACAATGGATTACCCTCAGCAACCGAAATCATTTCACGAATCAGATCCACACCTGTCACCATTTCCGTAACCGGATGTTCCACTTGAATACGCGTATTCATTTCCATGAAATAGAACTCCCCAGTAGGGCTGAGCAAAAATTCAAGTGTACCTGCTCCCGAGTAGTTCACAGCGAGTGCTGCGCGTACTGCGGCCTCACCCATCAGTGTTCGTACTTCTTCATTAATAACAGGACAAGGAGCTTCTTCCACCAGCTTCTGACGGCGGCGTTGAACAGAACAATCACGCTCGCCTAGATGTACTGCATTCCCGTGCTTGTCCGCAATGATCTGAATTTCCACGTGTTTCATACCTGTCAGGAACTTCTCGAGATAAACTCCGCCATTGCCAAAAGCTTTCTGTGCTTCCTGCTGGGCAGCCGTAATCTGCTTGATCAGCGCTTCTTCATCTTCCGCAATACGGATCCCTTTACCTCCGCCACCTGCGGTAGCTTTGATAATTACAGGATAGCCGATATCCCGGCCAATCATAATCGCTTCTTCCATGCTTTCGACGAGACCGTCAGATCCCGGAATAACCGGAACGCCTGCATCTTTCATCGTTTGCTTCGCGACAGCCTTGTCACCCATTTTGGTTATCGCTTCAGGGGAAGGACCGATAAAGGTAATATTGCAGGAATCACAAATTTCCGCAAAATCGGCATTCTCCGCAAGGAATCCATACCCAGGGTGTATTGCATCACATTCGGTCAATGTCGCTACACTCATCAGGTTTGTAAAATTCAGATAGCTGTCCTTGGACAGTGTAGGTCCAATACAATAAGCCTCATCTGCAAGACGTACATGCAATGAATCCTTGTCCGCTTCCGAATAGACCGCTACTGTCGAAATACCGAGCTCACGACAGGCACGAATAATACGTACCGCAATCTCGCCACGGTTCGCAATTAGTATTTTTTGAAATTTCATTTCGTTATTGTCCTCCTTCGAAGCTCATGCGGTTGCCGCTCTCCGGCGATTTACCGTTATTCCGGTTTAACCAGGAACAGGGGCTGTCCATATTCGACCAGCTGTCCGTTCTCAACCAGCACTTCAACGATTTCTCCCTTGATGTCGGCATCAAGCTCGTTCATCAGCTTCATCGCTTCAATGATACATACCGTTGTTTTATCAACAACTTTATCACCAACGCTTACAAAAGGACCCGCTTCCGGTGAGGAAGCTCTGTAAAAAGTACCCACCATCGGAGATACAATTTTATGTAAATGGCTTGTAGTATCGACTTGCGGAGCTGCTTCTGTTACCACTGCAGCAGGTTGTTGCACCTGAGGAGCAGCAATCACTTGCGGTTGAACCGCAGCTGCCTGAACGTACTCGGTTTTACCCGGTTTGCGGATCGACAAACGTGACCCTTCATTTTCAATTTCCAACTCCTGAACGGAACTTTCATCCACCAGTTTGATCAGTTCTTTGATCTCACTCAATTTAAACATTTCCATTATTCACTCCTTCGGCATCATGCCAGTCTCACTAGGACGGTCATATGGCTTTATGTATTATATCATAATCATTAAAAATGGAAAGAGCCCGAGACTTTAACAAGCTCCCGGGGCACTTCTCCATGGATTGGATTACTGTTCCGTTACGTACTGCACGCTGATTTTGTTTTGCGTTACAGCAAGCTCTTTCATGACCAGATCCACGATAGAAACCGCCTGCTTTACATCCAGTTTATCACTAAGCACGACCACTTTATACTTGTCAGCATCTTCTTGTACGATCGCGTTGGCAAACTGTTGGGACAACGTTTCTTCAATGCCGTTGATTTTGGCTTCTTTTTCCTCCAGCGTACGGAGCTCTTCAGTCGCTTTGGCATTTTCCTCTGGCGTTTTGCTCAGATCGCCGGCGATCGTCATAAGCTCCTCATACTTACGATTGTTGCTCTCTTCACGCTGCCATTGATAGTTCTGGAACTGGCTGCTGGCGGATGCTGCTGTATTTTGTTCTTCCATTTCCTTCAATACTTCTTCATCCGTTTTGGTTGCACTTCCCTCTGTTTCGCTGCCTGCAGCGTCAGGCGCTGTAGTTGTCCCTTTATCCGTTTCTTGATTTGCTTCTGCCTCGCTAGCCCCCGGTTCAGTTGCAGGAGCTTGCTCCGTTTCAGCAGCTTCCTGCCCATCTGTGGCCGCTGGATTTTCAGTCGACTCGGAAGCTGGCTGCTCGGCAGCATCTGTACCTGTTACTTCGCCCTCATGAACTACTTCGTTCATAACCAGCCCCTCTGTAGGATCAAGGATGCCGGCTGCCTCTTTCACTTCCCCCTCCTTCATGCCATCTACCTGCTGACTCTCGGCAACTGGTGCATTAACCGGCCCTGAATCCTCAGTGAACAGATAGTAAGCGGATAAAATGACCATCAGACTCAGCATGGAAACGAGCCATACCGTTTGGCGTTTGTTATTCATAAGAACTTCCTCCTCAAAATTAGCTTGATTCATATGATAATCGGGCCATGCAAATGATCGATCTTGACTAGTCCTGTTTACGCGGAACAACCGATATTCGGTAAGCTGCGACATTCAGTCCTTTTTCCACGGCATCTGTAATCAGATCTTTTACAACCTTGTTTTCGGCGCCTTTGGCAACAACGAGCACCCCCCTGATCTGTGGTTTGAGTTTTTTCGTAACAATCGGTGTCTGATCCCCTGAGCTTTCATAAGTAATGATCTCGCCATCCCGGGTGTATTGGGTCATGTGCCGTTTACCCCCGTTGGCATCGGTCTCCTCAGTAAGTTGCTGTGAATCTTTTACATTGCGCTGTACGACAAGTTCCTCGGTTGAATCCACGGTGACCATGACATCAACAGTTCCTACACCAACGATGTTTTCAAGCACGCCTTTGATCTTGTCTTCAAATGCAAATTCTATGGCCTGAAATGGATTTTGATCTGCCGGATCATTTGGTAAAGATGCCATGGATGCTACCGGATCTGGAGGTTCCCGGCCGATGTTCTCGGAATCAATTTTTTTAACATTGACGAACGAGTTGAACAGCATAATTCCTACCCCGATCAAGCCCAGAATAATAAGCCAGCGGAACGTCTGGCTTCGCCTGGCTCCGCCTTCCCCACCGCCGAGCAGGGCTTCAATCTTTTTTAGCCATTGCTTCATCGGATACCCTCCTTTTTTACAGCGCCTCAGCGTTTTTCTGTTCCATTACCTGTACCTTGGTCGCATCGATATCCCACTTTTCGGTCAGCAGTGTAATAATCTGAACGGCCCGTTCTGAGCGGGATGAACTCTGCTCTTCTTGGTGACTGCCTCCGGAAGCACCGTTAACAGGCTCGGATTCTGCTCCATTCGCTTCATCCTGATCGGGAGAACCTTCATTCGCTGCATCTGGGTTATCCCTTTCTTTTCTCACCTCAATCTGAACTTCAGGCACCTGTACCTGTCCTATCTCGATTGGCTTCGGGGAGGTTGAGGGTGCATTAGGTCCAGTACCATTTTCAGACTCGAACACCGGACTGGAGTTTACCGCCTCATCTTGCTGTTCAGAATCATTCTGCTTGATACTTCCAGGTGAGGACATTTCCACCATGACTCTTTCAATCACAGGCAGATCCACCGCGGAAGAAGCTTCTGTGCTGGTTTGAAGGTTTGACATGACCAACTGGACTTCTACGGATTGAACACGCTCTCCCGTCGTTTCCTCGATCTGTCCTTTCATCACATTCGCCAGTTCTCGTGCCGTCCACTGCAGCGATTGTTCCTGCTCATTCGATTGCAACCTTCTGCCCTGAGCCAGAATTTGTTCCAGTGTGACATTCCCATCAGCTGGCGAATCCATGGCTGTCATGGCCCGCTTCAGTTCACCCACCGGATCACTACGCAGGAGCTTGGTGATGGGCGACAGGAGCGTGAGGAGGATAAGGAGGCTCAGCACAAGCTTGACGTAACGCTCCATGGAGCGATTGGGCAACAGCATATCCACAAATGTCGCCAGCAGAACGATCATGATTAATTCCCGGAGCCAGCTGCTCAGCCACCCCATCCTTCCAGCTCCTTTCCTGTTTCACGCGCTCACCTCATCATGATTGTCAGATTCCCTGCCGTAAGCAGGATCGTTATGGCAAGAAAAAACATCAAGCCTACAGCCGCCAAAGCTGCAAATACATAGATCATTGATTTTCCGATAGCCTGCAAGCACCCAACAATCGGCGTATCTCCGAGCGGCTGCATAATCGCTCCGGTAATGTTGTAAATGAGGGCAAGTGTCAATATTTTTAGTGCCGGAAACGCGCATAAAAACAAGATGATGATGACACCTGTTAGTCCAATGGCATTTTTAACCAGCATTGAAGCGGTAATGACCGTGTCTGTTGCATCCGCGAATGTTCTTCCCACAATCGGGACAAAATTGCCTGCAATATACTTGGCTGCTTTGAGACTCACACCATCGGCAACGGAGCTTGATGCACCCTGCACGGAAATAACGCCCAGAAACATGGTCAGCAGAATGCCGAGCAAGGCAATGCTAATGTTGCGCAGCAGATCAGCGAGCTGGGTCAGCTTGTACTTGTCTGATATCGAACTGACAAGGTGCAGTACAGCCGAGAAGAACAATAGCGGAAACACCACGATGTGAATCAAAGTGCTGACCAGATGGATCATGAAAATGATCAACGGATGCGTTACAGAGACGGTGATGACATTGCCCATGGAGGCCAGCAGCGTGAAAAGCAAAGGCACCATAGCCATCATGAAGTTAACCATGCCTTCGATGGCTTCCTTGGCATAACCAATAGCCACGCTAAAGCTATTAATTGCAATGACGATGATGACCATGTAACAAATGGAGTAGGCGATTTTACTAATATTGTTTTTCTCAAATGCCGTCTGCAAAGTCTCTAAAATCATGCTCAGCACACTCAGCATCACAATGGTGACCAAGAGTTTGCCGTTATATAAAATCTCATGCAGCATGAAGGTCCCAATGGCAACAAACACCGATTTCAGGCTAAATCCCTCATTACCAGGAATAAGCATATCCATGAAAGAAGGTGTTTTCCCGTCTGGAAAAAAACCTCCGTATTGCTGCATGAGCTGGTCCCAATATTTCTCCACCTGATCCTTGGGAAGCTGGTCAGCCTGCTGCTGCATCCATTCATCTGAAGGCGAGCTTGCTGCAACCTGTCCCATAATGGCAAACAGAAAACACAGCACCAGCACGATTGTAAGGGGCCATCGCGGCTTGTCTTGCATGATGTTCATTTGCTTCCGCTCGCCTCCTTCTTAGACTGGCATCAGCTTCATGACGGTTTCAATAATAATGCTGATGATTGGAATAGCGAGTACGAGGATCAGCACCTTGCCGGCGAGCTCGATTTTGGAAGCAATGCTCTCCTGGCCGGCATCCCTGACAATCTGTGCACCAAATTCGGCAATATAGGCTATGCCAATGATCTTCAGCACGGTTTTCAGATAGATATTTTCCATGCCTGAATTTTCGGCCAGCCGCTTCAGTACCTCAATCACTGCGCCAATCTTGCCAATGAGCAGCATGAAAATCACAATGCCTGTCGCAGCGGCAATCAGAAAGGCAAACATCGGCTTCTGTTCTTTAACGATGAGAATAAGAACTGTTGCAATCAGGGCCAGACCCACGACTTGAATAATTTCCACAGGTCACCACCATCCCGGCTTCATGACCGTTTTCATTGGAACAGAAATATCGATTTGATCTCTTGCAGCAGGCTGTCCAGCATGCGAACAACCATGAACAATACAACGACAAATCCGATTACGGTCACCCAGTGCGCCATATCTTCCTTTCCCATTTGTTTCAGCACCGTATGAATCATCGCAATGATGATTCCGATGCCCGCAATTTGGAAAATTGCGTTCACTTCTAAGTTCATGACCTTGGCACCTCGCTATCCCGGCAATTTCAAAAGATCAGAATGACGATTAACGCTCCGACAAGCATCCCGAGACTGCGGCTCATCCGTTCGTATTTCATTTGATCGGCCTGAGCACGGGATTCCTCATGCATAAGTTGTTGAATGGCTAGCGAAATGTGTTTGGTCTGATCCTGACGGTCGCTGGTGCCAAGACTGTAGCTTAGTTGCAGCATAACTTCCCTCTCATCCGCTTTCATGGCTGATTTTCCCCATGCTTGTTCAATTCCGGACTGTAGACTCTCGCGCGCAGTATGACCCAGAGGGGGCTCCATCTGTCGGGCTGCATGGAGAAACAGCGTTTTGACGGGTTCTCTGGTTTGTGCGCCCATTTTCCCCATCGCATCGGGAAGCGGGGTTAGTCCGTAATTGATTTCAGTCATCAATCGCTGCAGGGCTGCAATCAATTCTCGCAGTTGCTTAGGCCTGAGCGCATACTGCTTCGCACGGTAGAAGCCGGCGAGTGTACTGGCCAGCAGGATAATTACGGCACCGAGCATGTTAACCAAATGCCTCACCTCCTGCCCCCGAGTGCTGAAGACCTCGCATTTTAGCATCTGCCAGTCTGAAACTCATCCCTTGGCTCGTCCGTTGCAGCTGAACATAACGCTGGAACATCTGCGCTTCGATCAGGGTACGCAAAGCCGGTCTGGAAGACAGCTCGGCGAGGTCTCGGCCGTGCGCGGTTGCAATAACCGAAACACCGGAATGAAGAGCTTCCATTACGGCTTCAGCATCTTCCGGACGACCGATCTCGTCCACAATCAGCACATCCGGAGACATGGAACGAAGCATCATCATCATGCCTTCGGCCTTTGGACATCCATCCATGACGTCCGTCCGAGGACCTATGTCGAAGCCGGGTACACCTTTATAACTTCCGGCGATCTCGGATCGCTCATCCACAATGCCAACCTTGAGACGGGGTCTCAGCCCCTGAACCAGCTCGCTCACACCTGTAAGTTTGGTTCCACTGCTAATCTGCCTGGCCAGATCACGAAGCAGCGTCGTTTTCCCTTGCTGGGGAGGAGAAAGTATCAAAGTATGGAATACCTGTCCGCTCTTCATATCCAGAAGATGAGGCAGGATTCGATCAGCTACCCCATGTACCTCCCGAGCAACCCTGACGTTGAAACCATTAATATCGCGCAAATACTCCACTCGGCCGCCGCTAAGTACGGTTCTGCCAGCTAATCCAATTCGGTGCCCTCCCGGAATCGTGATGAATCCTTTGCGCAGCTCCTCTTCCAATGTATAGAGCGAATGGTTGCTGATCAGATCCAGAAGCCTGTGTGTCACCTCTTTTAGAGGAATGTAGGCTTCTTCAGGCTTAGCTGTCGGGCTGCCCTGTGCGGTAAGGAAGTGATAGGAGTTCCCTGCATTGATCTCGAGCGGCCTTCCTTCACGGATGCGCACTTCCTCCACTTGCTCCAATAAAGCGGGCGGTATCCTTCCCAAAATGGTTCGAATCGGTTCCGGAAAGAGATCCTTCCAGTTCACCTTCATGAATAGGCCCCTCCAACCCTTGAAATCATATTTACCGCGTTTCTGGTGCTTGTTCCTATCTCAAGTTTATGCCTGTACATTCAATTTATGACGCTGAAATCTAGCATTTCTTCAGAACTGGGGTGAGAGTCAAAAATCATAGATCGATGCCTCTTCTAGGCACCCGTCTATATCATTGTGCATATAGTGCTTGCAGACAGGTGAAATCCATTCCGGAAGGAAGACAGAACCACCTATCCCCAAATGAAGAGAGGAGTTGTGGGGAGTGCAAGTCGATGTGGTAGGAAATGTGAATGAAGTCCGAAGAATCGATATCGCAGGTCGGAGTGCCGTAGTAATCGACGTACTGCGTACAACAAGTACTATCGTTACCGCTCTGGCAAATGATGCCGCGGCTGTCATCGCAGTGGAGACCGTTCCTCAAGCCAAACAGATGACAGTAAAGGATTCGATTCGTGGCGGGGAGCGTTTCAACAAAAAAATCGCTGGGTTCGAGGCGGGCAATTCCCCCTATGAATATATGACGCAGGACATTGCAGGCAAAACCGTTATACTGACCACAACCGATGGGACGCGCGCTTTGATCAAAGCTGCCAGGGCTAAACATGTGCTGGCGGGCTCGTTTCTGAACGTGCAGGCTGTCGCCGCTGCTCTCTGTCTGCTCCGAAGAGACGTTCTATTGTTATGCGCAGGGGATCAGGATGAATTCGCACTTGAGGATGGCTTGTGTGCAGGATGTATTATTGAAGAGCTGTATCGGCAGTCCCTTTTCCCGATCAGGCTAAACGACCTGGGTAGGGTGCTTCATCAGGCTGCTGCTCAATGTGAAGACACGCTGCCGGATCTTGTCCGGGTATCCACAGGCGCAAGGCGACTTGAAAAACTGGGCAGGATGCATGATGTCACCTACTGCTCGCAATTAAACTTGCTGGACTGCGTACCGGAGATGAGAGAAGATTATCGTATGGAATTGTTTCGGGGCATGGAAGGGGAGAGGATCTCCAAATTGCTGTAATCCGTAGAAAAAAGGTGTTCTGCCGCCTGATGGCGATGCAGAACACCTTAAAGTTCATTTCCTATTGAGACAGATTATCTGCGAACTTGCGGACCACCAACAACGGCCTGTTCTGCCGTGTCAAGATCGTACGCTGTATGCAGTGCCTTAATTACCTCATGAAGTTTATCACCATCAATGACACAGGATACCTTAATCTCGGACGTGCTGACCATTTTGATGCTTACGCCTTCAGAGGAAATCACCAGGAACATTTTGGCTGCAACGCCCGGATGGCTGACCATGCCTGCGCCAACGATAGATACTTTGACCAGATTTTCTTCAGACGTGACTTCACGGTATGGCAAACGGCTGTGGAGGCCTTCAAGGACACGCAGCGCGTTCTCGCGATCAGACAGTGCAACCGAGAATGAAAAATCTGCTTTACCGTCCATTACACCACTTTGCACGATAATGTCGACATCGATCTGTTCAGATGCCAGCGCACCAAATACCTCGGCAAGAACTCCCGGTACATCCGGAACTCCCAAAATACTGATACGAGCCACGTTTTTGTCATAGGCAATTCCGCTCACCACGACGCCTTGTTCCATTGCTGCTTCCTCCTTCACAACCGTTCCTTCATTATGGTTAAAGCTGGATCTTACAATTAAAGGTACACCGGAATGCTTCGCGTACTCAACCGCACGCGGATGCAGTACCGCTGCTCCGAGATTTGCAAGCTCCAACATTTCGTCATACGAAATTTCCTTGAGTTTGCGCGCCACTTTTACAATCCTCGGGTCTGTAGAATAGATTCCATCTACATCCGTATAGATCTCACACGCATCCGCCTTGATGGCTGCTGCCAGTGCTACAGCCGTTGTGTCGGATCCACCGCGACCAAGGGTTGTAATCTCTCCATCTTCAGTCATGCCCTGGAAGCCTGCAACAATAACAATATTGCCTTCAGCAAGCGCTTCATTCACACGTTCCGGATGAATATCGTTAATACGAGCTTTTCCGTGTACAGGTTCGGTACGGAATCCCGCTTGCCATCCGGTGAACGAAATCGCTTTACGTCCCAGTGCCTGAATGGCCATGGACAATAACGAAATTGAGATCTGTTCACCTGTGGTTAACAGCATATCCATTTCGCGTGCAGGCAGTTCACTATTCAACAGCTTCGCCTGGTCAATCAGATCATCTGTGGTGTCTCCCATCGCCGAAACCACAACTACACACTGATGTCCTTCATCAGCTTTTTCTACAACACGTCCGGCTACACGCTTCATGCGTTCCGTATCTCCGACCGAGCTGCCCCCAAACTTCATGACGTACAATGACAACGCAAATCCACTCCCTACCTTGTGCAGTATGCATAATTATGTCCATCGCCATTATTCTCTCCGAAAAATGACTTTAACCCAGTATATTACGAAAGCGTGCGATAGGCTAATCTTTTTTCGAAAAAACCCTCTGCCAAATGGTTGGCAAAGGGTTGAAATCATTGTGTATTTAACTTACACCCTGTGAAAGTTACGCGCGGGAAGAGTATTTACCTTCACGTGTATCGATCAACAGCACGTCGCCTTCGTTGATGAACAATGGCACTTGTACGTTCAGGCCAGTTTCCACTTTAGCGTTTTTGGTAGCACCTTGAGCTGTATTACCTTTAACACTTGGCTCAGTCTCGATAACTTTCAACTCTACGCTTGTTGGCAGGTCGATACCGAGGATTTCACCTTGGTAGCTAACGATTTTTACGTTCATGTTTTCTTTCAGGAAGTTCAATTCCCATTCCAGTTGGTCACTTGTCAGCGTGAACTGGTCATACGTTTCGTTGTCCATGAACGTGTGCTCTGTACCACTTGCATACAGGTAAGATACACCACGGTTTTCGATGATGGCACGTCCGATCGTTTCACCTGCACGGAATGTGCGCTCAACGGTGTTACCGTTACGCAGGTTTTTCAATTTGGAACGTACGAAGGCAGCGCCTTTACCTGGTTTAACGTGTTGGAAGTCAAGTACGGTGAAGATGTCTCCATCCACTTGTACGGTCAAGCCTGTTTTAAAATCGTTTACTGAAATCACGAAAAATCCCTCCTGATATGGTTGAAAAGTAGGCGATATAAGACGATGGGTTAATGAAATTCGTAAAATGAAAGAGAAGAGATTCCACCTAGTTCACTCCGATTGCAGAACCATCTTTCGATCGCTGTTATCCCCGGATTTTTTGATTCCTTTTTTCAAGGGGAAAATCCGGGGATAAAGGCGAACGCTGCGCTTCTACAGATTGTTTCTGCACTCTCCGTTATGGTGTAATTAACTTTTCAATTTAATCCACATTAAAAATCGTCCTATATCGCTAGTGGCTAGAATGTTAGCCGATAACGGTAAACTTCTTGTCCGACTTCGTTAAGATATGAATGCCTGTTTCCGTGATTACTACGTCATCCTCGATCCGTACGCCGCCAAGTCCGTCAATGTAAATCCCCGGTTCAACGGTAACAACCATGCCCGGTTTCAATACATCGTCACTGAGCTTGGACAAGCGTGGAGCTTCATGGACTTCCATACCCAGGCCGTGGCCCGTGCTGTGTCCGAATTGATCTCCATATCCGTATCCTGCAATGATATCACGTGCCAGTGCATCTGCTTCCCGTCCGGTCATGCCCGGTTTCAGGTTCTCAAGCGTATGTAACTGGGCTTCCAGTACAATGTCATAAATTTTACGCAGCTCTGGTACAGGTGTACCCGTTGCGATGGTGCGTGTCAGATCTGAACAGTATCCGTCAAGCAAAGCACCGAAGTCAAATGTAATTAACTCATTTTGTCCAATCACCTTGCTGCTCGCTACGCCATGCGGCATCGCGGAACGTTCACCTGAAGCTACGATGGTGTCAAAGGAAGATGATGTCGCCCCATGCTTGCGCATGAAAAACTCCATTTCCAGATCCACTTCACGCTCAGTCATGCCTGGTTTGGCAAACTGTAAAACGTGGCTAAACGTTGCATCCGCCAGATCAGCGGCTCTTTGCATTACAGCGATTTCATCCTCGTCCTTGAAGATACGAAGTTGTTCCACAATTCCGGAAACGGCTTTCAGTTCAATGGACTGAAGCGCTTCAGCATAAGACGCGTGCGTGCCAAACGTAACCGTATCCTGTTCGAAGCCAACCTCTTTGATGTTCGCTGATGCAAGCAGTTCTCGCACCGATTCCATCGGTTTCGGTCCATGCTCTACTACAGTAAATCCTTTAGCTTGCTGCGGTGCCTGTGTCATATAACGGAAATCGGTCAGCAAGTATGCTTCCTGTTCCGTAATCAACACATATCCCGCTGAGCCTGTAAATCCCGTCATATAACGGCGGTTAATGGGGTTCGTAATTAGCATTGCTGTGAGTTCGCGCTCACGCATGGCCTCACGCAACTTATTTACTCGTTTGTTTTCCATCGGTAACCCTTCTTTCTCTCACATTCCCGGGTCCCCGGCTCAGGTTTGTTTGTCCAGATGACGCACGAGAGCCAGCAGTCCCAGTTCATAGCTTACTTCACCAAATCCGGCAATCTGCCCGATTGTTTCTGCAGCAATTACTGAATGATGTCTGAAAGCTTCGCGTGCATGAATGTTGGATAGATGAACTTCCACGGTAGGCACTTTCACTGCATTGATGGCATCACGTACAGCATAGCTGTAGTGGGTTAGCGCTCCGGCGTTCAGCATGATTCCGTCTGCATCGCCCATCGCTGCGTGAATACGATCAATGATGTCCCCTTCGTGATTGGATTGATAAAAAGCGATGGAGACGCCAAGCTCCTCTGCCTGTCTGCGAATTTTGTCCTCAATATCCTTCAGACTAAGCGTTCCATAGATGCCGGGTTCACGTACACCGAGCATGTTCAGGTTCGGGCCATTGATCACAACAATCCGTTTCATAGCTGCTCCATCCTTTCTGCAAATAACCATCTGCTATTTTAACACAGCCATTGCCGGATTGAGAAGCTTTTTTGCGGCTATGCTCCCGCTTTCTCGGGCTCGCGTTTCCGTTCGTCCGTGAACTCCATGGCTACGGTATAGCCGATGAACAGTCCCCACAGCAGAAAGAAACAAAATTCCGTAATGATTGAATCCCATGTCAGACTGCCTATAGGCTTCACCATCCCCAGTTTAGGACCTACCAGAACAAAGATGATCAGCCACCAAACGATCCCGTAGCCAATGCCGGGTAAGGGACCTTTCCATTTTCTCAGAGTAAATGTGTAAATCAATGCGTCCACAATGGAAAACACGATAAAAAACAGCCAGCCTGTCAGATGCCCTGCAGCGGTATATATATAGTCATGTTTGTAAAAGGGCTCTGCCAAAAATCCCAACGGCACAACGCTGAAGTGCAGCAGGTAGTTTAGCCAATGCACTCCCCCCCAGATGAAACCCGCAAAAAATCCGAGCTCTACTGCAAAAGGAAACGGCTTGGTATAATAATGCTGCCCCTGGCGCTGTTTTGAGCGTCTGCCCCGATTCGTATCCTCCTTCACACCCCCATGTTTTGCATCCATATGAGATGCGTGACTGTCTGTATATTCTGCCATCTATATTCTCCTTTGCTCTCAGTCTGCTGTGACGCTATAAAACCGGATTTCATTCATTCTCTACCGGGTAGTATGTTCAGAACAGGACAAACTTAACAACAACATCTCCGGATTGTCCTGCAAACTAGAAATTGGTCTCAAAATTCGATACAATAGGGATATCAAACTACCTTTGAACCAGAGGGTATAGAACAGAATAGGAAGGTGAATAATTTGCCTCAACAATCCAAGCCTGTCAGCTACGGGGGGCAAGCTGTCATTGAAGGCGTAATGTTTGGCGGTAAACATGTCAACGTTACAGCTGTTCGAAGAAAAGACGGCGAAATTACGTATCTGGAAGTTCCCAAGCAAGACAAGACCTGGGTCATGAAATTGCGGCGGATTCCGTTACTGCGCGGGATTGTCAGCATTATAGATTCAAGTGTCAAAGGAAGCAAACATCTCAATTATTCTGCTGACGCTTATGCTGATGATGAACTCGAACCTGAAGAGAAAGCGAAACAAAAAGAAAAAGAAGGTTCCGGCTGGAGCCTTAGCATGATTATTGGTGTCACCGCCGTAGCCATCCTTTCATTCCTTTTTGGTAAAATTGTGCTTACGCTTCTCCCTGTTGTCATTGAGAATTTCTTGTTCAAAAATGCATTCGACAATCAGTTTTTGCATAATTTACTGGAAGGCGGCATCAAGCTGGTTCTGCTGCTTGCCTATCTGTGGCTGATCTCACAGACGCCGATGATTAAACGCCTGTTCCAATACCACGGAGCAGAACATAAGGTAATCAGTGCTCATGAAGCTGGCGAAGAGCTTACACCTGAAAATGTTCAGAAATACAGTCGACTGCATTACCGCTGTGGAAGCAGCTTTATTATGCTGACGGTGATTATCGGTGTATTCCTGTACTCGCTTTTCACCTACGACAACCTATGGGAACGGATGGGACAGCGCTTGCTGCTGCTGCCTGTAGTTCTGGGAATTTCCTTCGAACTATTGAAGATGACCAACTCGGTACGTGACATTCCTGTACTGCGTTATCTCGGATATCCTGGACTATGGCTGCAATTACTTACCACCAAAGAGCCAACTAACGAACAGGTGGAAGTATCTATCGCTTCGTTTAACCGTATGCGTGAACTGGATGCCCAGCTTGCCAATGTATCAGCTACGTCGGAAGTGCCCGTTGCCACACTCGATCCTGTGAAAGGGTGATTGATATGAACAAGCAGGCGGTCATGACTATTGTTTTTTGGGCAGCCATTGCTCTTGCTGCCTTTGGAATAATAAGTTCACTGGGAAGTAAAGGTTTGTTCGGTCTAGTTATTCCTGTTGTCGTTCTTGGAGCTATATTCCTGCTGTATAAATACCCGCCGCGGCGTTGGGCACGCAAAACCAAGCCGAAGATTAAACCTTCGGCACGTACCATGGCCAAAGTGAAAGCCCAATCCGGAACCGGAGCAAGAAAGAGCAGCGGTTCTTCCAAAAAACGCAAAGATTATCCCTTTCATGTCATTCAAGGAAATAAAGGAAAAAGCGACGAAGATATTCCCAAGTTTCACTAGTTTCGATATGGAATATTGGAAAGCAAAAAGCACTGCTTCTTAACAACGAAGCAGTGCTTTTTTTTATACTGGCGTTAGCGGAGGTGTTTGTGTCAGCTTCCTCCGCTGCTCTCTTTTTTGTTTCTCCAGCTGTTCATCGTAAAGCTTCGTGCTCCAGTGACTGAAAAACTCCGTACCTGCGGCAACACCCGATAAATATAACGCCGTACTGTCCTGCACGGACAGATTAAACTGTGTTGGTTTAATGCCCAAGGTTGGTATTTTAACCGTTCGGAAACGATTAATCTGTTCAATATACCGCTCATCATGGGCCGTAAGCATCGTTTCAACCAGCGCCTGAAGCATGCTTAGCGGGCCTTTGACCCTGCTCGGCTCCCCTTCTGTTTTACCAACCATTTTAAAACCGACCACAGGTATGATGTCTCCACCACGCGCTGTACGTTCACCATCGAACAGCCATAAGGGGAAATTACTAAGTAACCCTCCATCCACTATATATACAAACTGATCCGGAAAACGCATGCCTTTGGACATCACGGGTGACTTGCGAATGACCACCGGATCGAAAAAATACGGAATACTGCAGCTCATTCGGACGGCTTTGGCTACTTCGAACTTGTCAGGATCAATGCCGAACCGACGTATATCATCAGGCAGCACCAGAATGGTCCCGTTAGAGATGTCTGATGCGGTGATCAGAAGCTTACCTTGTGGAAGGTCCCCGAATGTCCTGATTCCTTTTTGTTTGAGCATTGTGCCAATCCAGGATTCAAGCGCCTCTCCAGAATATAATCCTTTTTTCAAAAACAACCTTGCAGCTGGTCCAATCCAGCGTGTATCAAATATGGGTGAACGGCGCAGTAAAGAGGCAAATGGCGTTTGTTCTATAATGGATTTCATCTCTTCCGCACGATAACCGGCGGCGATCAACGCAGCCACGATCGATCCGGAAGAAGTTCCGGCAACACGGTTAAACTGAGCTCCATAATCCTGAGCACTCTGCACTGCACCCGCAAGCGAAATCCCCTTTACGCCACCGCCCTCAAACACCCCATTGATTAGCATAATAAAAACCCCCGTTCTCCAGGCAGTCCATTACTACTGCCACTCTATGAGAACAAGGGTTGGTCATATTACGCTAAAATGTTTTAAAGTCCATAATAGGTTTTTAGTTTGGCGATCAAACCCAGCGGATTCTTCGTCAAATATTGTGAACTAAAGAATATATCTCCTTTTATCGTATCATACTTCTCATTGTATACGAGCTGATCAATAATTTCCTGAGATGTCTGCCAGCCGACTTCAGGTGTACCGAGCTTATAAGGTGAATGCCCAATGTACAACTTCACATCCGTATTAGCGACCTCATTTGCCCACCAGTCCACCACTTTGTCATAGCGTGCAGCACTTAACGTCATGCTCCAGTAGACTTGCGGTGCAACATAGTCAATCCATTCCTGCTTGATCCAAGTTCTCACATCCGCGTTCATGCTGTCATAAGCGGTGACTCCTGCTTTGGTATCGGAACCTGTAATATCCACAGCTTTGTTACGCCATACACCAAAAGGACTAATACCATATTCCACACCAGCTTTTACTTGGTGAATGCTCTCTCCAAGCTGTTTAACAAACTGATTGATGTTATCCCGCCGCCATTCAGCACGGTCTTTGGTATTCAATGTGTTATAAGCCTTAAAGGCGGTGTCATCGTTAAACGTTACGTTGGACGGGTAGAAGTAATCATCCAGATGAACACCATCAATGTCATATTGATTGACCACTTCCATGATCGTGTCAATAATATGCTGTCTGGCTTCAGGGATTCCGGGATTAATGTAAAGTTTGCCGGATGCATTCACAATCCAGTCCGGGTGCAGTTTGGAAACATGGTTGGCTGCCAGACCCGCTGTACTTGCAAGATTGGTAGCACGGAACGGATTAAACCAAGCATGGAATTCCAGGCCCCGTTTGTGAGCTTCCTCAATCATGAAGGCAAGTGGGTCATATCCCGGATCCCTGCCCTGGGTTCCAGTTAGGACACTATTCCATGGTACAAGACCCGAAGGATAGATGGCATCCGCATTGGCCCGAACCTGAACAAATACAGCGTTGATTCCCATGCTTTGAAGTGTATCCAGCTGCTGAGTGTACTCCAGCTTCTGCTTCTCCACATTCCCTTTCGCACTGGAGGAAGGCCAATCGCCATTCACCGTTGAGATCCATGCACCACGCATGTCATCGGTGCTTGGAGTACTGCCTGTGCCCCCTGGGTTTGCAGGAGTAGCCGGATCGGGTACAGGCGCATCTCCTGTCGTCAGATTAATCGTCTGTGCCGACTGATTCCAATTCACTGTAATACCGAGGTTTTCACTGACGAATCGAATCGGAACCATAACACGGCCCTTTTTTAATTCAACCGTTGCATCCAGGCCAACCAGTGCACCATCAACCGTTGCTTGCTGGCGGCCGCTGGTCATGGTGATGACCGAATCGGAGTTCTTGATCGTTACGGTTCTTGATGCCTGTGACCAAAGCACGGACGCACCCAACCCTTCACTAATCACACGCAGCGGGACCATCGTCACATTCACCTTGGGCAAAATGTAAGGCGAGACATCGGATTCCAATCGTTGACCATCCAGATTAATAACAATTTCTTTTGCTGAAGCAGCCTGCGCACTCAGTCCAGCGGTTTGTAAGCCTAGGATGAAAATGAGCAGCAGGATCAATCCATTACGAAACTTCATCAGTGCAATCCTCCATCATCATAAAATTCTCGGCAAATTCTGCTAGTTTAATAGACGCTCCAAACGATAAGTTAGTTGCGATTAATCGCCAAATTATGGACAACAAAAAAACAGAGAGTGATTCTCCGTCATGTACAAACGACAAAGATACACCCTCTGTTTTTTTGTTTTTCTGCCGCACAATAGGAACAAAAGCAAAAGTCCTGTGCTGCCTCAGGATTCGGTGTTACTCATGAGTTCCTGAATATTTTGAAGATCACGCAACCGATTTTCATCTTGACGGAAATATTCCACAAGAGACTCGATGCAGGTAATGGAGTCCCAACTCAGATGATGCTCAATGCCTTCCACATCCTTGTAGATATTCTCCTCCTGAACACCAATGGTTGTCAAAAATTGTTCAAGCAGATGATGGCGCTCCATCAAACGTTTCCCCATCTTTTTCCCTTTTGGAGTAAGCACCAACCCACGGTACTTTTCGTAAATCAGGTACTCGTCTTTGTCCAGCTTTTGGATCATCTTGGTCACCGATGAAGGATGCACTTCCAATCCTTCAGCTATATCTGACACACGAGCATAGCCCTTTTCATCAATCAATTTGTATATACGCTCCAAATAATCTTCCATACTGGGCGTTGGCATCTGCTTCCCTCTCTTCTCTCTGACCAGCAATATTCTTGCCTGGTCCCTATCTTATAATGATACATGTTATCAATACGCATTGGCAAGTCTTGTACGAATCCATCGCTATGTACGTTATAACACATCCATGCTCCTGTCTCTGTACGAAAGTATTGCCAAGCGTGACTTAAACCCATGTGAGGCAAACTAAGCAAGGTTTCGTATTGAAAGGAGTGATTTCGTGAGTACAAGCGTAGCTCAGCCCCCGGTTCGCAAAGCAAAAGGCACTAAACCCTTTATTCCCGATTTGGTCTATTTTGAACCCGGTGCGCTGGAATATGAGAAGGGAAAACGGATCATGGAATGGGTTACATCCAAGGATATCCCGTATCAGATGACAACTTCCCATAACCGGATTACCAATCTTCCTGGTGAAACGGAACAAGAAAAATACCGCATGGCGAAGCGTACCCTGGTTGTAGGTGTACGTAAAACACTCAAATTCGATCAGTCGAAACCTTCAGCCGAATACGCCATCCCGATCTCCACAGGATGCATGGGCCATTGCCATTATTGCTATCTTCAAACCACGCTCGGAGCCAAGCCTTATGTCAGGGTATATGTAAACACCGAGGAGATCATTCAGGCAGCCAAAGGGTATATTGATGAACGTGCGCCTGAGATTACCCGATTTGAAGCAGCCTGTACTTCCGATCCGGTAGGACTCGAACATATAACTGAAAATTTGAGTGATCTGATCCGGTTTATGGCGAATGAGGAATACGGACGTTTGCGCTTTGTGACAAAGTATCATCATGTGGATCCATTATTAAACATCAAACATAACGGTCATACCCGTATCCGGTTCAGCGTCAATTCGGATTATGTCATTAAAAACTTCGAACCTGCCACTTCAAGATTTGAAGAACGAATTGAAGCTGCAGGCAAAATTGCACATGCCGGGTATCCGTTAGGGTTTATTATCGCTCCGATCATGTGGTATGACGGTTGGCAGGAAGGATACGCCGAGCTTCTGCAGAAGCTTGCCGATACCCTACCGGAAGAAGCAACGAAGGATCTTACTTTTGAAATGATTCAGCATCGTTTTACCAAAACGGCGAAAGCAACGATTGAGAAACGGTACCCCAAAACCAAACTCGAAATGGACATCGAGAAAAGAAAGATGAAATGGGGACGCTGGGGTCAATATAAATATGTGTATAAGGATGACCAGCAGGACGCGCTGCGCGAGTTCATCACCGAGCAAATTTTCGAACATTTTCCGTTAGCCAATATTGATTATTTCACCTAAGCACTGACAACATATCGAATTTATCAAAGGTAGCGATCAAAAAAGCAGGTCACATGGGTCAGAATATTCTCTGGCCTTCATGTAGCCTGCTTTTATTTCTACGCTAGATAATCATCCAATCTGGTGTAATCTGCTGCAGCCATATGGTGATTTTCGTCATTTGATCCGTAAACAGCAGCACACCCAGAAACAGCATCAGTGCTCCCCCGACTTTCATCATGACATTGGAATAACGTAAGATCCAGCGAGTGGAACCAATGAAGAAAGCAAGAATGAAAAAAGGTAAGGCAAAGCCAGCCGTATAGCCAGTAATTAACGCCAACCAGGTTGTCGGTTCACTCGCTGCCATCGCGATGATTGCAGTCAGAATGGGGCCGATACACGGTGACCATCCAGCCGAGAAGCCTATCCCAAAAATAAACGAACCCAGGTACCCCGCTGGTTTCCATTTCATATCCAGCTTGCGTTCCTTCATCAGAAACTGTGGCTTGAATACCCCTAACAGGAACAAGCCCATCAACATAATTAAAATAGCCGAGAGCTGACGAATCAAATCACGATTATCGTTAAAAAAGCGCCCGAACAACCCTGCCCCCAGTCCCAGCGAATAAAATACTGCCGAGAAACCCAAAATAAACGCCAGCGTGTGCGTTAACGTCTTAAGCCGGACTTCACGCTGGTTGCGATCATCTTTTAACCTTTGTACTGTCATTCCCGTGATGTAGGACAGATATGAAGGATAGAGCGGAAGACAGCACGGTGATATAAATGAAGCCAATCCTGCGACAAAAGCCAGCCACACATTAACATCAGGCATGAAGCGGTTGTCTCCCTTCCTGGGCTCACTTGCACACGTTTACTCTTTAGGCTCGGAACCCTTTTTTTCCTATCATCGTAAGGATCAGCATCATGATAAGCAATAGAACAATCGTTGCTCCTGGAGCCAAATTCCAGATCCCTGCAACCACCAAACCAATCACTACTGCAATCTCCCCGATGACTACAGACAGAATAATAGCCGATTTGAAACTGCGTGCCATTAACAGGCTTACCGCTACTGGAATGGTTAGGAGTGCCGACACCAGCAGTGCACCCACGATTTTAATCGCTGTACTTATGACCAGAGCCGTCATCACCGTAATCAGCATGTTGAGCAATCGTACGGGCAGCCCCGTAACTGCCGCCGCATCTTCCTCAAAACTGAGCAGGAAAAACTCCTTATGTAACAGCGCTACCACGACAACGACAATCAACGTCACCACACCAACCAGTTTCAAATCTGTAGAGTCGAGTGTGTAAATGCTGCCGAACAGGTAACTCATTACATCCGTATTATATCCTTTGCCCAGTGTGAAGAACAACGAAGCCAGTGCAACACCACCGGACATAATAATCGCAATCGATAACTCTGCATACGTTTTATATGCCTTGCGAAGCTTTTCTATTGCAAAGGATGCGAGCACGGCAAAAATAAGACCCACCGCAATCGGATAAACCTCAATTAAAAAACCGAGAGCTACCCCGGCAATGGTCACATGCGACAGGGTGTCCCCGATCATGGATAACCGCCGCAGCACCAGAAACAGTCCAATAAGCGGAGCTGTAATCCCGATCAGCAATCCCCCTGCCAGTGCCCGCTGAAAAAAATCACTCATCAAAATCTCCAAAACACACGACTCCTTCAGCCTCGTCTAATCTAGTTGTACAATATCCTTATCGTACCTGGGCAGTAGTATGCTGCAAATTGGTCTCGGCACAATCCTCCACCTCATGTGAATGACGAACATGAAAGTTAATTTTACCGTTGGTAACAGCCGCTTCTGAACCAAGATAATTTTCCATCCGGTCCATATCATGCGAAACCATCAGAAATGTCATCCGGTGGTGTTCATGCATGTGGGTGATGAGTTCAAAGAAACTCGCTTGAGACTCGGCATCAATCCCCACCGTTGGTTCATCCAAAATCAACAAATCCGGGTGATTAATGAGCGCACGTGCCAAAAATACACGCTGCTGCTGCCCCCCGGACAATTGTCCGATCCGTTTGTTCGCCAGATCTTCAATACGCATGACCTCAAGTGCATCTGTGCACTGCTGCTGAGATTTGCGTGTCATTCGGCGGAACATATTCTTGTTGTTATACAAGCCTGACATGACCACTTCCCGTACGGTTGCAGGGAACAATGGATTGAACGCATTTTTTTGCGGGACATATCCGATTCGTTCCCAATCCTTGAATCTGCGAATCGACTGTCCAAACAATTTGATATCTCCCTGCGCTGGAGGCAAAAGTCCAACCAGCATGCGCAGCAATGTCGTTTTTCCAGCCCCGTTTGAACCGATAATTCCGACAAAATCCCGTTCCTTGACCATAAAATCAAGATTTTCGATCACCCGCTGGTCACCGTAAGAGAACGATAATTTCTCAATCTCTATGATTGGATCATGACATAGTGGCATGATTTGCTGCATGGCAAAGCCGCCCTTCATTATATATAAGGATTGCAGAGCGAATCCTTCAGTCTATCTTATTTTAATGCGATCAGCAGATTTTGCAAATTTTTCTCCATCAGGGTGAAATAATCATCCCCATTGGCTGCCTGCTCCTTGGTTAATCCTTCAACCGGATTCAGTACCATGGTTTCCACGCCTGCTTCCCCTGCCAATGTTTTGGCCAGCTTGTCAGATACCAGCTCTTCAAAGAAAATGTATTTGATGCCCTCTTCCTTCACGAGCTTGGACAAATTCACAATGTCCTGACCTGTTGGTTCTGCATCCGGGGAAAGTCCCATAATGGCGTGCTGGGTTAAACCATAATCACGGGCGAGATATCCAAAAGCTTGATGGGATACAACGATTTCCTTGTTGGAGACCTTTGACAATTCGTCCGTAAAGTGCTGATCCAGTGTTTCAAGTTTGGTACGCAGTTCCTCGTAACGCTGCTCGTAACCATCTTGGTGATCAGGGTCTACTTCAACGAGACTGTTTTTAATATTTTCTGCCATAACCAATGCCGACTTGGGACTAACCCACGTGTGAGGGTCAACATGATGATCTGCCACATCTTCTGTGCCTGCTTCCTCTTCCGCGTGCTCATCTTCATGCTCTTCGTCATGATTATGTCCATCGTCGCCTTCAGCGGTCAGCAGACTTACCCCATCACTTACAGCAACAGACTTCACTTGTGTATCACTGTTAAGCGACTTGAGAAAGTTAGGCACCCAGCCTTCAAGGCCAGCACCATTGTACAGAAACAGTTGGGCTTTGGAAGTGTTGACAATATCCTGGCTTTTAGGAGTCCAGTCATGGGGTTCGACACCGGTTGGCAGCAAATTGATAACGTTCGCGTCTTCGCCACCAATGGCGGTGGTAAATGCATAGACAGGATAGAAACTCGTGACTACGTTCACTTTGCCTTCCACGATCTTGGCACTTTCCGAATTCCCCTGTCCACACGCTGACAATACCAACAAACTGAGAATCAGCATGCTGCTCCATAACCACTTGATTCTGCTTCTGCCAGTATGTTGTATCCGAGTACCGTTGGTTTGATTGGTTTCATTATACCGTTTCACTATTGCTTCACTCCGCATCTCTTAATCGTAAACATTACTGAAAGAATTATAGGTAACCTGAACGCGGATGTCAAGCGATCCACCTCTATTCATTCTCCCCGAGAGCACAGAGTTCATAACAGTATATGCTTGTTTTCTCACGTTATTAGCACGCTTATCCATAAGAAAATAAAAAGTGACCCGATTCATCGGGCCACCTTCTAATCTATCAGATGTCTTATATTAGACTGACTTATTTTACTTGTGCACCATTAGGCATATTGTCCGGTACCGCAGCCAGTGTCAATTGATCCCCATGAGAAGCCGCCAAAATCATGCCTTGGGACAACTCGCCACGCAATTTCACGGGTTTGAGATTCGTTACGCAAATGACTTTGCGTCCAACCATCTCTTCCGGGGAATAGAATTTGGCAATCCCCGATACGACCTGACGCTGCTCATAACCCAGATCCAGCTGTAATTTGAGCAATTTATCCGCTTTTTTGACCGGTTCACAGGCGATAACCTGTGCAACACGCAGTTCCACTTTGGCAAAATCGTCTATGCCGATCTCTTCCTTGCCTTCTGGTGCTGTCACCGGTTCGGATGCTTGGGCAGAATCTCCTGCATCAGCCTGAGTGGTCTCAGCTTGCGGTTCCGCTTTTTTGCCTCCTGTCATCGCTTCAGCAATATACGCAACCTCCTGCTCCGAATCGAGACGCGGGAAGATTGGGTCTCCCTTTTGCAAGGCGTTTCCAGCTGGAATGACACCCCACTGCTTCGCTGTATCCCAAGCCGTAAGTTCGCCTTCCTGAATCCCAAGCTGTTCCCAGATTTTGTGCGGAGCACGGGTCAGGAACGGCTGCAGCAGGATGGAAGCAATACGCAGACTTTCAATCAGGTGGGACATGACGGAAGCCAGCTCATCCCGTTTCGCTTCATCCCGAGCCAAAGCCCAAGGCTGTGTCTCGTCGATATATTTATTACTGCGGCTAACAAACTGACTGATCGCAGTCAGGGCTACGGAAAATTGCAGATTTTCCATCGCCTGTTCGACTTTGTCCACAGCTGCCAGGCCCGCTTCTTCCAGCGAAGCATCAAATTCGGTTACACCTGAAGTAAATGCTGGTGCCTTGCCTTCGAAATACTTATCCACCATGGCCACCGTGCGATTGAGCAAATTCCCCAGATCGTTGGCCAGATCCGAATTTACGCGTTCTACAAAGCTCTCCGGAGTGAACGTACCATCCGAACCGAATGGAACTTCGCGCAGCAGATAATAACGCAGTGCATCGAGGCCATAACGGTCAATCAGGGTCACCGGATCAACCACGTTTCCTTTCGATTTGGACATTTTGCCGTCTTTCATCAATAACCAGCCATGTGCAAATACTTTTTTCGGCAAAGGAAGGTCAAGCGCCATCAGCATGATCGGCCAGTAGATCGTATGGAAACGAACGATTTCCTTGCCCACCAGATGAACATCCGCAGGCCAGAACTTGTCATACAGCGACGAATCGGATGAACCATAACCCAAGGCTGTAATATAGTTGGACAACGCGTCAATCCAGACGTATACAACGTGCTTTGGATCGCCTTTAACCTTAACGCCCCACTCAAAAGTCGTCCGCGAAACGGCCAAATCTTCCAGCCCCGGCTTAATAAAGTTGTTGATCATCTCATTCTTGCGTGATTCCGGTTGAATGAACCCAGGATTTTCTTCATAGTATTTCAGCAAACGGTCTGCATATTTGCTCATGCGAAAGAAATAGGATTCTTCCTTGACGAGCTCTACCGGATGCCCGCTATCCGGACTTTTGGCAGCAACAATCTCGCCCTTTTCGTTTTTCTCCACATCAACCAGTTGAGTTTCCGTATAATAGGTCTCATCCGGGATACTGTACCAGCCCTCGTATTCGCCCTTGTAGATATCTCCCTGCTTGAGCAAGCGATCGAAAATATCCTGTACGACTGTTTTGTGACGTTCTTCTGTTGTACGAATGAAGTCGTCATTGGAGATGTCCAGCTTGTTCCACAGATCCTTGATGCCGACTACGATATCATCTACAAATGCCTGTGGCGTTTGTCCTTTTTCCTGCGCCTTGCGCTCAATTTTCTGTCCGTGCTCATCTGTTCCCGTCAGGTAACGCACCGCATAACCGCGCAGACGTTTGTAACGAGCCATGGCATCACCAGCAACCGTTGTATACGCATGCCCAATATGCAATTTGTCACTCGGATAATAAATCGGCGTTGTCAGATAAAATGTTTTTTGGTCCGTCATGAATGACTTCTCCTCCTTCAATTGTCCTGCTTCTTTGCGCGTTCTTTAAAAAAGAACACAAAAAACTCCCGCCCCTATGGGACGAGAGTTGATCTCACGTGTTACCACCCAAATTCCCCGTGCTTTTTGCAAACCACAGGCTCTGCCGGTCCTTCGACCGCCCATTAACGCTGGATCACGCCCCAGCCTTACGACAGTGTCTGAATTCAACGCCTGCACGCTCGGAAGAGGTTCCTCCGGGACCATATTCCATCCTCCTCCCAGACCGGTTCTCAGCTTATCCGGCTCTCTGCACTGGGGGTGTGTCTGTACTTATCCCTTCACTGGAAATCATTATACGAAAAATATACTGAAATGCTGCCCTCTTTGTCAAGTCGGCAGCTACCTAGTACTCTTTCCATTCACTCATGTCATGAGAAGATTACAGCTCCACCACTAATCGGATACCATGACCGATTTCTCTGCCTTGGGCGGAACCAAATCAACGCCTCCTGGATGAAACGGATGGCATTTGGCAATACGCTTGGCCGCCAGCAGTGAACCTTTCAAAGCTCCATGGACCTCAATTGCTTCCATCGCATAAGCCGAACAAGTCGGATAAAAGCGACACGTAGGTGGTTTCAGGGGAGAAATATAGTTCCGGTATACCCGAATGGGTGCCTGAACCAGTCTGCGGGATAACTTCATGCTTAATGTTTCCCGTGCGTATGCTGATGCCCAGATGACACTTTCGCCGGAACATGTTCAGCACAATCTTTGCAGTACCCAAAAACTTCGAATTTATGGTCTACTACCTGAAACTGCTCTGGGGCATCTGCCAGCTGCATCGGACAAAAAACGATCGGATAGGTCTTCTGGCAATTCAGACAGATCATATGATGGTGATGATGATCTTCACTGCAATGCGCTCTGAATTTTACACCATCTTCGAAGATGACCTGCTCCAGCACACCCAATTCCTGCATCACACGCAAATTCCGGTACACCGTGTCAAAACTCAGTCCGCTGTAAGTCTTACCCATATATTCATAGACGTCCTTGGGTGCAAGATACCCAGGGGATTCAGCAAATAACCGGGCCAGTGTTTTCCGCTGATCCGTAATGCGAAGTCCCTGTGAGGACATGGTATTAATAATCTGTTCTGTTGATAGCATGACTTAAAGCACCTCCTGTCATACGAGCATTTAGCATAAATCCAAAGAGCGATTTCAAATTAGCAAGAACCGGATCGGAATGGTTCTACGTCCAAATCTTTCGTCCACTTAACCTGTGGAATCGAATGATGCAAAATGCTGTAACTTATGCTTGTTATTCTACTTCTAATAATGCCTCAAATCCCGATTAGAGTCAACGAAAGGGCTAGCGCACGAATCATCGTCAGGATCATGAAAAAGGACCCCATTCACATGGAGTCCTTCTCTGACGGTTCAGAAGATCATTTCTTCGGGCGACTTTTGGGGTGACCGGGTATATAAGATATAAGCTTTCACTCCAAACCGTCCGTTCCTTGTTGCCAGGAGATGATTACTTCTCAGCCGGAAGCGGTGTAAACAGCAGGTTGACAGGAAGATTGCTTCCTGGTGCAGCAGAGAACAGAATGGTTACACTTTCACCATACGACCCAGTGCGATAAAGTACACCTTGTTCATTCGGCGCACTCAGCGATTTTCCAGTCGCAATCTGAACAACCTGACCATTAACGAGTGCCACACCCGAGTACTTACCACCACGTGGGTTGAACGAGATCAGAGTACGTGGAGCCACATTATTCAATGTGATTTTGTAGAGTACACCGAAGTTACCCGCGTTGGAAGCATCTGTGTATGCCATAGGGTCAGTTCCGACCAGGTTTGGATCACTTGCGTTATCACCAAGCGGAAGGCGGGAAGGCTTCGAACCTACTTCTTGATTATACGTAATGACACGTGTTGCATTCGGGTATGTACCCCGGTTATGAACACCATCCCGATCCAATACAGGCAGCGTGGACCAAACTTCCATCGGATCTTTATTTTCTTCAATCATGATAATGTTGTAATCCAGTCTGTAATCACTGAATACGTCGGAGTACAGGGAAATGACTTGACCTTCCTTCATCGGAATTGCATTTAGTTCAGTCAAAATCAGTTTGCTTTCTCCAGGTTCAATATACACTTTCT
This sequence comes from Paenibacillus xylanilyticus, assembly GCF_013359935.1. GTDB lineage: Bacteria > Bacillota > Bacilli > Paenibacillales > Paenibacillaceae > Paenibacillus > Paenibacillus xylanilyticus. The sequence continues at coordinate 94,426 of NZ_JABMCB010000177.1, forward strand.
TTTGATCGGCTCCGGTCTGAATCGACTTGAACCATTTATCAATAGACAATTTACCGGCTACGGTAGCATACGGTGTAGGCCCCGCGAAGCCCATATTCTGTTGTTCGAATACTGCCGTATATGGGTTGTTATTTGTTGCAATAACATACATTTTTACTCTTTTGCCCGTGTTATTCACGTGGTGAATCATGAAACGAGTCTGACCAATGGAAGACTCTTTGTACACAATGCCTTCTGTATTCACGGTTTCCGGACTGTTACTGCGAATAAGATTGCTTTGTTCATCGTAGTAAGTGTACGGTACTTTCTCCATGGCTGGGACTTCTCCACCATTAAAGGTGAATTTGTCACCTACTGGTGTGAACAACTGATTAAAATCAGAAAGGGTGTACAATGTTTCACCCGTTATATTGATGATTTTGGAATAGCTGTTACTCAGACCTTGTTCGTCTGTAACGGTGATTGTGATCGTCTTCGGTCCAGGGACAAAGAATGCCAGCGCGTTATTATCCCACTCTGTTTTGTCGATTTTCACATCGTCCGTGCTTTGATCAATGTAAGTGATCTTTTCACCCATTTTGTATTCTTCTTTATCTGTAGTAAACATCGCTACAGGAGGCAGGTTCGGTTTTTGGACCTGGATCGTTACAGAATACGGATCACTCCATTGACCACTTGAATCCTGGACAGCATACGTTACCGTATATGTACCTGGTTGGTCGAACGAATCCTGACGGCCAGTCCAGCGCTCATCCACGATCTCCAGTCCTTTGGGGGAACTGTAATTGGTCATGTAAGTCACGGTATCTCCGGCAAAAATTTCTTTTTGTACCGTGAAGCTGGCTACCGGCTTGGTATTCAGGTTCAGTACAACCGTTTTGGCGGATTGGTTTACTTTATAAGTAATGTTCAATGCCTGAGTAATCGAAGTCAGCGGCACCATGAACGTATTCTTTTGTTGATAAGCAGCGCCCTTCATCGTTCTTTCTTCACCATTAACGGTGTAAATTTTGCTGTTGGTTTTGAAACGCAGCTCATCTTCGCCACTAATAATGATCGTTTCCTTGGTGGTGTTATCGTATTTCACTTCATAACCAACCCGGTCAACCAATGCGCGGATCGCTACATAAGATACACCGTTCTTGACAGCCATCGGCTGTCCGGCAAGATACGTTTTTCCATCCTGCATCATTTTATTGCTGTTCATGTACAGTGTCAGGTCTCCACCGTTCGTTCCCGTTACAGATTGACCACTGGTGGAAGGTTGCTCCACCTCTACTGGCGTAGGTGCTGGCGTCTCTTCTTCTGTAGTATCTTCTGCATCTTCAGGTTCAGCAGGTTCCGCTGCAGGATCAACCGGAGCAACATCTGTACCTGTTGATTCTGTTGATTCCGGGTCCGTTACCTCGGTTGTTTCGTCATCGGAAGACTGCGTATCAGTTTGATTCTTCACTTCCGATTCCGCGATGGTTTGTTCTTTTTTCACAACCTCAACGGATTTAACTTTGGCTGTATTCACTGGTGTCGAATCGCTCTGATCGGCTGCCTGTGCATTCGCAGGAATGACTGCAAACGCTTGAAAAACAGCTAAAGCGGTAAGTATGGACAATTTCTTCTTCAGATTCATTCTTTTTCTTTGGCTCCTTCTGCTCCCATTTTATAAATATCCCCCTCAAAAAGTCATACTATTAGACGCATGTAACCGGGAAAAGTTGCTAAAAATATTTGATAAGAAATGTAAAGTTTTAATAGAACGAAAACACTATGAAAATAGTTAGTTATCATTACAGGACTCTTTCATAGATTTCTCCCTGTTTTCAACAAAAAAACCTTTCCACTATATGGATATTAAAACCACATAGCAAAAAGGTTGCCCTACATTACTGTTGACTCAATCGGACTGGCAGGCTTCCACTTGGTTCCAGCTCTCCCGTAATGGCAAGCGATAATGCACGTACCACAGCAGGCGTGTTTTCGTATGTACATACATAGGCTCCTGGCCGGGGAATTTCCAGCAGATCATAGGGATTACGCAGCGCAATGACAATCAATGAATGTTTCTCGCTCAGCCGCTCAACCAGATGGCGCTGACCCTTGGGAAGATAACCTGTTGAGGTATAGGTGCATACGATGACCTGCTCTCCCTCTAGCACATTTTGCAGAATTCGGTCTGCCTCTTCATAAGACGGCTGCGTCGTCATTTTATGCTCTCGGACATGAGCTCTGGATTGACTGAGTACCCTACCGAGCGAATCCGAATGGGACCACGGTTCATCCACCTCTGTTCGCTGCACAACTTCGGGCCATACAACAAATACGCCCTGTTCGGGTTTTAATGGCAGCAAGCCGTCATTGTGCACCACGGTAATGCTCTGGCATGCGATTTCATGTAACAATGCCTCACCCGGGGCCGCTGGAGACAAATGTGGCATATCTGTTCGTTCACTCGGTTGATGACCACAGCGTTTTTGCTTCCAGTTCACGACACGCTCCAACGCTTGGTCTATGACCTGCTCGTCAATTCGCCCATGACGAACCGCTTCAACTACTGCCTCTATAGCAGCAATCTGTTCCTCAAGGGTATGACTAACCAGGATTAAATCTGCGCCTGCCTCCACAGCAAGAACAGCAGCCTTTGCTACCCCATATGGTTTGGAGATCGCATGCATTTCCAGACAATCCGTAATGATTATTCCTTCGAATCCCATTTCTTCGCGTAATAATCCATGTAACACTTTACGTGATAATGTGGCGGGAATGGGCTCAGGTTCGATCGCCGGGAAAATGACATGTGCTGTCATAATGGCATCCACACCCGCCTCAATGGCCCGGCGAAACGGCAGCAGTTCGACCTGCTGCAGTCTTTCCCGTTCATGTGGAACAGTTACCATTCCCAGATGAGAATCCACTGCAGTATCTCCATGCCCTGGAAAATGCTTCGCTGTGGCTGCTATGCCACGGGACTGGTAACCCGTAATGGCTGCCACACCGTGAGCGGCCACTCTTTCGGCATTCTCCCCATAGGATCGCACTCCAATGACCGGATTGAGAACGTTATTGTTCACATCAACGACTGGCGCAAGGTTCATATCGATTCCTATCTGTTTTAACTCACCACCCAGAATTCGTGCACATTGATAGGTGTAGTCCGGGTTGCCTGTGGCCCCTAAAGCCATGTTTCCAGGCACTCTTGTAACCCCGTCCTTATCAATTCTGGCAACCATGCCGCCCTCCTGATCCACCGAGATCACAAGCGGCATCTCACCGTTTTTCGCGGCCATCCTTTGCAGTTCTGCAGATAAACGGGTCAATTGTTCCACACTCTGCACATTACGTCTGAAATAAATGACGCCTCCAACATGGTAGTCCTGAATTAATCGGGTGATCTGTGCATCCGCTTCCTGTCCATGGAAGCCGCACATAAACAGCTGGCCTACCTTCTGTTCCAGCGTCAATTGTACCGATTTCATGTACGCATTCCCTCCTCAAATCAAGTGCCAGTTCGTTTGCTTTGCCTGTATTCCGATGGCTTCATGTGGAAATGTTTATGAAACACTTTGGAGAAATAACGCCGTTCCTTGTAGCCGGTGGCTTCCCCGATGGCTGTAATACTCCACTCCGTTGTACTCAACAATAATGCAGCACTTTCCATCCGTTTATGAGTCATATATTCAACAAACGTGACCCCTACATGGCTTTTGAACAGCTGGCAAAAATAACTCGAACTGATTCCCAGCCAATCCGCAACCTCATCTATGCCAAGATCTTGTTCCAAACGTGTATCCATATACTCACATGCAGACTTTATCAACTCAGAAACCGAAGGTCTGGATACACCTTGCTTACTATGCCAAGCATGGGCAATCGCCTCCGTAAGTTCGACTAGTTCTTTCATGGAAGCAGCCATCTGAAGTGCATCCCAGAACTGTTTTTCTTCCTGTTCAGCAATCGCATGAACTTCGCGCAGTTCACGCAGCATGTGTACCAGCAAAAAACGAATATTACTTTCGCCTATACTGTCTGACGAAACTTCCAATTGGCTCAATCGATGTTTAAGCGAATGCAGCAGATGAACTAATTCCTGCTTGTTCCCCTGACGAATCCAGCGCGTGAACAGCTCCAGTTCCTCTCTGGTAATCCATGCTGCTTTTTTGGATACTTCGTTGGGCTGTAATTGCGATGAAACTGACGTTGTCACAGACCTAATATCATCTCTGTTATCGGATGGATTCATTAACATGCGCTGACAGTGTCGGTATCGCTCGGCGATCTGCTGATCCAGACATACAGGCATAACGTCCTGAACAATCCTTACCTTCATTGCTGAGTCCGCAGCAAACATGGCATCAAGCTTTAGCAGGACACGCTGAGCTATTTCATCTGCCTGGAACTCCCATGCACCTGAAGCCTCCAGTAAAATGCCCCATTCCCCCTTGCGGACGGATATTATCATGCTTCCTTCCATTTCTCCCGTTAAGACTCTCAGGCTGGAAAGGATCTCATCATGCCATTGCTGATGCTGGTCACTAGACCAGCCGATGGAATAACGGAAGTAACCCTCCACATCCACCAGGATCAGAATATAACGAACAGAAGACACCAGCTGTTCCGGAGCTTGTGCCGGATAACCGATTGACATCTTCTTCTCACCAGCCAGCAGATCGGTCACCTGTTTCTGTCTAATCCAGTTTTCCATCTCTACATTGCGATGACGTTCAGACTCACTTGCCATACGCTTCTTATGGATCTGTTCGGTTAACTCGCGCAGCTTGTTTTCCAAACTCAAATAATCAATCGGTTTACATATGTATTCATGAACATTGTAACGGATGGCGGTTCGGGCATATTCAAACTGCTGATATCCGGTGAGCAAAATAATTTCGCATGACTCCCCTCGTTCCCGCAGTATGCGAATGAGCTCTAAGCCATCCATGGTTGGCATGCGAATATCACACAGTATAATGTCCGGATGACATTCAGCCACCTTATCCAGGGCTTCCACCCCGCTTCTGGCGGTGCCGGTAATTTCAATTCCCATGTCCTCCCACGGTAAGATCAAACTCAAATTTTCCAAAATCGGAAGTTCGTCATCAACTAGCATTGCGGTCAGATTCATCTAGGCATCCTCCTGCTCATATCGTGGAATTATGCATTGAATGACTGTCCCATGACCTGAAGCTGAACATATAAATATGCCATATCCAGCCCCATACCGAATTCGTATCCGGTCCGCTACACTTCGTAAACCCAATCCTCGGCGCTCAGTCATAGAAGATAGCTGCTGCTCTCCTTCTTGTCCCTGCATATGATCCGGCGGGTCCTCTGCCATGTATTCAAATCTCCCCATTATTTCCTGGGGAATGCCAAGTCCGTTATCCTCCACGCGCAGTACCAGATTATTGTGGTCCTCAAATGCACTGATCCGAAGTATGCCCTTATACTCAATGCCCTCGAAGCCATGCTGGATGCTATTTTCCACTAACGGCTGCAAGGTCAGTTTAAGTACGGAAGATGCATATAGATGAGTAGGAATATCGACCTCATACGTGAACAATTCACTGAATCGGTATTGTTGAATTTCAAGGTAGCTCTGCAGATGCCTTACTTCCTCACCCAGTGGAATTTCCTCCTGGTCCTGGATGCTGATGCGAAGAATATTGCCCAGACGGGTTACCATTTCACTGACTTTCCGTCCTTCTCCCCGCATAGCGAGTCCGTTAATCGATTCCAGCGTGTTGAACAGAAAGTGTGGTTTGATCTGGGCCTGCAGCACACGCAGCTCAGCCTTGGCCTTCTGCTGCTGCTCTGCCCTTACACGACGAAACAGGCTGCCAATCCGGTCCAGCAGTTCATTAAACCCGTGGGCAAGAAGCTGCATCTCATCGAAACCTTTTCCCTCTACCCTTGCGTTGAAGTCTCCATCCTCCACTCGCCGCATGAAGCGGACCAGTACGGCAATATTGCCGGTAATACGGTTCATAAAAAACAGATTGAAGACCATCGCGGCAAGAAGACAGATCAGAATAATGATCACCGACCAGCCTGCAAATACATTGGTCTCTGCTGACAGCGCTTCCCAAGAAGTTACGCTGACCAAGTTCCAGCCATAGTTTTTCAGATGATATTGGGACAGGATACTCTCCGTGCCATCGAATACAGTTCGGATACTGCTGAAGCCGGGCCCGTAACTCCTAGCGTTGACTCCCAGGTTCTCCATCTTCTCTCCGCTGTACCGCCCGGAAGGATCATAGACAACTAAACCTTCTTCATTGGTTAATAGAAAGGATGTATTCTGTGCGGAGTCGCTAATCTGCAGATGCCGGAAGATCCGGTCAATCTCTCCTTTTTTGATCTGAACCACAAGAATCCCGATATTTTGAAAGTAACTGAGTTCCTTCACCAGCCTGATCTGAGTAAAAACAGGATCAACACCGGTAAGTTCGGGATATTCAAGTGGAGCAAGCCATTTGGGCACACCGTTGAGCTGCTGAATTTCCTGAAATAAGGGGTGTACCTTGAATTGCTGAAAAGGCAGAGCTTCAAAATTTTCTTTGGTGAATATCGATACGATCTGATTGTTCTCTGATGAACGCAAATCATACAAAAAGGCATAGCTAATAAACGGATAATTATATAGAAGAGAACGAAAATTGCGCTGGCTGGCATTAAGTGACAATTGATTGCCGGTTCCAAGATCCTGCTTGGTCGGGTCTTTGGCGTTAAGCGCCATTTGGAATACTGAAGTGGCAATTCCGTTATCGGTGACATTGTTAATCTGCTGAAAAACATTCTCGATATTGTAGCTAATGGCCTGGAGGGCGTATTCGGCCTGCTGGTTATATTTTTTCTCAATCGTATGTGATGTGACCAGAAACATGCCAATGCCAAGTGCGCACATCGGTACAATAATCAGCAGTAGAAATGCCATAGCCAGCTTCATGCGCAAGTTCATATCCGTTCTCCCCATCAACCGCCTCGTTCATCAACCCTTGACACCGCCTGCGGTCACACCTTCAATAATTTTCTCCTGCAGTATGGCGTAAATGACAACAACAGGTACAACGCTGTATACAATTCCTGCGGACATCTGGGCATAGTTCATCTGGTACTGATCTCGAAACTGGACCATGCCTACAGGCAGGGTACGCAGCTTATCTGTAGATAGGAAATAGTTGGCGAGCAAAAATTCGTTCCAGTTGCCGAGGAAATTCACGATAAATACCGTAACGATGGCTGGAACCGTAAGAGGTATCACTATTTTAGCAAAGATCCCTGGGGCCCTCAAGCCATCCATGACCGCCGCTTCCTCAATCTCTCCGGGGAGTGATCTCATAAAAGCAGCCAGAATAATGATCGTGAATGGAATCGCATTTGCTACATAAGGAACAATCAAAGCCAGATGTGTGTCCAGTATGCCCAGCTTGCGAACGAGCAAATAAATGGGCAGCATCAGTGCATTATTCGGAATGAGCATACCTGCCAGAATGAGACTGTACAGAAACAGGCTCCATTTGCGGTGTCTCATCCGGGTTACGGCAAAAGCAAACATGGCGCCCAGTATAATGGTACCTGCCGAAGACAGGACTGAGATGTACAGGCTGTTCCAGAAATACGTACCGATTTTAGCGTTGACCCAGGCTTCCACGTAATTGCTGAATACCCAAGTCGTTGGCAAACCGAATGGATGGAGAGCGATCTCATTGTTGTCCTGTTTAAATGAAGAGAAGATGACGAACAAAAATGGAAACAAAATTGCGATTAAATACAGCATTAACATCACATGGGGAATGGTGCCTCTAATGCTCTTCGCCATCAATACTCCACCCTTTCGTTGCGCCTTGCTACCAACAGCTGATATACGGCCGTCAGCACAAGTGTCAGAGCAAAGATCAGGACTGCAACTGTATTGCCATAACCGTATTTAAAATTGGTGATCGCGTATTTGATCATATACGTGGCGAGAACCTCAGTGGACCCGGCGGGACCGCCTTTGGTCATGACAAGTACAATATCCGCTGCCTTCATCGCTCCGGCAATGGACAGCATAATGACAACCGAAATAATGGGTCTGATCAATGGCAATGTGATTCGGGTTGCGCGCTGTACTGCCGTAGCCCCATCAATTGCCGCGGCTTCATCTAGGTCACGGGGAATGGCAAGAATGGCCGCCAGCACCATGACAATGTAAAAACCTGTCCACTGCCAGGCATTCGTTACAAGGATGGACAGCATCGCAAAGCGATTATCCGAGAGCCAGTACACCGGTGGAATGCCAAACATGTCAAGCAGCTGATTTAACAGCCCGATGTTGGGCTCATAGATAAATCCCCACAAAATTCCGATTACAGCCGTGGACATGATGGAAGGTAAAAAAACAGCAGTTTTGTATAACCCCTTTAATCGCTTGACGTTGGCAATAAAGAGCGAGAACAACACAATCAGCGGAACCTGAATGAATACCGAAAATCCGATAAAAAATCCGTTATTCCGTGTGGAAATCCAAAACCGTTCATCGGTCAGAGCTTTGGCGTAGTTCGACAAACCCACAAATCGTGGGTCTGTCGAAACACCATTCCAGCTGGTCAAGCTGTAGTATAGAGAGCTGCCAATCGGATACAGAAAAAACATCACAAACAGGATCAGTGCCGGCAATACAAACAGAGCATAAATGAGCGGGCTGCGGAGTGAAGTATTCATGTCCAGCCTCCTTCAGTGACTTCAGTTGCAGCAGCTATGGCCTTCATGCATTCGATCATTCCACGGAAGCATTGGCTTCCTCTTGGATTTTTTGCAGCTCCTCCGCCATCTTCTCCGGCGTGGTCTGTCCACCAATCAGTTTTTGGATCTGCAGATTGCTGATTTCGGTAGTCACGTCTGCCTGCACAAGCGCATCAAATGCCGGGAATGACGTTTTGGACGCATTCAGGACAGCAACGATCTCTTTCATCAGTTCATCGGTGATGCTGTCGGTTAATACCTTCTCATCCAGCTTCATGGCAGGAAGTACACCATCCTCCACAAGTCCACGCACCTGCATGTCTTCATTGTAGAAATTTTTGATGAAAGCTTTTACCGCCTCCAGCTTCTGTGGATCGTCCGCTACTGATGCCGAGAAGCCGTACCCATTGTTAACGTCACGCATGAGGGAAGTCTGATCCCCTACTCCGTTCTCTACCGGCGGCATATTGAAAAATCCAACCTTGCCGATGAGCGATTCACCGCTCTGACCTTCTTTGAATACAGATGATTTCCATGTGCCGTCATACATCAGGATAGCTTCACCACTCGTAAATTGAGTCGTATACTCTGCGTATTCGAATCCAAGCTCGCCTTTTTTGAAATAGCCCTTATCGACCCATTCCTTATGCTTCGCAAAGCCTTGAACTACACCCGGATCGGTCCACTTGGCTTCACCTGTTGCAAACTTCGCCGTAATCTCCGGCCCGGCATAGCGAGACCACAGATGGTTCGTTAGCATCAGCGGAACCCAGCCTGCCTTGGAAGCCGAAGCAAGGGGTACTTTGCCATCCGCTTTGATCTCGGCCAGCATGTTATCGAGTTCAGCCATGGTCGTTGGCGCTTGCCAGCCCTTTTGTGCGAAATATTCCTTGTTGTAGAAAAAGCCTTCGCCCGAGCCACCAATTGGCAGTCCATATACTTTGCCTTCATACGTGAACGGTTCAAGGGATGTAAACTGATCCTGGATACCCAGTTCTTGCAGAATCGGTGTCAGATCCAGCAGCATGCCTTCCTTGGCATACACCTTGGAATCCGGACTGCCGAAGAGTTCGAATATATCCGGCGGATTGCCGGCAGCCATCTCTCCGCGAAGCTTCTCCTTGCGGTTCACATCGGATTCCACTCCGTCCAGAGTAAAGGTCAGATTGGGTACTTCACTCTCTACCTTGTCGACGACGTCCTGCAGTATGGCCAGCCTTTTCTGTTTATCCGCACCTACCTGGGTGTGGCGCAGCAGCATCTCGACCGGTTCCTTACTGGTCTCTGTGTCTGAGCCTGCAGCCCCTTGTGGACTTTCGTTCCCTGAGCCCGAACATGCAGCCAGCGTCCAGGATGTTACAAGCAGTAGTGAGAGCAGCATTATCATTCTTTTTTTCATCGTCGTTGACCCTCCTCAGCATATTGCACATTTGGTTTTACACTCTGATTATAAAAAGCCGAAGCTCCCATCGTAAGGATGACAATTCATCAATGAGGGGATAAAATCCTTCACTGAACAGGCCTTCATCGTTATCTTCATGTAAAATGCAATAAAAACAGCCTCTGCGACACGGGTCGCAAAGACTGCTTGGCTGATGGATCAATATATATTAGATGTTGATCCCTGGATGGATCATTCGATGGATCTTTTGGTGGATCATCTATTTGGAACAAACCGTACCAGCTGTTTCCTTCCGGCCCTGTTCAATCAGGCGATACGCCCGTTCCACTTCTTCTTCGGTCGGAGAAGGTACACCGTCAAGTGGATATACCTTGCCTAGAGCCTGCCATTTGTAGATCCCCATCTGGTGATAAGGCAGAATTTCAAACTTTTCGACTCCGTTCAATGTACCGATGTAACGCCCCAGATTAAGAAGATCTTGCTCATCGTTATGAATGCCGGGCACGTAGACGTGACGGATCCACATTTTCCGACCATGATCCGATAACCACCGAGCCATACGGAGCGTTCTTTCATTTGATTTCCCGGTAAGCTTGATATGCTTTGCATCATCAATATGCTTCAGGTCCAGCATCACAAGATCAGTATGATCCAAAAGGTCAAGAATACGATCCGGTTCATTGTAACCGTTGCTGTCCAAAGTTGTATGCAGCCCCCACCGCCGCTTTACTTCTTTGAAAACCTGGGCAACGAAGTGAGCCTGCAGCGTCGGTTCCCCTCCGGATATGGTAAGTCCGCCTCCTGAGCTGCGATAGTAGGTCAAGTACGGTTCAATTTCCGCGAGAACTTCTTCCACGCTCATATCCCTGCCTCCATCAAGCGCCCATGTATCCGGGTTGTGGCAATATTGGCACTTCAGGTGACATCCCTGCATAAAAAGCACGAAGCGGATGCCGGGGCCGTCAACCGTCCCGAAAGTTTCGAGTGAATGTATATGTCCGTTTACCATGCTGCCTCTTCCTTTCTTATCCGCATCCGCTGTGCGTTTATGTTGTCACTTCGATCCAAAGCCCTGGCCTCACGAAGTCCTATGAAAGCGACTTCGATACGGCCACGACTTCATCTTCCTATTACATCGAACCGTGGAAAGTACGGTTGATGACGTCGAGCTGTTGTTCACGCGTCAATTTGATGAAGTTTACGGCATAGCCCGATACACGTACTGTCAATTGTGGATAATTTTCCGGATGCTCCATGGCATCAATCAGCTGCTGACGATCAAATACGTTCACGTTCAGATGGTGAGCACCTTGACCGAAATAACCGTCCATCATGGCAACCAGATTGGATTTGCGGGTATCGGACTCTTTTCCGAGCGCTTTAGGTACAATCGAGAACGTGTTGGAGATCCCGTCAAGACTGTGTTCGTAAGGCAATTTGGCTACAGAGCCCAGAGATGCCAGTGCACCTTTTTTGTCACGGCCGTGCATAGGGTTCGCCCCTGGAGCAAACGGCTCGCCTGCTTTACGTCCATCCGGTGTAGTACCGGTTTTTTTGCCGTATACCACATTGGAAGTAATGGTCAAAACGGATTGCGTTGGAACGGCATTGCGGTACGCTTTGTGTTTGCGAATCATGCCCATGAAGCTTTCCACCAGTTCAACCGCGATGCTGTCGACACTGTCTTCGTTGTTTCCGTAACAAGGGAAGTCTCCTTCGATTTCAAAATCAACGGCGATTCCTTGCTCGTTACGAATCGGTTTAACTTTTGCATACTTAATTGCACTCAAGGAGTCGGCAGCAACGGACAGGCCAGCAATACCACAGGCCATGGTACGTACGATATCACGGTCATGCAGAGCCATTTCAATGCGCTCGTAACTGTATTTGTCATGCATGTAGTGGATGACGTTAAGGGTGTTCATGTACAGTTTAGCCAGCCATTCCATCATCGGTTTGAAACGTTTCATGACCTCATTGTAATCCAGCACTTCGCCTGTAATTGCCGGATACTCCGGTCCGACCTGTGCTCCGGATTTCTCGTCACGGCCACCGTTGATCGCATACAGCAGAGCTTTCGCCAGATTCGCACGGGCGCCAAAGAACTGCATTTGTTTACCGATCTTCATGGCCGATACACAGCAGGCAATACCGTAATCGTCACCGTAGATTGGACGCATCAGATCATCGTTTTCATACTGGATGGAGCTGGTTTCAATCGAAACTTTCGTACAATATTGTTTGAAAGCTTCCGGAAGTTTGGTGGACCAGAGTACAGTCAGGTTTGGTTCCGGTGCTGGCCCCAGATTGTGCAGCGTGTGCAGGAAACGGAAGCTGTTTTTCGTTACACGCGTTTCTCCGTTCACGGACATTCCGCCAATGGACTCGGTTACCCACGTTGGATCACCACTGAAGAGCTCGTTATAGTCTGGTGTACGCAGGAATTTGACGATCCGCAGTTTCATGACAAAGTGGTCAACCAGTTCCTGTGCCTGTTCCTCAGTCAGATTACCTTCCTGTAAATCACGTTCAATGTAGATATCCAGGAACGAAGATACACGTCCAAGGGACATGGCCGCGCCGTTTTGTTCTTTGATTGCAGCGAGATATCCAAAGTACAACCACTGGAATGCTTCTTTCGCTGTTGTAGCCGGCAGGGAGATATCAAAACCATGCATTTCACCCAGCTGCTTCAATTCCTGCAGTGCTCGAATCTGTTCGGATAACTCTTCACGCAGACGGATTACGTCTTCATCAATCACATCCACTTCGAGTGCGTTCAGTTCTCCTTTTTTGGCACGAATCAGGAAGTCTACACCATAAAGAGCTACCCGGCGATAGTCACCGATGATCCGTCCGCGGCCGTAAGCATCCGGCAGACCTGTAATGATTCCGGCTTTACGAGCTGCACGCATTTCGGATGTGTAAGCATCAAATACACCCTGATTATGTGTTTTGCGAATATTGGTAAATATATCAATGACTTCTTGAGGCATTTCGAAGCCGTATGCTTGACATGCATCAATCATCATGCGAATTCCGCCTGTTGGCTGAATGGAGCGTTTGAATGGAGCATCGGTTTGCACACCGACGATCTGTTCTTTGAATTGATCCAGATACCCTGGTTGGTGAGATACGATCGTACCCGGGGTGTTTACGTCCACATCCAGTACGCCGCCGTTGTCCCGTTCTTTTTTGGTCAGATCAGATACGATATCCCACAGGTCTTTGGTGTTCTGCGTTGCCCCTGCAAGAAATGCTTCATCCCCGTAATACGGAGATAAATTATGTGCCAGAAAATCATTCACATCCACGGATTTGGTCCATGTGCCTTTCGTAAAGCTTCTCCAGCCTGTTTGTTGTTTGACATCTTTTTCGATCACCGACATAGTAATCCCTCCACAAAATTTGGATTTCCGGACACATGATAGGGTACATCAATCGTCTCATCTGTGCCCAGAGCCGCGATTAAATGTGAACATTTTCACATGTAAGCCGGAACATGTTCTCTCTACTTGGTAACCGGAACCGCGGGATGGATGTTTTTCTTACATTTTCAGTATACGTCTTCCGTGTTTCACCATCTGTGATTTTTGTCACAAAGTCCGTGAACTACCTCACTCCACCGTTGCTGGATCATGGTGAAGGTAAAAGTTTACACCGGATTACTGCGTGGCAGAACAACCTTCCAATCGCTGTTATCCCCAGATTTTTTCATTCCCTTTTCAAAGGGAAAAATCCGGGAATAAACGCGAACGCTTCGCTTTTACAGGTTATTTCTGCCCCTCCGTTGTCGTGTAAATTGTTAAATTCAACGGATCCCAAAGGATTCCGTCATCGACCAAAGACGGCAATTGGGGCTCCCCTTTTGGGGAACCCTGAACCTACTGCCTTAACCTCAATCTAATTGTTTTCTATTTTGGACTATGTTTATTCAAAACGTCCGTAGAACGCATTCCGGTAAACGTCGGCCAGTTCAGTCACCAGCGGCAGTTTCGGATTAGCTGTTGTACATTGGTCTTCGAATGCACGATCGGCCAGATAGTCCACGTGAGCTTCAAAGTCTTTTGCATCGAATCCGATTTCCTGGAACGATTCCTCAATGCCCAGTGTTTTGTTCAGTTTGCGAATCGCATTGATGAGGCTGTTCACCCCTTCTTCCGTGGTACGTGCAGGCAATCCCAGAATGCGGGCGATTTCGGCATACCGCTCATCTGCTACAAAGTGCGAATATTTCGGGAACGAAGCAAATTTGGTCGGTTTTTTCGCGTTGTAACGAATGACGTGCGGCATCAGGATGGCATTGGTACGTCCGTGTGCTGTGTGGTACTGACCGCCCCATTTGTGCGCCAAGCTGTGGTTGATTCCCAGGAATGCATTGGCAAAAGCCATACCGGCAATCGTTGATGCATTATGCATTTTCTCACGTGCCAACTTGTCACCTTGCAGCGCCGATTGCTCCAGGTATTGGAATACCAGCTGGATGGCTTTGATGGCCAGGCCATCCGTATAATCATTCGCCATGACAGACACGTAGGCTTCGATCGCATGAGTCAGTACGTCCATACCTGTATCGGCTACGGCAGTTCTAGGGAGCGAATATACAAATTCTGGGTCTACAATCGCTACGTCTGGCGTCAGCTCGTAGTCTGCGAGCGGATATTTGGTGTTACCCAGATTTTTGTCTGTGATTACGGCAAACGATGTGACTTCCGAACCTGTACCCGACGTTGTCGGAATGGCGACGAATTTGGCTTTGGATCCAAGGCGTGGATATTTATAGATCCGTTTGCGGATATCCATGAATTTTTGCTTCAGATCGTTAAAGTCTGTATCCGGATATTCATAGAACAACCACATGGCTTTGGCGGCATCCATTGGCGATCCACCACCAAGGGCGATAATGCAGTCCGGCTGGAAGCGATGCATCATTTCCGTACCACGGTCCACCGTCGTTGTGGATGGATCCGGCTCGACATCCGAGAATACTTCGATCGCAACCGGCATTTGGCGTTGACGAAGATAATGCTCTACTTTTTCCACATAGCCCAGTTTGACCATCATCGCATCCGTAACGATCGCTACGCGAGTAATATCAGGCATTTTGGCAAGATATTGTGTTGCTCCTTTTTCGAAGTATACTTTGTTTGGCACTTTGAACCATTGCATATTCACGGTACGGCGAGCCACCCTTTTCACGTTGATTAAGTTCACGGCAGTTACATTCGAAGAGGTCGAGTTACGTCCATACGAACCGCATCCCAGCGTCAGCGATGGCATGTTGGTATTGTAAATATCCCCAATGGCACCGTGTGTGGATGGTGAGTTCACAATAATCCGTCCGGTTTGCAGACGATCCGCGAATTTATTGATGACTTCTTCGTTATTTGAATGGATAACCGAGGAGTGACCCATGCCGCCAAAAGCAACCACTTCTGCTGCACGCTCAATGCCTTCAGCTGCTGTTTTTACTTTATAACAAGCCAGTACCGGACTTAGTTTCTCGGCAGACAGCGGGAACTTGGTTCCAACACCTTCAATTTCTGCTACAAGAATTTTGGTGCCAGCCGGAACCTCGATCCCGCACATTTGCGCGATGGTGGACGCGGATTGACCAACGATGGCCGGATTAACCGCACATTTCTCTGCATTGATGGCGCCTGCTGTCAGTTTCGCAGCCTCATCCTTGTTGACGAAATAACAGCCGTTCGCAATCATTTTCTTTTTCACCTGATCGAAGATCGGCTCTTCAATGATGACGGCCTGCTCGGAAGCGCAGATCATGCCGTTGTCGAATGATTTGGACAAGATCAGATCTGTGACTGCCTGATTAATATCCGCAGATTTTTCGATAAAGCAAGGTACGTTTCCTGGTCCCACGCCGAGTGCCGGTTTACCGCAGCTGTACGCTGCACGTACCATCGCTGATCCACCTGTCGCCAAAATGAGTGCCACATCGTTATGATTCATCAGTGCGTTCGTACGATCCATGGATGGATCATCAATCCATTGAATACAATCGGCCGGAGCACCATGCTTCACGGCTGCTTCGAGTAGAATTTTGGCAGCTTCGCGGCTGCAATTCTGTGCTGATGGGTGGAAGCCAAAGATAATCGGATTACGCGTTTTGATGGAAATCAATGCCTTGAACATCGTGGTGGATGTCGGGTTGGTCACCGGTGTAATCCCCATGATGATGCCGACAGGCTCCGCTATTTTCTGGAAGCTTTCGTATTCGTTATCTTCAATGACGCCTACGGTTTTGTCATATTTGATACTGTGGTACACATATTCTGTTGCAAATATATTTTTGGTGATTTTATCTTCATACACACCACGGCCGGTTTCTTCCACCGCCATCTTGGCGAGCATCATGTGTTTGTCCAGACCTGCCAGTGCCATGGCCTGCACGATACGGTCAATCTGTTTCTGATCCATGGACATGAATGCAGCGTGTGCTTTATTCGCTTTGTCAATTAACGTTTGAATATACTGACCTGCTGTCGGTTCTTTTGCTGGGGCGACTTCGTTCTTTACAGCCATCTCCCTCATCCTCCTAAAGGTTCGTATTGGTTTTTGGTTTGTCTCTCTTCTTTACGTACACATCGTAACATGTCGAAAAGCATAATTATGTGATTATTTTCACAAAGTATAACAAATTTAATTTAAGTTTTTTGTGATTTCTTCACTGCTCATTTTCATTTCCTATTTAAACTATAGGGCTGTCAATTGCATCCTTCCCCAACGAAAGTGAATTTAATCACAATGTTTGAAATTTCGTCATTTTTGCCCCCTTCCCATGCCCCTCAAACGGTAAGATTAGGTATATACTGAACTTAAAAATTGAACCACCGCAATTTGTACCGTCCTCCCCGGCCGAGATGACCCTGATCAGGACGGTAACGGTTGCGGCGAACCACGGGGCGGGAATTGCATGGGGCAGCCCCTCCGATGGATACAAAGGGGAGATAGACTTATGAGAGAACAACTGAGTGTAATGGAAAAACGCGGCAATACGAACTGTTTCTCGGAAGTGAATTTCAACCATCTGCTCGTTACCATGAAGGATCGTACTTATCCTGAAGGGACCCACCTGTACTGGGAAGGAGATGTGTCCGACAAACTTTATTATATGAAAAGGGGCCGTGCCCAGATCACCAAATCAACGGATGAAGGCAAGGAACTCATCATGTACATGTATCAGTCTGGTGATATGATTGGCCAGGCCGACCCATTCTTCGGCTCCAAGCATACGTTCTCGGCAGAAGTCCTTGAAGACAGTGAAATTGGTGTCCTGGAGCACAAAGATCTGGAGATGCTGATCTGCCAGCATTGCGACTTCGCCATTGACTTTATGAAATGGATGGGCATTCATCATCGCTTAACCCAGACCAAATTCCGGGACTTGATGTTATACGGCAAACCAGGTGCGCTCTGCTCCACCCTGATTCGTTTGTCCAATTCCTATGGCGAGCCCCATGGTGAGCATGTGATCATTCACAAAAAAATTACCCACACCGACCTGTCCAATATGATTGGTGCGACCCGGGAAAGTGTAAATCGCATGTTAAGCGATCTGCGCAAAAAGGATGCCATTGAATATGACAACGGCATGATTGTCATCAAAGACCTCAAGATGCTTCAAGGTATCTGTCATTGTGAACTATGTCCCAATGAAATCTGCCGCATCTAAGCCATGAATCCGGCATTTTCGACTCCTGCCGAGAACTGTTATGGTATGAAAAAAGCCCGTCCTCTGCCAAGGATCGGGCTTTTAGTATGTTTAAGATGCCGTTAACTGTAGCTTAACCGCATCACGAGGATTTAACTTCATATCCAAACCGTTCTCCATCAGTTCCTTGTCATTCACCATGATTACCCAGCGCTGGTTCATTCGTGGAACAACATTTTCAACCGAAACAACGTATTTGTTATTTTCCGACATCCTTACAATACCGCTGGACTTGAGTACATCACGAACCGTGCATTCCTGGATATAGACGCCCGCATATTGACGATTGAGATTTGGCATAATATTGCCGCCGCTGATCTTGAGCAGGGTTGTCTGATAGGCAACACCTTCTCCTGTACTGTCGGCGGCTTTTACGTATATGATCACTTCATCTTTGGCATGAAGCTCCTTGTCCCAATTTTCCGGATCAATATCCTTGCCGTTTAGTTTAACTGCCCAACTAAGCGAGGAATCGAGTGAAACTTCCCCTACGGATTGAATCCGTTTGCCGTCGGCTGTAAAATCGACCAGTCCGCTGTTCTGTAGGGCCTTCTTGAGCGTCAATCCTTCACTAAAATCCCTCTTAATGGACTTCGTTGCATCAGGCAAAAAAGTACTTCCATCGACAGCCACGGTAATGGTATTGGAGGAATCGGTCTCCTTGACCACTGGCTGTTCAGAAGGCTGTGTCTCAGTACATCCGGCCAGAATAGCTAAAATAAGCAAACATAAACCGATGTAACCGGGGATCTTCTTCTTCATGTCGGTAACACCACCCTGCGTAAAAATCTTTACCCTGTTGTCCATAACTTCTATTATGGCACAACATTCATGCAAAAAAAGTGTCAATGCCGTTACTATTCTTCCATATTTCTTCCTAATAGCATAAAGAGCCCGCATTTACGGGCTCCTTCGCTCGGGTCCTTAAACCCTTTTATTCATTTACCATTTATTGAACGCAAGCCTGCATATAGGTCCTGCCTCCGTCTCCATTCTTCAGATACGGATTAAGTCCATAGAACTGCTCCTCGGATACATAAACTCCTGTCAGCAATCGCCCTTCCAACAGTTCACCATCCATCTGTACGCAGAAAGAAGGAGCAGCCACATATTCCTGATACAACGGAATCTGACCGTATGGATGATGAACCTTAAAGAGTTTGCCCTGTTCATGCAGCGGGCGTTCAGAGAAATAGGTGGGTACAATATACCGGGCAATGACATCCAGTTCCTGTGTAGTATAGAAAGCTTCATCGCCAAGCCAAGGCGCCAGCAGCCTGATTTTTTCATATTGAGACCATACAATGGCCTGAATTAGCATCTCCGGTTTCACATTTCTTCGTTCACCTGAGGCCATGGCATAATGACCACGGGAAAACTCATTTTCGTGCTTATCCAGCATAGACTCCGGATACTTCAACTCACAACCAATGCACTTCCAGCCTGAAGAAGTCTGGATCCATTTCTGCAGGACGACCGGAGCCAGTTCCTGACCATTGCTCGTTCCTGACCGATTCCCTTCCTCAAGATCACGATTCTCCAGTCGGGGACTAACATAGTATTTGAATAGTTCCGCAGCTTTTTTGTAAATCAGATGTACCTGAATGGATGCGTTCTCAAGTTCCGCAATATCTTGTTTGCCGTAGCGTACTTCACGGGATAAGCTTTCTTCTCTCATGACAAGTGGCCTCCTCGCTCCGGCCGCCTGCGGCCATTTTTCTTAAATTATACTACAACTCGTGTCAATATGTGCAGGACCTGCAGGAAAAAGCTGGTTTCTGACATACCAGGATACCGGCAAGTGCACGTGTTACGACTTCTGATTTTATAAGACAAAAAACTCCTGATTCCCATGGAAATCAAGAGCTCTTTGTAATCAGGTCGTTCAGCCGAGCCTGGATATCTGTTGTTTAATCTACCCATTGCTCTGCCCAGTCCTGAATTTGGTTCATTACAGGCTGAAGTGCTTTCCCTTTTTCTGTTAGCTCGTATTCAATACGAACAGGCGTCTCGGGATAAACATGACGAATCAGAATACCTTCACTCTCCAGATCTTTCATCCGTTCAGATAACATCTTGTCACTCATCGACGGAATCAGATTGGAAATATCCTTGAATCGTTTTGACCCACTCATCAACGTTTGAATAATCAAACCGTTCCAGCGCTTGCCCAAAAACGAGAATGCTGTCTCAAAACGCGGACACATCCGCAAATCTTGGCCTTCCACATTAATCACCTCTTTAGAGATCACTCAACTTACATTTTGTTAGTATATTTCATAATAACATATTTACGTCTCAAAGAAAACGTCTGCCGTCAAAAAGTTAAAATTTTATAGGCATTATTCTACTTCGACTATACAACACAGTATACCTCAGGACGAATCGATGAACCATGGCAAATATCGTATAACTCGCCTATTGCTATTTTACCCAAAAAGAACCCAGCTGCCACAGTCATACTTGACTCGGAGAAGGGTTCCTCTGGTATTCCAATTCATTTGTCCGTCACGATACCAATTTTGCTGCCTAGACCAGCACGCCACCAAATGGTCTTACAGGTTCACTTCTGCCGAATTCCGGCTTGAAGCTGCGGGCAGGGTACGCCCATTTTACCGCATTGCTGATGACTCTCAGAATTTCCGGCTTGTAATACGTCGGATACGTTTCATGGCCTGGACGGAAGTAAAAGATTTTGCCTTCGCCGCGACGGAACGTACAGCCGCTCCGGAACACTTCCCCACCCTGGAAGTTGCTTACGAACACAAGTTCATCCGGTACCGGAATATCGAAGAACTCACCGTACATTTCTTCCTTTTCGAGTACAATCTTGCCTTCAATCCCGTCCGCGATCGGATGAGACGGGTTGACACACCATACGATCTCCTGCTCGTCGGCTACACGCCATTTCAGATCACAACTGGTGCCCATTAATGCCTTGAACGGTTTGGAAAAATGCCCGGAATGCAGAACAATCAGTCCCATGCCGTTCAATACACGCTGTGCTACCTTCTGTGAGATCTCGTCGCTTACGCGATCATGTGCCATATGTCCCCACCATATAAGCACGTCTGTGGAATTCAGCACTTCATCACTTAATCCGTGTTCAGGCTGATCCAGTGTAGCTGTCCGAATCGCGAATCCTTCGCCGCCAAGTCCGTCTGCCAGCGCCCGGTGCAGACCATCCGGATAGACTTCTCTTACTTCATCGTGAATTTTCTCATGGACAAATTCATTCCAAATGGTGACGTTAATCATATTCAATTTCCCCCTAGTGTAACCCTAAACCCACCACATGTCTCCCAGCGGTTCCTCGATCAATACTTGCTGGAGATTTTGCACGGCTTTAGAGAATCCTTCTTCAACCGACATCAGACCGTCTTCGTGTTCAATACTTACAACATAATCGTAACCTACCAGACGCAAGGCACTGATAATATCTGCCCAAGTCTTGTTATCGTGACCGTAGCCAACCGACCGGAATTGCCAAGCACGGTCCAGCATATTCGTGTAATCCTGCATATCTGTCAAACCATATTTGTTTACGTTCACCGGATCAATGGTTGTATCTTTTGCATGGAAGTGATGGATGGCACCCTCGCGTCCGAGAATGTGGATCGCCTGCACAGGATCAATTCCTTGCCACCACATGTGACTTGGATCCAGGTTGGCACCAATGACCTCACCAGCAGCTTCACGCAGTCTCAGCAATGTAGCTGGGGTATGCACCGAGAATCCGCCGTGCAGTTCCAATCCAACCTTCACATTGTGATCAGCTGCAAACTTGCCCCACTCTGTCCAGTAAGGAATCACTTTGTTTTCCCATTGCCATTTCAGAACTTCCTGGAAGTCATTCGGCCATGGGGCAACAGGCCAGTTCGGATATTTCGCATCTTCATGGTCTCCCGGACAACCGGAGAATGTATTGACTACTGGAACTTCCAGTTTTTGAGCCAATTGAACGGTTTTGACGAAATCATCGTGGAAACCTTTAGCGATATCTTTTTGTGGATGCAGCGGGTTACCATGACAGCTAAGTGCGCTGATGGTCAGACCGCGCGATTCCACCGCGTTTTTGAAGTTTTTCAGTGCTGCCTCATTGTTCAAAAGCTCCTCCGGATTACAATGTGCATTGCCCGGGTGACCTCCAGTTCCGATCTCCACTGCTTTCAAGCCCTTGGATGCTACGTAATCAAGTGCATCCTCCAATTTACGTCCTCCGAATAATACCAAAAATACGCCGAGTTTCAAGTGCGATTCCTCCCTGGATTAAATGTCGTATAATTGCTGATTAAATGAACCAAGAACTGCATAAATGTACCGTTCAGATCACAAGTTTGTCTTAATAGTGTGGAAAATCAAGAGCGTTTCTATCCTGAAATTAAACGTAACAATACTGGTTATTCCCGTGGAAGAACCATCCTTATGTGCTGGCACTTACTTCACTTTGAACATGTGATTGCTAATGCGATTGTACAATTTCTGTCTGATCTTCATCCGTTTTGGTTGCTGCAATTGGATCATAGGTGCTCTCAAGCATGATGTGCTTGCCCTCTAATGAAGAGCGCTGGAATGCGTGCATGGCTTCAAGCACGTGATATGCAAGCTTGCCGCTGGCTTTGTGTTCACGTCCGGCACGAATGGATTCGACCATTTCGGTAACACCAATTCCACGTTCATTTTGTCTGCTCTCGAAAACTGGGGTTACCGTCTCCCACGTGTCCTGACCGAATCTGCGCAGCTTCACTTCCCCATTGAAGAAGTTGGGGTCAGGTACACTCAGCGTGCCTTCAGTGCCGTAAATCTCAATTCGCGGCAGGTCCGATGCTCCACGGATATCGAAGCTGGTAATCATCGTTGCAATGGCACCGTCCGTAAAATCGATGGTCCCTGCCAGATGGGTCGGAGTCTGTACCCGCAGAGGCGTCCCTTCTTTCGGACCCGATCCAATGACGCGATCCGTAATCTGGATGCCTGCAGAGGAACTGATTCTCCGAATCGGTCCAAGCAGTGTAACCAGGGCGGTCAGGTAGTAAGGTCCCATATCAAACATAGGTCCGCCTCCGGCAATGTAAAAGAACTCCGGATCGGGATGCCATGCTTCTGGTCCGCCACCCATGAAGAATGAAGTAGCCGCAATCGGCTTCCCGATCATACCATCTTCAATGGCCTGACGTGCAGTCTGGATGCCCGACCCAAGGAAGGTATCTGGTGCGGATCCGACATACAGCCCCTTCTCTTCAGCAAGCTCAATAACCTTGCGACCGTCTTCTAGAGAAATGGCCAGCGGTTTCTCGGCATACACATGTTTGCCTGACTCGAGCACAGCCAGATCGGTCATGGCATGACTGCCAGGTACCGTCAGGTTCAGCACAAGCTCGATTTCCTTATTTTGCAGCAACTCATCTACATTGTAAACGTTTGCGATATTAAATTCATCTGCCCGTTCCTGAGCGCGTTCACGAATCAAGTCCGCTACAGCTACAACTTCTATAAGGGGACTGTTTTTGAGATTCTCCAGATAGATGGCGCTGATGTTTCCGCACCCGATGATGCCTGCTTTTATTTTCTCCAATGTGACGTTCATCTCCTTACGCATGGTGAGAAGCTGTGCATGAATGTTGTGCCTTGAATTTAATACTATGGTATTCCGTTTTGGGTTCAATTAAAATGAATAATATGATCGAAACATGAACTATCTGGTCATAATTTTCAAATTGCAAGGAGTATGCCAATGCCGACCGATTATTCCTGCCAGGTTCTTACAGCAGGCTTCTCATTTCACCGCAAACCCTATGCGGGTATTCATCCCGAAGGGGTTAAGAACTATCTTATGAGGCTGCAAACCGATGGACGCTGCCGGGCACGGATCAATGACGAGATGTCACTCATTGATGCGGGCGATCTGCTTCTTTTCAGTCCGGACGAGCCATATGAACTCAAAGTAGACAATGAACGCAATCCAATGGGGGAACGGCTTGTAGAGAGCGGTGACTACCATATCTTTTTCAATGGCTCCTGGGTGGATGAATGGTGGGAACGCCACAAGAGGCCTAACCGGATTAAGGTCGAACTGACCGAAAGCCTGCTGACCCTGTTCCGTCAACTCGTGCTGGAGCAGCGCCGAATCTCCAATCCGTATCCTGAGATCTCAAGTTACTACATGCGTATCCTGTGTCTGGAAGTGGACCGACTGCTCGCTGAGCATCCAACGATTACGAATACCAATTATGTGGCATATGAAATAAAAAATTATATCGAGGAGAATGCTTCCTCCCTGTTCAAGCTTGAAGATGTGGCAACTCATGTTGGCATCAGCGTTTCACGCGGAGTTCACCTCTTCAAAGAAGCGTTTGGCAAAAGCATTATGCAATACACCCTGGATGTACGGCTGAACATGGCCAGAGAACGGATCATTTTCAGTCCGATGACACTGGAACATGTAGCCGAATCGTCCGGATTTAACAATTATACGTATTTCCACCGCGTCTTCCGCTCCCGGTTCGGCATGTCGCCCAAGGAATTTCGCCTTATTCACCGGGAACAGATGTAAGGTATCATACGTCAATTCTGCTTATTTCCGCGCAGCGATCGCCTCGGATACGACCATGGCCAGATCTTCGTTGCCAAACATGGACAACACACCCAGAACGGTATCGTCGGGGATCTCCCCGGCTTCCTCTTTCGGCACAACCAGCTTCAGCACTTGCTGCAGTCGTTCATTGCTCTGCTGGTCAGGATAGGCTTGCCGGTACATCTCTTCTGGGTCCAGTCCGTGATTGGCACACCACTGGGCGAAGACCAGAATCATCATTTCCTCTTCCTGTTTATAGGTTTCAACGACCGCTTCCTCGATTTGTTTCCTGCGTTCTTTTTCATATTCATCCATGATGTCGTTCCTCCATATAGTTATTCTCATACCATTTGCAAAAACATTATTTTCGAATTAGCTGCTCAGCCAGTTCATGGCTATCCATCACATGACTCGCACTAATGATACAATCGTCGGGTGTATTCAGGTTGGCCAGAAAATGATCCACGGCCCCGCTAAACCCTCTACGGGTTAATACGGAATCCCAGCTGCCGAATGTTTCCTTGCGTTCAAGTTCTCCACGTTCCGAATATCTAGCTGTTTCCATATTTAGGACTTCTACCGATCTACCGCCGCCGTGGAGTTCGATCTTCTCCAGATCAGCTCCCGCCTCACGTACCATTTCAAACTGGCCATAGGCTTTTCTTCCAAGCTTGGCTGATCCTGCAGCATGCAGCAGCTGGTCCAGTTCATTCTTGCGTACCCATTGATGAACCAGTTCCACATTGTGATCTGAATACCATAACAACAGATCCAGCATATGAATCAGATCGTCATAGATGGTTTCTGCTGCAGGACGATCCTGAATGCCTGTCCGATGCTTCGTTAACGTCAGGGATTCGTATCCTTGTCCGCCCTCCATCCATGTCTTCGCTTTTTGATACATAGGTGCGAATCTGCGATTAAATCCCACGGCGAGCAGCAACCCCTGTGCCTCGGCAAATGCAGTCATCTCTTCCGATTCACGGAGCGTGTAGGACAGCGGCTTATCCACATATACAGCCAGTCCCCGTTCCAAACATTGCATCACAATGTCAAAGTGTGCTTCCGTCGCTGTATGTACAAACACGGCATCCAGATCCCAGGATAACAGTTCTTTGAGATCCGTCGTTCCGTTGTCTAATCTATACGTATGCTGAATAGCCTTGACCGGCTCGGCTGATCGGTTCATTATCCCTGCAATCTCCACTTCCGGATGAGCGGTTAGGAGGGGCAAATACACTTTACGTGCAATATCCCCGAGTCCGATGATCGCAGCACGGGTTCGCTTTGTTGTTTCCATGATAAGCATTCCACCTTCAGATGAGTTCTAAGTTCCACGTCCTATAGTGTAACCCTTCAGGCAGCAACATGCCAGTGATCAGCAGGAGACCAGGAATGGATTATCCGGTTCATGGGCGAACGTGGTACACTTGGGAAGAAAGGCTTATAGGAACAGGACGTTCGAAGAATATCCTGACCTGAAAGGAGCGTTTGGGATTTGCGAAAATGGTTATGGCTCCTGTTATATGTTTTGCTCGCCGGAGTCACGTTTATTTACAGATATGAACTGCTGGCATGGACCGATCTGAATCCGTCCATCCCTCTTCTTATTGGAATAGCAGCATTGTTTGCCCTGGTTCCCGTCATTCCCTACAAGTTTGTTATTGCAGCGTTCGGGTACAGTTACGGCACCACGACAGCAGCTTGGGTATGCTGGGTGGGTACCACGCTCGCAGCGCTTCTCGTTTACGCCGGGGCCAGATATGTTTTTCGCAAA
The DNA here is from genome assembly GCF_013359935.1 of Paenibacillus xylanilyticus. Taxonomy (GTDB): domain Bacteria; phylum Bacillota; class Bacilli; order Paenibacillales; family Paenibacillaceae; genus Paenibacillus; species Paenibacillus xylanilyticus. Next base: position 120,629 of record NZ_JABMCB010000177.1, read on the forward strand.
CAGGCCAGAGCTTACCTGGATCGCATCCGTGGACTGAATCGGTTCACCAACTGGATGGAGGCTCATCCTTTCATGGGCGTCATGTCGCTTCGATTGCTGCCTGTTGTACCTCAAACCGCGGTCAATATTTATGCTGGCATTACCTACACCCCATTTTGGGTCTTCATGGCCGCCACAGCCATTGGCAAGATGCCTGCGATTTTTGTTTTTGCCTATGCGGGTGCTCAAGCGGAAACATCCATCTGGCTAAGTTTGCTCATTCTGGTGGGATATCTGGGATTTATGAGCATTGTTTTGCTGCTGTTCCGTTTTCGTTCGCGAAAAAAAGTCTGAATCATTTTTATCCGAATGCATCTCATGACAGTCATTGTCCTGGTCCGGCTTGGTTGGCTTGCCAATTCAGGATATAATAGAAGAGCAAGCCAAATTCTTGTGTAACAAATTTCAATAAATACGGTAGCGAGTGATCGAAAGGGAGCGACTTTTGGCTTTGGATGAATGTCCAAAACAAGCGAAGCGACAGCTCGAACACGAGCACTGGATCTTCATCAGAAATGGAGTGAATATAGCATGGAACAACATTCAATTGAAAAAGCAACGTTTGCAGGCGGATGCTTCTGGTGTATGGTATCCCCTTTTGAGGAACTGCCTGGTATCCATAAAATTGTATCGGGTTATACAGGAGGACATACCGAGAATCCCACGTACGAGGAAGTCTGTTCGGAAACGACAGGACATGTTGAGGCCGTTCAAATCACGTTTGACCCTGCCATCTTCCCTTATGAAAAACTCGTTGAGTTGTTCTGGCAGCAGATTGATCCAACCGATACGGGCGGTCAATTTCATGACCGGGGTTCATCCTACCAGACGGCAATTTTCTATCACAGTGAGGAACAGCGTCAGATTGCGGAAGCTTCCAAGGCGGCTCTGGAGCAGAGCGGACGTTTTGACAAGCCCATCTTCACACCCATTTTGCCTGCCAAACCATTCTACGAGGCCGAAGAACACCATCAAGACTACCATCACAAAAACCCGGCTCACTACAAACGGTATCGCAAGGGATCTGGACGCGAAGATTTCATCGAGCGCAACTGGTCGGGCAATGTGGATAAAAGTAATCTGAAAGAGCGTCTGACGCCGCTGCAATTCGAAGTAACCCAGAATAATGCAACGGAACCGGCGTTCCACAACGAGTTCTGGGATCACCATGGCGATGGAATCTATGTGGATATCGTCTCTGGCGAGCCTCTGTTCAGTTCCACTGACAAATACGACTCCGGCTGCGGCTGGCCAAGCTTCACGCGTCCATTGCGTGACTATAACGTGAAGGAAAAAACAGACCTCAGCCACTTCATGATCCGTACCGAAGTCCGAAGCCGTGAAGGAGATTCCCATCTGGGGCACCTTTTCAACGACGGTCCTGCCGAAGCTGGAGGCATGCGGTATTGCATTAATTCGGCGGCTCTTCGCTTCGTACCGAAGGAAGACCTGCAAAAAGAGGGGTACGGCGAATACGCTGTTCTTTTCAAGTAACAGCGTTCAAGTAAGGACCGTGAACCAAACCACATTCAAAAATGGCAAGAGCAGCGGGCTGCGTCCGCTGCTCTTTTTTCGTGCAAATTTTCTGGGAGTATAGGTGTAAAGAGTTCTTGACACTTAAACTGGATTTAACGATATCGCTTCGCTTGAAGCTGTTACGACACTGTTCCTGTCTACTTTGACATGGGAACTACTTGGACTCTCCATGGTTACGCTGCCTTATATCGAATGGATTCAGATGCGTAAATACAGGACGACGGGGGATTAATGAATCTACATCCAACCAACTACCCAGCCGATCCAGTACGCAAATGGAATCAACAACAACTGTGCCAGAAGAGTGCCGAGTAAACGGGAAACCAGCATACAGCCATAGATCTGATTCATTCGATCCAGGCGGATCTCACCTCGCAGTGATTTGTCACTGAGCAGGGAAATTCGCGGATCAATCAGGATGGTCAGCAAAATGGTGGCAATTCCGTTGATTAACCCGGTCGATTGGGATGCAGCCACTGCCTGCCCTGGATAAAGGTACGCTGCGTACAAACTGGATAATACACCCGTCGTATAAATGGCTGTTACCGCTACATTTAGCGTCATTAAGCGCCTCGGCATCCCATGTTGTACTAATCGCTTAGCCATCTTCCAGGAAGGTGGCGTAATATAATAGGCTGCGTTTCTGATCTTGGTACCGTTCAACATCCCCCGAACCATCGACGGAATGGACCCGGCTGCTTCAAAATGCACAACCATTCTGGACGCGAGCTTCACCATGGTCGGAAAGCACAATATGGCGATTGCGGTTCCCGCTGTCGCCGCACCCATCAGCCAGTGCAGCTGCGCAGCAAAGTGTGTGTTTCCTCCACTCGCTGCGGTATCCACCAGGTTCCCTACCATCGGTCCCTGAGCCATGTTGGATGTTCGGGAGACCAGCAGCAAGATCCCTGACAAAGACAGGGCCAGTGCAATTCTGCGGGTTCGCAGCCCACCAAGTCGAAGCGCATAGGACAGGCTGTCTGCGGCATGAATAAGCATGGTAAACAGCATGGGAATAGCCAAACTCAGACTGAACATATGGTTTGAACTCCTTTATATTCCTGTTATTGTACTTTTTTATGTATGTGACAGCATTATACTCCTCCAGCTAGCAAAAGTATAGAAATGGCAGTTCCCATAGGATGATTCATTACCGTTCTCCCACCGCCGAATTGTCGTTTATCCCTCCTCCCACAGGGTAATATACAACTAACTCATTATTATTACAGGAGGGATTCAGGCATGCCTTGGAATAAACATGATTATCCAGTATCCATGAAAAATCTGGAGCCTCGCGTCAGACATAAGGCAATTGAAATTGCCAATGCCTTGTTGGATGACGGGTACGAGGAAGGACGCTCAATTGCCATTGCGACTGCCAAAGCCGAGGAGTGGGATGAGAATCATCCCACATCAGATTCATCCCATTCGGACAAATCATCCGATCAACGTTCTTCTTCTGGACGAAATCACTCAGAACCGGTCTCCTCATCGAAAAGCCATGACAATATTCACGTGGTGCCTACGGATTCAGGCTGGGCGATTAAGGAAGAAGGCAAATCCGGGCATGTATCGACGTTCGATACAAAAGCCGAAGCCGTGGACGCCGCCAAAGAAATCAGCAGCAAACGGAACATTCGGGCCATTATTCATAATCAGGATGGACAGATTGCCTCTTCCATCAAATCGTGACAGTTTGGGAACGCCATACTCTTGGACCCGTGTGAGGTATACAATCGATCGTTAGAGTATAAAGCAAAAAAGTCCTTTTCACCGCCGCTCAGGCAGTCAAAAGGACTTTTTTTGTGGTCTCCATTAATGGGTGACCCCTCTAGCTACCGAAGCTCGAGGTGCAGAGGTACTCACTACCTTGGCTGCAGAAGGCATCGTCACCTTCACAGCTGAAGTTGTCACCGTCCGGCGAGCCGGAACACTGACCACGTACGTAATGACTTTACTGGCAATCCACACGGCCAGAATGGTATATAAAGTTTCTTTTACCGGAAGAAAGAAAAGGGATAATCCCAGCACAAACGCATCGCTGACAAAGAAAACTGTTCCCAGTTTCCATCCCTTCCAGCGGCTAACCAGCACGGCGAGTATATCGTCTCCGCCTGTCGCTCCGCCGAAACGAAGCACAATTCCTGCCCCTATACCCGTCAGTACACCGGATAAGACTGCTGGAATCCACAGGTTACCGCCAAACGACATCACAAGTGTTGAGTATCGCTCAAAGCCGTCATAGAACAGGGAGAATGCACCGACGCCAATCAGCGCCTGAATCATGAACTTCCAGCCCTTGATGAACCAGGCCAGAATCATGACCGGAATATCGAGCAGCAGCATGCCGATGGCAGGTGATAATCCTGTCGCATATTTTCCGAGCAGGGCCAGACCGACAAATCCGCCCTCCGATAAATGATTCTGAAAATTAATGTGATAGTAGGCGAATGCCAAAATAAAAGTACCGAGCAGCATGATGACGAGCTTTCCCGCCTCAGCCTTAACGTGTTGTTTTGTTAACGATGTTCTCTTCATTCAGGTTCCCTCGCAGTTTGTAGGTTGGTTTAAACCGACCGTACCCTGCAAAAGGCAAGCCTGGAAGAAATCATCGTATTTGTCCTTCGAATATTCATTCCAATCCCCTCTTTCGCAGAGTCAGCCGTTTTTTGAATACGGTTGGTTTACTCTACAAGGGGCGCTATGTGTATGAGAGATCGTAACGTTTCCAGATCGTCCTTGGGGAGATTGTCCTTCGGGAACTCATGGTATCCTGATCCTTTCTGTCTGTTGTGGTTAGCTATGCCAATTAAACGTATACTTTACACTAACCACTTCGATTGTAGCCCATCTTCCGATCGCTGTTATCCCCGGATTTTTTTGATTCCCTTTCCTAAGGGAAAAATCCTGTGATAAAGGCGAGCACTTCGTTTCTTCAGACGGTCTACACTCTCCGTTAACGTGTAAAGGTTTAGTTTAAACTTCTATAGCTAACTTGCTTGTTCTTCTATTATATACCACCGACGAGTGCGGGTCTAAACAGCAGACCCTCCAAAAATGCGCATAAAGCAGGTTCTGGACTGCTCCAGCAGTCAAACAGCCACACCAGGACAATCAATGCTTGCTAATGGTGCAACCTGCTCCTTCATTCTATGACCAATGACTCCGAATATAACTGTCAGTCACCCAACTGTGACAATTTGGGTCCAATTTTTATATTTGTGCGAATTTTAAAGGAATCATCGGCCGCTTCCACATACACTATAGCAAACGAAAATCGGCTTATTCTTGTCCGGGTGCAGACGTTTTCAAACTTACTCTGCTTTTTATGGTATAATATAACAATTGATTCCCACTACCGTTTAAGCGAGGCGGATTGATGAAAACGTTAAAGCCAAGAGTCTTTATTGGCTGCTCGCTGGAAGCGAAGCCGATTGCAGCCGCAGTACACGAAAACTTGCGTTTCTCTGCCGAAGTTACTCCTTGGTACTCCGGTGTTTTTAATCCAAGCAGCTACACCATGGACGATCTGGAAACTGAGGTACGCACGACAGACTTTGCCATTTTTATCTTTCATCCGGATGACATATCCAAGATTCGCGGGAAGTACTATGCATCTGTCCGGGATAATACAATGCTTGAAATGGGTCTGTTTATGGGCCGCTTGGGGCGAAAGCGTATTTTTTTCATTCTTCCTGAGGATATTACGGACATCAAGGATGCCACAAAAGTTGAAGGATTGCGCATGCCTACAGATCTGCTGGGATTGAATCCACTGGTCTATGAAATTCGTTCGGATGGGAAGTGGGCGCCAGCCGTTTCGGTCGCTTGTTCCAAAATCGCTGACAGTATTGAAGAACAGGGGCGCTGGAGTGATCCGGAATTGGAAGAAATCATCACCCGGCATAAAGTGGCTGAAGGAGAAGCACGTTTGCAATTGCTCAAGCTGCTGCGATTCTTCAGAGAATTGCTGCGGGTTCGCAAAGCCGATGCCGCCATGCTTAATCGGATGAGCGATGCCCTTCGTACAGCTTTTGTGTCCCATCCTCCATTCGCAGTACGTGGTACAGCCATATACCGGACAGATGACAGTGGTTATATCGAGCAATTATGTGGTAATGTAGGAGAACCGGGGAGAAAATATGAACTGTCTGCCAACGACGACTTGCAGCCAGATGACCCCAAGCGCATTCTGGTCATTGATTCTTACCGCGAAAATAAAATCAAGATTAACCTGTATGACGATTACCTTGAGAAAGAATATCTGCTATGCTATCCTGTAGCCAAGAGGTATGTGATTACGGTTCATATTATTGGACATATAGAAGCGGATGAGGCGGTATTTCAACAGATTGATTTACAAAATCGTCAACTGTTTAACGCCATCAACGATTTGTTAGGAGGCGAACCGGAATGAAACCGGAAATGAAAAAAATAAGCAAGCGCTGGGGCAGCGAGAAAAAGGTACGCCTCAGTTCTGCGCCCGAATCATCACGACCGGTTCCGGAACCCAAGGAAGAAGATCGTTTCCACAAACCGGCCGTACCGCTAATTACGATTGGCCCTTCACTGAAGGGGAAGGAACGCCCCTATAAGGTTATCCTGGAAAAAGAAGCATTGTACGAGAAGCCCCAATATTTGGCTTAACATGCTAAGCAACGTTCTCAAGCCTGCCGCTGAATCGGCAGTCATGGATAGGCCCCGCCGCCCAAGGCAGGGGCTTTTTTGTTGGAATCTTTTGTTTAGGTTGCAGTCCTTTTCCCACAACGTGATGGAAAGACCGCAAAATTAACTTCGGGAAGCATCAGCTACTCTTTTACGTCCTTAGGTTTCCTGCAAAACCCAAAAATTATACCTTATTTTGGAGCTGACTTGTCCTGCCCTCCCGCCTTCAATCGTCGTACATGACCTGCAGAAAAACCGCTCCAATTTTTTCCGGTTGTATTCCGTATCATCATTGCATATATTGATTATAATATAAGAACATACGTTCTGTAAATATAAAACATGTTCGAATTCAAGGTTAAGGAAGTGAATGTATGTCATCCTCCCCTTCCGCCCCATCCCCCGCGGATGAAGACCACCGTTTGGTTAAAGGCCTTGTTGTACGTACCCTGCTGCTGGATGTGCTTGAACGGGATATTCGTACTCTGGATACACTGCTGTTAAAAATGCCTGAAGTCTACGTCCTGTCCCTGAATCGGATTCAAAATCAGGTACTCAAAGAAATACTGGCGGTTCGTAAACAGATGCGCATACGTGGTGTCAAGATTCTTGAAGAGAAACGTGAAACGGAAGGAATTGAAACGATCTATCTGTGCAGAGGATACTGGCAGCGATTCTACATGCTGTGGACATTCGCACGTAATGAAGTTAAACAAGAACTCTGCCGGCATCTGAACATTGATCTGACGCAGCGACTATAGGATGAATTGGAATACAGGTTGACCCGGGAAGGTCGAGTTCATTAAGATGGAATGGAGCGCCCAGACTTCTCTGGTTGAAATTCCTTCATACGTCTCAACACTCAAGGAGCTGTACTTTATGAATTCGAGTTCGAATAACCAAACATCCAGATATATTGGCGTTGCCGCAGATATCACCGAACTGATCGGGCAGACACCCGCTGTAAGACTGAACAGGCTCACAGGTAACGACTCTGCTGACGTATATGTCAAACTGGAATATTTCAATCCAAGCGGCAGCGTCAAGGACCGAGCTGCCTATAACCTAATCGTTCAGGCTGAACGTGCAGGACTTCTGCTCCCCGGAGCGACAATCATCGAACCAACCAGCGGCAACACCGGGATCGGTCTTGCAATGAATGCTGCTGCCAAAGGCTATAAAGCCATTCTCGTCATGCCGGATAATATGTCCAAGGAACGCATCAATATTCTGAAAGCCTACGGTGCAGATGTGGTACTTACCCCTGCGGCTGAACGGATGCCTGGGGCGATCCGCAAAGCGAAGGAGCTTCACGCTGACATTCCGGGCAGCTTCATTCCTCAGCAATTCGAGAATCAAGCCAATCCCGACATTCACCGGGTTACTACCGCACCCGAAATTGTGCAGCAGATGGAAGGCAAGCTCGACGCCTTCATTGCCACTGCGGGAACGGGCGGAACCATCACCGGAACCGGAGAAGAGCTGCGCAAGCAGCTGCCGGGCATCCGGATCTATGCGGTGGAGCCCAAAGGTTCACCCGTGCTGTCCGGCGGCGAGCCCGGGCCACACAAGCTCGTCGGTACAAGTCCCGGATTCATACCGGACATTCTGAATACCGACGTGTGGGATTCCATTATCCAGGTTTCCGATGAGGATGCACTGGATACGATGCGGCAGCTTGCTGCACGAGAAGGGCTGCTGCTCGGCCCTTCATCCGGTGCTTCGGTGTGGGCCTCCCTTCGCATTGCGAAGGAACTGGGGCCGGGGCACCGGGTGCTCTGCATTGCGCCGGATACCGGGGAACGGTATCTGAGCATGGGTATTTTTTAACATCACAGAAAGAGCTCTTCGCAAAAAAACGGCTCCTGCCAAAATAAGCTGTTGCTCTCTTACAGACGGTTAATCCGCAGAGAACAGGAACTTAATTCGGTAAGGAGCCGTTCAATTTCTAAAAATATACGAAATTAGTGTGTCAGCGTCGTCCACTCGACACCTTTGGGAAGCAGGGCCGCAATGCGGTCTTTGGCTTCCTTTTTGGTATACAATGATTCATCAAGAATGACCGCAGAACCCGAATCACTGCTCGTCCGGATCAAACGTCCCAGACCTTGTTTCACGCGCAGGAGCATATATGGAAGATCGATTTCTTCATAAGGCGCTGCGGATGCATTACGTTTTGCATTAAATACAGGATCCTGTGGTGGATATGGAAGCGACCAGATCATGACATTGGATAATGAAGGCCCTGGAACATCCAGCCCTTCCCACAGATTGACGGAGCACAGCACACTCTCCTCATCCTGTTGGAACGCCGCGATCAAGTCACTGATTTCCCGATCTCCCTCGTACATAAAGCGAAGTCCTTGGGCTTCAGGAATATGAACAATGTCCTGTTTAAACGTGCGCAGCTCCTCCATGGTACGGAACAGAATGAGCGCACGGCCTCCACTCTCCTGCAGCAAGGACACCGCGTCCCGCAACCGATTTTCGTTTTCCGGGTGACCTGGTATAGCTTCATCTGTAATTTTCATCTGCATTTTGTCCGCATAGTCATATGGAGAAGCAACGGAGAACGATACAAAATCGTTAATCCCCAGGCTGTCTGCCACATAACGGAACGAATTGTCCACGGATAGCGTTGCGGAAGAGAATACGATGGGAATACCTGTATTGAATACACGCTCGTTCAGGATTTCTTTGACCGTTCGTGGCATGATGGACAATGTCGTCTCATCTTCGTTTTCTTCAGCCCAGCAGATGTACCCGTCTTCCTTCCGGAAGAGGGATAGCGCGGTCTGAATCATGTCCAAATGCTCTTCCACAACACGCATCTGATACCCATCGAGTGAGAACAAGCCGCTCTCAAATACCAACTCCTCGCCAATGGCATCCAGCACACTGGTCAGTCGTTCAATCTCACGCAGCAGCGGTGCCTCCACCCGAACTTCCTTCCGTTCCGATCCGGGAATAGCCACCGTGTACGTATCCAGCAGCGCAAACAGTCGTTCACTGCTCTCAATCGCTTCATCTACACGTTCGGCAAGCGATTCACGAATCTCCCCTTCCAGGAGCCGGGTTACCAGTTCCTCGAAGATGCGGTGTTTCAGTTTGTAGCTCAGTGCGTTCAGAGCTGCTTCTTCCAGCAGATGCCCTTCATCAAATACAACCGAGCTGTGGTCTGGCAGCAGTGGCAGTTGTCCCTCGCGTTTGCGGGCTTCATAGGTCCATACATGCTCCATGTAATAGTCATGGGAACAGATGATGATATCCTTGGAACGACGGTAATGGTCGCGAGACAGCGTTAGGCCGCAGCGTTGACGTTTTGGACAAACGAAGCAATCCTGGAACGGGTCCCAGTTGATTTTGTTCCACTGGCGATCATTCAGATGCGGGTACTGTTTGCGATCACCATACGGATGAAAAGCCTGAAGTGTACCCGGCGTATTCACAAAATCCGGTAGACTCTCATGCACTTCTTCAATGACAGGCGCATCCTCGTCCGCGAATCTCACCGCACTTAATTTGTTCAGACAAACGTATTGATCGGGTGACTTGCCGAGACGGGCGTCCACTTGCAAATCCAGATGCTCAGCAAGCTTCGCAATATCTCCGCCTGGCTTCACCAGTTGTTCTATCAATGACTCATCGGCACAGGCAATCACTGCCGGTTTGCCCGTATAACGCGCATAACAGACCGCGTAGAGCAGATAGACTAATGTCTTGCCTGTTCCTACACCGGCCTCAGCCATAATGGTCTTTTTATCTCCATAGGCCCGTTCGAGCTGGTACGCCATAAAAATCTGTTCATCCCGTACCTCAAAGCCGGACTCTGGCAAAATATCGTAAAACACATCGGCAACCCATTCCCCCAAACGGGATACAAAAGGTTCTGCCGGATCATATGCAAAAGGATAACGTTGTGTAGACAATCCTTGGTCAGCCTCCATTCTTATACAAGCGGTCCCCGTTCTGTTTCCGTTCAAAAAAAGGCCGCTGGGCAAAAGTTAATTATCCCACGTCATGAAGTAGGTGACAAGCTTTTTTTCTACGATGGAAATATAATCAATGTTCGAACCGTTGGCAGCCGGAGACCAACTACGCTGGAACTCTCACTTTCTCAAAAGGATCACCCATTTTGACCGTGAACGCATTCCTGAGCAGGTTGTCCATGCCCGTAGCGCTGACGCTCATGCCCTATTTAAAGTAGAAAACTTCACTTTTACACAAGTCCGCTCTCCTCTTTTAAAACAGCTACAGGTTCATTTCGGTGGATCATGTGTTTTTCTCATGCCATTTCTTAGATCACGGGTTCCTATCCACGTTCATATTGGACGATTGGTCGTTAAATCAGGGTTATCAGCTAATGAGAGGATTATACATTCCCACTTCAACAGGCTACGTTCAGGGCTGTAATGCTTGATGCATCAGCTTGTATAGCTCACCCAATCAAATGATTATTGATGATAACGCTTACAACATTTACCATGAATCTGTGCCACAACGAATTCCATATCCCATTAACCAAGGAGGTTTGCGTAATGAAATTATTCCCTTTTTCTTCTGCTCATGCATCTGCACCCGCTGAACGTTCGTTGAAATCGAAAATGGCCCACATCTGCCTGAGTGCCGCTTTTCCTCTATTATTGATCAGTAGTGGATCAGCTGGTGCGGTGGAACTCATGGAGAACGGCGTGACAAATCCCACTGAATCCGTAGCTGCACCCACTGCCGTACTTACAGCAGGTGACTTGTACGTAGCTCCTAACGGATCGGCAAGCAATCCAGGGACGCTCGAAAGTCCAACAACACTGGCAAACGCACTGACCCAGATCGCTCCAGGCAAAACCATCTATCTGCGTGGTGGAACCTACAACTTCTCGGAAACAATTACAATTGAAAGAGGCAACAGCGGTACATCGGGACAGCGGAAAAGTCTGGTCGCCTACGGATCGGAAAAGCCTGTCTTCGATTTCTCGGCCCAAGCCTTCGCCTCCACGAATCGGGGCCTGCAAATGTTTGGAGATTACTGGCTCGTTAAAGGGCTAGAAGTAAAGGGTGCCGGCGACAACGGTATCTTTATCGGGGGCAGCTACAACCGTCTGGAGCAGATCGAGGCTCATCATAATCGGGATACAGGCATTCAGTTAGGCCGTTATGCGTCCACCGCCGCCAAGAGTGAATGGCCTGCTTATAATGAAGTCATCCGGTCCTATTCCCATGACAATTACGATCCGGATAATGGCGAGGATGCAGATGGCTTTGCCGCGAAATTGACCGTTGGCCGGGGCAACCTTTTCGATGTCTGTATTGCAGCCTACAATGTGGATGATGGATGGGATCTGTACAGTAAAACGGATACGGGTGCTATTGGTGTCGTGACGATCCGCAATAGTATTGCCTACGCCAATGGTGCAACTTCGGACGGCACCTCCACCACCGACAGTGACGGAAATGGCTTCAAACTGGGCGGTGAGAAAATCGCCGTGAATCATATTGTGGAGAACAGTATTGCCTTCAACAATAAAAAGCATGGCTTCACGTATAACAGCAACCCCGGCTCCATTCAGATGAAAAATAACACGTCCTGGAAAAATGGCCAAAGCAACTTTGCCTTCGATTTAGGCACACATATCTTCACGAACAACCTGTCCTTCGAAGGCGGTGCCAGTGACAAAACAAGCGGAACGGACGTCGGCAGCACCAACGTCTGGTGGAAAAACAAAAAGAGCGTGAACGGCAAAGGCCTGCTTGCAAGCGCAGCCGACTTTGTCTCCCTTGTGCCCTCAGTAACCCGGAGCAGCGATGGAACGCCTGTGCTGGGCAATTTCCTGAAACTTGCAGGCGGCAGTGATCTCATTGGGTCAGGTACGCCTTCAGGTACAAATATTGGGGCACGATAAAAGATAATAAGAGATTAAAAGCAAAATCCCCTTCTCATACCAGCCCAATCGGCGGTATTGAAGAAGGGGATTTTTGAATTACTGTAAAATAATTGCCCGGTAAGAGTTCTGAGTTGGCTTATCCAAACGTGACAACAAACTGCTCACCATATGTACATTTAAAAGCAATAGTAGTACAACAGACTACTTTCCCCCTGGGTATATGAAAACATACGTGCTCTCGTCGGATAGCTCTTCTGAAAAACAAAAGTCTAACTGATCAAAGTTTCTGATATCCCTCACATCTGTAATCTGGCGCTCTGCCATATGCCGTACCATTTCGCCTCTGGCCATCTTGGCACGGGTTGCCTTTTCAACAACCTTCCCATCGACCATTTGTCCGAAAACACAAGTGATAAACCGGGTTTCCTCTCTCAGAAAAGGCGTGATGTTTTTGCTATACTCTTTGGAAGCTAAATTCAGAATACAGTTGCTTTCCGACTGAAGCTGATCTGCTAATTTGCTGCCCCAAAATTGATAGAGGGAACTAAACCCCGGACCTTGCAACTTGCCCTGCATCTCCAACCTATAGGGTGTAACTCCATCCGAAGGTCGTAACATGCCATAAAAACCGGATAATATGCGCAAATGCTGCTCCAGATACGCCAGTTCTTCCTGCTGAAAAACACCCGCTGCCATATATTGATACTGAATGCCTTCATAGGCGTAGATGGCTGGCGTAAGATTATCTTTTACATTCATTTTTCGAATCCGTTCCATGTTCTGTTCGGCGATTGCATCATTACACTTCCATAACGCCTTGAGCTCGTCATAGGATAACTTTTGGAGTACACTCAACAGTTGTTCTGACTCGTTTATAAAACGCGGCATCTGCGCGCTGGTCATAAGATCGGTATCGATCTTCATCTTTTTGGCAGGTGATATGATAATTCTCATCGTGCTGATCCATCCTTAATCTACCGTTGTTTTTATCGTTATCCATTGTACAGGATTGGACAGGCGAATCCAATGGTGAAGCATATTTTCCTCTCTTGCCTTTGTAAAATAACATGGAACAAAACAGACTGTAGTATAGGTTACATTTCGAAATGAACAATCAATCGAACCCGCTTTGTCTGGCATAGGTCCTTGCTACTAGACAAAGAAAAAAACTTATCAATATGTTATTAGCTGAAGTTGGGCCCATATTCTCATGGTCACCATGAGCTGTTTTGTTATGATTATATACGATGTGTTTGAATTGCTATTTTCCAAAGAGAAAGGGTGCCGCTTTTTATGTTTGTTTTTCATTTACTGCTCGCTCTCGCACTGTTGGGCGGTTCGGGCAGCTCCAATGATGCCACATCTGCACAACTGGAAATCAATCCGTTACAGCCTCACCCTGCTGATTCTGAACTTGTTTTAGAATCCGGTTTAAAGCCTTTCCGGTCTGAACTAACCTACAAAGGACTTAAGCCAGATTATAATCCATTCGAGCAGGCCGCCAGCGATCTTCAGGACAAGCTTTTTGAAAGTGCACCATCTCCGCTTCTATCTGAACCCGGAGATACAGGTACATTTGATTACGGCGGACAACTCAAGTTGTTATACGCTGTCCCTCTGAAGCAAAGTATTGAATTCGGACCATTAACTATTCATATTATGGATGTTCAATTGTTAGAGGCTCGTGAGATTCCTGAGGATTCCCGAGAAAACATTTCTATTCTGAATCAAGAAGATATCGGTCCTGATATGACTTATATCAAAATCATCTACAGTGTAGAAAATACAACGGATCAAAATATCGGATTTTACGGTTTGAATTCCATTCATCCGAACACGGGTTATCCCATCTCAGCAGATCGTAATTTCATGAGGAAACCTTATGTTTATCATCAATATGACGGCGTAATCATGGATAATATGGGCTATGGTTTAGTATATACAGATGACCCCGACAAGCTGGAATCCATTGAATTGGTTTTCAATAGAATCTATGACTACGACACCGGAGAAACCATTGTAGAGCCTACTTCGTTGAATATTCCTTTCACGGTCCAAAAGCAATATTAAACTGATATTTGCTTCAAATGCTAAGATATCATTTGTCCGCGATATAATAATGGTTAAACCCCAGCCACGTACCTGCAGAAGAGCAGCATACCATACACAGCTGGGGTTCCTTGTAAAACGTATTTGCTCTATTTAACGCCTCAACCTATCTCACTGCGTAAAATCATGCTGCCCAATGGTCAGCAACGTCGGCCTGCTTTTGCTCCATACGGAAGTAGCGATTTTCGGATTATAGTAGTACAGCGCCCCGTTCGTGGGGTCTGCACCATTTAGCGCCGCGCGAGCTGCGCGGTAGGACGTCTGCGTCGGCTTTTGATTAAACTGACCGTCGTCAATCGCAGTGAACTGCCCTTTCTGGAAAATCACCTTCGGAATGGAGGATGGGAATGCGTCCGACTGCACACGATTCAAGACGACGGCCCCTACAGCAACCTGTCCTTCAAAGGATTCCCCGCGCGCTTCCCCGTGGATCAGCTTCGCCAACTGACGCAGCGTCTCACCTTCAGCTTTGGCCTTCTTGTTCAACCTGTTCAGTGTCGCCGGACCTGCAATCCCATCCGCACTTAGCCCCTGAGCTTGCTGGAACTTGCGTACAGCGCTTTTGGTAATGGAACCGTAATATCCGGTCAATCCCGCATTGAAGTATCCCAGATCACTTAATTGCTCCTGCAATTGCAGCACATGCTCACTTTGAACGCCCTGCTCCAGTTTCTGTGCTCCCGCAGACGGAGCTGCCATCGTGAGACCGAGAGCCATCGCGAAGGCACCGAGAAACACACTGACTCGCCTTGCTCTTTTGCCAGCCTTTTTCCCCCTCTGATGAGTTACTGCCCGACTCACGGTGATAGGTTCCATATTTCCAGCACTTTTACATAATTCTAACCTATAAGCTTTAATCAGTTCATTGGCACTTTTTGTTCTACTCACATTATTCTTTTCATTCATTTTATTCGTTTGATCCATTTTACTATCGTTCTTCATGATTTAATTAACCTCCATTATTCTGAGTCCAGACTCCATATCTTCCCCTGAACCCTCCCTTATGGACATCCCGAGTGTCATTATAGGATATAGCCAAAGTGCCGTCTATCGGACCGATGGAGCATGAAAAACAGGGCTTTGAATACAACAAAAAGAGGTATGAGCCCATGGTCACGTCATGGTCATACCCCTTCTTGTATCAACCTTCTGCCGCTTGTCCAACCCGTCATTTCCGTAGGCAGGCAGACCCGCACAAAAGTTGCGCTTGAATTTATTTACATTTACTCAGCCAGTTCCTGACCCTTGGTTTCCCGGCCGAGGAACAGCACAGCTGCTGCGCCAATCAGGATTGTCACGAAGAAAATCGTGAAAATCAGGCTGATTTCCACCTCACGCTGAACCAGCATACCGACCATCAATGGAGCAAGCACGCCCCCGATGCGGCCTACCGATGTGGCAAGACCTACGCCTGTCGAACGAACCGAATCTGGATACAATTCCGGACTATACGCGTAGAGACCGCCCCATGCCCCCAGATTGAAGAAAGAAAGACAGATGCCTGCGGTGAGAATCGCCGCTTCGGTCGTCGCGAGCCCAAAAGCGATTGCGCTCACTGCCGTGAGTGTAAGGTAAACGACCAAGACGAATTTACGTCCGTACCGCTCGATAAAATAAGCTGCTGTGAAGTAACCTGGCAGCTGTGCCAAGGTCATGATCAGCACGTACTGGAAGCTTTTGACCAGCGTGAAGCCTTTGGCCATCACGACGGAAGGCAGCCACAGGAACATGCCGTAATACGAGAAAATCACCGTAAACCACAAGATCCAGAGCATGATGGTTGTCCGGCGATGCGGAGCAGACCAGACCGCAGCGACCTTCTCCCGGAACGTTGTCTTCCGGATGGTCTTGTTTTGCTTGTATCGCGGCGGGTCCTGAATGACACGGCGCAGATACAGTGCATAGAACGCCGGAACAGCACCAATGGCAAATGCAATTCTCCATCCGTATTCCGGGATGACGAAGTTGGCAATAAGCGCCGATACAATCCAGCCTCCAGCCCAGAAACTTTCCAGCAGCACGACAGCACGGCCGCGTTCCGCGGTTGGCATGGACTCCGATACCAGCGTGGATGCTACAGGCAGCTCTCCGCCGAGTCCGATCCCTGCAATCAGGCGCAGTACACACAATACGGCAAAGCCAGTCGCCAAGGCAGATAACCCGCTCGCAATCGTGAAGATGAGCAGGGTCCACATCAAGATGGCCTTACGGCCAAAACGGTCAGCAAGTGCACCTGCAAGCAGTGCACCCAGTGCCATACCGATGGAGTTGATACTGGTCAGCACACCGACTTGTCCGGGACTGAGGCTCCATTCCTTGGCGAGGGCCGCCACGATGAAGGAGATCATGCCGACTTCCATTGCATCAAACAGCCAGCTCATGCCGGCACTGAACAGCAGCTTGCGCTGCTTGGGATTCCGCAGCACTTCCAGTTTAGTCATAACGATAGCTCCTTGATCTCTAAGTAGTCATTCTGACACTAAACCATTATTATGCAGAATGATCCAGAAATCAATGAAAAATACGCTCTTATACCCGCCATCACTGAATAGCTCACCCCTTGAGTGAACCCGCTGTCAGACCTGCAACAAAATAACGCTGAAGCAAAATGAACAGCGCAATCATCGGAATGGCGGTCACCAGCACCCCGGTCAGCATCATCGGATAGTTGGTCACATACTCCCCGCGGAACTGCATGAGTGCCAGCGGTAACGTCAGCTTGGATTTGCTGCTGAGCATCAGCATCGGAATAAGCAGATCATTCCACACCATGACAAGCAGAAACGTAGCCGTTGCTGCGAGTGAAGGTGCGGCAAGTGGAAGCGCAATCCGTGTATAGAGCCGCCACTCGCTCGCCCCATCCATGCTGCCCGCCTCCAGAATTTCGGCATTCAGCATGCGCATAAATCCAGTCAGCATGAATACGGAGACAGGCATCAGCATCGCGGCTGATACAACGATCAATCCTGTGAGACTGTCCGACCATCCTAGCGTACGCGTAAGGGAATAGATCGGCAGCATGCTGACCTGGGAAGGTACGATAAGGCCCGCCACGAACAGGGCGAATACGATTTTGCCCACACTGCCGCCCCAGCGGACAATGGCATAAGCGATCATGCTGCTCAGCAGCAATTCAATCACAACCGTACCCAGCGTCACGACAAGACTGTTGCCGAAATATTGCCACATCGGCTGATTGCGAAACATGCCCGTAACGTTATCCCACGTAAACGGGTCAGGCCAGCTGAATGGACTGGTGAAGAAGTTGCTGCTTGTTTTGAATGATGATACAAATACGAAGTACAGCGGCACGATGATCAGCATCGCGTACACCAACAAGATCAGGCGATTGAACCATTTTAGAAACATATGCACTCCCTTCTGCCTCTTGTGCGAGACGAACGTTCCAGCATCAATAGCTTACCCGGTCGGCACGCAGCGCCTTGAACTGCACGAACGTCAGCAAGGCCAGCAGAACCAGGAAGATCATCGAACCCGCAGAAGCGAGACCAAATGAATAGCTGCCAAAGGCGGTATGATAAATATAAGTAGTCAAAATTTCAGTAGCGTAGTTCGGGCCTCCGTCCGTCATGGTGAAAATGAGGTCAAATGCCTTGAACGATTGAATCGTTGTATAAGCAACGACAATTGTAGCCGAAGGAGCAAGCAGCGGCCAGGTCACGGTACGGAATACCTGCCATTTGCTGCCGCCATCCATTCGAGCCGCCTCATAGAGCTCAGCCGGAATGCCTTGCAGACCCGCGATAAACACAATCATCATCTGTCCGGCATGTGCCCAGACCTGTACGGCTGCAATGGAGTAGATTGCGATTTTCGGATCACCAATCCAATTTCGTGCAAGACTCTCCATGCCAGCTCCGTTCAGCCCATAGTTAATCAATCCAATGGATGGATCATACATAAAGGCCCAGATCAGTCCAACCGATACGGAGGACAAAATGGCAGGGAGAAAATACAGCGCACGAAGTACGACACGTGTCTTGGTGTTTTTAACCAGCAACAGGGCCAGGACAAGTGAAATAAAGGTTTGGGCAATAACCACCGTCAACATGAATTCAACGTTGTTGCCAAAAGCCTTGCGAAAGACGATGCTGCTGAGACTGTCCTTGTAGTTATCCAGCCCTACAAACGCATACGACGGGGATACCCCGTCCCAATCCGTAAAGGAGTAGAACAGCCCCGTCAATGTAGGAAATACGAACAGTCCCACGTACAGCAGCAACCCAGGTAACAGAAACAGGGATAGCTGAATACGGTTCTTCATCGCTTACTTCCCGATATGCTGATCAATGATCGCTTGTGCCTGCTTGGCGGCTTCTTCAGGGGAAGTCCCGCTAAGCACGGCCTGAATGGAGTTCGTGACAGCCTTCTGATTATCTCCGTTCAGGATGGTGAACCGCGGCTGGAACACGGTTTTTTTGCTCGCCCACTCTCCGGCAACCTGAAGCTCGGCAGAGTCGTACTTCACGTCATTTACGGTCACGTTTTGTCCCGTCGAGTTGGCATACTCCCCTGCCACTTCCGGTTTACTCAGAAACTCGACGAATTTCTTCGCTTCTTCCGGATGTTTGGACTTGCTGTTTACCGCGAGCATGAATGTTGTAGTATGAACCCCTTCATACTTCGCCTGGTCTGCACTTACCGTGATCGGTGCAAGCAGCTTCTGCTCCAGATTCGGGTTTTGCAGCTTGTTCTGAGCCAGCTGATAGGAACCACTTGCAAGCATCGCAGCCTTTTCCTGAATGAACAGCGCTCCCGCTGCCGGATCCTTGGTACCCAGTGCATCCTGCTGGAAGTAGCCTTTATCGTTCAGTTCCTTAATCTGTGTGAGTGTTTTCACCCAAAACTCATCCGTCAGTTTCGCCTCTCCGGCTTCCACTTTGGTAAAAATGTCGTCACTCGGTGCATTATTCATAACCATGGTGTTCATGAATTGACCCGGACCAATGTCCGCGCCGGCAAAGGCAATCGGGATAATGCCGTTGTCTTTCAGCGTCTGGCAGAGTGCCAGGAAACTCTCCCAGTCCTTCGGCGGCGTCAGTCCGTATTTTTCAAACAGTTTCACATTGTAGATTGGATCGTTGTAAACAAGCTGATATGGAATGGCAAACTGCTTGCCATCCAGCTGGCCTGCCTCAATCAGCTTGGAGTTATAGGCAGACAGAAAGGATGAGCCTGTCAGGTCTGTGAACAATCCGGCTTTCGCGAAAGCTTCAAACTGTGCACCTGGGAAGGAAGCAAATACATCCCCTACTGAACCATCACTAATTTTGGATTGCACCGTGGATTGATACTGGTCGGAAGGAAGCGTCTGCATCTCCACCTGGATGTTCGGGTTTTCCTTTTCAAAGGCGTCAATGGTTTTGTTCAGCGCTTCTGCATCTTCACCGCGCCAGTGCATAAAGCTTATGGTAACTTTGCCTGAACCCGAGGAGCCGTTCTCTCCTGCTGCAGAATTATCCCCGCCCCCGCAGGCGGACAGCAGCAATGACATGACCAGCATACTGACCAGGGGAAGGATTAATTTTTTATTTTTTCTCATGAAAGACAACCTCCTGAGTAAATGATTAATTTAGGTATTGCTTAGCTGATGCTTTGCATTTCTCGTACTCCATTTGCTGCGAATAATCGGCATCACGGTCTGGCCGAAAATTTCGGCTTCTTCCAGATGCGGGTATCCTGACAAGATAAATGTGGTCACACCAAGATCGGCGTATTCCATCAGACGTTCGGCAACCTGATCTGCCGTGCCTACGATAAGGATTGCCCCGCCGGAACGAACAACGGACAAGCCTGTCCACAGGTTTGGGCCAACCACGAATTGCTGCTTCTCGGACAATTCACGAAGTTCATTCTGTCTGCGCTGGTTGGTTGCATCGGTCTCCGCAAAAGTTGCTTTGGCTTTCTCAATCGCTTCAGGTGGAACCTTGCTAATAATCTCCCACGCTGCCGCCCAAGCTTCTTCTTCGGTACCCCGAATGAGTACCTGTGCCCGCATGCCGTAACGCAGCTGGCGATCTTGCCCTGTTTCCTGTTTTACCTGTTCACGGATCACTTCAATTTCCTCAATTTGCTCCTGAATCCAGTCGTGCGGTTCCCCCCACATGAGGAACGTATCCGCATGTTCTACTGCAACTCTCTTGGCAATAGGTGAACTTCCACCCAGATAAAATGGCGGATAAGGCTTCTGTACCGTTTCAGGCATGCCTACCGGTCCTTTAAAATGGTAATATTGACCGTTAAACTCCTGATTATCATCGTTTGATGCTTCCGCGTCCGCTTTGGTACCACTTCCGGCAAATTCGGTCAGGTTCAGCCCGGTCGACTGGGTCCATGAACGCTTCATCACGTCCATATACTCACTCGCCCGTACATAACGTTCGTCATGGGCATGTGCCAGCGGATCTCCCAGTTCCTCCAGATCCCGAACTGAACTGCCTGTAACGACATTGATCATCGCGCGTCCACTCGACAGCTGATCGAGAGCCGCTCCCATCCGTGCGGCGAGCACCGGTGTAACCAAGCCTGGCCGGATGGCTACAAGAGGACGCAGCGTTTGAGTATGGCTCATTACTGCAGAACCGACAACCCAAGCATCAAGACAGGCGCCACCGGTCGGAATCAGTACAAATTCAAACCCTGCCGTCTCCGCTGTCTGTGCCACCTGAATCAAATAATCCAGGCTTGGTTCCCGTTCCGGGGCGACCCCAACATACTTTCCGTCTCCAGCCGTTGGCAAAAACCATCCAAATTTCAGTTCTTCCTGTTCGCTCACAAAAGTCATTCCTCTCTGGTTATAAATAAAGTCCCATTTTAAAAATAAGACTGACATCTGCGAAGTAGCGGGTCATGTGACGAATCATTCTTCTGATAAAGGCGAGCGTTACACTTCTCCAGAATCGATTTCGCCCCCTTCACTCCCTTTGCAATTATCAAACTGATTCTAAGACTGGGCCTAACTTTCTAATTATAATTTGCAAAATCATATAAATGCCGATTGATTAACTTGGTTTAATAAGTATGGACATCATATCAATTGATTTGTCTGTGATCAATGTCATTTTACGACAATTTGTTTTTGTCATTTTGTGGTCAACTTACAGAAATAAGTCATCCTGATCTTGAATATAAACAAAACCCACCTGTATAATAGGTTATAAGGGAAAATGACAGACATTACAAATTAAACTTTTATTAAAAGAGGTGTTCCTGATGACGGAGAGCATGAAGGAGGACCACCACGAGTTTTTGGATATTATTTTTTTTACTCCGTCCGAATTCGAGAAAGCCGGTGGCGCCTGGCCTATACGAATCGGACGCAATATAGCCAAGAACAACTATCATATCGGCCCTCGTACCACACCGTACCATTACCTGCTGTTTGTGCTGGAGGGGGAAGGTTCATTTATTCAGAACGGACATCATTACCCCCTCAGGGCCCGAGATGCATTCTGTCTGTTCCCGCATGTCACTCATGAATACTGGACTGACCCGCAGGAGCCGCTGCAGAAAATCTTTATCGCGTTTGATGGGACACATGCAGCTGAACTGCTGTCGCGGATTGGACTTACGCCAGGCTCCCCTCACCGTTCAGGCGTACTTACTCCAGAGACAGCAAGTGGAATGCGTGCTTTTATGGAGGACGTCCGCAAACCTCAGGGAGGTGCGAGCGACCTTGGACGTCTCACCCGGTTTCTTGGCCTGTTCGACCGAGTTGCGCGTTTGTCTGCCACCAAGGGACTGCAGCCTGAAACGGCTATTCCCTGGCTGCAAAAAGGAAAGGAATACATGGATATTCATTTTGCCGGGGGGATCACGGTAGAAGGTGTGTCTGCTCATGCAGGCGTGGATCGAACCCATTTTGCCAAACAGTTCCGCAAAGCTTATGGAGTATCTCCCGTGCAATATATCCAGCAGCTCAAGATGAATCAGGCCAAGCATCTGCTCGTACAGACCCCGCTAACCCTGACCGAGGTAGCTCATTCGGTGGGGTACCCGGATTTATTTTCCTTTTCCAAAGCTTTCAAAAAACAGGTAGGTTTGCCACCCAATCGGTATCGGACAAATGAAAACGGCAAACACTGATTCGCGCTGACCCGTGCGGCAGCAGTCATCAATAAAAGACAAAAAGGCAAGTCTCCATTAACCGGAAACTTGCCTTTTGCTGTCCTATACTTTTCTTCAATAACACCCGTTACTCCTTCTCATTGCTCTTGCGAGCCAAGGGAATCCCGTTTTCCTTTGCGTACCACGCTTCATAATGATGCACAGCTACTCCGGCAAAAGAGGAATGGGACGATCCCAGGTTAAACACCTTCGCGATCTCTTCGTCCATGTTGCTTATGGACTTTCTGAAAAAGGTCAGGTGCTCACCCTCATGGGTATCCGCCAGCTCGGCTCCGATCCACACGTCTTTGCCCAACTCATCGGCTTCGTCCAGCTCTTCCCTGGATAGATCGTACATCTGCTGACCACTATCCCGATATGCCATAATGGCGACTGCATCAAACTGGGAAATGACCCAGCGGCTGAGTGAACCCTCGCCTTCAGATGCCTGGCGGGCATCCAGCCAGAAAGGGATGGCTGCGCTCATATAGAGCCCTGCATCCTTGCCGGCTGTCGTCCAGGCCTTCATGTTGTCACTCCACTCTGCAATTACGCTGTCCTGCTCATCTTCCCAGCGCTGCAGCTGGTAAGGCTCCACATCCAGCTGAATGCCCTCGAAGCGCTCATTTTTGGCCGAAGCGGCATTATATGCCCGAATCCGCTCGATAAAAGCGAGTCCTTCTTCCCGTTTTTCCTGATAGGCCCAATCGGCATGACCGTTCAGGGCATGCACCTGGATTTCTGCCTGCCGGGCAGACGCAATGAATTTGCGATACGTATCATCGGGTACTTCATCCTGCAGCTGCAGAAAAATGACATCCACACCCTGCTCTTTGGAAAAGGAGATAATATCCGGGGTCTGTTCTGCAATGATGGAAGCATCCCACAGCCAGGTCGCTTTTTTCTCCTCCGCCGAAAACCATTTGAACAGCCAGGGCAAAAGCAGCAGGCAAAAGGTCAGAGCCAGCAGAACCCATTTTGTCCTCACCGACACCTTGCCCCAGCGAATCATCTTGTTTCTCAGACGAGCAACGCTTCACTTGGTTCCAGCACAGGATGCTGCACCGAGTGTCCAATTTTGTAAATGTGTGGCTGTGTGAATGTCCGGAACGCATTGCGTGTATCCAGAATCGGCACACCCAAATCGGCAATTTGACTATATGGCAGATCTCTATGGTTGGTAATCAACACGATGCAATCATACTTTTTGAATTGCTCCAGGTTGAATGCTTCGCTGTGCACTGTATCGTCATGCTTGTCACGGAAAGTATCGGCATATGGATCGTAGTAGCTGACATTCGCTCCGCTTTCCTTGAACAGTTCGTATACTTCCAGTCCCGGTGACTCACGCAGGTCTGCAATATTCGGCTTGTACGACATGCCAAGCAGTAGAATGTTGGAAT
Source organism: Paenibacillus xylanilyticus (assembly GCF_013359935.1). Lineage (GTDB taxonomy): Bacteria > Bacillota > Bacilli > Paenibacillales > Paenibacillaceae > Paenibacillus > Paenibacillus xylanilyticus. The sequence continues at coordinate 144,390 of NZ_JABMCB010000177.1, forward strand.
TCCGAACAGACTTCGCGTACTCATTCAAAATCGTTGATGTTTTATTCAGGACATAATATGGCATGTTATCATTGGTCGATTGCGCCAGCTCGATGAATTTGCTGTAAAAACGGAATCCTTTCGCTTTCCACGACAGATACATCGGATCAAGCGGAATGCAGTGACCGCCGATGCCCGGGCCCGGGTAGAACGGCATGAAGCCAAACGGCTTCGTAGCAGCTGCATCAATGACTTCCCAAATGTCGATGCCCATGCGGTCGCACATCATCGCCATTTCATTTACAAACGCAATGTTTACACTGCGGAATGTATTTTCCAGCAATTTGGACATCTCCGCCACTTTGGGTGAAGATACCGGTACAACCGTTTGTACATACTTGCTATACAGCGCTGTTCCGAGTTTGAGGCAGGCTTCCGTTGTTCCGCCAATGACCTTAGGTGTGTTGTACGTGGTGAATCGTCCGTTGGACGGATCCACACGTTCAGGCGAGAAGCAGAGGAAATAGTCCTTGCCGGCTTCATGGCCGATTTTGTCCAGCTTCTGCTGAATCAGTTCTTCTGTCGTACCCGGGTACGTCGTGCTCTCCAGCGTAATCAGCATGCCCGGTTTCATGTGCAGCTTGATCTGATCGACCACGGTCTCGATGTAGGATGTATCCGGATCCTGATTTTCACTGAGTGGTGTCGGCACACAGATGCTCAGGGCGTCAATGACGCGCAGCATGCTGTAATCCGTTGTAGGCTGAAAACGTCCCGTTTGCATCACTTTTTTCAATTCCTCGGACGAGATATCGTGAATATAGGAATCTCCGTTATAGATACTGTCGACCTTGGACGCATCCAGGTCAATTCCGATTACTGTGAAGCCTTGATTTACCATTTCCACGGCAAGTGGAAGTCCTACGTAACCGAGCCCGACCACGCCGAGCACCGCTTCTTTGTTTTCAATGGCATTCAGTAAAGTATGGAATTGTTGATTCTCCATGATATTCCCTCCAGGTTAATGTATTTGTAAGGTTCCGTAAATCCGTTCAGTTGATGATCGTTTCTAGTGCAGGCAGCGCCGGATTCGGGCATCCAGCTCCACAGGGGAAAACGGTTTGGTCATATAGTCGTCCACGCCGCTCTGGAAGCATTGGCTGATCGTCTGTTCAACACGCTGCTCGGTCAGCACCACGATTTTGGGCGGATGCTTCACTTCCAGATTCTGAATATGGTGAATGAACGGCAGGCCATCGATGCCATACAGATTCAATTCCGTCAGCACCAGATCAGGCTTTACCTTCTCAATCAGTTCCAGCGCAGCCAGACCGTCTACAGCTTCATAAGTCTCATAACCTTGCATTTTTAAACGCAGCTGCAGAAACTCACGAACCGTCGGATCGTTATCCACAATCAAAATTTTCCCAGGCTCGTCTGCTGTCTTATCCAGCGTGTAGATATGAATCTCCGAGGCATCGACCAGCTTCGCTGATTCAGCCATATGCTGGATGGTCGCCTGCGAAGGACGCTCACTATCCTTGAAGCTCGCCAGCGTAATCTGCGGCTCTGCCCCAGGGACCGCGTCCTGCAGCTCATGCTTGATGCGAAGCCCCTCATAGTGAACTTCATTCAGTGTCAAACCAGGCAGCAGGACCGCAAGTGTGTGGGTCGCCCCATCATTCCACAGCTGGAAGGCTAACTTGCTCGTTTGCTCGAGATAGTTCCTGACCTGCTGCTCCGGCTGAGCTTGTCCTCCTCCACAATGGATGAACATTAAGCCGCATGATCCGGCACCCGCATCCTTCAATCCCTGTTCTACACTTCGGTACACATTAACGGCAGCCTCACGCTGCAATGTTGCCGTATTAGGCATGTTCTTTTCCACCCTTCTCCCTTGGTTATCTATCCTGTTGCTGCTGAATTGCCATTAATGAATCAATAATGCTGTCCCTTTGACCGCTTACTTGATGCAGGCTGCGAATCAGGCTGCTTCTGTTCCCTTTTCTTCTTCGGACCAGCTTTGGCGTGTCATGGTTCCCCATGAATTGTTGTTTTGCATGAACTGAATGTGCCCCTGCAATCTCCACAGAACGCCCAGCTGGTGATAGCCCACAAATTTGAGAGCGGAATAGACCAGCATTTTGACCAGATCAGACAGCTTGTTGTATCTGCGGAATGCAATTTCCTCCAGAATGAGCGCCCCCACGCTGAGCAGATAGCCACTCACGAAGTTCAGCAATCCGAACAGAAGCAGGATCGGCCATTGCGTCATATCCAAGAGCACATACCCGGCAAGTGCCAGAAGGCCGGTGATCCGGAAGTACGGATTGAGTGCTTCAAAAATGACGTTGTATGGCATGGTCAACATGCCCATTACCTTATATTTCGGATTGAACAGCATGCCTCGATTCTCAAGCATGTTCTTCAAATTTCCGCGTCCCCAGCGTTTACGCTGACTGGACAGGATCCGGTAGGAATCCGGTGCCTGTGTCCAGCACACGGCTTCAGGACAGAAGGCTACACGATATTTCAGTTTGTTTTCGAGCATATAGCGATGAAGCTTGATAATAATGTTCATGTCTTCCCCAGGGTAACCGTCCCGGTATCCACCAACGGCGATGACTGCATCCTTGCGGAACATGCCGAAAGCACCCGACACGATGATCAAACCATTCATGTGACTCCAACCAATCCGTCCGCCCAGAAAGGCCTTGAGGTACTCAATGGATTGAAACATCGGCCACATTTTGCGCGGCAGGGAAACGTCCTGTACAGCTCCGTTTTCGATTTTGCAGCCATTGGCTATGCGAACATCGCCGCCGATTGCCACAGTCTCTTCCGGATTCTCCATGTACATGCGAGCCATGCGGATCAGAGCATCCTTTTCCAGCAAGGAATCAGCATCAATCGAAGAAATCAGCGGATAGTGCGACAGGTTAATCCCCGCATTAAGTGAGTCTGCCTTTCCACCGTTTTCCTTGTCGATCACGTACAGATCCGGGAATTCCGGATTGTGGTATATCCCGCGAATAGTTTGACAAGGAATTGTACCGTGGATCTTCGTATCCGGTACGGGTTTCAGACGATATTCCTTCAGCAGCACGTTTAGGGTGCTGTCGCTGGAGCCGTCATTTACGACGATCACTTCATACGTTGGATAGTTCAGCGTCATCAGGCAGTTCACATTTTCAATAATTGTCAATTCTTCGTTGTAAGCCGGGACCAGCAGTGATACCGAAGGTACAAGTTCCGAGCCTGACAATGTATTGTATTTGGAATAATGTGACCTTCTGAAGATGGTCCAAATGTTGCGAAAGGACAGAGCCAATATGGAGAAATAAAGCAAATTTACAGAAATAACATAGTAAATGGCCACCATGCCATAAATTAATAACAGATCCCTAAGCAGTGTAATCCCCTCCTACCGCAGCCACACCCGTACGTCTCTTGGTTGTTCGATTATCTGGAACAGGGCCAAAATACTGGTCATACAGCAGCCTTCTCTTGTTGTGTACAATCATCTGGTCTACCGCTTTGTGATCGGCTCCCGATTGCTTCATCGTGCTCTCGATCTGCTGCATTGCAATCTCACGTTCAACACCTGTACCTTGTACAGCTGCTTGACATAAGGCTTCGAATCCGGGTTCACCCAGCATGCTCAAGCTCTCCGCACTGTTATAGCGTACTCGCCAGTCTTCATCACGCAGCGCTTTGCGCAGCAGTGGAATGCTGCCTGCCGCATGCTTCGAACCAAGCGCCTGCACCACCTCTGCCCGGACTTCCGGATCAGCATCCTTCATCAGCTTCAGAATCGTTTCATCCTGAAGGGCCGGACTTGCACTCAAATACAGCTTCACTGCTTCTGCCCGTACGTCCTGATGCTCTGCACCAACCAATCGGTCAAGTGCCGGCATGACTTCCGGTACAGCCTGTCCCCACATGGCGACAAGTCCAACCTTTACAAAATCAGGATTGCGGTCTTCCAGTAATTCAATGAGAAGTCTGCTCGTATCCAGGCTGGTCTCAAGCAAGATGTCTGCGGCCAGATGATGGATCGACTTCCCTTTTGTTAATAACAGTTCAAGCATGTCCTTCAATTCACCCTGACGGGTTGTACTTCTCGCAATGGAACGTCCAATCATGAAAGCCATCGGTCCAGGCTTCTCATCCTTGAGCAGTTCCATCAAGCCCGGAACGGCTTCCGGACAGCGCATGCCGCCCAAACGATAAGCTGCATCGATCTGCCGACCATAACGCAGTCGGCCCAATTCTTTCAGATCTCGTTCTACAAACCCGGCTTCGCGGCAGAGCGCAATCAATTTGTCGCGATACTCTCCCTTGAATTGGTCGATCCATTCAATAAGTTTGCTCTGGATCACCTGCCGTTCCACCGGAGCCAGCTTGCCTGGCGGCAGCCTCAGCGGACGATTCTCAGTTAGTGCCGTTTGCAGATAAGTGAAGTAATCCCGCTGCTTCCGTTTATAAAATTCAATCTTGCGCCGTTTGCCGTTGTGGGACACTTTCATGGCAAACAGCAGGATTACACCCAGAGCGACAAGCGCTATGCAGATGTATAGAAATAGATAGGCCACAGCCAAACTCGAAAACATGTGAAAAGGTCCTCCCTTATGCTCATTTAATCAATCTGAAAACTGGGAATTTGTCCGAAGACATTCTTCATCTCTTCATAACTCAGTTTTAGTCGTTCACTGTAGTTCACCTGTTCCCACGACTGCCAGCCATACAAAGGCAATGTTTTCAAATCCAGTGTAGTCTGATTGCCAGCAGGCCAGGATACATCGCCAGTCGAACGATCCATCAGCCATGGAACCAGCGTTATGCCTTTGGTCGTGACCGTCTTAAACTCCCGTCCGTCCTGCAGTGGTCCATAATCAATCACTTGCAGTGAACTCGGGTCACCGAATCCAAGCAGCATCCAGGGAATTCGCATCTCCACCTGATTGCCGTCATACTGCCACGTTGTCAATGAATCGGTATCCGACTGCCCGGGAGCTGTTGTTCCCCGCTTCAGGATACCCACCTTCTCATTCATGAACGGATGGGCCGACCTCGTATCAGGCGGAGTCATCTTCAGGCTGACGGCCAGGTTCCATGGATGGAACGGATCAGCGGAACCAGCCTGCTTGTCAGGCAGCATATTGTATCCTTCCTTGCCGTACAGACGCTGATTAAAATCATAATCTTTGGCGATTTCCACCTGGGATTCGTCATCCTGTCCCAGCGTGATGACCGTTTCAAGGCCATCACTGAGCGTTCGTTCCGGAAGCCGCTCGCCAGGCTGATTGCCACCTGCAAGAGTATCCGTCCCTATGCGGAGCACCTTTTTATTTGGATCAAACGGCTCATCCAGCGTCATGCCAATGTACAGATAGGCTTCATCGTGGGTTAGCTTCATTTCTTGGATGCCGTTCACCTTGCCCTGCCAAACCGTAACTTCCTCAGCGGTCAGCCCATCCCAATCATCCAATTTCCCGTCGATGGTCAGCTGTTCCTGTTTGCCGGGGTCCATCGCGAGCAGACCGAACATCTTCTCGTTGGTCAGCACGTTTAGCCAATAGGCCCGCCGATCTGCCGGAATTTCAAAAGGCATCGTGTTCCAGGTTTTCTTGAACCACTCATCCTGCCACATGAACAAAATGGCTCCCGCATACCCTTCATCATAAATATCCTGAGTCAGTGAAGCATCAATAGCTCCCTGCTCTGCCTCATTATGTCCGCCCTGGTCCCGGCCCCCCATACCCAGATGTGAGATCCCAAGGGAAGAAGGCACGCCATATTCTGTAACCATTACAGGCATATCGGAATACTCGGCTTTAAGCTTGCGCAGATAACTTTTGTACGTGTTGTACTCCCCGTTTGTGTCCTTGATCGTTTGAAGGGTCTCGTCCGTATGGAACAAGTCCGGGTAATAGGGATACACATGGTATGCCGCAAAATATCCACCCTGCCACTCCTCCGGCTGAATATGACGGGCATCGACGCTGACGAGGTCCTCCTCAAACAACGGTTCGCCCGGGTGTTCCAGCACATCGGTTGTCACCCAATTGGTAAACGTCATGGGATGTTCCCAGCCATACTTCTTCTCCAAAACGGCTGTGTAGTCCAGCAGCTCGGCTAACCAATTCTCGAAGGGCGAGGCATCTGCTGTCCCGGAAAAATGAACTCCCTTGTATTGCGGTACGTCGGGATGCTTTTCATTCGTGTTGTCTACCATCGTGGGGTCCCACTCCGTGCCAACATGCCAGGCCATCAGATACTTACCGGCATTCTTCTTGTACTTGCCGCTTGAGGCTCCTGCCTTCTCAGGAATGTCCGCATCCCCATATACAGCTGACACCGCTTTTTCAATCTCCTGCTTGAATGTCTGCTCAATATGATCGGCGTAGGCATCCTGCTTCTCAATCAACTCTTCTTCTGGCGACCATATACCCTGTATAAAATATAACGGTTGCTCCCGGCCGCGATTATAATCGACCAACGCAGAGTAAAAAATCGGTTCGTGGACCGTATACACCCGTATGACATTGGCCCCCATCTCCTGGATCTGCTGGAACCACCTTAGGTAATCCTCTTCGGTCAGGGGAAATTCTCCCGGGTAATATCCCGGCGAAGTTGCACCCAGGTTAACACCCTTAACGAACATCTCCCTCCAGGATCCATCCGGCCCGTATTCCATGAACCGGTTTCCCTCGGTCTTGAATTTCATCTCCGTGCCATTCTCCGCTGTGTACGTAACGAGCTGAGGTTGCATGTAGTGCCAGCCGGCTAATATTCCGCCGGTCAGTACCACGGCTCCGGTCAACATCGTTAACATCCAGCGTTTTCGTCTTCGTCTGCTCATGGCTCTTGATTGCTCACCTCTCTAATATGCATCCTGCCTGTTTCCGTTTGAATCTGAATAAAATATACAGGCATGCAGCAGTAAACGCCGCTTGGATGTCCGCTTTGGGTAGAGATGCCAGCGGTGTAGTTCTCACTATAGCTCCAAAACTCCGCTTTTGTAACTAGGCTGATGGAAGCAAACGTGAAATGCAACATTCTGCCCATAATTCGTAAAAATGACCATGAACTAGCATTCCATAACACTTCTGGCTCCCCTGCCTCATGGACACCATTTTTCTTAATGAAACAGTTACTTGAATGCTCAAACCTGTTGCACTTCTCTACCCGTTATTGTTATATGCAACGCGGTTTGCAGCAACTGTTTCCGCCCGAACACTTACCACATTAAACGCGGGGAATATGTTAAAGTTGCGGCCATTTTTACAGTATTAACCATAAAGATTACAAAATTGATACTATAGTCCGATAACGCATCAGTGAAAACCCGCGGCCTGTCAAGGTTTTCTGAAAAGTGCAGAAAAGTAAAAAAGGACATCAGTCCCCCTCTATAGGACTGTGCCCATTTATACTGCTTTTACAAAAAACGGAATGAACACCGGGTCATCACCCTGAAGTCACGAATCTCTTACATCAAATGTAAAAAAGCACATCTTATTTCCTAAATTTTGACTCTATTATTGCGATTCCACAATTGTGTCCAATTTGCAAAATAATTCCGGTTGCCGCATTTGAACATTCGGGATATGCTATTAAAACAGGAACATTTGTTCCATACTGTAAATAAACTGTAAAAAACATGCGGCTGAATCCTCTTTCTGTTCGTGAACAGCCGAATCATGGATCAAAGGAGAGACCTGTTATGTCCCGCAAAGACGGACGTGTCATTATGCTCGCAGACTGCCAGTCATTCTATGCCAGTGTAGAGAAGTCTTCACATCCCGAATACAAAGACCGTCCTCTCGTGGTAGCGGGAGATCCGGCACGCCGTTCCGGTATCATTCTTGCAGCCTGCCCTCTCGCCAAATCCTACGGAATTACCACGGCTGAACGACTGGGTGAAGCCCTTGCCAAATGTCCGGACGTCGTCGTCATTCGCCCCCGGATGGCGGAGTACATTCGTGTCTCCCTGCACATCACCCGGATTCTTCAATCCTACACAGATCTCGTTGAGCCCTATAGCATTGACGAACAGTTTCTCGATGTCACCGGAAGCCTGGATCTGTTCGGCAGTCCTGAGACGATTGCCCGCAGCATTCAATCCAGAGTCATGGATGAGACAGGTGTGTATATTCGGATTGGCATCAGCGATACCAAAGTAGTGAGCAAAATGGCCTGTGATTTATATGCCAAAAAAGTTCCCGGCGGCATCTGTGTCCTGAATCGCAAGGACATGGAGAAAACCATCTGGACGAAACCTGTCCGAGAGATGTTTATGGTCGGTTCCCGGATGGAAAAACATCTCTACAAGATGGGAATTCACACCATTGGTGACCTGGCACAGACTCCGCTGTCCAGACTGAGAGAACGCTGGGGAGTAAATGGTGAGGTATTGTGGCGCATTGCCCGCGGCATTGACGATTCACCCGTGAAACCCGGGACATACACACATCAACAGCAAGGCATCGGACATCAGATGACCCTTCCCCGGGACTATGAGTCCTGGGAGGATATCAAGGTTGTCCTGCTTGAACTGGCAGAGCTCGTCTGCCGGCGTTCCCGGGACAAATCACTCATGGGCAACGTCGTCTCGGTTGGATGCCGCGGGCAGGATTACGATCGTCCGACGGGCTTCTCACGCCAGATGAAGGTAAATGAACCGACCAACATTACGGATGAAGTTTACGATGCGGCCGCGGCACTCTTTCTTCGCCATTGGGACGGATTACCCATCCGCCGGATCAGCGTGTCACTGACTGGGCTGGTGCCCGATTCCGAAGTGCAGCTGTCCTGGTTCGATGATCGTGAACGCAAAAGAGAACTGGAACGTGCCACAGATAACATCAAGCGCAAGTTCGGAGACACCGCCATCATGCGGGCTTCCTCGCTCTGCTCGTCCGCGCAGGCACAGGACCGTTCTCATAAAATTGGAGGTCATTATAAGTGAGTAAAAAATTACAGCAAAACGGACTCTTCGAGTCTTCCCGTATGATGCTTCCCGAACACCGGGAAGCTTACATTCTTCATCAGGAACAGCTTGCTCCCCGTACCCGCCCGTCTCTGGATGCTCAGGCAGCGGAAGAAATGTCCCGTTTGCTCAGCCATTCAATGATGCTTGGAGATGCTGTGACCATCGCCCTGTTCCATGAACATGACGATATCCGTTATACCGGACAGGTTCTGAAGCTGGATCCAGCTGCCCGTACCCTCAGACTGCTGACGAAAAACGGGACCCGGGACATTCAGATGAATCTGATTACCAATGTTGAATTAGCAAACGACTGACGCTGCACCACTCACAAGCCATGCTCATATCGTCAATCCGAACGATGAACCTGAGACACTCATTAGCGAATATTCCGCAATAGATGCAGCCTAATCGGTACATGCAGGACCGTTTTCCTACACTCCCTTAGGTCTCCCGGATGGAACCGAGAACCCTATTTGCTTCAACTTAACGTCGTTCAAAAGAAGCAAAATGATCGATATGTGATTCATCGGCCACTTTGATGGGTATAAGGAAAACCTTTAAAAAAGACTCCAGTCAAATTCCTTGGAAAGGCGCTCAAGCAAATGAACACCAGCAATGCTGTTCCCTTTCCGATTCAGGGCCGGCCCGACAAGACCGATGCCAAACTGACCAGGTACAAGGGTGATAATTCCCCCGGACACCCCGCTCTTGGCGGGAAGTCCAACCTCAATGGCGAATTCACCGGATGCGTTATACATACCGCAGGTGGTCATGAACGTTTTGGCAATCTGTACATAGCGACGCGGAATGAGCTCGTTTCCGGTGATCGGATCTGTTCCGTCATAGGCAAGCACCAGTGCCATACGGGCCAGATCCGCACAAGTCACCTCGATTGAACAGTGACGGAAATAGACAGCAAGCACATCTTCAACGTCATCCTTAATTACGCCATTATGCTTCAGAAAATAAGCAAGCGAACGGTTCAAATGACCTGTTTCCCATTCGGACTGAAACACCTCTTCGTTATAATCCAGGTGATCATTGTTGGCCAGCTTGCGGAAAAACTCCAAAATGCGCCGTGACTTCTCTTCCTTGCAATCCCCGGCGACCAGGGAGGAGACTGTAATGGCTCCCGCATTGATTAACGGATTAAACGGAATACCGGGTTCAACGAGCTCCAGCTTGATCATCGAATTGTAATCGTCACCCGTAGGCTCTTTTCCTACATTAAAGAAAACCGCTTCTTCCCCATGATCCATCAGGGCCAAAATAAGCGTGAAGACTTTGGAGATGCTCTGCATCGTAAAGGGAACACCGCAATCTCCGGCAGATACATGGTTGCCTTCGGCATCCATGATATGTATGCCCAGCTCATCCTGTGAGGCTTTGACCAGCTCCGGGATATAAGATGCGACCTTTCCCTGTCCCGTGTGCAGCCGGCTGGTCTCCAGCCATTCCGGCAGCAATTCGTTCAGACGCTCCATTACCGTATTGCTCATCTCCATCTCCTCCATATCTATGTATGCGCATCTTGCATGGATTCAGGAGGCAAACTCCAACCCGAATAATGCAAAATGCAGGTATGTCTATTCATTACCCTCAGGATTGATCCATTACCGCCGCACTTGAAGGTTCAATTCCAGAATTTCACCGGGAAGGCCTTCCATATCCCCTGTCCACGTGGAAACAAAGTTCTGTCTATTTAATATCTGGCGTGATGCTGCGTTAGAGGGATCGATCACCGCGTAGAGTACACCGATTCCTGCTGCCTGTGCTTTTAGAATGAGGCGCGCCGCTATGGACGTACCATGACCTTGGCCCCAATATTCAGGCAAAACCATATAACCCATTTCCGCCCGGGACGGATCGGATTCATCCGGAATCAGTTTGGCATATGCCATCCCTACTCCATCTTCACCAGATATCCGGTAATATCCGCAGCTGTAGCCCAGATTATAATCGAGCATGGACTGGAATTGCGTTTTCGCTTCATCCTCCGGGAGTGTACGTTCCGTAATTTGTTTCATGACTTCCATATTGGAAACGAGAGCATAATAATCCTCAAAATCAGTTTCAGCATATTTAACGAAATTCATTGAAATCCTCCTCCAGGTCCAAACGGATGTAGTTCCTTTCAATTCCCCTAGAGTATAGCAGAAGCACAGGATACATTGCACGCAGCCACCGATCGATTGAGTTCCATCAAGCAATGCCTGTCTGTCTATCTATTTACCCTTATTAAAAAAAGCGGCCTCCACAGAGACCGCCCAAACTTTCATTTATGATGTGAATCGAATGGCATCAAAGAATTCAAAATCAAATTCAATCAGCTTGCCCGGGATGAAGGCTTGAGACTCATTTGTCTGTCTTGCTGACGCGTGCGACGATTTTGACCCGGAGGTGTAATCATCAAAGCCAGCAGCAGGGAGACTGCACAGAGTATGGCAATGACGATAAACGTCAGATGGAACCCGCCCAGCAGAGCACTGATAAACGATCCAGCCAAGGCACCAATTCCAAATCCCTGATAGATGACGCCGTAATTTTTGCTCTGATTTTTCAGTCCAAAGTAATCCGCGACAATCGCAGGAAAGACGGTAATGTTACCACCGAAACAAAACGCGACAGCAGCCACGCAGGCGAAGAAAACACCATAGCTCAGCGGAACGAGACTCAGCGTCATGACAGCTGTTGCCGTAACCAGCAGTGCTCCAGCAATAACCTTCATCCGTCCGACCTTGTCCGACAACGCTCCCAAGATGATGCGCCCAGCCGTATTGAAGATCGCAACCATCGCGACTGCATTCGCAGCCGTAGCGACGTCGAGACCTGCCAGCTGCACGCCAATATCTTTGACAATACCGATCAGATACAGTCCGCTCATACATGCCGTGAAGAAAATAACGAACAGCATATAGGCTTCTTTGGTTCGGAGCATTTCTTTTACCGTATACTGATGACGGGCTGCTTCCTGCTTCGCTCCCTCCGTCTTGCTGACAGGAGCCTGTTCACGAACAACCGCTTCGCGGATCAGAAATGATCCAGCCACGATCAGAATCAGCACAATGATGCCCCAATACATAAACGCCTGAGCAGGACCTACAGCACCAATTAATGCCGAGTTCACATATTTAAACAGCAGACTGCCTGTACCAAAAGCACCAACGGAAATACCCGAAATCAGACCTTTGCGTTCCGGAAACCATTTAATCAGGTTGGACAAAGACGTAATATACGCCGTACCATCCGCAAATCCAACCACAAATCCCGCCAAAATATAGAGCAGTGTTAATGAAGTAACTTGGGAACTTAGGACAAGTCCCAGACCCAGAACGATCCCGGCTATACGGATCAACCGCTGAAGCCCCCAACGTTCCTGCAGCCTGCCTGCAAATAGTGTGGCAAATGCCAACGCAAAACTGGTAATTGAAAAAGTTATCGCGACCGAGCTGACGTCCCATCCGAAACGATCCGACAGCGGTTGGTTAAATAAACTCCAGGTGTAGATGGTTCCAAGGCCCATTTGTACAATAATGGTTCCCAGTACAATAAGCCACCGATTCATTTTTATAGGTGTAGATATTGAATTAGGTGCTGATGAAATAGCTGCTTTCATCGTGATCTCCCCTTTGCCGATGTCTGGAGCATTTTGCATCGATCCAAAGAACGGCTTTAATTCAGCAATCTGTTGGTCGAAATGGTTCTATTCGTCTACAGATTGTACCCGCTAGTGTTTGGAATCGAATGATGCAAAATGCCTCTTTGAATGCGTTCACAATATAATCATACATGAAAGGGGATTCATAACACCGATTTAAGCATGAGTTGCATCAGATCCGGAATGAAATGCCTCTATATGCGCATGAGCTGCCTGAATTCCTTGACCTTGCCCCGGCTTACCGGCACTTCAGCTTCCAAATCGCGCAAACGGAGCAGGTACGTATTGTTAAACCAGGGTACAATTTCACGGATTTGAGACAGATTGACCAGATAAGAACGATGGCAGCGGAAAAATGTCTCCTGAGGCAGTCGGCCATGGAAGTCCGTAATGCTCACCGGCATCGTAAACTCACCATTTTTGGTATACACCTTCGTTACTTTCTCTTGCGCCTCCGCATAATAAATATCTGCCGTATCCGTCACAATAATGTTGTCGTTGCGCAGCAGATTGATTCGTTTTCCCGTCCCTGCGTCGGATGCCGTATGCACTGCTCCCTGGATGGGAGGTTCATCCGTCAAATGGGTTTGTCCATCTTCACCTTGTTCCTCCCCCGCATGATCGCGTTTGAAGGTTGTCTCCAGCTTATGCAGCATGGCTGCAATGCGTTTCTCATCATAAGGCTTTAGTATATAATCGAAGGCCTCCAGCTCAAATGCTTCTGCTGCATGCTCCTTGTAGGCTGTCGTAAAGACGATATAAGGCTTTCTGGCGAATTTGCCAATATGATGTGCCAGCATCATGCCATCCAGCGAGGGAATGTTAATATCGAGAAAAATAACGTCGACTTCCTGCTCCTGCAGAAACTTCAGCACATCCAGTCCATCTTCAAGGCAGGCAACCACTTCAATCTTACTATGCTCCTGGACCAAATAATTCAGTTCTTCACTTGCCGGAATTTCATCTTCCACAATAAGGGCTCTCATTGACCAATCATCACCTTGTCACGACATCTCCTTTGGGTACATCAAAAATAATATCGGTTCCTTGCTCCAGCCGCGTAATCGTTACACCCTGCCCATAAATGAGTTTCACCCGTCGATGGACATTATATAAACCAATCTGATTCCCCGGCATCCGGTCATGATACACCTTCTCAATGATATCCGGGTCAATACCGGCACCTGTATCCCTGACTCCTATTCGGACAAAATCAGGGTAATCCTGTACCCGGATCCGAACGGTTCCAGGTCCTTTGACCTTGAGGACGCCATGGATAATGGCATTCTCAACAAGCGGCTGAATGACCAGACTGGGGATATGCACAGCCACCTCATCAATCTCATAGATCACATGAAGCCTGCTCCCATAACGGGCCTTCTCAATCTCCACATAATTGCGGACCTGCTCCAGTTCCTTATGAATATCAATCAGCTCGTCCGACAGCTCCAGATTATAACGCATATATCCCGACAGATTCACAATCAGCTCACGCGCCCGATCCGGCTTCGTTCGAATGGACGAAGCGATCGCGTTCAGCGCATTGAAGAGAAAATGTGGATGAATCGTCGTTTGTAATGCCCGCAGTTCCGCTTTGTTGGCGGCTGCCTTAATCTCTTCCACTCGGGATACTTCCATCTGGGTGGAAATAATCTGCGAAAGTCCCACAGCCATCGTTTGCAGCGGGTACGTAATTTTATAGGCTTTGCGGTAATAAATTTTAAGTGCTCCCGTAACTTCACTCCGCTCTTTCAGCGGAATAATCAACAAGGAATGAATATCCGGCGTTTTCTCATCGGTCACATCATTGCTGATGGTAATCTCCCCGCTGGAGATTGTCTGTTTCGTCATCTCACTAATGATCTCGTTGCCGATGTGATATCGCTCCTCCCCGAACCCAACATAGGCCAGCACGTTCCGGGTATCCGTAATCGCAACCGCATCGGCCTGAATGTCCTCCTGAATGATCCGGCAGATGGTCCGCAGGGAATCCTCATCAATGGAGCGGAAGTAGGGCAGGGTTTTGTTCGCAATCTCCAGCGCCAGTTTGGCCTGGCGTGCGGCAATCATTTCCTTTTCGCCTTCCACACTCTGTACCAGCAGCACGATCAGTCCAATGTTGACCTCCCCCAGAATCATGGGCAATGCAATCTTGGATACGATATCCGCACCGAGCGGGTCGGGATAGGAGTACAGCAGGATCAGCAGCATCGTGAGCGCTTCACAGATCATCCCGGCCGCAATACCAACCATCCATCGCTTCGACTTGGGCGTATACTTGTGAATGTAACCCGACACCAGACCCGCAATGACACTCGTAATCAGACACGGAATGGCCGTTACCCCATCCATATCAATTAAATAACGATGCACCCCGGATACAATCCCCGTAATAATCCCCACCGGTGCTCCAAATAAAATGCCACCAGACAGCACGGCGATAATCCGCACATTCACCAGTGAACCTTCCACATTAATCCCGGTATAGGTACCAAAGATCGCAAAAGCACAGAACAACAGCGTCACCGCCGCGTATTCCTGAGGTCTTAACTTCCCCTTTTGCAGAATCTGTCTAAAGCGAGGTACCCTCGACAAAAAGAATAAAAAGATAATCAGCAGCGCCGCCCGTTCAAACAAACCCAGCAGCATCGTAAACATTTCCATGAATCCTACTTCCTCCATATCAATTGAAAATCAACGCTATCTTTGCATCATCTGTGTTCGTTCATTTTGCATGGTCATATGGATTCCTATCCTGGTCCTCATTCTCCCGTTCATCCTTTATGCTCGTATGCACCAGTTTACCCCTCCGCCAGGGAGAAAGCAAAGTCATCAGTCGGAAATGAGATGCAAAAGATGCAGCGGATATCTTTATCTCCTTTCAGACAAAATTTAAGGAATCGGTTACACCTTACTTACGAGAATTAGCGTGTAATGAGATTTTAACAAACCTAATATCCCACGCTACTTCAGTAAAAATCTGCGACAAACCTCATGAAAGAACGAGATAACAGCTCTACGATTCGTTACCACACCAAACCTGAGGAATTTACCTAGATAGCGTGCACTCAGTTCGCTAACAACTAGATTAGCTTTTCGCGAAACACGTTTATATCATGCATCACGCATACTTGTCTGATGCTAACGGCAAAAAGAGACAGTCCATAAGTCAGGAAAATGACTTATGGACTGTCCCGCCCTTTAACCAAACTACACCTTCGGTGTAGTCTTGAGTTTTATATAAAGTGAGTGTAACATTCACACAAAACGGAGAGGACAGAATAAACCTGAAGAAGCGGAGCGCTCGCCTTTATTCCCGGATTTCCCCTTTGAAAAAGGGAGTTTAAAGAAATCCGGGAATAACAGCGATCGGAAGGTTGTTCTGGCATCGTAGTGTTCTAATGTGAATGCGTAGTTCATTTTATACCCTCAAACCTACAGCGACCTCACCGAAACATCCCCCACAACTTAATCAGATGAAACGTATTGTTTGGATCAATCTTCTGGGCGATGACAAAAGCAACAAACTGCTCCTCCTGAGCGGACGAGAAGTTTTCATTCAAAATGACAGCAGATGACTTGACCAATCTCCGAACCTTGGCCCGATCCTGGAGATCGGACTTGGTAATTCCGTCAATCAGCTTTTTGATGCGATCTTTGACAGCCGGATTTTTCATCTTTAGTTTGATCCGCTCCACCAGCTGCGGACTGATTCCATATTGTTGATAACTCAAAACGTACAGCACCTCCCGGATAATGAACTCACTTTCTATTCATATGACAGGAGGGCTTGTTCACTTGACCTTTTTCGCAGTAAACGTAGGAAACTATGCATTCGAGGCCCAATCAGTCGATCAGATCACCCTGGAACACCTGCTGCTGCTGTAAATAATCGCGTAAAGCAGTGTAGTCCACAGACGTCCAGAAGTTAGGATCGGCGATTAGAGCGGATACGTCATCTCTCGCCTGCTCCAATACGGCAAAATCAGCAACCATATCGGCAAGACGGAATTCCGGCAATCCACTTTGTTTGGTACCGAAGAAATCCCCCGGTCCCCGCAGATCCAGATCGCGACGGGATACTTCAAACCCATCCTCCGTCTCCGTCATCACCTTCATGCGTTCCTGCCCTACTTCAGTTTTGGGATCGGCAATAAGCACGCAGTAGGATGCATGAGCTCCCCGGCCAACCCGGCCGCGCAGCTGATGAAGCTGAGACAGACCGAAACGGTCCGCATCCATAATGACCATTAACGTAGCATTCGGTACATCGACACCTACTTCTACAACGGTGGTTGAGACAAGCAGCTGAATATCGTTGCTGTAAAACGCACGCATCATCTCTTCTTTCTCCCCAGCGGTCATTCGTCCATGCAGCAGGCCCACACGGTAATCCGGAAAATTCTGCTGCATCTGGATATGCAGATCAATCGCATTTTGTACATCCAGCTTCTCGGATTCCTCAATTAAAGGACAGATGAGATACGCCTGACGTCCCTGATCCACTTCGCGGGAGATAAAACCGAGCACCCGCTCCATCATGTCATGTTTCACCCAGTATGTGGAGATGGGAATCCGCCCTTTTGGCCGTTCCGAGATTGTCGATACTTCAATATCGCCAAATGCCGTAATGGCCAGCGTACGCGGAATCGGCGTTGCTGTCATCGTTAACACATCGGGATTATATCCCTTCCGCCTCAAAATGCTGCGCTGGTTTACACCAAAGCGATGCTGCTCGTCCGTAACGACGAGACCCAGATCGCGGAAAAATACATCTTCCTGAATCAGCGCATGGGTGCCCACCACGATGTCAATCATGCCCATTTGCAGCGAAGCAATCAGATCTTTTCGTTTCCGTCCATTCACACTGCCCGTTAGGAGGCCCACGGTTACACCAAAAGGTTCAAACAGCTTTTGCAGTGATCGCATATGCTGCTCAGCCAGAATCTCTGTAGGGACCATCAGAGCCCCCTGGAAACCGGACCGGACCGAGGTGTACAGGGCGATAGCGGCGATAACCGTTTTACCAGAGCCAACATCCCCTTGGAGCAAACGATTCATGGAGTAAGGTGAACGCATGTCATGAAGAATTTCAAGCTCTACCTTTTTCTGAGCATCGGTCAGTTCAAACGGCAGGCTGCGCACGAACTCGCGAATGGTTGCATTATCCGTTGTATGCACGACGCCATCCATCCGATTCCGGTTCAATGCACGATAAGCCTGCATTTTCAGTTGGAACAAAAACAGTTCTTCATATACCATGCGCTGTCTGGCCTGCTGGCCTTCCTGATTATCCTGCGGACGATGAATGCCGGCAATCGCCTGTTTCCGAGGCATCAGTCCGTATTTCTTCATAAGCGATGGGGGCAAAATCTCGGGAATCATGTCTCCGAATTGGATTAACCCCTGATTAATCGTCTTACGCATCCAGGATTGGGTCAGCTTGCCCGTTACCGAATATACCGGCTGCAGTGTACCCGAGCGACCATCTCCCTTATCCGGAAACTCCGAGTCCGAAACCGTCATTTGCATGCGCTTTTGTTCCCATTTGCCCGTAAGCACAATCTCACGGTTCGGCGTAAGCTGGTCTTTCAAAAAATGCCGATTGAACCAGGTCGCCGTGATCATCCACTCTTCGGTCATCACCTTACAGGTGAGACGGGACTTTTTGCCATAGCGCTGCAATACGGGGATGCCCATGATTTTGCCCTGAACCGTAATCTTGTCCCCATCCTTCACTTCACTAAGGGAACGCAGACGATAATCCTCATAACGGAACGGATAATATTCAAGCAGGTCTTTTACAGTAGAGATGCCAAAGGCGTGAAGCTCCCCCTCTTTGAGAGCACTCACGCCGTTAATTTGCTTAACCGATATTTCTTCCAATCTCATATCTAATCCCTCATTCCGGAACAGGCCACATAAAGATGGCAATAACGCCTGGCCCAACATGGCTGCCGATGACGGCTCCAATATTGGTGTACACCACTTCATTCAGTGTAAAATGCCCACGTAACTGCTCTGCACAAGCAATCGCTGATCCGGGATCTGCGGTATGGCCTACGGCCACATTCACACGCTTGCCCGCCAGATCCTGCTGGAACAGTTCAATAATGCGTGCCATTGCTTTCTTGTGTCCTCTGACTTTTTCAACAGCGTATATGACACCTTCCTCATCAATGGACAAGATGGGCTTGATATTCAGTAATGTTCCCAGGATAGCCGCAGCCTTCCCGATTCGGCCGCCTTTTTGCAAATACTCCAGCGTATCCACAAGGAAAAACAGTTTGCGGCTCTTCTGCATCGCTTCTACAGCTGCAGCAATCTCGGCTGCCGACTTGCCTTGACTGGCAAGTTCGGCTGCCTGGACAACCATCAAGCCATATCCATAAGATGCCGACTTGGAGTCCAGCACCGTAATGTCACCTTCACGCTCCAACAGAGATTTGCCGAGCAGCGCCGATTGATACGTTCCACTCATGCCAGATGACAGGTGAATGGAGACAATCGGACGTTCCGGGTCCTCATCCAGCAGCGTCTGATATATGTTCATGAATTCCGTAGGGGAAGGCTGTGACGTGGTAGGCAGCGCCGAGGCCTTCTCCAATTTTGCATAAAACTGTTCCGAAGACAGATCAACGCCGTCCGCATAACTCTCTTCCCCAAACAGAACATTCAGTGGAACCACATGAATCCCGTATTTACGGACAAGTTCTTCCGGTATATCTGCGGTGCTGTCTGTTACAATTGCAACCTTATGGCTCAAACGAGATCACCTCCTCCTTGCGTGAGTGCATATCAGGACTCCACAGAGAACAAATAATAGTACACTGGCTGTCCTCCGGCATGTACCTCCACCTCAGCTTCAGGGTATTGTGACTCTACCCATGCTGCAAGCGCAGTGGTGACCTCGGAGTCAGCCTCTTCCCCTTCAAGGATCGTAACCACTTCATCTCCACTCTCCATCATCTGTTGCAGCAATCCTTCACATGCCCGCAGCAGGCTTTCGTCTGTCGCAACGATTTTGGAATTGTGGATACCAATGTAATTGCCAGCCTTGATATCCAGCTCATCATACTGAGTGTCTCTTACGGCATGCGTAACTTGACCCGATTGCACCCGGCTAATTGCTTCCAGCATCTGATCACGGTTCGCGTCGGCAGACTCATCTTCCTGGAAAGCAAAAGCGGCTGCCATCCCTTGAGGAATTGTCTTACTCGGTATAACCGTGATCCGGCGTTCATCTTCAAGCAATTCGCGTGCCTGTTCGGCAGCAAGAACAATATTGGAATTGTTCGGCAAAATAAACACCTGTTCCGCAGCAATCGAACGAACTGCATTCACAAAGTCCTCTGTACTCGGATTCATCGTCTGTCCACCGGACAGTACAACATCCACTCCGAGACTTTGGAAGATTTCAGCAATGCCCTCACCGGAAGATACGGCGATAAAACCATAGGGCGCCATTTCATCTGCAGGAGGCACAGCTTCTTCGTGACTGCGCGTAGTCTCAGGCGGAATCTCTGCAAACAATTCAGGAGAAGGCGCAATGTCCATACCCGCCGTCAGCAGATCCCGGTGCTGTTCTCGCATATTCAGAATGTGAATCTGTGTAATTTCACCGTAGCGAAGTGCCAGATTCAATACATCCCCAGGTGTCTTGGAATGCACATGTACCTTGATCACTTCATCGTCAGCAATAATGATGATGGAATCCCCATTTGCTGACAACGCTTTCCGGAATGCCTCGTCATCGAATGCAACTCCTGCGTTATCCCCCAGCTGGCGATTAATGAAGAACTCCATGTCATACAGAAATTCAATATCTTCCGTTTCCAGTCTGGCTTGTGCAGACAACGGCATCTCCGGTGCAATAACCTGCTGTACGGGATTGGCAGGCAGCTCTTCTGACGGTACAGCCGGTTTTAAGGCAGATGATGCTACAGCTGGCTGTACGTCTTTCTGCAGGGATGCACGGCTGACGCCGTCACTTTGCAGCAAAACTTCCATAAAACCTTCGTAAATATATACAAGCCCCTGTCCACCCGAATCCACAACACCGACCTGTTTTAAAACAGGCAGCAATTCCGGAGTCGATGCCAGTGCCTCTTTTGCTTTTAACAATACTTCATTCATTAATTCAGTAATATCATTCGTCCGTCTTGCATAGTAGCTGGCGTGTTTCGCTGCTTCCTTTGCCACGGTAAGAATGGTTCCTTCAACGGGCTTTACAACAGCTTTGTACGCTGCATCCACACCGTTTTGGAGGGCCGCTGCAAATTGGAGCGTATTCAGTTCCTCGTAAGGAGCAGCTGAACGACTGAATCCACGGAACAACTGCGATAAAATAACGCCTGAATTCCCCCGTGCGCCCATGAGCAGGCCTTTAGATAAAATACCGGCAGCTTCTCCGATGGAGGCAGAACTCTTGCGTTTAATCTCTGCAACTCCTGCACTCATTGTCAAATTCATGTTCGTTCCCGTGTCACCATCCGGCACAGGGAAAACATTCAGGGAATTGACGTGCTCTGCATGCTGTCCAAGTTGTTCCGCACCGGCAAGTACCATTGCGGTGAAATCTGTTCCATTTAAAGAACGTATACTCAAGTGAGAATTCCCCTTCCTAGCTTGATACACGAACATCTTGCACCAAGATGTTATCTGGTCTGTTCATGCGCTGACGCTTACTGCGTCATTCTTCGTCCATACCTTGTCCGGCAAAGGCATACAAATCAACATGTCATCCGGATCGACGGTCTGGGCGGCCGGGCCACCGATATCCTGCAACCTCTGAAGCCCCAATTCGGGGCATACGGATATGCACCGGTATCGAGAGCCGGCATGAATGCCGCATGGAGACTGGTGCCAATGATGGAAATGTCACAGCGCACAGCGTTGCCAAATTGCAGACCACCGACCTCTTGGGCCGGTCTAATCTCCGGCTTTCCCACGGCAACAGCCTGTTCACCGCTGTATTATGGACTATTCAACATTGTACTATATTAGACAGGAGAAATAAATAAAGTTTTTGGATCAGTTGACGAAGCTTTTTTGGGTATGATATTATATTCAAGTATTGTTTTATGCAGGTTAAGTAATGGAAATGATCCGGCCATGCCGGCTTGAACAACGCCATTAGCTACTGGAGCCTGACTATTATGGTCAGGAAGAACAATTTAGCCTTTAGAGAATGACTTTCGTCTCTCCGAAGGCAACTGGTTATTTTAGGATAGGAGGTGTAATCTATGTCTCGCAAATGTTATGTGACAGGTAAGAAACCGGGCACCGGTAACCACGTATCCCACGCTAACAACCGTAACCGTCGTTCTTGGGGCGTAAACGTTCAGAAGGTCCGCATTCTCGTGAACGGTAAACCAAAACGTGTATACGTAAGCACCCGTGCACTGAAAGCCGGTAAAGTGACTCGCGTATAATCACGCAAAGCTACTATAAATCGGATAAGCAAAAAGCACCTTGTTCCTTGCAGGTGCTTTTTTGGTATTCAAAAAAGTACACAAGTACCTGCGCAAGCATGTGAATGCCCGCCGCATGGTGCTTCTCAGGCCGGAGTCCCCGAACTTCTGAAGCCATAGCGGCGGTATTCGCCTTTGAGCCTGTTCTCAATCGTATCAGTTCTTTTGAAACGTATTAAGAATCGCCTTTACAAAACCTCCCAAAAACTTCGGCAGTTTGAATGTGTAAAATTTCATACTTCACCCTCCCCATCATGCTCATGCGTCCGCCGTATCCTATGCTTCAGGCCTTCTTTACCTTAAACACGACAAAAAAGGCTACATGAGAAACCTGCTCATGTAACCATATTTATGCGGAACGCCCTGTCCCTATTCCAACATGACGAGCCCGAAGAACAGCCCATTTACGTTTGGGCAGGAACATACTGATAAACAGCGATCATGAATACGCTCAGCAAGTAATACAGTATGCTGAATATGACGAAAGTAACACGTGATCTAGTACGATCAAATTTGCGAAAATACATAATGACAACGCCCACCCCAATCAGTGAGGTAAGCGCATTGTAAGGGGATTGAATGACTGCAAATAACGCAAGCACCAATCCCGTCACGAGGCTCGCAGCCATCGTCAACAGCGTCTCCTTAAGGTTCATAGATCAGCCTCCGTAGCTGCTACGAATCTCTGCAATGGCCGCTGCACGGTCCTCGCGCCCGAATACCGCGCTTCCCGCTACGAGGACATCTGCGCCTGCCTCCACAACGAGTGGGGCTGTATCGGCTGCAATTCCCCCATCCACTTCGATATGAACATCATGGCGTCCTTTTTCATTCAGCCAGCTGCGAATTTGTCTGATTTTGTTCATCGTTCCCGAGATGAAGGCTTGTCCGCCAAACCCAGGATTCACGGTCATGACAAGAACCATGTCCACATCATCCAGCACTTCCTGAATGGCACTGGCCGGCGTCCCCGGATTTAGAGCAACCCCCGCCTTGACTCCCTGTTCCTTAATTAGATGAATCACACGGTGCAAATGTACACAAGCCTCGGCATGTACAGTAATTACCGCCGCTCCGGCTTTAGCAAATTCCTCAACATATCGCTCAGGATTTTCGATCATCAGATGCACATCCAGTGGCAGGTTGGTATGAGGAGCAATTGCTTTTACAATGGCAGGACCAAGCGTAATATTCGGGACGAAATGACCGTCCATGACATCAACGTGAATCCAGTCACCGCCAGCTGCCTGTGCTTCGGCCACTTCAGCACCGAGACGGGCAAAATCAGCAGATAATATGGATGGAGCAATTTTAATCATGTTAGTACCTCCGCTTCTTGTCTTTCATTTCTGTAAGGAACTGCTCATAATGCCGATAACGGCTTTCGGAAATTAAACCTTCCTCCTTAGCCGCAAGTACTCGGCATTGGGGCTCATGCGTGTGGGTACAGCCGCGGAATTTACATTGGTCAGCATACTGGGCAAATTCCCGGAAACAGGTGGAGAGTTCTTCTACACCGATCTCCAGAAAGTCCAGTTGGCTGAATCCGGGTGTATCTGCGACAAATCCGCCATTATCCAGCGGAATCAATTCTACATGTCTGGTCGTATGTTTGCCTCGACCAAGTCGCATGCTGATTTCACTCGTTTCCAGCGTCAGCCCTGGCATTAGGGCATTAAGCATAGAAGATTTGCCTACTCCCGATTGACCCGAGAATACACTTATCTTGCCTGCAAGACGTTCTTTGAGCAGCTCATTTCCTTCGCCAGTTCGCGAACTGGTCGAAATAACTTCATACCCGACCTGCTCATACAATGCCTTAACCTCGGCCACAGTATCACTCGCATCGTTTTGTGGATCAGCCAGATCCTGCTTTGTTAATACAATTAGAGCATCCAGCCCCGCCTGCTCAATATGTACAAGAAATTTGTCCAGCAGGTTCAGGTTCATGTCCGGTTCTTTAACGGAGAACAGAAGAACAGCCAGACTGACATTGGCAACAGGGGGCCGAATCAGTTCATTCTCCCGTTCCCGAATCTCATCTACTGTTCCTTCACCATTCTCTGTCAGCATATAGCTCACACGGTCACCGACAAGTGGAGAAACGCCTCTCTTTTTGAATATCCCTCTTGCTCGGCATGTAACGGCGGAGCCTTCCACCGAAGGCACCCCGTTTTCTAACAGTGGCATGACATAGTAGTAACCGCTTAGCGCTTTTACGATGATACCTTCTGGCATAGCTCCGTCGCCCTCCTTTGATTTTCGGTACACTCATCCTAACGTCAGCAATAAGCCGTCCTTACGGACGGCTCGATGCGTTAACGACATCCTACTTCTTGTCTTTTCCATGAGCTTTACCCTTGCCGTTATTCATGGCAGACGTATCTTCGCCCTCATTATCCTCTTCACCATCACCAGGAATCGATTCAGACTCACCTTCCTGATTCGTATCCACGCTGCCTTCGTCACCACCGCCACCTTCTTCAGGTTCGTTTGCTGGAGGTGTTGGCTGATTGCCAATCTCCGGCTCAATGGTAGGCACCACTACGGTACCATTTTTGGCTTCAGCATAGGTAACTACATACGTATCCAGGAATTGACCATCACGATATACAGATACAGCACCGTTCTCATTCGGAGCAAGAACAAGTGGGATGGTCAGTGCCTGATAGGACTTGTTAATGGTCCGGGTTCCCCATTCCTGGTTCTTGCCGCGGGCATCCTCGAATGTAATCCGAATCTTGCTGTTCTTGCCCTCTTCTTTTGGCGAAACATTGATATTGAAGGAGTACTCCAATGCCTCAGGCGGATAACCCGTGCTGACGAAAATGGTGATTTTGTCACCAGGTTTCACATCGGCTCCGGCTTCCACAGGCCATTGCTGGGTCACTTTCCCCTTATCAACCGTATAGCTTGATTCTTCCTGAACCTGAGCCAGAACCAGTCCGGCAGACTTAATCATCTGCTCAGCTTCGTTGCGGGTGCGATTTTTCAGATCAGGCATCTTCACCGTCTCCGCGCCTTTGCTAACGGTTAAAACAATCTCGGTCTGTTCCGGATCAAATTCTTCATTAGCACCAGGTGTCTGGGAAATGACAATGCCTGAAGCAACATCATTGGAGAAGTCGTCCTTACGCTTAATTCGATCCTCGCTAATGCCCAGATTCTTCAGATCCTTGACCGCATCCTCATAGGAATCCCCTTCAACGCTGATCATTTTGGTTAGTTCCTTTTCAGCTCCAACACTAAGTTGGATCTCGGAACCTTCCTTCACCACGTCGCCTTCATTTCGGCTTTGTTCAAATACGATGCCTGGGTCGATACCTTCCTTGTACATCCGGATGACATCATCGCTAACAACAAGACCCTGATCCTGCAGCATCTGACGAGCCTTTTCTTCAGTCTGGTTAACGACATTTGGAACAGTGACTTCAGGCACAACAAGCATACCTTTGACATACCATACAACACCAACCATGGCTATGAGAATTAGAACAGTCAATGAGATCAATAGCGTTGGTTTTTTCCAGTTCTTCGTTTTGGGTTTGCCCTTATTGTTGTCCTCATCAGGTTCCATGATTGGAGTAGCGCCCGTAGAAGTAATTCCTCGTGGTTCCGGTTTGATCGCAGGCATGACCCGCGTCTGATCCACATCATCCTCATCCGGAAAGTCGATTTTGGACTCATTGCGTCTTTCCGGTAACAAACACGTTTCCAGATCATTCTGCATTTCTTTTGCTGACTGATAACGCTCCTGCGGGTTCTTCCGCATGGATTTCAAAATGACATTCTCCACACTTTGCGGAATCAGTGGGTTGAATTTGCGAGGTTCATCAAATTCTTCCTGCAAATGCTTCAATGCAACGCTAATAGGGCTCTCACCAAGAAATGGAAGCTGCCCAGTCAGCATTTGATAGAGTACGATACCGAGAGAGTATAAATCCGACTTTTCGCCAGTAACGATCCCCTTGGCATGCTCCGGTGAAAAGTAATGTACGGAACCGACTACCGAGCCAGTCTGTGTAATCGTTGTGGATGTCACCGCTCGGGCAATTCCGAAATCGGTAACCTTCACACGGCCGTTACGGCCAATTAATATATTATGCGGTTTAATATCCCGATGAATAATCTGGTTATGATGTGCATGATCCAGGGCGTCTGCAATTTGGGAAGCAATCCGAACAGCTTCGTCTACCTGCAGAGGGGCCCGCTCTTTGATGATCTCATTCAGGTTTTTGCCTTCCACGTACTCCATGACGATATAATGAACGTCATCTTCCTGGCCAACATCATAGATGCTGACGACATTGGGATGAGATAAGGATGCAGCAGACTGCGCTTCTCTACGGAAACGACGGATGAACTCTTCATCATGTACAAATTGCTGCCTCAATACTTTAATCGCCACATTACGGTTCAGCAGAAGGTCCTGGGCCTTGTACACAAGTGCCATGCCGCCACCGCCAACACGCTCAATGACTTCATAGCGTCCGCCTAGCTGGTGCCCAATCATGACTCACACCCCGTTTCCGTCACCACGGAACCTTCCTGTTGCACTTCAAACAGCGCAACCGTGATATTATCGTCTCCGCCAGCCAGCAGTGCCAACTGAAGCAGCCGATCTGCCCGCTCTTCAAGCGGCAAATCCTGATTGCCCGCCACCTGAACCATTTGTTCATTGCTGACCAGATTGCTGAGTCCATCGCTGCATAACAGCAGAACTTCACCTGCTTCCAGCTTGACCGCATCCAGATCGACTTTTACTTCGGCATCTGTTCCAAGGGCACGAGTCAGCACATTACGACGCGGATGATGAGATACGTCTTCCTTGCTGATCTGACCATTTTTAAACAATTCGTTCACCAATGTATGGTCTTCCGTTAACTGGATCACTTGTTTGTTTGCAATTTTGTAAGCTCGGCTGTCTCCGATATGACCGATAACGCCTTCTGCATCGTTCAACAAGGCAGCAACCACGGTCGTTCCCATGTTATGGTACTTGTCATCTCCGGATGCAGTACGATATATCACTTCGTTGGCATGCAAAATAGCATCGCTGAGGGCAGCGGACAAGGACGCATGTGACAACCCCGGTTCCAGTGTCCCGAGGTCATGTACCAAAGTCTCCACTGCCAGACGGCTCGCGGTATCTCCTGCGAGATGCCCGCCCATGCCATCAGCGACAATGCCCAGAATATATCCTGTCTCCAAATTGCGAATCCAGGCTGAATCTTCATTAACCGAACGCACGCGTCCGATATGGCTCACATGAACTGTTTTGATCAAAATGTTCTCACCTCAACTCCATATGCTTTGCACGAAGCTGACCGCAAGCGGCAGCAATATCATGTCCCTGTTCACGACGAATGGTTACATTAACACCCTGCTCCGAGAGAATCTTCTGAAAATTGAAAATGTCGCTTCTCGATGTTCTTACATACTTGCGTTCAGGCACGTGATTGACTGGAATCAGGTTCACGTGGCAGAGCATGTTTTTCAGCACACTTGCCAGTTCTGCCGCATGTTCCGGCTGATCGTTCACGCCACCGATCAGGGCATATTCAAACGTAATTCTCCGGCCCGTTTTGGCCAGGTAGTAGCGAAGCGACTCCATCACATCGTCAAAAGGAAAACGACGGTTTACCGGCATCAATTTGGAACGAAGCGCATCATTCGGTGCATGAATGGAGATTGCCAGATTGATCTGTGTATCTTCATCAGCAAACTTGTAGATGTTCGGTACGATCCCGCTTGTGGATACCGTGATGTGACGCTGACCGATATTCAAACCCTTTTCGTGAATCATGATGCGCAGGAAAGTCATTGTAGCTTCATAGTTCTCAAACGGTTCACCCGAACCCATAATAACAATGCTGCTGACTCGTTCGCCGCGCTCATCCAGAATTTTCTGAGCCTGTACGACCTGGGCAACAATTTCGCCTGCAGTAAGGTTACGCTTCAATCCACCCAGCGTGGACGCGCAGAACGTGCAACCGATTCGGCATCCCACCTGTGTCGTTACGCAGATGCTGTTACCATAGTTATGTTTCATAATAACCGTTTCGATCGCATGATCATCATGAAGACCAAACAGGAACTTCACCGTTCCATCCTTGGATTCAAACTTCGTAATTTCGGTAAGGGTTACGAATTCAAATTGCTCTGCCAGCTTTTCGCGCAGTGCTTTGGACAGATTCGTCATTTCACTAAAATCATTCACTCGCTTTACATAAATCCAGTCGAAAATCTGACCACCGCGAAAAGCGGGTTCCCCATTTTCAACAGCCCATTGCTGCAGCTCTTCCAGGGAATAATCATATATAAAAGGTTTCATTTTGTTGTCAACACCTATTCCTTCTTTTCTTTTCATTCTTCCTATTCTATCACAAAGACCACTTTACATCCATGTATGCCCTACAGTCTTGCACTTCATGCATTATAACACCTCGGCGCGTATGCCGCACCCCATTACAAAGAAATCCGCCGAAGTTCCCCTCGGCGGCCATCCTTGCATGCTATGGATTTATTCATCGGCTGCACGTGTCAACCTTGCAATGTAAAAGCCGTCACTGTGTGCATACTGTGGCAAGATCTGCACACCCCCATTCACTGACTTCCACTTTTCCATCTCTGTTCCAGCCCAAGCAGAATCCAACGCTTGGTATTCGGGATGACGCTTCAAAAAGTCAGCTACCATGAGTTCGTTCTCAGCCGGCTCAATGGTACAGGTACTGTACACCAGGACGCCGCCTGGCTTCAATAACGGTGCAACCCGATCCAGCAACTGACGCTGCAGCCCTGAGATATCTTCAATATCTTCAGGGGATTTGGTCCATTTGACATCCGGCTTACGGCGTATGACACCCAGACCGGAGCAAGGTGCATCCAAAAGAATACGGTCAAACGAAGCATGAGGATAACGTTCATCCAGATCCAGTGCATCTCCTGTAACCGCATCGATACAGCCCAGTCCCAATCGATTTGCCTGATCCATGATAAGCTGACGCTTGTGTGCATGCACGTCATTGGCAATGATTTGACCACGGTCCTGCATTTTCTCGGCCATATGAGCCGTTTTCCCACCCGGAGCTGCGCAGCAATCCAGCACGGTTTGACCCTCTTCAGGTGCGACCGCTTCGGCCACAAGCATGGAACTTTCGTCCTGCACAGAGAACAGTCCATCCCGGTACCATGACGTTAGTGCCATATTCCCACCACTGCGAACAAGAATACCGTCGGGACTTATCCGCGAAGGCTCTACTACTGCACCCGTGCTCTCCATTTCGCGCATGAGTTTGTCACGCGTGGTCATCGTTGAATTTACCCGCACACTCACTGCCGGCGGTTCATTATTTGCCTTGCAGATTGCTTCTGCTGTCTCTTCACCATATTGGCTGATCCAGCGTTGGACCATCCACTGCGGGTGGGAATGCTCCAGTGCAATACGCTCAGCAGCTGGCAGGTCATCCGGTATTCGAAGTTCATCCCGACTGCGGATCATGTTGCGCAGAACGCCATTCACCATGCCCGAGATTCCCTGGTGTCCCAGTTTTTTCGCCAGATTGACGGCTTCGCTTACAACAGCATGTTCCGGAATACGATCCAGATACATCATCTGGTAGACGCTGATCCGCAGCAAACTGCGTACCCATGGCTGGAGTTTGGCTATCCCTTTGGCCACAAAACGTTCCAGAAAATAATCAAGTGTGTTCAGCCGTGCGATTGTTCCGTACACCAACTCGGTAGCCAGCCCGGCATCTGCCGGACTAAGCTCAGCTTCTTTCAGACGCCGGTTGAGTTCCAGGTTGCTGTAGGCCCCCTCCTGCTCCACTGCACTAAGTACCTTCACTGCGAGCGCGCGTGGAGAAGTCTTAGGTCTTTCGGTACGCGCAGCTCCTCCAGAGGATTGGGATCCCGTGTTTTTGGAACCAGTCGACTTCCCTGCATAAGGACGACGATTCGGGTTGCCGTTACCTTTATTTGGGCTATTTGCTGATCGTCCAGATGTATTCCCGCTCATCGTAACACCGTGCCCGGCTTCAGCGTGCCACCGCGAGCGAAGTCAGCAGCTTTCATCGCTTTCTTGCCTGCAGGCTGAACTTCCGTCAGCCAGAGTGAACCGTCACCCGTTCGCACTTCAATGCCCCTTGCCCCCAGCTGCAGCACCGTGCCCGGCTCAGCCTGTCCATTGGTTGCAGCTTCTGAAGCACCTGACTGATTGGGGTTGGCAGCAGCCCATACTTTGAACACCTGCTCGTCCCACATCGTAAATGCACCGGAAAACGGAACAAGACCACGGATCTGATTAAAGAGTTCACGGGATGAACGAGTCCAGTCCATTTTCTCGTCTTCTCTGGTCAAATTGCGGGCATACGAAGCCTCGGCTTCGTCCTGAGGGACAGCCGTAGTCTCCCCCGCAATTAGGCGGGGCATTTCTGCCTGCAGCAGTTTGGAGCCTGCATCGCTGAGCTTCACAAACATGGTGCCAGAAGTATCCTCATCAGTGATCGGCACTTCCACACGTGAGATCATGTCTCCGGTATCCAAACCTTCTGCCATGAACATCAGTGTAACGCCTGTTACCGGCTCCCCATTGATGATGGAGCGCTGAATTGGAGCACCTCCGCGATATTTTGGCAAAAGGGAACCGTGCACATTCACACATCCCCGAACAGGCATATCCAGCACAGCCTTCGGCAGAATCTGTCCAAATGCAGCCGTGACAATCAGGTCCGGCTTCCATTCAGCTAGTTTAGCCACTGACTCCGGATCACGCAGCTTTACCGGTTGAAATACAGGCAATCCGTGGCGCTCAGCCGCGGCCTTCACAGGCGTTGGCGTAAGCACTTTTTTGCGGCCCTGCGGTTTATCGGGTTGGGTCACAACACCCACCACGTTATATCCCTCAGCAATAAGCATATCCAGGGAAGGAACAGCGAATTCCGGGGTTCCCATAAAAACAATATTCAAATCCATCACTCCTTAATTACGTCGCGGTCCAGTCTGATCCGCTGCAATTTCGTACACCTTCTCAGCGATATCCGTAAAGAGTACGCCATCCAGATGATCAATTTCATGCTGGAATGCACGGGACAACAGACCGCTGCCCGTAATAATCAGTTCATTGCCTTCACGATCCAGGCCTTTAACGGTAACTGTTTCGAAACGACGAACGTCGCCGTTAATCCCAGGAATGCTCAGACAGCCTTCCGGTCCGAACTGCTCACCTTCACTCGCGATGATTTCAGGATTAATCATTTTGATCAAACCTTGTTCATCCCCGGCATCAATAACAATCAAGCGTTTTAAAATGCCTACTTGTGGTGCGGCAAGACCTACACCTTCAGCGTCATACATCGTATCTGCCATATCATCCAGCAGTTTTTGTACATTGGGTGTTACTTTTGTAACTTCCTTGGCTCTTTTGTGAAGCACCTCATCCGGTTCTTTAACGATAATACGAATCGACATGTTGTAAGCACCTTCCTAACCCAAATCTCATATCGGGTATCATTCTTTTGTTTTTTTGTTGCTTTGTTTTTAATCTATGTTTATACCGCTTGTTCACATCCACATTTTGCGTTATTCATTTTCACCACTTAGTATGGTGCGAAGTGTTCCTTGGAAAATGATGCAACATGCTTACATTAACATTTGCGGGTCTACATCCAGACTAATGAGCAGTTTTTGCGCCTGAACATCATCATCCATGCGCCGGGCCGTCTCCAGAGCGATTCCGATGGCGTCTACATCCCCCCGCCATTTTATCATACATTGGAATCGGTATCTATTCTTGATGCGCGGGATGGGTGAGGCTACAGGACCAAGCACGTCAAAGGCATCATTACTGAAACGGTCCAGACTTCCCAACCAGCCGGCTGCATTTGCACGTTCTTTTAACAAACGCGTGTAATTTTCAGCTAGCCGGATCAGTACAGGAAGCTGCTCATGCGAAAAGGTCACCAGAATCAGGCGACAATACGGCGGGTATTGCAGATTGCGGCGATGAAGCAATTCCTCACGTACAAAAGAAACATAATCATGCTGGCTCGCATGCCCGATGGAATAGTGCTCCGGCGTATAGGATTGAACAAATACCTCGCCAGGTAATTGATGCCGTCCCGCCCGACCTGCCACCTGAGTCAGCAGCTGAAACGTCTTCTCGGCAGCCCGAAAATCGGGCAAGTTCAGCGCCGAGTCTGCCGTGATCACACCCACAAGGGTTACATCCGGAAAGTCCAGTCCTTTGGCAACCATCTGGGTACCCAGCAGCACATCCGCCTTTTTCTCCCGAAACTGTTTCAGCAGTTTCTCATGCGAGCCTTTCTCCGTCGTTGTGTCCACGTCCATGCGAATCACACGAATCCCCGGAAACAACTTCGCCAGTTCTTCCTCCACTCGCTGCGTACCTGTACCAAAATAGCGGATATGTTCACTGCCGCATTCCGGACATACTTCAGGCGCTGCCTCCGCATATCCACAATAGTGGCACCGGAGATTGTTGGAACGCTGGTGATACGTGAGTGAAATATCACACTCGGGACAGCCGGCTACATAACCACAGCTGCGGCACATCACAAAAGTAGAATAGCCCCGGCGGTTCAACAGCAAAACCGTCTGTTCTCCACGCTCCAAACGTTCCTCCAGTCCTTTGTGCAGAGCCCGGCTGAACATCGAACGGTTGCCATCCTTCAACTCTTCGCGCATATCAATAATCCGTACATCCGGCAAGTTATTGCCGAGCGCCCGGGTAGGCATCTCCAGCAGAAGCGGAGCAAAATCATCATTACTCTGCGAACGTGCCGCATAATAACTTTCCAGCGATGGTGTCGCTGAACCTAGAACCACGACTGCCTGGTGTTGCTGCGCTCTTTTTACAGCCACGTCGCGGGCATGATATTTCGGCGTTTCTTCCTGTTTGTAGGAGGTCTCATGCTCTTCATCCATAATGATCAGACCAAGGCGATCAAAAGGAGCAAAGACAGCGGAACGCGCTCCAATGGCTACCTTCACTTGGCCTTCCCGGATTTTGCGCCATTCATCATAACGCTCTCCACCCGACAGACGGCTGTGCATGACGGCAACCTGGTCTCCGAAGCGCCCTTTAAACCGCTCCACCATTTGTGGTGTAAGTGCAATCTCCGGTACAAGAACGA
Source organism: Paenibacillus xylanilyticus (assembly GCF_013359935.1). GTDB lineage: Bacteria > Bacillota > Bacilli > Paenibacillales > Paenibacillaceae > Paenibacillus > Paenibacillus xylanilyticus. The sequence continues at coordinate 177,651 of NZ_JABMCB010000177.1, forward strand.
TCGCCTGCCGGTCCTGCTCAATACACTGCTGAATCGTCTGCAGATATACCTCCGTCTTACCGCTTCCTGTTACACCATGTAACAAAAAGACGCCATGGCGCCTCTCCTGTAATCGCCCATTAATTTTGTCATACACATTCTGCTGCTCGGCTGTAAGAGCGAGTGGTTCGGTCGCACGAAACGTTCTGCCCTGGTAAGGATCGCGAAAGACCTCCACGTCCTCCGTTACAAGCAATCCTTTCTCTTCCAGTCCTTTGACTGTAGCGGCAGACACTTGAAGTGTAGCCAGCAATTCCTTCATCGGCATCGGCAGCAGCTCTTTCATTTCCAGCAAAAAAGCGAGAACTTCTTTCTGCCGCTGTGCCTTCGCCGGAAAGGATGCAAGGGCTTCTTGTGCAGCAGCTGCATCTATCGCCAGATCAACAGCTTTCATCGTCTTTTTGTTCAGCTTGTCCTTGATTGCCTGGCTTTCCAGCAATACACCGCTAAGTAGAAGCTTTTTGATCAATGCTGCATGATTGGGATATTTCCGGCTCAATTGTTGCAGGGGAACCTGCCCCCGACTTTTTACAAAACGTATAATGTCCTGCTGTACTTTCTCGGATGTGGACTCCTCCCCCCACACAAAAAGGACTTCTTCATCCGACTGTGCTCCAGCATGCTGTCCATCCACTGCATCTCCAATTGAAATATATCGCTCCGCTTTACCCTTCAGTGCAGTCGGTACCATAACCTGTAGTGACAAAATGCGGTTGCTGGCATAACGTTCACTCATCCATTCCGCGAGCTGCACCAGATCTTCAGACAAGGGCGGTACGATGTCCAGCAGCTCCTGAATCGGTTTCAACTTAAAGGACTCCGTACCCGTGCGCGGTACAAGATCAATTACAAACCCCTGCACGGTACGGTGTCCAAAAGGCACGCCCACCCGACTGCCAATCTCGATCCATTCACGCATCGAATCCGGCACCAGATAATCAAAAGGCCGGTCCGTCTGCTTCACCGGAACATCGACAATAACTTTGGCGATCTCCATCTTTAATTCCTCCCGGCAATGCGCTCCGCCGCAATCACAAGCAACCGGTGAGCTATGTCTTCCTTAGACATCACCTGAAGCTCTTCTACCAATCCTTTACGGTCGTAAATATGAACCGCGTTGGTATCTGCTCCAAATCCTATACCCGGACGGGCAACGTCATTGGCTACGATCAGATCACAGTTTTTCCGTTCAAGCTTCTCCCTTGCGTACATTTCTACCGAATGGGTCTCTGCGGCAAAACCAATCAAAAATTGATGACTCTTTTGCTTGCCCAGCGTTTCAAGAATATCTATATTTTTAACAAGTTCCAGCGATAACGTATCGCCTTTCTTCTTCATTTTCTCCTCAAACACTTCTTTGGGCCGGTAGTCAGCAACCGCCGCAGCCTTGACCACGATATCCGCATGACCCCAGTGACGCGATACCGCTTCATACATATCCTGTGCGGACTGTACCCGAATCACGTCTACATTCGCTGGCGGCTGAACCTGCGTACTGCCCATAACCAGCGTGACCTCTGCTCCCAAATCACGCGCTGCTGCTGCAATGGCAAATCCCATTTTGCCCGAGGAGTCATTGGTAATATATCTGACAGGATCAATGCGCTCAATGGTACCCCCGGCCGTCACAACCACTTTCTTGCCCTTTAACAATGAGACAGGTTGATTCAAGCCCTGTTTGGCTGCTTCCTTGCTTTCAAAGAACTGCTCAACTACCTCAACAATCGTCTCCGGCTCCTCCAGCCGCCCCTTGCCCACATAACCGCACGCCAGCTGTCCTTCGCTCGGTTCAATCATCAGTGTTCCTCGATCGACGAGCAAACGCATATTGTGCTGTACCGCCGGGTGATCATACATATGAACATTCATGGCGGGTGCAATCATGACCGGTGCAGTGGTTGCCAGCAGAGTTGTAGAGAGCATATCATCGGCCATACCGTGTGCCATTTTGGCAATGACATTGGCTGTCGCCGGGGCAACAAGGACCAGATCCGCCATATCGGCCAAATGAATATGCGATACAACCGATGGCTCTCGCTCATCAAATGTATCGCTATAAACTACATTTCGGGTCAACGTTTGCAGCGTTAATTCGGTAATAAACTGTTTGGCAGAGTCCGTCATAATGACATGAACGTCTGCCCCTTTTTGCACCAGTCTGCTGCATAATGTAGCCGCCTTGTATGCGGCTATGCCGCCTGTCACACCAAGTACGATTTTTTTACCGTTCAACATGGTTATTTCCCCCGATATATACGACGTTAAAACGATGAATAGAGAAAAAAATAACAACCTCGCGGTTGTCAAATAAATCCGGCTTGCACCGTATGCAGTTGAAGAGCGCCGCTAGCGGCTTACTCTTCTTCCTCTTCGTCCTGTCCTTTGATGACAACGAGCAGATCACCATAAATTTCTTCGAGTGCAACGCCAACCTGTTTATGGGATCGGGCATTTCTCAAATCCGTTTTCTCACCTTCACGAAGCTGTCTGGCCCGGCGGGAAGCGGCAACAACAAGCGAATACTTGCTGTCAACTTTGTTCATCATTTCATCAATAGAAGGATACAGCATATTTACAAAACACCTCTTTGCTTTAGTATAATTCCACTTGCCGCCTGACAGAATGCAACTTGTTCAGCCTGTTTATGCGAACCGGCATGATCTGACCATCTATAGTTATATGACAGCAGTTGTCTGAATTATTGCATTCCGAGACGGCCAAGAAGAATTATTTATTGATCTTACAATGTTCGGCGATAATAATGCTTTCTATTCGTTTGCACGCCAAATCAATTTCGTCATTAACGACAGCGTAATCGTACTGCTCCAGCAGGCTAATCTCATCCACTGCTACGGACATCCGGTGATCAATGGTCGCCTGACTTTCCGTACCACGTCCCTGAATGCGATCTTTAAGCTCGTCCAATGAAGGAGGCAGCAGAAATACAAAGATCCCTTCCGGGAACTTCTCTTTCACTTTTAACGCGCCTTGAACTTCAATCTCAAGAATGATGTCGCGGCCCTCATTAATGGTTTTCTCCACAAAATCACGTGGTGTTCCGTAATAGTTACCTACATATTCCGCGTGTTCAAGCAACTGATCCTCAGCAATCATGTTCAGGAACTCTTCATGACTTCTGAAGAAATAATTCACACCATGCTCCTCACCCAGACGAGGCTGACGAGTCGTTGCAGACACAGAATAAATCAACTCCGGCACACGTTTGCGCAAAGCGCTGCATACTGTACCCTTCCCGACCCCAGATGGGCCGGACAACACTATCAGTAATCCCTTAGACATATTACACTCCATTTTTATTCGTCGTTGTCATCATCTTTCGAAGAAAGACGATGGGCGACCGTCTCAGGCTGAACCGCCGACAGAATGACATGGTCGCTATCCGTAATAATTACGGCGCGAGTACGTCTTCCATATGTTGCGTCAATCAGCATATGACGATCTCTTGCCTCTTGTATAATTCTCTTGATCGGCGCCGATTCCGGACTTACGATGGAAATTATCCGGTTCGCCGACACGATGTTACCGAATCCAATGTTGATGAGTTTGATTGCCATAATCAGGTTCTTCCCCCTATACATGCGACTCTTTTGCCGAAATATGGCCGTTCATTCGATATTCGCCGCCTGCTCGCGAATTTTCTCCAGCTCCGCCTTCATCTCGACAACACGGTTCACCAGAGCCAAATGGTTGGCTTTTGATCCAATCGTATTGACTTCCCGATTCATCTCTTGAATAAGAAAGTCCAACTTGCGGCCTACCGGCTCTTCACTCTTCAGCAGCTCCCTGCTCTGTCCGAAGTGGCTGAGTAGACGCGTAAGCTCCTCCTCTATGTTAGAACGATCGGCAAATACGGCAATTTCCATACCCAATTTATGCTCGTCAAAAGGGAAAGAGCCTTCCTCCTGCATTTCCGTAAGCCTTTGTCTTAACTTGTTGCGGTAATCCGTTACCACCGTAGGTGCAAGAGCAAGCATCTCGGCATGCAGTGACTCCAGACGACTCAGCCGCCGTTCCAGATCACTGGCCAGATGAAGACCCTCGCGGGCGCGCATTTGCTCCAAACTGGACAGGGCTTCTTCCAAGCTCTGTTGCAACACACGCTCCCATTCGTCCTTATCTTCCTCAGGAATGAAATTCATCCCATCGGAATGAACCATGACATCCGGCAGCGCAAGCATATCCATAATGCTAGGTTTGCCCTGCATCCCAAAGCGGGATTCCAGCTGCTCTGCCGCCTGCAGATAGGCCCTGACTGCCTGCTCATTGAGCACGGCGGGAAGAGCCTGGTCTTCATCTTTTTCTTTCATTACATAAACATCAATCCGCCCGCGCTTCAGCCGGCTCTGTACCATTTTCCTCAATCCGTCTTCATAACATGTCCACTCCTTGGGCATGCGCATCATGACTTCACAGTAACGATGGTTGACTGATTTGATCTCCAATTGTACCTTATAGCCCCCAAATTGAAAGGCGGATTGACCGTATCCGGTCATACTGAATGACATCGGCATCACATCCGTTACACTATTGTAATTGATTATTAGGGTTGAAACAAGTAGGACATTGGTGCTCGGACTTCTCCCATACATATTGGGTCAGTTCGGCTGTCATGTCATAGAACATAAATGGAGTCATTAAATAGATTCCCTTAAAGTGGGCGGTTGCCACATCCAGCAGCTCTTTGGCAATCTTCACTCCCATGGCGCGGCCTTCTTCCCCTTCGAGACCCGCCATGCGGGAACGCACTTCATCCGACAGCTGAATTCCTGGAACCTCGTTATGCAAATACTCTGCATTCCGTCCACTTGCCAGTGGCATTACGCCAACAAAAATGGGAACTTCCAGATGTTTGGTCGCTTCATGCATCGCCACGATTAACTGCGGATCATAGACAGGCTGCGTCATAATGTAATCGGCTCCGGAGGCAATCTTTTTCTCTAGGCGCTGTACTGCCTTGTCCAGATACTTCACATTCGGGTTAAATGCAGCGCCGATCACAAAACCGGCCTTCTGCTTGAGCGGTTTTCCGGAGAAAGCCACACCATCGTTCAATTGCTTGATCATACGTATAATTTCAAAAGAAGTCAGATCGTATACGGAACTGGATCCGGGCAGATCACCAAAACGTGCCGGATCACCTGTAACGGCAAGCACATGGTTGATGCCCAAAGCGTCAAAACCCATCATGTGTGACTGGGTCCCAATCAGATTCCGGTCGCGGCAGGCAATATGTACAAGCGGACGCAAGCCTGTACGATCCTGAACGAGATGACCAAGAGCCATATTACTCATGCGGGTAACCGCCAAAGAATTGTCAGCCAGCGTCAATGCATCCGCACCAGCTGCTTTCAGCGTTTCGGCCCCCTTCATAAATTTGGCGATATCAAGGTCACGAGGCGGGTCAAGTTCAACGATAACCGTGTGGCGCTGCTTTACCAGGTCCACGATGGTCGGCTGGCCGCCGCGGCCGGAACGTTCATCCACATTTTCATGCAGGACGATACGCGGTTTCGCTTCTGCAGGGTCAGGCTGGGCAATTGGCGCTGGTGCGTATTCAGTAAGAGCCTGCGCAATAGCTGCAATATGATCAGGCGTTGTACCGCAGCACCCACCGATAATACGGGCACCCAGATCAGCAAATTGCACTGCGGTCTGACCGAAATACTCCGGTGTAGCACCGTAGCGGAACTGGCCATCAACATAGTCTGCCGCACCCGCATTAGGGTAAACAGACATTGGAACTCCGATTCGTCCGGATACGGTTTCCATGGCGCGCATAATTCCGTTTGGACCCGAACGGCAGTTAAAACCTATTACGTCCGCACCTTGCTCACGCATGATCCGGAAAGCTTCAGGCATCGTATATCCGTCCAGTGTATGTCCTATATCCTCAACTGCGAACTGTCCAATCACCGGCAGATCACTCAGCTTGCGAGCCTGCAGCAGGGCGATATCCATCTCCTCGATGTCATAGAAGGTTTCAAGCAAAATGCCATCTACCCCTTCATCAAGCAGGGCAAAAATCTGTTGTTCATAGAAGCGCTTAAGTTCACTTGTTGATACGTTGGTCCGCTTGCCTCCGCGAATGGAGCCCACAGCACCCAGAACGTAACCGTTCGCACCGGCAACATCCTTGGCAATGCGTACGCCTGCACGGTTGACGTCGGCTACCTTCGACTCCAGTCCGAACTTGGACAATTTATCAAAGTTGGCAGAATACGTATTAGTCTCAAATATTTCAGTACCTGCCTCCAAGTAACGACGATGTACGTCTGCCACCACTTCAGGTGAAACGAGGTTTAATTCTTCATATGAAATTCCTACCGGGAAACCCATTTGGTACAGATATGTTCCCATCGCCCCATCCCCAATGAGAACTCGTTCCTGCAAGACACTCCGCAAATCCGCCTTCATCCCTTTTCCCCCTGCCTAGCTGTGATCATTTCATACTAATGTAACACAAAAACCGATCAATAACGTAGAAAAACACAGGATTCCCATGAAATTCAGTCAAAAAAAGAGGCCCGAAGGCCTCTTGGCTTAAACTGTCATCTTATGAAGTGTATCCCTTGAAAACAACCTCGGCTGGTCCGGTCATATAGACATGATTGTCAGCTTCGTTCCATTCAATGTGCAGATCTCCGCCTTTGAGGCTAATCACTGCTGTACGATCCGTGTGTCCGTTCAGAACAGAGGATACGAGTGTTGCGCATGCACCGGTGCCACAGGCCAGTGTTGGCCCAGCCCCGCGTTCCCATACGCGCATATCCACGAATCCGCGATCGCGGACAGTAGCAAACTCAACGTTGATCTTTTTCGGAAACATCGGATGAACTTCCAGCAGCGGCCCCCAAGTCGCAAGATCGAAATTCACCGCATCATCCACGTAAATGACGGCGTGAGGGTTACCCATCGAAACCGCTGTGAATTTGAACTCCTGTCCATTCGCTTCAATGGAATGATCAACGACAGGATTGGCATCCACGGTTGTCGGGACCTGAAGCCCGTCCAAAATAGGCTCGCCCATATCCACTCGAACGGTTGCCACCTTCCCGTCAAGAACATTGAGGGTTACCGGCTGTACACCCGCACCAATCGTTTCAATCGTAATTTGCTCCGATGTCACATGACCATGATCATAGACATACTTGGCTACACAGCGAATGGCATTACCGCATTGCTCGGCTTCCGAGCCGTCGGAGTTCATAATGCGCATCTGAAAATCCGCCTTTTCGGAAGGCAGTATATAAACGAGTCCATCCGCGCCGATGCCGAAGAAACGGTTGCACCATTTCACAGCCAGCTCTGCTGCATCAGCCGGAAGCTGTTTTTCTCCAAATACAACAATAAAATCGTTGCCAAGTCCGTGCATCTTTGTAAATTCCATATCCTTGCCCACTCCTTTTGGCAGTCTTGCTGCCAAAGCGTTATACTTGCCCTTTTACAGAAAAAAGCTATCCTGCAAAATTCCGAAGGCTCTCGCCTCGAATCATTTTGAGGATAGCATATCGAAAACAATAAGGAAAAGCTATTGATTTTATGCTGAAAACTTTGTACTTTTCGGTACGAAGCTTCCAGGACCCATCCGGCGGCGGTTACGACGGCCTCCCCAGACACTGCCTGCTCCCATCAAGAACGTTGGGATCCCTGCGGCGACAATGGAAATTGCCCATTCACGGAAGCCAAGCGGTACCGTTTTGAAGATCGGCTGCAGCGGTTCCACATACATAACGACCAGCATCAGTACCACCGATGAAATGACCGCGAGAACCAGATATTTGTTCTGAAGCGGATTTCGGTGGAAGATGGAGCGAGAGCTGCGGCAGTCAAACACATGAATAAGCTGAGCCAGAACGAGTGTTGCAAAAGCCACGGACTGTGCCTTGATAAGCTGACCCGGTTGATCCGGAGCTGCTTGAAGCGTAAGCCAGAACGCACCCAGTGTACACAAGCCAATTAACACACCTCGGCTGATAATTTTCCACCCCAGTCTCCGGGCAAAAATATTTTCCTTGGCACCTCTTGGTTTGTGCTCCATCAGATCTTTTTCCGGCTGATCCACACCGAGCGCCATGGCAGGCAAGCCATCTGTCACGAGATTCACCCACAGAATCTGAATCGGCACGAGCGGCAGCGGTAACCCCATCATCATGGCAAAGAACATCGTTAATATCTCGCCCACGTTCGAAGCAAGCAAATATCGGATAAACTTGCGAATATTCTCGTAAATATTACGTCCTTCTTCAATGGCAGCTACAATAGTAGAGAAATTATCATCACTGAGAATTAACGCGGATGCCTCTTTCGTCACATCCGTGCCCGTGATGCCCATCGCGATGCCGATATCAGCCGCTTTGATCGCTGGTGCGTCGTTGACACCGTCTCCTGTCATCGCTACAACATGGCCTTTGCGCTGCAGTGATTTTACAATCCGGAGTTTGTGCTCAGGTGACACACGGGAGAAGACATAGATGCCCTCTACCTGTTTATCCAGCTCGTCGTCCGTCAGTCCTGCCAGTTGCTGTCCGCTTAACGAGCCTCCACCTCGCGGAAGAATACCCAGCTGCTGGGCAATGGCCTCAGCCGTGGTTCCGTGATCACCCGTAATCATAACGGTCCGAATGCCTGCTCTGCGGCAGGTAGCAATCGCATCTCTGACTTCACGACGCGGTGGATCAATCATGCCCGCGAGCCCTACGAATACAAGCTGGTTCTCGGCTGTATGTTCGTCGTCCACCTTTTCATCAGGACGCACCTCACGATATGCCATTCCAAGAACCCGCAGGGCTGCCCCGGCCATCTTCTCGTTTGCAGCCATCACTTTCTGTCTCAATGTTCCGGTGAAAGGCACAACTTTGCCTTCCCACAGAATATAGCTGCACTGTCCGATCAACACATCGGGGGCGCCTTTCGTATAGATCATGCGGCCTCCCTGATGCTGGATGAGGACAGACATCCGTTTGCGATCCGAATCAAACGGGAATTCCTGTTGACGTGCATATAACTCTTTGAGTCCGGCAGGGGTAAGGCCCATTTTGGAAGCGAGGGTGACGAGTGCTCCTTCGGTTGGATCACCTTTCAATTCCCATACCACGCCGTCTTCTTTGACGATTTCCTTCTTGCCATCTTTCCCCTTCTTCTTACTCCGTTCCTCCGAAAAGCTCTCCACAATACTGGCGTTATTACATAGTGCACTGATCTGAAGCAGTCTTCGCAGCGTCTGGTCACTCTTCAGCTCCACCGTGCGGCCGTCCTCCAGCATCTGTCCTTCCGGAGCGTACCCGTCCCCGGTAACCTTGATACTGCGCCCTTCCAGCCATACATCAGTGACCGTCATCTTGTTCTGGGTTAACGTGCCTGTCTTGTCCGAACATATAACTGAAGCACAACCAAGTGTCTCGACAGAAGGCAGCTTGCGTACAATGGCTTTGCGCTTGATCATCCGCTGTACACCCAGCGCGAGTGCAATCGTCACGATGGCCGGTAAACCTTCCGGTATGGCAGCTACTGCCAGACTCACGCCAGCAAGGAACATCCCCACAGCCGGTTGTCCATGCAAAATACCAGCCACAACCACCATCACGGTAAGCCCCAGCGCGACAAAAATGAGTATTTTGCCAAGCTGCTCCAAGCGATGCTGTAACGGTGTTTCCTGTTCCTCGGTATTTTGGATCAGATCGGCAATTTTGCCCATCTCGGTGTCCATGCCCGTCCGAATGACAACACCTCTGGCTGTCCCGCGGGTGACCATGGTACCCATAAAGCCAATATTTTTCTGGTCTCCAAGCGGCACGGCATCATCCTTAATGATATTGCAATGCTTGCTTACAGGGACTGATTCCCCGGTGAGTGCGGATTCCTCCACATCCAGACTGTTCGTCTCCAGCCAACGTACATCCGCCGGAATGCGGTCTCCACTCTCGACAAGGATGATATCGCCAGGGACCAGCTGTTTGGCAGCAAGCTGCACTTCCTGACCGGCCCGAAGCACTTTGGCAAGTGGAGCAGACAGCTGCTTCAATGCGCGCAGGGAACGCTCAGCCCGGAATTCCTGCACAAAGCCCAGAATTGCATTAAGTACGATGATCGCCACAATGGTTACGGCATCCAAATATTCTCCAAGCAATCCGGATACCAGTGTTGCCCCCATCAAGACAAGTACCATAAAATCCTTGAATTGATTTAGCAGCAGTGTAATGGGAGATATGCGTTTCCCTTCACTCAGCTCATTTGAACCCGCTGCTTTCCTTTTCTGTGCGACAGCCTCATCCGTCAGCCCTTCCTCAAGATTGACGTCAAGCGTGCTGTGAAGCTCCTCTACGCTTAGTTGATGCCACTTGGTCTGTTCCATGCTTCAAGGTTCCCCTCCCAGTCTATATTTCCTGTAAAAGACGTTCATACATCTGCACCGGCTTGCTAACGGCAGCTGCATGTTACGCCGGACAAACTACCTGCTCTATATGTATTCGGACAGGACCCCGATTAGCACCCGGATGGTGAATCCTTTCCCTGATGGACAGAATAGGCTAAAATAAAGGTCTGCGGTCATAACGCAGCGGAAGCCGAGTTAACTTATTGAGCATTTTGCATAAATCCAAACAGTGACCTCCAAACTCCAATATATAATTCGAAATGGTTTTGTTCGTTTATATACTGTACTCGGGAGCGAGCGGAATCGAAGGATGCAAATTGCTGTATGCAAGAGACAAGTGACAACGAACTGCAACCGGTTCTATTTTTTACATATTCCAGTTGTGCGTTTCAGTTATAGATAGAGAGGAAGTTGAAAAATATGGCATTGGACGGCATTGTTACACGAGCGATCGTACATGAACTGCAGGGCTGCAAAGGCGGCCGCATCAGCAAAATTCATCAGCCTAATGGTCATGATGTCGTTTTGACCCTCCGTGCACAGCGCGGAAACAGCAAATTGCTCATATCGGCCAGTCCGACGTATCCCCGTGTGCACTTTACGGAGAAAACATTTTTAAACCCTACAGAAGCACCGATGTTCTGTATGCTCCTGCGCAAGCATTGTGAGGGAGCCATCATAGAAGAGATCCGTCAGATCGGCATGGAGCGGATCATTCACATTGACGTTCGCCAACGCGACGAGCTCGGTGACGTGTCCGTAAAACGAATCATCATTGAGCTGATGGGTCGTCACAGTAATATCGTTCTGCTGGACCCAGTCACCGGAACGATTCTGGACGGCATACATCATGTAACCCCTTCAATCAGCAGCTATCGGGTCATCATGCCTGGTTTTTCCTACACAGCCCCACCGGAACAGCACAAAACCAACCCGCTTGAGGTGAACCAAGCTGATTTTGCCAAGGGTTATAACGAAACGGAAGATGAAGCTTCCCGCTGGCTTGTCAATTCATTTAGTGGACTAAGCCCACTGATTGCAGGAGAGATTACTGCTCGGGCATCTGCTACTAATCATGGGGACGCCCAGCCAGAGGCGAGTGCATTGTGGAATGCATTTGAATCTGTGATGGGACCTGTAAAAGAAAACAGCTACACGCCTGTAACCGGGCTGAATGCCAAAGGAAAAATGATTTTCTCTGCTGTTCGTCTTCAGGGCATTCAAGAGGCGGAAAAAACCTATGACACGATGAGCAAGTGCATGGAAGATTATTACGGAGATAAAGCCGAACGGGATACGGTGAAGCAGAAGGTAAGCGACCTGCTGCGGTTTCTGCAAAATGAACGAAGCAAAAACGTCAAAAAACTCGACAATCTGAACAAGGATCTGCTGGAAGCCGACGATGCGGAAAAATACAGATTATGGGGCGAACTGTTATTTGCTTCTCTCCATCAGATCAGTAAAGGGGATAAAAGTGTGGAGCTTGTAAACTTCTATGATGAAGATCAGGCAACCATTACCATTACACTCGATCCCCTGCTTACACCATCAGACAATGCTCAACGTTACTTCAAGCGGTACAACAAATATAAGAACAGTCTGGCTGTCATTCATGAACAATTGGGCAAAACCAAGGAGGAGATCGTCTATCTGGACAACCTTCTGCAGCAGCTGTCCATCGCCTCCATGAACGATATTGAGGAGATCCGTGAAGAGCTTGTGCAGCAGGGATACCTTCGCGACCGGAACAAAAAAGGCAAGAAGAAAAAGAAAAATGATCGTCCAACGGTACATCAGTTTACTTCTACAGAAGGCATTGATATTCTGGTGGGGAAAAACAACTTGCAAAATGAGTATGTCACTAACCGTCTGGCCAGTGCCAACGATACCTGGCTGCACACCAAAGACATTCCAGGCTCACACGTTGTCATTCGCAGTACGGACTTTGGCGAGGCTACGTTGGAGGAAGCAGCACAGCTCGCAGCCTACTTCAGTCAGGCCAAGGAATCGAGCAGTGTTCCCGTGGACTATACCTTTATTCGTCACGTGCGCAAACCAAGCGGTGCCAAACCAGGCTTTGTCATCTATGATCATCAAAAGACACTGTTTGTGACGCCTAATGAAGAGCTGGTCAAAAGCTTGCCATCCACCATTAAAAACGGATAAAGCAGGGCTTCATACCCATTGTAAAAAACAAAGCCCCAGAACAGAGTATCTCGTGTTCCGGGGCTTTGTATTTTTACCCTTATATTACTTGGCAGCAATATTAACGTTTTGCCGCCGCACGAAGCTGATCCAGCACGTCAACCGCAACCGTCTTGCTCCCCAGATCCCCGTGAAAAACAACTCCCTGTCTTACACCGTGATAATCTGAGCCGCCTGTCACAATCAATTCAAATTCACGTGCCAATTCGGCATATCTGCGTTCCTCTTCCGGGCCATGATCCGAATGAAATACTTCGATCCCATCCGGCTGGGATTTCTCGATAATTTGACGAACCAGTTCATCGTTCCCGTAGAGACCCGGATGGGCAATAACCGCAGCTCCTCCCGCCTCTCTGATCCACTGGCAGGCATCTTCAGGTGCTACACGCGGAACCGATACAAAACCCGGTTTGCCTTCGGCCAGATAACGATCGAATGCATCCCGCATATCGACAGCATATCCTTTGCTGACCAAAACATCAGCCATGTGCGGTCTGCCAATGCTCTCGTCCGGCTCCAATGGACGCCCCAGCCCCTCAATGACTTCTTCCCAGCTGATGGCAAGACCGAGCTCCTGCAGTTTGGCAATGATGCGATGATTCCGTTCCTCACGCGCTTCGCGGAGACCATGCAGCCGTTCCAAAAAGAGTTGATCCTCTATATTCACATAATACCCCAGCACATGAATGTCTTTGCCTCCTGCACGAGTACTGATCTCTACGCCAGCAACAACATCGATGCCCTGTTCCAGACCGGTCTGCCGGGCTTCTGCCACACCTGCTACCGTATCATGATCCGTGATTGCTAGTGCTGACAGTCCTTTTTGTTTTGCCAGCTTCACGTTCTCAGCAGGTGACTGCATGCCGTCTGAAGCCTGACTGTGAGTATGAAGGTCACAGCGTCCGTTAAGTTGATCCATTAACAACATCTCCCTTGTATATGTGTTATCGGATAGCGATTATTTGTTTCCTTTCTCTATGGCTCCCTCCACCCCCGCGTGCTCCTGCTGTCTCAAGTAGTTTAGAAAGGCTACTGCCGATAGAGGAAGCAAGGAAGACTTCAGATGAATCGCATAGAATTGTCGCTTGAACGTAAGTCCCCGGATATCGACAATATGGACCAGACCAAGGGCAAGTTCATGTTGAACAGATGAAGGAGATAACATGGTAATACCCACACCGGCTTCCACTGCCGATTTCACCGCCCCTGTACTTCCTAGTTCCATCACTACGTTCATGTCCTGAGGATCGATGTTTTTCTTTTGCAGCTGATCCTCCATGACCTGTCTTGTACCAGATCCCTTTTCCCGCAATACAAACGGATAAGTCATAACCTCTTCCAGCTCCACTTCTCCGCGATCAGCAAGTGCATGGCCTGCCGGAACAACCAGCTTCAGTTCATCCTGCATCACAGGTTCCACAATCATGTCGGGATGATGGATCGGTGCCTCGATCAGACCAAAGTTCAACTGGTGTTTCAAAATATCGTCCATAATTTGTGTAGTGTTCATGACTTTCATTACGATGGAGATATCCGGATACTGACGTGCAAATGGACCGAGCATCCGTGGCAATACATATTCGCCAATGGTCAAACTGGCCCCAAGCTGTAACCTTCCCTGAAGCATTTGCGTAAATGCCGACATTGCTTCATCGGTCTGCCTGACCAGCTCCACGCTTCGCTTGGCATGTGGAAGTAATGTTCGTCCGGCTTCGGATAATTCTATTTTTTTGGTTGAACGGTGCAGTAGCTTTGTGCCGAAATAGTCTTCCAGCGATTGAATCTGCATCGTCACCGCAGGTTGTGTCATATGTAAGGCTTGCGCAGCTGCTGAGAAACTCCCCTTTTCTGCCACAGTGTAAAAAATATGCAATTGATGAAAATTCATATCTTCGCCCCTCTTCTGTCCGCTTCCCTCATTGTAGCCGATTTTCTGAATTCCAACAAAAAAAGCATGCAGCTTGTCTGCATGCGATGTAGCTTAAATATATCATTGCAAAATGTGAATGCTCCTGTAAATCACTACTTGTGCTTACGACTGTTCTTAACCAGAGTCATTCGTCTCGAATGTCTCAGCCAGGAATAATATGATTTCAGATCACGAAGCTCAATCGTCTCTGACATTCGCCCCAAAAAGGTAACTACAATCATCTTGTGAAGAGGATTGCCGGCGATATCATATTCCCCTTCAAGCTCGGAAAACTCCGCAACCACTACCACATCTTCGTCGATGAGGTAGACGTCCTGCTCATTACGGTAGTATGGCGTAATACGGTCCTGCTTCAGACACTCCCATAACCAAGCCGCAATATGGTCATCATCATTACGTGTGGGCTCAATACGGTCTGCGTACCGCATTTTGGCATGATGGGTAATGACGATGTCGGCCACTTTTTTGTCTCCAAGAGCTACGAAAAACGGCTCATAGGTGCTCCAACGTTGCATCACCTTATCACGCATGGGAATCACTCTCCACCAGATAGGACTTTCTATCTATTTATTACCAAATATATTACAACATAAGTCCCGCAAGCTCAAGGCATAAGTGCAGATTTTTTCACAAAATCCGTTTTGTGCCTCATTCATCCAAAGTGCGGCCGAAAATCAGGGATAATCTGCTGCCCTCTCTTTCTATCTTAATCCTTTTTCGAAAGAAAAGGAACCCGCGAAAAGCCGGATTCCATTGGTGAACTTCCTTTTTCGGTTCTGCACCTCTTTTGTCAGCGTCAATACTCCTCTGGAGAATGCTATGATTTTTGCTCGCCGGGCCTATCATGGTCTATAGTGCATGCTGCCCGGCACCGAGCTCGTCTCCCATCGTTTTCAGGAGCTGATGGGACGCGTCACATTTATATTCCCAGAACATCACCCCGGCAAGGTCATGCTCAATGATATACTCGCATTTTGCTCTGATCGATTCCGGATCATCGTAAGAGATGAACGTGCTCCCGTCAAACAAATAAGGTGCCTTCGCCTCATCATCCCAATATCTAATGTATCCGTTAAGGCCAATATACTTTTTACTTAACTCCGTATATTCCGGGCCGTAGCCTCCGGTCGTCTCAGCCATCTGATGCAACCCGTTGTTCCGGTCAGGTACACCCTTCCACATCCGTGAATAGAATGCGGCACCGATGACAAGTTTGTCTCGTGGTACTCCGGCATTAAGGAACATTTGTACCGAGGCATCCGTGCTGATCCGATACAGATCACCTGTCGCAGTATAGAGATTGGTATGGTGTCCTGTCAGGACTTGAAATCCCCCACGCATGTCATAGGTCATCAGCTGCACATAGTCAAGGTATTGCTGAACCTGATCCATTTCCGTGCCATCAATGTAATACTGGTCAGCACCGGCCGCAATGGTCAGCATGTAATACCTTCCATCTTGCTCACCCAGTTTCGTCAAAGCTGCCCTCATCGCCTTTAGCAGCAGCGTGAAGTTAGGTTTATCCTCCGCGGAAGCAGCAATACCAGCTTCCCCATAACACGGGTATTCCCAATCCAAATCAATGCCGTCCAGTCCATAGGTTGTCACTGCCAGGACTGCAGACGTCGCCAGCCTTTGCCTGCCTTCCTCAGTCGCTGCCGCTTCCGAGAAACCGCCTGCACTCCAGCCCCCGACAGACAGTATTATTTTCAAATCCGGGAAGGCCTTCTTCATCGTCGAAATCCGTTCCATATTCTGCAGATGACTGGTCTGAATGACACCGTCCTGAATGTGGCCAAAAGCAATATTGATATGCGTCATCCGACTCAAATCAGTCTCTGCTACTTCGTTTAGATCACGATGGCCGACATATCCGATAATCCATCTTTTGCTCATTTGCCGTCTCCTCCATAATCAGCTTCTTTACTGTGCTGTCCGTTCAGCTGTGAGCTAACCTGAAGGGCTTCCTTCACAGCACCAATCCGGTAACCGGATGAGACATAACGAATCCGATAGGACCTATCCAGCACAACAAGGTGAGGATACCCTGACTCTGTCGCTCCAGAGCTTCGGAGCAGTTCAGGCAATGAACCAGCATTTGCCTCTCCCAGTCTGATTTGTGGCGGCAGCATCTCCTGCTGTTCGCTTTTCAATTTTTTGCTTGTACCCAAAGAGCCTGTAATTAATATTATCGGCACATCCCGCTCCGCCAGTTCCTCCCTAAGATCAGCAAGTTCTTTCAGCAAATGCATGGTCGGTTCTCGCTCTGGTTCAATCCAGGACAGCAATACGCTTGAAGCCGTTCCACTCAGACTGTGGTCAAGTGCAGCTGCGCTTCCATCCTGCCATTGCAGTTCCATATTCTGATCCACTGTTCCAAGGACAGGAATCTCTTCTTCTGTGCTGCGGAAGGTTACGGTAACTCGGACTTCCTCCCCTTCTTTTAACTCAAAATAAGTAAATCGTGATCTCACCGTGCCATCTTTCAGACGAATCCCTGTTGTCATGCGATAAAATCCTTCCTCTGCTGCCAGAGGCTCGGCAAACAGCTTCGTCTCTCCATACGGAAAGTGCAGAGTCACGTATTTCCCCTGAACAAGGCGGGCAATGGAAATATTCTGGTAATAGGAAGCCACCGGCGTGTTCCGTTCTGCCTCTTTCTGCTCAAGACGAATAGTCCCTGTCCGCTCCTTCACCTCTTCCTTGCCGCCAAGATCTGCAAAGATCCAGCTGCCTCCATGCCAGTACTGCGGCTTGCGTTCACTTGGATGCAGACGGGAAGGAATGCCGAGACTGCGACAAATCGAAACAAACAGGATTGCCAGAGACTCTTCATCTCCAGCCATTAACCGATAGGTCCCTGCTGCTGTACCCTTGCCTTTCAGATTGGGCAGATCCTCCGAATGAACGTATTTCTCCTTGAGTCTTGCAGCAAGAAGTGAAGGATTTTTCACCATTTCATCTTTCTCTTCTTGAGTAAAGGCTGTCTGAAACCGCTCTTTGTATTCGCCAAGCATTTCGAATGAAACACGTGGACATAGTACGTAGGGAATAAACAAGGTGTCCGGCAGCATGCCGCGGAGAGGAAGCGAATAATTCAAGTGATCATGCAGCACCGGGCGGAACGTATCAATCAAATCCTTACTGTTCAGCGATTCCAGCAGGAGCAGCGGCCACTCCCCGTGCTCCGGGGTGCTTTCTTTGAGAAATTCGGCAATTTCCTGTCCATTTCCGCGCGCTTTTTGCATAACGTCCCATACTCTTGCCTCTGGAAGACCCAGCTGCCGGGATAGATTCATGCTCTCCCTCTTTGTTATAAATGCAGCTTCAAACGCTGTGCGAATATCCGCTCCCTCTTTCAACCGCTGCTGATGCAGCGACTCTGCTTCTTCTGTAAGTTCCGGCAGGTTCTCGCCCTCCGTCACGGACGGAGGAACCATATCGTAATCGACGATTCCACTCTCTTGCTTGGGCTGTCTTTGCAGGTCCAGCACAAGTTCCAACCGATCCGTTTCAGCAATCGTCACCTTGCGCTCCTGCCACTGCCCTTGAAATACCGCACGGATAAGCAGATCTCCGAATCCCGTTTTGAAGACCACTTGTCCGTCTTCTTCTGTCACGAGTTCTGCAATCGGATAAAATTCAGCCATGTTGTACAGCTCGAATCGCACGGCAGCTCCCTTCACTGCCGCTCCGGTTTGATCCTTGACCGAAACAGTCACCTCTCTTGTCGGGGCATAGTTCTCCAGGAGATTCAGCTCGGTGTACCATTCTGTCGCAAGCGTAACATCTTCCGGACCATGATAGTTGCCAAGCACTCTCGTATTCATCAGCATCGAGCGACGTGCAGGCGGCGTAAACCATCCCTGGTTTAGCCTCGCTTCCGGTTCACATGCCCCGATATAATACCAGATTCCGTCAGCCCACGCTTCCACCCAGGCATGATTGTCATCACAGTGGGCCCAGCGAGGGGTATATACCTGACGGGCAGGAATTCCAATGCTGCGCAGTGCGGTTACCGCGAGCGTTGATTCTTCTCCGCAGCGGCCCTTTGCACTCCGTATCATCGTCAGCGGGGAAACGGTTCTAAGGTCACTACCGGTATAGACTGCCTTTTCGTGACACCAGTAGTTAGCCTCCAGTATCGCTTCTGCCATCGTGAGCGGCATGATGCGCTGTCCCAGTTCTTCGTAGAAGATCCCTCGGCAATCCTCTATATTTTCCGTATTCACCCGGCATGGCAGGACAAAATGCAGGAACAATTCATCCGGTACCCGCTGGCCCCACGGAACCTCACGCCGTATCTGCAGTGTTGATCTCACATGACTCAGAAAAAGCGCACCCGGAACATCTGCCAGATCCTGAAGCGGACTGTAAGCATACACAAACTTGAGTGCCCACTCTTCTTCCTCAGACAGCGGCTCCCGAAACACGGAAAAAATTTCGTCAGCCCGGGCTCCGACAAACTCCTTTTTGATGCGAAGCTTGTCTTCAATACGATTCATCTCTTCAGGAGTAAGTGAAAATACCGACGTTTGCACACTCATACCATATCCCTCTCCTTCCACAGGTTTCCGTCCTCGCGAATGACCCATCTTCCGGCCCCGTCCGCAGTTGCAGCTGAAATTTGAAACAGGTGGTCCGCAGCATAAACCTCAGGATGTACTTCCACATCCGGAATCCAGTCGAGCAGTGACAGATCTTGCGTAAACGTCCCATTCAGCGCCCTGTAATTACGCTGCAGGTAATACAGCTTTCTCAGCTCCCATTTAATGCGTTCGTCCTGCGGCATTACAAAATCGTCCGGACCGTCTTCATTTACGAACACAACATACCCCCACAGTTCGGGATAATGCATATTAATGAGTCCCATCGGTGACCAGACCCAGTTGTCCTCGGGATACGGCTTTCCAGTACCGGGATTAATCACTTTGCGGTAAGTACCCTCCACCACTTCTACCTGCCACTCCACCCGTGAGAAATTGACTCTCCAGAATTCACCTGGCAGCGGTGCCCGGTGTTCCTTCGCACACTCTTTCAGGCTGGTCCATGGAATAGCAACCTCAACAGACCATTTCCGGTTATTCACTTCCGGGCGATTCAGCTCACCATCAATATATACGGCTGTCTTCAGCCCTTTCAGATCCCAGCTGTCCAGCGGCGGACCTCCGTCCCTGTAAGGCTTGACCAAGAGCAGATCCCAGACCGTACCAAGCGCATTGATTTCAAATTCATAATAACCGTGGCTGTCCCCGTCAGGATCAATGAAGATTTCAAAATCGTTGTCGTAAAAAATGACGGAATCGCGTTCGGTTAACGTCGCCCAGATCTGGTCTTCCCAAAGCTCGGCCCCGAAATAAAAATGTTCATCATCCCACAGCATCTTAACCCGTGTATCCTTCGCGGGAGCAGGACGAAGGTCTCCTTCAATATCGACAAACGTGTCCGTCCATTCCGCCTGATTCCAGAAAGGTTTGTCCAGCCTTCCATCAAGCACCAGCTCACCTTCTGCGCGGCGGCAAATATAGTGTTTGGGCTGATAGGCATCCATATGAGGAATGGGTACGCCACTTAGCATCATTACGATCCCTCCATTTAGTTATGAGTAACGACCGCTCCTGATCCACCGTACATGTTAACCTTGTCATCAAACTCCAGCTTCACTACAGTGGTCAGTTCATGTGTATCTTCACCGGTCAGATGAATCCAAGTTGTTCCGGGGATTTGGAACCATGGCACTCCGCCATGAATGTCATACGTCAGTTCTTTGCCAGAATGCAGTACGGATACTTTTTTGATTTTATTGCAAAGTCCCTTCACACAGATGGTTTCCTTCGGATCCCCATGTACAAAAAGATAGAGCGTCTTTTCATCTGCCGAAAGAGTACTTCCGTCTCCGTAATACCGGCTCATGATCCCTTCCCTTGACCCATAGACCGCTTCTTCATGCGCTCTGATCCAGTCGCCGAGTCCAAGCAGGATCGCTTCCTGTCTCTCATCAATCGTACCGTCCTCCTTTGGCCCGATATCAAGCAGCATGTTGCCGCCCATGGAGATGCAGTCACAAAACATGCGTATGATCTGATGCAGTGATTTATAATGTTGATCTGTTGGAACGTACCCCCAAGAGGAGTTGATCGTTGTGCAAAATTCCCATGGCCCGTCCGGTCGCGTAATCGGAAGCCCCTGTTCCGGTGTCTTGTAATCCCCATGCCCCTGCAGGCGTGAATTGATGATGAGGTCCGGCTGCAGCGATTTCAAATACTGTTTGAATTCAGGCAGGTTCCACTGCTCCTCGCTTCGTTCCCAATCCCCGTCAAACCACAGCAGATCTACCTTACCGAACCCGGTAAGCAGTTCTTTCAGTTGATGGTTGTTAAACTCAAGGAACTTCTGCCATTTTGCTTCATCCTGAATCCCGTCCACGGGAGAAGAAAACGGATTGGCAGAACCAGGATCATCCGGAACCTTGCCACCTTCATATACACTTGGGTAATCCGGGTGAGACCAGTCGATCAGCGAGTAGTAGAGTCCGAGCCGAAGTCCCCTTGCCGAGACCGCATCCGCATATTCTTTGACGATATCACGTGCAGCCGCTGTCTTCTTTACGGTGTTCAAATCACTGTACTGTGTGTCCCACAGAGCTACCCCGTCATGATGCTTGGTTGTCAGCACAGCGTACTTGGCACCCGATTTCTCTATCAGGTCAGCCCACGCAGACGCATCAAATTTGGAGGCAGTAAATCCTTCCATCTGTTTCATGTAATCGTCATAAGTCATGCGTCCATTGTAGAATGACCACGATTCCGCTACCCCGTCAACTGCATAAATTCCATAGTGAATAAAAATCCCCAGCTTCGCATCCTCGAACCATTTTTGCATGATCATCCACACCTTTTCCTCTACGATATTGAAACCCGTGCGTAACCCTTTCAAAAAAGCTATGTGCAAACCATTTTTTTATTGCTATCATTTATAAGAAATGGCGATTCTCCAATGGAAGGAGGCAGCATTTTACGTGCGAATGGACTATTTCAAATCCAAGCTGTTCCTGAAGTACATTTGGTCCTACCTGTTCATTCTGCTAATTCCTCTCGCGTTCATGACCGTGTTCATCTATGAAAATGCCGTCAAAACCCTCCGCACTGAAATTGAAAGCTCACGTCTGGCCCAGCTATCTCAAACCAAAGTAACCATTGACAGTCGCATGAAAGAGCTCAGCGAGATCGCTTCCCGGATTTCTTACGACAACCGGCTCTCTTCCTATCGGGTCACCAATACGCAGACCAGCCCTGAAGCCATTCGTGCACTGGATCAGTACAAGGCGACCAGCTCCATGATTGATGAAATCTATCTTTATTTCCATGATGACAAACGCATATACTCCAGCAAAGGCCTGACCGACTTTGAGGTGTTTGCCGACAATCTCAGCTTCGAGAGCTGGGACAAGCAGTCCTTGTATAACGATCTAAACGAAACCAAGCATCCTACCGTAAGACCGGCCGATGTGGTGACCAAAACCGGGGGAGTGCGGGACCGCAAGCTCGCCTATCTTATTCCAATAACTCCAAACAGTCTGAATCCGCATGCCACTGTCATGGTTTTTATCAAGGAGTCACAGATTACAGATCTGATTGATTCCATTCTGGGAAACTATCAAGGCTTGACCTTTGTTCTTGATGTTGAAGGACAGATTCTTGCCGCCAACTATCAGGGGGATACACTTAGCACAAATGCATCCGCTGCCTTATTCAATACCATCACACCAGGCATCCAGGAACGGAGGCTGGACGGCAAAGATCATTCCATCGTATCTGTCCAATCCGAATCCAACGGCTGGACCTATATGACTGTGATGCCAAGCTCCCAATTCTTCAGCAGTGTACTGGATGTCCGCAGTTTCATGATGCTGATCCTAGGCATCGTAGTGCTAGTCGGAGTCGCCGTAGCTCTCGTTCTGGCCAGAATGCAGTATCAGCCGATCTCTACCCTGGTCGAATTCGCCTCCTCCCGCTTTCCGGAAAAGAAGAATGCCGGAGAGCCTGGATATGCCAATGAACTGGAACGGATTCGTTCCGCTTTGCAAAATTACAGCTCCCGCATCGATTTACAGGAACCGTTTGCCCGCAATCAGTACTTGTCCACACTGATCAATTTCGGAAATTCAGATCCGTTGTCCCCTGAACTGATGCAGCTGTTCGATCTGAAGCTGGACAAGGACACTCTGTTTGTCATGGTCATCGGCTGGAATGGGTCCAAGCACTCCGATATGGAGCTGCGCCGCCGTATTGCGAGTTGTCTTGCCCATATCGAGCTGCCGGACCTGCAAGCAACAGGTTATGGTGTTGAACTGCCACAGCTGGATCGATTCGGTGTGATCATGAGTTTTGATGCCATAGAAGGACTGGAGGAGATATCCTCCATCAAACAAATCATGGAGCACGTTCGCGGCATGCTGCTGGACACATTGTCCATCGCACCGATGATCGCTGCCGGAAGCGGTTATCGGCAGCTTCACGAGTTGAATCAATCGTACATCGAGGCCTGCTCTGCCTTTGATCTGCTCGTGCCAGGGGAATTCGGGACCTCTGCGCTATTTGAAGAAATGTCCAAGACACCAAGCCATTCCTTCTGGATTCCGAACCACATGCAGCTAAAGCTGGCCCAGAGTCTGAAGCAGGGTAATTCCGATGTCGCCTCCCAGATGATTCGCTCTTCCGTGAGTAGTCTGCAGTCTTCCATGCTGCCAGCACTGCTTGTACGCTGTATCAGCTTTGATCTGCTGAACACGATATTAAAGACAGCTTCGGAGCTCGGAGAGCATCATATGCTCCAACAGATTGCTCCCAACATGGTATTTAGCAGCTCGCTGGACGAGCTTGAATCGGTCCTGCTCTCGCTTGCCTCCCAGCTATGCGCCGAGGTGAACCAGGATACACAGCAGGAAGAACAAACATTAATAGACCGAATTGTAGACTATATCGACACCCATTTTACGGATCACAATCTAAGCCTGGATACGCTTGCCTATGAATTCGAAGTGTCTCCTTCACATGTCAGCCGTTCCTTCAAGGAAAAGACTGGCATTAATTTCATCCAATACATTTGGCAAAAACGACTCGACAGAGTGTTTCATCAGCTGAAAACAACGGATACCCCCTTGAAAGATCTCATTCAGGAAGTCGGGTATCTGGATACACCAAATTTTATCCGCAAATTCAAGAAAGAAACTGGGCTTACCCCGGGACAATACCGCAAGCTTCATCGCACCACAACCAGTGATGCAGGGGCTGACTCTGCCAGCTAATGAATAGGAAAGCCAACATGCGATCGTTAAGGATTGCGGTCGATGTTGGCTTTCTTTTTTTTCATTTCCAAAGGTCGGTTAATGGAATTCGCTGACGATTATTGACCCGCAGCATTCCAGGTATCGTAAACTTCCTGATAGATTTCCTGAATCCGGTCTCCTCCCATCTTCTTCATTTGTTCGACATAGCCATCCCAATTGGACAATGGCTCTTCCCCGGTTACAAACTTCGCTTCCATCTGCTTGACATACGTATTCAGGTCAGACAACAGTGCTGAAGCTTCATCCTGCTGTTCGGTGGTCAAATAAGCATTCGGGAACGGTGCTTTACCAATCGGTATGAGCTTTTCCTGATTTTCCTTTGCAATCCACTCGTCAAATTCAGTCGTAAGGCCCTTCGTGAGTTCCGGCGAATTATGACCTGGAGTCAACATGCCAAAGTTTGGAGTAATGGTGCCTCTGTACTCTTCACGGTCGCCGCCTCCCGGAACAGGCAACCATTCTTTTTCATGCGTGTCTTTGTTGGTATACTTCCACAGCGTGCCTTCAGGACCTTGATTAAAGAGCGTTTGTCCCTCAACGGAGTACAAATAGTCGATCCAGCGCATGGTTGCTTCCGGATGCTCATTCACACTTGTGATGGCAAATGTCCCATTCGCGGAGAGGCCCGGATGCATTCCATAAACAGGAGTTCCTGCAATATCACTCGCCACCGGTGTCATCAGCGGATTCTTCATTGCCGCGTCCGGGTCGCCGCCCAGCGTAAAGTAGGAGAAATAGTCATTAAAGAGAGCAATTTGATTGTTTTCTCCCTTGGCTTTTTTCTGCTCAGGCGTCTGGGAGAAAGTCTCGTGATCCAGCAGATCCTCTTTCCACAATCGATTCATGAATTCCAGATAACCTTTGTAACCTTCCTGCATCGGACTGTAGAACACCTTGTCTTGTTTATCCACGTATACAACAGGGTCATAGATCCCCCAGAAGCCTAGAAAGTACATTCTCAGATCGTCCAGCTTCACGGAAGTCAGCGGAATTTCATCAGCTTGGCCGTTGCCATTCGGATCTTCAGTCTTTACCCGCTTCAGTAATGCATACAATTCCTCTGTCGTCTTCGGCAGTTCCTTCACGCCAAGCGCTTCCAGCATACTGCCGTTATACCACATCGGGCTGCGATACCAGACTGCAGCACTGTCAATGAAAGGAAGGGCGTAAATATGTCCTTCGGGAGTTGTGAACGATTTTCGAATGTCCGGATTTTCATCAAACAACTTTTTAATGTTTGGAGCATATCCCCCATCAATGTACGGCTCAAGCGGAACAAGCGAACCTTGGGTACCGTAGGTCACCTGCTCTGCAGGTGTAAGGTCGGCTCCGTACAGTACATCAGGCAAATCACCACTTGCAAAGACAAGGTTTTTCTTGGTTGCAAAGCTGTCAATCGGAGTGAGCTGGAATTCAAACTTGATGTTCGTAAGCTTTTCCGCTTCCTGAATGACCGGCATCGTATTCCAATCCGCAACGCCTACATCCTGAGACATCATGGTCAATGTGATCGGTTCCTCCACAATAGGAAAACCCTCTTGTTTTACCCCTGTCTCTTCCGGTGTCCCCGGTTCAGCGGTTGAACCGCCATCAGGAGAGGTTCCGCATGCCGCAAGCATGCTTGCAGCAAGGATCAAACTTAGAAGAACCGTTGACTTCTTGTGAGCTCTCTTCATGACAACAACTCCCTTTTCGGATGATATATATGGTATAGATCAGCCCTTGACGGAACCAATCATGACACCCTGAACAAAATAACGCTGCAAAAACGGATATACGATAATAACCGGCAGTGTGGATACAATGATGACTGCATAGCGAACGAGTGCCGCTACTTCGGCTTTGTTATTCAGTGCTGAGGCAGCTGAACTGTCCATCATGCCGGAGCCCTGGGCCGACATTTCCTGCAGCACGAGGATCTGTCTTAATACGAGCTGAAGCGGATATTTTGCCGAATCATTCAAATAAATCATCGCTGAGAAATAACTGTTCCAGTGCCCTACACCGTAGAAGAGCGCCATAACGGCTATGATCGGCATGGACAGCGGAAGTACGATTTTGAAAAACAGCTTGAAATTAGAACAACCATCAATCTGTGCGGCTTCCTGAAGCTCACTCGGGATCGTTCCCTGGAAGAAGGTACGGGAGACGATGATGTTCCATACCGAAGCTGCGGAAGGCAAAATCAGTGCCCACATGCTGTTAATCATGCCGAGCTC
The DNA here is from genome assembly GCF_013359935.1 of Paenibacillus xylanilyticus. Lineage (GTDB taxonomy): Bacteria > Bacillota > Bacilli > Paenibacillales > Paenibacillaceae > Paenibacillus > Paenibacillus xylanilyticus. The sequence continues at coordinate 203,786 of NZ_JABMCB010000177.1, forward strand.
CTTAATCAGCAGATAACTCGGTACCAACCCTCCGCCGAAGAACATCGTGAACATAAAGACCCCCATAAAGAACCCTCTGCCAACCAAGTCTCTTCTGCTGAGCGCATACGCCGCCGGAATGGTGAATATCAGGTTTACAACAGTACCCACAACCGTATACAAAATGGTGTTTGCATAACCTGACCAGATCCGTTGATCCTGAAGTACTCTTTGATACCCTTCAAACGTGATATCCTTGGGAAAGAGCCACATCGCACCCGAAGCAACTTCTTTCGGATTGCTGATTGAAGCACTGATCATATAGACCAGCGGATAGGCTACAAGGAGAAACGCAATCGTAACGTAGATATAGTTCAGGGTCAGAAAAATTTTGTCTTGTCTCGTTTCTTGTATACCGGTTAACATGGTTCCCCCTCCTTTACCAAAGACTGTTCTCACTCGTCTTGCGGACAATCTGATTGACCGTAACGAGCAGGAACGCATTAATCACAGAGTTAAACAGGCCCACAGCAGTAGAGAAGCTGTATTGTGCATTTTCAAGACCCGAACGATATACAAAAGTGGAAATGACATCTGACGATTCCATATTCAGCGGGTTCTGCATGAGCAGGATTTTCTCAAACCCAACTCCAAGCAGACTTCCCATGTTCAAAATGAGCAGAATCGTCATTGTTGGTACCAGCACGGGAATGTTGATGTGCCGAATTCGTTGCAGTCTGTTTGCCCCATCTATAATCGCTGCTTCATGTAGGCCAGGATCTACTGCCGACAACGCAGCAAGGTAGATGATTGTACCCCAGCCCGCACTCTGCCACACGCCGGAAAGCACATATACCGTCTTGAACCATGCCGGGCTTGTCAGAAATGCAGGCGCATCGATACCCATCCATTCCACAAAACGGATCAAAATTCCGGTGGATGGAGACAAAAAGGCAATCACCATACCAACCATCACGACAACAGAGATAAAATGAGGCGCATAAGTAACCGTCTGGACCAGCTTTTTGAATCGCTTGTGTTTCAATTCATTGAACGCTAGCGCTAGAATAATCGGAATTGGAAACCCGACAGCGAGCTCATACAAACTGATGCTTAGTGTGTTCCACATCAAATCCCAGAAATAATAGGATTCAAAGAATCGAACAAAGTGATCGAAACCTACCCAGGAACTCCCGAATACTCCCCGTACCGGATTGTAATTTTTGAACGCAATCTGGATACCGTACATGGGTCCGTAGTGAAAGATGAGAAAATACAGAAATGCGGGTGCGATAAACAAATACAGCTCCCAGTTCCTCCAGATTTTTTGCCATCGCTTCCTGCTGATTTTCGGCTGGTATAAAGTCTGTTGCTGATTGACCGTTTTTACTTCCTGCACACAGGATCGCCTCCTTCTGTCGTTTCTCATGTTTGGGTCGTGCGCCGCAGGAAAAGATTGAAAGATTCATTTTACATGTTAGTTTTGTTGGCGCAGCATTAGCTTAACAATAGAGGATCACGCATTTTTTCGTAAATATGTCATTTTGTCAAAGCGCATAAACATTGATGTACCAGGGTTATATAAGATTTTAACTCCATTTTTACAATCGTAAAATGTGTAATTTTCACCTAAAAGAAAGCGATTCCATTTGTAAAAGTGGAAAATTACCAATTGAAAAATTGGCATACATACGATCTATTTTACATCATTTTTACTTTTTCTTGAGCGAACATGACTTTAATGTGTTAATTTAAATGACATACTCCTAACAAATATTCGATTGGTTAAGTGAGGAGTTTGACTTTTTTAAAGTAATGGAACATCCCCCTATTCGGTATGTACAGCACGTATTGCTTAGATGAGATCGAGCCTTATTCCTACCAACAAAAAAAAGCCGCCAATGGGGCGACTTCTATTGCAAATATGTTTTTGTATTTCCACACTTATGTCAGCCCAACAATCATTGTTATTGGTGAACGTATTGGTTATATCCCGTAAAAACTTGTTTTGTCCATCGTTTTGCTGGCATACTCTGTTTTGATCTCGTTCCGATAGGAACGTTCAATCTTGCGCACATAGGAAAGCCGCTTCACATTTTTCATCGTATCTTCAGCCCGCTCTGCATTAACGTACATGACGACATAATGCATTCGGCGGGAAATGTAATGAACGGTACCATACTTTTCGAGGTTGCGGGCCGCTTTTAAATCACTAACCCAAATAATAAATCCTGTCCTTTCCGCAAACATCATCTTCCCCGCCTCTCTTATAATGGAGACCGGACACTTCCGAGGAGAAGGTCCGGTCTATATGGAATTTAATTTATTGGAATTCGGTTAACCGCAGCTGCATTTGCCGCCGCTGCCACAGCCGCCACCTTTTGGATTCGGGTCATTGCTTGGAACCTTAATGGTGGTAGACACTGCGTAAGCAATGGTCTCCGACATCTGATGCAGCATCTCATCCAGCGCTCTCTCCGCCTGCTTGAAACGGGCTACTGCCTCAATTTGTTCCAATTCCTGTTCCAGAGCTCTTACCTGGTCTTTTGCAGCATGATAATCCGGGTGGAAGTGCCCAAAACGCTGTGTTTCTTCAAACAGTTCCTTTTTGGCATTCAGCTTGCGTATTCCAGCTTGGATCTCCGGATTGGTTTCAACTTGCTGCTTCCAATATAAATAATCCGATACTTCGGCAGATTGGTTAATCATGTCGCCCAGTTCATATGCGCCCGTCAACACTTGGGCCATATCGACCGTGTTCAATTCCGCTACGCTCATGAAATTCATCCTATCTATATATAAAGTTCTACGTAAGGTAGACTACTTTATCATAGCATATCCCCCGATAGTTAAGAAGAGTTTTTCCTGCAATTAGAAAATAGGGGAACATGAGCTTCATGCGTCATATCTGCTCTGGTACGATCAGTCGTATCTTGTCCCAGTCCATAGGCGAGATGGTACACCGCTCTATTGCTCTCTCGTCTGTCCCAGGGACAACCCAGCCTGTCAGCGTCCAATCGTCATGACCCTGGATTTGTTCCGGAATAATGTATACCACGGACTGATCTTTTTTCAGACTCAGCTTGGTCTGCCATTCTATCGCTTTTGCCGTAATCTGACGAGTTGTGGACATGTGATACCGCCGCCAATCGTTATGCCACATGTCCGGAATTGACCCGTACTCTGGTAAAAGATCCGATGGCTCCACTATGAACTGCTCTTGCTCATATATAAACGAATCCGGCCCAAGATGGAATAGTCCCTCCCTACCCTGTACATAAAAGCTTGCTTGTGAATCACCAGGTTCAATCACGTGATCATCCTTGTCGTTCAAAAAGGAGTCAATCGACTTTATAATCTGATTATTCGCTGCATTTTTATCACTCTGCGTCTTCAAGCGATCCCATTCACTTCCCCATTGTTGGATCGCCATACGTACATGCTCTGGGACTCTCATGGCAGCATAACAGTCAAGGAATTCCATCACTTTGTCACACGTAAACCCGTTTCGTGACGCATTCATGATTTGTTCTTTGGTCACACGATAAATACTCATCCGGTCGAGGCTGATCAATTCGGCGCAGTACTCCAGTTTCCAGCGAACTTGTGGAATCACCTCTGGTGGGACCATAATTTCGAAGTCAGGCTGCACAAAGAAGACTTCCTTGCCAGTATCCATGGCTTGCTGTACCTCCGAGTGTAACAACGCTTCAGGATCAACCAGCCAGCGATAAAACAAGTTGCCAGAAGCATCTTCACCAATCTCGCCGTATCCCCATCCAGCTAGAGCATTGAGCCAGCTCCGGACATATTCTGACTGTCCAGCATCCCCGGTTTCCCCGTTCTTGTTACGCTGCAGAATCACATCTGCAATATCGAACCACGTATACTGGCTTGCACCTAACAATATCAAACGGTAGCGAAAATGTTGTACCTCTGGGCTCGATATACCATATCGACCCATACACACCTTGAATATTTCGCGATGCATGAAGGGCCAAGACTGCTTTAACCAGTAACCCAGAGAGGCAGCATCTACCTGTATTTTTTCTTGATCCTTATGGAGAAGCCCCAGGCTGAGCAGCATATCCAAAAGGATGGCAACATGGGCAGGATACACATCCGGATGTTCGTACTGCAAGTTTAACCCGACAAAATCTTCGGCACACCAATGAGTCATGGCACTTAAGCGCTGCAGCATTCTTTTGTGGACTGTACCTTTACTGGTTAATGTGAGATTTTCTCTGGCGATCCAGGCCAGAATATGAATGATTTCAACAGCGATATCCGGTTTGGCTTCTTGGATCACTTGAATTGGATTACTCTGGGTCATCTTAAGTTCAAGTCCATCCCGCCCCATATCCCGCTCCGGCAAACCGTTATCCCTGATCCTTTGTGCGTATGCTGCCGTTAATGCGGGGATGAGGTGAACCGGGATGTAGTATAAGCTCTCCCCCCATGTCTTGCGTACAGCCCTAATCCACCCCTTCTGCCTTAGACGAATAAACGCTGACCTGGCTTCCACCCCGCTCAGTCCTTCTGCCGCTGACTCGGACGTTGTCATCATTGTGGAAAAGGGTTGACCTGCATGTTTGTGAAAAAGAGCACCCAGTACTACTTGCTCTGAAGGTAAAAGTTCCGTTAGCTCTTTTGGTTCCGATGCTTCGTATACTCGCATTGGCTTTGCCCTGCCTTTCTATACCACACTTACGCCTGGTGGCAGTTACATATGTTCATGGATAACGGAGTATTCATAACCTTGCTCCACCAAAAACATCTGGCGACGCAATGCAAACTCCTGTTCCCTGCTATCTTCCGATACGAGCGTATAAAAATAGGCTTTATTATCTCCCGGCTTAGGCCTCAAAATCCTGCCCAGTCGCTGTGCCTCTTCCTGCCTTGAGCCATAACTTCCCGATATTTCAAGCGCTACAGCTGCATCCGGAAGGTCCACGGCAAAGTTCGCCACCTTGGAAACCACAATTGTTTTGATCTCGCCCCGGCGAAAGGATTCAAACCACTTCACCCGTTCATGTTGGGACATCATGCCAGAAATCAGTGGCGCGTCAATTTCCCGGGCAATGGTTTCGAGCTGATCCAGATATTGACCTATCACAAGTGCAGGCAGATCATGGTGTTGACGCAGCAATCGCCTTATCACTTGCAGCTTTGCCGGATTTTCAGCCGCAAGACGAAACTGATGTTTTGCTTCAGCCTCCAGGTAACTTGTTTTCAGATCCGTCGAAAAAGGAATGCGGATTTCCTGGCACTGCACATTGGCAATCCAGCCTTGCCGCTCTAGGTCTTTCCATGGCATATCATACAGTTTAGGACCGATGAGGGAGAATACATCCTGCTCACACCCATCTTCCCTTACCAGGGTTGCGGTTAATCCCAGTCTTCGCGTAGCTTGAATATCTGCCGTAGCCCGAAATACGGGTGCTGGCAGCAAATGCACCTCGTCATAAATGATGAGCCCCCATTCCCGCTCACTCAGCAATTTAATGTGAGTAAAATCGGAATCTTTGGATTTTCTGTGGGTAAGGATCTGATAGGTTGCCACGGTGACAGGCCGCACCTGTTTTTTTTGACCGGAGTATTCACCGATTTGATCACAGGTAAGCGTCGTCTTATCCTGTAACTCTTGGATCCACTGCCGAACCGAGGTTGTGTTGGAGGTCAATATGAGGCATTCGCATTGAAGCCTTTCCAGAACAGCCATGCCAATGACGGTTTTTCCAGCTCCACAAGGCAATACGAGCAGACCGCTGCCACCCATGCCTTCACTTCCCTCAAAAGCGTCAACGGCTTCTCTCTGATATGAACGCAGCCCAAAAGCTTCCTGATCCGAATCGGTTTCATGAAGGTCATTCGCTTCACTTTTCCAGCCAAAAGAAAGACGTGTTCCGGGGCGGTATCCGGCATAATCCAGTACAGGGTAGCCCAAACGCGTCAATTCTTGCTTAAGTAATCCTCGCTGTTCTCCGCGAACCACAAGCTCGTCCGGAGCCACACGTTCCATACGAAAAGCTGCAATGGTCTTTAGCCCAGTCAACTCGTCAAGCAGTTGTTCACTGTCTCCGACCAGGCGCAGACGCTGATGGTCCTTTTCCCAATTGAGCTTCAACTTCCCGTATTGACCCATAATCCTTCGAATATCCTGTATGAGGGCCGCTGGTACGTTCCAGCGAGAAACGGACTCCAGACTGCTAATGACTTGATCAGCACTCCATCCAAGTGCAGCAGCATTCCAAAGAGATAATGATGTCATGCGGTAGGTATGGAAGCCCTCAGGGGTCTTCACAAGTTCGGCGAATGTTCCTAGTCGTGCGCGGGCCTGCTCGAATCCGGGATGACCCACTTCCAGCAGTATCGTAAAATCCCGCTGAACAATACATGCATCTGTCGTCTCCATCCCTGCTCCTCCTGTCTGATGGAATTACGTTGTGCTCTCTACGGATAAGCATGCATAACAAAAAGTCCAGTTCCGGCAAACCCAGAAATGAACCTTCGCAGCCGACACTCCCATCCTGGTCATACAAAAAAGAGCACCCTACTTCTAAGAGTAGGATGCCCAACTATACCCAAAACATTCTGTTAATCCGCCATATAATCGGTAGCCATGGCAATAAAGAGCTTTACAGCATGCTGCATGGCATCTTCATCAAAATCAAATTTGGGGTGATGATGCGGATAAATGGCGCCTTTGTCCGGATTGCCCGCACCGACAAACATGAAGCAGCCTGGAACCTTCTGTAAATAGTAAGCGAAATCTTCTGCTGGCATCAACATAGGCGATGTCTGCACTTGTTCCTCCCCAAACACCTGGACCGCACTCCGGAAGAACCGGGCCGTTTCTCGCTCATCGTTCACGACAGGCGGATAACCCATGATGTAATTCACATCTGTCTGTGCTCCATACGCTCCACCCGTCTGGGAAACGATGGTGTGTACACGTTCCTTCATTTCTGCTCTTGTTTCTTCATCAAATGTTCGGACAGTTCCACTCATTTTGCAGGACTCTGCAATAACATTCTGGGCAGATCCCGCCTGCATTGTGCCGATGGTCAATACTGCAGGACGCAGCGGATCCACGGAACGACTGACGACCGTCTGCAGCTGCATGACAAGTGCAGAACCTGCGACCAGACTGTCTATGGTCGACTGCGGCATGCCTCCGTGACCGCCTTTTCCTTTGATCTCAATGTAAAAGTCGTCCGCAGCCGCCATGAGCGGTCCTTCCTTGCTGGCTGCCACTCCCACCGGAAGAGGCGTCCACAGATGGATGCCATAGATCACATCGACACCATCAAGCGCACCATCCGAAATGACTTTTACAGCCCCGCCTGGAAGCAGCTCTTCCGCAGGCTGAAACAAGAAGCGGATCTCGCCTTGGATATCAGCCTTGTGCTTGCTGAAATACAATGCCGTTCCGAGTAAAATGGACACATGCCCATCATGACCACACGCATGCATTGCTCCTGCCTTTTGCGAAGCATATTCAACGTCCTTCTCATCCTGAATCGGCAGTGCATCCATATCAGCCCGAAGCATGACGACCGGACCAGGCTTGTCCCCCCGAATCGTACCAATCACACCATGACCGCCTACATGACGTTTCACTTCAGCTCCGAAGCTCTCCAGCATATCCGCCACAAAAGAGGATGTCTTCTCCTCATGAAAGGAAACCTCGGGATTGCGATGAAGATGACGCCGCCATTCCACCATATGGATTTGCAGATCGTCCCACCATATATTATTTGTCATTTTCTCCCCATCCTTTCGATCTTGAACGGAACTTTCATCAAGTCCGAACCATCCTCATCAAACCTATTGCTGTATATTGTAGCAGAATTGGAAGAAAACCGATACGAAACGCCTTTCGAAAGCTTGCACGGGAAGGGGAAACATACTATCATGAACTAGAGAAATGCACGAGAATTATACTCGGAAGCTTATGAGGAGGATCAGACGCTTATGATTTTTGAGAATACAGGCTTGGATGGCTTGAAAAGCGACTTGGCATACCTGGATGAGAGCGCCGAGAAAGTCGGATTTGTCCGGTGGCAATGGGAGTATTACCGTGCTACATATGACTACAAAATCGAAGATGACAACACAAAATCGGAATACTTTGTACGTATCAATACCCGTGTAGTGGATGGCAAACTTGAAAAACCGGATACGGTGCTCTCTGTCGAGGCTGTTTATCTCGGAAAAGCAACCTTCCCGCACGGTCTGGATTATGACTCTTCTGTTCCGCAGCCAGTCGTGAAGCTGGCAGCCCAAAAATTGCAGCAGCTCAAAGAACTGCTGGAAGCTTAGGCTGGGCCAAACCATGAAACAACAAACGGCCCAAACGAAAACGAAGAGAGGCACGCCGGATTTTCAACTGCTAATCCTCACTTTATTGTTGGTGGGCTTTGGACTGGTGATGGTGTTTAGCTCCAGTTCCAGCATTGCAATTGCAAGCAAAAGTTTTAACAATGATGCCCTATACTTCACGAAAAAACAACTGATGTGGGCGGTTATCGGTTTAGTTGGTATGTTTTTTGCCATGAACATTCGTTTTAACAAATACAAGAAGCTTTATGCACCCTTTTTCCTGTTCACTACCGTAATGCTCCTGCTTGTTTTGGTTACAGGCAAGGTGTTAAATGGTGCACGAAGCTGGATTCACATCTTTGGCTTCAGTGTTCAGCCTGCGGAGTTTGCCAAAATTGCCATTATTCTGTATCTCTCTGCACTGATCACCAAAAAAGGGGAACGATTCAGGGATCTCAAGACAGGTTATATTCCGGTCCTCGTGATCGTCGGTGTCATTGCAGGACTAATCATGCTGCAGCCCGACTTCGGTACCTGCTTCATTCTGGTTTCCACCTGTGGTCTCGTCATCTATGCAGGCGGGGCCAGCATGAAGCATATTATGGGTTCGATCATGCTTGTCGTGTTAGGAGGGGCGCTTGCACTTGGGGCGAATGCCCTTTTCTCCTCTGTGTCTCCTTCAGACAGTGTTACCGATACGACAACAGCCAGTGCTGAGCAGAACTACAAGATTGGACGGATCCAGGCATTCCTCAATCCGTTATCGGACCCTAGCGGAGGAAGTCTTAACCTTTTCCGCTCTCTTGTGGCCATCGGTGATGGCGGCATGACCGGTTCCGGGATTGGACAAGGTACGATGAAGCTTCATTATCTGCCGAATGCATATAATGACTTTATTTTCTCCGTGATTGGGGAAGAGCTCGGATTCCTTGGAAGTACATTGTTCCTTTTGGTTTACTTGTACTTTATCTGGCGGGGCATTATCGTCTCCCTGCGCTGTCCTGATCCGTTCGGAACGCTGGTCGGTATCGGAATTATGGGCCTGATCGCCATTCAGGCGTTCATTAACATCGGAGGTGTGACCCAGACGATTCCGGTAACGGGGGTCACCCTTCCGTTTATCAGTTATGGAGGAACCTCACTCTTTGTGATGATGGTCGCCATGGGCATTCTGCTCAGTATCTCGCGTACCAACAATCAGGATGTCATCAAGGAAGAGCGAACGAAATCCGTAACGGTACAAACGCAAACACGCACATCTCCGGCTGTACGTTCACGGGAATCCATTCGCCGCATTCGTTAACATTTATTTCGAGAATAATAAAAAAAAGACTTCGCATCCCTAGGATGTGAAGTCTTTTTTGGTTCACTGGAGTCAGCGACCATTATCTGGTCATCTGGCTCTCCAGTTCAATTGGAGGTTATAAGCCTACAGGTCGTCGCCTTTGAAGGATACGCCTTCTACCTTCACGTTCACTTCGACAACGCGTAATCCGGTCATGGTCTCTACCGCTTCTCTCACATTCTGTTGAAGCATGCGGGATACTTCATGAATCGGTGTCTCGTACAGGACGATGATGCGCAGATCAATGGCTGCTTCCAGCTGGCCGACCTCAACGCCTACGCCTTTCTGTACGTTTTTACCGCTGAGACGTTTGGCCCAGCCCTCTGACAATCCTCCAGACATTGCGGCAATTCCGGGTGTCTCCATCGCAGCCATTCCGGCAATTTTCGCCACCACGTCATCGGCAATCCGGATGTTCCCGCCTTCTAGTTGAAGTTGTTCTGCCATGCCACATCCTCCTTCACTTCGTTACTCGTATTTTAAATCCTTTCCACCCCAAAAAGCAAATTAAACTCAAAAACATGCGTTTACAACCTACCACCATTTGGTTATATTGAAATATGAAAATAATCTCATAAAGATTTATTATGGTCATCAAAACAAAATAATTATTAAACCGAGGTGTTTGTTGTGAGAAACCGGATTTCATCCATTTTGCTGATTGTCACCTTTGCTCTCAGCGCCATCGCCCACTATCTGCATTGGAATCCGATCCTGCAGTTTGTGATTTCAGCCATTTCGGTTATTTTCGTGGCCGGTTTTTTAGGAAAAGCCACCGAAAATGTTGCGCACTATGCCGGACAACGGCTTGGCGGATTTCTGAATGCAACGTTCGGTAACGCAGCTGAACTGATCATTGCCATTTTCCTCGTAAAAGAAGGATTGTTCGACATGGTGAAAGCCAGCTTGACTGGCTCCATTATCGGGAACCTGCTGCTGGTGCTCGGACTGAGCATCTTTGCCGGAGGTCTCAAGTTCAAAATTCAAAATTACAACGTATCGCTTGCAGGTTTAAACGGCTCTCTGATGATTGTGGCGATTATTGCCCTGTTTATCCCGGCTGTCTTTCTCAATACCCATTCCATTACACAAAAGGATACCGACACGCTTAGCCTGATTGTCGCAGGCTTGCTGATCCTTGCCTACATCGCTTGGCTGCTGTTCTCCATGGTCACCCATAAGAATTATCTCGCAGATGTCACTGTGGATGAAGATGAAGAGCTGCCGCACGAACATGCACCGGCATGGTCCAAGAAAAAATCGATTCTATATCTGGTCGTGGCAACGGTCATGGTGGCCTTTGTCAGTGAATGGCTCGTGGGTACGCTTGAGGTGTTTACCGAAGAGTTTGGTCTGAGCGAACTGTTCGTCGGTGCATTTTTGGTTGCCATCATCGGTAATGCCGCTGAACACAGTGCAGCCATCATGCTTGCGATGAAAAACAAAATCGGCGCTGCGGTGGAGATTGCAGTCGGCAGCAGCTTGCAAATCGCACTCTTTGTTGCACCCGTGCTGATTTTTGTAAGTTATTTTACAGGCAGAACCATGGATATCGTCTTTACAACCATTGAGCTGGTCGCCATTGGGGTATCCGTGTTTATCGCCAAATCGATTACCCAGGATGGTTCAACGAACTGGTATGAGGGATTGCTCCTGCTGGTGGTGTACATTATTTTGGGGGTTTCCTTCTTCTTGGTGTAACGCTGGAACCTTGCAGAACCAAACAAAAAATTCATCAACCAAAAGCAGCCCGGAATTTCATTCCGGACTGTTTTTTTCATCTTAAACTTTAAGGCTCAATCCCTTCCCGCGTTCAAACACACAAAAAAAGCATGCAAAACTCCTGCATGCCTTCTATTCTGACCCGCGCTATAGCAGGCTATTGCTCATTCTTTTTGTTCAAAGCTTCATATAGAATTGCCAGATTCCGCTCAAGCGCACTTACCAGCTGCTTACCTGCACCTTCCGGAAGAAGCCCTGCACGAACAGCAAAATCGACTTCCTTGGAGAACCCATACATCTGTGTATCCAATACTTCCTCATAGAGAGGGCAGTAGCGGGTAGCCAGATTCTCCATCTGTACTTCAATAAGCTTCTGTATTTTATCTGCATCTTCTTGAAGAAGACTGATCGCTTTCATGTTCAGCTGGTCCTGCAGATCAGATGAAGTCATGCATTTTTCCCCCCTATGTCCCAAAAATCGCGTAAAGACGTTCTACCTCTAATATTAGACGAAATCAGGAGCTAATACAAGAACCTGACCAAAATAACCACGCAAAGTGGAGGCTCTGTCAGTGTGTATTTCAAGTCCTTTGCAAGGGCTAACAGAACCTGTACATCTTCATACGCAAAAAAGCACCCCCGCCAAGACAGGCGGAGATGCTCCCTGAAACGATTACTCGGACGCGATGCTCACGTTCAGTCCGTGTTTGGCAAATACTTCGGACATGGCTGTTTTGGCTTCGTCAGCATCTGGTCCATGAACGTGCAGTTCATAGCTGTGTGTGCTGATCAGCGTGGTAAACAACCCGAGAATACTTTTGACGTCAATATACTTGTTCTCCGAATGAAGCACGATTGAAGAAGTAAACTTGCCTGCTGTTTGAGCAATTTCCACTACAGCCGCGTTATTACTCGACATAGGAATCCCTCCGTCTTTTCACATTTGGTATCATCTATTAATTACCACTACATGATACCGTGAATCCGCTTTCCTAGCAACAGCAAAATCCCGCTATTACTTCAATTGGTCCGGATTGAGGCATTCCAGTTCCGGAATCACAAAGATGCCGTCTTTGCGAATCAGCACATCGTCGAAATAAATCTCGCCACCGCCGTAGTCCGGGCGCTGAATCAGCACGAGATCCCAGTGAATGGACGAGCGATTTCCATTATCCGTTTCTTCATATGCTTGCCCTGGAGTAAAGTGCAGACTGCCTGCAATTTTCTCATCAAACAGGATATCTTTCATCGGATGAAGAATATGCGGATTGAACCCAATCGCAAATTCACCAATATGACGTGCACCGTCATCGGAATTCAGAATTTCGTTCAAGCGCTCCGTATCGTTGCTTGTCGCTTCAACAATTTTGCCATCCTTGAAGGTGAATTTGATATTTTCAAACGTAACCCCGTTATAAAGGGTAGCTGCATTATAACTGATTGTTCCGTTTACTGAGTCACGCACAGGTGCACTGTAAACCTCACCATCAGGGATATTTTTTTGACCAGAACACTTCACTGCACCGATATCTTTAATGGAGAAACTCAAATCCGTGCCTGGTCCTGTAATACGAACTTTGTCCGTACGGTTCATCAGGGCTGCCAGGGAATCCTGTGCTTTGTCCATTTTGGCATAATCCAGGTTGCACACATCGAAATAGAAATCTTCGAATGCTTCCGTACTGGTATTCGCCAGCTGCGCCATACTGGCATTCGGGTAACGAAGTACAACCCATTTCGTATGTTTAACCCGCTGCTCGCTATGTACCGGATGGGAATACAGTGAATTGTACATTTTCATTTTTTCTTCCGGCACGTCGGACAGGTCGTTTACATTCTCGCCTGCACGAATACCAATGTAACAATCCATTTGTTTCATTCGGTTCAGGTCAATCTCTGCCCAGGTTTTCATCATCTCTTCTGTAGCATTTTTCAGCATCACACGCTGTACCGTCTTATCCGTCAGCTGTACAAAGACATTGCCGCCTTTTTTTCCTACTTCTTCAATAATGGCATTGATCAGATCACGCTCCGATCCAATCATCTCAACCAGCACGTTCTCGCCAGGCTGTACATCTACAGAGTAGCCAACCAGATTGGCTGCAAGCTTCTGAATTCGTGGGTCCTTCATCTCGTAAATCCTCCTGTCATCTGTCATTCTATAATTGAACAACGGTAAATTACGATACTATTGTAGCACGCCACAGCAATCCCGTCAGCAGGCAGACCCCAACCTCTTAATCATATGTTTTAAAATTAACATCCATCACCAGAGCTTCCTTATTGCTTTTGTTGCTTGAATCCCTATAGGTCACCTGACTTTCCGAGGAGAGCCGCAGTGGCAAACTGGTTTTGCGATCCACGGTAAGATGATACACGGTTTGCACCTTCGCCTGTTTCATCATTTGTTCCATGCTGGTTTCACCTTGCTGCCATACTTTGCTCAAATCCTTCTCAAGCTTTGCCTGACTTGTTCCTTTAAATGTACTAGCCTTGTGCATATATTCTGCCTTAATTGAGTTCATCTCGTCTTTTAATTGGGTTGTTGCCCAGGCCTTTGCATCATCAGGAGCAAGCTCAATCCGAAGAATCCGTGTTCTTCGACCGGAACCGTATTCGGATTTTATCGTTTTGTTCATCCGGTCGATATTTTCCAGTTGTGCAATCGGATTATAGCGGGACAGGGATCCCCGGAGAGGTTCATGTTCTGCAGTCAATGCCATCCATTGTCCATGTTTTCGTTGAAAAGAAGCGCTGAACCCGCTTGGTCGTCCATTAAGGTTTGCTGAAGCAGCACTCATGCCACCTGCTGAACCTGTGCCCGCTGTGGTCACCGCTCCTGGAAGTCTTGTCTGTAAAGTCAGCTGGTCATGGTTTTCCAGCTTCCCTTCGAATTTGAACTGATTCTCAAATAGGCCGCTGCTCTCACGTCTCAAACCGGCTTCCCCTACAAAGTCCAGCTTTTCTTTGCCAGCAATCCCCGATAAGGCCATTGAGAATACTTCTTCAGCACTTCGCTCACGCTGTATTAGCCCGCAGCCTGGTGCGGAAATGATAACCACACCTAGAAGCAACAATAATGTGCGCATACCCTGCCGTGTAATCATGTGCAATACCTTCCTTCCGTCCAACGTTCTCCATAGCCTGCCCCTCCTGTATGCCCTTATACTTCCCTGGAACCAAACTTTGCTGCAAAAAAAAGAGAGAACGACTCCAATATGGAATAGTTCTCTCTTAGCGTGTAACTTCCTGTTCTTCCAGCACAATTCGGTTGCGTCCACCGTGCTTGGCTTCGTAGAGGGCCATATCTGCCCGGTAAAACAATGACTCTACACTAACCTTGTCATCCATCCAATTCCACTCGGCAATGCCACTGGAGACGGTCACGGGCGGTCTGGTCTCTTCCGCCACTCGTCTGCGAATAACCTCTGCATATTCCACTGCCTGGCGGATACCCAGCTGCGGCATGTAAATGGCCAGTTCCTCGCCACCCCACCTGGCACAGACGTCCTCGGAACGAACAGAAGTTGTAACAATATCGCTTACCTGCTTCAGCACCTGATCGCCGGTTTGATGACCGAATGTATCGTTCACCTGCTTGAACTGATCGATATCAACTACAATTAATGAACCGCAAAATTCATGTGTCTGTCGTTCGTGTATAACACTATCCAGATAATGCCTAACGTAGAGCCCTGTCAACATATCCAAATTGGCCAAGCGTCGAACCTCGGCATGCAGCGTCGCATTGGAGAGGGCCAACCCTACGTGGATGGAAAGCATCTGCAACAGGCGATAATTATCGTATGAGAAAAAATGTTCTTTGGGGTGCCCAAGCAAAATGGTACCCTTCATTTGACCATTCACCCGAATTGGCGAGGCCATTAGTGACATGGAGCTCGTAACCTCCATAAATACGGAAGACACTTTCGTACACTGCGCATAATTAGAAAGAATGAGAGGTTCTTCAGTCTGATACAGCATGCCAGTGATACCATAGTCCAGTGGAAAAGACTTATGACGCATCTCTCCAACATTTGATGACATTACCTCGAAACGATTCGTACTGTCATTCAATTGAAGAATACAACAGGATTCAGCCTGAAATATGTCCTTTAACTCCAACTCGGAGATTTGATAAATCTCTTTCAGCTGCAGACTTTTATTCAAACGTTGTGTCAGATCATTGATTAGACGAAGTTCCTGAATCAACATGTTCGATTGCTCGTGCAGTTTGGCATTCTCAAAAGCGGTTCCTGCTGTATCAGCCATCATTGTAATCAGCTGCAAGTCGGGATCTTCCATGAGCTCTTCATTCATCTCAATGTGAAATACACCATAAATGCCCTGCTTCCCTTTCAGCGGAAGCCCAACCTCGACAATACGACTCTCTCCCTGATCTGATCGGATTATGATCGTTTGGCCATCTTTAAACGAACGAACACAGATATCTTCCCCCTGCTCATGAAACAGCAAAGGTCTGATCCTTGGATTGGAACTGTTCCGATCCTGGGACATGTACAGATTCATACTGGTGGTCGGATACAAATAATCAATGCTGTCGAAAACCTCGTCCAATATGGCATCCACATCCATTTTGTCATGCATCCGCTGGACGATCTGAAACAGAATCGATCTCCGATGCTCTTCACGCGCCGTTTGCTCATGAGCTTTTAACAGATCCGCCATAAATATGTATTCAAATCTTCGGTAAAAGCAAGTACGATAATGTGCTGCCTCAGATCGAACAATCACTTCAGACGTTTCATATCGATTAGGCTCGTAAACTAAAGCTGTAAACACGGCGAACATATCCTTGTTGATTCTGGAAAACAAAGGTTCGGCCATAAAATGAAACTCGCCATGTTGATCAGAACCTCGCACAGATTGTGCCTTTCCAGTTTCAAGACACGCCATCACCGTTTCCCTTGGTATAGACCCATTCTCGAACTCATTTGCGAACCCCATACAAATGCCTTCCGTATTCCAAACGCTGTATATTCTAGATGACTTGTCCAAGTCCGAATCATGCTGGGCTTGCCAATCAGTGTAGGCTTGCTGCAGCAAGTTTCCCAAATATGAGAAATCAAAAGGTGTAATATCCATTTGTTGCATCCAGAACGCATGCTCTTTGTGCCGAGCTGCAGAAGATGCGGAATCGCCCGAACTTGGCGAATTCAAGCTAGCCGGTAAACTTCCTAGATGTTCTAACATGTCAGGCGCTCCTTTGCACCGTTTTTGCATCCATTTATGGGATGCATTAATCTGCATACGTTATCGCAAACCTGCAAAAACCTTACGATAACCTTAATGTACATGATCATTTAAAGTTAAGATACATTCTATTTTACTCTCTTCAAAGCTTTTTTGCATCCATATTTCAGAAAATCGTCCCATTTTTTTGGGCCTAATGACCTATCGACAAATTTAGACGTTTTTTTTGCATTTATCCTACTCTTGACTTTGTCTCTCTTAAACTGTAATATAAATTGTTGATGAAGACTACTAATGGGTCTTTAAATTTGGGCATTACCGGTTGTGTCACCCTCATTCTTTTTGTTGCTTTCAGGACAGCGGCTGAACTTTCCTGATTGACGTATGCGAGCCCTTGCCCGCATCAACAAATTGGAGCGCAAACAGAGCCCTATATGAACTTTAACTAAAAAGGAGCTACTTTAAACATGGCACGTTACACTGGTCCTAAATTTAAATTGAGCCGTCGTCTCGGCATTTCCCTGAGCGGTACAGGCAAAGAATTGAAACGTCCTTTCCCTCCAGGTCAGCATGGAGCTAACCAACGGAGAAAAATGAGCAACTACGGTATGCAGTTGCAAGAAAAACAAAAACTTCGCCACATGTACGGTTTGGGCGAAAAACAATTCCGCACTCTGTTTGCTAGAGCGCAAAAAATGCAAGGTATCGCGGGTGAAAACTTCATGTTCTTGCTTGAGTGCCGCCTTGATAACCTCGTTTACCGTCTTGGTTTTGCTAACTCCCGTGCAGGAGCACGTCAGTTGGTATCCCACGGTCACGTGACTGTAAACGGCAAAAAAGTCGACATTGCTTCTTACCAAGTAAGCACTGGCGATGTAATCAGCTTGCGTGAAAGAAGCCGCGGTCTTTCTTCCGTTAAGGAAGCTTTGGAAAACCGTTCGCATCTTCCAGCATACCTGGAATTCAACGACACTGCTGTAGAAGGTAAATACATCCGTCTGCCTGAGCGTTCGGAGTTGTCCCAAGACATCGACGAAAAACAAATCGTCGAGTTCTACAACCGTTAATCGTTGGAACTTCATTAAAAGCTTCACTCCAAAAAGCTGTCCGAGATCTTCTCGGCAGCTTTTTTTGTGCTCACTTTCTACATACAGGATTTAGTAAGCATGAAAAATTTCATATTCCATAAAATAATGGCAATTTTCGACCATTGCTTGTATTTCTCAGGCATGCAAACCCGCCTTTTTATGCTATAATAAGTGCTGTTAAAAGGAGGAAGACACTGAATGGTTGATGTTAATAAGAAAAAGCCCGATGAACAGCCTGCCCGCAAGCGCAGCTTCGCCCGCAGACTGGGCAGTGTCGTCAAATGGATGGTTGTCCTCGGATTCATGGGGGCGCTATTTGTTGGCGGTGCTCTGATGGGATACGTCAGTTCCATTGTGAAAGACGAGCCCGTCCGCTCCAGGGCCCTGATTGAGCAAAAAGTCAGCGAAAACTCCATCACAGGCTTTGCTTACTTTGCCGACGGTAGTCCGATCGGTCAATTACGTACGGAAGAAGACAGGCGTCCGGTCACTTTTGACCAGATACCGCAGAAAGTTATTGATGCTGTCATATCGATTGAAGACAATCATTTTTACGAACATAAAGGTGTGGATATGAGCGGAACGCTCCGGGCCGTGAAACAGAAAGTGCTGAAAGAATCTGTACAAACGGGCGGAAGCACACTGACTCAACAATTGGCACGGCGCGTGTTCTTGAATCTGGATCGTACCGAAGACCGCAAAGTAAAGGAAATATTGCTGTCTCTGCGGCTCGAGCGATTTCTGACCAAAAACGAGATCATGACCGCCTATCTGAACAAGGTCCCATTTGGTAATGGTTCCAGCGGATACAATGTATATGGAATCAAGGCAGCTGCCAAAGGATTGTTTAATATTAACGATCTCGAGAAAATTAACACGGCACAGGCTGCCTATCTCGCCGGATTGCCTCAGCTCCCCTCTTCTTATTCTGCCTTTAACGGAAAAGGCGACTTTGTAGAGGAGAATTTTGAGCGTGCAATTAATCGCCAGCAGCTGGTATTACGTCGTATGCTTGAACTTGGCAAAATTAATCAAACCGAGTATGACGAGGCACTTGCTTTTGACATCAAGAGTTCACTGGCACCGAAAACCGTCAAGGCTTACAATACTTATCCATATCTTATGATGGAAACCGAACGCCAGGCTGCACAAATTTTGATGAAACAGCTGAATTCGGATGCTGCTGCCGACTCAGGATCTTCTGAAGGCGCAGATTCCAGTGAGGAAGCAACTCAAAAGGAAAGCGGCGCTTTGTTGGAAGAAGCCCAGCAGCAATTGCGTACAGGCGGATACCGTATATACACCACGATTAACAAGAGTGTGTACAAAACGATGCGTACCATCGCCGAAGATGACAGCAATTTCGCAGCGGATGATCCCAAAAAAGGTAAAGAACAGACCGCAGCCATAATGATCGATCACAAAACCGGAGCCATTCTAGGCATGATCGAAGGTCGCAATTTCCAGGATGAACAGATGAACTATGCGACCCAAATGATCCGTCAGCCTGGTTCAACCATGAAACCTATTGCTGCATATCTGCCAGCTCTGGAAGAAGGACTCGTTCAACCCGCGTCCATTATTGATGATTCACCGATCATTCTTAAGGATGGAGGCTCAAACGGGTTCCATATTCCGAAGAATGCGAACAATCGTTACCAGGGACTTGTAACCGCCCGCAGAGCACTCAACTACTCTCTGAACGTTCCTGCGCTGAAACTCTTTAATGAAGAAGTCGGGATCGAAAAAGCCTGGGCATTTTCCAAGAAGCTTGGCATAACAACCATTCAGCAGCAGGACTACCAGGCACAGACCGGTGTTCTCGGGGGACTCCAGTACGGCGTAACCGTGGAAGAACTTACGAACGCTTACGGAGCTATTGCAAACAACGGGGTTTATAATGACTCTTATATGATTAGTAAAATTGTGGATTCCAAAGGAAATATCGTTTATAAGCATGAAGTAGAACCTGTTCAGGCTTTCTCCGAACAAACGGCGTACCTGATGACGGATATGTTAAGAACCGTAATCACCGAAGGTACTGCTGATAAGGTTCGTGAAACGTATAAGTACACCAAAAGTGCACCTATCGTAGGAAAAACCGGTTCAACGCAAAACTATGCGGATGTCTGGTTTGAAGGCTATACGCCTGATGTCACGCTTGGTGTGTGGGTCGGGTACAAACAGCCTGTAAACACGTTGGAAACGAAATCTCAGCGCAAACGTGCGCAGCAGCTCTGGTCTCAAATTTTGAATGAAGTCGTTGCAACAGATAAGGAACTGTTCGTTACAGATTCATTCAAGAAGCCGTCCGGGATTGAGACACGCACGGTATCGGCTTATAGCGGCAAATTGCCAACATCACTGACTGACAAATTTGTTACAGATATTTTCAACAGCAAATTTGTTCCGAAAGATAGTGATGATGGTGTCGCAAAAGCAAAATACATTACCTACAATGGTGTAAACTACATCCCGCGTGATGAAACACCTGCAGACATGCTGAAAGAAAAGACGGTCATCAAACGGAAGAAACCGATCTCCGATCTCATCAAGGAATTGCAAAGCGCATTCTCACGGATGAGCCGGCACGAGTCTCTTGCCTATTACCTGCCAGAGGATGCAGATTCAGACATGCCAACACAGATCGATCCACGATCAGACAATGGCAAGGCACCAGATGCACCAGGCAATGTGAGGATATCCGTTGCCAATGGCAAAGCTGTAATTACGTTTAACACAACACCTGAAAATGATGTCGTTGGATATCGCTTGTATCGCTCCGTAAATGGTGGCGGATTCCAGAATCAGGGGCAAGTTGTCCTGACAGGTGAATCCAGATCATTTACAGCATACGCCCAAGGCGGAAACTTCTCCTTCTATGTCACTGCTGTGGATGTGGCTGGCAAAGAATCTGCTCCTAGTGCTTCGGTAAGCAGTGGAGGAATGGCAGATCCACTCCCGGATGAGGAGACTAAGGAACCAATCACTGTTCCCGGAACCGTGGTTGACCCGGAAGATAACCAGGATGACAGCGCCGCAACGACGGTTCCTGGTACACCAGGCCAGGTAAGCGTTGCAGCTCTCTCTCAAGGACTGCGCATTCAATGGGCCTCCAATCCGGAAACTGAAGGTGTGCAGAGTTATGCCGTGTATTACAGTGAAACAGGCTCTGCCCCATACACGAAGATCGGAACGACCTCTGGCACTTCAATGGATTACGGTGTTCCTGCCTCCACGACCGGATGGTTCAAAGTATCCGCCATCAACAGTGTAGGAGAATCCGAGCCTTCCGTTGCTGTTCCATATCAACCATAGGAATTGGCTTTGCACTACCCCGTTAAACCCCGATCCTCACCAAAGAGGATCGGGGTTTTTCTTCGCATAGCAAAAAAAGCCTGATCCGCATCTTACGCGAATCAGGCTCTTTATTTCATATGCAGCCTGCACATATTCGGCTGTTAGTCTTCAATTGTGGACAGATCCCCTGTCGGTAAATCCAGCTCCCACGCTTTCAACACACGCCGCATAATTTTGCCGGAACGGGTCTTGGGCAGTTTATCCTTAAACTCAATCTCACGAGGTGCAGCATGGGCTGACAAGCCCTCTTTTACAAAACGATAGATCTCTTCCTTCAACTCAGGTGTGGCTTCATAGCCTTCACGCAGTGCTACAAAGGCTTTGATGATCTCTCCGCGTGTTACATCCGGCTTGCCAATAACTCCCGCCTCGGCTACAGCAGGGTGCTCTACGAGCTTGCTCTCCACTTCAAATGGACCAATACGTTCACCCGAAGAGTTGATCACATCATCAATCCGGCCCTGGAACCAGAAATATCCTTCTTCATCCATATAAGCCGAGTCTCCAGATACATACCACCCCGAAAGCCTGAAGTATTCTTCATATTTGGCCGGGTTGTTCCAGATCTTCGCCATCATCGATGGCCATGGCGTTCGTATAGCCAGGTTACCCATGCTGTATGGAGGAAGCTCCTGCCCCCGGTCATCAATAATCGCAGCTTCAATCCCCGGCAGCGGCCGTCCCATCGAGCCTGGCTTAATGGGCATCTCCGGATAGTTACAAATCAGCTGTGCCCCGGTCTCAGTCATCCACCAAGTGTCATGGATGCGCTGACCGTAGGCTTTCCAGCCCCAACGAACCACTTCCGGATTGAGCGGTTCCCCAACCGACATGACATGCCGAAGACTGCTCAGATCATGCTGAGCAATGGTCTCATCCCCTGCGCCCATCAGCATACGAAAAGCGGTCGGTGCGCTATACCAGACGCTGACTTTATTTTTTTCAATCGTACTGTACCAGTCTTGCGGGCTGAATCGTCCACCACGGATAACATTGGTCACGCCATTCAGCCACGGGGCGAAGATTCCGTATGATGTACCTGTTACCCACCCGGGGTCAGCGGTACACCAGTACACGTCATTCTCCCGTAAATCAAGAACAACCTTGCCTGTATAGTAATGCTGAATCATTGCATTCTGGACGTGATAGACACCCTTGGGTTTGCCAGTAGAGCCTGATGTATAGTGAATGATCAGACCATCCTCACGATTCAGCCATTCCACTTCCATTTCATCCGAGGCTGCAGACATCTCTGCATCAAAATCAATGAGTCCCTCTTCCGTTTGCGGACCTCCACCCACCACAAAAATATGCTTCAGTTCCGGCAGTTCCGCACGTTTAATACGTCCGAGGAGTTCCGGCGTTGTGACGAGTGCTACAGCCCCGCTGTCTTCCAGTCGATCCTTCACTGCCGTCTCCATAAAAGCTTCAAACAGGGGGCCTACAATAGCCCCTGCTTTCAATACGCCCAGCAGACTAAAATACAGCTCAGGACTTCTTGGCATAAAAATAAATACGCGGTCTCCCTTGGCAATGCCATATTTGCGGAGGACATTCCCGAAACGGCTCGATTGCTCACTCAGATCAGCGAAGGTATACGCTTCTTCGCGCGAAGCATCACTGTATAACAGTGCCGTCCTTCCGCCTCTTCCCTCCAGTACATGACGATCAATCGCTTCATGCGCCATGTTGACTTTTCCGCTGGCGTGCCACGTAAAGTGCCTCTCCACCGATTCCCAATCAAACCGGCTTCGGGCCTCTGTGTAATCGCCCAGGTTAGATTCAGACACAACCGTTTGCAGCATCTCACCATGTGCTTGACTCATGCTTGCCAGCCTCCTTCAACTCGACATTTCGATTCCCGTTATGGGTTGCTTCTCATTGCCTTGGTGTTGACTGAACTTCCAGTTAGCGCTTACATTAATAGAGAGAAATTCTCACCATGTACCTGCCTGGCCAAACCGATGAACTTAAACCTGCTTGAATTGTGAACGTTTTTTGTCTAAGCAATTATAGCAAATCTTCACAATCATCGTCTATGGCTTTTCAATTTTTTGGTTTTTTGCTATAAGTAGGGGGAGAGAGGAGCATGAACCATGGAGCATATCAAGGAGTATCATATGCGTTCCATCTTCAAGTCCGGCCACCGAATTACTGTAGAGGGACCCGTGCCTCCCGAGGCACTTACCGAGCTTGCTATTCATCCCGATCTGGATGCCTTTCGTCGCCCTTCTGAGCAGCAGGAGGCACTGGTAGAGATCGCAGCATTACCTGAAGGAAGAATCATCATCGCGCGCGAAAATGAGACTATAATTGGATATGTCACCTTCCACTACGCTGATGAATGTGAGCGTTGGTCCGAAGGTAACATGATGGATCTCATTGAGCTCGGCGCTATTGAAGTGGCGGACGAATACCGTTCACTTGGTATCGGACGCGAGATGCTGCTCACTGCATTTGAGAATGGTCAAATGGAGAAATATATCGTTTTCACCACAGAATATTATTGGCATTGGGATTTGAAAGGCAGCGGTCTCTCGGTATGGGATTACCGCAAAATGATGGAACGCTTGATGCAGACCGTGGACATGACCTGGTACGCTACGGATGATCCCGAAATCTGCTCCCATCCGGCAAACTGTCTAATGGTGCGCATCGGAAGTAAAGTACCTCTATCGTCGGAAGAACAATTCGACCGTGTACGGTTTCGTCATCGCTTTATGTATTAATACATGAGCATCATTCGGGAACGATGAATTCGAATGATGTAAAATGCTGAAATACATTGAAAAAACCGCTTCTCTACGGCAGTTCCATGTTGCAAGTTGGAATCTGCCCACGATAGGCGGTTTGTTTATTTGGCTTGTATCGTTCTCGTTCTTGAGTCTAGTGAAATGGGATACAGATTACATGTTCTCAAGCATGTGTTCCACAATTCGGTGGGAACGCTGTGAAGACTGTACGGTGAATTCAGCAAAATTCACATCAGCCGAACCATCCGCTTTATCTGACATGCCACGCAGCACAACAAAAGGAACACGGTTCATGAAACTTACCTGCGCCACAGCTGCTCCTTCCATCTCGGCACATGCCCCATCCATTTCGGTATACAGCATGTCTACGGTCTCTTTATTTGCAATAAACTGATCCCCGGACAATACCTTGCCAATCAGGTAGTTAGCTCCCTGCGCTTTACATGCTTCTTCCGCCAGAGCAATCAGTGCAGGTTCTGCCGGGAATGCAGAGGTTTCCTGATACGGGATTACTCCTCGTTCGAATCCAAGCGGGGTCACGTCCATGTCATGCTGAACACACACGGAAGAGATCACGATATCTCCGATATTCAGTTCCGGATTCACCGCACCTGCGACACCAGTGAAAATAATCCGATCAACCTGAAAACGATCGATCAAAATTTGCGTTGTTACCGCTGCATTCACTTTGCCGACTCCCGATTTGCAGACCACAATTTGCTTACCCAGCCATTCGCCTGCCACATAAGTGATGCCGGTTTGCTTCACCGTCTCCAATTGCTTCATGCCGGCCAGCAAAAGTTCCACTTCTTCATCCATTGCTCCAATAATACCAATCGTTTCGCTCATCTTCGATACCTCCAGTTTACTGCCGGACCCATGCATCTCACCCGGTTTATCCATTCATGAAGCACAAAAGCTCCGTCTCCGGAGCTTCCGTATATCCACTATGTAGAGAGAATCTCTTCTCCCTTTCCTTATTGCTTTTAATTAGCCTGCATGGCTTACAGACAGACGAAGAATGGTTTCATGCGGCAAAATAACCCGTGGGTTCTCCACATTTTCCTTCTTCATCAACTTGGTGAGCAAACGCATGGCTACTGCGCCAAGGTCATACATCGGCTGTGCCACCGTTGTCAGCTGCGGACGGACCATGGAAGCCATACGAATGTTATCCACACTAATGATGGAGAAATCGTCAGGAACCTTCAAGCCTTCATCCTGAATGGAGTGAATGGCACCAATGGCCATTTCGTCCGTTGCCGCGAAGATCGCAGATGGTCTTTTCTTCAGTCCGAGGAAATATTTCATCGCTTCCACACCGGACTCGTAGCGATAGTTACCGATCCGTACCAGATCCTCCTGGTATTCCATTCCTGCGGCTTCAAGCGCTTTTTTGTAACCTTGGAAACGTGCATAACCGTTCGCAGGATCCTGCAGTGTACCACTGATCATAGCAATTTCCTTGTGACCATGACGAATCAGGGTATTCACCGCATCGAATGCCGCTGCTTCATGATCGATGTCAACGGAAGGATAAGTTCCCTTCTCATCACTTGTTGCGCAGAGTACGATCGGTACCGCTGCTGACTGGAACGCCTGGATATGTTCATCCGTCACCGTTCCACCCATGAAAAGCAGGCCATCTACCTGTTTTTCCAACAGGGTATTAATGACACGAATCTCTTTTTCCTTTTTCTTGTCCGCGTTACACAAAATAATGTTGTAGTGATACATATTCGCAATATCCTCGATCCCGCGGGCAATCTCTGCAAAAGTCGAGTTTGAAATATCCGGAATAACAACCCCAACCGTTGTCGTCTTCTTGCTCGCCAAACCTCTGGCTACCGCATTCGGACGATATCCCAACCGCTCGATGGCTTCATATACTTTTTTGCGCGTTTGTGGCTTGACATTGGGGTTATTATTAACAACCCGTGATACCGTGGCCATGGACACACCAGCTTCACGTGCCACATCATAAATGGTTACCGTCACAGTACTTCTCTCCATTACCAGTAAATTTTCATACCATTTTCATTAAGATTTATATTACGACAAATTTTTGCATTAATCAATTAAAATAGGCTTTAGGACTCACTTAAAACATTCGTGAGTGTAGACGAAGTAATATCCGAATGGGAAGTATGCCATACAGGAATTCCTTTTTTGACTAGAATCGCTTGCGGAGATTCGTGCTTAACTCCCAGCTTGTCCGCTGCTTCATTGGACACAGGACGATCTTCCACAACATAAATGATGCCATACTTTACATTTTCATTAGGATTATTTTGCAAATAATCATTCATCTCCTGATAAGCATTAGAGCTGATCGGGCAGCGTGTACTATGCTTAAACAGAAGCAAGGGTTGGTCTTCGGTAGCCTCCACTGCGGAGTTTAGCTGTTCAATACTTGTCATTTTAGTCATGTCAGCCATTTGATATACATCCCCCTTTATCAGGAATACCGCTATGTTGAGCGTTTTCACTCTACGATATCTTAACAAAAAGCGCACGAAAAAGCCAATTTTCATGAAAACAAGCATTTTACACGTCAAAATTAGACAGCATTCGAAAAATGTGCCTGCCAGACAAAACCGGATAATTGGCTCAGTCTGCGTTCCGTTGTTTCCATCCACTCTTCGTCGCCTGACTTCTGAGCGTATCCCATAATATCAAGCAGCAAATTAATGCGTTCGCTCACAGCTTGCTGCATATGATGTTCCATCTCTCGATCTGTTGCATCTGGCCAGGCCAGCAATTGTTCATGAAGGAGATCTGCAAGTTCATTCTGCTTGCCAAAAGATACATCCTGTTTCACGGGTTGTTCACCCAGCTTACTAATGCATGCTTTCAAATCCGGCTTGACCGGCTGAAGTACTTCGTAGGAAACACAATCCGTACATGCGAAAACAGGCACATTCCGAATTTCCACTTTCTTGGCATAAACCACCGTTCTTAATTCCAATTCCATCACATGTCCGCATCTGCATGATTTGCGCACAGTCATCACCTCATTCGTTCTTTACTCGTATACGTTACCATTCGACCTTTTTCCGCTTAAATCCTGCTACAAACCAGAGGTTGTACAAATTACCACTCTCCCCAAATGCAGGTTGTCGAATATAGGCATACATTCATATGTAACCGATTTCCGCAAAGAGAACATGCACAATCATGAAGTGCTGCACAGAATCTGTTACAATAAAAGCTGCGACATCCTAATCACCGCAAAAGGAGAGATGGTTGTGAGATTAACAGGAAAAAAAGTCATCGCCCTGGTCGATGAAGAATTTGAAGATCTGGAGCTGTGGTACCCGGTACATCGAGTTCGTGAAGAAGGCGCAGAGGTACATCTGGCCGGAGAGAAAAAAGGCAAAACCTACATCGGAAAATACGGTGTTCCCGCTGAGGCGGAATACAGCTTTGATGAACTGGACAGTTCACAATATGATGGTATTCTTGTACCAGGCGGGTGGGCACCCGATAAGCTCCGCCGTTATCCCAAAGTCCTTGAACTGGTTAAGGAAATGAATGCAGACCGCAAGCCGATCGGACAGATCTGTCACGCGGGCTGGGTACTGATATCCGCCAAAATTCTGGATGGTGTCACCGTAACTTCCACACCGGGTATTCGAGATGACATGGAGAATGCCGGAGCGATCTGGAAAGATGAAGCGGTTGTTGTCGATGGACATATTATTTCGGCTCGTCGTCCACCGGATCTTCCTCCCTATGGCAAAGCATTCTGTGATGCTCTTGCGGAAAAATAATACCTTTAAAACAAATAAAGCCCTTCGCTCATCGCGAAAGGCTTTATTTGTTTACCTCTATAAGAAATGGAATAAAAGTAAATATATTAATTTAGAGGTATTTTTATACATTCATTTCTTCAGGAAGCATTGGACCCGCTCTGCTCATCCGGATTTCCTGTCGAGTCATTATAAACCTGCAATCGCTGCTCAATATCCGCGCTTGTTCTCAGGGCAAAGCAATCCCGTGCCGCCTCTTTCGCCGCCGCCGCTGATGTGTTCAGTACTCTGTGCTTCACACGCAGCAAAGATTGCGGCGACATGCTCAGATTACGAATGCCCAGCTCCAGCCAGAGTGGAACGGAACGTTCGTCCCCTGCCATCTCCCCGCACACGCTGACCTCAATTCCCGCCGTATGAGCCGCGTCTACCGTTGCACGCAGCATACGCAGGACAGCCGGATGATAGGGGTGATACATATGAGCAATCTGTTCATTCATCCGGTCTACAGCCAGTACATACTGTACAAGATCATTGGTACCAATACTGAAGAAGTCCGCTTCCTCGGCAAGCAGGTCGGCAATCATTACGGCTGCCGGCACTTCGATCATAATTCCCACCTGAATATGTGGATCATAAGCTAATTGGCGCTCATCCAGATCGGACATGGCTTCACGCAGAATCTCATTGGCCTGTCTGAGTTCTTCCACGGAAGAGATCATGGGATACATGATCTTGACATTCCCCGCTGCACTGGCCCGAAGAATCGCTGTGAGCTGGGTCTTGAACAGATCCCTGCGGTCCAGACTAATGCGAATCGCCCGATAGCCCAAAAATGGATTATCCTCTTCAGGCAGTTCAAAATAATCGAGCTGTTTGTCACCGCCAATATCCAATGTACGAATAACCACGGATTGACCTGCCGTTTTCTCTGCCACAAGGCGATACACCTCGTACTGCTCCTGCTCACCCGGGAAGGTGGCACGGTCCATGTACAAAAATTCTGTACGGAACAGACCTACCCCTTTTGCCCCGTGTTTTAGAGCCAGATCCAGCTCCTTGACAGAGCTGATGTTGGAAGCCAATTGCAAGACAGCGCCATCCTTGGTGATCGCATCCACTGTAGCGAGCACCTGAAGCTGTTCCTTTTTCTTCAGCTGCTTGCTGCGAATCATCGTGTATCGTTCAATCGTCTTGCGATCCGGTTCCGTAAATACCAATCCGTTATCACCATCCACCACCAGCATATCTCCCGTCTCCACTGGCATGCCAACACTCGCTTCCAGACCGGAAACGAGGGGGATGCCAAGCGCACGGGCCATAATCGCCGAGTGTGACGTTTTGCCACCGATCAGGGTCACGATACCCAGTACATGAGTGGGATTTAGGTGCGCCAGCTGTGATGGGGACAATTCCTTGGCTACAAGGATATAAGGCTGCGTATCCGAAGGGAGCGTAATCTCCGGGGCTCCCAGCAGATGCTTCAGCAGTCGGTTACCCACATCCTTGATGTCGATAGCCCGTTCTTTCATATATTCATCATCCAGCAAATCAAACATGGTCACAAAATGGTCTATGGCTTCTTTTACTGCCACTTCTGCCGCTTTGTACTGCCGTTCAATAATGCCGCGAATTTCGTTCATAAACACGGGATCTTCCAGAATCGCCAGATGCGCATCAAAGATGCTGGACTCTTCCGGTCCGACGACTTCCTTGAACTCATTCTTGATAAATTCGATCTCATCCTTCGATGTCCGTATTCCCTCATACAACCGTTCGAACTCCTGGGCAAGATCCACCGAATCCATCTTTTGATCCGGCAGATCCCATTCCCAACTGGGCAGGACAAATGCTTTGCCGATGGCTATGCCTGCAGCGCCGTTGATGCCTTGTATCTTCATTCTACCCCTCCAACGTTCCTGTCATAGAGCACCACGGACATGACGGATGCCTGACCTTTCTTGACTTGCTTAAATGGAGCAAAGCTCCATGATTTGACACGATCCGGGTTCGTAATCACCATTGGTGTAGTCAGCGACGCTGCCTCCGCCCGCAGTACGGCCAGATCAAACTTGATTAACAGCTGTCCTGGCTCCACGGTGTCCCCCTCCTGAACGAAGGCTTCAAAATGGCCTTTCAGCTGCGAGGTATCGATCCCGATATGCAGCAGCACCTCAAGTCCTTCCCGGGTTGAAATGCCCAAAGCGTGCATTGTTGGATAAAGGTGCATGATCGTCCCGTATACAGGCGATACCAGCTCTCCTTTTTCCGGAACAAAGGCTACCCCATCCCCGACAAGCTTCGCAGCAAAAATCTGGTCGGGCACCTCTTCGATCGGCAGCATTTTGCCTTGAACCGGTGCACAGAACAGCACCTGCGGCAGATCTCTCTCAAGCAGTTTGGCGATCTCTTCCCGAATCAGTTCCGAATACGTGCCAAATACAACCTGGACGTTACCTCCACCAAGCTTGATCAGCCCGGCAGACCCCATATTCTTCATAGCGCCCGTATCGATGAGACGGTCATTGTGCACCGTCAGACGAAGCCGTGTAATGCAGGCCTCTACCTGTACGATGTTTTCCTTACCACCCAATGCTTCCAGGATCAGCGGAGCCTGATATGGAATATTGCCTACCCAGTCCTCCAGCATGGAGCCTTCCTCACGTCCTGGCGTTGGAATCTTGAACGTACGGATTGCCCAGCGGAACAGGAAATAATAGACCAGCCCATATAGTATGCCAATCGGAATGAGCTTCCAAGCATTCTCTGATAGATGGAAGTTGAGTATGTAATCGATAATGCCCGCGGAATACGAGAAGCCGTGCCGGATATCGAGCCAGTAACCGATCCACATCGCAAGTCCCGACATGACAGCATGTACAATGAACAGATAAGGTGCCGCAAACAAAAAGGCAAACTCAATCTGCTCGGAAACGCCCGTCAGAAAACAAACCAGTGCGGACGTGAGAAACGTCTTTTTGATCTTCGGTTTCAGATCTTCCCTTGCCTCCTGAATAATGGCGAAGGCAATCGCCGGTATGGCAAACATCATGATCGGAAATAAGCCTGCCATAAAATAACCTGCTGTTGGATCGCCTGCAAAAAAGCGCGGCAAATCTCCCTGCACAATGTTCCCGTCTGGCGTTTCAAACGTCCCCAGTTGAAACCAGAACACATTGTTAAGCAAGTGATGAAGTCCAAAGGCGACCAGCACTCTGTACAGAACCCCGTAAATGAACAAACCAAAACCGCCGAGACTGTATTCCCAAGCAGCAATCGCGTTCAATCCATGCTGTAATATGGGAGCGACCCACAGCATGAAACAGGAGAACAGCGCCGAACAGAGCCCGACGATAAGCAAAACAAACCTGGAGCCGCCAAAAAACTGCAAAATTTCAGGCAGCTTGATGCTTTTGAACCGATTATGTGTCACCCCGGCCAGAGCGCCGAGAATAATTCCAATTAAAGAAGCGGGCTGAATGGTTCCATCCCCGAAATGGCGAGTCACCTGATCATATATAACAATACCGGCTAGTGCAGCGAGTCCCGCTTGTCCGGCCTGGTTGGAGAGTCCCAGTGCTACACCGACAGCAAACAAATACGGCAAAAAATAAAAAATACCGTGTCCGGCCACGGTAGACACTTCACCAACAACTTTCAATCCCCAGGCGTCCCAGGGCAAACTGCCAACACTCAGCAAAATTGCGGCGGCAGGCAGGACCATTGTAGGCAGCATTACCGCTCGTCCGAGCTGCTGCAAGGATCCGAGCCAATTCATGGCGACCTCTCCTTTCTATCCTAGATGGTAAGCTTTACGAAACGTTTTGTCAAAGCAAAACAGTAAGCTGCCGGAAATTTGATTTTGACTCTTCAAGCGTACAGCCCAAAGACCACTGCAGCATGCGGCCTGACGACAAAATGCAACCAAACTTGAGGAGTTTCTGCCACCTCTACAACAGGAAAATCCCGTTAACTTGAAGTTAACGGGATCATGCTTATATCTTATAACGCTTAACCGCGTCCAGCACCGCGCAGAACGATGGAATCCTCCACCTTGATGCAGCGATTCGTTACCGCAGTCATTCCATTCTCAGCCGCAATCTGTACCGCCTCATCATTGTGAATACCAAGCTGGAGCCACAATACATTCGCTTTGATTGCTGCCGCTTCACGTGCCACTTCCGGGGTATATTCACTCCGACGGAATACGTTAACAATATCTACCGGCTCGGGGATATCCGCCAGGGTTGCATATACTTTCTCGCCAAGGATTTCACCCTGTGCTTGCGGGTTAACCGGAATGATCCGATAGCCTCTGCTCTGCATGGCTTCCGCTACCATATAGGAAGTACGATCCGATTTGTCCGATAAGCCGACGACTGCGATGTTGCCTGCCTTGCGTAAAATTTGCCCAATTTCTTCACGAGTAGGGTTGTTAAATTCCATGTCCAAGCACCATCCTTTTCTGCTTAACGTGTTATTTTACTCTTTTACCCATTGAACCGAGGCGCCAAGCGCCTGCAAGTGATCGAAATATTGCGGATACGACTTGGCTACATGGTGTGCATCCCGAATACGAAGCGGCTCCTTGGAACGAAGGCCAACCACCGTCAACGCCATGATGACGCGATGATCGAAGTGAGCATTAATCTCAACGCCGCCTTCCACGCCTTCCGGGCGACCGTGAACGATAATCTCGGCCTGACGCTCTTCTACGTTAGCTCCCGCCTTCCGCAGCTCGTTCAAATAATCCGTAATTCGGTCACATTCCTTGTAACGCAGGTTCTCTACATTATAGAACCGTGAGGTGCCTTCCGCAAATACAGCTGCGGCTACCATCGCCAAAACCGCGTCCGTTGCCGCATCTCCGTCAAATTCGATGGCTTTCAACCGACCGTTACCCTGCACATGTACCACATCGTTTTCGTGGGTCAGCGGAACTTCCATCATGCGCAGAACGTCAACAATGGCACGCTCTCCCTGTTTGCTCTGCTCCATCAAACGCAGAATTTTCACATCCGATTGTGTAACAGCTGCTGCAGCCAGTACCGCAGCCGAACCAGGATAGTCTCCCTGAACGGTATACGTTTGCGGTTGATAAGCCTGCCCACCAGGTACGCGGAAAGACATGTAGTCATCGCTCGCATGAATGACGATCCCTGCCTGTTCAAGTACTTCGAGCGTCTGACCAATAACCACTTTGGACTTAAGATCATTCAGCACTTCAATCGTGCTGTCTTCCGCGAGAAGAGGAGTGACAAAAAGCAATGCACTCAGATACTGGGAACTGACCGAACCGGACACACGGATATGTCCGCCCTTGGCATTTCCGCCCTTAATCGTAATTGGCAGGCGCCCTTGCTCATGCTGCACTTCAACACCGAGCTGTCCAAGGGCATCAATCAGGTCGTCATGTGGACGTTTGCCCAAGGAATCCGGATAAGTATTCACAAAGGTAACTTCAGGACAGAGGGCAGTTACTCCCATCAGGAACCGGAGCACTGCACCAGCGTTGCCTACATTCAACTCGCGCACGTCACGCGGATGGCTGCCGAAGCCTTGAATGACGATTTTGCTATCATCTTCTTCGAGCACAGCTCCCAGATCACGGATACATCTACGCATCGCATCACTGTCTTCGCTGTGAGCCGGGAAATGGATGGTGCTTGTACCTTCTGCCAGTGCTGCGGCGAGCAGGTAACGGGTAGTATAGTTTTTGGAAGACAGGGCTCCAAATTCCCCGTTCAGGGTAGGGGTTGGTTTAACGATTACGTCCATGGGTGAAATTCTCCTTCATTGGTCAGATTAAGCTGCTAGGTAAAACGATTAAATACGGCACGGAGCCAATTCACCAAATTGACATTGCCCACACTGCTTGGGTATCATTATAGGCGTTAAGTCCATACAGAAAAGAGGACCTGAATATGACTCAAATTGCAGAAATTGAAACATCCGAGCTTCGCCGCCGTTTACAGGCAGGAGAGAAGCTACAGATGATAGACGTCCGTGAGGATGAAGAGGTCGCGCAAGGCATGATTGAAGGAGCCAAGCATATCCCGCTCGGACAGATTCCGGACAGATTGTCGGAAATCGAGAAGTCCGGTGAGATCATACTGATCTGCCGCAGCGGTTACCGCAGTGAGCGTGCCGCTGAGTATTTGCAGCAGCTCGGTTATGATGGCTGCACCAACATGGTTGGCGGCATGCTGCAATGGCAGCAGGAAGACTAAATCCTTCTGGAGTAGGACCAAAACGCACAGACATCATTGGACTGCAACCAGCAGTTTCAGAAAGGTCTATCTGGACCCCTCTCCTCCACATTCAGTCTCAAACGGGCCATATGGCCCGTTTTGTTATTTCCCTACGTCAAACCCTTCGCTGTTCACTTCACCAAGCTGCTCTCGGCTGATTCCATCCATGATGTTCAAACACCAAAATGCAGTGGATACAAGCTTAGACGCGGTAATGCGCTAAAATTAAACGAGTCACTTCAGCTGCGGATAACTCCGTTGTATCCACTGTGTAATGTGCAAACCGGTATGCGTCCTTCCGTTCTTCCATAATGGTCTGGATCCGTTCCTCCGCATTGCCAGCCAGAAGGGGACGATTATCGCTGCCGCTCACACGCTGTACGATCACTGCGGGATCAGCGGTCAGTGCGACAACCCAGCCGTTCTTGGACATCACGTCACAATTATCAGAGCGAAGCACCACGCCGCCTCCGGTCGCGATGACCTGTGCCTTTTTTTCTAATACGGAACATAACATTCGGCTCTCGGCATCGCGGAAATACGACTCTCCCTTGCCTGTGAACAATTCCGGAATCGTACAGCCTTCCTCTTTCTCCACCGCGGCATCCACATCGATCAGGCGGTAACCCAGCTCGCGTGCAAGCATGTCGGCGACCGTTGATTTGCCGGTTCCCATCATGCCTATGAGAATAATATTGTTAGACTTGCTCAAGGGTGTACACTCCTTTATTTCAAGCATTTCATGAGCACTTTTGTCCTATCATAACACAGCCCTGCTGACGGGGGAAGGCCATAGCCCCTGAGGGAGATAGGGAGCTCCTGCCAAATCTGACCTGAAATGAAAAAATGGCCTGGAGTCATCCGGCATGCCGGAACCCCAGGCCATTCTTCAAGAAAGTACCCCCCGAATCAGCTTCAGGAGCACTCCAACCTAATTAAACTTAGAATGAGTACACTATTCCATCCAGTTGTGGTGGAAGCTGCCTTCTTTGTCCACCCGTTTAAAGGTGTGAGCGCCGAAGTAGTCACGTTGAGCTTGCAGCAGGTTTGCAGGCAAGCGCTCTGTGCGGTAGCTGTCGTAGTAGGACAACGCACTGGAGAAGCCAGGCACCGGAATACCCTGTTGTACTGCAGCTGCTACGACTTCACGCCAAGCATCCTGGTAGGATTCAACGATGTTTTGGAAGTACGGATCGAGAAGCAGGTTTTTGAGTTCTGCATCTTTGTCGTACGCTTCTTTGATGTTTTGCAGGAACTGTGAGCGGATAATGCAACCGCCGCGGAAGATCATGGCGATGTTGCCGTATTTCAGATCCCAGCCATATTCATCGGAAGCTGCACGCATTTGGGCAAAGCCTTGTGCGTAGGATACGATTTTACTTGCGAACAACGCTTTGCGTACGCTCTCGATAAATGCCTTTTTGTCTCCGGAGTAAGCTTCTGCCTTCGGACCATTCAGGATTTTGCTCGCAGCTACACGCTCGTCTTTCATCGCGGACAGGAAACGTGAGAACACGGATTCTGTAATCATGGACAGAGGTACGCCGAGATCCAGCGCGCTTTGGCTTGTCCATTTGCCTGTTCCTTTTTGTCCGGCAGCATCCAGAATAACGTCAACCATTGGTTTGCCGGTTTCCGGATCGTATTTGGAGAAGATATCAGCTGTAATCTCGATCAGATAGCTGTCCAGTTCGCCTTTATTCCACTCCGTGAA
The DNA here is from genome assembly GCF_013359935.1 of Paenibacillus xylanilyticus. Lineage (GTDB taxonomy): Bacteria > Bacillota > Bacilli > Paenibacillales > Paenibacillaceae > Paenibacillus > Paenibacillus xylanilyticus. The sequence goes on from NZ_JABMCB010000177.1 coordinate 239,289, forward strand.
GATCTCGTGCAGTTCCTCAACGGACACATTCAGTACGGACTTAAGCAGGTGGTAAGCTTCACCAATCAACTGCATATCTCCGTATTCAATGCCGTTGTGGACCATTTTCACATAGTGTCCGGCACCGTCCGGTCCGATATATGTACAACAAGGATCGTCACCAACTTTGGCAGAGATGGCTGTCAGAATCGGTTCAACCAGCTTATACGCACTTTCCTGTCCGCCTGGCATGATGGAAGGGCCTTTCAGCGCGCCTTCTTCACCGCCGGATACACCTGTACCAATGAAGCGAATGCCTTTGTCTTCCAGCTCTTTGCTGCGGCGTTGGGTATCAGGGAAGTATGCGTTACCTCCGTCAATAATGATGTCACCCTCATCCAAGTGAGGCAGCAATTGCTCAATGGTCGCATCGGTAGCTTTACCGGCTTGTACCATGATCAGGATTTTGCGCGGGGATTCCAGGGATGCCACGAACTCTTCAATGGAGAACGTGCCTGTGAGGTTTTTGCCTTCAGCCTCTTTCAAAAGATCATTGGTTTTCTCCGGGGAACGGTTAAATACCGATACCGTGAAGCCTCTGCTTTCAATGTTAAGGGCCAAATTTTTGCCCATTACTGCAAGTCCAATGACACCGATCTGTTGTTTTGCCATCTGGGTCCTCCATCCTTTGCTCCAATAATTTTATTGAAATTGACTCTCAACAATACCCCCATTTTAACGGTTTTACGCATGGAAGTGAACCCCGTACCCCTGCTGCGCAACGAGAAAACACCCCAAATGTCTGAGGTGTTCATCGTATTTTCATAAATACGGCCTTCGTGCTCAACCTTCGAGCATCAGCATATGTCCGGACAGACGCTTTAATGCTTCCCGGCAGATGTCGGCTTTCTCCACGTTATCCATCTGAATGGCAGCGTGCAGACGCTCCAGTTCATCATCAATTTCCATCCGCAGAAGCATGAGCCGCTCTTCTCCTTCTCGCGATAGAAACATCTCTTCCATCTCCTCCGCCGTCGGCGCGGGTTCCTTTTGAAAAATGACACGCTGTTTGAATCCGGATACTTCCACGAGACGTATAACCTCACCAAACAATATGTTCTCCACCGTCATCTGCTGATCCTTGAAACGTTTGACAACCGCATGCCCACGTGTATCCCCAATCAGCTTCTCCAGCCATTCAGCCAGCTTGGCGTCCTTAATAATGTAATCGCCTGTCATTTTGTAGTTCCCACTGCGTGTCTGTTGAAAACGGAGCTTTACCAGTTTGCGCCCGGTGCGGACAGACAGAATAAAAAAGGATTCATCCTCGCTCCAATATAGTGAATACCCTTCACGAATAAGGTCTTTGATCAAATTTTGGATATGCCGACGGTGGAACCGCAGCTCCAGATTGCAATATTCAACTTCATAACTCTTATTCACGGCACTCCCCTCCATTTGTACCGGATGTGTTCCGGTCCTCTTCTTCCATTGCTTCTTCCGTATCGGCTTACCCTATTTTATACTTCATTTTATGTAAGGGTACTTGGTTATTTGACTATTTTTCATCGAATGAAGCGGGGGAATTGATGTTTCCGCGGATGCACAGGGGCAAGCCCCCGAATTTAATGATATAATGGACGCGAAATGGAGGAATACAGATGACTTTCTGGGGTTTTGACAGCACCGATTTTGATGTATTTCAGGTTCCCGGGTTGGAACCGCGTATGGAAATGCTGATTGAACGGGTCCGGCCCAAGCTGGAAGAGCTCGGTACAGAGCTTACACCTTTTCTTACTGAGTTAAGTGGAGAAGAGATGTTTGTTCATGTGGCCAAACACGCGCGCCGTACTGTCAATCCGCCAAAAGATACGTGGGTAGCCTGGGCAGCTTCCAAACGTGGATACAAAGCACTGCCTCACTTCGAAGTGGGCATGTTCGATACACATGTGTTTGTCATTTTTGCCATCATCTACGAAAGTCCGAACAAGACAACGTTCGCAGAAGGCCTTGAACGCCAGTTGAACGAAGTCCGCAGCAGCCTGCCTGGGACGTATTACTGGTCCATGGATCATATGGCGCCCCACGGTACACTGCAGAAGGACATGCAGGATGAGGATTTTGATAAAATCATTACAAAGCTGAAGACGGTAAAAAAAGCCGAGGTGATGTGCGGTCTGCGCATTGATCGCGATGATCCGCTTGTTGCTGACGGGGACAAGTTTGTGGAAACGGTGCGCTCGACGTTTACGACGTTACTCCCGCTGTACAAGATGTCTTTTGCTTAATTGGACAAAAATTCTGACCATCAACAACATTTCAGTTAGAAATGACTCTCGAAATGTTGCAGCGTTTATAACAAAAGGAGTTCCAATACCGGTTAAACCGGTACAGGAACTCCTTTTATTTCATTTGGCCGGTGCTGTGCGATACGGTCTTCTTGATAACACAAAATGCACAATGGCAAGCCCTGCCATAACAACGGCACTTCCGATAAATGGCGCGGGGTGGCTGATATGATCCCACAGCAATCCTGAAACGATTGGCCCTACGACCATGCCGGATCCCTGGAGGGTGAGGAAAAATCCCCAGATGGCTCCGCGTTCTCCCTTCGGGATGAGAGTAGCCACGAAGGTGTTCCATGCCGGCAAAATCATCGCATAACTCACCCCTACCAGCATGACAATACCAAAAACAACCGGTATGGATGTTATTAACGCAAATGCGAACAGACTTGCAGAGGCCAGCAAAAAGCCCATATGCAGAAATAGGGATGTCCCGAACCGATCCACCAATTTACCCACGGGCAGCAATGCAATGACCGTTATCCCGCCACCTGCGATAAGCAGCAAGCTATAGAGGTTGGGGGAAATATGCAGATCTGTTCGGGTGTACAACGTAATGACCGGACTGAGAAGGCCAATCACAAAAGATTGCATGAACAGGGCCGGATATACGAGTGGGTTCACATTAAGCGTGCTGCGTACCCGCTGTAGCGTGCCCTGAACGCTCTCTTTGAGCCTGATCAATGGTGTAAGCAGGGTCGGCTTCGGCGGAACCTTAGCCGCTGTTCCCTTCGATTCTGCTGCGGTCTGCTGACCTTCCACCACGACGCGGCCCGGAAGAATCATGGCGACCAAAATAACGAGAACTGCACAGCCAAGAAGCACCAGAAATACGGTACGGTAATCGTGATCCGTACGCTCAAGGAGCCAGTTCATGCCCACTGGTCCAAGTCCCGTTCCACCCAGAGCGGCCATTTCCAGCGCCCCCATGGCTGTTCCGTTTTTGTTCTGAGGTCCTGATAGCGCAGTCACCCCGGTCATGGCACAAGGCCAGAGCGGTGAAGTCCCCACACCAAGAATCAAACAGGCCATGGCAAGTCCAAATGCACTTTTGAAAAATATAATCATGATTACAGCGATCAATGTGCAGATCAGGGCCGTTACCATCGTTGCACGAAACCCGATTCGTTCGGCTGCCCAGCCCGATGGAGCCCGGAACAGATTATCACCCAGGTATTGCAGGGCAAAGGCCACACCAATTACTCCTGCAGACAATCCCAAAATATTATCCATATACACTGGCAGAATGGCGACCAGCAGGGCTCCTTTAATCACTTCAACCAAAAAAAGTGTCAGCCACATTGCGATAAAAAACGGTGATCGCAAAATTTTGGCTGGTTTTGTATCTGTTTGCATTCTTTTTCCCCTTTCGGTGTTCACTGGCCCATTTCCTATCCATATTGTAACCGTCAGGAATACGCCCAAATCTTAGCAATTTGAAAATTTGTCAAGCCGACCGCTTGCATTCGGTTCCTAATTTGCTATACTCATCTTTGTTTGACATTTTATCAGGAAAGGTTGTGACAGCACTGATGGATCACCGCCGTACGCCGCTGTTTACCGCTTTAAAAAACCACGCGGCACTCAATCCGGTGCAATTTCATATCCCGGGACATAAAAAAGGGTTGGGAACGGATACCGAATTTCGTGAATTTATCGGCGATAATGCCCTCTCCATAGATTTGATCAACATCGCTCCGCTGGATGACCTTCATCAGCCTACCGGTGTCATTGAGGAAGCGCAGATTCTGGCAGCCGATGCTTTCGGAGCCGATTATACCTATTTTAGTGTGCAAGGCACAAGCAGTGCGATCATGACCATGATTTTGTCGGTATGTGAACCGGGTGACAAGATTATTGTGCCCCGTAACGTGCATAAATCGGTCATGTCTGCCATTATTTTCTCAGGTGCGAAGCCTGTATTTGTCTCTCCTGCACAGGATGCCAATCTCGGTATCGATCATGGCGTGACTACAGGTGCTGTACGACGTGCGCTTGAGCGCCATCCTGACGCCAAGGCATTGCTGGTCATTAATCCAACGTACTTCGGTGTATGTACAGACCTGAAAGAGATTGTCGAACTGGCACACAGCTACCAGGTCCCTGTACTGGTGGATGAAGCACATGGCGTGCTCATTCATTTCCATGAGGATCTGCCGCTGTCTGCAATGGCTGCCGGAGCAGACATGGCTGCAACCAGTGTGCACAAGCTGGGCGGTTCCATGACACAGAGTTCCGTGCTGAACCTGAACACCAAAAATGGATTCGTGAATCCGCAGCGTGTACAGACTATTCTCAGTATGCTGACTTCAACGTCCACTTCGTATATCTTGCTTGCTTCACTTGATACGTCAAGACGCAATCTGGCACTGCACGGTCACGAAATGGCCCAAAAGGCAATTGATCTGGCCCAGTTTGCCAGACGCACCATTAATGATATTGACGGGCTATACTGCTTCGGCAAAGAGCTGCTCGGTACTGAGGCAACCTTCAATTATGATCCAACCAAAGTAACCATTCATGTTCGCCACCTGGGTATCACAGGTTATGAAACGGAGAACTGGTTGCGGGAACATTACAACATCGAGGTTGAGCTTAGTGATATGTACAATATTCTGTGCCTGATCACTCCTGGCGATACGGATGAATCTGTGGATATCCTGCTGAACGCACTACAGGATTTGTCCCGTACGTATTATCAGGTGAACCCTGCACATGAATTGGTGGTTAAGGTTCCAGACGTGCCACAATTGATGCTCACACCACGTGATGCGTTCTATGGGGATACGGAAGTCATTCCCTTCAAGGAATCGGCAGGACGCATTATCTCTGAATTTATTTACGTGTATCCGCCGGGAATTCCGATCCTGCTGCCGGGTGAGGTTATTACTCAAGAGAACATCGACTACATCATCGATCATGTCGAGGTTGGATTGCCGGTTAAAGGTCCTGAAGACCGCAGCGTGACCAATGTCAAAGTCATTGTGGAAGCAGATGCGATTTTCTAACGATCCTTCCTGAGGTTCGACTCGAGCGAGAAGTAACGATATTGAAGGACCAAGCTCCGGCTTGGTCCTTTTGTTGTTGGAGCGCATGCAAAATGCACTGGAATACGTACAAATACACGTAAGAAAACAAACAAAAGGCCCCCTGAAATCAAGGAGCCTCGTTGTTCTATTCCATAAATTAAATTACTCTTGTCCTGCAACGAGTTCGTTGTATGCCGCTTCAACACGGTTCCACTCGGCTTCGTCTTCAATATTGTAGAGCACCATTTCCTCGTCTTCTTCTTCCATACGCAGGATGATGCCGTCAGCTTCAGGATTGTTACGTTCCAGTAGGAGCGCATAAACATGGTTTTCCACGTCAAACGTCTCCACCAAAACCATCTCCACGTCATTTCCGTTCTCGTCTGTCAGAGTCAGAAGAACTTCTTCATGCTCGTGGTCGTGGTCATGGTCGTGACCGCAGCCGCAGGCATCGCCGTGTTCATGTGTGTGATCGCTCATTGATATACCTCGCTTTGTAAATAGAAATTGTGTAACCTTGCATATCGTAACATGTTCGCAGAGCTAGGTCAATTTACTCAGCAACGTTATTTTTCGCTTCAATCGTTTAGCGCGGTAATGATTTTCTCAGCCACCAGCACGTAATTGCTGTTTGCATTTTCTTTAATATAAAAGCCGACCTGGTATTTGCCCGCACGGCTGAAATCATACGTAAAATCGTACGTTCGGAACCAGAAATTATCCTTCTGGGTTTTGAGCTCCTGAGATTGGATATCCTTCACCTGTCCACTCGGATTGGTGATGGTTACCTTCACTGCAGCTACATCCGTTGTTAAGCTGTCCACTTGAGAAAACACATTGAATTTCAATTTGCCAACGTTCACATTGCCAAATACCGTGTCTCCCTTAAACAGAAAAATATGTACATTCGGCTTAATCACCGTTACTCGCTTGTTGCTGTTATCCCATTTGGCGATCCCTCCTGCTTCTCTCACAGGTACGTAGGTCGTTCCATCAATGAGATAACCTCCATCAGCTGCTTCCTTGCCGTTAATGAGAACCCGAATCTTCTCGTTTACGGAATCCGCAAACAATAAAGACCCGCCGAGCAAGGAGAATACCGTGACACACAGCAATATTCTTTTCCATTTCATTCCGTCAATATTCCCTCCCCTGCTGCAAGCTGTTGTACATTTATACTGCAGGTTTCACTACAAAGTTGCGCTGTTTTTCATCATTTTTCATTTTTTATCCAGAAAATTTTCCACCCCTTGGAATGATCAAAAAAGAGGCATTTCTCATTCGAGATCGCCTCTATTACTAGGTTATTGTAAATCCGTGCTTACACGAACTTATTCTGGGAAACTTCAGCGTTACATGGTTAGGATGTGGTGTGTCGAGTCAGGATGCAAGGGACTCCTTTACCTACTGCCCCTGGCGTCCGCATGCGTGCAGCATAATCCATGCCTCTTACACAGGGTGTCTTACATCGCTCACATACATCTGAAGTAACCAATTTCATGGATACTCGGATTTTGTCACTTTTTAACGCTGGTGCTTTTTTGCCTTTTGCCTTTGCCATCCCGGATTCCCCATTTCCGCAAGTGCTTACTGATGTAGTGCATCATATGGGGATTCGCCCGGTTTGGTGTCAAAGCCGTGAACTGTTCCGATGTAAAAGTTAGATAAAACCGCCGTTTACACGCAGTGTCTGTCCAGTGACCCATTGGGATTCAGGGCTGACGAGGAAAGAAATGACGCTTGCGATATCCTCCGGCTCGCCTAAGCGACCAAATGCATTCATTTTACGCAACCCTTCAAGCTGCTGTTCGGTCTTGCCGACGGTAAACAGTTCCGTATTCACAGGACCCGGTGCTACGGCATTAATCGTAATTTGTTTAGACCCAAACTCTTTTGCAAGCTGACGGGTAATTTGCTCCACTGCCCCCTTGGTTCCTGCGTACACACTATATCCAGGGAACATCTGTCCATTCACGGAAGTCGAGAAGTTCACAATGCGCCCTTTGTCCTCCATATAATTCAGCGCCTGCTGACAGGCAAAAAACGTGCCCTTCACATTAATCGCAAACTGCTCGTCAAACTCTTCCTCGGTCACTTCCGCCAGAAGGGTCGTTTTCATAATCCCCGCATTGTTGATCAGAATATCCACTTTGCCCAGCTGGTTAATCGTTTCGGAAAATAAACGCTCCACCTCATTTTTTCGTGCCAGATCAGCCTGAATGGTAATGGCACGAACGCCCTTTTGCCGTGCAATTTCTGCCACTTGCTCAGCCTTGTCTGGGCTGTTCGCATAGTTGATGACGACATCTGCTCCAAGCTCCGCGAGCTGTTCCGCAATGCTCCGTCCAATTCCCCGCGACGAACCTGTTACGATGGCGACTTTACCTGATAATTTTTTCATAAAATTAATCCCTCCCTATGTTTAGATGAAGCATTCCTAGCACCACCAGCAACCAGACCTGCTCGAATTCCTCATCAATCGTCTGACTATGCCATTCATAAGCATGTGACGGGTGATGAAAGCGAGCCGTTGCATGTAAAATTGCTGCCGCTACTTTTCCAGGGCTCTTTATATTAAGATGGTCATCCTGCTGTATAATCTCAGTCAAATGCTGTGTTAACTGCTCCACATGTCTGTAAATAATATCTGCTGATTCCTGTGTGACCCTGGCATACATTTCAAATAACTCTGTGTCCGAACTCGCATAATGACGCTTAAGTTGAATCAAAGTCTCGATGTATAATTTTAGATGTTGTATTCCTTCTTCCGGGTTACTCCTCTCCCGTACGACTTTCCCGAGTGGAGCAATAATCTCATCTTCCAGCCACTGCGCAGTTACGCCTTCGAGCAATTCCTTCTTGCTGGCATAATGTCTGTAAATGGTTCCATGACTCACCCCAAGTAATTTGGCCACATCTGTAACGGAAGTTTTGGAAACGCCATAACGCCTGATCGTTTCCTGCGCAGCTGTAATGATTTGCTCTTTAGTTAGAAATTCAGAAGCTTTGTCTTTTGCCATATCAACGAGATGATTTACGTTTAACCATCTACTTGTCACCTCCACCCTGAGGTTAGATTATCACAGATTTTAACAAATGACAAATAATGATTTTTGTCATTTGTTATCGATTGAGTGTGTTTGGATTGTTCAAAACAAAAAAAGAGCCCATCACTGAGCTCTCTACCTATCTTTCACTTATGAATTGAACTTAGAAAACGTACTTAAACAATAAAAATAGAACCACCAGGATTCCGGCAAGAATCAGCCAGTTGCTGATTTCCCACCAAATGCCCTTGCCTCCACCCGACACAAGCTGTTGTTCACGCTCATGATGACGCTGACTGTGTGTTTCGGTCTCCGAGGCATGGGGTGGCTTGCTAAAATCCATCATATGCATCCCCCTCTCCCACTTTTTTTTCACCATCCAATTCCATTATAACCCATAAATGAGTACAGAATTAATTATTAGGATATTCTTGGTGATTCAATATTCTATTCGGCAGACAATTCACTCTCTGTAACCCATTTATGATTTTTCACCAAATTCCCGCCGCTGGATGGCGTGTAATCCACCATATAAACTGTTGTTTGTTCGGCAGAATCAATGGTGGCCTTAGCCCCTTTCATACCAGACATATGATCAGCATTCAGTACAACTTCCGTTCCGGCTGCATAAGGTTGATCTGTATGATCCTGGATTTCCTCCTGGATCACCCATTTGTGATTCTTCACCGGGTCTCCCCCCGTTGTCGGTGTATACGTAACAGCATAAGCGGTCGTTTCATACGCTCCAACGATTGTCGCTTTGGCCCCTTTCATTCCGGACATATGGTCGGCACTCATTATCACCTGGCTGCCGGCAGGATATGTAGGATCGGTCTTTTCCTTAATCCCTTCTGGCAGCTCTCCCGAGTCGGCATGGTGCATTTCTCCCGCAGTGGCTGCATGATCGTTACTGCTGTTGTTCTGATCTGCGCTTTCTTTTTTGCCACATCCACTTACCATTAGACTTCCAGTGATCAACAGCGTCATCATCATCATTGCGTACTTTTTCATAGTAGCACTCCTTTGGGTTATGAATCTCAATGTTAATAATATACCCCATATGGGTATATTTCAATCATCATTCTTCCCCATTACTGGTTTAAAAAATAAAAAAACACCTTCAACTTCGGTATCCCTTTTTGTGCCAAAGGACAGCCGTTTGAAGGTGCTTGAGATTTCTGAGCGAGTATATGACTCCGTAATTACGCCATTCCTACAGTTACATTCACATTACCTTTGATGCCTTTGGAGTATGGGCAATAGTCATGGGCTAGTTTGACAAACTTATTTGCTGTCTCCTCGTCCAAGCCTTCGATTTTAACTTCCAGCTCAACTTCCAACTTCACTCCGTTGTCTGAAGGATCCGTAACAAGCATGACGGTTGCAGCTACGGTGCTTCTCTCAATTTCCACCTTATGTTTCTTCAATTGAAACTCCAAGGCCGAGTTAAAGCAAGCACTGTATCCGGCTGCAAACAGCTGCTCCGGATTCGTAGCCGTGGTCACTTGGCCCCCAAGCTCTGGAGGTGCAGCAACATCCAGCATAAACACGTTATCCGGCGATTGCACAATCCCTTGACGTCCACCTGTATTAATTACTGTTGTTTCATATAATGTTTTCATTTGGTTTTTCTCCTCTACATGATTAATTTATTTTTTTGTTAAGTGATTATTATTTTGTTTCGTTTACAATTTGATTTTACACAATTTAATTGTGGTTGTAAATAATTATTTGTAATAAAAAAGAAGCCGCTCATCTGGCGACTTCTAGTTTTCGTATTTTATTTTAATACTTCTTCCGTTCTCATTGAAATTTGACGTATGACCAAGGATACGAACGCTTCGGATTAATTTAGCACTTTAAGACTCAATAAGTTCTTTTGCCCTCAAAGGTTAGTTAAAAAGTATTAAATGATAAATCAATCCGTTAAAATTTCAGCTGGTGCACGTGTTGCTCTTGGTAATGTTGCAACAAATCTCTTACCCATGACAATAAATGGCTTTTCGACATATAGATATAGGATATATGACAAAGTAATTGTTATAGCCAACAACGACACAAAAGACAGCCCTGCTGTAAGAAGCTTAGAATAGTTTAAATTGATGAAGAATTTGATTATAAATGGCATTATTATCATGTGCATCAAGTAAAGTGAATATGAAATGTCAGCACCGAATTTAGACAATTTGTTCGACAAGAGTCCAGCAAAAAATGAAATGACAGAATAAATACTTCGTGGCAAAACAGGCTTTAAGTTCTCGTAGAACATTAAGAAAATAAGCCCTAAAGCAAGGATAATTGTTAACTTATCCTCCATTGCAAGAATAATCAACCCGTTAAGCGCGACAAATCTCCATTTAAGTTTTTTCAAGGCAGCAGCCGCAACCATCATACCCAAGATAAACACTGGCATTCTAAAGATAAGGGCAGCCGGCATATCAAAATATGATTTTAAATAGTTAAGCGATAAAACCGATATTGCAACAGAAACGACTGTTATTACGCTAAATCTTAGGCTCGTTTGTTTCCTAAAAAGGATAGCAAAGATTATCGGGAATATAATGTAGAATTGCATTTCTAGTGATAAACTCCATGCTACTGATAATATTGTACTATCCTGGTGAGGTATGAGCCCATGAATGAAGAATAAGTGAGAGAACATCCCAATCAATGTTGGCGTTTCTAATTTGCTCTCAGCACCAAAAACAGTGAGTGAGCTCCCCGTGAAAAATTCCAATATTTCTTTCCTTAATAAATACATGTTTTCAACAAGGAAAAAGGCTGCAACTATGGCAATGAAGTAGACGGGATATAGTCTGAACAGTCTGCGTAATATAAATTTTGTGCCTGTGGGCTTTTCGAGGAATGGTTCTTTTTTTTCTCTCAGTATGTAGTGATACGTCATCAAGAAACCAGTTATGATCATGAAGCCATTTACAGCTATTACGGGCTGGAGTAGTAGACTTGAAACAAAAGGAATTTCGATGTAATTTGTGCCCCCAATCACAATGTAAAAGTGCCCACAAACTACCCATAAGGCTAATAATAATCGCAAACCGTTTAGTACACTCGTATTCAGTTTCACTGCCCAACACCTCTCCATCCACTTATCTTTTGATACATAATGTATCATTTGTTATTCGATTAGATCAAGCAGAAAAGAGATTAAGTTGTATTAATTCCAGTCTAATTTTAAAATTATCCATCCCGACAAGACACACTAGTGAACGTGATACTACTGAGCACTACAAAGTTGCTTTGAAATAGAGTCTGCAGCGGTCGCCGAACTTACCAAAAAAAAAAAACGAAAGCAGCGGTGAGTAACCGCTGCTTTTCATATCTGGAGAGTGTTTGTATCAAGGGGTAATTTCACGATAAAATCAAAAGTAGAAAAAGAAAAAAGCCCTTGCTACGCAAGGACTTTTCGTTATGATCTGTAGTGGGCTCGAACCACTGACCCCTACCCTGTCAAGATAGTGCTCTCCCAGCTGAGCTAACAGATCATGATATCATATGGTTTTTCAATGAAGTAACAGTATCATACCAAGTAAACGCGTACAATGTCAATAGTTTTGTTGGTTATAATCATTGATATTAGAGCAAACTAAGGAATGATTACCATTTCAACAAGAGGTGAACTTTGTGCAAAACGTAAAAGATCGTAAGCCGCAGTTACATAACAAAAGATTTGGCTTTACACTGACCCTTATCATACTCGTCGTTCTCACGATTTCCGGCTGCGGTCTGGAGCGAGATGAACATACAGTACAATTCCAACAATTACAGCATCCCAATGAAACAGACGATCTGCCGGTATGGCTTGACGTCTATTCCAAATCCGTCAATCAGGATGTTTACTCACCCCAGGGAAACAGTGAATTTTTGCCCTGACCTGCTGCAACTCCTCACTCATCTTCATCCCATTTTCTGGAGTAGGCTTTTTTGGTTACGTAATACAATAAAGCAATCATTCCCGCGGACATCAAGAGTGTAATGGTCATAATTCCTGCCATGCCCATTACCACACCTCCTCTCCCATTATGTTCCAGACTCAACTATACAGGAAAAGCAATTTTTTGTATAATGCAGTCTGATATGTCTCGCATGAGCAGAAAGAAGGAATGGAATTGGCAGCCGAAATTAGTTATGTAACGACAGAAGAACAACTCCAGCAAGCATTGGGCATTCGCCATCACGTTTTTGTATTGGAGCAGCAGGTGCCTGCAGAAATTGAAATTGATCAATATGACGTCATCAGCCCTGACGTACACCATGTGTTATTAAGTACAGACGGAAAGGCTGTAGCCACAGGACGCCTTATCTACTACAGCAAGGACACCGCCAAAATGCAGCGAATCGCTGTGCTCGAGTCTCATCGTTCATTCGGTTATGGACGTGTTCTCCTACTGGCCATGGAAGAGCGGGCACGCGAGCTTGGCCTGGCCTACTCTGTACTGGATGCTCAATGCCAGGCACAGAAATTCTATGAGAAACTCGGTTATGAAGTGATTTCGGAAGAGCCTTTTTATGACGCAGACATTCTCCATGTCCGCATGAGAAAGAGTTTGTAAAACCTTATTCCGGTGTAAATCTACGATGTGATGCATACTTATCTTTGATTCGGACAGGCTAAAGAGGAACTCAAATTCCCATTTAGTCAGACAAGGAGAGTGTGACATTATGGATCAAACGACACGCGAAAGCTTCACAGCAGTACAAAAAAATGGTGACGGCGATCTGACTGGCTTTCAAACTTCATCCGGACGCATACTGGATTACCAACAAGCCCTGACCGAAGTGCAGGCAGGAGCCATTGCTGGTGTGAATGTCTTCAAAGGTAAGGATGGGGAAATGTACATTCGTGGTGACGCGGACGGCGATCCATCCAACAATCTCGACCAACTCCCTACTTTTTAAATCAGTATTTTGCATCATTCGATTCCACTCGCTCCGGGGTACAATATATAGACGAATAGGACCATTTCGATCTCTATATTGAAGATTGGAAGTCGCTTATTGGATTTATGCAAAATGCTCAAATAAATGAACGCCAGCAAGCGCCAATCCGGCATACCGGGTTGGCGTTTTTAATTCTATATGATGTCTTTCCTAGTACTCCAAAAAGTATTTTACAGCATCGCCAGCAGGCTGGCTTTTGCGGATCGGCTGCGTCTCCTGTTCCCATGCCTGCACGATTTGTATCCCTTCCAGAGTGGACTTGTTCTCCCATACAATATACTGCCTCCGTTCAAGTTCCAGCAATGATTCATGAATGAGAACCCGACTGCGTCCCGTCTTATTCTCCAGCTCATCCATTCGGGGTACACGTCGCCGCTGTCCAGCATAATTGACGATAATTCGTAAAATTTTACGTTCAAAATCGTTTAACATATCCCTGCCTCCCCATCCTTATGAAGTACCGGACGCCATGCCAGAACGCCTTGCTCCAGAAATGTTCGGGGTGACCCGTCTGCGCCTGCGGATGCTCTGATCCTCCCCCCATGCACACTGTTAATTCGAATTTGCCGCTGCGTGATATGCCCTGCACGATCCATGTACACGAGTTCCACCATCTGACCAATATACTTTCCCAGCATAATCATCCCTCCAATAAGAACGTTTGTTTGTATATCTTATTATATACGAACATAAGTTCTTTATTCAATAACTAAAAAAGGATTTTATACTGGGCATTTTGCATAAATCCAGTGAGCGATTTCCAATATTCAATATATAGATCAAGGTGGTTCTTTTCGTCTATATAGTGCACCTGTGAGCCAGAAGAATGGAATAATGCAACATAACGACAGTAAAAAACCAGACTTCACCTCTGTATCAGGGAAGCCTGGTTTTTATGTCTTCAATGTCGATCCGATTCACTAAATTGGACTTTTTTTAACTGCTGCGTATTCGGATTAAAATCAACATTGACATACACCGCAAATTGTTTTCCGTCTTTGCCCCGCACCCACAACTTGAACTGTTCTCGGGATTGATTGGCCGTCAGTGAGGTGCGTCCAATGTGTTTGTAGTCCAAGATGTCCACATTATACTTGGTCTGGGTTTCTTTTACCGCGATGATTCCCCATTTCGCATAATCGGGAACGGGTGCCGCTGAACTGGTGGTTAGTCCCGTCAAACTCAGCATAACCGTCATCAGCGTAACAATGAATATTCTCATATCAATCACTCCTTGGGGCTTGTTTTCGTTAGCCTGCCCTGCGGGAGTTCGTTTTACACCATCAGATAGTTGATTAAGTATCCATAGCAAAAAATATATAGTTGTTCTGATTGTACTTGTGTTGCATCTGATTGGAAACCAGAAGTTCCATATCCTGCGTACGTCTTAAGGCCCAATTATGAATTTTTGGGTTTGATTTCCATCTTCTATGTGTAATAGGCCTTGATAGAGTACGCTATTATCTGAACATCTATTTCGAGGAGGTTATACCCGAATGTTCAAACGAATGGATGAAATCTTGATTGAGATCCCCAATGTCGAGAAGCCCGATCCAAATGCAGCAGCATCCATACAGGAACTGCTAGGTGGCAAATTTGGAGAGATGTCAACGTTGAACAATTACCTCTACCAGTCGTTTAATTTTCGTTCCAAGGAAAAATTGAAGCCTTTCTATGACCTCGTCATGAGTATTACAGCCGAAGAGCTGGGTCACGTGGAGCTGGTGTCCCACGGGATTAACCAATGTCTCAGAGGTTCCACCCAGTACAAGGAGCCAGATGATACTCCTTTGGGTTCCGTGAAGGACGCACGTCTATCCTATCACTACCTGGCAGGGGCACAGGGAGCCATGCCTTTTGACTCCATGGGCAATCCGTGGACCGGTGCGAATGTGTTCAACAGCGGTAACCTGGTCGAGGACCTGCTGCATAACTTTTTCCTCGAATGTGGAGCACGAACACATAAGATGAAAGTTTACGAGATGACCGACCACCCAGCAGCCCGGGAAGTTGTTGGTTTTCTGCTCGTACGCGGCGGTGTACACGTAGTCGCCTATGCCAAAGCACTTGAAATTGCAACCGGGGTGAATGTAACCAAGTTGGTTCCGATCCCTTCCCTGAACAACAAAGCGTTCACCGAAGCCCGGAAATACGAAGAAAAGGGTGTACACACGAAACTGTATACCTATAGCGATAAAGACTTTAATGCCATCAGCCAAATTTGGAAAGGAACACACCCTGAAGATGGACAACCTCTGGAAGTCATTCAAGGTGTTCCAGAAGGATTCCCGATTCCTGAAGCTCCTGCGGTGGAAGAAGAATTTGCTCCTGGCATTTCCCATGAGGACTTCGCAGAAATTGCACGTCGCCTGAAAATGGCGGGTAACATTGCGGATTGATTGATAAGTATAGTCATGCCATAACTTATATAAGCCCTCGTATCCTGCCAAACAGGGATCTGAGGGCCTTTGTTTTGTATTTACTCTTGAATCTCGTCTAGCATTATCTATGGATCTATGGATCAGTGCCCCATTTCTATCCTTCTCGATCCCACAATTGATCAGCACTCTTCATTCGCTTTCATGCTCTTGCACCGGTTCTACCGGCTCCACGTCTCGAACCTCGAGTTCAACGTGCGACTGATCTTGATCCACTGCCATGGCATCTCGCATGCGCACTTTCCATGTCCCTGTATCCGCCTGAAACTCAACATCTTCAATGACGGGAACGCTTATCCTTTCTCCATCAGGCAGATAAAGTCCGCCTCGAATTGCATCTGCCTCACTGATCTTTGCCCCATCCGGAGTAGCGGCTGTATATTCCGCAATGGATTCTGCTCTTGCACGACCTGGATAAGGCTCATTTTCAGGGCCTCCGTCCGTCCAGATTTCAACATAGGATCCCACCTGTGGATCAGGTGCGTTGGAGAACCATTTTGCCGGGTAATATCGACTTGCTCCTCCATTGGAACCGAAATCCTCATATTCCGGACTTACAACAAGGATAGAGTCCTCTTTGCGATCCACCACATAGCCGGTAAACCCTTTCTCTTTAGGATCATCGGATGGCGGCTGTGCTTGTTCATCTTGAATCTGTCCCGCACATCCTGTTAGACTGATGACCATGAGCAATACGAGAACTGCAACACGATTGGACATATGTAAATCCCCCTCTTTGTGATCCAACAACTATGGCCATTCTTTCTCTCTAAATAGACGTCCTCTAACGGCCCAATGTTGCAACAAAAGAGCTATGGTCATCGTTCACTTCCTTTGGAATCTTTTGTACCCATACCTTCCCCATACAATCAATCCGACACAACATAAAAGAGCACAATATCCCCAAGCAAACAGCATCGCAATACCCAGCCCAATATTGGCATCCAGACGCTCATCGGTCAGTTCGGTGTATGAAGCAAAACCCAGTGGCAGGGCTCCCACAACAAATAGTCCGGTCAACCAGCCACGCCAACCTCTGAATCCCGTCTTTCCATCCATTTCAGAATGCTTTTTGATGCCTCGATGCAGAATGATCAGAAGCAGAATAAATATCAGCCAAGTGCCTAGAATCTGCAGCAACTCGTTCGCCTCCCGGGAAAGTAAATTCTCTTATTTTTATACAAAGCTTTTCCACCTGTCCATCTATTGTATTTTCGCCCCTCTCCGGTAATTAATCACATCGAAAATAATCCAAACAAACAATTTGCATAAACCCCAAGAGGACTTCCAAGGACCAATATAGAGATCGAAATGATCTATTCGTCTTGCATTGGAGCGAGTGGAATCGAATATGCAAAATACTGAAACAAAAAAAGCCTTCGAACTGCTCTACAAGAGCCAGCCGAAGGCGTTCCTTTACAATTAGAATTGCTATTTAGATCTGCTCAACAGATACAGGAAGTATGGTGCACCGAGGATTGCCACCAGAATTCCGGCCGGAATTTCGGAAGACAGAATGACGCGACCTAATGTATCCGCAACAAGAACAAGCAGCGAACCAACCAATGCCGATGCAGGCAAAAGAAACTGATGTTTTGGACCCACGAGACGTCTGGCCAAATGAGGCCCGATCAGGCCCACAAAACCAATTCCTCCACTAACAGATACGCACGATCCGGCAAGACCTACAGCAGCAGCCAGCAGGATCAGCCGTTCACGCTCAACAGGCGCACCGAGACCACTCGCTGTCTGATCCCCAAGGTTCAGCACATTCAGCACACGCGCCTTATACAGAACAAGTGGTACGAGAATAGCGAGGAATGGCAGAAGTGCGGTGACGAATTTCCAGTTTGAGCCCCAAATGCTGCCCGCCATCCAAGTCGCCACAAACTGATATTTCTCAGGGCTAAGTCGAAGCGTAAGCACAATCATCGCAGCACTGATCCCAGCGGCTACACCAATCCCTGTAAGCAGCATGCGGGTAGGCATGATGCCCTCTCCCTTTTTATACGAAAGCACATAAATCAGGAAAGCGGCTAAGCTTGACCCAATCAGGGCCAGAATCGGCAGCAGAAATACAGGAGCCGCCGTTGTTGTCGGGAAATAGGATACAAACAGCATGACGACCAGTCCGGCACCTGCATTAATGCCAAGGATACCGGGATCCGCGAGTGCATTGCGGGATACGCCCTGCAGAATGCATCCGGACAATGCAAGACCAGCACCAACCATGATTGAAATCACGATGCGGGGCAGGCGGAACTCAAACAGAATGAGCTCCTGCTTCGCCGTCCCACCGCCAAAGAAAGTACGAAGCACCTCAAGCGGGCTCAATCGGATATACCCTGTGTTCATGCTGATAATAAAAGCCGTAATAATCAACGCACCAAGTACAATCATGACAATGGTGCTTTTTGTTCTCTTTTTCCGCTCTGCACCAGCGAGAGTTGAGGATCCCATAATTACAGAGACCTCCTTTCTTTACGTGCCAGATAGAGGAAGAACGGTACCCCGATCAAGGCAACCAGAGCACCGATTGGCGTCTCGTATGGCGGATTAATCATGCGTGCAGCCAGATCGGCGAACACCAGCAGCAAACTGCCCATCACAGCAGAACACGGAATGATCCAGCGGTAATCGACCCCAACGATTTTACGTGTAAGATGGGGAATGATGAGTCCAACAAAACCGACTGCCCCAACCACGGATACGGCCGTACCCGCAAGAATAAGCACAACGATAAGACCAA
This sequence comes from Paenibacillus xylanilyticus, assembly GCF_013359935.1. Taxonomy (GTDB): domain Bacteria; phylum Bacillota; class Bacilli; order Paenibacillales; family Paenibacillaceae; genus Paenibacillus; species Paenibacillus xylanilyticus. The sequence goes on from NZ_JABMCB010000177.1 coordinate 257,835, forward strand.
TCAGTTTGATTAGGCCCGTACGCTGTCCCAGTCCAACGGCAATCTCTTCTCCAAGGCTCAGGAGCGTTATGGAACGGGAGATGAGTAAGCCTCCAATGAGTGCAGCCAAAACCCAAGGAAACATGACCTCCAGCTGAGACCACTTCGTGCCCGCAACACCGCCCGCTGTCCAAAAGGCCAGGTCCTGTCCGATTTTGAAAAACAATGCAATCCCCTCACTTAGCGCAGACAGCATGGCGGATACCGCTGCTCCTGCCAGCACAAGTCTGAGGGGCGTGAGGCCCGATCTGGACGCGGCTCCGAATCCGTATACAAGGAGCACGCCCAGTCCTGCGCCGATAAAGGAGTACATGATGATATGCATGTAAGGCATGCCCGGGAAAAAAGCGAAACACAGTGCAAGGGCGAATCCCGCCCCGGCATTCAGTCCGAGCAAGCCCGAATCCGCCAGTGGATTGCGGGTCATGCCCTGCATGATCGCACCAGCTACGGCGAAGCAGGCACCCACCATCGCCCCGCCAAGAATACGCGGCAATCGAATCTCCCAGATAATCTGATGCGGGGTAAGATCCGGATTAAAGTTGAAGATGGCTTGCCATACCACGCCAAGCTTGATATCTGCAGCGCCAAAGGAAATGGACAGAGCCATGCCCAGGGCGAGCAGCACAAGACCGCCTGTCAGGATCAGGGTAGCAGCCCAGGGACGAGTATGTATTTTGGCTGTCGGAGATTCCGTATCGTGACCTGCCGATGAAGCGTTCGAACTCATATGCGCCCACCCTCGTTATGAGTGGAGTAGACCAATCCTATGTACATAACAATCACCCCTCTATTATTGCCGATCTGTTAATGATATTGATTCTCATTCCCATACATCATTGTATGTCAACAAGCTCTCGCTGGCAATGGACAAATGGGACAAGTTTATAGCATTAATCATTTTTGATACAAAAAAAAGCTGCACCGAGCGTTAGAGCTCAGATGCAGCTGACCATTTTTTAGTGTTATCGGCTATGTACTCCTACCAAAGCGGATAGTACATCCGGCACATCGGTAATGATGGCTTCCACGCCCATCTGAATCAGAGCCTGCATCTCCGCAGGATCATTCACGGTAAAAGGATGTGTCGAAATTCCCTGGGCCTGTGCGGCAGCTACTTCCTCCTGCGTTACAGCCAGCTTATAGGGATGCAGGGCAGAAGCCTCCAATTTGGCTGCATAGTCGTAAGGACGATACAGCTTTTCCATGTACAGAAGTGCTGTCCGAATCTCCGGAGCAAGACGTTTGCACTTTACCAATGACGCATGATTGAAGCTGGAAAGGATGACTTGCTGTTCCAGATCCCAATCCCGGACGGCTTGCACGATTTTTTCTTCCATGCCCTTGTAACCGACAATTCCATTTTTCAGTTCCAGATTAAGCAGAATTTTTTTCCCTTGAATCAAATCAAACAGCTCCTCCAGGGAAGGAATGCCCTCCTGGGCGTAATCCGAATGGAACCAGCTTCCCGCATCGAGTGACCGCAATTGTTCGTACGTTGTATCCTTAACCCAGCCGGGTGCACCCGCAGTACGGTTTAGTGTCTCATCATGAATCAGTACCAACCTACCGTCACTGGACATCTGAACATCCGTTTCTATGCCCGTCGCTCCCAGCTGCAGGCAGCGTTCGAATGCAGCCATCGTATTTTCGGGACAGACGGCGGAAGCTCCCCTATGAGCAATAATCTCAATAGCCATTATTCCAGCACCTCCTCGAATTCAAACATCAACTCTACCATTTCCACTATACGACTGATTTGTCATTCCTGTATTAACAGAACGTTTAATACATGTTCGGTTCTACATCCAATTCAACAGGTATAGAGAAATATCCAGCCAGGCTGGGGATTCACTCATTTTTGCGAACTCAATCTGCAAATCGACATAACATAGTATGAGCGATAGATGTTCCGTACTCCGCCATAAGGAGGTTGACTATTGAAGCGTATATCTTCCGAGAAAAATACAATAAGCAAATATTCCAACACCCCCATTCGCAAGAAACGAACCTCACCAGGGCCAAAACGGAGAATGGGTCATGCATATGTTCGAGGTCTGGCTGTGCCCGATAAAACAAGTAATCAGTCTTCTGTTGCCGACGCACAGCGTGAACTTGATAAGCTAGCTCTAATTGCCGCGATTCTAGCGCTGATCGCCGCTGTCATTGGTCTGTACATCGCCTGGAAGACACTAATCATACCTGGTGATAACAGTACGGTTGTCGCCGTCTAACCTGTTCTGACTCTGTATACCGTTTCCGGGAAACAGGGTTTTTCTTTTCCAACAAACAAAAAAAACCGTTCCCCTGAAACGCCGACAGCTGCCGGCGTTTCTTTGGAAAGGCTAATCCCTCATCCGGTGCGCTTCAGATGAAGCCGTCCCCATCCGGGAATGGCTGACCGAATTACAGAATGAAGGTACGGGAGATAATAACCAGCAGAATGAACAATACCAGAATTGCGCCTGTAGATGTCCATGCTCCGCCGCCGAAGCCTCCGTATCCATACCCGTAACCTGTGCCTTTGATTTCGCTCATGAGTGACACTCCCCTCTTAAGAAAGTACACTATAGACTATGCCTCAGGCCACAACTTGATTGGGCAGAACGGAAAGTTTTCCGCGAATGCCGCTGGTTAAATCCAATCTCTTGGATTACTTTTGTTCATTAAGCTGAGTCCATTTCTGAGTTAACTGTGCGGGAACGTAAGCCGACATCTTCGCAAGCAGCTCGGCCGGTTCGGATTCAAGACTCCATAGGCTGAGATGCGAGGTATTCGAAAACCCTTCATGTACACTATGCTCCACCAGTTTCATCAATGGCTCATAGTATCCGTTTACGTTCAATAAACCGACCGGTTTGCGGTGAATGCCGATCTGAGCCCAGCACAGCACTTCGAACAACTCTTCAAAGGTACCCATGCCACCAGGAAGGGCTATGAATCCGTCCGAAAGCTCAGCCATCGTTGCCTTCCGCTCGTGCATGGTTCCCACTTCGATCAGTTGTGTAAGGCCTCCATGTACAATTTCCCCACGGAACAGTCCTGTCGGCATAACGCCAATGACTTCTCCACCATTCTCCAGAGCAGCATCGGCAACCGCACCCATTAATCCCATACATGAACCGCCATATACAAGTGAAAATCCGTTATCCGCAATCTGTTTGCCCAAGTTGGCTGCCTGTTGTGTATAGTCCGGGTGATTCCCGGGGTTGGAACCTGCAAAAACACATATACGTTTCAAGGGGCTTCACTCCTTCTCGTTGTCTATCTCATTAGTATATAACAAAAATGTCATTGCTATGTTACCCTTCACGGCCTCTGGGGACAAAAAAACCCGACCGTTTGCAGCCGGCCGGGCTCCCATGTTATTACACATCATTTAGAAGGGGTTGTTACATTTAATATAAAGCCCGAAGATTAAATCCATATGATCTTTACATGAAATGAATATTAAATATCGGCGTATTAGCGTATGCCTCTTCTGGAACGCACAACAAACAGATGCTTATCCTTGCGTAGCATCCGGCCATCTGCAAGCTCGACATGATCTTCATCATGACGAAGAATTGTCGTAGATAACGCTATAATCTTGCCCCGGCGCCATATCATCACCTGTGATTTAAAATAGATCGCATTGTCAAACTGAATTGCCTTTTTTATTACATATCCGACCTTATGCACCTCAGAACGTGCTTTCTTTAAGGGAAGGCTCTCTTCGGGCAGAGGTCTGATCATTGCGATATTGTCGAACGATACCTTAATCCGCTTCGGTCCAATTCGTACGCAATCCGCTTCCTCATCCCACTCTACCAGCGTCCCCTTCAGCGGCTCCCGTATGCCGGTTGCCCGATATACTGCCACTTTTCGTCCTACCCAATGTCGCAATGTCCTCACCCCACTTATCTAGTTTTCCGGTATGGTCCAATCAATCGGTTGAATACCTTTGGAGGTCAGGAAGTCATTGGCTTTGGAGAACGGACGACTGCCGAGAAATCCACGATGGGCCGCAAGTGGACTGGGATGTGTTGATTCCAGTACCAGATGTTTGTCCCGGTTAATAAAAGCGCCTTTCTTCTGTGCGTGACTGCCCCACAGCATAAATACCATCGGTTCCGAGCGTTCGTTCAATGCACGGATGACCGCATCGGTAAATGTCTGCCAGCCCAGCCCCTGATGAGAGTTCGGCTGTCCCTCGCGGACCGTAAGCACATTATTGAGCAGCAGTACCCCCTGTTCCGCCCAATGCACCAGATATCCGTGTTTGGGAATCGGCAGCCCAAGGTCCGCATGGAGTTCCTTATATATATTTAGCAGTGAAGGCGGAATACGTACACCGGGCATGACCGAAAAACTGAGTCCGTGGGCCTGACCAACGCCATGATAAGGATCCTGACCCAGAATAACGGCTTTGACCTGATGATAAGGGGTCAGCTTTAATGCGGAGAACAGGTTTTCTTTGGACGGATAGACCGTTTGTGTTTTATATTCCCCTGCCAGTGCATAACGTATATGGTTAAAATACTCCGCTTCAATCTCTTCTTTAAGAACGGTGTCCCAATCGTTTCCAAACATATGTATGTGCTCCTTTCCCAGATGAATTATACCCGTGCAGCCGGAAATCATAGGCTGCCCCTGAGCGAGCCTTGTCTTAACAGCTCGTAGACTATCCATCATTTTAACATACCTCCGGGCGGCAGGCCAGAAATGTGCTTCAGGCGTACGTTCCTCCACGCAATTGACGATTTACACTCTGTTTACTCTATAAGCAAATTTCATGTGCAATAAACAAAAAAACGAGCTCCCAGGTGGCCAAGCAACCAGGAACCCGCTTTTTATGATTACCTTCGTCTTACGAAAATACTTGCGCAACTACTGCGATTAATACTTGATCAGATCCAATGTCTCGTCGAACAAAGAGCTCTGCTCCTCTATTTTACCTTCATTGCCGACAACACAGCGATTCCCTTGTTCAAGGATAGCAGATACCAAGGCAGCCGAATCAATGATATCCGCTTCTGTTGTGCGCAGTACTTCATCACGCTCTTGTTGAAGGTCCGCTTCGGTAACGTTGGACAAGTAGCATTCAAGCGAGAAAGTTCCTTCCGAATAAGGTGTTCTCGGGGTATCCAGATCCTGAATGGCACCAATAATATACCGCGTCATTTCACGAGCATCCGCTTTGAAATTTTTCAAATATTGCGGTATGTCTTCATACACTTTGTAGGTTTTCTCAAGGTTGGGATCCCTGTATGAAGCCAGATAGCTGTCACCATTCCGTCTGAAACCGCTCATGCACCCGTACGCTCCACCCTTAGCACGGATATTGGTCCACAGATAATCAAGCGATAAAATTCCCTGAAGAACACGCAGTGAGCCTGTATACCTGAATCCCTTCGTAATGAAGTTGCCTGTCTGAACCACGTATTGCACTTCCGACGGTGACTTGAAGCCCTCGTTATGATGAACCGCCGTGAACACAGCCTGCTCTTTAGACACCTCATGTGTGAACAGCTTCGATTTCAGGTCAGACACCTGCTCCTCCAATCCTTCATATCCTTTCTCATCCGCGGTATAGCTGACGAGCAGGTTCTCATGTCTAAAGATGATGCCTGTCAATTCCTGAAGACGGGTGGCAAGTTCTTCTTTTCTATCCTCATAATTTGCCTGAAGCTCTTCGAGCCATTGATAAAAGGCGATTCCGCTAACCGCTTCCCGGAAGGCAGCCACAGCTGAATGTTTGGCAGATGATCTGCCCATTGCTGCAGAATGTCCGCTATTAATCAGACTGCGCTGCAATTGCCCCTTCAATTGGGAAATGATCTCATACAAGCGCTTTGAATCATCGAAACGGGAGGTCAGAATGATCTCCTTGATCATGTCAAAGGCAAAACCGAGTTTGCTGTATAAAACCTTGGCCCCAAATTCAAAGTTGGCCCGGTAGGCGTTATACTGTTTCGCATCGGCACTCGCACCTACACTTGCACTGATCCCGCCCGAATGAATATGAATTTCATTGGATAGCTCGTTGAAGGTAAAGTTGGCCGTATCCACATAACCGAGCACGCTTTTCAAAAGACCGGCATAAGGCAGCAGATGCTGCGGAATCTCCTTGATATCAAATAACAGCTTCAGATAACCTATCCCGTTGGTGTAAAGATTGTGATGCAGAATGGTTGTACCTTCTACCGTTCTCAGGGTTTGGTACAAGGTAGATGCTTTGGGCTCTATATCTTCAATCGACAAGGTCGGAATAACCTGCTGCTGCTCTTTGGTCGAAGGCTCGTTCTGATAATCCGCGAGTTCTTTCGTTTTTTGCACCAGCTGCGCGATTTCTGCCTCACTCAAACTTGCCTGATAGGATTCCAATCGGGTACGCAGCGCCTCTTCCTTCCGCTGATTCAATCCTTTATCCGGGGTAACCGCGACAAACGAAGTATGTGTATTTTGCAGCAAATACTGCTCGATCAACCGCTCGAAGTATCCTTCATTCATTTTCGTACGCAACGTCGCAAATACCTCGTTGGCCTCCAAATGGGCAAATGGCGCCTGATCATCATAGAGCCAGCTCTGAAGTGCATAGAAACCATAGATGAGCCCTTTTGGCATTCTTCCAAAATCGGCTTCACGATGATTGAATTCATAGGAATTAATTCCGGCAAGCAGCGCTTTGGGATCGATTCCTTCCTTCACAACACGCTGTAGAACTTCGTTCACTGTATCCAAAAATACCTGTTTGCTCTCCAGGTTACTTTTCTTCAAACCGATGGTCAGTACAGGCTGATACAAGCTGTCGTCATACGAGCCATAGACCTCCTTCGCAATACCCTTATCCAGCAGTGCCTGCTTCAATACAGCTCCTGGTGCGTTCAGGAGTGCATACTGCAGAATTTGAAAGGCGATGTTCAGTTCCTGATCCACAGTTGTTCCAATCACCGCATTATAAGTCAAAAAGCTGTTATCCACTTCCGACTCGGTACTTCCCGCAGAATAGGTTTTGACCACATCAACCCGCTCACTGAAGGCTTGCTGCAACCCAATCTCCGAGTCTGTCACGATCCGGTCATATTGGTTCAAATACGCTTCATCCAGCCATTTCAGCTTTTCTTCCATATCCATATCCCCATACAGGTAGATATAGCTGTTGGAAGGGTGATAGTATTTCGTGTGGAAATCCAATAATCCCTGGTAGGTCAGATCGGTTATCTCATCCGGAATGCCTCCTGATTCGCAGGAATAGGTCGTATCCGGGAAAAGTGAATTCAGTACGGCTCTGCGTACAACACGCTCCGGTGAAGAAAATGCGCCCTTCATCTCGTTGTATACCACACCGTTATATGTCAATTCATCCTCTGCCGAAGCCAGATTGTAATTCCAGCCTTCTTGCAGGAATATTTTCTCGTTCTCATAAATGTTGGTATTCAATACCGCATCCAGATAAATATCCATCAAGTTGTGAAAATCATGATCATTGCGGCTGGCGATCGGATAGATCGTTTTGTCCGGATATGTCATGGCATTCAGGAAGGTATTGAGTGAACCCTTCAACAGTTCAACAAAGGAATCCTTCGCGGGAAACTTTTTGGACCCGCACAGCACGGAATGCTCCAAAATATGTGGCACGCCCGTATTATCACTTGGAGGAGTTCTGAAACCGATACTGAATACTTTATTGTCATCCTCGTTGGATAAAACGACGATTCTGGCGCCTGACTTTTTATGTTCAAGCAGATAACCATCCGATTTCAGTTCTTCCATCCTGCGTTCCTGTAAAACCTGGTAAGGCTGAAGCTGTTTCAACATGTGCTGATCCTCCATCAAAAGAAATTTATTTTGCTTCCTTGAGTTCCGCAAGATAAAGGTAATTTATGCCTATGGATAGTATACACCATCGATTCATGTCTTCATAACTTACAGTCTGAGGCATATAAGCGTCTTCTGATATGTATTATGTACAGTTTGGGTTTATGAACCCGAAAAGCTTCAATTTCATTATATATTGGCATAAAAAAAGATCGCATAGACAGCTTGTTTAACAAGCGTCATGCGATCTTCTTTAAATAGATGCCGAGGACCGGGATCGAACCGGTACGGTAGTCACCTACCGCAGGATTTTAAGACACATGCTTTGAGTGATATAGAATGGAACGTAAGGATAAAATGCAGTCATATCAAGGATTCAAGACACTTGCTTATTGGACTGA
>NZ_JABMCB010000178.1 GCF_013359935.1 Paenibacillus xylanilyticus
GATCCCGGAGCGCCCCTCGCCCCTCGTTGCTTTTGACTTGCCCTATTTACCTAGAGTCAGGCCCAGATCATGAGGGCATGACTCCCTTTCCACCCTCTATGCGAGGTGGGAGCGGAGGGATCATGTTGCACTGGAGAAGCGGAGCGCTCGCCTTTGATACCCGGTGGCTTCCTCTACTTCAATTATTCAGGCCACCGGGGAGCAACAGCGATCGGAAGTGCACATGATCCCGGAGCGACCCGCCCCTCGCACCTATCCTTTAACGGAGCCAGCCGTAATCCCCTGAATGATGTACTTCTGCATTAGCAGGAAAAAGATAATGATTGGCATGATGCCCAGCACGAGAGCAGGCAGTGCCAAATCCCATTGCTTCGTATATTGACCGAATAGCGCAAAGGTCGCAATCGGGATCGTACGCAAGTTTGAGCTTTGCAAAATCAGGGATGGCAGCAGGTAGTCATTCCAGATCCAGAGCGTGTTCAGGATAATGACCGTAACATACATCGGCTTCATGAGCGGGAATACAATCCGGAAGAACACTCCGTAAACGGAACTGCCATCCACTCGTGCCGCTTCCTCGATCTCAACCGGGACCGATTTAACGAACCCGTGGAACAGGAACACCGACATGGGTGCACCAAATCCGAGATAACAGATGATTAGTCCGCCCAGACTGTCGATCAGGCCAAGATTACTGGTTACCGTAACGAGCGGAATCATGATAGACTGGAACGGAATCACCATCGCGGCAATGAACATGCCGAACAAAATCCGGTTGAAGCGGGTATCACTGCGAACCATCCGGTAGGCAGCCATGGAGCTGATCAACACGAGCAGCAAGTTGCTGACCACCGTGACGATAAGCGAGTTCATCAGTGCCGAAGGGAATTTTATTTTCTCCCAGGCGTTTGCATAGTTGCCCCACTGAAACACTTCCGGCCAGGCAGCCGAGTTCGTAAGCAGGTCACCAAACGTTTTGACCGAATTGACAAACAGGAAGTAGAACGGAACCAGGAACAGGAGTCCAATCAGCACCATAATAATCTCGGTTATGATCGTACTGAAGCGGTAGTTTTTTGTCGTTTCCATCTATGCCTCTACCTCCTTGCTCTTCGTCAGACGTACCTGGATCATCGTAATGATCGCAACAATCACGAAGAAAATGAGTGCTTTCGCCGTACCAATACCGTAGCGGTTATTCACAAATGCCTCGTTGTAAATGTTGAGTGCTACGGACTCCGTCGATCCAAACGGCCCACCTTTGGTCAGGGACAGATTGAGATCGAACATTTTGAATGACCAGGAGATCGCCAGGAAGAGGCAGATCGTTACCCCCGGCATAATGAGCGGTAGAATGATGCTCCGCAGTACCTGCCAGCGGCTTGCTCCATCAATCTCAGCGGCTTCCAGCAGATCCGGTGATACATTGGTCAAGGAAGAGATGTAGATTACCATCAGATATCCTGCCGTCTGCCAGACAAATACAATCACGATTCCCCAGAAGGCGGTCGGTTCGTCTCCCAGCCAAGGGAGGTTGAAGAAGGACCACCCGGTTACATCGCCAACTGCTGAAAACCCTTTCACAAATATGAACTGCCAGATAAAGCCGAGCAACAGTCCACCGATCACGTTAGGCATAAAAAAGATCGTGCGCAGAATGTTTCTCGTCTTAAGCGGTTTGGTCAGAAAGTACGCCAGGAAAAAACCAATGACATTGGTTAATACCACACCAACCACCGTGAAACGTACCGTGAACCAAAACGCCGTTTGGAACTTGGGATCATTCGCAAAAATATGCAGGAAGTTGTCGAACCCTACCCAATTAATATTCTCCGACACCCCGTTCCAGTCTGTAAAGGAGTAATACATTCCCAGCAGGAAAGGGACCACGATGATGAGAATAAAAAACACGATGGAGGGACCCACGAACACGAGCTGCTGTAACAGCTGTGAAGATTTGCGATGCTTCATATCGTTCTCCCCTTCTATAGATGGATGGAATTGGTCTCTTTTTCTATTAAACCCCAATCTTGCCCTGGGAAACACCGACCCTTGTGAACAGTTGGGTGTAAAATATTGTCCTTTCTTAACCTGCAACCAGAAGGGGTGTCCTGATGTCAAAATACTACAGCATACGCACCAAGTTAATCGCTTTTATGCTCATTGCAACCACACTTCCACTGCTGGCCTCCATCAGCATGACGTTCATTCAGACCAAAACAGCCCTGCGCGAACAGGCCGTTGCCGAGAACAAACGCCTCATCTACCAGGCATCCACCAATCTCAACAACTATGTGGATAATGTGGCACGTGCTTCGCTGGCGGTATACAGTGACCCCAACTTTTTGCGCAACTTGGCGAAAATCCCTGGGGATTACCGCGCGGTGGCCGAGGTGTATACAACGCTGCAGACCATCCGCTCAGCTGTACCGGATGTGTTCCAGCTATACTTGCACTCGTTCGCAGCCAACCAATCCACGCTGATTATGAGCCCTTTTCCGAAGCGCGAGGAACGCAAACAGGCTTATTCCGACTCCCTTCATGGAAAAACAGGCGGTGAAAGCCCGGATATATGGGTTGAATCAGCACATATGAGTCACACTTATGGATTCAAGGCTGCTTCCGCTGATGACCCTGCAAGAACAGTAATCACCTTGCATCGTGTAATCAAGGATGTTCCATCCACCGAGCGTCTGGGTGTGCTCGCCATTGACCTCAACATGGATTCAATTGCAGCGATCTGCAGCAGACTGTACGATCCGGAGAAGGAACAAATCTATGTCGTGGATGGTCAGAACCAGATCATATACCAGGGACATTCTGAAATCAGTGGAACAGACCAATTACGACAGGAAGCAACCGCCAAGCTAAACATAGCCCGCACTGGTGCCGGTACAGGTACGCGTCCAACCGCTGCAGGAGATTTTGAACAGGAGCATTCCATGTATGTTTACCAGCAGATGGGCAGTACTTTTGCCGATTGGACCATTGTTAAACAGATTCCGAATGAAACGCTCTATGCCAGGGCTACCACCCTGACATGGAATAACGCCATGATTGCCATCGCTGCTCTGCTGCTCGTGATCGTGGCCACCCTGTTCATCTCGATCCGCATCACCGGGCCACTCAAGCAATTAATGAGATATATGAATCAGATTCAGGCGGGTCGTCTGCATGTGGATATTCGGCTAACGAGCCGGGATGAGATCGGTGTACTTGCCCGTCATTTCCGGGATATGATGGATACGGTAAACAATCTGATTTTAAGGGAATACCGACTGGAAATTGCGAATAAAACCAATCAGCTTAAGGCGCTGCAGGCACAGATCCATCCACATTTTCTGTACAATACGCTGCAATCCATAGGCACACTCGCCCTTCAGCATCAAGGGCAGCGAGTGTATGTGCTCCTCTCTTCCCTGTCCAAAATGCTGCGTTACAGCATGCGGGATCAAACCTGTGTAACCTTGCGGGAGGAAGCCGAGCATGCACGGCTGTATCTGGAACTTCAACAGGAGCGGTTTGGTGACCGCCTTGAAGTACAGCTGGATTTTGCGGACGATACGTTACGTACTGAAATGCCGAGGATGACCCTGCAGCCATTAATTGAGAACTACTTCAAACATGGGGCGGACGTTCAGCCTGGTAAAGGTTACATTCGTATAAGCAGCCGCAAAACATCAGATCACTGGGTTGAAATTCAGCTTGAGAATAACGGCCCGCCCATTCCGGAGGATAAACTATCCGAAATTCAGGGATGGCTGAGCATGGTTCATACCTCTTCCGGTTTTCCTACTCATGATCCGGTCGAATCAGAGTCCATCGGCCTTCGGAATGTGATGCGCAGGCTTCAACTGAACTCGCCACCGGATCATATGGCTATCCTGGAGATCCGCAATTTGGAGACGAGTGGTGTCATCATCAAGCTTAAAATTTACGCGGGGGAGTGAACAACATGAAAGCACTTATAGTCGATGATGAAAAGCACGTCCGCGATGCCATCCGCCTGCTTGGGCACTGGGATAAACTAGGGATTGATACCCTTCTTGAAGCAGCAGACGGTCATGAAGCCGCCACAGCAATCTCTTACCATCAACCGGAAATTGTCCTCAGTGATATGCGCATGCCTGGTCAGGATGGCATGGCCCTGCTGGAATGGATATCGGTTCATGCTCCGCATAGCAAGGTACTGGTGATCAGCGGATACGATGATTTTGAGCTTGTCAGGCATGCCATTCGATACGGGGGCATGGATTATCTGCTCAAGCCAGTGGAAGCGGATGAACTGAATGCTTCCTTGTCCAAGGCGGTGAACGCCTGGCAGGAAGAAGAATCCGTCCGTTTGCAGGCAACACGCCAGTCCATTGTGGTCAACCGCATGCGCCCCCATTATCACGACAGGCTGCTTACAGAGCTTGTGGTTGGACGTGGCAATAGCCATGCCCAGATTCAGCGGCTGCGGGATGAGCTGAATCTTCCTTTAAAGGCTGGAAGATGCAATATTGCAGTCACCAGCCTGTCTCATTTGGATGCGGATTGTCTGGCAAAATACCGCAGTCATCCTGATCTGCTTGTATTCTCTGTACTGAATATCTGTGCCGAGATGTTATCCACACCTGAAGAAGGCGTGGCCTTCCGCCATTTGGATCAGACCGATGAAGTGGTACTGCTGCATTGGGGAAATTGTTCCGCTCTTCAGCCCCTGCTGGAAAAGGTAAACGATGGATTACAGCAAACCATTCAGCGCCGTCTTCATTTTGGCATCTCTGCCTGTGAAACGTATCCCTCGGGAATCGCAGCTGCCTATCAGGAGGCAAGCCTCCGGTTATGGCGGCGCAATGTTCTCCAGAACGCTCCAAGATTCCATGATTCATTGGAAACGTTGTCCGGGAACAAGGGCATGCGTTTAACCACTTTTGAAGAACCCATGCGGCTCGCTGCGATGAGCGGGCGTGTCTCCAGTGTAGCCGCTGCTGTAGCAGAATGGATCGATCCCATCACGCAGCTTCAGGTCGTCACTGCGGAACAGGTTCATCAGTGGATGGAAGAAATGGAATGGATGCTTGGGCGCTGGCTTGATGATGCAGCCGACTCTCCGCCAGCGAATGAAGAAGAGGTAGCGGAGGAACATTCCTTCCCGTTTGCCGAGCTGCCATTTGACTCCGAAGGACTGTTGTCCTTGTCTCTCCTTCGGTCGTTGCTGGAACAGCGTTTACTCGCAGCCGGGAAAGCTCTCACATTCACTCCTCACGCCAGCCCTGATCCGATGACTGACATCGCACGTTATACGGATGCCCATTATCAGGAGGATCTGTCCCTGCAGCAGATCGCTGCACGCTTTTATCTCAGTCGTGAATATATATCACGTAAATTTAAACAGCAATTCGGGTTGAACTGGTCGGAATATCTGGGAAAACTGCGAATTAACAATGCCAAACTGCTCCTGCAGAACCCTTCACTGCGAATCGTCAAAATCTCGGAGATGGTCGGATACCAGGATGAGAAATATTTCAGTAAGGTGTTTAAAAAGATGGAAGGCATAACACCCGGTGAATACCGTAAATCGTTAACGGAGGCGAATTCCTAGCAAAATGAAAAGGGTTATTCTGATTACAGGCATGTCGGGCACAGGGAAATCAACGGCTCTGACTGAACTGGCCCGGAAAGGGCATCGTGTGGTGGATACCGATTACGGGGAATGGAGTGAAAACTTAGATGGCACCGGTTGGTTATGGAATGAAGATCGGATCATGGCACTTCTTATGGGCCATAACGAAGGGACGCTATTCCTTTCCGGCACCGTATCCAACCAAGGAAAGTTTTATTCCATGTTTGATGCAATTGTCTTATTAAGTGCACCACTTGACGTTATTTTGGAACGAGTCTCTTCCCGTCACAACAATCCTTACGGAAAGACTCAGGCTGAACGGGAAGAGATTATTCATTATGTGCATACGGTAGAGCCGCTGCTGCGTGCCGGATCGACGTTTGAGATCGACACGCGCAAATCCATCGAGGAAGTGACCCGCGAACTTGAACAGATAGCTACCTCTCCATATTAACGGAGTATTTCCCTGAATCATATCTCATGTATCTCTCATGAAGAATGATGGCACCAAACGAATGTAGATCAACTCCCCTGCCAATTCGACAATGGTTTGGGTTACGATGGCTGCGGCAGCTATTGTAGCCCATTCTCCGGGGAGCGCAAAGGCAAGCGGCAGCACAACGAGTGAATTGCGGGTTGCCGAGCTGAAGATCAGCGCTCGTCCCGCACCGATATCTAATCGGAACAGTAGTGCAACCAAGCGTGACAGGAACGGCATCACTATAAGAAAAGCTATGTAGATCGGAATAACATTCACAACAATAGCAAAATCTGTGTACACCTTGCCGATCTGTGATGCAACCACTACCACCAAAGCCAAAGCCATCATGGGAACAGGCAGCCAGGCCGTTGCATTCATTAACTGTTCTCCTCCAGCTTTTCCCCTCGACAAGACTTGTGTAAGGATTGCCAGCAGCAGCGGTATAACAATAAGAAACAGGAAAGCCTCCGCAAAGGGTCCCACCCTCATCAACTCTGCTGCTTCCTTTCCGGTCATTAACCATAGATAAACCGGCAGTAGTACCATCTGTACAACGAACAGAATTGGCGTTACAGCCAGCATGAGTTTTTCATTCCCCCGGCCAAGCTGCGTAAACACAATAACATAATCAATGCACGGGGTTAGCAACACCAGATAAACGCCGATTAGAACCGCCGGTGATTGCGGAAATAGCCATGTCAGTAACCATACGACCACAGGCACAATGATAAAATTGGCTGTCAGTACAGCTCCAATAAATCTTACGTTGGACCAGGATTGTTTCAACTGCAAAAAAGGAATCTGAGCAAACATGCTGTATAGCAGAATGGCCAGCACAGGTGAAACGGTATAATGCAGCGCAGACCCCCATTCAGCGTTTCCCAGCCCGATTGCGGCACCTATAAAAAGCGTTGCGACATAAAACCATGTTTGTTGCTTCTCCATCGTTTCTCTTGTAAACAATCCTCATCCTCCTTATGGGGTATATTCCTCTTTCCTTCAGCGTACATTGGACTGAATGTGAATCCGGTAGCGGAAAGCGCAGAAACATACAACGGATCCTGTGAATTTTTTGCGGTCCCTTATTAGAATGTGGAAGAACTGGGTATATTCATTGTAGACTGACCCGTGGTTCATTCATTTCTCGTAAACCAAGGAGGATGTACAATGTCTCGTAACAATCCGTACAAATGGTTAAACGCGATTGGCTTTATCGCTGTGATCGTGGTGAACTACCTGTCGAATTCGCTTCCGATCGGCGGAAGAACCAACAAGGAAGTTTCCGATATGTATCCGGTGCTGCTTACACCCTCAGGGTACGCTTTCTCAATCTGGGGATTAATCTATCTGCTGCTTGCAGGCTTTGTGGTCTATCAGTTTCTTCCGTCATCGTGGAAAAGGGATTCCATCACCCGGCTCGGTTACTGGTTTCTTGCAAGCTGCGCCTTTAACGTAGCATGGATATTCGCTTTTCAGAACCTCCAGATCGGTCTCGCCCTGCTTATCATTGTATTGCTTCTGTTGTCCCTCATTATGCTGTATCTCAAAACACGGGCCATCACCCTCCCGACTACAGCAGAGATTTGGCTGGTTAAGCTGCCGTTTAGCATCTATCTGGGCTGGGTCAGTGTGGCAACCATTATTAATGCGGCTGTTCTATTATACAAAATCGGGTGGGATGGTTTTGGTATCAGCGAACCGGCCTGGACCGTGATCATGCTAATTGTAGGTCTTGTGCTGGCGGTATTGGTCAGTTTCCCTTATCGGGACAGCATCTACCCACTTGTGTTTACGTGGGCATACATCGCTATCGCACTTAAGCAGAAGGATGTTTCCTCCGTCTATTATACGGCGATTATCATTGCGATTGTACTGGCGATCTATGCTGTATGGCTCTTCTTTGCCCGCAATCAGGACCGGGATTAACTCGAAACATACTCTCGCTAACATAAGAAAAAAGCCGATCCCTGTCGTATGACTTGGAATCGGCTTTTATGTATTTTACCCCTTAAAGAATTCTACTTCAGGGCAATAACTTCGATCTCCACGAGTGCATCCTTCGGCAGACGAGCCACTTCAACCGCACTGCGTGCCGGATAAGGCTGTTCGAAAAATGTGCTGTACACTTCATTCACAGGCACAAAGTCGTTCATGTCTTTCAGGAAAACCGTCGTTTTTACGACTTTATCCATACTGGTGCCTGCTGCTTCCAGAATCGCTTTTACGTTACTTAAAGACAAACGAGTCTGTTCCTGTACATCTGCACCGAACTCTCCCGTTTGGGGATTCAGGCCAAGCTGACCGGACGTGTAGATGAAATCGCCTGCAGCAACAGCCTGGCTATATGGACCTATAGCGCCTGGAGCCTGGTCTGTAGAGATTGGTTTTTTCATGGGCTGGTTCTCCTTCATGTTCTCAAGTTTTGAAGCCTATTATACCATGACCCCCTACTGGCAAGAAACTGTTCAAGAATCCTCCGTGCCAAGGACATGAATCACTTCATTGGAGTAAACATGGTTACCTTTGGTTCTTACAAGTGCCATGTTAATCATTGCACGTGCGATGGTTGAAGCATGGATGGCACGATACTTGGCAGCTCTGCCCCTCATCCATCGATCCAGGAACTTCATGAGGTGAGCGGCAAGCTGTTCTCCAATACGTGTCTCGCTGCGGTCACCAAGAATCAGGGAAGGCCTAAAGATATGCAAAGAACGAAAACCAATCGAGGATAGAGCTTCCTCCAACTCCCCTTTGGTTCGACTATAGAACACTCGCGAGCTCGCACTTGCACCCATGGAGGAAATGACGAGCATTTGAGTTGCCCCCTGATGAATCGCAAGTTTTGCTGCCTCTACAGGATAGTGATAATCGACTTTGCGGAAATTTTCCTGACTGCCTGCCTTTTTGATCGTTGTCCCCAAACAGCAGTACAAGTCATCCATCCCCCTAAACAAATCTTTGGCATCCTCCAGTCGGTCCCAATCCACAAGATGTTGTTCAAGCTTCGGATGCTCAAGCTCCAGCTGCTGCCTGACGAAAATACGAACCAATCCATATTCTGGTTGGCGCAGCAAGCTGTGAACGAGTATGCTGCCAACCAGCCCAGTGGCCCCGATCACGATGGCTTTTCGTTCGAGAATTCCCATACTCATCCCTCCATTTCACTTCTCCCATCACGATCTTAGAAGCACACGCCGTCCAAGTGTAAAAGCAAGAAGCAGCATGGCGATACCTATACCTACCTGAAACCCATAGGTAGCCATCCATGTCATTGCTTCCGGCCATTTCTCCATTTCCTCATATAACCAACCGCCAATCAGCGGTCCGAGGAATGAGGTCACCCCAGTTAAGGCCGAGTACACAGCAACAAACATAGGCCTTTCACTTTTCGGTGTATCCCCGATGGTAAAGTTAAAGGCGAGTTGGTTAAACCCTCCGACACCTATACCAAGAAAGATATGAGACAAAAAGAGCGCTATCAAAACGGGCATAAACGACATCAAGCCCCAGGACAGGCAGGAGAGTGCGATTATCGGCAGTGTCCAAAATAATAAGGTTTTGTTGCTGAATCGTGCATTTAAATTACCCCAGATATAGAATCCGGCCATCATGACAATAGTCTGCACCACCGTTATTAAAGAAACCATCTGATAATTAATGTTAAGCAAGTCGAGCATCACGTAAGAATAGAGTGGAACAATCAAGGTTTGAATCAATAACCAAGCCGCGAGGAATAGTGCAGCCTTCAGAAAAGATCGATCCTGGAACGGCTTCTTCAGCATCCGCCAGAAAACCGTCTCGGTCGAACGTTCAAATGGAACATCCGGATAAAAGAAATAGATGACGATATTCGCTATTGCACAGATCCACACCGGAATGAATAGAAGCAGGAAACCCATTTCACCCGGGAAGCGGTCCAAAACAATTCCTCCCACAAACAGGCATACGCTTCCAAGCGCATTCAGAATCGTGTTTCGAATGCCGAAATACCGTCCCCTTACCTTGGCATGTACGAGGTCCCCAATCAGGGAAGTCCAGATCATGCCCCCGATGGTGTTCGATATAAATGCAACCGTGTACATTCCAATATAAACGCCTACCCACCACTCCTTGGGAAACAGGAACGGAATTAGCCCTGTTGCGCTCCACAAGATGCGATGTAGCCCGACGAACAGCAGCAGCATCCGTTTCCGGCTGCGAATACGCTGCATCCAGAAGGCTGCACCAATCTGGGCAATATTTACGAACGTTGTTATGGCGAGCACAAAACCAATATGTCTTGACCCGGCCCCAAGATAGAGCAGAAATCCCGTTAAGAATGGTCCACCCAGCAATGTTTGCAATATAATTGCCGGTACACCCTCCCATGTTGCGATCGATAAATTGATGCGTTGTGTCGAACCCTTGCGCCTTGGTTTGCCAGTAAACGAGGGAGGGTTAACTTTGACCATCTTCTGTATGGGGATACACTCCTTAGACCGGGATTTGAATGCCGGCCGATGCTAGTTATCACCCCAAATTCTACTCACAGCAAGATGGTTGTCAACTCATTTTTTCATGGTTCAGCGGAAGGTACAGCCGGAAGGTACTTCCCTTGCCTTCAGCACTTTCCAGTTGGATCGACCCATCCAGCAAACGTGCCAAATCCCGGCTGATGGAGAGACCCAGTCCTGTGCCCCCAAATTGGCGGCTGATCGACCCGTCGGCTTGTTGAAAAGCTTCAAAAATGGAGTGGTGTTTGTCCTCCGGAATCCCGATTCCTGTATCTTTAACCGAGAAAACCAGCCATTTCCCCGAATTTCCGGGCTCGTCCGACTTTTCGGTGCTCACCGTCAATTGCACGGCCCCTTTATGCGTAAATTTGATGGCGTTGGACATCAGATTGCGCAATATCTGCTGCACGCGTTGGGAATCAGACCACACTGTCTCCGGTGCGTTAGGGTTCTTATGCATAAACAGCTGTATTCCCTTTTTCTCAGCCACCAGCTGGAAGTGGCTCATTACGTCCTCGGCAAGCTGCATCACACTGATTTCCTCAAATGCGATTTCCAGCCGGCCAGCCTCCACTTTCGACAAGTCAAGAATATCATTAATCAGGGTAAGCAGTTCCTGACCGGAATGGTCAATCATCGTTGCGAACCGAACAATATCCTCCTGTTCCATCGTGTCACTGTTTTCACTAATCATCTGTGCAAAGTTAATCACACTGTTCAGCGGTGTACGCAGCTCATGCGACATGTTGGCCAGAAATTCGGACTTGTACTGTGAAGCCAGCATCAGCTGCTTGGCTCGCTCCTCCAATACAATTTGAGCCTTCTGCAGCTCTTCCTTCTGCACGGACAATAATCGGTTCGTACTTTGAATAAGCAGAATCCGATTCTGTTCATTTTGAAAATCCCTTAAAATAAATGCAAAAATAAGGCTAAGTACAATGCCTAACGGAAGCGTATAGGGCATAATATGGGCAAAAAAGTACGTTGGAGGAAAGACACCAAGCAGAGCAATATTGACACTGTTGACAACATTCACGATAACTGTAACGAGCACGACCTTGATAACAAGTCTGTAGTCACTGCGTCTCATCCATATATTTAATCCCGCACATAATACACCCAGGATTGCCATATTCCCCAGTCCCGCCAGCGTAGCTTCATTAATCCCAAAGGTTAATCGCAATAACCCAATCCCGATACCAATAATCACCAAACTATAAGACTGCCTGAAGGTCAGAACGGCAATAATTAATGGAACAAATCGAAGATCGAAAATGACTTCATCCGTTAGCTGAAAACCAAATACCGTACTAACCCAGCCCGCAAAAATAAGGACCAGCACGGAGCTCCATTGTTTAAATCGGGTGGAAGTACGTATCACAATATATTTATAGAACACACTAGCCAGATAGGCTAAGGTTATAAGCATACCCATATTTAATACGAACATCTTAGAAAATTGCATTCACTCACTCCTGTTGTCCCGGCTTTGTTCGCAGACACATCATTAGTCGTATGTACGTCTATCATATCATGCCCATACAACCTTCGACATTCCTCGCTCGTCAAAAAAATACACAAAAATACACAAATCCGGATTCAATTTGTGTTAAAAACATAGTAGAATATAGTGTTGTTTAATTTTATTGCTGTGATCCACTTCCTTGACGGGTGTGGGTGAAAGGAGAAACGTTGTTGTGCAATCGTTAAAAAGTAAATCCTATTGGCTGTCATTAAGCTTGATGCTTTCTTTGGCCGTCATGGGACTGTTATATGATGTTCTTAACAGCCCTGAGCGCGGATTCGCCGTCCTCAATTCACCAATCGACCGGCTTATCCCTTTCGTACCCGGCATGTCCCTTCCTTACCTGGGCTGGTATCCGTTTGTATTTGGCGTGCTCGCGTACCTCTGTGCCAAAGACAGACTTACCTATTATCGTGTACTGTTGTCCATGAACATCTGTGTCTGGATCTGCTACCTGATTTATTTCAACTTCCAAACTTCTGTTCCTCGACCGGAAATCACGGGAACAGGAATTGGTGCGTCCGTCCTAGGATGGCTCTACAGCCAGGATCGCCCTTATAATTGCTTCCCGAGCATTCATGCACTCCATTCCTATCTCGTTATGCGTGCGGTCCTCTCGGTACAGAGCATCCGCCGTTATGTCAAATGGCTCGTAGCCGCTGGGGCAACGCTGATTGTGCTGTCCACCCTGCTGATTAAACAGCATGTGATCTATGATGCTCTGGGTGCTATCATCCTCGGTGAATGCATCTTCACCATCATCACCGGACTGTCCTTACACCGGCGGCGCCGGAAAGGTTCGAAGTGGACAGAGGGGATCAACTGACCCCTCGCTCCGATGAACCGTGGAGATGTTCTCTCCTTCTCCACTCCTCTATAAACAAGCCTGCAAAATAAGGGTCCCACTGGGTCCCTTTTCCTTCTTCCAGGATGGATAGCGCTTTCTCATGACTCATGCCGTTTCGGTACGGACGATCGGATGTCATGGCGTCGAAGGCGTCAGCCACTGCAATGATACGTCCAAAGAGGGGAATATCCATACCTGCCTTGCCATCGGGATATCCTTTCCCATCATATCGTTCATGATGAGACCTCACTCCTGGCAAAAAGTCAGCCATGGCATCCATGGGCTCAACCTGTAACAAAATGCTCTCGCCCAGAACCGGATGAGTCTGAATAATTGCAAATTCTTCCTCACTAAGTTTACCGTCCTTGAACAAAACCTCATCGGGTACCCCGATTTTACCAATGTCATGCAAAAGTGCAGATTTATACAGCAAATCAGCTTGTTCCTCACTCATGCCACTCAGTTTGCCAATCATCAGGGAATACTCGGCCACACGCATCGAATGCCCGGCAGTGTACTTATCCCGCGCGTCCAGTGCAGCAGCCAGTGTGGAAAAATAGCTCTGCAGCAGCTGCCGATTGCGTTCCTGCCTCATCTCAAGCCGGTTAATCATCATATTAAAACCGGATATCAGTGCAGAGAACTCATCCGCATAGAGGTCAGGAGCTCTCCTTCCAAGATCCCCCTCCTGAATTCGGTTCATCTCCTTGGTTAGCTCCGCTACCGGATCACGCACATCACGGATCAGCAGCCAGCTGCCTACAAGGGCAAACCCAGCCCCCAACACGACAACGATGATACCCCACAGGATATACTCTTTCGCAAACTCATGATCCATATACTGAAGCCGGATAAATGTAGCCAGGAAGAACAAAAACAGCGGGAATAATCCGATTAGAGCTGTACTCAGCTGAAATTTTCGCTGAATCGATACCAACACGCGCCCTCCCAGTGATGGCTCGGTGCCATACTGCTGTTTGCCTCTGCGGCGGGCCTCCATCAGTAGCGGCCTAACTGCCCGAACGGTCAGGAAATATTCAATTAGTGCATGCATGATGGCGATCAGGATGGCACAGGCAGCTGCCACGGCAACATAGTTGGATGGGAACTCCAACCAACCTGCCGATATCATCCACAGCGTCAGCCCTGCAGCGGGTATCGAAAATCCCAACAGATGCGGCCCCATGATCCGGTAGATGGTCCGTCCAGGAAAACGATGAATATTCTCATACATTTGGCTCAATTCAGCCCGTTCGTGACGCTCTTGAGCGAAAAATTTCCTGATTGGCCCTAACTGCCTCCGCAAGGCAACTCCTTCGGCTGCAAGCATAAACAGAAGGGAAACAACCACAATCAGAATCAGAAGTACAAATTGAATATTCGGTATTTGCAGGGTTGCTACCATCATCACTGTGCCGATAACAAACACGGCTGAGAGTGAACCGACCAGATAATTGCGCACCAGACGAAAGATAAATGAACGGTATATTTCCACCCAAACCCCTCACTCTCTATGTGCAACCAGTTCTCCCGATTAATTGTAAGGGGGAGACTAAGGGTATTGCCTTTATTTTTTATCGGTTAACCTGTGTAAAAAAATTAATGAACTTCTTCATCATCCATCTCGGGCATATTACAATATGTGCATATCTCCATTTATAGTCGTATTGCAAAACAAAAAGACTGCCCCAGAGGAACAGTCTCATGTATAGAGCTTTGATTAACCTTTAATCTTGGCAGCCAGAATCATCCTCCCCCGCGGCTGGTCGCCCATCGCGTCCCGCTCCAACGTTATGGCTACAGTATCATAGTCATTGACCGAGTAGAGTGTATAGTACACAGCTCCGGTGCCATTATGACTCAGGAAGGTTCCCGCATTTTGAGGAGTATCCCCCTTGTCAGGCTTACAATGAAGCAGCTCCAGAAGCTGCTCTCCGATATTGGATTTGCAGCCGGACGTGGGAAGGGAGGGCATACATCCATGATGGAACGACATGAGGAGTGGTCTAATCTGGCACCGATGTATGTGCTAGGCGGACTGGAAGGAGAGGAAGTGGTTGCATTTGAGCCCACATGGCTACATGTGAAGCTTGTCCCCAGGAAGTGAAGGAATTGCAGGAAGTCACTGACTTCCCTACGCAAAATCATTTGAAGTGGATTCCCTTCTAGAAGAAAAAATATGAAGGCCTTTCGCAAATTGTATTATAAAAACCTTTGGCCTTCCTTTATCTTGCAAAAACTTACAGACTGTGGTATACTCTTAAAGTTGGTATTAAACCTCAACTGATTTTCTATCTTCTTTTAACCCCGGAATATTTTCTTCATGCTGCGACCGCAGCGAATATGTACAACTAACCTATGGAGATTGAAGAACCTGATTCACATTGACCCGGTATACAGAGTTTCACAAGATTTTCCCATTCACACTGGCGCGGTCATCGGAGCCGCAAGGACAAAAGAGAGGTAGGGCTTTTGTTGTTTTGGAAGTCACTTATTCTTGAGAAGATTGAAAACATACACGAACCAAGCACCCGGAATTGGGTTCCGGGTGCTTTTCCATGTTTGCTTACATATTATTTTTTGAACAACTCCAGAACTTGCCGAAATGCCTTTTTTAGATAAACATTGTTTTGGAGATAATGACGAGCAGGATGAACAGAACCAGAATGGTGCCCATCGATCCCCAGCTTCCGCCACCGTGACCATAAGACGTTCCACAACCCTGTTGGTAACCATGCATGATCGGAGCCTGATTTGCGTGATGTCCGTATCCGTACCCGTATCCAACCGGCATTGTTCCGCAGCCATAACCGTACATTTCGTGACCTGTGTATTGATAACCATACATGTGATCTTGACCTCCCATATGTCCGTATACGTGTCCCTGTCCGTTCGGTGAATTCGGTTTAACTTCGCTCATTGTTCATTCCTCCTTAGCATTTGCCTACACCCCTAAGCTATGTACTTTGCCTACTTCTGGACCGGGCTATGGCCCTCATTTGGATAAAATGGGCGAATCCCCGATAATATCTGACGTGATCGTTCGCCTCCATACTCTCCTTTGGTCTCTGTATTTGGTGTCTGCCCGAGCTATGCTTCCAGCTTGTCCATAACCTAAAAAAACCCCGCCGGGTAACCGGCAGAGTTCGCTATATTATACCCAGAAAGATTTAGTGATGATTACGAGAAGAATGAACAGAACCAAGATGGCTCCAGTCGATGTCCATCCGCCGTATCCTGCGCCTCCGACTTCGCTCATGGAGAACCCTCCTTTACAGAGTATTTCGCATTTGGGGGCTCAATAATTCTATTAAACCCAGAAAGATTTAGTGATGATGACCAACAGGATGAAGAGAACCAAAATGGCACCAGTCGATGTCCATGCACCGCCGTATCCACCTACAACTCCACTCATGTAAAACCCTCCTTTGATTTGAGGTACAGTTCACTATATGCAGAAGTCTTTTCCCAGACCGGGCTCTGAACAAAAATGGGCAGCTGTCCCAAAATGGTTAACGATCTTCTGTATTCATCCTTTAGCCAACTTTTGTCTTCATTGATTGAATTGTATTGTTAGAAAAATAAAAAACTGCAAGCCCCTCATGGGTGCTTGCAGTTTACGCCTTATAGATTAAATCAAACTCCAAATCATTTCATCCCAGTCACCTAATTCGGACGCGCCTCACGGGACGCCAGCTTGTCCTGAACGGATTGCAGTTTCTGTATGCTGGAAGCATCCGGTTTGTCCCGCCGATCGTCAATCTTGACGGATGTGGAGACTCGCTGGGCTCCCGATAGAAACGGAGCTTCATGCAGAGCCGCAATGGCTGTGAATACCTCATTCAGCGGACCTTCGATAATGGTGCTCATTGAAGTCAGCTGATATGTAATACCGCGCTGGTTTTCCAAAACGTTTTGCATGTCTGCCACGTAACTGCTAAGACTGGTTGTCCCCGTTCCGATTGGAATTACGGTTACTTCTGCTATTGCCATCCCGCTCCGCCTCCCTTGGCTCCGTGAGTTAACCGTTGCCGCTCATATTTAGTGCAAATTTGGCTATTTTTATTTTACCAGTTGAAGGCGTCACAATTCAAACTGACGTGAAGACGTCATTCCCTTCGAACGAAAATTTTTTTGAATAATCTTCAAATCTTCCAGTCCTTTTCCTTTGCGGATTCATGGCGTAAATGGTATACTCGGAATTACGTTTTAGTGTGCTGAACCTGTTTACAAACACAAGATGTTGGGTTAGAGTATGGTAACAGCAACAAAATGTAGTGACAAAGCGTTTCCCCACTTCTGAAAGTCATCTTCTGCAATCTCGCGAAAAACAGGATGGAATCACCTCCAAAGGCACGTCCCTGTAGGTGTAAATCGCTTTCTCGAAACAGAACTGACGCCGAGGCCAACGGGGCTGTTTGGACTGCACCCGGTTGCCTCTATGACAGTCGCAACTAGATATGGACACACAACCTTACATAATAGCACCTTTCGGTCGACATCTTATACCTGCGACTGTCAGGAAGCCAAGGCATTCATGGGCATTTTCAGGCCGTCAGGCGGAGAGTGCTTTTTATATGATCATGTTCTTAGCTGCTCCTATGTTACGGGGTCTTTCCGTGCGCAAACTGTCACCACCGCAGTCCATCGTATGTATTTGTATTTTACTCACCGTAAGAAGACACTCAATTCTTTATATAAGAATTTCTCCAATTAATCTCTTAAACATGCGAAAGCGAGGAATATTCATGCCACAAGTTGTGATCAAGCCGAACAACCGCCAGCTTGCCTTTGACGATATGCGTATCTCGGTATATGCCGACCGTATTCTGGATGGACTGGACATGCTGGACAAGGAGCGTTTGGTACGCGGGGTTAACAGCAAACTTCGCCGTGACGAAGTAACCGGAGACGAGATCAGTAACGCTTTTATGATGAGCGCCCTGGAACTGGTAACCAAAGAGGAGCCGAACTGGAAATTTGCAGCGGCACGTTCCCTGCTCACTTCCCTTTACAAAAAAGCGGCGACTAACCGCAGATACAAATCGTACCCGGACGAGCCTTACGGTGCGTTCCATCCTCTCCTTGTCGATCTGGTGAAAAAAGGCATCTACCGTGAAGAATTGCTGGAATGCTACACCAAAGAACAGATTGATGAACTGGCAGAATGTATCGATTACCGCAACGATCTGCTCTTTGACTACATCGGCTTGCTTACACTGGCAGAACGCTACCTCGCACACGACTTTGATGGAAAAGTAATGGAGCTGCCTCAAGAGCGTTACATGGTTATTGCCATGTACCTGATGCACCAGGAGCCTGAAGAGAACCGGATGCATTTGGTCAAGGAAGCCTATTGGGCAATGAGCAACATGTATATGACGGCTGCAACACCAACGATGTCCAATGCGGGCAAAAAGGTAGCCGGACAACTCTCCAGCTGCTTCATTGATACCGTGGATGACTCGCTTGAAGGCATCTTCGATTCCAATACGGATGTAGCCAGACTGAGCAAAATGGGCGGCGGTATCGGCGTTTACCTCGGTAAAGTCAGAGCCCGTGGTTCGGATATCCGTGGTCACAAAAACACAAGTTCCGGCGTTATCCCTTGGATCCGCCAACTGAATAATACAGCCGTTAGCGTAGACCAGCTTGGAACACGTAAAGGTGCGATTGCTGTATATCTGGACGTCTTCCACAAAGACATTCTGGCCTTCCTGGATCTGAAGCTGAACAATGGTGACGAGCGGATGCGTGCGCATGACGTATTCCACGGCGTTTGTCTGCCTGACCTGTTCATGGAACGCGTAGCCAGCCGTGGTGAGTGGAGCCTGTTCTGTCCGCACGAAACGAAAAAAGTAATGGGCTGGAAAGATGAAAACGGCCGTCCACTCGGACTGGAAGACTTCTATGATGAGTCCTTCGGTGAAGGCACGTTCCGCGAGAAATATGAAGAGGCTGTGAACCACCCACTGCTGTCCCGAATTACGGTACAAGCCATCGACATAATGAAACGCGTAATGAAATCCCAGCTGGAAACAGGTACGCCTTATATGTTCTATCGCGATACGGTTAACCGTTCGAACCCGAACAGTGCTCATGGTATGGTGTACTCTTCCAATCTCTGTACCGAAATTATGCAGAACCAATCTGCTACAGTAGTCGAAAAAGAAGAGCTCGTAACCAAAGATGGACAAACACGTATCGTGATTTCCAAAGTGCCTGGCGACTTCGTTGTCTGCAACCTGAACTCCATTCACTTGGCGCGTGCCGTGCCTCATAACGTACTGGAGCGTCTGGTACCGATTCAGGTGCGCATGCTGGACAACGTTATTGACATCAACAACATTGAAGTACTGCAAGCCCAATATACCAACAGCCAGTATCGTGCCGTAGGTTTGGGTACATTCGGACTTCACCATCTGCTTGCCCTTGAAGGCATTCGTTGGGAGTCCGATGAAGCGGTAACCTATAACGATAACCTGTACGAAAAAATCAACTACCTGCTTGTGAAAGCCAGCATGGAACTGTCCAAGGAAAAAGGACACTATCCGAAGTTCAAAGGTTCCGACTGGGAAAGCGGTAAATACTTCGAGCAGCGGGATTACACCACGGGTGAGCGCGTAGGCGAATTCGTAACTACCGAACAATGGAAAGAGCTGCAAGCCGAAGTTCAGCAAAATGGTGTGCGTAACGCCTGGTTGTTCGCGATCGCTCCAAATGGATCAACATCCATCATTGCCGGTTCTACAGCTAGTATCGACCCGCTCTACGAATTGTTGTCCTATGAAGAGAAAACAACATACAAGATTGCCAACCCGGCACCGGATCTGTCGGACAAAACAATCTGGTACTACAAAACGGCCTTCCTGGTGGACCAGCATGCTTCCATCAACATGGCTGCTGCCCGCCAACGTCACGTCGATCAGGGACAAAGCTTCAACCTGTACGTTCGTCCTGATATCAAGGCAACGGAGTTCCTGGAACTACACCTGCACGCTTGGAGAGCAGGTCTGAAATCGACTTATTACGTTCGCAGCCGTGCATTGACCATTGAAGAATGTGACTCCTGCGCAAGCTGATCGATATATTATTAGTTTCACGATGACCACCAGGGCATCCTGTTTTGATTGCAAAATGGCGTTGCCCTGGTACTTTTTTGCCCAAAATACGATCACAGCATCCAACCGATGTTGATATAGATGCCTTATTACTTCACCTGACATAAAAAGTTTTAATTTAAGGAGTGAACGGAATATGCAAGTACAGAAAATTTTCAATACCGAAGCGCCTAACCAATCCACCCGAATTATTGAAGGTGAATGCTCCGGGATCCTGAACTGGAATGACATTCGCATGCCTCATATGTACAAGCTTTACAAAGTACTGCTGCTCAACCACTGGATCGCAGATGAAATTCCAATGTCCAAGGATGCATCCCAATTCGCCCAACTGGATCCGGAAGAACAGCGTACATTCAAAATCAACATCTCCCTGCTGGCCGTACTTGATTCCATGCAAACGATGTTTGTGGGTGACGTAAAACGTTACTTTACCGATTCTTCGCTCGAAGCAATCTCGGCGATCATTGGACAACAGGAAGTGGTTCATAACCAATCGTATTCTTACGTTCTGTCCTCCATCGTGTCTGATCGGGAGCAAAAAGAGATCTTTGAATATTGGAAACATGATCCTGTACTGCTCGACCGTAACCGGTTCATTGCTGATATCTATCAAAGCTTCCGGGATGAGCCATCACCACAGACATTCTTCCAGGCCATGGTAGCCGATCTGGTGCTCGAAGGTATTTTCTTCTACAGCACATTCGCCTTCTTCTACAACCTGGCCCGTGACCAGAAGATGATGGCAACCAGCCAAATGATTTCTTATATCCAGCGTGACGAGAATCAGCACTGCTACTTCTTCGCTGAAGTGTTCAAACAGCTGCTTGTTGATTTCCCAGAGCTGAACACACCTGAGAACATGGACTATGTCTACAAAACCATCGACCGTGCCGTGGAGCTGGAAACCAACTGGGCACATTACACACTCAGCAATGTCCGTGGTATCGATCTGAACGAGCTGGAAGATTACATCAAGTACATCGCCAACAAACGCCTGCGTCTGATGGGCATGGATAAAGCATACGAAGGTGTGGATGTTAACTGCATGCCTTGGATCAAACCTTTCTCCGATGAAGCACTCAATGCTACCAAAACAGACTTCTTCGAAGCTAAGTCCCGCAACTATGGTAAAGTCGGCGACGACAACGGATTTGACGATTTGTAAGTTTAATCATACGGTGCAGAAAACAGCATATCTTATAAAACACTCCCTTCACGGGAGTGTTTTTGTTACGTTTTGTACCCTCTGCCCCATTGCTGAAACTTCTAGGATATAATGGAAGAGGTTCATATTTTTCTATTGAAATGAGGCATCGTATGGAACAAGAACTGTTGGATCAATTGAACTCCTGGCATGAGCAGGATCAGTTCGGTCTCATTGTTGAACGTATTGAACAGATTCCCGTATCTGATCGGGATTACGACCTGACAGGTCATCTTGCGAGAGCATATAACAATAGAGCACTTTACCGTGAGGCCACTCAGCAGCTCCAATCCATTGAAGAGCAAGGCAAATGGGATCCCCTGTGGCAGTTCCGACTGGGTTATGCCTATTATCATATGGCCTTGTATGATCTGGCATTGCAAGCCTTTGAACAGGCTGATCGGCTTCAGCCTTATGACGAATCAACACTCGATTTTTTGAAGTGGACGCGTCCCAAAGCTGCAAAAATGCAGCGTGATCGGCAGCGCCATCAAGAAAAACTGGCTGAGTGGGAACAAAGCGGGATGCAGAACCATCTTAGAGCTGCTTCAGGCTCCTATCATCCCTCCACATTTTGGGAGCAGAGTGACTATGCGCTGAGCAGTTATGTATCCCCGCCTTTTGCTGAGAACGAAATTGTCTCTACCGAGCAGGAACTGGGCTACAAATTGCCTGCTTCCTATATTCAATTAATGAACACTCAAAACGGCGGTGTTCCTGCACGTACCGTTTTCCCTACAGAGGAAGCCACTTCGTGGGCAGAGGATCATATTGCCATTACTAGCATTCTAGGCATTGGAAACGTGAAGTCCTATTCTCTTACTGGAGATATGGGAAGTCGCTTTATGATTGAGGATTGGGGATACCCTGATCTGGGCATTGTGATCTGTGATTGTCCATCTGCGGGTCATGACGTCGTTATGCTTGATTATCGTTTCTGTGGTCCGCAAGGCGAGCCATGCGTTGTACATGTTGACCAGGAGGATGATTATGAGATAACCTACCTGGCACCCAACTTTGAAGCATTTATCCGTGGACTGGTAGATGAGGAAGCGTTCGACCTGGAAGAAGAGGATGAGGACTAAAAACGCAGGAGGCCCTTATGACAACCCGAATTTATTTTGCAACCAACAAACTTGGCGACGTTGCATTCTCTTCACTGCAGGAGGCACTACATGAATTCGACCTGGGAACCCTTGAGGAGTATAAACGAACCGACGAGGGAGTAATGGGACAGACACTGCTTGTCCGCACTTCTCAAGGGGAATACATTCTGAAAGGCAATCCATTGTATGTTGGACAGCTTCTGGAAGAACAATTTTTCGTTGAACAGCTATCGGAGCACACCACTATTCCTGTCCCCGTCCCCTACCTGCTGCAAAAAGACACGGACTTGCTGGGTTGGAGCTACGCGATCATGCCTCGTTTACCGGGAAAACACCTGTATGATCCAGCAGTCCAGACTGCACTCGGACAGGATGAGCACGAAGAGATTGCCACCATGCTCGCACATAGCCTGATTGAACTACATCGATGGAAAGTGCCGGATGCTGGTGAATATGACCCTGTAGCGGAACGGATCGTTCCATTTGCCGGAACTTATCTTGACTGGCTGTACGGAACTATCCGTCACTGGCTGCTGGACGCGCAGAAGTACTCTGTCATCACGGATGAGGATATCGAGTGGGTGGATAAGCAGCTCATGAATGCAGAAACCGCGTTCCAGGCCATGCCTGTTCCTGGATTTGTTATGGGAGATTTCAAGGTAGAGAACTTTGTTATTCAAAAGGAAGGCGATCATGCCTCCGATTGGCGAATTAGCGGCCTGTTAGATTTTACTACCTCGTATTTTGGAGACGGTACAGCAGATCTCACCAAAATGACAGCCATGTACATACAAAAAAATCAGCCTGAACTTGCTAAACGCTTTCTATTCAGCTACCGGGAAGTGGTCTGCGCAAACGATGAGGAACGATGTAAACAATTTGCTGCCCGCCTAGGGATACATCTGCTGTATCAGCGTATCTTGTTATGGGGCGAAGCCAAAGCAACCAATCGGGTCACGTGGGAAGCAGATTTGCCTTTTGCGGCCTGGGCACAGCAATATGTGGACTCGGTGCTTGAACTGCTCGAATAAAACCACACGTATCTCAGCACAATGAAAATCCATGACACCAAAAAAAACGGCCGAATGGGAGAGATCTCTCTCTCATTCGGCCGTTTTGTTTTCATTTCGATTCCATTAAACTGGTTCTTTATCAATCGTTTAAGCTTGAGGAACCGCTGCTTCCTGATGCTTTTGCAAAAACTCCAGCATTCGCCGATAAACCAGGACCTCATTCGCTCTTCTGGAGAAGCCATGTCCCTCATCATCCAGAACGATATATTCCACATCAACGCCTTTGTCCTGCAGCGCCGCCACAATCTGATCCGATTCAGCTTTTACGACCCGTGGATCATTCGCTCCTTGAATAACCAGCATCGGGTTCACCATCTGATCGAGATAAGTGATCGGTGAATCTTTCGTTAGCCGCTCACGGTCGCGGACCGGGTCCCCCAGCCAGTTATCCATCATCGGTTTCCAATCCTCCGGTACTGATTCCAGAAACGTAAACAGGTTGCTTGGCCCAAAGATATCGACTGCTGCACGGAACAATTCCGGATGACGACCTGCAAGCAGCAGAGTCATATACCCGCCGTAACTGCCTCCCACGACAAACAGGCGATCTGCCGAAGAGATGCCCTGATCAAACAGCCAGTGAATTCCGGCAACACAGTCGAGCCTTGGTCCCTCGCCCCAGTCTCTCTCCACCATTTTCACGAACTCTGCACCATACCCTGTGCTGCCTCGGAAGTTTGGTGCGAAGATATGGTAGCCCTGGGCCAGCATCAGCTGGAACATGGGCCGGAAAAACTTCGCTTCCGAAGCCTGTGGCCCGCCATGCGGCCAAAACACTGTGTAACCATTGGCTTGATCCGGCTTGGCCTTGAAGAAGAGAGCCTCGATTTCCAGCCCGTCATATGACTTATACCGAATCACTTCAGGATAAACCAAATCACTCGGATCAAGCCCTGTTACCCGGTTGGCAGTCAGGGCTTCCCAGGAATCGCCGCCAGCAGACAGACGATAAATATTATGCGGCTGAATTGCTCCCCGACCAAGGATGTACACATTACCAGCTTTGGTTAAGTGCGTGTGTTCTACCGTGTCCAATGGCATATCCAGACGACGCGGTTGCTCCGCATCTTTGCCCAGCATATACATCCGATTCTCCGTACCTGTGAGCGTCCAGAAATACAGCGTCTCCGATGCCTCATGCCAGCGGATCATCTCCACGTCCTCGCCATCGATTTTGCACAAAGGTCGGAACTCGCGGGTATCCATTCGGTACTCGGCCACATAGGAATAAGCTTCATTATCATTGGTAACCATCAGAAGCCGATCATCATCTGCAAACAGGACATCCGTCACCTGACTCTGACGCCCCGAGACGGGCAGAATCAGCTCCACCTCACCATCCCGATGCAGATGTGCCGTCTGATACGTATTGGAATACACTTTCAAAATAACAAAGCTCTTCTCATTGGGACTTACCGCCATCAAGTGGCTTGTTACCTCTTCCCCGCTGTATAAAAGCACATCTTCACCCGTCTCCAGGTCAATTCGGCGTGAATTCAGATAATTCGGGTTACCCGCACTGGTCACGTAATAAAGGCGCTGTCCGTCCTTGGACAACTCAGAGAAATAACAGCGGTCATTCGGCTCTGCCGATACGATCTGCAGCGGCACGCCGCCTTCCGGTTTAAGCGCATATAGGTGATAATTTTCGTCGCCGTCCCGATCAAACGCCGTAAGGATGTGACGTCCTTTCGGGTCGGGTTTGATAAACTGACTGCTCTGGTTCAAATACGTCAATGGATACGGGTATCCACCTGGTAAATCCATAGCCCAGATATTTGGTTCACCGTTCAGATTGCTGTCAAAAAATAAACGTTTCTCGTCAGCCGATACAGCAAAGTGCGAAATTCGATACGTTTGGAAATATTGCTCTACATCCGGTTTGGGAAACTGAATCATGACAAACCTCCTTGAGAATGAACAAAAGTATTTAACAATGGTAAATTAAGGGCCCATTTGTTCATATTACAGGAAATTCCAGTGTTTACACAATGGTTATGTCAGGTTTCCCAATACAGGTTCTAACATGTTACGTATAAAAGGTCATGTGAGGTTTATCTTCACGATAATAATCCAGCCTTTGCTTCATGGTACCTGTGTGCAGTTCAAACAGATGACCATCGGGATCGCTAAAATAAACCGAGCGTGCATCTCTAGGATCGCGTGCTCTGCCAGGAAGAATATCCGCCCCGGCAGCTCGCAGCTGCTGTACAGATGCGTCGAACTCCTCTTCTTTTACCGTGAATGCAATATGTGTATAGGTTCGTTCCGTATAATTGCGAATAACATCCTCCTCCTGATTCAAAGCAATCCAGAGACCTGCCAGATCGAAATACGCGAGCTTGCGTCCCTTCACCTGAATTCGGGCACCGAGAGCCTGTTCATAGAAGGTAATGGACCGTTCCAGATTGGATACGGAAAAGCACAGATGATTGATTCCTTGAATATTCATTGGACTCCTGACACCTCCATTATTTTGTTCACCCACATCCTTATTATGGTATATTTCCTATTCAAAAAACAAATGACTTCTTTCCTCAGCCGCACGTTCTTCTGGGCGAATGCATAGTTTAGGCGTATCAATGAATGTTCGAGGAGGATGTAAAGCGAATGAATCCTGTCTACCCTTTTTACGGTGAAAAGACGGTCTGCAAAGAGCAAAAACTGGCATTCCCACCCCAGCATCAGGACCAGCAGCCAGGTCTGGAAACGCTCATGGTGCCTGAACCCATCAGTGAGGACCCCGCCTATATCGGCAGCTGCAAACTGGACGGCAAAGTGGCCATCATCACTGGCGGGGACAGCGGAATCGGCAGAGCAGCAGCTATTGCTTTTGCCAAGGAAGGTGCCGATGTTGTCATTGCTTATCTATATGAACGGACAGACGCCGAGTGGACTCGTAATCGCATTGTAGAGCTGGGACAGCGCTGTCTGCTCATTGAGATTGATCTTCGGCTGAAGAAAAACTGTGATGCTGTCATCCGTACGACGATGGAGACCTTCGGGAAAATTGATATTCTGGTCAATAATCACGCAGTGCAGTATGTGCAGCCAAGTATTGTCGACATTACGGAGGAACAGCTCTACCATACGTTTCAGACGAATGTATTTTCCTATTTTTTTCTGATCCAGTCTGCTCTCCCGCATATGTGCAAAGGGGCTTCCATCATCAACACCGCTTCCATTACAGCCTATAAAGGCAATGTGCAGCTGATCGACTACTCCTCCACCAAAGGGGCTGTTGTCTCGCTGACTCGTGTACTCGCCAAATCGCTCGCATCTCAGGGAATCCGGGTCAATTGCGTAGCTCCCGGACCCATCTGGACGCCGCTCATTCCCTCCAGCTTCTCTGCCGAAGATGTACAGGTATTCGGAACAGAAACGCCGATGGGGCGTGCAGGCCAGCCGTATGAACTGGCTGCCGCCTATGTCTATCTCGCCTCGCGCGACTCCTCTTATGTAACCGGTGAATGCATTCATGTAAACGGCGGCGATATGGTGACCACCTAACAGAACGCGTAGTGATTAAGCAATCGGGCACCAAAAAAATGTGTCCATCCCGCTTGTTCGCTTATGTCAGGTTGGATTTGGCAAGTTCAGCAGGAGATTGGCTGCCTCGTTCCGAATGAGGGTTAGGAGTATACGAACCGGTCAAACCGGAACCTGACATCTTGGGACAAGGAGCTGAGCCGTCTGATGAACTACGATCCACTCTATCAACCGTATCCTTCTTATCGCGTGCCTGTTTATGCCAAAAAGGGCGTCGTCGCCACTTCGCAGCCTCTCGCAGCACAAGCAGGGCTGGATGTGTTAAAAAAGGGCGGCAATGCCATTGATGCCGCCATTGCAACCGCTGCTGCACTCACCGTGCTGGAGCCAACGTCCAACGGCATCGGGGGCGATGCCTTTGCCCTCGTCTGGACCGGGGGCAAGCTGCACGGCCTGAATGCCAGCGGTCCTGCGCCTCAGGGCATATCCATTAAGGCGCTCAAGGCGGCAGGCCATTCGGAGATGCCGAAGCTTGGGGTCATCCCGGTGACGGTGCCTGGCGCACCGGCAGGTTGGGCTGAGCTGAGCCGCCGCTTCGGGCGGCTCACGCTGGCGGAAGCACTGGAACCGGCTGTCCGCTACGCGGAGGAAGGTTATCCGCTTGCGCCGGGGCTGGCCCGCCACTGGGCACGGGCAGCGGACATTTATGCACGCCAGGGCGATGCAGCTGCCGGGCGTGCGTGGTTTGAGACATTCGCTCCAGGCGGGCGTGTCCCAGCTGCGGGCGAGATGTGGCGTTCGCCGGATCACGCGGCTACGCTGCGCCGAATCGGCGAGAGCAGCGCGCGCGACTTTTATGAAGGAGAGCTGGCAGAGCGCATTCATTCGTTTATGGCAGAGCATGGCGGCTACCTGACCAAAGACGATCTGGCAGCATTTCAGCCCGAATGGGTCGATCCGATCTCGGTCTCCTATCGCGGCTATGATGTCTGGGAGATTCCGCCGAACGGTCAGGGCCTGATTGCCCTGGCAGCGCTCAATCTGCTAAAGGGCTTTGATTTTGAAGAAAAGGAATCCGTAATCGCGTACCACAGACAGATGGAAGCAATGAAGCTCGCATTTGCCGACGGAGAGAAGTATATTACCGAAGAGCGGAAAATGGGCGTTACCGTAGAGGAGCTTCTGTCCGAAGCGTATGCGGAAGAGCGGCGCAAGCTAATTGGTGATGCAGCACGTTCCCCTGAGGCAGGAGATCCGCGGGCAAGTGGAACCGTCTATCTGGCGACGGCAGACGGGGAAGGCAATATGGTTTCCTTCATTCAAAGTAATTATATGGGCTTCGGCTCCGGGCTGGTTGTCCCCGGAACAGGCATCGCTCTGCAGAATCGAGGTCATAATTTCTCGCTTGATCCGGACCAGGCAAACGCGCTGGAGCCAGG
This sequence comes from Paenibacillus xylanilyticus, assembly GCF_013359935.1. Taxonomy (GTDB): domain Bacteria; phylum Bacillota; class Bacilli; order Paenibacillales; family Paenibacillaceae; genus Paenibacillus; species Paenibacillus xylanilyticus. The sequence continues at coordinate 28,390 of NZ_JABMCB010000178.1, forward strand.
CAAACGGACATATCATACGATCATTCCGGGATTTCTTACGCGCGGAGATGAGGCAGTCGGGCCATTTGGGGTCATGGGTGGTTTCATGCAGCCGCAAGGCCATGTGCAGGTCGTCATGAATACGGTGGACTTTCACTTGAATCCCCAGGCAGCACTGGATTCTCCGCGGTGGCAATGGACAAAAAGCAAAACAATACTGGTGGAGACCGGCTTCCCGCAGCATATTGCACAAGCACTTGCCCGTAAAGGGCATGATATTCAGGTTGCTCTCGACCCATCCATGTTTGGGCGCGGCCAAATTATATGGCGTGACCGAGGCAGTGGAGTATTATGCGCAGGCACCGAAAGCCGGGCAGACGGATCGATTGCTGCATGGTGATCCAGTAAAACGGGGTTTGGGCAGTGTGCGGACAGAAGCAATCACATGCTGTTCATGTGCTTCGGCAGCAGGAGAGTAACCGTTGATATATAGAGGATGGTAATCGCTGCTGTCCTCACCTTATATTTTAATCATACAAAACAGGCAAAGAAGAGATCCTCACATGGATCATTTCTTTGCCTGTTTTGGTTAGGAGATCGGTATGGGATACGGCACACATTGCTCTGAATTCCACCAGCATTTGTAACAACAATGTATAATTCATGAAATCAATTAAGATTTTCGTAAATTTTCATCATTAACCATAATATCGACCCTTCTTCTGGCCGACATAAATATGGGGCAAAAGGCTCACCTCACACATCACTACTTATATAGAAATGAGGGTATTACACATGAAAACAAAAAGGGGCACTCAAGTTGTATTGACCGTGATTTTGGTTTTAATGGTTTTGATGCTGGGAGCATGTTCATCCACAGAAAACGAAACTCCAGCTGACCAGCGGACCAAAGTGGGCATTGTTCTTACCGAGGTCGGCCTTGGCGACCGTTCATTTAATGATGCTGCTTTTGAAGGACTGGTTCAGGCCAGAAATGAGAACACGATTTTGTTTGACTATAAGGAACCCGGGGACGACTTAACCACCCAAACTGCATTTGAGCAATTCGCACAACAGGGTGTGGATTTGATTATCGGCCTTAGCGACACCCTTCTGCCTGACCTGGAGAAGGTCGCTCAGAAATATCCGGATCAGCAATTCCTTATTGTCGATGGTCACTCGGAGCTGCCCAACGTGACTTCCATGTCATTCCGCAGTGAAGAAGGCAGCTATCTTGCTGGTATGATTGCCGGCTTTGCGACCAAAGACGATCACGTAGGCTTTTTGGGTGGAATGGAGATTCCCCTTCTTCGCGATTTCCAGCAGGGCTTTGAACAGGGAGTTCATGCCGTTAATCCCGATGCAACTGTTCATGTCGTTTACGCTGGAGACTTTGGGAATTCAAAGCTCGGTGAGGAACTGGCCGCACAGATGATTCAGGAACAAGGTACGGATGTCATTTATGTTGCAGCAGGCCTCACTGGGGTAGGCTCACTTACAGAAATCCAGAAATTAGGAAAATACGCCATTGGCGTGGATACCGATCAGTTCTTTTTGGCGGAAAAAGCAATCCTCACGTCCATGCTGAAAAATGTCAATGTATCCATCTATAACGCCGTTAACACGTTCACTAAAAATAATCACTCTTTCCCGGAGAAAACCATGATTGAGGGACTGGCTGAAGATGCCGTAGGTCTGACCGCTCTACATAACATCACACTCAGTGAGGAACAGCAGCAAACCTTCGAAGACTTGAAAGCACAGATCATATCCAGCAAAACCAAAATTACGCTTGAACCATAATTCAACGGATCAGAGGAGATACGCTTATGAAATTGCAAGGCAAACTGATCATTAATGCGTTAATTTCATTACTTTTATGTCTCGTACTGGTAGCCTATATCATTTATCAGCTGTTGGGCATTAATGCCAAAAATCAAAACCTGGTACCTGCCATGCTTAAGGTCAGTGAACTTAAAGCCAATCAAATTCAGACCCAGCAGGCGCTGGATGTGTTCTCTTTCTCCATGACGGCAGGCAATCAGGATGCCGTACTCCGTTTATTGGACGAAGGAAAAACGATGATTCAGCAGCTTACCGAAGGCTTGCTGGAAACCGATAAACAGCTTCAGCTGATCGGGTCCATCCAAACGAAACTGACTGCCCTGGACCAGGGTGCCACTGAAGCAATGACGGCCCTGGACAGTTCGGAAGCCAAGCGATACAGCACACGTGTTCAAGGCATTCAGAATGATATTTACATGCTCGATGAAATAACCAAGGAACGATATGACCAGTACACGATCCATCTGGAGCAGGATATCCAGCAGACCTGGCAAATTGCGCTGGGCGGCGCTGCCTTCCTGCTCGTCGCAGCCATGCTGTTCAATATGTATACTTCACGGAAGTTAGCCAAACGTATCCGGGTGCTGAAGGAAGCTGCCGGACAGATCGCAGACGGTGACCTTACCCAGCAGCTGCCCGAAACCCGGGGCAAGGATGAACTGGATGAGCTGAACCGCTCCTTCCGTCTCATGACAAATAACATCCGTAACATCATTCAATCGATTGACCACGCCGGAAAACGGGTAGATGGAATGGCTCAGGACATCGATCGTGGCAATGACACCATGCAAGCCATTGTGCAGCAAGTCTCCCGGACGACAGAAGAGCTGTCGATTGGCAGCCAGAAAATTGCGGAGGACTTGAGTGAAACCGTTATGGTCGTGGACAAAATGCAGCAGACCTTCGAGAGTAACCTTCATGCCACCTCCCAATCAGCGATTCATGGCAATGAGGTTTTGAACACGGTTCAAGAAGGACACACAGCCATTCAAGAGCAGCTGCGTCTGGCTGAAGTGAATCGGACAGCCATGTCGGAGGTTGAACAAACGGTGCTGGAGCTGGAGGAAAGCGCGGCCCGCATTACAACCATGACCGGCTATGTGTCGGAGATCGCCAAGCAGACAACGCTACTGTCCCTGAACGCTTCCATTGAAGCCGCTCGAGCGGGAGAAGCCGGTCGAGGTTTTGCCGTTGTGGCAGGAGAAGTCAACAAGCTCGCAGAACAGTCCGCACAATCCGTCCAGCACATCTATGCAGCCGTAGGTGAGATCACAAGCGCCATGGATAAGGTGAAAGGTTCTGTGGCACAGAGCATGCAGCTCTTCGCGGAACAAGAGCAGGCGACTGGGCAAACCCGGGACTCCTTCTCTGCCATTCGTGACAGCGTGGAACAAATTAGCACAGGCATCAACCAGCTTGCTGAAGACATGCAGCAATCAAGCCAGCTGAGTACCCAAGTACAGCAGGCCATCGAAAACATAAGTGCCATTACGGAACAGTCGGCAGCCAGCAGTGAAGAGATTACGGCTTCAACGGCTGAGCAGCAGCGTTCATTCGAAGAGGCCAGCAGCAAGGTTAAATCGCTGCGAGATATCAGTGAGGAAATGCATCAGGAGCTGCAGCGTTTCCGTCTATAACTGATGGGACGAACATTTCAGAGCATAAAAAACCTCCATTTCTCTTGTTATGAGAGAAACGGAGGTTTTTTGATAACGGAGCGTATTGATCGGACTTATCCTTCATAGGATAAAATTCTCGACAGAACCCCGTTAGAGCGCGTCGATGATGTCTCCCGCCAGCAGGGACGCCGGATCTCCACGCCGCAGCGCAGCCTGCTCTGCCGCCTGGCCGTGCAGATATACACCAAACGCGGCGGCTTGCTCCGCGCTGAGTCCTTGGGCGAGCAGACCGGCGATGATGCCGGTCAAGACGTCTCCGGCACCGCCAGTCGCCATGCCGGCGTGCCCGGTGGTGTTGATGTACGCCTCGCCGGAAGGCGTTGCGATGACCGTTCGTGCTCCCTTGAGCACAAGGGTCACGCCCTGCTCGCGGGCGTATCGTGCAGCGTGTCCAATCCGGTCACGCTGCACTTCGGGGGTCGGCATGCCCAGCAGCCGGCCCATCTCTCCGGGGTGCGGCGTCAGGATGGTCGCCGCACTTCGCTGGCCCCAGTCGCGAGGCCCGGCTCTGCCAGCGTCTGCGAGCATGTTGAGGGCGTCCGCATCGATAACGAGCGGACGATCCGTCTGCTGCCACAGGCGGCGCAGCCAGCCGGTGTCGCCCTCGAAGCGGCCGAGGCCCGGTCCGGTCGCGATGACGTCGCGGCTCTCCGCGAGACGCAGCACGGCGTCCGCGGAAGCCGCGTTCCATTCGCCGCTGTCGCCCTCTGCAGCGACAGCGAGCATGAGCTCGGGCACGCTGCCGATGATATGCGGCAGCAGAGCCGCGGGCAGCGCCCATGTAGCAAGCCCGCACCCGGCGCGCAGCGCGGCCTTGGCCGAGAGCAGGCCAGCGCCGCTCATCGGCAGGCTGCCTGCAGCCAGCAGTACGTGGCCGTAGGTTCCCTTGTGGCCGTCTGGTGCCCGGAGGCGGTCTGTGTCCACGTGCAGGGAGCTGCGCAGCACTTCCTCAGTCAGCAGCCGGACGGAGGGACCATGCTCTGGCACAAGCCGCGCAGGAATGCCGATGGAGCGCACCACGATGCGCCCCGCGGCTGACGCGCCCGGGTACTGCACAAGCCCGCGCTTCAACAGCGCAAGGCATACAGTCACCCGGGCCTGAATGCAGGGCTCGTATACCTCCCCGGTGTCGGCATTCAGCCCGCTTGGCACATCCGCGGACACGACCGGCTTGCCGCTGTCGTTCACCGCTTCAATCAGCGCCGCGTACGCTCCCAGCGGCGCCCCCCGCGAGCCGGTGCCCAGCAGCGCATCCACGATGCCTGTGCACCGGCTGAAGTCCACGGCTTCACGCCCGTGGACCAGGGCAGGGATGCCGAGCTGCGCAGCGGCATCCCGCTGCACTGCGGCTTCGCCCCGCAGTGACTCGGGCCCCTCGGCGTAGACCAACGTCACGCCGAGCCCCGCCTCAAGCAAATGGCGGGCCGCAACCAGCCCGTCACCGCCATTATTGCCCTTGCCAATCAGCATGTACCAATGCTGATCTCCGGGGCGCGCCATCACCAGCGCCGGATCGGCGATGATGTCGCCCCCATAACCTTGCAGATCACCGGGCCCGGTGTGTGCCCGTTCAGCTTTTCCCGGCTCCCGATGTCCCTTCCGGTCAGCAGCCTTGCTGCCCATTCCCTCTTCCCGGCACAAGGCGATGACTTCCTCCGCTATGGCCCTGCCCGCGTTCTCCATCAGGCTCGCAGCAGGAATACCCAGCTTGTGGATGGTGTGCTCATCTACTGCCCTCATCTGTTCAGCGGTGACGATAAACAACGTCTATCCCTCCCCAGTGTTCGTTCCAGTTCAGCTTGTTGCATCACTCGATTCTTCTGGCTCGAGGTAAAATGTTCCCTTAATAGGCTACCGTAAAACGCGAACCAATAAATTGCGGATCATCCAGTTCGTCCACCAATGCTGCGGCAAAGTCACCCACCGAAATCGTGCTCTCTCCCAGATCATCTGTCACCAAACGGTTCATGCCGATACGGAAATGGCCTGTCCGCGGTCCAGAAGTGATCGTTGCAGCAGGACTCATATAAGTCCAATGAATATCCGATTCCTCAATCAAACCATAGGCGTCCAGATGGGCCTTAGCGAGTGTTCTGACTTCTTCCGGGAACCCCGGTGTATCCATCAGCATCTCACCGGAATCGGTTAGCAAACTGCCGGCTCCGCCAACGACAACCAGACGGCTCGCTTTGCCGCGGCGAACACCCTCAATCAGCGAACGTGTAACTTCCAGCAGTTCTTCCTCTTCCCCGAATTTCGGTCCATAGGCACTCACAACAGCTTCCTGACCCGCTGTAAAATCAGCCACTTGATCCGGATTCAGCAAATCTCCCTTTTCCACACGCAAACGTTCGTGAACCATTTCAACTTTGGACGGATCCCGCACAATCGCAGTCACCTCATGCCCACGGTCCATCAGCTCCCAAAGTATCGTCTTTCCAATTGCTCCGGTTGCTCCAAAAATCGCTACTTTCATATGCAATCCCTCTTTTCAGTAGATGTCATCCAGTCATTATACCGTTATTGTAATACTTAATCCCATTGTTATATACCTTAAACGGCTCACGCCATCTTAAACCGTATGTAGCTACTTGTAAACCACGAGTCTGGCTCAACTGCCCATTCCCCTATACATGCTGTATTCAAATAAGTAACCACAACTCCTTTTCCGTTCAGTAAAAGAAACGCGAACCACCCAAAAAAGCCGCATACGCGGCCTCGGCAGCTTACTTCTATTTTGCCTGACCCACCTTGGCAAAGGTCATAAATTCGACCGCTTTCTGTGCCCAGAACCGTTCCGAATACATTTCATGCTCTAAATCATCAATGATATGAAGTTCCAGTCTGCCTGATGGTTCGCCCAACGCCAGCTTGTATTCCCGTATTTCCTGATATAACCGTACCGTCTGTTCCACCGGACAGAGCTGATCTGCCTGGCCGTGAATGATCAGGACATCGATTCCGCTTAACGCAGAAGCGTATGTTATCGGGCTTCGGCTCCTCAAGGCGGATTCATTCTCAAGCAGTACACCGATCTCTTTTTGCAAAAAAGACCTGAGCTTTGCCCCTCTCCCTTCATACAGCTTGCCCAAATCCGTAAAAGGAGCACAGGCCACCACGGCACTCCACAGGACTGGGTCTCTGCCCGCAGCAAGCAATGCAAGATAAGCTCCATAACTGACTCCATACAGAGCTACGTCTGAATAAGCGGGTAACACCTCTTCCCGGATAAACCGGACCACCTCTGCATCCACGCCGCCCCAGTCGTTCTCATTGCGACTCCTGTATTCGGAATCGAAGCCGGAGCTGCCCGGATAGTTGATACCAATCACCCGTATGCCAGCCTCGGATAACCGTTTCATTACCGGACTATAGCTGTCGAACAGGCAGTTATGCGGCCCTCCATGCAGATAAATAACGGCTTGTTCCGCGCCCTTTGGATGCATATCCAAATAAGGTATGATCTCAGATCTATAGTACGTTTCTCCATATTTCATCTCCGACTCCCCAATATTGCGGAAGCTATTTACAGCTTCCTGCTCATCCCCTTGAATCCGAATGATGGCACGGGTTTGATCTTGGAACCGAAACAGAGCGGGTACCGGGTCGATCGCGATAAACTCGTATTTGCCCACCAGTCCCTGCTTGTCCCTGCTGAGCACAGCCTGTGTCAGCGTCCCTGGATAGTCTCGAAGCTGTAATACTTCTTTCTTCTCCTGCAATACATACTGCACATAATGCCATCTGCCACAGGTTATGCCTTCACAGAGGATTTTCTGTGCATCCGTATCAATCTGAACGCGAACCAGTTCAGAGAACCCTTCACCAATCGAGGGCAATTCATGCACAGAATTCTCGCCCTGTTTCAACCCCCCCGCTGTAAATCCCTGCTCTGAAGGAATGGACACCCCAATGAGATCCCCCTGCTTGTCCATGACTGGATAGGGATATGACGTATGTACCCACTCCGCACTTTGAACCACTTGGTCCTTATATGCATACACTCTCCCTGCCCATTTACTCTTCGCAATCCTGTGATATCATTTCTATTTAAAAAGGAAAAATATGAAATTAAACTTCTGACGAGATGGAAGCTTTCTGTGTCCTGCTATGTGTACCCTGCTCCTCTCGAAAAGGACGTACGAACAGGCTGGTCAAGCCCATAATCACTACAAATACACCGATCCCCATGTACACCCAGGATGGATTATACGTTTCAATGAACCACCCTCCCAGCAATAAACCGAGTGGATTGCTGATGCCACTCATTAAGACCCCCATGCTGTTCATGACACGCCCTCTCTTTTCCTCCGGTGTGGATAGAAGAATCGAGGTAACCAAAGGTACATTAACGAGGGCAAGCCCCAGCATTAACAGGAACGAACAGGCAATAGCGATGTACAGATTAGGAAACATGGGCATAAGTAACAAGCTTGCTCCCGAGATCAGATAACTGATCAGAAACCATCGGGCGAGCGAAAGCCGTTTGGCATACTTCCCACTGAGCAGAGAGCCTGCAATACTGCCGGCAGCAAAAGCGGATTGGAGAAGACCGTACCCTTGCGGTCCGGCATGAAGCACCATGTTGGCAAAGATCGGAGTAAAGATGTGCAGAGGCGCGCCAGCGAAGTTGATAATAGCTCCAAAAATGATGCAGCAGGCCAGAATTTTACGCGAGAACAAAAAGGTAATCCCTTGTATACTGTCCCTCATAAAGCCGGAGATTCCTTTTTGTTTCACTACTTTGGTCACCGGGATATGAATAAAGACAATGGAGAGAGAAGAGACGAGAAAGGTGAGCGCGTAGATGAACAGGATCGACTGAACAGAGATGAACGCTACGAGTATGCCACCTATAGCATATCCAAGCAATTCAATCGTTTTGGAAGATGAGTTAAGGAGTGCATTGGCTGGTGCCAGCTGTTTCGATGGGTTGGGCAGAATGGCGGGGATGACGGTCTGGGTTGCCGGATTGAACAAAAATCCAAGAATGGCAATGAGCAAATTGGCAGCATAGATATGCCACGGTACCATCTGACCACTCATGAATAAAAGCGCCAATATGCAAGCCACGCAGGCTCTCAGTATATCTGTCCAGATTAAGAGCTGCTTCTTGGGCAGCCGATCACTGATCGTAGCGAGAGGTATACCCAGGAAAGCATAGATAAAGTAAGGTAACATAGGAATCAGCGCTGCTGCGAGTGCAGACTCGGTCAGCTGAAGAATATACCACATCGTAGCCATAGAAAATAGAATCTGGCCTGCACCGGATATCAGTCTGCCTACAAGAAGTACACAAAAGGATGGAATGCGCAGAATGGATCCGTAACTGTCGTTATGGATTTCATTTTTCGTTTGTTTCATCCGTTCCCTCTCCTTTTCCCTTAATCTCGCTTCCAGTTTCACTTTGCAGACGTGTCAACAACCCTGAATTGCGAATGGACTGTTGCATTTTGGCCTTTACCCGCTCAAGTTCTGCGGTATACTCCTGAATCTCGCTCAATAACGATTGATGTGCCCGAATTCCTTCCCTGATTAACATCGCCGTTGCATCTGAACGGTTTTTGGCCAGTTCAAGGAATACAAGCTGATCAATAATATCAATTTCTTCCTGACTTAATCTCACGGAGACAACCCCTTTAGTTCCCGAAAGATTTTTGCTCGCTTGATCCATGGATCGTTCTACCATTCGATTAAATTGAGTCCGCTGGTCTTTGTCCAACTTCGGTCTCCTCCATTCTGTTGCTTATATTGAGATTATTGTAATTTGTAAATCGTAAATTGTATTTACATCATATTATAACTGTATAATAATGGATGTAAAGCAAAAATAACCTTTGGGAAACCAAAGGTTGAAGAGTTAAATAATAGATGGAGTGTGCTCAGGCTATTTCACATACCCAAGACTTGTTTTATTTAAATAGGTTTGACCCAGATTTCTTATCACCTATTCCCCTTGTCTCCACCACATGCCTTCTGATTTCGGACTAGTATAAACGAAGCCAAATTGGGAGTATAAGCGATCTGCAGGAACATCAGCGAGCAGACTAACCAGACCACGAGCAGGCACATGCCTACGTAAATAATCCATGATCTCGCCCATGATTAATTTGCCATACCCCCTGCCCTGGTATTCCGGGTGTACAGCGATATCCACCACCTGAAAGAAGCAGCCGCCATCGCCAATGACCCGGCCCATTCCTACAAGCCCCTTCTCTTCCCGCAAACATACAGCAAACAGACTGTTCGGCAGCCCAATCTCTGCCCCCTGTCTGCTCATCGGACTAAGGCCAGCAATCTGCCGCAAGGCAAGATACTCCTCTGCTGCAGGTGGTGTGTGTTCAATATTTACATGCTCCATTGAATTGTGCCCCTTTCTGCTTGAATTCATCTACTTCCTGTGTAATAGTGAGAGAAAGCTTACGTGAAGCGTGTTTCAAAGATACGTCAAGTTCGCGCAAAGGAGGAACAAGTGTGTTTCCACGTTGGATGGAAGATCTAGCATCTCGCCCAGGCGCTGAAACTGTGCTGCTTGGAGTCTTGGCTTTGCTCCTGGTCATATACATATGGTCTGCCACTGAAGTTCGTCGCAGCCATGAAAGGCGAATGCACAGGATACGAGATACATTATACATAAGCACAACCCTTTTGGGACAACTTACCATTCATGAAAATCGAAAATATGAATGGTCAGAAAACGAACATAATGAACTGTTAACTGCCATGTTGGCCTGCAAATCGGCAGCTTGCCTCTCCTCTCCGTTACAGGATCAGATCCGGGACTGCATCAAGGATCATGATCCTGCCAGACTCGCACTGATGCACAAAGCATTGGAACGAGAGTGTACAGCATTATCAGATGAACTCGGCCAAAATACCCAAGACGATCATTGGGGCAAAGCAATCTGGACGATCCTTCGGCCTGCAGCTGAACCGGCCGCACTGGCAGCTGCATGGTTTCTGCTCGCTGATCTCATGTTCCGTCAGCGACTGTTGGACGTTTCCGTCGAATCATGGGAGAACACGCTGCCGTGGTTACGTGTGGTTTCCCTGATGATCACCATAATGTATGGTTATCTGCTCTGGGCCAGCCCGCGCCGGGGTACACGAGGTACAGTAACCAGAATGCTCTCCTTGCTGATTGCGCTGTGCTCGCTGCTCCATCTGATTGGTCTTGAGGCTGCTCCCTATGCCTTGGGATTACAGCTCGTCCTGTTCATTTCGGGTTTCAGGCTTACCGGAACCCGCCCTCGAAGTGATCGCCCTTACGCAGGACATGCCGAGCTCGAACCAACGAAGGAACTCTCTACGGAGATTGAAGTGAAGCCATTACGTAAATCTGGTGCCTATACCGGCGAATAACTTACGCATATCGCATGCAAAAAGTGCTGAACTACAACGTAGTTCAGCACTTTATTTTATTTTGCTACAACATGTGCAATGATACGATCCCTTTCGTAAGTGACTTGAACGTCATAACCATCCGCAGTTACTTGATCGAATTCACCTTGGATTGCATTAGCCGTAATCAACGTGATATCTTTGGAACCTTCAATCTTATCGTTGGACAAGTCCAGATGTAGGCTTCCTCCATCGAGATACAGCTTTTTGCCAACATGAATTTGACTGTGATCATCGTCCATAACCAGTTCCAACGTTCCACTGTCCATGGTAAAGTTTCTATTTAATTTTAATGCGCCATCTGCATTAACGACAACCGTTCCATTTTCCACATAAAGATCACCCTGACCAAAGGCAGTTGCAGACTCAGCCACCAGTGTTCCTGCTTGCAGCAAAGTTCCGCCTGTGTAACTGTTGCTCCCTGTCATTGTAAGTGTTCCTGTTCCCTTTTTCGTCAGCATTCCACTGCCGGAGATGTCGTTTCTCCACCAATCCTCTGCATTAAAGCGCCCTTTGGAAGCATCCATATTCACGGTTACGTTGTCCAAGAATGCACCGTAGCCATCCGCTGCCGTCACTAAATCCAGTCTGCCCCAACCTTTTGATTCGTCCAGTACCGGATAACCGGAGTCAATGGATGTGGTATACAATACTTCTCTGCGCTGCTCATCGGTCAAATAAGGCTGACGTGTTTTTAATAGAGCCTCTGCACCTTGCGGTACCACGGGAGCTAAACCTTTGATTCCTGTTTGCGGCAGACCATACGTGAGCTTTTCTCTGTAGAAGGCTTTATTCGCATCATGATCTTCCCATTTCTTTTCATCATATGCACTTTTGAACGTATAATCCTCTGTTACTGTGTGTGCATATTCATACAAACTCATATTTTCTTCCTGTGCTAGTGCTCCAAATACCTCTCCAGCATTTTCATATGCCTTTTCCATCAATTCCTGGTTCTCTTTCTTATTGAATGCATAGGCAGTCATGGCTGTAGCCTGTATTCTTGCACCGATCACATCAAGCGGCGAGTGCATCCCCGTTACAATTCGATTTTCACCCATTTGGGCTGCTCTTGTTAAGAATTCAGAGAATCGTTCTGGTGTAGCGTAGGCAAAAGGAAGTACTGATAAGTACGAAGCACTCGTATGTCCGCTTGGATATGCTCCGTCCTTTCCTCGTCCATCCTCCGCTATTCTCCTTACATAGCTTAATGCAGGAATAATTTCAACGTTGCTTTCGTATTGTTGGAAATGCTTTTCTCCCGTTGTTTTGGTTCCTCCTGAAGCCAAAGGCTCTTCTGTTACTTCACCTTTACCTAAAGTTTCCCACACGGCCAAACCATTCTCATCGACTACCTCTTTCACTTCTCCTTTTGAATTCATTCTCCACGGTCTTGGAGACGAGTAGAAGTATTTCGAAGGATTAGAGGAGGAAGGGATTTTGAATCGAACCAAATCCACCAGAGCTACCATGTCTGCAAGCTCCGTCTTCGCCCAATCACTTCCAATTCCCTGGCTTTGATCTTCCGCCGTTTCTTCCGTCAATACAACATCCATCTCATTGATATCTCTTTCGACACTTGTCGTTGGCTTGACGATGTCTACATATGTGTTGGCCAGCGGCCCGAAAGCTTCCATCATACTGTAGATCTTATCTCTTTGATCATCATAATAGGCGGCTAACGCTTCTTCATCCGTGCGATTTTGCGTAACATCTTCTACATATTTGATATTAGCCACCCAAGTCGCCTTATTACGGATCTCTTCGTTCGCAAATGTTTTCTGGTCTGCGACGGCTGTTTTTGGATCATTTTTAAAGCCATCATAATAAGGGGTCGGTCCATCTCCATACTTGGCAACCTCTCCCTTTGCTCCCGGCTTCGTTGCTGCTGTCCCATCTCTCCAATCCGACTGGTTCATGGACCAGACTTGTTCAAAACCGTCCAAAATATCAATAAACGGATTCGTTGCCGCGATATTTTTCAACGTGCTGTCTTCCGCATTGGCTCCATCCTTGACTGCAGATAAACGTGCCTCTTCGGCAGGGGCTTCAACATTCAGCACGCTTGTTGTTCCCTTTGGCTTAGATGGTTTAGCATCCGTATTGGCGTCCATTTCCAGAGCATTCACAAGTGCACTTACGGCTTCTGCACGAGTGATCGATTGAAGAGGTTTGAAGCTTCCATCTGCATATCCAGCTATAATTTCTGCCGCTGCAGCTCCACCTACAGCTCCTTTGCTCCATTCCGCAATAGAAGAAGAATCACTGAAGGCATTCGCAGCTTCCTCATTCAGTTCCAGGTTGAGAATTTCAACTATAATCTTTGCCGCTTCTTGACGTGTGATCGGATTTTGAGGCTTCATCGTTTGATCCGCATAGCCATCCATATATCCAGCCGCATTAGCTGCGGAAACAGTCTGGTAATACCATGCATTCTCAGAAACATCGTTAAAGTTAATTGTAGCTTGTCCTGTATATCCAAAAGCACCATTCACCAAATTCATAAATTCTGCTCTCGTAATGAAGTTGTTCGGTTTGAAGGAACGATCCAAATAACCTTGAATCAGTCCTTTATCACCCCAAGCCTGAATGTTTGCTTCTGCCCAGTGTCCCTTAATATCAGAGAACTGAATATTCGAATTGGCTGCATAACTCTGATCGGCAAACGTCGGGCTCACCATAGACAACATTAGAAGTAATGCGAGTGATTTTTTTAGTGGTTTTCTCATAGCCTGCAAGACACGCTCCCATTATCGTTAATTATTTTTTCGATTGCACCAGCAACTGATGAGAAAGTCTCCATTCAGATGTCTGATCTGCCGTTACTGTAGCATTCGGGGGAGTCTTGAATCTATAGAACAAATTCCGTTTTATATCAAAATCGTACGATTTGAAGCTCTTTTTCCAAGAAAAATAGAGTGAATATCACATTAGTCATCTAGACTGTAGTTGTTTGTAAATTTTCATTAACTGAAGGTAAATTTTCAGGACTGATTTTGTTAAATTTCGATCAACATGAATTCTCATCCTCGGCCTATTATATAATGATGAAGTTGTCCAGAAACCCATTGTGAAGGAGGAAAAAGGATGCGCAAATACTTCCAGTCCGTGAGATTTAGGATGGTTCTTTCCTATCTTGCCATCGTCCTCGTGATCGCGCTTCTTTTCGGTTCAATCCTGTATCTCTTCTTCTCCAATCAATACAGCAAAGAGATTAGAAACGCCAAGCAGCTTTCGCTCAAAAATACCGTCAATTACATAGAAAGTTCCGTCATCCAGAAGGTGAATCAGGTCTATCTGTCCCTGGCATTGGGCAGCTCTGTCAATATTGATCTGGATCGATTACAAGGAAACCATGGCAAAATTCTGGACATTGAGCAGTTACTCAAAAAACAGGTCCAAAATTATTCCGACCTGATCCAAGCCATTCATTTGTACGATACGGAGAATCATTTCATGATCTCATCTGTACACGGACTCCTGCTCTATGAGAGTTCATCCTCCAGTGAGGCTAATATGGCCGATTGGATTGTTGCGATGAAAGAGACCGAAGGGAATTCTTTATGGATGCAGACTCGCATGGTTCCTCAGGATGTTTATATCCAATCACCTGAACCAAACAACATGAACTCTCTAATCTCCTATGTCCACAGTTACCCATTTCAATCTTCAGGACAAGACAGTAAGGTCATGATTGCCATTGATATCAAAGAATCTGCGATAAGTCAGATCATTAAAAATATGCTTCCTGCTGACTATGAAAGTACATTTATCATCGATCGGGATGGAATCGTTATTTCTGCAGCGGATAAATCCTTGCTGGGCAGCTCGAATACAGAGAATCCGGTTCAGTCGCTGCTTTCTGATCATTCTTCGGACGGGAGCTTTTCGCCTATAATTGACCATGGCTCTTATGTCATCTCCCAAGATCAATTTAAAGGCACTGGATGGAGGATTTACACGACTACACCCAATAAAAACTTCTATTATAAACTGGACAGCTTGAAGGAGGTCTCGGTCATTCTTTGCTTACTCGCTGTTGCGGTCGGGATTGCCATGTCGTCCATCTTTACAGCTGCCAACTATAGCCCTTTGAAGCGACTCCTGAACAATATTAAGAGCCGGATGGATAGCCCAACCAGCTTAAAGCAGGACGAATACCGGTTTATCGATACAGCGATCAACAGTCTGTCCAGTAAAGTCGATAGTCTTGAGGAAACCCTGCAGGCCAATCACAGAATGATTAAGCACAGTATCATGCTGAATATGTTACATAACCGATTCACACCGGAGGAGCTTGCTGAGCAGCTGCAATCGGTTCAAATTTCAATGGCATACTCCCGCTTCCGCTGTATCGTCATTGACCCCGTGAGTGAAAAGTGGAAAAAACTTCAGCCGCGACAGCTGCAGCATACGTTGTACACGATCATCCAGCAGCTGGAGATAACAAATATCGATGAAACTAGGCTGCTGGCAGAGGAATTGCAGGATCATAAAATAGCGGTGATCATCTGTACCAACCAGCCTGGGGAACCTCTCACCGATCACATTGTGGGATCTATTCACGCTGAGGGGAAAAGCAAATTCGATCTCGAATTTGCATTATCATTAGGCGGTTGGGTAGACCATTTCACGAAGATTCATACAAGCTACCATGAGGCCAACATCCTAATTAAATACAGCTATTTCTTTCCGGCTCTGTCTGCCATACAGGATCTTGATCTTCTGAACCGGGAAACCAGCACCTTGGAAATACCAGACTCGTACCTTGCAAACGTTGAAAGGAAATTGCAGTCCCGTGATGTGGATGGTACGATCCTGGCCATTCAGGACGTGGTATCAACCATCAAGGAAGGCATGTATTCAGCCGAATACAGTCACATTATTTTGTTAAAAATGATTTCCATTTACGCTGACTGCATCAGTCAGGTGCGTTGGCAGCCCGCTGAGGCCAGCTCAATGAATTTGTACAAGCAGTATTCATCGCTCTACAATATCGACCGGTATTCGGAATGGCTGATTCATCTCGTAACCGAGTTTGTTACGCATATGGAGAAGCGAAGCGAGGTAAGAAGCGTTGACACGATCTCGGCCGTTAAAGCCTATATCCGCGAGCATCTTTCGGGTGACCTCACCCTGGATCATGTGTCTGAACAAGTGTTTATCAGCCCCAAATATCTCAGTAAGATTTTCAAGGAAGAAACCGGTATCACCTATTCCGAATATGTTACGAATCAGAGAATGGAACGTGCACGGGAACTCATTGCACAACGAGAATTTACCATCGAACAGGTCGCGAGTACAGTCGGTTACCGTACGCCCGCTTATTTCATCAAGAAGTTCAAAGAAATTCACGGCTGCACGCCGAAAAACTTCATGCGCAGCCTGATGCATTGATGCGCCGATAAGTCATCACGTCATTGGACATTATCCAGAAATTCAAACATGAGAAGGAGCTGCTATGAACCCCAACCTTTCGAGAGCTCTATGTCTATTTATTACATCCCTTGTCCTCATCGTATTCATAAGCGGCTGTGCCGATATAGGGGAACAAGGTCCACAAGTACAGCTGCCGAATCATGTGGAGAACTCTGAGAAGGAGACCGAGCCACGTTACACCATGTCCTGGACAATGCATCAAAATGCGCCTGTTCCTGAGGATGCAGAGATGATTGCATATATTGAGGATCTTTTTGATGTCAATCTGGAAGTGTGGAACCTTGAGAACAAGCGCTATGAGGATCTGTTGGACCTAGAGCTTGCTCAAGGGAACATACCGGATCTGTTCCGGATCAGGCAGCCACAAGATTTGCTTAAATATCAAATGCAAGGGGTGTTAGCAGAAATTCCCCAGGACGTACTTGAAGAACATGCACCTAACATTGTAAAGCGAATCCGTGATTATGATTCACGTTACTTGGAGTACGGAAAAATAGACGGTGCCTTATATGGAGTTCCGGTCGTCAATCAGACCAACATCTACCGGACCCCTGTCGTATATCGAAAAGACTGGCTGGAGCAACTCGGACTGGATATTCCGACAACATTAGAGGAATTCGAAACGGTCATGTATGCTTTTGCCAAAGGTGACCCTGACGGAAATGGGAAAGAGGATACGTATGGGTTATCCAAAGAGGGTTTGAATGTCGTGTTTGGCGCCTTTGGACAGTCCGTTTTTACCGAACAGCTGTATTTTAATGAAAAAGATAACCAACTCGTGATCGGCGCTTTGGAGCCTGAGATGAAGCAAGCCTTGGCTTATCTGCAAAAGTGGTATCAGGACGGGATTATCGACCCTGAGTTTATAACTGGAGAAAATAAAGGGGGCTATAAGCATTTGTCTCATGCTTTTATTAAAGGCAAAATTGGGATGACCTCCATGGGGAATTATTATCATTGGACTCAAGACGGAGATTATAGCATCCTCAATGAAAGGGGCGAAGAAATCCCCGTAGGAGCCATGTTTAACGTTCATGAACTCCTACAGAAGAACGCATCCGCAAGCATTGAATTCGGTCCTCCTGTTACAGGGCCTGATGGACTCAGCGGCTCAAAAGGTTACAATCTGCTGATGAGTTTTATTACGATTGGAGCGGATGCGGCGAACGAGCCTGGTAAACTGGAAAAAATTCTTGAAATACTCGACTATGTCAGTGCCAACTCCGATCCGCTGGAGCAGATCCAAATGGAGCATGGACTTCAAGGCAAGCACTGGGACTGGAGCACTGCATCTTCAGGGGAGTTTCATATTCTCCCCCCATATAACCGTATGGAGAATTACACCAATATGATCGGCTCCAATATTGGCATGACTGTTCCAGGTGTACCCTCCGGCAAACGGGAGCAGTGGGCTGCATCTGAGGGACTGACGGAAAACGGTATTTATAATCAGCTGCAGGTAGCAACCCCTGCCCTGATTCAATATTCAACGGAGTTAATCAGCATGAGAGACAGGGCATACATTTCCATCATCACCGGCGATCAGCCTGTCGGGAGTTTTGATACCTTCGTGAAGGACTTCCTCGAAGCAGGTGGTGAACAGGTGCTGACTGAAGCAAATGAATGGTATAACGGCCATATGGAGACAAGTCCCGCGCAATAGGTTGGCGGTATTATAAGCATGAACTTCCCATGGTTTTCTGAAAGCGTACGTTTGTGTTTCGGAAAATATATGGGTAATTCACACCAAGACATTCTCTGCCACCATCCCTGCTCCCTGATCCCGCCTCACTCTCTACCCCTTGGCGTTCGCATTGGATCCGCGCAAAGAACGGGGTGAGGTACTTCGTGGAGTGCTGCCGGATTTGGAGGCGCTGCCAGAGGGCGTGTTTTCAAATCGCTTGCGTTCCGTCCGCTCCATCTGCACAATCTGACCTTCATGTACAACGATGTGAAGCGAGCCAAACTCCATGTCATTCAGTTGTCCGGCAATTCGATCCATCCAAACCTCATCCACTTTTAACGGCTTAGCCATATTGAGCCGCCTCCTCTTCCCGGGCTGCTGCCCACTATAATATTAACACTTCATCATTCGTTCGAATTATAATTCATTCTTATCCAACCCATATACTTGGTTTATACATTAGCAGGGCTTCCAGTAGCTGTCAATCTGTATTTCCAAGAAACCTAACTGAATTTTCAAGACCTCAGCAGCTCGCCCGAAAAAGTTGGATTGGCTCCCGTTTTCAAGCTCTCGGTCACTTCTCTGAAACTGTTCTATGTCCCAGCCAGCTCTTGAGCAGCAACGTAGCCAAAGCCAGGATCAGCAGCAGGGAGGCGACAGCAAATGATGCCGAGAACTGATACTCGTTATACAAAATCTCGACATGGAGCGGCAATGTATTCGTCTCTCCGCGAATATGTCCCGAGACCACAGATACGGCTCCGAACTCGCCCATCGCACGGGCATTACACAGAATGATGCCATACAGCAGACCCCATTTGATGTTGGGCAATGTGACATTCCAGAAGATTCGCCAGCCGGAAGCTCCGAGTGTAACGGCTGCTTCCTCCTCCCGCGTACCCTGATCCTCCATTAACGGAATGAGTTCCCTCGCAACGAAGGGAAAGGTAATAAACAACGTCGCAATCACAATGCCGGGCAAGGCAAAAATAATTTTGATATCATGCTCTGCAAGCCACGGTCCAAACCAGCCATTTGAACCAAATACCAGCACAAAGATCAACCCGCCCACAACAGGCGAGATCGAAAAGGGTAGATCAATCAGCGTGATCATGAGTCCCTTTCCCTTGAACTGGAACTTGGTAATGACCCACGCAGCAGCTACACCAAATATCGTATTCAGCGGTACGGTAATTGCCGCAACCAGCAGTGTGAGCTTCAACGCCGACATGGCATCCGGTTCAGTAAGAGCTGCGATGTACACGCCCCACCCCTGTTTCAGTGCTTCCATCATCACCATAATTAATGGCAAAATGAGAAGCCAAAGCAGCACCAGACTTGCCAGTCCAATCAGAAGCCATTTGACCCATGGAGCCTCCGTAGTTGCCCGGTTTCTCTCCGGCCCGCTTCGCACGCGGGGGGCAGGCGTTAATGGAACGGAACCCGCCATAATCTGTTCCTCCTTTTGGTTTATATAAGTTGAACTAACGATTTTACACTGGACCACTGCACGGCCAGAACATCTTCCGATCGCTGTTATCCCCTGATTTTTATGAACCACTCCTAAAAAGGGAGAAATCCGGGGATAGCGTATGCTTCCGAAGTAGCTTTCTTTCAGAAAGCTTTTAGGCGAACGCTCCGCTTCTCCAGATTTTTCTGTCCAACCCGTTATGGTGTAAATATTAAGTTCAACTTATATATAGGTTAGCCTACGTTAATCTAGGCCCGGCCTGCCTTCCTGCTCCATCGCTGAAGAGAGTTGATCACCAGCAGCAGGACAAAAGAAACCAGCAGCAGCAGCAGAGCTACAGCCGTAGCTCCCGCGTAATCGAACTGCTCCAGCTTCGCCATAATCAGCAGAGGTGCAATCTCCGTTTTCATCGGCATGTTGCCCGAAATAAACACGACCGAACCATATTCACCTATACCTCGGGCGAACGCCAGCGCAAATCCGGTCAGCAGCGGCGGGATCAGGTCGGGAAGCAAAATGGTCCGAAAGATTCGCCACCTTCCCGCTCCCAGCGTAGCCGCAGCCTCTTCCACCTCTGCCTCCAGCTCCTCCAAAATCGGCTGCACCGTACGTACAACAAACGGGATGCCGATAAACATCAGCGCCAGGGTAATACCTGCCTGCGAATAGGCCAGCTTGATGCCCAGGGGCTCCACAAGCTGCCCAATCCAGCCATTCCCTGCATACAGTGCCGTAAGAGCAACACCCGCCACTGCAGTAGGCAATGCAAATGGCAGGTCAATTACCGCGTCAAACAGACGCTTGCCTGGAAACTCATACCGGACCAGCACCCAAGCCAGGAGCAGCCCAAGGACCAGATTAATCAAGGCAGCCGTGCCTGCAGTCAGGAAGCTGACCTTGAAAGAAGCAATCACCCGAGGGTTACTTGCCGTTTCAATCAGCGTGGCCCACGTCAGTCCCGTGGAGTTGAAGATCAGCGCTGCCAGTGGAATAAGTACAACCAGGCTCAGGTAGAACACACTGTACCCCATGGTTAATCCAAAACCCGGCAGTGTGCGTCTTCGGGCCACCATCAACTTGCTCATGGACGTTCATCCTCTCTGCCTTCAGCCGGTAGGGCTGGTTGGCCGCTTACATGGTCGTGCGCTTTGTTTGTATCAAGCATTAGCTGCCTGGAACGTAAATCTGATCAAAAATCCCACCGTCATTAAAATGTTTGGCCTGGGTATCCCGCCATGTGCCGAATACATCCTTCAGGGTAAACAATTCAACCTCCGGGAACTGGTCTTTGAATTTCTCCTTCACACTATCCAGCGTTGGGCGATAATAATTCTCCGCGGCAATCGTCTGCCCCTCTTCGCTATACAGGTATTTCAGATAGGCGTCTGCCACTTCACGGCTGCCCTTTTTGTCTGCATTTTTGTCCACAATCGCAACCGGAGGTTCAGCCAATATACTAACGGAAGGCACAACGATATCGAATTTGTCCGGACCCAGTTCTTTTACCGATAAAAAAGCTTCATTCTCCCAGGCAAGCAGCACATCACCGATCCCACGCTCTACAAACGTTGTCGTAGACCCGCGTGCCCCGGAATCAAGTACAGGTGCATGCTTGAAGAGTTCACCAACGAATTCCTTTGCCTTCTCCTCGTCATTGTTGTTCTTCTTCAGCGCATATCCCCATGCCGCCAGGTAGTTCCAACGTGCTCCGCCGGAGGTCTTCGGGTTCGGAGTAATTACCTGGGTATCCCCCTTGATAAGATCATCCCAGTCCTTGATGCCTTTCGGGTTGCCCTTGCGCACCAAGAATACAATGGTTGAGGTATACGGGGAGCTGTTATGCTCATATTTATCCTGCCAACCCGCATTGATCAGCCCTTTATCTTCGATTGCATCGATATCATATCCCAATGCCAGCGTAACGATATCCGCATCCAAACCGTCAATCACGGAACGACTCTGTTTGCCTGAACCGCCGTGCGACTGCTTGAACGTCACTTCCTGGCCTTTCTCTTTTTGCCAATACGCTGCAAACGCCTTGTTATACTGCTCATACAGCTCCCGCGTCGGATCATAGGACACATTCAGCAGCTCGATGGCTTTTACACCTTCTTTACCACTGTCCTGCCCCCCTGATGTTCCAGCCGCATTGGAGCCACCACTTTCTGCCCCGCATGCCGCCAGTACCCCTGTTAACACCAGTGCCAGACCAACCAGAATACCCTTATGAATTCTCTTTTTCATAAACAACACTCCCCCCCAGAATGGATCTGCAATGACTACCTCAGGCAGGCTGAACAGCATGGAACGCACCGAAAAAAAACAAAAGACGGAGGAACCACCCGCACACTTCTCCCTCACAAAGTCATGCCGACACTCGGTCGTGCATGCTTCATCCAGAGATGATGTGCTGCGGTGTTCCTCCGTCCATACGGTTAGAACGTTATTCTGTTCAGGTTGCTCTCATCTGACTGTAAATGACCGCTTCCGCAATGGTTAAAGCAATCATTTTTATTATTCCTACCTGTTTAGTAAGTTATATGCATATCATAAGGGCAGCCCATTGCCCTGTCAAACGTTTTTTCCGATTTCTACCGAATTCACAGACGATTTGCAGTAGGCAAAAAAAAGAACAACAGACGAATGCCGTTGTCCTCCCTGTCAGCAAAATAACTTATCTTGAATAGCTACCTGCCCTGCCCTTCCGTGCCTGCCATGGATCACTCTTTTCTCTTTTCTCTTTTCTCTTATCTGCCTGCATAATGAATATTGGGTGCCGGAGGTGTACTCATGCCCTCTCCCAAATAAAAACCAGTGTGCGGCGGTTGGTTGTATGCCACATTTTGCCAAGCAATACCCAGCCGGTACACCGGGTCATGCATCAGGGTGTAGATGCGTTTATCCGTAACCGCCGTTGTGGTGTAGATCCGCAGAGCAGAGCTATCATTAGTACGCCAAACCACTTCCTCTCTCCAATCCCCGAACAGGTCAGCCTGCAGATTCGGTGTAGACTTCGTTCCATTATTGGAGGAAACACCTGAGGCCGTCAGCAGATTAACGGTTTTACTGTTCGCATAGTCCCATTTGTCGATTCGGTTGCTGTCCAGCAGCTCCCGCAGCAGATCCCCATCCCACCAGATGCCAAAATTCGTGGATGAAGGCAAGGTTGTCCCAATCTTCTGTCCTTTGGCCGTATACAATCCGCCGTCTGCCCAAACTTCGGCACCTTTGTACCTTGGATCAATATCCGCTGCCATGCCGCGTCCGATATCCTTCGTTGTTGGTATGCCCCAGATCAGCTGCCCTGTACGTGCATCACGGAATTCAACTCCCGCATTGGATGGTGTCTCATGGACCTGGAATACTTCAAGCCCCGCACGATCCGGGTCCAGATCACTCAGATGCATCGCGTCCCCATGTTTGAGTCCTGTCGTGTATAATCCCTTTCCGTTATCATCCACTGCCATTGCACCGTAAATGATCTCATCTTTGCCATCGCCATCCACGTCTGCCACACTCAGATTATGGTTGCCCTGCCCGGCATAACCCGAGTTCCCGGACGTGTTGGAATCAAATGTCCACTGCTTCGTCAGCTGCCCGTTCCGCCAGTTGTAGGCGACGAGCACCGTACGCGTGTAATATCCACGTGCCATAACCAGACTTGGACGTTCTCCATCCAAATAGGCAATCGCTGCAAGAAAACGATCTACCCGGTTGCCATAATTGTCTCCCCAATCGGAAACATTTCCACGCGCCGGTTCATAGTTCACCGTGGAGAGGGCTTTGCCCGTCTGACCATTGAAGATGGTCAGGAACTCGGGCCCGGATAAAACATAACCGCTTGAGTTGCGGTAATCCTTGCTGGCATCGCCGATAACCGCGCCCGTACCATCCTTGCTGCCATCAGCCGTTTTCATCGCCACCTCGGCTTTACCGTCTCCATCCAGGTCATACACCATGAACTGGGTGTAATGAGCACCAGCGCGGATATTTTTGCCGAGACTGATCCGCCATAAGCGTGTCCCGTTCAATTTATAGGCATCGATAAATACTTCCCCGGTATAGCCGCTCTGGGAATTATCCTTGGCGTTGGAAGGGTCCCACTTCACGATCAATTCATACTCACCGTCTCCGTCGAGATCGCCTGCACTGGCATCATTGGCGCTGTACGTGTACGCTACTCCATCCGGTGTAGTCCCGCCAGCTGGTACACTGAGGGGTACAGACAGGTAGTTGTTACCCCAAACGCTGGCTGCCGCCGAAGCAGCTTGTTCGGTTCCGTTTACTACGGCTCGAACCGTATATTTGGAACTGCTTGTCCCGCTTGCATCCTGAAGATTCGTGCTGTTGGTTACGGGTGATGCGTTTACTTTGGTTCCATCCCTATACACATTGAACGAAACGTTGGATCCTTCCGTACCCAGAAGACGCCAACTGACAAATACACCTGTGCCCGTCTTCACCGCAACCACCCCACGGTCCAGAAACTCCATCTGACGCGTACCCGCCGCCTGAGTTACAGGGGCGTTACCCAACCCAAACGAAGTAATCAACATCGCTGAGCTCAGCAGGGATATTCCCGCTGTCCGTAAGGCACGTCTCCATGATCGATTTAACATAGAATAGAAGCCTCCCCAAATAGATTGGTAAGCCCGTTGTCCCAATAGCGTCATCTTTATGTAAGCGCTTTAATACATTTATTTTAAATTAAACATATAATCCCATCTATAGGTCTAAATTAGTAATTTTATAATACAGATCAGAAATTCCTTTAGGATGTTTCCATTTAAAAAATGGCAAGGCCATGCAGGAATCGGATCCATGCATGACCTTGAGGTTAATCCTTTTCATATCAAACTAATCTTCCATGCTGCGTTTATACCACAGGGGTAATGCATACCGGACGGGACACTTCAAGCTTGAATCCATTGTGCGTCAGACGCCCATCTTCCTCATTGATCTGGAACGCAACAATGTTGTTGCTATCCTGATTCGCCACGAGCAGGATGCCACCTGGCAGCAAATTGAAGTTACGAGGTGTCTGACCGATCGTCGAAGTCCACTCCACGGCTTCCAATTTCCCGGATTCCTGATCAATATGATACAGCACGATACTGTCATCGCCGCGGTTCGAAGCATACAGGAAGCGGCCACAAGGGGATACCCGAATATCTGCAGCCGTTCCTTCTCCCGAATGCCCTTCAGGCAGTGTGGAGATATGCTGCAGCGTATTGAATTCGCCTCTCCGCTCATCATACATGAATGCGGAAACCGTGTTGTTCAGCTCGTTAACGACATATGCCCACTTCCCGCTTGGATGGAAAACCAAATGTCTCGGGCCGGAACCAGGAGGCTGATTCGTCTCACGGTGTGTCACCAGACGCCCTTCTTCCATCCGGTAAACGATGATCTGATCCAGACCAAGGTCACATACGACGGCATACTGTCCGGACGGGTCCGGCTGTATGGAATGAGCATGAGGTCCTTCCTGACGATCATCATTCTTCCCTCTACCGGTATGTTCAACGAGTGCGCTCATCTCTTCAAGCGTTCCTTGATCCCCTACCGGGAAGACGTTCACACTTCCGCTGCTGTAGTTCGAAGTCAGAACCCATTTACCATCATTCGTGACTGATACATAGCAGGGAGAAGCCCCTTTGGTCAGCTTGCGATCCATCAGATGCAGTTCACTCGTTGCCGCATCCCTGCGATATACCAATACCTCTCCCTCATCGGTCTCACTCGCGGCGTACAAGCAGTCAGCATCCGGACATAATGCGAGATACGATGGATTGTCCACACCCTCTGTGTGACTGACGATCCTCATCTCGCCTGTATCTGCATCCAGCGCACACAGAACGATACCTGGTTGATCCGCTGACGCATAAGTTCCTGTATAGAAAAATGTTTCATTGGTTACTGTTGGTTCCATATCTCTCATCTCTCCTTCATCTCATATAATTCTATGTCTATCTTGCTTCATGATTCGACGCACACTCTAGATTGTCCGCTTCACTATGATGCATACTCTGGATTGTCGGCTCCACTATGATGTACTTACCCAATTCATCGGCTTCTGCTTCACTCGATTATACGCTGCACCATGAATACCATGATGATTTTGTGAACGCTTGCAGATCTATCATTGACTCGCCCAACCTCCCTCACCATAATACAAGTATGAGACCTTACAAGCGAATAACCACACTGCGCAAATCCGTTGGATTCCCTATGCAAAAACTCATTGTACTGCCTGATCCTCTACTTGCAGAAGCCGCAAGATACCCTGTCACTTCAGGGCTATATGTTACCGATATCGGATATTTTCATGAAGCGGATCACCACTACCGGGATCGGCCTGAAGGATGTGCCTCCCATATTCTGATGTATTGCGTTCAAGGAACCGGATGGTACGAATTAGATGGCAGCAAACCCCATGTTGTACATGCAGGTGACCTGGTTATATTGCCTGCACATATGCCCCATGTATACGGGGCTAATGCGGCTGAACCCTGGAGCATCTATTGGATTCATCTGCGCGGTGAACAAGCGCTCACATACATCGAACCGCTGATGTCGAGCAAAATTTCGGCCATCCCCCCTTCCAAGGCCCCCAAATGGCTGGAGCTGTTCCATGAATGTTATGATGCACTGGAAACCGGGTACTCCCTGCAAGCCATGACATATGCCTCGCAGATTATGGGCTACATGCTCGGAATGCTGGCCTATGGTCAGAGCACAGGTGTCATTATGGTCAGCAGCAAACGGGCGGCAGAACAGTCTGTCCAGTATATGATGGAGCACCTGGAGCGCGCAGTGACTTTGAAAGAGCTTGCCGCACAGGCCCAATTATCGGCACCCCATTATTCACAGTTGTTCAAACAGGCAACCGGACATTCACCCATCGATTATTTTCTGCGACTCAAAATCCAGCATTCCTGCCGTTATCTTGATTTTACCGATTGGACCGTTAAACAAATCAGTTCGGAGCTGGGGTTCAAGGATCCCTACTATTTCTCTCGCTTGTTCAGCAAAATGATGGGACGTTCGCCCACAGAATATCGCAACAAAACCAAAGGTTAGATCGGCAGCCCCTGTTACCTGAGATTCAATCTAAATTCATTGGAAAATTGAAGCAACCTTTTGAAGATAGGGGTCGTCTATAGGGGCAAATAGCTTTTATACAAAGGGAAATCCCCTGGAAAAGTGAGGCGACTCCAACATGAACAAAAATATGATAGCCACTTTAACTGCCGGAGCACTGCTCACTCTCTCTCTGAGTGCTGGCCCGATTAGCGCTGCTCAAGCTGGATTTACTGACGTTCAGGGTATTGCGGGGGGCGACAAAATAGAAGCCCTGCATCAGGACGGATTGATCAAGGGAGTGAGCCAAAGCTTGTTCAAGCCGGAACAGCAATTAAATACCGCGCAAGGAGTACAGCTTATTGCAGATGGACTCGATCTGAACCTGGATGCAATCCGTTTTGTCAAACAGCCGCTCCCGAGTGATACCTTCAGCAACGTCAAGGACGGCGTATGGTACAGTGATGCCTTCGTTCGTGCCCAGTATAATGGAATTCAAATGGCTGAGGACATTGATCCAGCCAAGGAACTGACGCGTGAACAATTCACCCTCTTCCTGATGCAGGGCATTGAAGCCAAAGGCGGTCTGCCGATGATTAACATCAAACCGGTGGATATTACAGATGAACAGGAGCTTACTCCTGAATATCAGGGCGCCATTCAGCGTTCTTTGGTACTAAAAATCAATACGCTCGATGCGGACGGCAGCTTCAATCCGAAGAAAACCATTACCCGTGCAGAAGCTGCGGTCATGATGTACAACGCCATTGAGTATATGGAAAATTTTAACGCACCGAAGATCCCGGAAACACCTGAAAAGTAGAACATAAAGTCAACGGAAAGCATTGAAGATTGCTCGCCTGAGCCATGAAACCCTTCCTCGCCTTCCATAGCAAACAGCCGCATGCTCCCCGAAGGAACATGCGGCTGTTTATATTAAGTCTATACCTTAGACGAATACAAGGTTTTCTTTTAGAAAGAGCCTCTAACCACTACGTCAGACAACGGGAAACGACCCGCCGGACGAGCTGGTTGTGCTGCTTTACCTACCGTGATTAACAATGTAGGTATGTAGCGTGCAGGAATGTTGAATGTTTCGATCAGTTGCTGCGGGTTATAACCACCCATTGGGCATGTATCATAGCCAAGGGAACGTGCAGCCAGCATAATGTTTTGCGAAGCAAAAGAAGCGTTGCGGATGGCTTCATCACGAGCTATTTGCGGGCTTTGATAAGCACCGTTGATTTGGCCAACCAATGCGTCGCGAATTTCAGGCTTTAAGTGGCCTGCTTCGACAGCCTGATCATAGATCACGGCATTGCGATTGGCTTCGAGGTCTCCGAGTACGGCGATCGTAACGGAGCTGTCTGTGATTTGACTTTGGCCATAGGCGATCGGCAGCAATTTTGCCTTATCCGCCTCGGATTCAATCACGAGGAATTTCCAGTGCTGCAGGTTCCATGCCGACGGCGCTTCGGAAGCTGCAGTCAGGATTGCTGTGAGATCCTCCTCTGGCATAACAAAACCGGCTTCGTATTTCTTGACTGAATGACGTTCGTTAATCACGCGCAGTGTTTCATTGTTTTCAATACTGGACATTCATTCCACTCCCCAAATGTTTTTTTATTATATCTTGCCATTCCTATGATTTCATTTTATGTTCGCAAGGCCATATCAAGTGATCTCTACGAGGTACCCACCTTCCGAAAATAACATCAGCGCAGACGATCGCACCCATCTGTGTTCACGTTATGCCCGGAATCTTCTGAAACATCCATGAATCTCATTTCACCGGGACAACGTCCATGCCAATTAACCGTTCGACGACAATTCATTCTTGGACGAAGAGCATGCTCCCCCATCTCCGATACGATGCTTCACATCCTCAATCGATATACTGTCGAAATAGGAAGTCAGCGCTTCCTCACCGCCATCGTAAATGCTCCCCATGACATCCTGCATGTTAGAGGAGACGATACAATTGGAGCCCGACTCTCCGGAACACCAATTGGGGCCAAGCGAGCCGCCCGCAACCAATCGGTACAGTTCCCCAAGCTTAATCTCATCGCTCGGCCGACTGAGCAAGTATCCGCCGTGAGCGCCTTCCTTCGTGGTCAGATAACCATTCTTTCGGAGCACACTAAGGACCTTGCGTACTCTCGCCGGATGTGTACCCACACTCTGGGACAAGTCTTCACTGTTCGCCATGCATTCATCCTTCATGGACAGAAAGACAAGACAATGGACGGCAATGGTAAATTCACTGTTCATCACTTACTCCCTTTCCCGGCAGCAATCACCGATGTGCTTCAACCAAGGTAAGTTCAACTGTTATTATAGGAATAACAGTTATGTTTGTCAACTTCTGCTCTTCAGGACTTCTATAGCCTGATTTCCCTGCTACATCAGTACTTGTGGACTTGAAAAGAACAAGGTCATTATACGAAACCCTTCGTGTTTCTATTCAAAATGAACAAAAAAGTGAGCCAATCGCAATCGCGAATGGCTCCAAAAAAGATAGACATATGAAAGGGCTTACGTCATCATTATAATCGGTAATCATCATTTTGAAAACGCTTTTTTTGTAAAGAAGTGCATTCCCTCAAATATTTTTATTTTCCCAAAGATCTTGCAAAAACTAATCCCATTAGTTATATTACTAATACCATTAGTTTTCAGGAGGTTTTTTCGATGAGATTAACCCGTGAGCATGACGTTATTCAAATTTCATTCCTTCCTCGTCTCTTCCCTGTGAACGTTTATCTCGTGGAGGAGGAAGAGGGCTTAACCCTTATTGATGCAGGGATGCCGTTTAGTCTGAAAGGAATTTTGGCTGCCGCCGAATCCATTGGCAAACCGATCACCAGAATCATTTTGACCCACGCCCACGGCGACCATGTTGGTGCTTTGGATGGCCTTAAGGACGCTTTGCCCTCAGTAGAGGTCATCATCTCCAAGCGTGATGCCAAGCTGCTCATGGGAGATGCCACCCTGCTTCCGGGGGAACCACAGACTCCGATACGCGGCAGTGTGCCCAAAGGAATCCGCACCCGTCCGGACCGGCTGCTGGAAGACGGCGATCGCATCGGCTCCCTGATCGCCATAGCCACTCCAGGCCATACGCCAGGGCACATGGCCTTCATGGATACGCGCAGCCGCGTGCTTATCGCAGGCGATGCGTACCAGCTGCATGGCGGCCTCGCCGTGTCCGGCCGCTTGCGCCCGCTCTTTCCGTTCCCCGCACTGGCGACGTGGAACCGTGAACTTGCTCTGACCAGCGCGAAACGCCTGGCCGAGCTGGAACCGTCCGTGCTGGCTGTTGGCCACGGACGGATGCTGCGCCAGCCCGCGACCGCCATGCGTGCGGCGGCGGCTGACGCGGAGCAGCGGCTGCGCCCTGCCGGAGGGCACCTGTGAGCCCGCGGCAGGGGCTGGATCGCGGCGCACTGCTGAGCGCCGCGGCCCAGCTTGCTGACAGCGACGGCTTCCAGGCGCTCACGCTGGCGGCACTCGCCCAGCGGCTGGATGTGCGCTCTCCGTCGCTGTACAACCACATCAGCGGTCTCCCCGGGCTTCGCCAGGAGCTGGCGCTGATGTCTGTCGAGCAGCTCAGCCAGGCACTAGCCTCGGCTGCCGCTGAACACACTGGCGACGAGGCCATTCAGGCCATCGCCGCAGCTTATATCGGCTTTGTCCGCCAGCATCCAGGGCTGTACGAAGCCTCCTTCCACGCTCCGGATCGCGATGAACCGGAGCTCGCAGCTGCCAGCACAGCTACACTTGAGATTCTGTTGCGGGCATTGCAGCCATACCCGCTCTCCGAAGCCGAAGCCCTGCATGCGGTACGCGGCTTAAGAAGTCTGTGCCATGGCTTCGCATCCATTGAAGCGCAAGGCGGGTTCAACATGGACTTCGAACCCCATGAAAGCCTTCGCCTGACCGTTAAAGCCTTCATTTATGGGCTTCAACATCTGCATCAAGACTGATCCGCCTACTATCATACGAAAAAAGGGAATACAGCTCATTGCTGCATTCCCTTTTTTCCTCCAACCGTTCCTTCAGAACGGTTTTTCTCTATCGCCAGACAAGTTCTTCGGCTTGGACCTCCTCCAGAATCTGTTTCATAACAGGCACGTACACCTTCCAGTAAAACATATCCGGTATTCCTTTCTGATTCGATGTAAGCCATCCCTTGATAACATCCCATCCCTTGATTCTGCGCCAGAACGAGTAATGCTCCAGCTCTCCGAATGAACCTGTCATATAGTAAGCCCGATAATTCATGTCATTACGCACGATAGCCGGAAAATCACTCGGGATACCTGCATTGACGAGCTTCTGCCGACCTTCCGCGGTCAGATCGACTTTGTACCTCGCCAGTACAGCATCCGGTTGATCCGGCACAACGACATCGAACCAGCTGCTGTACCGAATCTCCTGATGAATTCCGCTCCACTGTCTGCCTATCTCAGTAAAAGACAGCCTGAGCTCACCCGCCCGTACATCCTTCCCGCCACGCAGCACGATAACCCGGCCATCTTCATGAACAAGCAGAATGCCTTGTCCGTAGTAGGGCCACTCCTGTCCCGCAATGTGCTCATAATCAATGCGTACCTGTTCAGGCACTTCAATCCGACTTTGCAGGCTGGATACATATTTTCCCCGCCAACCACTGCTCTTCAAGCCCAGGATGGGGTAGAGCTGCTCCCTGACATTATTGGATGTCCAGAGGGACTGTGTATTGTATTCCACAACAACCGTTACCCCTCTGTCGGCTGCTTCCCGAATTTTATGGGCATCATATATCGTTAGCCCTTCATCCCCCTCGTTTTTAGACTGTTTGGGGCTAACATCAGGTCCAGGGTTGATTCTCGATGAGGTCAAGTAGATCAGATCCGTTTCGGCTATCTCATCCTGGGGTGTTCCTGTTACAGGAGAAACACCATTCACCGTGCTATCCTCGTCATTATTTTCGTCATAGAAGTACCGTTCTCCGGTCCTCTGCACAATTTTCTGCTGATTCAGCAGCCATACCAAGCCTTTATATCCCGGATAAGGTGCTTTCGGACTCGTTTTGTCGATAATCATGATGTTCAGCAGCACCGGGGCTTGAGACTGCCACCAGATCCAGGGAACAGCCAGAGCCACCGATATCACTGTCAGACAAGCCAGCAACCATACGGTTAATGGCCTGTGGTTTCTTTTCATGCTGTGTCTTCCTCCCAGGGTGTCTCGCTCTCTTCATGCATTTGTATAGTCCATGGTTTACCTGATTTGCCCTTGCTTGCATAAATGAACCTGCAGTGGACAAAATAGTACAAATTTTCAATAATCAAATGGTGCTAATCACGTTATGATGAGTTCGTGCAAATTATGCACTATGCATTCTATCGGCTTTATTGGTTTGTGATATAATAGAAACAACAAATTCTGAGATTCGTTTGATCATCCGAATAGCCGGATCATATATTATTCCAGAAAGAGGGATACTTTCGTGGCTCAAATCAGTCCGTATTACCTTCAGATCGGCGCAACCCTGGGTATGCTTGTCATGGCATTGCTTGCCATTTTCATTCGTATGAAGGCCAGTCACCGGCCGGTAACCATTCGAAAAATACTTATTCCGCCGCTGGGCATGAGTACCGGATTCCTGATGTTTGTTGTACCAGAGACCCATGTTCCGCTGCTTTGGGCATTCATTGCATTGCTGGTTGGTTGGTTTCTCTTCTCTTATCCTCTCATTCGCAGTACCCGGTTTGAAAAGATAAACGAAGAGATATTCGCCACCCGATCCCGCAGTTTCGCCTTTATTTTGCTCGGCTTGCTGGCAGTACGTCTGATCCTGCATGAGGTCATTCAGCAGTACATCACCATTCCGCAGACAGGTGGATTGTTCTTCCTTTTGGCCTTCGGCATGATTGTGCGCTGGCGGGTATATATGTACAAACACTATAAGGAAGTCGTTGCCACAGCGTCTTGATTGTGACTGAATCATTAAAAAAGACACGTTCTCAGCATGTGCTAATGCGAGACGTGTCTTTTGTTATTGTTTACATGAACCTGTTTGCCTGGCATGCATAAATAATGCGACTTTACTCGGAATCTGCAACTTTCACCAGCTGTTTACCTAGATTATCCCCCGAGAACAGGCCCATAAAGGCTTCCGGAGTCTGTTCGAATCCTTCCACAATGTTCTCCTCATACTGAATGAGGCCTTCCTTCATCCATTTTGCCAATTTAGCGCGTCCTTCCTTGAAGGATTTCGCATAGTCACCAAGCAAGAAACCCTTCATCAGCGCTGTGTTGGTCAGCAGCAATGTCTGTGGTCTCATGCCGATGTCCGGCTTCTCCAGATTATAGGACGAAATCTGCCCGCACAGCGGAATGCGTGCATTCCGATTGATATGTCTGAGCACGGCATCTGAAATATCACCGCCAACGTTGTCGAAATAGACATCTACGCCATCCGGACACACCCGTTCAATGGCTGCAGACATGTCGTTCTCCCGCTTGTAGTTCAGGACAACATCGAATCCGAGCTTTTCTTTTAAATATGCACATTTTTCATCAGAACCTGCAATACCGACCACTCTTGCACCTACGATCTTGCCGATCTGACCGGCAATCATGCCTACAGCTCCCGCTGCGCCTGACACCACTACCGTTTCGCCATCCTTCGGTTTGCCGATATCCTCCATGCCAAAATAGGCCGTTAACCCCGTCAGGCCAAGCGCACCGAGGTATGCTGTAAGGGGCGCCTCCTCCGTATCAATAAGGGAGAGATCTCCCGTGTTGACTGCCGCATACCGCTGCCAGCCCCACATGCCTGAGACAAAATCACCTTTGCGCAAATTGGGTTCCGAGGAGTCTACCACTTGTCCGATGGCCCCGCCTTTGATGACTTCATTCAGCGCATATGGAGGTGCATAAGACTTGGTGTCTTTCATACGGCCACGCATATAAGGGTCAACCGACAAATATAGTGTACGCACCAGAACCTGACCTGCTTCCGGTTCAGGGAGCGGAGTGTGAATGAATTTGAAATTGTCTCGGGATGGTGCACCTTCCGGACGTGATGCAAGTACAATCTGTTCATTTTCAGACAACTTAATGACCTCCTTGTTGCCAGTGGCCTGAATATAACCTCTATCATCATATATGTTATACCACCAGCACAATATGTTATCTCTTCAAGCATGAAGCTCGCCCGCGGGTTCGGGCTGTTCTTCAGGAATTCAATATTCCCCGAAGCTCCCGTTATCACACAGTGCTAAATGCTGACTCTTAATAGTTTAAACCGAAACAGGCGGATCACAAACGTGGGCCGCCTTGAAAACATCAAATATCATTTTATTGCCACGATCGACGAATGAATCACTACTCCTGTGCAGTCAAAATCACAGGACCATCTGCCGTAATGGCAATGGTGTGTTCGTATTGAGCAGACAGGCTTCCATCCTGTGTACGTGCGGTCCAGCCATCGGCATCCAGCTTGCTGCGGAACGTTCCGATGTTCAGCATCGGCTCAATGGTAATCACCATGCCTTCCTTGAGGCGGGGACCACGATGCGGTGGGCCATAGTGAGGAACTTGCGGCTCTTCATGCATTTTTTCACCAATACCGTGACCGATAAACTCTCGTACGACAGACAAGCCTTCTCCTTCAGCATACGTCTGAATGGCATTGGAAATATCACCGATCCGGTTGCCGACTACGGCAAGCTCAATGCCTTTGTAAAGGGACGTTTTTGTGACATCCAGCAGATGCTGGGCTTCCGGTGTCACTTGTCCCACCGCATAAGACCACGCGGAATCGGCCAGCCAGCCATTCAAGTTCACGACCATGTCAATCGTGACGATATCGCCGTCCTTCAGTACATATTTTCCCGGAAAACCGTGACAAATCACGTCATTTACAGACGCACATGTCGCATATTGGTACCCGTTGTACCCTTTTTGCTCCGGTGTTGCACCATGTTTCTTCATAAAAGCTTCTGCGAACTGATCGATCTCCTGGGTGGTGATCCCTGGACGGATCATTTTCGCAATTTCTTTATGGCACGCAGCGAGAATTTCGCCCGCCTTTTTCATATTCTGGATCTGCTCTTTGGTTTTTAACGTAATCATTACAACTTCTCCTGTCCGTTATAATCTTATCCTGTCTTCTATTGTAGCGCGAAACGCTCAAAATAAAAAATTCGTGTACTCCGTAAACTATCAACATCCTATTATACGCCAACCATATGTACAATGAATACCACTTTCCATAAAAAACTCGAAACCCTCCTCTCTCAGGCTGCGTATATGCTTAAAACGGAAGACGAAAGGGTGATCATGCATGTTCAAAAAAATAATTGGCAAACTCCTTGATTCCAAATCTTCATCACACCGAAGGCGCTATAGTTCCTCGGACAGACGCTCCTATAAACGTTACAGCAGTTCCTCAGGGAAGCGCGGATATAAACGCTATTCATCTTCAGATATGAAATACCGGGATAACCGCCACGGCTCGGGGTATTACAAAAGCAGAAAATACAGCTCCAGCTAATATGGTGCTGCAATGACTATATATGCAAATAGGGGATGTTCAGCCAGCCGAATCTCACGGCAGCAGAACATCCCCTATTTGTGTACCCTTTTCACTTGAATAGGAATCCAATACGCGCTTCACTTCCACCTGTAATTCAGGCGCACCCGCTGTGTATCCTGGGCGAAGCCCCAGCAGTCTCTCCAGCATATGGCGCAGTTCAGGCGTAAGCTCCAGCTCCTCCTGCCAACTTGCAGGTGCCTTGCCCTTCTCTGGCTCATATGCCGAGTACAGCATAAACAGAAGAAAATGACCCAGATCCTGCAAATCCTGATCAGGTGAGGCAGGCTCATCTTCGGGCTCGGGCAGTTCCCGCATCCTGCGCTTCAGCTCAGGCAGCAACGGCTCCCCCATACGCCGCGCCAGGCCAAAGTCAATTAAATGTATCTGCCCCTCACGAAAAATAACGTTCGGAATGCGCACATCCCCGTGAATATATCCCTGCTCGTGAACATGGACTAGTGGTGCCAGCAATTGGATAGCAAGTGCCAGACATTCCTGCTCTGTATACTTGAGGCCCTGCTCAAATATACACTGTTCCAGCGTCTCACCGCGGATGTATTCTGTAACGATGCAGCTTCTTCCCTTATATTTAAATGCATGCAGCAGCTTCGGAATTGCCGGGTGATTCATCCGGTTCATCACGTCCGCTTCCCGATCCAGCAATCGGGCGGAAAGTCTGCCTTTGCTGGGTTTTGATTCTTTTAATGCCACTTCCTTGCCGTTCTGCTCGTCTACACATAGATAGGTGAGTCCATAGCTCCCCATGCCAAGCAGCTCTTGTATCCTGTATCGTTCCAAGATCAATGAGCCCTCCCGCCGGGGACGGTCTGTCCACAGACCAAGTAACCTTTGCCAACTTCGTTGCAGCTCCACATGTCCTCCCACACCGGCATCCCGAACTCCATGCGGCATTCCATATGCCCACACAGCAGATCAAGCAGCCCGTTTTCCTGTTGTGATATGGAGCTTATTATATCAGGCTGCCTGCGCGAAATCACGACAGACCCCTTCTTCTTTTCACGCTTCCTTGTGCTTCTTGGGCAGCAAGCCAAACAGCATCCGCAGCGAAGTTCCTTTTGGTTTGCGCTTTCGGCCCTGGAAACTGCGCAAATTGGTCACCAGT
Source organism: Paenibacillus xylanilyticus (assembly GCF_013359935.1). Taxonomy (GTDB): domain Bacteria; phylum Bacillota; class Bacilli; order Paenibacillales; family Paenibacillaceae; genus Paenibacillus; species Paenibacillus xylanilyticus. The sequence goes on from NZ_JABMCB010000178.1 coordinate 64,684, forward strand.
TCACGATCCCGCTCCTCTTCCAGCTTCTCGTTCATCCATAGACGCTGCTTCTCGATCTGGTCCTGCAGGGCCGTATGGGTATCAGCAAGTTGCTGCAGTGTTAACTCCAGCTCATCCACTCGCTGCTGCAGTATTTGCACCCGATCCTCTTTTGGCTCAACGGCACCGTAGGTCACTTCATTTACAAGCTGGCCCAGACCCTCATAGGACCTGAGACTGGCGGCTGGCTCTGTTCCTTCAGGGAACATGGCAGGTATCGCGGCTGCCGCACATTCCTTCTCCGAAGAAATCCCTTCCGCGCTTACGGGCACCTCTGGTGACAAAACGGTCACCACGGCATCCGCAAGCGGCAGGTTATGCTCCCTGAGCTCTGTCATTAACCGTTCAATGCACTCAATATCGTCTGATCTGAACAATCTGGATTTGTTGGCGGAACGCTCGAATCGATACCCCTGCTCTTCCAGTGCTGCCGCATATTTACGAAGAGTACTGGCTCCTATGCCCAGGCTCTTGGCCGTTTCCGTCGTTGCTCCTGCTTCTTCAATCATTATTATTCCCTCCCGGAATGAAGTCTTTTGGATTCAAAAATAGTGGCTTCAGCGTTCCTTTCTGGAACTGTCATCGGATCGGGTCAACCTGTCTCATGGACCAAATTGCATTTTGATTAGCTTGCCAATAGGTATTCGTCGGCTCATGCAGAGATCCCTTTGACGGTTTTGTTCTGTTTGTGCGGATTCATAAGAACTTTTGTCAGGTCTCTTATTCGTAAAAATCCCCCTTGATCCGACAAGCAGGAGGAATGATGTCAGGTCGAATCGTGCTGATGCAAACGCCGTCGTTTTCTTGAAAATACATTATTCATGTCAATTTTGTTAACTCCATTGCTCCAATACGCTCCCGCGATAGAGGATATCATTGCTGTACAGCTTTTCCATGTGTTATCTTATGTAACGTAAATACGGATTTTGGCATAAATTAAAGGACTATACTTGACATATGTTTGAAGTACGGATGAAAAACAAGTGGATATGGGGGCTGAACGACAGTGTTAGGCAAATCAGGTAAAGTAGCGGTCATCGGGGCGGGTCTTGTAGGCTCAAGTTGTGCGTATTCCATGATTAATCAGTCCATATGCAGGGAAATCATGATGGTCGATCGGACGTATGACCGCGCCGTTGCGCAAGCGCTGGACTTCTCGCATTGCATGGATTTCACACATAATCGTACCAAAGTATACGCGGGTACTTATGCAGATTGCGGAAACATGGATGTCATTGTCCTGACTGCAGGGGCGAATCCCAAACCGGGTCAGACACGGCTGGATATTCTGGAGGAAGCTGAATCGATTGCCAAGGACATTGTTTTCCCTATCATGGAGAGCGGATTCCGCGGTATTTTTGTCGTCGCTGCCAATCCGGTTGACATAGTAACTTATATGGTATGGAAGCTGTCCGGGCTTCCGCGCGAACATGTCATTGGTACGGGGACCTCCATTGATTCCTCCCGGCTCAAAACGCTGTTATCCGAAGTGTTTTCGATCGATCCACGCAGCGTGCACGGATATGCGCTCGGGGAGCATGGAGAGTCGCAGTTTGTAGCCTGGTCGCATGTGACCATAGGAGGCAAACCGATTATGCACATTATGGAACAGCATAAAGAACGTTTTAAACATCTGGATCTCGATGATATCGCCCGCAAAACCAAAGATGCCGGATGGGAGATTTTCACCCGCAAAGGTTCCACCCAATTCGGAATCGGGAATGCACTGGCTCACATTACACGTTCCATCCTTAATGATGAACACAAAATCATTGCTGTCTCGGCTATTCTGGAGGGAGAGTATGGCCAAAGCAACGTCTGTGCCGGTGTTCCGGCGATTATTGGAGGGAATGGCATTCAGGAGATCATTGAGTTGAATCTGGATTCGTCCGAGCTTGAGAAATTCGAGCGTTCCTGTGCGATATTATCCGGCAATATTAATCGACTGACTTTGGCATAATGCTTCCCTTCGACCTTTTTATGAAACATTCTTAAATCGGATAATCTTGATAAACCAAACAGGCCAGCGGCCTCCTGCTCGGAGACTTCACTGGCCTGTTCGGTTGTTGTACTGGATGCTATATCATTAATTCGGTGCGAGCTGAGGCTGATCTGCTGGCCCCCACTGCTGAAGCACCCGCTTCAATTCACTGAGCATCACCGGTTTGCTGATGAAATCCCGCATCCCAATTTCCAGACAAGCTTCCTTGTCCTCCCGTTTGGCATTACCTGTCACGGCAATAATTGCAGGAATACGATCCTGTGGAATGAGCCGGTGTACAAGATCGGTCGCCTTAATCCCGTCCATAACAGGCATGTGAATATCCATAAGCACAATATCATAGGCATTCTGCGAGATGGCTTCAATGGCTTCAACCCCATTGGTACAAACATCAGCTTCATAGCCAAGCTTTTCAAGGTACTCGGTCAAGATTTTCCGGTTCACCGGATGATCCTCGGCTACCAGAATACGCATCGCGACCTTGTCGCTCTGGCGAGTGCGGTCATGGGAGAATTGACGTGCTGTGTCTTCGGCAGCATCATCCACACTTGTGGCAGGCACAGCAAAACGGAAGGTTGATCCTTTTCCGTCCTCACTCTCCACACTGATACTTCCGCCCATAATCTCCACAAGCCGTTTCGAGATCACAAGACCCAGCCCTGTGCCTCCATATTTGCGGTTAATCACCGGATGAAGTTGAGAGAAGGATTGGAACAACTGATCCAGCTTGTCCGCAGGTATTCCAACCCCCGTGTCTTTCACCGCAAAATCCAGTACGCTATCTTCAGGCTTTCTGCCCTTAACGATATCCACATTGACATCAATACTGCCCTGGTCCGTAAACTTGAGGGCGTTACTGACCAAATTAACCAGAATCTGACGGATACGCATCGCATCACCCAACATGAATTCCGGAATATTTGGATTCAGACGGTACCTGATCTGCAACTGTTTCTCTTCTGCTCGAACCTTGAACAGCTCTGCAACCTGTTCCAGCATCTTGCGGAGAGAAAACGGTTCATAAGCAAGAGCCATCTTACCGGACTCCAGTTTGCTGAAATCCAGAATATCATTCAGAATATTCAGCAGGGCGTCTCCACTCTCTTGGATAATCTGGGCATATTCCCGCTGTTCTTCCGACAGATCCGTTCCGATCAGGAGTTCGGTCATGCCAACAATTCCGTTCATCGGTGTACGAATCTCGTGACTCACCATCGATAAAAATTCCGACTTGGCCTGCGCTGCGAGCTCGGCTGTTTCCTTGGCACGTACAATTTCACGTTCATCTGTTACATCATTGAAGACAATGACTACACCCTGTATTTGCTCCTGATCAATAATCGGTGTAACCTGATATTTCACCAAAAAGCTGCTGCCGTCCTTACGCCAGAACACATCCTCCTTCACGGAGCGGCGCTGTCCATCCATTACAGTCATGTGAATTGGACACTCTTCTTTTGGAAAATAACTTCCATCAGCACGGGAGTGGTGGATGATGGGATGGGCGTTTTTGCCGAGGAATTCCTCCACTTCGTAACCAAACATGGATGCAGCCGCCGGATTCATAAACATGGTGGTCCCTTCCGCATCCAGTCCGTATATGCCTTCTGTAACAGAATTCAGAATCAACGCATGCTGCTTGCTGAGTTCCTGAATACGCTCCATATACTCCTTGCGTTCGGTTATATCAGATAATATCCCGTACACGCCAACCAATTCCTGATCGACAATAATGGGTACATTAATGATGGAAGCGTCAAACTTCTTCCCCATGGCATTCACAATTCGCGTTTCATAATGCTGCGGTTTGCCCTGCTTCACCAGCTCAAAGTAGGTTTCGCCACGCCCTACCTCACAAGAATCCAGATTGGACAGAAAGGACTGTCCGATCAGCTTATTGCGAGGGATGTTCAGCAATTTGACCAAATTGCGGTTCACCGCACTATATTTACCTTCAAGATTCAATGAATAGACCGCAGCCGGATTATGTTCGAACAGGGATTTGTAGCGCTGTCGACTCTCTCTCAAACGTCTGTCCGCATCCTTGTGCTGGGTAATATCCCGACTTATGCTTACAATCTGGACGCCTCTGCCCTTCGCTCCAGCTACAGGCTTCGCCAAAGTCTCCATCCAGACATAGTGGCCTTTCTTGTGCAGGACACGCATTTTGCAGCCATTGCCAATCTCCGATAGCTCCAACGGATCAGGGTAATCTCCGGGATAACAATAATCCTTGAAAAACTTGCCTGTCACTTCCTCCGGCTGATATCCCAGCAAAGAGTACACTGAAGGAGAAACGTACAACAGCTCGCCTTCCAATGAGCTAGTCGTTATCAGGTCCTGGGCGTGATCCGCAAGCACCTGATACTTTTCTTGCGTTTCCTGGAGTTTCCGCTTCACTGCCACGATCTCTGTCACATCTTTGGCTATGCCGTAGATTCCTACGACCTCTGCTCCAGCTGTTATAGGCACGTAGGTTATTTCCGCCTGTCGTACCGAACCACTTTTATGATAAAACGATAGAGTGTTGCTTACTGAACGTCCAGTAATAACCTCGTTAATATATTTCTGCCTCGAATGTTCACTGTCAGTTGGACAGATCTGATTGGGGTTCATACGAATCAAGTCATCAAGTGTATATCCTGATATCCGCTCTACTGATGGATTGGCATCAATATAATTTCCATGAATGTCCATTACATATATGGCATCCGGATGATTGAAAAATAATGATTGGTAAGAACTTCCCTCAGAAATAATCCGTTTCAGGGTTTCCGTTTTATTAGTATCCAAGGCTTACCCCTCTTTTCTCAGCCTTATTCTTCTTCTAACAATGCCACTAGGCATTTTTAGTATTAAGTGTCTACCCACGAATAACCATGTAAGGCTAACAAGAAACAGCTTTTTTTATTTTACCAGATTCCAGATTAATTTTGCTTACAATCTCACACTAAAATTGTAATATTCCCATTTGAAAATGATGGAATTTTCATTTTTTTTTAATTAAAGCAAATTGCAATGAAAGTCGCTATATGCAAATAGGCTATAATCGATACACAAAGGACGTACCTGTACAGGTATACGAAACCTATCTCATTGCTGAATTCAACAGGACGTTGCTAGATATGGAGAGGATGGAGATCATGCTGCCGAACAGAGTTAAAGTTGCTTACGGGAAGGTTCGGGGAATGGCTTTGTTTGGAAAAATTCAGCCATCGCTTGGATTATTGCCACGTATAAGAGGCAAGGTGTATTTAAATAAATTCGGTGATCTCCATGTGGGCAAACGACTCAATATCATCGGAAAACCCTGGGGGACGCAGCTAACCGTTGTTAAAGGGGCACGGTTAATCATAGGGGATGACGTTGTGATTAATGCCGGCGTGGGAATTGCAGCCAATATTGAGATCACCATTGGCAATAACGTGATGATCGGACCACGAACGAGCATATTTGATAGTGCCTACCATCGGATTGACTCCCTTGATGATGGAAGCAATATGGCCAAAAAAATTGTCATTCACGACAACGCTTGGATCGGAACCGGATCATTAATTCTTCCTGGCGTTATCATCGGAAAGAATGCAGTGGTCGCCGCGGGGAGTACGGTTACCAAAGATGTACCTGAGAATACGTTGGTTGCAGGAACGCCAGCAAAGGTTGTTCGAGAACTCACCATTCATGATGGCTGGGTCAGAAGATGAAATAAATCCCCCGCGGCCACACGAATATATACTCGGATGGTGGCTGCGGGGGTATTAATTCTAACGAGAATTAGAATGGCATATAGGAATCTTTATATTTCTTTTTTTCTGAAGTAGAGAACTCCAATTAAAATGAAGACCACTGCGCTCCCTCCAACGACAGTAAGGAGTGTACCAAGTGGAACGTTATAGGCTCCGAACCCTCCGCCTTCCGTCGGTGTCATTAGCAGCATCGGCTGAGCCCACGGATAAAAGGGGCCGAACGTAGCCGAGTTCACAATCAGTATATTGGGCACGGTTAAGGCAAAATTCAAAGCCAGTGGTGCAGCGAAGCTGCTCCATATCAGGGAAACAAACATTTGCAGTGCAGCAAGAGGCAGACAGGCGAACAAACCAAGCAGCAATTTGCCTCCTATAAATGCCCACGGCACAGGCTCCGTTAAGCCCTGAATCCATCCGGCAAGCAGTATGGACCCTAGCAGCAACACTTGAGTTCCCACCAAAAGCAAAAGGACGATGGTTAACTTTCCTGCATAAACACCTGTGCGGGTGAGTGGCAGTACCAACATTTGCTTCCATCCCCCGCCTGCATGTTCAAAGCGACAGACAAACGAGGTGAATACGCCGGTCAGGATTGGCATGAGCAGCATTCCATGCAAAAAGACCATCGTGCTCATCAGCACTTCCCATTGACCTGATGGCTCACTGAGCAGCCCAATCAGCAGGGCCAATAATGGACTCAGCAGAATCAGGAGCCATACCGGAGACTTGCCCATTTTCAGCCGTTCAGCAGACAGGATTCGGAAATACGCCGTAGTAAAGTTCATCCTAGGCCACATCCTTCCGGCTGAAATGCATCATTCCAAGGAGCATAATCAGGATTCCCGCAGCTAACCCCATCCCTGCATACATGAATGGATTCGGTCCATTCCATGCCATCTGCGCCCATGCGAGCGGGAAGCTTGGCGAGAGACTAAGAGAGAACATCCCTGTGATGGCAAGCACAATACCAAGGGTAACCGGAAGCGCCTGATTTTTGGCAATCATGGTGAGCCACAGCTCTATCGACAATACGGGGAGTGCTCCAGCCAGTGGAAGCAGCCCCAGCTTGATTGCCTGTCCCCACGGGATTTCTCCCGCGTCGAAGCCGAACACCAGACCCAGAATGACGATTCCGGCTGTTAGGAGCAGACAAGAGATGACAAGCAGCACACAAGCCAAAAGGAATTTGGCCAGATATACCGCCGGTCTCGGAATCGGCATGGCCAGAAGCTGCTTCCAAGAACCCTGCTCATGCTCAATATTCGCAATCATGGAGCTCAGGATTGTTGCGCCCAGCATCAATGAAAGCGGCACAAAAACAACCACATTTTCCAAAAGCCCGTTCCACATGTCATCGCCAAATACCCCTTTTAGATAATCCAGACGCAATCCAAAATTCAGCGCCTGCATTAACGTAAGTCCAATGGGGGCAAGAAAAACAAGAAACCAGATACCTTTGCCACGAATTTTGAGCCAGTCTGACGATAGTGCACGTCCCGTCATACCATTGCCCCCTCACCAATCACCCGCATGAAGAGGTCTTCGAGCGACTGACGGTGCTCCTCCACCCGGTAAATGGCGTGATCCTGCTCAACCAGCCTGCGCACCAGCAGCGCTATCGCACTGTTGTCCATGTACGGGAATGTAAGTTCAGACCCCTGCCGCTGACCGAATTGCCCCTGCTCTCTCGCCAGCTTCATGGCTTCTTCTGGCTCAGAGACGGTCAATCGAATAGAACTGCCTGTTTGGCTATGCAGATTGGCAATTGTGTCCTGAAGCACCATCTTACCTTCACGAATAATGCCAACCCGGCTGGCCATCTGCTCCACTTCACTGAGCAAGTGACTGGATACCAGCACCGTAATACCATGTTCCAGCGGCATGCGTTTAATTAACTCCCGAATCTCCTGAATCCCCGCTGGATCCAGCCCATTCGTAGGCTCATCCAAAATCAGCAGTTCCGGTTCGCCCAGCAGAGCACTTGCAATCCCCAGCCTCTGCTTCATGCCGAGCGAATATCCTTTCACCGAGCGCTTCGCATCCCTTGTCAGATCGACAATGGACAGCACCTCGGCAATTCTTGATTTCGGCACGCCCAGGATCCGGCGCAAGGCTTCCAGATTCTCCACCGCATTCAGATGACCGTAGTAGGACGGGTACTCCACGAGCGAACCGACCCGGCGCAGGATATCCATGCGATCCTTCCGAATGTCTTTATCGAAGACACGAATGACGCCTTTTGTCGGTTTGATCAAGCCCAGCAGCATGCGGATGGTTGTTGTTTTACCCGCACCGTTAGGCCCCAGGAAACCGTAGATATCCCCTTTCTTAATATGCAGATCCAATTCGCGAACCGCTGCACGATCCCGATATGTTTTCCATAAGTTAGCCGTTTGAATAATGTTATCACTCACTGTTTGATCACCTCGGATATCATCGTAACCGCCCAAGGTTAAATCTAAAGTGATCCGAAGTTTAAGTTTAGTTTAAATCGTGGTTTCCACCCCACCTATTCGAGTCAGTAGATAAATATCCGGACGCCCTCCGGCGAGCTGTCCACCTTCTTGCGCAGCCCCATCTCGCGGACGAGCAGATCTACAATGGACAGCCCAAGACCTGTACCTTTTGCCCCTATTTCATGCTGCATCCCAGGCCCTTTATCTCGAATCACCAAGGCTGTTCTTTCCTGAATTCGTTCTGTGGATATGCCGATGTACTTCCCATCCCCCGCATACCGGATCACGTTCTGTAACAGGTTATCCAGAATACGACGCATGCCCTGTTCATCGACCCGCCAGATCAGCGGTTCATCCGGCAGGTCAATATCGATATCAAACTGTTCCTTCTCCCATACGGGGTACCATGCCGCGGCCGTTTCCCTAACGATTCGAAGGACATCCTTCTCCTCCAGTTTCAGGGTATACTTTCCGCTTGCAAGCAGATTGTACGATAACATGTTATCAATAAGTCCACTTAGATCATCCATCTTGGCTTCCATGCGTGCCAATGAGCTGCTGCCCTTATCGCTGAGCGCTTCCTTGTTCAGGGCATGCATGTGTCCACGGATGACCGTTAGAGGCGTGCGCAAGTCGTGAGACAGCCCTGCAATGAGACGTTTGCGGAACTGTTCCTCTTCCCGTTCCCTGAGGCGGCTGTCTGTCAGCTGATACACCATCTGGTTGAATGAATCCTCCAACTGACCAATCTCGTCCGATCTCCGGATATCGACAGGAAGCGGAATACCTTCCTTGCCTGGAGTAATCATGGCTGTCTGCAGACGGATAAGCCGTTTGCGAATCCGTGCAAAGAACAGGATCGACATCACAATAAATACCAGAAAAATGATGGTCATAACCAACCCGAGATACAGGAGTTCCATCGGCCAGTTGCTTTGAGGCTTTTGCAGTAAATATCGCGGTACTTCAATCACCATGAAGCCTTTTCCCTTGTTCTGATCCCCTCCACCTATAAATGAAACAACAGTCAGCGGATCACGGTAGTTGGCCTCCTTCATGAATTGCAAGGTGCTGGCTACGTCCCAGACTGCAGGAATTCGAGTTTCTTCCTTTTTTTGATTATTCAGCGTCCATTTCAATATAGTCATTGTCGTTCCATTCACCGGAGATTCAGATACTTCCACACCTTCACCCCCGAGGATAAACGCGGTCTCCCCTTTTTCGTTCACCCGGTACATTGATGATTTGGGATATTTGGCTTGTAACTGCTTCATGCGTTTATCGATCTGGGCAGGCGCTGCCTCATCCAGCTTCATCGATTCTTTCGACCAGAGATTGGTTATATGGGTAACATCACCGTAGGGAGCCTGACTGCCTTTGCTCGTATTGTTCACCACCACCACATAAATGATGGATGTGATTGGAAGAACGACGGGAACAAACAAAATGGCACATAAAATCAGAATCATATAACGGGACATGAGCGAGCGACCAAATCGAAGCTTACGCTTTTCAGGCTCCTTCCGTTCCCTCTGACTTTTCCGTTTCCCCTTCTCTTTGAACCGCCCGATCATGGTTTCTTCACACGGTATCCAACCCCGCGCACGGTTTGAATCACTGACGGATTCGCTGGATCAAGTTCAAGCTTTTCGCGCAGGTGGCGAATATGTACCATTAATGTTTTGTCTCCATCGAGATAGGGCTCATTCCAGACCGCCTCATAAATCTGCTCTTTCGTACGGATCATGCCCATATGCCTGAGCAGGTAGCCGAAGATGTGAAACTGTTTTCCCGATAAAATGATCTCCTCCCCCGTCTCCTCATTCACGATCCGATTGTCCTTCTCATAGATGGACAGGTGATCCAGTTTCAGAGCAGCATCGGAGGAAACCGTAGTCCCTGCCTTTCGCAGCTGAACTTCAATTCGCGCAGCGAGTTCATCGGGGTGAAACGGCTTGGTTACATAATCATCGGCAAAATCAAGCCCGTGCAGCTTGTCATCAATAGACGTTCTGGCCGAGAGCATGACGATCGGCACTGAAGGATGTTCCTTTTTTAGCCGCTGCCCCACCGTAAATCCATCCAGCCCTGGCAGCATGACATCCAAAATGATCAGCGAGCAGTCCCCGGCAGCTTCAGCAGCACCTTCTCCACTTCCCAGCCATACGACCTCATAACCACGCTCCTCCAGGTCGGCTCTGACCCATGTCGCGATTTCCGTATCGTCCTCAATGTATAGCAGTTTTGTTTTCATGCGTAAATTCGTTTCCTTTCTGCACCCTTTTGGTTAATTATATATCTGAACATAATGGAGTAAGCTGTATGTATAAACGAAACGATACTCCTTAGATGAATACTCCGTTACCTTTAATTTTCATTATACCTTAATCTGCAGCTTCAGAAATGCCATGCCATGAGGTCTATGAAGTACATACCATATGTGAAAAGGGGAGGAATTTAAGCATGCTGCTGGAAGCCATCTATCATCAACCCAAACGAAACTGGGCGTACGCCTACGATAAGGATTCTGTTCGTCTGCGTCTGCGTGCCAAAAAGAATGATCTCACCGAGGTATACGCCATGACGGGTGATAAATACGCATGGGAAAACACCAAAGAGCTGATTCCTTTGGCCAAGTTCACCTCCGACGCCATGTTCGACTACTATGAGGGTGAAATAAAACCTCCGTACCATCGCCTGAAATACTCCTTTTTGCTGAAAAGCGGAGACGAGCAGATCTGGATGTCCGAAACGGACTTCCAGGAAGACGAACCGGACGATCCAGGGCAGATGTTTCAGTTCCCCTATATTCACCCGGGTGCGGTCTTCACGCCGCCTGAGTGGGTCAAGGATGCTGTTTTCTATCAGATCTTTCCCGAGCGGTTTGCCAATGGAAACCCTGACCTTAATCCGGAGAATGTTGAGCCATGGGGCGGCGATCCTACACCGTCCAACTTCTTCGGAGGCGACCTCCAGGGTGTGATTGATCATCTGGACTATCTCAGCGAGCTGGGCATTAACGCCATCTATTTTACCCCTATCTTCGAAGCGACCACCAACCATAAATATGATACCGAAGACTATCTCCGGGTAGATCGGCATTTCGGTGATGCAGATACAGTGAAACGGCTGGTTAAGCTGTGTCATGAACGCGGCATTCGGGTGCTTCTGGACGCGGTATTCAATCATTCCGGGAAGACGTTTGCTCCCTTTGTGGACGTGCAGGAAAACGGGGAAAAATCCAAGTATAAAGACTGGTTCCACGTACACGAGTTCCCGCTGGATGTGAAGGATGGCATCCCTACGTATGAAACCTTTGGATTCGAGCCGCACATGCCCAAGCTGAACACGGAAAATCCCGAGGTGAAAGACTATCTGCTGAAGGTTGCCGAGTATTGGATCAAGGAAGTAGGCATGGACGGCTGGCGACTGGATGTCGCAGACGAAGTGGATGATGCATTCTGGCGTGATTTCCGCCGGGTGGTGAAAGCTGCGAATCCGGATGCGTACATTCTCGGTGAGATATGGAATGAATCCTCGGCCTGGCTGCAAGGCGACCAGTTTGATGCCTCCATGAACTATCCGTTTACCGATGCCGTGAATGGTTTCTTTGTGAAAAATAAAATGAATGCCGAGGCGTTCGCGAACTCCATCGGCCGGCAATTATCACGTTATCCGCTGCAAGCCAGCGAAGTGGCGTTCAACCTGTTGGACAGTCATGATACACCAAGGTTGCTGACGCTATGTGAAGGTGACCAGCGCAAAATGAAACTGGCGGCGCTATTCCAGTTTACTTACATAGGTACGCCGTGCATCTATTACGGAGACGAGATTGGGCTGGATGGTGGAGCTGATCCGGGATGCCGGAAATGCATGGAGTGGGATGAAGCGAAGCAGGACCGCGAGTTGTTAGCCTTTTATCAACAGCTCATTGCGCTTCGTCATGCTCACCCCGCTCTGCGCGCAGAAGGCAAAGTTCGATTCCTGCAGGCTCGGGCAGAAGGAAGTCAGCTGGTCCTGGAACGACAGAGTGATGAGGAACGTATTCTCATTCTGTTCAATCGTTCGGAGGAGACGGCGATCATTGAACTGGATGCAGGTACAGGCGAATGGACCGAATTATTGGACGGCAACCATCGTACAGCCAAGGATGGCGATGTTCTGGCCATTGAACTGCCCGCTTATGGTTATGCCGTACTAAGTACGGAGATCACTCGAGAGCAGAGCAAGTAGTCACTTGGCATGCATTGTAGATCACACGACCTTCCCCCTACTTATGCATACCAAAGGAGCTAATTAGATTTCCTGAATCGAAAACAAGCGTCCTGTATGACCTGTAAAAGGGCCAGTGGACGCTTGTTTTATTGGTTTTCTATGATGAATGCTCGCCTTAGCTGCTCGGTTCTAGGCCTGCTCTTCCGAATTTCCCTGCGCGTTTCCCATCTCCTCCTCAGGCTCTGCACGCTTCGCCTTCGGTTTGGCCAGCTTCTCCATCATTTTCCGGCCCGTTGGTGTCTGGGCCAATCCACCCTGCGCTGTCTCCCGATGCCTGCTTGGCATCGCACTGCCCACTTCCAGCATGACGTCAATGACTTCGTCCGAAGGTATGGCGCTTCGTACTCCGGCCAGTGCCATGTCGGCCGCAGCCAGAGCCGTTACGGCGCCCAGTCCGTTACGGACGATGCATGGGATTTCCACGAGGCCCGCAACCGGATCGCAGATGAGGCCCAGTGTATTTTTTAACGCGAGACCTACTGCATGAACAACCTGCTCGGGTGTTCCTCCGCGCAGTTCAACCATGGCACCGGCAGCCATGCCGATCGCAGAACCGACTTCAGCCTGACAGCCGCCTTCAGCACCGGAGATAAACGAGTTGTTGGCAATGACATATCCAATCGCACCTGCACAGAATAGGCCGTTGACCAGATGCTCATCACTCCAGCCGAATCGCTCTTGGGAGCTGATAAATACCCCCGGGATAATGCCACACGAACCTGCTGTCGGCGTAGCCACGATCCGGCCCATGGAAGCATTGACTTCAGACACACAAAGGGCATAGACCATCGCAAGTGCAGAAGCATCACCCGAACAGGTTTCGCCTTGACGAATATACTCCGCCATTTTCTTGCCGTCTCCGCCGGTCAAGCCACTGCGTGAAGTTGTATCCTCGATAAGCCCTTTTTGCACAGCTTCCTTCATCACCTGATAGTACTCTGACATCTGCTGTACAACGTCCGCTTCAGGCGTATTGGTCTCCTGAACCTGCTCCTCAATCATCAGCTTGGCAATGGTTTTCGATTCAGCCGTACAGATGGTATTCAGTTCGTGCAAGTGCTTAAACCGCATCCGGTTCCACCCCTTTCTTCAAATCAATAACGCGAATATCCAGCACATGATCCAGTGACCGCAGGCGGTTCAACATTTCCGGACTTGGCACTCCATCCATTTCCATCGCTGTCAGCGCTTCGCCATCCCGGGCTTTCCGGTCCACTTGCATGTAACCGATGTTAACACCTGACGAACTGATCGTAGACGTAACCGACGCGAGCACCCCTGCTTTGTCCGAATGGCGCAGAACCAGTGTTGGAAATTCTCCACTGATCTGTACACGGAAATCATTGAGCGAATGTACCGATACGCTGCCGCCACCAATGGAAGCACCAATCAGCGAGCATTGACGCTCACCGTACCACAACTCAATCTTGACCGTATTGGGATGCGGAGCAGGTAGTCCACTCGTAAAGAATTCAACCTCCATACCCGCTTGCTCCGCATATTCCTCAGCGTCCGGTATACGCGGATCATCCGTGACATAGTCAAGCAAACCGCCGATCAGTGCCAGATCCGTACCATGACCCTGATACGTATCAGCAAATGAACCGTACAATGTCAGCCTGGCACGTTCCGGGGTACATCCCAGCCACTGACGCGCAATTCTCCCCAGCCTTGCAGCCCCAGCTGTATGTGAACTTGACGGACCCGTCATCGACGGGCCAATAATTGAAAAAACATCTTTAAACCGCATCCTGCACCCCTCCATATCGTCATATCCATCCAGACATGCACCATAATGTTCCTTCATTACTGAATGATGACATCAAAAAAGGACAGTAGAAGGCCTTAGGCCCTCTCTCTGTCCTCGTTACCTGAGAGTTTCATGATCAGGGGCAGCCGCAGTCGGCATACCGTTCTCATCATATACCCCTTGGGTGGCGCAACCTGCGCACTCTCCAGAGTTGCGTCCAACGATGGTACATTTACCTGAGAGATTAACCACTGCGCCGGGTGCGCAGCAGCTTGCTCCTTCGGTGCCTGGCAGCCTTACTGTACACTTGGCCGGCTCAGGTCTCTCCCGCTCGTTCTCATCCGCTGTATGGTCAATACTCGTTCGAACACATATCAAACGCTTATCATTTTTAAATGAATCATTCATATAACAGATTAATATGCAACACACGTAATGTCAATAAAAGTGACGTATCATTATCATCTTGGGAATAGTATCATGTAAAACGAATGGCATTCAGATTTCGAGTCTCAGCTGAGGCACTGGTTACGTTCGCAGCCAATGTAAACTGGATACCTATCGTGTAGGCGTTGGTTCCCGTTGCAATAGATGTATCGACGTAGGTATTAGATGAAAGAAAGCGTACCGTAGACGCAGTATTTCCCGTCCGGGAAATAATCAGCTCGTTAATCAGAACTCCATTTCTGCGGAGTCGCATAGCGAATGTCACGCTCCAGTTGGCCGTAACCACAACGGCAATTTGAGCACTGTTATCAATCTTTACCCGTTGACCTACTACGACGGGGACATTGAGTGTCTGAATCGTTGTTTCTCCCGCAAGCGGTAGACCGATTGCATTTGTCTGACTGCTTGCAAATAGTGAGGAACTCGCCGGTTCTGAGGCTCCCGTTGATCCCGTGACTCCAGTTGTCCCTGTAGCACCTGTTAGACCGGTATCCCCACTTATTCCTGTTGCTCCAGTGATCCCTGTTACTCCTGTGATTCCAGTCGTTCCCGTAGCGCCCGTCAGCCCGGTAACCCCGCTTATTCCTGTTGCTCCAGTGATCCCTGTTACTCCTGTGATTCCAGTCGTTCCCGTAGCGCCCGTCAGCCCGGTAACCCCGCTTATTCCTGTTGCTCCAGTGATCCCCGTCGCCCCTGTCACTCCGGTCGTTCCTCCCGGCGGGCCGGTAACACCTGTCATTCCTGTCACTCCAGTAACACCTGTGGGTCCCGTCGTTCCCACTATACCTGCTGTCCCGGTAGCTCCAGTAGCACCAGTCGCCCCAACTATGCCCCCGTACGCTCCCAGCAACTCCTCGGACACCAGACGGTGGGCTGTTACCAACTCCCCATTCTGATCCTTCCCCCATACGGAGACCTGAACATCAGCCGCAGCAGCATCCCCCGTAGTGAAGATGAATTCAAATGCATCCAAGTTTGCATAATAATCTTTTGTTATCGACTGATTGGGCAAAACATTAAACACTTCTTCCACATATAATGTACGAATGCCATTCAAGTAGTAGCCCTGAACCAGCACGGTTGCAAAGTTTGCTGGATCCCGATTGTCCACTCTTACCGTAATTCTCTGGGTAGGGCGTACACCGCTTCCCACCACGATACTATTTTCAATCGGCCCCGTTGATAAGACAGCCATTTTCTGCGATGCCCCCTTTTCCTAGCTTATGTCGCCGGATCGAGATCATCTTCTATCTATATGCGTCCTGTCACGGGATCGTTCAGTCGAAAACAGTATGATGCCTAACCACTAAATGATTTTTTGGAAGACTCATGTTCGCCATAAAATAGTTGTCTGGAAGGAAACCAGCTAGTAAGCCACAATAGGAGAGCACCCAGCATAAGAATTGCTGAAACAACCGTATACACCGTCCGAAGGGATATCACTTCAGCAACTCCCCCCATTGCCAAAATTGAGATGACCTGTAAAGCACTCAGCATCAGTCCAAGCACGCTGCTCATCCTCCCCATCAGGTCCACCGGAATATTATTCTGATAAAAGGTAACCAGACCCGTGTTCGCCAGTGCGGAACACAGCCCAAGCATAATAAAGGCGAATGCTGCAAGCTCGAACGAAAATGAACGAGCGAACAGGAAATAGCCAAGCGCGACCAGGAGCACACCACCGCCCATCATATGACGGATAGGCAAGTGTTTGGCGAATAACCAAACCAATAGAGATCCAGCCAAATAGCCAACTCCGGTAACACTCATCAACGCGCCATACTGCGATTCGGACAGGTTCATTACTTGACGGATAAACACCACTTCCTGCGCATCGAGCGACATGCCGATGACGAGAATGATCTGGAACAAAGCATAGACTCCGACCACATAACCTGATTGATGACTGAAGTGCAGCACGGCACGCCAATCCTGTGCAATCAGACGTGGGGTTAGCCTTGTCCCCGTTCCGCGGTTCTGCTCTCCAATGCCCAGCCTTGGCAAGAACATCAGGATCAGTGCAGACACAACAAAGGAAGCTGCATTGGCATAGATCGCGGCCACAGGAGACAGATAGATCAGCATAACTCCCGCTATGGCCGGACCGGTAATAAAAGCGCCTGAGCTGATCATCGCCTGCAGGGAATTGAATCGCTTTCGCCGCTCAGCAGGAACCAGCCGGGTAATATATACCTGTGAAGACGGCACAAATATGGAGGACGACATACTGACAAGAAACATGACGCCATACATCATCCATAGACTCGGCATCAGCGGAAGCACTGCCACGAGTACAGCTCTCACCAGATCGGCTCCAATCATCATCTGCCGCTGGTCATAGCGGTCGATCAGACTGCCTGACCAGAACTTGGTGCATACCGAGGCAATAGGGGAGATGATCCACAATCCTGCTACTGCTGCTGGAGACTGAGTCATGTTGAGCACCATCAGATTAATAGCCACAATGTAGATAAAATCCCCCAGATTGGATATGCCTACTCCACCAAGCAGCAATCCGGCATGTTTCCATCCACCTCGCCGGCTTGTTTCCGCTTCCCCCTTTTTGTGATCATTGCTCATCCATTACACCCCTCCTTAATGAATCATCTAATTACAGAAAGGAAAATTCCATTAAATGTATTATCCCCTATTTCATCTTCTTTCGCAGTAACAAAAGGATCATGCCAAACGTTGTTGTTCACGTTTAGTTAGCCTCCCAAACATAAAAAAGACTGCCGGCATTCCGGCAGCCTTAAATGGGTACATTCTTCGTGATATTCGATTTTCATCTCTTCATAAAGGCAGAAGCCTGCCGAAACCAGTCCTTAACAGCATTGGCCTGTTCCCGTTCCAGAAAAACCGCTTTAAAGCCGATTCGATTCACCATAAGTTTCGCCCGGACGGATAATAAGGATTTGCTTCGCTGCCCAGACGTAGCAACAGTATTCACCGTGACCACATGAGGCCGGCGCATTAATGCCGTACTGCGGGATATGGTCCGGTGGCGAAGTGTTAACAGCTTACCTTGAATACTCATCCCCTCATCTTTGAAGCATCCGTATCCCCACACGGCGCATAAGGGCAATAAGAGAAACAGCAGTGCGCCTGTTGGGCCCAGAAACACGGTTCCCGCCGTTCCGAGCACGGCTGCACCAAGCAATTTCCAGCGCATGAACAGCCAGAGGGCCCGCTTCGGAGGGCAGGTAACGGGTGGCTGTAATTCGAATTGCGGTACAATTCGGGCAAGCAGCTCATTCACATCACGAAGCGGCAGCAGCGGATGCAGCATCATTTTTTTCTCCGTCTCTGAAGTCAGAACAAAAATCTCCACCTCGGCATAACCAAATGGCTGTCGCAGCAGCCCTTCCTTGACCTCCACTGCCTGTACCTTACCAGGAGAAAACACATGCTTTTTCCGGTCGAGCAGACCGGAGACAATGGTAATATTACCGCCTTCCTGTTCTACGGTAAATCCGGCATATTTGATCGTGAACAGCACTGCCGACAGGATCCAAGCCAGCAAAAACATGACGGGAACAAGTCCGAGCCACCAAATCGCTGACAGCTGTCCAGCCCGTTCAACCAGACTGCTGTAGAAATGATCCGGTAGCAGGTCATCTGCGAATGAATAGACCCCTGTACCAAATACCACAACAAGCGGCAGATTCATCGTTGTCAATGCTCCGGCAAACAGTCTGCCGGCTGACAGCCGCAGCAGAACCTCCCGCTCTCGCTGCACAAGGGGAGCAGGCCCCTCCTGTATAACCCCCTCATTCTGCTCAGGAGATTCTCCCTCTTCATGGTGAGCATGCTCATGAGCATATTCGGCTGCGGCAGGTGCTTCCTCTTTCTTCGCAGCTTCACTTCGCTTCTGATATAGCCATTGCTCTACCCGCTCGGCCTCCGCAATTGCCAGAGCGGGTAGCACCCCATCCGCCTCTGCGTTGCCTCCAGGCGTCTCAATCTTGAGCTGAGCCAGCCGGAGGATCCGCTGAATCAGAGGCTGTTGTGTCTGGATGGAGTGAATCCGGCTGAAATAGATCGATTTCTCCTCCCGGACAAATATGCCCCGGCGCAGAACAATCCGATCTTCCTGCAGCGTATAGCTGAATTTACGCCATGTAAACCAACCATACAAGACAAAAGGCAGCACGATTACTACAATCGCCGCAGCATAACCGTACCAGGGGAACTTGCTCCAGTTCACGCCTTTGATGATGAGCAAAACGAGGATTGGAATGATGGACTTCATTACGCTAAAAAAGGGGAATAAGACGTACAACTTATGTAGACGCTTCGGTTCATTCATCGTGATCTTCCACCTTGGCCAGATGTCCGATATTGCGCTTCAACTGCTCCGCTTCTTCCCTTTCCAGTCCGGCAATGTGAAGCGTGGCTGCTGCCGTAACGATGCTGACTTTGGCAAGCCCATACTTTCGCAGCAGCGGACCACTCTCCAGTTCCACCTGCTGTACACGTGTCATCGGCACAATCGTATCCGTCTG
Source organism: Paenibacillus xylanilyticus (assembly GCF_013359935.1). Classification (GTDB taxonomy): domain Bacteria; phylum Bacillota; class Bacilli; order Paenibacillales; family Paenibacillaceae; genus Paenibacillus; species Paenibacillus xylanilyticus. The sequence continues at coordinate 83,904 of NZ_JABMCB010000178.1, forward strand.
CCACAGCCAGCCGGAGTGAATTTCCAACTCGTCTTCAGCAACCCGGAAACTGAAATGCCGGTACCGCAATCCAGGCAGAATCCAGGTGTACCAGATTAGTGAAATGATGAAAAGCCCCACACCCATCCAACCCGGCCACTGTACCCACTCCTTAACCCATGCGACAATCAGATATGCGATGGCCAGAAGAGTCAACAGCCCGTTGACCATTAAGGCCGTCAGGGCTGTTGCTTGTTTGGCTTTGGGGTGGAGACGCCGCAGTTCTCCGTTATTATGCTCTGTGTAATCCATTGCTTCCATTGCTTAACTCACACTCTCCTACAATTCGAATTAAAGCTGATTGGGCAGTGTCAGATCCTTCGCCCACGCTTGAAGCTTCTCCTTCGTCCATTCTTCGTTCTCACCCATGATGGAGTAGCGCAGTCCATTCTCGCTCCATGATATGTTCCGGATGCTCTTCATATACGAACCCTCGGTGTCCCGAACCTCAATCTTGGACTCATCAGGCAGCAGTGTATCATCACCATTTTCATCCGGCGCCTGGAATACCGTCAGACTCACTTCCACCTTGTTGTTGTTGACATAATACAAAGTCACTTCGTCCCTGCCGAAATCTCCACTTGATGAATACATCTCAATCCGTGACAGTTCAAGCGCACCGTTCATATACTGCAGAAAGGGTTGTCCCAAAGCTTGTTCAGCTTCTTCCAGACTCACTTCCGAACTCTGGGTTAGATCATTCAGATCCTTCACATCAACCCCCTTGGGGATGTCGATCACGAACGTATCCTCAGAAAATTCAGGATCATATTGAATCGGATCATAGACCATTTCAGACTTTTCATCACCATATGTGCTAATGACTTTAACAATCATCCACGTTTTGGGGTCTACCCAATACTCGGAGGAGATGGATAATGTGCCTTCTTCTTTTGGCGTCAGTTTAATGTGAATGACATCCTGTCCGTGAAGCTTTTCCTGTCCCATCATATCCACATCATGGGAATCCCGCAACCGTTCCAGCTGATCCACCAGCATCTGCTTTTGAGTCTGTTCAGGCTGTTGTCCCATGGCAGATACGTCCATCGAATAGGCCGTACCCGTCTCCTTTTCGTAAATGGTAATGTCCGTTCCGTTATTGACCGCGTAGCTTACGTTGCCATTCTCCTCTGTTTCTGTGCGCTTACGCCCTGTCTCTCCGTCGACCCATTCCTTGATGTGCATGGTGTGGTTCAGCTTGTCATCCGACCACACCTTCATGACACCTTCAGCGTAATACGAAGCGGGTTCCGTTTCTGCACTGACGACCTTCTCGATCATCTCATCACCAGACAGGCCGAGCATATCCTTCTCCGCACAACCCCCGAGCATTGAACCTGCAAGTATGGCCGTTCCTAGCATCATCCATCCTTTTTTCATCATACCACTCATCCTCTCTTATTTCGTTCAAAATCTCTACGCTTCAGGCAGTCGGCATGCTGCCAGCGTTCCGTATCCCTCGGATGACCACATGCGCATATCCCCTCCGTGCCTTATGGCAATCCGTTTGGCTATGCTCAATCCCAGACCCGAACCTCCTGCATAACCGTTCTCCTCCTGATTCTGATGTTGAACATAGGGCTCGAAAATGCGACCCAGCTGTTCTTTAGGAATAGCAGGTCCTTCATTTTGCACCAGGATCAATGTTGCCCCTGCTCTGTACTCATTCAGCTCCAAATCCAGCGAAGGCATGATCCATTCCGGCAGCGGCTGATCTGAAGCAATGACACCCAGCCCCATTACACCATTCGTCCTTGTGTGGCGAAGTGCATTGTTAATCAAGTTATCTGTCAGGCGCATCAGCTGTTCGGGATGAACCTGGTACAGGTGGTTTGTGCAGACAACCGTCCTCACGTCAATTTGTTCACGCTCGGCGAGTTCCCCATAACTCCCAAGAAGCATGTCGAAGAATTCTTCACCTTCCACCTCAACCATGGCCATCTCCGATTCACTGGAACCCAGCGCTGTATACATCTCAAGTTCACCAATCATCCGTTTCATCCGCTCCACATTACCAAACAGCACGTCCCGGTACTCCTGTCTCTCCAGTGGCTCTAAGGATGTATCAACACTAAGCGCCTCCGCATAGGCACTAATGGACATTAACGGTGTCTTCAGGTCATGAGACAGCGAGGCGACCATGAGCTCTTTCTCTTGCTGCTCCTTCTCCACCTCTGCCTGAGTCTGTCTGACTTCCTCCTGCATCGCATCAAATTGCTGCAGCAACGTACCCATTTCGTCACGACGTATCGGTACATCATTCATAGGAATTTCCCCCTGCGCAAAAGCATGCATCCTGCCCATCAGTTGTCTCATCGGGCGAAAAAGCTTTCTGGATAGCAGCCAGAGCACGGTGCCATATAACAGGATAAAGAAAACGGCGGCGGACCCAATGACCCAGGTTGTCCGAATAGAGATGCCTTTAAGCCACTCTCCACGGAGCATGGTGATTTCATAAATGCCAACCAGTTCGCCCTTTTCCCATACCGGTTTTTTCAGCGTAAACGTGCGATGACGAGTCTGCATATCGTACAGATCCCGATATAATTCCGAGCCCCTGACAGTATAAGCACCGGCAGACCAGGTATCCCCGCCAGATGTATACACCCGAATGCCTGATGGCAAATACAAATCAAAGTTCACTTGTTCATTCGCCAGTTTGGAGAGCGTAGCATAGGCATCAGCCGATTGCAGACGGTACAGACCTGGTTCAGATAATACCTGCTCAATAGGAGCCAGCCGTCCGGATAACTCCACATACTCCGTTACGGCAAGCTGTTCGTTATAGTAGTTGTACAGGGAGAATAGCGCCCAGCCTGCGGCGACAGGCAGCAGCATCACAATGAGAAAAGCAATCATCAACCAGTATTTCAGCTTCATTCCAAAGGATCCCCTACAAATCGGTATCCACTGCCCCATACAGTCTGAATCCAGCGTGGTTGGTGGGGCTCATCACCCAGCTTGGCCCGCAGGCTCTTCACATGGACGGTAACCGTGCCTGAGCTTCCCGCTACCGGCTGATTCCATACATGTTCATATAGTTCCGCCTTGGTGAATGCCCTGCCCGGATGAGAGGCGAGCAATGTGAGCAAGGCCCATTCCTTGTTGGTCAGTACGACATCTTCCCCATGAAGCTGCACCCGCTGATTCAATAGGTCGATCGACAACCCGTCGTTATATAGTTGATGGGTTGAGTCAGGCTTGTTGCCCTGATATCTACGGTATCTGCTAAGATGGGATTCAATACGGGCCGTCAGTTCCGCCAGGCTGAATGGCTTGGTAATATAATCGTCAGCTCCCAAGCCAAGACCTCTGACTTTGCTCTCTTCTTCGATGCGTGCACTCATCATGAGCAGCGGAACGTCGCTGATCAGTCTGATATTTTTGCATACCGTGAACCCGTCCATTTCTGGCAGCATCAAATCCAACAAAACCAGTTGGTAGGTCCCTTCTCTGAAATCTTCCCAGCTCTCCAGACCACTCGAAGCCCAAGTCACCCCGTACCCCTCACGCCGAAGATGGTCCATTAAAATGCGGGCAATTTCCGTGTCATCCTCCACCAGCAATATGTTTATGTTGTCTCTCATCGCTGTTTCATCCTCCCCATAACTGTATTGTAGTGAAGAATGTTCATCCCTCCGCAGAGTTTATACTTTCTTCATAAATGCGTTTCTTTGACATAAATACAGTAAAGCGTACGCAAAAAGAGCCCCCTGATCCCAGGACGCCCCCTCTTCCATTGGTTGACGCATGCTGTCGTTATGTCTTCCTTTCTGATTACGAAATAGGCTATAGATCATAGAAGATTTGTTGATTCTGGATATATGGCCGGCAATACTTGCTGCAAAGCTTGGGCATCCGATCCTTCATCCACTCATGCCTGGACTCGTTTCCCATTTGGAAGGCAAAATAGCCAAACGTAAAGATCAGCATGAATCCTTCCATCAGCCTGATCTCTTGTTCCGTGAGCGGGGCCCTTTGTTTCGTATACCCGGACAGGAACACATCCCGTTCTTCCCGGTTGAAGATCAAGGCCGCACCTCCAGCATCAAAGAGATAGTAACCATAACCGTACAAACAGAAGTCTATCATGGAAATCCCCTGTTCCGTCACCAGCAAATTGCCCCGGGTGATGTCTCCGTGAATCACTCCCCATGTCTCCGCATGGTGGGGGTATGCTTCCAGCTGTTTGTTGATATTATCGAATGTCTCACGTATCAGTTCAAAATCTTCTGGAGTAAAAATGCTTAATCTAACGCCTTCCTCGAGCTGCCTGAGCATGTTCAGATTTTCCTTGATGCTGCCGTAAGATGGGCGAACATCGGTCTGGTCTGCCCGAAAAGCTGCCTCTTCCGATCCCTGACCAGAAGTCTCAGATGTCTTATGTACACGACCATACTGATGAAGCGTCTGCATCTGCTCCCCCAGGTCATGAACTTGCTCCGCAGTCAGTCGCTCTCCTTGCTGAATGTCTCTGCCTTCAATCCATTCCAGCACCGTGCAATAGATCTCTTCCCCACTTTCCGAGAGCCAGACCGTAACCCAATCTCCAGATGAATTACGAACGGGAATCTGAACACGTAATCCGGCAGTTGACTTCAATTCATGGAGAAGATTCATCTCCGCTTCCAGTGCCGGGCGTGTATGCTGAATCCCCGTCATGCTCGCAAAAGCAGCCTTATGTATACGCAGCAGAAACTTTTGTCCGCTTGCCTCATCAACGACTTGATACGTCAGGTTTTCATTGTGACGTATAAAAGAAACTAATGGATTATTCAAGGGGTAGTGTGTTATAACCTCAGCTGCCAAGTTGTCCAGGGATCGTTCATGGGACGTCGCCACAGTTAACAACTCCTTCGGGGTTTATAGGTGATCGGTCTTCCATCGCTAATCCTTTGAATGTAAATCTGCAAACGTGAAAAGTCAGCGTAACTCTGGTTATCGTAGCATGATTGTTTTTGCCATGGCAAACTCTACCATTATTAAAATATAAAAAGCATAACCCCAAACTTTGTCGTTTGGGTGTTATGCTTTCGTCTCTAGTTATTTCTTTATATTACACTCTATCCAATGCAATGCACTTCAAACTTCAATTAACCGAAACGTCCCATAATGTATTCTTGCGTCAAACGGTTGTCCGGGTTGGTAAAGATATGCTCCGTATCCCCATGCTCAATCATGCTTCCCAGATAAAAATAAGCTGTGTAATCCGAGATGCGTGCCGCTTGCTGCATGTTATGGGTTACGATGACGATCCGAAGATCCTTCTTCAGCTCGGAAATCAATTCCTCCACTTTACCGGTAGATACCGGGTCCAGTGCAGATGCCGGCTCATCGAGCAGCAAAATTTGAGGATCAACAGACAATGCCCGAGCAATACACAGACGCTGTTGTTGTCCACCAGAGAGGGACAGGGCCGACTCGTTCAGTCTGTCCTTCACTTCATCCCACAGCGCAGCGCGGCGCAAGCTTTTTTCCACAATTTCATCCAGATCCTTCTTACCTTTAATACCGCGGTAGCGGGGGCCAAACGCGATATTGTTATAGATGGACTTATGAAAAGGATTTGGCTTCTGCCACACCATCCCGATTTTCTGGCGTAGTTTAATTACATCCGTGCCTGGCTCGTTCAAGTCTTTACCATCCATCCAGATGTGTCCCTCTGTGCGGGAGCCGGAAATCTCATCATTCATGCGGTTGAGGGACCGCAAGAACGTGGATTTCCCGCAACCTGAAGGTCCGATCAGCGCTGTTACACTGGCTTCAGGAAACGTCAGACTGATCTGCTTAACCGCCTGAAAATGTCCATAATATATGCTTAACTGTTCCGTACCGAAAGGTATGGCCATGTTGGTTCCTCCTTATTTCGAAGCTGTCATGCGGCGGTATACAACCCGGCCGATCCAGCGTGCACTCAGATTGAACGCCAGCACAAGAAGAACGAGCACGGCTGAAGCGCCTGCTGCCACTTCCTTGGAATCTGGCCCAATGCCTTCACTGTTGACTTTCCAGATATGAACGGCAAGTGTCTCTGCCGGACGGAACGGATTGAGCGGCGATCTTGGGCTCGTCGGATTCCAGTCTGTGAAGTCCAGTGGCGGACTGCTCATTCCAGCCGTAAACATCAGGGCTGCTGCTTCACCGAAAATCCGGCCGGAAGCCAGGATTGTACCAGTAATCAAGCTTGGCAGCGCCACCGGCAGCAGGATGGAGGTAATGATCTTCCATTTGGACAAACCAAGTGCCAGTCCTGCTTCCTTCTGTTCCTTCGGAACAGCCCGGAAAGCCTGCTCCGTAGTCCGCACCATGAGCGGTAAGTTGAATATCGCGAGCGCCATGGCTCCCGAGATCAGGGAGAAGCCAAGACCGAACGTATTAACAATCAACAAGAGACCGAACAAACCGATAACGATCGACGGGAATGAGGACAATACCTCGACAACCAACCGGATGAAACTTGTAATCTTACCTGGCTTAGCGTACTCCGCCATATAAATTCCTCCGCCCCAGCCGAGCGGAATGGTAATAATCAGGGTTAAGATCAGCAGGAAGATCGAGTTGAAGAGCTGTGGACCAATTCCGCCGCCACCTTTGAGCAATTGCGGTGCACTCGTCAGGAAGTGCCAGTTAATTTGTCCCACGCCCCGAAACAGGATAAATCCAAGCAAACCAAGCAGCAATACGACGATGAACAGGGCTAAAACAACAATGACAGACGTAGCAATTTTATCTACCGTTTTCGCCTTCATTTTCATACCCGGTTCCTCCTTTCGAGCAAGCGAACCAGAATAACGAATACAAACGTCATCACAAGCAATACAAGCGCCATACTCCAGAGTGCATTATTATGAACAGAACCCATCGTGGTATTACCCATACTCAGGGTGATTACACTTGTTAAAGTGGAAGCTGATTCAAGCAGGGATGTCGGTACATGCGGAGCATTACCAATAACCATCTGTACTGCCAGTGCTTCACCAAAGGCACGCGCCATCCCCAGAACGATCCCTGTCAGCAAGGCTGGCAGAACCGTTGGAATAATAACACGGTAGATCGTCTGCCAGCGCGTAGCGCCCAGAGCATAGGACGATTCACGCAAGCCTTTGGGCAGAGCAGACAGAGCATCTGCCATGATACTTGTTACGGTAGGCAGAATCATAACAGACAGAACCAAACATCCGGCTGCAATCCCGATGCCGGCTCCGCCGAAGATGCTGCGCAATAAAGGCACGATAACACTCAGACCGATAAAACCGTATACGACGGACGGAATACCGGACAACAATTCAATTGCAGGCTGTAGGATCTTTTTCCCTTTACCCGGAACAATCTCCGTCATAAAGAGTGCCGCACACAAACTGAGCGGGCTTGCAATCAGGGCTGCCAGCAGGGTGGTTGTGAAGGAACCGGTGATGAACGGTAATGCTCCATAGGCTGCTGGTTCTGACGATGGACTCCACGTTTTGCCGAACAGGAATTCACTCAGGCTTACGCCATCCTTAAAAAAGGTTGAGAGACCCTTGGACGCTACAAAAAAAACGATGGAAAACATGACAACGATCAATAACACGACACAAATCGACGTATAGATCCGTCCTGTCCACTCTTCCCAGAAATGTTTCTCTCTCAAGGGCCGGCGTGACTTCAACTTGCTGTTCATTACCGTTCCCCCTTCGGTCTGTTCCATAACAACCATCCTTCTATAATAGAGTAATGTAAAATATGGGATTATTTCAGTTCAAACCGCGCAAAGAGGCAGGACCTTAGTCCGCCTCTCTCGCTGTATGCGCAAGTTCAAAGATTATTGAGTCAAGTTACCCGCTGCATCGCGTTTCACTTTCATACCGGATACCGGAATGTAACCCAGCTCCGTTACGTCGTTTTGTTGAATTTCGTCACTCAACATATAGTCGAGGAATGCTTTAGTCGCTGCATCCGGCTCACCTTTAGTGTACATGTGCTGGTAAGCCCATACTGGATATGTTCCAGCTTCTACGTTCTCAACTGTTGCTTCTACACCTTCGTATTTCAATACTTGCAAGCTGTCATCCAGGTAAGACAGAGCCAGGTAACCAATTGCTCCCGGAGTCTCGGACACGAGCTTCTTCACTGTACCGGAGGAATCTTCTTGAATGGATCCTTGGATATCTTCTACTTTCGTTCCCAGAGCGAAGTTCTCGAATGTTGCACGAGTACCGGAGCTGCTAGGACGGTTAACGATAACGATCGCTTGATCTGCACCGCCAACATCTTTCCAGTTTGTGATTTTACCGGAGAAAATGTCGATCAGTTGTTGCTTCGTCAGGTCATCTACACCTGCATCTTTGTTGCTTACTGGCGCAATAGCTACAACAGCTACTTGGTGATCAACCAGTTCTTTTGCTTTTGCTTCGTCTTCCAGCTTCTCTTCTGCAAATACGTCAGAGTTACCGATTGTAGCTTGTCCGTCGGATACTTGAGTCAGACCCGTACCACTACCGCCACCTTGCACTTGAACTGTTACATTTTTATATTCATCAACTGCCATAAATTTTTGTCCAGCTTGCTCTACCAGAGGTTGCAGTGCTGTTGAACCAACAGCCAGGATGTTTCCGCTAAGCTCAGCAGCTGCTTCGCCTGATCCTGAACCATTGCTTGCGGCGCCCTCTGTACCAGCGTCATTTTTGGATCCGCATGCTGCGAGTACCAGTACGAACGTTAAGGTCATCAAAATAAACGGCAACTTTTTAAACATGTTTTGTTTTCCTCCCCCAATGTAGTGATGGCGTTTTGTGAATTTGTTTGTTCACCATCAACTCTTTTATCATTGTAGTTTCGGTATGTCATCTCAAAATCAATGTTTTGTAAACGCAATGTTAAAATTATGGGCGGTGTTTTGAAGTATATGGAAGACAAAGATCAACAATCGAGCGACCGTTCCCGTTCCGGATCGTTCTTCCGATCGCTGTATTGGCTCGGCCTCACGTAAATTACATAGTGCCACTACGCTGACAGAACAATCTTCCGATCGCTGTTATCCCCGGATTTCATTCATTTTTTCCCTTTGGTAAAAATCCGGTGATAAAGGCGAGCGCTTCGCTTCTACAGATTATTTCTGTCCTCTCCGTTCCAATGTAATGTTAAAAACTCCAGGCAGCAGGCGAATGCTTCGCTTCTTCAGAATCGATTCCGTCCCCTCCACTGCTTCGGTGTTGTTTGGTCGCTTCCAGACGTTTCAATCCACCGCCTGGGAGAGGCAAGGAAAAAAATAGACCAGCCAATAAAAGGCTGGTCTTGTTTAACGTCGTTTGTAAATAATATTTAAACTTCATATATAGAAGAAAAGAAAAAAGCCGCCTCTCCTCAGGTGCATGGTACACCAGAGTGAAAGCAGCCTTTTACGAAAGATCAACCAACAATACTATTGACGAAATAAGATGGACTGGCCTATTTACACGAGAACGAAGAGTGCTGAACCAATCTGGAGAAGGTTTATACTAACCCAAGATCCACAGCCATAGTGCCAGTCCAGCCAGGGTGATTAACAATGTAGGGATCGTCAGGATCACACCTGTCTTGAAGTAATATCCCCATGTAATCTTAACGCCCTTCCGTGACAACACATGCAGCCACAACAATGTGGCCAGTGAACCAATCGGAGTCATTTTGGGACCCAGATCGGATCCGATCACGTTGGCATAAATCAACGCTTCTCGAACAATGCCTTCGGTGTGTGCCCCCTGGATCGCCAGTGCATTAATCAGGACGGTTGGCAGGTTGTTCATCACCGATGACAATACCGCAGCAATTAAACCCATGCCAAGCGAAGCAGCAAATAGGCCATGTTCTGCAATGGCATCAAGCCAGCGGCTTAAATGATCTGTTAACCCTGCGTTACGCAGCCCGTACACCACGATATACATGCCTACCGAGAAGACCACAATCGACCATGGCGCTTCCTTGACGACACGCTTCAGGTCAACCGCTTCGCTCCTGCGCGCCATCATGGCAAACAGCAGAGCGACTGCGCCAACGATAACCGATACCGGAATCGGCAGAAACTCACTGGAGATGTAAGCAACCAGCAGCAGCACAAGCATAAACCAGGCAATACGGAACATCCGCGGATCGCGAATGGCTTCCTTGGGGTCACGCGCAGCAGAGATCTCGTAGTGCAGCGGTATGCTTTTACGATAAAACAGAAACAGCATTCCCGTACTCGCCACAATGGAAAACAGATTGGGAACCATCATCCGCGCGGCATACTCCACAAAAGTAATACCGAAATAATCGGCAGATACAATATTCACCAGATTGCTCACAATCAGCGGCAGTGACGTTGTATCGGCAATAAATCCGCTTGCCATGACAAACGCAAGTACCATGCGTTCATCGAATTTGAGCGCTCGCACCATGGCAAGGACAATCGGAGTCAAGATGAGCGCCGCCCCATCATTGGCGAATAGAGCGGACACGGCTGCTCCGAGTAAAATGGAATAAATAAATAATCTGCGTCCGTTTCCTCCAGCCAATCTCGCCATATGAAGGGCAGCCCATTCGAAAAACCCGGTCTCATCCAGGATCAATGAAATCATAATAATGCCGACAAATGCCAGCGTTGCATTCCATACAATGGATGCCACATCGGCGGCATCATTCAAGCTGACGACACCACACAGCAGTGCCAGCAAGGCCCCGCCTGAGGCAGACCAACCGATCCCCAGTCCACGAGGCTGCCAGATCACCAATGTAACCGTCAATGCAAAAATTAGTATTGCTGCGTATGTCATAAATCCTCCTGTACCTCACCCTATCACTACTATTATAAATACACCGCAATTGAAGCGAAAAACCAGACGATATAGTTATACAGGGCAGCAGGAGGATTGTCTATCTTTATTTTTTCTATAAATAGATTCTGTCACCGGGTTACGCTTGATTCTTGTTTTTCGGTGTTTCTTCGACCATCTTGAACATGCCCAGCAGTCCTTGTAACTGTTCCGCCATACTGTTCAGATGTGCCGAAGACGAAGCGATCTCTTCTACAGAGGCCAGCTGTTCCTCGGAGGAAGCCGAAACTGATTCCGTATTCGCAGCACTCTCCTGGGTTACGGTGGAAATATCATTCATGGCTCGTGCAACACGAGCCGCCCCATCCTCCAGCTGCTTCGTTGTTTGAGACAGATCATCAAGTGTGTGGGCCGCATCTTCAACGGCCTCCAGGATCTGGGCGAATGACTGTCCTGATGTGTTTACTGCCTGAATTCCGTCCTCCACTCGGGTTTGGGCAGCCGTCATGGCGTTCATCGCAGCATCCATGTCCAGGCGAATATTATGAACGAGCTCACCAATTTGTGCGGCCGAGCTGCCCGATTCTTCCGCCAGCTTCCGAACCTCTCCCGCTACCACGGCAAAACCACGACCCGCGTCACCCGCTCTTGCCGCTTCTATAGATGCATTTAATGCAAGCAGATTGGTCTGTTTGGATATGGACGCAATGATATCAACCATATTGCCAATCTCTGTGGACCGCGCATTCAGAGACTGAACCACCACTGCCAGTTGTTCCACCGTCTCCTGAATGCTGGCCATTTGTTCCATAGCCTGTCCTGCGGCTTCATTCCCTGAATAAGCTGCTCCGGATGTATTCCGCATATTCGCTGTAATGGACTGCATGCGTTCAGACATAATACGAACATCTTCAGCCATACGGCCCATCTGTCCCGATCCGTCCGTTACACTTTTGACTTGCTGCTCAGCGCCTTCCGCAAGCTCCTGAATAGACTGTGTTGAATGCTCTATGGCTTTGGTTGTTTGCTCCGCACTTGCGGACAATTGCTGGGAGGAAGCCGATACTTGTTCCGTCGTTTCCTGCACACCCAGAATCATCATTCGGAGGTTATCTACCATACGTTCAAAATACTTGGCGAGTTCGCCTACTTCGTCTTTTCGTCCAGTTTCCATTTTGACCGTCAGATCGCCCTTACTCACCGCTCTGGCAGACTCTTGCAAACGCCGGATTGGACGCAGCATGGAACGCGTAAACCAGATAATAAATATCAGCGTAAGGAAAGTTGCAGCCAAAATAACGATTAACGTTGCCATACGAATGTCTTGGCTGGCATGGGACAGTTCACTTTTTTTCATCGTACCGGCAATTTTCCAGCCCGTTGCTTCATTGGTTGAGAAGATCATCATTTTGGATTCACCATTGTAGGTGTAATCAAACGTTCCTTCTTTGCCTGCGTACATGGGATCAAGTTCTGTGGACGTTTCTTGTGTACCGGATTCCACCACAGGTGAGGAGATATAGTTTTTCTCCGCATCCAGGATGATGACATATCCTTCCTTGCCCACCTTGATGGAAGCCTGCTCGCTAAGATCCGTCAGATCCAAGGACAACCCCACCACACCGGATTGATCCTCTAACGTTTTGGAAATAAAAACAACGGTTACTCCATCTGTATTCTTGGATACAGCCGAGACTGCAGGAGTTCCGGGGCTCTCCATTGCAAGTTTGTACCAATCCCGTTCCCGTGGGTCATAATTGGATCCCTCCGCACTGCCTGCTGTTTCTTTTCCCCGAATCATAATGCCATCTTCAGTTCCTACAAATATATTCATCGCATCAGGATGCAATCCCAAATATTGCTGAAGTTTCATCTCGGCCTCAGAACTGCCATTTTCCCTACTAAGCAAGTCCGTTCCAATCAAATCGGCAAAATAATTGATATCATGAATCTTCGCATCTATACGGGTCTCAATCATTGAATTGGTTGTGCTTACACTTTGTTTGGCACTATCCATCAGTTGGCCCTCAACCGTACGATCGGCAATCATCAATGTGATGATCCCAATGGTCAAACTGGGCAGCAGCAACACCGCCAGAAAGGACACCAATAGTTTATTGCGTATACTCCAGACGAAGCCCTTCTTTTTGTTCTTCTTTTTTGCTTTATTCTCTTTCTGTTTGGCTGGTTTGGCAGCATTTTTTGCTTTCCCTTGATCCAGAGCTTCACCCATCATGCTTCTCCCCCTAAAAATATGAATCTGTCTTTTTCTGTATGTAGGACCCTATCCATGTCAAGCTAAACCCTTATTTTATAGACCTGAATGGATGTACAGGCTTATCTTTTATATCGGCTAAAAGTTCGTATTTATTTGATTGAAAAAAATGACATGACATATCAAACAAGCCACCCCGTTTATCCGAAGTGACTTGTTTATGTATTCTATTATCGAGCCTATGTATCTAGGCAGACGTTTGACGATATGGACCCTGCGGCGGCTGAGCTGATGGTTTGCCAAAGTAGTATCCCTGAGCCAATTCAATGCCTATCGAACGACAAAAATCAAATTCCTCCATTCGTTCGATCCCCTCCGCGAGCACACGTCCCCCAAACCGGCGTGACATCTCGACAATATCGATAATTTGCTGTTGTTTGACCTGATCGGTATCACATTGATCGATTAAACTTCGATCGATTTTGACAAAATCCGGCTCCAACCGATTCATTAATTCAATGGTCGAATAACCGGCCCCGACATCATCCAGTGCAACCGACATTCCACGGGAACGATACACCGAGAAGATATGCTGCAGGATGGACATATGCTGGATCTGTTCCGTTTCCACCACTTCAAACACAAAATCCTTGGGATCCAGTGCCAGTCGCTCAATGGCTTCAAACGTATGGGTCAGGCAATATTCGGGATTGTATATAGAGGAAGGCAGGAAGTTGACAAAGCGTTTAACACCATGAGGCAAAAAAGCTGCACTTGTCTCGATCGCCGTAATCCTTGCGGTCCGATCCAAGAAGGAATGCAGACCAGTATCGCGGGCAACCTCAAACAAATCATAAGGACTAAATGGTACTCCATTATCGGCAGGTCGCAGCAGGAACTCGAATCCGATAATCTGTTCCCTTGCATCGACAATGGGCTGCATGTGACTGCTGAATTGATTGTTCAGAATGATAGACACCAGATCTGCATGCTTGAATCGGGATTCCAGCATCTGAGAACTAATCCAGCCTGTCGGATCAGCTGTTTCATGGATCGGAGTTACCTGTACTGTAATGGACTCTGCCAGGGTCTCTTCGAGCTCCTGTATCTCCTTTAGCCAGTTGAGTACTGAGTCAGAATTCGAATAAGCCATCCAAATTGCTTCTTCCGAATGTTCAACATGCACACCCAACGTTCGCAGCGCTTCCAGCAAAACAGGGGAAACGGGACGCAGATACAGAGTACCTTGATCCTCAATTGGATAGATTGGACTGCAGCCACTGCAATTCATGTAGAACCCCCTTGCCGGTATATGATTCTATTTCAATTAATCTTTACTGGTATATACCCAAAGTTTGTAAATATTATAGCATGGGTCATAAAATTAATCTCTACTGTTTTGATGACTTCCTGTATGAACGTTATTGCTGCAGTCTTAAACATATTTGCAGAAAAAAACCGACAGTCTGATGACTGTCGGTCTTCATTTTCCGCTTATTAATTATGAAGCGGGAATTACGATTTTCTGTCCAACTTTCAATTGGTGCACATTTGAAATTTTGTTGGTTGTAGCCAGCTTGCGCCAGTCCACACCATACTTCAACCCGATGCGGTACAGGTTGTCCCCTTTTTTCACCACATACACGACTTTGCCTCCTGCTGGTTTCTCAGGTTGCGGCACAGGTTTAGGTGTTGGTGCTGGTGTCGGAGCAGGCGTTGGCGTTGGAGCAGGCTCCGTCGTACCCGGTTCCGGAGTTGCTGTCGCTTCTCCAGTCAGTTTCAAGCCATACTCAGCAAAACCGTCATCATTGGTACCAATGAAAGACATCGCAGGGTTTGCTTCAACCAGCCCTTTGGCATCCGGTGAAGATGCGAACACCACTTCAAGATCGTTCAGCGCTGCTGCAGTGACACTTGCCGAAGGCTTGATTGGCGCCAAGGACCAGTTGCCATCCGCTGCCGGATTGATCGTTTTGTTATCACGGATATAGTCAATGATCACTTGGCGATTCTCGTCCGGTGCAGCCAGAACGATACGTTTGCCGTCCGGATTGGCCAGTTTGGACGAGGAAGCACGATAGTTGTTCGTCGCCACGATGAACTTTTGCTCCGGATCAATCGGTTTGCCATTAAAGCTCAGATCTTTGATCCGGCTTGCCGATGCATTAACAACGGTTGCTTTTGCATCATACTTCGCCGGCTGTGTTACATCAATTTGATAGGTTACGCCGTCGATGACATCGAAGTTATACGTTGGGAAATCCATGTTGATCAGCTGCTGTTGTCCACCCTTGGCCGGGTCGATCTGGTTGAACTGGCCTGCAGACCATTCGAGCCATTCCTTGATTTCGGCGCCGTTAACCAGAACCGCATGTACCGTATTTGGGTAAACGTACAGATCTGCTACATTCTTGATCGCAATAGTTCCTGCAGGGATGTTGGTGTAATACGAAGCACCTGAACGGCCGCCGGCTTTAAACGGAGCTCCAGCAGACAATACCGGGATATCTTCATATTCTGTTCCTTGCATATGTTTCTCCACATACCATTTCTGTGCATTTGTCACGATCTGAATGGATGGATCATCCTGAACCAATGCGAAGAAACTGTTGATTGGTGCTGTCGTCTCTCCAACCGGGCCACGCACATATTCAAGTGTGCCTTCATGTTCCTCATGAACAGCATCGACGATCTCTTGGTCAGCATCAACAAGTGCTTTTTTGTTGGCAGTGTCATAGATTGGACGCGCCTCAACTGCGGAGTCCACCACATTCCATTTGCCGTCTACCAGTTCCAGATCCAGGTCGATGATCCCGAGGTGGTCACCCCAGAAACCTGGCTCAACGGAAGGAACACCGTTAATAGTACCCTTTTCAAGATCTACGCCTTTTTTGCCGGCAAAATCAGCACTTGGGAACACTTTGTGGGCATGTCCAAACAAAATGGCGTTAATGCCTTCCACCTGACTCAGGTATAACACCGAGTTTTCCATCAGATCCGTTTGAGGAATATCCTCAAAACCGGAGTGGGGAATCGCCACGATAATGTCTGCGCCTTCAGCCTTCATTTGCGGGATGAACTTTTTAGCGGTAGCGATAATATCCTTGGCAATGACTTTGCCTTCCAGATTAGCGCTGTCCCACTGCATGATTTGTGGCGGTACAAATCCAATGACACCTACCTTGATGGTGTGCTCTTTGCCACTTTCATCCGTTACTTTTTTGTCCAAAATTTCATATGGCGTGAAGTAGTTCTTGTCATTGGTTTCATCGTCGTCACCGTCATCCACATAGACATTGGCATTAATATAAGGGAAGTTCGCGCCTTCAAGCGTCATGTCCAGGAAATCCAAACCATAGTTAAACTCGTGGTTCCCGATGTTTCCTGCATCATAATCGAGCAGGTTCATTGCTTTATATACAGGGTGAGTCTCGCCCTTTTGAAGTGGATCGATTTTGGCTACATAGTCTCCAAGCGGGTTACCCTGAATCAGGTCACCATTGTCGAACAGCAGGCTGTTTTTCGCTTCATCACGCGCTTTTTTGATCAGCGTGGCTGTTTTGGCCAAGCCGTACTCATCCGTCTTTTTATCGGAATAGTAGTCATAGTTAATCAGATTGTCATGAATGTCTGTAGTTTCCATGATCCGCAATTTTACCTTGGCAGCATCTGCAGCCGATACAGGTACCGGAAATACTGCAAGCACGTTTAATGCAACCAAAGCGGCAGTCAGGCTCGATAATACTTTTTTGTTCTTTCTCAAAATAACCCCTCCCGGTTATGTACATTGAATCATGCCCTAGTATGCAAACGAATAGGCGCAGAAATAGGATAGATTTCATGGGTTGTGCGTACTGGAACCCCCGGTCTCTACCAGCAGAATTTCAGGTTAGTTTATCTCACATGAACATCTATTCATATCTGTGCGTATCGTTTACATTCCAAATCATAACGCAATGTGAAGCGGTTGAAAAGCATTATTTTTTACTTTATCCGCACATATGGAGATAACTTTACATAATCATGCGGAATTTCGACATTTTTCTCGCTATTTTTGTTAATATATAGTTTACGTTTGATGTTAAATACGTATATTACACGCGGCTTACATGTATATCCAATTTCCCTTGTTCTTTTCCATAGAAAAACCGTGAAGCCACTTGGCATCCACGGTTAATATGTCCTTTTAGATATAGCTGGGCAATCATCCCTTCTACTCCAAAAGGTGCTTTATTGGGATTATGTCACTGTTCCCACACCTGATGTTCATGATCCTTGCCTGTGTATTCAATCCGAACCGGTGTAATATCCAAAATGACATAATTCGGGTCGTTCGGACCGTCAAACCAGGCTTTCAGTTCATCATTCCATACTTCTTCGCGCAGGTTCTCATTCTTGGTCACTTCACAGGTTCCCTCAATCTCTACCACTTCTTTGGAGCCACCTGCCTCGTAGCCGAGCAAAAGACTTACATTCGGGTTGTTCTCAAGCTCCTCCACCTTATGGGTACGGCGGTTCGTCGCCAGATGAATATTCATGCCATCGTTAAAAAGCGCCATATAGCGTGATTTCGGTTTACCATTTTCCACAGTGGAGAAGCTGCAAAAAGGGTTGTTTTCCAATGCCTTTACAATGTTTTGTTCCAGTTCAGTCTTATTCATGGGACATGCTCCTTCCGGTTTGGGGTTTGTTTTGATGAGCATGTGGGCAATTGTTACGGTTACGGATCGTTCTTCCGATCGCTCTTGTCTCTAAATTTTCTTGATTTGATCTTTATAAGGTTATAATTCAGAGACAAACGCGACCGCTCACGCTTCTTCAGAATCGATTCCGTCCCCTTCACTACTCCCCAGCTCTTCAAATCTGGGATTGCTAGGCCAAGTGCATTAAATATGCTTATTAATCACCCGTCTTGTGGGCTTCCTCAGTTCTTCATGTTAGCGCATAACCATCGGCCTGCTTATATAAGTTGTTGTGACATAAAAGCCTGTACTTATAGTGTACCCACCCCACCTATGGTGAATCCATGAATCTGTTCTTAAACGTGACAATATTGGAAGAATACTAGTTCAGATCCCCCAGGTAAATCCGTGATGGCAAACGCTTCAGCAGCAATTCGCCAATGGTTTTGGGGTACAGCCGGACTGAAGGCAGATCTTCAAGTGCGATCCACTCCACCGCGACCTGATGATCATCCGGATTGGAGCCTTCGAACACTGTCGCGCCTGCATCTTTCAGGGTGCATTCGAAATAAAATTCAACCTGGTGGACGTCTGCGTCCCACTCGGCAAATTCATGATTTTTTCCGATATACTCTCGGATATGCAGCAGCTCTCCTACCGTCACTGCCTGTCCAATCTCTTCCAGACACTCGCGGGCAACCGCATCCTTGAGTTCTTCACCCTTCTCCTGTCCTCCCCCGGGGAAAACATAGGCTGTACCGTATTGGTCCTCCAGTCGAATCACAAGTAAACGTCCGTCATGTATAATGACCGCCTTAGCTGAGTTGCGTATGGGTTTCATCGTGTTCATCTACTCCTATTCATTTCATATGTATTGCTGATAGTCCGCCTCCGAACCACTCTTAAGGCGTTCCTGCAGCAGTGAGGATCATCCCTTCAGCTTCAAGTCGAATGCGGATCTCCCTCGCAAAAAAAAGGGCATGCTCCCCATCACCATGTATACATATGGTCTCAGCCTTTAGGGGAACCTGTGCGCCTTCCGTGGAAACAACGATTCCTTCCCTCACCATACGCAGAACTTGGGCCAGCGCCAGTTCGGTCTGCTGAATAACTGCCCCGGCTTGACTGCGAGGTGTCAGTTTCCCATCCGAACCATAAGTACGATCTGCAAACACTTCGCTCACACTGCGCAAACCGATGCGATCCGCTGCCTGTATGAGCTGGCTGCCTGCTAGACCATATAAGTACAGTTCAGGCCGCACGTTGTAAACAGCCCGGGCAATAGCCTCAGCAAGCACCATATTCTCTGCAGCCATATTGTACAAAGCGCCATGTGGTTTTACATGATGCATACAACCACCGTATGATCGGACAAAGGCATCAAGCGCGCCAATTTGGTATACCACCATGTCATAGGCTTCCTGTGGTGTAATTTCCATACGTCTCCTGCCAAATCCCTGCAAATCCGGCAATCCGGGGTGGGCTCCAATTGCAACCTGATGTTCCAAGGCCCGCTCCACGGTTGATCGCATGGTCGCCGGATCCCCCGCATGGTATCCGCAAGCGATATTGGCGGAAGTAATCAGCGGCAGTACCGCTTCATCCCACTGCATTCGATATACACCATAACTTTCGCCCAGATCACAATTGATATCCACCGTCTTCATTAATGGTCCCCCGTTTCAATCAATCTTCTGCGGATAAATGCTGCACTCAACTGTAATTCCCGTTCCTGGTGAAGGAACAATTGCTGCGCTTTTTCATGTGTAATTGGCTGAAAAGCTACCCGTATCCCTGGCCTCGCCTGGGCCAATACGGGCAAATCCACCCGGGCCACCTGAGCAATGACAGGATACCCTCCAATGGTTTGATGATCTGCCATTAATATGATAGGCTGACCATCTGCAGGCACCTGTACTGTGCCGTAAGTAACGGCTTCCGATAACCGGCTCAGGGGTTGTTCAAGCTCTAGCCTCGCGCCTTCCAATCGGTAACCCATCCGATCCGACTGGGGACCAATGACATATCGCCCCTTATAAAATTGCTCCAGACTAGCCCCGGAAAACCTGGAGTCATCCATGCCTGGCATAACACGGATCACAGGCTCAGCCTGATATGAGGGCCATTCCCTGCTTGATAGAAACCACGCAGCTGCCTTCATTGGTAATTTTTCCATCTTGGCCTGTCTCAGCAATTGATTGAGCATGGCTTGCGCTTCGGGAGAGGCCTCTCCCGTTGGCAACATATCTCCTGCACGCAAGGCACGGCCGTCCAACCCACCCATACCTGTTTTGAGATCCGTACTTCGACTTCCCATAATCTCAGGCACCACAATCCCCCCGGCAATCGCCAGATATGCCCTTAATCCAGATCGGCACTTTCCTAATTTCAATACACTCCCAGCCATTAGCGCGACCGGACGCCAGAGCGGAACCGGCTGGCCATCTACAGATGCCGACAAGTCCGCTCCACATAAGGCGATCAGCTGATTCTCTTGAAATCGAAGCTCAGGTCCCGTCATGGTCATTTCCAGCACGGCTGCACTACGGCAATTATTAACCAGCATATTGGCCGCTCTGGCGGCAAATGTGTCCATGACCCCGCCGGGATGAACTCCATGCCGTCGATACCCGTATCTTCCTTCATCCTGAACCGTGGACATCAACCCTGGGCGAATGACTTCAATCCTCATCCTTCGCTCTCCTTCCATTCCTTATAATCCTGCTCGGTAATCGGTTCAAAACGAACCCGATCACCTGCCTGGAGCAGGCTTGGCGGATCATGTTCGGGGCGAAACAGCGTCAGAGGCGTTCGTCCAATACATTGCCATCCACCCGGAGTGGCTACTGGATATATTCCCGTTTGCTCGCCGCCGATGCCTACGGTTCCAGCCTCCACCCGCAGCCTTGGAGTTGCCCTTCGGGGTGTAGCAATCCGTTTAGATAAACCGCCAAGATAGGGAAATCCCGGTGCAAATCCGATCATGTGAACCAGGTAATCCCCCGATGTATGGATGGCAATGACTTCATCTGACGTCAACCCATGTTCTTCTGCAACATGCTTCAAGTCAGGCCCAAATTCACCACCGTAGCAAACTGGAATCACAACGGTTCTGGCGTGATCATGTACCGATTCTTCCAGCATGTTTAACCGGGCTAATAACATAGTGCACACATCTTGATAAGGGGAAGATATTCTTGCTCCTTTTCCTGCCGTTGATACAGCAGTCGATGCAATAATGAGAGGATCATAGAACAGTGCGACTGATGCAAACGATGGCACCAACTCGAGCATGCCCGGAAAAGGATTTTGTTCCAGTAAAGTACAGACCGAGATCACTCTGCGATGAACCTCATCCGATATGGTTTCTCCACACCGAATCATCACTCCAGCCTCACCCAGTGGAGACAGCATCTTTTCTGTCCACGAATACTTGGTTTTGCTCATGTCATCTCCCCCCTTGCCGGCAAGTTTAGGAATTAATGTTCACTCTTTTCCAAAACATTTAGGACAAGCTCGCGGACAGTCGGAAATGGATCCATTTCTTCTCTTCGTATAGCCAGATAAAGAGTCTGAAGAAAGACACGTACATTCATTCTCATTAGACTATTCACCACATAAGTTCTTTCCTGAGTCTGATCTGCTGCCTGACCCAGCAAATCGACCCAAGAGGCAATATCGTGTCTATTGAGCTGATTACGCCTGAGAATAGTCACGACTGCATAGGCAATGCGCTGATCCTCATCATGAATGTATACTGTGCCAGATTCCATTATTTTCACAGCAAGCGAGTCCAGTAGGTCTAACAAAGCTGCTGCATCCAAATAAGGTGACTGTGCAAGGTCTTCCACCGCATCGGATGCATGAGCAGGAGTATGCGTCCAGCCCTTACCTTCGACATACCCACGAACATCCTTTTCACTCTTCAGATATGTTGTCAAACGGTAATGAATAGCCTCGATGTCTTTATTGGTCAGAAAGGGCTCCTTGCGGTCTGCATTTAAGATCGGAGGCAACAACAGCACGGAAAATGCCCGGGTAAATACGCTGTCCGTTCCCTGTTCACCTACTCCGTAGAAAAGATGCTGATCATCCATTGCCTTATATAACAACAGACGAAGTTGTTCTTTTGAAAATATCCCTTGTCCGATCCAGGTTGCAAACGTAACATAGATGAGCTCATCTCGCAGAACCGGATCTGTACTGCCAATATGCTCCATCATATGTAGTGCCAGTTCGTATGGTTGCTCTATCGCGTCTACGGATAAATTGGTTGAGTGAATAATTAGTAATTGTTCTTTGAGTGAAGTTGCATCCATCTATAAGGAATTCTCCGAACGATTTAGATGCACACTGCAATTGTACAGTTCACATGCCCAAGCTCCGGCTTTCTTTTCAATCCGGGTAATTGAAGTGTTGGACAACTTGGTACTAATATCGAGGGCAGGGACCAAGCCTCTGAGGGTATTCCGCAGAATCGCCCCATGACTGACTACAATCACTTTGCCATCAGGGTGCGCCTTACAAATATCCTCGATCGCTGCACTTCCGCGCACAGTTCCAGCCTCTGCAGCCTCCCGTCCCAGCTCAAGGCTGCTCCAGTCCGCGCCCCATTTGGCTATACGCTCTGCTTCCGTTGTTCCTTCCACTTGTCCACCGCCCATCTCACGTAACCTTGAGTCCAGGTGAATCTCGTTAATCCCCAGCCGCTGTCCAATGATCCTTGCCGTCTCACTTGCACGCTCCAAGTCACTCGCATATATCGCATCCCACGACTCTGTACTCAGCCTTTCAGCAAGCAAAACGGCCTGTTCTCTTCCTTCCTGATCCAGAGGATTGTCCGTCTGTCCCTGAGACCGCTTTTCCTTATTCCACGCTGTGCTTCCGTGACGTATTAATGCAAACTGTGTCATAATGTTCCTCACTTTGTTCTGTAATAGGCGTTTAATTCATGTTTATCGATCAATCCTTGTCTAACTCATCCTCGGTAAAATGCCTGCGCGCTTTCGGCATGGCAAATTTGCCGCCATTGTATACTGCGGATCCATTCCTTGGAATGGAAAGGCTGTTCCACGGTGTTTCTTTGAGCATTTTGGCCGCGTAGATGATCTGCCCCACATGGTATGGATAATGCGCCAATTGCCGTGTTATGGCCTCCATGAGGGTATGTCCTTCGTTGCGGATGTATATGATATGTGAGAGTTGTTCCGGTGTAAAAGAACGAATGGCATTCAGCAAACAATTCCAGCCTTCTTCCCATTTGTCCAGCAGTTCTTCACGGGTGGAGATGTCATTCACGAATTCGGCATCACGCTCCCGCCATGACTTTTCTCCATCCGTTGTGAGCACGTCCGTCCAACGGGATAACATATTGCCCCACAAATGCTTCACAATGACCGCAATGCTGTTGGCATCTTCATGCCATGCCTCAAATAATTGCTCGGTCTCAAGCTGTTCCATTGCCTTTTCCCCGAGCTGTTTATAGTATTGAAATTGCTTCTCGGCTGTCTCCAGAAATGCCTGGTTCATATTCATATCCAATATGCCAACACCTTTCTGTATCAATGATCGCGTTTCAGGGATTGCATTACTCCGGAAAAGAAAGTACTCCCTCTTTATTGGGCTCAAAAGGAATAACCTTCTGCACCGCATCCAGATTAAGCTCTCCATAAATATGAGGGAACAGTTCATTCAATTCATACAGGTCTTCATATACAAGTTCAGGCTTCAATGCTTTCTCATCAATACCGAGCAATAGCAGATCCGTTCGCCCGGCGTAGTATTGTGCGGCTACCCATGGAATTTGCTCCTTGGTGGAACAATGAATGAATCCATCCGTCTTCAGGCTGTCTGGTGCGTACACGTTCTCCTTGGATACCTGCTCCCATACCGACCGGGAAATAATACTGTAGATCATTGTTCCGCCTCCTTATTATTTCTTCTATGTACTCTGTGCATCATTGAACGTATTATAGATCATCCCGGATACGGGAGTACAATTTCTGATCCGTGAACACACCTTTAATCTTCAATTGTTTGCGAAGCAAGCCTTCATATGACATGCCCAGTTTCTCCATAACCCGTGCTGATCCAATATTGCCTGCGTTGCACCTGCCTTCCAGCCGGTTGCAGTCCAATTCCTGAAAACAATAATTGACGATGGGCTGCATCGCTTCCGCAGCAATCCCTTTGTTCCAGTGGGCGCTGGCAATGGCATATCCCAGATCAGCACTCTGCATCAATTCATTAAAATGAAAAATTCCTCCTCGACCTATCAGGCGCCCGTTATCTTTCAGAACAAATCCCCACAGATATACGAACTTCTTCTCATAATTGTCCAGTGCCCGTTGAATGTATTGAACAGACTCATCCACCGTCTCATGACAGTTCCACAGACTTTGTGCACTCACTCTTGGATCGGAGGCAAATGCAAAGTAATCCTGTGTATCCTCCAGCGTAAGACGTCTCAGCCTCAATCTCTCGGTTTCGAATTCTGGTGACTCGGCAAACAGCTTTTCGATATTCATATTAACTCCTCCTATTGCTCAGGAAATAATGGTCTAACACAAACATGCACATAATCCCTACCGTGTACCTGATTAGATCTACCACAAGAAATCCGCGTCCCAAGATCAGAGCTCCGAACATCGTTGAACGCAGCTCATTAAGCCAAGGGGTCTGGATCATTTGCGAGAACTCGATCGCCGAGCTGAATATTACGCCAAACATGATGGCCCAAACCCTGCTGCGACTGATCCAAATCATACGTATCCCGAAATAGACCATGCCTGCCCACAACGCGTCACCAGCATGTTCATGCAAGAAAACAGGCAGCATTCCCCCAAAATGCCGGGAGGCTAACCCGGCTGCCATTGTAATTACTGCGGCAATAAGATACATCAATCTTCCTCTGATCAACATCACCTTCCTAGATGGTTGAATTCCAACTGTACTCTTACACAGGAGCCTGTTATTCAGCCGCCCTCCCCTTTTGATCGGACTTCAAATGGTAGCCTGTTTTGTACTTTTTACATGCACTTTGCTTCATGCCTTCAACCCGGGTGCACAGCAGGCAATCAACCTCTGGGTGACTTCGAATTTTTGTATCTAAAAAGGGGCGTATGTCTACGCCCCCTCTGCTGTCTATTGCTTTAATAAAAAATAATGGTGTCAATCGCTATTGTTAATGAAGCTTTATTTTACCGTTACCGGTATCGTCACTTTCTTGTTGTTCCATTTGGCCGTTATGCTTGTTTTTCCTTTGCCCACAGCCACAACTTTGCCATTCGTTACTGTAGCAACACTTGGTTTCGTACTGCTCCAGACTGCACTGTTTGTAACAACCGACGTTTTACCAGTGTCATATTGTGCCATGACCGTCAGCGTAGTGCTTCCCTGACGGGATAATACAAGCTTCTTTTGACTTGGAATCAGTTTTTTGAGCAGCGGAACAACAGTAACTTCTGTCTTTATTGTCTGA
Source organism: Paenibacillus xylanilyticus (assembly GCF_013359935.1). Lineage (GTDB taxonomy): Bacteria > Bacillota > Bacilli > Paenibacillales > Paenibacillaceae > Paenibacillus > Paenibacillus xylanilyticus. The sequence goes on from NZ_JABMCB010000178.1 coordinate 109,089, forward strand.
TTTTGATAGGTTCCTGTCAAGGTCGCCTGACCTTCCGCCAGTGTTTTGACCGTCCCATTTTTAACGGTTGCCACCGCATTATTCGATGAAGTCCAGGTCACCTGCTTCGAGAGATTAATGGTTTTTCCATTCGCATATGTACCAATAACCTTAAGTGCTTTGGATTTCTTGATGTTCAGCTGCAATGCAGTAGGTGTTACCTCGACTTTGGTAATAATGTCAGTGATAGCGACTGGTACTTTAACGGTTTCCGAGCCGTATTTGCCTTGTAACAGCACTCTGCCAGGCGTATTGCCTTTGATCTTTCCATTTTCCAGCACAGCCAACTCATTCGATACCGTCCATACGATCTCTGACGTAACATCTTCTTCTTTGCCGTTCGCACGTACAATGCTGACTTTGGGCAGCGTGCTTTCACTGCCTTTGACAAAACTGTAGGATTTGGGCGAGGCTTTTATGCTTTTGATTTTCTCGGAAACCTGAACAAGGATCTGGGCCTTTGCTCCATCGACCTCGGCATATATGGTTGCCTCACCAGCTGCTACCGCCTTTACTTTACCCTTCACAAGGGTTGCAACGGCTGCATTACTCGTAGACCACGTGACACCTGCAGTCACATCCTGCTTGTTATCAAACCCTTCCACTTCAGCCATCACCTTAAGCGCAACGGTCTGTGACACACTTAACTTCTGCGGACTGCTGTTGGTAATTTCAATGGAGGTCACATCCCCCGTAGCCGCCAGAATGTGTGACGGAGCCAGTACGGTACATACTATGATGAGTGCAAGCAATCCTCGAAGTGTTATTTTGATTCTGTTCATTTCAATCTCCCATCTCCTATAATCCAATATTTTACTTCTATTATATTATATCGGAGATTGGATGCATAATAATGAATATTATAGGAATACACTGTTCAAAAAAAGTTGGATTGACAATTTTCCTACAGGATTCAAGAAACACTAGATTAGTTAATACGCACTGCATGACAGTGAACAATTTTCCACTTCCAGTGTATAATATGTAAAGGTATAGACATACTGTTTGGAATATAAACCTCTAGAAAGTGGGTTGGTTTGCTTGAAGGAAATAGACTTGCTGGATATGATTAAACCAAAAAATAATCGTAAGCGCATGAAGAGCATTATCACTTCGGCATCCAACAAAATTAGACCTGAGGACGAAATGATACTACTAATGAAAACGGCCCGTAATCGATTTAGAAAAGCTTTAGAATCTGGACAAATCGAGATTATTAACAAGCGCGAATGGAAGCTCCGTTAAGAATGTGGGTGAACTATGGAACGTTTAGAGAATCCGGAAATGCAAAAGAAAATCCAGTCGGCAAAACGCAAACTTCTAGAGCTTGCAGCAGATGAAACAAGGAGTAACTTGAAAGAATTTTATGTTATGGGTATCATAACCCCGCTTCTAGATGCATTAGATGCTGATCCTGCAGTTATAGTTGGCGGACATGCTGTTGAACTGTACACATCCGGTAGTTAAAGACAACAGATGTTGACCTTGTTATGATTAGAGATGATTTGGCACGGAGTTTATTTGATCGTCTTGGATTTAAGCGAGAGGGAAGGCATTATTACGTTTCCGAAATGGATATCCCTATTGAGATTCCATCCGATACGCTAGAAGGTTCGAAAGATAAAGTTATCAAATTGATAACCCCTGAAGGTTACTGTTATGTAATCGGGATCGATGATCTTATATTAGATCGATTAAGAAATGCCGAATATTGGACTGATGCCCGCAGCTTAGAGTGGGCACGTTATCTAATTTATAGTCAGTTTGAATCTATAGATCTATCCTATATGAGAGAAGTTGCTTTAAGGGAAGATTCCAAGCTGGCAGCTAGGCTTGAACAAGAATATCTGTGGGTAACAGACCATATGTTTGATTAAACGGAACCCTGAATCAGGGTTCCGTTTGCTTTTACATTTTTCACAATCCATTACTTCTGGTTTTCTTCATCTTGATGCGGCAAAATCAAATATTCAGCACCGCCTATATAAGGCTGGAGAGCCGCCGGAATGCGAATGCTTCCATCCTCCTGCTGATGATTCTCCAGCAAGGGGATAAGGATTCGGGGCGAAGCTACGGCTGTATTGTTCAGCGTATGGCAGTACGCCAATTTACCCTCGGCATCACGGCAGCGAATATTCGAACGACGTGCCTGAAAATCATGCAGGTTTGACGACGAATGGGTTTCTCCATAAGCCCCCCGGCTCGGCATCCATGTTTCAATATCATATTGTTTATACGTTTTCTGGGACATATCTCCTGTGCACACCGCGACTACCCGATAAGGCAGCTCCAGCAGCTGCAGCAACTCTTCAGCGTGTCCGGTAATTTCCTGCAGCATGCGCTCCGATTCCGCCGCATCTGGTGCACAGAGAATGACCTGTTCGACTTTGGCAAACTGATGAACCCGGTATAACCCTCGCACATCACGACCACCTGATCCAACCTCACTGCGGAAACATGTCGATACCGCAGCCAGCTTGATCGGCTTCTGTACATCCACAATCTCATCCGCATAATACGATACGAGCGGTACCTCCGAGGTCCCGACCAGCCACTTGCCCTCACCTTCCAACTCGTAGACCTGATCGCGTCCTGTCGGGAAAAACCCCGTGTTCACAAGTGCATCCTCTCTGACCATTAAAGGCACTTCCATGGGTGTAAATCCATGCCTCAGCAGCAAATCCAGCGCAAGCTGCTGTACAGCCCGGTGCAGAAGTAGCCCTGCCCCTTTCAGCACATAGCTCCTTGTTCCACCGATCTTCACCCCGCGCGGAATATCAATCAGATCGTGGAGCTCTCCGAGTTCCACATGGTCCTTGGCTGTGTAATCGAATTTCGGTGTTTCTCCCACGCGCCGCAGCTCCACATTATCCTCGTCGGATGCTCCGTTCGGCGTATCCGGCGATACAACATTGGGCACCAGCCATTGCAGCCTGGTCACTTCCTCCTGCACGTCTGCAAGCTTCGCTTCGACCTGTTCCAGCTGCTCATTCAGCTGTTTTACCCGAGCTCTCAGTTCTTCGGCCTGTTCCCGATCCCCGGATTGCATCAGTTTCCCAATATCCGCTGATAATGTGTTTCGCATTCTGCGCCCTTCTTCCGTTTCCTGCAAAAGAGCTCTGCGTTCCTCATCCCGTTCCAGCAATATGCGAATGCTGATATTGATTTTTTTTCCGTCGGCCGCTGCCTGTACCTCATCTGCATGTGCCCGAATCCACTTCATGTCCAACATGGTCACCGTCTCCTTTGGCTGTAAAAATGCAAAGAGCGCCCTCATCCCTTGGGACGAGGAGCGCTCTGCTCGCGGTGCCACCCAACTTGCCGAATCAGGATATCCTCATTCAGCCTCTTGGTCCGCGATAACGGGCGGTTCCGGTTAACTTGGGGATATATTCGCTCCCCTGGCGATAACGCCTCCGAGTTGGATGCTCTTCAACGGCATGGTTCCGATCTGTAATTGTTGTGTCTCAGTATATACGAACGCCGGACCTAATTGCAACCTTCTGTATCGATCCGGAATTCATGGCATAACTTAACATGTCCTGTTATGATAGACTTTGTCTCCAAGATTGCGCTTTATTGTGATCCTCATTTTATGTATATAAGTAGAAGGAGTTCTATATGAAAAAATTACTTTGGATCGGATGTCTATCCTATTTCCTGATTGGACTTGCCCACGTTGTGCTCGGTTCCATTCTGCCGGTTGCACTTGAACATTATGGCAAAGATTATAGCCAAGGCGGAACGCTGATCTTCGCTCAATTTGCCGGATTCCTGGGTGGTGTATTGTTATCTCCATGGCTGAACAGACGCTTTGGTAAACGGGGAGGCCTGTTAATCGCCACAGCACTGCTCTGTATCGCAGAATTATCCTATATGCTGCTGCCACCGTGGGGCTGGATGTACGTAATCGCACCCGCAGCCGGCTTTGGATTCGGAATGGTTGAAGCTGTCATTGGTACCATTATCATTGCTGCAATCAAAGACAATACAGCCGTTGCCATGAGTCGACTTGAAGTGTTATTCGGGATCGGGGCGATGGTCATGCCACTCATTGCCAGCGGTCTGATTGCTGCCGGATACTGGCGCCTTTCCTTTCTCGTTGTTGCGATCTGCGCAGCGCTGACCTTTGTTTTCTGGGCGAAAGGATCATTCGGTGAACTCGATGAGGTTCTAGAGCGACGTAGTTCTAATAACGGTTCAATACATGCCCACACTGCCGGGGCACCAGGTGAGATGCATCCCGTAGCTGTCAGCACACCCGGTCCAACCTATCGTGGCCGTAACATGACTCTTCTGGTATTATTCGTGCTTTTCTTCTTCCTTTATGTTGGTACGGAGATGAGTCTTGCAAACTTCATGCCAGCGATTCTGATTGAGAAAATGAACATGAAGGAAGCCGGAGCAGCGCTTAGTGTCACCTGTTTCTGGATTGCCATGTCTGTGGGACGACTCTTCGCCGGGTATATCGCAGAGAAATTCCAATACCGCGTCTATGTCCTGTACAGTTGTCTCGCATCTGTTCTCTTGTTAATGGTATTTCCATTTACAAACCAAATATGGTCTGCATTTCTCATCATCTTACTGCTTGGACTTGCGATGTCAGGCATCTTCTCCATTGCCCTTGTCTTCGCTAGTAAACTGCTGCCTGGAACAGAAGAATCCACACCAAGCATCTTGATTGCCTCAGGCGGGGTCGGCGGTGCTATTCTGCCATTGACCACGGGATGGAGTCTTGATCATCTGGAGGTTAATCAATCTGCATGGATGCTTGCCATCTTTGCGGTTGGCCTGCTTGTCATTAGTGTGATCACGCATCAATGGCAGAACAAACATATAGCGGATTCTGTGACATAACAGTTATGTGTTCATCCTTTCCTGAGGATTAGAAATACCTATTGTAGAGATTGAGATGTCCACCGCCATGACTTGGCAGTGGACATCTTTTTCTAGCGTTACTCTGTTCTAACGAACCTAGCACACGCTATCCCCCTCCATTTCTACATGTTTGAGATCTAACGAATCCTAGAGGCGTTATTTTAGGTAATTATCTCAAATTCAAGGTCTCGTTGCAGTTTCTTAGCATAATAACGCCGCTGAGATTCGTTAGATTTTTCATTCCCCTAAAAACTGGCCTAATAAGGTGTTCTCGATTCGTTAGCGCTGTAATTACGGTGGAAAGTGCCCCATCTTTGCCTCAGATCACCTTTCATTACAGGTGAGAATATGATCTATTCATTTGCACAAGATTGCCCAGGAAATACTTTGGGTCCAGCTGCATCACACACTCTTGTTAACAACAGGCATTACAGGCCCGTTATCCTTGATGAATTTACCGAATACATATCGCACGAGGGGCCCCAAAATGATCAATTGATATGGCAGCGCCAGGCTGAAGTTACGAGCGATTGTATGAAGGTACTTACGGAGTACGGATGCCCCATTTAATTGATCCGCCAGGTATGCTGAAACCATCCCATACAAGGACATGATCAGAACCATGCCAATCACCATGAAAAATGACATGGCGAGCACACTCAAAATCTTGTTGGACTTGTCAAAGGGCAAGGAAAAAGCAATCTTTCTCGCTACAGGTCCGACAATGAAGGACTCTACCACAAACGCGATGACAAAACATAATATGAATTGAAGCAGTATCTCAAGCGGGGACATCTTACCGAGTAACCCACTGTGCCATAAATTGAAAGTCATCATGACGACGACCATTCCTGTACACATCATTAATCCGAAAATGATTTGATCCCTCTTGCTTGTTGGCAATTCACTCATCCTCTCTGTTTACCTTCGTAATTATAGAGATGAGGAAACCCTCCACATAAGTGAACATTCTGTGAACATTCAGACGGGTACTCCAATGAAATTATATCTCCCGTGTGATGACTTGCCGGTTGGCGCGGTCCATACATCGCGAATTCTAAATGAGATTTCTGAATCCATTGGTCTAGTTCTTACCCGATACAGATCCATTTGTCTTGGCGCAAGAAATATAAGCAAGCTTTGATGAACTGGAGCAAAATTCAACTCAAAAGATTGTGAGTTCTTTCCTACAACAGAAATCTCCAGAGAAAAGACAGTTTGGATAAAGCTGTGATTGCCATTCGTTTGAAAACAGAGCCTTTCAGATTCGTAGATTCTGCTGGATGCTCACCTTTATTCACACGCGTACTATGTGTACGTTTGATATCCATAGCCTCTGTTAGTTCGTTGGCGAATGCAGAACCAGAAATGACCACAGCAGATTCGGTATTTAGAAAGGCAGATCTGGGATCAAGATTATACGAACCAACCATGCTGAGGTAATCATCCATGACAAATGATTTGCCGTGTATGGAATAAGGGCCTTGGTATTCATAAATGGCCAGACTGGTATCAAGCAACCGTTTCTTAGAGCTTAAGTATCCCGCGAAAGCCAAAGGGTTAGGGGTCTGCTGGATTGAATTGGTTAGCATGACCCATTCTGCTTTTGGATTCATCGACAGATGTACGGCTTTCTTCATTTTCTTGGTAGGAATGGCATATGGCGTCTGAAGGTACACTTTCGACTTTGCTTGATTGGCGAAATGAACAAATGCTTTCCACATGATCGGGTTTTTATACAGCCTCTGGATTGGATTGTGAATGAAAGCGACGTGGTCGGAACGAAGAGCCCCTTGAGCCCATTCCTTCGGCAACACTTTAACAAAAGGATCGCTCTCAGCCTGAGCTTTTTTATATAACTCAGCCAGCTGAGCCAGCTCTTGTAACCCCTTTGTATGATGCTGACGTTTGGCATGTTTTTCTGGTTTGGTGAATGGATGATTCCATAACCGATCTATATATTTTTTCATTTCAACAACCGTGCTGTTCGTACTATGGTTTGGATTGTAAACAAGGACATCCCGATCGAATACATAGTCTTTTGGGGGTTGCAATGCCATGTATTTATCACCAATATTTTGGCCGCCAATGATGCCATATGTGTTGTCGACAAGAAGGATTTTGTCATGCAGACGGTTGTGCCATGTCCATGGCATAAATAGGTGGAGTGGTTCATAATACCTTAACTCCACATTGGGGTGAGCTGCAATGGCATCTGGAATATCACGCAATTCTCCGCGCATGCTGTGAAAAACCCCGTCTAAAATGATTCGAACATGCACACCCCGATCAGCTGCATCGAATAAAGCAGCAAAAAAGAGTTGAGATGTTTTTCCCTTTTGGATGGAGTAATAAGCCACGTCGATGCTTGTTTTCGCCTCTCGAATGGTCTGGATTCTCACCTGACCGGATTGAAAGCCGTCCTCCAAGAGCAATACGCGATCTGTTGTACTTCCTGCTGTTAACGATTTTTGCATATCCGTATTCTCAATAGTAGATGGAGACGGAACCAAAAATAAAAGGTAAGCTGTGAAAAAAACGTAGACACAATAGGACAGAATAATTGCGAATATGATTTTAAGGATCATTCAGTACGCCCCCATTTTTATGTAAAAAGTAATTATTTGTTATAGCAGTACTATCTCCTTCTGTATCTAAATTATGTTGTTTAAATTAATCAAGCGACTCCGGTTAAGGTCAAACGATCAAAAGCTGATCATTGAAATAGGGAAAGCAGCCCTTATTCGACCAGATATCAAACATTGGATTTGATCCAAGTATTTGTGGGGAGCCTTCCAGATCTTCAGCACTTAGGATCCGATTTTTTGTACTCAGCCAGATTGCCTTATATTATTCGCCACGATAATTATTGAAAATTAAACAGGCTGTTATACATATGTATAACGGCCTGTTTAATAAGTTCATACGTATCCCATCCAGTTCCTGACTGGACACGTTCCACCCGCTGGCCTATAATTACACCTAGTAATGCCCGTAACTTCATAGTTTCCCAGGGGAGTCGGAATTGGCCGGCTGAGAGTGTATCCCACGAAGATACTAACCCTTAGACCTGATCTGGATCATGCCAGCGTAGGAATCGGAGTATATTGAATAGGCCCAGCCATGTGCTGTACGCCACCTCTCTAACGCCTGCACGCGTCCCGGATTTCGGGGCGCTTTTTTTGATGTTATCAGTAAGATTAAGCTTCGAAGCTGAATTACTGATATTGCAAGAAAAAGTGCCGCCAAATCGGTCTGGCTTCTTTTTTTACATAGATAAGACATTTTTCTTAATTTCTTCATGTATAAAAAAGGATGCCATCCGGATCATAGCTGGTATAAATCGAAGGATTTATGCACCATGCTTGGATATGAAGCCAAGGAGTACCCCGTGCCACTGGCCGGACAACTGAAGGAGAGAAATCAAGATGAGATGGCGGAAAATGATCGGCCTCCTGCTCTTGTGTGTGACACTGGTCACCGTCGCTGCATGCGGCAGCCAGGAAGCAGCACCCACAGGACAGAACGGCAGCAGCAACACTGAAAACACCAATGAAGGGGATAGCGCAGCACTGAAGGATGTCAAAGTCGTGCTCGACTGGACCCCAAATACAAACCACACTGGCCTGTATGCCGCCGTGGATCAAGGTTTTTACCAAGCAGAAGGCTTGAATGTTGAGATTGTGCAGCCAGGTGCTGGGGGCGCGGATACGATGGTTGCGTCGAACGAAGTGCCTTTTGGCGTAAGTTATCAGGAGAGCGTAACACAAGCCCGCACACAGGACGTTCCGCTCGTCTCCATTGCAGCCGTCATTCAGCATAATACGTCCGGCTTCGCCGCTCCGGTGGACCGAAACATTAAATCACCCAAAGATTTTGAAGGCAAATCCTATGGCGGCTGGGGTTCCCCTGTGGAAGAAGCAGTCATGCAATCCATCATGGAAGGCGAAGGCGCCGATGTGTCCAAAGTGAAAAATATTAATATGGGCGATGCCGACTTTTTTACCGCAGTGAAACGGGACATTGATTTTGCCTGGATTTTCTACGCCTGGACCGGAATTGAAGCCGAGCTGCGCGGAGAACCCATCGACATGCTGTATGTGAAGGATTATTCCGACGCGCTGGACTATTACACCCCTGTACTCGTTACGAACGAACAGACCATTCAGAACGACCCCGAGCTGGTTAAGGCGTTTATGAAGGCCACTTCCGAGGGGTACCAATACGCTATTGATCATCCCGAAGAAGCTGCGGACATTCTGATCAAGGCTGTACCGGATCTGGATAAGGACCTTGTCCTGGCAAGCCAAAAATGGCTCAGCCCTAAGTACAAGGACGATGCTCCGCGCTGGGGTGAGCAGAAACAGGAAGTATGGCAAAATTACACGGACTGGATGTTCGACAAAAAACTGCTCGATGAGCAGATTGATGTATCCAAGGCGTATACGAACGAATTTTTACCTCAATAAAATACAACTAACCCGAAAGGAGCCGTGATCTCTCATGGCAAGCACACTGCTTAGCATTCAGGTCATTCCCAAAACGCCAAATGGTGAAAATTCATACCCTTATGTGGATCGTGCCATTGAAGTTATTCAGCAATCCGGTTTGAAATACCAGGTCAACCCGCTCGACACCACGATGGAGGGAGAACTGGAGGAACTGCTCGAAGTTGTCCGCAAAATGCACGAGGTGCTCGTGGAGGCTGGCAGTCCAAGCATCATCTCCCAGATCAAAATTGCCCATAGCCCGAACGGCTTCAGCATGGATACCCTGACGGAGAAGTATCGCTAATGCATACCTATTTCAAAAGTGTATGGCCGCCCATTGTGGCGGTTATTCTCTTTATAGCGATATGGCAGGGCGCGGTGTCCCTGTTTCACATTGAAAAATGGATGCTGCCGGCACCTTCCGACATCGCGCATGAAGCAGCATCCCAGGCAGAACGGCTCGGCATGCATGCATGGGCGACCATTCAGCTCACGTTGATCGGCTTCGCGGCGGGCACACTGGTAGGACTGCTGATTGCGATGGTGCTGCACCTGATTCCATTCCTGAAATCAGCCCTCTATCCATTACTTATCCTTAGTCAAAATATACCGACCATCGCGCTCGCTCCGCTCTTGCTGATCTGGTTCGGATTCGGGCTGCTGCCCAAGCTGATTACCATTATACTGGTCTGCTTCTTCCCCGTTGCTGTTGCTGCCATGGATGGCCTGACCCGAACCGATGCCGCAATGATGAATTATATGCGCATGGCGGGAGCAAGACGCGGACAGATCTTCTGGAAGCTGGAGCTGCCGCACGCATTGCCCTCGATCTTCTCCGGTGTCAAAATTGCCGCCACATACAGCGTGATGGGCGCCATCATTGCAGAATGGATCGGAGCGGATAAAGGGATCGGCTATTATATGATGCTTCAAAAGTCCGCCTACCGGACAGACCGTCTATTCGTTGCGATCATGATTATTGTAGCGCTTAGCCTGCTGCTCTTCCTGTTCATTGCCCTGCTGGAGAAGCTGCTCGTTCGCTGGCGACCACAGAAGCGTTGAATCGCATCATAAGCAATATACAAGGTTAGGAAGTGAATGCGAGATGACACTCAAACATAACGAACAGGCGCAAACAGTGCCAAGCGGAAGTACCACAATTAAGGGGTCAAATGAAGGATCACTCACTCCCGCTCCCGCTGCTATGTCCGTTTCCGGGACTAGGAATCTGCCTGCGCTGGAAGTACAGGACGTTCATGCTTCATTTCGGGAACGCAGGAGCAAGCTCCCGGTCCTGAACGGATTGTCCCTGACTGTGGAGCAGGGCGAATTCGCAGCCATCGTTGGTCCTTCCGGCTGCGGCAAGAGCACGTTGTTTCACATCATTGGAGGCTTGCTAAAACCGCAAGCAGGCCAGGTCCTGATGAACGGACAGAACGTTACCGGACAGCGGGGTAAAATCAGCTATATGCCACAGCAGCCTGCTCTCTTCCCATGGCGCACCATTGAAGAAAATGTGCTGCTTGCAGGTGAAGTATCGGCAAGTGCTCCGCCCAAGGCAGAAGCACTCGCGGAAGCACGGAAGTGGTTGGCCAGTGTTGGTCTCGCCGGATTCGAACAGGCCTATCCGCATATGCTATCGGGCGGCATGCAGCAGCGTGCTGCATTTCTTCGTGCCCTGCTCAGCCCACAGGAACTGATGCTGCTCGATGAGCCCTTCAGTGCGCTCGATGCATTGACGCGCAGCGATATGCAGCGCTGGCTGCTTGATATCTGGGAACAGAACCGCTGCTCGGTGCTGTTCATAACCCATAATATTGAGGAGGCCCTGCTGCTTGCCGATCGAATCTATGTGTTATCCAATCGACCTGCTGCAGTGCTGCAGGAGGTCGATGTTCCTTTTGACCGTCCAAGACGTGAAGAAATTACGGAAGAACCTGCTTTCCTTGAACGCAAACGGCAGATTTCCGAGTGGATGAGAGAAGAACAAAGGAAAGCCCGGCTATCTCCATAGTACGGGTTTTTGGTTATATTCACCTAAAGTGGTGGTCCAGTTCAGCATCCTTTGCGTATCACTATTCGAAAGACCAAAGACTACAGGGGGGCACCTCCATGCATACTCAAGCTTTTGCACCATTAATCGATGCTCATATTCATCTCGATCAATACACACCAGAAGAGCAACGTGAGATGCTGCAATCCTTTTCGGACAAACAGGTTGAAGCACTCATCGCAGTTTCCATGAATATGTCTTCGGCCCAGGCCAATCTGGAGCTGGCGAGACAGAATCCCCGAACTGTGTATCCGGCCTTCGGCTTCCACCCGGAACAGTCCTTGCCTGCCGCGGCAGACCAAGACCTCTTCTTTGATTGGATTGAAAAGCACATCGGACAAGCTGCGGCCATTGGGGAAGTGGGACTGCCTTACTACAATCGCCAGGAAGCTGAACAGGCGGGGCAAGATTTTGACCAGAGCGGGTATATCAAGCTGCTTGAACGGTTTATCCAGCTTGCGAAGAGGCATAACAAACCCATCGTTCTTCATGCCGTATATGAAGATGCCGACATCGTTTGTGACATGCTGGAACAATATCAGTTCAGACATGCCCATTTTCACTGGTTCAAGGGCTCCCCCAAAACTGTTCAGCGGATGGCTGATAACGGGTACTTCATCTCATTCACACCTGATATTCAATACGAAGAGGAAATCCGTGATCTGGCAAGGCAGTACCCTGCCGAACAGGTCATGGCGGAAACTGACGGTCCCTGGCCTTTTGAGGGACCGTTTCAGGGGCGCATGACACATCCCGCCATGACGAGACAGGTCATTCAGGCCTGGAGCGAGATTACCGGCATGGGAAGCGAGCGGGCGGCACGACTCTTTTACCAGAACACCAAGCGCTTTTACCGTTTGCCCTAATTCAGGGTGCAGATTACGACAACAAAAAGGTCAGCCGGACTCCCCGGCTGACCTTCTTCTATACAACCACTTTAGCGCTTCATAAATCCTCTGCCTTCGAGGTAAGGCTTCATCTGAAGACGTGCCGGCTCCGTAAGGCGTTTCGCCATCAGCTCGGACCACGGTGTTGTACGTTCACCGTTCGTGCGAGCTTTCATGTATGCTGTCGTTGTTTCGTCGTAGCTTTCCACGCCCTGGAGCGTCTGCTCGGCATCATAGCGATTGCGGTGAAGTACCGCATTCAGTGGCAGACGTGGGCGAATTCCGGTTTCCTGATCGGCTACACCGATACACATACCGAATACAGGGTAAACCCCTTCCGGCAATCCCAGTAATTCAGTCACTTCCTCAATCCGGTTACGCAGCCCGCCAATATATACAATCCCGAAACCAAGCGACTCAGCCGCCAGAGCGGCATTCTGGGAGGCCAGGGCCACATCGATGGTTGCAACCATGAAGTTCTCTGTGGAATCGGCATAGGATTCCTTCTCTGGCAGGTGGCGTCTTGCCGCATCACTCAATCGGTACAGATCCGCACACCATACGAGAAAAACAGGACATTCTTCCACATAGACTTGGTTACCTGCCAATGCAGCGAGTTTCGATTTTAGTTTCGAATCCGTCACGGCAACGACGCTATATGCCTGTACGCTGCTGGATGAGGAAGCCATCTGCCCGGCAGCTACAATTGCCGCCAGCTGTTCCTCACTTACCGGGTCCGGCTTGAATTTCCGCACCGAGCGGTGTTTCATCATCAATTCAATCGTTTCATTCATGTCTATTCACTCCCAGTCCTCGTAGTACGAATTCAATCGTCTGTTCAGCCAGCTGATCTGTATCCATATCCTCATAGTTAAACGTAAACCGTGAGTTTTTGGCACGTTTGTGTGCCAGAGCCACACCCATGACCTGAAGCATTGCATAAGATACGGAATCGATCTGGAATATCCCTTGGTCCTTGCCTTCTTGCAGCAAGTCCTTCACTTTGGTCCACACAGGGTCCAGGAAGCGAAATACGGTAGCCGTGCGATGGGTATTCAGCGTTATTTCAAGCTGTACAATATCGCTCATCTCCCAGTCATTCATCGTGAACTTTACGACTTCACCTACAATTTTGGTGATACCCTCAACAGGGGACATGGACTCCGCAGCCAAATCATTCAGCATGTGACCAGGAAAGAAGTGCTCGAATATGGCTTCAAACACCTTTTCTTTTCCGCCAAAATGATACGAGACCAGTGACACATTGGCACCTGCCTCATCACAGATTTGACGAACACTTGTCCCGTCATACCCCTGCTGTGCAAAAAGTTTCTTGGCTGCAAGCAAAATCCTCGTTTTGATATCCAATTCCGGTTCCGTCATTCCGTCCGCTCCTCTTATCCGTTCTTTTCTATGCTCCAGCTTCCCGGGCTGCAGCCAGGCTGCTCCATCTATTTATTATGAAAGTTTGTATATCAAAGCGCAAGGCAAGATCAATGCCATGTAAAAAGCAGCAATCGTACTCGTAACGAACAGCAGGCACCCCGGGTGAAGTCCACCGGGGTGCCTGCTCCAATGCTATAGAGAGTCATGTACGTCTGTAATATTAGCCGTTCACTTGAGCCGGGCTTGGTGCGCCTGCTGGCATGCGCTGTTTTTTGAGCATGGTCACAACCAGGGAGAGTGCAACCGCGATGACCAGGACAATGGCAACAGAGCCTGCTGCCGACTGAACTCCAGGTCCACCAAGTTGAACGCTCAGAATACCCTGAACCGCGTAAGTTGCAGGCAGATACTGTCCAATTCCGCTGTAGAAGCTGTTAAGCAGTTCACGTGGCACCATAGCACCGGAAGATACCAGCTGCAGGGACAGTGAGATGATGTTGAACAGGCTTCCTGCAGGTCCGAAACAGATCAGGAAGAACTGGGAGAAGAACATGAACGTGCAAAGGAACAGAGCCTGGAACAACCAGAAAGCAACGAATCCTTGGGCAATCTGTCCCCCCAGCGCAACAATCAACGATGAGCCGAGAAGCGATACCACCAGAGCGGATCCGATGTTAATCACAATTCTTGCACCGAACAGCGTCAGGCGGGAGTGCGCAGCTGACAGCATCCCCATTGCTGTCTGCAGATTCATACCCATGATCATGGCGCCGACATAAGAAGCCAGTACCATCATCATCGGTACCATCTGATTATTCATTCCATTCACGGGGTTAATCGAAGTTGTTGTTCCTTCGACCCGGGAAGCCAGGTTGGCAGCAGCAGCTGCAGCCTGATCCGCAGGTGCTCCTGTAGCCGTCAGCAGGGTCTGTACACCTTGAGCTGTTGCTTGCTTGTTAATCGTGTTTGTTACACTTTGTGATACACCTTGCATCATGCTTTTGATCGTAACCGGGTTAGCCTCGTTAATCGTGTACTTAATTTCGGCGGTGGAACCCGCGGTCTGAAGCAGCTCGTTAAAGCCTGCCGGAATATTCAGCACCATATGCACTTCGTGATGATTCAATTGATCCAATGCTTCAGCAGAACTGAGATCGGATACCGTGTGGAAAGGCAGTGTCTTAGCCATACTATCCGCTATCCCTTGGGACATTTCTCCGTCTTCATTCACAATCGCAACCGTCAATTCATTCGTGCGGTCGTTCACGCCGGAGTATGCAGTCATCCAGATGACACTAAAGATCACTTGGAACATAAGTGCCGTAACGATCCCTACAATCACTGGCGGTTTTTTCAATAAAATGCGTAATGCCTGTAACATGAATAAGGTCCCCCATTACAAAATAGTTCTAATTTGATTTAAACGATCGTTTGAATCAAACAATTGTTTAAATTTTAATGGCATATGTCACTATTGTCAACTAATTTCTGAAATGTTCAGAAAACATAATTTACATTTCACAAATAGTGCTGTCCATTTTCATAAGAAGACAAGAAAAAGCACGGCTCGCCGCAGCAAACCGCGCTTCATCTCTCTTACATGTGACGTCAAGGATATTCCATTCACAGCCTATTTGTGATTACGTTCCAACTTCAACCGTTGCAGACGCAGCGAGTTCAGCACGACCGATACCGAACTGAATGCCATGGCCGCTCCAGCGAGCCAAGGAGCCAGGAAACCCACTGCCGCGATAGGGATACCGATCACGTTATAGCCAAGCGCCCAGAACAGATTCTGCTTAATATTGCCCATGGTGCGCCGACTCACTTCGATCGCATCCGCAATACTGTTAAGATCGCCACGCATCAGCGTAATATCCGCCGCTTCCATCGCTACATCTGTCCCTGTTCCGATCGCCATGCCGATATCTGCTGTAGCCAGAGCAGGAGCATCATTGATCCCATCGCCGACCATAGCCACTTTGAGCCCGCGATCCTGCAGCTTCTTCACTTCAGCAGCTTTGCCCTCAGGCAGGACCTCTGCCAGGACATTATGGATACCCGCTTGCTCCGCTACAGCACGAGCAGTACGCTCATTATCCCCCGTAATCATGATGACATCTATCCCCATGGCCTGAAGACGCTGAATGGCTTCTCGTGATGTATCCTTGATTGTATCTGCGACAGCCACTATACCTGCCCAGCGGCCATCTACCGCAACCAACATCGCCGTGCGACCGCGTTCCTCCAAATCGTTCATCTGTTGAACGGTCGCCTCCGGAACCTCCACATGAGCATCTGCAAGCAGCCGCCGTGTTCCAACCAGAACTTCCTGACCCTCGACTCTGGCCCGAACGCCATACCCCGGCACGTTCTCGAACTGCTCCGATTGGGTTAAGGTGTGTCCTTTGGCTCGAATTCCTGCTACAATGGCTTCCGCCAGCGGGTGCTCAGAACTCTGCTCTGCTGCTCCAACCCGTTTCAGCAGCTCCGCTTCTGCCCAATCAAATGCTGTGATTACATCTGTCAGTACCGGTTTGCCTTGAGTGACCGTGCCTGTTTTGTCCAGTACAACCGTCTGAATCTGCTGTGCCGATTCCAGATGTTCGCCGCCTTTGAAAAGGATGCCATACTCAGCTGCACGCCCTGACCCGGCCATGACTGAGGTTGGTGTCGCCAGCCCGAGTGCACATGGACAGGCTATGACAAGTACAGCAATCGCTTTTTCAAGCGATCCGGCGAAATCACCGGGACTTGCGAACAGATACCAGATCAGGAATGTCAATACAGCAATCCCGACCACAATCGGGACAAAGATTCCCGAAATGACATCCGCAATTCGCTGAATGGGCGCTTTAGAACCCTGCGCCTGTTCAACCACTTTAATGATTTGAGATAACGCCGTATCTGAACCGACTCGGGTCGCGCGCAGTCTCAGTGCACCATTTTTGTTCAGCGTAGCGCCCGTAACGGCGTCACCAGGCTTTTTATCGACAGGCAAACTCTCGCCGCTCAGCATGGATTCATCTACTGAGGACTGCCCTTCTTCCACGATACCATCCACGGGAATGCTATCCCCTGGTCTTACTAGAACAAGGTCACCTACCGCCACATATGCTGCAGGAACAACCACTTCCTGCCCGTCCCGGATTACCCGGGCTTCACGAGGAGCCAGTTCGATCAGGCTTTTAATTGCCTGCGATGAGCGGCCTTTTGCTACGGCTTCCAACCATTTGCCAAGCAAGATTAATGTAATCAGAATGGCACTGGTTTCATAATAGAGTTCTATTGAAGGCATGGTGGCCGTTGTACTCGCCCCCATCCCACCATGATCCATTGTCGTTGGGGTTACAAATCCACTTGTGAGGGTCAGGTAAAGACTATAGAAGAATGCCGCACTTGTACCCAAAGCGACCAGGACGTCCATATTGGCACTGCCATTCCGCAAGGCCTTATAAGCCCCCACATAAAATTGCCATCCAATCACGAATTGTACCGGAGCTGCCAGCACCAGTTGGAACCACGGATTCATAAACAGCTCAGGCACCCATATCCAAGAAGTGAACGAGAAATGACCTACCATCGCCCATAGCAGAGGTATTGATAATAGAGCGGATATCATCCACTTCCATTTCTTGCGCTGCAGCTCACGCTCACGGACAGATGAGGTTTCTTCCTGTGTCTGCTGCAACTCAGCACCGTAGCCAAGCTGTTTGATTTTGGCCGTGATATCGGAAGGTTTCAATGCTCCGGCTGCATATTCAACATGCCCTGTCTCCAGCGCCAGGTTAACATTCGCACGCGATACGCCTGGCAATCGGGAGAGCCCCTTTTCAATTCGGGCAGAGCATGCGGCGCACGTCATCCCCGTAATGTCCAGATCAACTGACTCCGTCACTGTACCGTAGCCAAGCGCCTCCACCTTATCCCGCAATGCGCCTAGACTAACAGCTTTCGGATCGTAGGTCACGCTTGCTTGCTCTATGGCAAGATTGACACTGGCCTGCTGAACACCTTCCATACGTGATAATCCCTTTTCGATCCGTGTGGAACAGGCCGCACAGGTCATGCCCGTAATCTGCAGCGTTGTCTGCAAACCATCCGGCTGCGATCCGGCTCTTGGTGTATTATCCGTTGATGATGATTTATCCATGATGTCAGTCTCCTTTCATACTTGAATCGTTATCCTATTGTACCCCTGGGGGGTATAAAACAGACAAAAAATCAGGCTTAAACGATGCACCCTCTTGTGATCAACGCCTGTCGGCACTTTGGACTGAGCCATAAATCGAGAGAACACCATTTAAGCCAACTTCTTAGACTACATCGTATCCTTGATCTTCAATGGCAGCCTTGATCTGCTCCACATTGACTTGCTGTTCATCATATTCCACTGCAACGGTTCCCGCTGCCAGATCCACTTGTCCTTTGGCACCCGCACTTTTCACAGCTTCTTCGACTGATTTCACGCAGTGGTTGCACGACATTCCAGTAACATTCAGTGTAACGTTAGACATAATTCATTTCCTCCTTGGCATATATAAATGATTACTTCATTCTGCATATCATTACTTCATCAATTTCCTTACCGTAACCAACAGCTCATCTACAACCTCGTGTTCCCCCGCTTGGATCCGTTCAACGATACAACTCTTCATGTGACCTTCAAGCAGCAGCTTGCCCACTGAATTGAGCGCAGACTGCGCAGCCGCAATCTGGGTAAGCACATCGTCACAATACGTGTCCTTCTCGATCAGTCCCTTGATCCCGCGGATCTGTCCTTCTACCCGGTTCAAACGGGATATCAAGTTACCCTTCATCTCCTGCGAGTGATGGCTCTTGCGCACATGCTTCCCGTCACTGCCTTCAGAATGACATGCAGCCGCTTGTTGATCGGGCGGTACAGCCGCTTCCGGCTGGTTCGTTACTGATGGTTCCAAGGGTTCCTTGGGATGGCTCTGATGATCCATCATGAACACCCCTTTTCTTCGTTCTTTTCACAGTGTAACATACCCCATGGGGGTATTCAAGCGTTAAATATAAATTTGTTTATTCGCCAATGTAATCCCGTATTATTTTAAAATGTGCAAGAAACCGCTACAGTATGTACTCCATCCTGCTGCTTCGGACAGACAGACCCATTTGTTCATAGAAGGCCTGTGCTCCCGTATTAAATGTAGATACCGTCAATTCAACACTGTCTGCCTGGAGCTCCCTGCCCATTTCAATCAGCGCATGCATCAACTTCTTCCCTGTTCCCTGACCCCGCTGACCGCTTCCAACAACTAATTCATTGATATACAGTATTTTGCGATCACACAGCAGATCCACATTTTGTATCAAACTTAATTGTGCACTTCCGTAACCAAGAATTCTACCTGTGCTTGATGACTCAGCAACAAATAGATATCGCATGTCCGTATCCAGTAATTCTACAAACTCCTGCTTCTCCATCCTGGACTGCAATGCTCTATACACATCGGGCCGAGCTTCAACATGCATCTGATGCAATTCATTCATTAGCAGCGATACGCCCGGATAGTCTCGAGCCTCTGCCTTTCTGATATGGATACGATCCACTCTCATCACACCTTCCTTGCTTGAATTATATTATTATATAACAAAATAAAGCAGATACCTCAGGCGGTATCTGCTTTGGTTAGAAACGACTCTTTCGTTTCGTCTTATTCTTTGGAGGACTTCCCCTCATCAAATGCAACCGGTGATGGCTTCGCAGCCCAATCATCCGCTTCGGGCTCGATATCTACGCCGTTCATGATTTTCTTTTTCTCCATCAAGGAATCCCCGTCTTCGTCCAGCTTGTTGCGAATTTCCGCCTCATCTTGAGGTTGATTATTCTGTGTCATTCTAGAGTCCTCCTTTATATTTCATCATCATAATGATGTTCCTTTATATAACTTACCCAATTTTTTCATTCCCATTCGCCATATGTGCTATTCGAAGTCCACCTGTTTGTCCAATATGACTTCTTCTATCTTATGTTCCAACTCCGGGATTGAAGGGATCAGTGAGAATTGAATATTTTCCAGAGAGGAAGGCAGGGCGGGAACCACGCGAAAACTCATTTGTGTGTCGCCACCCCCTCCACGACTGCTATGTCTCATCGTCATATAACCCTGCCCACTAATAATCTCTAGCGCCAGATGTGGTACCACATGTACACGCTCAGCTTCCTTCCCTTTATATTGAATCTCCAGATGAACTATGCTCTCTGTCTCATATTGCATGGAATGGGTTATAAGGTACTCGCATGAATCGATTACTGCTTTCTTCATAATTGACACCACACCGATCAATGGCAGTTCTTCGCGCGGGAAGAAATGCATCTGCGGCATGGGTTGAACATTACGAATAACATAACGGATGTCTTCTTCCTTCATATCCAGTGATGTTACCCATTCATCTATAATCTCTTGAGGCGGATGGTATTGAACCGCTCCCGTAATATTTTTCCGTGCAGCGACCAGTCTAAGCAGTTGTTCATCAATCTGCCGCACCTCATCATTATATTCAAAAGGAATTGCACGAAATTCACTCCACCCCATATTCCATTCGCCTCCTGTTTAATGAAATTCTATTATGTATCCGGTATAAGTCTGCGTCCAAGTTCGTGACCCAACATAACAATGGGCAGAACTACAAGTCCCACTGGTATGCTTACCAATACCTCCCCCCAAGTTACAATTCCCTCGTTCAGAAATCGGTAAAACAGATACATGCCGTACGGCAACGTGATACATACTGCGCTGACTACCCCCGGGGTGTACATTTTCAGGTACAAGCTTTGCCCGATATGTGTAAATACATGCAGCAAAAAGAGTGTATTAAAAGCCAAAAACATAAAATAATGTCCATACTCTGCAGCTATATACACAAAGGGTATGAAGACGACAAATTCCAGCAGTACAGCCACACCGAACTGGCTGCTGTTGATCCGCAGCATGGATTCCAGACGTTCGGAGACCCTTGGCGAGACACGCTGGAGAACTTTTGTTTTATTCTTCCGAATCCAGGGACCTACCCAAATGATTTCTTCGAGATCATGAAGCAGAAAAGTGACAAGAAATAACCAGATGAGTGTTGTAAGCGACATGGGTTAATAAAACACCTCCTCGTTAGATCATGTTAAATTCTGTATGCTCATAAACTAATTCGCTACTCCACACCTTCTCCCCCTTCTTGGCATGGAATTATAATTCATTCACTTAATAATAAAAAAGTGGCGAGCCTCCCGCCCAGCTGGAAAGCTGGATCGAGGAGGTTCACCACTAGCTTTTATATTTTTGCGACTTTGCTGCCCTTTACCTTCAGATTTACGAGCAGAATGCTGGCTATAATCATGACTAAACCTGCGATCAGATTGACCGTCACCGATTCCCCAAGGAACAGTACACTGCATAACAGAGCAATCAGCGGAATCAGAAATGTGAAGGATCCCACCTTGCTGGCTTCACCGGAGCTGACCAGTTTGAAGAACGCGAGCCATCCCATTGCAATGACAAACACCGAAATGAACAGCATATCCAGTATAAAAGGAAGTACCCACTGCACTTCAGCCCAGCTCTCTGTGGCTGTACCCGTCAACGTCAGGACAACCCCGCCAAGCAGAATCGGAATCGCCGTCATCCAGATCCCGTCCACCTTCGTTGATGTTCTCTTCATATATACGGTCCCAATCGCCCAGCTGATCGCACTAAACAGTCCAAGCATAACCCCTTCGGGGGATACTTTGCCTGTCATGCCGCCGATGCTGATCGTCGCCACACCGGCAAACCCGAGAACCAGTCCGGCGATTTTCAATCCATACATCGACTCGCCCAGCCACAGCCAGGCCCCGATCCCGAGCAGCACAGGCTGAAGGAACACAATGGAGGAAAATAAACCTGCGGGCACTTCCGTCAGACCAACGGTCTGAAAGCCGTAGAAGAAAATAATGTTCAGCACCGCAGAGATAGCATAGATATGCCAGGTTTCCCGGAGCCGCAGCGTTTTGTACCGTGGAAAAGCATAGATACCAAGCAACAGTCCGCCAATTAACAGTCGCATGCCTGCAAACAAAAGCGGTGGTGTGAAATTTAACGCATATTTGGTCAGGGGCCAGTTTACTCCCCACATAAGTACCAGAAAAGCCAGGACCCAGCCTGCTTTTGCACGTGATAAAGCCATAAGTCAATCTCTCCTATCCGTTGATCGTTTCCGTGTCTCCATGATACAATAATCACCAAAATAATTGAAATGCATGTTAATCATAAGGAGCATACCATATTAGTTATGACCAATTCACAATTACAGTTGTTCGTGAAAGTTGCCGAAACCGGAAGTTTCACCCGTGCAGGACAGGAACTGAATATGACGCAGCCTGCGGTCAGCCGGGCCATCTCATCTCTTGAAAATGAATTGGACGTCACCCTGATCATACGGGATCGGCGGAACGGAATTTTACTTACCGATGTGGGGCAGCGAATATTGGTCATCTTCCGTCGGATCTTGCAGCAATACGATAAAGTTCAACAGGTTGTTGCGGCTGAAAAAGGACTTGAGATTGGTACCATTCGCATTGGTTCTTTTCCCATGTCATCTGCCCATCTGCTGCCCAAAATTATCCGCTCCATCCGTGACCGCTATCCGCACATTGAGTTTGAGCTGCATGAGGGAAATATTCATGAGATTCAGGAGTGGCTTAATTCACGCTCTATTGATGTTGCTCTCATTATTGTGACAGATAAGGAACCATTGGATAGGGCTTATGAGACGCTGCCGCTGTATAATGAAGAGATGCTGGCTGTGTTTCGGGAGGATGAGCCATTTGCGGATCAGGAGATCCTGCCGGTGAAGAGGCTGAACCAACATCCGATGATTATATGCAATGGCGGATACGAAGTGCCCATTGTGGATTTGTTCAGACGGGCGGAAGCGGAGCTCAAATTCGGGTTTATTGTGCATAACGTCAACACTTGCCTTAGCATGATTGAACAGGGACTGGGTACTGCTTTGCTGCCTGCCATTTCTCTTTCCTGGC
The DNA here is from genome assembly GCF_013359935.1 of Paenibacillus xylanilyticus. Classification (GTDB taxonomy): domain Bacteria; phylum Bacillota; class Bacilli; order Paenibacillales; family Paenibacillaceae; genus Paenibacillus; species Paenibacillus xylanilyticus. The sequence goes on from NZ_JABMCB010000178.1 coordinate 131,862, forward strand.
TGCCTCCTGGTGTAAAAGCAGTCCCTACCGAACCGAAGGCTTATCGCAATATTGAGATTGCTGTCCCTTCCCTGGTTGAAGCTTCCCCGGCATCCCGTTTGTTTATCGAGACGGCGCAGCACTTGTTCGGGAAGTAACTCGCGATATAAAAAAGACGTTCACTACGTCATACAACATGACCAAGTGAACGTCCCTTTTTCAAACCAACCATTTCAGATGGAGCTTTACTTTACCTTACGTTGCACCCCGATGAGCGATGCCTACGCCTGATCTTGGCGTGCGAGCGCAGCAAGCGCACGTAGAGCCGCATTCATCTCGTGTTCAACTGCATGTGCTACTGCATCCGTATGCGGATCATACTCGGCTGCCAGATCGCTGTCCGCGAAACCATCGATCGCCACAATCGCTCCGGCACGTGCACCGCGCAATGTGCTGACAATGTAGAGTGCCGCAATTTCCATCTCGGCTGCAAGCGCACCAGCCTGTTTATACTTGCGGTGAGGAATCTCCTCCACCCCTGTGAAGAACGCATCCAGTGTCACTGTGATGCCTACGCCGACTTTGCCTGCAGCAGTTGCCGCGTCGGCATTCCCTTTCTCCTGTGCAGCTTCAATCAATGCCTGTGTAACTCCGATATCAGCAACCGCAGGGAAACCATCCGGCACCAGTTGACGGGTCAATCCGTCCGAGCGGACCGCTGCCGTACTGACAATCAAACTGCCTGCCGGGTAATCCGCAGTATACGAACCTGCTGTTCCGACACGAATCAGGGTAGTCACCCCAGCACGAATCAATTCTTCGAAGCAGACAGCTGCCCCCGGTGAACCAACGCCATGGCTGACAACAGCCATCTCCACACCTTCATACAGCCCCACGAATGTGCGATACTCCCGGCTGAACGCCAGTTCTCTTGCCTGCTCCAGCTTGCGGGAAATCTTCTCGGCACGAGCGGGATCACCACAGACAATGGCATAAGCAGGCATGTCCTCCGAATGAATCTGTAAAATGGGCATCAACATGTTAATCAAACTCCTTCTTCGTCCATTCGTCTTCCGGAATCGGCAGATCTTCGCCCGAGAAGCGCTGCTCCTTGAACGGATCGGCAAAGTGGTGAAACCCGTTGCTCTCCCAGAATCCGTTACGATCTTCTGTCATGAATTCCAGACCGCGTATCCATTTGGCACTCTTCCAGAAATACAGCTGCGGCACCACCAGGCGCAGCGGGTAGCCATGCTTCGGTGTAAGCGGCTCGCCGTTATATTTGAAAGCAAGCAATACGTCGTCATGCAGCAATTCTTCGAGCGGAACGTTCGTCTCATAATCATGATCGGCATGGATCATGACATATTTGGCCTCCGGTTTGACGCCCAAAAGCTTGATGAAATCCGAAAAACGAATGCCTTCCCACGGTGTATCGAATTTCGACCAGCGGGTTACGCAGTGAATATCACTTACGGTATTTACCTGCGGCATGGCCTGAAGCTCGGCGAAGGAAAACACTTTCTCTTCCTCTACCTCGCCGAACACTTTCAGATCCCACGTGGACATGTCGTATTCGGGAACTTCACCTTCATGCAAAATCGGGAATTTCTCGGTTAGCATCTGTCCCGGCGGCAGCCGATCTCCATGCTCAGCACCCGCTTTGGGTGCTGGAGTTTTGGTTTTTTTCAGACGTTCAGCCTTGTTATGCAATGTTAACCCTCCTTCTTTTTACATTAACGCGAGCTTCCGCCCGCTTTCAGTGCATCTTGCGCGTAGGTACGGTCTTTGAAAAAGAACATCGCAACCAGCGTCAAAATATACGGCAGCATCAACGTAAAGTGCGTTGGCAGGGAGAAGCCCTGCAGACGAATGCTGAGTGCTTCCATGAAGCCGAACAGTACACTGGAGCCCATCACACCAAGCGGATTTGCTTGTCCGAGCATGGTAGCGACCAATGCGATAAAGCCGCGGCCTGCGGTCATACCCTCGGTGAACATTGTAACCTGACCTAGAGACAACTGAGCGCCAGCAAGGGCACACAGGATACCGCACATCAGAACTGCACCATACTGAATACCGCGCACCTTGATACCGATGCTCTGCGCCGCGATGGGATTCTCACCCACGGAACGCAGGCGGAAACCGGACACACTTTTGAACAGATAAAATTGTAATGCAATAACGAGTATGATTCCGAGATACACAAGCGGGCTATGCCCCGAGATTACATCGCCAACCCAAGGAATGTCCTTAATGAGGGGAATATCCCATTTTGGAAGTCCCACCATGTCCTTGTCGTAGTATGCACCCTTCACATCAAAAATGGCCCGCAGTGCAAAGGTCGTTAATCCTGTCGCCAGGAAGTTCAGTGAGATCCCGACCACGATGGCGTTGGCCTTCAGATTAATACTGATAAAGGCAAACAGTGCCGAGAATAACATGACGATAATAATGGAGAACAAAACGGCCAGAAGTACGTTACCGAACAAATAGTTACCGACGATCGCGGAGAAGGCGCCGATCAGAACAAGTCCTTCAAGACCCACATTGAAAAGGCCCACACGGGAGCATAATGCCCCGCCGAGCGCTGCAAGCAGGATCGGAGTCATAATCCGCAAGGTAGAGCCAAACATGGCTGCATCAAACAGTTGCTGCATTGGACTTTTTCTCCTTTCTCCGCTTCAGGAATGAATACCCGATCTGGGCTGATACAAATAACGTCAGCACGGCCTGGATCACACTGCCCACTTCAAGTGGCACATCCGTATTCCGTTCCATGCCCATTGCGCCTGTCTGAAGAGCAGCAAGGAGGATCGCCGCTACAGCGGTACCGAGCGGGTGCGAGCGGGCAAGCAGTGTCGCCATGATACCGCTCCATGCATAACTTGCGGATGACAGTGATCCGTCCAGGAAACGATACTGCGTTCCCAGCACTTCCCCAGCACCCGCCAGACCGGCCAGTCCACCGCTGATCACCATGGACAGCATCATCATCCGAATTCGGCGTACCCCGCCGTAAGTCGCGAACGATGGATTGCTTCCGAGCATTCGAATCTCATAACCGGTTACGGTTTTGTGTGTGAACCAGTAGATCAGGATTGCAGCTACGATGGCAATGATAAATCCGGCATGAAGCCCCATGCCCTGAAAGAGCTTCGGCAGCCAGACAGCCTGATCAATCATCGGAGTCTGAGCCATTGCTGCGGATCCGGTACGATCTTTGAATGGGTAGGATACCATGTATCCGCCAAAATAAATGGCAATATAGTTGAGGAGCAATGTTGTAATCAACAGGTTCATGCCAAACCTGGCATCCAGCCAACCTGCAAACACCGACCAGATCCCTCCGGCCAGGATTCCCGCCACAATGGCTGCAATGCAGACAAACCAGCCCGGGCCTGGCAGATAGAGCGCCGTCAGCGCGGCACTGAGTCCCCCGAGAATCATCTGGCCTTCCGCCCCCATGTTGAAAAATCCAGCACGGAATGCAAGTGCTACGCCCAGTCCAGCAAGTATAATGGGTGTCGAACGAGCCAGTGTATTGGTGAAGAAGTAAAAGTTGCCGAAGGCCCCTTTCCACATCTCTGCGTACGTATCCAATACATTCCCGCCAACGACCAGAATAGCCACAGCTCCTGCAAGCAAACCAATCAATATGGCAAGCACCGGCTGTACGAGACCGCGAAGTGTTTCTTTTACCCGATTCATATCCGCTCTTTCCCTCCTGCCATCAACAAGCTAATCTGTTCTTCTGTGGCTTCGTCCGCCTTCAGTTCCCCGGCGATCTCACCTTCATACATCACAATGACCCGATCGGATAATTGCAGAATCTCGGACAACTCGGAGGAAACGAGCAGCACGCCAGCACCTTCATTGCGCTTGCGAAGCAGCTCGGCATGGATTGTCTCCATTGCTCCGATATCCACACCCCGAGTAGGTTCCGCCGCAATCAAAAACGGTGCATCCTGCGCGAATTCACGCGCAGCAATCAGCTTCTGCAGATTACCTCCCGACAAGAACTGCGCCTTCGTCTCCGCTGAACCTGTCTTGATGCTAAATTGCTTGATCCAGCCCTCCACCATGGCTCGTGCGGCCTTGGCCTTGATGACACCCCTCGTCTGCAGCCGATGATGATGTCCCATGAGTCCGTTCTCACGAACACTCGCATCCTTGGCCGCTCCCCACATATACCGATCCTCGGGAATGTGAGCAAGTCCATGCTCGCGAATACGGCGGACAGGCCAATTCGTTGTATCCTGCCCTGAGAGCAAAATACGGCCGCTGTCTGCATTGCGCAGTCCGGCAATGACCTGGATCAGTTCGGACTGGCCGTTACCGGAGATGCCCGCAATGCCAACGACCTCGCCTTTTCGAACTTCCATATGGATATCCTTAAGCGCAGACCGATCCTTTGCTCCGGACAAGCTTACTCCGTCCACCTGAAGTACCGCTTCTGCAGGAACAGATGGCTGCTTGTTCAGTCGGACCAATTCACGGCCAACCATCAAGCGGGATAACTCCTCCACATTGGTGTCCTTCGCTTCCAATGTTCCCGTTACCTGACCATCTCGAAGAACGGTGATCCGGTCTGCTACGTCCATGACTTCCTGCAGCTTGTGCGTAATCAATACAAACGTCTTGCCCAGCTTGGCAAGGGATTTCATATTCGCCAGCAATTCCTTGACTTCCAGCGGTGTTAATACCGCTGAAGGCTCGTCCAATATGATGATATCTGCACCCTGATGCAGCACCTTGAGAATTTCCACACGCTGCTGCAAGCCGAGAGGACACTCGGATACTTTTTTCCACGGGTCAACCGGCATGCCATACTTCCTGCCCAGTTCGTTCACCTGAGCGGCTGCCTGTTTGCGGTCAAACACGCCCGCTGCCGCCGGCTCGCGGCCAATGACAATGTTTTCGGCCACCGTAAAGGAAGGAAACAACATGAAATGCTGATGCACCATGCCAATGCCGCTTGCCATGGCCTGAGACGGGGTGGCGAAGCTCACCTCGCGCCCACGGACTTTGATCGTACCTGACGTTGGCTGCTCCATTCCGTAGAGCATGCGCATCAGGGTTGTTTTACCCGCTCCATTCTCACCAACGAGAGCATGAATCTCTCCCTCACGCAAATTAAAACGGATGTCCCGATTGGCGGTGAAGCCGCCGTATTTCTTCGTAATCTGATCCATCTCCAACAGCATATCTCGCGTTCGCTCCTCTCGGTCGATATAAGTTCAACTAAAGATATTACACTGGCCACTACGATGACAGAACAACCTTCCGATCACTGTTATCCCCAGATTTTTTGATTCCTTTTTAAAAGGGAAAATCCGCAGATAAACACGAACGCTCCGCTTCTTCAGGTTTTTTCTGTCCTCTGCCGTTGTCTTGTAAACTAGTTGAACATATATAGGTTATTTAATAGCAGCAAAACCGGCTGCCTGATCGGGCAGCCGGCTGATCATTACAATTCCATGAAACAATCAATGCTATTGTTGCAATGGATCTTTCACAACGATTTTGCCGGATACGATATCTTCATTGATTGCCTTCACCTTGTCGATAACCTCTTGTCCAACAAAATCACTCAGTGCGGACTCGCTATCACGTGTAACGAAAGTCAGACCAACACCATCTTCTTTCAGGCCGTAGTTTACAGCGCCTGCTTGGAAGTTTCCTTCCACGAAATCCTTCACGGTTTGATAAGCAACCGTATCTGTTGATTTCAATTGGGATAATACGATATGTTCCGGATCTTCAACGGTACGGTCTGTATCCTGGCCGGAAGTATAGAAGCCTTTTTCCTTCGCTGCTTCAAATACGCCAAGGTCGCCTACAGCAGATGCACCAGCGATGAAGTCAGCACCTTTGCCGAATTGAACCAAAGCCAGCTCTTTCGCCTTGGCTACGTCATTGAATCCACCAACGTAGTTTACGAGGAATTCTGCATCCGGATTAACGGATTCCAGACCCGCTTTGAAACCTTCGGTATATTTCTTAATCAATGGAACGTCCATCGCTGCGATCATGCCGACTTTATCCGTTTTGGTGGACAGTCCGGCAGCCGCACCAAGCAGGTACGCTCCTTCATATTCACGGAAACCAACGCTGCGTACGTTCGGCAGATCAACCGTTGTATCCACGATGGCAAAGGACTTGTCCGGATTCTCGGCAGCAACCTTTTTCAGTGCATCCTCTGCCTGGAATGTTGCCGTAATAATCAGATCATAGTTCTCCGCAACCGCAGCACGCAGATTTTGCTCAAATGCTGCCGGGTCTGTGGATTCAATCGTTTTGGTATCTACCTTAAACTCTTCACCTGCTTTTTTGAAACCTTCATCCATTTGTACAAAGAACGGGTTTACCCCGATTTTTTCAGGAAGTACGAGTGCCATGCGCAGTGATTTTTCACTTTCGCCACCTTGGGCCGATTGTTCGTCTTTGGAAGCCGAAGTCCCACAAGCCGCCAACAAAACTGCCAACATGATGATCGATAAGACGAACGATAAGCCTCTTTTCATTTTGAAAATTCCCCTTTTCCACATTCTTTTTTTATATCCTAGCGGATACTGTCGATCCTTGTCAATAAATCTTTGAGCACAAAGACTCAAATTAAATATAATTGTTTATTTGCATGCCGAGACACTCTCGAAAGCGCTTTATAACAGGCTTTTTTCCCGTTGACATGAAGAGCTTCTCCATGCTAAAGTCAATCCAATTATTAAATCCTTATCGGTTTTGTCAGAATTATAGCGCAAACCACTTCATTTTCCAACCACATTTTAAGGAGGCTATTCATTTGAAAAAGATCACCCAGTTCACCTTGGCGGCCCTGCTCGCCGCTCCGGTTACCATCGGAAGCCTCAGCTTGCCCGCTTCTGCTTCCACAGCATCCGCTTCACCCGTCACACCATCCGCATCACTGACTGCAAAAGCAACCGTAACTCCAACTCCATCTGTATACACCGAGAGTGCGGCTGATTACGCCCAGTTCCTGCAAGCCAAGTACGGCATCCAATTGCCGCAGCAGTTAACCAAGGGTGATTTCATTCAGGCCATAGCAGCCATTATTGAAGGGGAGCAACCTGATGAAGCTTCGGAAGAAACCAGTGACAGTCAGACCCAGGCTCCTGCCTTTACCGATCTGAGCTTGGGAGATTCAACTTATGATGCAGCAGTTACCTTACATAACAATGGTGTCCTGTCCGGAACGGAAGTGCGTGCTGGTGACACCCTGAGCACCTATGCTGCCGTATTCATCGCCGTCAAGGCCGCTGGATTCAAGGAACTTGCGTATACATACCCAGCAGAAAAAACAACACAGGCTCTCACCAAGCTCGGCATTAGCCCCGGCCGTGTCCAAGGCCAAGCTGCTCAGGAACTCGCCGCCGCCATTGATACCGGCCTGATCCCGGAAAGTCTGTACCCTGCTCTGCGTAAGGGCGGTGCGGCAAGTTCCGATTTTGCCAACGTCCTGCTTGGGCGGGTATTGACCAGTCAAGGGAAATACAAGCATGAGATTGGGCGTTCTGGCGATGCCGATATCTATTCGAAACTGTATGCCGCTTATCGCACAGCGGATCTGATTGAAGCACCAGAATTAAGAGAGATTGTAGATCAGGCGCTCCGGGATGACCTCGTTACAGGTTACAACCTGAAGGACAGCCGCTTCGATTCCAACTTTATTGATGAGCTGACTCTGACTTACGGACATGACGATATCAAACACGCCGTACAATTGATTGGTCTGCTTCGGAGCGAGGGCATTGACGCCGATGTGCAATTCCAGCCGAAGACATCTGCCTTCATTTATCTGAAGGAATGGGGCGAGCCCAAAGAAACGCCGGATTACAAAGTGACCCAAATCGAGAACGGCAATTATATTGCTTATGCCAAGGAATATGACATTCAATTTGAATTTAACAACACGGCAGACAAAACCCGCTTCAACGACATTATTCTAAAATACGCCAAAAAGAACAGTGACGATGCCTCTGCTCTCATTCATGCCTCTTGGTGGCAGCCGCTGTATTATTCACCGACAGCTATTCAGGACTACCCGGTCATTACCAACAACAAAATCTCACTCGGCAACTATTATGCACAATCCTTCTCATTGAAGGAGAATGCCTCAGCAATTCAGCAAGGTTTCCGGAAACTTGCTCCTGATGCCGACATTACCCGTTACAACTTCTGGGTGGATCAGCCATTCTTCAATTATTTGAACGGGGAATCGGAGTAACAGAATAAGCATTGCCCTAGATATTCTCGTATTTTGGCGTAAAAACAGCCATTTTTACCGAACTGCGCGGTGAGATTCATCCGTTGGTTCGTAAAGATGGCTTTTCATTTATTTTTTTGCAAATTTCTTCTTAAAAATCATTCTCCCTTTGCAGGATTTACCAGTAAAAGGTCGAATAACATAGGTACAACAATAAGAAACCGCAATCAAACATAACTGTATGACAGGAGTTAATCATGGTATATGACGGCATTCTGCTCGGTTTGATCATTGGACTGTTCCGGGGCGGGTACCGGTATGGTCTCCATCAGTTCGCAACACTTCAACTTCGCGGCGGGTGGATTTTCCCACTGTTGCTGCTTGCCCAGTTCCTGATCTTTTTCTTGCAGGAGAGACTGGACTGGATTGCATCCATTAATGGGTACCTTTTTGCGGCAGTTTACGTCACAGGGCTCGCCTTTTTGTGGCTGAACCGGCATCACCGAGGTTTTACGCTGATCTGGATCGGCGTGTTCCTCAATTTCATCGTCATGGCGGTGAATGGTGGACGCATGCCTGTTTCCGTAGAGGCTTCTGCTGTACTCGGACCTTATTATGTGGACATGCTTCGCGAAGGTGGAGCGGTGTCGAAACATTATATGATGGATGCATCTACCCACCTTTCCTTCCTGGGTGATATCATCCCGCTCTCCAGCCCCTACCCGCGGACCCAGGTGATCAGCATCGGCGATGTGGTCATGAACATTGGTATATTCCTGTTTATCCAGTACATGGTGGTGAATCGTTCCGGCAAGGCTGTACCGCCAGCGGCATCCATCCGGCCTGAAGAGATTAGGACAGACTCCAAGGAAGGGAGGTCTTTTCCATGAAAAAATTCGAAGGCATTAAATATTCCCGAATCGTCATCAATGCAATCATCGTAGCTTCAGTCGTTGTCGCGTTGACTTCGGGATACAAGCTGGGCGGCTAGTATATACTCGCCAACCAAGACAAACAGGCTGCCAACGGCCTGTTTTTTCTTTCTGGATTTTTGCCAAGTAACTTGTTATGTTATACATCTATATAGTACAAACCGATATCTATACATCAAGAGCCGACTAAACCAAGCAGGAGAATTTTTATGAACTTTATTCGTAACCTTATCCATAAAGCAGACCGAAGCAGCATGTACGTTGTTTTGCTGAGCTGCGCAGGCATCGGTATTTTTCTGTATATGAACAAGTTATCTTACCTGCACCTCTCCACGGAGGAATGGGTTATGGTCTATACGATGCTGGGTGCCGCGCTAATCCTGGATTACTTCACCTTCCAGATTCCTCCCAAAGGCAATCAGCAGTCTATGGACTCTTCCGTGTATCTTGCCTGTATCTTCATGTTTGGCGGCGCGTTCAGCCTGTCTGTGCTGTTGCCCGTTTCCCTCATTTTGTTAATCAAGGATCGCAAGCTTGCCTGGTGGAAACACATCGTTAATTTCAGCATCTACAGTCTTATGATAGCTGGAGCAGCCTCTGTATTCATATGGACTGGCGGTGTTCCAGGCACACTCGATGGGTATAACCTGCTGCCTTATTTTGCTGCACTCGCAGCATACTTCATCATTAATACGATCACGCTCGGCTTGTTCTTTCATTTCTCCACCAAGGATGCCCTGCAGCAGATGAAGCGTGCATTCGTGACCGAGTCGCTGCTCGTGTATCTATGTACACTCATATTGGCACTAGTGTTGACGATACTGGTCATCCATAACGGGATTCTGGGTCTGCTGCTCTATCTAAGTCTCAGTATTCTGTTATCCCATGCATTCAAACAGTTGTTCCTGATGTATCAGAGTATTGAAGAAAAGGCGAATACGGATCAGCGAACCGGCCTGTTTAACCACAGCTATTTCGAAAACATGCTGGAGAATGAACTGGCTGCTGCCCGTGCTGAAGGAACCCCGCTCTCGCTGGGACTAATTGATATTGATGATTTCAAAAAGTACAATGACCGCTTCGGTCACCTGCAGGGCGACAGCCTGCTCGCCCTTCTGGGAGACTTTCTCAACCGCAAGACGGAAGGCACGCAGATTACCGCGTTTCGTTACGGCGGGGAGGAGTTCACGTTACTCATGCCTGGCATGGAGCTGGACGAGGCTTATACATTTATGAACAGGCTGCGTAAGCAGCTGAATGATACCCCTTTTGAAGGAGTCGAGGTATTTCCGCACGGGTGTCTCTCCTTCTCCGCTGGAGTAGCACGATATCAGGTGGATATGTATAACAAATCACAGCTTGTGGATCAAGCGGACAAAGCACTCTACTATGCCAAAAAACAGGGCAAAAACAACGTGCACCGTCACGGCAGCAATGACGGCATGGAGCATGAGATTGATCTGGTACAGGATGTGCGGGATATCGAGCAGCAGCTCAACCTGTTCAGATACAAGGATATCGATACATTTAAGCACTCCAAAAGAGTGTACAAATATGCCCTCGACCTTAGCGAGCAGCTGGAGCTCGACAACGTGGAGAAACGGCGGTTTGTACTGGGTGCACTGATCCATGATATCGGTAAACTTGAAATTCCGTGGTCCATCCTGAACAAAAAGGAAAAGCTTACTGCGGAGGAATGGGAAACGATCAAGGGACATGTCACCTGGGGCAAAAAAATGGTGATGACCAACGAACGTTTCACGGATCTGATCCCGTATATTGAATTGCATCATGAGCGGTTTGACGGCAAAGGATATCCCTACGGTTTAAGAGACCGTGAAATTCCCCGCTTGTGCCGAATGCTGACGGTCATTGATTCATTCGACGCCATGACCACCGAACGACCGTATCAGAAAACCAAAACCGTGGATGAAGCGATCAACGAACTTCGGGCATGTTCGGGCTCCCAATTTGACCCTGAGCTGGCGGAGCTTTTCATCCGTTACATTCAGAAAAAGACGGCGCAGCAGCTGCTATCCTAACGTTTGCCTAACTACAAAATCCCTAGATAACGCCAAAGCGCTACCCCCGGTCCATTGGGGATAGCGCCATTTTCATTTTATCGTTGGATAAATCATTGAAATCCAGAGCGGTTCCTGAACCGATTCCAATTAACGAGCAGTATTCAGTTCATGTGAAGTTTGATGCAGCTCTTTGATCATCTGCTGCAAAAACATGTTATCCTGGCGACTGATTCCGTGCTGATTGTCTTGAAGAAGCATTTGATGAATATTCTTCTTGAGCAACTCACTACGACGTTCCAATACCTCTTGATTCATGTTGTTGCGTTCACTCCTTAACATGGTTTGTCATGAATTCACGTTCTATATAAGTATAAAGAACCTTCCGCCTCAGGGAAAACGGGCACAGCTCCCCTCTGCCTCATGCATCAAGCCTCACACTCCGTGACATTCTGTCACGACATGTCGTTCTTAGATATCCTTCTATATACTCCCTGATCCACCCACAAATCCTTCGAGACCTACAGACTAGGTACCCGGGACAGGTTGGGTTATAATGGGGCATAGATTCGAACAAAGAGTCGATATCAAAGGAGTTCTTGATACATGTCCTACAAACAAATCAAGTGGATGATCCTGCTGATCCCTACATTAACCGTTGGTCTATGGGAATACATACGTCACCAATTTTTGATGCCCCATCTCTCCATGGATGCGGGAAATTGGCTGACTCCCGTTATCGTATACCTCGTTAGCGTCACCCTGCTGAGCCGTCTGTTCAAGATGCTGGAAGGCGCAAGAGCAGCGCTGGAACAGGAACGCGCCTCCAAGGCCGCTCTTGAGGCGCGTGACCAGCTGGCTCGCGAGCTTCATGACGGCATTGCCCAATCGCTCTTTCTCCTGTCTGTCAAAACCGATAAGGCCGAGCGTGGATTGGCCGGCAGCGGCCACGAGCATGAAATCCAGGAAATTCGCGAGACCGTGCATGAAGTAAATGCCTATGTCAGGCAGGCGATCGCACAGCTGCGATATGTCCCCGGGAATGCTGCCGTGCTCACAGGGGCCTCTCTTCATGAACAGGCCGAATCATTAATTCAGGAAACTGTACCGGGAGCCCGGGTCCATTGGGTCCTGGATAGCACCTTTTTTTCACCCAAAGAACAAGTTGAGCTCCTTGCCTGTATTCGAGAAGGCTTGATTAACGTGCGTAAACACGCCCAGGCCACCGAAGTGCGGGTGGAGGCAGAGGGCAACCCCTTCTCCTGGTCTGTTTGCATTCAGGATAACGGAGTAGGAGTCAGTGGCGATCCGATGCATCTTAAGGACCGGTATGGATTACGGATTACGAAGGAACGAGCCATTCAGATGGGCTGGTCCTTTACTCTGGATTCCAAACCCGGCTTAACACGAATGACGATTGGTAAGGGGGACGTTTGACATGGAACATGTACGTGTACTGGTTGTCGATGACCACGCACATGCGCGTGAAGCGATATGCAGCATTTTATCGGAAGACCGTCTGTTTGAAGTGATTGGTACGGCATCGAATGGACAGGAAGCATTGGAGCTGACCGAACAGTGGATGCCTGATCTCATCCTGATGGATGTGCAGATGCCCGATATGGATGGATTGGAGGCTACCCGGCTCATCAAGCTGCGTTTCCCTTACGTTATCATCGTTATGGTGACGGTCTCGGATGATGTAACGTATCTGTTCGAAGCACTGAAGCAAGGGGCACAAGGGTATTTGCTTAAAAATCTGTCTCCCTCCACCTGGCTTGAATATTTGCGTGCCATTGTGTCAGATGATGCACCGCTCAGCAAGGAACTGGCGTACCGGATATTGCAGGAGTTCCCTGCGCCACGCAGTGAAGATGTGCCGAATAACCCGCTGACTACGCGGGAATTGGAGATCCTTCAATGGGTATCTGCAGGTTATACGAACCGAGAAATTGCTGACCAGCTTGGTATTTCGGATCAAACGGTAAAGAACCATCTCAAAAATATTTTGCAGAAGCTGCAGCTCGAAAATCGGGTTCAACTGACCCGGTATGCGCTCGAAAGCGGCCTCGCTGGACGCAAACTGCGCAAATAGCAAGCATTCATGCTTTTGTCACAATTCATGGAATATAATCGTTTTTTTATAGCCCGATGTAGTCATACGCCGTTATTTTGGACAAAGTTATAATGGTATAGATTGTTATCGGCATCCGAAGAATAACTACAATTCTATAACCCGAGGGTGATGTTTTTTTGAGTTTAGGAAGTTTTACGATGAGATTGGGCAAACGGCACTGGACCGTAATGGTCTCTCTCCTGCTTCTGTGTTGTCTTGTCATGCCGCAATGGGCATCAGCTCATGCTTATATTGTTAAGGCTTCACCAGGAGAGAACGAGCAGGTGGCCACTGCTCCAGAGCGTCTGACGCTGGAGTTTAATGAATCGTTGCAGACGGCCTTTTATGATATTAAAATTACCGCACCTGACGGTACACAGGCCGATGACGGCAATGTACAGATAGATGCAGAGCGTCCCCACATTCTTGAAACGGGACTGCGCACCGGACTTGGCAACGGTACATATGCCGTCAGCTGGAAAGCTGTATCGGCTGATGGTCACCCCATTCAGGGAGCCTATGTGTTCCATATCGGTGAACCCTCAGGCTCGCCTGCCGGACTGGCGGATCTGACCTCCGGCACAGGTCAGGCTGGCGGGCCGATCAAATGGATTCTGTCCCTGACCGATTGGATCCAGTATCTTGGATTATCCGTCATCCTGGGCACGCTCGCCTTCCTGCTCTTCCGGATCGCTCCGGCATCCATGGCGAGAGAACCCATGGAAGTGCCCGGCAGCTATAAGCTGTTATGGATCAGCTATGCCGCTGCTTCTGTCGCAGCGATCATCAGTTTGCCGCTGAATACCCTGTATGAATCAGGGGTATCTCTCAATGAATTCAGCTGGGGACTGATGGGCAGTGCCTTGAAGCTGACGTCCTTTGGCCTCATTTGGATGGCACAAATGCTCATTCTGATGCTGCTTGCAGTCACAATTCTGTCAGGATATGACCGGGATCGCTCTTTGAAGATCCGCATCTGGTCATCTTATGGTTCATTGGTACTTGTACTGGGATGGCTGCTCACGCATGCTATGACAGGTCATCCTGCCGCAGCCGAGCAGCGTGGACTTGCCATAACCATGGACTATGTCCACCTGATTGCAGCAGCATTCTGGATTGGTGCCCTGACGGCCATGGCGGTTTGTCTGCCTCCACTAGCTGACAAGCTTCCTCCGAAGGTACGAGGAGAGGTGTATTGGGGAGCTATCCGCCGTTTTGCAGCTTGGGGCATTGGTGCTGTAGCCGCTCTGGTTGCTACAGGGATCTATAGCAGTTTGGTCATTTTACCCGAACCTGTACTGACGTCCCTGTTCACCACCACTTATGGTTATGTGCTGCTCGCGAAGATCGTTTTACTGCTGGTGATGATTGCATTCGCATGGCGCCATGCCCGAACGGCCAGACAGGGCAAGGATAACAGACTCGCAGGCAGTCTTAAAGCAGAGCTCGCTATAGGTGCCGTTGTGCTGGCTCTGGCTGCTGTACTCACCCATCTGTCCCCCGGCCAGCCTGAAGCCGCTGGCCCATTCAAGGAAGTACAAACCACAGAGGATGGCTCAGCGATCACGCTCCAGGTCAGCCCGAATGTTACGGGCGAGAATCAGTTTGAGGTTGGCGTAAAGAGACCTGACGGCAGCATTGTGAATGATCTGGAACAAATCACGTTAACGCTGACCCATCTGGATATGGATATGGGTATCTATGAAGTCACCATTCCGAAAAATGATACCGGAGTCTATCAGGCTGAAGAATACATCTCCATGCCTGGACGATGGAGCATTAAGGTTCACCTGCTGACCCGGTCACTGGATTCGCTGGACGCCGAGTTCGAGATCGACACAGCCAATCCATAGTTTCTAATAAAAGAGAGGGGTAATTTATTTTGAAAAGAACATCCTGGACTTCCAAACTTACATCCACTATAGCAGCAGGTGCTGCAGCGCTGATGCTGTTCGCCGGCTTCGCAAGTGCACACGTCACTGTCAGCCCAACGGCTGCACAGACGAGCGCATGGCAAACGTACACAATCAAAATCCCTTCGGAGAAGGACCTGCCAACAACCAAAATTACGATGAAGGTTCCGGAAGGTGTGGCGTTCAAGCAATATCAGCCACTGGCTGGGTGGAAAATCACAACAGAGAAAAACAGTTCCAACGAAGTGACATCGATTACTTGGGAAGTGGATGGCGATAACGAAGGTATCCTCGCTGGACAGTTCCAGCAATTTAACTTTGTTGTCCAAAATCCGGATACAGCAACGGAAGTAGCTTGGGACGCCTTCCAATACTATAGTGATGGCAGCATCGTGGAGTGGACAGGCCAGCCGAGTGACAGCACACCTCACAGTATTACGACCATTAGTGAAGATCCTGCAGCGGCAGGCAATCAAGCCACAACGGGCGGTCATGATAGTGCAGGTACAGCCGGAAATGCAAACGATGACGAAGCAGCCGCTGGAGACAACAATGCTGCAGATGATACCAAGGCAGACGATGATACCACTCTTGGCGATGCGTTGAACGACACGGTTACAGGAGAGCCCAATAACACCGATAGTGATCCAGGTACATTGAAGCTTCAGCAGGCCACGCTGATTGTATCCATTCTGGCATTAATCATGTCCTTCCTGGGCATCGCGCTCGCCACACGCCGCAAAAAGAGATAACACGCGGTCTTATATATTGGTTAACGTAACAAAAGAGCCCTGGCAGGTATAAAGTGTACTCTATGTGAAAGACATTTCTTAAAAAAAAAGACTTACATGGCTTTAAGAAGGTGAGCTCTGTATGCTACAGAGCTCACCTTTTTTTTAATTCCATTGGTATCTGTATTGACTATAATAAGTTAATTTCTCACCCGCCTTTTTTAAGGGCTGATGAGACAGCCCTCTTCTACTTCTCATCTTCAATAACTTCAATCCTTTGAGTGTTCGTTTTGATGGTATATTTTTGTGCCTTGTCGCCCTTGTTTATAGTAAATTCAGCAACAGCAGATATTTCATAGATGCCAGGCTCCTTAATTTTGTAATTGTATTTCTCTGGGATGCTAGTCTTTCCTAGAATTTCACGGATCTTCCCTACATCGGTAACAAAAAAAGAATTAATCTGTTGTCCACTGCTGTCTTTGACCAGAAACGTGAACAATTTCTCCCTGCTAGCTATTTGCAGTGTTTGATTGGAATTCACTTCAAAACTACCTTTGACCGTAAACATTTGATTGGACTTTACTTTCTTTGGAGCCGAGATAATGGCTGAGAACAGGGCTTCCTCTTTGTTTTCCAATTTTGATGATCCCTCCCATGCATTCGTCATCATAACTTTACCCTCATGTAAGAATTGGAAACTATAAAAATTCAGTAAAACAACCACAGCTATAAATACTTTCAAGCTAATTCACCTCCCTTGTAATCAGACGTAGATACTTCATAATTTTTTTCATAAATCAAGATATTTTAATAATAAAATCATAATATGTTATTTTATTTAAATAAATTAAATACAAATAATGTTTTATATTATATAATATTACATAAAAGGCGAAGTAAAAAAGGAGGGATTTTCAACTTATTAGTAGCTTCGTCTGCAATTTTGCTGGACAATCTTCTAATACGAAAGAGAAAGGATTCCTAACATGAAAATAAAAAAATAATAGGTTTGATTGCTCTAACTTCTTCTATGCTACTCAGTCCCAATATGAGTGGCATTTCAAGTGCAGAAGCCAACAATAATGATTATGGATGGAAAACCTTAACTGGTTCAATCTGGGATATTGCAGAAGTCACACAGAAAAACAATTTGAATGAAACTCCGTATCCCTTACAAATGGTAGATTCTCCAGAAAAACTCCAAACAACATCCCTTTTAAAAAATTATGTGGAAAAAAACCGAATTAAGTATGATATTCCTATAATTAAAAATTTAATAGAAAACGAACCTACAAAGTTCTCGGGACATTATTATGCTGAAGATACGGGAAGTGTGGTAGTGCAGATTACCCAGGATTCTGAACAATTAAAAACCAAGGTTCTAAACTCTGTTCAAAATTGTGATAAAGTTGAATTTCAAATCACAAAGTTTTCTTGGCAAGATATTGAGAATGCCAAGAAAACAATTAGAGAAAATGTTAAACCAGGTACCGTACGCGCCCTTATTCCCGATGTACAAAATAATAAACTAATTATCGCGATGGATGAAGATGCTAAATTAACTGAAGAATCAGTTGCTACTCTTGTTAAACAGTCTGATATGCTTGAATTTACTACTTTACCAGCCTCTTCACTGACGGTTGAAACGGATAATACTCATTACGGTTCACAGTTTCCTATGGGGTCTAAAATAGGAGGCAATTACCGAAAGGTAAGTGAAGACAGTTATCAATATAGCGTGTGTACAGCTGGCTACTTCGGTGTAAATCAAAACAACAAAGAGGTATTAGTTACATCCGGTCATTGTCAACCAACAGACACAGTCAATGCTTGGTACCAACCCACTTGGAGTTCTTCTACTATTGGTAATTTCACATTCCGAACAACCTCTTCGGGGGACGGCTCAAATGCTTCTTCGGATGCAGGATATATAACATTGAACTCCGATTATTCAGGACGCCCAAGAGTTCCCTATCCATCAACTTCAAATATGGCTATGATTACTGGTGTATATGTTAGCGACACTCCCGGGGATACAGTGTACCTAAGAGGAGCAAATAGCGGTACTACTACTTCAGGAAAAATTGCTTATTCAAACGTTGATATTTATTGGGGAGGGAATGGGTACGGTTACAAACACAACGAAGTACTTGCGACAGGGTATACTTCTATGGGAGGTGACAGTGGAGGTCCTATTTTGACCAACTACGCCTACGACAATTCTTTGCAAGGCTGGACATTTGACTTGGCCGGTACTCATACTGGCGTTGTAACTTTAACTAGTAATCAAAGCCCTATCCCACCTGGAACTTATAAAGTGTATGAGCCCATTTGGACTACCTACAGTGATTTAAATTTGTCAGGAATCACAGTTATTTCTAAATAAAAGAGAGTAAACACTAGGCCCAAGTTTTTGTCAAAGGACTCGGGCCTTTTATTTTCTGTCTCTGGCATACATGAAGAAAATGGGTTTAAGTCAATCTATATCACGTCGAGGAAATTTTTGGGATAACGACCGGTTATATGACGTATTACAATCATTATCGAGGGCAATGGAATTTGAAAAAGCTGCTGCCTGTAAAATACAGACAGCAGTTTCAACAAGTTGCCTAGCTCTTTTCAAATTGTCCTTTACAGTGGGTACACTTTATATGCCAAGGCTCCTTTCTATAAGGTTCGGACGCCGCCCCCATGTAATGAAAGAATCAACGTTCCTGATCCGTCTGGACCATGATCTCAATATATTGCAGCAAGCTCCGCTTCTGCTGTTCAATTGAATGGATTCGACTGGACAGCCCTGCGAAGAATCCTTCAATCTGCTGCCTGGTGTAATCAGCCGACTGACCCTTCCAGTCATTTAGCCGCGCATACAGGGCTCTGGCTTCCTGCTCATCTGCCTGCAGGCGGGCCAGCAGCCGTGTAAGCTCCTTCTCCGCAATTCGAAGGTCATTCAGTTCCACCAGCAATTGTCCGCTCATGCCTATCCCCTCCCCTTATGTACATATCGCTATCGATCTCCTGGCAGCTCCGGTGTTTAATTAAAATGAACCGGACTCTCATCAGCCTGGCGGAAGGCATCTGCCTTCTGATCAATGAAGTCGAGGAATTGACTCGTATGCTTCATATGCCATGTACTTAATTCGTTAATGGACGCATCAAGCTGGGTTACAATGGGCTCCAGTCTGCGACTGCGGCTGGTATGCAGATATTGAGCCATACGGCTGCGCACCTGATTGAGCTCAGCGTTGCACTGCTGTGCATTTTGCTTCCAGCGGGAAGCGACGCTCTTCAGTTCTTCCGGCGTTACCTGAATCAGACCGGATGCGGCTGCAGCCATATTTCTCGCCAAGCTGCTTGCCTGCGCCCCCATATTTCGCATGAAGGCAGCGAGATCCAACAAAGCGTTCGACGGCTGACGGGGAGAATATCCTATCTTCTCACCTGTGACCGGGTCGTACAAATCATTGGAGATATAGCCGTTCTCGAACTGGTATTGTTTCAGATCATGGTACTCTTTTCCACCAAATGTATTGTTGATCTTATCCATCATACTCATGCTGTCATTCATGTCTTTATAGTTGGAATTGATGTAATACATGGACCCAACATGACGATCATACCCTCCGAAAAAACCACTCGCCACAAAATCTCCTGGATGCCCATAGTTAATAATCTGATTATCAAATCCACCTTCCTCCGCCTTTCGTTTCATCTCTGGCGTGAGGCTTGAGATCACGGAAGGTGCACTGAAAGTAACTGCCGGAAGCCCCGTATATGCAGCAGCATATTGTGCATTTCCTCCTCCGAGTGAATGTCCCGTCAACGTGAAATCCAAATTCTTGTATTTATTCTGCATGTCTTTGGCATAGTCTTCTGCTTCATACATTTGGTTGGGACCTATGCTGAATGTCTTATCCAGCTTCTTATCCAGTTCACCCACTGCATTCTCTACGGTGGTTATACCCGTCACATCCCTGACTTTCTGGATTCCACTAGATAACCAGTCGGGTGTGATATCCGTGCTTTGCTCAATTTTCCTTCCCAGCTCAGGAATGGCAATCTGTCCATCGGCGTAAAAGTCACGGCCTTTTCGATCCCATCCGGCACTTCCCTCTGTGCCCCGATAGGCAATAACCGCCTGTTCGGTTTCCGGGTTATAAAAGGTCACGGCATCAAAACCGGAATAAGAATTGCCATGCGTATCTTCGAGAACCTGCCAGCCAGGCAGATTCGCATACTCCGTGCCCGCTTTTGCATTTTCATAAGCCAATTCGGACATTAAACGGTATGTTTCATCATCAATTCTTTGCGCGTCCCCCACGCTGCTTCACCTCCAAAAAGAATCATTGGACTTCTATTTTTCAAAAGGGTCATAGCCTTTAGCTATAATTGCTTCCTTGATAGCAGGACTCATGCCAAAATTTTTCATCTTTTTCTCGTTATAGTCATATGAAATCGTAAATTCCTGATCCTCATGCTCGGCCACATGTCCCTCCAGCGCGATGGAATCCAGCGCCATCTCAGGTAGCAGTTCCTTATTTGTAATAACGACGTTCAACTCAAACTTATCTTTAAAATACTTTATTGCTTCCGTCTCCGCCTCAGTAAAATAGGCTTGTTTTTCACTTTCCTTCATATTCTGACACCCTCCCAAAATAAAAGCAGATAATATGGTTAATAAGCATAACCATGATAATTGGCGTATCCACCGCACGATGATCACCTTCTCTTTGATTTTCAATAATTCAATTTATTGTTGTTAAGTGCATCATAGTACAAAATCAACATGACTACATCGGCTCACGGCATCGTTTTTATGTAACTTTCCTCCTAAATGGTTCCAGCAAAGGATTCGGGTTACATTACCCCATTTCCTGATTTTTGCAACAATTTTACAGGATTTGCGCAGACACGCAAAAGAGAGCCTGCTCATGAAAGAGCGGCCCTCCAACTTGCTGCGTATATGATCTTTTTATTCCAGCACCATTCTTAAGGCAGTAAGCGCAATACCAATAACGAATCCGGTCACGGCACCGTTGATCCGAATCCATTGAAGATCCTGGCCAACCTTATCCTCAATCAACGAGATCAACGAGGCATTATCCATTTTATCGACATTTTCACGCACCAGATTACCGATCTTGGAATGGTTTTTTTCCAGCAGCGTTGTTACGCCTTCGACAATCTTGGCATTCATGCCATCCAGCAATGCACTGTCTGAGCGCAGATCGGATAATACCCGCTCAATGGCAGGGAGCGCATACGCCTCCACATACTTTCCATCTTCCATAGCGGTGAGTGCTCTTTCCCTCAGTTCGATAAGCTTGTTCAGCACGGTTTCTTCTGCGTTCCAGCTGTCCAGCAGGCTGTCTTTCCAGCCGTTCAATCCGCCGCGCATACTTTCGTTCAAGGCAAGACGCACCGCTTGAGTTCGAACCAGACCTAACACCTTATACCGGAGGGCACTTCCCTCACGCTTCATATCCTCCACCTGGTCAAACAAATATCCCTGCAGGATGCTGCCAAGCTTCTCCTCATTCATATAGCCAAGGAAGGCATTCATGGCAAATTGCATAAGGCCATTCATCTGAATTCCACTTATTGCCTTCATGCCGCTCTCACCCAGAAACGTGATGGTCTCCGGCTTCACCAACCACTCTTCCGCCTGCTTCAAGCCGTAGTCCAGTGCCTTCGTGTCATATCCGCGTTCACTCAATTGGATGGATGCCCGCTCCAGAATAGGTCCAAGATCGAAGGCCCCGGCTTGTGATTTGATCTCGCTCGCAACCATCGGGGCGATCTGCTCCAGCGGCAGTCCAGCCAGAATGCGTTTGCATAGCGTGTCGATCATCGTTTTGACGCCATCATTGTGAAGTTCACGTGACATGATGTCGAGTACCGTTTCCGCTGCCTTGAAACCGGCAATTTTCTCGGTAATGCTGTCTTTGTTGAGCAGATTGTTCTCCACCGCAGAAACAAGGCCCTCCGTCATCTTATCCCGGTTCTTCGGCAGCAAGGCCGTATGCGGAATCGGAATGCCGAGCGGGTGGCGGAATAATGCCGTTACAGCGAACCAATCGGCAAGCCCCCCTACCAATCCCGCTTCAAATGAACCCACCAGCAGCTTGCCTACAACACTGCCCTGAAACGGCAATGAAGCGGCAAAGCCTGCCCCCATTACGACGAGTGACCAGGCTGCTGCCTTTTTAGTTTGTTTAGGTTTTGCCATCATTCTTGCTCCTTTATCATTAATCGCACGTCTGATCCCGATTGACCCATCCGTGCATATTCCGTTCTTTTTCGAATGTGAGTATTCCAAGGCCGTAACCAGCACTTTTCATTATTCTCGCTTCCACATCGCGTATACTTCATCTTATCACCCGCAAGCACCAAAACCAAACCTCCAGCTGCCAAAAAAGAGTAAAAGAGATTGATTTTCCGTAAAATTGCTGCCTACCTTTTTCCATTCCCCAAGAGCTTTTAGTATAATCAGGAAAGATGGCCTATCATATACGATTGGCTGCCTTACAGCAGGGTAATTACATATTGGGATAATTGAAGGAACAGGGGAGGAAATTCGGATCATGAAAAACGTGCAGGACACAACGACACTCTATAACGGAGTCAAAATGCCTTGGCTGGGTTTTGGCGTATTCAAAGTGAAAGATGGAGAAGAAGTGGTTGAAGCCGTCAAAACGGCCATTCAGGCAGGTTATCGCAGCATCGATACAGCCAAAGCCTACAATAACGAGACCGGTGTAGCCCAAGGTATTCGTGAATCCGGAGTTGCCCGCGAGGATCTGTTCATTACCACCAAAGTATGGAACAGCGACCAAGGCTATGAATCGACATTGGCCGCCTTCGAAGCCAGCATGGAACGACTCGAACTTGAATATCTCGACCTCTATCTGATTCATTGGCCAGTCAAAGGCAAGTATAAGGATACATGGAGAGCGCTGGAGAAACTGCACAGGGAAGGACGCATTCGCGCCATCGGTGTGAGCAACTTCCAGATTCATCATCTGGAGGATCTGATGACGGATGCCACCATTAAGCCAGCTGTGAATCAGGTTGAGCTGCATCCTCTGCTGATCCAATCGGAGCTGCGAGACTACTGCAGTAAACACCAGATCCAGATTGAGGCCTGGTCTCCACTCGGCCAAGGCAATCTGCTGGAGCACCCGCTTCTTAATGAAATTGCAGCGAAGTACGGCAAATCCCCCGCACAGGTCATTTTGCGCTGGGATCTTCAAAACGGCATCGTGACCATACCCAAATCCGTTACGCCACAGCGTATTCGAGAGAATGCTGATCTATATGATTTTGAACTGACTGCGGATGAGGTTGAACAGATTAATGGACTGAACGAAAACAAACGCTTCGGTTCGGATCCGGATAACTTTAACTTCTAGAAGCTTGTACAAGGGTACTTGCTTGATGAAGTTCTGAAAAATCAAAAAATCCCGGTTCGGATGCTGTATCCGAACCGGGATTTTACCATTCATTCGTTGTCAGATTAACCTTTGGAGACCAGCTTGAAATCATCATAGTGGAAACCTGGCGCAACCACACACGTTACCAACACAGGTTCGTCTCCCAGCGGACGCGCTGTTTGCCATACACCCGCTGGAACAAGCACCTGCGGTGATTGCCCTGCAGCAAGGTCCATGCCAAGCACAAGCACTTCCTCATCCCCTGGGTTCTCCCCTTTGCCACCCAGTTTCAATTCAATTGGACTGCCGCTGTGCCACAGCCACAGCTCATCGGACAGGACCGTGTGCCACTCGGAAATTTCATGCGAGTGCAGCAGAAAATAGGTCGAGCTTGCAGAGAATCTTGGGCCCGAATATGCTTCCGGCAGAACGGATTGCGGGATTTGATAAGAAGCCTTCCATACTTCCTTATACCAACCGCCTTCAACGTGGGGCTGCATATCCAGCGCAGCAACCAGAGGCGATAATTCATGTGTCGTCATAACCAGTTCCTTCCTTCCAAATCATATTGGAGACCCCCTATTCAGAGTTTGGCCTCACTCTCCCTACTGTAAAACATCGTTGGTCGTTTGTCACCCTTGAGACCTTTTCATCCCTTTTGTACTCATCATTTGATAGCGTTTACAACAAACTGGATTTTCCGTTATGATATGGATATAAACGTAAAGCAGCCGAAGCAGAGAGGAGTTTGATTATGAGCATTATAGAGGATCGAATCGGACCCAAATATCGCATTGGAGAAGATTCGTTCACCATCGAACATATGCGCAGACATGATGGCAGCGCCATGCCTCAGCCTCACGCTCATCCGTTTTACGAGCTGTATTATCTGCTTGAGGGGGAACGGGTGTATTCCATGAATGGCCAGCTCCTGACCGCCAGCAAGGGTGATCTGATTCTCATTAATCCGCATGATGTACATACAACCTCCAGAGGAAACAGGCCCGGATTTGAACGTATCCTCATCGGTTTCTCACCTTCATTTGCCACCGGGATGGAACTCGGCGTGTGTGGCCTGCTCCCATTTGAACGCTCAAGGCTCCTTCACTTCCCTGAAGCAGAGCAGCAAGAGATGGAACGGATGCTTTGGCAGATGCTGCGCGAATGCAAGGAGCGCCGCCCACACTATGAAATGGTTGTACGTAGCCTGCTCGCCCAGCTCCTTATTCATATCCATCGGGTAGAGGAGAATAACCGCCTGGTGTCACCCGGCCCCATTCATCCGATGCAGGACAAAATCAGCGAGATTGCCTCTTACGTAAACAGACATTATAACGAACCCCTTACACTTGAAGATGCAGCAGCACGCTTTTATATCAGTCCATCCTATTTGAGTCGGATGTTCAGTCGGTTTACCGGATTTCGATTCAGCGAATATTTGCGGGTGGTGAGGGTTCGGGAAGCACAGAGGCGTTTGCTGTCCACTCAGGAGCGGGTGCAGTTAATCGCGGAGAAAGTCGGGTTTGAGCACACGGCTCATTTTAACAAAACATTCAAACAGGTTACAGGAACCACCCCTCTTCGCTATCGCAAAGAGCATCGATGATCAGCGACCGGTCTTGGCTTCTTCGAGCCGGATTTAAGCCAGAGATAGGTAATGGAAAGGAAGCCGTGTGGGTAGCCATGCTCAAAAGAATGCGTATCCCTATATCGAAGATAAATCAGGATAACTGGATATGCGGCTACGCCACTGCGGCTGAAATTGAATCATTGTAGTCGTTCCTATGTCAGGGCCTGTTATCTCCGGATGAGCACACCGCTTCTCACCTCAGGTCCGATGGAAATCTGACGCCCCTCTTCATCTGCATCATCTTCCCGGCACACAATCCCGGCAGACTCATGCCCGGTTACAATCAAAAGCCGCCCATCCGCGCCCCTGCCCCCAATCCCTTCTACTTCAGCTCCCTTGCACTGATGCAGATGGATCAGTGATCCTTCGGTAATTTGGGCGTTCAGCCCAGCAATTCTCAGGTGCTTCGCATGAGCACACTGCACCCCGTTTCTCGCAGTGACGTTATACCCCTCAATGACCAAACCGTCCAAAGGCATCTCGGGCAGCCCACTTACCAATAAAGCTGTCTCCGCACCCGCACAGACAACATCCGATATGCGAATATCCCGGAACACCGGCGTCTCTTCGCTAATCTCCTGAAACAGATCGCTGCCGCGAGCCGATCCCTCCAGATTGGCATAGAAAAAGGAAAACGAAACGGCCTCCATGATGATATCTTTCATATAAATGCGCTGTATCTCAATATCTTCGACAACCCCGCCTCGCCCGCGCGCACTCTTGAATCGGAGCCCAATGTCAGTTCCAATAAACGTACAATCTGACACTCTGACATGCCGCACACCCCCAGACATCTCGCTGCCAATCACGAATCCGCCATGTCCGTGATACACGGTGCAGTCCCGAATGGTAATATATTCGGATGGCAGACCGAGTTCGCGGCCTTCGGCATCCTTGCCAGATTTCAGGCAGATGGCGTCATCCCCCACATCGAACACACTGCGTTCCACGACAACATGACGGCATGATTCAATATCCAATCCATCCCCATTCTGAGAAAACCACGGATTTCGTACACTCACGTTCCGTATAGTAACATGCTCCGATGCCCAAGGATGCAGATTCCATGCAGGCGAATTCTGGAACGTCGGACCGTCCAGCAGTACCCGCTTGCATCTGCGCAAACTAACCATGTTCGGACGTAAAAAGTCCCTGACTCCTTCGTAAGCCGTAAGCTCACGTACCTGCTCCATGTGCAGACGACTCGCTATAGCTCCACCTTCGAGAGCCGCAATAGAAGGCCACCAGATTTCTTCATTGCCGTCTCCGTCTGAACGCTCCACCACTCCACCTGAAGCAACCAATCGATCCCACTGCGAAGCGGTCATCTTGGATCGCTTGACAGGACGCCATGCTTCACCGCTGCCATCCCATATTCCCTCACCCGTAATCGCAATGTCCTCGAGAAGCTCGCCATCGATTGGAGATTGGCACCTCACCACCTGCCAGCCCTCAAAGCTTGATGCAATCAGAGGATAATGATCAAAATGGCGGCTAAACGTAACCAATGCTCCAGCCTCTGTATGAAGCTCGGTTCGGCTGCGCAGCACAATCGGACCTGTCAGCCAGACACCTGCCGGGATGACGATTCGACCTCCGCCCGCTTCCGCGCAAGCCGCTATAGCAAGCCTGAACACCTCGGTATTGTCCGTCACGCCGTCTCCTTTTGCTCCATAGTCCGTAATCCGAAAATCTCGAGCAGGAATGACAGGCAGAGCAACCTCATAGGCTTTCATATCCGATTGGATACCTTCTCCTGTACTTAATGGGGAGTTGTATGTATTCATCGTTCAGAACATCCTCTCTTCTCTGTAATTGGGATTGGACTGTGATTGGTATTATATAGTTTCCATAAATGTGTATTATCCCCATCATATCAACGCGATCTGGCCCAAGGTTGCGCTTTTTTGCCATGTAGAGTTGGAACTTGAGGTTATATGCTCCATTACCTTGGACATATGATGGGTATCAACATCAGTATACTCTATACATCTATTCCAATGGTTGTAAATCCACTAGGAGATTCGATTCATTTTTCTGTCAGGATTCGTCACAAACCACTCCATAATATAACAAACACATAACACAAATTCTGGCTACAGCCCTACTCAACCCCATACTTATGTCATGTTTTATCACAAACCAATTGCCATAAGCAGGATGACTATGTATGATTAAATAACTAGTTTCAATTTATTCCTTTTTATTCCTCTTCAAACAGACGCTCGTAGAAAGGATGGGGTGTACTCTTGATTGAATTTAGGGGTGTGCAGAAGCACTTTGGTCATTTTCATGTCCTCAAAGATATTCATCTTCACATTGAAGAAGGAGAAGTCGTTGTCATTATCGGCCCTTCCGGCTCCGGCAAAAGTACGCTGCTCCGTTGTATTAACCGTCTGGAGACTATCACAGAAGGCGAGCTAGTCGTCAGCGGTGTCCCTTTACATCAGAAAAAGGTGGACATCAACCTCTTCCGCCGTGACATTGGCATGGTATTTCAGCACTTCAATCTCTATCCTCACAAAAAAGTCATTGATAACATCACTCTTGCACCTGTGAAGGTTCGTAAACAGCCCAAAGAACAGGCAGCCGCCACAGCAATGAAATACTTGACCCGGGTGGGCATCGCCGATAAGGCCGACAGTTATCCCTCCCAGTTGTCCGGTGGACAGCAGCAGCGGGTAGCCATCGCGAGAGGGCTCGCCATGGAGCCCAAAATCATGCTTTTTGACGAACCGACTTCTGCGCTTGATCCCGAAATGATCGGGGAAGTTCTGGATGTCATGCGCTCTCTCGCTCATAACGGAATGACCATGGTGGTTGTCACCCATGAAATGGGGTTTGCCCGTGAAGTTGCAGACCGGGTTATCTTCATGGACGAAGGCCGAATCGTGGAAGAGGCCGCTGCCGCCGAATTTTTCGATAATCCGCGAGAAGAGCGGGCACAGCAGTTCCTCAGCCGCCTGATTCATCATTGAGAATTATAGAATATTCCATTTTGAAAGGGGTCTTTATTCATGAAGAATGTATTGAAGTGGCCGTCATTTGTCCTTGTGTTGATTCTCTCGGTGGTCTTGTCCGGCTGTAGTACGGGAGAGGAAACAACCAACAGCAGTGGAGGTGGTGAGAATGCTGCTGCCAAAGGTACGATTGAGCAGATCAAGGAGCGCGGCAAACTGATTGCCGGGGTTAAATACGATACGAAGCTCTTTGGCTTGAAAGACCCGGCAAGCGGTGAGGTGGAAGGGTTCGATATTGATATCGCCAAGGCACTCGCCAAACAGATCCTTGGAGACGAGACCAAGGTCGAGCTGAAAGAGGTCACATCCAAAACCCGTATTCCCATGCTGCAAAACGGTGATATTGACATCATCATTGCGACGATGACCATCACCGACGAGCGTAAGGAGCAAGTGGACTTCAGTGACGTTTACTTCGAGGCAGGGCAGTCACTGCTTGTTAAAAACGATAGTGCGATTACCGGACTGGA
The DNA here is from genome assembly GCF_013359935.1 of Paenibacillus xylanilyticus. Lineage (GTDB taxonomy): Bacteria > Bacillota > Bacilli > Paenibacillales > Paenibacillaceae > Paenibacillus > Paenibacillus xylanilyticus. The sequence goes on from NZ_JABMCB010000178.1 coordinate 160,334, forward strand.
GAGTCTGGGAGGCGTGAAGGTGCTTGCCGTTAAGGGCTCAACCTCTGCACAAAATATCCGTGAGAAAGCCCCTGATGCTGAGGTACTCGAATTCGATAACTACCAGGATGCCTTCACTGCGCTCAAAGCAGGTAAAGGTGAGGCACTGACCACGGATAACATCATCCTGATCGGCATGCAGCAAACGGACAACAACTACAAACTGGTGGGCGGCAATTTTACCAGTGAACCTTATGGAATGGCGATTCGCAAAGGCGACTCTGCCTTCGTAGAAGAAGTGAACAGCCTGCTCAAAAGTATGAAAGACAGCGGCGAATACGATACGTTACATGAGAAATGGCTTGGCAGCAAGCCCGAGTAAACTCGATTAATTGATGAGGGAGCGGCGGTTTCATCTGTAAGGAGCCGAATCATCTTCACAGCATAAATCGCCGCTTCGCCATCTGGAGAACGGAGGCTTCGCCTATATGGGCAAATTGGATTTCGATGTTCTGTTCAAACATTCAGACCGTTTCTTGGAAGGGTTCCTCAATACGATTCAGGTAAGTATCATGGCCTTGATCGGCAGCTTTATCCTTGGAGCAATCATGGCGATCTTCCGGATTTCTCCGATCAAACCGCTGAACTGGATAGGTACGGCTTTTGTGGAGTTCATCCGGAATATCCCTCTCCTGCTGGTCGTCTTTTTCTTCTACCTTGGACTGCCTGCGCTCGGCATTTCGCTGGATGGGTTTGTCTCGGGTACGCTGGGTCTGACCATCTATACGGCAGCTTTCATTGCAGAGGCCATCCGTGCAGGCATTCAGACCGTACCCCGGGGACAGCTGGAGGCTGCAAGGTCTTCCGGTCTTTCTTACGTACAGGCCATGAACCTGGTCATTTTGCCGCAGGCAATCAAGATTGTACTGCCTTCGATCGGCAATCAATTTATCAATCTGGTCAAAAACTCATCCATTCTTGCGGTTGTTGCCGGCATGGATCTGATGTATTTTGCCGACCTGGTCAATTCGGATACGTTCCAGCCGCTGAGTGTATATACCATTGTTGCGCTGTTCTATCTGGTGCTGACGCTGCCACTCAGTTTCCTCGTTCATTATTTGGAGCGCAGATTCGGACAAAGTGACGCCGAGGCACGCAGTACCAAGGGTAAGACGAAGAAAAACAAACCAGCAGGACAGGTTACGATGTAATATCAGCCAACTATTCAGCCATTGTTCCACTCACAGAAGGAGGTCGATGTACGATGGACTTTAGCGGGGCCTATGCCTGGCCCAACCTTCGTTTCCTGCTGCACGGATTTCTGATCACCTTGCAAGTCGCAGGGCTGTCGATTGTTTTCAGCTTTGTCCTCGGCACCGTGCTGGGTACCGTCCGGTATACCCGGATTCCGGTCCTGTCTCAGATCGTTGCGGTTATCGTGGATACGATTCGAAATCTGCCGCTGCTGCTGATCATTTTCTTCATTCATATTGTACTGCCCCAGCTGGGGATTAAAATGTCTGTCTTCTGGTCCACTGTCGTTGGACTGAGTCTGTTCGAAGGCGCCATGATCGCCGAAATCGTTCGTAGCGGTCTCAAATCGGTCGAGCGCGGACAGGTGGAAGCTGCCCGTTCCTCCGGTCTCAGCTATATGCAGACCCTGGGCGGCATCATTATGCCACAGGCACTGCGCCGCATGTCGCCGCCGATGGTCAGTCAGTTCATCTCCCTGCTAAAGGATACGTCCTTGGCCATTATCATCTCCTTGCCGGAGTTGATGCACAACGTGCAGATCCTGGGCGGTCAGAGCTTCGATTACGTTATCCCGGCGCTTCTGCTCGCAGCGGTATTGTATTTTGTCATCAACTACACCCTTTCCATCGTGGCCCGGCGCCTTGAGGCAAGAATGAATTGATTCGGTTAGATCTATCGAAAGGCATTGTGTATGCAAATAAGAGTCCAGCTAAACACATATCTGTGTCTAACTGGACTCTTTATTATTTGCGTATTGTTTCCGATTTCATATCGCCACTCCATTTTGCCGTAATTCTTTCTGCAGCAACGCAACCGGGAGTGACAGCGGATCAAGCTGCAGCTGCACTGCCAATGCAGCGGATGTTCCGGCAGCCTCCCCCGTAGCCATGCAACTGGGAGTCAACCTGGTTGTAGCATGGGCCTCATGTGTGGTGGAGATGCAGCGTCCTGCTGCCAGCAGGTTTCGGATATTGCTAGAGATCAGGCAGCGATATGGAATGTCGTATGCTCCATCCCCTTCAATAAATGCAGCCGCTACGCCTTGACCTGAAGGATCATGTATATCAATGGGATAACCACTTCTAGCGATAACATCGTCAAACTTTCGCCCCGTAACTACGTCTTCCCTCGTCAAAGAATAATGTCCAATAATCCGTCTGGATTCACGTATGCCAATCTGGGGAGCAACTGCAGAAATCGAAGCCCGCTCGAATCCAGGTACATCGCGCTGCAAGAATTCAGCAATCATGAGTACCTGCTTTCTGCCTTCCTGCTCAGCAGAGGTGAGATCCTCTGCATTGGTAGCATCCAGTCCCTGGACCCGGGTACAGTTAATCAGCACTTCATCTTCAGCCGGCCCGGTAAAAAATAACACCTGATCGCGGTTAATCGGAATACCCGACTTCTGCCATTGCGAATAAAAACCACTCACCCCGGTGAGCGGAATACGATCCAGCTCTGCGAAAGGTGTCTTGGCATAGAAATCTTCCGGATGCTCCAGAATATACTGCTTAACTCGCTCAAGGTTTACGCCGCGCATCCGAAATTTCATGGTCATGGGCTGGGACTGATGATCTCCATCCCGTCCCTTCGCGACAGCAGCACCGGCAAGATAAGCTGCATCCGCATCTCCACTGGTATCGACAAATATCTTGGCCTTAAGCTCCAATCGGCCCGACTTGTTTGTCAATTGAACCGCCTCTACCCGATTATCCTGAACAATCACTTCATCCACGAAGCTGTGCAACAGCAGCCGAACACCTGCCTCCTGCAGCATATCGGCCGCGATCACTTGATAAATGGCCGGATGGTATGGTGTAACGGTATGCACAAACCCAACTGTATCTCGGAGATGCCCTGGAGAACCACCTCGCTCCTTCAGCCGGTCAACGATCTCCTGGGCAATGCCTCTGATCACCTGTTCGCCGCTCTCTGTGTGGAAAGTCATCCAAGGGTAGACCATGGCGGCGGTCGACATCCCGCCAACGAACCCATATCGCTCTATCAGCACCGTACGCACGCCCTGTCGTCCGGCAGCAATGGCCGCCGCAATGCCCGCGGGTCCGCCTCCCACAATAACAACATCGGCTTGCTCCGTCTTCATGCTTATCCGTTTGCTCATGTTCCACTCCTCCTCCATCGATTAGCCGCCTATTCTTTCAGCCCTGTCATTGCAACACCCTCAATGAAACGCCGCTGCGCTATGAAGAATACAACCAGAAGCGGTACGGTTGCCATGACGGTGGCGCTCATCAGATAATGCCATGCCGTACCCACTTCATCCGTGAACAGGGACAACCCTAGCGGCAGTGTCATCAACTCGCGCGAGTTAATGAATATCAGCGGGTCAAAAAACTCATTCCAGATGGTCACAAAGGTAAAAATGGTCAGTGTCGCCATGCCCGGTTTGGCAATGGGCAGCATAATCCGCGCATATATCCGGAACCGGTTGCAGCCATCAATCATCGCTGCTTCCTCCAGTTCGGTGGGGACTGTAATAAAGAACTGCCGCATCACAAAGATGCCGAATACGCCACCTGCCCCGAAGATGGGAAGTAAAATCAGCGGGAGATGTGTATCAATCCAGCCCAGCTGCCGCATGAACAAAAACATCGGAATTGCCGTCACCTCGTGGGGAATCATCATGGCGCTCAGCAGGATAAGGAACACCACATTGCGGCCCTTGAATGGAATCTTGGCAAATGCATATCCGGCAAGGGAAGCAAAAAACACTGTACCCAGCACGACCACAACAGCAATATACACACTATTAAAATAGAATCGATGAAACGGAATCAATCGAAAAACATCGATATAATTCTGAAAACGAAACGGTTCCGGGATCCACTGCGGTGGATACGTGAATATACTCTGGGGCTCCTTGAAGGACGTAGATATCATCCAGATAAACGGCACAATCATAATCAGCGAAATCAGGGTCAGCAACAAATACGTACCGATTGCACCCCCTGCTGTACGAACAGATGGCTTAGGCATCGCCTTCATTGAATACCCACCTCTTTCGAAGCTGCCATTGCAGCAGCGTCAGGATCAGTACGATAGCAAACAGCACATACGCCAATGCGGAGGCGTAACCAAACTGAAACAGCTTGAACGCTTTTTCCCATATATAGTAGACCAACACCTTGGTACTATTGCTCGGACCTCCCTGTGTCATCACATATATCTGCCCGAACACTTTGAGCGAGCCAATGACCGTCATCACCATGGTCAAGAACACGGTTGGCGTAATCATGGGAAGCGTCACGTGGAAAAAGGCCCTCCGCCTGCCTGCACCGTCCAGTGTGGCCGCTTCGTACAATGATCGCGGCACCTGCTGAATGGCAGCTATGAACAATACCATATTCAGGCCAACATTTTTAAGCACACTGGTCACTATAACCGCGGGCATCGCCAGATCCTGATTGTAGAGCCAAGCCGGTCCCTTGATGCCCATCATCATCAGAAGCTGATTGATCAGTCCCGACTCGGTTGCATACATAAGCTTCCATACAATTGCCCATACAATAAGGGAAGTCATGACCGGAACAAAGATGGCAGTGCGGAATATTCCGATGCCCCGCAGACTTTTGGATAGCAGCAAAGCGAGCAGCAGCGCCAGTACAATATTCAGCGGAACAAGTCCAGCTGTGAAATAAACCGTTTTTCCCAGTACCCGCCAAAACATTTTGTCTGTCATGATCTCGCGATAGTTATCCAGCCCAATAAAGTGATGATCTCCAAGCAATGGCCAATCGGTCAAACTCATGTATAATGCAAGGCCCATTGGAAAGAGCAGCAGCAGAGTAAAACCAAGAACCATCGGAGATACGAAAAGCCATCCTGCAATCTGGGCCTCTCTTGCGAGCGGTCCTCTTCCTGAATGCTTGCGTGAATGGGTCAACTCTGGCCCTCCTCTTCTCATCCGTCTTTCTTCTACTTCAGTTTGTCCATGGCATTGCGAAAGCCATTTACGGCTTTTCGCAGCTCTTCCTCCGTTTTACCTGTTACGACTGCCCCAAGCATAATCGCCTTAATCCCGGTATCGTGTAGCACCCGCACATCCTCCTGTACCAGTCTCCGCTGGGAAGGGATCAACACGGGAAGCTGTGCTTGCATTACTAACCGGCGATACCGGAGGACATCTGAGAAGCTTAGCGGTGTGCCGTACTCGGGCACAATGGATGCTTCCAGCGCGGTAAAACCATAATGAGCTGCCTCCCTAATTAGAGAAGGGTCGTAGTGTTCATTGATGGCAAATGTTTTATCCAGACCGAGCTCACCCAACATGAAGGATGGTAAATGGTGAGCATATATGGAATAAAAATCAAAACCCAGACCGGAAAGCTTTCCCACATCTTCTTGTCGTGTCCCATCAATGCTACCCGAAGGAACTACCCCAAGCGGACCCGTAAATTGGGATCGGATTTCACGAAAGGTATCGATATATTCATCCAGCGGACCAAAATGGTTTCCACTTGCGCGGTGTCCGACATTATAATGCACTTTCAGCGCGTCAGCGCCTTCTTCAATCGCTGCCTGGGCCAGTGCTGCATTGTTCGCGGGCAGGCTGACCACAAGCAGCATACGTTGTCCGTTCAGTGCCTCCATCAATTGCCCCATATCCTTACCTCCTGCATTTAAGCCATTATTTATTATTGCAGCAAACCCTGAATCTCTTCCTGCATCTGCTTCAAATTATCCTGAGATGTGGCTAAACGGGCGAATAAACGATCGAAACCTTGCAGCACTGCATTATCGATATCCCTGCCAGCGAATATGGCCCGGAATCAAGCGTGCTTTTGGCATTTCATCAATCACTGCCTGAACAATATGTTCCTTGCTTGGATTATTCGGCTGATTAATAAAAGCATCCGAATTCAGTACAGAGGTGCGGGGAGGGACAAAGTAAGTTGCTGTTGCCTGAATTCCCTGCTCACTGGCGAAAAATTTCAGCAATTTCTTCGCTTCTTCCGGATGCTTGCTATCGTTGAACAAGGCATATCCCGCCTGGCCCAGCATGGGCACACTACCCTGTGATCCTGAAGGCATCGGTGCGATACTCCATTCGAAATCCGTTATGTCTCTTGCTTTGGACACATAACTGTAGTTGTCGAAGAACATACCCACATTGCCCGCATCGAAGCTGACCTGCTCACCCGCCTTCGGATGCGATTCATCTGTAAACATCATGCGTTCCAATAAATCAAAGGTTTGCACACCATACGGATCATTCCAGGTGAACTGCTTCATCCCCTCATCGAAAGGCCCGCTGCCATAGGACCAGGCATAGGAGGAAAGAACAGCCCAAGTCTTCCAATCACGAAAAAAGTTGGCACCGTAGATTCGGTTTGTCGCTTCCTTGCTGGTAATTGTTTTGGCTGTCTCTTCAAATCGTTCCCACGTCCATTGCCCTTGTGCAGCGAGTGTGTTGGGGTCGGTCAGACCAGCCTGGTCGAACAGAGATTTGTTGTAGAACATGACGACAGGAGGCGTGGAGAACGGCAAGCCAAGCAGTTGGTCACCGTCCCGAAACAGATCCAGCGTACTTGGAATATAATCATCCAGCTTGAACTCTGCATCATCCTTGAATTCGGATACGTCTGCCAGAATGTGATTGGATTTGAATTGTGGAACCATCCGCTCAGAGACCCAGGCGATATCCGGAAGCGAGCCGCCGGCGGCAAGCACAGAAATTTTTTGCTGGTATTCCGCAAAGGGTACGGATTCCATCGTCACCTTGATACCGGGATTTTCCTGTGTGAAGCTATCAATCAACTTGTTATACACGTCCATATGCGCCTGATTTCCCCACATCATGAACTTCAGTTCAATCTCTCCATCTCCTGCGGATGCATTCTCAGGATCACTGCCGGAATCAGCACCTGCACAGCCAATTAATGCAACAATGATGAATACGAGCATCAACGTCAGTCCTGCCTTTTTCATGGAAATCCCCCTTATACGCTTAGTGATATACACGTGCAACCAAAGTATAGCGAAAGAATAACTTGTTCCTAAATCACGCCAGCTACAGAAATGGTATGGTTTTTCAAGGACTTAAATCGATAGGCACCTGCTACAGCTGTTCATCCGTGCTGAATCGGTTACGATATTCCCCTGCCGTCCAGCCCACCTGCTGTTTGAACACCAGCATGAAGTGTTTGGGACTTTGATGCCCGGACAATCTGGCTACATCATAGATTTTCAGTTGAGTGTTGACCAACAGCCACTTGGCCCGCTCCATGCGCGCCTCAGCGACGTATTCTGAATAATTTGTTCCCGTTTCATTTTTGAAGAGTTTGCTCAGATAGGTTGGGTTCAAATGAACAAGGTCCGCTATGTTCTGCAGACGCAGATCCCCATCTGGATGGAGCCTGATATATTCCTTTACATCCCGAATGATCTTTCGTGTATCTCCACTGCTGCACTCTGCTTCCCCCGGTGTATCCATCGTCTGGCTGGACGAAACACCGTATCTGCGGTCCAGCAGCAGCTGAATTTTCTGGATCGCGGTTACCCATTCATGGCGCTCCACTGGCTTCAACAGATAATTCAATACACCATACTCCATCGCTCTGCGAGCATACTCAAACTCGCCATAGCCGCTAATAATGACCATCAGCAGATCGGGGTACATCTCCCTTGCTTTGGATACCAAGGTCAGTCCGTCCATTTCGCGCATACGAATATCCGTAATCAGCACGTCAGGCACATCACTTCTCAGGAATTCAAGGGCCTCGGTCCCGCCAGCAGCTGTCCCCATAACTCGAAACTGGGGAGCCGTCTGGCTAATCATTTCCCGTAACCCTTCGAGGATGACTTTTTCATCTTCCACAAGCAGCACTTTATACATGCACGTTATCCCCTTTCTCCTGAAGCGGTATCGTAATCGTTGCGGCTAAGCCATGCCCTAAACTTCCGTAAACGCTCAAACTGGCGGCTTGACCATAAATAAGGTGGAGTCGCTGTGCGATATTGGTAAGCCCTAAGTTGTCTTCCGCGTTACAGCGCAGGGATTCGCTAGAGGGTATCTGGGATAATGACTCGTTCCATTCATCAATTTCTTCTTGGCTCAGACCTTTCCCATTATCTCGAACGGTAAGCAGCAATTCTTGATCAAACTGTAAGGCCGATACCCAAATCGTTCCCCCATCCTCCTGTCCTTCAATTCCGTGGTAAACTGCATTCTCCACCAGTGGCTGCAAAATTAATTTGGGGATTGGACAGCTCATTACCTCTTCTTCAAATTCAAAAATGACCTCCAGCCTACCGTCAAACCGTACCTGTTGAATGCGTACATAAGATTGGACAAAAGCTATCTCCTCCTGCAGGAGAACAATCCGGTCCACCTTATCAATCGTGTAACGAAGCAACTTGCCAAGTGCCGTCACCATATGGGACACTTCTGCATGCTTCCTGCGGATGGCCATCATATTAATAGACTCGAGCGTGTTGTATATAAAATGAGGATGAATTTGGCTTTGCAATGCTGACAGCTCTGCTTCCCTCTCCCGAATACCGAGCAGAAAAACCTCGTTAAACAAGCGGTGAATCTCTTCCATCATTCGGTTAAACCCCCGGCTGATCTGTCCGAATTCATCACTGCTGAAGCTCGTCACACGTTGGGTGAAATCCCCCTGCTCCACACGAATCATATTCTGCTTCAGACTAATTAACGGCCTTGTTACTCGGTAGGATAATAGAGCAGCCAGAATGGCTACTGCTGCCATGCACAGAACAGCGAACCCAAACGTGAACGTAAGCATTTCTCCTGATTCCTTCTGAATGACAGAACTGGGTGTAAGACTAATCACTGATAGTCCTGAATAATTTGAATGGTGCTGTACATACAGATAGGAACTCCCATCCAGTACCACCTTTTGGTTTCCTGCATAACCCTGAAGTTGTCCATGCTGCAGCAGTTGGTTGTACGCGGACCGTCCACCGATTGAAGTTCGCTCAAACACAAGGCGCTGTTTGCTGTCCACAATCATGAGACTCGCATTTTCCTCAAAATTCAGATTGGACAGCAGCTGGCGAAAGGCGTCCAGCCGGATATCAATCAGGATATATCCCAGCCGTTTGAGGGTGCTTGGATCACGGATCTCTCGAGCAACGGAGATATAGGCTTCTTCATTCTTGCCTGTGTAATAACTTGGATTATGCGGAGGGAGCAGTCGCCACTCCCCCTCTGAGCCTCCAAGCTCTGCAAACCAATCATCCTGCCTGCTGTCCCATACCGGCTTCACCGCTAACGAATCCAGGTTGGAGAACAGGATGCCACTGTTCGAGATGAGGTGGATGCCCCGAATTTCGGGGCGATCATAGGCTTGACCCGAAGTATAGAGCTTCATCTTTAAGTAATCGTCAGACTTTGCCCACGTAGCAGTCCCCATTGGGGCATTGTATTTCCCCAGAATGCCCAGCACCATCTGATCGTAGAGCGGCAGAAGTGATAAACGCTCGAAATCCTTAAGCAGCCGATTCAGATTGGTGTTAATCTGGCGAATAATATCAATAGTGAACTGCTCGGTTTTACGATCAATCGTCTGTGAAAAATGGTGATAGTTGACCCATCCCTGCAAACTTAGCGGAAGCAAAGTCAGTACCAAAAACAACACCAGCAGCTTGGTGCGCAGGTTCATGTTTCTTTTCGAATAATCTAGTGCTTTGTCCATCATTCACTGGATCCTCCCTCTCCCGTCATTCAAGAATTGCTTCAAAAAAATAGGAACGAATTGGATTTAATCATATTCAGTTTTAATGATGGTTAGCTATCCTGCCAACATCTCAATGGGTGCGGAATTTCAAGAGATGCAAGCTTCACCTCATCAAAAACAAAAACAGCCGACTGTATCGCTGACAGTCGACTGTTTTATATAAACGAATCTGGTCAATCAAAAGGGGACGCAATTTATCCAGTAGATGGATGGTATAGCGCTGTGTCGTTTTATCCAACTAAAAAAGCCGACTGCATTATGCAATCGGCTGTCTATTCATATATTGTTGTTTTCTATATTTGAATCGGTTATATTCATTGATCAGTTCGTCCAGTACCATGGATTGTTGAAGGACTTTGTAGTCTTGCATGCCATGATGCTCCGCCAAACGACTTAATTCTTGCCTGTTCCGTTCAATCTGGTCTACAACCTGACTTGGTCCTTTCATAGCATGCACCCCCCTCTTTGTAGACCATTTTAGGATAGATTGCCAAAAAATTCATATTTTTTTCCTTTGCAAATTAAAAAGTTTATTTACATAGTTATTCTTTCATAATCAAGCATTTTGCATCAGTTCTCTAACAAACTCAAAACCATCAATATGTAGATCGAAAAAAATATAACTGTCCACATATCGTATCCCTGAACGCATTTAATTCATTACTCAAAAAATTTTCTTAGAGAGTTTCACACTTACTAACAGCATTCATTTTGTAATGGTTATTAATTAGTTCGTCCAGTATTCTGGACTGAAGAAGAACTTTATGGTGCTGCATGCCATGATTTTGCACCAAGCGACGCAGCTCTTGTCTGTTCAGTTCGATATGTTCCTTGTGCCATTCTACTTCTTTCATGCCATGCACCCCTTTTTCAACATATTTTAGGGGAAGTTATCACAAGAAAATACTCTGGAAATAGATGCAAATAGACCGATACGCAAGTTAATGAAAAAAGCTGGATGCACAACAATTTCCCCTAAATTGATTATAAGTCTTATACTCCAAAATGTTGGGTACTTAGACTATCCATTAGCAAACTATACTGTTTTTCCTGCGAGTCACTGGCATGATTTCTGAACTTTCCATATAAATCAATAGATCTTATAGACATTAAGTCATCATCACTGGCAGATGAGAGCTTCAAACTGATGAGTAAATTCTCCATTCCTTGTTTGTACTTTTGTTGGCTGAGCCTATATTTCGCAAGTTCATAGTAAAATCGTATATACCTATGATTTATTACCTGATCAGTATATGTCCCTTTTACATATTCCTCTGTATTGAATTGTTTAATGTAGGGATCGAATCTCTCCAACGCAAAATCGATATCTAGTGCGTGTTGATTGGCTGCTTGTACAATAGTCACGAAGGCAGTTAAAATCTCCTGAGGATGATCATTGAGATAATCCAGATAAGATTCAAGCACCTTATGATTTCCTAACAACATTTGATATAAATATCGATTCCCCTTAGCCCAACTCTGAAAACGCTCTATTAATTCTTGCTCTTCTTCAGTCGGGTTTGGAATTTCAATGACTCGTTCATAAATATCGGTGTATTCTAAAGCCTTTTCATATTCTTGGCGAGCTTCACACACACCTGCCTTCAGTAAGTTTGCATATGCTTTGTACGTGAATAAGGGATAAAACGCAATTCTTTGTCTGCTTTTTCGTCTTCGAGATTGAAGACTAAGTTGAAAATCAACTTTTCTTTCCAGCTCATCAGCCAGATAATAAACCTTATCCCAGAGGTGTATTGTGAGGTATATATTGGCCAAGTCTTTAATTGCATCCAGTTGTATTTCCTCATCCAACTTTTCTACATAAGGTTCCATGTGAACTGCAGCGCTTAGATTATCGAATTTGCTCATGGTTTTATTGATTGAAAAAATGCGGTACTGACATAAAGCCAACCGTTCAGAGTGCTGATATTTCTCACTGTCAGCCACGCATTCATACAAAATAAGTGCTGCTTCATTCATCTCTTCGTTATAGATCTTCTCAGCCATTTCAAACAATTCTGAAGTATAAGATCGATCATCGGTTACCTGGACCACAACCTTTTTAATACAATCCAGCTTGTTTAGTTCGGCGCACCGATATAAAAAAGGTTCCAAGCGTCTCCAATGTGGGGCAGTTTCCACGAAACATTCCACGCAGTACATCTCATAGAAGTATCCCTTTTCAAGTCCCATACCAGCAGTAATTTGATCCAATTGATTCATGGCTATAGGTCTGCTTCCTTTAAGTATGGCACTCATCGTACCAACATTAACTCCACAGATACTAGAAAATTGTTGAAGTTTGTACCCCTTAACCTTGATATGATTTTCTATATGCGAGCGTATCGTAGGTGCAAGTTGCAAATATCTCACCCCCAACAATCCAAACTTCTTAATGATATGCCATGTATAGTAAATGTAATTTTAATCCTGTATTTTACAACGGTCAATCATCACTACTATAATAAAAACAGCGCGTCCTAAATTTAGGAACCGCACTGTTTTTAATGAAATCTTTTAATAACACACGATTATTTACAAATCTCCTGTTCCATGTTGAGAGGAAAGTGTGTGCATAGGAGATGTATTTGTTACTGAACCTTCCAGGGGAAGGGTAATGAGAAAGAAACTAAGCAAGACTATATACAGGATATTCCTTTTTTTCATAATAATTCTCTACCTCCGTCATTAATGAATGATATTGACTTTCAATTTCCTTACTTGCCTTATTTCTATACTTCTCATATAGAGCCACACAATGAATAATATCAGATTGATTGTTTATCTTTATAGCAGAAGCTAAACATTCCATAAGTTGTTTCATGCCTTCCTCGTATCTACCACGAGCAAGGTGATATATGGACAATTCAACTAAAAAAGTTATATAAAGATCCAATTTGACTTGTTTACTATAACCTTGAATTAAGGTATCTACCGATGTCATTTGAACACCAAATTTATCAAGAACCTCATCCACGTCCATATCATACTTGTTCGCTGCCTCCATGATGTTAACCAGGGCAGGTAATAACTCTTTTTGATTTCTTTCAATAAAATCGACATAGGCTGGCAGAACATTTTTATCTCCCATTAATAAATGATAGAGATACGTATTGGCCTCTTCCCAACCTTTGAATTTAATAATATAAAAAATATCCTCATCATCAGGTTCTATAATTTTAATTAAGTCTGCGTATGCCTTTGTATAGCGTAAAGCTTCCTCATACTTGCCTAACCTTTCACTTGCAGTTGCCTTGAGCAGGCTTGAATAGGCTTTGTACACAAACAACGGATATGAAGTTACCCTGCTTGCTTTATCTACATTCTTCTTGGTGTAAGTTTGTATAATTTCGGCTTTACGACCCAATTCATCAGCCAGTGTGAACAACTTGTCCCAATAGCGGAGAGCGGAGTATGTATTCGCCAGATCCTTGATTGCATCCAGCTGTCGCTCTTCGTCCAGCCGGTTAATATACGGCTCGAAGTGAACGGCTGCTCTAAGATTCTCATGCTGGTCCTGGCCCAGAGACAAGGTGAAGATACGATACTGGCACAACGCCAGACGTTCGGAGTGCTGGTACTTCTCACACTCGGCAACACATTCGTACAACATCCGCGCAGCCTTCTTCTGTCCGCGTTCAAACATGGACTCGGCCAGCTCAAACAATTCGGAAACATAAGAGCGATCATCCGTCACTTGCTGAATTACCCTCTGTATACAGTCCAGCTTGTCCAGCTCGGCACAGCGCAGCAGGAACGGCTCCAACCTTCGCCAGTGCGGCGCAGATTCCACAAAACATTCAGCACCATATATTTCGTAGAAGTGGCCTTCCTCCAGCTTCATGCCCTGGGTGATGAGGTCCAATTGAGCCATGGCAATCGGCCGTGTCCCTTTGATAATCGCACTTAAAGTCCCGGCGTTAACCCCCGATATATCAGCAAAGTATTGTAGGGTATACCCTTGTTTCCTGATGTAATCCTCAATATTTGAGCGTATCGTAGTTGTAGGTTCCATGTCTCCCACCTCCACAATGAAAATCCAGAAATTTGAATTTATATGATATGCACAATTTTAATCCTAAATTTTACAGCGGTCAATAACAATCGTGGCAATTTCCTTCACATTTAGACATTTTTGCTGAATATATCCCGTCTTATAGAAAAAATCCATTAGAAGAATAGGAGCGGACATGTTAAAGTAAGTTCAACTCATAATATCCTACTATTTCCATAGGATTAAACAAAACAGATTCGCCAATTCCGTTCAAGGAGAAGGTCAGATGAAATTTGCCTTGTTTAGCCTCATGATGAACCTCCCCAATGCGGTAACCGGTGAAGCACTGACCGCACAACAGAAATTCCATAACATTCTGGAACAAGCCAGACTGGCCGAGCGTTTGGGCTTCGATGCATATGGAATTGGGGAACGGCACGGTGCGCCTTTTCTGTCATCCTCGCCGCCTGTTGTACTGACCGCTGTAGCTGCTGCTACCTCCCGCATTCGTTTGCTAACAACCGTCACTGTGCTCAGCGTGTTGGATCCGGTTCGGGTTGCCGAAGATTATGCAACACTAGATCAATTATCCGGTGGGCGGCTGGAGATGATCATCGGAAAAGGCAATGACCCTCGGCACTATCCGCTGTTTGGCATTCGTGAGGAGGAACAGTGGGTTTCACTTGGTGAACGCTATGAGCTGCTAAAGCGCCTGTGGACGGAGGAGAATGTAACCTGGCAGGGAACGTATCGCCCGCCTCTCCACGATGTTACCACTTGGCCGCGCCCTCTCCAACAATCCATTCCGATCTGGCATGGCAGCGCATCGAGTACACTCTCCACCGAGCTGGCAGCGAAATACGGCGAACCACTCTTCTCCTCGAATTCTTTTCATCCACAGGCAAAATACAAAGCGTTGATTGACCACTATCGGGAACGTCTTGATTATTATGGTCATGATGCGAATCGTGCGGTGATCGGTTCCGGAGCGGGGAGCCTGTACCTTGCGAATACACGTGAGGAAGCGATTCGTCGCTATACGCCTTATTATAATGCTTTTCACGCAACCGCTGCCGCCCAGCACAACCAGTCACCCTTCACAGACCTGGAGGATAACATCGCTCGCGGTCCTGTGCTCATTGGTAGTCCTGAACAGGTTATTGTGAAAATCATGGATTACCATGCCGCTTTTGGACATCAGGTGCTCAGCATCAGCGTAGATGGACTCAGTCATAGCGAGCAGCTAGAGCAGGTTGAGCGCTTTGCCCAGGACGTAGCGCCCGTATTACGACGTGAATTACCGAATTCGGTATGGAACGATCCCCCGGTATTAAGCCGGCAAATACCTTCCCCTGCCTCCCATTCTTCCGCCACATGGCCCTCAGCCATCTCCCCTACATTCCAGATATAAGTCCTCACTCAGATACACATATCAAATTCAGGGTGATTCGTGAGAATCACCCTGTTCCTCCCTTATTCGACGTTCTTTTCTTTTATTTAAGTGGACTTAATCCCTGCAAACAGAGAATTCAAAAGTCTCTCTACAAACTCACTATCCATCGGTTCGCCAGTCACCAACATGCGATAAAAAACCGGCCCGTAAACGAGATCGATGCACAAGCCGATGTCCAAATCACTTTTTAATTCACCTCGCGTTACACCTTTCTCTATAATTCCCCACGCTTCACGCCGACGAGGCTGAATGTATCTGGTCCGATATTCTACCGCAAGACCTGGATCTGACTGTCCTTCTCCAATGATCTCAGTAATAGCCTTACCGTCCAGACTCGTCAAAAATTGAATCATATTGCTCGCATGAATGCGTACATCTTCAAATACCGATCCTGTATCCGGGACAGGCAATCTTGCTGTCATGGCAGACATGTATCCGTCCATAATGACAGCCCCTTTGTTGGGCCACCATTTGTATATCGTCGCTTTGCTCACTTGAGCACGCTCCGCTATCTTTTCAACCGTAATCGCTGCAAAACCATGCTCCAGCAGCAGCTCATAGGCGGCTGCAAGAATGGCATTCTGGGTTTCCATGTTGCGGGGACGTCCTCTTTTGGCTGTCATCTGAATCCCTCCTTGAGGTAACCATCACCATCAAATTTTCTTAAAAACGATACGTTCATTATACTAAAATGCCCACCACATAAACAGTTCCGCCTTCTCGTGATTGCTGCTTACCCAGAATAAAATAGTTATGCCTATTTACAATACTAAACGTATCGTTTATTATATGTTTGTAATTAGTGAACGACACGTTTAGAAATTAAGGATTCAAGCTGCATTGACCCATAATGAAACTAATCTAATACCATGTGGAGGATGATAATGATGAACATGAAACACGATACGAAGGCAAAACAGATTCCGGGTTGGCTGATATTCCTTTTGGCTGCGGCTTGTGGACTTATTGTGGCAAATTTGTATTATGCTCAAACGGTGATCGGCCCGATCAGTTTAACAACAGGGTTATCGTCTGCTGCTGCAGGATTGATCGTAACGTTAACCCAGATTGGTTATGTCATCGGATTGCTGTTTATCGTACCCCTCAGTGACATTATGGAGAACCGGCGGCTCGTAACTTCCTTTCTGATTTTACTAGTCGTTGCCTTGGCTGCAGCTGCGTTCTCCACTCATGCTTTACTATTTCTGACGGCGTCATTGGTGATCGGCATAGGTTCCGTCGTCGCTCAAATTCTCGTACCATACGCTACCTATCTTACCTCGGAAGAGCAGCGCGGACGCGTTGTTGGCAATGTCATGAGTGGACTTCTTCTCGGTATCATGTTGGCTCGCCCCATCGCAAGCTTCATTACAGATGCATTCGGTTGGCAGGCTGTCTTCATTTCCTCTGCCATTGTCATTGCATTGTTAGCCCTGCTCCTGTCACGTGCTCTTCCTGTACGTCAGCCTCACCCTGCAATGAAATACGGTCAGCTTATTGTTTCACTGGGCACCCTGCTGAAAACCTTGCCCATGCTGCGTCGCCGGGCACTGTACCAAGCCAGCTTGTTTGGCGCCTTCAGTCTGTTCTGGACGATCGTGCCTTTGCGGCTCGCTCATGATTTTGGCATGACCCAGCAGGGAATTGCCTGGTTTGCACTGGCTGGTGTAGGAGGAGCCATTGCCGCACCTATTGCAGGCAGATGGGCAGACAAAGGCTTGACCAAGATACTAACCGGACTTGCCATGGTGATTGCCGCTCTCTCCTTCGGTCTTGCCTATGTATTCCAGGGGCACTCTACCGCTTCTCTTGTGCTGCTGGTCATTGTCGCCATAACGCTCGACATGGCAGTCTCCGGCAATCTCGTTCTGGGACAGCGCATCATCTACTCCCTCGCGAATGAAGCGAGAGGACGGGTAAACGGAATTTTTATGTCGATCTTCTTTATCGGAGGGGCCATTGGCTCATCGCTTGGAAGCTGGTCCTACGCATCGGGAGGCTGGAGTCTGACGACACTGATCGGCCTGATCATGCCACTGTTGGCGCTCGGCTATTACTTTACGGAAAAGAAAACCGGCGTTGTCAGCAACTCATAACTGCATCACTCAACATAGAAGGGCAGTCTAATCCCCAGGATTAGAGCTGCCCTTTCATTATTTTTTCATATCAGAACAGGCAAATGCTTGTTCACATCGTACTCCACCAGCGGCTCACCTGCATGCAATCTGTGCACCAGATCGGAATTGGCAATAAAGGGCCTGCCAAACGCAGCGAGATGAATGATCCCCTCATTCAAGGCTTCCTCTGCCGTTTGAGCATCCAGATTCCCCACCCCAATAATCGTATGCTCCCACTGTTGCCTGATCACTTCATGAAAGGTCTTCTCCCCTGCCCAGGCTCTTGTATAGCGGTCGGTTGAAGGATGCAGAATTGTAATGCCCGTCTCACGGAACAGGTTAAGATAAGCATCAATCATGGCCGCCTTGTCTGTCCAAGCATAGGATGGATCATCGTCTTTTTTCTCGGAAAATCGGATTGAAATGCGATCCACGCTGATTTCTTTTTTTACCGCCAGAATGATCTCTTTCAAAAAACGTAATCTCTCCTGGATCCCGCCTCCATATTCGTCTGTTCGATGATTCGTCTTCTCGTTGATAAATTGATCCATCAGATATCCATGAGCTGCATGCAGCTCAATCCCGTCAAATCCGGCCAGCACCGCATTGCGAGCAGCATTCTGAAAATGCTGGATCGTATCCTGAATATCCTGTATGCACATCGCTTCGGGAACCTGATATGGCTTGTGCAATTTATGCACCTTGCCCTCGGCCTGAATGCTCGAAGGTGCCTGCGGCGTTCCTCCGATGAGATCGGAGTGGGACAATCTGCCGACATGCCACAGCTGCGCTATGATCGTACCTCCATGTCTATGAACGGCTTCCGTAACCCTTTTCCATGAAACGGTCTGTGCTTCCGTATACAGCCCAGGTATGCCATAGGTTCCTTTACCCGCCAGGTTGGGGTTAACTCCCTCCGTAATGATCAATCCCACACCATCCCGGGCACGCTGCTCATAGTATGCCACCATCTCTTCTGTTACTGTGCCATCCTCATCATTCGCAAACCCTCTCGTTAACGGAGCCATCACAATTCGGTTTCTAAGGTTCCATTGGTTGATCGTAACCGGGTTGAGTAATTTTATAAGATTGTTCATGCTATCCCTTCTCTCATCGTAATTAGGGATATTGTAGAACGGCTCAGGCATATCGTAAAATGATTAGAATATATGGAAGTATCTCTGTGAGAGATATCATAAGGACTTCAATTTGGCTTTTCGGAGAAATCCCGCAATCAGGAGGATTACGTATGGAATTATCAGATATCGATATCATTCTCGCAGTCGGACGGTCAGGCAAAATCTCGCAAGCCGCCAAAGAATTAAACTATGCCCAATCCAATGTCACCACCCGCATCAAAAAGCTGGAGCAGGAATACCAGGTGCAGTTATTCAACCGCTTCCCCAAGGGTGTGGTCCCCACAGCCAAAGGAGAGCAGTTTATTGCATATGCCGCTCGCATCCGTAACCTGCTGCATGATCTGGAACAGGATATGATGGATCCCGGGGAGCCTTCCGGAACACTGAAAATCGGGATTGTGGAGACGGCTGCGTCAAGCCGCTTCATGGAGATACTGAACGAATACCAGGTCACGTATCCGAAGGTTTCCATCTCACTGGTGAACGCCACTTCGCCCAAAGTGCTGCGTCACAAAATACAGGCATATGAGATTGATGGTGCGTTCATCAGCGGTGCCTGTGTTAAAGAAGGGTTGAAAGTGGAATACGAAATGCAGGATACGGTACACATTATTTCTAAACGTATGGAAACCCCCACAGAGAGCCTATGCCAGGTCTCATGGGTGGTTTTCCCTCAGGGCTGTCCCTATCGTGAAATTACGGAAATGTTTTTGGAGGAAGAAGGGTTGTCTGCCCGCAATATGATCGAGGTCAGTACCATGGAGAACCTGCTCAGCTGTGTGGAGTCCGGGATTGCTTATACGATTATGCCTTGCAGTGTGATTCACAAGAAGCCGGAAGTGTACTCGGTACACGATCTGGCCGAAAAGTTCACCCACACTACAACCACCTTTGTTCGCGGGGAGGATCGGTATGTCAGCAGTGCTTTGGATCAATTCGTGAAACTGCTGAATCAGAAATGCATTACATTTTAATGTCCACGTTATACTTTCGTTAGAATTGGCCGTTATCCTTCGATTATGGATTTCAACACATCATTCATACGGAGGATAATTAATATGAACCTGAAACATCATCTTATTCAAAAAACAGCCGTACTCGGTATGGCCCTCGCAATGATTACCGGCACCGCTTCAGCGGCAGCTTCACCTATTGCCAAGGAACAGTGGGTCCAGGAGCATGCCCATGAGATTAAATCCCTGACATCGGATAATTATAGTGACCTGGCCTTCCTGAAGCCATTACTGCAGGACAAGAAAGTTGTTAGCCTTGGAGAGAACTTTCACCGGGTTGCCGAGTACAGTGCCATCAAAACGCGCATGATTAAATTTTTACATGAAGAACTGGGCTATGACGTTATTGCCTTTGAGTCGGGCATGGGAGATGCAGCTGTTGCTTATGAACAAGGAGCGAATCTGACACCTGCCCAGATGATGGAGCTCTCCATTTTCCCAATCTGGCACTCACAGGAAACGCTTGGTCTCTACGAGTATGTGCAGGAACAGAGCAAAACGGATCACCCCCTGATTTTGGCCGGATACGACATGCAGTTCACGACCGGGTACTTAACGCAATTTATCAGTGACTGGATTGGAAGTATCGACCCCGAAAGAGGTAAAGAGTACTATGCTTTTGAGATGCAGGGCATCACGGATCTGTACGCCGTCCTTAATACGTATGGAATCGACAGCGACAACAATCCGGAGTTCAAAGCGGCCATCCATCAAGTGAAGGATACCTATACGCCGCAATATGAGAAATTGGTTCAATGGATCAACGAACACAAACCGGAGCTGGTTAAGTCATTCCCGGACAACCCGAAACTGGCTGACATGATGATCCGCGTCCTGAATGACCGGACCAAATTCATGGAGATGGCAGCCTACGATACACGGGAGAGCTACGAGTTCCGCGATCGTGCCATGGCGGACAATCTGGAATGGCTGATGGACGTGATGTATCCGGACAAAAAGTTCATTCTCTGGGCTCATAATGACCACCTCGCCAAGAGCACATCGACCATCCTTAATCCCCCGATTGGAGAAAGCGATGGAAATTCCGACCTTTGGCAATCCAGCTTCAAGAGCATGGGCGAAATAATGCATGAAAAACTGCAGGACGACATGTATGTGATTGGACTCTATATGAACGAAGGGCAAGCGAGCGAGATTTCCACAGGCAAAACGTTTGATATCTCTCCCATGCCTCGTGGCAGCCTGGAGTATACGCTGATGAAGTCTGGTTACCGTAATACATATATTGATCTCTCCGAAGCTATAGACGCTACAAGTGCTGCATCTTGGTTGTCCCGCCCAGTCTTCGCTGCCGAGGATGGCATGGTGGATGAAGTGATTCATCCGATGTCGATGAACTTTATCCCTGCAGAACAATACGATGGCATTCTGTTAATTGATAAGGTCAAGGCACCAACGACCACTTATAAAGGCGGATTCAAAGACCAAGCGCAGCAGCAAAAGTAATCCCTTAACGCTGTGCATCTATCAAAAAAGGCAGGATCCCATTTGGGATGCCTGCCTTTTTTTTGCTTCTGTTAAGGAGCTATATCACTTGCCTAAATTCAAGGTAATCACTGATTTACCCGCGCAATCTCCGGGCACTCAGTGCATGATGACCTTGTTGCAGAAAGGTGCTTCGTGTATTCTTCATCAGCTCAATCCGGCGTTCGGCCAGACGGTCTGCGGCAATATAAGTGGCGATGCCTTCGGTACGGGACGTTTCGAAGATTTTCTCCAAACTGGCGTAGATCTCTCCGATCTTGCTCCACGCACGCTCTGCATTGTATCCATTCAATTCATCTGCGATGTTGATGACTCCGCCCGCATTAATCACATAGTCCGGAGCGTATACGATGCCCATCTCATGCAGTTTGTCTCCATGTCGGGTCTCCAGCAGCTGATTGTTGGCACACCCTGCAACCACTTTGGCTTTGAGTGTTTTAAGCGTATCATCATTAATCGTTCCACCAAGGGCGCACGGTGCATAGATGTCACATTCCACGCCCGTAATGTCCGCCGGATCTACAGCCGCTGCACCGAAGCGATCCACTGCCTGCTTCACGGAATCCTTGTGAATATCCGTCACAATCAAGCGGGCACCTTCCTCGTACAAATATTTGCACAGACTCATGGCCACGTTTCCGACGCCTTGAACGGCGACCGTTTTGCCTTCCAGCAGATCCGTGCCAAATGCTTCTTTGGCTGCCGCCTTCATCCCCCGATATACTCCCCATGCTGTTGCTGGAGACGGGTTCCCCGACGAACCGTAGCTTGGGGATATGCCTGTTACATAATCGGTCTCCTGATAGATCAGGTTCATGTCTTCTTCCGAAGTTCCCACATCTTCTGCAGTTACATAACGTCCGTTCAGACCTTGAATATATCTTCCGAATGCACGGAACATGGCCTCATTCTTGTCACGGCGCGGATCGCCAATAATAACGGCTTTACCGCCGCCAAAATTCAAGCCGGATACGGCATTTTTATATGTCATCCCCCGCGAAAGGCGCAGTGCGTCTTCGATGGCAGCCTCTTCTGAAGCATACGTCCACATCCGAGTGCCGCCCAGTGCAGGGCCAAGTGTTGTATCGTGAATGGCGATAATCGCCTTTAACCCGGAAGCTTTGTCCTGACACAGGACCAGTTCCTCATAATCATGGTGTTCCATTACTTCAAACCAACTCATGTTTCACCGTCTCCTCCAACCATTTTTGCGGGCAATTCGCAAGGTTTCTTTATTTTTGCCATCCTCTATTGTACCTAGATAAGCCAAGAATGTGCAAAATCACATCACTATGTAAGAGTCGCTTTTTGCAAAAAGCGTTCATTTTCGAGCAGCATTAATGGAGCGTCTCGACCACGTTGATTGGATGCAAATCCCCTTCTACGGCAAAAGATGCCTGTCCGGTCTCCTCGGAAACCACGAGCACAACGGCATCCGTCAGTTCACTCAGCCCCAGTGCGGCCCGATGACGCGTTCCGATTTTACGTTCCCCTGCTACAGCCTGTGACAGTGGAAGGACATTGCCTGCAGAGACGATCTGGTTGCCACGGATCAGAACCGCTCCATCATGCAGAGGCGCACCCGGAATAAATAGTGATTCAAGCAGTGCATGAGTAACTTTTGCATCAATCACAACGCCTGAATGAATAATAGGGTCAAGAGGCACCTCGCGTTCAATGACAATAAGAGCACCATATCTTCGATCGGACAGATGCTGTACACTAGCGGTCAGCTCAGCAAACTTCTCGGTGAAGGGAGACAGGTAACAATCCAGATAAAAAGAAGAAGCAAGTACCTCAATCTGCTTGATCTCGGTCCGAATCTCGGCGAACTGCCCCAGCAGACAGACACTGTCATTGTCAAAACGGGATAACGTCAGATTCATCCGATCCGCTACACGATGCAGATCTTCCTTTAGCCTTTGTCTCATGGACGAGCTATCACAATCTGCTTGCCGGTTCATCATTCGGAGCCTCCCCCTTCTATTCTGCATGCCAACATAGTTAACCTATACATTTCCCCTGGCAATGTTCATTTATACCAAAAGAAATTCACCGTTCACTATGCTGTGCACAGAAAAAGCCTGTCTGCAACGTTACCGCTACAAACAGGCTTCAATCCAAAAATCCTTTACTCACAACGTTGAGATGTTAGAAATTATGGAGTAACTGCGCCATAAGATCCTTTCCTGAACGTAGCTGGATCATACCATTTGTACCCTGCAGCCGGAGCTGACCATGGCTCGAGCTGCGGTTCTGTAGATGCAGCCGGAGCTTCGATGGCAAGCAGGCTTGTCGGTGTGTCTAATGTCAGACCAGACACCTGTGACAGGCTCGTATAGCTTTCTTTTACCGCGAGCCATTTCACGGTATTGACGAGGAACGTGGCATCATCAGCCTCTTTGAATCCGTCATAGGTCTTTTTGGAAGCACCCGTTTCTTCACGCAAATACTTCGGAGTCGCATCTTCCACAGGAGAGGAATCACCAATGAATGCTGCCTTGCCTGCACCTACCTTGGCTATGGCTGCATATGCACCTTCAGCACGTCCGCCGCCATTGTATACGCCCTGATCGACCGCGTTGCCCCATTTGGACACACCGCTTGGAACATAGACCAATCCTTTGGCCTTGTTTGGATCAATAACAGCCACCGTGGATCCTGCGTGCATTGCTACTGCATTCACTCCGCTTGTAATTCCAAATGACTGTGACGGAGCAACGATATCCGTGGCATTCACATCACCAAGTGCGTTGTAGCGGAAACGGATGCCGAAGTTTGTTGCCAGCCAGTCCGAGCTAGTAACCCCCTGCATGGCTGGGGATTCGGCTTCTGCCGAAGACATCCCCTTAGCCGGGTTCAGGAATGCCCCGCGACGATATCCGTTAAATACTTCGGAGGAGTCCCAGCGGTTTTTGTTGCGGTCTGCATTATAGTGATCAGAGATGAAGAACACGCTGCCGCCATTCTGTACGTATTGCAGCAGTGCAGCCTGCTCTGTCGCTTTGAATGGCACGTTGGCTTCGCCAATAACGAAGACATCATAATCTTTTAATTTAGTATAGGTAATGGCCTGCTCACCGAATGTATACGGGATGCTGCGTTCCAGCTGATCCACGGCAAAGCCTGCGTTTCGCAAACCATTTGCAAAGTCCGAAAATGCTCCATCAATGATCCAGTCCGCAGCTCCGGCAGTTTGGGCATGGGTGTTGTCGAACAATACTTTTTTGCCTGTGCCATCGGGCAGCGTCGTGCCAGGGTTCGGTTCGGGATCAGGGTCTGGATTGGTTGTTCCGGAAGAAAGGGAGATGGAAGTTGGATTTTTGAGTCCTGCATAACTGTTGTAAGCACCAAGTGATCCGGTTACGATGACCTTCTTGCCTACGAGACCCGGATTGGTAGCCAGTCCATATTGCGAGCGAAATGATGAGGAAACTTGCACATCCAATAATTTAGCGTTTGCCTTCTCTGAAGGGGAATCCGCAATCAGAAAGTTAAAATCATTGGCGTAAGGAGACGTAAACTTGGCTGTAAGCGAACCGGTGGCATGACCAACAATATAACCTTCGACAGTCGCCGTTCCTCCACCGCTCTGAGCAGCAATAGCCTGAGATACGGTAAGTGGTGCTGCTGCAGCCTGTACCGGACTCTGTAAACCTGGCCCAAGCAATGCAGTTGTCATCATCATGAAGACCAGGAATGCCCCGATCCAGTGCTGCCATAACGCCTTCTTCATGTTCTCCTTCTCCTCCTCGGATTTACCTTTTAATGGGTTGTCCATTTTAATTTAATCTTTCATATGATGAATTCCTCTTTGTTTATGTAAAATTTTTGAAAAAAGTTTGCTGCATAATTAACCTGCCCATACTATTTACCAAACACATGATAAAGGAGACACATACCATGAAGTTTATCTTTTTGCTGCTTCTGATCATCGTCCCTCTGATGATGGTATTTCTTGCTCTTCGTTCCCGGATGGTGGAGCGGCTGTTTCATGTCCTGGCTCTCCTCTGTTTCTATAGTGCAGCCACGGTCATTGCCGGAGATGTGTATGCCACCAATGCACATATGACCACCTTTACCACTGAAATTCACCATTTTTTGCTGAATGGCTGGTTCCTTTATCCGTCTGCTTATCTGGGTGTATACATCCCATATCTGTTATGGATGGGCCTCTTCTCGAAAAAAAATTAAGGCAAATCAGTGACTCGGCATTGATTTTTGGTTGAATTCATAGCATAATAAACTTATACGTGATAATGATTATCATTCTTGATCTTGTCTCTCATTCCAATCAACTTTACATGAATTTTCGATCATATAGCTAAAGGGGAACGAACATCATATGAATACAACTCTGCAAAAAGCATCACTGCAGCTCGACGATTATCTGGATCTTCTGAACCTGGCAACAACCCTGGGTGATACGAAGTGGCAAAAAGAAATCATTCGCAAGCTGGCTTATACTTATCCTGCCGTTCAATGTAAACAACCACAATAACATATCGATGTTAAATGGCTCATGACAGATTCAGATCTGAATCTATCGTGGGTTATTTTTTTGTTTCAATCGTGATCTGGATACAGGTAGAATGGACTTAATCATGGACCCGGGGAGAGTGAATGACATGCAAGCGGAGACAGAACGGCTGACCCTGCGAGAAATTCGCATAGACGACTGGGAAAGCATACATACGTACACCATATCACCTGAAGTAACCAGGTATACGGCATGGGGACCCAACACGGAACAAGATACCACGGCTTACATTGAACAGGTTTTGCTAACACAACAGGATGAGCCAAGAAACCAATTCGACCTTGCGGTCTGCCTGAAAACAGATGGTACGCTGGTAGGCAGCGTAGGCATATACACGGAAGGCACCAATGCGGAGATGGGTTATGTGATGAATCCAACGTATCAGGGGAGAGGCTACGCTGCCGAAGCGAGCCTGGCATTGCTCGGTTTGGGTTTTAACACACTCGGTGTGCATCGAATCTATGCCAAATGTCGGCCGAACAACAAGGCATCGGAGAAAGTGATGCAGAAGATCGGCATGCAGTATGAAGGAATGATGCGGGAGCACTGGTTTTACAAGGGAGAATTTCACGATTCGTTGGTCTATTCGATCCTCGCCAGGGAATATGCGAGCCTAGTTCGTCAAGATTAAAGCACTTAAAAAAGCTGATATCGGTTGATACCGATATCAGCTTTTTTATCTCCGTAACGACCCCAATCGCCAATGAAGATTTAATATATGGATCGAAAACTCTGGCGAACTAAAGCCGGCATAACTCCGCTGGGCAGCTTGGGAATGTGGGACACCCACACATACAGCGCAGGGCTGCCAGATCACGAATCATCAATTTGCCATCCAGTGTGTCCAGCGTACCCTGTTCCTTCCATGCTCCCAGCATCCGTGTCACACTCTCCCGAGTAGCTCCAATCATCTCCGCAAGCTCCGTATGATTCAATTTCATCTCGAGTACGATCCCCTCAGGAGTGATTTTGCCATACGAGTTGCTGGCACGGATCAGTGTCGAAGCCAGAGCTCCAGCCTTGCCATAGAGCAGCAGATCCCGGAAACGCGATTGAGTAATGCGCTGTGAAAGTGCCATCCACTGCAGGAATTTCAAGGCAAGGTCTCCATGTTTACTAAGCACACTTTCCAGATCACTGAGCGAGATGATTGCAAGTTCACCTTTCTCCGTCATCTCGGCACTATAGCTATGATTCAGCCCGCCAATACCGCCGAACTCACCGATGAGATCCCCTTTTTGCTGAATCGAGAGAATGATTTCCTTGCCGTCCTCCGTCGATTTGGTCATTTTCACGCGCCCCGAACGAATGTAGTACAGATATCCGGCTTCATCACCTTCCAGAAAGAGACTATACCCCGACTTCACCCGTTTAGGCTGCATTTTGGCCTCAATCCAGGCCCACTGTTCAGCTGTTACGAACGAAAGTATTCCGCCTGTCTCCCGTGTCATCTTGCTTCCCTCCGCCTGTTCCCGTTCTGTCGCTTGGGTTGTTCTTTCTATAAATACCGTACCCATTTGTTCGTCCCCCTCGTGTTTCCTTATGAATCTATCTTATCGCGAAACCGGCGGGAACGTTATCGGGGGATTACCTGAACCTGGCTGATAAATTCCCTGAATTTGCTGTGAGAAAAGTCACATCCTATGATGGCATACTCATGTTGTCATGTAGTAAAGCTCTTGCTGCATAAGGATTGAGGGCCGTCTGTTAACCAAGATCAGTACATTGCAGAACCGAAATCGGGGGATTCCCTGAATTACAACCCGGACGAATGGGACTACAATAGAACTAACATACAAATATATATTTCAGGACACCTTGGTCAAAGGTTAACGATATCCATTTCACCGAGTCTAAGCTAACGGTATCATTCCAAAAAGGAAGTGTCTCTCATGCACGATGAACTGCCGTCCGGCATTCAGGAGATGATCAACAATCTGCGCCTGAACACATCCGCCGATTTTTGCGGACTTGCCTGTCTGTCCAGGTCCATGCTGCGCTGGAAATATACCTCCGGTGAAACCAACGAACGCGTAACACGCATGGAAATGCGTCCGGGACAAGACCTTGTGGGTACAGCTCTTAGGACAGGCCGCACGTCCCTGTCTGATGAAGGATCCACAAATGCCAGTACGCCGGGCCGTTGTCCGTTGATGATCGCGGAGCGGCTGCTATGTGCCATAGCCGTGCCTGTGTTCCACGAGGGCAGCGTACCTGATGCGGTGCTGCTTGTTGGCAGCAGACAGCCCTGCACGTTCTCACCGGACATCATCCGGCAAGCGGAGCTGGCAGCCCAAACCGTTGGAGCCCACTCTTTACGGATAAGCCCCTTGGAAGTACAGAAGGAAGAAGAGCTATTCAGAGATTAAACCTCTGGGTGGCTTTTTTTGGTATCATGATGATAGAACCAAGCAAGCGGACAGGGGGAAAACTAGTGATTCAATTATTGGTTGTCGACGATCATGTCGTTGTACGTTCCGGGCTGATTGCCCTGCTGGACGGCAAGAATGAAATCCGGATCGTGGGCGATGCAGCAGATGGAGACGAAGCCATTGCCAAGGCACAGGAATTGAAGCCGGATGTTGTATTGATGGATTTTAGCATGCCGCCAGGCAAAGACGGGTTAACCGCTACCGCCGAATTGAAAAAGTTGATGCCGGACGTGGCCATTCTCATTTTGACCATGCATGACGATGAAGAGTATCTGTTCCGTGCGATCCATGCCGGAGCTTCCGGATATATTCTCAAGAGCGCACCACACGAGGAGCTGCTAGCAGCTATCCGCTCCGTAGCAGATGGCAGTGCCTATCTGTATCCCAGTGCCACCAAACGGCTGATGAGTGAATACCTGGACAAATCCAAACAAGAAAACGCCGGTCCATATGACACCCTCTCCGAGCGGGAGAAAGAAATCTTGTCCTGGATCGCGAAAGGTTACGCCAACAAGGAAATTGCCGAGCATCTGGTCATCAGTGTCAAAACGGTCGAATCCCACAAAAGCAATCTGATGGAGAAGCTGGGCCTGCGGACCAGACCTGAACTGGTCAAGTTTGCGATGAAAAAGGGGCTGTTAAACTTTGAGTAGTGCACGCGAAAACAGACTTAGCGGACTTGCGGAACAGCCTGTACTGCAGCTGCTGGATGAGCTGGATAACCACATCACCGATGACGAGTTTCGCAGCAGACTGAAAGGTTCACTGCACCAGCTTAGTGATCTGAAATTTGCACTGGATGAGTCCTCCATCGTAGCCCTCACGGATCGCAAAGGAAAAATCCAGTACGTGAACGATAAATTTTGCGAAATTTCACAATATCAACGAGAGGAACTGATTGGTCAGGACCACCGGATCATCAATTCCGGATATCATGGCAAAACGTTCATGAAAAACCTCTGGGAAACCATCTCTTCAGGACGAGTATGGAACGGGGAAATTCGTAACCGCGCGAAGGATGGCAGCCACTATTGGGTGAATACAACGATTGTGCCTTTTCTCGACAATGACGGGGAACCTTATCAATATTTGGCTGTCCGCAGTGAAGTGACGAAGCTGAAACGGGTGGAAGGCGAGTTGCAGACGATGATGACCCAGGTCATGAATATTCAGGAGGAGGAACGTCGCCGAATTTCCCGCGAGCTGCATGACGGAATCGGACAGAGTCTCTTCTCGCTCGTGATTCAGATGGATCAGCTCCTGGCTGACAAGCCCCATTCCGGTGTGGAAGCTCTGCGTAAGCAGGTCACCGGGATTATGGAAGATGTACGGGGCATGGCCTGGGAACTCAGACCTTCCGTACTCGATGACCTTGGTGTCGTTCCAGCCATCCGTACTTATATTGAGAATTATACCCGCCACTACGGCATTGAAGTGGATCTGAAATGCAACCTGCGCAGACGGCTGGAAATGAATCGGGAGATCGCGATGTACCGAATTATCCAGGAAGCACTAACCAATATCGCCAAGTATGCCGATGTCGCCGAAGCACAGGTAACCGTGGAAGATTCACAGGAAGGCACGGTTGTAACTATTGCGGATCAAGGTGCCGGGTTCAATGTGCAAACCGCAGGCAATGGCGTCGGATTGTTCAGTATGGAAGAACGTGCTCGCGGTGCTGGAGGAACGCTGACGTTATCTTCCGAGCCTGGTGAAGGTACAAGCATTACGTTTTATCTGCCCAGAAGTGTTTAGACAGGTTCGAATGTGGGCCCTTGCCCACTGCCTAGAGAAAAAAGCTGCTCATGGATTTATTCCAAGAGCGGCCTCTTTGGGTTTATTTTTTGGTACAAATGACAAAATGAAAGCTCATAATCGGATAAATTCAATATGATGGATAAATATGTTGACTCCAATTACGATTCGTCATTAAAATATGAATGCTGCATGCAAATTGTATTGTTGAAGGTTAACATTTTATATTCCATATACAGAACGAAAAGGATGGTCCATCATGTCAGAAAAACGCTCCTCCAAAGGAGGAGAAATCCCGCAAATGTACAATCTGGACGCGATCGATCGGAAAATTATAGCCGCTCTGCACCAGAACAGCCGGATCTCCTACACGGATCTGGGTACGCAGATCGGTTTGTCCCGTGTGGCCGTTCAGGCTCGTATCAATGCTCTATCCGAAAAAGGCATTATCGAACGATTCACGGTAGTGATCAATCCAGGTAAGGTTGGGCTTCAGGTCTCCGCTTTTTTTAATGTGGATGTGGAGCCGCCCTTCCTGGACGAAGTGGCCGAGAAGCTGGACGATGAACCGGCAGTGACCAGCCTCTACCATATGACAGGCCCAAGTACACTGCATATGCATGGTATTTTTGCAGACATGGAAGAGATGGAGCAGTTTCTGCTGGAGAAGCTCTATAAGATGCCTGGTATCGTGAAGGTCGAATCTCAGTTGTTGTTAAAACGATATAAAAGCCGAATGGGCATGAGACTGTAGGAGGAAAACAGCATGGGTTGGAAAGATTACACCGGTCTTGTTACGGGTATGGTGCGAACCGGGATATTGGGTTATGGCGGCGGTCCTTCGGTTATTCCGCTGATCCGCTATGAAGCCGTCACCCGTTACCAATGGGTGAGTGATGAGGAATTTGGCGAGATTTTGGCGATTGCCAACGCGCTGCCAGGACCTATTGCGACCAAGATGGCCGCTTATCTCGGTTATAAAACCAAAGGCGTGCTCGGCGCCATCGTTTCTGTACTTGCACACATTTTGCCAACAAGTATTGCCATCATCGCTCTGCTCGGCTCCATGTACGCGCTGCGTGAGTCGAAGATCGTTGCAGGCATGGTGGCAGCCGTCCGCCCAGTGATCTTTGTGATGCTGGGCATGATGGCTTATGAATTTGCCAAAAAGGCATGGTCCGGACTGGGTAAAACCTTTGCCGTCCTGTTTGGCGTCATCGCGTTTGTTCTATTGCAGCTGCTGAATATTCATCCCGGAATTGTAGTAGCCGTCTTTCTTGGCTATGGGGTGTTTCACCTGGATCTGGTTCAGCGCTTCAAGTCCAAGCGCAGCTCCGACAAGGAGGTGTCCTAAACGATGCTTCAGACGTGGTGGGAGTTGTTTTGGGGATTTTTCGTAGCGAATATATTGGGATACGGGGGCGGTCCTGCCTCCATCCCGCTAATGCAGGAAGAAGTGGTCAACCATTATAAATGGATGACGACAGAGCAATTCGGCGATGTGCTCGCGATCGGAAATGCTCTCCCGGGTCCAATCGCAACCAAGATTGCCGCATTTGTCGGATATCAGGTGGCTGGCTGGTTCGGGGCGGTTATCGCCAGTTTTGCCACGATTGTACCTTCGGCAGCCGCGCTGATCCTGCTGCTTCGCCTGTTGAACAAGTATCGTACTTCACCCAAAGTGAAAGGTATGACACTGCTTGTGCAGCCGGTCATCGCAGTGCTCATGATTCTGCTCACTTGGGAATTCGGCCAAGTATCTACCGCTTCCATCGGGATCTGGCAGACACTAATCATCGCCGGGATTTCGTTATGGGTGATGACCAAGACCAAGCTGCATCCCGCTATTCTAATTGTGATTGCTTTTGCATACGGTGCGCTTGTTCTGTCCCATACGATGTAAGTAATTAATCAGGGATGACTGATTACGGATTGAACTTAAAGATAAATTTATTTTTTCAGCTACAGATGCCCAGCGGCATCCGTAGCTTATTTTTATTTACATGAACCCCCTTATGCTTTGGCACTGACCGTTTATCCCCAATAAATAACCTGGCGGGCTAACACGACAGGTTGCTCTGAATGCAAGACGCAAGAACAGTATACGAATATCCATACAAAAAAACGGTGACGCCAGCATCATGCTGTCACCACCGTTTATTAAATTACACACTTCACGTTCACATTAAAAACAAGCTTTATTTCGCTTCAACTACGATCGTCACTTTGGTTTTCACCCCAGCATAGCTTACCGTAATTGTTGCTTTACCTTTACCATTAGCCTGGATAATGCCATCTTTCACCGTTGCTGTTGCAATGCGGGATGACTTCCAGAGTGCCGGTTTGGACACATTTGCTTCGCTGCCATCCGCATACGTTGCTGTTGCCACCACGGTAACTTTGTCACCCGGTTTCATGGTCAGGGTTACCTTATCGGTTTGCAGATATTTCAAAGTATCTACATCGATGGCCACAGTTACGGACTTGCTGCCGTATTTTGCAGTTACTTTCGCTTTACCTGAACCAATGGCTTTTACTTTGCCTTTGGTTACCTGGGCTACTTTGTAGCTGTTGGTTTTCCATTCGGCTTTGTCCGTAACGTCACGTTCGCTACCGTCACTCAAGATCGCAATGACAGTAAGATCAGCTGTGTCACCGGATTTCAGTGAAAGGGCCGGCTCCGAAGCTTCAATTCGTGAAATGACATCCACTTCAACCTGAATGGTTACCTTTTGTGAACCATATTCTGCGGTAATGTTGGCTTTACCACTGCTATTCCCAGTTATAACGCCTTTTTTCACATCTGCTACGCGTGAATTGCTTGATTTCCATGTTGCTTCAGATGTAACATCCTGAGTCAATCCATCTTCATCGGTTGCAGTCAGTACAATTTGCTGTGTTTCCTTAGCGGAAAGCACCACAAAGTTTTCATCCGCTTCCAAACCACTGGCCATGCCTACTTCAACGGGCAGTGTCAACGTTTTGCCTTCAATTTTCGCTGTAATGGTCGCCTTACCCGTTGCGACACCCGTTACTACACCTTTGCTATCCACTTCAGCAATTTTCTCGCTGCTGCTGCTCCACTCTGCATCTTCAGATACATCTTTGGAGGTATCGCCATATACAGCCAGTACTTTAGCGGAGAATGTACCACCAACGGCTACCGAAGCTTTCTTCTTGTCCATTTCATACTTATCAGGAACGTCTACATTCACAGTAAACTTGACGGTTTTCCCACCGTATGCTGCTGTAATATTAGCTGTACCTGTTTTATAGGCGATCAGTTCCCCATTCGATACATAAACAACATCCGCATTGCTGGACGTCCATGTTGCTTTGGAAGTTACGTCCTCTGTGCTTGCATCAATGTATTCTGCACTCGCTTTTAATTGCTTGGTTCTATTTTCACCTGTAACACTCATTGCGAGCTTGTCATCAACATCCTTGATATCCAGATATCTAGCCGTGTCTACATCAACAGCGATCTCCACTGTTTTGCCGCTATAGGATGCTTTGATTGTGGTCGAACCTGCGCTAATGGCTGTAATTTGCCCTTTAAACACAGTCGCAACCTTCTCATCGCTGGAAGTCCATGTAGCTTGTTCTGTTACATTCACATCGCTGCTGTTTGGATAGGAAGCGGTTAAAACAACATTGGCTGCTTTGTTGGACTCGCTCAAGCGGAAGAAAATACTTTGTTTTTCCACACTCAGTTTGCTTGTCAGATCTACATCTACATCTACAGATACGGATTTGGTTCCGTATTTGGCTGTGATTGTGGCAGAACCTGCCGAATATCCTGTGATTTCACCTTTTAACACATCTGCTACTTTCTCGTTACTAGACGTCCATTCGGCCAGGGCCGTGACATCTTTGGTCGTGCCATCTGGATAAGTCGCCGTTAATTTAACACCCTCGCTTTTGTTTAAAAGCAGATTAACCTGCTTCTTATCCACATCTACGCGCTTAACAACCTCAACGTTAACATCTACTGTTACACTTTGGCTGCCTACTTTTGCTGTGATAACTGCTGTACCAGCACTTTGTCCGGTTACTTTACCGTTCACCACGGTAGCAACTTTCTCATCACTGGTAGACCATTCTGCCATTTGAGAAGCATTTTCGTTGATTTCATTATCGCTGTACGTGGCTGTTAAAATAATATCTTTGGTATCCCCAGTACGCAGATCCAATGTCTGTACATTTTTCGAAAGGGCTTTGACCTTCTTACTCACCTTCACCTGAACAGTCTGTGTCTGGTTCTGGTACTCTGCCGTAATCGTTGCAGTACCGTCCTTTTTGGCTGTAATTGCGCCATTATATACAGTTGCTATCGAAGTATCACTGCTGCTCCAGGATGTATTGATCGTTACGTTAGCCGACGTATTATCAGAATACACACCCGTTACCGTAACGGAACTGGAATCACCCACTTCGAGCGACATTTCATTTTTGGAAACTACAATCTTGGACAGTTCCTTATCTGCCGCAGCGGCCAAGCCTACGTTGGAAATACTCAGCACCAATACCAGCATCATCACCATGTACTTGGTCAATCTTGGCTTTAACATCATTTCCCCCCGATTATCATCATTTTTTTCCTTAAAGTTAATGTCGGCAAGTTCTTTCCAGATGTTTAGACTTTCAGCGATTTTTCAGGAAAATGATTGGAAATGAATGCTTAAAACTGTCTTTTTCCCAAGGAATCATACCTGCCAGCATTCCGCATAACCTATCTATATTGCTATCTCATAAGCGCGAGCAACTGAATCGTACGTGATGGGAGGGGAAACATGCGGCAGCCTTTTGATTACATCGGATATTGGGAGCAAACATACCGTTCCGGGGAAACTTCTGGACGTGGGTCTTACGGGGTTCTGGCTGAATTCAAGGCCGAGGTCGTGAACCGATTGATCCAGCGAGAGGGCATTGCCAGTGTCATCGAGTTTGGGTGTGGGGACGGCAATCAGCTGCAGTATATGAACTATAAAGAGTACCTGGGTGTAGATGTCGCTGCCTCTTCGGTGCGCCTGTGCGCCTCGAAGTTTGCCACCGATTCCTCCAAAAGCTTCATGCTCTATACACCTGGTCTGTGGATTAACCGGGGCTTTCTGATGGCCGACCTTACGGTCTGCCTTGATGTACTCTACCACATCACCGATGAGACCGATTTCCGCAATACGCTCTATGATATTCTGCATTCATCGAAAGAATGGGTGGTCCTGTACACACGGTTGAAAGAAAACGGCAATCCGGGTGTCGCCACCATTCAGGATCGGAACCTGTTCCATTACCTGTTCGATTATCCCGACTTCAAGGTGCAAGAGATCATCCCTCAGCGATATCCCGATCAATCTTCAGCTGACTTCGTCATCCTTAGACGCGTTCCTTCAAGCAAAAACAACTAAATGGAGCAAGCGAGAAAAACCACCCAACAACAGTCCAATGGAAACTGGACTGCGTCAGGTGGTTTCTTATTTGAGCATTTTGCATAAATCTAATAAGCGACTTCCAATCTTAATATATATATAGATCGAAATGGTCCTATTCGTCTATATACTGTACCCCGGAGCGAGTGGAATCGAATGATGCAAAATGCTGATTTAAAGGAATCAGGCAGATCGCCCTTTCATTTCTTCATCCCTATGATCGGCGCGATCATTGGATAATTCAATTTCCGAAATGTTGGCCTTAAAATAAACCTGGACGCCCGCGCAGCTTCGCCAGCGCCTCCATATAGAAATAGTCGCCGTATATGATCGGCACATTCAACCCCCGCCCTTCCGGGTAATGCACCGTTCCCTGCATGATCAGCCCCTCTTCCGCCGCTGACTCGCCTGAGCTGTAGCGCTCATGCAGGCCGCGCACGATGCGCTCCCCCGCTGCGGCATATGCCTCTCCGCGCGGCGACAGCTTCGCCAGCTCCAGCAGACCGCTCGCGGCAATCGCTG
Source organism: Paenibacillus xylanilyticus (assembly GCF_013359935.1). GTDB lineage: Bacteria > Bacillota > Bacilli > Paenibacillales > Paenibacillaceae > Paenibacillus > Paenibacillus xylanilyticus. The sequence continues at coordinate 196,190 of NZ_JABMCB010000178.1, forward strand.
CGGCGGACGAGTCCCACGCCACCTGATGCTCCGCTGGTGCGCGAAAATCCCAGAACGGCACGATATCTTCGCCAAGCATGGCGAGGAAGAAATCGGCCGCGCGTTCCGCTGTCTCCAGATAGCGGGCTTCGCCCGTATACCGGTAAGACAGCGCAAAACCATGCAGCGCCCAGGCGGTGCCCCGCGCCCAGGCGGAACCTGGAGCATGGCCCTGTCCGCCATGCTCGCACAGCTTCTGCCCCGTGAGTGGGTCGAACTCCACCACGTGGCAGATGGACCCGTCCGCGCGGATGAACTCACGCGCTACGGTGTCCGCATGTGCTTCCGCCAGCAAGCGGAAGCGGGGGTCTCCGCTCTGCTCGGATGCCCAGTAGAGCAGCGGCAGATTCATCATGCTGTCAATGATGGCTACGCCGCGTGTATCCATGGTGGACGAGTTGAAGTTCCAGGCACGGATGAACTGGCCGCGCACGTTGAACCGAGCGGCAAACAGATTGGCTGCAAGCATCCCCCGCCGCCGGCTGTCCATACTGCCCGTCTGGCGGTAGGATGCTACGCCGCTAAGCAGCCAGATGAATCCCAGATCATGGTCCACCGAATCAGGATTACGGAGGCAGCCTTCCAGCTGCCGTTCACAGCTTTCGGCAATGCGGGACAACGGGGCGACGGCTCCGTCGTCCGGAGATTCTCCATACACAAGCCACAACAGCCCTGGCCAGAATCCGGCTGTCCACCACTCGGGATCATTCCGGTCATACGTTCCCTGCGGGGAGATATGCGGAAAAGTATCCTTGATTCGCTGTGCATTCCGGAGTGTTTTGTCCGCTCCCTGCCGCCATGCTTCTTCCACCCATGTTACCGATGTTGATGTATTCACGAGCATTGCCTCCTCTTATCATATCCTCTTCTTGCCCTCACACGTGACGTTGCTTCATATATATAAATTGGATAGACTCACATCATTGTCCCAGACGAACCGTAAACGTTATCCGCTGACTATCGCTCAAGACCATCCGTGCTTCCTTTAACATACCATTGCGAGAAGCCACGGTATAATTTTGCAGACGAATCTCCGCTCCTTCATTAAGCACGGTTGATTCCACATACGCTCCCCGGAACTCACTCCGAACACGATCACCGGAGACGGTGATGACCGCCTGCTCCTCTCCATCGCTGAACATCAGCGGGATAACAGCTCCGGCCGCTTCAATCTCCCCTTCGAACTCATATGTGACTGTTAACAAACCCGGCTGCTGTGTATAATACGCCCGAAGGGACTTCAGTCCGACCAATGGACCGATCCAGTCTACCGTAAACCTGTTGGTTTCCTGCCCCTCATCCTCTTCCACGTTGAAAACGATAGCTCCCCCTCCATCGGAAGGGTTGATTCCGGTATCCCGATTATATTCCGATCCGGAAGGGATACCTGCAGCCAGGCTGTGCCACTGACCATCCGGTGTCCGCCAGGCCGGACAATAACTGATCGGCAGGGTTTCCCCTTCTGAAAATTCAGTGAATCCGGACTCGGTATGTCCAGCAGCAGCCGGGCCAATGAGTCCTGGGAGCCCCTGCTGGTGAATCCGTACCAGTCCGGGAACCGTATATGGATCATTCAGAGCCGTATGTAATACCATTTGCTGGCCCGGTACTGAAGCCGTAATCGTCTCAAACCAGCCGTCCATCTGAAGGACTCGCATCCCCACCTCTGACGGAATGGGTAATTCAGCCACTTCATCTCCCGGATCACACAGGTATGCATTGGCCAGTGCCGCAGCCGTCCACAGGGTGTAACACGTATGGTTGGTATATATCTCGTATCCGTGGCGTATTTCCGGAGCATACCGGTTCCGAACGATATGCAGACGGCCGTCCTTCATTTTCCACCGGTCCACGGCAGCAAAACAAAGATTGGCTGCACGAGCAAATACGCCTGCCATCATGGGATCACCCATCTGCTTCGCAGCTGAGGCATGACTGGAGAACACATACGCAGCCGCCGCTTCATTCCATTGATGCTGTGAGCTGCGTCCCCGCGGAGGAATTTCACCCAGTGGAGATAACGTCAGGAGCGAAGTGAAAGCCCCGCGCCGGGTGGACTCAGCCAGGGAAGATGCACATCTTCCATCATATCCGGCGTCCAGCATGACACCCAAGTGGTAGCGGGTAGCAATATCGTACGCAAGCGGACTGTTTGGGCGATCCAGCGGACCATCCTGATACAATCCCAGCGCTGTAAAACGCGGCAGATGATAGCTCTCCAGATAATGATCCATCCATTCGGTCCCTTCACTCGCCAGCTGCTCGCGGTAGCGAAGGTATTCACCTGAAATCATGATTGCATTCCAGTTAATCATCCGGTTGGGGTTGTTCATTTTGGACATTGTAAATACATAGGTTTCTTCCGGTTCAATCTGTTTCAGCCCGGCTGCCCATTGAGTCGCTTGTTCAGGCAGTAGCGGCTTTAGCAGCACGTAGGCTCTTAGCATAAGTATGGGAAAGAAGTCGGCATGATTGTCCGGAACCTCGCCGCGAACAACCAGTGAGATACTGTGGGTCAGCGCAGCTGCAGCCGAGGTGAGCAGATCAGCCCGGCCCTCCTTTACCAGAACAGCAGCTGCAAATGCATAGGCTGGTGTGGAATAATAGCGCTCCCGATCAGAGAAGGGATCCAAAATGGCACCGTTCTCCTGCTGATATCCCGAGTAGGCACGTACAATGTTTTCGATGAGTGCTATTTTACGCGCCCGATTCCATCCACTAGGTTCTACATGCTTGGCCTGGTCCACCTCTGTTCGGAACCTCTCCAGTTCATCTTTCCATGGATATCCTGCATCCGATGTATACGTTAACAAAACAAATCACCCTCATTTCCGATCCCCACTTCAATATGGGACTGAATTGGTTTGAGTCGTCATCAGGTTTCCGTTACATTAAACCGGCCTTATCTGTCTACTGCTTTTATGCCTTATCTTGAATGTATAGTGAATCTTAATCTGCACCAAGTCTCCGCTGCAAAATGATCCCGGGACACCCTGTCGTCATCCGCCGTTTCCCGTAAGGTTAATGCCGTCCGGTAAAATTTCAGGGGCAGGTGGTCGTGATCCACAGTTTCTACCTCTTCCACCCATGCATCCCATAGTTCAGCATCGTAATGCAGGGTCACAACTGCCTTGTTTCCTTCCCACTGGACCATTGCTTCCTGCATGACAGGATGAATTCGGCTGACAAAATGCTCAACGACTCGCGGTTCTTCAAGCCGTTGTCCCTCTTCCCGGGGATCAGGGAATTGCTGCCACTGATAATGGTCTTCAAGGAGAAGCTCCGCTTCGGAGGTTCCAGAGGGGCCGCTCCAGCTCAAACGCCTGATATATCTTGCCAGTCTTGGTGCCTCTGGATAAGCCGACGTCAAATCAAATGCGACCTCTATCCCTTGCGGCGACGATTGCCTGGTATACATTACGCTCGCTTCTGCCTGCCGCCCTGATTGTTGAACCGCTCCTTCAATGACCGGGACGCTATGCCCCTGAGAGCCAATTTGGAAAATGCTTTCCCGGCCAGGTGCGAAATAGGCCTGAGTATACTCGCCTGAACCTGGGTCACAGAGAATGTTTTCTCCTCCGCCATGAAGAATAAAGTGTCCCAGATCATTATGATTATGGGGCTCTGCGTTATGACCGCCCTTTACCGAAAAGGCTGCTGTCATTTCCTCTTGATCTCCTGCTGCCAGTGTCCCTCGGGTTATAAGCCACGTCAGATCCTCCAGGTTAACGAAGGCTGCCGGCTCCTCTGCTGCACTTTTTTCTTCAAATAGAGCCTGATTACTCCAGAGTATATTGCGCAGAGTATGGGCCCACCTGCGGCAGGGGTCCTCGGTCAGAAGCAGGATGCGATGCTCCATGTTGAATTGAATCTGCTGCCGCTTGGACAACAGAGAAAGCAGCCCAGGCGGAATCGTCTCCCGCTCACGACTGTCCGAATAATTGACAAACACCCCGCCCGACAGATGAATATTTCCGGGGAAAGCCGCAATGGCTCTCGTTTTGGGATCAGACAACATATCCAGTTCCCCTGCACTGAATATTCGCAGCATCTCTGCAAAATACGCATAAAATCCAAACCCGTATACCCAGTAACCGATACCTTCAGCGCATCCCCCATCTAATCCATAACCGCTCAAAAAGGCACTCATGGAATGAATCGTCTGCTGCACCGCTCTGGTCCTCAGCTGCTCATCTTCCAACAGAAGGAGAGCCGCAATCCCGCAGCCGCCGCTGCACACTGCTGACCAATTGTGATCCGCGTTCTCCCAACCGTAAGTCCGCTGCTCTCGGTACAACGGGGTGAAGATCCTGCCCTCTATCTCAGCACGCACCATCTTGACCACACGCTCGTCCAAAATGTCATTCAACATGATAATAATCTCTGCAAGCATTTGTGCTGTTTCTGCAGCGAACAAATCGATATGTTCTCTCGCGCCAGCTTCTTCCCCTTCAGGTACATGAGCGGACAGACACCAGGTGTGTTCGGTACAGACACTCCAGATCAGGTCCTCCAGTACGTGCAGGCGCTCGGCAGACGGGGATGCAGCGACCAGTAATCCCAGTGCAGTTAGCCTTCCCCGCCGCTCAAAATAGGCCAGCTCATACGCATGACGTTCACCTGTCTCCCTGAATTGACGATATAGGGAAAAGGATAGTTCAGGCAGGTTCTCCGTACCCGCCCTCTGTTCATATACTTCTAGATCTGACCAGAAGGAGGCATAGTCGGGATCATTCAACGTGTCAGCCAATCTGTCTTTCCAACGATAGATGTACTCCAAACTACGGGTTGCTCCATGTCTCATGGCCATCATGATGTAATCGGCCGTCCAATTTAATCCAGGGTGAACTGTCATAATAATTCCTCCCTATTTATGTAACCGATTTCATTTTAGCCCATAGTTTAGCAAAAATGAAGGGAGTTCGGACGAATACTTTTGTAAAAAAAATAAATAATGAAAATAACTGAAACTTTTCAGACGTTTTTCTCGTAAAAGGTATGTCGGTACTCATTGTCTATGTATTTTATTCCATTATGAGGACAGGTGAACCATACTGAATACTGAATTATTTAATCAGGCTGTAACTGAACTGCTGCATCGCTCCGATAGCCGTGCGCTTGTCCATGTTGAGCCCCATTTTCCGGACAGTCGTCTCGTCGGTGGTAAATATCACATGGGAAGCCACACCGTGTATTTATATAAAAAAGAAATTATGGAGCAATGCCGAATGCTGTTTGGTTCGCTGGCTCCATTAAAGGCTTATATTTATGTCATTCTGGCTCATGAACTGGGGCATGCCGAGGATGTGGAATTGGTGGATCTGTCCAACCTCCTCGATGGACCTCTTACAGTTTCTGAGCAGGCAGAAATTCGGCTGCGTATTGAAGAAAACGCCTGGCGTTATGCAGAATCCCTGCTATTTGATATGGATCCCGTTTTCTTGCGCACCATCATTGATGAATCCCTGTTCAGTTATCGCCAAGCGATTGAACCACATATCGCCTGACCCGTTAAGTGCGCAGCTCTAACAAACGACAAGGCCAGACTCACCCTTTTCCACAGGTGAGATCTGGCCTTGTTTGCTTGGATTATATGATATTTCTATTCAATTGATTAATTATTCCGATTACGGGACCGGGCTTGTCCACCCTTGCGCCCTGCCTCTTCGCGGCTCATTTTGCCATCTTGATCATCGTTTCCATCATTATTGCCCCGGGCGCTTCCGCCCTCCCGTCCAATCTCTTGATAGAACTCACGGTCGTGGGATTTCGAAGTTGCTTCCCCACCTTTGCTGCCGATCTCCTGATAAAAATCTTTGTCATGGTTCTTCGCGGTTGCCTCTCCGCCCTTGCTGCCAATCTCTTGGTAGAACTCCTGATCATGATTCTTGGAGGTTGCTTCTCCACCCTTACGTCCTGCTTCTTCACGGCTCATTTTTCCGTTTTGGTTATTTTGTGCCATTTTGAATTCACTCCTTATCGGGTATTGAGTATAGTGTGCTACGCTTTTTAATTACCCTCTCATTTGGGATTAAAACATAAGATTTCTAAATATGTCATTTTTCTATATTTTTCACGATATCTGATGTAAAAAAAGCAGAAGATCTGCAACAGACCCTCTGCTTCTATTTTATTGAATTTTAAGTGGACTATTCTGTACGACAGACAACCATTGACGGGCGATTAGCTCGTGACCGGCTGCCGTTGGATGTACGCCATCCCATAACCAATAGGATGCGTCAGCCTTTTCAGTGGCCTGATTGAATACATCCTGTAACGGAACCAGCACAGCACCAAATTCAGTGGCAAGCTCGCGAACAAGACGTTGATACTGACCGATACGCTCCTGCCACATATCCCATCTCTCCACCGTAGCTCCGGTTTTCAAAATAAAGGGCTCCATCAACACAAGACCCGTACCGGGCAGCACTTCCTTCGTTTCCTCCAGCAAGTGTCGGTATGCCCGTCCAAGACGGTCTGTAACCCCACTGGGCTCACCATTCATTGTACGCCAGGCATCATTAACACCGATCAGAATGCTGATCAGGTCCGGCTTCAGGCTGAACGTATCCTCGTTCCAGCGTGCATACAGATCGGATGCCCGATCCCCACTGACCCCCCTGTTGTAGAAGCGTGGCTGCTTCCCAGCCAGCTCCGCACCCAATCTGCTTGAGATCAGATAGGCATAGCCGTGCCCCAGAAAATGATTCGGATCATCATTCCGCGATCTTCCCCCGTCTGTAATGGAGTCTCCCTGAAACAATATTACGGATGGACTTGTACTCATGATTCAAACCGTTCCTTCCTCTTATGTAAAATGGAAACCTTAATCCTACAGTCTCCATTTTATCCCTTTCAGGAACAATAGAAAATAGCGTTTTCAAAATCTGCAACTAAACGCCTTTCTGGTCTTTGGCCACATATCCTCCGCCCTGATACTTGGTTTCATCCTGCTTATCCGGTGCGCCCCTGCGCTTCGCCTCTTCCCATAGCTCCGCCGCATCATCTTCCGGACGGTATCCTATCTTCTCCTCCAGGTAACCTATATCATAATAATTGTCGGTATTTGCGGAAGTTCCATACAGATTGAGATATCTCATTTCCGGATTGGCCTCAATACAGCACACGGCGAGCTGCACCATATCCCTGGGCGAAATCCAGATATGTGCCGAACGCTCGGAATGCGGGTGATCATCCCCCGAGAAGTTGCCAATTCGGATGTTGAATGAAGAAAGGTCATATTTGTCCACATAATATCTGCCGAGCAGTTCAATATAACATTTGCTGAGGCCATAGAAGCTGTCCGGACGATACGGATCATCCACTTCAATATCTTCTCCTGTTCGATAAAAGCCGGTGGCATGGTTTGAGCTTGCAAAAATTACGCGCTGAACCCCATTCATTCGTGCTGCTTCATATACATGATAAGCTCCGGTTACATTGATAGGCAGAACTTTGCCCAAGAAGTCCTCTTCATCCTTGGCCCATGCAATATGCAGCACCGTATGCACTCCCTGCATTAGTTCTTTCAGACGGTCCGCATCCGTGACATCCATTGCTACTATGCCTGCCCCAGGATCATCATTCAGGTCTGCCGCAACAATATCATACTTACCCATGCCCCTCAGACCTTCCAGGAGACTGCGACCGATGACGCCCGCAGCTCCAGTGATCAACAACTTTTTCCTCGTATGCTCCATTCATCTCGCTCCCTTCATTGGTGACGGATATTAAGTTCAACCCAATATATGTCTATAGAACATTATTAACCGTTAACCTGAAGGAATTACCTGTACACATGAAGTCCTCTATCCCATCCAGTATCGCAGAATCATCATCGCTACAATTCCAACAAGAACGGTACCTAGAAGGCTTCGGGTCCAGATCGCCACGACGAAGGTAGGCAGGGCCGCCCATAGCGCAGCATTTTTTGTGAGCGGCACCAGTTGGCTGCCAGACATAAAGAGCTCCTGACCAATCAGGGCTGCCATTACGGCTACCGGTACATATTCCAGCCAGCGGAGCAGCCATACCGGAATCTGTATTTTGCTGAACAGCATCAGCGGCAGCACCCGGGGAATAAAGGTCAACAATGCAGACCCGATAATGATCCAAAAAACATCCCATCTTACTTCCATCTTTCCATCACAACTCCCATCGTTGCTGCGACGACTGCAGCCACTATTACGCTCATGCTGCCCAAGGAGGCCATGCTCGCGAATACAACGCATACTACCGAGATTACCGCTACATTGATGTGCAGCTTTCTGTTTTTTCGATGAATTAACTGCAGTACGATCAGGCCGATAAACATGGCAGGCAGGGCAAAGTCCAGCCCATACTGCTCCGGATTCGTAATCCAGCGCCCAAAATAAGCACCTGCCATGTTGGCCGCGAACCAATTCAGATATGCTGTAATATTCAATCCATGCATCCACCGTTCACTCAACGATTGGCGGCCAACTGCACGTGTCATGGCTACTCCGAACGATTCATCGGTGAGCAGGGAACCAATCCACATGTTTTTGAGTGGAGTCAGATGCCTGAAATACGGGGAGACCGCCGCACTGAGTAACAAGTGACGCAAATTGACAAAGAATATGGTGAATATGATGGCTGCTGCCGATCCATTCGATGCCAGCATGCCTGCGGCAATGAACTGGGCCGAACCTGCATATAGAATCAGACTCAGCAGGGCTGTTTCTGCCAGACTGAGACCTGCGGTCATTTCGATTACACCCGCTGCAAAACCGATGCTAAGATACCCCAGTAGCGTTGGAATACAATCTTTTACTCCCTGCATAAAGGTGGCATTGTCCGAAGTTTCCATGATGTCTTGTGGTTCCGATGCCAAGGGCATTGTTTTATTCAATTCTGCTGCAACTCCTTCTCTTCCCTTTGGGTGATGTTTGTTAGTGTCCTTTATATTAATTCAGAAATATACCACAAGATGAGATATTGAGGGAGAGACAGATTTCTTTTTCACAGAACAGATGGGATCTATATGGCATACAAAAAGCCCATTACCTTTTAAAGTAATGGACTTCAAATAGCTGGAGACATCTCTTGTTGATGATTACTCACCAGAGTCTTTTTTATCTCCGTGATATCCTTGTTCACCGTGTGGCTCAAGCTGATCCATCCAGCGATTTAGACATTTGGCCAGGGCATCCTTGGTATCGAAATAGGGATTATCCTCTTTTTTCAATACTTCCAGCACTTCAATGGTGAATGCATCATCCCCATATTCATTCCACTCAGCCTGCAGCTGTTTATTCAGATGACTGCCCATTTGCAGCATGAACTTCTGACCATTAATCGTCTTGAGATTCAATGTGCTGTCCAAAAAGACTTTACCGTTGCGTTCATTGCGGATTTGGTAAATTCCCGCTTCCGTCTTGACCTCTTTGGCCTGTTCCTGAAGTTCCTTGCGCCGATTCACTTCTTCGTTCTCTCCTTTCCCGCTTCCCGTTTCTGATTTCTTGTCACTCTTCTTCTGCTCAATCTCAGCTGAAAGGTTCAGCCAGTACTGACTTCCATCCTCTTTACGATTCATGAATCCGTAGTCAATCAAATACCTTCTTAGCTCCACGTGATCATCATAAACTTGTTTTAACAGCTCATTAACCTGTTTCTCGGTATACTGATGGTCCGGCTCAAACCGTTTGGCAATTTCAGTAAGAACAATGAATTTATGCTTTTGCTGCATGTGAAAACTCGACAGGGGACCATCTGTCCCTTCAGGGAAATACTTGCCAAGCACTTTTTCCCGGTCCTGTTCCGAAATATCAAATTGTTTGGCGTTGATCGTATGCACCTGTCTTGTGACAGGCAAGACCAGTTCGGCAGGCGCATAGTCATCCTTGCTTTTGAGCAGTTCCATCAATGCCAGGAAGATTTTCGCCTGCCGCTCTTTCTCCTTCAGCACAAACCGATGATTACGAATGGTGGAGGCACTTCCGATCCCAAGCGCCTTCTGCACTTCGGTATCCTTCTTCCCCTCATAAAACTGGCCAAGCAGCCCCCGCTGCACATCAGACAGGCCCGTCACACTTTTATCCAACTCCAACAAATATTCAAATACCGACCCATGAGTCTTCTCGATATGAACACGCATATAACGCTCTGCTTCATAGAGGACACCTTCCTCGGGATAGATGATGCCCGCTTCCGTTTTATGGCCGCAGCAGATACATGTGAATGTTGGCCCTTCTGTGAGATATCCCCGCTTGATCTCTTCGAGCGTGGCCGTCTGCAACAATGGTTCCGATGATTTCATTGAACGATCTCCTTTACTTCTTTTACATGCTTATAATCAAACACAGAATTATTTAATTTGTTTGTTTATTTATAGATATAATATACTTTTGTTTGTTTTATGTCAATTCATATAAACTGGTTCACTGAAAAAAGGCCCCTGCCTAGGCAGTGATAACCTTAAGTTGGTTTCTTACGTCATGACATATCCTCTACAGACAAAAAAGAAAAAGACTACAGGATTTTAAGTCCTGTAGTCTAAATTGTCGCCAGCTTCGGTAAAGCTGAGCATCCGATTATAATTTGAAGCGTTCGATCATGCTCTGCAGATCTTCAGCCATTCGGGACAAAGCGGCAGATGAAGCTGCAACTTCTTCCATCGTGGCAAGCTGCTCCTGTGCAGCGGCAGAACCATCTTCCGTCCCGGAAGCAATCTGATCGGATAATACGATGGTATCATTCACTGCTTTGGTGACGTGGTTCATTCCACCATCGATCTGACGAGAGGCTGCGGACACTTCTCCGGCTTGTGCAGCAACAAGCTGCACAGCATCACGAATCGTGCGGAATGCATCCCCTGCTTCCGTAATAAGCTCTGAACCTTTGATCATGCCTTCCCCTGTGCGTGCAAAGGTAGACTGTACCGCGTACGTTCTCTCCTGCATTTCAAGCATTAATTCATTAATGCGCTCAGCAGAGCTGCCCGAATTTTGTGCCAAAGCTTTGACCTCATTCGCTACAACGGCAAATCCGCGCCCTTGCTCTCCTGCTCGTGCTGCTTCAATGGTTGCATTCAATGCAAGGATATTGGTCTGTTTGGCTATCGTCGTAATTTCGGCAACGATCTGAACAATCTCTTCATTTTTCGCCCGGAGATCCTCAATAACTGCTGCCATAGCTTCACTCTCTTCATTGACCTGCTGAATATGAGCGACTGCCTCCTCCACAGTAACCATCCCGGCTTCAGACTTGACCGATGCCTCCCCTGCAATGCGGGCTGCTTCCTCTGCACTTGAGGAGATCTCTTTGACTCCAATGGACATCTCTCCGACAAGCTGCCCTGTTGCCGCAAGACTGTCGTTTTGTTTGGTTGTTCCTTCTGCTGCATTCTGCATCAGTTCAGCGACCTGTTCCGTTGCTTTGGACGTCTGTTCCGAACTGGCCATCAATTCCTCGGAAGATGCTGCGAGCTGGCTTGATGTATCGTGCACTTCTCCAAGAACATTGCGCAGTGAAGTCGTCATGGTATCGAAACTGTCTCCCAGCTGTCCAAACTCATCCCGCCGTTTCAGCCCTACGTGAACCGTAAGGTCCCCGGCGCTTACCTTGGATGCGGCCTGGGTCAGCTGCTGCAGCGGACGAATAATTCCTCGGATGATGAATATGAGCAGGATCATTCCAATGACCAATGAACTTCCCACAAGTGTGTAGGTTCGAATCATAATCGGTCTAACCGCTTCATCTGCTTCAGAAGGAAGCATTTCACCGACAATTTTCCATCCCGTCGCCGGGTTGGTGAAATATACAGCTTCCACTTCTTGTCCTTCATACGTATACTTCACGGTTCCCTTGTCGCTAGTATACATTTGATTAATATAATCTTGGTCTGACTGCACACCCGATTCGATATTGTAATGGAACAGGAATTTCCCGCCATTGTCCAGCATATACAGCTTTCCTTTTTCACCAATATGAATCTGATCTACGTTTTCTTTCAAGTGGTTAAGACTTACGTTGGCTCCAAATACACCTTTACCGTCAGCCAGCTTGGCAGAAGCAGTCACAACCCACTCTCCTGTTGTTGCCGACTGGAATGTGTCCGAAATGATAGACTCACTCGCTGCCATACCCATCGTATACCAGCTGCGTTCCCGTGGATCATAGATCTGTTGTCCAGGATCAGGAGACTTCATCCAGCTTCCATCCTCGGCACCAATCGTCAGTACGCCCAGTTCTTTATGGGTTTGGGACATATGATCCATTTGTTTTTGCAGTGCTGGTGATTTATTAATAACATCCTCAGAAGTAAAACCCGCAGCGAGCTGTGCGGCGTTATCCTTCTCCATGTTGAGCATCTGATCAATCTGTAAACTGAGCATCTCTGTTTTGGCCTGTGCAGAATGCAGGAGTTCTTCCCTGACCCGCTCTGCGGCTTTATCATAAGATAACCAACCAACGGTGATGCTTGGCACGATCAAAAACAGGAGCAGTGCAGCGATCAGACGTTTTTTTACGGTTGGCACAAACCATTGTTGAAACCTTTTCTTCATTTAACTATCCCCCATCATCATCTTCACCTTTCTTTTTATCGGACGAACATCATGAAAACATTATGTATGAATACTAAATATCGTCGAAATTCCATTATTTCTGTTAGGCTCTTAAGTTTGCTGGCTCTCCATCCGTTTTGACCCCCTCTACGAGATCGTTTACAATATTGCGTAAGCTGGTTATCTATGAAAAGTCTGGAAGGAGAGGATCCACATCACACGTAAATCGCTTCATGTGCATCAGTCGGCATACTTATCCCTATTTCGTATTCTGCTCGCGTTCATTCTCGTTGCAGGCCCGGTGCTGGGACAATTCAGCACATCCATATCGGCTGCCCAGAATACTCAAGCAGTTCTTATTGAAGTTAATGGTGAACCACAATCTTGGAAGAATATACCTCAGATCTATAAAGGAACAACGTACGTACCTTTAAGGGATGTCGTCCAATCGGTGAAAGGTTCCTTGAAATGGAATAACCGTACCAAAACGGCTACCATCACCGTTGGAAGGGATACTTTGGTTCACCAGGCTGGCAGCGACTCGATCAAAGTCAACCATGTCCGTCTGGGTGCAGGAGTGAACTCCCGTACGGTTAGGGGTACTCTCATGGTGCCTGTTCGTCCTATTGCAAATGCCTTGAAGGCAGATATTAAGGTCGGACGCACCGCTTCAGGTCAGCTGAGTGTGAACATCCAAACGGATAAGGTCAGTTTGCTGGACAGCGAAGTCACCAGCGTGGACGCTTATTTGCGTGAAATCCAATTCCCCGGCATGGCCCTCATTGCTCGCGATGGCGAAGTACTGCTTCGCCAGGGATATGGCCTGGCTGATGAAAAGACGCTGAACCGTCCGGATCAGAAGACGAGAATTGCTTCACTGAGCAAGTCTTTCACGGCAGCTTCCATTCTCAGCCTCGCGGAAGAAGGCAAGCTGAATGTACAGGATCCAATCTCCAAATATATCTCTGGTATCCCAAAGGGCGATGAGATGACTCTGCATATGCTGTTATCCCAAACCTCCGGGCTTCCATCCGCATTTGGCCGGGGTGAAGGAACCTCGCTGGAAGAAACGGTAGAAGAAATCCGGCATAAAACACTGAAGTTTGAACCAGGCACCGCCTATCTCTACAGCAACAGCGGTTACGTGCTCCTGGCTTATGTCATTGAACAGGTATCCGGCATGAGTTATGCCGACTACGTTAAGCAGACGATCTTGCAGCCGCTCGGCATGAAAAACTCCGGAGAGGCATCCCGGCAGGTCAAGACAATCAGTGGTTTCGTTGCGGAAGGTAATCAATGGGTACCTGCTCCTTATTATGTTTCACAATCGGGATCAGGGACGATCTATTCGACCGTGGACGATATGCTGAAATGGGACCGGGCACTGTACACGGATCAGATCCTGAGCCAGGAAACGATTGAACAGATGTACGAGCCATACTCGGACAAAAATTATGGCTACGCCTGGATTCTCAAGGAAAACGGCGATAATCGTACCGTCTTCCACAATGGCAGTGGAGGCGGCTTTGCCACAGCCTTCTCTCGTAATCTTTCAAATGATGTTACTATCATTCTTCTTGGCAACCACGCCGGAATGGACATGACCTCCCTCATGGATGAAGTCGAGGCACGCACTGCCCAGGCATTGCAATTGCAATAATCAACTTATACTAACTCAAAGAGACGACCCTGATTAAGGGTCGTCTCTTTGAGTTAGTATACTGCCATTTGCAGGGATGAGCCAATTTGGTTCAAGTCCTATTTAGAAAATAGGATATGCAATTCAATACAATTCAAATCAGATTCACCGGAAGCTTTCCGTTAAAAGGAATATGCCCCATCATTGCTCGGGCAACGCTATCCATGGCAAGCGGGCGGCTTTCGTAAGCCGCAACATAGACCTGCACACCAGGAAGTGCCAGCAAATCATAGGGACTCCGCAGCGCGACAACAGCCAGCGGTTTGCCCAGTTGCTGAAGCCAGCCTATCAGCCTGCACTGCGGATCACCAGAGGGACTGCCCGCATTATAGGTCCCCACTACGATCTGCCGAATGTTTCCCTCTTCCGCAGCCTGAAGCAGACGCGCAGAGGAACTTGCGACTTCCTCCGGTGTTACGGTCAGGTCAACAACATTGAGCCCGTGTCTCGATAATGCAGAGCCAAGCGTAACAGCCTGGTTCAGCTGCTCGTCAGCAATTGTGGTCACCGATGCAGCAATGGTAATCACCAGCGTTCGTTCCGGCTTCAACGGCAGCATATCCAGTTGATCACGTACCAGGGTAATACTGTTCTCACTAATACGCCTCGCCACCTCTTGATGCTGCAAACTGTTGCGCTCTGGCCCTTCGGTCGAGGTTAACTCATTATGCACCTCCGCCTTGGCGGTTACATCCATTCCCATTTCCAGCAGCCCGCGTTTCCCCTTGTGCATTAGCAAGCGGGCAACGGATTCATCGATGCGGCTCTCGCTTATCCGCCCGCTCTTCACAGCTGCTTCCAACGCTTCAAAAGCCTCCACCTGAAGCTGAGCCGTATGACTGATTAGTACTAAGTCGGCTCCCGCTTCAACCGCCATCACAGCGGCCTCAACCGTGCCATAATGAACCGCAATGGCGTTCATCTCCATACAATCGGTCACAATGATGCCTTCATAGCCAAGCTTCTGCCGCAGCAGTCCACTTAATACTGTGTGGGATAGCGTAACAGGAAGACGCTGGGGTTCTAGTGCCGGGAAATAAATATGGGCCGACATTATCGCATCGACCCCTTCTGCGATGGCAGCCTGGAAGGGCACAAGCTCCACCCGCTCTACCCGTTCCCGGTCATGTGCGATTACGGGTAGATCCAGATGAGAATCGGTATCCGTATCTCCATGCCCCGGAAAATGTTTCGCTGTCGCAGCAATACCGGCCTTTTGAATTCCTGCAATGGTCTGCACCCCATAATCCGCAACCATTTGAGGCGACTCGCCGAATGAACGCACACCGATGACAGGATTGGCAGCATTATTGTTTATATCCAATACCGGAGCAAAATTCATATTAATCCCCATGGATGTTAGCTCTAGTCCGCTGATATATGCCGCTTCATACGCATCCTCGGTGGACCCCGCAGCAGCAATCGCCATCTGTCCCGGCATCAAGGCAATCCCATTTGTAATCCTAGCCACCATACCCCCCTCCTGGTCAATGGATATCCAAAGGGGGAGATGACCACTCTCGGTGGCAATTTTCTGTAATCCGGCAGATAACCGCTCCACCTGCTCTGGCGACTCGATGTTGCGTGCAAAATAAATCACGCCACCAATCGGGTAAGTTTGCAGCAGGCGCTCTACGTCTCCATTCGCTTCGGTACCATGAAAACCACACAGCAGCATTTGTCCAATTTTCTCACGCAGCGTCATTCGTTTCAGCTTCTGTTGGTACTGCTCTATTAGCGCATTCATTCCATGCCTCCTCCCGATGACTAACATCCCTCATGATGCAATGCATGATTGCACTTCTCATGGATATAACAAAAACGGCTTGCGCCGCTCTCTCCATTCCTTCGCCTGTGCATTCCATACTTCAATCAAACGATATAATTCTCCCCGGTCATGTATACCTTCCCTGACTTCCTTGCCTCCCGTCAGCAAATCCATAAAATATCTCGAACCAGGCTGAGGTGGCTCAAGGAAGCGGAATTGATCCGGGTAGAGTGAAGCCAGTTCATGCAGTAGCACCAGTCCTGTCTCCACTGCCCGGAACTCTCTGCTGTCCGTTACGAAAATGCGGACACCGCCGCATAGCTCGCCTGCATGCTTGGAGAACGTCGGAGACATGTACACGGGATGCACATGTACTCCCTTTTGTCCGTGACTCCGAAACCGCGCAGCCAGCTGCTCGCCATCCATCCACGGAGCACCAATCCACTCGAACGGACGGGTTGTCCCCCTGCCTTCCGATATATTGGTGCCTTCGAACAGGCAGGTGCCCGCGTATACTTTGACTGTATCCAGCGTCGGCATGTTAGGGGATGGCAGCATCCAGGGAAGCTGACAATCCGTAAACTCCATGCTGCGTTTCCATCCATCCATCGCAATTACCTCTAGTTCGCAGGGGACCTCCATCTCACTGTTCACCAGAAGGGCCAGCTCACCGACTGTCAATCCGGTGCGAACCGGAACACGCCAAGCACCGACGAGCGACTCATATCCCGCATTCAGCACGCCACCTTCCACTACGCTGCCTCCGAGGGGATTAGGACGGTCCAGCACCAGCATTCGTTTGCCCGCTTCGGCACAGGCTTCGATCATATGAATCAGAGTCGAGGCATACGTGTAGTAACGAACACCTATATCCTGGATGTCAAACAGCACGGTATCCACTTCGGACAGCATGGTTGGCGTCGGGTTCTTGTGCTCTCCATAGAGACTGAACACAGGGATCCCCAGACGCGGATGCACCGTATCCCCGAATCGAACGCCGGCCTGGAGCTCACCGTCCAGCCCATGTTCACAAGCATATAGCGCGGTCAGCTCAGCATCTGGCAATCCGGCACACACCTCCACTGTCGAGACAAAACCAGCCGTAATGCCGGTTGGATTCGTCATCAGACCAATTCGGGCATCCTTTAACCATGGATGGGAAAGACCGTCGGACAATCGGTCAGCACCCGTTCTTACATGATTCCCTCTGTTCATCACACATTCCCCTGACTCATCCACCCCGTATGTTGACGATCATTGCCAACAGACAAGTTGGGTTCATCTTCAGGCTCCAGCACATTATAAGCAACCTTATGCTGATAGATGGCGAACATGCCTGCGAACAATGCTCCAAAACCAACGACCGTCAACGCCAGCAATGCTGTCAGACACAGGGCCTGGAAACAGGCTCCCATCGTATATCCCGGATGGCGGAAAAACAGCTTCACACTTTCCCCCATTGCCTGGACGATGCCCATGTTTTTTTGCAGCACAAGCTGCCAGGTATAGAACTGTGACATCAGGGCCATGAGAACGAAGAACGTCTGGAAAACACCCACCGCTGTCCCCATCATGCCTCCCTGTCCCCCGTAATACCACCACGTTGACCACAGAATGAAGCCAAGCACGGCAAAAAGGATACCTACTGCACCACCTGGTACGAATCCCTTCAGCATACCGGCCCACAGATCTTTAATGCTATTACGGCGTTCCTTCCGCTCCAACCTGTGATGTACCGCGTAGCAGACACCAAAAACGATGGGCATATAGACTACAGCGAGCAGCATGATAGCGATTGGCAGCGGAGCCAGCATCAGAACTGGAACCAGCACCACTGAACTGACCACACTGTACAAGGCAACAGGAATAATATCACGGTAGATTTCCACTCCTGATTTGACCAGCACCTCACTTAGCTTACGCATCCCGCATCTCCCCTTTCTTGCTGTTCCTCACTTTGCTCTTACCGATCGACTACTCCCGACCAATGGCCAACTCCGTCTCCGGATCAAAAAAGTGTGCCTTGCGCAAGTCCAGCACGAAGTTTTTGTCCATGCCTACGTATGCATGTGTCTCCGGGTGAACTTTGGCCGTTACGGTGCGTGCACCCAGATGGAAATACACCAGATTTTCCGACCCCAGATGCTCCACAACCTGAACCCGAGCCTGCAACATGTGATCCTTAGGTATATTAGGCGCAACATCATCTCCAAAAATATGCTCCGGTCGCAAACCAAGGATCACTCGTTTGCCCTGGTGGCTCTGCAGACGGACAAGCACATCTACCGGCAAGGTGAATGACGCTCCTTCCACCACGACCTGCGTCCCTTCAATCTGGGCATCAATAAAGTTCATTGCAGGGGAACCAATGAATCCGGCAACGAACATGTTGCGCGGACTCGCATACAGCTCCTTCGGCGAAGCCACCTGCTGAATGTCACCATGATTCATGACCACGATGCGTTCCCCAAGTGTCATGGCTTCCACCTGATCATGCGTAACGTATACAATTGTGGCTCCGAGCCGCTTGTGCAGCTCACCCAGTTCCACACGCATCTGCACCCGCAGCTTCGCATCGAGATTGGAGAGCGGTTCATCGAACAGAAACACCTGCGGATCACGGACAATTGCCCGCCCCACCGCCACCCGCTGGCGTTGACCACCAGACAGCTCACGCGGTTTGCGTTCCAGCATCGCCTCAAGCCCAAGAATGGAGGCAGCATTCTGTACCTGTTCATCGATATAGGACTTAGGCTTTTTCAGATTTTTCAGGCCAAAGGACAGATTTTCTCGAATCGTCATATGCGGATAAAGTGCATAATCCTGAAATACCATCGCGATATCCCGATCTTTCGGATGCAGATCGTTGACGATCCGGTCGCCGATGACAATATCGCCGCTCGTCTGCTTCTCCAATCCGGCGATCATTCGCAGTGACGTTGTTTTGCCGCAGCCCGAAGGACCCACAAACACCACAAATTCCTTATCTTCTATAACAAAGTCCGAGCCGGCGACAGCCGTGAACGTTCCTTTATGATCGTCTTTGAATTCTTTGCGCACTTGGCGAAACTCCACGCGTGCCATAGGTAGATCCCCCTTTACATTGTCACTTGTCCTCAACTATATAAGCTCAACTAATGAGTATTTACACTGGCAATCCGATGACAGAACAACCTTCCTATCGCTGTTATCCCCGTATTTCTTTGATTCTTTTATGAAAAGGGAAAAATCCGGTGATAAAGGCGAACGCTTCGCTTCCTCAGATTATTTCTGTCCTCTCCGTTATTGTGTAAATGGTTAGTTGAACATATATAGTAGTTAGCCTTTAACCGCACCAATCGTAATTCCCTGCAGGAAGTAGCGCTGCAATGAGAAGAACAGAATGATCATCGGCAGAGCCCCAATCGTTGCCCCTGCCATCATGGCACCAAAATCGGTTGATTCGGCAAATACGAACGAAGCCAGCCCCACCTGAATGGTTCGCATCTCATTCGAATTGGTGATCAGGAATGGCCAGAAAAATTCATTCCATGAAGCCACGAAGGTGAAAATGGCGAGCACTGCAATCCCTGGCTTCGCCATGGGCAGAATCACTTTCCAGAAGATGCCGAACTCGCTGCAGGCATCAATGCGAGCCGCATGAATCAGTGATGTTGGCAGTGTCGACATGAACTGCTTCATTAAGAAGATGTTGCCCACGCTAACAGCAGCAGGCAGAATGATAGCTGTGTACGTATCCCCTAGGTCAAACACGTTGACCATCAGAATGTACAAGGGAATCAGCGTAACCTGAGCCGGAATCATCATTGTGCCGAGCAAAACCCAGAATACAGCCTGACTGCCCGGAAATTTCAATTTGGCAAACGCATATCCCGCGAGGGAGGCAAAAAACACATTTGTCACCGTCAGAATGACCGAAATCAGCAGTGAGTTATAGAGCCAGCGCCACGCATCGGTTTTGGCAAAGAAACGTTCATACGGCGACAGCGACAGCTGCTCCGGAATCATCTGCGGCTTGAAAGAGGCAGACATCGTGGTGTCCTGCACCGAACCGACAAGCATCCAGTACATCGGAATAATGGTCACCAGTGCCCAGGCCACCAGCAGAATGGATGCAACGACAAGCAGCGTCTTTTTCTGAGTAGTTTTCATGAATTTGTTCACCCCCGGATGCTAGATGCAACATATCAATATGCCTAATATTCAATATCACTTGAGAAATACTTGAACTGGATAACAGAAATGACGATGATAATGATCGCAAGTACGAAGGACTGTGCCGATGCCAATCCAAACTCGTAGAACTTAAACGCCGTTTCGTAGATCAGATAGGCAATTGTCGTTGTCGCAAAGTTGGGCCCGCCCTGTGTCATCAGATATACGGAGATGAATACTTGAAAAGACGTAATCACACCCGTCACGAGCAGATACAGCGTTGTTGGCTTAAGTAGCGGCCAGGTTATTTTGCTGAATTGGGTCCATCCACTGGCATGGTCAATGTCTGCCGCTTCATACAGTGATTTTGGAATGCCACCCATCGCTGCAAGATACAGAATAATGCCTGCACCGTGCGATCCGAGCCAGTTCATCAGGATGAGTGAAAAGAGTGCCGTTCCCGATTGGCCCAGCCAGATCACCGGATCAAGTCCGAACAGACCGAGAAAGCGATTCAACAGCCCCGAATCGGTAGGATCAAAGATCGCCAGCCACACGATGGAGATGGTTACTCCGGATGCTACAGCGGGCAAATACAATGTTGCTTTGAAAAAGGTCTGCCATTTGCTTTTCATCTGGAAGATAAAATAGGACAGTACAAATGTAATGAGAATATTGACCGGTACCGTACCCACCGTGAAGATGATTGTATTTTTAATCGACTTCCAGAACGTTTCATCTTTTACCAGACGCTCGTAATTATCCAATCCAACCCACGTTGAATTCATAATGTTATATTTCTGGAAGCTCATCACAAGAGCGGTCAGAACCGGATAGAGGGTGAAAATGAGAAACAGCAGGACAGGCGCCAAAATAAACAAATACGCCCACCCATAGTCTCGCCAAAGCCGGGCTACCCGGGAAGTCCGGGGCGCGGACGGTTTTGGCGCAAGGGCGGTCTGCATGGCGAATCCTCCTCTCCTAATCATGGTGGTTTTGCGTTTGCGTTATGTTTTATTGTCCGAACATCTGCTGGCCTTTACTTTTGAAGTCTTCTGCAATTTGTTCCGGTGTCTTCTCTCCTGAGAACAGAGCCTGAATATTCGGCTTTACAACCTGCTCCTTGAACTGCTTTTGCTGCGAGGCTTTGTCGATGTCCAGCTCCAGCACAACCGGCATGGCAATATTTTCGGCCATCACTTTCGCAGCATCCAGATTGTCCGGTTGACCCAGTTCTTTCCCTTCAAACAGGTCAACTTGGGACTGTCTTACGAATGGGAGCGCCAGTTCATTGGCAGAGTTCCCGGCTTTCGCACCACTCAGTGCCTCCATGACCAGGAACGTATTCCTGGCATGCTGTTCGCCTTTGTCCTTCTTCTGTTTGAAGGCTACGTACCCTTCGCCACCCATCGTTGATGCTGCAGATTGATCGTCACTGTGCGGTACAGGCAGCAGGACAAAATCGATTTTCTCTCCCTGCACTTTGCCATCATCAATATCCTTGTTACGGTTCTGAATCATCACATCATAATAAGGAATGGCTTTGGAGATCATCGCTGTTTCACCCGCATAAAACATATCCGTCCGTTTCGCCGGGGCAATCGCTGCTGTTTCCTTTGGCATATAACCTTGATCCATCAGATTTTTGATGAAAGAGAGTGTATCCAGAATCCGTCCATCATTCCATTGGAACGTACCGTCTTTGTCGAGGACGTCGATCATGCCGTTATTACGGGAGAGCATTTCAATGAAATCAAGTGAAGTGCCGTCAGTAACGAGTGCGTACTGCTTAGCTCCACTATCCAGCGTTTTGGTCAGCTTGGCAGCTGCTTCATTGAATTCGGACCAGGTCCAGCCATTTTGCTGAATGGACTTCCAGTCAATGCCGGCTTCCTCCAGAATGCGTTTGTTACCACCCCATGCCCATTGGAATTGATATAGAGGCAAGCCGTACTGTTTGCCCTGGATCTGTCCCAGTTCCAGTGTACCTGGCAGATAATCTTCCTTAATCTCAGGAGTCAGGTAGCTGTCCAGTTCGAGCGCCAGCCCTGTATTTACGTACGTTCCGTCCACACTGTGAAAGTACAGATCCGGCGGGTTCCCCGCATTCAGAGCAACATCGAATTTTTTCGGCCCTTCCGCCCAGGAGAGCATCTCCGTCTTCACGGTAATGTTTGGGTGTTCCTTATTGAAATCGGCAATCAGATCTTTTAGTTCGTCTTCATAAGTTCCATGCACCGGGTAGGTCCATACCGTTACTGTATCCTCCGCATTCGGATCGTCCGAAGCAGCACCTCCACTGTTCCCACAGGCCGTAACCCAGACCATCATCAACAGCATTGCCCATACCAGACTCTTCTTTTTCATCCCTTCATCTCCTTTGCGGGTCTTTCCCGATTATTCCTTTGCCAACTTGCTACCCCTTTGAGATCTTCCAACATGAAATGATGAACCACTCTTACCGTGTGGCAGTAAGGAACCGCACCTCCCTGTAGACCGGACCTGGCAGTACGCAGGCTCAATCACTTAAATGCAATATTAACGTCAACTTAGTTGACATTAACGGTATTAAATCCTTCCAAAATTGTAGATTGAGTTCATTATATGAGCTGTGAAATAAAAATTCAACATTATTTTTTAACATAAAATTTAATTTTACTTTTTCATTTCATGCCTCTATACTATGTAAAAAGAAAACCTAAGCAAGCGAGGTGAGCCACGTTGCGAGTATATGCAGGCATTGATGGAGGCGGTACCAATACTGATGCAGCAATCATTTCCGATACAGGCACAATTCTCGCCAGGTTCAGCGGTGGTCCGACCAATCCTCACAGCGTACTGCCTGAACAGGCCATTTCAGAACTGCGGCGGGTGTTGGATGAGCTGTTTAACCTAAGAAGTGATTTATTGACAAATTGTGAAGGTATATGTCTTGGTATGTCAGGTGTTGATAGTGCACAGGAGAGGCAGATGATTGCTGAAGCCGTAAATGATCATATGAAACACATTCGTCTTCAGGATATGGAGGCCTGTCCAGTTTGGGTGGTATCTGAGGGTGAGATCGCCCTTATGGCCACACTGGGGCATACACATGGGGTCTTATGCATATCCGGTACAGGATCCATCGTGTACGGGTTCACCCCGAAGGGGGAACGATACCGCGCTGGAGGCTGGGGGCATCTTCTTGGGGATGAAGGCAGTGGTTATCGCATTGGACAACGGGCACTTCAAGCGGTTATGCAGAGTCATGATGGCATTCTTCCCCCAACCGAGTTAACTCCACTCATTCTGCAAGAGCTGGGTTTGCACACTGCCACTGAGCTGAAAAAGAAAGTCTACCAATCCGGCTGGGGAAAGTCCGATACTGCATCTATTGCCCGTATTGCGATTGAAGCTGGTGATCACGGCGACTCGGTTGCCAGGATAATCATTACGGATGAAGCGGGACAGCTGGCGAATACAGCCAAAGCTTTGATCGCCCGCCATATCACGTTCGAATCCGCTCAGGTCGCCCTGTCAGGGTCACTGTTCCGTCACTCTGCATTGTTCCGCAGCGAATTTATACACAAACTATCAGCATCTTATGGTGAGCTCGGCTTTGTCCACCGTGCGGATGCCCCTTCTCCGGCGGTAGGTGCGGCACAGCTGGCAAGGCTGCGTCGTTCCCTTCATGGATCATTTTGAAAGAGATAAGGAGGCCATACTGATGAATCACATGCTTAACTCATTGTTAACCGAACAGCCGAATCCGCAGACGGATCATATAGATGAACTGCCATCGGCAGCGATTATGGAACTGATTAATAGAGAAGATCAACGGATTGCCGAATTGATTCAACCGCTTATCCCTGTGATAGCCCAGGCTGCGGATCGGATTGTAGAGGCTTTTCAACTGGGCGGGCGGCTGTTCTATGTCGGTGCAGGCACCAGTGGGAGATTGGGCATCCTTGATGCTTCCGAGTGCCCACCGACCTATGGAACGCCCCCTTCCATGGTGCAGGGCATTATTGCAGGCGGTTTTCGGGCCGTGAAGGATCCTGTGGAAGGAGCCGAAGATAGTGAATCGCAAGGGGCCTCCGATCTGGATGAGCATGGCCTGAACAATAACGATGTTGTGGTAGGCATTGCAGCCAGCGGGCGAACACCCTATGTGCTCGGAGCAATGAAACATGCGAGGGAAAAAGGGGCGGCTGTCATCAGCCTGAGCAACAATGCAGGCACACCGATGACACTCCTGGCTGATGTGAGTATTGAAGCGGTGATGGGCCCGGAAGTAGTGATGGGTTCAACACGGATGAAGGCAGGCAGCGCACAGAAAATGATTCTGAACATGCTGACTACGACAGCCATGATCCGTCTGGGCAAAGTCTACCGGAACTTCATGGTCGATCTGAACCCTTCCAACGAGAAGCTTGTCCACCGGGCCAAACGCATGATCCACCTTGCCACCGGAGCGAATCAAACCGATATAGAGCAAGCCTTCGCTGCGGCCGGCGGGCATGTAAAAACGGCAATCGTTATGCTAATGGCAAACGTAGATGCATCGGAAGCCCAGCGGAGACTGGATCTGGCTGACGGCTTCGTCCGTACAGCCATTGCAGAATCTTCCTGACAGGACACGAAGTGTACCGTGTAGCTCGCGTATCTTATTTATTGGCAGGAGCCGGACATTGAGCCAGGCTCCTTTAATTTTTTTACATTGTTGATCTATATTCACCCATTAAAAAATCCCTTCTGTTCAATACAGTAAGGGATTTTCTCGCTTCATTTATGTTCCAGGATAGCTTGACGGCTCTTCTCCAAATATTCAACAGACTGGTTGTAGTCCCGGCTGGCAATCGCCAGGTACAGAATATCGATTACATTCAGCTGCGCAATCCGCGACGATGTTGCTCCACTTCGGATATCGCTTTCGGTGGAAGTTATCTTTAAGGGTACATCTGCCAAACCACTGAGTGTGTTGCTGCCCCACTTGGTAATACTGATTGTCGCAGCCCCGCCTTCGCGAGCATGCTTCAGACAGGAGATTACGTTTGAAGTTTCTCCAGAATAGGAGATACATACAACGGCATCATCTTCACGAAGCGTCGTTGAGGAGGAGATCTGCATATGCGGATCAGCGAACGAAAAGCTTGTGCGATTGATTCGCATGAACTTGTAATGTGCGTCCAGCGCA
Organism: Paenibacillus xylanilyticus; assembly: GCF_013359935.1. Taxonomy (GTDB): domain Bacteria; phylum Bacillota; class Bacilli; order Paenibacillales; family Paenibacillaceae; genus Paenibacillus; species Paenibacillus xylanilyticus. The sequence continues at coordinate 221,554 of NZ_JABMCB010000178.1, forward strand.
ATCAGGTTGGAAGCCCCTACTCCATAGAAAAAAATCCGTTTCGCCCGGTGCAGCGCATCAACAGCTTCCTCAACCAGGCGTGGGTCCAAAATATGAACCGTATCCTTCACCGACTGAATATTATTAGCGGATACGTGCTGGATGATGCTCTCCATGGAGTCCTGGGGGCGAATCTCTGTATATTGATATTGTTCACCCGTCTGTAAATCTCCGGCAATTTTCAGCTTCAACTCCTGAAACCCCGATACCCCTAATGATTTGCAGAGGCGGATAATGGCAGCAGGGCTGCCCCCGCTCCGTTCGGACAGCTGCGCCACTGAAGACTGAACCGTCTCTTGCGGATGATCGAGAATATATGCCCCGATCTTTCGTTCCGATGGAGTCAGGTCATCCATTAATGCGCGTAAACGTACAAGTCCACCTTTCATGCCTTCCATCCGCTCCACCTTTCCGTACTTTGTTCATGTACAAGCATTTTATCCTATAATTCCACCTGAGTCTAATTGACTAACCCTGTGTTCCACTTTCTGTTAATGGGCCATACCAGGGTGACTACAGCGTAAGCGCACCGGAGATGACTGAATGCTTTGCTCCAGTGACTGAGGGGAGTGTATTCGTTCTTCCCATCAACGCTTCATGTCCCAGGAGTGCAAATCCGATAGCTTCCCTGGCATCATCCGGTATGCCGTAGTCCGTGGTCCGCTCCAGTCGAATGCCTTCCGGAAGTCGTCCTTGAATCATCTTCATTAGTGTGACATTCGATGTCCCCCCACCGCAAGCCAGCATGGCCGAGATCGGTACATTCGGTAGTACAAAGTCCTCCACAGCCCGCACAATGGTCTCCGCAGTCAAACAGGTGGCCGTAGCCAGGGTATCTTCCAGGGATAAAGAACGGGCAGCGGCCATTTCCATCAAATGCTCGGCATAAGCGGCACCATATACTTCCCGTCCAGTACTTTTGGGAGGAATTCTTTTGAAATAATCATCCTCCAGATACATCTCCACCAGACTCTGATCGGGTTTCCCCATGGCGGCAAAGCTTCCATCTGGGTCATAATGCTGTCTTCCATTCGTTGCCTTTCGCACAATCGCATCCATCACCATATTTCCCGGACCTGTATCAAAAGCAGAGATGCCTTCATGGGATGACGCAGCTGGAAGCACCGTTACATTGCCGATGCCGCCGATATTCTGCACCAGCCGTCCTTCCTTCGAACTCCGAAACATTAGAGCATCGGCATATGGCGTGAGAGGTGCTCCCTCCCCTCCCGCAGCCATATCCCTTGCCCGCAGGTTGCCGATCACCGGCAGCCCGGTCCGTTCCCGCACAACAGCAGATTCACCGATTTGCAGTGTGGATGCCACTTCAAGGTTTCCCTCGGGCCCGGGAAATGCTGTCGCAACGGGTGAATGCCATATCGTCTGCCCGTGCATGCTGATCGCATCCACTTGTCCAGGCGGGATGCCTGCCGAACGAATCAATTTCATGACACTGTGTGCGTACCACTCCGATATGCCAAAGTGTGCCTTCGTCAGGTCATCCACTCTCGCTGTCTCTGGGGAACACAGTCGAATCATCACTTCCCTCAGCTCATTCGAGTATGGAATACAGACGAAATCCATCAGACTGATTTTTTCTATTCCCCCGCTGTCATCCGTAAGAATACGGACCAGAGCTGCATCCGTCCCATCAAGAGACGTTCCTGACATCAGCCCTATGATGTAATGCTCCCGCTTCAATCGGTACTGTTCCCACATTGGATAGCTGCCTGTATCCATTATTTCCAACCTCCTGTCAGACTTCATGTACACGTCACCCTGCCATAATTTCACCCAGTATATGATATAAAATTTCACAAGTCAATTATTATATGAAATTTAATTACAAAAGTCTGTCTATCGTATGCAGACCCCTTCCTATTCAGCGAAGATTAAGCACCATCCATTAATAAATAAATTAAATAAAGCAATAAAAGAAACATTTTTACAATTCTGCTGTTTATATAATGTAGTTAAATTTTGGGAGAGAAATTGTCACTCACGGATTCGTTGTCTTGAAATTGATGTCGGTGAAGTTACAAGCTCTAATATTGTAGAGGTGTATAATGAAGAAACCCATTTTTCTCATGTTTTTGAGCCTGTTTTTTCTATTCTTATTTTCTACTCAGGGAAACGCCGCTGCCAATACGTCTAAAATCTTCTTGAATGGAGAGGAATTATCTCTCCCGCATGATGTTCAGGTGACCATCGTGAATAAGAACGTCATGATTCCAATCCGAGTTGTTGCGGAAAATCTGGAGTTCGATGTCGATTGGAATCAACAAGCCCGTCAGGTAAAAATTCAGCAAAACGACAAAGTGATTTCACTAAACGTTGATCAGAAGCAAGCCACAGTTGCTGATAAACAGGTTACCCTGAATACAGCTCCGCAAATTTTAAACAAAACGCTGGTGGTGCCCATTCGGTTTGTCAGTGAACAGATGGGACTTAGCGTAAAGTGGAACAACCAAGAGAAGATCGTATACTTAACCGACACCAGTAAAGGGACCGATGGAGCGCCAGGCGATGATTCAGGAGATAGCGATACCATCTCGTTAACCCATGTGACCGACATCATTTTTGCCGATAATCAGTTGGTTGTGTCCATGGATGGAAAAAAAGTGCTGCCCGTGATAACCACCTTGAAGAACCCGGATCGACTGGTTGTGGATTTGCCTGGTACGGTCTTTGGTGATATGACGCAACCACTTGATCAAGGGTTGAATGGCAAACTGGACGTTAGCGGATATCCCAATGTAACGGAAGTAAGATATTCCCTTTTTAAACGGGATCCCGGACAAGTCCGGATTGTTGTTGAGTTGAACAATGTGAAAGACGTACAGTTCGAACAAAACGTAATTGCCGACAAGCTGCTTATCGATCTGAACGTTTCGGGAGACAACGTCACACCCGTGCCAGTGACTCCCGTCCTCGATACTGGACGTAAAGTCGTCGTCATTGATCCAGGTCACGGGGGCAGTGACCCAGGGACAATCAGTATCACGGGCAAACCAGAGAAGGACTACGTTCTGGCAATAGCGCTAAAAGTACAAGCTCTCCTGCTCAACGAGCCGGATATTGAATTGGTCATGACACGTGACACTGATATCTACCCTACACGTTCCGAGCGCGTTCAACTGGCGAATCAGTTAAATGCGGATGTGTTTGTCTCCATACACGGCAACAGTGTAACGTCTTCACCTCAGGCATCAGGTACAGAAACATATTATTATCAGCGAACCGGCAGCAAGGACCTGGCCAATATTATTCATCAACGCTTGGTGAAAGCTTTGGGATTCAAAGATAGAGGCGTCAAGAATGGCAGCTTGCAGGTGATTCGGGAAACGACCATGTCAGCTGTGCTCCTGGAAATTGGTTTCCTGAGCAATGCTGCCGAAGAGAAAGCCATGTCATCCGAGGAAGTTCAGACGAAGGCTGCACAAGCGATAGTGGATGGAATCAAGGAATATCTAGGGATATGAAATATAACGTTATACCAATCGAAGGATGTGATCTATTGAAACGAAAGATGGGATACGTACTACTTTTCTCGTTCATTCTGATGATTGCAGTGGGGTGCGCGCAGAAGCCAGTGAGTGAATCCGGGACGAATGAGCCCAAACAATCCGGAAGCGTACAGCCTCCCAATAATAGTGGGACTCAGGTTGAACCGAACAAGGAGCAGAAGCAAACCGTTGAAGTATTCTTTGCCGATACACAGGTGTTGGAACTGAAAAAAAGAGAAGTTGAGCTGGCATTCGCAGATAACGTCGACGCCGACAAATACAAAAAAACATTCGAAGCCCTGCAAAATAACGATGATGCACAGCTCGTCTCTCTATGGGAAAAGGTTGAATTGCTGTCTATCGAATTTGCTGAGGACACAGTGACATTGGATGTTCATATCCCGGATGAAGCCAAGCTGGGCACCAGTGGAGAATTGCTGGCGTTGGAAGCTTTGACTACAACGATGTTTCAATTTGATGAAGTCAAACGTCTGGATGTGCTGGTGGATGGTGAAGCCGTAGATAGCTTAATGGGGCATTCGGAACTGGAGCATCCCATTCAACGGGAATCATAGTTCATAATAAACAAATGAAAAGGACGTCCCCAGAGACGTCCTCAACTGATACGATACTACAATAGCTTACACATAGAGCTCATCTCCGGGAGAGAGGGAATGGATCGCTCTCCCGGAACTTGGGTGCTGCTTGGATAATTCCTCTCTTAGTCTATCCGTCTCGGCCTTGTCCGCATGCACAAGCACAGTATGCCGGGCAGGCAAACGCTGCAGCATTCTCTCGACATCCAGCCAGCCCTGATGAACTTTATAACGAATTTTCTGCACTCCACAAAGTCCATACTCAATGGGATTCTGTATTAGCTTCTGTGCAAAAGTACCAAAAGCCGCATGTCCGGTGAGCAGGATCAGATTCTCCTCTCTGTCTGCCAGTTGATTATAGTACCAACGGGCAAGTGAAGACTGCATCATGCCATCCGGAATGAACCATAGCGAAGCGGCATATTGATTCAGCAGTCGCTCCCGATCCTCCCGGCTCTGGGGCAGCTGCCAAGATTTGTCGCCCAGAAAACGTTCAATGACATCCATTAATGGTAATGGACACCTGAGACGATCTTCCTTTTCTCTGAGCCAGTATGGAACACGCAACAGTTGCTTCATGCCATCCACCAGCCCCTGCTCCACAATCATCGGAACTTCCGGAAACTGCTCTTGCGCCCACAGTATAATCTCCTGACCACGGCCTACCGAGGGCATGGGCAGTAAGACTTTGCCACCACGAGCAATCGTCTCGCGAATGGTCTGGCCCAGCTGTGCCAATTTGTCTGTCTGTGTATCCCGGTCCGTTCCGTATGCAGCATCCACAATCGCCAGATCCATCGGTCGATTCAAGCGCCCTTTTGTTAACGAAGGAGTCAAGGAAATCTCGGACAACCCAGAGATCCCCGTTGACATTGCTATTTCTGCCAGCGGCTCTCCGGCTAATTGAATGCCATCACTGACAGCCATGCCCTGAGACAATAGCAGGTTATTGACACGGCTGCCTGTTCGCTCTCTGCTTCGAAACACGCTTGCCAATTTCAGTGCCTCTGCAGCACAATCCTCCTGCAGAAGCATGGACTCAGACGTATAGTCCCCGGAATAGAAGATCCGTCTGCCCTCCAACTCAAGTGCAAACCATACAGATCCTGCAAGGTGGCCACTGCGCCCCCATAACACGTGCAGACCAGGAATCATCTTAAACCAGATTCCAGCCTTGGCCTCATCTTCCAGATATCGATAGCGTATTGACTGCACATCTATTTCCTCGTAGGGCAGACCATGCCCTGCGCGCTCCATGTTGCTGCGCCACGCCCGGAAATAGGTATCCAGCTGCTCCCTTGTCTCACGTGTTGTCCATACTTCACCCTGGTAACCCATCTTATACAACAATGGAATGGCAACGGAATGATCCTCATGAGCGTGAGACAACAGTACGGCATCCAGGTTTGAAACGATATCCGGTTCGATGAGTGGGTACTCGCCTGCGCCTTCTTTTTTCACGCCGCAATCCATTAAAATGTGAAACCTGTCTCCGCTCAGGAGATAGGCGGAGCGGCCATGTTCGCCTGCCCCGCCCCATACGTTCAGTTTGATCATGATGCATTCCACTTTCTCTTCGAATTCAGTAGCTCAATGCCGAGCAGCATCAGTACGGTCATGCCAACAGTCACCACCGCCATGGCCATGCCCAGTGAAACCTGCCCTTGTTCAAACTGGGCAAAAATATAGGTAGCGGACGTCTGCATCGACGGCGGGAGAATCAACAGCGACCCTACCAGCTCCCGTGTGGCGATGGTGAAAGTCATCATCCAACCCGCCAGCATGCCGGGAATAATCAGGGGTACAAGAATGCGACGCAGAATATACAGTGGGTTCCCGCCAAATACCTGGCCCGCCTGAAACAAGGTTCCGTCAATCTGAGTGAAGCTTGATTTTACGTACTGCACCGTATAAGGCAGAAACAGTACGACATACGTCAGAACAACCATCCCGTATGTGTTGTACAGGGTAAATGGCATCCATGGAGAATTCCAGAACAGGATTAGACCCACGACCATGACAATGCCCGGTACCGTATTCGGCAGCAAACTGAACAGATCAATGACACGCTGCATGAATGAAGAGGATTTGCCGATCGCCAGCGCAAATCCTGTACCGATCACAACCGCAACTGTGGAAGCGGCCAGTGACAATCCCAGACTATTGCCGATGGCTTTCATGCTGACCGAACCCCATGACAGCAGATCCCGATAGTGATCCAACGTTACGTTGTCCAGGGACAACCCGGCCCCGCGCAGCTTCATCGTCGAAGCAGCAATGATGGAGAAGTACGGGATACCCACAGACAGGATTAGCAGTACGGCAAGATACAGACCGCACAGCCAGCCGGCTCCCCCACGTAGGGAATATCGTTTCGAACGCTGCCCTTTGCCTCCCACCAGACGATACGTGAATCTTCGACTCATGGATGACTGCATGTACCACATCACCAGACACACGGATAACAGTACCGATGCCAGTGAAGTCGCCTTACCAAAATCAATGGGCCAACTGGAGATATATTTGTGAATCTCTGAAGTCATGACATAGTATCCGATGCGGCGTCCGAAGGTTGCCGGGGTTCCGAATTCTGCAATCGTTTTGACAAAAACAAGCATGATCCCCATCCCATAGGAAGATAACAACAGAGGTAAAATGATGCGTCTGAACCGGTAACCCGCACGTGCCCCGTGCACGGATCCCGCTTCTTCCAGATTGCCGCCGATACGAATCAGCGCATCCCGTAACAGCAAGTACAGAAATGGGAACAGATGCAGGCTCATAATCAGCACCATGCCCCAGAAACTGAAGAATAGCTCGCTCCACTTCTCAGCTGATGGTACCCACTGCTGCAGGTATCCCCCTTTTTGCATAAACAAAATCCAGCCCATGGAGCCGATATACGGCGGGGTCATAAAGGGAATCATCAGGATTACGTCCACCCAGCGATGCTGCCCCATACGAGTCTTGGCCATCATCCAGGCAAGCGGCAGTGCCAGCAGTGTGGTCCCAGCAACAACACAGATGCCCAGCCAGACGGAATTGAGCAGCACGCCGGATAAATGATGACCCGTAATTGTCCGAATCGGAGCCATCCAGTCCCATTGTCCATCCGGATAAATGCTTTGCCAGAAAATCAGCAGCAGCGGCACGCCAATACTTATAGTCAGCAGAAAGAGGGCCAGAATCACGCCCACTCTCCGAAAAATACGGTTGTTGTCCAATACAACAGGTTTCACTGCTTTCACCTCACATGACTTCACCAAGACACTCGTTACACGTGTTGTTGAATGTTCCTCAGTATTGATTTCAGCGATCTTATTTGAAAATCTCGGAGAAACGAGCCGCTGTCTCATCACCATGTTCACTCATCCAGTTCCAATCCACTTTCAGCTGCGGGATATCCTTCAGATTGGCCCGGTTGGTCGCTTCAATATCTTCCCGGCCAGGAATCAGGTACGCATCTGCAACCAGCTGCTGCGCCTCATCGGACAGCAGGTAGTCGATAAACGCCTTGGCATTCTCCACATTTGGACTCGACTTCAGGATCGCTGCCGGTCTCGGACTGATTACAGTCCCTTCCTCGGGATATACGATGTCCAGTGGTTCACCTTTATCTTTGGAGGAATATGCCATATAGTCGACGCCAGCGGCAACAATGCTTTTGGCACCCGTAATCACCGGATCAAGGGCTTCCTGGTTGGCTCCCGCCATGGCAACGCCGTTCGCTTTGTAGCTGTTCAGCAAATCCCAGCCTTGGTCCCCATTCACACTCAGGTAACCTGTAATGAAGTCCAGTGCAGAACCGGACAATGTTGGATCAGGAATATTCACGGCATCTTTCCAAGCTGGTGTAGCGAGTTCAGCCCAGCTTGTCGGTGGTGTAGACACCAGTTTGGTATTGTATACGATCCCAAGCGCCGAAGCACTGGAGCTGAAATAGTTACCTTCCGCATCCGACCAGTCCTTGTTCAACTTGTCGGCATTTGCTGCTTCAGGATAAGGTAACGTTAAACCGTCGGCTTTTAGTGCTTGTGCTGAAGGCAGAGAAGCCAGAATGACGACATCGGCCACAGGGTTGGATTTTTCTGCTTCCATACGGGCGAGAATTTTACCTGTTGTTCCCTGGAACATCTCTACTTCAATACCTGTTTTGGCCGTGAACCCGCTCACGATATTATCCGCCAGCTTTTGCGGCCCCGCACTATACAACACCAGTTTGCCGCCTGCTGTTTCTGTTGTTTGCGCTGCTGCTGCCGCACTACCTTCCCCAGCAGATTGTCCTGCGTTTCCGCCCGTTGAATTCGTGCTGCATCCGAACAAGCCGATACTCATTACCGCTGTTAACAGCAGCATTGCACTTTTTTTCCGTGTTTTGGTTCCCAACATCTCATTCCATCTCCCTTGGTTTTATATATATTTCCTATTTCCCACTTCACGTTTCCTAGTTCGCCGCTGCTATAACTTCCCGCTTCACATCGGTGGCTTCATGCCCAGCCATCCGGCAGATGCGCTCCGGCGATATATACAGCTGAACCTGCTCCCCTACGCGAACCCTACGGTCCAGATAGGCGGTCCACACGCCCAGCCCTTCCATTTGAACCCGAATCTCATAACGCTCTCCTACATAACTGACACTCAGTACCGTTGCCTGATAACGCAGATCATCGTGGCTTGTCCTGTTCCAGGTCACATGTTCCGGCCGTACCATGGACTGATTCGGTGTCAGCCAGTTGGACTTTCCGATAAACGAAGCAACAAATGGATCACTTGGCGATGCGTAGATCGTTTCCGGGGTACCTTTTTGCAATATCCGTCCCTTTTCCATGACTACAATCTCATCTGACATCGACATTGCCTCGACTTGATCATGTGTTACGTACAATGCGGTTAGCCCCATATCCCGAACCAGAGACATCATCTCAATCCGCATTTCTTCCCGCAGTACAGCATCGAGTGCACTAAGCGGTTCATCAAACAAAATCACTCCGGGTCTCACTGCTACCGCTCTGGCAAAAGCAACCCGCTGCTGCTGTCCACCGGACAGCTGATGAGGATAACGATCTTCCATGCCTTGCAGGCGAACCATGCCGAGCGCTTCGGTCACTTTCTGCCGTAGATCCGTCTTTTGCTTTCCTGCCTTTAAGCCGAATGCCACATTTTCGAAAACCGTCATATGCGGCCATAATGCAAAATCCTGAAACACCATGCCCAGATTACGCTTATGGGTCGGTACATCGATCCGTTTGGCTGCTGAAAAGATACACTGATCACCTGCAATAATCTCTCCCGCATCCGGCTGTTCCAGTCCAGCGAGCATGCGCAGCAGTGTTGTTTTTCCGCAGCCCGATGGACCGAGCAGTGTCGTAAACTGACCATGCTGCAGCGTCAAATCTGTAGGCAATAGTGCAGGCGTACGATTGAATGATTTTTGAACTCCTGAAATCTCCATTTTCATAAGCATCCCTGCCTGTCTTCTTGTACTTTCCTCAGTCTAACGTCCGCTCTCGCAAGTTGTATGTTATGAATGTAAAAATGAAATTAACTTTTTAGATGAATTCTGTTGATGTTCATAGATTAAATCTATATAAGATGAGCAAAATGACGCGAGAGGAGTGTTAAATTCATTGAATCTGATCAAACTGCAAATTGTAGAACTGATTGATAAGCATCACCATATGACCAGCGTGGCCGAGATTCTGGGCATCAAGCAGCCCACGGTTACGTTTCATATGAAATCACTGGAGGAAGAGATGGGGGTACGACTATTCGAATCGCGCATCGGGAAGACATTTCTGTCTGAGGCTGGACAGGCCCTTCTTCATTATTCTGTGAAAATTAATGCCCTGACCCAAGAAGCCCGCCGGGTGGTCAAGGAATACGACAGCCTTTACCGGGGTACGCTTCACATTGGGGCGAGCTATGTACCTGCAACCTATTTGCTGCCATCAATGCTGAATACATTTTCGCAGGAGTTTCCTGGCATTCGAATTGTGTTGTCAGTCAAACCGTCCCCTGTCATCCGTGAGATGTTAATGCGGCATCAGATAGATCTGGGGGTAATCTCTTCCGAACCTTTTGTTGGTCCTGTCCTCCAAGCAGAGCCGCTGTGTGCAGATGATCTGGTATTGATTTGTGCTCCGCAGCATGCCTTGACCCAGAGAGAAGTGTTGGAGCCCGAGCATATTTCTCAGGTGCCTTTTGCCTTGCATGGGAACGAATCAAGCACACGCCGTTTGACCAACCAATGGCTGGAACAGCATGCGGTGCGGCTTCGCAGTACGGTGGAGATGGATTCACTCGAGGCGATCAAACAGCTGGTTCTACTCGGAGGTCATATATCATTCATGTCACGCATGGCCGTACAATGGGAAGAGCAGCATGGCTTGGTTCAGGTTCTTCCCATCCCGGGTGAGCAAGCTCCACGACATATATACACAGTACATAATAAGGACCGTCATCCTTCAGTCCAGGTGAACCGGTTCAAGGAAGTTCTGCAGGAAGGGGTACATGATTTCCCGCCATTTCTCGGCTTGGCCCCATAAAAACTATCGTTTGCCATTCATCAATTCTATGCAGGGTTAACGTAATGCTCGTCCAACGTTAATCACTTCCACATACTCGGGCGATAAAGTGGGTCTGTACATTAATCCAGCCTAGGGAGTGATTGGTTTTGAAAAAGTGGAAAAAGGTAACTGCCTCATTCATGCTGAGCATCGTCACATTGGGAAGTAGTTTGACGTTCCAGACACCCCAAGTTTCAGCGGCGGCAAATGCCGTGCCAGCCTATGAAGTGAAGTTTCTGGCTAAACCGGAATTAGTATTGAACTCGGATGGAACCCTTCGGAATGAAGTCGTTCAGACTCTGGCTCTGGATTCCACACCAAGAAACATCAGTGCAGAGTACTTTGACACCAATTCTCTAAATCTGAACCAAGCCGGATGGGATGTCCGTTTTCGGAAAAAGGATGATAAAAACAATTATGAACTGACCTACAAGAAGCGGTACCCTGTAATTAACGGTGATATTAATGCAGCACTAACACTGGCAAATCAAGAAGGATTTGATGCGTCTGACGATAATTACGAGGCTGAGATCGATTGGGGATATGGCAAACAAACACTGAGCTTCTCCAACACCAAAAAAGTGGATACCAAAGCTGCAGGCGTACAGCTTCCTTCCGAGCAGGACGCACTGACCATGCTGCTTGACAAGCTGCCGGGCAAACTGAAAAACTGGTCTTCTTCAAACTGGGGTAAGCAAGCACTCTCGCAATCCCGTGCTCACGGGCCGATCACGTTCCAGCGCTATGAGGGCACATGGAATGGACAAGACCTCACGCTTGAAGTATGGCCAATCCGTAACGCAGATGGTACTGGAATAGAGAATCTTGTTGAGGTTTCTTTTAAAACCGATGATACTGCAGCTGTATCCGGTCTGCGTACCGAGCTGCTGCAAGTATTGGAGAACAACAACTGGCTAATCCCTGCGGATGGCCTGAAAACACAAACCATCCTGGAACGATACTAATCGCTTGATACACAAAGCTCCTCTCCCTAAGCATAGGAGAGGAGCTTTTTTCACAAGTCAATATACTTTAAAGGTTTGAGCCGTTTCGATGCCCAGCGCACTTTGAATAAATGTATTAGCTACTCGCTCCACAGGTACGGGGTTAAAACCAATAAAGAAGTCCTTATACTTCTCAGCTGACTCTTCAAACAGATTAGGGCTGACCGAATTCAGGCGAATACCTCTCGGCAGTTCATAGGCTGCCGCTTTGGCGAACGCATCAATCGCACCATTGGCCATTGCACTGGAAGCACCTTGTGCAATAGGATGATCTTTGATAATGCCACTCACCAGCGTGAAACTCCCTTTGTCGTTCACATAGTGTTGGCCAATTAATACGACATTGACCTGGCCCAACAATTTGCCCTGTACACTAATCATGTTATTCTCGGGTGTCAGCTCTTCCAATTTGGCATAATGCGTCTGACCTGCCGCGACAATGACGTAATCAATGTTTGGAACAGCTTCAAAAAGAGCCGCAATGCTATCGGTTGAGGTCATATCCACCTGATAATCACCGGAATTTCTCCCTGCCGTAACTACTTCTACAGACAGCTCATTCAACTTGGCCACAATCGCTGTACCTAGCGTTCCATTTCCTCCAATAACGAGAGCTCTTTTCACACTACTCCTCCTCCTTAGGTCTGATCCTGATAATGCATCAAGGAAATGCACCTGTATCTTATTTAAACAAACTCATCCGATGAGATCAAATTACAAATTCGGTGCATTTATAAAAAGAATGGGGTAGGTATTAGATATTGAAAAAAACAAAAAAACCTCTTGCACAAAAGCAAGAGGCTTACTGTAAGCGGGTGATGGGAATCGAACCCACGCTATTAGCTTGGAAGGCTAAAGTTCTACCATTGAACTACACCCGCATAAGAATAAAATCGGGATGACACGATTTGAACATGCGACCCCCTGGTCCCAAACCAGGTGCTCTACCAAGCTGAGCTACATCCCGATATTAGTGAAAAATAATGGCGCGCCCTGAGAGATTCGAACTCCCGGCCTTTTGATTCGTAGTCAAACGCTCTATCCAGCTGAGCTAAGGGCGCATATCATATTGGAGCGGACGACGGGAATCGAACCCGCGACCCTCGCCTTGGCAAGGCGATGCTCTACCGCTGAGCCACGTCCGCATGATATATGGTGCGGTCGAGAGGACTCGAACCTCCACGGGGGGTTAGCCCACACGGACCTGAACCGTGCGCGTCTGCCAATTCCGCCACGACCGCAAAATATAATGGTGAGTCATGAAGGGCTCGAACCTTCGACACCCTGATTAAAAGTCAGGTGCTCTACCAACTGAGCTAATGACTCATAATAAAATGGCTGGGGATATAGGATTTGA
>NZ_JABMCB010000179.1 GCF_013359935.1 Paenibacillus xylanilyticus
CGCCTCCAATTTCAATTCCAAGGAGTACCGCCGGAAAGTTTGTCCTTTTTTAGCCATAAAAAAATCCCCTTCGTTTGGCAAGATTAAGTCCATCTTAACAGATGTCTTTTTTCTCTTGTCTACTAAAAGGGGATAATACCATTCAGGCGGCCTTTTCTTTTTGCTGCACGTGTCTGCCTCGTTCCAATTGCCTTAGCATCGTCCCCTGTAAAGAAACACTATTCTTTCTGCTGCTGTGGTGGAGTTTTACTTTTCTTGGGTTTAGATGGTTCATCCACATGTTGAGACAATGTCGAGAACAGTTGAAAAACCTCCTGATCTCCCTTCTGTTCATTCCGTTTCGTATATGGCTCACACATTTTCGTAATATCCCTATACAGCTGTTCGACTTCCTCACGGCTCGCATATAACGTCATGTCCGAGATTTGTCCAAACATGTTGTCACTACGCTCTGCCTGTTTCATAAACATCTGCCGGCTCTGCTCATACATTTCATTCAATAGTTTAAGTGTCTCTGAACGGAATACCTGCTTCAGTGGAGAGTGGTCCTCTTCTTCATGACGAAGATGAATTTCCCCCTGAAAGGGTTCGTAATATTTGGCAATGATTCCATTAATCTCTCGGGTGGATACGAGTGTAAGCAAACCGATCTTCTCGAGTTTTTTCACGTGATAATGTACTTTCGCGGGTACTTCACCAAGTTTGTCGGCTATCTCTTTCACAGTAGAAGGTCTACCCTGTTTATTAAACATATTCAGAATCTGGATCCGATACGGGTCGGAGTAGATCTTAATCTCTTCGATCGTTGACAATACTTTCTGCTGCATACCTGTATCCTCATTTCCGGGGTACCTGTTGCCCTTATATATGCATATTATACCGTTCAGTCCCGCCCCCGGTCAAAACAGGTCTTAAAAGGAAAAAGGATTTGATTAGATACTGCGCCGGAATGTTTTGCTCAGAAGAAGGAATATTGCAGACATTGCTAGCAATATGCCACAGCCAATAAATAACAACGGTGTAGACACCCATTCTGCAGCCGCACCTGAAACCAGACTTCCAAGCGGTATAGCGCTAACACACAGCATGCTTTGCAGGGCAGAAACCCGGCCAAGCATGCCAGAAGGTGTAACCTCCATCATATAGGAGGCGAGTGGTGTTGTGGCAAGTGGTATACCCAGCCCCATCATCAAACAAAAAATCGCTGCCAGTGGTAACTGGTTCGTTGACATATACGCAGGAAGCGCGGTCATTGCATAACTAAGTCCCAGCAGGATAATTCCACTAATAATCAATACACTTTTAGGGTAGCTGCTGCCTCTGTGAGTCATCCACAGCCCACTCAGCACCATGCCCCCCACCATCAACCCACTGAGCAGACTTAATCCGCCTGCACCGGCATGCAGAATGTCGATCACGTATGGTGTACGGAGAACGTTGAAGGGCATCAGACAGAAGTTAACGAAGGCGAATAGAATCGAGGTAATAAGCAGCAAGGCATGTTTGCGTATAAAGCGAAAGGCTTCAATCATGTCTGTAAGCAAGCCTTGGGGAGCACTGAGGGAAGAATCCTTCTCCGGTGACACGTCCTCCGTCTTCGGTGATGAAGGATATACAACGCGACTCATGAGCACAGCACTCCATGCAAACAGACCTGCATCAATTAAAATCGTCCATGTAATTCCAACAGTTGCAATGAGTGCACCTGCTACAGCAAGCCCGCCAAGTTCTGCCAACCGGGTTGCCGAAGATGACATGGCATTGCCGGAAAGAAGCAACGATTGAGGCAGCAGTCTCGGCACACTGGACATTTCGGCTGGTGACGAGAAGCATTCAAGCAATGAATTCAGAATGGTAACAACGAACAAATGCCATACTTGCAGTTCTCCCATACCAAACAGCAGTGCCGTAATTCCAACGAGCAACCCCCGACCTGAATTCGTCAGCACGATGACCTTCTTCGGCGACATTCTATCCACGATCGCACCGGCAAAAAGACCCAACAGAATATTCGGCAAGAAGTTGACCGCGAGCAGCGTCCCCATTAGCAGTTTCGAACCTGTCAGCATATACACCATCCAGCTATAGGCAATCGAATCAATGGAATCACCAAACCTGGCTACCATCTTCCCGAGCATAAACTGCATATAAGGTTTGACCTGTATTAACTCACCAATTCCTTGCTTGCTTACTGCTGTACCCTCGCTCATTAGGAGTCCGCCCTTCAACGTTAAAATATTTTTCATGTTAATATTATTTTAACGTAACAATTTACGAAATCAATCCCTTCGTGAAAATTTTTTTAACGAATTGCCCATATGGCTAAAAACGACAAAAAGACCCCATCGAGATGCATGGAGTCGGATCTTAATACATATTTAAATTAAGGATACCCGCTGACGAGTCCGAGCGGATTGCAAGCATGCATCAATGACACGCATGTTTGCTATCGTATTTTCCGGAGTAAATGGCAGTGGTGTTCCTTCCAGCACTGCTGCTGCAAAGGTTTCCGCCTGCAAAACATAAGAATTGGATACCGATACACGTTCTTCCCGGCTGACCGAATCCGTATGAATAATGATCTGTGGTGGAATGTCACTATTCTCCCAGCCAAACACTTTCGGCAATTCAATTCGTCCGTCGGTACCGAGAATTTCCATCTCGGCTCTTCCGGAAGCCCACATGCCGCAGTCAAATGTTAACGCCACAGAACCGGGAAATTCCACAAGGCCTGATGCCATCATATCTACCCCGTCATGTTCGTCGGAGAACAAGGCATGAACTGTAACTGCTTCGGGCTCTTGTCCCAGGTACATACGCGCTGCTGAAATGGGATATACCCCAAGGTCGAACAACGACCCGCCGCCCATGTCCCGTTTAAACCTGACATTGTCCTTATCATCCGCAGTGTTGCAAGTAAAATTGCCATGGATCGCGCGAACAGCACCAATCTCTCCACTCGCAATGATCTCCTGAACACGTCGATGCTTGGGATGATAACGATACATGATGGCTTCTGCGAAAAGAACGCCGTACTCCTTGCATGCCTGAATCATTTCGGCAGACTCGTCCGCATTCAATGCGGCAGGCTTCTCACATAATACATGCTTTCCAGCCTGAGCAGCTTTGATCGTCCATTCCTTGTGCATGTGGTTCGGCAACGGAATATATACAGCCTCGATATCGGGATCAGCAATGAGCTCTTCATAACTGCCATAGCTTCTGGCAATGTCCAACTCTTCGGCGAGAGCTTCGGCTTTTTCCTTGCTGCGACTGGCAATTGCGAGCACTTCTCCCCGTTCGGATTGCTGGATCGCCGGAATTACCGCATTTCTTGCAATTGTGGATGTACCAAGTACTCCCCACTGTAGCTGCCTATTCATGCTCATCTTCCTTTCGTCCCGTAATTGTCCTCTTCTGCCTTGTGCAGCATGCCGAGACATCGGTCAAGATCCGCCTTGACCTGCTTTTTGTACAATTCGGCTTTCTCCGCTCCATCATCCGTAAAGTGATATAAAACGATCTCCTGAAAGTCCACTTTGGGATCGTTGCCCTTCAGTTTCTTCGTCCGATAAAAAACACCCTGCTGTACCAATTCATGCAAAGCTCGATATACCTCGCTCTGAGGCGGCACATAACCGTAAGCTTTGAACTCCTCCTTCATCGCCTCCAGCATTTCGTAACCATATCCTCTGTGCTGTTCAACCATTGTGATAAGATACAGCTTGATAAACGCCCGCTGGGCAATCATAAAAGCCACGTGTGTTCCCCCCATCCTCTACTGCTCTACTTCGTATTATAAAACTTGTGTTCGGTTTCTGCCATCATTCTCCGTTTTTCCTGAGTAAACAGCAGGCGAGAATGATAGAGGAACGGCGAAGCAGAAATGATCGACAGAACGAATTGCGGGTTTATTATTATGAATTTTTCATATGTTGATTTTTTAAAATAATAACCAAAGCGAAGGGTCACATCGGCAATTAAGATCTTTAAAACGTAATGCCCTAGTGAAACAAGTGTAATAACTGGTCAAGTGGCGATTCTATTTAGAATTTTTCATACGTTGTAACTTTCAATTCTTGAGGTTGCCTTTCGGTACAGAACCTACAATCCATTTTCCCCAGCTCACACGAGAGATGCACCATGTAAGTCCGCAGGATAAAGTCAAAGCAAGCAGCCAGGTCAGGATCATTCGTATTGTCGGATTGAATCCCCAGGCAACGTACAACTGTTCATCCGGAATATAACTGTAACGCAGCATGAGCATATGCATCAGGTAACCACCATAAGAAACACTGCCAATCCATCCAAGCCATCCCACTGCCATATGGTTGTGCAATTTGCCTGCCAACTGATACATGACCATAATGGACGCAATCAGAAAGATTGCCATATCTGGTCTGATCAGGCTGACGGTATAAAACGTGATCTGTATTCCTTCCGGCTTTTGAAATTCCAGCATTAATAAATATGTAAACCGAAGACCCAGTGTTATAAACACCATCCAGTATACCCAGCGCAATCGATGAACCCACAGATTCCATTTCCCGACCGATAATCCGGCAGCAGCTCCAAGTACAAAGTAGAAAAAGAAATACAGGAAATTGCGGTCCGCATAGGTTGTAAATGCATCTGTCAGAACCGGAATGTTCAAACGCTCCATAAACCGCGCTATATTTCCCAGTTGATCCGCTAGCACGAGGTATACTGCTCCAGCAATCAGGACAGCCACCAGGCGTCCTCGGGATTCATAACGGTTGTATACATGTCGTATGGCTCTTAAAAACAACGGGAACAGCAAGTAAAATTGAATCAGCATAATGATGTACCAAAAATGAGAGGTCGTTTTGCC
The DNA here is from genome assembly GCF_013359935.1 of Paenibacillus xylanilyticus. GTDB lineage: Bacteria > Bacillota > Bacilli > Paenibacillales > Paenibacillaceae > Paenibacillus > Paenibacillus xylanilyticus. The sequence goes on from NZ_JABMCB010000179.1 coordinate 4,853, forward strand.
GGTAATTAACTTCAAACCTAGCTCGGGAAGATCCTGCCAGCCAAAACCGCCCCACCCTTGGGGAGTAAGTGTGAAATAAACAAGCGACCATACTACATATGGGGCGATAACATCTGTTAATCTTTTCTGCATAAACCGGCCGTAATTCAGCTGCTCTCCCGTGTTATAGAACAAAACCATGCCCGTTATGAAAATAAACAAGGGGACAGCAAATTTGGAAACCATCAACAAAATAGCCAGTAATACTCCATCTTCCAGGCCCGCCTCAGGAACCAAAGAAAAATGGGCGATGGAATGCTGGAGTACAACGGCCGCAAAGGCAATCCCTCTCAGACTTTCAATTTCAACAATTCGTTCTTTCCGTGGCATAACGTCCAGCCGCCTTTCTTGGTTTTCCCGTGAAAAATAAGTACAATTAAAATTAGGATATTAGAAGAACGGAGGGATTCAAATCGCTGCTTCAGATCTAGAAACCACCACGATCGACTCCAAATATGTACAGCAGCATCTGGCGAATGAACGAACGTTTCTGGCCTGGGTACGCACGGGAATAGCCCTGGTCGGTGTCGGATTCCTTGCTGCCGGGTTGGGCTTCAATTCTTCTTCTTATGATCAGATTGCACACATTGCCGCGATTATAACAGGGGTTACCTCTCTGGTCAGCGGCGTTACCATTATCCTGTGTTCTGCGGCTTCGTATCACCGTAAACGCAGGCAAATTAATCAGCAAACGTTTCAAGCATCCACCCGATTGATTCGATTCCTGACTTTTATGCTGTTAGTCATTGGCCTGGCACTTGCTGTTCTGTTGTATGTATTATTATTCCCCGCCTAATTATTACACACCTGTCAATCATGTAATCCCAAGAAGGCATCACAGGGCAAAAGCCGGTTCCCCTAGGGAAACCGGCTGATGGCCGCCTGACGGCTCGTACATTAAGCCAAGCAACTACAACCCATACTTCTTCCTGTCCGTTGGGTTATGACTCCAGCGTGAAGTATACTGAAAATCAGGTTTACAAAAATGTGTTGTTGCCCATCCGTGTCGCTTTGTTCTGCGTTTCCAGTCTTCGTTCTTCCAGATCGAGATCCGAACGCTCTGCAGGCACATCCGTACCATGGGCAGTATATCTGTCCCGATTCAGATAGCTGGTACTGCTAAATACATCATATACGTCAGAATCCCGATCTGTGGAATCAACCAGCAGGAGGATTTTGCCGTTTTGCACATATTCCTCATACTGTCTGGCGTCCTCTTCCGGAATCCCTAAACCTACAAGTCCACCAACAAGTCCGCCAGCACCTGCGCCAACGGCGGCTCCCGTAAATGCTGCTGCAATTGGACCGGCTGCCAAAATGGGTCCGATCCCTGGAATCGCCAATGCTCCGATACCTGCCAGTAATCCGGCAACACCACCAAGTACTCCGCCTGTGGCTGCACCTGCTGCCACACCTTCTGGCGCCTTGGTTCCTGTTTCTTCACGAATAGCCTTCAGTTCATCCCGATCCTGCGTAACTACCGAAATTTCGTCTGAAGTGAATCCTTGCGCCTTCAAGCCCTCTATGGCCTGCGATGCCTCACGTTCTGTATCAAAAACACCTACGATTTTCTTCTGCATAGTGAATCCCTCCTCAGTGATTTGGGTGGTTCGCTTCGCTATGTTATTACCCGCACCGTTTTCTTTTAAACGTTTCCATCGCAACATAAAGGATATAAATTTTATATTTTCAGCTTCATTTCATGAATATGACATCGTTTCATAGAGTTATTATCCTCATATGGAACGTCTAGTGAAATGCAAGAATAGAAAACCTTTACAACATACAACAAGGGGAAATTCGTTAACTTCTAAGGGCGCGGCTTCGTCCGATTGGTTGCCATTGCCTCCAACGGGTTGTCCGGCCAGTAATGCTTCGGATACCGGCCCTTCAGATCCTTTTTCACCTCGAAATAGGTCTCCCGCCAGAAGTTCGCCAAATCCCGGGTTACCTGGACAGGCCGCTGTGCAGGCGATAATAGATGCAGCGTTAGCGGTACACGGCCTCCTCCAATTCGCGGCGTCTCCTGCTGCCCAAACATCTCCTGCAGACGTACCGCCAGGGTGGGGTCTTCAGGACGACTATAATCCACGGGGATGCGTGATCCACTGGGCACCTGAATATGGGTTGGAGCTTCCCGGTCCAATTGCTGCCGCTGTTCCCAGCTCAAACCTCCCAACAGTACATCCTGCATGGATAATTTTTTGAGATCGGCAGCAGAACGCATCCCAGGCAAAAAGGGTCTAAGTAGCTCTTCAAGCTCTTCTGACACATGATCAGCTGCAAGATCTGGCCAGTCCGGCAAGTGGCGGTGCAGAAAACGCAGCCTGTCAGCAAGCTGCCTCGATGATTTGGTCCATGGCAGACAGTCCTGTCCTTCTGTACGGATCCCTGTAATCAATGCTTCCAGCACCTGATCTTCGGGCGGCTGAGAGATACTGCTTTCCTTCACCAGGATGGCTCCAATCCGCAGCCTCCGGTGGGCACGGACGCTTCTAGTGCTGCGATCCCATGCAATCTGTACCTCTTCCTGCAGCAGATGTGCACCGTAATCCAGCAGAAGCTGCTCCTGCACCGGCGCAGCCAGCAGGATGCGTGCATCCACGCCCTGGTCGTCCGCCTCGGCAGCGACCAGGTAGGTTGAACGGCTCAGCGATTCTGTCGCTGCGAGCCGTACTCCGCGGCCGCTGCTCAGCAGGTAGCGGCCATCCTCCCGGCGCTGCCCGATCCGGTCCGGATAGGCGAAGGACAGCAGCAATCCGCAGCTGTCCTCGTCCGGTCGTACCGGATCGGCCGCCGGGCCGAGCGCCGCGCGCAGCTGGCGGCTCTCCTGGCACATGCGCCGCACGGCAGCGACGTCTGCGACAGCCGCTGCCGCTTGCGGCATATCGCTGCTGTCCGCAGTCAGCAGCGCTTCCACGCGCGGGCACAGATCCGTGCCCGCGCCTGCACTGCCACTGCTGCGGAGGCCAGCAGGCTCCTGCAGCAGTGCCGCCAGCATGCTGGCGTAGCTGGCCAGCCCAAGCTCCGCCGCGCGGAGCAGCATGCTGGCCAGTCGCGGATGCACGCCAAGCGCGTTCATCCGCCGCCCGAAGGGCGTGATGCGGCCTGTGTCATCCAGGCCGCCCAGCTGGCGCAGCAGCGCCTGTGCCTGGCCGTAGGCTGCGGCAGGCGGAGTGTCCAGCCACTGCAGCTCTGCTGGGGACTGGACACCCCAGGCGGCAAGCTCCAGCGCCAGCGGTGCGAGGTCCGCAGAAGCAATCTCCGGCCTCGCTGCCTCCGGCAGGCCATCGTGTACTTCTTCACTCCACAGCCTGTAACACACCCCGGGAGCAATTCGCCCTGCACGGCCCCGCCGCTGGTCAGCTGACGCCTTGGACACTGGCTGGGTAACAAGCCGGCTCATGCCGGTACGCGGCGAGAACACCGAAGCACGGCTCAGCCCGGAATCTACAACGACTCTGACACCCGGCAGCGTAAGACTCGACTCCGCAATGGATGTGGACAATACCACCTTGCGGCTCCCCGCCGAAGCCGGGCGCACAGCCTCATCCTGCCGTTCAACCGGCATACTGCCGTACAGGGAATGCACCTGCACATGTGATGGAAGGTTAAGCTTCGATAGCTCCCGTTCTGTCCGATGAATCTCTCTGGCTCCTGGAAGAAAGACCAGTACATCCCCTTCCCGCTCAGCCATCGCTTTAACAACCGTATGAGCCGTGAACTCTTCGAGAACTGCAGAAGCAGGTTTATGTACATACCGGGTTTCCACCGGAAACGTGCGTCCGGGACAGCGAACCCCGCGAGTCTCTTCACCAAGCAATGCACAGATCGGCTCGGGATCCAGCGTTGCCGACATGATCAGCAGCTTCAGATCCGGACGCAGCATTGCCCGTGATTCCAAGGCAAGCGCCAGTCCCAGGTCGCCGTGCAGATGCCGTTCATGAAATTCATCAAATATAATCATCGCTGTATCTTCAAGCCCCTGATCCTGCTGAAGCATGCGTGTCAATACACCTTCTGTCACAACCTCAATTCGCGTTGCCTGACTTACACGGGTATCCATGCGAACCCGATATCCTACTGTCTGTCCAGCTTTTTCACCCAGCGCTGCAGCCATACGCGCTGCCGCCGAGCGTGCAGCAAGTCTGCGAGGCTCCAACATGACAATCTTTCGTCCGTTTAGCCACGGTTCCTCCAGCAGGGATAGAGGAACTACGGTGGTTTTACCTGCCCCCGGCTCTGCAATAAGTACACAAGTATTCTCTTCCCGGAACAGCTGTCGCAGCTCAGGTATAATCTGATGTATCGGTAACTCCATATTCATATCATCGCTCCTAATTCCTAAGGCACCATGCAAAATATCGAAAGTGAATGTTAGCATTATAACAAAAAAAGCCGTTCCAAAGGAACGACCACACAAGATAAAGCATATTAACGTAACAGCGACTCTGCACCGTCAATGACAATCTCTGCTCCCGTAATGTGTTTGGATTCAGACGATGCCAGAAAAGCAACGAGATTGGCTACTTGCTCGGGCTGTCCAGGACCATCTGCGAGCGGCTGCTCTCCTTCCGGAAACTCCATTGGAATGACAATTTGGTGCAGCTCATCCGTTTTGACTGTGCTCTGATCAATATTGGTTGCAATCGCACCCGGGCATATGACATTGACCCGAATTTTAAATCTGGCCAGTTCCAGCGCAGCCATCTTCGAGAATGCAACTTGTCCTGCCTTCGAAGTACTGTAAGCAGACATTCCAAAGCTGGTAAAGCGTTGATTACCATTAATGGAACTTGTAATGATGATGCTTCCCCCGCCACGTTTTTTCAGATGAGGCAGTGCGTACTTGATCGTAAAAAATGTGCCATCCAGATTGGTCGTAATAATCCGCTGCCAATCCTCCACCTGGATTTCCTCGATCGGAGCCGATACACCGTTAATCCCAGCATTGGCAAATACAATGTCCAAACTGCCGAATAACTCAACCGTTTCGAGCACTGCTTTTTCCACTCGTGCCGGATCGGAAATATCCACATCAAATGCACGTGCAGCTCCTGGATGTACCGCATTGATCTCAGCTTCCGTCTGTGAGATCCGATCATTCACCAGATCAAACAGCGCAACATGAGCGCCTTCGTTTGCCAATTTGACAGCTGTTGCCTTGCCAATACCTGAACCAGCTCCGGTGATGATGGCCACTTTGTTTGCAAACCGAGACTTGTCGTTATGTTGTGTCATGCTCCATTCCACTCCTTTTTCAGCAATTATGTAAGAATGTACATCCAAGACCTGTGGTTCAGCATGATGAACATGCTAACTAAGTAGATTCTTCACAAGATTACCCAAAAAGAGTGCCTTTTAAATCAACAATGACAAGTTTTTTCTCAGTTGCTCCTCATCCCACTTGGAAGCTGTAACAGTGGTATAACCCCCATGCGTTGACAGTTCACCATTCCAGCTCAATGAAAGCGGCATCATCTTCAAGCCCTCCGGTGTGTGTCGCATCCAGCAGCACCTGGATGTGTTCATCCGGAATGTAAGCCTGTATGGCATCCAGATCATTCAGCCCATCCGTATACAGCTGCAGTCGAATTCGTTCATTGGATAGCTTCGCCTCATAAATATGGGGTTTGCCGCCAACAGGTCCTTCCCGTGTTGACCAACGTTCATTCGTGCGGCAGTGTATCTGAAATGCTCCGGATTGTTCTTGACCATTGCGCCAGAGACGAATACGGGAATCTCCTTGCCAAGCCACCCACATCCGGCTTTTTCCTGAACCACGGGACAGCTCAATCCGCCCACACACATACATTGCCTGACTGCCTCTGTTTCGTTTCTCCATTAACACTTCACGCAAAAGCAGGGGGGAACTCTCCAATGGCTGAATTTTCTCCAGCTGCTCAGATGCCGGTGTGGTCAGTTCGTGAAGAAGCTGCTCCACGGCCTCTGCCGTTGGATTAGGGGTCATTCCAAGCCATTCGAGGAGCGCATTGCCCAGAAAACGCGCGGCAAAATCACCAAGGTAGCTCATACCCACACCATCACACATGACGAAAGTACACACATTTCCGTCCATGCGAACTGCGGCAAAATCCTGTCCTGAATCCCCTTGATTAACTGACTCTGCAGCTCTTCCATATCCATAGCGACACTGAAAAGCGCCCTGATAGCGAGTAAGCGGCTGTTCCCCGGTCTGTGCACTGACATACCGGAAAATCCCGCGATGCTGCTTCCCCTGGCTTCCTTTCTCACCAGCAGGCAATGCTGCCAAACGCATCGTTCTCAAATGATCCCCTCCTATCTCACAGGCGTAGCAGCAGACATCTGAAACCCAATGGATACCAGTTCTGCACAAGTACCAGGCAGCATCATCAGCGCACCTGGTGCAAGTAAATAGTCCGCTTCGACAAGCATTTCACGGTAACTTTCTGGCAGAACTGAAGACATATTGCGCAGTTTCTCCCCATGTTCGTCCTGAAGAACGGTTTCCGGGGAAATCCCCTTCCATCTTCTCGGTTCAGGGATGGGCCCTTCCAATAGATGATCGGATATAAAAATATTTTCAACAAGTACATTGCCATCCGGCACACTCATGCCCATGATCCGTTTGGCAATCGGTTCCGGGTCTTCACCCGTAGCTACACCATCTGTCATATGACAGACGAGTGGCGCAGGGCAATCCTGCATATTCGGTATTTCGGCCTGTAAAATCTTCTCTGCCTGCAGAAAAGCCTTCGCCGAATCCGAGAACCGTTTAGGCGTCAGGTCTGGTAGAGACCCGACCGCTGCAATTTCATCAATCCCTTTAATTCCGTTCAACAAATCATATACGTCATCACTATACGCCAGAATGGCGATCCGGTAGCGGGGCGTCAATCGGTTTCCCTTCGTCGAACGAAATACCATCTGGCGAATCGCCAGGGCAAGTGCGTCATAGACGACATCAATCCGTCTGCGGTTTTCCAAAACCATATTCATGGAGGCGCTGATATCAATTAGATAGATGATCAGTGCGGGTGTTCGCTGGGATGCTTGTATTGTATAGTTCATCTGGACCTGAGTCACCTCCGTATTTCACGTTATTTACAAGTTGGGCAGATTATAGCTCGTATTGCTCAAAAATTTGTTGATTGCGCTCATTCGTGCCGCTACCTTGCCTACACCTTTGAAATATGCGGCATCGCTGTTATACAAATTTTTGAAATCACGGGCATAAGACTCTGCGTTTTCAATCTTTTTACCTTTTTGCGCATTATACGCTTTATTATAATGGGCAATCAGGGTGACCACGTTCTGAGCACGCTTTTTCTTGAGTGCAGCCTTACGAGCTGCTTCCTCGGCTGCTCTCTGTGCTTCCTGTTTACGCTGGGCTTCAGCCGCTGCTTTACGCTCGGCTTCCTGCTTGGCTACTTGGGCATCATGCTCTTTCTTCCAGACCAGATAAGCTTCATACTTCGCCTGCTTGTCGTACTTTTCCTGCAGGGCCTTCTTGGCTGCTTCTTGCTTCTGCTCTTCCTGCTTAGCCAGATAAGCTTCGTATTTTGCCTGTTTATCGTATTTCGCCTGAAGTGCTTTTCGTTCCTCTTCCTTTTTCTGCGCTTCAGCCAGTTTTTGCTTTTCCTCGGCTTCAAGCTTCGCCGCTTCTGCTTTCTGTTTTTTCTTATCTTCTTCCTGCTGCTTCAGCGCAGCTGCCTTCGCCGCCTCTGCTTCTTCAGCAGCCTTGATCTCTGCCAGTCTCGCTGCTTCTTGTTCTTCCTGCTGCTTAACCTCGGCCTGATCGGCCAAAATTTTAACCGTTGGCACGGTACCTGCCAACAGCACCACAAGGACAGCAGAAGAGATCATGAACTTTTTGGATCTGTAAAAAGGAATTCGGACAGGCTGAGACGTGTCTTCCTTGGGATTCAGTTTCGCGTCCAGCCCCTTGATTGCAGCTTCAACCTCCATCTGCATCGCACTGTTGTTTGGAATGAAGTGATACAGCGAACGGTATACTTCCAGCGCAGCTGCAGGCTTATCTTCATCCTCAAGTGCTCTGGCCTGCAGAAATAGCCTGTTTACAACTGCTTCCTGTCCAGGTGGTACTTCTGTTACGGACGGAATTTGCCCATTAGCTTCCTTTACATCTGTATCTGTCGTGCCGATATCGGTTACATTTGCCTCTGTCCGGCTTGTATCTGCTACAACCGCCGCAGCTGCTTCTTGGTCCTCCGTTTCTTTCACAGCAGCCGCATCTGCCTGACCAGCATCTGCTGAAGCCAGTGCTACAAACCATTCCCCGAAGGTAGGGCAGCTGCTCAAATCGTGGCTCTCCCAGGCACGGATAAACAGATCGGATATTTTGGAACCCCAACGCTTCTGAAGTGAATCACGCATAGCAAAATAACGTTCACTCACCGTTTGCATTTCGTGCTGGTCAAAATAACTCTCTCCCCATGCTTTCTCCACAATGACAGGGTCGGACCAGCTTAACATCTCGGCAATAATAACTGCGCCAGCAAAACGATCGGCATATGAACTCCACAAACCGCTGTGTACTGCCCGGTGGGCTGCATAACCGGGTGAACCAGCAAGCAGAGCATCTGGACGATCCATTTTGGAACCGTACATCTGCTCTACATCGACGAGTTCAACTGCGGATAAGCCTCCCAGGTTTTCCACTTCGGAAAAAAACGGAATCATCACATTGGGTGCGGACAAATCACAATGAGCAAGTCCTCGCTGCTCCATGGCCGAACCAGTCCCTGCTAGTGCTCTCGCCAACTTCAGACTTTCTTCCGCTGTCAGCTTTTTCTGATCGCTGATTACATCAAACCAGGTCAGACCGTGCACCCACGGCATCAAAACCGCGTACAACAAATCGGGATGTTCTCCAATGAGCGCTCCGTTTCTTTCCGGAGTGAGCACATCACGCTTGCATACCTGCAAACCTGGCAGTTCACTATAAGGTTCCATATGCTCAGACTGATAGACCATAGCCGGGATACGGAATTTTGGAAAAAATACTTTTAGTGCTTTGGCCCCACTTATTGATCCATTACGGGGTATTAATTGATAGACGATCCCTTGCCTTCCGGCTTGGGCATATGCCAGACCAGGTGCAGCTGGATGCTGCCCTATGGTATAGGCAATGTCATTGATCACTACTTCATCCCCGGGATTCGGTTGAAAAGACATTCTCATCCCTCTCTCTGTCATTCTGTCATAGTGCAGCAAAAACCGGGAGTCGTAAAACGCCCGGTTTTTGCTGTAGTTATACCTCTTCAGCTTGCTGCCTGCGTATGATTCAGAGCCCAGTCAGAGATGACTTCGGCCTGATCTATGTAAAGCAGTTTAGCGAGCTTGGTCAGCTGTACGGAATTTGTTGGCAATAGCCGTCAGTTCCGCGCTGATGCTGTTCAGCGTTTGTACGAAAGATTGCATTTGTTTGCTTGCTTCCTGGAATTCCTGGAAGAAGCGTTGTTTCGTCATACCTTCCCATTGTCCTTCCATACTTGTGATGGACTGAGTCAATGTAGATACGATTTGCTGACTTTGCTCACCGCTTTGTTTAAATTGGTTAGAAACCTGATCAAGTTGTTCTGGGGTAACTAAAATGCGTCCTGCCATGTGTAATTTCCTCCTTGGTTTGTGCAATTAAATGTTTGCTTGTTCAAATTGTACTATACCAGGATCGATCGAACAAAAGCCGAAGGACCTAATCCTATTTACCCCATTTTTGGGGATTGAAACTTCCCCTAACAGACTATTTACATAAATAATTCACTTTCTGCTGTCCTTATTTTAGACCTCTGCACCCCGTCTAATCAGGAAACCACAGGTTCGGTTCCTCTTCTCCCCCGAAAGGAAGGATCTGTGAATCTCCACGCTACTGGTTCAGGCTGCATAGCCTGAACCAGGGTAGCGGGGGAACCGTCGGGTGGCGCAGCATCCTGCACCCGGTATACTGCCGCCACCGCGGAAAGGGGATCGGATACTACAGCAGCAGCTGCGGAATGTGCAGGCAAGATTTTCCCTGCACCATTGTTTTCAAGAACGTTAAGCATGTTGACCGCATTGCCATAGGCTGTGTTCACATGACTCAGCACTGTACGATACTCCATATCTGCCTGCTGGAATAACAAGGCTTTGCGTCCCAGTTGCACGCTTAAGTCCATAAAACGACGCACCGCATCTTCGCCGAGTCGCTTGCTGTGACTCCATTCACTCATCACCGCAGCGCGAGATTCAATATCCCACTCCAGCGAATGAATCGCCTGTTCCAACACTGTCATCTTTTGCTGTATTTGCTCCGCCGCATACTGAATCTGCCTGCTCAGTGCCCGAAGCACATCCGGTTCCACACGAATGCGCATTTACCATCACCTTTCCTCTTCCCCTGCAGGCTGTTTAAGCCAGTCCAGCAGCATCTCGTGAAACTGTTCTCTCGTCGTCAGGGCCGCAACAAGCCAATCATCTGAAGCGGCTGTGCTCATGCGGAACAACCAATTGGATACAGAACTTGCTGCAAAAGCTGCAGATTGTGATTTCCAACCTTCTCCGTTCCATACAAGCAATCGCAGTTCCCCGTCTGATTCTTTGTTCATCAGACAGCGTGCAAGCGCAAGCGACCCTTCCGGATCGTTCGTCTCCTGCGCCAGCTCATCAGCCACTGCGGATTCTTCCTTGTCGCTAAGCTCATTCATAACATCATAAAATTTTTTCTTGGAGCACATCAGTGCCGGCTTCTCCGCAGGAGAATGGCCGCTCCACTTCATACGTTGAATCAGGAAATCAATCGCCTCACGAACGTTCCCGAGATCGGATAACCGGAAGGAATCCGGTTCATCAGCAACACGGGATACTTCAACGACCCGCTCGTCTGTGCAATGTATATAACTTTCATACGAAGTACCGCTGCACGTGTAGCGGATCCAGCAAGCCCTGTCGGATAATCCCGCAATGGCTACCCTGGAGAAAACGGTCGGTGTCATGATCAGCTCATTGCTGTCCTGATCCTGAATCAAATATCCCTTGTCGAGCAGAGAAGTTTTGACGCGCTCCCACTCCACAGCAATGTCTTCTGCCATGTAACCGCGGAATGGGTCTTCAACGCCAAGCAATCGGTCTGAACCGAGAATACCGGCCAGGAAAAAAAGTTCTTTTATTTGCAAAGTGACTACCTTTTGCTTGGAATCATGAACCGTCAACATTATGAGCCACCTCCCCTCAAACTACAACATGCCATCGGTCACGAATTTCAGAAATCCAATCAGTCATTTTCCAGCTGTCATCACATGGAACTGCACCTTTAACCCTGGAATATTTACGTTTTACATAATAACCTTGACCTGGTGGCAGTACCTTCAGCCCAGCTGAACTGCCTCCAGATTCGGTATAAGGTATACGGAAGAACGAGAGATCATTAGGGTCTAAAGTCCCGAATAACAATCCGCTCTGGGAAGCCTTGACATCACTTACCCAGTCTGAGCCGAAGGTAGGGAAATCGGCAGGAACGCCCGATAGAATCACATGCACTCCCCGATCCCGACCTTGACGGACAATCGCACCCAATTGGTCTTTCACATTAAAATCATTCAATTGTTTCGACAAGGTATCCGCATCATCGATGACAAGCACGATTTCCGGTCCACCCTTCAACTCGCCTCTTTTTAGAACTTCATCGTACAACTGTTGGATGACAGGTGCAAGCTGTTCTTCACGAGACACATGTCCACGGACATGGGGCAAACTGCTGATTTCCCCCAGTCCTCCAGTACCATATCGCATATCTACTGTATATATTTGCACGTCTTCCGGAGAAGCATGATAGGCCAGTGATAACATCCATGTCAGCAAAAATGTCGTTTTACCGCCTTCCATGGGGCTTGTGACCATAAAATGAGGACCTTCACGCAGGTTGAGCAGGAAAGGCTCCAAATCATCTGTCAGCAGACCGACAGGTACGTTTACAGTAGAAACTTCTCCTGCATGATTAAACGAACCTGAACTTATAAGTAAATCCTTGAGCTTCACTTCTTCAGGAAGCGGAGCGATTTGCGGAGCTTCTTCACCAGTCCAGCTACCCCGAATCTCTGCGATCATACCGCGGAGAGCGGACGATCGCTTCCCTTCATCCGCACCGGATGATGGTAATGCCGCCTGGAACATCAGAGGTGGCACCTGTCCTTTTACGAGACCTCTACCCGGCGGAAGCTGGCTTGGTGCTTTTGAAGGCCGGCCCACTGCATAATAATAATCACTTGGATCGGATAATTCAAAGGATACCGCGTTTGGTATGTTGCTTCTGAACTTCTCGAACACATCAGTTACCCGATTCGCAGTAAGGATGAAGGTAATTCCGAGACTTCCGCCTTCACGCAGAATCGTTTCAAGCAGTTCATTCTCTTCCGGATAAGCATTACGGAATGATAGATATCCATCAATTACAACCACAATTTGAGGTACGGCCGCATGTGCTGTACGACGATAAGCCGAAATTGTTTTAACCCCGGCTTCCGAGATCATATCCTTACGCTGTGCTGAGAGTTTCAGAATATAACGGAATAATCGCTTGATCCGGTCTTCCTCTTCGGCCATCAGCACACCGCCGATCTGCGGCAGACCTGCAAAATCTTTCATCATCCGGCCCATATCAATAATGTATCCATGCCATGGATCTGTACGACGGGAACGTGCGAGCGACATCAGCAAAGTCTGGACTAAGGTCGTTTTGCCCAAACCTGGCATGCCGTACACTATCAAATGCCCCTGATCTACCGGAAGCGCAAGGGGCATCTGACGCTGGTTGGGCAGATCGTCAAGCAGACCAACTACCGGCTTCAAGCCACTAGCTCCGCCGTCAAGCAGCAGTTCCCTATACTCTTCTTCCTGCCAATCCGCAAGACTTTCCCATTCCAGTGTCTCCGGAAGAGGCGGCAGCCAAGGACCCGGCAACCGTTTGATTCCTGCGTCAGCTGCAGACTGTGCCACATAGTCGATAAAGACCTGAAGCTGCTTGGGGACATCTTCCCCTTTGAGTACTGCTCTGCGTTCGCCCGTCAATAGCGGTTCTCTCTTGCCGTTAAGACGCACTTCCATAACAGGCAGTACAGTGGTCGTATCCTCCTGCTGATTGTATGGCGCCCCACTCCAGGCAAACTGCATTTCCTCGAATACTTCATCACTGCCGACCTGAAAATATCCACGACCCGGCTTGGTGATCCAAGCCGCATTAGGGATTTTGATCATGTCGCGGCTATCCCCTTCGCTCTGTACACGAAGACAGATGCGGAAGCGGGAGTTACTCCATATCTTATCGTCCACTACACCTGCCGGCTTCTGAGTTGCCAGGATAAGATGGACACCCAATGTTCGGCCAATAGCTGCGATACTAATTAATTCATCCATGAATTCCGGTTGGTCCCGTTTCAATTGAGCAAACTCATCGATGATAATGACCAAATGTGGCAGTGGCTGTTCATGTCTTGAACGCAAAATTTTGTAATATTCATCAATGTGCTGGAGGTTGCCAGCATCATTCAATATTTTTTGCCTTCTAACCAGTTCGGCACGAAGTGAGATGTTGGCACGTTCAATCAGGTTGCCATCCAGGTTGGTAATCGTACCAACCACGTGAGGCAAGCCTACGAACGTGTTGGACATTCCGCCGCCCTTATAGTCAATCAACATAAAGGCCAGGTCATGGGGATGAAACTCTGCAGCCAGCGAAGCCACGATTGACTGAATGACCTCACTTTTACCTGAACCCGTCGTTCCTGCGATCAATCCGTGAGGTCCGTGACCCTGACGTTCAATTTTATCATGCAGATTGATGGCTATTTTCTTGCCACCTGCGCGCACGCCCATCGGTACAGGAAGCGTATCGGGGTATCTTGTTTGTCCCCAGCGGGTGATTACATCCAAATCTTCAACGCGTGAAGTGCCCAGCATATCGAACAACGGAAGGATTTGCGGAATGTCCGAAGCGGAAGATCGCTTCAGCCGAATTGGAGACATGTAGCGCGAGAGTGCCTCGGCTGTCTCTTTTGATATCACGTCCGGTGTGTACGTCTGCTGTACAACGTCAGCATCTTCCGTTTTTTTGATGTACACGCCCTTGCCTTTGGATGCCTCCATGATCAATTGACAATGCATCGGAAGGGATTCCTTGCGGTTCGCCAAAATAATGGTGCACACATCAATCTCCTGTGCAGATTCGAGCAATAATGGAAGAAGAGGCTCTTCTTCAATAAGCTGCGTGTCCGAGAGAACAACCACATAACATGGAGTCTGCACACTTTTTTTGTATCGATCTTCTTTGTTGTTCCGACGACGGTTTAGCACGGAAAACAAGCTGTCCGCCAATTGATGCGCACCGCTGTGCCTGTCGGCCATATAGCGTTGTCCCTGATCTTCATCCCAGATATGGGGTAACCAGCGCAGCCAGTCCCATTCCTTTGCTTCTTTCTCTTCATAAAAGGCAGCAATCTTCAATTCATCAGGCGAATGTCGCACCGTAAGTTGTGAAATGATGACGCGTAGGGAAGCAAGCACTTCTTCCCGATTCCCTACCAATCCCATCACTTTCGATTGGAACAGCGGGAGCGTGATGGAAGCATCGGGGACCGTCTCAAATTCTGCTGCAAGTTCATGAGCTGCCTCGATTAATTCATCTTTTTCATAACCATCCACTCGTGGAACCTGCAGTTTAATTCGAAACGGAATTTCTCCCGTACCAATCCGTACCTGCAAGAAATCGTCATCTTCCGGTGAACGTTCCCAAAGGGAGCTGTTGCGATTCTTCACCACTTGCAGACAAACATTGGGATCTCCATGAATCTCGTACAGGCTCTTAACCTGCTCTGCCTGAGCTTCCTTAAGCTCTTCACGGTGCTTATCCAGTTGGGCTCGGTACATGGCCTTACGTTCTTCAATTTTTTTGCGATACGTCTTTTTGTTACTCAGATACACAAAGAACGGAATGGTGTATGACGTAAGCATCATCATGACAGTCATCATCTGAAACATCATATAATTGGGGTTGCCCATTTTACCCGTCATATTGATATATACGTAGAATCCGATACTGACCATCGTCATCATGATCGGTATAATAATAGAAATCATAGAAAACGTAGGTTTGCTCGGTTCTGTTGGAGGTCTGAGAATTTCCAGCTTTTCTTCCTTAAGAACCGGTGTCATTCTTGGAGAACGTTGATATAACACATTCACGAAGAGAAGACCTCCTTATAATGGGTTCGATAATGAGTGTATACGTCAAGAAGCCTCATTCGTTGCTGTCCTGCTGAAATAATGAGCGTCTTCCGTACACTGGCGCTTCTTCTGTAGTGGTGGAGAATGCCCGCTGAACCCGTACACAGCTGCCTTGCCGCAGGCCCGTTTCCATCAGTTGCTGGGAGTTCTGCGGAGAGAACCACAAACCTTCGGGGAATTTCGCTTCAAGGATGTATTGAATGCCATCACCAGGAGCCTGCCCGAATATCCGCACCCCCAGCAATGTCTTCAGATGTTCAATCGTACACTCATCCGGGACTTCAATATCGAACCATTCGCCTTCCTCCCGGCCGGAATACACGGTAAGAATCATCATAATCCCTCCCATGGTCTCATATGTAAATTGTCCTAATGTCAAATTAAATCAAAAAAATGCGGATGAATCCTTTTCCAACCCTATTTTCTTACATTAACACCCTGTTTGCAATGTACAACCTGTATTTTTGTTACATATGACCCACATAAATATTAAAATATCGTCCATTGGACTCAGAACTTTTGAGGCATTGTTCTCGTTATTTGTTGCTTGGATGCGAAAACCTGCGACTTTCTTCCATAAAAATGGGAGATAACATTCGGTATTCGGGACTTCTTATTGCTTCGCCCACAATCAAATTGTGAACACTTTTCAAACATTGGCTACCTTTATGTTTTCATAAGCTGATTTTAAGGTAATTTTAAGCATTGGAATTTATTATAACCAGTATGAAATAACTCTCGTGAGGTGATTTCTAGTGAGAACACTAATAACATTTCAAAACAAATCAATCCCTGTATATTTCAATCAAGAAAACAAACAACCTATGCAAAAGACATTAAGATTGCTTAGCAGTGCCCTTGAGCATAAAATCAGTAATGGTAAACGCGCTTTGCAAAAGTGTCTGCACTCTTTGATTAGTATTGAGATTGTCGGTTGTGAAGCGATTCTGCACAGCCGCAGTGAAAATGACTCTCTGGCCTTGTCGCTGTATTAAAGAAGAGTCGGTATGAAATTGCATATGCAACACAAGGAAAAAGGAAGCTGTCATTTAAGACAAGCTTCCTTTTTTGATGCGAAGAAGTGCTGCTCTATCTATGTTAATGTAATCTGCTAACGGCATAAGCGGTTTCATGCTCCTCTGCGATCTCGGCTCTGCGAATACGTATAACAAACAGTCGGACCAAATTGGCACGTGTATGCTCTTCCTGACAGGTATTCAGCTTCCTCAAAATAAAACGGTCAATGGACATGGAATTCAAGCCCCTTTACCTTTAGATTTACGGATCGGTACTCCCGTGTATCCATAAATAACCAGAATAAGAATGCACCAAACAGCTTTCTCTAGAGATTTACAGACATCTTCAATTCTCTATGTAAAAACGTGCAAAAGCCCGTCCCATTAAGCTTTGAGTGAACTTTCGCATTCGATGTCGATCCTTCTCGAAGGATCTGGTTACTTGATCGCCGGGTGTTCCCGATATATTGATGCTGAAGACTGATCCAACGGGTGCGTGTAAATTTCTCGATGGCCCAATCGCCACCGAACGCCTCCTAACCAAATTAATTGTTTTCCTTCTATAAGAAATGTAGTACATCATTGACCTGATTAAATATTGATTGCGCAAACATGTCACACTGACTCTTCTCAATCCAAAGGACGTGGTGCCTGTCTGCCAAACAAATTTAAATCTTCCCAGCCATATGCTATCTCGGTCAGATGTTGACCTCCAATTTGAATGGACTGCGTATGAACAGGAGTTCCGCCCATCTTCTCATAAAAACGGCATGCTGAGTTTCGCTCCAATGCCCAAATAAGCAAACGCCTCATGTTCAGGGAGTGAAGATAATGTACAACATGCGCAGCCAGTTGCTTACCAATACCCGTTTGTTGAACCTCTTTCAGCAAATAGATGGCATATAGCTCTGCATCATACGGCAGCTTGCCCTCACGCTCCCTTCCTCCACAGGCAAATCCGACAATTTTCCCATTGGGCTGTTCAGCCACCACCAGAATCTGATTTTTTTCGTCAGAGCGTATGGTCTGCTCCCATTGGGATAATCTCGATTCAGTAGTCAAATGATCCAAAAAATCATCTGGTACAATATTTCGATACGTTGTCTTCCAACTCTCTGTATGTACATGGGCAATCGCTTCTGCATCCCCTTCACGGGCTTGTCTGATCTGCATCGACTATCACTCACCTTCTCTGGCTTATTGAAGTGACTTTACATTATTATATGCATGAAGATATTGAATTCCAAATACATCCATTAAGTCCAGTTCCGGGATGGTAACAATCCGGCCTTAGGACCGGATCGTTACTCTTGTGCCTACAGATACCTTCGAAGAGAGATCCAGCACATCCGAATTGTACATGCGGATACATCCATGCGATACAGACTTACCAATCGACGAAGGTTCATTCGTCCCATGGATACCATAATGGGGCTTGGATAATCCCATCCAAAGTACACCAAAGGGTCCACCTGGATTCGATTGTTTGTTGACAATGGTAAATTCCCCACTCGGAGTCTCTGTGAGCATTTTCCCGATTGCCACAGGGTAACCCTTAACGACCTGATTGCCATCCAAAAGATATAACATGTGGTCGGTCAGATCCACGATAATTCTGTAATCTGGCATAATGGCATCCCTCCTGACCTATTCTATGCTGAAGTCACGGGGATGCCCGCCTGATTTCAGGCTTCTTCCCAATCTATTACGCTGCGGGAATGTTTGGGTTTACGCGAGCTCACCGGTTTGCTTGTGGCTGTTCGCCGTTTGGATGCAACCGCTTCCTTCCGCTGTTGAAATTGTAATTCCTTCTGCATTTTCAGGTAATTGTTTAACCTTTTTTCATCCAGTGATCCATTCTGAATCGCTTCTTTAACTGCACATCCGGCCTCCCGTGTATGACTGCAGTCAACGAATCTGCATTCTGCAGCGAGCTGTTCAATTTCATTAAACGCCTGGGAAAGTCCGTCATTACCTTCGTCCCACAGATTTAGCTCACGCATGCCCGGAGTGTCAATCAGTACAGCACCCTGTGGTAAAACAAACATCTCCCGATGTGTTGTTGTATGTCTGCCCCGGCTGTCGTCCTCCCGTACGGATTGCGTAAGCTGCACATTTTCCCCCATCATCCAGTTCACCATGGTGGACTTGCCACTACCAGAAGAACCTGTCAAGGCTACGGTGGTCCCTGGCTGCAGATATGTTTCAAGTAATGCTTTACCCTGGTCCTCTATTGCCGACAGCGCCAGCACTTCGATCCCCGGAGCAATTCCTTCTACCATTGCGATTTTTTCCTCCACATCGGTGCATAGATCGCTTTTGCTTAAAATGATGACGGGTCTAACTCCTCCATTCCAGGCCATCATGATATACCTTTCCAACCGTCTGAGATTAAAATCATGATTAAGAGCTGCGACAACCAGCAGCGTGTCAACGTTTGCCGCAATCAGCTGCTCTTTCGTTATTGGCCCGGCAGCCTGTCTGGATATCCGGCTCTGCCTTGGTATAATACCGTGAATTATAGCCTCTTCACCGGACTGCCCCGTAATGGCGACCCAATCTCCCACTGCAGGAAGTGTCCCTGTCTCCAGGTTATCATGACGCATCCGTCCCGATACCCTTCCCCAGCATTCACCTTCAGTTGTAATCAGACGCTGCAATTGTCCGTGGTCTGCAATGATTCGAGCCGGCTTTCTCATTTGTTCGTCCAACCCTGATTGCTGCCACAATTCCTGCCATTTCGCGGACCACCCGTACTTCTCCATGTGATTATGCAAATTCATATTCCTCCCAAAATGTGTTGTTTATTTCTCTTGACCATCATTCTTCAATCTGAACACTCCGGTTTAGATCAGACACAAATAAACCACGAGCCATTAAACGCCCGCGGCAATTAGAAGTTAACAGAACCAAGAGCTCCCTGGCATCTCCTACCAGCAGATTATTGAATATAACAATCTGCCACAGGCAATGCAGGAACATCCCCTTTTCGGCAACCAAAAAGCCACGGGTGCGTCACCCGTGGCTTCATCTGCACATGTTTTTTAATCTACGCTATGGACGTACCTGTCCAATAGCCGTAAAATTACATGCTTTGATCCGTTCCGGAGACGCTGTCCATATTCAAATTAACGTATACTGCCGTTACCTTTGTCATATAACATCGCCTCCCTTGTAGATTTATCCAACATGTTACACAGTGTACTCTGCCGTTGTCAAGCCCAATTTTATTTCTGCCTAATGTAGTTTATCTTACTTGCTTCAATTTTACTTACTGGCATCGTTTATTTTACCTGATCCCAGCGGGTCCACATTTCCTTCGGATTAAGTTCATAGATTCCATCTTCTCGGTACATAAATTGATGCATGATAAATTCCCGTCGAATCGTGGCAAAATCCTCATGGTACGTGCGTATAAAATCATTGATTTCTTTCTCCGTATACTTGCGTCCGAATTCAAGCTGCTCAACCAAATAACCAAGTACAATCAGTTTTTTCTTGTATTGGGCCGGGATTTGACGCAATCGTCCATCTTTGGAGAAAAAGTTTCGCATTACGGATGCTTTTAGCGTTTCATTCACATCGCTCATATCAGCTACCTCCTCCCTTTTGAAAATAAAATCAACGGAAGCTTGCGCATGTTCACGAATAAAAGATGGGTTGAGAGAGAAAAACACCGTATTTTTTTCTCTCCGCTCCTTGATTAATGCCGCTTCTCTCAGCTTCGATGCATGATGCGTAACTGTTGGTTGCGACAGATTAAGCCGCTCGGCAAGTGCCTGTCCGTGCAGTTCACCCTGAGACAGTAATAGCAGCATCCGGAGCCGGGTAGGATCAGCCAGAGCTTTGTGATAAGCCACAATTTTCTCCAGTTGCATAAACATCACCTCTTTATTTAGATAATCATCTAATTTGATGTTAATCTTTTCCCACTATAAAGTCAAACTCGATAGTCCGCTATTTTTCTTTAGCCAATCCCCCGCGTAAACTGGCATTACATGACTATTTACGGTAGGATAATATTGCTTGAATGAAGGAGGAATATGAACATGGAAGATGTAATTATCATCGGTGGAGGACCTTGTGGTTTGTCTGCTGCCATTGAATGTGAACGGCTGGGTCTCTCAGCTGTAATTGTAGAGAAGTACAATATTGTACAATCCATTTATCTGTATCCAACCCATATGCAGTTTTTCAGTACAGCCGAGCTGCTTGAGATCGGAAACGTGCCGTTCAGTACACCGAACGACAAACCTTTTCGTTATGAGGCACTCGCCTATTATCGCAAGGTAGCCGAACACTTCGGCCTGCGTGTTCATAATTATGAGGAAGCCCGAGAGATCAAACGCAGTGACGATGACACCTTTGAAGTACATACAGTCAATCGCCGCGGGCAAAGCATTGTCCATAAGGGACGGAATGTGGTTGTGGCAACAGGTTACTTTGACCACCCGAATTATCTCGGTATTCCTGGAGAAGACAAAGATAAAGTCACTCATTATTTCCGGGAAGCTCATCCTTACACCCGTACACGTGTCGCAATTATCGGGGGCAGCAATTCTGCCGTGGATGCAGCTATGGAACTGGTCCGTGTCGGAGCCCACATTGATATGGTGTACCGCGGTGCGGGTCTGTCGGAGCATATTAAGCCATGGGTACGTCCGCTGTTTGAAAGCATGGTACAGAAAGGCCGCATTACATTGCATCTCGGCGCACGTGTCAATGAAATTTTGGACGATTCCGTTCGCCTGCTTCATGCAGATGGATCAACTAGCGAGCTCGATAACGATTTTGTTCTGGCACTGACCGGGTTCCGTCCTGACCGAAAACTGCTTGCTTCCGTGGGCGTGGAAATGTCTGACGATCTGGATAAACCGGTGTACAATGTGCAAACCATGGAAAGCAGCGTACCAGGTGTATATGTCGGCGGGGTAATCGCTTCAGGACGCAATGCCAATGAAGTATTCATTGAGTCTGGACGCTGGCATGGCAGATACATCGCGGAGCACATCGTAAGTCGGCAGCGCGGGCAGGCTGAGGGGAATTGAAATCGATGGATATGACCTCCATGCTGTTGCTCGTGTTCGCAGCACTCGGTATTATCAGCAGCAATACACCTGTGACCGTAGCCATGGTATTTTTACTGCTGCTGCGGGTGTTGAATTTGAATCAGGCTTTTCCCTGGCTTGAAAAATACGGACTTACGCTTGGCATTATCATTTTGACCATTGGCGTCATGGCACCACTTGCCAGCGGTAAGATGAGTCTGCAGACGATTGGGGAGTCTTTCCTCCACTGGAAATCGCTGCTCGCAATTGGTGTGGGTTTACTGGTGGCTTACTTGGGTGGACGGGGTGCTACACTCATGAGCACGCAACCAACTGTAGTTGCAGGACTACTTATTGGAACCGTACTTGGGGTAGCCCTGTTTAAAGGTGTCCCCGTAGGCCCACTGATTGCAGCGGGCATTCTATCACTGCTGCTCGGCAAATCCTGAGCGAAGTTGGGACTTGACATCCTTCTGCTGACTGGCTGTATTTCCCACCGTTGTGTGATATACTACTATTCATGCAATTCATGCATCCATGTCCATAGCAGAGAAATCAATTTCATTTGTATTCGTTTGCATTATAAAATTGATTCACCTCGCAATTATTAATGGCCGCAGGAGGATTCAGTTACCTATGTCACGTCAGTTTATTACAGAAGCCGTGATGGTGGCTATTTACGGTCAATTGCTCGCGCCGCCCGCGCCTGTTGAATATATTGTTCCTTATACCACCGTCTTGGAGTTATATGAATTTCAGATTAGCCCAGACCCTTTGATGGATAACCCTGCTGATGATCAGCATGTAAAAACAAAGATTAACGAGATGATTTCATATTTTGAAGAACCGCTGAACAAGAAGAAAATCGAACGGGCCTTATCTGTTCCGTGGGCAAAAAGCCCGTCCATTTTGTTTGGTGATCAGGTTTCCATCGCCATTATCAATGCAGTGGATACAGCTCAGTATGGTGAGTATTTCGATCCCATTGAGACAGAACTGCTGCTCACTTCACAGCGCCTGAGTATCCCAATCCTTACGGATCAGGTTGAGCTGATCGCTCGGATTATAGAATCATCCGCCCCTGTGCAAGTATTTGATATTGACGATTTTGATTTTGCGATGGATGAAGAGCCACTCGATCAGGTTTAGTTAATCCAGGCTCGTACAACACCCCATGGGACAACACAAAAGAAGCCTTTCCAGTAGGGAAAGGCTTCTTTTATTTGCTTTAATCCATTTTTGAGCGTTCAAGCAATAATCGGCTGAGGCCATTCAGAAGCGGCAGCGAAGATGGATCAAAAAACTTCAACCCAGCCTCACTGTTCACACGGGATTCCACCAGACGATCCTGAATGATTAGTGCCCGAAACAGGGCGATGACATAATAATCCTCATCTCCGCTGGAATGCAGTTGTCTCAGATCCGGACCCGAATGCAGCGTTTCAAGTATCATGCTGCTTGCCGTCCATCCTGTTTCTTCCCACAGTTCCCGATGAGCCGCATCTTCAATGGCCTCGCCAGGACGCATCCGTCCAACGGGGATACGCCAATGCCCCTGCTCGGCGTGCTGGATTAACAACAATTCACCTTGTTCGTTCTCGGCCCTGACAGCAGCCTTCACCACAATATGAGAGCGATTTGCAATATACTGGGCCAGATCTCGGGCTGGCGGATTCAATACTTATCCCTCCTGTTCGAAGCCGGCAGAAGCCAGCGATACAATTGATACTTAGCCGCATTTCATTCCAGCTCTATCAGCTCGTTACAGATGCTCCCCTGAATTTATTGATTAGACCTCAGTATAACGATATTCGATATCTTGTCCTTCTTCCACAACATCAACATGCAGCTTGTGGCCTTTCAGATACCAGTAATCGTGATCTTCCATAAAAAAGTGAATGCCAGATACTTCTGTTTGCTCTGCCGGATGGCGCGGTTCCTCCACGGCGATCCCGAGTGAAAATCCGGGATGGAGGCCTCCGCCGGAGCTATAACGGGCAAAAAATCGGATGCTGTCTCCTTCATTCAAGTTCAGTTCTTCCTTATACCAGCGAGCGGCACGGTCAGATACATGTATGGTACTCATTTGATGTCAGCTCCTTCTCTATATATATGTTACATCATATCGCTTGATTGGCTTGAGTTCAAACATTACACCAAAGAAATAAACAAAAATAGCCGATAGTGCAATTGTGAAAAAAGTTTGACAGATCGCAAAAGGCGGTGTTAAGATGCAAACATACGAGATCCACATTCAATTTATTTCCAAAACAGAAAGGGTGATTACGGTGTTTAACAGTCATATGGATGGTCTAATCAGCTCACAATTAAATACCGGAGCACCCTCGAAATCGTTATTCCGTTTCTAAGTCAGCATCACAGTAATCTTGAATCAGATTAGCTGTTATGCACACTTATGATACTTATGTTCAGCGGTGGCTCTGCTCTCGGAGCCATGCGCTGTATGATTGATATCCAAGACATACCGCCTGCGTGCGGTATGTCTTTTTTTGTGGGTACAAATCGGCAAACATGAGCAGATAACGTATTTCACAGACACTCGAAAGGAAGGGATACCACTTGTTCTCTGTACTCAAAAACCTGGCCTGGTTCTTCCGGCTGGAACGCAAACGATACCTGATTGGTGTCATTTTGCTCATTCTCGTGGGTGTAGCCGAACTGCTGCCCCCTCGTCTTCTCGGCAATGCCATTGACGAGATTGTGCGCGGTTCCATCACTGGTGCCTCACTCACACGTTACATTTTACTCATTCTAGGAACAGTCGTTATTATCTATCTGACCACGTACATATGGATGCACAAACTGTTTGGTGGTGCAAATCTGGTTGAACGCTTGCTGCGTTCGCGATTTATGGATCACCTGCTGCGGATGACCCCGCCTTTCTTTGAGAAAAACAGAACAGGAGATCTGATGGCTCGCGCCACCAATGATCTTCGTTCCATTGCCACAACAGCAGGTTTCGGCATGCTGACACTGACTGACTCTACTGCCTTCCTGGCAACGGTATTGTTCGCTATGGGTTTTCTGGTGAGCTGGAAACTGACCCTTGCCGCAATCCTGCCTTTGCCGTTTATCGCCATTGCCATGATGATCTACGGGAAAGCCGTGCATCAACGGTATACTTTGGCACAGGATGCCTTCGGGGACATGAATGATCAGGTGCTTGAATCCATCGCAGGTATTCGCGTGGTGCGCGCCTATGTTCAGGAACGTCTGGACCAGAAGCGGTTCGCTGATGTCACTGAAGACGTTTATCGCAAAAATCTCGCTGTTGCCAGGATGGATGCACTATTCGAACCAACGATTCGGCTATGTGTCGGTCTCAGTTACGTCATCGCACTTGCCTACGGCATCTATCTTGTGTTTCACAATGAAATCACCCTTGGAGATCTCGTATCGTTCAACATGTATCTGGGGATGATGATCTGGCCCATGTTCGCCATTGGTGAGCTGATTAACCTGATGCAGCGTGGCAGCGCCTCCCTGGACCGGGTTAACGAAACCTTGTCTGTAGAACCTGCTGTCCAAGATGTGGATCAGCCTGCTCATATTACGAATCCTGAAATTATCTCGATGCAGGATGTGACGTTCCGTTATCCAAGTTCGACGGTCGATAATCTTAGCCATGTCAGCTTCTCCCTTCGCCCGGGCCAAACACTCGGTATCGTTGGGCGTACGGGAAGTGGTAAGTCAACCCTTCTTAAACAGCTGCTTCATGAATACCCTGCCGGCTCCGGCACATTAAGTATATCCGGGCATCCGATTCAGGAGATCGCCAAGGATGACTTGCACAGCTGGATCGGATACGTTCCACAGGAGCAGGTGCTGTTCTCCAAGTCGGTTCGCCAGAACATTCAATTTGGTAAGCCGGGGGCAAGTGATGAAGTCATTATGGAAGCCATTCGTACGGCAGCCTTTGATGGAGATCTGGGTACTTTATCCGATGGGCTGGATACTCTTGTTGGTGAAAAAGGGATTGCCCTGTCCGGCGGACAAAAACAGCGGGTATCTCTGGCGCGTGCATTTATTGCCGATCCTGACATTCTGATCCTGGATGATGCCCTATCCGCAGTCGATGCAAGAACAGAAGCCAAAATCATTGAAAATATACGCAACAAACGCTCGGGCAAAACAACGCTGATCTCGACACACCGCCTGTCCGCCATTGAACACGCAGACCGGATCATCGTACTGGAGCACGGGAAAATTACGGAAGAAGGAACCCACCAGGAACTGCTTGCCATGAATGGCTGGTACCGTGAACAATATGAACGGCAACAGGTGGAGTCCAATCTGTCCACGTAGGAGGTCAACGTTTTGAAGTCGAATACAGGCAAAAGGCTGCTTCAATATGCCCTGAAAGCCAAAGGAACTTTTATTGCAGCATTAATTATGCTAACGATTGGTGTTGCGGCTGAGCTCGCCGGTCCATTTATTGCGAAATCGATGATCGACAATCATCTGCTCGCCATTGAGCAGCCGTTTTATGAAACGGAAGCTTCTTCCGAAGCGGCAGCCTACAACGGCAAGAACTACAAACGCGAAGGCCGGTTTGAAGCCGGTGAAGTGAAGGGTCCCGAAGTCAGAGTACTGCAAGCCGGCAAAAGTTTTTATTTTGTCAATGAGCCGGTAAGTGCACCTGATGGAGATCGTTCTTATGCCAATGGCACACTCACCGTTACACGCGCTGGCGAAGTGACTGGCCAATATGCGGCAGAGCCGCTTTCCGCTGGTGAACTCTTTGCCTTTTACAAACCTGAGATGCCAAGCATCTATCAATTGATTGTCTATTACATGATCTTTCTCGTGATCTCGGTCATTATGGAGTTTGGTAAAACCTACTGGCTGCAATCCTCTGCGAACAAGGTTATTCAAAAGCTGCGTAATGATGTGTATGCACATATCCAGCGACTGCCGGTACATTTTTTTGATAATCTGCCCGCAGGTAAAGTCGTTTCCCGGGTCACGAACGATACAGAAGCCGTTAAGGATCTGTTCGTTGCCGTACTTTCTAACTTTTTCTCGGGAATCATTACGATTACGGGGGTATATGTCGCCCTCTTCCTGCTGGATTTCCGTCTCGGACTGATCTCGTTGTTCGTTGTACCGATGCTTATTCTGTGGATTGTACTCTATCGCAAATTCGCTACACGCTACAATACAATCATCCGTTCACGACTGAGTGAGATCAACGCGATTATCAATGAATCCATTCAAGGGATGTCCATCATCCGGGTATTCCGTCATCAGAAGCAGACCAAGCAGGAATTTGAAGATCTGAATGACGATTATATGAAACACCAGAACAAAATGCTGAATCTGAACGCCTTCACTTCACACAACCTGGTCAACGTATTGCGGAATATCGCTTTTGCAGTTGTCCTGTGGTACTTCGGTTCCAGTGTGCTGGATGGCACCAGTATCATCTCACTGGGTGTTCTCTACGCATTCGTCGATGTTCTGGGGCGTTTGTTCCAGCCGATCACCGGCATGGTGAACCAACTGGCAAACCTGGATTCCTCCCTCGTTTCGGCTGGACGTGTGTTTGAGCTGATGGATGAACAGGGCGAAGCCGTAACCGATGGCTCGATGCCAAGGTACAAGGGCAATGTCGTATTTGACGATGTATCGTTTGCATATAAAAAGGATTATGTGCTGAACAATATCTCGTTCAAAGCATCCCAGGGTCAAACGGTCGCCTTGGTCGGTCATACCGGTTCCGGTAAAAGCTCGATTATCAACCTGTTGTTCAGGTTCTATGATCCGCAAAAAGGCAAGATCACCATTGACGGTCAGGACGTCAAAGATTTGCCAAAACAGTGGATCCGGCAGCATATGGGTATCGTACTGCAAGATCCGTATCTCTTCACTGGCACGATTGCCTCTAACGTCAGTCTTGGAGATAAACGCATCACACGTGCTCAGATTGAACAATCACTGCGTGATGTGGGAGCAGAACGGATCCTGGCGCATCTGCCCCAAGGATTTGATGAACCCGTTATTGAAAAAGGAAGTACGTTATCTGCCGGACAACGTCAATTGATCTCTTTTGCCCGTGCACTCGCGTTCGATCCGGCTATTCTTATTCTCGACGAGGCTACGGCCAACATCGATACCGAAACAGAAGCACTGATTCAAAATGCACTGGAAGTCCTCAAAAAAGGCCGGACTACCTTCATCATCGCCCACCGTCTCTCAACAATCCGCTCAGCTGACCAGATTCTGGTCCTGCACCGCGGACGTATTGTGGAACAGGGGGCGCATGATGAACTGATGGAACTTAGAGGACGATACTATCAAATGTATCAACTGCAGCAAGGGGCACAAGCTGGTGGTGAAGTAAACGAGAATAACAGCTCAGGCACAGCCATCCGAACATCCGCTACCTTAGCTGGAGGTAATCTATAACGCTTCATGCTTTTGTTAATTGAATTTAAGGGTTAGGATTCATTTTCTATACGACCTATGTCTGGACTTCTCCGGTCCTGCGGCATGGGTCGTTTTTTAATGTATCTAAAAAAGAGTGGATTTCACTCCTCTGGAGAGCTAATCGCCCTTTCAATTACCTCTTATTGACATCAAAAATGTTTCGAGTTATTATACATACCAACGGTCGGTATTATAAATCAAGGAGGTTGTTATGGCCAGAAACAAATACCCTGAACAGACGGTTCAACAGATTCTATCCGTTGCTGCACAGCTGTTTACGGACAAAGGATATGAAAAGACGAGTATTCAGGACATTCTTGAAGCTCTGGGCATGTCCAAAGGCGCCATATATCACCATTTCAAATCCAAAGAGGAAATCTTGAACGCCGTCATGGAACAACAGTTTGAATACTCTGCCCGCATGCTGGATCAATTGGTTATTCACACGACTGCAGCTACAGCAAGAGAAAAATTAATTCAAATCCTGGAGCATGTACTCTCTGATCCTCAGGCACACTCACTGGATCGCGTTCTGCAGACTCAGATTAAAAATCCACTCTTCATTGTTAGAGGCATTCAACAGGCGGTGCAAATGGATGCACCCGTTATTGCAGCAATGATGAAAGAAGGTGTTGCAGATGGTTCGATCAGTACAGCTGATCCCGAGGCAGCGGCTGAAGTATTTATGATGCTGGTTAACATCTGGATCAATCCTGCCATCTTTGGCCGTAGTATTGCAGCCACCAAACAACGCCTTATCTTTTTGCAAACACTGATGAAAACGCTAGGAGCTGATATTGTAAACGATGAACTAATCGAGCAAATTTTGAACCATCATGAGAAGATTGGTGCATTTGTAACGGCGGAAAGTAACGGGGAAGGAACCGAGGGGGCGTTCGATTGAAGCCTGTTGAACATATCATTTGTAAAGAAATACAGCTCGAGGCACCTGTTCGTTTCCTCACTCTGGATTGGATGCATGGCGACGTGCATATTGCGCCTGGTGCGGATCCATTTATTCGCGTTATTCAACGAGCGAGCGCCCGTTTTCCACTTTCTCGTTGTTTTGACGCTCAGGTTGGCAGCGACACTCTTAGCCTAATCGATGGATGCAAGCACGCCTTCCCGCTGGGTATAAACTTCAAGCGTACATCGCTAAGCATCCTTCTCCCCCCCAATGTAATGAAACGTATAACCCTCAAGAGTATTGGAACACGGATCGTTATCGACAACATGGATACACAATATTTGGATTGCCATTGTACATCAAGCAAGATGAACGTATCCGGTCATGCCGAACACTTCAGTTTGAGGACAGTCGGCAGCCGGATCGCATGTATGAATCTGAATACGAACCAACTGAAACTCCATGCCACCTCTTCTCCCACTCAACTCCATGGACAACTTGCACATGTTCAATCCCGTACAACAGGCAGCACACTTTCCATTCAGTCCTCTACGATGCTGCAATCGCTGGACCATGTCTCCACCAGCGGCCATATGGACCTTCGGATTCCTGACTATAATGGGTTTACATTAAATTTCAACCAGACCGGAGGACGCCTCAAAAGCGACTTTTCGCTTCAGAAAAACGGGGAGCAACATGTATATCTTGACGGTACTCACCCATTTCAAGTCCAGGTTAGAGGCGGATCATTGAGATTAGGGAAATATTCGACACTTTTCTAATAAAGAGGGAGGGCATCCACATGAGTATCGGCTGGATTGTGGGCAGCAGCTTGGCAACTGCAGTGTTATTGACAGGGATCATCTATCTGTTCGTAGGCTATCGCAGAAACACGAAAGTACGCTGGCCTTGGTGGTTGATCGGATTTGGCGTGGCCGCACTCGTTAGCGCAGCCATCAATTATCCCGGGACATGATTGGTGGCGAGCTGTGCAAAGAAAATAGACAATCCACATGCAGCCTCAAGGCTGCTGCGGATTGTCCATCCATCCCTTTACCGTGTAACCCATATATAAGACCGTTTCTCGCGCCAGAAATGGAAATTGACTTCGCCAAGTCTGATATGCTGACGTTTGTGTTGGAGAAGGAACAGCATCCATGCCCAGACCGCTTGCCAGCTTCATCGCCCGCTTCATATGCAGCGGGTCACTTACAATCGTATAGGTGTGATATCCTGCCTTTTTCCCAATCTTAATCGAATTAACCAGATTCTCTTCCGTAATTCTCGATTGTGTTTCTATAAGGATATCTGCCGGATCTACGCCGTGTTCCACGGCATAATCTCTTCCTACTTCAGCTTCCGTGCGCTCTCCTGTACGGCCAGAACCACCGGTGAAAATAAGGTTATGTATCGTGCCCTGACGATATAACCCAACGGCATGTTCGATCCGCTCCCGAAAAACGGGGGAGGGATCATCCCCATCCACAGCAGCACCAAGGATAATCGCCGCATCACTCCGTCTGGAAGATTGCTCAGTTGTGTAAGCCGATATCAGCCAGGCCGTAATCATAACCCAAACGATGCCCAGCAGCATCAGTGTTGTAATGGAAATGACAATCCAGCGCCGCTTGCCTCTTCGTTTCAGATTTCGTTCGGGGACCTTGCTTTCAATCACGCTGATTCTCCTCTTCCATGCTTCGAGCATGCATGCTCTCCGAATGCATATGCTCAAGCCGCCGCAGCGCCGCAGCCGACTCAGCATTCAATCCAAGCTGTGCAATCCAGGCCCCCGTGTACTGCTGAAGACTGATCTCCAGCTCCTGCGCGCGGTCTTTAAAATCCTCCAATTCCTTGATCATGCGTGATCGCCCCTCAGGGCTAAAGGTCTCGTGGATCCGCTCTTTGAAATAGTGGTGCACAATGCTATTGCGCTGCTTCCATAATTCATTCAACTGACGGGTCTCCTCGTCAGAAAACGTAAAGTGATGACGAACTTCATGTATAAGCTGTCCAAGTGAACTGCTCATTTTCCGTTCGTACAGATCTTCCAGGTCTTCATCGGATACAGCCTTGCCTTGAGACATTTTCATTAAAAGAATCAGATTAACCAACTGCTGCTCAAGAGCCTGTCCATAATAAACAGCCAATCCGTAGTATGCAAACAATTCCCTGGAGTGTTCGCTATCCAGCATGTCACCATTCTGCATGTCTGTGTTTTGCAAAAGCGAGCGCCCCTTTCATTCCCGTACCAATTCCCGTCTCATGTTCTCTATCGTAACGAAAGAGAGGGCAATATTCAAGTTACAACAAAATATGGCGTCTAACTTCGCAAATCCCTTCTTCCAGACAACCAAACATGAATGATTAACAGGACGAAAGCATACATGACAGCCCAAATGATTGTTAGGTAAATAGATCCCTGCTTCGCTTCTTCAAATATCATCATTTCACGTACGAGGTAAAAGGCTGGAGGTAATACTTTGCCCAACCATTGCAGCCATTCCGGCAAATGATCCGTCAATGCACCTTGCACAAATGAAAGCAGCAATACTGTGATCAATCCAGGCATACTGCGACTAAACTGATGAACATATGATTTTTGTAAGAAAACACATAAGCTCAAACCCAGCAATGACAATACCAGATGTCCAGACCAGGCCATCATCCACTCCCCAACGGTCGGCTGCCTCTCGAACATGCCAAAAATCACAGGATACAGAACCGTGATAATCACAAGTGCACACTGCATAATCCACGCACACCATATCTGTCCAAGAATAACTTTTCGTTTATTTCCTGCATGCAGAACAAGTAATTGCAATTGCCCCGCCGGCTCTGCATTCATCACGGTCAGACCCAGCCAGGCTGCCCCAAAAAAGAGAAGCATGGCCGTTACACTATAACTGTCCGCAACCGGGTTGGGTTTATATGAATAAATCAGGAGCATGGCAATGACATACATGATGACGGGTGCAAAATACTTCTGCGAACGGATGTAATGCCTGAGTAAATACCGAGTTAGAACAATCATGAAAATCCGCCTCCCGCTACTTCCGACTGAGAATGAGGTCGGGTAGATGGGGCCACTCTTTCACCCGGATGTTCAGAAGGATGATGACCTTTCAGCAATCGTTCCATATGTATTTGGCTCTCCTCTTGCAGAACGGACACGATCGAGCCTCCAGCCGCAAGAATCATACCGATAATGTGGTCCGATCTGCTGCGTTTCACTTTCCAATCCCAGAACTCTTCACTGCCATTATTGCTCTCACGATGACGATAGATATCCAGAACGCCCTTCTGCTCGGCAAGCTTTGAATAGGTATCCGAGAGTTCCGTATCCGATCCTGTCATTAAACTATGAATCCGTATAACCGGCTCCCCGAGCTCTTTCAGATCTGACCGGCTCCACTGACGCAGTACACGCCCCTTCTGCAGCACGTACACCTGATCAGCCATACGTTCAATGAACAAAGGTTCATGACAAGCCGTCACAATCGAAGTTCCTTCCTGCTTCCACTGCTGCAGCAAAGATACGACAGCTTGCTGGGCAGGAATGTCCAAGCCAGATAACGGCTCATCCAGCAGTATTAGTCCACCAGGTCCCGGTAACATCGCTTGAATCAAATTCACCTTTTGAAGTGTGCCTTTGGACAGCAGCGGTAATTTCTGATCCATCGCAGTCCCAAGGAAAAACAGCTCACTCAGCTCATGAATTCGTTGACGCAGCAGCGTAGGGCGCACGCCGCGTATACGCCCCATTTCCCACAAGTACTCGGCGGATGTGAAGGGTAAGCGAGGCAGTCCGTCGAGCGCATACATTTTCTCTCCTTTTACGGTTTGACATACCGAACCTCCATCGGGCAATAGAAACCCCGCCAATATGCGCAGTAGTGTGCTTTTACCTGAACCATTCCTGCCCACCAACACGACACATTCCCCAACCCCCACATCCAGACTGATCTCTCTCAGAACCAGCTCGCCTCCGAGGTGTTTGCTCACCTGTCGAAGAGAAACACCTGCCATTAACTTTTGCACGTTATTCTTGGGCTTACCCGGTTGCCTAAGAAGTTCATGCTTTCCCCATTTCACAGGGACCTCACATCCTTTCAGGAGCCTGTACGCCAAGCAAATACAGACTGTGCTTAATTCGTTCAGCCGTACGTTCGGTCAGGGTTACCCGGAAAGGCCGCTCTTCAGCCGGAGCATCAGCGATCCGTTCAGCGTGATAGAAGCGGTTAAATGCCTGCGCCACATCAATGACATACTTGGCAATCACCGACGGCTCATTGCGTTGAATGGCTTTTTCAAGGTATTCCGGATAATCGGTCAACAATTTAAGCAGTGCCCATGAAGCATCACCAACGTTTGTGCCATGACTCACACCATCATTGCTCTCTGCGTCTTTCAATCGATTCGTATTGCCATCATCCATACCCTTAATCGCATCTTTTGCCTTGCCAAGCACGCTGTTAATCCGTGCATAGGTGTACTGCACATAAGGCCCTGTCTCCCCTTCGAAGCTGACCGCGTTTTCCAGCGAAAAATCCACATCGTTCAGACGATTATTGCGTAAATCGCCAAAGACAATCGCCCCAACGCCCACGGCTTCCGCTACGTCCTGCGCGTTGTCCAGATTGGGATTTTTCTCTTCAATAATCTGTAATGCCCGAGCAACGGCCTCATCCAGTACCTCCTGCAAAAAGACCACTTTACCGCGGCGGGTGGACATCTTCCTACCCTCGAAACGCATCAAACCAAACGGAATATGCTCACAGTCCGCAGACCATTCATGCCCCATCCGGGACAATACGGCAAAGACCTGTTTGAAATGCAGCTTTTGCTCACCTCCAACCACATATAACAGCTTATCGGCTTGCATGACATCATGACGATAAACGGCCGTTGCCAGGTCCCGTGTCGGATAGATGGTTGTTCCGTCTTTTTTGATAATCAGGCAAGGAGGCATATCCTCCTCTTCCAGACGCACGACTAGTGCTCCATCACTCTCTTCCAGCAACCCCTTGGTTCTGAGCTCTTCCACCACGGCCCCCATCTTATCGTTGTAAAAACTCTCACCGAGGGTATGATCAAACTGTACATGCAGGCGTTCATACATCCGGTCGAATTCCTTCATGCTCACTTCAACAAAGAAAGCCCACAACCGTTTAGCTTCTTCATCCCCCTGCTCCAGCCTGCGGAACCATTCGCGTGCTTCGGTCTCCAGCGTGGGATCATTCTCCGCTTCATCATGGAAACGTACATACAGTTCAAGGGAAGTGCGTATGGGTTCCGCCTGCAGCGCTTCATCGTTTCCCCAACGCTTGTAGGCTGCGATTTGTTTGCCAAACTGGGTTCCCCAGTCGCCAAGATGATTCACACGAACCGGGGTATATCCTGCTTCGTTATATAATCGATATAGTGCAGCGCCAATGACCGTTGAACGCAGATGTCCAATTCCGAACGGTTTGGCAATGTTGGGTGATGACATGTCAATCACTACACGCATACCCTTGCCGATCTGGAGCTTTCCAAACGAGGGATGGCCCAGCATTTCCAGTAACTCCGAAGACAACTTCTCCCGGTTAAAGTGTATATTCACATACGGACCTGCCGCTACAGCATCTAGTCCTGCTGCCTTCAGTCCCTCGGCAATCTCAACTGCAATCGCTGCGGGTGCTTTCTTCAGTGATTTAGCCAATACAAAACAAGGAAAGGCTGCATCCCCCAGTTCGGGTTGTGGTGGTGTTTCCAGGAGCTTAAGTACCTCTGCTTCCTCAAGCCCCGTAAGTGGAGCAATATGTCCTGCCGCCAGTTTCATTAACATGGTGAACACTCCTTGTCATGACATAATTTTTTTGATGCATATAAAAAAGCCCCCGTCTCTATAAAAGAGACGAGAGCTGATCTTCACAGTTCCCGCGGTACCACTCTAAGTGAACAACTTCATGACTGCATATATCATATGCTGCCAAAAGCTGCTCCGCTCGGTGCGAGTAACGGTCGCAAGCCGGATTACCCTCATTGCAGATGCCTTGTCTCCTTCTAAAAGGGGCATCTCTTCGGATAACCATCTCACGGGTGCGGTTCACACAGGTCATGTCATACCGGCTTCCACCTGCTCCGGCTCGCTGCTATGCATGATTCTGGTTACTCTCCCGATCACGGATATTCATCGTTTCAATTCATTTCCATCATTATACATATCGTTCCTTGCTTTGGCAACCTGGATCTTTTTGTGTGTCTCTTCTCTAATGGAAAAATCCCCTCCCGTACGGCAACGTTTCCGCACATCCGTCAATCAGATGTACTTTACGTTGGTTCAAGAGGGGATTAAGCCATTCATTCTCTGAGTTAATTGGCTTCTATTTAATTCATGCATTCTATGATTAAGCTACTGCTGCCATCAAACGGCAAGCTTCTGCACATTTACGGCAGGCTTCCGCACAGGCTTGACAGTGATCATGTTCATGTTTTCCGCATTCGGCAGCACATGCTTCACAAGCTTTTACACACAATTCGCAGATTTCGGCGATAAAATCACTACCACGTGTCATCGCTTGAGCAGCGAATCCACAAATTTCTGCACATTCCCGATCCAGTCGAATACAGTCACGCAGCATGGCCAAGTCATACTCTTTCAGACTGGATATGTAACATACGTTGCAAGCATTCATGCACTCCAGGCAAGCATCAATACATTGTTGATATTGTTGTTGTGTCATTTAAAGTTACCTCCCAGGCAAAGTTTGCTATGCTTCTTAATACCCAGTCTGGAGGAACCTTGAATCAATTACGCTTGATTTATCGCTTCCATTTCCATCAATTGCTTACGAATGACAGCTTGGTCAAAATGCTCGCCTATAAACACAGCCACATTGGGCACGTCCCCCTGAGGGGTGATTTTCATATAATCCGATTCCCGATAAGCATACTGAAACCAGAAACGGCTCGCCGTATCACTAAAGGAAAGAATGCCCTTCGCCCGGTATACATCCCGGGGCAGTCCGGCTACAAAACGCTCAAAAGCTTCACTTTTCACTGGCTGGCTAAAATAATGCGTATAAACCATGACATGCTCATGTGAAGCATGGGGAGCGTGAGGTTCATGGTGTTGTCCGTGATCATGGCTGCATCCATGTTCTGTACAAGCATCGGTATGGACGTGCTCCGCTGAAATCTCCCGTTTATCCGATTCAGCAGCAGCCTGATAAGCGTGTACTCCAGCTCCGCTTTGAAGCAGCAGGTCCATGTCAACCTCACATCGCACAGCTTGGATCACAGGGGCAAAGCCATTCCATTTTGTCAGCAGCTGCCGCAAATCACTTATTTCCTGCTCGTTGACTCTGTCTGTTTTGTTCAAAATCAAGATTGAGGCACAACGAATTTGCTCCTGCATCAACTTAAACGTCTGCCCCTTCTGTTCCTGATACAGGCCTGACAGATGTGCCGCGTCTACAACAGTAATCAGGCTTTTCAGTTCAAGACGCATATATAACGACGTTTCCGTTACCGCATCCAGAATTTCCATCGGGTTGGCCGCTCCCGTAGCTTCAATGATAATGACGTCCGGTGACTCCTCCCGAACCAGATCAGCAAGCTGAATGCCCAGGTCACCTCTTACGGTACAGCAGATGCAGCCGCCCAGCATTTCGGTCATCGGTACTTCGGCATCCACAACCTGACCATCCAGGTTGACCTCACCGAGCTCATTCATGACCACTGCTGGCCGCAAGCCTGCTTGCTGCCAATGTTCAATCAACTGCACCAGCAGTGTCGTTTTGCCACTTCCCAGAAAGCCTGACAATATATATACAGGTATGGATTGTTCTTTTTCACTTGTTATGCTCATTGCTAAACACCTCTCTGGCTGACCATTGTATGGGTCGTTCTATATCTAGCGAGTGTACACTATCCTGCATTCTTTACGCAATATCGATCTATTCTTCCACAGTACATTGCCTGAAGCTGCTGAATGGTCTATGCTATGGAGAAATGTGGATAGAGGAGGGAGTTTCATGACCACTTCAGTGGAACAGCATCGTCAGGAAGCGCCGGACAAGGTCTCCTGCATGATTGTCACCGTATCGGATACCCGCACCAAGGATACGGATACCAGCGGACAACTTATGCATCAACTGCTGACTGAAGCAGGATATCAAATTGTAGAATATATCATTACACCGGATGAAACCGAGCGCATCCGTACCATTCTGCAGGATGCAGCTGTTCGAGATGATATTGAAGCCGTACTGCTCAGCGGTGGAACCGGGATCGCTCCCAGAGATACAACGTATGAGGCTGTATCCTCTCTGCTCGACAAAGAACTGCCCGGCTTCGGTGAAATTTTCCGTTTTCTCAGCTATACGGAGGATATCGGTTCAGCTGCCATTCTAAGCAGGGCCGTGGCCGGAACGATTGGACGCACTGCGATCTTCTCCATGCCAGGTTCCAGAGGCGCGGTCAAGCTGGCCATGGAAAAGATTATTTTGCCAGAGCTGCGCCATGTCATGCGTGAAATATACAAACCCGTCTGAATGATCAGACGGGTTTGTCGTTTTCTACGGATTTATTTAATCCCATTAAATGAAATTGTTTTACTCCATTTTGACTTTACCCCTCAATTCAACTGGTTCAGGACATGATGGAATACTTCAGATACCTGTCCTTCATAGATGTCCTTCTCCCCGCCTGAGGCGGTATACACAAGTGATACGTATCCTTTGCTTCGAATCGCCGTTTTGCCAAGTACATTTTCAATGACAGCCTGATCGCCAGAATTACCATACATTTCTTTCATCCGTGCGGCCCGGGTGTCCGCATCACTGAAAATGTGAACCTTCACAATATGCCGGCCACTTCCATTCAACAGATACATATAGGAGATCCCGCCTTCACCGTCATCAGCAGACATATTGTTCATCAATTTGATGTCTCTTGCGGCAAAAGCTTTATCTAACTCCCGAATCAACGGGCCGTTTAACCCGTGTCCCTGACTCTGGGCTCTCATGTTCCCTTCTTTCGTTGCTTGCCCGCTGTACACTTTCCGTTCCTGCTGGGCCGCTTCGGTAGAACAGGCAACAAGTAATCCGATACACAACACGATCATGCAACCTACAAATAAGGACCCCGTGCGCCGACCAATTTTCACTTGCGTCCCTTTTCTTCCAACACGCATGCTCTTCCTTCCTTTCCCCGCCACTTCGTGGATCGTGGCAATCTTAGGTAGAGTTAGCATGTCTAGGAGAAAAGGATCTTATTCGGCCGGTACGTCTCCCATTGTATTAACGACGGTACGACCGACCGCACCACCCTGTAGAATGTTTTCCAATGTGTGAGGCAGCTGTGCCCAAGAGATCTCCTGAATACCCAGCTCCAGCGCACGATCCGGCTTCCATTCCCCGCCAAGCAAGTTCCACAAGCGTTCCCGCTGCTCCATTGGGCAGTACACCGAATCGATACCAATCAACTGTACGCCACGTATGATAAACGGAAACACTGTTGATTCAAACTTGGATCCAGCTGTTAATCCGGATACGGCAGCTGCGCCTCCATATTGAATCTGTTTCAGACGCTCCTCCATGGCTGGACCAGCTGTAGGGTCTACAACTCCTGCCCACAACTGTTTACCCATAGCCCCCTTGGCGGGTGCATCTGCTTCTTCCCGTGAAATAACCTGTGAGGCACCCAGATCTGTAAGAAGCGTCTCCTGTTCTTTCTTCTTACCCGTGCTGGCCGTCACTTCAAAACCGAGCTTAGCCAAAATGGCCACGGCCATGCTTCCAACCCCACCTGTTGCTCCCGTAACCAAAACTTTGCCCATTTCCGGTGTTACTCCAGCCCGAAGCAAAGCGTCCACCGAGAGTGCTGCCGTAAAGCCAGCCGTACCGATTGCCATCGCCTCTTTCTCACTGAGACCTGGTGGCAGAGGCACAAGCCATTCACTGCGCAGGCGAGCGTATCGGCTGTAGCCTCCAAAATGAGACACACCTGGCTCAAAGCCTGTGCTAATAACACGATCTCCTGGTGCGAATCGTCCACTTACGGATTCTTCGACCGTACCTGCAAGGTCGATCCCGGGTACCATGGGATACTCACGAACCACACCGCCTTTTTCAATGGTCGCGAGTCCGTCTTTATAATTGACACTGGAATACTGTACTTGTACAGTAACATCTCCATTAGGCAGATCTTCTTTTTTCAGCTGCTCTACAGCTGCCTTAACCCCGCCCTGTTCATCGTTTCGTACCACGTACGCCGGAAAAATAGTCTCCATGTATATCCTCTCCTTATGTTTAGTGATTATCTGATCTCAAATGGTACTTCTTCTATCCACAATCAGGTACAAGAGTGGCCCAATCAGAGGGATCAGACCAATGAAGGCCCAAATACGCGATCTGCGGCTGAATACGGAATCCCTGAATAATGCAATCACCGAGAGCAGCGTCAGCAGGACAAAATCGTCATCATATGGATAAAGGAAGATTTGTCTGAATGCTTCCATATATACAGCAGAATTACCTTGAGTAAATCCATAGAAAGCTGTACCCACGTTCAGCAATAAAAGTATACCATGAGTCAGTTTGTGTCCTGCAATCCGATGAATTCCAGACCTACGGTGATTGCCAAAGTGGACAATTTTATATCCCGAACTACTCCTTCTTGGTGATGGTAACTCGTAATAAGGCAGCAGTGCAAAAGCTCTCAGGCCAAAAGACAGCAGCACAAACGGCAAACAGGCACTCGGCTATCACGTTCGTTTGCGGGTGTTTTTAACAAGAGACAGGTGAGACCTCCTCCATTGTTTCATCCCCCGAGGCTGCA
Organism: Paenibacillus xylanilyticus; assembly: GCF_013359935.1. Classification (GTDB taxonomy): domain Bacteria; phylum Bacillota; class Bacilli; order Paenibacillales; family Paenibacillaceae; genus Paenibacillus; species Paenibacillus xylanilyticus. The sequence continues at coordinate 44,395 of NZ_JABMCB010000179.1, forward strand.
TGCTTGAAACAAAAACAGCCGATTAGAAAACTCCTGCTACGTATAGCCCTATTTAATTTTCACTACATCCACCACGTGGGCGTGCAGATTCTCCATTTCAGAAAGATGCTGAATTTTGACGTCTTATGCGGTTTCCCGAGAAATAATTATGCCCTTGTTCAAGTGAAAGTCAGTCTTCAACGCTTAGTATACTGCGCTTCATGACCTGTCTGTCCATGAGATTTGACACATCCGCTGAAACCCAATGGACCGCACCTGGATGATACCAAACAAATAGAGCCGGGACAAAACCAAAAAGGCATAACCCGGTAATACATACCGATTATGCCCTCTTGGTTTATCATTCCTCCGTGGATTGTACGTGCTCAGCAATCAGCTTCTGCTTCATATTCCATGCAGCCGGGCTGATATTGACACGGTAAATCTCCGGATTGAGTTTACGCAGATACTCTGGCCAGAAGAGGTCCATCTGTTCCCTGTGATAACTGCGGATCTCATCCAGGGTAGGCAGTTCATACACCTTGAACCCATTTACAAAGATCGGCTCCAGCATATTTACCGCTTCGTAGCGGGTAACCGTCTTCTTGAGATACGGGTGTAGCGGGTTGAACAGCTTGAGCGGACCGCCCTGAAGCGGCTGCTCTTCTCCTGGATAGCAGATATAGTCTGCAATCGCTTTGCCATGTTTCGGATCAATGATCCGGAAAACTTCTTTTTTACCTGGAGTGGAGACTTTTTCGGGATTGGCCGAAATTTTGATCGTTGGCAGCATGGCACCATCCACTTCACGCTCCACCAGTTTGTATACCCCACCTAGAGAAGGCTGGTCGGATGCCGTGATCAGCTGTGTACCCACACCCCATGTATCGATGCGAGCACCCTGAGCTTTCAGGTTGAAGATCGTGTTCTCATCCAGATCATTGGACGCAACAATTTTAACGTAATCGAGTCCTGCCTCATCCAGCATTTGCCGTGCCTGAATGGACAAGTAGGCGAGGTCACCGCTATCCAGACGGATGGCGTTCATTTTTTTGCCTTGGCTCTCGAGCATTTTGGCCGTCTTGATCGCATGTGGTACTCCACTGTTTAATGTATCAAACGTATCCACGAGCAAAGTCACCTGATCAGGCAGAACCTTCGCATAGACGTCAAACGCCTCCTGCTCACTCATGAAGCTCTGTACCCAGGAATGTGCATGCGTCCCCGCTGTTGGGATGCCAAAACGCTCTCCTGCGAGCATGTTGGACGTTGCATGGAATCCCGCGACATAAGATGCCCGAGCACCCCATATGGCCGCATCCGCTTCCTGAGCCCGTCGTGTTCCGAATTCAAGCAGCGTATCCTGGCTGGCCACCTGTTTGATCCGTGAAGCTTTTGTTGCAATCAATGTCTGATAATTCATGAAGTTAAGTATCGCCGTCTCCACCAGTTGCGTCTCCATAATGGAGCCCTCTACCCGAATGAGCGGTTCGTCAGGGAAAACAAGTGCTCCTTCTTTCATGGAATGAATCGTCCCCTGAAATGAAAACTGGAGCAACTCTTCCAGAAAAACAGGATCATAATTTTCCTCTTGTTTGGATAAATATTTGATGTCTTCCATCGTGAATCGAAGCTGGCTGATGTAATTCACAATCCGTTCCAATCCGGCAAATACGGCATAGCCGTTACCAAAAGGAAGCTTGCGGAAATAGGCCTCAAACACCGCTTTCCGTTTGTGAGTTCCATTCACCCAGTGCGCATACATCATATTGATCTGATATTTATCCGTATGTAAAGCCAGGCTAGTCGTCTGCATTTGTCTCATCCTCTCTGACTTCCGCTCGTGACACAGGTATTCCTGTGCATACGGGTCAACATGTGGAGACTCCTCATAATGAATCTGCATATTGCGGAATATATGAGTTCTCCGGATTATTCGTATTTACCATATTTATCGACAACATCACTGAATCCCAGGCTAAGCCTGCGCAAGAACGGTCTCACTTGCCTTGATTACCTGAGCTCCCAGGCTGGATCGAAAATGTCCAAGTGCCCACTCATGTCCCTGCTGGTTAAAGCTGGCAACGGCATCTTCGTATACCGTGATGTGAAAACCTTTGTTGTAAGCATCCACTGCCGTATGCAATACACAAATATCCGTACATACCCCGATCAGTGCGATGTCTGTAATTCCACGCTCGCGCAATCTGAGTTCCAGGTCTGTTCCACAGAATGCGCTGTATCTTGTTTTGTCCATCCACCGTATGTCCTCATGCCGCTCTTCCATCACCTGAGCCAAACGACCATATATCTGCCTTCCTTCGGTGCCTCTAATGTTATGTGGCGGGAAAAGAGCAGTTTCCGGATGATACGGATCACTCTCTTCATGCAAATCAACCGCCATGATGACCTCATGGTTGTTATTGCAATAGGCTTCCGTTATCGCGGCAACGATTTCCTCTATCTCAACCGCTGGCTGGCCTACAGGCAAGGATCCGGTCACAAAATCACGGGTGAAATCAATCACAATCAGTGCTTTCATCGTCCACACTCCCTTTTGAGAATAGGTTGATCCAGATACACTCCAATAATGATAAACTTCCGAAATTAAGTATAGATCGACAGACGAGGTACAAGTTCCGTAAACCGATAGAGCTGTGCCGGACGTTGCGAATACTGATTGGAACTTAGCAGGTTCCCCTCTTCATCCCGTACCTCTTCAACAATCCCTTTGCGGCTGCGGGTGGAAGTGATTTTCCGAATAAAATTAGGTTCTTCAAAATCAGGCACGACACTTTGAATCACCTGGTATAATTCGCTTAGTGTAAAATCGCGGGGCAGAAACTGCCGCGCAATTGTCGTTTCCAGCATTTGCTGCTGAATGCGGCGGTAGGCATCCTCAATAATTGTCCTGTGATCAAAGGCAAGCTCCAACTCCTGCAATGCTTCCTGAATGGTAAACAGCCCCACATCTTCAGCATCATCCGCCGCTTGGCGGTGTTCGAGCATCCATTCTTCTACGAGCGCAAAAAACGCATGAGAGATAATCCATCCCCTCGGGTCACGCCCAGGTTGGCTATATACATTCAGGTACTCCAAATGCCCGCCGTCGACACCGGTCTCCTCCATCAGCTCTCGCTTCGCAGCATCATAGATGGACTCATTTTCCTGACAAAATCCACCGGGCAAAGCCCAGCGTCCCGCAAAAGGCCACCCTTTGCGCTTAATCAGCATCACTTTGAGTTCGCGAATGGGAAGTGTCTTGGTTACCGTCTTGCGTTCCCTCTTGGTTAAGGTAAACATCACAATATCCGCAGGAACGCCATCGGGAGTACGATATTTTTTGGAACTGTAGGCACGAGCTGCCTGTTCATCGTTCTCATCATTAACGTGTTCGTAGTTTTCGCTCATGGGCACCACCGACTACTTTCATTTTGATAATCTCATTATGACATAATAATATCGTTTGTCAACCTTTGGATTGCGTGCTTTACGTTTTTGGCCGTGCTACACGGAACGTGGCTGTTGCCATACATCCCAGTGTGCCTGATGCATCACGGATCTCCGATTGGGCTGTAATACTCCGTCCTGCTTGGTGCAGCACCGTAGCTGTGACCATTAGTTCACCCTGTTTCATCGGAGCGAGAAAATGTACATTTAGATTGGTCGTGACACAGCTGTCCACTTCCATCGCTGCTGTAGCCACCATTCCCATCGCTTGATCCATCAGGGAAGTGAGCACACCGCCGTGGATAATCCCCATGGAATTGGTATGATGTTCGCCAGCCGTCAATGCAATTTGCACTTCCTTTTCATCACCTTTTATATAACGACAACCCAGGAAACCCCAGAACCGTCCATTTCCCTCTTCAACCATTTTATCCAGAATACCCATTATCCATTTCCCCTTTGTTGCACATAAAAGTTGTCTGACCAGTTGTTGTTCATATTCTAACCTACCTGTTGCTGACTCTGCGGAGTACCGTTTCACTCACCAAGATGACAGTTTCTATTAAGCCTGTGCTTGCAAGCCTGGTCTTATTCCTTTGTGCGTATTTGTCAGCACTGTGCCCGCGCAAAATAACCCCACTGCGTGGAGCTTCCTTCGAAGTGTATTTCAAAGTCGATTGCGTGAGCTCCTTGTTCTATAAGTCAAAAAAGGCGCGGACTGCGTCCACACCCTTTTGTCCATTAACCGCAGCTGGTCGGAGGTGAATCCGTGCCTGCCTCCACATTCACTTTCTCTGAAACGGTATCCCGAATAACGGAGATGACCAGTTGAAGCAGGTAGTTGATGTCGCTTTGACTTTGCTGGAATTCTGTTACCAGTGGGATGCTGTCCAGTTCGTCCTGCAAATCTTCAATCTCCTGTTCAATTTTGCTGACCATCTCTGCGTTTTTGAAGCTCTCGAAGGCTACGATCTCCTTCTGTTTTTTCTTGATGGTTGCAATCAATTGCTGGATACGCTCATGATCGCGAATTTTGGACTCAGCCTGTTGGAACTGTTTTACTTCCTCGCTTGTGCCGAGCATATCAGCCAACTCTTTGGCTTTTCCCATAATGTCGTCGCGTATGACCAGATTGCGCGTATCGTAGGTAGGCATTCCATAATGGTTGTACTGCACTTCTTCCTGCGCCACTGAAATCGCTCCATTTCTATGAGATGATATAAGATGAATTATCTATTTTCGCACCAGCCGCTCCGATTACAGTGCCATCTTTCAATCGCTGTTATCCCCGGATTTTCTAATTATGTTTCATAGGGTAAAATCCGGTTATAAAGGCGAACGCTACGCTTTTCCAGATTGGCACTGCACTCTCCGCTAAGTGCAAAACGCATACTCCATCTTATTAGGTTGTGTTTGTGTATTACTGATTGGCAGCTACCGGCTCGGTGAGCAGGTTGCCACGGATATAGAAAGTCATCGGATCGGTAATTTCCACGTTCACAAATGTACCAATCAATTCTTTGGGTCCTTCAAAATGCACCAGTTTATTACTGCGTGTACGTCCTGCCAGGACGTTGGAATTCCGCTTGCTCTCACCCTCGACGAGCACTTCAACGATCTTGCCACGCTGCTGCTCATTGCTTCTGTGGCTGTATTCGTTAATGGTTTCGTTCAAGCGTTTCAAACGTTCCTTCTTCACTTCCATTGGAACATTGTCCTCCATGACAGCTGCCGGCGTACCTTCACGCGGGGAGTAGATAAATGTGTAGGCAAAGTCATAGCCTACTTCACGAACCAGGGACAATGTATCTTCAAACTGTTCATCGGTCTCACCTGGAAAACCAACGATAATGTCTGTTGTCAGTACAACATCCGGGATGGCTGTTTTAATTTTCTCTGCCAGCTTGAGATAGTGTTCACGACTGTATTTACGGCTCATGCGTTTCAGCACTTCCGTGCTGCCTGACTGTACCGGCAGGTGGATATGCTCCACCAAGTTTCCACCCTTGGCCAATACTTCGATCAAACGATCATCGAAATCTCGTGGATGACTGGTTGTAAACCGCACTCGCGGAATGTCAATTTTGCGGATATCGTCCATCAGGTCACCAAAGCTGTATTGGAGATCCGTGAAATCCTTGCCATAAGCATTAACATTCTGTCCAAGCAATGTGATCTCCTTGAATCCCTGCCTTGCCAATTCCCGAACCTCGGCAATAACATCTTCCGGCCTGCGGCTGCGTTCTTTGCCCCGCGTAAACGGTACGATGCAATATGTACAGAACTTGTCACAGCCATACATAATATTCACCCAGCCGCGCATGCCCTCACGTTTCTTCGGCAGGTTCTCGATAATGTCGCCTTCTTTGGACCATACCTCAACAACCATTTCCTTGCTGAAGAGTGCTTCCTGAATCAAATGAGGCAGCCGGTGAACGTTATGGGTACCAAAAATCATGTCCACGAAACCATGCTTCTGCATGATCCGGTTCACGACGCCCTCTTCCTGTGACATGCATCCGCACACTCCGAGGAGCAGTCCTGGACGTTCCGTCTTCAGTGTTTTGAGGTGACCCAGCTCACCAAATACTTTATCTTCCGCATTTTCCCGGATGGCACATGTGTTCAGCAAAATGATGTCTGCCTCTTTGCGGTCCTCCGTTGCCTGATAACCCATGGATTCAAGCAGTCCCTTAATGGTTTCGGAGTCATGCTCGTTCATCTGACAGCCATACGTGTACACGATATAGTGTTTGCCTTTACCGATCGTTTTCAGTTCATCGGGTACTGCATTCTCATAGAGCACCTGAACGTCTTCCTTGCCCCGTTGTTTCTCCTGACGATGATTCGGCTCTGACTTGATATTGATCTCACGGCCCCGAATTCGAATCTTTTTGCTGAATTCATCTTGCGAAATTACTTTGGCATCGGAGAAATCAAAATATTGGGAGTAATCCTTTTTTGAGTCTTTAGCCATTTCCTTCGGTCACTCCTTACAGCCTCTATTAATAAAAAAGTTTCAAGTTCTACAAACGACACTCTGCATATCGCAGTTGTTTATTCGGTCAATATGAGTGAGTGGCAACTGCTTTGGAAAAGGTCACTATCTCATATTTGAAAATCCGTTATCTCACTTTGGTTGGTATCGATTCCGTGGAATATACACCAAAAGAGCATTACATCAAATTATAACATGAACTGGGCCGTAATTCCACTTTCAAAGCTGCCAGTTCATTTGACATTGAACAGTATGAATCCCACTACAAAACAACCCAAAATACACAAAAACCCGAGCACAACCCTGGGCTGTGTCTAAACAGCTCTCATGGATGTACTCAGGTTTGTTAAGTCAATCCAACCGAAGGATTTCGGCTGAATGTTGTTTCACTCGATTAGTCGATGATTTCAGCAGTGTCGCCGTTACGAGCGCCAGCTGCATTGGCTTCATCCGTATCGATATGCATGTCCAATGCGAAGGAGTCGGATACACGAGCCAGTACATTTTCAAGTACAAGACCACGATCTCCACCCAGGCGAACTTTCAGCATTTGTTTGTCCTCGATACCCCATTTCGCAGCATCGGAAGTGTGGAAGTGGATATGACGTGCAGCAACGATAACGCCTTTGTCAATCGTAACTTCACCTGCAGGTCCTTTGATTGTAATGCCAGGTGTACCTTCAATGCTTCCGGACTCGCGCACAGGTGCCTTAACGCCAATGGCAAAAGAGTCTGTCATCGAGATTTCCAGTTGTGTTTCAGGACGTACAGGTCCGAGGATACGCACTTTATCAAACTGTCCTTTGGAACCAATTACCGCTACAGTTTCGTTCGCAGCATATTGACCAGGTTGGGACAGAGGTTTAAACTCAGTCAATTCATAGCCTTTGCCAAACAAAATTTCAACGTGCTCTTGAGATACATGAATGTGACGGGCAGATACGCCCACTGGTACTGTTTTAGTCATCGTGAATTTCACTCCTTGTTTATCTATGGCCTGCGATCAGCCTCTTAACAATCCAATGGTATTATACCCCTTTTTGACGCAAAATGAAAACGTACTGGTGAAAATTCATGAAATACACTTAATTTCCAAAGAGCCGTATCCTTATTCTGTAAAATAACTTTATAGAACTCTACTGCTCCAGCTAAGGAACATGGTATTTATTTCAGGTTGCCCTCAGGCAGATTTTTCCTGAGATAATTCATAGCATTATTCCACATCCAGCCGCGTACTAGCTTTTCGTCGTAGTGCTTGAGAAGAGTTTCAATCAGCTTCGGATACTGACCTGGGTGCTCAAGACCTTGAATATACGTCGGTATTCCATCAAAATCAGAGCCCATCATCAGATGATGCTCCCCGCCCAGAGAACAGACCTGTTCAATATGAGGCAGCAAATGTTCGATCCTCACTTCGCCTTCCTGCTTCACAAACCATGGAACAAACGTCAGCCCGATGCGCCCATCCCTTGCAATAATTGCACGAATCTGATCATCCTTCAGATTGCGCACATTTGGACATACCGTATAACTGTTGGAATGAGAAGCAATAAAAGGTCGCTCACTTAGCTCTGCAAGTTCCCAGAACCCCTTCTCCGTCAAATGTGACACATCCAGCAGCATCCCGATCCGATTGCACAGGTGAACCAGTTCCCTGCCCCTCTCCGTCAGTCCGGCTCCACGCTTCTCCAACACGCCGTCCGCTGCCCAATTGGCATAGTTCCAGGTAAGCCCCATAACCCGTACACCCATCTGGTAACAAAGCTCAAGATAAAACAGGTTGCCTTCGAGCCCATCCACTCCCTCCAGTGTTAGCAGACCCCAAGGATTAGCCGTTTGACCTAGTTGAGCTACCTGCTCCCGCCATAACAACGTATGAGTACCGCTAGGCCGTCCACTGCTTCTCTCCACACGTTTGCGATAAACCTCCAGCTGACCAACGATATGTTCAAACTTGCCCTTACCAAGCACTTCGGGCAGATAGATGGCAAATGCCTGCAATCCTACATTGCCTTCCTTGATCCGCTGCAGATTCACATCCAGTGCTGAGTCATCCTCAAATGAAAGAGCAGGCTGCATCAACATTTTGCTCAATGCATCACAGTGATAATCGGCTACACGCCACTCGGCCATGGTTAACCCTCCCTATGTAATTCTTTGGAACTTGTTCTTCCTAATGCAGAATGCAAAAAAACCTGTCTACTCCGTAAACAGGTTCAATGCATAAGTACATGTATTATCTGGGCTCCACAATCAGCTTAATGGCCGTTCGGTCCTCACCGTCTATCACAATGTCTGTAAAAGCTGGAATACAAATCAAGTCAACTCCGCTTGGTGCTACAAATCCCCGGGCTATCGCTACCGCTTTAATGGCTTGGTTCAGTGCTCCCGCTCCAATGGCCTGCAGTTCAGCATTTCCACGTTCACGAAGAACTCCTGCAAGTGCGCCGGCTACGGAATTGGGATTGGACTTTGCTGAAACTTTTAATACTTCCATGGTAAGTACCTCCCTGGGAATGTTGAATGTTTGTTTCCACTTACTAGATGTTATTCGCGGGAGGTAAAAAAATTCCTTCTTTTTAGACGGGTTTCCTTGCAAAATGGGGCAATCCCCCTATTCCATGCGCCACTCGTCTTCCATCAGGCGGATTTTTTCAATTTTTGTAGCGGCCCCTGTGGACTCATCAATCTCTACAAACACGCCATGGAAATGCCATTTGCCATCATCCACTACAAATCGTACCGGCAGCTGGGTGTAGAATTTTCGCAGTACCGCTTCGCGCTCCATGCCAAGGATGCCGTCACGCGGTCCGACCATGCCCGCATCCGTTAAGTATGCTGTCCCACCAGGCAAAATCCGGTCATCATTACTTTGTACATGCGTATGTGTTCCTACTACCAGCGAGGCACGTCCATCCAGATGCCAGCCCATCGCAATCTTCTCGGAAGTTGCCTCGGCATGCATATCCACAAGGATGCATTTGTGATTCTGACGCAGCTCATCAACAATCTCATCCGCCACGCGGAATGGGCAATCGAGTGCAGGCAAAAACGTACGACCTTGCAGGTTTACGATGGCCAGCTCTTTACCTTCACCTTTAACCACCGTGTATCCTCTGCCTGGAGTTCCTGGTGGAAAGTTCGCAGGTCTGATCATGCGCGGTTCATCATCTATAAAATCAAAAATGTCCTTATTGTCCCAAGTATGGTTGCCCAGAGTAATCCCGTGCACACCCCAGTTGAAGAATTCATTGGCAATAGCCCCCGTGATTCCACGGCCCGCTGCTGCATTCTCGCCATTTACAATAACCACATGTGGCTTATATTTCGTTTTCAGATATGGCAAATTTTCTTTCAAAGCCTTACGCCCTACGTTGCCTACAATATCACCGATAAACAGTACTTTCATTGCATTGCCTCCTTAATTCCCCGCAAGCTTGCTTTATTTAGCCAGCACTTAAGCATTTGCAGGGTCCCTATCCCGTCAGATCTTTTTTTTAAAATCGCCCGTTACCGGGCTATCAACAGGAAAAGTGGCCCCAATACAGCGGCCACTTTTCCGTAAAGCTCTATTTTGCGTATTCAACCGCCCGGGTTTCCCGGATGACGGTGACTTTGATATGACCTGGATAATCGAGTTCATTCTCAATCATCTTCGTAATGTCACGTGCGAGACGGAATGCTTCGGCATCATCAATTTTCTCAGGCTGTACCATAACGCGAACTTCGCGTCCGGCCTGAATGGCATACGATTTCTCGACACCTTCGAACGATTCCGAAATTTCTTCCAGTTTCTCCAGTCGTTTGATATACGTTTCCAGTGTTTCGCGGCGTGCACCCGGTCTTGCTGCAGACAGCGCATCTGCTGCGCCAACCAGCATGGCAATGACCGAAGTTGCTTCGCAATCCCCGTGATGGGACGCGATACTGTTGATTACTACCGGATGTTCTTTATATTTCTTCGCCAGCTCCACGCCGATTTCAACGTGTGATCCTTCCACTTCGTGATCCAGCGCTTTACCGATGTCATGCAATAGGCCTGCACGTCTTGCAAGTGTAACGTCTTCTCCGAGTTCGCCAGCCATCAATCCAGCCAGATAAGCGACTTCCATCGAATGTTTCAAGACGTTCTGGCCGTAGCTTGTACGGAACTTCAACCGGCCCAAAATTTTGATCAGGTCCGGATGCAGACCATGCACGCCCACTTCAAAGGTAGCTTGCTCACCGTATTCACGGATGCGCTCATCCACTTCTTTGCGGGATTTCTCCACCATCTCTTCAATGCGTGCCGGGTGAATGCGTCCGTCAGCCACCAGTTTTTCCAGGGCAGTACGGGCAATCTCACGACGGATCGGGTCAAAGCCCGACAGAATAACCGCTTCTGGCGTATCATCGATAATAAGGTCAATCCCGGTTAGGGTTTCAAGCGCACGGATGTTACGTCCTTCACGACCGATAATCCGGCCTTTCATTTCTTCATTAGGCAAGGTTACAACAGATACCGTTGTCTCTGCCACATGATCCGCTGCACAGCGTTGAATAGCAAGTGTAATAATTTCGCGGGATTTCTTGTCCGCCTCTTCCTTCGCCTGCTGTTCAATGTCCTTGATCATTTGAGCCGTCTCGTGACGAACTTCCTGTTCTACGTTGGACAGTATGATACTGCGTGCATCTTCCATGGTGAGGTTGGATATACGCTCCAGTTCCGTCACCTGATTTTTGTAAATCATTTCGATCTGCTGCTGTGTCTCATCAATTCGCTTCTCTTTGTTAGCCACTTGCTCTTCTTTACGTTCGAGTGATTCCATCTTTTTATCCAGCGACTCTTCTTTTTGCAACAATCGTCTTTCTTGTCGTTGAATTTCATTCCGACGTTCACGAGTGTCTTTTTCAGCTTCGGCCCGAATGCGATGAATCTCATCCTTCGCTTCCAGCACCGTCTCTTTCTTCTGTGCTTCTGCCTCTTTCTTCGCGTTCTCAACGATCTGTACGGCAGCTTGTTCCGCACTGGAGATTTTAGCCTCTGCAAGAGATTTGCGAATAAAATATCCTACTCCGAACCCAATGAATAGCGCGGCAACAACGAGAACGATCGTGATTGCAATCATACTGTTCACCTCCTCGTTGATTCCTCCAAGGCATTCCTTGGGTCAATTTGCTGTTTTCAAGTCATACATATGTTTGGGAATAACGATACCTACGGCGATCCCCCGCCGATTTTCATTTCAAGTGTACATGTTACCACGTACTATTCGCCATCTTCAGCGAACCCATAATCATGAAGGTTAAATCCTAAGAAACCGAAACCGCTTTTTTGGAAGGAAAAAGGGTTGTCCATTTCTTACAGACTCATGTCCATTTTAGTATTTGACGAAAGAAATTGTCAAGAGAATGCAACACACTGTGTACTCTCTGTTAATCCCATGACAACAACTCGTCGTCTTCAGGATCTTCTGCTTCATCTTCTTCAATTAAACAATTTACGACTTTGCGTACCATATCCATAGGAAACCCGCGCCGCATCAGGAAAGGAAGCGTTTTGCGTTTCTTCTCCGAAATGTCTCCTTTGACCTGATTCCATTTCTTTCGTCCAGCGGTCAAAGCTGTTTCAAACTCCGCATCCGTACTTACACCTTCAAGTGCTTCAACGATGAGTTCATTGGCAATTCCCTTTTGACGCAGCTCTTGCCTTATCCACAGTTTTCCCTTCCTCTGCCCTGTCATACGCTGTCTTGTCCATTCCTTCGCAAACCCTTCATCGTCTATGAGCTTCTCCTGCTCAAGCCGATCCAGCACCTCTTCAATCAACGGTGCAGCGAATTCCTTTTGACGCAGCCGCTGGCTTAATTCATACCTTGTACGCTGTTTGTGCTCCAGATAGCGCAGAGCCTGCACATAGGTTTGCTGGCGCTCATCCGCTATTATAATTTCCTCCAGGTCCTTCTTTACAAACGTGTTGCCACGGGTCATTCGATATTTGATCATTACATCTTCAAGTACAGTAATTGAGTACAAACCAAACGTGATTCGGTAACGAGCTTGCCTGCTCTTTGTTCGTTCTACCCGTGTAATGGTAAGTTCTTCGTTGTCCGGGAATTGGGAGATTCCCTCCAGCTCTGCTTTATCATACAAATCATCATCATCGTGTTGATCCATTCAGGTCTCCCCTTCCACATTGTTCGTTATCTGTTTATGCAGAAACTAACCAAATACAAAAAGCCGGGAACCAAGCCCGGCCACATCACTCTCAATAGGCGTGCTAACAGCCCCTGTCCTTCTGGACAGAGGCCTTTAAACAGCGCACGAATATACGCCTTACCCCTTGCAAGATCGAGCCAAGCTCAATCCAGACAAGTTCGGGAGGCTCCAGAAGACAAAACGTATTCCGGGGCCACCCTGCCAGGAAGGATTACTCGTTGATTTCAAACAACTCTTGTTCTTCTGCTTCTTCTTTTTGTTGATCTTCACTCGTTGGAGCTGGAACAACCGTCGTCAGATTGCTTGCTTCACGGATTTTTTGCTCAATAACTTGTGCAATCTCTTTATGCTCTTTCATGAACTGCTTCGCATTTTCACGACCTTGGCCCAGACGTTCACCCTCGTAAGAATACCAAGCACCACTTTTATTAACGATATCCAGTTCTGTACCAATATCAATTATACTACCTTCTCTGGAAATCCCTTCACCGTACATGATATCTACTTCAGCCTGTTTGAATGGCGGCGCAACTTTGTTTTTCACAACTTTTACGCGAGTACGGTTACCAATAATGTCATTGCCTGATTTAATACTCTCAATACGACGAACATCCAGACGAACGGTAGAGTAGAATTTCAAGGCACGTCCACCAGGTGTTGTCTCTGGGTTACCAAACATTACCCCAACTTTTTCACGAAGTTGGTTGATGAAGATGGCAATCGTTTTGGATTTGCTGATTGCCCCGGAAAGTTTACGCAGTGCCTGGGACATCAGACGTGCTTGCAAACCAACGTGGGAATCCCCCATCTCGCCTTCAATCTCAGCTTTTGGTACCAATGCTGCTACAGAGTCAACAACGATAATATCAACAGCGCCACTGCGCACAAGTGCTTCAGCAATTTCCAGCGCCTGCTCACCCGTATCAGGCTGGGACAAAAGCAATTCATCGATGTTAACGCCCAGTTTACTTGCATACTGGGGATCCAGTGCGTGCTCGGCATCGATAAATGCAGCTTGTCCACCGACTCTTTGCACTTCAGCAATCGCATGCAATGCCACAGTTGTTTTACCTGAAGATTCAGGTCCATATATTTCAACAATCCGGCCTTTTGGCAAGCCGCCTGTTCCTAGTGCTATATCCAGAGCTAAAGATCCGCTGGGTATGATTTCCACTTGCATGTGAGTTGACTCACCCAGTTTCATGATAGATCCTTTACCAAATTGCTTCTCTATTTGACGGAGCGCCATATCAAGCGCGGCACGACGGTCTGACAATATGCTCACACCCTTTACTGTTTATAAGATAATGATACCTTGTTTTAACACGTTTGCCAAGCTTTTTTTCGAACATACATTCGTTTTTTTTGTGAAGGCCGAGGCGCCTCTTCCTGGGCGAAACTTGCAATGAAACAGAAAAAAGAACCGCAAATAAGGCTGAAATGCCTGATTCTACGGTTCTTCCGTCTGTTTAGATTATACTTCATACTGCCTGCAAAAGCAATTCAGTGTCCAACTAGTCCACAGCAACGAGCTTGCGCCATAAACGGTACAAAATGGCTTTGGTTGAACGGATGCGGACCGTCTCCCGATTTCCGTTGATACGCAGTTCGTGGATCTCCGTCTCTTTTCCCCGCTCAGCCAGTGCGATAAAAACGAGTCCTGGGGGCTTGCGTTCCGAATAACCGGGACCTGCTACACCTGTAACCGACAGACCAAAATCGGAATCACCGATCATGCGTACCTGCTCAGCCAAAACTTTGGCCACTTCAGGACTCACAGCCCCGGGAGCCTCCTCACCTTCCAGATAATCATGAGGAACATTCAGCAGCTTTTCCTTTATTTCGTTGGAATAACATACAATTCCGCCTTTGAGCATGGACGCACTGCCAGGAACCGATGTCAGACTTTGCATGACAAGCCCTCCTGTACAGCTCTCAGCCGCGCTAAGGGTCAGACCCATATCAGCCATCATCGTCACGATTGTGTACTCTATAGGCACATCCTCGTTCGCGTAGAGGTGTTCTGGCAACCGCTCCCTGATTAGTACCTCCATTGCATCCAGTTTCTGCTTGGCCTCATTTTCACTCGGCGCCTTGGTGGAAACCCGTACTGTTACTTCTCCCTCACTAGCATAGGGAGCGATCGTCGGGTCAGTTTGACTATCGATCAGATCAAGCAGACGGTCTTCCAAAGCCGACTCGCCGATCCCTGCGAACTTCAACATTCTCGAATAGATGGGCATTTCATTCGTAAGCACGTGCTGGAACAGCCAAGGTTTGACCTCCTGCTCAAACATGGGGATCAACTCTTTCGGCGGCCCAGGCATGACAATATAATGTTTGCCATTGTCCGTAATGGCGTTCCCTGCTGCAAGACCCGTTTCATTAGCAAGCGGGGTTCCTCCCTCAACCACGATGGCCTGGCGCCGATTGTTCTCAGTCATCTCCACATTGCGATCCCTGAAGAAGCTTTCGATCTTATCCATTGCCATCCGATCAATATGTAGATTACGACCCAAAACTGCTGCTATCGCATCCTTGGTCAAATCATCCTGTGTAGGTCCGATGCCGCCAGAGAACAAAATAACGTCTGCGCGTCCCTGGGCTATTCGAATGGCTTCACTCAGACGGTTCAAATTGTCCCCCACTACAGTTTGAAAATAAACATCAATACCGATAGCTGCCAGTTCGCGGGATAGATATCTGGCATTTGTATTCACGATCTGCCCAAGCAGCAACTCTGTTCCGACTGCGATAATTTCTGCCTTCATTCAGCATCCTCCTGTGCACAATGTGAGTGATCAAAGGGCAATAGGATGTTTTCCTATTGCCCTTTGCGCAAGCTGTTCTTCATAAATTACCCGTTTGACCTCAAACGGTTACGCTTTTGATAAATTAAGCAAATTTTTGTTTTTGATGAAATAGTCAACACCTGACCAGATCGTAATAAGCGCTGCCGCCCAAACTGCAATAACATCAACTTGAATTCCCGTGTAGGAGAATGGGAAGTTGTTAAGCAGCAGCAATACAATGGCGATGATTTGCACCACCGTTTTCAGCTTGCCCCAGCTGCTGGCCGCAACAACCGATCCATCCAGCAAAGCAATTTGGCGAAGCCCCGTAACCGCAAACTCCCGACTGATAATAACAACAGCGATCCATGAGTCCAACTTGCCCATCTCAACAAGTGAAATGAGCACTGCAGTCACAAGCAGCTTGTCTGCCAGTGGATCAAGCAATTTGCCCAAATTGGTGACCATATTGTTTTTCCGTGCCAGATATCCATCAATTCCATCCGTACTGGCTGCAATGACAAATATAATGGCAGCGACCAGCTGATTGTACGGAAGCGATAAACTTCCAATCTGCAAAGGCTCCGGATAAAATGGAAAGTCCACGAGCAGAAACACCATCAAAAAAGGGATTAAGCAAATTCGTGCAAGCGTAATCCGGTTGGGTAAATTCACAAGACGCCCTCCCTCTTATCCTCCAATACTCCAAACAATCATCTTAATCCCGTATCCATCATCCGGAAGGTGAACATTTACAGTTTCACTGCGTACACCACTGCTCTCATATGTAAAAACGCAAAAAATAAAGTCAACCGTTCAAACGCAAAAACCGTTTTAAACGTTCCGGCGACTTCCAGAAGATGTACTGCTTTTCACAAAGTCAGCAAAACGATGATGACTGGGCTTTTATGCTTGTTTGCTAGCAATGCACACTTAGTATAATATACGCCAATTGCAGTGTCAAAACACGTTTTCCCACCACAAAGCGCGCATAACAAATTTATTTGAAATTGGTATATTGCAAATCAAGAGGCAAATTGGCACCATTCAAAAGCTGCATTACGGCCTGCAAATCATTTTTACTCTTACCAGTTACCCGGAGCTGATCTCCTTGAATCTGACTCTTCACCTTCATTTTGGAGTCCCGGATCAGAATATTGATCTTTTTGGCGATATCCTGGTCAATCCCTTGTTTAAAATTTAAACGCTGACGGACTGTCCCCGATGAAGCTGGCTCCACTTTGCCATAGTCAATGTTTTTGAGCGGCAGGTTCCGCTTCGCCATTTTGGATTGTAGTACATCAATAACAGCCTTAAGTTTGGTCTCATCATCGGATACGATCGTCAACGCATCCTTGTCCAATTTCAAACTGCTTTTGCTTCCCTTAAAATCGTAACGTGTGCCGATTTCCTTCTCCGTTTGTGTAACGGCATTCGTTAATTCCTGCAAGTCCATTTTGGACACGATATCGAACGAATTTTCTGAACTCAAACTGGTCACCCTTTCAATTAATCATTTGTTCTGTGTAACATTATAGAGGATTCGCCACGGAAAAGTCTAATTTTAAAGGGCTGATGGAACGAAAAAAGCATTTTTGGCCACCACTTTCGCAGTAGCCAAAAATGCTTATACGCACAGCAATCTAATATCGGCTGCGGTTGGGCTGTCTGAACATGTCAAGCACACCCAAAAGGACATGCGCAAGTCCAAAACCCAGAATTCCATAACCCCAAGCGCTTGGAGTCAAATAATACCCCAGGAGGCTGACAATGATACCCAAACCTGTGACGATCCAGCTTACTGTCATAGCCTTCCCACCTCGCTTTACCGAAAGTTAACTGCAAGTGAAAACAACCTTATTGTCCCCAGCAGTTAAAGCCCTTATTCGCTGCCTGTGCCAGAGCCTTCGTTTCCTGCTCCTGATCCTTCAGCAGAGCCTCCGTTCGTTTCGGTAGATGTGCTTGTACTTTCATCTCCCAATTGAAGACGAATCCGGTTTGTAGCCTTCCCATCCGTTACCACTTGCCCGCCAACCTCAATGGTCGTGGCCGCAGCATATCCGGATTTAATGTACAATCCAGTACTGTCCAGATCAAAAGACATACTGTCTCCATCGGCTGTCATGCCAAATTGCAGTTTTTCCCCGCTTGAATTTTCACCTTTATACACTTCAAGCCAGCTCTGGCCCGAAGCATTAATGGTAACCTTAACCGGTTTCCCTGCACTTCCATTTACTTTGAAATTAGTAATATTACCGGATTTACCATCTTCGGCAACCACTACAGCTCCGGCATTATCCGTATTTTCTTCATCTTCGGTACCATCTGGTGTTTGTTCATCCGTTTGACCTTCAGGATCCGTCTGATCCGTGACATCGGTACCACCACCATTGCCGCCTGCTTCCCCGTCGCCTTGCCCAGTTTCTTCCCCACCCGCTTCATTCGTAGGTGGAGTCGATGCCTGACCATTGTCCGTTGTCTCATCAGGTTGATCATTTGGTTGCTGCTGACTGTCTGTAATTTTGGTTTGGTCCACGCCTTGAGTATCTGCATCATCTTTGTTCATGACCACATACACGTACAGCAGGGCAACAATCAGAATCGGAAATGTCCACATTAACGCTACGGACATCCAGCGATTGCTCCGCTCCACCGGACGACTCGAACGCTTTTGGATCACGGGCTCCATGGTTGCTTCCGTTTCCTCTGCCGGTACATCTTTTTTGTGCCCCTCCAGCAGCTCATCAGGGTTCAGTCCCACCGTTTCCGCATAGGTTTTAATGAAAGCTCGCACATAAAAACTGCCAGGCAGCACCTTATAGTCCCCAGCCTCTATTGCTTCCAGATACCTCTTGCGAATTTTAGTCATTTCCTGTACATCATCGAGACTCATCCCTTTTTGCAGCCGGGCCTCTCTTAACTGCTGACCCAGTTCAGACATGCCATCTCCTCCTTATTTTTTCTCTTTAGTTGTTTCTATCTATTCCATGATCCCGTACGGAGCCTTACAGTTCATCGGTGTAGCTGGCCGTAAACGTATCATAAATAATTTCTTCGTTTGGATTGTTCCGAAGTTCAATAATAATATCAAAATCATTATAGTCATATTCCGATTCCTGCACAAAAATATCAGGATGCTCAATGACTTTGGTGCTCGGCATCGTCATAATATCCTGCAATAAGTTATAATGCCGTTCACTTGAACGAATTGTACTTACAATACCATCAATGATAAATACATTGTTTGGGTTCATTTCGTCCTCGGAGAGCTGACTCCTTATCGTTTGACGAAGCAAGGTCGACGAAACAAACGTCCATCGTTTCATCGCACAGACACTGCCCGCGATAATCGATTCCGTTTTGCCGACCCGCGGCATTCCCCTTAAGCCAATCACCTGATTGCCTTCCCTTTTAAATACTTCACCCAAAAAGTCTACCAATAACCCAAGTTCATCCCTTGTGAAACGAAAAGTTTTGCGGTCGTCCGAATCGCGGTCAATATAACGGCCATGACGCACGGCCAAAATATCCACCAGTTTGGGTTGACGCAAAGCCGACACGGTGATGCTGTTCACCTTTGCAAGCATTTCACCGAGCAAACGGATCTTTTCATCGTCATCGGATTCGAGCAGCATGCCCCGGGTTTTGCCTTCCACACCGTTAATGGTCAATATATTCACTTCAAGCATCCCCAGCATGGAGGCAATATCCCCCAGCAAACCAGGTCTGTTCTTATGTATTTTATATTCCATGTACCATTGTTTAGATTCCATTTAAACACCCCGTAATGCATTATTCCACATTATTCGACAGCAGCAGAACGTGTCCACAGGACAACGAACTGAGACATCTTCTAAAAATGGGTCACGTTAATGATATATAAAATGAAAATGAATTACAAGAACAGGTCTGTAATCATTAGAGAAAAGCCCCCTTGCGGGAGCTTTCCATCAGTGCAGCTTATGCGTTTTGTTTGGCCAATTTGACCATCAGGCGCGCAATCGTACGACGCTCTTCAGCATCGCCGACATCCCATATTTCTTTTAATGCCCGGTTGGAATGGTTCGCTGGGTCCACTTTCTCATCCAGAAAGTCACCAATCTCATACGCAAGTTTGTTGATGGTTTCTTCATTCATCCCCATCTTCTCTGCTTGCAGTACGCGATCACCCAAGAACTTCTTCCATGTGTCAAAGCTGCTGAGCACCGTTTTTTCTGTTGACATGATAAATCCTCCTTAGCGACGCATGAGATTTAAAATCAACAGTTGTAATATGTGCCTGCCGGGCAATTAATATACAGGATAAATTCTCCAGATAACAACGACCGGTCAAATTTTACGTAAGCCAGCCTCCATTGGGGCTAATGATCTGCCCATTGATATAACCGGACTCTGGCAGTGCAAGAAAATAGACAAGAGAGGAAATTTCATCAGGCTGTGCAAGTCTCCCAGCAGGAATTTCCTCTTCCAGCATTTTCATTTCATCCTGATCCAGATGATTCAGCATCGAAGTCTGTACCGCCCCGGGAGCTACAGCATTTACAGTAACTCCGGATGGGGCCAGTTCTTTGGCAAGAGCCTTCGTAAACGCATTTACGCCACCTTTAGTGGTGGAATACAGCACCTCACAAGATGCACCCGATAGCCCCCAGATGGAAGATACGTTAATGATTCTACCGTATCTTTGCGAGATCATGTGTGGCATCATGGTCTGAGTACACAAGAACGTGCCTTTCAGGTTAATCGCCATTACTTCATCCCAGATTTCCTCTGTCACGTCGGATAAGAGCCCATAATGCGAAATGCCTGCGTTATTCACCAGAATGTCAGGCATTAAGCCATGTGACTCCAGTTTTTCACGCATGCGTTCGATTTGTTCCCGGCTGCGAAGATCGGCAGATACGGTCATCACTTTGCCACCGCCCTTTTCCATGCATCTTCTGGCGGCTTCGTTGGCGGCTTCATGCGATTTCATATAGTGAATAACCACATTCATACCGACCGTTGCAAAACGCTCTGCAATGGCTGCTCCTATACCTCCGCTCGCTCCAGTAACAAGTACTGTCATATCTCCAATCGGCTTCATTTGTCCTGTTCCCCTCTCCATGTTTACGGACTCACGACAAGCGATACAGCCAGTTGATCCCAGCGAATATGCTCTTCCAGTCTACGGTTTACTTCTTCCAGCGTGATTGATTCATATATGGGAATCATATTGAAGAAATCACCGCCGCGAAATTGCTCATGAGTAAATTCATGCGCAATATTTTCCGGTGAGTTAAGCATGCGCAGATAACCACCTATTTTCTTTTTGCGTGCACGCTCAAAATCCGAAGCTTCAAATCCTTTCTTAACCATGGCATCGACCTCTTCACGTATGCGGGCAAGCAGCAGATCCGGGTCTTTTGTATCACCGCCGACGACGGAGAACGCATACTGCGACGAACTGATGTATTCATGTCCGAAGCTATCCGAGATGAGATCTTCATCATACAACTTTTGAAACAACGTCGTACTTGAACCAAACAAGAGATCCAGCATTAATTTGGTCGTCATGTCGCGTCGCAGCAGGTCTTCTCCCGAGAATCCAACATCCGTTTCCTTAAAACCAAAAAGACATTTTGGCAAAGAAACCGCCAATCGGGCTTCTTTTCTCGCTTCCACCACATGTGCCGGCTCCGGTTCAAATATCCGTTTGATCTCGCCTTGAGGTTCATAATTTTTCTCAGCCTGGTTCGAACGAACCATGTCCATCACTTCCTGCGGATCTACTCCACCTACAACAAACAAAAGCATGTTGCTTGGATGATAAAACGCGTTGTAACAAGTGTACAATGTCTCTTTTGTAATCGTGCTGATGGATTCCACCGTTCCTGCAATATCAATGTGGACTGGGTGTTTTTGATACATCGCTTCGATTAATCCAAAATAAACACGCCAGTCCGGATTGTCGGCGTACATATTAATTTCCTGACCAATAATGCCTTTTTCCTTGTCCACATTCTGATCAGTGAAATAAGGATTTTGCACAAAGTTGACTAATGTTTGTATATTTTCATTCACGTTTTCTGTGGCCGAGAACAAATAAACTGTCTGATCAAAACTGGTAAAAGCATTCGCAGATGCTCCATGAGACGCAAAAGTTGCAAAAATATCACCAGTTGGTTCCTCGAACATTTTATGTTCCAGAAAATGAGCAATTCCGTCGGGAACCTGCACTTCTTCTTGCCCTTCGACCTGAAAATGATTGTCAACAGAGCCGTATTTGGTTGCAAACGTGGCAAAGGTTTTCTGGAATCCGGGTTTAGGCAATATATAGACATGCAGCCCATTATCCATCACTTCGTAGTACAGCGTTTCCTGCAGATGTTCGTAATGTATGCTCTCCACTAGCTTATACCCCCTTCTCATCCCGCAAGAAGTAGATCGTGTCCAGACGGAATTGTTCTGCCGCCTCACGAACATTTTCTTTGCTGATTTGCTCAACCTGAGCCAGCAGCTCGTCAGCAGTTCGCTCTTTGCCTGATAATTGACGATTAAAATCGTATGCAATCATCTCGAAAGCGGAATCCTGCATTTCTTTTAGCAAATTGCGGATCATCGCCTTGGTCTGGGACATCTCCAGATCACTAATGGTTCCATTCTTCATTTCTTCTAACTGCTGCTTGATGATCGTAACGGCTTTCTCATAATTGGGAATTTCAATTCCGGATTGGATCGTAGCAATGCCTTTATGTCCGTCATACCGGGAAGAAGCATAGTATGCAAGACTCTCCTTTTCACGAACATTGACGAACAATTTGGAATGTGGGTACCCTCCCAGAATGCCGTTGTACATTAACGCTGCTGCATATTGTGGATCACCATACGTAATGGATGTGCGAAGCCCCATATTCAGCTTACCCTGGTTAACATTCAATCGTTCAACAACCGTCTCCACTTCTTTGTCACCGAGCATGGCTTTGTGAGTCTCATAATCAGCGGCTTTGGCACGTTCAACATGAAAATGTTTTTGCACCAGGTTTTCCACTTCTTCCAGTGTTGTGTCACCAACCACATACAGATCCATACTTGCCTGCTGCAGCCAGCTCTGATAAGCGTCAGTAAGCACATCGGGTTCAATGCCTGGCAGATCCTGACGCTCACCCAGCGGATGCAGGCGGTATGGCTCATTTTTGCACATTTCCTCAATGCAGCGCTCTGCTGCATAGCGCATTTTATCGTTAACAACGGACTCCAGCTGTTTGCGAACGGTCTCACGCTCTGCTTGTACATAGGAAGTCCGGAAATGACCCTTTTCAAGGGCAGGCCTAGTGAGCACTTCACCCAGAAATGCAAAGGAGCGATCCAACAGCTGCTCATCCCCGCCAACAAAGGAATCGTTTATGGTATCCATCCGGAATTGTACGATTTGATAGTCTCCACGTTTGTATACGTCAAACCCAAAACCAGCTCCATACAAATGCTCCAGCTGCTCACGAAACTCCGTTGTTTCCGGGTAGGACTCCGTTCCACGGCGAAGAACAAATGGCGTAAGAGCTACTTTGGTGACCGTATCTTCTTGCAGTGGGACTCCTGCATACAATGAGATAGCAAATGTCTTGAAACGTTTGGTGGGCAAAACATGGATACGAAACTCCTTTTGGTTGCCCCGTTCAAATCCTGATGTATTCAAATGTCAAAACCCCTTTACGGCGTCATTTGTTATGCAATATGTCGTTAAAGCTCAAGCGTAACAACCATTTTAACCCATGCAAAAGGCAAGAAGCAACCGAAGACACGTCTTCTGGTTGCTTCCAACATCATCACATACAAAAGATATGCTGACCGATTGTTTTCACCTGAGGACGGGTCCAAATCCATTTGGATGTAGCCGTCTTGGGATTAAAGTAATAGAGGCATCCCCCTGATGGGTCCCAGCCATTCATTGCCTGTTCAACTGCTTTACGGGCTTGGGCATTGGGTTCGAGATAGATCTGACCGTCAGCGACGGCCGTAAATGCACCGGGCTGAAAAATAACACCGGATGGTGTATTGGGAAAACTCGGAGATTTGACGCGATTCAATATGACGGCCGCTACGGCAACCTGACCTTCAAAGGGCTCTCCGCGGGATTCGCCATATACCGCATTGGCCATAATCTTAATTTCATTCTCTGACAGGCCCATCGAATTCGCAGAGCCCATATTGTCCTGTTCTTTATCGGCGTTGGTGTTTTTGTCTTTACCCCCGCCAGACGATTCTTTATGCAGCGGTGGCTCAGTTGGAGACCATTGTTTGGTTGCATTGTACAGCTTCAGCTTGGTTTTGGCCCCAACCACACCATCCGCCTTCATGCCAAATTCAGACTGAAACCATTTTACGGATTTTAATGTGCTGCTGCCAAAATTACTGTCGATTTTACCATTGTAAAATCCCAAGTACTTCAGTCTGCCTTGAAGTTCGTATACATCCTGACCATAGCTTCCATATTTCACGGCGTTGCTGCTGAAGGTGGGCATAGACTGCTCCTCCACCTGCGGTATACTTTGTTGCGAACTTTCGGTTGCCGATTTGTCAGGAAGCAAATAACGTATTCCCAATGCGGACATCAGCAAAATAGCAGTGAAAAGCCATATGTTCATTTTTCGCATCGACTGTGCTCTACCTTTCTCTTGTGGGATTAACAGAATCGCTAACGTTATTATGACAAGCCTGCTTACTTCCTATGCACCAAATCACCCGAACATTGGACAACATGGCAAACTTCAACGTCAATTGATAACAAAAAAGCCCCAACTTTATCGTTAGGGCTTCACTAGTTACGTATTCAATTTCAAATTAAGAACTTATTTTGTTTTGCTGATATTGTTCCAGCGAGATCAATACTTCTCTAGGTTTACTGCCCTCATAAGGACCGATCACTCCACGAGCTTCCATAGAGTCAATCAGGCGTGCAGCACGGGTATACCCTACCCTCATCCGCCGCTGAAGCAACGATACGGAAGCTTGCTTCGCTTCCAAAATAATTTGCACAGCCTGTTCATACAGTTCATCCTGTACTTCATCTGCTGCTTGAACGGAATCGTCGACTTCAGGCACAATGGATTCATCGTACTGGGCTTCCCCTTGTCCACGCACATAATTCACAATATTTTCAACTTCTTCATCACTCATAAAAGCTCCCTGCACACGTACTGGCTTGGAAGCGCCCATCGGCATGAAAAGCATGTCCCCGCGGCCCAGCAATTTCTCAGCGCCACCCATGTCCAAGATTGTCCGGGAATCCACCTGTGAAGACACACCGAACGCAATCCGAGAAGGAATATTGGCTTTAATGACACCAGTAATGACATCCACGGAAGGCCGCTGTGTCGCAATAATCAAATGAATTCCGGCTGCACGTGCCATTTGGGCGAGACGGGCAATGGCATCCTCCACATCGCCTGCTGCGACCATCATCAGGTCAGCAAGCTCGTCCACAATAACTACGATGTACGGCAAAACTGCGGCCGGATTGCCCTTCATCAGGTTATTATAACCTTCGACATTACGTGTACCCGATTTGGAGAACAGCTCATACCTTTTCTCCATCTCAACCACAATTTTTTTGAGAGCCAATGAAGCTCTCTTGGGGTCGGTTACGACAGGAGCCATCAGGTGTGGGATGCCGTTGTATACATTAAGTTCGACCATTTTCGGATCGACCATCAGAAACTTCACTTCATCCGGTTTCGCTTTGTATAGGATACTTGTGATAATTCCGTTAATACAAACCGATTTACCAGAACCTGTAGCGCCTGCCACAAGCAAATGGGGCATACGGGCGAGGTTGCCGATGATGGTCTGCCCGGAAATGTCCCGTCCAAATGCAATAGTCACTTTTGATTCTGCATCCTGGAACGTTGATGTTTCCATAACCTCCCGCATCGTTACAACTGAAACTTCACCGTTAGGTACCTCAATCCCGATGGCCGACTTACCAGGAATCGGCGCCTCCATCCGAATATCCTTGGCTGCCAATGCCAGTGCAATATCGTCGGTCAAACTCACAATTCGACTAACCTTCACACCAATATCCGGCTGAATTTCATACCGTGTAACTGCTGGTCCTCTAACCACTTCAAGCACTTTCGCTCGAACACCAAAACTCTCCAATGTCGCTTCAAGCTTACGGGCTGTCTGCATATAATCTTTCTGATCCCCGCCCTTGCCTCCATTGTTTGGTTTCGCAAGAAGACGGAACGAAGGAAGCTTATATGGCTTTGGAGGCGGAGGAGGCGGTTTAACTGGCTCCTTGTCCTGGCCCTCAACATGTTCACTGTTCAACCCTGTAGGGGCACCGTTTGAGTCAGTTTGTCCGTCCGGGTTGCTTTCCACCTCATTCAGATCATCCGGGCCAACTTCAGATACTGGCCATTCCGCAGTATCCACCAGCTCATCACTAATCTTAATCGGTATATCGTCTCCTTGGGTTTGATCCGAAATATCATCAGGGAAAGGATACGCGTCATCCAAATCATCATCCTTGATGTTATCCTCCGCTCTGACATGTTCGAAGAAATCACGGATGATTGGAGCAGAACTGGCCTTGGGTTGGGAAGCTCCTCCCACTTGGCTCGGTACATCCGAAACGAACGCCGGCTCTTCATTCCATGACTCTGCAAAATGATCTGAATTCGCACGATACACAACCTCTTCTGAAGGGGTTGGCTCCTCCTGCTCCATCTCACGGGCAGACCTGGTCGATTCCCGATCCGCACCCCATTTTCCGAACAATTGAAAGAAGATAGGCGCTTTTCGTTTCGGCAGCTGCATCTCTTCCATGTCATCCTCTTCATCTTCCTCGACATCTGCAGGAACAGGAACCACCTTGCGTGCCGCACTACCTTTTTTCCCCGAAGATGTTGCAGTAGAGCGCGCAGCCGGTCTCGACTCCAGTTTTTTATAGATTGAGCTGCCTGCATCCCAAACCTTGGTCCTGAAAATGCGCACCAGATCAACATAGGACAGACTGGTAATCAGCATAAAACTGATAATGAACATCACGATCATGATCAAACGCGCACCCAAACTGCCAAACAGCCATAAAAACAGAGCAAATTGAGCAGCTCCGATGTAACCGCCACTTATGTCCTTATTTAGCATCGAATCATGCTCACCAGGCGCAGGCTGTAGCAGCTCGGTCTGCATATCATTATGTACTTGTGTAATAACCGCCCCCGGCTCAAGAGCACCAACAGGAAGAAGTTTCTGATGCATTGCAGATACGGTACTCATTAAGGTTAACGCAAACACCAGAAGTACAAGTCCTGTCTTGCGTGTTGTCCAGCCGCTTGGCCACTTTCGGTGAATCATCACCATTAACCCGTAATAGATCCCGATCAACGGAATAGCAAAATAGAATTTGCCGAGCAACAACCCGAACATTTTAGATAATGAACGTCCTACCGTTGCTTCACCGGATAAAGCGATAACTGCAAGGGTAATCAGAACAATTCCGTATATCTCATATTTTAAAACGCCGCTAAACGCAGCGCCTTTTTTCTTCTTCTTTTTTCTTCTGGCCAAAATCAGGTCACCCCCAGAAGAATATTATACCATACAAATATAATCCGTACATATGTTCTTTTCTTGCCCAATTTGTCTTTTTTCGTCGTGTTATGTTGGTCCAGCGTTACCTGAAAGTGGAACCTTGGCGCCAGGCATATTGGCTGGGTTCAGATAAGCTTCAAGCGGGCAATCAAGCAAACGTACAATGACAGCTTCACTCTCACTAACTGGTCTGACCTGCATCAATAAACCATTAACCTTGACTTCACGGGTATCCTCCCCTTCATTCCACATTCCGGACCAGAGATGCTCAGGCGGCATAACGGTATACATGGTCATTGTGTAAGCCCTCCTGCCTGCAGTGTTTGCCTCTTATCTCCCATAAGTTTATTTAACTGGGCAATTGCTTGCCCAATGCCGCCAACTGCGTCCATTAATCCATATTTGACTGCATCGGCACTTCCTACTGCTGTCCCGATATCCCGATTCAATTCCCCCGTCTTGAACATGAGTTCCTTGAACATCTCTTCCGAGATATTTGAATGTGTTGTGACAAAGCGTACGACACGTTCCTGCATTTTTTCCATGTATTCAAACGTTTGTGGTACTCCAATGACAAGCCCATTCATCCGGATGGGATGGATTGTCATCGTTGCACTTCCAGCAATTAGTGAATAGGTAGAAGCCACTGCGATAGGAACACCAATGCTATGCCCTCCCCCTATGACTACAGTAACAGTGGGTTTGCTCAGAGAAGCGATCATCTCGGCAATTGCCAAACCAGCCTCCACATCTCCGCCCACCGTATTCAAAATGATCAATATGCCCTCAATACGGGGGTTCTGCTCGGCAGCAACCAGTTGCGGGATAATATGTTCATACTTGGTCGTTTTATTTTGCGGAGGCAGAATCAAGTGTCCTTCAACCTGTCCAATAATCGTCATACAAAAAATATTTGACTCCCCTGCAGGCGATTGCGTCTGTCCAAACTGTTGAATGGCCTCTGTAACCGGAGACAATCCTTTATCATCTTGTACAGGCATGTTTGGAGTCTCTACCTCGGGTTGATTCGACTTGGAGGTCTGTTTACCGTTTATATATTCACTCATTATGTTAATCCCCTTCCCCAGAACCATTTTAATGTACTCCTTAGTATGGGGAAATTGCCAGTCTACTTATACCCGATTAGATGCCAAAAGCCTCGTAAAAGCCATGCAGTAAACCGTAAAACTAGAAAAAGCCCCTTATCTACGAGGAACCGTCCAATATTACTCGTAGATAAGAGGCGACTGTGTGCCTGAATATATGATTGTTTAATGTATTTATTAAACTTCCATGATGATTGGCAAAATCATCGGTCTACGACGAGTTTGCTCATACAGGAAGCGACCCAGTGCATCTTTTACATTGGTTTTGAGTGAAGCCCATTCGTTTACATTCTCACTCATCAACTTTTGCAGAGTGCTGCTGACAATACGGTTTGCTTCATCAAGCAATCCTTCAGATTCCCGTACGTACACAAATCCGCGGGAAATGATGTCCGGACCGGAAACAATTTTGCCATCCTGTTTGCTCAGCGTAACAACAACGACAAGAATACCATCTTGTGATAACAGTTTGCGATCACGCAATACGATGTTACCCACGTCGCCTACACCCAATCCGTCGATCAGCACGTTACCCGCTGTAACTTTACCCGCTTTGCGTGCTGCTCCACCTTGAATCTCCACCACTTCACCGATATCCGTGATGAAAATGTTATCCGGATCAATGCCTACAGATTCAGCAAGAACCGCGTGGCGGCGCTGCATACGGAATTCACCGTGAATCGGCAGGAAAAACTTCGGCTTCATCAGGTTAAGCATCAGCTTGAGCTCTTCCTGGCTACCGTGACCGGATACGTGTACACCGCTGTTTGCGCCACTGTAATGAACATTAGCTCCAAGACGGAACAGTTCATCAATGGTACGGCCTACGTACTTCTCATTACCCGGTACTGGTGTTGCCGCGATAATAACGGTGTCACCAGGGAGAATATCTACCTTGCGGTGAGTCGAACGAGCCATCCGGGTCAACGCAGACATTGGCTCTCCTTGGCTTCCTGTGCAAAGAATAACGACACGGTCAGCAGCCATTTTGCCTACTTCTTCAGGCTCAATGATCATGCCATCCGGGATTTCAAGGTATCCCAGGTCAGAAGCAATGCCTACAACATTGACCATACTGCGTCCAATGACTGCCACTTTGCGGCCCGTCACTTCAGCTGCATTGATTACCTGTTGAATCCGATGTACGTTGGAAGCAAAAGTAGCTACAACAACACGTTGGCTCGCTTTACGGAAGATATCTTCCAGAACAATCCCAACGTTTTTCTCGGAAGGCGTAAAGCCCGGTTTTTCAGCATTGGTACTGTCGGACAAAAGTGCGAGTACACCGTTTGTACCAATCTGTGCCATACGCTGAAGATCTGCATATTGACCATTAACGGGTGTGTGGTCGAATTTGAAGTCACCTGTATGCACTACAGCACCTTCTGGTGTTTCAACACATACACCGACGGAATCCGGAATACTATGGTTAGTAGCAAAGAATGTTGCTTTTAATACTGAACCGAGTTGAATCTCGGAATCAGCGTCAATCAGAATGCGCTTCGTTTCACCCAGCAAGTTGGCTTCCTTCAGCTTGTTTTCCACCAGTCCGAGTGTAAGCTTGGTTCCGTATACAGGAACATTAAGGTGTTTCAGAACATATGGCAATCCACCGATATGATCCTCGTGACCGTGAGTCAAAATAATACCTCTTACTTTGTCACGGTTCTCAGTCAGATACGAAATGTCAGGAATGACAATGTCGATCCCAAGCATATCTTCTTCCGGGAATTTAAGACCAGCATCTACGACTACAATGTCGTTAGCGTATTGGATGACGTACATATTTTTACCAATCTCGCCTACGCCGCCCAGTGCAAAAATCATCAGTTTATCGTTGTTATTTTTCTTAGACAAATGAATCTAAACCTCCTATGGTAGTTGGACGTCGTACCTTATTATTTTATTTATTGTAAGTTAGAAAAGTAGTCTCCACATTACAAACCAAAAGATAGGCATGTATGCAAAAGAACACCTTTATTCACGATATTTGGAAGAAGTTCTTCGAAGTAATTCCCCTACACCAACTAGTTGGATTGAAATGATTCCTTCTTAGCCGTTCCTTCCCTTTTCACCGCAAAGCCACATCTCGAAACGATGTCGCTTTCAATTTCAAAAAAATACCGCACCCAGTCACTTGACATCATTATACATGATTAAAAACAAAAAAAACAAGTCACTCTGTCGTTAAGCCATAGGTTTCCCTCTAACAGCGAGGATGAAACGAGCCAAAATGCGAAAAAAAAGAACCGCTTCTTCTGGTTTGAAGAGCAGTTCCTGTTCGATCTAATATGTTTAAAATTAACAAAATAACGATAATATCTGTAGTTAGTTAAACAGGTCGCGAATAAAGCTCTGCTCATCCTCAGTCGGCGCAATAAGAGGAAGACGCACTGAACCAACGTCCAATCCACGCAAGGTCAGCGCAAATTTCACCGCTACCGGGTTCGGCAAAGGCTGTGGACACTCGAATAGACCTTTGAATACCGGGAATAACTTCTGATGCAATTGGGTTGCTTTTTGAGCATCTCCCGAAACAAAGAAATCAATCATCTGTTTCATCTCGGCCCCAACCACATGACTGGCTACACTGACAATACCGTAAGCTCCCACCGCAATTGCTGGTAAGCCTGAGGCATCATCTCCCGAATATACCTTGAACTGTTCGGGTGCAACTGCAGCGACCTGTGTTACTTGCTCCAAAGAAGCACATTCCTTCGTAGCCACGATATTCGGAAGCTGAGCCAGGCGAAGTGTAGTTGAAGCAGACAGGCTTGCTGCCGTACGACCTGGTACGTTATACAGCATCACGGGCAGTTTGGTTGAGTTCGCGATGGCTTCAAAATGTCTGTATAATCCTTCTTGGCTTGGTTTGTTGTAATAAGGAACAACCAAAAGGACCCCATCCA
This sequence comes from Paenibacillus xylanilyticus, assembly GCF_013359935.1. Classification (GTDB taxonomy): domain Bacteria; phylum Bacillota; class Bacilli; order Paenibacillales; family Paenibacillaceae; genus Paenibacillus; species Paenibacillus xylanilyticus. The sequence continues at coordinate 75,401 of NZ_JABMCB010000179.1, forward strand.
CTCCGGCACGTTCTGCTTCTTGTGTCAGATGAATCGAATGGGCGGTATTGTTAGACCCTGTTCCGGCAATGATTTTGCATCTTCCGGCAGCATGTTTCACTGCAAATTCAAAAAGTTGCACCTTTTCACTGTCACTAAGTGTAGGAGATTCACCAGTCGTTCCGGAAACCACAAGTGCTTCAGATTTTTGATCTGCAATTAGATAATCTATGAGCCTTGCCGTTTCCTCCCAATGAATCTCTCCTTGTTCGTTGAACGGAGTGACCATTGCTGTAATCAATCTTCCAAAGTCCACTTCGATTTCCTCCTTCAAAACAGGTCGGGCTCCGCTCGCTTCTAATTACAGATGAAGTTCGAATGAGGCATGAAGCGCCCTCAGGGCCTGAACCATATCTTCTTTTTTTACAAGTACCCAGATGGTTGTGTTCGAATCTGCCGATTGCAAAATCTGAATGTCAGCCAGCGTTAACGATTCAACAATTCTGGCCATAATTCCTGGCACACCATTTATGCCACCGCCGATAACGGACACTTTGGCACAGCCAGACAGGCTATGAGGTTTAAGACCGATCTCTTGCAAAACTTGAATAGCTTTTTCAGAGTCACTGTCAAACACAGTATAGACGACTCCTGAAGGGGTAACATTAATAAAATCAACACTAATCGAATTTTCAGCCATGGTTTTGAAGACTTTCAGCTGCAGCCGATCCGCGCCTCCCGGCACGTCGACTGTGATTTGGGTTACATTGCTTACGTAAGCGATCCCGGTCACATAACGGTCTACAATGCCTGTCTGCACATCCTGGAATCCTTCCGGATGTGTAACCAAGGTTCCTTCACTATCCGCAAAAGTGGAACGCACTCGTACAGGAATTTGGGATTGCATTGCAATTTCAACTGCACGTGGGTGAATGACCTTGGCCCCCTGATGTGCCATATTACATATCTCGGCATAACTTACAACAGTCAACGGACGTGCATCTTCCACAATCCGTGGATCAGCGGTCAAAATGCCGTTTACATCCGTATAGATATCCACCATCTCCGCATGCAGAGCAGCACCTAATGCTGTTGCTGATGTGTCACTGCCCCCACGGCCAAGTGTGGTAAAGTCTCCACTCTCCGTTTGACCTTGGAAACCCGTAACAATGACAACACGCCCTTTTTGAAGTTGCTCCAGCACACGAACAGGACGGACATCCAAAATCCGGGCATTCCCGAAATTGTCGTCCGTCACAAAGCCCGCCTGCGCACCGGTCAGCACGGTTGTGGGGATGTTTTCGTGTTCCAGCAGACTGCTAAGCGTCGTAGCGGATATGATCTCGCCACAGCATAACAATAAATCCTTTTCACGTGCAGATAGTGAATTACCATTTTGTGCTGCCCAGTCGAGTAATGTATCTGTAGCATAGGGTTCGCCTCGGCGTCCCATAGCCGACACAACAATGACCAGACTCAGTCCTGCTTCAAGCTCACGCTTAATATGACGGAGCACGTGCTCTCTTGCCTGAACCGTAGAGAGCGACGTGCCTCCGAATTTCTGTACCATGATGCGCATCTTAATTCCTCCATTTGTGTACGCAAGAAGACTGGACACGGTCAAATCAACAAATGGATCAACCTAGGGAGCGTTCCGATGCAATAAATTCAGCAATAATTACGACATTTCATGCCGTCCTTCCCCTGAAGATTGCCCTGGGCAATTCACAAAATGAAGGTCAGTTGTTACCGGATTACGACATGCATATCTCCATGAACGCATCCCGCTTGCCTGAACTTCTGGTGCAAGCAGGAATGCCCTTCAACGACAGGAACGCGTACACGGGTAGCTATTACCGCCCGATGTATCGTCCCCCATGATTTTCTTTGTTTACCTTAACCAAGTTCATTTCTTCAAGCGTATAACCGTTATCCTGGAACTTCTCCACTGCGAAATCGAGCTCTATAGCAAACCATGAAACTTGGGTCAACAAATATCAGGCCTGAGCAGAACGCTCCACAATCATCGGCTGCAATTGTTTGCCTTCCAGCGCACTCCAGCACGCCTCAGGTATAAGTTCCATTTTTGCGACTAACGAGTTCGGCTTCTTCACCGGATCATCCTGCCCGAACGGTACAAAATACATATATTTTGCTACAAGCAGTTTGGCGATGTTCGCGGCATTTAATCCCAGACCATCATTCGTGGAGATGGCAAGCACAACCGGACGCTGATTCCGCATCTGGGCTTTGGCTGCCATCAGCACTGGGCTATCGGTCATCGCATTAGCCAGCTTACTTGTTGTGTTCCCCGTGCAGGGAGCAATAACAAGTACATCAAGCAATTTGGAAGGCCCGAGCGGTTCCGCCTCAACAATTGTAGAAATAATATCATTCCCGGTTATATCTTTCAACTGTTTTTGCCAGCTTTGCGAAGTACCAAAGCGTGTGTCCGTTGTTAAAACCGAATTGGAAATAATCGGTACCACATTCGCACCCTCAGCCACAAACCGGCTAATCACCGGCATAACCTCTTCAAACGTACAATGAGATCCTGTAATAGCATAACCTACCGTTTTTCCCTGCCAGTTCATTGTTCAACCTCCCGTGCGTTTTGTTCTTCCAAAAGCAAACGGATCAACGCGTCGGCAATAATGCCGCCAGCCGTTTTGGGAGCAACAATGCCGGGGAGGCCTGGCGCAAGCAGCGCTTTAATACCGCGTTTTTCAGCATACCTGAAATCACAGCCGCCAGGGGCGGATGCGAGGTCAATAATGACTGCTTTTTGCGGCATTCTGGACAGGATTTGTGCTGTGATTATCATAGTCGGTATCGTATTAAAAAGCAAGTCAACCCCCCCGGTTTGAGCGGCCAAATCCGTTGTCATAAAAGGCTTCCAGCCCATTATGTTTGCGCGCGCCGCATCCTCTCCCCGCCTGATTCCCACCCGTACATTTGCCCCAAGACCCTGGAGCGTTTTGGCCATTGTAAATCCCGTTCTGCCCAATCCGAGCACGATACATTCCGAGCCGTGGATCGTGAAGTCCGTCTCCCGAATCGCCATAGCGACTGCTCCTTCAGCTGTCGGTATAGAGTTGTAGAGCGCGATATCATCACGATCCAGCACTTCAACTAGCCGTAAGCCGTTATCCACGCATAACTCACGCAAAAATGGCTTTGCCATTCCCGTAAAAACAATACAATGCTCTGGCAATGCCGCTATCTGTTCTTTTTTCAGGAAAATCGGCAAATCACTGAACGAGGTGCTCACTTTTCCCTGATCATCACATGCAACCACAGGAAGCACCAGCACATCCGCAGAAGCCAACACTTCTTCCTCCAGTTCATGATGTTCGATCCCCGGAATGGAACGCTCAAGCTTGTCGAAACCGACCACACTTACCGTAGCATCAAGCTCTGCGCATTTTTGAATGACTTCAAGCTGCCGCGCATCTCCGCCCAGGACTACAATCCGGACTCCGGTCAGCATCGGGACGTCACTCCTTTCACCACATGTATGCCTTATCGTATGCAAGGGCCCACAGGGGGGTGAAAACAATACATGCTTTCCTTTCTCTGAATACAAAAAAAGCCTTCCCACGTGGGAAGGCCCTCATTGTCTATAGCCATTGCTTACTTTCCGGTATGACCGAATCCACCTTCGCCGCGAACCGTTTCCGAGAGTTCATTTACTTCGGTTAGTTCAACAGCCGGCACAGTCTGGAATACGATCTGGGCAATGCGTTCACCACGCACAATCGTGAATGGCTCCTGCCCCAGATTAACCAAAAGCACTTTAACTTCACCCCGGTAATCCGCATCAATCGTGCCCGGTGTATTCAGGCAGGTAATGCCGTGTTTAAACGCCAGGCCACTGCGCGGACGAATCTGTGCTTCGAGGCCGGCAGGCATAGCCATAGCCAATCCAGTCGGGATCAGTGTGCGTTGTCCCGGATGCAGCACAACGTCCTCCTGAAGCGCAGCAACTACATCAAAGCCTGATGCCAGCTCCGACATTTTTTGAGGCAGTTTAATATCTTCATTGCCCGGTAACTTTTGAATTTGAACGTAATGCAACAAAATCATCCCTTCTTAATCCAGCAATGGTGCGATCGGAAGCACCGACCATAGCGAGCGCAAACGGCTCCGCGAACATCAGGTCAAGTACAGCATCGATGTCATCCATCGTTACTTGTTCAATTTTGGCAATCATTTCATCCAGCGTGTGATGTCTGCCCAGCATCAGCTCGTTTTTACCGAGGCGGTTCATCCGGCTTCCCGTGCTTTCCAAACTGAGAATCAGACTTCCCTTCAGCTGTTCTTTTCCTTTGCGCAGTTCATCTTCCGACAGACCGTTCACAGCAAGGTCATGCAGAACCTCTTTGGTCAGATCCAGCACTTCCTTCGTCTGTTTCGGTGCAGTACCTGCGTATATAGTAAACAACCCACTGTCCGCATGAGAGCTGTGGTAGGAATATACGGAATACGCCAGTCCGCGTTTTTCACGAATTTCCTGGAACAGTCTCGAGCTCATTCCGCCGCCAATGGCGTTGTTCAAAACCACCATGGCAAACTGCAGCGGATCTCCGATTTTACAGCCCGGAAACGAAATACAGATGTGATTCTGTTCCGTTTTCTTTTTGTGAAAGAGCTGCCCACTCTGGAATTTAGGAATGGTAATTGGTTCTGGCGCACCATGAACGTCAAATGATCCAAAATGCTTTTCCATCAAATCAATCACACTGTCATCAATGTTACCTGCGATACTAATGACTGTATTTTCAATTGTATAGTGCTCTTTCATATATGCGCGCAGATGGCTGGAATCCATCGCTTTAAGGCGTTCCTCTGTACCCAGAATCGGGTAAGCCAGCGGATGTTCTCCATAGGCAGCCGTAGCCATCAGATCATGTACCATGTCATCCGGCGTATCCTCGTACATTGAAATCTCTTCCAGAATGACGTTTTTCTCCTTGATGAGCTCGCCATCATCCATTTTGGAACGGAAAAACATGTCGGACAACACATCTACGGCGATAGGCAGATGTTCATCCAATACTTTAGCATAATAGCACGTGTATTCTTTCGAAGTGAACGCGTTCACGTTACCGCCAATAGCATCAAATTCTTCCGCAATAGCCTTAGCATCATAACGATCCGTTCCCTTGAACAACATGTGCTCAATAAAATGTGATACTCCATTGTTCACAGGCTGCTCATTACGCGAGCCTGTCTTGACCCATATACCAAAAGACACGGAACGACAGGTCGGAATCTGTTCCATGACTACCCTGAGGCCATTGCCCAGCTGAATTTTTTTCACGGTTGGCCCTCCTACATCTCTATAATTGCCTTGATCTCCAAGAAAAAGAAATCGACATTTGGTTCCAACTGTTTGATATTAACAAAAAAACGCCGCTCACTCAACCGCTGGAGCTTTAATACGCTCGGAAGATAACGTTTCGCTCACGGTACCAAGTACAAGCCCTTTGGACCGTATCGATTGAATCATGCCTTTCAATGCGCCGGATGAAGACGCCGTGGGATGCATCAAAATCAACGTACCGGCCTCCACCTTTGCAGCAATTTTATCTACAATCGAGGCTGAACTTGGTTTTCGCCAGTCTACCGTATCCAGTGTCCATAGGACCGTTTGCAGTCCCATGCTTGACGCAATGTCCACCGTTTTCTGATTAAAATCACCTGAAGGGGGGGCAAACCATCGATTTTCCACCCCCAGTGTTTCTTTGAGCAAATCCTCGGTTTTTCCAATCTCGAGTCTGGCCCGTTCTGCACTTAAACGGCTCATATTGGGATGGGAGTAAGCATGGTTGGATAGTTCATGCCCACGTTTTTGGATCTCTTTGGCCAATTCGGCATTTTTCTTCAGCCAGCTTCCATCCAGAAAAAAAGTAGCCTTCACCTTCTCGGCCTCGAGAATATCGAGCATCGGGATAATGTGCTCATTCCCCCAGGCCACATTGATCATAAACGAAACCATCGGTTTCGCAGGATTCCCCCGGTATATGGGATGAGCTCCCAAATCCTTAAGCTGGATTTCCGGCTCAACCTGACGGTAAACATATGAAATTTTTGTATTCAAGTTCCCACCAAGCGCCTTGCGATACGTGGCTTCCACATCAATCTCCATGCCATTATATCCTGGTATTGCTTTCCATACCCGATCTACTTTGGCATTGACCGGAGCAATTTTTGTTTCGGCCGCTTTATCCCGGATCGCCGACAACAAGGCATCCTCTCCGGTCGCCTCTTTAAACATGTCAAATGCATTTTGAGTCCCAGGGCCATCACGGATCTCCGTAATGTATGTACGTACACTGCCTACTTGTCCGACCAGTATGACAGCTGCCACACCTGCCAGAACTGCAACCAGCTTTTTGGATTGGTTTTTCACAGTTCCATCCTCCCGCCGTCTTTGTCCCCATCATATGAGGACAAGGGCAAGAATATGAACAAATTCAGGCAGTCTTTCGAAAACCGCAAACGTTATGGAATTTTAGGCGTTAAAAAAAGAGCCAGAAATACACATTCTGTCTCTTCATTCAATCAATCTGTAGAACATACAGCAGGATTTAGGATTGTGCAGGAGCTTCAGCCGTCAATACTGCTTTGCGGGACAAGTTGATCCGGCCTTGTTGGTCAATTTCCGTCACTTTAACCGTAATGGAATCACCAATCGCTACAACATCTTCTACTTTGGCAACACGTTCTGTCGACAGTTGTGAGATGTGGACCAGACCTTCTTTGTTCGGAAGAACTTCAACAAAAGCACCGAATTTCTCAACGCGTTTTACTTTGCCGACATAAATCTCGCCAACGAGCACTTCGCGTACGATTCCTTCAATAATCGATTTTGCTTTATCGTTCATATCCTGGTTGGAAGAAGCGATAAATACACGTCCATCCTGTTCAATATCAATCTTAACACCGGTTTCCTCGATGATTTTATTGATAATTTTACCACCTGCACCGATGACATCACGGATTTTATCCGGATTGATATGCATGGTTGTAATTTTAGGAGCATATTGTGACAACTGCTCACGTGGAGTTTGCATCACTTCGGTCATTTTGCCAAGGATATGCATACGACCTTCTTTGGCTTGAGCCAAAGCTTCGGACAAAATTTGACGATCAATACCATCAATTTTAATATCCATTTGAATCGCTGTTACACCGTCTGGTGTTCCTGCAACTTTGAAGTCCATGTCTCCCAGGTGATCTTCCATCCCTTGAATATCACTTAGAATGGATACATGCTCTCCATCTTTGATCAGACCCATAGCCACACCAGCAACTGGCGCTTTAATTGGCACACCTGCGTCCATCATCGCAAGTGTACTTGCACAAATACTTGCCTGTGAAGTTGATCCGTTCGATTCAAGTACTTCCGATACCAGACGAATGGTGTACGGGAAGTCCGTTTCCGAAGGAATGACTTTAGCAAGGGCACGTTCACCCAGAGCACCATGTCCAATTTCACGACGTCCCGGAGCACGCAGTGGACGAGCTTCACCTACGCTGAATGGAGGGAAGTTGTAGTGATGCATGAAACGTTTTGTTTCTTCCAGGCTAATTCCGTCCAGAATCTGAACATCACCCAGAGCACCAAGGGTACAAATGCTAAGCGCTTGTGTTTGACCACGTGTGAACAAACCGGAACCATGCGTACGTGGCAGCAAGGATGTATCACACTCAATTGGGCGAATCTCCGCAAGTCCGCGTCCGTCCGGGCGAACCTTATCATGAGTGATCAGGCGGCGCACTTCTTCTTTAACGATATCGTGCAGCACTTCCTTCACGTCTTTGAGCAGTTCAGGCGTTTCAATGTATTTCTCTTCAAAGTGAGCAACAGTTTCGTCATTCACAACGTCGATGGCATCCTGACGAGCATGCTTCTCTGCAATCTTAACTGCTTCAACCAGGCGAGCGCTCGCAAATTCGCGTACACTGCTGTTGACTTCAGCATCCACGGCGTGCAGTTTGACAGCCATTTTTTCTTTGCCGGCCACTTGAACAAGCTGTTCAATAACAGCCACAATGTTCTTGATTTCATCATGTCCGAACATGATGGCTTCAAGCATGATTTCTTCCGGAACTTCGTTTGCTTCCGCTTCTACCATCATGATGGCATCCTTGGTCCCTGCAACTACAAGCTCAATCTCACTAACTTCAAGCTGTGCAATCGTAGGGTTAATGATGAACTCACCATCAATACGTCCAACTTTTACGCCACCAATAGGTCCGTTAAATGGTACGTCCGAGATGCTCAGTGCAGCCGATGTACCGATCATGGCAGCAATTTGCGGTTCACAGTCCTGGTCAACGCTCATAACGATATTAAGTACTTGTACATCATTACGGAAACCTTCAGGGAACAATGGACGAATTGGACGGTCTGTCAGACGACTTGCGAGAATGGCCTTCTCACTTGGTCTTCCTTCCCGTTTAATGAATCCGCCTGGAATTTTACCTACAGCATACAATCTTTCTTCATAGTTCACCGTGAGCGGGAAAAAGTCCAAATCTTTCGGCTCGCTGGATGCTGTCACGGTACACAATACAACGGTATCTCCGTAAGTTACCTTAACGGCAGCATTAGCCTGTTTGGCCAAACGTCCTGTTTCAAGCACAAGCGTTCTTCCACCAAGCTGCATTTCAACACGCTTTTCCATGAAATCCCTCCTTCTAATCGTTCCTTACACAATGGATTCTGCATTTCATCAGTATTTCCTGCTTGTCCTGCATTCATTAACCTGCAAAACAAAAGCCCCTTGCGGAGCTATCATCTACAAATATATGGCAACATGTTCATCTACAAAACAACCCGGCTGTAAACTCCGCTTGTCCCTCTAATGAGGAATGACGGAAAACAGCCAGGTTGGTTTTGAAAACATGTACGATAATTAACGACGCAATCCGAGTTTCTCGATCAATGCGCTGTAACGTTTAACATCTTTGTTTTTTACGTAAGCCAAGAGCTTACGACGTTGACCTACCATTTTCAAAAGTCCACGACGTGAGTGGTGGTCCTTCTTATGCGTACGCAAGTGGTCTGTCAAACTTCTGATGTTTTCCGTAAGGATAGCAACTTGCACCTCAGGTGATCCAGTATCGGACTCGTGAGTTTTGTGCTCGTCGATCAGTTGTTGTTTACGTTCTTGAGTCAATGCCATCCTATTCACCTCCTTCATTATAATCGCCATTAGCCTCGTCACCGCCGGTGAGAGCATGCAACCAAGCCAAGGTTATCTGTTGTCTAAAACGACAACGTAGTACATTATATCATAGTTGCCTAACGAAAGTAAATGTAAACATCCATTTTACCCAGAATTTCAACTTAAGAGTCGCGCAGCAGTCAGGGCATCTTCACGAATCTGACTGATCAAAGCATCAATGGAGTCAAACTTGCGTTCTGCACGGATGTAGTGAACCAGCTCCACCCTCAACTCCTGATCGTACAGATGCCCTTCAAAATCAAGCAAATGCACTTCAAACGTGGGTTTCATTCCACTATCATGGAATGTGGGCTTCACACCAAGATTCATTACCCCTCGCAGCAGCTGATCCCGATAATATACACGAACAGCATACACACCTTTTGCAGGTGCCACGTAATGATCCGTCAGTTCAAGATTAGCGGTTGGAAAACCAATTGTCCGTCCGCGTTTCTCTCCGTGAATGACTGTCCCCCTAATGCTGTATGGGCGTCCCAGCCACTGACTTGCTTCATCCATTTCTCCGCGTTTGAGCAATCCACGGATTAAAGAACTGCTGACTTTCTCACCATTGAGCAAAAATGGAGGCACAGTCTCTACAGACATTTGATCACTGCCCAGCGCCCGAAGCATCTGTTCATCCCCAGCTCCCTTATGACCAAAGCGGAAGTCAAAACCCACGACTGCTGTTCTGGTCTGAAGTGGAAGCAGCAGATCATGTACAAATTGCTCTGGTGTCAGCTGTGAGAATTCTTCATTAAATTCCACAACATATAACACATCAACGCCCATCTCTGCCAGGATATCTTCCTTATCTCTCAAAGGAGTCAGATAACCTTCGTAATCTCCTTTACGCATGACTTCCTTCGGATGCGGATGGAAGGTCATTACCGCTGCCTGCATGCCCGTTTCCCGAGCAATACGCACAGCAGACAGAATGACGCTTGCATGTCCGAGATGCATTCCGTCAAATTGGCCGATGGCCAGCACCTGCGGCTGTCTACGCAATTCATCGGAATTTAATGTCTGCGGATACGTTAGCATTACGGTTTTCATACAATCAATCACCTGCATTTCACTTGATAGACCGAGCTTAACACCACACTAATCTAAACTCAAGGCCTCTTTATTCCGGTAAAAAAACCTTAACTGCTCGAACGGTCGGTTTAAGTTCATCCCGTTCAAAAATACCGAGAAATGTCCCGTCCTGTGCGTATAACCGCAGAAGCCCAGGCTGTTCCACGGGTGGATCCAGTAAACGTGCGGACAATTTCTGACCTTGAAGAGCCCCTTTGGTGTGTTCCTCCAGAACCTTATGTGCAGGCATGGAGTTAATGGCTTCATCTACCGGAATCAGCACTTCAGCCAGTGTACCTGCAGCCATGTGCTGTTCCACGTCCTCGAAGCGAAGGCAACGTTCTGCTGTAATTCCTGCAGAAATGGTTCGCTCCAGCTGAACCATGGTTGATGGGTAGCCCAGTTCTCGGCCGATATCCACACACAATGTCCGAATATACGTACCTTTGGAACACAATGCGCGGAAAGAAATATCTGTTGTGTCGCCCTGCGTTTCGATTCCCGTCAGTTCAAGCTCATAGATCGTAACCTCACGGCTCTTGCGCTCCACTGTTTTCCCTTCACGTGCAAGCTCATATAGACGTTTGCCATCGACTTTGACCGCAGAAAACATGGGTGGTACCTGGGAAATTGTACCCGTGAACTGCTTAAGGACCCGTAGAACCTGCTCTTCTGTAACATTCACTGCCTTTTCTGAACGCTCGACAATTTCTCCCGTCATGTCCTCTGTGTCTGTGGACAGGCCTAATCGGAGTGTTGCGAAGTACTCTTTGGGAAGTTCCTGCATGTACTCAACTACCCGGGTTGCACGTCCAAGACATAGCGGAAGTACACCTGTGACCTGCGGATCCAGCGTTCCAGTGTGTCCAATACGCTTCATTTTCAGAATGCGCCGCATTTTGGCTACAACATCATGTGAGGTGAAACCTGCAGGTTTGTATACAGGCAGAATTCCTTCAATTGGTTTTACCATTGTGAATTCACCTGCTTCAGCACTTGGGCAACAATATCATCTAAGTCACCTTCCACGCGGCACCCGGCAGCGAGTACGTGACCACCACCGCCAAACGTTTGAGCAAGTGCAGCGACATCAACTTTCCCAGCAGACCGGAGGGATACTTTTACAGCATTATCGTTGATCACTTTGAAAAAGATCCCCACTTCCACGCCTTGGATATTTCGCGGATAGTTTACGACACCCTCCAGATCTTCATTGGCTGCACCACAAGCGATCATATCTTCCGGTGTAATGACCACCCAGGCAATTTTGCCATCCTCGGTCATTTTCAGACTTGAAAGAGCCTGATTCAAGATACGGACTTGGGGAAGAGTAACCTGTTCGAGCAAAATTTGCGCGAGGAAAGGTCCATTCACGCCATGTTCAAGCAGTTTGGATGCCGTAGTCATTACATTAGGACTGGTATTTGCATAACGGAAACCGCCTGTATCCGTCAGCAAACCTGTATAAATAGCCGTTGCAGCATCTTTATTTATCGTCACCGGGAACAAGTTTACAAAATCAAACAAAATTTCCGCGGTAGCTGCAGCATCCGGTTTAATGATATTTACCGTTCCATAAGCATCATTGGTTGGATGATGATCAATATTTAATATAACAGCATCTTCTTCGAAATAATGACGAGTTAAGCCAACTCTTGCAAAGTCTGCACAGTCCACACAAATCACTGCTTTATATTTACGCTGCGGTGGTTGTTCGGTCATGTTCACGATTGAGTCGGCTTCCCACAAAAAACGCATACGCTGCGGGATTTCACCTTCATTTATCATCGTGAATGTCTTCCCCAGACATGACAGCAGCCAGCCCACTGTTACCGTCGAGCTGACTGCGTCACCGTCCGGCTGTACATGCGACACGACCAGGTAATCATCATGCTCCAGCAGAAATTGCTTTCCCGCCTGAAGCGCCTGTTCATAAGTGTGCATTGCCGTCTCCTTTATGCTGTTACTGGGATTCGTTCTTGTCGGTACCGATGTCACCAAGCAGCTTCTCAATCCGGCTGCCATAAGCGATCGATTCGTCAATCTTGAATATCAATTCGGGAACATGGCGAAGTCTGATCCGCTTGCCCAGCTCGGAGCGCAAAAATCCATTTGCTTTCTCGAGTGCTTTAAGCGAATTGTCCTTTTGCTCCTGTTCACCGAAGACACTCAGATAAACTTTGGCTTGCGACAAGTCGTTAGTCACGTCGACACCTGTTACGGTAATGAAGCCGATACGTGGATCTTTCAGTTCAGACTGGATGAGCACGCTCAATTCTTTCTTGATCTGCTCGCCCACTCTACCTGTACGAATCTTGGCCATAGTTGTTCACCTCATGCTTCCTTGCTTATCGTTGTACCGTCTCCATAACAAAGGCTTCGATAACGTCGCCTTCTTTGAGATCGTTGTAGTTATCAAGAGTAATACCGCATTCGTAGCCCTGTGCTACTTCTTTGGCATCGTCTTTGTAACGTTTCAGTGAATCAAGCTTACCTTCGTAAAGGACAATGCCGTCACGAATCAGGCGCGCTTCAGCTGAACGTGTAATTTTACCTGAGGTAACCATACATCCAGCAATGGTACCCACTTTACTGATTTTGAACGTGCTGCGAACTTCAGCGTGACCAATCACATTTTCTTTGTAGATCGGATCAAGCATCCCTTTCATCGCTTGTTCAATTTCTTCGATAACACTATAAATGACACGGTGGAGACGGATATCTACTTGCTCTTGATCTGCAGTTGTTTTCGCCTGATTGTCAGGACGAACGTTGAAACCAATCACGATGGCATTCGATGCAGCCGCCAAAATGATGTCGGATTCGGTGATGGCACCAGCACCGCTGTGAATGATCTTCACGCGTACACCTTCAACCTCGATTTTTGCAAGTGAACCCTTCAATGCTTCAACCGAACCTTGAACGTCACCTTTAATAATGACATTCAGATCTTTGATTTCGCCGTCTTTGATGTGTTGGAACAGATCGTCCAATGTTACACGTGTATTTGTACCCAAATCGGATTCACGTTGCGTGATCGCACGTTTGTCAGCGATAGAGCGAGCTTTACGCTCATCTTCAAATACCATGAACGGATCTCCCGCACCTGGAACTTCAGTCAAACCTGTGATTTCTACAGGTGTTGAAGGTCCAGCTTCTTTCAGACGACGACCTTTGTCATTGACCATCGCACGTACGCGACCGAAGCAGTTACCTGCAACAAAGGCATCTCCGACTTTCAAAGTACCGTGCTGTACCAAAATACGGGCAACTGGGCCGCGTCCTTTATCCAGCTCGGCTTCGATAACTGTACCACGGGCACGTTTGTCCGGGTTCGCTTTGTACTCGTTCACTTCAGCAACGAGCAGGATCATTTCGAGCAGACCTTCCAGACCCATTCTTTGTTTCGCCGAAACGTTAACAAAGATGGTGTCACCGCCCCATTCCTCAGGAACGAGTTCATAGTTAGTCAATTCCTGTTTTACTCTGTCCGGATCAGCACCTGGCTTATCGATTTTGTTAACCGCTACGATAATTGGAAGACCCGCTGCTTTTGCGTGGTTAATGGCCTCAACGGTCTGTGGCATAACGCCGTCATCCGCAGCAACAACGATGATCGTAATATCCGTTACTTGAGCACCACGAGCACGCATGGCTGTAAACGCTTCGTGACCCGGTGTATCCAGGAACGTAATTTTTTTGTTGTTGATTTCAACTTGGTAAGCACCGATGTGCTGTGTAATTCCGCCAGCTTCGCCGCCTGTTACATTCGTTGAACGAATGGCATCAAGCAATGTTGTTTTACCATGGTCAACGTGACCCATAATCGTTACAACCGGAGGACGGGATTGCAGATCCGCAGGATCATCATTCTCTTCCACCGTTTCGAAACGGTCGTCTTCAACCACAATTTTCACTTCAACCTCAACACCGAATTCACCTGCGAGCAGAAGAATGGTATCAATATCGAGCTCTTGGTTAATTGTAGCCATAACACCCATACCAATGAGTTTTTTGATAACTTCGGAAGCATCTTTGTGAAGCAGCTTCGCTGTTTCACCTACAGTCATATCACCGCGTACGATGATTTTCTTAGGTGTATTATCAATTTTCTCACGTTGTTGGTACTGTTGTTGATTTCTGTTACGGTTGTTCTTGCCACCGCGGTTGCCACGGAAGTTGCCGCCACGGTTGTCGTCATAACGACGTCCGCCGCCGCCACTGTTTGAACGGTTGCCGTTGTTGCTGTTATTACCGGAACTGCCTTGGCCGCCTCTACGTTGGCCTTGACCTTGGCTCTGTCCTTGGCCACCGCTACGGTTGCCGCCATTGCCAGTGTTGCTTGGTCCAGCGCTTCTCACTTGGCCGCCGCCACTGTTGTTCGGACGTTGTCCTGAACCTTGTGGACGTGAAGCTGTGCTGCTTGTTCCGCCTTGTGGACGTGAAGCTGTACTGCTTTGTCCGCCTTGCGAAGGTCTGGAACGATTACCTGTTTGTCCGCCCTGGCTGGAGCCTTGGGAAGAGTTTGTTCTGTTGCGGCTATCTTGGCCGCTGGGTCTTTGGGAGCCGTTGTTATTGTTTGAATTTGGTCTGTTGTTCATACCTACCTGCTTTTCCTGTTGTATTTTTGTTTGTACGGGACTACCGGATGTATTACTGTTGTTCGGCGTGTTCGCTCCGCCGGCCGGCTTACTGCTGTCCACTGTTTTTTCACTGCGCACCGACGAAGTAGCGACTGGTTTTGCTTCGCTGCCTTGTTTGGATGCTGCAGTGGATTTTATATCTTTAAAAAATTGTTCCACCTTACCCACTGAACCATTCTCCATGACACTCATATGATTGTTTACGGGGATATCCAGTTTTTTAAGAATGGTTATAATTTCTTTGCTGCTCATATTAAGGGACTTCGCATATTCATAAACTCGCAATTTATCCTTGTTTTCCTGTTTACTCAATATACTCCACCTCCGACATTATACCGACTTGCTTGGAGATCATTTTTGCAAACCCTCGATCCGTTACTGCAAGAACAACCCGCGTTTCTTTACCGATACTTGAACCCAGACTATCCCGGTCAAATCCGATCACCAGAGGAACCTTGTATGTTCCACATTTGTCGCGAAATTTCTTTTGTGTATTGGCCGAGGCGTCACCCGCAACAATAACCATTTTAGCTTCGGAAGAACGGATCGCCTTAAGCACGATTTCTTCACCCGTCACCAGCTTGCCTGCACGCATAGAGAGTCCCAGATAAGACAACGTTTTGTTATTCATCATGATCACGCTCCTGCGCTGCGATGAAATCATCTTCAACAGAAGCGAAGTCAGCAGCCAATTGCTCGTAAATTTCAGGTGAAACCTTGCCTTTCAGCGCACGATCCAAAGACCGGTTTTTGAGTGCAAGTTTAAAACAGGATTCCTTGCCGCATAAATAAGCGCCACGTCCGGATTTTTTGCCAGTCAAATCGATCAGCACTTCATCCTCTGGCGTTTTAACGATACGGATCAGCTGCTTTTTGGGCATCATTTCTTGGCACGCCACACATTTGCGCAGCGGCACTTTTTTCTGTTTCATACGTTAGCGCCCCCCGTGCTTTACTTTAATCGACGGAGACGGAATCTTGATGCATTTCCGAAGAAGAATCTTTTTCTCTGCCGAATTCCTGTTCCGCCTGGCTCTCGCTCTTGATGTCGATCTTCCAGCCGGTCAGCTTCGCTGCCAATCGGGCATTTTGGCCTTTGATGCCAATGGCAAGGGACAGTTGATAGTCCGGAACGATGACCCGGGCCATCTTTTCTTCTTCAAACACTTGAACTTCCAATACTTTGGAAGGACTCAATGCATTAGCCACATATTCGTCTACCTGTTCGGAATAACGAACGATGTCAATCTTTTCACCGCGCAGCTCACCCACAATGGTCTGCACGCGCATTCCTTTGGGGCCTACACAGGATCCAACCGGATCAACTTCCTCATTGCGGGAATGAACGGCAATTTTGGAGCGAAAACCCGCTTCACGTGCAACAGAACGAATCTCAACCACTCCATCAAAAATCTCGGGAACTTCCAGTTCAAAGAGACGTTTCAACAGACCCGGATGTGTACGGGACAGAATGATTTGCGGCCCTTTGGTCGTATTCTCGACCTTGGTGATGTATGCCTTAATACGGTCACCATGAACAAATTTTTCGTTCGGCATCAATTCGGTTAACGGCAGAGCCGCTTCGATTTTGCCCAGATCGATGTAGATATTGCGCAAATCCTGACGCTGCACCACTCCCGTAACGATATCCTCTTCCTTGTCAACGAAAGCGTTGTAGATCAGGCCGCGTTCGGCTTCACGAATCCGCTGGGTCACTACCTGTTTGGCAGTCTGTGCGGCGATACGTCCGAAATCGCGCGGCGTAACCTCGATCTCCGCAATATCTTCCAGCTGGAAGTGTGGGTTAATTTCGCGTGCTGCAGGCAATGAAATTTCGGTGCGTGAGTCCAGGACTTCCTCCACGATTAACTTGCGAGCATATACCCGAATAACTCCAGTGTTACGATTCATGTCAACACGCACGTTCTGAGCGGTGTTGAAATTGCGTTTATAGCTGGAGATTAATGCCGCCTCAATCGCTTCAAACAGCACATCCTTGCTGATCCCTTTTTCCCGCTCCAATTCATTCATTGCTTCAATAAAATCCATACTCATGAATGTTGATCCCCCTTTCAAACATGGCATCTCATACGTAAAACGGCGAAAGGCTCAGAACTCATGAGCACCTTGCCGTTATCGTGAGATGTGTCTTTTTCATTAATAAAGTGAACAAGGCACTTAAAACAGAATGGCCAAGCGCGCACTAGCAACCTTATCGTAAGGAACCGTGTACTGCTTCTTGCCTGCTTCGATCACAAGCTCCCCGTTATCAAAGGAAAGCAGTTTGCCTTCAAATTCCTTCAATCCATTCACCGTTTCGTAGGTTGTAACAAAGACGTTTTTACCTACGGATTTCGCAACATCCTCCGCTTTTTTCAGTGGACGTTCAGCTCCCGGAGAAGACACTTCAAGGAAATAGACGGTTGGAATCGGATCGTTCTCATCCAGCTTGGCGCTCAGCTGTTCGCTGATCAAGACGCAATCGTCGATGTCGATGCCACCCTCTTTGTCGACATACACCCGTAAAAACCAGTTGCTGCCTTCTTTGACGTAATCGATGTCAACCAGCTCGAAACCTTGTTCATTCAAGTAGGGTTGGATCATTTCTTCCACGGTAGATTTAATCTTCGTTGTGCTCAAAACCGATAACCTCCAACTTAGGTTACACCGGCATATTAGGCCGGCAATTTCTTCATACCCAAGATTCTTGTATACCAAAGACTAAAGAGTGGGTTTCCCCACTCTTTAGAAATTCGTACTATCTCGTTCACTTCAGAAATTATAACATAGTCTGGTAATAGTGACAAGTAAGCGATCTTTCAGGGCATTTACGTACTAATGAAGAAAAAATTACGCATTCCTCTGAAAGGCAATCCTTTGACTAATTATGCATCCATTAAAAAAGGGAAAGCTGATTGCTCTCCGGCAAACCACGGAAACAACCCATGCCTGACAATAGTTCGACAATCGTTTTACTCGCCTTGGATTTTTGCTGGAAATCTTCAATGGAAAGGAATTCACCATGTTCTCTAGCAGCTGCAATATTACGCGCTGCATTATCACCAATACCAGCCAAGGCTGAGAACGGAGGAATCAGCGTTTTTCCGTCAACGATAAACTTCGTAGCTTCAGAACGGTACAGGTCAATCGGTTTGAGTGAGAATCCGCGAGCTGTCATTTCCAGCGCCATCTCAAGGACTGGCAGCATGTTTTTTTCTTTTGGCGGCGCCTGGAAACCCAACTGTTCAATTTCAACAATCTTCCGATAGATGGCATCGTATCCCTGACATACCAGCTCGATGTCAAACTCATCCGCACGAACGGTAAAATAAGTCGCATAGTACTCAATTGGATGATACAGCTTGAAGAAAGCAGTACGTACTGCCGAAATAACATATGCGGCTGCGTGGGCCTTTGGAAACATGTACTGGATTTTGAGACAAGAGTCAATGTACCACTGCGGTACTTTGCATTTTTTCATCTCGTCAATCCATTCCTGTGGCAAGCCGCGGCCTTTACGAACACTCTCTGTAATCTTAAAGGCCAGACTTGCATCCATGCCCGCCTTGTATATAAGGAATAACATGATGTCATCCCGGCAGCCAATTACCGTTTTAATGTTACATGTACCATTCTTGATCAGTTCTTGCGCGTTGCCAAGCCATACTCCTGTTCCATGAGACAGTCCCGAAATCTGCAGTAGATCGGCAAATGACGTAGGCTGGGATTCGATAAGCATTTGACGCACAAACTTCGTTCCCATCTCGGGTACACCAAAGGTTGCAACAGGAGAACGAATCTGTTCAGGAGTTACTCCAAGGGCATCCGTGGAGTTGAACATGCTCATGACTTTTGGATCATTCATCGGGATAGTGGTCGGATCGATTCCTGTCAAATCCTGCAGCATCCGCATCATGGTCGGATCATCATGTCCCAGTATATCCAGTTTCAACAGATTTTCTTCAAAGGCATGATAATCAAAGTGGGTCGTTTTCCATTCTGCATTGACATCATCCGCAGGATATTGAACAGGAGTAACGTCTTCCACTTCAATATAATCCGGCACCACGACAATTCCACCTGGATGCTGTCCCGTGCTGCGCTTCACCCCGGTACAACCGGAAGCCAGACGATTCAGCTCTGCTCCGCGCCATTTCTTATGATGCTCTTCCTCATATTTCTTGGCAAAACCAAAGGCTGTTTTCTCGGCAACGGTACCTATGGTCCCTGCTCGGAATACACTCTTCTCGCTAAATAGCACTTTCGTGTAGTTGTGAGCATGTGGTTGATAATCGCCTGAGAAGTTCAAGTCGATATCGGGGACCTTATCCCCTTTGAAACCAAGAAACGTCTCAAACGGAATATCCTGTCCTTCACCTTTCAGTCTGCCACCGCAATTAGGACACTCCTTCTCCGGAAGGTCAAATCCACTTGGCACACTCCCGTCCAGGAACCATTCGCTGTGCTTGCACTCCGGGTTTACGCAGATGTAGTGTGCAGGCAGCGGATTAACTTCGGAAATGCCGAGGAATGTAGCTACAACAGAAGAACCAACCGATCCCCGGGAGCCGACAAGATACCCATCCTGATTCGATTTTTTCACCAGCCGCTCCGAGATCAGATAGTTGGCTGAGAAACCGTACTTGATAATCGGCTGCAGCTCTTTCTCCAGGCGTGCCACAATAACTTCAGGCAGGTCTTCACCATATATCGACTTTGCCGTATTATAGCAGGTGTTCCGGATCTCTTCGTCCGCACCCTCCAGAATTGGCGTAAACAGCTTGTCCGGGAACAGCTTGATTTCCTCAAAACGGTCTGCAAGTTCAATCGTATTGGTGACGACAACCTCATAGGCTTTATCCTGACCGAGGAACTGGAATTCTTCCAACATTTCTGCTGTGGTTCTAAAATGAGCATCCGGCTTGCGCTGGTCTTTAAGCGGACTGAAACCGGTAATCCCGTGGATGGTAATGTCACGATAGATTTTGTCCCTCGGCTCCAGATAGTGCACATTGCCTGTAGCAATAACTGGTTTGTTCAATTTGGCTCCGATATCAACCACTTTGCGTACTGCAAGTTTCAATTCCTCTGGTGTGGCAACAAGCCCCTTGTCCACCAGATGCATATACATCGTCAGGGGTTGAATCTCCAGAATGTCGTAAAACTCGGCGATTTCTTCGGCCTCTTCCAGTGATTTATTGAGGACAGCCTCGAAAAACTCTCCTTTTTCACAGCCGGATATAATGACCAGTCCTTCGCGCAAGCTTACCAGTTTAGATTTCGGAATACATGCGACACGCTTGAAATATTCCGTATGAGACAGGGACACCAGCTTATACAGATTTTTCTTGCCCACATCATTTAATGCATAGATCCCGCAGTGGAAGGGACGTGTATTCGACAGGTCAACCCCGACGTAATCGTTTAATCGGTCCAGCATAGTTAATCCTTTTAATTGGGCTGCATCATTCACAAGACCATTTAATATACCTGCGAGTGCAATCGTATCATCAATCGCCCGGTGATGGCTTTCCAGCGCGACTTTGTATTTGTCAGCAAGTGTGTTCAATCGGTGATTTTTCATTTTTGGATACAAAAGCCGCGCCAGTTCCAGCGTATCCAGTACAGGGTTTGGCAGCTCTGGCATGCCCAAATTTTTAAGCGTGGCCTGAATAAAGCCCATATCGAATCGGGCATTGTGCGCGACCAGCACCCCATCCCCCGCAAATGCAACAAAGTCGCGAATGACGGGTTCAAGCTCCGGTGCATCTTTGACCATCTCATCCGTGATGTTCGTCAATTGCTGAATATTGTACGGGATCCGTTCATGCGGGTTTACAAATGTGGCAAACCGGTCGATCTCTTTGCCATCCTGCACTTTAACCGCGGCAATCTCTATGATTTTGTTCTGGGTGACGGACAGACCCGTCGTCTCGATATCGAATACGATATAGGTGGCTGTTTTCAGCTCAATTGGCTGTGGTGCCATGACAACAGCAACAGAATCATTCACTACGTTGGCCTCGAGGCCGTATATCATTTTGATGCCGTTTTTCTTCGCTGCTTTGGCTGCCTCCGGATAGACCTGTACACCGCCATGATCTGTTACGGCAATGGCCTTATGTCCCCACTCTGCTGCCGTTTTCACGTATTTATCAATGGATGTTACAGCATCCATCGTGCTCATGGTGGAGTGCAGATGGAATTCCACCCGTTTTTCCTGTGCTGTATCTTTTCGTGATGGAGGTGCTTTAATTTCGGTCAGATCCGAAGGAATCATGGCCAGTTCAGGTATTTGCATAAACCGGTCATACTCTACTCGTCCGCGGACCTTGACCCATTTTCCATTAGCCAGCAAGCTGAGGATTTTGACATCCTCTTTTGTTTTCGCAAACATCTTCATTTGCATGGAATCCGTAAAGTCGGTCAGATAGAAGGTAAAGAGCGTATTTCCGTTTCGCAGCTCCTTGCGGTCCAGACCAAAGATCGATCCCTGAAGCGTGATCTTCTTCTCTTCATCCTGAACTTCCTGCATCGGTACAGCCGGCTCTTTGATCTCATAGCCCATCTGCAAACGAACATCACCCTGATCCTCGTCCTCCGGAGCTTCCATCTCGGTGACTTCGCTCATCATCTGTTCAATGACCTGCCGTTCCTCGACCTTCTTCTGAGCCTGGAACTGTTCCATCGCTTCCTTATTACTTCCCACTTCACCAACTTGTAGTTTAATCCGCAGCGGCAGGTGGAAATACTTTTCATAGAATGTCGTAATCGCCTGGTCAATCTGCTTCTTGCGCGCCAGTTCCATCGATGTAGAATCACTCATGGTCAATTGCAGCAAGTCTGCTTCACATTCAAAGGTAGCCCGGTTCATCCATCCGTTTACGGATGGAATCTCGCGAGTGACCCACTCCAGAAACAGGTTCCAGTATTCGCTGACGATATCACCTGCCTGCACCTGCTCTGTATATTTAAAACCAAATGTAATTTTGGCGATATGATTCATTTTTTCCTGAATATGCAGGCTGAACGTACGATAGATCGGTGCAGGGACCAACGTATCCTTACAGATCAGGATATGCCATTCCCGGTTGCTGCGATTCGTCTCTACCCGTTCAATCCATCCATCCAAAAAATAGGGATCGGTCAGACCTGCCGGAAGCTCTGCCTGTTTCATCAACAATTCAAACCGTTTTCGTTTCTCCTCGAATCCACTCATCGTGTTCCTCCTTGTACCCCCTTAAAACATGAAAAGCTTCTGCAATCAAAAATGTCCCCGATCCGAACCCGCACCGACTCATTTTATCCGACAGAAGCCTTTCATTACTTACTCATACGGTGAATAGTGCTGGTCGTCCGTGATGACCTAGTAGGCTCTTGCAAACACTACCGTGTTCTTCGCCTTTTCACCACAAGCCAGACACGTATGCTTTTCTTCCGCAGGCTGGAACGGAATGTTCCGGCTTGTTGCACCTGTTACTTCTCTTACTTTATCTTCGCATGCTTCTGAGCCGCACCAGCCGGCCAGCGTAAAGCCGCGTTTGTTTTCCATCAATTCCTTCATCTCATCAAGTGTGTCTACAGAGTAGAAGTTGTCCGTCATAAACGTGCGTGCACGCTCAAGCATATCAGATTGAACCTCTGTCAGCATATTCTGAATTTCTTCCACCAGGTTTGCTTGTTCTACTACCTTTTTCTCCCCTGTAATTCGTGACACGAGCACACATACTCCATTTTCCATGTCACGTGGACCAATTTCAAGACGGATCGGAACCCCACGCATTTCGTATTCATTGAATTTCCAGCCTGGACGAACATCGCTGCGATCATCCATTTTAACACGAATGCCTGCTTTTTTCAGTTCAGCGAATAACTCATCCGCACGACCTACAACAGCATCACGGGTTTTTGGCGGTCCAATTGGAATCATCACGACTTGCGTTGGTGCAACTTTTGGAGGCAGGACCAGACCACGGTCATCGCCATGCACCATAATCAGTGCCCCGATCAAACGTGTACTTACACCCCATGAGGTTGTATAAGCATGCTCAAGCACATTTTCCCGGCTGAGGTACTGAATTTCAAATGCTTTCGCAAAGTTCGTACCCATAAAGTGAGATGTTCCGGCTTGAACAGCACGTCCATCCTTCATCATCGCTTCAATGGAGTAGGTATCCACCGCTCCTGCAAACTTCTCTGAAGGCGTTTTTTGACCACTGATAACCGGAATTGCCAAGTACTCTTCCACAACTTCACGGTAGATTTCAAGCATGCGCATGGTTTCTTCACGTGCTTCTTCTTCCGTCTCATGAGCCGTATGACCTTCCTGCCAGAGGAATTCACTTGTACGCAGGAAAGGCAGCGTTCTTTTCTCCCAACGCACAACGTTCGCCCACTGATTGATCAGAACAGGCAAATCGCGATAGGATTGAATCCATTTGGAGTACATGTGACCAATAATCGTTTCGGAAGTAGGTCGAATTGCCAGACGTTCTTCCAGCTTTTCTCCGCCTGCTTCTGTTACCCAAGGCAACTCGGGATTAAAGCCTTCAACATGCTCTTTTTCTTTTTGGAAAAAGCTTTCTGGAATGAACATTGGGAAGTAGGCATTACGGTGACCCGTTTCACGGAAACGACGATCGAGCTCATCCTTGATATGTTCCCAGATTTCATATCCATCCGGTTTGAATACAATACAACCCCGCACCGGAGAGTAATCCATCAGATCGGCTTTTTTAATAACATCAATGTACCAGCGGGAGAAATCCTCGCCCTGTGGTGTGATTTCAGTCACGAATTGTTTATCATTTTCCTTTGACATAAGACTCCAGCGTCCTCCCATAACGACCATCTCTGCAAAATACAGAACATGATCAAACCATAATTATCCGTTAATTAAACGTAGTATATCATTATATGTTACAGCCAGCATCAGTACAAACAGCATAGCGAACCCTATAAAATGAACCATACCTTCGCGGTTAGGATCAACCGGCCGGCCTCTGAGTGCTTCAATTCCAAGGAATACAAGTCGGCTGCCGTCCAGTGCAGGAATTGGCAACAGGTTAAAAATCCCCAAATACAAGCTCAAAATAGCCGCCCATCTCGTTAACTGCTCAATTCCCTGTTTGGCGATTTGACCTGTTACTTCGAATGTACGCACCGGTCCACCAATGTCGTCCATGTTAAATTGATTAATGAGATGCTTGAAACCTTCAAAGATAACTTTGGTTGTATCTACCATCGCTACACCGGAAACTTTAAAGGTCTCCACAAATCCGACAGACCGAGTTGGCAGCGTAGGTACAATTCCCACCTTACCTCCCTCTTGTCCTTCTACTGTACGAGGCGTTATCGTTATGTTAAACGTTTCTTCTCCCCGACGCAGTGTCCACTCCATCGGCTTGTCTTTGGACTCGGCAATCATGGTTACCATTTTTTGCGAATCCGTACCTATTGCAGTACCATTGATCGTCTCAATGATATCTCCCTCTTGCAAGTTTGCCTGATCGGCAGCTCCGCCTTCGAGTACTTCACCAATTTGCAGATTTTTCGGATTTTCAACCGGAACTCCCGCCATTTGCGCATATACTGCAAACAATACAAAAGCCAAGATAAAGTTCATCAATGGTCCTGCAAAAATCGCCATTGCCCGCTGTCCAACTGTCTTACTGCCAAATTGACGGTCTTTGGGTGCAATTTGAGTTTGTTTGCCGCGACTCACGAGCATCGCCTGTGGATGTATACGGTATTGTTGTACCTCTCCATCGACGTCCAATTGCAGCTTTAACGTATTCTCCATATCAATGGAGATCACTTCACCACGTATTACATTTTTACGATTATCCAATTGGTCCAAATAAATCATTTTTACTTGGTCATCCACCGGTCTAACCGCTATGGTCTGACCCTCCTGAATTTCAACAAGCTCAGGGTCTTCCCCTGCCATACGTGCATATCCGCCAAATGGAAGCAGGCGCAGCGTAAACTGGGTCTCGTTTCTTTTATATGAGAACAATTTGGGACCAAAACCGATCGCAAATTCCCTTACAAGAATACCGGCGCGTTTGGCAAAATAGTAATGCCCCCATTCATGAACCGTCACGATGACAAAGAACATGAGCACCGTTAAAAATACAACTTGTATGGTTTCCAATCCCTATCCATCCTCCTTCACGGCACGAACCGAAGTCTGTCCCTTTAGATTATCATTATTCCAAGGTGCCGCACAAGAGAATCACTTCTTCCATATTTGTGATGAAAAAAGGGATTACAGATTGAATGCGTGTTTACGACTTTCCCGGTCACATCTTGCGATTTCTTCCAGATCAGGTTTGTCCACATTACGGTGTGCCTCCAGCACTGAAGCAATAATATCCTCTATTTTAAGGAACGATATCTCTTTGCGCAAGAAGCGTGCTACAGCAACTTCATTCGCGGCATTAAAAGCCGTAGTTGCAGTCCCACCCATTTTACCACACTCATAAGCCAGCCTTAAACAAGGGAACCGTTCCATATCCATCTCGCGGAATTGCAGCTTGCCTGCTTGAGCCAGAGATAAACGCTGTGCCGGAGAAGGCAGCCGATCCGGATAAGTCAGCGCATATTGAATTGGAACACGCATATCCGGGTTACCAAGCTGTGCGATAATGCTTGTATCCTCGAATTCAACATAAGAGTGAATGATACTTTCAGGGTGAAGCAGCACGTCAATCTGATCATACGTCAGCCCGAATAACCAATGCGCCTCAATAACCTCTAACCCTTTATTCACCATTGTTGCAGAGTCGATTGTTATTTTGGAACCCATCGACCAATTCGGATGCTTAAGGGCATCTTCAACAGTTACTTCCCGCAGCTGTTCACGTGTCAAATCGCGGAAGGATCCTCCTGATGCCGTAAGAGTAATTCCTGAAACACGTTTGAGGTTTTCTCCATTCAAACATTGAAATATGGCCGAGTGCTCACTATCAATGGGTAACAAAGAGACACCTTTTGCCGCAGCACTTGCAGTAACAATATGTCCTGCCGTCACCAATGTCTCCTTGTTGGCGAGTCCAATCTGCTTCCCAGCCTCTATGGCAGCAAGCGTTGATTCGAGCCCTACACTCCCCATGACAGCCGTAATCACAGTATCAGCATCTGTCCCGGCTGCGACTTCCACCAAGCCCTCTTTTCCGTAGAAGAGCTGCGTACCTGAAGGCAGGTGAGGAGCGACCGTCTCAGCCAGTTCTTTGGAGCCAACCGACACCTTTTTCGGACGATATCGCTTGGTTTGTTCAATGATAAGTTCAGTATTTCCTCCGGCTGCCAGTCCCTCCACCTGAAAAAGTTCAGGATGCATATCGACTACATCCAATGTTTGCGTTCCAATAGAACCGGTAGACCCGAGAATCGCTATTTTCTTCATGCTGCACCTCATCTTCATTAATCCATTGCGTGTATAATACAAATCCGTTCATTACACACGTCTTGTGTTCAAAACATTAGTAGGGCAGAAGCATTAATATATGTACGAATGGAAACACCACTATCCAGCTGTCGCACCGATCAAGAATACCCCCGTGCCCCGGAAGAAGGTTGCCAGAATCCTTGATATTGTACACACGTTTGTATGCGGATTGGATTAGGTCACCCATCTGGCCCACTACAGCACATGCGACTCCAATCAGTATAGCTCTCTGCCAAGACAGAAGGCCATCTGATAACATGGAAAATACCACTGATGTTACAATGGCAATCACAATACCGCCAAGCGCACCCTCCACTGTTTTGTTGGGACTAATCGATGGCCAAAGTTTGTTTTTCCCCATAAGTTTTCCCACAAAGTAGGCACCAGCATCACTGGCCCATATGGAACCTAACAGTAGGAATGTCCAAAAAAGCCCGTGATGCAGATGTCTGGATTCGGCGATGTAATAAAATCCGATCCCAATGTACAGCACACCCAAAAAAAGCATGGCAACCGTGTTCACAGGAATCCTGTTTTTGGTTATCACTGAGGCCGTCATTAAAACAAGCATAACCAGCCAACTGATTTGGAACAATGTCAGCGGTCTGCCATCCCACACCATTTCCCATGGGAAGACAAGTGCAAAAACACCTGCATATCCAATTAGGGCTACACCAGAAAAAGGCTGTACCCCCGTCATTTTCACAAATTCATAATAACCGATGAGAGCCATGAGCAGTACCAGGCCATGATACCAAGGTCCGCCCAGCATGCAAAAACCCAAAAACAACACACCTGCTACTATCCCTGTCGTTAATCGCTGTTTCAACGGCTTCATCCTCCATCTATTTCAAACCGCCGTAACGCCTTGTTCTGCGCTGATATTCGGCTACTGCTTCAAGCAGATGCTGTTTGCCAAATTCGGGCCAGTATATATCCGTAAACCATAGCTCGCTATACGCAAGCTGCCAAAGCATAAAATTACTGAGCCTTAGTTCTCCACTCGTCCGAATCAACAAATCCGGATCGGGCATATCCACAGTCAACATATGTTGGTCTATGA
Organism: Paenibacillus xylanilyticus; assembly: GCF_013359935.1. Taxonomy (GTDB): domain Bacteria; phylum Bacillota; class Bacilli; order Paenibacillales; family Paenibacillaceae; genus Paenibacillus; species Paenibacillus xylanilyticus. Next base: position 102,854 of record NZ_JABMCB010000179.1, read on the forward strand.
GCTCAGGTGTAATATCCTCTGCCGAGAGTTCCCCCGACTGAACCTGTAACGCAATTTGCTTCACACAGTCCGTCATTTCTCTTCGACTTCCATAATTCATTGCGAAGTTCAATACAAGCCCCGTATTATGTTCCGTAAGACGAATCGCTTCACGCAAGGCATTAACGGTATGTGAAGGTAATTTCTCTTCCTGCCCCATCATGCGTATGCGAACATTCTTTTCTATAAGTTCATCCAACTCTATCGCCAGAAATTCTTGTGGCAGTCGCATCAGAAAATCCACTTCTTCTTTTGGACGCGTCCAGTTTTCTGTCGAAAAAGCATACATCGTCAGATATTTGATGCCCAGTTCATCCGCCGCGATGGTTGCACGTTTGACTGCCTTCATGCCATTTTGGTGCCCAGCTATACGCGGCAAACCCAGACGTTTGGCCCATCGCCCATTTCCGTCCATAATAATAGCAACGTGCTGCGGGATATTATCCTCGGATATAGTCAGCGTTTCCTGCTTTTCAGCCCCATTCCACCACGACCGAACCCGTTTGATCATTCCTGTTCCTCCAAAATCCCTGAAGTTTCTTCACCTGAAGACTAGAAAAAGAGACAAAACCCCACCGTATCGGAGGGGCTGCGCTTGTCTTACACTTCCATGATTTCTTTTTCTTTGGCAGCGAGTACCTTATCGACTTCAGCGATAAACTTATCGGTCGATTTTTGGATATCGTCCTGATGTCTCCGGGACTCATCCTCGGAAATCTCTGACTTCTCCATTTTTTTAATATCATCATTCGCATCACGGCGAATGTTACGAATCGCTACTTTGCCTTCTTCGCCGAACTTTTTCGTAAGTTTCACGAGTTCTGTTCTGCGTTCCTCCGTAAGTGGCGGAATGGACAGACGAATCATGTTACCATCATTGGCTGGTGTTAGTCCCAGATCCGACTTCATGATCGCACGCTCGATTTCGCCCATAGAAGATTTGTCCCATGGCTGAATCATCAGTGTACGGGAATCCGGTGTGCTAATATTCGCGAGCTGATTAAGTGGTGTCATCGCTCCGTAGTACTCTACCTGAACCCGGTCCAGAAGAGCCGGAGTTGCACGTCCTGCACGCAAAGTGGCAAGATCACGACGTAACGCTTGAATTGCTTTATCCATACGTTCTTCGGCATGCTTTTTAACCGCTTGTGGCATTTAGTCTACACTCCCTTTAACGATTGTCCCGATGCGTTCACCGAGAACTACACGTTTGATGTTACCTTGTTCCGTAATGGCAAATACGATCAACGGGATGTTGTTGTCCATACAGAGTGAGGATGCTGTAGAATCCATCACACCAAGGTTTTTGTTAAGTACATCCAGGTAAGTCAATTGTTCATATTTCTCAGCTGTACTGTCTTTGAATGGATCTGCCGAGTATACACCATCAACTTTGTTTTTAGCCATCAAGATGACTTCTGCTTCAATCTCCGCTGCGCGCAGTGCTGCTGTTGTATCGGTGGAGAAGAACGGGTTACCTGTACCTGCTGCAAAAATAACGACCCGGCCTTTCTCCAGATGACGAATAGCTCTACGACGAATATAAGGTTCTGCAATTTGCTGCATGGCAATCGATGTCTGTACACGTGTAGGCACTTCGATCTGCTCCAATGCATCTTGCAGTGCTAGCGAGTTCATTACAGTTGCTAGCATTCCCATATAATCGGCTGTTGCCCGGTCGATGCCGTTCTCGCTACCAGCGATTCCGCGCCAGATGTTTCCGCCACCACATACGATAGCAACCTGCACACCAAGTTCAACAACTTCTTTTACCTGCTGGGCAATCGACGAGATCGTCTCTGCATCAATACCATAGCCGTTTTGACCGGAAAGGGACTCTCCACTAACCTTTAAGACAACACGTTTGAATACTGGCTGTTCCAATTGTTCACCCTCCACTTTGAATTGAGCACCCTCGGTGTTCAATCAACAAAACTTCTCGCGCATGGCCTCCTGCTTAAAAAGAAAGGAACACGGCTGTGTTCCACTCTTTTAGGAAAAACGATCAACCGGTAAGGCATTGTTTTCCTGAGATATAAGGGAGCTCTGCTTCGAAGTTTTATCATTCTTATATCTTCGAAAACCATTTGTTGCTTGCCGGTATATAAAACCGTCTTATTTGTTCACTTGGGACATAACTTCTTCTACGAAGTTATCCACTTTTTTCTCCAGACCTTCACCAAGTTCGTAACGAACGAAACGACGGATCGAGATGTTCTCACCGATTTGGCTGATTTTTTCATTCAGCAATTGGGAGATTGTTTTGTCTGGATCTTTAACGAAAGTTTGTTCCATCAAGCAATACTCTTCGTAGTATTTGCTGATACGGCCTTCAACCATTTTTTCAACGATTTTTTCTGGTTTGCCTTCGTTCAGTGCTTGAGCTTTCAAGATTTCTTTCTCTTTTTCCAGTTCATCAGCAGGAACTTCTTCACGAGTAACGTACTTAGGACTAGCTGCAGCAATTTGCATAGCGATGTCTTTAACGAACTCTTTGAATTGGTCTGTTTTACCTACGAAGTCTGTTTCGCAGTTAACTTCTACCAGTACACCAATACGGCCACCAGCGTGGATATAAGATTCTACAGTACCTTCAGTCGCTGCACGACCTGCTTTGTTTGCAGCTGCAGACAGACCTTTTTCACGCAGCAATTCAGCTGCTTTCGTGATGTCACCATTTGCTTCTTCCAATGCTTTTTTGCAATCGAGCATACCAGCGCCCGTTTTTTCACGAAGTTCTTTTACTGCACTCGCGTTAACTGCCATTATTAATTCCCTCCAAATAAGTATTGTACGTACACTCTAAAAAAAGGGCAGTGAGAGGTTATCCACCTACCAACCACCCTTTTCATTTAGTTCATTCATTATGTTCGAATCTATTAAGCGGAAGTTTCTTCGCCTTGGTTAGCTTCGATCACGGCATCAGCCATTTTACCTGTCAACAGCTTAACAGCGCGGATTGCATCGTCGTTACCTGGGATAACATAATCGATTTCGTCCGGATCGCAGTTTGTATCAACGATACCCACAATTGGAATACCCAATTTGCGAGCTTCAGCAACAGCGATACGCTCTTTGCGTGGATCGATGATGAACAGGGCGCTTGGCAGGCCTTTCATATTTTTAATACCGCCGAGGAATTTCTCCAGACGATCTTTTTCTTTGCGAAGCAAGATAACTTCTTTTTTAGGCAATACAGCGAATGTACCGTCTTCTTCCCAAGCTTCCAGTTGTTTCAAACGATCAATACGTTTTTGAATAGTTTGGAAGTTAGTCAGGGTACCGCCCAACCAGCGTTGGTTAATGTAGAACTGACCAGCGCGTTCAGCTTCTTCTTTAACGGAATCTTGAGCTTGTTTCTTAGTACCCACGAAAAGAATTGTACCATTCTCTCCTGCGATTCCTTTAACGAAGTTGTAAGCCTCTTCGACTTTTTTCACTGTCTTTTGCAAGTCAATGATATAAATTCCGTTTCTTTCAGTGAAGATATAACGATCCATTTTTGGGTTCCAACGACGTGTTTGGTGACCGAAGTGTACCCCAGCTTCGAGAAGCTGCTTCATGGAGATTACTGCCATCTTCACACACCTCCTAGTGGTTTTTTATTGTGTCCTCCGCCGGCATCATTTTTCGCCAAGACTCTCCATCAGGAAAGCACCCTCAACAAAATTAGCACATGCGTGTGTTTTAACACCGTTATCTAATATAGCATAACTGCTTAGCTGATGCAACACTCTTTCAGTTCCAAAAAGAATCGGACACAGCATAATAATGTTTATGTGAACTTTTCGAACTTTGAGTACTTGTCAAACCCTGCAACAAACAAAAGAACCGCCTTGCCTGAAGTAATCAGCTTGACGGTTCCTTTGTAATTTTGGCGATGATCGATTCGAAACTCTCACCTTTTTCAAGCGCGTATGTACCCACTCGAATTTTGGTATTGATTCGCTCGGCCTTTCCCGCTTGAATAAAGGCTTGTGCGTCATCCACTATACCGGCTTTTTCAAGATTCCCAGCGACAATCGCCAAAGTGTTTCCTGAATGCACTCTAAAAGTTACCTTTGTGGCTTGAGGTGCGTTCGGTGACGTTGGCTCTGTTGATTTGGGTTCGCTCACTGTATTTTGTTTCTTATCTTCACTTGAAGCTGGTTGCTGAGGGGCCTTGGGTTCTTCTGGAGTGTTCGTATCCTCTGCTTTTTCAGGCGCAGTTGCTGTGTCCCCTTGCATCTCACTGCTCTCCTGTTTCTTCTTTGCCACCCACTCGGCTTCGGTATAAAGTTCGTCATCCTTTCCGACAAGCTTCATATCCAGTCCCTTAGCAGCCGTCTCCAATTGTTCCTTCGTCAGTTCAGCTGCAGATGTACCCGTTTCCAAATTGCTATCTGATAAAGCATTTTGCCCTACTGTGGCAAGCTGAAGCAGCACTGCTCCGATAATCATGCCCGTTCCGATTCCAATCCATAGGGAGCGCTTATCCATCACTCAGCCCTCCTCCCGTTCTGCCAACTGAAGAATCAGCTGCACTTCTCCACGTTGTATGCCTGTCTGTTTCGCGATTGCATCCACTGATCTGCCTTCATTATATAAATGAAACAATTCTGAGTATCGGTCCTTGATGGACTCTCGCTCATGAACAGGCTCTTGTGCAATTTGTGGCGGCTCGCTTTCTGAACCCTGTTTAGATGCGTCTTCTCTCACACTATCTACAAGAGCCTGTGCCTGTAATCCGTTTAAATGATCCACTGAAGCAGGCGGCACCTGATTCGTTTCAGCAGCTTTATTTTTTTCGAGTTCGTTTAAACGCTGTTGCAATTCTTCAAGCTGAATTTGCATGCGTTGATCTGCAGCTGCCGCCTCACCCTTCATTTCAGCAACACGCTGAATGAGAGCCTCATTATCGCTTTCGATTTCAGCCATATAATGTTCAAGCGTGGATTCCATCTCCTGCACCAATTGATACCCTGGTTCCTGCGCTTTATTTTTCTTGGGCATGATGAATGCATATGCAATGGCACAGGCACCTAATATGACAATAATGACCCATGGTGACAAATTGGTTCCTCTCCTTTGGATATGGCCTTCAAAGCTCAAGTCTTCATCTTCGTAAGAAGCAGCGGGTTACAACGACAGATCCACATGCTTTCCTTTGTACGGATGCTCGGCAGGTTTGAGGTGTTCTTGCTCCTGGGCAGCCTCCTGCTCCTGAGAAGCACCGTGGTGATCTCCGTCATTGGAATGACCGTCCCGTACACCTGTATGTGCAGTTTCCTCCATTGCCTCACTGCGCTGTCTTGCCTCTTCTGCTTCCTTGGCCGTTTGCACTGCCAGCAAATTTTGATCTGTGACCGGCCGCTGCTGATATTCACTCTGATACCGACCGGCTTCACTGGTTCTTGGTACCGCAATCTGCAACTCTACTGCCTTAAAACTCATACGCTCACCTCACGGTTTCGAATGGTTTTCTCCATGTGCCTGATGCTGTACTTAAACGTATGGGGCCATCGTAATATCCCCGTCATGATAATAAAAAGAAATTCTGCTTAACGGTTCTTTAATAAATTTAGTGTATCTGCCGATAACTATTTTAGAGCCGCTGTATATCATCTTAAGAATATCCACTCGAGCTCTGCTTGTATCTTCCAGTACCTTTTCAATTTCAAAAATTCGCATCTTCGTATCTTCGTTAAGTCGAAGTGCAGACTTCTGTGTAGCCGTAAGCTTAATCCGCATGGACATTTTGTCTGGACTCAGTTGACCGGCGGCAGCTAGTTGATCCAGTAATATCAGGGCTTTTTTCGTTTTGTCCAAGGAATCCATCTGTTCCCTAAGTCCCTTGCGCAAGTCACTCAGTTCATTACGGAGTTTGGGAAGGACACCAACTTCGATTGAAGTTACGGTTGACATACTGTTACCGATAATACGAGCTGACACATTTTCGCCGGCTTGAATGGATCCACCAACAATAAGTCCCTTGGTACCTGCGCAGATCACTGCCCTGCCTGCACGAATGTTGGAATGCATAATGCTTTGGGAGACGAGTACATCTTCACCTGCATCAACGTTACCTTCTTGGATAAAGGTACATTTAACATTATGGCCTGCTTGAACAAGTCCTTTGTTATATCCGATAATGCCACCAGTAATCTCGACAGATCCGCCTGCTTCAAGCTCAGCACCTTCGACACCGCCGACTACGCGTATATCGCCCGCTGCTCTTATTTTGAAGCCGGTAAGAACATTGCCACGTATGACAACTGTGCCTACGAAATCAATATTACCGACATTGTAATCTACATCACCATTGATTTCGTATACCGGAAATACATTCAGCTTGTTGCCTTCCGTCTTGGTAACCAATCCATCCAAGGCAGCATACATCGCAGAACCATCCGGATTAATGACGACATTCTTCCCAATTTTGAATCGGGCGTCCTTCCCTGGACGAAACGGAATCTCCTCACCTGTAACAGCTCGGCCCACTGTGCCCTCAACAGGCGGGATACGTTCGGCAATGATTTGACCTGATTTTACATTGTTTAATCGAGTTACTTCCTTGTAGTCTACCTTGCCATCTTCTGCTTCCAAAGGTCGACGTTCATTCGAATCATCCATCCCTACCAGTACTTTGATATAACCATCGGTTCCTGGGACAGCAGGGATACCTTCAGCAATTTTGCACTGCGAATTTATAAATGTTTCAGGTTGGTTCACAAAAACAAGCAATGCCTCGCGCAGCACACCATACTTAATGCCCTGACCGGCAATATATTGTTCCAGTTCATCCAATGTGCAGGCGAAACCTTCTTCCTGTTTGGAAAATTCAAGGTAGGCCGTACTTTTATCTTCCGATAAAACAACGCTTAGGCATTGTTCCAAAGCAATTCGCTGTGTCAATGCAATTCTTCCCCCTTTTAGACTTTCCACTCCCCGAAATCCGTATAATCAAGCTCTCTTTTAATCTTTGCGCATCAACAAATCCTTCTGTTTCTCCAGCGTTCCACGGAGTCTTAATATGGCTTTGGAATGCAGCTGGGATATACGTGATGGAGAAAGAGACATTACTTCAGCGATCTCACTAAGTGACAAATCTTCGTAATACAAGAGGGAGACGACCGTTCTCTCTTTTACCGTCAGCTTGTCGAGTCCCTGAACCAAGGCATCCTTCAGATAAAACTCATTTACTTTGTAATCCGGGTTTTTGGCCTTTTCATCCACCATCAAGGAAAGACGAGTCTCTGATTCTTCTTCCCGAATCGGATCTTCAAGGGAACAAAGTGACATTACGGCCACTTCCTGAAGCATATGTTGAAAATCTTTTGTAGACACATCAAGGAATTGACTCATTTCCTCATCGCTTACTGACCGTAAATAGGTTTGCTCCAACTGTTGATATGCATCCTCGATTCGTTTAGCTTTCTCCCGTACTGAACGAGGAACCCAGTCCCCTTGACGCAAACCGTCCAGGATTGCGCCTCGAACACGCCATGAGGCATACGTCTCAAATTGAAGGCCTCGTTCATAGTCAAATTTCTCAAGAGCATCGATTAATCCCATGACACCATTGCTCTCAAGATCATCTTTCGGGACATTTTTGGGTAATCCAACTGCCAAACGTCCGGATACATAATTAACAATGTGAAGATACTTTTCAATCAATGCTTTCTTGGCTTCAAGATCTCCGTGCTCTTTCCACTTTTCCCACAGATCAGCATGATTCAAATGTGAAGCTTTACGCTCGTCCAATTGCTTTCACCCTCCTTATTTGTCTGTCAGGTGACGAACGGCCTGCGCCAATTCTTCCGGATCTTTGGTCCGTACCAGTTTAGGCGGATCCAATGGGGCGAAACCCGTTGGAGCTTTCGTCTCGGATGGCGGAATTTCTTCCCCAGAGGAGGCGTTCTGTCCATTCTTGAGCAAGTCGTTCAGCTCTTGTCCATCGTCTTCGAGTTTAATGTCCACCTGTGAACCTCTTACTTCCGGACCGATTGGGGGATCATAATCGAATCCTTTACTCCCTGCGGATGAGGTCAGCAGCAGCCCTAGCCCCCAGCGCAAACCAAAAGCAAGGGCATACCAGGCTACGAATCCGATTAATCCGCGAATTAAACTGGTCATCAACAAATTGCTGCTGTATGCTACAAAAAAAGTCAGAATAAATCCGACTATGCCTGCTCCAAGATTAATGCGGTAGTTTCCTATCATCATTTTATAATTCCTTTACACCCATTTGTACACTTCTAATATTTAAAATACCTGTTTCACAGTCCATTTCAATGGTTCGGCCGTAATTACCACCGGTATCTTCAGCAAGAAGAGGTATATCAAGTTTTTGTAACCATTCCCGGCATGACTCAGCATTTCTCGGCCCAATGCGCATGGTATCTCCAGCGCCCGAAAAGGCAAACATCTGGGCACCTCCTGCCATCTTGGACACAATTCGTGAGCGAGATGCACCGAGTTTCAACATCTTTTCTAGCAGCTCAGGCAATGCCGTGTCCGCATATTTAGCAGTGTTCAATTTTCCTTCTCTAGCAATCTCTGAAGAAGGAAGCATGACATGCGCCATTCCAGCCAGTTTCAAATGCGGATCATACATCGTTAATCCTACACAAGAACCAAGACCAGTCGTGCGGATTATGCCAGGAAGGTGAGCAATGTTCAAATCCGCCATACCGACTTTAACGACGCTTTTTTCTTCAATCATGATCCAGCGGCACCCCTAAAGATTCAAATATCTTGGCAAATGACAACGGATCGGGAATCAGGAAAAATTGACCTTCAACCTGATCTTCACCTTCGAAGAACGAAGTGTCAATCAGTAGTGCGTCGTCTCCCATTTCACCGAACTGCAGCAAGCCGTAACTGAGTATTGCTCCTGCCATATCAATCGCTAGCCCAGGAACCGTAGGATACATCGACAGTTTTGTGAAATCTGCAAGTGATGAGAGATACGATCCGGCCAGGATATTACCGATTTCGGATAATGCAGACTGTTCCATGTCCGTAAACATGAGACCTTCCTTCAGATCAAATCCGGCAAGTCGGTTCAGCAGCATTTTGGCAGCCTCTGGAGTCATCATGAAAAACAGATTCCCCGGTGCCTCGCCTTCAACACGCAAAAAGACAGTAACCACGATTCGTTCGTCCCCGCCCACTTTTTCTGCAACTTCCTCAAAAGGGAGCATTTGTACTGTTGGCACACCCATGTCAATCGGTCTATTCAGAAGCTGAGACAACGCCGTTGCGGCGTTGCCTGCTCCAATGTTACCGACCTCTTTGAGCACATCCATTTGGAATCCCTCAAATCGGTTGAACATCTCCACGTGTTAGCCCTCGACACTTTCCAGCTGTACAACCTCGCTTTTGTTCAATACTTCGTGCAGATTCAGCATGATCAGCAAACGCTCATTTTCCAATTTAGCCACACCGCGCAGATATCGTGCTTTGACTCCACCAACCACTTCCGGAGGACTATCGATTGCACTGCTCTTAATATCAATTACATCATTGGCCGCGTCAACGATAAATCCGACCTGCATGTCACCTACTGCTACGATAACAATACGTGTTTGATCCGTATATTCCGTTTCAGGCAGGGAAAACCGACCACGCAAGTCAATAACCGGGATTACAACCCCACGTAAATTAATAACCCCTTTTACGAAGGAAAATGTCTTAGGGACACGAGTAATCGGCATCATGCGCTCAATTGTCTGAACCTTCTCGACCTCAATACCGTACTCTTCAGAACCTAATTTAAAGACGATGACTTTCAATTCTTCTTCCATGGATAAAACCTCCCTATTAAGTGTAAGGCTTACGTAAATGTTTATTTAATAAATGCGTTAGGATCAACGATCAGAGCAACTTGACCATCTCCCAGGATGGTTGCTCCGGAGATTCCTTCAATGGAAGGAAGATAGCTTCCCATCGATTTGAGTACAATCTCGCTCTGTCCAATGAATTCTTCGACGGAAACCGCTGCGAGGCGATCACCTTTACGGATGACGACGATTTCTGTCTCCGACTCATCTTCATCATTGAAGTCAGGCACCCCGAACACTTCATTTAGTGACAAGTACGGAATGAGCGATTCACGGAAAGTGATCATTTTGTTGCCATGAATATTCCGAACCTGCTCACGCTGCACAATTGCCGTCTCCACGATGGAGGACAAAGGAATCGCATATTTCTCTGAACCCACTCGTACAAGCATTGCAGCGATAATGGACAACGTTAATGGCAGTTGAACCGAGAAATTAGTACCTTTGCCAGGTGTGGAATGAATGGTCACATTACCGCCTAAGGAAGTGATCTTGGATTTTACAACATCCAATCCGACTCCACGTCCGGAGATATCCGAGATTTTGTCAGCTGTACTGAAACCCGGGGCAAACAGCAACTGATTGACTTCATCATCACTCATTTTGGCACCCTGTTCTTCCGTTACAACCCCGCGTTTGATGGCTGTTTGCAAAAGCTTCTCACGATAAATCCCCTTGCCATCGTCTTCAATCTCAATAAAAACATGATTTCCACTGTGGAAAGCACGAAGGTTAACTGTGCCCATTTCCGGTTTCCCGGCCGCAATACGTTCAGCGATCGACTCTACACCGTGGTCAACAGCGTTACGCAGCAAATGCACCAGTGGGTCACCAATCTCATCAATGACGGTACGGTCCAATTCAGTTTCAGCACCGGTAATGACCAGATCGATTTTTTTATCCAGCGTCTTGGCCAGGTCACGAATCATCCGCGGGAAACGGTTAAATACGGTATCCACAGGTACCATCCGCAGTTTAAGTACGATATTTTGTAGGTCTGAGCTAACTCTGCTAAGATGGGCAACCGTATCGGATAGATCATTATTACCCGTTTCGCTCGCCAACTGCTCCAGACGAGAACGATCAATCAGCAATACACTGAACAAATTCATAAGCACATCCAAACGCTCGATATCCACTCGGATCGTGCGCGAAGGTGCAGCTGCCTGTTTAGCTGGTGCAGCAGGTTTGGCTGCTGGCTTTTGTTCCGTTTTCACGGCAGGTGCAACCTCTTGTGATACAGCTGTAGCTATGGCGACAGTTTCAGCTTCAACCGCTGCTGCAGCCTGGTTGGTCATTTGCTGAAGAGTTTCCTGATCCAGCTGAATCACTTTGGCACTTTCTATCTCTGAAATGCTTAATATACTTTTTTCCAGTTCCTGCGCTTCCTTGGTTGTTATGTAATACAACGAGAAACTGCGCTCAAACTTCTCCTGCTCAATATCTTGAACGGTTGGGAAAGACTTCACGACTTCACCGGAACGTTCCAAGAGATCAAATACCATGTAGGCACGTACGCCTTTCAGCTGGCTATCCTCACTAACAAGCACATCGATGTAAAAGACACGATGCCCTTCAGCGATGGACTGGTCCAGCACGGAGTATTGGAACTCGTCCAAATCAACAGCAGAGGAAATGGACTCTACCGGCTTACTTGTTTCTGCAGCTGCTGGAGATTCACCACCTGTCCATTCCCCGCTTTCAATGGCTTGAAGGGAAGCTACAATGGCAGAAACGTCCGCCTTACCCTCTCCGCCACCAGTAATGTCCTGAACCATGGTTTCAAGCGCATCCAAACTCTTAAACAGGGTATCAAAAATATAATCCTTCATTTTCAATTTCTCATTACGTACCAGATCTAACACATTCTCCATTTTATGTGTCAATGATGCCAAATCCTCAAAACCCATCGTAGCGGCCATACCTTTCAAAGTATGAGCAGAGCGGAAGATGACCTGAACGATGCTAAGGTCCTCCGGATTGCCTTCGAGTTGAAGCATATTGTCGTTAAGGGATTGCAGATGATCATTAGACTCATCAATAAACATGGATAAATATTGGTTCATGTCCATTGTGAGGCACCTCCTCCATGAGTTACACTCCGTTTATTTCACTGCTTGAACAAGTTTTGGGGCGATCTCCTGCAAAGGCAAAAGATGGCGAACGCACTGCAGCTCTACAGCAGAACGCGGCATTCCATACACAACACAAGTCTCTTCATTTTCCGCAAAGGTGGATGTGACACCAGCTTCATACAGTTTCTTCATCATGCGAGCTCCATCACTACCCATGCCCGTCAGCAAAACCAAATGTCGCTGAAGTGATGTGAACGGCAATAACGACTCAAACATCGTATCCACCGAAGGCCTATGACCATTCACCGGATGCTCCTCAGTAAGCTTCAAAATAAACTTTCCATCTGCCGTGTTGCTTACTATGATGTGATATCCGCCAGGAGCGATATATGCAGATCCTTTTTTTAGGACCATACCATCTTCAGCCTCAACCACATGCAGCGGACTGAATGTATTCAAGCGTTGTGCCAAAGAACGGGTAAAGTTCGGTGGCATGTGCTGCACGATAATGACAGGTGCAGGCAAATCAGCAGGCAGTTCCTCAAGCAATGTTTTTAGGGCTCTTGGACCTCCTGTGGAGCAACCAATCGCGACAATCTTGTTAAAAGCTCCTTCAGTACCCGCTACTGCTTTTGAAATTGGGCGACTTGAGGCTGCAGCGACCTGATCCACTGCCGATCGTAATGGTTCAGAGTTCCGAATCTCCTTTGGTGTAGGGACGGGCTTAACAGGTTTCCGAGTTTTAGCTTCTCTTACGTCAGGAAGACGATCGGGACTCTTTGGAGCCTCTGCCTTTTTGTCTGACCGCTCTTTTTTCTGATCCCCCAGTGGTGCGTTTCGCTTCAGGGATTGGGATTGGAAACGTTCGCTTTGTTCGCTGGTTGGGCGTGTGACCGGCTGAACCGGGTCAATCCGTTTTTGTGCTGGTTCTCTGTGAACTTGGGCAGGCGTTTCTCGCTGTACCCGCTGAGATTGACGCAAGACGTCTTCCTGAATCTCTTTCCTCTTTTGCAAGGATGCCTCGCGGTCCGCTTTTCGCTTGATTTCATTCATGGCCGCCCGCATTCTCTCAACGAGGGCCTTACCTACCTGAGCAATATCCTGATCATGTGAAATGGAAGGCTTTCGGATAAAATCGAACGCTCCTGCTTCAAGCGCCATAATGGTTTCTTTCATCCCTTGTTCATTGATACCAGATAGCATGATGACAGGAACAGATGATTGCTGCATTATTGATTTTAGTGCATCCAATCCATTCATCTCAGGCATTTCAACATCCATTGTAATAACATCAGGCTTTACATCCACTGCTTTTTGTATTGCTTCCTTGCCGGTTGAAGCAGTCGCCGCAACTTTGAATTCCGGGTCCGCTTCAATTAAATCCGTGACAATTTTGCGCATAAAAGCGGAATCATCGACAACCAATACTTGATACACCGCCATGTTTTGTCCACCTCTGTTTCCTTTTTTCAGAAATCATGTTGTCTTCCTAAGCCACTTTTTCATAAATCCCCTGATTCCTGTCAAGGTTCCGGACTGGTTAACCGCAGGTTCAGCCAGATAGCGAAGGGCGAGTCGCTGTATATCTCTGGAAGCTTTTGATTGGGGATAGGCCAGACTATAAGGCACCTGTCTCTTCACCGCTTTTACGACATTCGGATCTTCAGAAACATACCCGAGCAAGGGGATATCGGTCTGCAAAAAACGTTTAGCTACCCCAGCTATTTTATCGGCCACCCGTTCCGATTCCTGTTCATTTTCAACGCGGTTAACGATCATCCGAAAAGGTGTAGCATTTTCCTGACCATGCATCACTTTGACCAGAGCATATGCATCTGTTATGGAAGTTGGTTCAGGTGTGGTTATAATCATACATTCGTCAGCTGCACCGATGAACTTCATATTCTCTCTAGAGAGCCCCGCACCGGTATCGAAAATGACATAGTCCATTTCTTGTGCAATCATTTCCACTTGCTCTGCAAAAAACTCCAAATCACGATCCGACAAAGAAAATAATTCTTTCATGCCCGATCCACCAGCTATATAGGGCAAGCCGTTCGCACCAAGCTGAATGATTTCCTGTATGGACTTTTGCCGATACAATAAATGATACAAATTATAGGGAGATGTGGTCCCCATAAGGACATCAATATTGGCCATCCCGATATCTGCATCAAACACAAGTACCTTCCGCCCCAGAGTTTGTAATGCAAGTGCAAAATTTAAAGTGAAGTTGGACTTTCCTACTCCGCCTTTTCCACTTGCAATGGTTAAGATCTTGGAAGAACGGCTGCGCTCCATACCGTCCTCTTCTCTGGGTGCTGACACCATACTTCGAAGTGAGGCTGCCTGGTCTCTCATTGTGCAAGTTCTCCCAGTAGTTGTTTAGTTAGGGACCCTGGATCAGGTTTTAACAAATCATCAGGAACGTTCTGTCCATTGGTCACATAGGCAAGTTTTAGCGGAAAACGATGCAAAAGATTAATCATCGGACCACACGTGCCGGTTTCGTCCATCTTGGTGAAGATGATTTTATCCAAACCATACTTACTGAAATGTTCAGTAATTTCGAACATATCCGTATTTTTGGATGTCATGCTCATGACCAGGAATGTTTCACTATTCTCTACAGGAGCCAGCAAGCTTTGTAACTCAGATACCAGCAGTTCGTTTCTATAGTTTCTTCCTGCGGTATCCATAAAGATCAGATCACAATCCTGCAGGCGGGATATCGCTCGCTGTGTATCTCCGGGAGACTGCACAACCTCAAGCGGAACATTCAAAATGGAAGCGTAAGTTCTAAGCTGTTCCACTGCTGAAATACGATATGTGTCCGAAGTGATAAACCCGACTTTGCGATGATGTTTAAACATCTGCTCAGCAGCTAGTTTGGCAATAGTTGTTGTCTTACCCACTCCTGTAGGTCCAGCAACATAGACAATTCGAGTCCCGGGTAATATGCCGGCATCAATACGTTCCTCTAGAAACTGTAAAATCTGTTGCTGAACTGACTGGACAATATCTTTTTCTTCCAGCACATTTGCATTTAACTGCGTCTCAGCCGCTTCAAACCATGACTCGAATACTTCTGCCGAAACTTCTTGGCCAATCAGCTGTTCTCGTAGAGAATGAAACTCTTCAGGTAAAGGGTCAGCCAAAGCACTCTGCTTGGATAATTGAGTCATCATTCTTTTGAGGTCTTTCAGTTCAGACATCAATTCAACTTGCTGCCCCTGTTTTTCTCCCTCCAGCAGGGGAGAAGATGCTGAACCGGAAAAATCCGCTCCTTCCGGTCGCGGTTTATAATCCATGCTTGAATCAAATTTACCGATCCCAAAGGCTGATTCGATGTTACTCGATCCAGACTTGGCAGCGGTCTCCTTGTGTTGTTCATTCACATCCTGATCTGCAACATTGGCAGGAGATTCATTAGCTTCGTTTGCAAATGAACGAGCCGTTTGCCGATACGCTTCAGGAACAAATGCACGCGGTACTGGTGTAAATGGATTCTGCACTTGCTTTTTTGCTTCTTTTTTCTCTTCTTCTTCAACTGCCGCCACAACTTCAATTCTTTTTTTGCGAAACATTCCCATCATTCCGCCCACCTTGATTTCTTTGGTGGACAGAATGACAGCGTCACTTCCCAGGTCTTTACGAATTTGAAGCATCGCTTCGGGCATGGTCTCAACAATATATTGTTTTACTCTCATAAGTTCACCACTCCGACACTTTGGATTTCAACATTCGGTTCCAACTCACTATAGGAAAGTACCGGTATGTCCTGCATGGTACGTTCAATGACTTGACGCAGATACATACGAATGGTTGGAGAAGTTAATACAACAGGTTGTTGACCTGATTGGATCAGTCGATTGACCTGTGCGGTCAATTTTTGATATACACTCTGTGTGGAAGCAGGGTCCAATGCAAGATAACTACCCTGATCGGATTGCTGCACACTCTCGGCAATTTTCTTCTCCAGTCCAGGTCCAACCGTAATCACTCTGAGCGTTTCACCTTTTTGGGAGAACTGTTGAGTGATTTGACGGGAGAGCGATTGTCTTACGTACTCTGTCAGAACATCCGGGTCTTTTGTATACGTCCCGTAATCTGCCAGTGTCTCGAAGATCGTGACCATATCTCGAATCGAGATCTTCTCACGCAGAAGTTTAGCCAACACTTTTTGTACATCCCCAATGGCCAAAACCGAAGGAATCAGCTCATCCACAAGTGCAGCATAGTTCTCTCTGAGATTATCCACAAGCGCTTTCGTCTCTTGTCTGCCAAGCAACTCATGCGCATGTTTCTTGATCAGTTCCGTCAGATGGGTTGCAACAACGGAAGGAGGATCCACAACCGTGTAACCTGCAAGCTCAGCGCGATCTTTGGTCACTTCGTCGATCCAGAGGGCAGGAAGACCAAAAGCCGGTTCCGTCGTTTCAATACCAGTGACAGACTCTTCTTCATAACCTGGACTCATAGCCAGATAATGGTTAAGCAGCAATTCACCGCCTCCAACCACATTACCCTTGATCTTAATGACATACTCATTAGGCCTTAATTGAATGTTATCTCGAATCCGTATCACCGGAACCACGAGTCCCAATTCAAGTGCACATTGTCTACGTATCATAATAATCCGATCCAATAGATCTCCGCCCTGCTGATTATCAGCGAGAGGGATCAAACCGTATCCAAATTCGAATTCGATCGGATCCACCTGAAGCAAATTAATTACGCTTTCTGGACTTCTAACCTCTTCAATCTGCTGCTCCTCCTCCATCTGTTCTTCTGCCTCCTGTTTGGATTTCAGATTATTCTGCATCCTCCAAGCGGCAAATGCCAATATACCCGCCAAAGGTATTGTCGTTATGGCATGAATCGGAGTGAAGAAACCAAGCATTGCGATTACAAAAGCTACAATATAAATGAGCGTCGGGTATGTAAACAACTGCCCCGTAATATCATCTGCCAAATTCCCTTCGGATGACGCTCTTGTGACAATAAGTCCCGCTGCTGTTGAAATCAATAGAGCAGGAATCTGACTTACCAATCCATCCCCGATTGTTAATACAGAGTACGTGGATAATGCATCTGCAAACGAGAGGCCATGCACGGTCATACCGATGATAAACCCACCAATGAGATTGATCAGCAAGATGATAATACTTGCGATGGCGTCTCCTTTTACGAATTTACTCGCCCCGTCCATTGCTCCGTAGAAATCAGCTTCTCTCTCAATTTTGGAACGACGCTCACGCGCCTGTTGCTCATTGATCAAGCCTGCATTTAAATCCGCATCAATACTCATCTGTTTACCAGGCATCGCATCGAGTGTAAAACGAGCTGCAACTTCTGCTACACGTTCTGACCCCTTGGTGATAACGATAAACTGAACAACGACCAGTATAAGAAAGACGATAAAACCAATAGCAATCTGACCGCCTGCGATCCAGCTACCAAACGTTGCTACGACAGATCCCGCGTCTCCATTTCCGAGAATCAGCTTCGTTGTTGAAATATTTAAAGCTAATCGAAACAGTGTCGTAATCAACAGCAATGCCGGAAAGATGGAGAATTGCAACGCTTCCTTGCTGTTCATTGCAACGAGCAGTATCATCAATGCAAGTGAAATGTTAACAACAAGCAGCATATCCAACAACCAGGTTGGGATCGGGAGAATCATCATCAACACAATGCCGATGATACCCGCAAGGACAGCAATATCTTTAGTTTTCAATGAATGTACGGCCTCCGATCCCTTTTATTTCGTTCTGCCCTTTAATTTATATACATAAGCCAGCACTTCGGCTACCGCTTGAAACAAATCAGCCGGTATGGCGTCGCCAATCTCGGCCCTCTGGAACAATGCCCGTGCCAGCGGCTTGTTTTCCATTGTAATGACACCGTGCTCTTTGGCAATTTCCCTAATGCGCAAGGCGACATAATCCTGACCTTTGGCAACAATCTGAGGTGCTTCCATCTCGGAACCTTCATACTTTAGCGCAACCGCAAAGTGCGTCGGGTTCGTGATGATCACATCTGCATTGGGAACTTCTTGCATCATGCGCTGTACAGCCATACGACGCTGTCGTTCCCTGATTTTACCTTTGATCAGCGGGTCACCTTCCATTTTTTTGTACTCATCCTTGATGTCCTGCTTGGACATCCGAATGTTTTTCTCGTAATCATATTTCTGATACATGTAGTCGAATACTGCAAGTACCATTAAGGCAACAGCAATCTTGACACCCAGATTCAGGGTGATTGAAGCTGAAAAATGTAAAATGGCATCCAGAGAATAATGAGAAAGCGATGCAATTTCCGATTGGTAACTTATAATCGTACTGTAAACAAGGTATCCGATAATCAACATTTTCAAAATGGATTTTGCAAACTCCACCAACGAGCGGAGTGAGAAAATGTTTTTGAATCCTTTGATTGGATCTAGCTTTTCAAGCTTTGGCTTCAATCCTTCTCCTACAAGGAGAAAACCAACCTGCATATAATTGACTATCAATCCGACAAGTGCAGCACCAAGCAGTACGGGGGCAAGCAGCAGCATGACTTCAATGCCATAACGCATCATAAGGGCCATTACATTCTCGCCGGTGATCTCCAAGCTCAGTCGATTCATAAAGATATCCGTGAATAACCGGACGATGCGTTCTTTGTAAAAGTTACTAAATACCATCATGATTAAAAAGGTGAACAGGAGAATGGATGCCCCAGAGATCTCCATACTTTTGACAACCTGTCCCTTTTTGCGCGTATCCTGCCTTTTTTTCGGGGTGGCTTTCTCTGTCTTCTCCCCTGCGAATAACTGAAGGTCCAGTTGAAATTTCATTTTAAATCCTGTCCTCCGTTTCCTTTAACCTGGCCTCTGTCCGATCGTCCCAAGCAATTTTTCCATAGATCTAAACATTGCTTCGAACAATTGGCCAAATACAAAGGCGAAGCTCGGAACCATCAAAAGCAATATGGCGATCCCCACCAGGACCTTTAACGGCATACCGACAGCAAACACATTGAATTGAGGAGCAGTTTTAGCCAGAAAGCCCAGTCCCACATCCGTCAAAAACAAAGCCACTACAATAGGTGCCGACATTTGAAAGGCAAGCATAAAGGCCTCCCCTAACGTATGAACGAGAAACTCAGCAATACTCCCATCGGCCAATCGTATGAAAAAGGCATTGGATAACGGTATCCAGCGATAGCTGTAAACTATGGCATCCAGAAGATAGTGGTGACCATTCATCGTCAGGAAAAGCAGCATAGCAAAAGCGTATTTGAAATTACCTGTCAGCGGTGCCGAAGCCCCCGTCATCGGGTCAAAAACATTCGCCATACCAAAGCCAATCTGAAGATCAATAAATGTTCCAGCGGTCTGCACAGCTGTCATGATCAAATAGGCTACAAACCCTAGCAGCAAACCTATTAGTATCTCTCGGATAATCAATAGGATGTAACTCAGATCGGTAGGCACTTCCTGATTCATGCCATAAACGACATAAACCGTTAATGTCACAAATGCCGATAAACCCACCTTAATGGAATTCGGGACATTTCGAGCTGAAAACACTGGTGCAGTTACAAAAAATGATGCAATTCGACAAAACATAAGCAGAGCGACAGGAAAACTTTGCAGCAATGTCTCCATCGGCGAAAGCCTACCCTATATATCTGTATAAATTATCAAGAATGTTATACGTGAAATCTACCAAAATATTTAAAATCCATGGCCCAAATAAGAGCACTGCCAAAAGTACGGCAATAATTTTAGGAACAAAGGCTAATGTCTGCTCCTGAATTTGGGTTGTTGCCTGAAATACACTGATAATGAGACCCACAACTAGAGCCAGTATAAGCATGGGTGCGCTGGCCAGCAGTGACGTATATACTGCTTTCCCGGCCAGACCTATAATAAATTCTGAAGTCATGACCGTCCTCCTTTAACTTTCCTGCTCATGTGTTAAAGCTCAGCAACAGTGACTTCACTACAAGATACCAGCCATCGACAAGGACAAATAACAATATCTTAAATGGTAATGAGATCATGACCGGTGGAAGCATCATCATCCCCATAGCCATTAGCGTACTTGCAACCACGATGTCTATGACCAGGAATGGTATGAATATCATAAATCCCATCTGGAATGCTGTCTTCAATTCACTTATTGCATACGCTGGCACCATGACAGTGATCGGTATATCTTGATAAGTTTCCGGTTGTTCGGTCTGATTATATTTCATAAATAGCAGTAAATCCTTCTCCCTGGTATGGGAGAACATAAATTTCTTTATGGGATCCTGAGCCTTTTCAAGCGCTTCCGTTTGCGTGATGTCTCCTTTGAGATAGGGTTGAAGTGCTACCTGATTAATAGAAGACAGTGTCGGTGACATGATAAACAGTGTCAGGAAGAGCGCTAAACCGACAAGCACCTGATTGGGCGGCATTTGTTGCGTTCCCAAGGATGTCCGTATAAAACCGAGAACGATAACAATTCGGGTGAAACTGGTCATTAACACCAGTATTGCAGGCGCTATACTTAACACCGTAATTAAGAGAATAATGGACAGAGAACTCGTACTAGGTGTTCCCCCATCTCCGCTTCCGATTTGAATATCGATGTTCGGTATCGGTTCGGCAAAGGCGACCGTCACAGATGCCAGGCTGATAAGCCCCATCAAACAACATGCTAGCCAAATCTTTTTCTTCATGAATCCCTCGACCGATCTGTAGTATTGTCTTCTTCCAGGAGCTTTTCCATCTTTTCTTTTCGGTTAGGCATCTGCCGAAGTTTCGACTCGAACAGTTCGTGAAAAGAGGCTGTGTCCTCAATTTCCATTTCCCGTGGCGGTTCTTTCTTACGCAAGCGGGCTGCCAACTTGTCAATTATCGGTGAAAGGCTTCCCTGTTGTGAAGAAGCTTCTCTCTCAAATGAATCAACAATTCTTTGCGCCTCTTCCAGATCCGAGATTTTGTCCAGCAATTGTATATTCTCGCCTACGCCAACCAAATAGACATTGCCACCAATTTCTATGATCTGCAGAGACTTGTTGGGCCCCAGCCCCACACCACCCAAAATACGGACTGTGCCGCTTCGAAACCATTGTTGATTTCGTTTGTTCAAAAAACGGAGCAGGTAAACGATAAGGACCAGGATGACGGCCAGGACGACAATCACCCATACAAGCTGAAAATAATAGTTGGTCCCAACGTCAGCTTCTCCAGGAATTCCACCCTGCGCCATCATCATGTGTCTTAAACTCCCAGCGTTTTGCTGATTGCTTCGATGACCCGGTCAGACTGGAATGGCTTAACGATGAAATCTTTGGCACCAGCCTGAATTGCATCAATTACCATTGCTTGTTGTCCCATAGCTGAACACATAATGACTTTAGCGTTCGCATCGATTTTCTTGATTTCTTTCAGTGCTGCGATTCCATCCATCTCAGGCATGGTGATATCCATCGTGATCAGATCAGGACGAAGTTCCTTAAATTTCTCAATTGCTTGTGCTCCATCCTGAGCCTCGCCAACGACCTCGTATCCGTTTTTGGACAAAATGTCCCGGATCATCATTCTCATAAATGCAGCGTCGTCCACGACTAAAATTCGGTTTGCCATCTTGATTCAAGTCCTCCCTAAATTGTGCTTATTGTAATTTCTGAATTCGGTCCCATTGGCTTACGATATCTATAACACGAACACCAAAGTTTTCATCGATGACGACAACTTCTCCCTTGGCGATCAGTTTGTTATTGACCAAAATATCGACAGGTTCGCCGGCCAGTTTATCCAGTTCGACAATTGAACCTTGTGAGAGTTCCAATATATCCTTAATTTGCTTCTGGGTCCTTCCTAATTCTACGGTGACTTTAAGGGGAATGTCCATCAATAAATTCAAATTATTTTCGTCCACTTGACCGTAAGCCCCATTTTGTAAATTAGCAAACTGGACGGGTTGTACATTTACATTCCTGTTCGGCATTCCGCCGTAATGCTGTGGTACACCGTATGGTTGCTGCGGAGGCATGCCATAAGGCTGTTGTGGCGGCATTCCTTGTGGCATACCCATTGGTGCCTGTCCATATCCGTTATAGTCTGGAGCAGGCGGCTGAGAAGCCTGTGGAGGCACTTGTTGCTGAACCGGTGGCTCAGGTGCCACTGGTGGAGCTGCTGCTGCCGGTGCCGTCTGTGATGGTGTTGTTACTGGTGCATTAGCCGTTGATTCCTGTGCACCACCAATCAACATGTCCACCATATGTTTGGCGAAATCAACAGGCAAAAGCTGCATCAGATTGGAGTCAATCAGATCACCAATCAGGAGACGGAACGAAACTTGAATCAACGTCTCGTCATGCGGAAGACTGCTGACACCCTCGCCACTTTCCATGTTAAGAATATCAATGCCTGGTGGAGAGATATTTACAAATCGATTGAAGATCGTAGACATGGAGGTTGCAGATGAACCCATCATTTGATTCATGGCTTCCTGAACTGCACTAATATGGATTTCGTTCAGTTCTTCATCTGCAGGATTGCCTTCACCCCCGAGCATCAGATCAGCAATGACTTGGGCATCACGCTTTTTAATCACAAGTGAATTAATTCCTTCAAATCCATCCACATAATTCACATGTACCGCAACATGCGGCTTGGGAAAAGCTTCCTCAAATTGCGAACGGCTGATGATGGATACTTTCGGTGTAGTAATATCTACTTTCAATCCCAATAGCGTGGACAAAGCTGTTGCAGCGCTACCGAATGTAATATTACCAATCTCCCCCAATGCATCTTGTTCAAGCTCAGTCAAAAAGTCGTCAACCGTTTTTTCAACCGGTTCCGTGCTGCTCATCGATTCGGATTGCCTGAGCAAAGCATCGATTTCTTCTTGGGACAAATAATCCTTACTCGTCAAATTCTTCAACTCCTTCGGTGACAATCTTGTCTATTTGCACAGCCACACGGTCTTTAATCGTTCCCGGACTGCCCATATACTTCAACCTGTCGCCAACTTTGATGGATAATCCCTCTTCAACCGGTTTGTTTAACGTAATAACATCGCCAACCGATAGGCCTAGGAATTCCGAGATCGAAATCCTGGATTCTCCCAACTCAGCTACAATCGGCAATTTGGCTTTATTCACACGTTCTCTAAGAGCATCGTACTCTTCAGGAGCCCTCGTTTTTTTCTCTGAAACAAACCATTGATGTGTCGACAACCTTGACATAATGGGTTCAAGAACGACATGCGGGATACACAAATTGATCATGCCAGTGGTGTCACCGATTTTGGTGCTAAGCGAGATCAGTGCGATCGTTTCGTTAGGTGATACAATCTGCATAAACTGCGGATTGGTCTCCAGCGCTTCCATTCTAGGTGATATGTCCAGCACCGTCTTCCAGGCTTCCTGCAAACTTTCGAACGCGCGGCTGAAGATCCGCTCCATAATCGTCGTCTCAATTTCAGTCATTGAAGCTATTTTAGTCGGTGCACTTCCTGTACCTCCCAGCAATCGATCCAACATCGCATAACCAACATTGGGGTGGACTTCCAGTACCATTCGACCTTGTAATGGTTCTGCTTCAAATATGTTTAATATCGTCATTTTAGGAATTGAACGTATAAATTCATCATAGGGCAACTGTTCGACCTGAACGACGTTAATTTGAACGAAAGTCCGCAATTGGGCTGAAAAATAAGTGGTGAGAAAGCGTGCAAAGTTTTCGTGAATTCGAGTCAAACTTCGAATATGATCTTTGGAAAAGCGTACCGCCCGTTTAAAATCATACGATCTAATTTTTTTCTGAGTTTCTTCCTTTTTCAGTTCCTCGGCATCCATCTCACCTGAGGAAAGTGCTGCTAATAGGGCATCAATCTCATTTTGTGATAATACATCCACCATGTTCTCACCCCCTTACCGTTTTACAGCGTGCTCTGTTCATTACATTGATGCCATCAAAAAATAAGTAAAGTTCGTGCTGCTCAGCTTCGGTTCAGGCAGTGCCTCATTGATCAGTTTTGTAAGTTTTTCATTAAACTGAGAACGCCCCTTGGCTGTTTTTAATTCTTCTGGCTGTGCATCCGCAAAAGTTTGAACAATAATTGGTTTTACAGTGATTTCTTTGATTTTCTCAAAATCTTCTTTTGCTGCGGCATCGGCCATTTTAAAAGCCAGGTTAACTTGTACGATGTGATTGGTATCTGCCAAATTTGTTTTGATGTCTGTAATTTCAGAAGTCACCTCAACAATTTCATCAGCAGTCATCTTTTTAACCTCTGCAGCCGAAGCTACATCTTTCTCCGCTTTGTTTCCTACCTGTCCCTGCATAAATACAAACACAACCACCACAATGAGTGTTATGGCCAGCAATATCGTTGCGAGCCAGGGCATCATCTTTTTCATCAGGATTCCTCCGTTTGCTGCACTTTGATAGTGGCTGCCTGAACCCCGATTTCACGGTTGTAATCTTTGATTTTGGAAATGACTTCATCGGCCTTTTCAAGGACAATCAGTCTCTTCCCAGTCACCAGAGTAATATACGTATCCGGCGTTTCTTCCACAATCTCTACCATCAGCGCATTTAACCACATGGGAGAACCGTTTAACCGCGTAACCGAAATCATGCTAAGCCCCCTCGATCAATGTGGAGGAGCAAGCCCCCCACGCATTAAAATTTGCTAATTAGTTATTAACGTTTCAGGTTAACAACTTCCTGAAGCACTTCATCCGATGTTGTAATGATCCGCGAGTTCGCCTGGAAGCCACGTTGGGCCACGATCATCTCTGTGAATTCGCCTGTAAGGTCTACATTGGACATTTCCAGTTGACCTGCAATGATTGAACCAGTTCCGTTTTCAGCATCATTCGCTGTTAATGTATCAAGAGTGCCATCAGGATTAGCATTAGCCGTCATTCGGTAAAGGTTGCCGCCTATTTTTTCTAACCCTTCAGGGTTGACAACTTTTCCAATTCCCAGCTGAGTTTCACTTTCGATGGTTCCATCAGCCATAGTCTGGTTAATCATACCGTTTTGACCGATCGTAAAAGAAACAACATCATCTGCAATCGTGATCGGTGCACCTTCACTGTCTAATACGAAGAGGCCGTCTGATGTAACGAGATTACGAGCCGCATCTACATGAAAATCTCCAGCACGAGTTAAAAATGGAATTTCCTGATCCTCTCCCATGGAAACAAGGAAAAAGCCATCTCCGTTAATTCGCAAATCTGTGGGATTGTTTGTTGTCATTGGACTTCCTGCAAGATGTAATGTATCAATAGAACCTACAGACACACCTAAACCGATTTGTTTCGCATTCACACCACCGGTTGGAGTATCTGTCGGGGCTGTTACTCCCGCTGTGGTTTGACTCATAATATCCTTAAACATAACACGACTGCCTTTGAAGCCAACGGTGTTTACGTTTGCGATATTATTACCAATGACATCAAGTTTTGTTTGAAAACCCCGCATCCCGGAAACGCCAGAGTACATCGATTTTAACATTTTAAAAAATCCTCCCAGCCATAATTTGGTTACCGCATCAGTCGGTCAGCGGTATTCCGGCTCCCGAGAAGGGCCAGCCGGTTAAGAAATGATTACAGCACTATCTATTTGTGTAAACACGTTATCCTTCATGCTTTCACTATCCATGGCGGTAACGACAGTGCGATTCTTGACATTGACGATAAAGGCCATGTCCTGCATCAGGATCAGAGACTCTTTTGCGCCTTTTGCAGCAGCCTTGTCCAGTGCAGTTCCAATCTGCTGCATCTGCTCACTTTTTAGCTCAATTCCACGCTGTTCCAATCTTTTGGCTGCATGATTGCTAAGCTTAAGAAGATTATCCTCAAGCACCTGGGCAAAAGGTCTTTCTGGAGTGAGAGTTGTCTCGCTCTGTTTGACACGATTAAGCAGGTTAGGCGTTACTGGCCCTGTATATAGTTGTCCTACCGTTATTCGATCACTCATAATGTGTTCCCACTATCTTGAACCGACTTTTCAGCTTCCTCACTTTCACTCACTGGTGCTGAAACATCTGCAATACTTTGACTCTGGGATTCTTCTTCACTTTGAGTGGGATTTGCAACCTGAATAATTTCATTCAGTTCAATCTCGTCTTCGCCCACTTTAGCGTACTGTACACCATCCCGTACGATGATTGAATCCACAATCCCCTGACGAAGCGTTCCGTTGTCCTCTTTATTAGAAGAAAGCCAGCTGATTTCTCGCCCGATCATGCTTGAAACTGCACCAAGAGACTGATTCAGCGCTTTAAGTTGGGATGAGATATTAACTAGTTGTTCAACCGAACTGAACTGAGCCATCTGAGCAATAAATTCCTTATCCTCCATAGGCTGCATCGGATCCTGATTCTGAAGTTGGGTGATTAGAATTTTAAGGAACTGATCCTTCCCTAGCTCCTTTGTAGCTGCACTAGTTGTTGCCTTGTTTGCGGCCGAATAGTTAGGCCAAGTATTATTGGTAGAAACAATTTCAGTAGCCATATTTTCACCTCATTTCCGATTAAGCTTTAGCAGTAAACGATCCTCCCTGGAAGTCGTTCCCTTCCTCATTTTCACTGCGCCAATTGCGCAGTTCCTCCTGAAGATTTGCCGTAGTTATTGCATCATCCGATTGCTCTTCCCGTTCTCGTGACCGGCGCTGATCCTGCGAGTTATTTCCTTGTTGACGCCCCCCATCATGATACATTTCAGATCCTAGAGAGCTGCTCTGAGTGACCTCAATTCGTTCCACTTGGATCCCTTGGGATTGAAGCGAGGCACGAAGCTGTGTCATTTGCTGTTCAAGCATATCCTTCGCCATCGTATGTTCTGTCATGAAGCGTGCAACCAACTGTCCGTTTTGCAAAGTAATCTGTACATCCAGCTTACCCAGATGTTCTGGGCGAAGTGAGATTGTAGCTTCGGAAAACCCTTTTTGCTGAACGATATCCAGCTTATTCACCACAAATTGCGTCATTTCTTTTGCAAACTGCGATGCTTGCATTACGGGTTCAGCTGGCTTAGCTACCGTTGTGCCTGACGTTCGCATGGATAACTCCCCGGCTGTAATGACTTTTGAATGATCTACTTCTCCACCATCATTGACAGTAACCGAGGTGTTCGTATCTTCTTCACCTGCCACTTTAATTCTGGTATTCGGAGCAGACATAGCAGTCAAGTCTTTTTCCGAGGACGGGGTAACTTTTGTTGGAACAACCTGATCTTTTAATGTGTCTATTGAGTCAATGACAGTTTTAAGATCTGTCCACCCTTTGTTGTTGCTCAGATCAACTCCAGCCTCCTGTAACTGATTCTGGAGAGTTTGAAGCAATTGTTTGAACTCAGTCGTATTTTTGGCAATCGGACTATTCGGTTCAGACATGCTTGCAACCATCTGAGTCAGGACATCCTGCAACACAAAGCGAACGGCTGATGGATGCTCGGTAAGATCCATTACTGGTGCAGCTTTAACGGCTTCCAGTACATTTACAGTCTCATCAGAATTCTCTGTTTCTGCCGAACCACCATTTAGTTGTACATACATCTGTTGAATCAGATTCTGTAAATCCGCCAGTAATGTTGGATCATTTTCCAAAGCTTCATCGAGCGAATCCAAGCCAGCAAACAGTGAATCTAAAATATCTGCAAGAGAAGTTTGTTCCCCTTCTTCACCGGATGCAAATGCTATAGCAAGCGGATTTACAGATAATCCCCCAGCAGCTGCCGAGTTATTTTCTTCAGAAGTACTTGCATTCAGTGTCTGTGCCAGTGTTTGCAAGAATTCACCGTTGCTCCCTGTAACTGTACCTTTGGATTGCGTTCCAGACGAGGTTTGCACTGCACTTGCTGCCTTGGATGAAGATGCAGAAGTCATTTGATATACGATCGACATTTGTTTCACCTCCTTCCGGTAATAACCACATCCAACCTTACTTATTGCCCATTAAGCGGTTTAAGATCTTGGCCGTTTCAGCAGAATTCTCTGTGGACATATTCTCCAGCAACTGTGAGCGTGTAGCATCGTCTACCGAGTTCAAAATGGTTAGCGTTTTATCCGGGCTGAGTTTGTATGTCTCTAAAAGCAACTTGGCACCGCTGGAAGCTGACATTGATGAGAATGTTTGACTAAGCTGTGTTTTGTCCAGGTTTTTCGAGTTACTCGTTGACGTCGTTGTGGTTGCGGCCGTTTCTTTCTTCAATCTGGATTGCAATGCATCCAATGCCAAATCACCGGATGGTTTGGCGTCCTTCATCATCATGGTGACATCTGCAGCCGTTTTCGGATCCATTTTCTCCAAAACTTTTGTACGCGCAGTTGACTGCATTGAACTCAGAAGCAAAACCATCTCTTCATTGGTCATGTTCTGTAATATAGGAGCTGCTTTGCTCGGACTCATGTCCGCGTACATCTTGGCCAAATCCTTAATCTGTTTCTGATAATCCGACTCCGTCTCAGAGTTACTCGCTGCCGCAGCTTCTGCTGCTTTTTCCGCTTCATCCAATTTTGCTTGCAGATCGCTTGCTTTTTTTGCTTCTGTCGTCGTAGCCTCTTTCGCTGCCTGAAGTTCTGTTTCTTTTTCCGCTACCTGAGACTTCAGTTTTTCGATTGTTGCTTCAGCACTTTCAACTTGTTTCTCGCTTTCGTCCAGCTTTTCTTTTTCCGGATCCAATACAGGATCAGGTACCCAATCCTTAACGACCGGAATTTTGTTAGCTACCTCAAGCATGTTGTTGCGAATATCCACATTAAATAAGGTGAGCAGCACACCGAGCAGCACTACGGTGAAGACAATTGGAATCGAGATCATTAGAAATTTTTCCCAACCGCCGCCTGACTCTTTTTCGATATCTGTATCTTTAACAGCCATTGTTCATTCCTCCTTCACGAGACAACTTCGCTTCCGAAGCACATCAAATTGCGCGTCCGGCCTTGGCAGCGAAGCGTACAGTAGCCATCTCGTCCAGATCGTTCTGTTCCCGGAGGAGCATCTCCTGCTGAAATTTGATTTTGGCCTTGTCCCTCGCTTCAAGCCACACTTTTTCATCAACCATTTTACCGTTCAAGAACGTCTGATTCTGCTGTACATTGACCTGTGCGTGTTTAACATCCGAATTCTTTTTGGAAATGCACTCATCCAGGTGATAAACGTATCGCTGCATTTCTTGCAGACTGGATACTGAAGCTCTGCTCTCCGTTGCGGATTGAATGACGCTAATCAGATTATTTTTATCATTCATCAGTTGTAAAAGGTGTTCTTCTTCCGTTTGAAGTTTGCCGATCGCTGTGGATAACATCCACTCCGCTTGTGTTTTTTCATTGCTTTTCAGGTCAACAACCTTTTGGAAATGATATCGAAATTTCATCGTTTAACCTTTCATCTCCTTGCAAATTCAAGAATCAAACGTTCCTGCACTTCACTCAGTGTTACTTTTTCATCCACTTTTTGCTTGGTAAAGTTCCATATACTTTCGATCTGATCCATTGCTTCATCAATCGCTGCGTTCGAGCCTCTCTGATACGCACCAATGTTGATCAAATCCTCGGATTCTTTGTATACAGCCATTAATCGCTTCATATTATTAACAGCTTCGAGCTGTTCTTCAGGTGCTATGTCTTTCATGACACGACTAATGCTGGCAAGCACATCAATCGCTGGAAAATGACCTTTGTTAGCAATGGAGCGATTCAGTACAATATGGCCATCCAGAATACCCCTGACAGCATCCGCAATCGGTTCATTCATATCGTCACCATCCACGAGCACCGTATAAAATGCTGTAATGGAGCCGGTTGGTCCTGTCCCCGCACGCTCGAGCAATTTAGGCAAACTTGCAAATACAGAAGGTGTATAACCTCTCATCGCTGGAGGCTCACCCACAGCAAGTCCGACTTCCCTTTGAGCCATGGCATAACGAGTAACGGAATCCATCATTAACATGACATTCATGCCTCTGTCCCTGAAGTATTCCGCAATCGTGGTTGCAATGACTGCTCCCTTAATTCGAATTAACGCGGGTTGGTCTGAAGTTGCAACAATGACGACTGAACGTTCCAATCCTTCTGGTCCCAGATCACGTTCGATAAAGTCACGCACCTCACGTCCCCGTTCACCTACGAGTGCAATGACATTCACATCAGCTGCTGTATTGCGAGCAATCATGCCCATCAAGGTACTTTTACCAACACCGGAGCCGGCAAAAATACCAACCCGCTGACCCTTACCAACAGTCAACAGACCGTCAATGGCTCTAACACCTACACCCATCGTCTCCAGTACCCGCGGCCGTTCCATCGGATTTACAGGTTTGTTTGATGTCGAAAACATCGGCATTCTTGAAGGAAGCAAGGAACCATCCAGCGGCTGCCCAAGTCCATCAAGCACTTTGCCCAGCAGTTCTGAACCAACCTGGACTCCAAGTGGCTTCCCGGTACCTACGACATCGCATCCGGGACCAATCGACTGTAATTCACCCAAAGGCATCAGTAGTACTTTGTTATCCCGAAAACCAACGACTTCGGCCTGAATCGGTTTTTCCGATTTCCCCGGGTAGATGTAGCATACATCACCGATGCTCGCATCTGGCCCTTCCGATTCCACCATGAGACCGATAACCTGGGTGACCTTACCATTAATCCGGACAGGATCAAATTGGCGTAAATGCTCCATATAACGCTGTGAACTAAGAACCTTCATGTTGATTTTTTCGCCCCTCATCCTCAAGTGCTATGCGGACCAGTTCTTTTTTAATTTCGGACAATTGTGTATCGATACGGGCGTCCACGCTTCCGAAAGACGAACGAATCACGCAGCCTTTGTCTTTCACCGTTGCATCCGGCAAAATCTGGAGTTCGGCCTGTGAGTCGATCGACAAGGACAACTCTTCACGCGCAGCTTGTACAAAAGCAAATTGCTCTGGAGCAACACATAGAGCAATCATTCCTTGTTCACGTTTGCGTGCCAAATTCTGACGAATCAATTCAAGGGTATGATCCGGTTCAACTGTGAGTTGTTTATCAATGACCTTTTCAGCAATACCACATGCCAGTTCAACAAGAAATGGCTCAGCTTCCTGAATAATTTGATCTTTTGCTACGTAAGCCTCTTGGAGTACTTCCTGAGCTTCTTTCATCATCTGTTCGATCTGCACCTGGAGATCCAGTTCAGCTTGTACTTTGCCTTCATCAAAACCCTGCTGAAAACCTTGTGAGCGCAGCGCCTCAGTCAAATGCTCATCCTGCTCACGCTGCTCCTGCCACCAGATATCGATCTGCTCACGGGCTTCTTTAAGCATGCGCTCCGCTTCCTCGGAGGCTTCACGTACCTGCTTTTCTGCAAACTCCTTCGCATCTTCCAGCATCTCCGCAGTCAGACGTTTCGTCTCTTCGTCTACACGTGCCTGCAACGCCGCAGCCTCTGATCCTTCTGATTCACTATCAAATTCCGCTGTTTCAGATCCACCATAGTTATGATGGTTTTCAAGGCGTTTGCGGTCATCAACGGGTACATACTGGAAAGATTTAATCAAATTAGACAATGATATCATCTCCTCCGCCGCGAGCAATAATGATCTCACCAGCTTCTTCCAGTCTGCGGATCGTTCCTACGATACGAGTCTGGGCTTCTTCCACATCACGCAACCGAACAGGTCCCATGAATTCCATTTCTTCCTTGAATGTTTCGGACATCCGTTTTGACATATTGCGGAATACCGCATCCCGTACTTCTTCGCTGGCCACTTTGAGTGCAAGCTGCAAGTCTGCGTTGTCGATATCGCGGATAATGCGTTGAATCGAACGGTCGTCCACATTGACAATATCTTCGAATACAAACATGCGTTTTTTGATTTCCTCGGCGAGTTCCGGATCCTGAATCTCCAGAGAGTCCAGAATGGTACGCTCCGTACCCCGGTCGACTCCGTTCAGAATCTGTACGATCGACTCGATACCGCCTGCATTTGTGTAATCCTGAGTAACCGTTGAAGATAACTTTTGTTCCAATACACGCTCCACCTGAGAGATAACTTCAGGGGATGTACTGTCCATGACAGCGACTCTTCGAGCTACATCGGCCTGCTTTTCCTGAGGCAACGATGATAGAATTGCTGCTGCCTGCTCAAATTGCAGATAGGATAGCACCAAAGCGATCGTCTGCGGACTTTCATTCTGGATAAAGTTTAAAATTTGGTTTGGATCAGCTTTGCGTGCAAAGTCGAATGGTCTAACCTGCAGCGTAGCTGTCAAACGATTAATAACTTCAAGCGCTTTTTGCGATCCGAGCGCCTTCTCCAGAATTTCTCTCGCGTAAGTAATACCACCTTGAGAAATGTATTCCTGAGCAAGACAGATCTGGTGAAACTCAGCCATAATCATATCTTTTTCTGAAGCATCGACTTTGCGAACATTGGCAATTTCCAATGTTAATTGTTCAATCTCCTCATCACGCAGATGTTTGAAGATTTGCGCTGACACTTCCGGACCTAATGTAATCAACAAAATTGCTGCTTTTTGTCTTCCAGTCAAACCCTGACTGCTTGCCTTTGCCAATGCGTTCACCTCTATTCGTCAGCCAGCCACGTACGCAGCAGATTGACGAATTCGTCCGGCTTTTTCTTCGCCAAACTCTCCAATTGTTTGCGCACTTGACTTTCGTTCGTTACACTGTCCAACGTAATGGACGGGAACTCTGTTGCTACTGGGAGAGGAATCTCTTCTTCTTCCTCTTCGTTTTGTTTGCGTCGACGACGTACGAGCAAGATAACGACTGCTGCGATTAACGCTGCCACCAGCGCTCCTATACCCCACATCATGCCTGTCGAAAGCTGGAATCCTGTCTCTGCAGCTGCTGCAGTTTGGAAGCCTTGGGAGATAACCGAGACTTTCTTGGTCAGATCTGCGTCTGTTATTGCATCACCTGAATCTGCAAGTGAAGCTCGAACGATATTCACCAAAATGTTTTCAATGGCATCCTGAACAGGTTGTTGTAATTCTGTTTGTCCTTCAGGTGGTTCAACCGCCACGTTAATGGTTAAATCTTTTACAGTGTAAGGACTGGAAATGATATCTTTGGCAATTCGATTCACTTCATAGTTGACAGTGCTTGATGATTCCTCAGAGGTAGAATTCCCCGTTGCATCCGTTGAAGGATACCCCGGAACTTCTTCTTGCCCAGTTCCTGCGACACCGCCTGTTGGCGTGCTAGCACCTGTATAACTCTTTTGAATCTCCTGCACACTGATCTCGATGCCCTTCATGTTTTCTTCATCGACAGGTGTAACCAGATTTTCTTTGCTTGTCACTTTATCGAAGTTAAGCTTGGAAGCTACCAGTACATTTACTTTGTCTTCGCCTACGATTTGTGAAAGAAATTGTTTTACATTATTACGAACGTCATTTTCGAACTTCTTCTGCAAAGCCATGTTTTCTTGGACTTCAGAAGATAATCCGCCGCTGCCACCACGAGCCGTTGGAATTAACTCGGCTTCATCCGTGTTAGTGATCGTAATATTTTCGATCGGCAGGTTGGGAATAGCCGTCTTTACCAAATTAAAGTATCCGTCAACTGCTGCCTGATTCGGGTGATATCCCGGTTTAAACTGCAATGCTACGGAAGCTGATGCTTTGTCCTGCTCTTCAAGGCCGGCAAAGATGTTATCCTTGGGCATGTTGACCAAAACTTTGGCGTCTTGTATGCCTTGCATGCGCTGAAGTAATTGTTCCACTTCTCCGTTTATCGCATTGTTATACTTTACATCGAATTCTTTGTCCGTCATCCCGATTGGTGATGAGGATTCCTCGAATGATTTGTAACCCAATGAACCATTTTGAATAATCCCCTGTGATCCGATGTTCACTTTTGCAAGTGCAACATCCGTGCTCGGTACCGATATGGTTTTCCCGTCTGCACTTAACTTGTAGGGGATACTTGATGAATCCAGGTAATTAATAACTCCTGCGGAGTCACTGGCATTCAAATCGGTAAATGCAACTTCATATTCTGTTTTGGACAATTGCATCGTTAATACAACAGCCGCCAGAATTAAGAATAAAAAGGTGGAAACCAGTAATACTTTCTGTTTTTTGCTGAAGCTATTCCAATACTGGGTTGCTTTATCCCTGTACTGGGCAATTCTCTCATTCACTCTGTCACCCCATCCGAAACTTTGCTTAGTCTGTCCTGAGTAATTTACAGTACTTCTATTAGTAAGCACCTAATTAAGATTCAGGAGCAGCATCGCAGCTGCTTGTTGTAATGATCAGCGCTGTTATCGAAGCGCAAGCATGCTCTTTTTACATTTGCGTACGCATAATCTCCTGATACGCTTCGACTACTTTGTTTCGGACTTGAGTCGTGAGTTGCAGACTCAACAGGGCCTGTTCTGAAGAAATCATTACTTGATCCACGTTCACATTCCCCAATAAAAATTGATTAGACATTTCATGCGCTTGGGACTCCTGTGCAGCCACAGACCCTAATGCCTCTTGTAAGTATGTACCGAAGCTTTGGATGGTTTCGGCTGGTGTCGATGGTTTGCTAACCGAAGCATTTTGCATCTGTAATGGTTGAACCACCTGTGTGTTAAACATGTTGTTCTGAATCATTAATGTCCCTCCCCTTATCCTCTTATTAAATGAAAAAACGCTCATTGCCCTTGTTGCAATCTATCTTCCTATCTCCAAAGCTTTTGTTATCATCGCTTTAGTTGAGTTCAATGCTGTTACGTTTGCCTCATAAGAACGAGATGCCGAGATCATGTCAACCATCTCTTTTGCAATATCCACATTCGGCATGTACACATAACCTTCAGCGTTGGCATCCGGATGGGAAGGATCATATACAGGTTTCAGAGGAGACTGATCTTCACGAATCTCTGATACTCTAACTCCTTCACCAGAAGCCTTATTGCCCATCTGATTCTGTAGGATGCTGCTAAACGAAGTTTTGTTTGGTTCAAGCACAACCATTTTCCTTTTGTAAGGAACTGCTTCACCATTGGCTACACTGGCGCGAGTCGTCTCTGCATTAGCGATGTTTGAGGATATTACGTCCATCCTCAAGCGTTGGGCTGTCAAGGCTGAGGAACTAATGCTAAAACTGTTGCTGATATTCACCTACTCTATCTCCCTTCCACTCCAACACGCATCATTTTAATCTGTTCATTCACTTGTTGAATATAAGCGTTGTAACGCAACTGGTTCTCGGCCAGAAGACTCATTTCTTTGTCGATATCGACATTATTCTGGTTGTTATTCATGGATGTCGACTGATCCATTGTAACTACGGGTGTAGGAACGGAAGAGGAAGGTCCTATGACAAAATGCCTTGAGTCCGTCACTTTTCCTTTAAGAACTGGCATATCTCCGTTCGTTTGTTGCTGTAAAATTTCTTCGAAAGAAACGTCAGAACGCTTGTAATACGGGGTGTCAGCATTCGCAATGTTGTCTGCAATCGTTTGTTGTCTGGTGTTGGACGCATCGAGTGCACCTTGCAATCTTTTAAAGCTAATATCATTCAAAAGATTCATGTTTTCCCTCCTCTCCTTAGAAATTATGGAAAAAGATTGAATCCTTCCCCCGTAAAATCGCTTATGTTTTTCGACAAAAACATTCGCCATTTCGCATTTTTCTAGGACTTAAGTAGAATTAACTCTGATGTTGTCGTATAACATAAGTTTCTTCGAGATTGGCATTTATTACAATAAGAAAAAAGCCCTATCTTTTCTGAAAGACAGGGCTTTTTGTGTATTTTCTGTAAATTATGAATTTTTTCGCAAATGTTGAGGCCCAAAACAAAATCAAGTTCACATCTACAAAACACACGCTTAAACATTTTTAAAATTTAATAAGGATTCTTCCATCTTCTCCATATGGCTATATCACCTGTCGTACATACATTTGGGAAAATTTCTCTGAATTGTGTTAGCATTTTTTGCCGTTATAATAAGCTTTTTATTCACTTGAATTCTATAATGATTCATTCTATGTACTAAATAATTGACAACTTGAACAATGTGTTCCACTTGTTTACCTTGTTATTACACAACACTTTTTTAACAATTAAAGATTCCTGTAAACCTGGAAGTCAACGAAAATATTTCACTACATCTGAATATCGTCGTTCTCGACTTTTTGCGTATTTGCGCAAATTTTCTCGTCATTGTAATTAAACCGATGACCAGACTTGGATAAAACAAACAACCTTTAATTGGAAATAGATCCATTCAAACACATGGACAGTTTTGTATTTATTCATTTTCCACCACTAACAACTGCGGCACAAGTCCTACTTTTTCCCGGCTTCAATTGCAACTCCACTCTATTATCGGCATATTTGTAGAAATCCATTAGACTAGAATAAAAATAGGCGATATCCACCTGGTGTAAAGATAAGACACCCACCAACAGATCAGGAAATCCATCCTTGAATCCGAATAGTCGTCTCATTCTTACGAACACAGTGAATACCACCATTACACTAATCTTTTGTTTAAATTATGCTTATTTCAGAGATAAATCTGTTACAGAATATACTGACTCAGATCACGATCCAGTGCAATATCATTCAATTTCTCACGCACATACTCCGGAGTGATGACCATTCGCTCCAGAGTAAGTTCAGGAGCCTCATAGGACAAATCCTCAAGAAGTTTCTCCAGAATCGTATGCAGTCGACGTGCACCTATGTTCTCCGTATTTTGGTTCACCGACTCGGCCAGCTTGGCAATCTCACGGATTGCCTCATCCGAAAACTCAATTTCGATATTTTCAGTACGCAGCAAATCGACATACTGTTTGGTTAATGCATTTTGAGGTTCAGTCAGGATAGACACAAATTCTTCCAAGGATAGACTGTTCAACTCCACACGAATTGGGAATCGTCCCTGAAGCTCCGGAATAAGGTCCGAGGGTTTAGCTACATGAAATGCGCCAGCCGCCATAAACAGAATATAATCCGTTTTGACCGGTCCGTACTTGGTCATGACCGTGGAACCTTCCACGATAGGCAAAATGTCCCGCTGTACCCCTTCACGGGATACATCTGGACCGCTTCCACGTCCCTGGCTGGCTACCTTATCAATCTCATCAATGAATATAATACCCGTTTGTTCTGCTCGGCGAATGGACTCTTGTGTGACATCATCCATATCGATCAGTTTCCCTGCTTCTTCCTGAGTCAGAACTTTACGAGCTTCCTTAATGGGCAGCTTGCGTTTTTTCGTACGACGTGGCAAAAGGCTGCCAAACATCTCCTGCATATTCATGCCCATCTGGTCATTCCCCTGACCTGCAAACATATCCATCATATTCGGCGCAGTGTCTTCAACATCGATTTCAATGATGTCTTCCTCCAGCTTGCCGGATAACAGATCAAATTTGATCTTGCGACGTCGCTCAGCGACATTGGTGTCCGGCTCGGGCTCTTCCTGTTCAGGTGAATTGTTTCCGTTATTGCCAAATATCATTTCAAACGGATTACGTTGATTTTTGGACTTGGATTGGGAAGGAGCCAGAATATGTACGATCCGCTCATTGGCAGCTTCTTCGGCCTTATCTTTCACCTTTTCAGTCCGTTCCTGTTTGACCATCCGCATGGACGTTTCGATCAGGTCACGAATCATGGATTCAACATCCCGACCAACATAACCCACTTCCGTGAATTTCGTCGCTTCCACCTTTACAAACGGGGCTCCCACCAGTTTAGCCAACCGGCGGGCAATTTCGGTTTTACCTACACCTGTGGGTCCAATCATCAGTATATTCTTAGGTACAATATCATCCTGGGTATGCTCTGGCAAAAGGCTTCGGCGATATCGATTACGAAGGGCAACAGCCACCGATTTTTTGGCCTGTTTCTGACCTACAATATATTTATCAAGCTCTGCAACGATTTGTCTGGGTGTTAATGCCTGTGTTAGCATTTTCGCTTCCCTCCTACCAGTCTACTTAAATTCCTGCTTGAAAATATGTTATCAAAATTAGGGATAACCCCGCAAATTGATAGGAATAGCCCTGAAGGCCATAGTCCATGTTACATTTTGCGGGGTTATTTTACAGCTCTTCTACAATAATATTATTGTTGGTATACACACATAACTCAGCTGCGATCTGCAGTGACTCACGGGCAATGTCTTTTGCCTCCAGGTCCGTCGCATGACGTTTTAAAGCACGCGCAGCGGACAGGGCGAAGTTGCCTCCTGAACCAATCGCGATCACGTCGTCATCTGGCTCAATAATTTCGCCTCCACCAGAGATCAGCAGCATTCCTGTCTTATCCATCACGATAAGCAACGCTTCGAGTTTGCGCAAAATCCGATCTTGGCGCCAGTCCTTGGCAAGTTCTACCGCAGCACGCTGCAAATTACCGTGATGCTCCTCCAGCTTGCCCTCAAACTTCTCGAACAGGGTAATAGCATCCGCTACGGAACCAGCAAAACCGGCCACTACCTGTCCGCGATACAAACGTCTTACCTTCTTGGCCGTATTTTTCATGACAACACTTTGCCCCATGGTCACTTGACCATCTCCGGCAATCGCTGCCTTGCCATTATGACGAACTGCGCAGATCGTTGTAGCGTGAAATGACATATCCACGATTTCAGCC
The DNA here is from genome assembly GCF_013359935.1 of Paenibacillus xylanilyticus. Classification (GTDB taxonomy): domain Bacteria; phylum Bacillota; class Bacilli; order Paenibacillales; family Paenibacillaceae; genus Paenibacillus; species Paenibacillus xylanilyticus. The sequence continues at coordinate 141,410 of NZ_JABMCB010000179.1, forward strand.
TCCTCCCACGAATATAATTTATACGCGTTCCGGAACAGTTAGACCTTCTGCAGCAGCAAAACGGGCAATACCATCCAGCGCGCGCTGTGCAAGAGCTTCATTTTTTTCTTTTTTGTTACGAATCTTCGTCTCCAATTTTGGCAGCAATCCAAAGTTGGCATTCATCGGTTGGAAGTGTTTGAAATCAGCCGTTGTAATATACTGGGCCATACTTCCCAGAGTCGTCTCTACAGGCAACACAACAAGTTCCTGCCCGAGTGCCGCTTTGGCCGCATTCATACCTGCAATCAGTCCCGATGCAGCAGATTCAACATATCCTTCCACACCTGTCATCTGGCCTGCAAAGAACAGGTTTGGACGGTCTTTGAATTGATACGTTGGACGAAGCAGTTTGGGAGAATTGATAAACGTATTGCGGTGCATCACACCATAACGCACAAACTCAGCATTCTCCAGACCGGGAATCAGAGAAAATACCCGTTTCTGTTCTCCCCATTTCAGATGCGTCTGGAATCCGACCAGGTTGTACAGCGTACCTGCCGCATTGTCCTGTCTGAGCTGAACAACCGCATGAGGTAATTCTCCTGTATGCGGGTTTACCAAACCTACTGGTTTCATCGGTCCAAACAGAGCAGTTTGTTTCCCGCGTTTCATCATGACTTCGATTGGCATGCAGCCTTCAAAGTAGATTTCCTTTTCAAATTCCTTCAATTGGGCAACCTCTGCCGTAATCAGAGCATCATAAAATACATCAAACTCTTCTTCTGTCATCGGGCAGTTTAAGTAAGCCGCCTCACCTTTGTCATAACGGGAAGCGAGGTAAACTTTGTTCATATCAATGGAATCTTTTTCAATAATCGGTGCAGCCGCATCGTAGAAATAGAAGTACTCCTCACCCATCAGCGACTTGATTTGTTCAGATAATGCAGGTGAAGTCAATGGACCTGTGGCAACGACAACAATGCCATCCTCCGGCAATGAGGTCAGTTCTTCATTTACTACTTCAATGAGTGGATGTTGATGAAGCGTTGAAGTAATCTCTCCCGAGAATCCATCGCGGTCCACAGCAAGTGCTCCTCCGGCAGGAACCGCATTGCGATCCGCTGCACCCAGCACCAGGGAATTCAGCATTCTCATTTCTTCTTTCAGTACGCCGACTGCATTCGTTAAACCATTGGCACGCAGCGAATTACTGCACACCAGTTCTGCAAATTTATCTGTATGATGAGCCGGCGTTTTTACAACCGGTCTCATCTCGTATAGCTTCACACGTACGCCGCGACTTGCAATTTGCCAAGCTGCTTCAGTACCGGCCAGCCCGGCCCCAATTACAGTTACTACTTGTTCATTCGTCAAAATCATTTACCCCCATATATGCTAATCCGCTGTTTCTTCTTCCGGTTCTTCAACCGGCTCCTGATGGTCACAGGAAGTACATTGCAAACGCGTTCCCTGTTTGTTACGTTTCTCAATCATGAGAGAACCGCAGCTTGGGCAAGGTTTTGCTGACGGTTTATCCCAAGATACAAAATCACACTCCGGATACTTGTCACAACCATAGAAAATGCGTCCTTTTTTACTGCGACGCTCCACAACATGCCCTTCCTTACACTTCGGACAAGTTACACCGATATCCTTGATAATCGGTTTCGTATTCCGGCAATCCGGGAATCCGGAACAGGCAAGAAACTTGCCAAATCGGCCCAGTTTGTATACAAGCGGCTTGCCGCATTTTTCACAGATTTCATCCGAGACTTCGTCTTCAATCTCAATTTCTTTCATTTCTTCTTCAGCGAACTCAAGCCGTTTTTCGAATGATTCGTAAAATTCAGCAAGTACTTTGACCCAGTCTTCCGAACCTTCTTCCACATGGTCAAGATCACCTTCCATATTGGCTGTGAACTCTACATTCAGAATTTCGGGGAAAAACTCTTCCATCTGTTCGATGACCAGCTCTCCCAGCTCGGTCGGCATGAATTTTTTCTCTTCGATTGCAACATATCCACGCTTTTGAATGGTTTCCAGGGTTGGCGCATATGTACTTGGACGCCCTATGCCCAGCTCTTCCAGCGTACGAACGAGTCTCGCTTCCGTATAACGTGGCGGTGGTTGTGTGAAGTGCTGCTTCGGCTCTATCTCCTGTTTCTCCAGCAGATCCCCACTTTTCAATGGAGGCAGCAAACGATCTTCTTCAGTAGTACCATCGTCGTTTCCTTCCACATAAACCTTCATGAAGCCCTGAAAGCGGACTTTGGAACCTGCTGCACGGAAAATAGTATCTCCGGCTGCGATATCCACAGAGAGAGTGTCCAGAATAGCGGAAGACATCTGGCTGGCCACGAAGCGCTCCCATACCAATTTATATAGTCTGAATTGATCACGGCTCATAAATGACTTGATGGAGTCAGGATCACGCAGAATGGATGTTGGACGAATAGCTTCGTGAGCATCCTGTGCATTAGCTGCTTTTTTGGAATAATTTCTTGGCGTCTCAGGCGCAAAAGCTTCCCCATACTTGCCGATAATGTATTCCTTGGCTTCTTCCTGGGCTGATGCCGCAATCCGGGTGGAGTCTGTACGCATATACGTAATGAGACCCACTGTGCCTTCTTTTCCGAGGTCTACACCTTCATAGAGCTGTTGAGCCACGGACATCGTTTTGGAAGCCCTGAAATTCAATTTCCGTGCAGCTTCCTGCTGCAAGGAACTTGTGGTAAACGGAGCGGAAGGGTTCCGGCTGCGTTCTTTCTCTTTCACTTCCTTGACGGTAAAGTCCGCATCCTCAATTTGTTTTAAAATGGCTTGAACTTCAGCTTCGCTCCCCAGTTCGGTTTTTGCACCGTTTAACTGATGGAACTTGGCTTCGAACGGATTGCCATCTGCGGTGAGTTTCGCCGTAATGCTCCAGTACTCTTCTGGAACAAAGTCGTCTATTTCATTTTCACGATCCAAAATGATTTTGACCGCCACTGACTGAACGCGTCCTGCAGATAATCCTTTTTTGACTTTCTTCCATAATAGTGGACTAATTTTATATCCAACAAGCCGATCCAAAATACGTCTCGCCTGCTGCGCATTCACCAGATCCATATTGATCTTGCGCGGTGTTTTGAACGCATCTTTGACCGCCTGTTTCGTAATTTCATTAAAGACAACCCGGCAATCTTCCGTGTCATCCAGTTCAAGTGCATGAGCCAAATGCCATGCAATAGCCTCGCCTTCGCGATCCGGGTCAGCTGCGAGATACACTTTTTTCACTTTCTTTCGTGCATCCTTCAGTTCTTTCAAAATCGAACCTTTGCCGCGGATCGTAATATATTTCGGATTAAAATCATTTTCCACCTCAACGCCGATCTGACTCTTCGGCAAATCGCGCACATGTCCCATCGAAGCTTTCACGATGAACTTGCTGCCTAAATACTTGCCGATTGTCTTCGCCTTTGAGGGCGACTCCACGATTACGAGTGAATCCGCCATAGGTTCATCCTCCTCTCAGTCATGAAACTGCTTAAATCTTGTCATGCTTATCAGCAATTCAATAACTTCCGTTAATAATCTATTTTCACATGCCGCTTGGTCACAGCATTGTCATACCCTTGCATATTTTGTTCCAGGTAATTGGCTAATCTGCTTTTTTATGATTAAAGATAACAGAACTGAATGCAAATGTCCAAAATCCCAACCGAGCTGCTCTACGAGTTGATCCAAAGATCTTTCGTCCTGCTCCAGGATTGAGATGATCCGCTTCTCATCCGATGAGAGACTTACCTCAGGGAACAACCCCGGTTTGTGATCCTCTCCGTTTTCAGGGGAACGTCCTCTATTGTAAGGAAGTTGTTCGGGATTTGGCAAGTCCATTCGATACTCTTCAAGCAGATCGTCTGCACAAGTGACCAATTTTGCCCCCTGACGAATGAGGTTATGAGCGCCACGACTCTTAGGAGATGTGATTGGACCAGGAACTGCAAAAACATCCCTGCCCGCCTCCAACGCTGCATCTGCAGTAATCAATGAACCACTGCGTATATCTGCTTCTACGACCAGTGTGCCCAGTGTCAAGCCCGCAATAATTCGATTACGCTCCGGAAATAATCCCTGATGAGCACGCGTCCCTGGTGGATATTCCGACAATAGCAGACCTGTTTCGGCAATCCGCTCAGCTAACACCTTATTCTCGGGTGGATAGATTCTATCAATACCTGTGCCAAAGACTGCAATCGTTCTACCACCTGCTCGGAGAGCTGCCTCATGGCACACGCTATCAATTCCTCTGGCCAGTCCACTTACAATGGTTAACCCTGCACCGCAAAATTCTGCCGTCAGCTTTTCCCCCACTTTGCGCCCATAGACTGTAGGCATTCGGGTGCCTACCATCGCAATAGCCTTTGTATGCAGCAAATTCATGTCACCACGACCGTATATAACCCAGGGTGGCTGAACGGTTTCCTTCATTAATATGGGGTAATCTTCATCCAGATAGGTAATAACCTGAATTCCTTGTTTATAAACCAATTCCCGTCTTTGCTCAATCCAATCCATATGAAAACTTTTGGCGAGTCTGCTGGCTTGGTCTTTGCGCAAACCTGCTCGCAGCCAGTCTCCTTCTTCATAATTTAGGAGATCCGTAAGGATATGCTGCCCTGACATTAATTTCGAGATTGTTCTCTTCCCAACACCATCCATCTCATGCAAACCGAACAAAATCCAACTTTCTTCCATAATATAGACCTCCCGGTCGGGAAGAACACTTCCCTCATATTGTGTAGGTTGTGACCACAGAATGCAAGCGTTTACTTTGACAGGAGCTGTTCACCACCCTCATTTGGCAAGCAACACAACGCAAAAAAGCAACCCTTCGCCCTGATTAGGGACAAAAGGTTGCTTACCTTTTCCGTATCACAATAGTCGGTTATCAGAGTAAACAGCATCTCTGAACCGTTTCTACTATTATAACGGAAAAGAATTAATGTGTCGTGCACAAATTCAGAATACCGCGTTCTTCAAGCACGCTTACCAGTGTGGAACCCATCTCAGCTGGTGTAGGCGCAACTTTAATACCACAGGATTCAAGCTTTGCAATTTTTTCCTTGGCTGTGCCTTTACCTCCTGAGATAATGGCACCTGCATGACCCATCCGTTTGCCTGGAGGCGCTGTAACGCCCCCGATAAAGCCAACCACCGGTTTCGTCATATTGTCTCGTACCCACTCTGCAGCATCTTCCTCAGCTGTACCACCGATCTCACCGATCATAATGACCGCATGGGTCTGTGGATCTTCATTGAAACGTTTCAGGATATCAATGAATTCGGAGCCTTTTACAGGGTCTCCCCCGATTCCCACAGCTGAAGACTGCCCAATACCGCGCGTAGTCAATTGATGAACGGCTTCATAAGTGAGCGTTCCACTACGGGAAACGACACCAACATGTCCCGCCATATGGATGTATCCAGGCATAATTCCGATTTTACATTCACCCGGTGTAATCACGCCAGGACAGTTTGGTCCAATCAGAACTGTTTTTTTGCCATCCATGAAACGGTCTACCTTGACCATGTCAAGGACAGGAATACCTTCTGTGATACAGATTACGAGATCAAGCTCGGCATCAACAGCTTCCATGATGGAATCTGCAGCAAACGCCGGTGGAACATAAATAACGCTCGCTGTTGCACCTGTTGCTTCCTTCGCTTCTTGTACCGTATTAAATACCGGAAGACTAACCACTTGGCCATTTTCCAGTGTGATATCAACATTGGTTCCGCCTTTACCTGGCGTCACACCGCCTACCATCTGGGTTCCGTAATCCAATGCGCCCTTCGTGTGGAACATTCCCGTTGAACCCGTAATGCCTTGCGTAATGACTTTTGTATTTTTATCAATCAAAATACTCACGTTGCTTCACATCCTTACGGTTATTTTTCAAGTTCCGGATCGTTCCGGAACTAAGGAAGCAATTTATATCATTCAATTCCATCGCTAGCAGGGACATGAATTAGACGGACTGAAGCATTCCGATCCAATTCATGAAGATTGCGAACCGCTCTTTGGATTGATATAAATGGCCCAGGAATGAACTTATTTTACGAGGGCAACAATTTTTTGTGCACCGTCAGCCATGGAATCAGCAGGAACAATATTCAGGCCGGATTCACCCAAAATCTGTTTACCAAGCTCCACATTCGTTCCTTCAAGACGAACAACCAGCGGTTTCGTGAGACCAAGCTGCTTCGCGGCTTCAACGACACCGTTCGCAATGACATCACAGCGCATAATGCCGCCGAAAATGTTAACGAAGATACCCGCCACTTTGGCATCAGACAGAATGATTTTAAATGCCTCTGTCACTTTCTCCGTTGTTGCACCGCCCCCAACATCAAGGAAGTTGGCCGGGTCACCACCGTAGTATTTGATGATATCCATCGTAGCCATCGCAAGTCCCGCACCGTTAACCATACAGCCGATGTTGCCATCAAGTGCTATGTAGCTGAGGTCGTATTTGGAAGCCTCGATTTCTTTTTCGTCTTCTTCATCCAGGTCGCGCAGCTCCAGAATGTCCTTGTGACGGAACAAGGCGTTGGAATCAAAGTTCAATTTAGCATCCAGCGCGATAACGTTTCCATCTCCAGTTACAACAAGAGGATTAATCTCGGCGATGGAGCAATCTTTTTCAACAAAGGCTGTGTACAATGCAAGCATAAATTTAACTGCTTTGTTCACCAGCTCGTTCGGAATGCGAATGCTGTAAGCCAATTTACGCGCTTGGAATACTTGCAATCCAATTGCAGGGTCGATAACTTCTTTGAAAATTTTCTCAGGAGTAGCTTCAGCCACTTCCTCGATCTCGGTACCGCCTTCTTCGGAAGCCATCATAACAACTCGGCCCGTTGCACGGTCAACCACAACACCCACGTAATACTCTTTGCGGATATCGCAGCCTTCTTCGATCAAAAGACGCTTCACTTCTTTGCCTTCCGGTCCAGTTTGGTGTGTTACCAATACTTTCCCCAGAATTTCGGAAGCATAAGCACGAACTTCCTCTGCGCTCTTCGCTACTTTTACGCCACCGGCTTTTCCCCGGCCACCTGCGTGAATTTGCGCTTTGACTACAGTCACCGGACTGCCCAGTGCCTCTGCGGCCGCAACCGCTTCATCGACTGTATAAGCAACCTTCCCATTAGGAACGGCAACTCCATACTGTTTCAGTACTTCTTTTCCTTGATATTCATGGATATTCATTCTCGAATCCTCCTATCAACATGACTGCAACAAGGCGGGTTGGTTGACTACCAAAAGACAATTGTTGACTATTTTCACTTAAACCCAATTCATTGTAACACGTTTTTAAAACGCTTTCCTTAAAAAAGTAATGATTAATAGACAGCTTTTTGATATGGATATCATCCCATATTGTGAATGCTTGGATATAACTGGAAAAACCCCGGACTAATATGTCCGAGGTTACTTCCTTTCACTGTGCCTTAGTTTATTTTTTAGCTGCTTTGGTATTCGTTTCATGAACCTTCTGAAGAAGCCCCTTAAACTGACCAAGCAAAGATTCAAACTCAGAACTGCTCAGACAAGCATCTCCCTGAATGGAATTCGGAATGGATAGCGCCTTGTTGCGCAGCTCCTTGCCCGAATCGGTAAGCGTGATAAGCACTTTACGCTCATCCTGTGCTGAACGTTCACGATGAATGAGTCCGGCTGACTGCAGACGTTTCAACAGAGGAGTCAATGTACCCGAATCCAAATACAGTGCCTCTCCGATTTCTTTTACCGTGCATTCCTCTCGCTCCCACAAGACCATTAAGACCAAATACTGCGAGTAGGTTACGCCCAGTACTTCAAGATACGGCTGGTACATCTTCGTGATTTCACGTGAACAAGCATATATGGCAAAGCATAATTGGTTATCCAACTTCAAAGCATCCGTTTGCATAATATTGATCTCACCTGCCTAATGTGCATTGAATTCCTAATGACAGCAATGATTATAGCGCATATTAGAAACTCTCTATATATCTTATCACAAATTAGAAAAAAAACAGAATAATTGAGCACAAGGAATTTTACTTTTCTATTTTATTGTGTTAAATTAAATTGTGTAAAATATTATGCAATAAATTGAAATTTCAATAATACATCCAATCCAAACTATGAATTTCTAATCCTTTTACGAAGGGAATGCCAAAAATTCAGGAGTCAGGGTTCGAAATGCAGCAATGATGAAGACAGGTTGACGCCCTGATTTCTTTTATATACAATGCTTAATAGAAGCTGAGGAAGCACCTTAATTCGTAGACTGGCCCGTATTATGCGAGCCAAAAACGGAGTGAGGTGTTTCTTTAATTATGTACGGAAAATTGTATAGTGCCTGTTTATATGGGATTGACGGGGTATTAATTGAAGTGGAAACCGATTTGTCCAACGGACTGCCCCAGACTTCCATTATTGGCTTGCCGGATTCGGCTATTCGTGAAGCGGTAGAGCGTGTTCGTGCAGCCGTCAAAAATTGTGGTTATCAGTACCCTTTGCAGCGGATTACGATTAATTTGGCCCCTGCTGATCTGCGTAAAGAAGGATCTTCTTTCGATCTAGCCATTGCCGTGGCATTGCTAATGACAAGCGGGCAGCTCGTACTGCCACCTCAGGAGCGAACACTCATGTTAGGTGAACTCGCGTTGGACGGCTCGGTCAGATCAGTACCGGGTGTACTCGCCATGGTGGATTTGGCCAAACGTCAGGGCTTTACCTCTGTCCTTCTCCCAGCTGACAATCTGGCAGAAGCTTCTTTGATCAGCGGTATAAACGTATACGGAGTTCGTCATCTGCAAGACATCACACCAGACACGACTGATTTCAAAACCAAAGAAGGCGGCCTGTCTACAGCGGGGCCCATTGTTTTGGGTAGCTTTGCTCACCTCATCAAACCTGGATATGAACAAAGTTCTTCCACCAACAGTCATGCGAGGACTCAGAAACCTGTGTCATTCACGGAAGACTATAGCGACGTTCTCGGCCAACATCATGTGAAGCGTGCACTGATGATTGCCGCAGCCGGGATGCATAATATACTGCTTGTGGGCCCACCCGGGACAGGGAAAACAATGCTGATCAAACGTCTGCCCACCATTCTTCCTCCGCTGTCGGAGGAAGAAGCGCTGGAAGTCACCAAAGTGTTAAGTGCTGCAGGGAAACTAAAAGAAACATCAAGCGGTTTGGTCACAGAACGTCCCTTTCGTTCACCCCATCACACGATATCCACTTCCGGCCTGATCGGCGGCAGTGGTATTCCCAAACCCGGTGAAGTCAGCCTGGCACATCGCGGCATTCTTTTCCTTGATGAACTTCCCGAGTTCCATCGTCAAGTGCTTGAAGTTTTGCGGCAACCGCTGGAGGATCATACTGTCACGATAAGCCGGGCAAGGGCTGCTTTCACGTTTCCGGCCCAGTTTATGCTCGCATGCTCCATGAATCCCTGCCCCTGCGGGTACTTGTCCGCTCAATCAGAGGATCAGCGCTGTATATGCAGCCCTTCACGCGTTGCTGCTTATCGGGCAAAAATCTCGGGACCTTTGCTGGATCGGATAGATCTTCAGGTCGAGGTTCCTCCACCTGGCGAATGGCGTAACGCGGCACCTTCCCCTACTTCAGCCGAGATGCAAGCCAAGGTTGTTCATGCTCACCACATTCAGGCCAAACGATACGCTAACAGCTCAGTCCGTTGGAATAGTCAGTTATCCGGAAGATTGCTGCGTCGTACCGCCCGCCTTCCCGCGGAAGCCGATCATTTGCTCCAGCACACCCTACAGGCACTTAACTTGAGCATGCGTGCTCATGATCGGATTATCAAAATGGCACAAACGATTGCAGATTTGGACCATGATGGTGAAATTTTGACTTCCCATGTAGCTGAGGCGATTCAGTATCGGCAGCTGGATCTGAATCTGTTTTGAATGAACATTTAATACATGAGCATTTTGTATAAATCCAATAATCGACTTCCAACCTTCAATATATAGATCAAAATGGTCCTATTGGTCTATATATTTTACCCCGGAGCGAGTGGAATCGAATAATGCAAAATGCTGACATACATGACAATGAACAATTACGTCGAAGATACAAGATACTCACTTGAAAAAAACCGTCCAAGTATGCTCCTTCATTGGAAAGAGTCTTGAACGGTTTTTTCATAAAATTATGGACAGGAATCCGTCTTAATTAGTCAAAAAGGGTCAATTTGTCTTTGGCTGGCGTGCGTTCTTTTGCAGAAGGAATGACGTCCGGATAGCCCATGTACACCATGCCAATGATCTTTTCACCCGCTTGAATACCCAGTGGTTTGCGGAATTTCGGGGCGTACAGGAACGGTTTGGTTACCCAGAAGGTACCAATGTCTTCGCTCCATGCAGCCAGCATAAAATTCTGTACGAGCGCGCTGACTGCCGCAAAATCTTCGTCCCATATATTTTGTCTTGGATCTTCTTCCAAAACCACAAGCATGATCGATGGAACTTGCATGATATTGGCTGAGAATTTGTTGTCTTCGCCCATTTCTGCTTCAATCGCATCAGCAAGCTTCTTCCGTCCATCTCCGGTAAACAATAAAAATCTCCATGGCTCACGCAATTTATGGTTAGGTGCCCAGACTGCGGTATCCAACAACTCAATAATTTGTTCTGTTGGAACAGCATCTTTCTTAAACTTTTTGACGGTGCGCCGGTTTTGAATGGCACTTCTGACTTCATTGATCGTATTGGTTTTTGTCGATTTGGTCACGAACTTACCTCCCTATTGATATTTCTCCATGTAGCAAATCGAATTGCTAACTTAACGGATTTTTATGATAAACAAAAATGCAATAAGCTTGGTTACATCCTTGATTATACAACGAACTGTTCGTCAGATTCAAAGAAGGCCAATTCAATCAGGTTTGGCTGCTTGTTACAATAAAGAAGGTGCCTCTAAAATATTGAATCCACTTAGGATACATCTATTTCGGAAACACCTTATTTAATCTATTTAATTTCAATAAATTAAAACGCATTTACAATATGATCCATCGTTACGATCCGACCTGTTGTATCCAGCATCACTGCAATCATATCAAACCGGATTTGAAGTTCCTTCTCTCTGGATTGTTGAAGGTATATGGCTGCCGTTGAACGAACCTGCTGCATTTTACGGACATCCACTGATTCCTGTGGTGTGCCATAATGTCCCGCTCCACTGCGGCTGCGCACTTCTACAAAGACAAGCAATTCGCCATATGAAGCAATAATATCAATCTCTCCACGGCGACAACGCCAGTTTTGTTCGATAATTTGATAATTATGCTCACGCAGCCATCTGCAGGCTGCTTCTTCACCCAGCTTACCTTTTTGTTGACGCGTAAGTTTTGGAGATGGGTTATTCCCCCCAGGTCCAGGTCCTGGTAAGTGGCTCACCATGTATCCTCTCCCTCTCGTCCGGAAGCCAGCCGATCCGCCCGATAGATATAGGTCAATACCTCAGCTACCAGCTGATACAGTTCAGCTGGAATCTGCTCGTCCAGATCCAGTTTGGACAAGACTTCCACTAATGCAGCATCTTCCTGAACAGGGACCCCGTTTTCCTTTGCTTTATCCAGGATCGCTTCGGCAACTTTGCCGCGACCTTTGGCCACGACGACTGGAGCTTCGCTTTCTCCCGGTACGTATTTTAAGGCAACAGCCTTTTTGGAAAGAAGATCTGGCTGCGGCTCATCTTTCATACTCGCATATCCACCCCTTTGTACCGATCAGGGCTGAAATCAGACGCACTGATTTTCCGCTCAGCGCCCGGCTCCTGGCCAACAGGCCAAGGCTCCGTTTTGAAGGTCAATAATTGGTATCCCAGCTTATCCAGCGCCTCCTGGATAACTTCCCGTCCACTATCCAAAAGCGGACCCATGCCTTCCCGATCGTTGAGCACCCGCAGGCTAACAATATTGTTGACGACATGCACATCTACCAGTGTAGGACCCAGACTCCTCATGTCCAGATCGAACCACAAACGGCAGTTGGATGCATCCAGTTCCCCGCGCTGACCCCGACGAGATTGTATCTGAACAGAAGCCGTTTCTTCCCCATTGGGTCCAGTAATCGGAATGAACCAGTGCATTTGGGCAAAAGTTGAGCCCCGGTCCGTTGTCAGCAACAACTGCTGACCCGTCAGATACTGCACAGCCTGCCCGGCGGCTTCCTTCAGGGCCGCCGGGGCGCTGTCGCTGCTCGCAAGCTGCAGCAGCAAGCCCTTCAGCGAGTCCGCGGTGCCTGGACTCGCCGCCTCACCCACGCGCGCCTGCGCAGCCGCGCCGTGCACGGCCTGCTGCTCGTGCTCCGCACCGAGCAGCTTCAGCACGCGCCCCACCCACGGGTCCCCTTCGTGGGTGACAGGCGCGTGCAATGCGGCAGCGCCCGCAGGTGCTGCCGCACTTCCCCCAGCCGGCGGCGCATCAGCGCCGGCTGGCAAGGGCTGCGGCACGCCTCCGGCAGCCGCAGCCGCCTGGCCGCCCTGCGATGCAGGGGCGGCCTGTGCTGCCGCACCAGGCTGTGCCGGTGCGGCAGTGGACGCGCTGCGCAGCGCGTCCAGCAGGGCCAGCAGCTTCGGCGCCAGCTGTGCTGCCGTTGGTGCTGCTGGCCCTGTTTGCGCCGCTGCGGGCGAGGCACCCGCAGCAGCAGGCGCTTCAGCGCGGCCATCAGTTCGCCCGGCCGCGCCACCTTCTTGCTGGCCCACAAGCCCTCGGCCAGCTCCAGGATCAACCGTTGCCCCTAGTGTACCGGGGCGACCCGCTTCAGCAGCGCGCGGGCTCTCTCCAGGAATCCCGGTCCCGGCCTGAATGCCTGACCCTGACTTTCCAGCCGTTTCCGCTTGGCTGGACCCCGGCTTTATTCCCGCTTCGGCATTCTCTGTCCCCGGGCTGGTCTGTACCGCGCTTCGCATACCTGCGCCTGCCTCCGCTGTACCGCTGTTCGACAATGGAACAGCTCCTGCGGGTACTGCTGGTGAACCTTGGGTCAATGGCGCAGACAGGCCGGGGGTTCCCGCTTGACGTCCCCCAGTTGGCAACATTGCCGCATCATCCGTCTGCTGCCCTCCAGCTGACATAACAGGCAGACCACCCGACACAGGTAACTTCGGTGCACCTGCCTGCTCTCCCGCCAGAGCTGTTTTGCCCGCATTTTGAGTAAGGTACGTTTCCAACTGCTCAGTTAACCCATTCAACAGCTGATGGAGAGGGGGACCAAAGACGGTCTGATGCAGACCTTTTACCGTCTCCGCCGTGATTGGAAGACCACGCTGAAAAGCAATACCTGTCGCCTGCACCCATTCCTCCACAGGCACCTGCGTCGGTTTGGCGGACATCATATTTTGAACCATGGCCACATTGTCCTTCGTAAGCGGCAATCCACTGCGCTGCATGGCGAGCAGTAGTTCACGATTCCCCTTGGTATCCGGCAAATCTACCTCTTGAAGCAGATTGTTCAACGAGGCTTGCGGCAATTCAGACAGCGTACCTGCCAGCGGCTTCATGACTGTCACGCCATTCTCTCCAGGTGGCTGTACCTGCAGCAGCGTGGTTTCCCCCGGACGAAGTGGTGTTTCAAGCTTGGCACGTACCTGTACCCCCTGAATTTGCAGGACTGCGTCTCCACCATCCTCCGAAACACTAACGACAGATCCCCGTACCACCTGTCCTTCCTTTAATTCCAGCGGCTTGGCATTTCCCGGTTTGCTGTCACCCAAAAGACCACGAATCATTGAGCCGATATTCACCATTCTCTCCCTCCTTTCTTTCCGTCTTGGTTAAAATAAAGTGTGCTGTTCACCGAGCAGATTACCCAAAAAACTCCGCCGGTGCATAGGCGTAGCTCCAAGGGCCATAATCTGTTCGCGATGAAACTTAGTAGCATATCCCTTATGTATCGACAAACCATATTCCGGATATAACGTCTCCCATTCCTCCTTGCACAGCCGATCGCGGGTTACCTTGGCAATTATGGATGCTGCTGCAATGGACTGGCTGTTGGCATCCCCTTTGATAATGGAGACCTGCGGTACGTTCACGTCCACTTTTTCGGCATCGACCAACAGATAGTCCGGCACACCGTCCAACGCCTCCACTGCACGTTTCATTGCCAGTCGGGTGGCCTGTTTGATATTGAGACGATCAATCGTTTCTGCATCCGCAAAGCCAATACCTACTGACACAGCTTTTTCCATAATGATGTCATACAACGCATCACGCTTCTTCTCTGTCAGCTTTTTGGAATCATTCACACCTTCCAGAATCAGATCGCGAGGCAATATAACAGCAGCAGCTACTACATCACCGAATAAACAGCCCCTACCCACTTCATCAATGCCTGCAATTCGCTCAAACCCACTCTCCCAATACTCCCGCTCATGAATTAGCAGATCACGAGGTTCACTCTCTGCTTTTTTCTTCTTCGATTCGGCAGGAATATCCTGTTGTATCAGTTCGTTCATTACATTCATTTCATTCTGTTCAGTCAATGCTTTCATCTCCTCTGCCCACTCATTCAAGACGTTTCTCTATTTAGCCATCTATAGTACTTCAATTCAGCATGAAGCCACTTTCACCAAAGAGCATTCTTAACAAACGACTGTTACTGTTGTACATTGGAGCATCTAGGAAACAAGACAAACCCTTTTATGGCAAACTCATAAATTTTGTTCACTTTGCATCCTACAGAACTCAGCCCTCTAGTTTATAGACGCAGTTCTTGCCCTTTTGTTTTAGGAATCTGCTTAAATCAAAGTAAATAGATTTAGTAGCTTCATATGCATATAATAATAAGATACTGGTATCTTAATTTATCGGTATTTGAAGATTTAAATTGTAGATATTCTGCTATAGACCGGACAAATGGCTTAACTATCATCATAGCATGATTTTCTTTCCTCAGATATACAGACAGGACAATCCCATACATTCCTATCTGTTGAACCTTTCTTTGCCTACTGCTACGACTACGAGTCTTAAAAAGCTTACTATCTTTGCTGTGAACAAAACAAAAGCGGCCGTTCCCGGTTATCCGGTAACGGCCGCTTCTTGCAGCTCTTATTCATCATATGAAATCAGCTCTAATATGGAGCTTCCATGGAGAAACGCCCCATCTTGCCAGCACGCAATTCACGCAGAAAAGCTCGTGATGCCTTTTCCAAATCCACACGTCCGCCGCTTACAATACAACCCCGTTTACGACCAACCTGTTCCATGATGGCAATAACGCTGTCCGAATCGTCTGCATCCTTGGAGAATTCCTGAAGTTCGTAACGTTCCTCAAGAGCATCCCAGTAGTAGCGCATCAGGTAACTGATGGCAAAGAAGGCGATATCCTCGGCATTGAGAATCTCTTCCTTGATGGCTCCTGTAACCGCAAGCCGATAACCTACGTTCTGATCCTCAAATTTAGGCCACAAAATACCCGGAGTATCAAGCAGTTCCATTTCTTTGCCGACTTTAATCCATTGTTGACCCTTCGTTACGCCAGGGCGGTCTCCTGTTGCGGCGATGTTGCGTCCAGCAAGCCGGTTAATCAATGTCGATTTCCCTACGTTGGGAATACCTACAATGAGTGCACGAACCGCACGCGGGTTAATCCCCTTCGCCAGTTGACGGTCGATCTTCTCTTTGAGCAGCAACCGGGCCTGCGCTGGAATGTCTTTTACATTGGTACCTGTGGATGCATCCACAGGAAATGCAGTAATTCCCTCATTTTTAAAATGGGCAATCCATTCCTGAGTCACCTTGGCATCAGCCAAGTCAGATTTGTTTAACAGAATCATCCGGGGTTTCCCCTGTAAAATCTCGTCAATCATCGGATTTCGGCTGGAGACAGGCAGACGGGCATCCAGCAGTTCGATGACCACGTCAATCAGCTTTAACTTATCCTGAATCTGGCGTCTGGCCCGGGTCATGTGACCTGGAAACCATTGTATCGTCACCTTGTCTTCACCTCATTATTTAATGATATATAAGCTAAACCTACGATTCCACTCCTCACGTTCATTGGCAAAACATTTTCCGGTCAGTGATATCCCCATCCTTATTTTGCCCTCTCTGTTATCGAGTAAACAATATATTTAGCTTATACATCCTGAACTTGATTAGTGGTTAATCCACTTGATATCACCGATCGGCCAGAAAATAACATCTGCACGTCCTACGATATCTTCCAGAGACACATACCCAATCATTCGGCTATCCGTACTGTTTGGACGATTATCGCCCATTACAAACACATGGCCTTCTGGTACCTTGCCATCTGGGAATTGCTCATTCGGGAAGTCCTTCACATTATAGGTTCCACCATTCGCTTCGGCTGCATCAATTGCTCCCTGAATGTAAGTCTCATTCACTTTCTCTCCGTTTACCATAACCGTATCGCCACTCACCTGAACGGTATCACCCGCTACGGCAATGACACGTTTAATGAAATCACGTCCTTCCGAAGGGACATGGAATACGATAACCTCTCCACGCTGGGGTTCCCGGATATCGTACAGGATTTCATTCACAATGACACGTTCACCTGTATGAAAATTCGGCTGCATGGAAGGCCCGTCCACGACAAACGGTTTGAATAATAACCATCGAATTAAAATAACGAGCACTAATGCGATCACGATCGCTTTGAGCCATTCGACAATCTCATTTTTGGCCTTTTTGGATCGACTGCCTTTCTCTTCGGCAGATTTGTCCTGGTGTTGAACTTCCTGTTCCATTATTGATCTTCCTCTCTTCACGGTACATGTTATAGCAGTTTACACATCCAGCATTTCACATCATTCAATTCATTAAATCATGCAAAATTCTCAAATCAGTTATGTACTCCTACACGAGCAATTCGTTTCATTACAAATCATCCATAATTCGTATGCCCTTCTATAACTGATTACACAAGCCTCCCGGACTCTCACGCGTGTGCCGCCATACCATTTTACTCGGAAGTGTACCTCCGGTTCAACTTTTCCCGGACAAAAACGAAAAGGGCTTGTCTCCAAGCCCTCTCCGGTATCCGTTATATTAACGAATTTCTTTAATTCTCGCTGCTTTACCGCGCAGTTCACGAAGATAATAAAGCTTCGCACGACGCACTTTACCACGGCGAGCCACTTCGATTCTATCGATTTTAGGGGAATGAAGCGGGAAAGCTCTTTCCACACCTACACCGTAAGAAATTTTACGAACTGTAAAAGTCTCACTGATTCCACCACCACGGCGTTTAATCACAACACCTTCGAACAATTGGATACGCTCACGAGTTCCCTCGATTACCTTAACGTGCACTTTCAAAGTGTCACCAGGACGAAAACTCGGAATATCTTTACGAAGTTGTTCTTGTGTAATCGCTTGAACGATATTCATCTATGACTCCCTCCTTCCGTACAGGCGTTCATACTTCTTCCAGAGATCACCTTGTCTCCTTCATTATCCATAGAGGACCGCCGTATTCCACATAACAGAATTATTGTACCATGCCATATATCAAAACACAAGGAGAAATAAACTTATTGTCATAGTGTCATCTTCAATCTGAAGTCAACCACATTACGGAAAAAATAATGTAACTTTCTGTCAGGTCTGTTCGTCTATGATATAACTTGTTGGCATACTGAAGAATGCCTTCCTAGTATTTCCCTAAGAAACGAATTTGTATAAGGAGAAACAAACGAACGATGAAATATTGGAAAAGATTCACCCTTGCGGCCCTCGCCGTGATCACTTGCATCATTACGCTGTACGCATACGCTGTTAATCATCCGACAAATGCACTCTCACACAAAGCATGCACATCCTGGGACATGGTCAAACGCAAAGCGTTCCAGATGTCGCACGCGGATTACTCGAGCAAAACCGGACTGAATATGGCTAGTTTTCAGATTACACCTGGTACGGCTACAGAAGTTCCTGTACTCATGTATCATTACATACAGCCCAAAGTGAATAATCATGAAACAGGGAACAAATCCATTATTAATCTTGAGGACTTCGAAGACAACATGAAGTATTTGCATGATGAAGGATACAACACGATTACATTGGAGCAGCTTGAAAACTATCTGAATGGCTTAATCTCACTGCCGAAAAAGTCTATCGTCATTACATTTGATGACGGTTACCAGAACAATTATACACTTGCCTATCCTGTGCTCAAAAAGTATAACTTCCACGCTTCCCTTTTTGTCATTGGCAGCAAAATTCAGGATCAGCCCGCTGATTTTGATCCCGCCAAAAAAACGTTTATCTCCGAACCGGAGATGCAGGCTGCAGCAGACGTATTTGAGTTTAACAGTCACACCTACAACTTGCATCACAAAGGGTTTATGCGCTGCGGTGAGAGCGTGCCTGTAGGACTTGACACAAGCCTGCTGAACGACGATATCAAGCTGATGAGAGAAAAGGGAATCGACACACCGTATCTGGCATATCCTTTCGGTTATACCAGTACACAGATGATTTATCAACTTCAGCAGAATGGATATCGCATGGCCTTTTCGGTCCGTCCCGGGTTTGTTCGTCCGGGCGATAATCCGATGAAGCTCCCAAGACTAACGGTTACGACAGGAACCGATTTGGCAAAACTGCTTAATCCCGAAGCGGATCACTCGGATGCTCTCCCTGTAGTCGATATCAGTCAATAGAAACTTAGATTTACACTTCCCCGCCGGGATAAAGAGTCGAGCTGTACAGTCGTTTGGACTGTGGCTTGGCTCTTTGTTGTATCACTGTTTTTAGCTCTGTGAAAGAGCTCGAATAAATGACAGCTTCATTCGCGTCGTAGATGATGATCTGCTCCTTACCGGTTTGACACAAATCCGCATGTAAGGCATATCCCTCTTTTCCGAATTCCGCAACCGTTTGCATCTGACCATTTACCAAAGAAGGCAGCACACCTCCGCCCCTGCGGTAAGCCAATATATAATCCAGACCGCTGTCATCCCAGCCACGCACAGGTTCTATGATGGTTAACCATCCAAGTGTGGTACGATTTTCCTTCCACAGTTCCTTTCCCTCGCAATCAAGCAAAAACATGCCGTCTTTTCCATGCTCATCACCGCGGATAATGCGGTCAAGTCCAGCAATCTGCAAACCGGTTAATCCGTCGCAAAACTTTCCTAAAGCGATATGTTGTGATTCGATCGAATCGGCGTAACGCCATCTCTCATTGCCATAACGATCCATCATTACCGTTACACTGCCGCCAATAACAATCTCATTCTCTCCGTCACCGTCCACATCCCCAAACCAGATGCAATCGGCATGATCCTCCAGATTCGTACAAGACCACAGCAAGGTTCCATCGTGGTCCAGCATGTCGTACCCTGCCATAACCTCATCCTTGCCATCTGCGTCGATGTCGTATACCCATGGAAAATGTCCAACATTGCCTTCATGCTTCCATAAAAGATTGAATTCGTGATCTAGTGCCCATAAGGTTTTATAACGATCTTTAAGAATGACATCCATCTTCTGTTTATTTCCGGTCAAGTTCGCAAGAATAATACAGTCATGTGCCTCATCACCCGGCAAATCATGTGTATATTTAACTTCTCCGGTTCTTCCATCCAAAACTAGAAATTGTTTATTCATAATACAGACGACTTCATTGTGCCCGTCTCCATCCCAATCTGCGATTTGAGCAGGATAATCTGACCCAGGACCACCAGCATCCGGATCAGGTGTTCCCACTTGCCAGATCAACTCTCCATCCAGGTCAAATGCGGTCAGGCAGCATACCTGATGCGGAACATAACGGTCATCAATACCACCATCGGCTTGTACCAGCAGCATTTCTAAACGACCATCTCCATTCAAATCTCCCAAAAGCATTTTGCAGCGTTCCCCTGACTTGCGAATATCCACTCTACCGATCTCGTAAGGCTGATGATGCATAATCTTCCTCCTCCGTTTTATCGTGATACATATCTCTATCTTAATGTAACATAAAGATATCATTCATTTTTTACGACTCTTGTTCAGTAGTTATGAAAAAATAAACATCCGGACTATTTATGCAGCACACTCTTTAGAGATCATGATTTAAACCATTCCATAAATTCAAGTCGATTACCAAAAGGATCATTTACATAAAAACGGTATACCCCTTCATCGTCCCTCACATGGTCATCAATGACTCGAATTTGATTGTCTTTTAGGCGTTGTTTTAATGCTTCTAGGTTCTGAACGTGAAATGCCGGATGGGCCTTTGTGGCGGGCACAAAATCATGTTGAACCCCGATATGTACTTGGTGAGTGCCGCACTGGAACCAAACTCCACCGCGCTTTTTTAGAATTTCAGGTTTAGGGATTTCCGTCCACCCTAAAATGTTTTGGAAGAAATTACGTGCTTCAACTTCACAATTCTCCGGTGCTGCTAGTTGAATATGATCAATTCCATAAAAGGTGTAAGACATTTAATACCGCCTCCCTGTTTCATTTAGTAAAACTTAGTTTCACAAAATGATTGTACACTGGTTTGGTTCACCAATCCACCTTTTTACATTTATTATTATAGAACTCCATTTAAAATAGACACTTACGTTGTGACAATCTCTACATCCCAGTATTCATAACAAAAAAAAGACCAACCTTTGCCTACTTAAGGATGGTCTTTCTAACTTGTGATCCAGCTATACGATTGCGCACAATATTCTAACTACTCACGCTTACTCGGAATTACGTTCCGTCTCAGAACGAAGCTTGTCTAGCCATATCCGCTCTTTATCCGTCAATTCCGCGGCCTCCAGCATATCCGGTCTGCGCTCCAGCGTACGAATGAGGGATTGCTCTCTGCGCCACGCATCGATATTCAGATGATGTCCTGATAACAGCACATCGGGTACTTTCATGCCTCTGAATTCAGGTGGCCTTGTATAATGCGGATATTCAAGCAGCCCGGTGCTGAACGAATCCGTCACTGCACTCGTTTCGTTTCCGAGGACACCTGGGATCAGACGAACTACACTGTCAATGGCAACCATGGCAGGCAGTTCACCGCCAGTTAACACGTAATCCCCAATGGATAACTCGTCGGTTACCAGAAACTCGCGAATACGCTCATCATAGCCTTCATAATGTCCACAGATAAAGATCAGATGATCTTCCTGTACCAGTTCTTCCGCTTTTTTCTGCGTAAACGTCTCACCCTGCGGACACATTAGAATGATGCGTGGAGCTTTGGTCGGTACCGTTGTCGTCTCTTCGTTTCGCTTTTCAAGTACGTCTTCCACAGCAGCAAAAATCGGATCAGGCTTTAATACCATGCCCCCGCCGCCGCCATACGGGGTATCATCAACGGTATTGTGCTTATTCGTGGCATAGTTCCGGAAGTTCACTGCATTCAGTGACACAAGGCCCTTCGTCTGAGCTTTACCAAGAATACTTGTCCCGAATACACCATCGAACATCTCTGGAAATAACGTTAATACGTCCACTCTCATGTTAGAGCAATCCTTCCATCAGATGAACCTTGACCAGTTTCTGATTAACATCGACATCTAGCACAACATCATCAATAACCGGAAGCAGAATTTCTTTGCCAGCAGGTGTTTTAACCACCCAAACGTCGTTTGCACCAGGCGTCAAGATTTCGGAGATCGTCCCCAGATCTTCGCCTTCTTCTGTAATGACAGAACAGCCAACGATTTGATGGAAGTAATACTCGTTCTCTTCCAGTTCAGCCAAATTCTCTTTGGATACTTTGGCTATGCCGCCCTTGAACTTTTCCACTTCATTGATATTTCCATACTCTTTCAACCTAACGATGTACATATTTTTATGCAATCGTGCCGATTCCACATGAACCAGCACAGGATGGTTATCTGCTGTAAACAGATACAACTCCGCATTTTTCGCAAAACGTACTTCCGGGAAATCGGTTAAAGGCATAATTCTCAACTCGCCACGGATCCCGTGCGTATTGACGACTTTACCTACATTCATAAACTCTGCCATACGTTCCTCCTGCATTTGATTCTATAGAATTCAATCCTTATTACACTGCACACTACGCAGTCAGAACAATCTTCCGATCACTGTTACCCCCAGCTTTCTTTGATCCCCTTATCAAAGGACAGAAATCCGCTGGTAAAGGTGAGTTAATGCTTACGAAGTAGCTTTCTTCCAGAAAGCTTTTAGCTACGCTTCTTCAGATTTGTTCTGCTCTCTCCGTTATCGTGTAATACTAAAATCAATTTATATAATGGGTTTATTGATAAGTTCAGCATGCACGAAAAGGGGCTAGGACATGCATCCTAACCCCCTTTCGTATATCTTTAAGATATGATATCGACGGTAACCCGTTTATCCATCTTAACTGCTGCTGATGTGACGACCGTACGAAGAGATTTTGCGATTCGCCCTTGTTTACCAATAACCTTCCCGACATCGTCAGGATGAACAGTTAACTCGTAAACGACAAGCCGGTCTTTCTCAACCGTCCGAACCGCCACATCTTCCGGATGATCGACCAAAGCCTTAGCAATTATGCTTACTAATTCTTCCATAGATGACCCTCCGAATCAGCACCTTATTTTGCTTGTTTGGACTCATGGAACTTCTTCATCACGCCCGCTTTGCTCAGCAAGTTGCGGACAGTGTCAGATGCTTGCGCACCGTTTTGAAGCCATTGCAATGCTTTATCTTCATCGATCTTAACAACAGCCGGTTGTTCAACCGGGTTGTAGTAACCGATCTCCTCGATAAAACGACCGTCACGTGGGGAACGGGAATCCGATACCACTACGCGGTAGAAAGGAGCTTTGTGAGCACCCATACGTTTCAGACGAATACGAACTGCCATTTGAAAATTCACCTCCTTCAATGAAATCTGTATATTCATTAGCAAGCCTTGAAATCAACGGAAAGGAAACTTCATTCCTTTGCCTAGACCTTTTAGCTGCTTCATTGCCTTGTTCTTGCCGCCTTTAGGTCCCATCATATCCGAGAACTGTTTCATCATGCGGCGCATTTCATCAAACTGTTTGATTAGGCGGTTAACCTCAGCAAGGGACGTACCGCTACCTGTAGCAATCCGTTTCCGGCGGCTATGGTTGATCATGTCCGGGTTGCGTTTCTCCTCTGTAGTCATGGAGTACACAATTGCTTCGATCCGCCCCATTTGCTTGTCATCCACTTTCAGGTCCTTGGCTTGCTTCATCTTGCCCATGCCGGGAATCATATCCATAATTTGATCAATGGGTCCCAGCTTCTTCACCTGATCCATTTGCTCCAGGAAATCCTCGAACGTAAACTCTGCGTTCCGCATTTTACGTTCCATTTCCTTGGCCTTTTCGGTATCAATGTTGGATTGGGCTTTCTCAATCAGGGAAAGCATATCCCCCATGCCAAGAATCCGTGAAGCCATCCGTTCCGGATGGAAAGGCTCAAGAGCATCCAATTTCTCACCGAGTGACGCAAACTTGATTGGGCAACCGGTAACTGCTTTTACTGAAAGTGCAGCACCACCACGTGTATCCCCATCGAGTTTAGTCAAAACGACCCCGGTCAAGTCAAGCTGCTGGTTAAAGTGTTCCGCCACATTAACGGCATCCTGACCGGTCATGCTGTCGACTACAAGCAGGACTTCATCCGGATTCACTACGCTGTGAATCTGGCGTAATTCTTCCATCAGTTCCTCATCTACATGCAAACGTCCCGCGGTATCGATAATGACATAGTCATTGCCGTTATCCTTGGCGTGCTGCAGACCCTGACGTGCGATCTCCACAGGGCTTGTCTGATCTCCCAATGTAAATACCGGTGCCTTGATCTGCTCACCCAGCACTTGCAATTGCTTGATCGCTGCCGGACGATAAATATCTCCCGCGACCAGCAATGGTCGGCTGTTTTGCTTCTGCAGCATTTTGGCCAATTTACCGGATGTCGTCGTTTTACCAGCACCCTGCAAACCAACCATCATCAACACCGTAGGCGGTTTGTTCGCTTTGGCCAGTTTTGACTGGCTTCCGCCCATCAAATCCGTCAGTTCCTTGTTTACGATGTCGATAATAACCATGCCTGGCGTGAAGCTTTCCATTACCTCTTTGCCGACAGCTTTCTCTTTCACCTTGGCGATGAATTCCTTGACCACTTTGAAGTTTACATCCGCTTCGAGCAATGCCAGACGTACCTCGCGCATAGCTTCGGCAACATCTTCATCCGATACCTTGCCTTTGCCGCGCAGCTTGCTGAACACATTCTGCAATCGGGTCGTTAATCCTTCAAATGCCATGATCCCACCTCCTTAAGCTGTAATACTGTTTTTAGAACCGATACGTTCCGTTCAATTCCTATTCCCGGAGCTGATGAACGATATCGTTTATTTGTTGGTTGTTATCAATGGAGACACCTGCGCGCTCCAGTGCATTTTGCAAATCTTCAAGATTGCGGCTGCGTCGTTCATGCTTCTCCAGCAAGCCAAGCTTGCTTTCGTAATTTTCCAGCACTTGTTCAGCACGCTTGATATGCTCGTATACCGCCTGGCGGCTGATCTCAAACTCGGCTGCAATCTCACCAAGGGAGAAATCATCATGAAAGTAATATTTCAGAAATGTTTGCTGTTTCTCGGTAAGCAAACGTTCGTAGAAAGCAAACAGCAAGTTAATCCGGTTTGTCTTCTCAAGCCGGTTTTCTTGACTCATATCGGGGCACTCCCTTCGTCAAGGAAAAACACTTTACACTCTTGCAACGTTCCTAATAATACCGAAAACAATTCAGGTTGTCAAGCAAAAATACTTGTCACAATAAAAACCTTCATTTTACACTCATTTTTCGTACCTATATGATTAATCTTAGCCATTCCTATACATCAGAATACGACCTGCTGCATCCTTTATATAGAACAAAAAAACGAATGGGTCTCCACAGATGGAGCCGATTCGTTTTACACTATCTATCGTGTTCTAGCGAAGTGGTGTCAGGTACAGCAGTACCATAAAGAAATGAAGAATACTGCCTGCCAACACAAAGAGATGCCAAATCGCATGGTGATACGGAAATCCACGCCACACATAAAAAAGCGTACCCAGTGTATACATCAGACCTCCAGCAACCAGCAGCACGATTCCGCCTGTAGGAATGGCAGCCATAAGCGGTTGCCAGGCAATAACGATGAGCCAGCCCATCGCAATATAGAAAATCGTGGACATGAATAGAAACCTTTTCGTAAAAAACGCCTTAAAGATCACCCCGAATAATGCGATTCCCCAGATTACCCCGAACAGGGTCCAACCAAGTGTGCCGCGAACAGCAATAAACAGAAGCGGAGTGTACGATCCCGCAATAAACAAATAAATGGAAGAATGGTCGAAAATCTCAAATAAATCTTTCATTTTCCCATCTTTCCATGCATGCACGAGTGTAGAGCTCGTATAGAGCAGCAACATGGTGATCCCGTAGATCGTGAAACTGACCACATGCCAAGCCGTGCCTTTCATACTCGAGAATACAATCAACAGCACCAGTGCAGCTACACTGAGCGCGGCGCCGATTCCATGAGTCACCGCATTGGCGACTTCCTCACGACGGGAATAGGTATAGGTATTGGCCATATCAACCGTCCTTTCTAGCCCTTTAGCCTTGCCTTCTTTATTCCCATTATACACGTATTGCCAGTGACATTACACGTGACACTTATCACGTATATCACTGGCAATACCGTTAACGCTATTAAATCATCCTATTTATTAATGGTTCTCAGAACTTGCTTCCTCATCTTCTGCGTCCTGATCCGGTTGCTCTTGGATCAGTCCAGCAAACAACGCATGCACGAATTGCTCTGAGTCGAATGGCTGCAGATCATCAATTTTCTCACCAAGACCTACCATCTTCACTGGCAGATCCAGTTCCTGACGAATGGCAACGACAATACCGCCTTTCGCCGTACCATCCAGCTTCGTCAGTACGAGGCCAGTCACGCCGCTTTTCTCCCCAAACAGTTTGGCCTGATTCAATGCATTCTGTCCAGTTGTCGCGTCGAGAACCATCAACACTTCATGCGGAGCTTCCGGGATTTCACGCTGAATGACACGATAGATCTTGTTAAGCTCCTCCATGAGATTGGATTTGTTCTGCAGACGGCCTGCCGTATCACAGAGCAAGACATCTGCACCCCGCTGTTTGGCTGCCTGCACGGCATCGTACATGACCGCAGCCGGATCTGAACCCGCCTGCTGCTTGATGACTTCAACACCGGCACGTTGACCCCATACCTCAAGCTGTTCAATCGCACCGGCACGGAACGTATCGCCAGCAGCCATAATGACTTTTTTGCCCTGCTGTTTGAAGCGATGTGCCAGCTTACCAATCGTTGTCGTTTTACCTACACCGTTAACACCAACAAACAAAATGACGGTAATGCCATCCGGGTTCATCTTCAGTTCGTTATTCTGTTCGCCGCGCAGCAGGTCGGTCAATTTTTCGGACAATACAGGCTGCAACTCAGCCGCATCTTCGATCTTGCGCTTTTTGACCTCAACGCGAAGGTCTTCGATCAGATTCATAACCGTATTTACCCCAACATCCGCTCCGATCAGGATTTCTTCCAGTTCCTCATAGAACTCCTCATCGATTTTTTTGCGGCGGATGACAAGATCGGATACTTTCTCCACAAGCCCTTTACGCGTCTTCTCGAGTCCATCCTTGAACTGTTTTGTCACGGACTCCGTTTTGCTTGCAATGCTGTCTCTTAGCTTTTTAAAGAAACTCATAAAGCCCCTCCATCGTGTACGTAATCTTAGTGCGGTTTATTTTTTTATTAACAAGTTCCTCGTTCATATCCATTCTATTTAAGCACTAGCAATTTCGGCTTCCTCATCTTCCAGTCTAACCGAAACCAGCTTCGATACTCCGCCCTCTTCCATCGTGACACCATATAGAACATCGGCTTCTTCCATCGTGCCTTTCCGGTGAGTAACGACAATAAACTGTGTTTGTTCAGAGAATTCGCGCAAATACTGGGCGAAACGCACCACATTGGCTTCATCCAGCGCTGCCTCAACTTCATCCAGCACACAGAATGGTACCGGCTTAACGTGCAGGATAGCGAACAACAGTGCCATCGCCGTTAATGCCCGTTCCCCACCCGACAGTAGCTGCAGGTTTTGCAGCTTTTTGCCTGGTGGCTGGGCCACGATATCAATTCCGGTTTCCAGCAGCCGTTCCGGGTCCATGAGAACCAGGTCCGCACGTCCGCCACCAAAGAGCTTGGTAAATACGGTACCGAATTCACGGCGGATTGCATCGAACGTTGTCTTGAAACGTTTGGCCATCTCATCTTCCATTTCGCGGATGACTTGATATAACGTCGTTTTGGCTTCCACCAGATCATTTTTCTGTTCACTAAGGAACTCATAGCGTTCATTGACCCGCTGGAATTCCTCAATCGCGCCAAGATTGACATCACCCAGAGCCGAGATGCTGCGCTTCAGCTTCTGTACCTCTGCCTGAGTGCTCTCTACATCTTCCGGTACGGGGTATCGTTCTTTTGCAAGTTCATAACCGAGTTCATAATCATCCATCAGCTTGCGCAGTATATTTTCGAGTTCAACGTCAAGCCTGTTGACGGAAATTTCCGTCTGGCGCAGCTGCTCCTCTACTGCTTTTAACTGTGTACGCTGTTCCTTTGTTTCACTCTCCGCGAGTTCCAGCTTCTTCGACAGTTCGCTTCGTGCGGCACGTTTGAAGTCCAGCTGCTCGGAAGCTTCCGCTTTCTTCAGCTTGAACTGGTTGAGATCTTCAATCTGTTTGACGCTCTCCACCTGTGTTTTCTTCAGATCTGCTTCCATGGATGCCAGCAGCGTCCGGTTCTGACGCAAATCTTTGACCAGAGATTCGACTTCCCGCTCCAGCCGGCGCAGCTGCTCCTCATTCGAGAACCGCTCCTGATCCAGCTTACCTTCTCTGACTTTCAGTTCGGTCAACTGACTTTGCAGCTCTTCCTTCGCAGACTCATTTGCTTTGCGGGCGAACTCTGCAGCATGAATGGCACGGTGAGTCGCCTTCTCTTCCTCTTCAAGCTGCTCCAGCTTCTGCACAGCTGCTGCGCGTGCGGTATCCATCTCTTTGATCTCTTCGGTGAAGCCGCTCTTCTCCTGACCTGCCACAGCCACCTGTTCCAGCACGTGACGGAGCTCGTGCTCGACCTGTTTCATTTCCATGGATGCCTGCTGCTCAGCATTTCGTGTATCGTCACCTGACTGACGCAGCTCGTCCAGCTTGTCCTGACATTGCTCCAATTGGGTTTTCACATCATCCACACTGCGATGCAGCTTCACAATTTGGTTTTCGGTATCCAGAATATCCTGATCCAGTTGATCCAGCTGCCGTTTCCGGCTGAGCAGACTCACATTCTTTTTATGCTGGCTCCCCCCTGTCATGGAACCACCGGCATTAACCACATCCCCTTCAAGGGTCACGACGCGGAATCGGTACTGACAGCGGGCAGCAATTTTATTGGCGTATTCCAGTGTTTCGGCAATAATAACATTTCCGAGCAGGCTTCCAATGATATTGGCATAACGGGAATCATATTGTACGAGATCAGCACCAATGCCTACAAAACCATCCATGCCTTCAATCATCGAACGCTCACCGGAACCTACCGTACGTGGACGAATAACATCCAACGGCAGGAATGTGGCTCTACCCAACTGACGCTGCTTGAGAAAAGCAATGGCTTGTCTTGAAACCGACTCGTTTTCCATAACAACGTGCTGCAAAGCAGCACCCATTGCTGTTTCTACAGCCAGTTCAATTTTTTCCGGAACTTTGACCAGTTCAGCCACAGCTCCATGTACACCACTAAGAGTGCCTTTACGCGAAGCTTTGAGGACTTCTTTGACCCCCAACATAAAGCCGTCAAAATCATCCTGCATCTCTTTCATCGTATCCCGGCGAGACACCTGGGCTTCCCGTTTCTGTTCCCACTTGCGAACCGTGCTGCGACTCTCTTCCAGCAGCTTCTGCAAGGATTGCAGACGTTCACTTTCGGTAATGTATCCGCCGCGCAAATCGCTGATTTCCTTACCTAAACGGACAACTTTTTTCTCGATATCCGCTTTTCGGGCTTCCAGCGTTCCCTTCTGCTCTTCCCACTTGCCGGATTCCTCGGTTGCCCGGTTCATTCGACGCTCGAGCGATTCTTTCTGCTGATCTGCATATCGAATCTCATTGCGCGTTTGAGCCATCTGGTTCATCAGTTCCAGCAAATTACCCTTGAGGCTTTCCTCCTGCTGCTGACTGATTCCTCCAGTAACCCCTATGAGTTTCGCTTCCTCTTCAGAAAGGCGATTTCTCACTTCATCAAGTTCCTGTTCCAGCTTGCCAAACTTCTCGCGTAATGCAAGCAGCTCAGTCTCACGCTCCCGATGTCTTTCCTCACTTGCAGCCAGCGTAACCGTTAACTGCTCATGATTGGTTTGTAAATGGCGTGAACGCTCCTTGAGCAATTCTCCATGCCCTTCACTTTTCTCCGTTGCTTCACTGAATTGCAGCAAAGCGGATTGCAGCTGTTCCGTCTCCGTTTCCAGAATTCGCAGTGCATTCCGGTCGCTTTCCAGCTTGGCATCATGGGTGGAGACAATTGCAGCCAGGCCGACCTCTTCTTCTTTTAACGAGTGTAACCGCTCGTTCGCCTTGCTCCAGGATGCATGAATCTGCTCGATCTGGTACACGTACATGGAGATTTCCTTCGATTTGAGCTGTCCACGCAATTCCTTGTAGTGAATCGCTTTTTCCGATTGTTCTCGGAGCGGGCCAATCTGGTCCTCCAGTTCTGTAACCAAATCATGAATACGCAGCAGGTTTTGCTCCGTCTCGTCCAGTTTGCGTGTAGCGTCACGTTTACGCGATTTATATTTCACAATACCGGATGCCTCTTCAAAAATACCTCTGCGATCCTCGGAACGGGTACTCAAAATCTCCTCGATACGTCCCTGTCCGATAATCGAGTAAGCTTCCTTTCCGATCCCGGTATCCATAAACAATTCCGTTATATCCTTCAAACGACAGGACTGCTTGTTGATAAAATATTCGCTGTCCCCGCTGCGATGTACACGACGAGTCACCGTCACTTCACCAAAATCAAGGGCAAGTGCGTGATCCTCGTTATCCAGCGTCAGGGACACTTCACCATAATTGACGGCTTTCCTTGCATCACTGCCAGCAAAAATGATGTCTTCCATCTTGCCACCCCGCAGCGATTTGGCACTTTGTTCTCCAAGTACCCAGCGAATGCCGTCTGAAATATTACTCTTGCCACTTCCGTTCGGACCTACAACTGCAGTAATACCACGAACGAATTCCATTTCTGTTTTGTCGGCGAATGACTTGAATCCACCCAGTTCAATCCGTTTCAGAAACATAGGGTATCCCGTCACCTCCTCTTGCTTATTTCAAGTGTTCCTCCAGCGCTAATCATGGATCAGGGATGAATAAAGCTCCCGAACCCTCTCTTTACAAAAAAAAGAGCAAAAAGCAGTCCGGCCGATAATTTCCGCCGGGGCGGACCCGAGGGGCTGCTCTTTGCTCTTCGTTTGTCTATGCGCTACCCGGTAAAACTCAGGCTTCCGGAAGCTTTAATCGATCAAGCGCTGCGGATGCAGCCTGCTGCTCGGCTTCCTTTTTGGAACGTCCTGTACCTCGGCCAAGCCGTTCTTGGCCCATATGGACCTCCGAGACAAACTCACGTTCATGGGCAGGGCCCCGTTCTTCGACGATCCGATACTCCAGAGCTCCCATATTGTGATGCTGAGTGAGTTCCTGCAGTTCCGTCTTGTAATCGCTCATCTGGAGCTTACCGCCCAGAACGATTAACGGAAAAACATGCTGGTCCAGAAACGTTCTGACTGGCTCCAGTCCCTGATCCAGATACAATGCACCGATGAAAGATTCAAACACATCAGCCAGCAAAGCCGGCCGTGTTCGTCCTCCCGTCAGTTCCTCACCTTTACCAAGAAGTACATACTGCCCAAAACCAAGTGCTTCTGCAAATTTGACGAGGGAAGGTTCGCAGACAATGGATGCCCGCAGCTTCGTTAATTCACCTTCCGGACGGTTAGGATACAAATGATACAAGTATTCCGATACAGTCAACTCAAGCACCGCATCGCCCAGAAATTCCAGACGTTCGTTATCCTGGTGCTGACTGAACCGGTGTTCGTTTACATAAGAAGCATGGGTAAACGCTTGTTTTAAAAGCTGCCTGTTGTCAAATTTGATTTGAAGTTTGTGTTGTAACTGCTTCAGATCTTCACTCAAACGAACTAGCCCCTTATGCTTCAAATTTTTTGAGAATAATGGTGGCATTGTGACCGCCGAATCCAAATGAGTTGGACATGGCAACATTCACTTTGGTTTGACGCGGAACATTTGGCACATAATCCAGATCACATTCCGGATCCTGATTTTCCAAATTGATCGTAGGTGCGAGTGTCTGATGAGTCAGCGACAGTCCGCAAATTACAGCTTCCACGCCACCGGCTGCACCCAGCATGTGACCTGTCATTGATTTGGTAGAACTTACTGCGAGCTTGTACGCATGATCACCAAACGCCTTCTTGATTGCAAGCGTTTCGGATCTGTCACCCACCGGAGTTGAGGTACCATGTGCATTGATGTAGTCCACTTCTTCCGGTTCAATTCCCGCATTGCGAAGTGCCATCTTCATGCAG
This sequence comes from Paenibacillus xylanilyticus, assembly GCF_013359935.1. GTDB lineage: Bacteria > Bacillota > Bacilli > Paenibacillales > Paenibacillaceae > Paenibacillus > Paenibacillus xylanilyticus. The sequence continues at coordinate 173,136 of NZ_JABMCB010000179.1, forward strand.
CGTGCCGCTCCATCCGGATCCGGTTCAGTCATGTGATGCGCATCGCCCGTAAGGCCGTAACCAATGACCTCACCATAAATACGTGCACCGCGTTTCTGAGCATGTTCCAGCGATTCCAGAACCAGGATACCTGCTCCTTCACCCATAACGAAGCCATCACGACCTGTATCGAAAGGACGGCTTGCCTTAGCCGGCTCGTCATTGCGGGTCGACATTGCACGCATTGCACAGAAACCAGCCAGACCCGTTGGTCTGATTGTTGCCTCGGCACCACCACAGATCATTGCATCTGCATCTCCATTAGCAATCAATTTGAAGGAGTCTCCAATGGAGTGTGTTCCTGTCGCACAGGCTGTGACTACGTTGATGTTCGGACCTTTTGCTCCAAGAGAAATCGACATTTGGCCAGAAGCCATGTTGGAGATCATCATGGGGATGAAGAATGGGCTTACCCGTTTTGGACCTTTTTGCAGCAATGCATTATGCTGGTCCTCCCAGGTTCCCAGTCCGCCAATACCCGATCCGATGGATACACCAAACCGCTCTGCATCAATGTTCTCATCGATCTTCAAACCGCTGTCTTCCACAGCTTTGAATCCGGCTGCAACGGCAAACTGAACAAAACGGTCCATTTTGCGGGCATCCTTACGATCCATATATTCATCCGGGTTGAAATCCTTAATTTCGGCAGCAATTTGTGTCGTGTATTCACTCACATCAAAGGCCTCAATCTGAGAGATCCCGGACTTACCTGCCATTAAACTTCCCCAGAACGTTTCCAAATCTTTTCCGAGCGATGTCATTACGCCCATTCCGGTAATTACTACTCTTTGTTTCAAACCGACTCACCTCTATATCGACTGCTTTACGCAATTATTTTGTGGGAATATCCGCAAGCGGATGTTGACCAATCAGGATCCGAAAACCTCGTTTGGCCAGCATCGCTGCGGAATGAGAAAAACCAATGAATGATGAGAAGTCCCGCCTGTTCGAAAACAGGTGCGGGACTGAATGACTTTAGGTATGAGATTGTATGTAGTTTACAACTTCACCTACGGTCGTGATTTTTTCTGCATCTTCATCAGAGATTTCCAAATCGAATTCATCTTCCAATTCCATGACCAATTCCACTACATCCAAAGAATCAGCACCCAAATCTTCTTTGAAAGATGCTTCAAGTGTAACTTCAGCTTCGTCTGCGCCCAAGCGGTCGACGACGATGCGTTTTACACGCTCCAATACATCGGACATCCGGTTCACCTCCTCCTTGGTATTATACGAGAATCGCAGGCAAAATGCCATAGAAGACATATGCGGCTCCCGGCCGGGGAATCCGGCCTTTTTCCGGCATTTCGGATCGTCCAGCGCCTGTTCCCCGACTGTTGTTCAAGTCCGGGAAGAATTACATGTACATGCCGCCATCGACATGCAATGTCTGCCCTGTCATATACGATGAAGCTTCCGAAGCCAGGAACGTAACAACTCCGGCGATTTCATCCGGCTGTCCCAGTCGGGACAGCGGAATGCCACTCAGCATACCATCCACCAGCTCCTGTGACAATTCCTTGGTCATATCCGTCTCTATAAACCCTGGTGCAACACAGTTAACCGTGATGCCCCGGGAAGCCAGTTCACGAGCGGATGCCTTGGTCAAACCGATTACCCCCGCCTTGGCAGCAACATAGTTTGCTTGTCCGGCATTACCCAGAACACCCACAACAGAGGATATATTGATGATTCTGCCAGAGCGTTGTTTCATCATAGGCCGAGTTACAGCCTTAAGACAGTTAAATACACCTTTGAGATTAGTCTCAATAACTTGGTCAAACTCTTCCTCTTTCATGCGCATGATCAGATTGTCACGTGTAATCCCTGCGTTATTAATCAGAATGTCGACGTTGCCCCATGCTTCAAGTGTAGCCTTTACCATTTGTTCAGCTTCATCCATTACACCAACATTGGCCTGGATGGTCATGGCCTGAACTCCTTTGGCGCGAATGGCTTCCGCCACTTCTTCGGCTGCAGCCTGACTGCCTGCATAGTTTACCGCAACATTGGCGCCGGCTTCAGCCAAAGCGAGTGCAATGCTGCGTCCGATTCCACGGGATGCACCAGTAACCAGCGCGTTTTTACCTTCTAACGGTTTAGACAACATAATTCCTCCTTTCCCCAAATAACCTGTGATTCAATCACTTCAATGCAGCTGCAGTAGCTTCAAGCGTTTCAAGACTGTTTACATTGTACAATTTTACGGATTTATCTGTTTTTTTAATCAACCCGGTCAGTACACTTCCGGAACCAATCTCAATGAAGGTGTCTACACCCTGCTCAATCAACCATGTCACACTGTCTTCCCATAAAACCGGAGAATAGACCTGTTCTGTCAACAATTGTTGAAACTGTCCATTTTCAGCAGGTCTTGCCGTCACGTTTGCGACTACAGGAACCTTGGCTGGAGAGAATGTTACGGTTTGCAGCTTGTCTGCAAGTTTCTCAGCAGCCTCCTTCATCAGAGAGGAATGAAAAGGACCGCTCACTTCCAGTGCAATGGCACGCTTGCCGCCAGCTTCCTTCACCCGTTCCGCTACGGCAGCTACACCTTCTTTGACACCGGAAATAACAATTTGACCCGGACAATTCATGTTGGCAAGTTCAACCGTATGACCGCTTTCGGATACGTCCCGGCAAAGCACCCCCAGCGCTTCCCGATCCGCTCCCAGTACTGCAGCCATCGCCCCTTGTCCGCCTGGTACAGCCTGCTCCATATACTGGCCACGTGCCCGGACAATACCCACAGCATCCGCAAACGATAGAACGTTCGCTGCAACGAGAGCACTGTATTCACCCAGACTGTGTCCAGCCGTATAGTCAGGCTGAATCCCTTTTTCTCTAAAAGCTTCAAGCAAAGCGATGCTTGCTGTCAACAGAGCCGGTTGAGTATTTGATGTCTGTTTCAACTCGGCCTCCGGACCTTCAAACACGAGATTACTCAGCGAGAAGCCTAGTGTTTCGTCTGCTGTACGAAAAATTTCAGTTGCCGCAGGCACGGACTCATACGCGTCCTTCGCCATGCCTACCGCCTGTGATCCCTGTCCGGGAAATACAAATGCTATTTTACCCATCAGATTCATCTCTCCCAGCTGTCTAGTTTACCATACGAGTACAGATGCACCCCAAGTCAGTCCGCCTCCGAACCCAACCATTAATATGGTGTCTCCGGCTTTCATGCGGCCTTCCTCAGCAGCTTCCACCAGAGCAAGCGGGATTGACGCTGCTGAAGTATTTGCGTATTTGTCTACGTTAACAACCACTTTTTCTTCAGGAAGCTCAAGACGCTGCATGGCGGATTGAATGATTCGAATATTCGCCTGGTGAGGAACAAAAAGATCCACATCCGTACGATCCAGACCAGCCTTGCGCAGTACTTCAACTGTAGCTGTGCCCATCACACGCACCGCAAATTTGAATACTTCACGGCCGTTCATGTAGATGTAGTGCTTTTTGTTTTCAACAGTCTCCGCGGATGCAGGCAAACGGGAACCGCCGCCTTCCAATTGAAGCAGGCCGCCGCCTGCACCTTCTGCCCCAAGGTCAAATGACTTGAATCCACGGCCTTCCGGCACTTCTCCAACGACTACCGCGCCTGCTCCATCTCCAAACAACACGCAGGTGTTGCGGTCTGTATAATCCGTGATACGGGAAAGACAATCCGCGCCAATAACGAGTGCATTGTTATACATGCCACTCTGGATAAAGCTGGTTGCTGTTGCAAGTCCATATACGAAACCTGAGCATGCAGCAGACAGATCAAATGCCGCTGCCCCTTTGGCACCAAGCTTGTCCTGCAAAATGCAGGCTGTAGAAGGAAAGGCGGAATCCGGCGTGATGGTTGCAACAATGATCAAATCCAGATCACTGCCTGTCATTCCTGCGGATTCAAGTGCCTTAATGGCTGCCTCGTACGCCAAATCCGAAGTCGCCTGATCAGGAGCAGCGATATGACGTTCCTTGATTCCCGTGCGGCTGACGATCCACTCATCATTCGTATCAACCATCTTTTCCAGGTCACTGTTTGTCAAAATTTTCTCAGGTACATATTTCCCTGTACCGATAACCCCTACCGGGCGCAAATTATTCATGTCGTCACTCACTTCCCGCTAATTTCCTTAGATATGCTCTCCACCAGTTGGTTCTGAACTGCGATTCTTGCTTGGCGAACTGCGTTTTTGATGGCATTGCCATCGGCTGATCCATGACTTTTCACAACGAGTCTGCTCAAACCGAGAAGCGGCGCACCGCCATGCTCGGTATAATCCAGTTTCCGTTTCAGACCGCGCAGCTCAGGCATGAGCACGGCAGCGGCCAGTTTGCTTTTGAGCGACGATGAGAACTGCTCCTTAAGCAGCGCGAAGATGGCACCGGCTGTGCCTTCCAGCGATTTCAACAATATGTTACCGGCAAACCCGTCACACACAAGCACATCACATGCACCTGTCAGTACATCACGAGCTTCCACGTTACCAACGAATTGAATCGGAAGCTGCTCCAGCAGCGGATAAGCATGCTTCGTAAGCTCATTCCCCTTGCCCGGCTCTGTTCCAACATTGAGCAAACCCACTCTAGGAGAGTTTACGCCTTGTACCTTCTGCCGATACAGGCTGCCCATAAGTCCATACTGTGCTAAGTGCTCGGGCTTCGCATCCATGTTCGCTCCCAGATCAAGTGCAAGCACGCCCACATCATCTATGGTTGGAATCATCGGTGCAAGCGCCGGACGTTCAATGCCTTCCATACGACCCACCACGAGCAGCCCTGTTGTCATTAGCGCTCCGGTATTGCCTGCAGAGATCATGGCATCTGCTTCGCCTTCCTTCAGCATGCGGCCCGCGACCACCATAGAGGCATCCTTCTTGCGACGAACCGCCTTCACAGGTTCATCATCAGAACCAATCACCTCTGAAGCGTGACGCACAGACAGGTTGGCTGGCTTGACGGCTGACTGATTCAAAATCGGCTCCAGCTTGGCTTCATCGCCAACAAGCACGATCTGTGTATCCGCCCATTCCGTAGCGGCAGCAATTGCACCTTCTACCGTTGCCTTGGGTGCATGATCGCCTCCCATAGCATCAATGACGATTTTCATTCCAGATGACCTCCCTCTAGGCTGTCTTCTCCACCAGAACGGTAGATGACAAAGTTGCCTTGAAACACCATTTCCTCACCTACATAGGTGAACACTTCAACTTTCGCTTTTCCCTTTTGACCCGAGATCGATCTGACATAAGCTTTCGCAATACATTTTTCAGCCAGATGAACCGAACGGACAAATCGAATATCGGCCGAAGCCGTTAATGCAATCTCATCATTAATGACAGCAACCGCCAGGGAGTTGGCCTGGGCAAATACATAGTGACCACGAGCAATTCCCGTTCTCGAAAATACATGCTCTTCCTTGATCTCAAACAAGGATATCCCACTTTTGTCCAGCTGCAAATCCACAATATCACCAATAATCTCATGCAGAGGCAGGGAGCGCACCTGATCATACGAACGTTCCGCCATCAGTTTCATTCGTTCCCGAAGCTCGGGAATCCCAAGCTCCAGTCGGTCGAGGCGAATCGTTTGAATACTCACCTTCAACTGCCGTGTAAGCTCCTGATCCGTCACAAATGGATTGTCTTCGATCATTTTGGTCAATTGCTGCTGCCTCTGTCTCTTCGGTACACGTTCGATGTCTGACACCCCCGCTGTATCGTTTAAGAAAGCGTCCCATGCCGGTCCGTTCTATCGTCTTATATTAATCTCTATAATTACACCCCTGATCGCCAGAGGTTTCATCACACGAATTATGGTCCTTGTCTATGTAACCCCAAATCTTAGAACCTGGTACTAAAGTACAGTATATCTCATCCTGTGTCAAAAAGAAAGGCTGGCGGGCAAAAACCATTCTGCCCGGGATCGCCAGATCCCTGCTTTCTATCAAACTTTCTTTTACATAAAGAGCATCCTTCGCCTTTGAATCTGCGGATACTAACAGCATCATATTTGAACATTCAAAAAAAGTAGTACCTCATCGAAATGAAGTACTACTTGATGTCTAGCTATTATTGAGAGATGATCTCTCTTGCTTTGTACGTTCCGCACACTTTGCACACGTGGTGAGCAAGCTTCAATTCGCCGCATTGTTCACATTTCACCATGCCCGGTACAGCCAATTTAAAGTGAGTGCGACGTTTGTCGCGACGCGTCTTGGACGTTCTCCGTTGAGGTACTGCCATTATTCCCACCTCCTTATCAAAATCAACCTTTGCAGGTAGTTGTTACACTAGATTTTCATTTATGCTCATTTAAAAAAATCCTTGAGCCCTGCAAGCCGCGGGTCGATAACTTCATTATCACAACCGCAGTCACCCTCGTTCAGCTCATGGCCACACTTAGGGCACAGCCCTTTGCATGTATCGCTGCATAGCGGTATAAACGGCAGGTGCAGCAGAAAAGCTTCCTCGGCATATAGCTTCAGATCAATGTCCTCTCCATCCACATAGACAGTGTCATCATCTTCAGGCAAGTCCTCCGGCTGTTCTCCCTGCTTGAATTGCTCATGAAAATCAATATGAAGATGTTCACTAATCGGCTTGAGACAACGTGAGCACAACATGTCCACTCCTGCTGTCAATTTGCCATGAACATCCACCACGCCCCCCGTTGCTTGTTCTGCAGATAAATCCGCAGTCAGCGGGGTAACGGCTGTGATATCTTGTCGGTTAGAAATCAGTTCTTGAATATCCCACTGTTCATTAAACTGCAGGGGCCGATCACTGATAGCCACTTTGCGAAATGGCAATAACATTTCCCATCACTCCAAACGAAACCAATTTCATAATTCATGTCAAATGCATTACGGCAGTTATACAGATCAAGTCTGATGGTTGTGCACTTCATATCTTGACTGTATGTATTCTGACGCTTCATCGTTAAAAGTATTATGAAATTGACTTAACAAACAAAAATCATTATACCGATTTTCCAAGACGTTTGTCAACACTTTTAACTTTACACCCTTTTTGAAAAGAAAGATACCCGGACGACAAAATCTCTCCTCCGCATTATAAACTTTCTTTCTAACATACGACAAGGTATTCGTTCCGAATGGTGTTTTCGGACACATTTCTTTAATGATTAGTGTGATGTAGATCACACGAACCCTTTTTCACCCTACCTATACTTGTCATATGCCGATACGGCAGAAGGACGGCGCAGGTTATCCAACTAGTCAATCCATTTATGGGAGGAAATATCCATGTTAAACGAAAATACAATTAAAGTAATCCAATCTACTGTACCTGCACTTGAAGTCCATGGTGAAGCCATTACAAGTCATTTCTATAAAACGATGTTTACAAATCACCCTGAACTGCTGAATATTTTTAATCACGCCAACCAGAAACAGGGACGCCAGCAGGCCGCCCTGGCCAATATGGTTTACGCTGCCGCCCTGCATATCGACAATCTTGCCGCAGTTCTGCCTGCCGTCCGACAGGTCGCTCACAAACATCGCAGTCTCGGCATTGCCCCTGAGCAATATGAGATCGTTGGCACGTATTTGCTGAAAGCCATCAAAGATGTGCTTGGTGATGCTGCAACCGACGAGATTATTGCAGCGTGGGCTGAAGCCTACGGTGTCATTGCGAGTGTTTTTATCGATATGGAGAAGGAATTATACGAATCGACCGAAAACCAAAGCGGTGGCTGGGAGGGTTTCCGTTCCTTCCGGGTTGCGAAAAAAATAAAGGAAAGCGAAATGATTACTTCCTTTTATTTGGTGCCAACGGACAGCAAACCTATAGCCGCATACCAACCCGGACAATATATTAGCCTCCGGATGAAACCTGAAGGGAGTACCTACACCCAGATTAGACAATACAGTCTCTCCGACGCTCCAGGCAAGCCTTATTACCGTATTTCGGTTAAACGTGAGAGTGCGCTGGCTGATCGGCCGGATGGCGTTATATCGACGTATCTGCATAATCATATTCCGGAAGGGGATGTGGTCGAGCTGTCTGCTCCTGCGGGCGACTTCACACTCGAAACGGAAGATTCACGCAATGTGGTGTTACTAAGTGGCGGCGTTGGACTCACGCCGATGATCAGCATGTTGAATACCCTTGTCGCCAGCCATGCCCAACGTCAGATTACGTTTATCCATGCAGCCCTAAATGGTGAAACCCACGCTTTCCGTGACCATGTAAATACATTGACAGAACAACATGAGGATATACAGACATTTTATTGTTATACGCAGCCTACTGATGATGATCGCGCAAAATCGCGTTTTCACAAAGAGGGTTACATTGATGAAGCCTGGCTGTCCCAGATTATCCGTCAACCGCTTGACTCCAATTATTACCTGACCGGTCCCATCCCTTTCATGCAGGCTGCTTATGCGGCTCTATGTGAGATCGGCGTTGCACCTGAGTTTATTCATTATGAGTTCTTTGGTCCCAAAACAAACCTGATTCCTGTAGCGGAAGGCATTTAATTTTACTCGAAGCAAATGATGAAGGATCAATAGAAGTCCTATCAAAGGCACTGTGCGTATTCATTGAATGCGACATGGTGCCTTTTTTGGCAGCTTCTTATCCCTACTCATTTGAATAAGGATGCCCTTATCCCCTATTATTGAACAAGACCCGCTGCTTGACGAAGCAGCAATGATGACAGCCGTCTACCCGGTATACATACCAGGACGTATTGTAGATACTTCATTTTAAGCGAAAGGAGCACCTGCTGATGAAAGCCGTTGGTGTCATTGTTGAATATAACCCGCTGCATAACGGACATGTCTATCACTTGAGTGAGGCCAGGCGGCTTAGCGGAGCAGACGCCGTTGTGGCCGTAATGAGCGGCCCTTTTCTCCAACGCGGGGAACCCGCCATTGTGAGTAAAAGGGCTCGCACCGAGATGGCGCTGCATGCAGGCGCCGATCTGGTCATTGAGCTGCCGGTTGCTTATGCAGTACAACCGGCGGAATGGTTTGCCTTCGGTGCGGTCTCGCTGCTGCACCGCACCGGGGTCGTGGACTCGCTCTGCTTCGGCAGCGAGTCCGGCGACCTGGACAGCCTGCAGCGCATTGCGCGCGTGCTGGCTGTGGAGCCCGCAGGGCTGCGCGAGGACATCGCGCGCCGCCTGCGGGACGGCGCCAGCTACCCCGCCGCATACGCAGGCGCGGCGGCGGCGCTGGCGCCCGGCGGCGTCGATGCGGATGCCGCCGCTGCACTGCTGGGGCAGCCCAACAATTCGCTTGGGCTGCACTACCTGATCGCGCTGGAACGACTGGGCAGCGCGATCCAGCCCTTGACGACGGCACGCACAGGTGCCGCGTATCATGAGGCGACGCCAGGACCGGGGGCGATCGCCAGTGCAACCGCCGTCCGCCGCCTCCTGATGGCGGACGGGCCCCAAGCCGCCGCACCGTATGTGCCGGCGGCAACTCTTGCCATTTTGCAGCGCGAATGGCAAGAGAGGCGCGCTCCCGTGCACTGGGAGCGCTTTGCTCAGCCGCTGCTGCACATTGCGGCGACCCGCCGTGCCTCCGAGCTGGCAAATATCGCCGAAGTCACGGAAGGACTTGAGCATCGGCTGATCCGCACTCTTGCTCAGCTCCCGGAACCATCAGTCGAAGCATTGCTGAACGCGCTTAAGACCAGGCGGTACACACGCACCAAGCTGCAGCGCATGTTGACCCATGTTCTGCTTCATCATGCCAAGGCAGAACTCTCAGCGGAGCAACTAGCCGAAGGCCCGGGCTATCTCCGTGTCCTTGGATTTAATGCACAAGGCCAAGGTCTGTTGAAACACATGAAAACTGTCTCATCCCTGCCTGTAGTGCTCAAACCGTCCAACTTCATACACAACCAGCTGGAACTTGATGTACAGGCACAGGCAGCCTATGCCCTTGCATATGAACAGAGGGACACACGAGCCATGTATAGTGACTATTATGAGCCGCCTGTCCGGTGCTAAGCTTTATATGAGTACCCTATCTATTATCGTTACACCAAAAATCCCCTATGTCGTGTCGTTTATTCAAACGACCGTCATAGGGGATTTCATTTTCTTTACTCGGACTTCGTATATCCAAATTATAAAACAACCTTTATGATTTGGCAGACAAGGTTTTCAGATATGCCAGGGCATCATCCACCGTACTCACAGGAACCAGCTTCATCTTGGTGCCAATCTGCTCCGCTTTGGCTTCCGCTTCCTTGTAATTCTGTTTTGGAACAAAGAAAATTTCTGCGTCTTTGCGGTCCGCAGCCACGATTTTGTGCACCACGCCACCAATCGCGCCGACCACACCTTCCTTGGTGATGGTACCCGTCCCGGCAATTCGGTGACCTTGAGTCAGATCTCCGGGAGTAAGCTGATTATAGATCTCCAGCGTAAACATTAATCCCGCCGAAGGGCCACCCACCTGCGTATCCGTGAAGGTAATCTGTTTATCCGGATCCTCAGGTTTCACTTTCTGAACGGCTCCGATCATCACACCCAAACCAGGTCTGGTTTCACCCGTTTTGCTATCTTTCACTTCGATCAGCTTCACTTCACGGCTAATGGTTTCGCCTCCGCGTTCCAATTGCATTTCTACCGTATCTCCCACTTTTTTATCCTTCAGCTGGGCAGATAATACAGTATTGTCCGGTGTAGCTGTTCCGTTCACACCCAAGATAATGTCGCCAGGGACGATGTCTCCCTGCGGTTTCGGATCCTCCGACAAGCCAAACACAAAAATATGTTCGGGAACAATGGAATACTTCACACCCGCCTGCTCATAAGCCGCTTCCATGGCGGAGGATTGGGAATCGCTCATAAACCACACCTGTTCGGCAGAATACTCCGCTTCGCTTTTCCCTTGCAGCCGATCTTCTTTTTTGTCAATTTGAGTATTCCGATTAAACAAGGATGTTCCAAGCAAAAACACATTGGCATACGTTGCCGACACCGTCGTCATCATGAATACACCATGTTCCTCCTGGTCCCCATCCTTTACCGTGACCATCGGTTTTACTTCATCAGCACTGCCAGGCATATAAATGATATACGGCGTTGGCATATAGACTGCAACATAGACAACCAGAGCCACCACGATCACAAAGATCGAAGCTCTGAATCCGCCAGATTTTCGAATCCGATTCATCGCATGAGCCCCCGTTCTTTGCGTTTATTCCATAATTATAAGTCTAACACCCTCATTCTCCAGCATACAATGGTACAGGCCGGATAGGCCTCATTATTCAGTCGCTTGTCCGGTCAAGGCCGAACCGTCCCCCGGACGTCATTCGGCCGTCCAGTTCGACTACGAAGCAGCCGAAAAAACGGCGCTATTCCATATGAGGTGAAACAATGTCAATGCAGACTGAGGTTACAGGCTCCAATCCGATGCGAACGGTACTGCTAAGTGCCGGCGCTTTATTACTGGTCGTCGCTGTCGTTGTATCTCCAAAGGATGCCTTCGATGCCTCAATTCAGGGATTGGACATCTGGTGGAAAATTATTTTCCCGGCGATGCTTCCGTTTTTAATGTTGTCGCAAATGCTGACTGCATTTGGTTTTACGGACGCTTTCGGCGTCTTGCTTGGACCGTTAATGCAGCGGTGGTTTCGCCTCCCCGGCCAAGCTGGACTGGCCATTGCTGTTGGCATGTGCGGCGGATTTCCTGCAGGGGCCGACACTGCAGCCCGTTTGGTACAGGATCGACAAATAACCGGCAAACAGGCAAGTGTTCTGGTCGCTGCAGCACATTTCGCCAATCCGATGATGATCATCCTGGTCTTGGGTGCCGCTTTTCTTCACCTGCCTGCTGCCGGATACTTCCTGCTTATGGTTCACTGGATCAGCGGCTGGATTGCCGCAATGATTGCCATCCGGCTCGTCCCCGGTCATCCGAAAGGGGGCGCCGAACTTCATCATCCAAAGACTAATCAGCGCCATGGGCTCTGGTTTCAAATGATGACCGCAGCCAGAGAAGCCCAGGCCCGTGATGGACGTGGATTCGGCAAATTGTTGGGTGACACTGTGTCCCATGCTGTACAAACTCTAATGATGACCGGGGGTTACATGATTGTTTTTGCGGTTTTTGTACGACTGTTAGGTCTATATATAACGCCCGGCACTTCAGTAGCCCTGTGGCCTGCTGTGCTCGAGCTGCATTTGGGCACATACCATTTAAGCCAAACCCCGTGGGCACCCGTGATCATCATCTCCCTGATTGCCGCCGTTCTTGGCTGGGGTGGATTGTGCTCGCATTTGCAGGTTTCTGCTGTTCTGAAATCGGCCGGGATTGCCTCCAAGACCATGATCTATTTTGCAGGTGTCCGGTTGATTCATGCATTGATTGCCTTTTCTCTAAGTGTTTTCCTTTGGGCACCCTTTAGTCGCTACGGCACAGAAGTGTTGAACACGTTCTGGCCCTTTAGGAACACGGATGTGATAACTCCAACCCTGCTGCCGATGCAATCCCAGCTTGATGGGAACCATGCTTCAGTGGAGACTCTGTGGAGCAGCTTCCCGGCAGTCTGCATCGGACTTGCCATGATTGTTGCCGTTATGATCAGCCTGTCCGGCCTGACCTTTTGGTTTAACCGCCGGTTTTCTCGCTGATTTTCCGGCGAAGTGCAGTTTCCACCTCAGGAGACACCAGATCGGTTACGTCTCCATGGTAATGGGCAATTTCCTTAACAATACTGGAACTCAAATACGAATATTTGGGATTGGTCATCATAAATATCGTTTCCGCATCCGGATTCAGCTTGCTGTTGGTGGAAGCGAGCTGCAGCTCATACTCAAAATCAGTCACGGAACGTATGCCGCGTACGATGACTTGAGCTTCCTTTTGCCGAACATAATTAGCCGTCAGATCACGGAAACTATCCACTTCCACATTAGGCAGATGACTTGTTACTTCCGTGATGAGAGCCTTTCTTTCCTCCACCGTAAACAGCGGATTTTTACTCATATTATTCAATACAGCCACGATGACGCGATCAAATTGCTTGGATGCTCTGGCGATAATGTCCAGATGGCCCATCGTTACGGGATCGAAACTTCCCGGGTATACGGCAATCCGTTCCTGCCTGTGTATCATTTCAGTCATGAGGAGCCTCCTCTTCTTCTATGCTGGTTTCTCCATCTTCAGTTGTACCGGGTACATATTCATAGATGGATACAGCCGTCTCCCCATACACAGCCTTGCGCGTTTGTTCAAACGGGCCAAATTGCTCAGGGTAACTATATTTGGATTCATATTCAAGCACGATCGTCGCTTCCGGTTCAAGCAGTTCCAGTTCATGCATGGTCAGCATCAACTCATCCCCGTTTTTCATCCGGTAAGGCGGATCTAGGAACACCAGATCAAATCTTGTGGTTCGCTTAGCAAGTGCCTTTAATGCACGACCTGCATCATTACGATATATGGCTGCCTGATCCTCCAGCTTGGTCGCTTTCAGATTGGCACGAATCACTTCATTACTTTTGGATTCCAAATCAACAAAAACAGCCTTGTCCATGCCGCGGCTCAGCGCCTCAATTCCGAGACCACCACTACCCGCAAACAAATCCAATGCTGTGCCGCCCTCAAAATAAGGGCCAATCATGCTAAACAGCGCTTCCTTCACCTTGTCGGTGGTCGGACGTGTTCCATTGCCAGGAACAGCCTTCAGCGGTCTGCCTTTCGCACTCCCAGATACCACTCTCACTGATGAGTCACCTTTTCTCTCTATGTAAGTTTATTGATACAGCTATCGTACCACACTCCAGTTCAGTTTGAAAAATAGTCCGTCTCCATCATTTCAAAAAATTGTTGACCGATTGTTTACGCATATGTATAAAAAGGAAACATTCCGGCCATTCTATAATTATCGACATCACAAGTGTCGTAGACAACCGCGGAGAAGACTTACGTTTCCCCATAAGCTCTTCGTCCGGTTTCTCCTCTCCCATGAAAAAGAAGCTCTCGAAAGAGGGCTTCTTTTTGTTTACTTTTAAATATGTATTAGAACCGATAACCCAGACTGTATACCTTCCTCAAAAAGGTGCAACAGCTTACTCCACCTCATCGTCTAAGTCGGGCTCCAACCAGCCTATTTTCTTCAGCCAATCTTCCATGTCACTCAGAAACTCTCCGGTTCCAGATGTGCTATCTTGTATTTTTTAAAATTCTCACTCAAAAAAGCAACCCAGCTTCAAAGTAATCCTCCTCCTTGGTCCTCCGGTTATCCATTGTTGTTCATCTCCCGGTATTTCCGATTGGAACGCCGCAAGTTAATCATTGAGACCAACAGAAGAACTACGGGTAGCAGCAGATGCCAAGTCTGCTTAACAATCATCACAATGCCGAAGAACACAATCGCCAGCCAAACCAGAATTTCAATAGTCTCAACTTTGGTTATCGTACGCCTAAACGCTTTTTTGGAGATGAGACGAATCAGGTAATACGCGAGCAAAGCATAAAACACGCCCATGCCAAGTATCGCAATCAGAGCGATCAGCATCTCCATGAACATTCTCCTCTCACCTCCAAATTCGTTCACATTTGGTTTCTTTATTTTACCTTATAAGAAAAAGAGTGTCTTATCTTGGACTCCAAGAAAAATTTTGCGTTTCCAAGTTATTTTTCTTCCGTAATAACCGTTGCGTTGTAAATCACAACACGTTTCCCATTCAGATCAAATAGAACCTTATTTCCATATTCTGTGTCCTGCACATCAATTTTCCCCTCATACGTCTGAATCATTTCCCCGGAATCGCTATACACCTTGACAACACGTTCGAGACCACCGGAGTTGTTGGATCTCATCGTTTTCAACGCCCGTTCACCTGAAGCCGTATTGAAATACCAGATGAAACATCCCACAATGATGCCCAGTACAGCCAGTATGCTGACCCATACACCCGTTTTAGCTTTTCTGCTCATTAAGAGGCCCCCTCTTTCATTTCATGTTCCGTACAATACGAAACAGGTTCGATAGCGGTTTCATGGAATTACTCTTGCGCGTCCATTTCTCCATAGCAAAACAGAGGTCATCCGATACACGGAGACCCCTGTTCTACATTTATTAGGATACGACTGTTACAATGAACGAATGACAAATTCGAATTCGAGTTCGCCGTCGGATGAGATGCGATATTCCGGATGAACCGGGGCACCCCAGCTATCGTCACCGCCAACACCCATCTGTTTGCCTGCTACCGTAACCACCGTGTAATGTACTGGTGGCAGCTCGTATGCATGCTGTGCGTTCTCCAGTTCAAATGCCGTATACGGAGATACATTCAGCTCCACCGGAGCTGCAGAAGCTTCGATTTTAAAGCCGCGTCCTGCATCATCCGTCAGTTTTGCCCAGCGTACTCCCGTACGGTTACCCGATTCCTGTGGCACCAGATATGGCGCAACGGTATCAGCCACTTTGCTGCCGTGGATCCCCAGACGTGCACCAAATGCACGATCCGCATAGTTTTCTTCAGGTCCCATCGCCAGCCATTCCACGTTCCCGAATTCCGGTGACGTCTTGAAGGACAGGGCATGAATCGGAAGATTTGGCAATCCAGCCGTTCCTCTGTAGGCGTTATGAACATGCACACTTCCGTCCGCACGTACGGTATAAGCCACTTTTACTTGCACATCTGACGAAATGTTGAGCTTGTACGTGAATTCGATTCGATATTGATCCGGTTTCTGTTCCGCCTTCCACTCCACACATCTTGGCAGCAGACTAGCCGCATACCATGCACCAAGCTCGAAGCCCATGGCTGTCCCTTTATCGTTATCCGTCGTTGCCCGCCAGAATAATGGTGCCGGAGGCTGAGCAATCGTCTCCAGGCCCGACAGCTTGAGTGATACCAACGTTCCGAAGGCTTTGGAGAATAGAACATGGGTATGGCCTACACGAACACCAATATTCACGTCTCCTTCAACCACTTGAATCTCATTCTTCAGATTCGGATCATCTCCAGCTGCTGCATTTGAATCAACCTGATCCTGGGTGAAAATATACTGGCCATACGCAACCTCGTCACCTTTATCTGCCCACAGCGTAGCCACTTTTAGCACAAAAGCAGTATTGACTGCATATTCGCCGCCAGCCAGAGATGCTGTACCCAGTGGAAGTTTAACAACCTTCTCGCTTTGAGCAGGCACATTTACTTCCAACGTTCCGCGCAGTACTTCATGGCCCTCGCGTTCCAGGCTGTATACCAATTCCAATGCAGATGTATCTGCGAACAAGTTGCTGTTGACGATTTTTACCCCTTCACGATCCGGGAACAGCTTGATATTTTGATACAGGAATTTCACTTCCTGCATTTTGGCGGTTACCTTGCGATCTGCGTGCACGATGCCGTTTCCACAGAATGAATAGTCGGAAGGACGGTCTCCGAAATCTCCGCCATACGCAAGGAACTCCTTGCCATAACGATCTTTCTTGTAAATGGATTGATCGATGTAGTCCCAGATGAATCCGCCCTGATACATCGGGTACTTGTCTTCCAGTTCCGTATATTTGTGCATGCCACCGATGGAGTTTCCCATGGCGTGCATGTATTCGCAGCTAATATATGGTTTCTCCGGATCAGCATTCAGGAATTCCTCAATGTCAGCCGGCTTGGCATACATACGGGATTCCATATCACTCGTCTCGTTGAAGCGACGGTCATGGAATACCCCTTCATAGTGAACGAGTCGAGTAGGATCGTATGATTTGAAATACTGCGACACTTTATAGATCACTTCGCCACCATGAGATTCATTACCACAGGACCAAATTAGAATGGATGGATGGTTTTTATCCCGTTCCACCATGGATACCGCACGATCCATAACGATATCATGCCATTCCGGACGATCTCCCGGGATAACCCAAGAAGGTTCAACAGCACCCAGCTTCTGCCAGGAACCATGGGTTTCCAGGTTCATCTCGTCAATGACGTACAATCCATATTCGTCACACAATTCATACCACAGGCTTTGGTTTGGATAATGTGACGTACGAACCGCATTCATATTGTTTTGCTTAATGGTACGCACATCCCAGAGCATGTCCTCTTTCGTAATGGCACGACCCCGGCGCGGGTTGAACTCGTGACGATTGACTCCTTTGAACACAATGCGCTTTCCGTTAATATGCATCACTTTATCGATCATTTCAAACTTGCGGAAACCAACGGCCTGAGGCACCACTTCCAGCAATTCTCCTGCCGCGTTATATACACGGATATAGAGACGGTACAAATATGGAATCTCTGCACTCCACAGATGGACTTTGCCGATTTCCTCACTGATATTCACCAGATCATCGCTAACCTTTGATCCAAATGTTTTTACCGTTGTTCCTTCGGCATCCCGCAGCTCGGCTTCCACTCGTGCTCCGGCCGATGCTTTACCCTCCAATTTCAGATCCAGGTTCAGCGTACCGTTTGTATAGGACTTGTCCAGGTCCGTTACGACCCGTACGTCCCGGATATGCGCTGCGGGTACCGTATATAGATATACGTCTCTGAAAATGCCGGAGAAACGCCAGAAATCCTGATCTTCCAGCCAGCTGCCTGTGCTGCGTTGATATACTTCCACAGCCAGTTTATTCTCTCCATCCTGAAGAAACGGAGTCAGATCGAAGTCCGATGGCGTGAAGCTATCTTCCCCGTATCCGACAAACTGTCCATTAAGCCATACATAGAATGCCGACTCTACCCCCTGAAAGGAGATATATACCGGACTGTTCTGCCACCCTGAAGGCAGATGGAATGTACGAATGTAGCTACCTACTGCGTTCTTGTCCTGTGGCAGTGCCGGAGGACGCAGTTCATTCAGTCCATCCCAAGGGTATTGAGTATTTACATATTGGATCTGGCCGTAACCCTGAAGCTGGATGTGCCCGGGAACTTCAATGTCATCCCAGCCTTCACTGGAGAAATCTGCTGTGTAGAACAGTTCTGGTCTGCAATCGGGACGAACAGCATAATTGAATTTCCAGGTTCCGTTCAGGTCATAACGCATCTTCATGGTACCCGAAGCCTGCGCCTCCTCCATAGTATGGTAATAACGATGATCCGAGTAAGCGTTTAAACGATTAACCTCAAAAACGCTTACATCTCCCAACCAGTTGATATCTGCTTGTGTTGCTTTCATCGGCTCTCTCTCCCTCTGGTACGAATGTATAGTATGAATTATTCAAGATCCAATCCCCTATTTCCTCTTCCATAAACAAATAGAAAGACAGAGGTACACCATCGCTGGTGTCCTCCTCTCTCTTTCTGCATCAGTCTTTTCAGATGACATCCACTATTCCACTATTTCACAGAACCAACCATACCTGCGACAAAATGTTTCTGCATAATGAAGAACACTAGTGCGGTTGGCAGTGTAGCAATGACAATCGCTGTCATGATTACCCCATAATCCGGTGAGTAACTTGAACCCAGGTTGGAGATCAACAGCGGAATCGTCTGTTGATCCGGTGTCTGCAGCACAACGAGTGGCCACAGGTAGTTGTTCCAGCTGCTCATGAATGTAATGATTGCAGCTGCCGCATATGTTGTTTTCATTGTAGGCATGTAGATCTTCAGGAAAATGCCCAGTTCGCTCAGACCATCAATCCGGCCTGCTTCAAGCATCTCTTTCGGGAACATTTTGGTGTTCTGACGGAAGAAGAAGATCAGGAACGCAGTCGTAATGGTTGGCAGAATGACTGCAGCCATCGTGTTAATACCGATAAATGGTGCAAATCCGGAGATCGTCGCAAACATCCGATAAAGTGGAACCATCAATGCTGCGAACGGAATCATCATGGAAAGCAATAGAATGTTGAAGACGATATCACGGGATTTTGTACGATACACTTCAAATCCGTAACCTGCCATGGAACCAATCAACAGGGCAAGCACGGTAGAAATAATGGACACAATCGCCGAGTTCCCCAGTGCCTGTACCAGGTTCGTCGTATCCAGCAATTTGTTAAAGTTATCAAGGAATACCGAACCAGGAAGCAGTCTGCCTTTGGTTACGTCTACCGAAGCATTCGTCGAGCTCACCAGCATCCAGAAGAACGGGAAGATGGATATGAAGGCCACGATGGATAGGAACACATAGGTAAAGATCCGTTTTACTTTGTTCTTAGCCATTTTTCTCACCTGCCACTTTAAACTGGATGATGGACAATACGATAATCATCAGCACGATGGAATACGAAACGGTTGCCGCATATCCAAAGTCCGGTGAATACTTGAACGAAAGGTTATAGATGTATTGCGAGATAGACATCGTTGCATTACCTGGTCCACCCTTGGTGATGTTCATAATCTCATCGAATATTTGGAGTGTACCAATTGTCGATGTAATGGATGTGAACAAGATAATCGGTTTGAGCAATGGTACGGTAATTTTGAAAAATTGCGTAAATGCATTTGCACCATCAATTCGTGCTGCTTCATAGATGGATTGATCAATATTCTGCAGAGAAGACAGATAGAAGATCATGTTATATCCGGTCCAACGCCAAGTAACGGCGATTATGATCGTAATTTTAGCCCAGAACGGGTCGGTAATCCATTGAATCGGTTCGGCAATCACATGCAGATTCATCAGGAACTGATTGACCATTCCATCTGCAGAGAACAAGTACTTGAATACGACCGAGTATGCAACCAGCGAGGTTACACAAGGTAAAAAGATGGCAGTACGGAAAAAGCTGCGGAAGCGCAGTGTGCTGTCATTCAATAAAACGGAAATAAACAATCCGAGAATGATCATGACGGGTACTTGAATGATCAGATACAAAAATGTATTCGATACGGCCGTACGGAACGTTGTATCGATGAACAACCTTTTATAGTTATCGAGCCCCGTAAATTCAAGATTGGCACCCACGCCAGACTTGAAAGATAAGAGCAGTGCCTGCAGCATTGGATAGAAGTAAAATGCAACGATCCCAACGACAGCGAGCAGAATAAAAGCCCATCCAGTCAAATTATTTTTCTTTTGGAGACTGTCTCCTGTACTCATGGCTTTCACAGTATGGCTCCTCTCTCTCCATGCAACATGGATAGAACCCATGGAGCCTTCCACCGATGTCCGGTCGGCTGTTTGCTTCGCCAGACGGTGGAACGGCTCCGATGCTTCCTTGGGTTCTATAAGTTACCGTGGATCATCTTAGTTTAATTGAGCTTCAGCTTGTTTTTGTGCATCAGCCAGAACGTCGTCGATCGCTTTGCCGTTCAGGAAGTTTTGCATTTCAACAACCAGAATATCCTCGATTGCATATGTGTTGATACCGTAATTTACGCTTGGAATTTCTTCAGTCCATTTTGCAAAGTCTGCAAAGACTTTTTGTCCACCGAAGAACTCGTCAGCTTTGTCAAAAGCTTCGCCTTCAGTAGCCGGTTTGTATGTTCCGATTGCACCGATACTATTCAACAGATCTTGATACAGTTGTTTGTCAGAACCAAATGTTTTACCCAAGAAATCAGCTGCTTGTTCTGCACCAGGAACGTTGTTCATGACATAAAACGAGCTGCCACCCAAGTTGGATGCATGTACGGAATTGGCTTGCCCCGCCATTTTAGGAAGTGGAGCTACTGCCCATTGTCCGGACTGGGATGCTTCTTGACGAACCGATGGTGTAATCCAGTTTCCTGTTGGAATTGTAGATACGTCTCCGTTGTTAAACGCTGCCACGAATTGGCTCCAGTCAGAGTTCAGTTTAACCACGTTTGCATCCATCATTGCTTTGTATGTTACAAATGCTTCTTTCAGTGCTGCATTGCCAGCCAGGTCAGGTGTTTTACCATCTTCCTTGGAGTACCAAGAACCTGCGGATTGAATCATCATACGGATCAGACCCAGGTCATTGGGATCAAGCGTAATCAGATCTTTGCCTGTTTTGGCTTTTACGTCTTTACCGATTTGGATGTAATCATCCCAAGTGATATCTTGCAGATCTTCAGCTTTGTAACCTGCTTGCTCCAGCAGATCTGTTCTGTAGTAGAGACCTGTTACACCAGAGTCAAACGGAACACCATATTGTTTGCCATCAAAAGCCGTTGGCCCCAATTTGTAATCTGCAAAATCAGAAGCCGTAAAGTTGGAAGACAAATCTTTGAAAGCATCAGGATAAGCGTTAAGGAAGCTTTGTGAACGGTAATCTTCAATCAGTACGATGTTAGGAAGACCGTTGCTTGTTCCCGAGTTCAAACCTGTGTTGAGCTTTTGGATAATATCATTTTGCGCATATTCAACAATGTTGATTTTCAGATCAGGATGATCTTTTTGGTATGCTTCTTTTGCTGTATTCAATGCAGCAATGTTGAACGATGGGTCCCAAGCCCAGATCGTAATCTCATTGGATGCTTGCTCACCCTCGCTTGCCGTGTTGCCTCCCCCACCGGAAGAACATGCGGACAACAGCAGGACAGTAACGAGCATCAATACCCACATTTTTTTCAAATCATTCAACTCCCCTTCAACCTCTTTGTGTGTAATTTGTTTGCGTTTTCTGAAAGCGGTTGCTTTCGATGTAATCATCTTATCATTCCCAAATCGGCATTCGTTAGTAATAATTTTGTACGGATTTGTCATCTTATTGTCACAATGAAAACCTTTACAGAAACCGCTTGCATTAAATTTGGTTTTTTGTAATTCCTTTTGATTTTGAATTTTATTGAGCCAAATATTTTACCATTTAAGAAAAACTACGCTCTTTTCACAAAACAAAAAAGCCTTTCTGAAGGAGGGCAGCTCCACAGAAAGACTTGATCTATTGGTTAACGCTATGGATTTCCGTCATGATCTCCTGATCGGTTTCTCCTCAGCTTGTAATTAATGGGAGTGTAACGGTAACTCTGGTCCCTTCTCCCGGTGTACTCATGATTGTCACACCATAGGGCGCTCCGTACAACAGTTCAATCCGGTCATGCACATTGCGAATGCCAATGCCGCTGAACAGCTGCCGGTTGTTTTTCGGATTAGGCAGGGATTCTCCCATGGAAAACCCTTCAATTCCGTCCCCATTATCCATGATTTCGCAAATAAGCGATTCTCCTGCCCGTGAAACCAGAACATGAATCGTGCCTGTCTCTTTCCTGTTAAATGCGTGGAAGAAGGCATTCTCAATAAACGGTTGAATGACCAGTTTCGGGACATGGTAGTGATTACAATCGGGCGCGACATAGAAGGCAGCTTTAATACGTCCTCCGTAACGGACATGATTAATGAAAACATAGTTCTTCAGATTCTCCACTTCCTGCTCTACCATGACCGTTTCACTTACATCGCTGATTGTATTCTGCAGCAACGCAATTAGGGCGTTAATCGTCTCGGCTGCCCTGTCCTTGTTCCCTTGCTGTACCAGTACCTTCACCGAAGCCAGCGTATTATACAAGAAATGAGGATTGATCTGGCTTTGTAATGCTGCGAGCTCTGCATTGCGCTGTTCCCGCTGCGTTAATACAAGTTGGTCCACATAATCATGAAGTTCATCCAGCATGTAATTGTACGCATGACCAAGCTGCCGGCTCTCGTAACTTCCACTGACCGGAATGTAATTATCCAGATCACTTTTCGTAATATTGGACATTTGCTTCACGAGCCTGCGCAGCGATTTCGTAATCTGGTTGGTGATCAGGAAGACCAGCACAAGGGCACCTGCCACAATGGCTGCACAGATCAGAGCGATGGTTTTCATATCAAGCAACTGCCCCATTGCCAGATCCTTGTCCACAACATTAATAATATAGAACCGATAAAACGGCAAATACTCAGACAGAACTACGCTGTCCTGCTCCATCACCTTGGCGTTAATTCCATTGCTGCTTTTCATGCTCATTTGTCTCGCATAGGACAGCAGATCCAGCTGCTTCGTACCAATCCATTCCTCCCGGTTGGAGGAAACAATCTCGCCACCTTCATTCAGGATGACCACATCATTGCCCCTGCTTGTGAAGCTGCTGTAAAACTGACGAAACACATTCTCTCTCATGGTCACATAGAGCGTTCCGTAGATCCGGCTTTGGGTCCGGTCTGTCAGCGCTTTGGTAGCCGAGATCATCTGCTGGGTGCCCACGTCGGTATCGGTCCGGTAATCGTCAAAAATCAGTCGATTCGGTGTATCAACAGCTTCGATCGTAATCGGCAGTTCTTTCAATTCCTCTACCGACATCTTCAGATGGGATCGATCCGTAGAATAGGTGCGCCCGTTAATTCCACTAATCGTAATCCCTACCTCGTAGGATTCAGTAATGGATTGGATGCGATCCATTGATTCTCTCATATTGTAATAGGACTTCGCCATCGTGAGGGAATCTCCCTCTCCTTCAGACAGATAGCCGCGAATCGCCCCGCTTTGGCTTACATTGTTGGAAACCGCTGCAATCGCATCATTAAAGGATTCAAAATTGGTTTTAATCTGGCTGAGCACCTTGGAGTTCGTGATGCTGAATGTCTCGGTAAACAGATTCGTCGACATGTGAATGGTGGTCCATAGAATAAGTACGGAAACGAGAATGATACTAATCACCATGACGAGAAACAGTTTGGGAAACAACCCGAGACGCGATAATCCGTTCATCCATTTCTTCATGAGATTTTCCTTCTGACTTTATGCCCAGAACTTCCGCCGGTATCGGCTTGGTGACAGTCCGGTAAATTTTTTGAACACCTTGCAGAAATAGCTGTGGTCGGAATAACCCACCATACTGCTGATTTCGGAAATGGTAACATCATCCGATCGTAAGAGTTCCTCTGCCTTCTCAATGCGGATTTTATTCAAATATTCATTGAATCCTTCCTTTTTGTGGGATGAGAAGTAACTGGATAGATACGATGGATTGAAATGAAAATGCTTGGCGACTTCAGCAAGACCGAGCGGCTGGTCATAATGCTCATGCATATATTCAAGCAGCATCTTCATATTCGGATCACTGCGTTTTCCTCCATCTCCGGCCGTGCATTCCTGAACCTCAAGCATAAACTGGTCCAGCACATTCATGACTTCACCCAGACTGGCTGCCCCATCCACATTTTTGAAGTAGGTATACTTGCTCTCTTCCAGCGCCGAAGACTGTACATCCATATCAGCGAGCGTAATCGTTACGTTGAAGATCAGATTGCCCAGAAAGGATTTGATTTCAAACACATCCGCAATATAATCACGTCCGAGAGTGAGCGCATGCTCTCTCAGATAATCCCTCGCCGCTTCAGTGCGATTCCGTTTCACATGCTGCAAAAACATATTGACATTAAACTGATAGCCAGCTGTATGCAGCGGCGGAAGTTCACTATAGACAAGTATGGAGCGGTCCTCATAATAAAAGCGATATTCCATTAACTTAATCAAATGATTCCGGTACACGTCACCCATCTGGTTGAATGAATTAAAGCTATCACTTAGAACCCAGCTGGGTCCTGTAATGCCAGCCTCATTTTCCAATGCCATCTGCTTGATCCGCCCGACCATCCAGTCATCTTTGGCAGGGTCTACATTCAGGAGAAATATAGGCAATTCACTCTCAGCCGGTACCATAGCGCATTCCACGTCGGCAAGGTAGCTTCGCAGCCTTTTTTCCATCTCATCCTTGTCCGAAATCGATTGTGTTCCGCATACGAGGAGACGAAAGCAGTCATGTGGAAACGTGTCCCTGACCATAGCCATATCGTTTTCGTCTTCCAGCGCAAATCCGGATATCATCTTTTCCATGAACTGTCCGAGCTTCCAGCCTTCATGAGAAGGCTCGTATTGTAATTCGGGAATTTTCCCTGCCGTTCGCTGCAGCACCTGAAGCAGCTCGTTGGTATCCAGCTTTGGTTTCAAAATATAATCCGCGGCTCCGTGCTGGAGTGTAGAACGTACATATTCGAATTCACTGAAGCTGCTAAGTACAATGACTTCAATTTGTGGCTGACTGGCTTTTAGCGTACGCACAAATGCTTCACCGTCCATAATCGGCATCACGATATCGGTAATGACAATGTCAGGCTTCAATAACCGCACCTGTTCCAGCGCTTCTTCACCATTGGACGCTTCTCCGACAATCTGGAATCCTTCCGACTCCCAGTTCATATGATGCTTGATCCCCTGTCGTACCAGAAATTCATCGTCAACAATCAGCACCTTGCACAACCGGTTCATGATCGCGACCCCCTTGTCTCATCTTTCCTCTATGTCTCTACAGGTTATACCTTTTTTATATCGGATATAACGGGACCCCAGTGTTAGCGGTTACAACAATTTTAAAGTTTTGTACCTCTCTTTATATCCCATAATCATAGTTAAATCAATGGAAATTGAAAGCCAGCGTCTGCTCTAAATTAATCGACTCCCTCATTTTACACGATTACTCGACAAAAAAAGAAGCCATGGCCGCCCAGAATCATTCGGCGCACCAGGACTTCTCTTCTGATCTGACTTGTTATCCGGTCAAAGTTCAATTCTCTTCAAACGAATAAAGTCAATCTGCGAACTGCATGACAAATGATGCCCGTATTAATTCGTTTATGCCTGAGAGACCCTGCCATACGCATGGGTTTGCTGTCCCTTTACACCAGGTCTGATCACGAATACGGAGCCAGCGTTCGGGGTTTCTGCCAAACGTTCCTCACTGATGCCTGTTCGTGCTGTTGTAATAAAGAGATCCTCCAAATCAGGCCCGCCAAAACAGCAGGAGGTGACCTGATCCGCAGGCACTTCAATCTGTTGCAGCAGTTCCCCGCTATGCGGATTCCAGCGCGTCACTCTTCCACCGCCCCAATGGGCAACCCACAACATCCCTTCGCTGTCCACAGTCATTCCATCCGGAAAACCGAAATCCTCCGGTACTGAAATAACACTTGTCCGGTTCGAGATGTCCCCTGCTTCCAGGTCAAAATCAAATCGGTCAATAGAGCGTGTAGGCGTGTCAATATAGTACATGGATTGTTCATCGGGGCTCCAGCCTAATCCATTGGAGGTGGATACGTCCCGAAACATGGTACGGACAGGCTTGCCTTCCTCGAGGCAGTAGAATGAGCCAGCTTTACTTTCATTATTCATGCTCATTGTGCCTGCCCAGAACCGGCCAAGAGCATCACACTTTCCATCATTGAAGCGATTCGTGTCCTTATCACTTTCGGGATCTTCAATCGCTTTCATTTCTCCTGTGAGCAAATGGCAGGTATGAAACCCGCTGCGGAGTGCAACAACCACCTCATCACCGCGATAAGGTACAACGGCACCCACATGTTCACCTACATCGTAAGCCTGATCTCGTCCTGTTTCAGGATCATACACGTGAACCTTGTAGCTCTCAATATCCACCCACAACAGGCGATTGTGTTCAGCGTCCCAACTTGGACCTTCTCCCAGCAGGGCCGGGGTATGTACTGCAATGTTGAGATTGCTCATGCGATCACGTCCTTTTATGATTTGACGCCGCCTGACCATTCAAATCCGATGGCATCCAGGAATGCTTTGGACAGGATCATATGGCCAGTTGCATCTGGATGGACACGGTCATGAGTCAGAACAGACGTATAATAATGATCCCAGAACAGGGCAAAGGCAGCTTGGGTATCCACAAAGATGGCATCATACTCATTCGCTACTCTGCGAACGGCTTCTCCATAGATGTCCATCGTTGCCCGCATAGGGTCCTCGGCATTGGCTTCCAGGTAATATGGAGTCATTAGAACTAGCCCTTTCACATTTGGACGAACGGAAGCAACAAGCTCTCTCAGCGTTGTTTCGTACTCTTCCAGAAACACATGTGAATCCGCGGACAGCGGATGGTCGAACTGACGCCATACATCATTAATGCCGATCATTATCGATAACCAATCAGGCTTCAGATCAATCACGTCACGATCCCAGCGCTGCTTCAAATCGCGAACGGTATTTCCACTATTACCCACGTTTTGGATGCGCAGCATCAATTCCGGATAAATGGAACGTAAAAGTGCATATACTTGTGCAACGTAACCGTGTCCGAGTCCTGAGCTTCCTTCACCTACAGGGTGTTCACGACCGCAGTCTGTGATGGAATCACCGATAAAGAGCAGCTTGTCATTTTTTTGCAGTTTCATAGTCTTCTTCTCCTTCGCCCTATAGCACATTTAAAGTGGGTAAACGGTTACCATCCTTGATTTTTAAGCCAGGTCAGACACAGATCCGACCACGGTCGCACGGCATGATGATCTTCAGCAAGTCCCAGACCATGTGATCCTTTTTCAAACACGTGCAGGTCGTACGGAATTCCGTGCGCACCCAGTGCAAGCGCGTAACGCAAACTGTTTTCGACCGGTACTGCCTGATCGTCACTCGTATGCCAGATAAATGCCTCAGGTGCATCTGCCTTAACCTGCTGCTCTGCGCTGAATGCTCTAATCTGTTCAGGGGTGGCATCCGGTCCAAGCAGATTTTCGCGTGAACCTGCATGTCCATAAGACTCCATCGTTATGACCGGATAACAGAGAATCACCCGATCCGGGCGTGAGCTTTCACGTTCAATCGGATCCTCGTGATCCGGCTGCCCCGCATCATACAAGGTGCCAAGTGTTGCTGTAAGATGTCCACCTGCCGAGAAGCCGAGTACTGCAATTTTGGAAGGCTGAATGCCAAATTCCTTGGCATGAGCACGCACATATCGAATGGCACGCTGACCGTCAGTTAATGGCGCAGGATGCTGATGTGGTGCAACCCGGTATTTCAACACAAATGCACTGATTCCCGCACGGTTGAGCAGTTCCGCAATGGGAGCTCCTTCATGATCTGCAAGAAACCCGTAACCCCCGCCAGGACACACAATGACAGCGCTCTCGGAACCAGGCTGAATAAAAGGAATGAGGTGAGGCATTTCGTCCTCATGGCCTTGGGCCGCAAATGGTGCTGCATGATCCCATAATGGAATGGTTGTTGTCAATTTCAATCATCCTCTCTAAGTAGAACGGATACAATTTGCCCCGTTTGAGTTTTCCAATCTAAGGAATCGATATCATCATAACGGCAACTGCCCTCATGCATCAATACCTTCCTGGCATCACTTTTTGTTCAATTTGTCACAGATGTCAGCATGACAGAGCCGCAAACCTTGAACCAACGCAGCATTTAGCTACACTCTACTATAAGTATAACGTTCGAAATTGCTCAGGTGTTATACCTTCGATTCTCCGAAATGTAGCCACAAAATGACTCGCATCCCGAAAACCAACACGCGCCGCCGTTTCCCTCACCGTCATCTTGCTGTCCCCGGTCATCCATTCTTTTGATTTGCGAATGCGCAGGAGAATGAAATAGCTGTAGGCCGTCATGCCAAACGATTGTTTGAACAGGGTATTTAAATGTCTTGGTGTGATTCCTGGCACGGCCGCCATCTGTTCAAGACCAATGTCAGGATCCGCGTAATGCTGATCCATAAATGCGATTAGCGGTGCCAGCCGTTCCACGGCATGCGAGATGGATGAACGACTGCCGGTCATGCCATGCTTTTTGAGCAAGATCAAGAACCGGTACATATCTGCCGATGCTTCCAACCCGGACAAGTCCTGGTCGCTGCTGATTGAACCCAGCACCTCCCTGCCGTAATTCTCCAACGGGCTCCCTGCTTCCCATTGATGAAGCGCTGGTTCTCCCAGGCTCAGGGCCTCGGTAATCGCGGGACATTGTGACCCCCCAAACGTAATATAGAGCGTCTCCCACTCCCCTAGTGAAGGCACATATTCATGCGGTTCGTTCGGCGGCAGCAAAATCCCAGAACCTTCACTGAGGACTACGGTTGACCCGGCAAATCGAAATTCCCCCTCCCCCTTCACGGTCTGAAGCCAGTGATAACAGGGATATCCTGCAGGCCTGAACACATTCTCCTGATTGCCATTGTAACCAATGCTCTCGATGTATAGCGGAAGCGGCTCTTCACGCGGAGTCATGAAATATCGTCGGTGCTTCGGTGAGATTAACATGATGTTCTCCTCTCGGTGTATGACTTTTCAGCCATTGGACCACGTTTATCCATTTCCATATTCTTATATGGATCATTACTTTTCTTATATTTTAAAAGCTATATGAATCATATAATATACAATTATTCTTATACAAGAGGTGAATACATTGATTAGCAGCAAACTACCCAAAATGTTCTATGGCGGTGACTACAACCCTGAACAATGGGATCACGAAACCCATCTAGAAGACCTGCGCATGTTCAAACTGGCAGGTATTGATATAGCCACCATTAACGTTTTCTCCTGGGCTCTGATTCAGCCTGATGAAGTAACCTATAAATTTGAAGAACTGGATCAATTGATTGACAGCCTCTACGAAAACGGTGTTTATGTTTGTCTCGCTACAAGCACGGCTGCCCATCCAGCATGGATGGCCAAAAAGTATCCGGATGTACTTCGTGTGGATGCCGACGGACGCAAACGCAAATTCGGGGGACGCCATAATTCCTGTCCAAACAGCCCAACGTATCGCAAATATTCCGAGAAAATTGCCGACAAACTGGCGGAACGTTATAAAGACCACCCTGCTGTGCTGGTATGGCACATCTCCAACGAATATGGCGGGGACTGTTATTGCGACAATTGTGAGAAAGCGTTCCGTGTGTATCTGAAGGAGCGTTATCAAACCCTGGATCAGCTCAACAAAGCATGGAACACCAATTTCTGGGGCCATACGTTCTATGATTGGGACGAGATCGTTCTGCCAAGCAATCTGAGTGAGCACTGGGGCAACAACAATTCCACGTTCCAGGGCATCTCGCTTGATTACTCCCGTTTCAACTCCGACAGTATGCTTGATTGTTACCGTCTGGAGTATGATGCGATCAAAAAACATGTCCCGGATTCCGTCGTAACGACTAACCTGATGGGATTCTTCAAACAGCTTGACTATTTTAAATGGGCCAAATATATGGACATCATTTCCTGGGACAGCTATCCGGGTCTTGCCACGCCGTTCAGCTTCACCGCCATGGCACATGATCTGATGCGCGGACTGAAAGACGGCCAGCCATTCATGCTTATGGAACAGACACCAAGCCAGCAAAACTGGCAGCCATACAACTCCCTGAAGCGTCCAGGCGTTATGCGCCTGTGGAGTTATCAGACAATTGCGCACGGTGCGGACACGATCATGTTCTTCCAGCTTCGCCGCTCCATTGGCGCATGCGAGAAGTATCACGGTGCAGTCATTGAGCACGTTGGTCATGAGAATACACGTGTATTCCGTGAAGTTGCCCAGCTTGGCAAGGAATTGCAATTGCTTGGAGACAAAACACTCGATGCGACTGTTGAGTCCAAAGTGGCAATCGTGTTTGACTGGGACAACTGGTGGGCGATTGAGAAATCCAGCGGTCCTACCGTAGCCCTGAATTATGTGGATCAGATTCACAAGTACTATGCTACCTTTTTCCGCCGGAATATTCAGGTGGACATTGTCAGTGTGGATACCGATATCAGCAAGTATGACATCGTCCTTGCTCCGGTACTCTATATGGTCAAACCAGGATTTGCTGCCAAGCTGGAGAAGTTTGTGGAAGCCGGCGGTACGTTCCTGACCACATTCTTCAGCGGCATTGTAAACGAGGGCGATCTCGTGACGACAGGTGGTTATCCAGGAGAGCTTCGCAAGCTGCTTGGCATCTGGGTGGAAGAAATCGATGCTCTGCTGCCTGAGCAAAAGAACAGCATTGTATTGAAAGAAGCCTATGGCGATCTTCAAGGTAAATACGAATGCGGCATGCTGTGTGACCTGCTGCACAGCGAAGGTGCTGAAGTCATTGCCGAGTACGGAGACGACTTCTATCAAGGCATGCCTGTCCTAACCCGCAACACGTTCGGTAAGGGCGAAGCATGGTATGTAGCATCAGATCCGGAAGATCGCTTCCTGGATGGCCTCCTTGGACAGCTTGCGGCAGCCAAAAACATCAATTCCTTGCTCGAAACACCTGATGGTGTGGAAGTAAGTGCACGTACGAAGGACGGCAAGTCATTCCTCTTCGTCATGAATCACAACTCCTCCACTCAGTCTTATGACTTGGGGAATGGCGTGGCACAAGATCTGCTCACAGATCGCGAGCTCTCTGGTCATGTGGAAATTGAGGGTCGTGGTGTCCATCTGCTTGAGATGAAATAAGCCTAACTGTGTTTGAAACATAATAGGGACGAACTGAAAGATAACCACTTGATACAAAGTGTTACGAAATGTCTGATAAACCAAGCTTTTCAGTTAAACGCTTCATTTTTTTCTAATGGAGTGATGTGAATGAGAGCTTTAAAAATGCAAACTGCTACTTACCGTATCCGTTTAACCGGATACGGTTTTTTTGCCATCATTTGTGGGAATTTGATGAGAAGGAAATACTGCTTCACAGAGCGAATTGGACGAGACACACATTTTATGGCGCATGCCGGAAAACGCTCTCTCCATTCGCCATTACACAGCATATCAAATAATCCATATAATATTGGTGACATCCAAGATGTCACTAATCGGCTGTTACAATGGCATTATCACTCCGGCATCCTTTCCGGCGGCGTAACTCTCGAAACGGAGTGGCTGACATGAATAAAATAAATCGGCTTGCCGCCATCGTCATGGCCTTACAACACGGACTCGAAACAGCACATTCACTGGCAGACAAGTTTGAAGTATCCCGCCGTACCATTTTGCGTGATATCCAGTCCCTATCCGAAATGAACGTGCCGATTATAGCTATTTCCGGGCCGGGCGGTGGCTTTAGGCTTATGGAAGGTTATGTGCTGCCTCCCTTGCAGCTGGATCCGGTAGAAGCAGCAACTCTCATTTTCGCTCTTGAGGGAATCAGTCATTATGCAGATACGCCTTTTCAAGAGAAACGCTGGACGGTTATGGACAAAATCAAAGGCATCATTCCGGATGACGTCATGGCACGAATCGATCCGATGCTCCAACAGCTGAATCACTGTATTCCCGAGCGCAATTATATTCTTCATCATCTGGAACCGCTCCTAACCTGTATCCCTGAACACGGCTGGTTGCGTATCCTGTATCGCTCGGCCGCACGTCAGCGCTGGATTCAGATTTGTCCGATTCGCATTTATGCTTCTGCAGGATTTTGGTATTGTGAAGCATATTCGGAGGAGCATGGAGAGCAGCGCTTGTTTCGAGTGGACCGGATTTTGGAGGCAGAGACCATCGACTCTTCTCAAACAGAACAATTGAAGATAGAGGCCGAGCGTGTGTTGAGTCAGACGAGCCCATCGGTGCAGTCTTCCGTTCGAATCAAAGCCCGTTTGAGTTATTGCGCCATGGTTGAAGCAGAGCAAGACAGGCATATTGGTGAGAAATTGACGGAGGTTGCTCCAGATGTCTGGGAGCTGTCCTTTCTCTGTCCAGCAGACCAATGGGAGTGGGCTGTCCGCTTCTTTTACCGTCTGGGCCGCGAGGCAGAAGTGATTGAACCCGAAGAACTCCGCAGCGAGATCAGGCAGCATGCCGAGGACGTGAGCCAAATGTACACGAACACTACCCCAAAACCTTGTACAACAACTTAAAAGGAGCTTACCTAACCATGATCACTGAGCCGATTGTAACTTATGAAGAAGCTGTCCAGCGCATACAGTCTCTGGGTTTGCTTCCGCTGGCACCGTTATTTCCCGACTTCCCCTCGCTCTCTTCGTTGACCCCCAGAGAGAATTGGCATACCGATACGGATCTGGATCCCTGGCTGTGGCGTTCACGTCTTGCTGAAGAAGGTGTTGCTGCATACGGCAAGTTTGTCAAAAAGAAAGCGATCCTGATCTCCCGCGAATATTTCCCCTGGGTGCACCGATTGTTGTCTGACAGCCGAACCATCCAGGAACAATACGATGCAGGCTTGCTCTCCCGTGACGCATTCAAGCTTTATGAGAAAATAGAGGAACAGGAAGGTATCGACGGGCGTGCTTTGCGTGCACAGGCTGGATTTGGTGCCAAGGAAGATAAAAAGGCATTCGATCAGGGGCTTCTGGATCTCCAGAGCAGTACAGCCATTGTCATCAGTGGGACCAAGGAAAAGGAAGGCCTCGCGGAAGGCAAGGTAGCCTGGAATAGCTCCTCCTATGAGACTGCTGGACACTGGATGAGCCGTCAGGGCATTGAACCATTTGAAGGCAGCATTCCAGAAGCTCGTGACCTTCTGCTGGACAAGCTCAAGGAAAACGCTACCGAAGCTGGATTGGTAAAAATCAAAAAAGCCTTGGGCATGGTGTAAACCATTAACGGAGGCTCAAATAATCTGCCAGAGTAGTCAATGGATTATCTTTGTTTACATCTGGTCACAACAAAAAGTCCCGGAAGCCACCGCACGATTGGCAACCGGGATTTTTAGTAACGGGTTTATATAAACATGATAAAAATTTGAAGGTATATCAATTATAGAATGACACCATCCTTGAATATGGCGATTTCCCTAAATCCATGCTGCTCACTGAGTGTCTGTGCACGTCCTGAAGCAATGTCGATCAACTGGCTGAACAGCTGAACTTTTACGTCATCCATCGTCCGGCCTTCAAGCAGTTGACCTGCATTGAAGTCAATCCAGTGCTTTTTTCGATTCGCCAGATCCGATTGTGTTGCAATCTTGACGGTAGGGACAGGACCTCCAAACGGTGTCCCCCTTCCTGTGGTAAACAGAACAATATGGGCACCTGCAGCTGACAATGCCGTGACGGACACCAGATCATTACCGGGGGCTTCAACAATATTCAATCCCGTTCTTGTTACACGTTTACCATAACGAAGCACATCGACGACGGAAGAACGACCGCCTTTTTGGGTACAACCCAGCGATTTCTCCTCCAATGTAGTGATTCCACCGGCTTTATTGCCGGGAGAGGGGTTCTCATAAATATTTTGGCCATGGTTTACGAAATACTGCTTGAAACCGTTAACCAAGTCCACCAGATCGTCAAACACCTGTTCATTCACAGCACGATTCATCAGAATGGTTTCCGCTCCGAACATTTCCGGCACTTCGGTCAGAATGGCGGTCCCTCCTGCGGCCACCAGCATGTCTGCCACTGAACCCACTAACGGGTTGGCTGTGATGCCGGATAAACCGTCTGAACCACCACACTTCAGGCCAATTTTGAGCTTGCTGAGCGGAAGCGGCTGACGCTGTTCCAGCTCGGCGATTTCCACCAGTTCCTCCATAAGGCGCAGTCCCTCTTCAAGCTCATCGTCTGCTTCCTGAGCCTTGAGAAACCGAACTTTTCCCTGATATTCAGGTGCAATGCATTCGCGGAACTGGTCGACCTGATTATTTTCACAGCCCAGACCAATGACCAGTACACCGCCTGCGTTCGGATGTTCGACGAGGGAAGCCAGCAATTGCTGGGTATATTTCAGATCATCGCCAAGCTGCGAGCAGCCAAAAGGGTGCGGAAAATGGTACACGCCATCCACTCTGCTGCCGAACTGGGACTGCCCCATACGAGCCAGTGCTTCACATACCTTGTTGATGCAGCCAACGGTATTGATAATCCAGATTTCATTGCGTATACCTGCTTCCCCATTAGGGCGCATATAGCCTTCAAAAGTCCGTAAGTGTTCCGGAGGCATATCTGTCTGAACCGACGCACCAGGCTTATATTCGTATTCCAGCAAGCCATGCAGCCCTGTCTTCAGGTTATGGCTATGAATCCAGTTCCCCCGCTCAATCCGTTCTTTGGCAATGCCAATCGAGAAGCCATATTTCAAGACGTCATGGCCTGGTTCGATCCCATGCACAGCGATCTTATGCCCTTTGGGCACATCATCAAGCAGTGCAAAGGAAGCCCCGTCAGGCAGTGTGATGGTCTCCCCCTTGGTATAATCACGAAGGGCTATGATCACGTCATCCTGCGGTTGAATGGCAATCCAGCCATGAGCTGCACTTGTTGTATTCATTCCATCTCACCTTCCAGTAAAACCATTTCGTTAAGAAGCGCTTCACGCAGACCTTTTCGCTCGTCCAGATTCTCTCCCCATAGGGTTGAATCCGATAATACGGCAGTCAGCCTGTCGTTTAACTGTTCTCGATCTCTATTAATCGAATCATAATGGTCCCAATGCGCAGTTAATGCAGCAAGCACATCCGGATCATCCCTGAGCAAAACAGCTTCGCCGTCCAAGCGCTGCCCTTTGTACCCCTCCGATGTGTTCACCGGACGGTACAACCACAACAGCCCGGAAAATCCGCGCACCAGGCGTGTTGGCCAATTCCCCTCGCTTTGATCATAGGACAGTAATGTAGGCAGGACACGCACCTTGAATTTGCCAATCGTATTTAACGCGATGTCCTGCAGCTTGTGATCAATATACGGATTGAGGAACCGTTCGAACACCTCTTCAGCGTACTGGTCCAGATTATGGTCCGGCATATCAAGTGCAGGCACAATCTCCTCGTGCACCGCTTCTCTGATCCACGGTCCGAATTGCGAATCTTCCATCGTTTCTCGCACATGCTGCTTGCCGTGGAGAATGCCAAGAGAGGACATCAGGGTATGCGCACCATTCAAAATGCGAACCTTGCGCACCTGGTAGGGCTTCAAATCTTTGACCCAATGAACGTTAAGTCCGGCCTGTTTCAGAGGCAGTTTTTTGTCCAACCCCTCATCACCCTGAATGGCCCAAAAATGATAAGGCTCTGCTGTATTAATCAGTTGATCCTCATAACCCCAGCGTTTCGATAGCGCGTCTGCTTCTTCCTTGGTTGGCGCACCCGTAACGATCCGGTCCACCAGATTGTTCAGGAACAGATTATGGTCGGTAATCCATGTGCGAAATGCTTCGGAATAGCCAAAATCCTCACTGTGACGCAATATGCAGCTGCGCAGTACATCGCCATTTCCTTCGAGCAGTTCACATGGCAAATGAATCAATCCTCTGGATGGATCGCCTTCAAACCGGAGATAACGTTGATGAAGAAACACGGTCAGCTTGCCCGGAAAAGAAGCAACAGGTTCTCCCTCCACAACATCCGATTGAATATATTTTAATCCCGACTCCGTCGTATTGGAGATGACAAACTCCAGCGAAGGCAGCTCGGCCAGCTCCAGAAACGCCTGCCATTCTTCATAGGGATTCATGCAGCGGGAAAAAATCGAAATCATTTCCGTACGTTCCACAACTTTTCCTTGAGAGAGTCCTCTGGTAATCATTGTATACAGCCCATCCTGATCCTTGATCTGCTCCAGCTTCGCCTTACCGCCTGGACGAGGCTGAGTAACCACCACGCTGCCGTGAAATTTACCTTGTCTGGCGCTCTCATGGAGCATCCAGTCCACAAAACCCCGCAAAAAATTGCCTTCACCAATCTGCAGTACCTTCACGGGACGTTCAATAATTTCCTTGCACTTGCGCTGTCCGTCACTTCCCAACAGATTCAGCTTCAGTCTTGGTCGTTTGGTGCTCGCCGACATGAACACTCACCTCATTGTTTATTTGTCAACATCCGAGTGCATATTCTAAGCTGCCATTTCCCTCAATTGAAAACGCTTTAAATTCATTGTATCATCAATAAAAGGAAATTAAATTGCTTATATTGCGTTAAATATACTCTTTCATGACCAAGTAAGGTCTCCCTTGCATTGAATATGTTTAGAAAGGGGCCACCATGGTACACTCACCCGTTCGCACAACCATTCAGGCGGAATCAGGCATTCCTTTTCGACTGGTGTATGCAGACACGAAAGCTCCTCAGAACGAGCTGCCGGACCATCTGCATGATTGGCATGAAATCATATACGTATATCGCGGTCAAGGGACCATTTTTATAGATACTGGCCTTGAAGATATGCAGGCTGGGGACCTGTTCATTATTCCGGGCAGCACGGTACACCGGGCTTTACCAGATGAGGTTAATCCAGTCACCTCCTCGGCCCTGTTTTTCAGTCCCGGTCTGCTGGCATCCGCAGCGGGAGGAAGTGCTTCCTTCCTGCTGTCCCTGTTCGAACGCTGCCGCAGACGCAGAGTATACAAAAGGCAGCTGGCAGTGGATGAACAAGCCAAGGTGCGGACGTTCATCGACGAGATCCATGCCGAATTGGAGTTGGGGAACCCGTTAAGCGCCCATGCTGTCCTACTTCACCTACAGCTGCTGCTTATATTTCTCGAGCGTCTGGAGGATGCTGACCCTGCCAGCTCAGCGCACTCTTCTTCTGGACCGGGCTGGCTGTCAGCCATTTTGTCCAATATCGACGACAAACTGCGCGGCGGCCTTTCCTTGTCCGAACTCGCTGTGCAGGCAGCGGTATCTCCTGCTCATTTCAGTCGGGCGTTCAAAAAATATACAGGCATGACACTAACCGATTACGCCCTTGCCCGCCGGGTGATCATGGCGAAGGAACATCTGCTTCGGAACGATGACACGATGGCTTCGGTAGCTGATGCCTGCGGCTTCGAGAGTCTGCCCCATTTTTATCGGCAATTCAAAAAGATCACTGGCACCACGCCCGCGGCATACCGCAGAACAATGAATGCTTAATGAGTCAAAGTGTAACATATTCTTCCATACAGTCGTGTGGTATGATAGTACGGAATAACAATGTCAGAAACGATACGTTTCTTCGTTCAGAGGAGCTTTACATCCCATGCAAAACGAATTCAATCGCCGAAATATCGGTATCTTCGCTCACGTAGATGCAGGCAAAACAACCACAACAGAACATATGTTATTTCATGGCGGCATAGTACGCAGTCCCGGCCGGGTAGATGATGGCACCGCAGCCACGGATTCTCTGGATATTGAGAAAGAACGGGGAATATCGGTGCAGGCTGCCATGACCTCACTAACTTGGAAAAATACCGTAATTGACCTGGTCGATACCCCGGGACATATCGATTTCAGCTCTGAAGTGGAGCGTTCGCTGCGCGTGATGGATGGTGCCATTCTGATTTTATCAGCCGTGGAAGGCATTCAGTCCCAGAGCGAGACTATCTGGCATGCCCTGCGCTCCCTTCGTATTCCCACCATCATCTATATCAATAAAATGGATCGCATCGGTGCTTCTGCAGCAGCAATTATGGAACAGATTCGCTCCACATTTTCCCCCTCTGCATGTGCAGTACAATCCTGCTTGATGGAGGAAGACTTGTTTATTGGCGTTCGTTCCTTATGGCATGAAAACTCCCTTGTGGATCAGCAAACGCTCCCCGGGCTCGTTGAAATCATTGCAGAACTGGATGAAGACATTATGGAAGCCTATATTAATGAAGCACACCTTCCACCAGAGCAGATCGATTTGGCATTCCGTAAACTGGTGCATCAGGGCGAAATATTCCCGGTTTGTTTTGGGGCTTCGGGAAAAGGGATCGGGGTATCGGAACTTCTTGATACCGTCATCCGCTTTCTCCCGCCTCCTGCTCAGATAGAGGATCTCGCAGTATCCGGGGTTGTGTTCAAAATTGAGCGGAATAAAACAATGGGTCGTACAGCTTATGTACGCATGTATGGAGGCAGCATTCACAACCGGGACACGATCTACAACACCACCAGAGGACTGGAGGAAAAAGTGACGCAAATCCGCCAGATGGATGGGCGCAAATGGATGGATACCGGTTCAGTACACAGCGGTCAGATTGCAGCCCTTTACGGCCTGAGCGAAACGCATGTTGGAGACATTATCGGGAGCCCGGATGCAGTCCCCCCCATGCCGCAAATGGCTGTACCTTTGCTGACCGTACAAGTTCATGGCCAGGATCCGGCACGTTATCCCGACCTCGTCGCTGCATTACAGGAATTGACGGATGAGGATCCTTTGCTTGATCTGCAATGGCTGCCTGAAGACCGGGAATTGCATCTCAAAGTTATGGGAACCATTCAGCTTGAAATTCTGTCCAGCCTGTTAATGAGCCGGTTTGGACTAGATGTGGTTTTTGACCCCCCTTCCGTAATCTACAAAGAAACACTGAGCGCTCCAGGTGAAGGGTTCATCGCCTACACCATGCCTAAGCCTTGCTGGGCCATTCTTAGATTTAAAATGGAACCTTTGCCTCGGGGCAGCGGTCTGGTCTACGAATCTACAGTTCGAACAGACCAGCTGCTGCTTCGATATCAAAACGAAGTCCAGCGCCGGGTCCCAGAAGCACTCTCACAGGGCATGTACGGCTGGGAAGTAACCGACCTGCGGGTAACGCTCATTGAAGGAGAGCATCATGTCTGGCATACGCATCCACTGGACTTTGTCGTTGCCACACCCATGGGAATCATGGACGGCCTGGCTCGTATCGGTACCAAACTGTTGGAACCGCTGCTGCAGTTCCGGCTGACAGTACCGGAAGAATACGGCGGCAAGGCGCTCAGTGATCTCGTACATATGCGGGCAACGTTCGAAGCGCCTGTCATTGGCGGAGGAAGATGCATCGTGGAAGGGCAGCTTCCGCTAGCCACCTCCATGGATTATCCGGTAAAACTCCGCTCGGAAACGGGCGGACGCGGTGTACTTGTTACCTCTTTTGCCGGATATCAGGATTGTCCTCCAGACGCGAATCCAACGCGCAAACGCAGAGGTGTGAATCCACTGGACCAATCCAAGTATATTTTAAGCGTTCGTAACGCGATTACATCATAAACGGAGTT
The DNA here is from genome assembly GCF_013359935.1 of Paenibacillus xylanilyticus. GTDB lineage: Bacteria > Bacillota > Bacilli > Paenibacillales > Paenibacillaceae > Paenibacillus > Paenibacillus xylanilyticus. Next base: position 212,730 of record NZ_JABMCB010000179.1, read on the forward strand.
GAATCTTGTCGTGCTGATTAAATTTTTGATATTTGGCCTGTTATGGCGGATTGTTGGCAATCCGTTCGTAGCTGTCCTGATTTTCCTCATTATTTTGTATTTCCTGGATCGCCGCTATGTCGGAGTATTCCCCAGTTTCATGAAGCCGCTCAAGCGCATGCGCACGATCTCAAGGCTGCGCCAGCAGATTGCGCTGAGTCCCAATGAGGTTTCTTCCAAACTTGATCTGGCCAGACTTCTGATTGAACGCAAACGTTATAAGGAAGCCTATGAATTGCTGCTGGAGCTGGAACGCCCGTATGAGCAATCTGCTGAATACTGGGAGGCACTCGGGACGACAGAACTGCACCTCGGTAAAACCGAAGATGGCGAGCGTCATATCCTTCAGGCTCTGGATATTAATCCAAGGGTAAAGTATGGTCAGCCCTATTTAACGCTAGCCAATGCCTTTAAGGAAACACATCGGGACAAAGCATTGTTCTACGTCCAACAATTCCAGGACATCCACTCTTCATCGAGTGAGGCTTACTATTTGCTGGGCTCAGTCTACCGTTCGCTTGAACGCACTGCTGACGCCAAGCATGCCTATGAGCAATCCCTGAACGTCTATCGTTCTCTGCCAAAATACAAAAAACGCCAGGAACGCCGCTGGGCAGTCCGCAGTTGGTTCCGCAAACGCGGATTGTAAAGCGCACGCTGCAAGATCTGTTTTCCGATCGGGTATGTTCCCAAACGCAAAAGAACGCTGGTTTCTGTCCAAAACAGAAATCAGCGTTCTTTTGCAATCCAATGATAAGCTCAGAAACACGCTTAAACCCATAACAATTGTCGTAACCGTTCCTCATTGCTATTCATCCATTCAATCCGTTCTCTAAGTTTAATGATCTGGTTCACTGCAACTTCCGGTTCATCCGTACCTTCGAACATTCGGCTAATAAAATGCATGACCACATCAAGACTGCGCAGCAGAATAAGCTGCGGGATGGCCCGCAGTTCCTCCGTCTCCAGTCTCACCTGTTTCTGAAATCCGCGAATCAGTCCCTCCAGTGCCTGCCACATCCATTCATCACTCTTGTCCATCGTCAGCAGGTCCGACATGGGGACAGCAAGCTCCATCACCCGCAAATCCCATGTGGCAAACTCGAAATCCAGAATAGCACAGATGCGGCCATGGTCATCCGACAATACGTTTGATGCATTCACATCCCCGTGAACCAGTTGATGCGGCAGATCATCCATGCCATTTAGTGCCTCGAACAGAGCTGGAAGCACCGGCAGCAGTTCCTGCATTTCTTCAGCGCATTCCTTCAACTCATCAGGTGGTGACAGACACAACTGTATCAATTTGTCTGGTGGACAGAGCGGGTACGCCTGTTGAATCTGATAATAAGGCGGGTATACCGGTTCAAGAGATACTTCCAGTTTAGCCAAAGCCGAGGACAGCAGCCCCGCTGCCTTACCTAATTCAATGAGCTGATCCGGCGTATTCCAGACCGGATTCTTGCCCCTGCAATACGTGAACATCGATACAATTTTGTAATGTCCATTATGGGGATCATTGACGGAAAGAAACGTGGGTCCCTCACCCTTGTTCACCTGGACAGGAGATGGCACCTGAAGCTCGAATTCCGATTGATTCAATGCGGACAACACGTGATGTTCAAAAGCAATTTTCACGGTATCCGTATGTGTCTCATACAGTCTGAGCACGTATCTCTCGCCATCCAGTTTAAGCAGGTACGTCGTGTTGTTCATGCCGCCGTATCCTCGTTCTGCTTCCCAGCGTGACTGAGGTGAACATAGGGATATCACTTCCTGTATCAGCTGTCGTTCCGCATCCTCTTGAGGACGTAAATGAATGTTGTGCACCGATTATAGCTCCTTCATTTGCAGTATCTATATGGGTCGATCAGGAAAACATCTCATTCCTCTCATCTTAACGGAAGGCCGATCTCTGGTCCAGTCTGGATCAGCTATCCCATTGACTTGATATCCTATTGAGATTTCTTCAAACAAAAGGTTTGTACCCCGTACGGTTTAGTTGATCCGCAATGACACGATATCCTCTGGCATTGGGGTGAACACGATCCCAGAATAACAGTTCCCGTTCATGACCCTCAAACCGGTCATATACCTGAGCACAGGCATAGTTCCCCGAACCTGCACCATTTAGAAATGAATTATACTGCCTAACCCAATAGGCTGCCTCAGCCGCCTGGGGATACGGGTTGTACAATCCGATGGATCGGACCATGTATACACTATTTCCTTTTAGCTGCCGGATGTGCCTCATGATCTGGGACACATTACTGCGGGTGTCTCCCAGTACCTGTGTCATTTTACTGGCGCTTGGAATGCCGCCACTCGCTTTGAAAGTCCGAATCAGATCATTTCCGCCAATGGACATCGTGATGATATCGGCTTCTCGCAGGGATTGCCGTACTCTTGCATGAGAAGATACCATTTGCAACAATTCACCTGAGGTTAGTCCGTTGACCCCCATATTATCCATCGAAACAAATGTACGAACATTCGTTTCTGCCATTCTACGGTACAAAGGAACAAACCCGGTGCCCAGCAGTGCGCCTGTACCTACCGTCAACGAGTCCCCAATGGCCGTATATCGATATACCATCACCGTCGCCCCTCTCTGCTAACTTATGAATGACTGCTATATCTATATGAGAGAACCGGATACAAGGCGCGGGATGATGTCCGTAGGCGTAAACCTTTATTTTTCTGCTATCCGTGTATAGCTCAAAATGAAAAGAAAAGAACCCCTGCGGTATTATAAAATTCCACAGAGGCCCTCTACATCTTTCAATTACATGCTAATGGTACGATCTGAATCCGTTGACTCATTCTGTTCCTTGTTGGGGAAAGGCCACCAGTTGGCACGGCCGAACATCTTCACCATAACAGGCACGAAGAACGGCAGGAACAACAGCGAATACAGGACCAAACCACTAAGAACAACTGTAGCAATCTGCATCATTGAGAGAACGCCGGATGGATACATGGCAGCAAATGTTCCGCTGAGAATAACAGCTGCCGACAGAATGACCGTACCCATGTTCTTCATCGCGTACAGCATCGCATCCTGAACTCTCATACCTTTGTTTTCATTGAACCGATCCATCAGGAAGATACTGTAATCCACACCTAGTGCGATCAGCATCACGAATCCGAAGAACGGCGTAACCCAGCTGATGCCCGCAAATCCAAGGATATTGACGAAGATGGCTTCTGTCAACGCCATGGACGTGAAATACGCGAGTAACAGGGAAACGATCAGATACAGCGGCATGATCACTGATCTCAACAACAGGACAAGGATGATAAATGTACCTGCAAGCATGAGCATTACCGTGCGCGTATAGTCGTTGTTGGAGATCTCCTGCAAGTCTGCGAACGTACTTGTTACACCGCCAACGGCAATATCCGCTTTTTCCAAGGCACTTCCCTGTACGGCACGGTGAACGGCTGCTTCAATATCCGGCACACGATCAATGGCTTCAATACCATATGGATTCTCGGCAAAAATAACATCTACCGTCATCGTCTTCCGATCTTGAGACAGATATGTGTCAAATACCTGTGCGAAGTCTTTGTTGCTCAGTGCTTCTTCAGGTACATACCAGCCTGCCAGGTCGGAGTCCGGTGAATTTTGCAGCTGTGTCAAATAGTCTTGTGCTGAATCGAGACCCCCTGATACCTGCTCGATCCCATCCACACTTTGATTCAGACCATCGGTTAATTGTGTCAGTTGACCACTTAGATCCGAGAAGCCTTGACTAATCTTCTCCTGACCGCCCTGAAGCTGATCCAGACCATTCTGGATAGAAGGAATCTCGCTGATCACTTTACCTTGACCGTCAGCTGCCTGCTTGAGCCCTGTTTCGAGCTGGCCTATTCCCGTCACAATCTGACCCAGTCCCTCTGCGAGAGCCTTTTGTCCAGATGCAGCTGAAGCATACCCTTCATTCGCCTGATTGATTCCAGCAGCAGCTTCACCCAGCTTGCTTACAATCTGATCCAGTGCTTGAGCCAATTGGGCTGTGCCTGTTCCCGTTTCACCAAGTGTACCTTTAACCCGCTGATAATCCGCATCTTGCTGCAGTTCGGGGTACCGTTCTTCGAGAGCAGCAAACGATTCATTCAGACTGGTCAGTGCCATGGAGACACCTGTGAGCTGCTGCTGCAGTTCTCCGGCTCCCTCGCCCAGTGCAGCTACACCTGCTCCAGCCTGACGATATGCTTCAAGCAGCTGATTATTGGCCTGTGCAAGTTGGTCCGCACTTGTTCTCGCCTGCTGAAGACCAGCTTTCAGATCACCAGCTCCTGACGAGCCATCACGAATTCCTTTCTCAATCTGCTGAAGGCCTTCGGACAACTGGCTAATTCCCGATTGCAGCTGGGACGTGCCTTTGCTCAGTTCTCCTGCACCACTTGCTGCTTCTTTGATCTGGGGTTCGTTTTTGCTTAATTGATTGCTTGCCTCACTCAGCCCATCACGGATTTTATCCAGACCCGTCTTGCCTTCACCGAGTCCATCCGACAATGTCCCCACTTGCTGAGTCACTTCGAAATCCTTGATCTCGTCACCCGTCGGTCTTGTCATGCTGCGTACCCCGGAGATTCCCGGCACCTTCTCCACTTCGCGACTGATTTTCTCGGCAACCGCCATATATTTGGCATTGTCCATTGGTTCATCGTTCTGGATCACGATCTGACCCGGTAGGGATTCACCCGGACCAAAACTTTCGGAGATAATGTTGAACGCTTTTACCGAGTCATACTTCTCACCAATCTCATCCAGACTGTTAAACGAAAGTTTGCCATCGTAAGTGGCCAGCAGTGGCACACAGACGGCGGCAACGATGAGCAGCGCAGCCCATGGACGTTTTAGAGAGAAGCGACCGGCTGCTCCATAGATCTTGCTCTCCGCATGGTCCAGTGAACCTTTGGAAGGCCAGAACAGCTTTTTGCCCAGCACCGCCATGAAGAATGGAACAATCGTAACCAAAGCAAGCATCATTACAGCTATGCCGACAGCGACCGCCACTGCGGAACGATAGAGCATAAACTGGGCAAAACCGATTGCGATAAAACCGACCAGCACGGCAAGAGCAGAGAAGAATACCGTTTTACCTGCTGTACGATAAGTTGCAATAATTGCTTCCCAGGTCGTCTCATGATGTGCCAGCTCTTCCTTGAACCGGCTGATGAGCAGAATGCAGTAGTCGGTACCAATCCCGAACATGACTGCCACCATGAAGATCTGCGTAAAGGTTGAGATCGGGAAATCCACCCCGTCCACCAGGAACGCTACGATCTGCTGCGATACAATATAACTGATGCCCACGGTAAGCAGTGGGACAAACGGTGCTACAAACGAACGGAATACAAGGAACAAAATAAGCAAAATAAAGACAACCGTAATGTATTCCGATTTCTTGAGTCCCTCTTGGGAGCTCTCTACCGTATCTTCATCAATTAGCCCTTTACCGGTTATGTAGTGTTCCACATTGACCGATTCCAGTGTTTCGTTCAGATCTTCACGCATTTCCTTAACCGTACGATCCCCTTGGTCAACGGACAGAGACGTCAGAATCGTTTTGCCATCAGCAGAGATCATCTTTTCTGACAGTTCAGGTTGTGAGAAAGGCTCCAAAATGGATAAAATACCGAGCTCTTCTTTCTTCGCTTCCAGCTGTTTCACAGCCTTTTCCGCCTCTTGTTTGCCTGCTGTACCCAAGCCATCTGCATTGTAAAATACAAGGGCAAGCTGGCTGCCCTGCTGTTCGCCTTTCTGTGCAGCCGCTTCGTCCAGAATGGCCGCTGCCTGGGTTGATGAATACCCTTCCGGGACCGAAAACTGCCCCTTTTCCCGAATCAGTTCACTCATATTAGGAGCAGTGAACATTAATACGGCGGCTGCAACAACCCATAGCCCCATCAACCACCATCTTGCTTTCAGAATCGTTCTCATTCGTTCTCCTGTCCTCCCTCATTCGTTAGCAAGGTTGCCAGCTTCTCAAAGGATTCAATAAAATTTTGTACCTCTTCCGGCTTAAAGTGGACCAGGTAAGGCTCCAGAAGCTGCTGTATTTCCCGCTCAGTCTCGCGGTATTCCTGGCGCCCCGTATCTGTAAGTGTCAGATAAACCACTCTGCGGTCCCGCTCATCCCCGGCCCGATCGACCAAATCCCGATCAACCAGCTTGTTGACCAGTGCGGTGATGCTGCTTTTGCCGACACAGAGAAGTTCTGCCAGATCCGACGGTGTGCAAGAAGGCTTCTCTTCGATCAAACGAAGAGCACAGAACTGATCCATTGTCATGGTTTGCCCCACCCGTTCACGAATCCGTGTATCAAACTGTTTGGTTACCAGAAAAGAGGCATCCAAATAGCGGTTCACCAAGCTTTTGGCATCTGGCGTGTTCATGTTCATTCTCCTTTCCGCGAATATAGTTCACTTATCGAACTATTCTCCAATGAAACTATTCTATATGGAAACTATAATGCAATGCAATACTTTATTCCTGTTTTTTTATGTTTTCACGACAAAAAAACAGGACGTAAGGCTCAGCTGCCGCTAAGTCATACGCCCTGTTAAATGATATGCTTTCATCTTCACCTGTAGAAACTGTTTCATCCACTATTCTTCGATTGCATCCTCGTCTTTTTCGAGTACACAACGGAATCGCTCCACACCCGGATACAGCTCACCCAGACTGTACACGACAAAGCCGGTATTGTGGTAAAATTCTACAGCTTCCTGATCCGTCTCTGCGATCAGCCTGTCCGGGTTATACTTCTCCAGCAGCTGTGCAATCATGCCACGGCCGTAGTTCTTGAATCGGTTTTCAGGCAGCACTGCGATATGTTGGATGGTAATTTCACTGATTCCCGTTTGCTCATATCCAATCAAGCCGATTAACTGCCCTTCATCTTCGTATCCATCCAGCAGAAGCTCGTCCTTCTGTACATATTGTTGTAACGCACGACCCACTTGCTCCGGGTCCGGAAAGACCGAGTAGGACAGCAGTTCCTGCACTTCCGGCTCCTGTATGCGTGATTTTAGATTGATCAACACTCTTATTCCCCCTATATAGATCCGTTATCGTATTGTAGCCGTTAGCCTGTCTAAGTTCAAGTCGTATACCGTTTTAACTGCTCCTGAAGCAGAATAGCAGTACCTTCCTTCACGTGTATACCAGCCAGATGATAAGCATCCAGCAGCGCACCTCCAACGGCCGGCAGGTCACTGGTGATATATTGAAACGTCCTCCCTGTAGTTTGATTATTTTTGGCTAGCCTCTTCTGAACGGCAGCCACCATATAAGGTGAAGTTAGACAGCTTCCAGTCAGTGTGTAAGAAATCTGCCCAGATCGAAAACAGCCAGACAGCATAAGAATCCCCACAACCGCTGTGTCCGCTGCGGAGTCACATACTCTCATGGCAAGTGGGGTTTGCCGGATAGCAGCTTTCGTTACCAAAGGACCCATTTGGCTGAATTTGCGGTTCATTTCCTGCTTATTCTCAGCAAACCCTGCTGCTCCAAGAGCCGTCAACTCTTGTACGGAATGTACATTCCAATAAGCAAGAATTTGTTCGATAAATGGTTGATCCTGCTGCACATAACGGCCTGCAAGAACAGAATGCACGGCATCATAAGACAAAAAACGCGCTGCCGTCGGAGCATAATGTCCCAATTGGTCGTTTCGGATCCATGCTTCTAGCTCCGTCCTGGCAAGGATCAGAGACCCCGTGCCACCTATCGCCACTATTCCTGGCTCACCGTTAAAGGCAGCCGTATGGGCAATAAACGTGTCGTTTACGGCACTTTTTCTACCTGTGATGCCCGTTTTGGCGAGCACTCCCTTAGCCCATGCGAATTCTTCATCCCGATCGAGACCCGCCATACCGGCTTGGATGGCAGCCACCTGTTCTGGTCGAATGCCTGCCTGCTCCAGCGCTTCAGCAATGCCTCCGAGCACATGCTGCTCTGCATGGGAATCGTGATAACGATTACAACCTCCCTTTTGCACATAGGACAGCAGCTTTCCACAATCATCAGCTACAACCACCCGTGTGTGGCTTCCCCCACCATCGATACCTATTACATATGTACTCATCTTATCCCCCACTGTCAATAATGAACTGCTTCCACGTATACTCCCTGCCCTGTAAAGGAACGCTGTGCCGGGCTGTACTACTTCATACACCCGGCAGAACCATTCTATTGCTTCTGTACGGCAAAACGAAGCAGTTCGCAGCGGAACTGTGTCGGTTCATCATACTTTTCCTCCTCGATGGTCTGGGTTACATGTTCCTGAAGCAGTATATTCCAGCCAGCATATGCCTTCTCGAGCAATTTAATGGCTTTCGCTGTAGGCAGGTTGAGCTCAATTAAAGGCTCGATTCGCCGTCCAGTGCTGATTTCCTGCTCTTCCACACTCGTACTCATCGTGATGCAATGAATACCTCCTGCGCGTGTCCCGGCCTGAAGACGATCCAGTGCTTCAAGGAACGCACTCTCATTCGATACATGTTCCAGGCAGGAACATGCTGCAATGAAGTCATAGGTATTCGGTTTGATGGCGTAATGTTCTACATCCGCTTTTTCTGCCTTTACCAGATGATCTACCTGATACTTTTTCGCATATTTTCGAAGTCCTTCTACCGCTTCATCAAGCAGATCGACACCAATGACCTCACTGTTCGTATGCTGCAGTCGCTGTGCAATCGGAATGGTATGCCGCCCCACCCCGCATCCCAGGTCAAGAACCCGCAGTTCCGATTGGTGAGCAAGCAAACGTTCGAGCATCTCCATCACCATCGGCATAGGCCTCGCCATCCATGTACCGGATGCGAATAGTTCGTTATTCTGATAGAAATTGGAATGGTAACCTGCCTCCGCTTTGCGCGCAGCCTCGAATTGTTCATTTCCCATGAATGGCACCTCCATAAATGTTAAAAGCTGATTGACAGTGTCCCTGAGCCTGCGATGAATATGAAGACTAAGATGACCAGCATTACCAGGGCACCTGTCATAAGTAATTTCCCCGTATCCCTTTTGTACGGAGCATCATTAAACAACATTACCCCGCCAATGGCAATCGCTATCGGAGGAAGGATAATGGCTGTTAAAACCAGCAGACCGATGGAGTAGCGATCCAATGTCGCCTCTTCATATTCTTCTATCTGCGCACGCTCAACAGGGACTGTTTTCATCGCAACAAGATTGCCGCATGCTTTACATTTAAACTCGTCTTCACCCATCTCCTCTTGACAGTAAGAGCAAACTCTACGTGAACGTGGCAAATGCTGCACCTCCTTGGTATAGGCATCTACATCTAACTACCCAACATCCGTGTGCGGAATCAGGAAACGGGAATGTACATGCGTTATGAGTGCATCCCTACAATGAGATAACGCTTTCAATATATGCATTCCCTTAAAGGGAATGCAACATAAAACAGTACTCGCTAACCAGCACAACCAATTTTAATTCGCTTGCTTTATTGGCACCTTGTTTAGGAAGGATTCAAGGACCTCCACATATCGGGATCGATCCACTTGAAAAGCTGTGCCGTGCCCTGCACGCGGGATGATCAGTAGTTCTTTTTCAGTGGGACAGGCTTCATAGAGTCTGTAAACCATTTCTGTAGGGACGAAGGTATCTGCCTCCCCATGAATAAAAAGGACCGGCACCTGAACCTTGGCGAGCTGTTTCAGCGCCGATGCCTCCTTGAAGGAGTAACCCGCCTTCCATCTGGAAATCAGACTGGTCACAGGTATAAAAGGAAAGGCTGGCAGTTTGTATAATTGTTTAAGCTGGAACGTGAGCTCATCCTTCACTGAAGTATAGGCGCAGTCCGATACGATCGCTTTCACCTGAGCCGGAAGGGGCTCTCCACCTGTCATGAGGACTGTAGCACCGCCCATGGAGATCCCGTGCAGCACAATGTCTGTCTGTTTCCCCACCTTATCAATGACCCAATTGACCCAATCGACATAATCCTTCCGATCCAGCCAGCCAAAGCCAATCACATGACCTTCACTTTGACCATGAGCACGATCATCAGGCATCAGTACGCTGCAGCCTCTTTTCTCCACGTAGAACCTTGCAAAACCAGCCATCTCCCTGCCTTTTCCCGAATACCCGTGCGCGAGAATCACCGTTGGACGAGATTTATCCGCTGAAGCAAGCCATGTCCCCTGTAATTTCAATCCATCATGGGATAGGATACTTACCGTTTCACAATGCTGTTTGTCCAACCACTCCTGGTCCGATGCACTACTGATGAATTCATTATCCGGTTCTGGCATCAGGTTGGGATTATCCACTAAAAAGGACTTTGGTGCGCGCCTGATCGCCGTTTTGAAGAAGTACAGTCCTCCAATCCAGGTTGAAGCAAGAATGACCAAAATTAATGCAGCTGTTCCGTATAGCAACATATACGTTTCTCTCTCCTTCTCACGATCCTCTATCCATAACACAGCACAGATTAATGCAATTCAAAGTTCAGGCGAAAAAACAGGTTTGCCGCCCTAACCTCTTTCGTTAAGACAGCAAACCTTTTAAATGATGACTTTTTCCAAAGCCTGGCAGGCCTCTTGATATGCTGGCATCAAAGCATCGAGCAATGGCTCAGCCTTCATCACCTGACCTGTTTTGGCAAACTGTTCAATCCTTGCAAAAAGGGTTGAACAGTATTCAATTCCAAGGCTCAGACTTCCTGATTTCAAATCATGAGCACACTCCGCAGCAGCATTATGGTCTCCCGAGACGACATGCCTCCGCAGAACCTCAATTTTGCCAGGTGTTTCGGCACGATACATGTCGAGCAGCGTTTCTAGCAGCGTCTGATCACCATCGTTGTTCAGTTCGGCAATCTCACTCACAATGCTCATATTTAGTATTTCACTGGATTCCATAGGATGCTGCCATTTTTGGATTACACCTCTCAACGATTCCAATGTAAATGGCTTGCCAATAAAATCATTCATTCCGGCTTCAAGACATTTTTCCTTCTCTCCATCCATGACGTTGCCTGTCATTGCGATAATCGGAATGGCATGACGCATTTCATCCTGTTCCATAGCCCTGATTTTACGTGTAGCCTCAAGCCCATCCATAATTGGCATCATATTATCCATCAAAATCATCCCATATTTTTTACTGAGAAAAGCCGAAACCGCTTCTTCTCCATTGGACACGTAATCAACCTGTGTTATCCCTAGTTTCTTAAGCTGCATTAGCACGACCTGACGATTAATACCATTATCATCGGCCAATAAGATTGGCCAGGAATAGGGTTCTTCAAAGGGAGAGTCCATCATATCCGAAGGTTTTTCCACTGGAGAAACTTCAGTTTCTTCCGGTTCCGACTTGCGTCCAAGCGGCAGTTCGAACCAGAACGTAGAGCCTTCACCTTCCCGACTGATTACCCCGATTTGTCCACCCATTAACGTAACCAGCGATTTGCATATCGACAATCCAAGACCCGTTCCTTCATATTCCTTGGAACGACCCTGTTTCGTCTGTACGTAAGGCTGGAACAGCGTTTTTTGATCTTCTTCCGCAATGCCGATTCCCGTATCTTCTACCTCAAATCGGATCAATTGTGAGCTCTCGCTTTCCTTAACGAGGATAACCCGAATGCTTATCAAACCATGGTTTGTGAATTTATTGGCATTTTGGATCAGGTTAATCAGAACCTGAGTAATCCGCGTAGAGTCCCCTTCGAGAACAGGAGAAATTCGCGAATCACAGTCGACAGCCAACTGATTCCCATTTTGGATCACCTTGGGTTCAAGCAAACGAGCGATATATTTAAAAGTAGGTTCGAGCTCTACCTCACCAATCTCAAGACGCATCTGGCCTGCTTCCAATTTGGAAAAGTCAAGAAGATCCTGAATCAGCTTCAGCAGAAGTCTCGCTGCCTCTTGAATCACTTGAACCGAATTCTGCTGTTCCTCCGACAAGGAGGATAGCTGCAATAGTTCAGCCATGCCCAATATCCCATTCAATGGAGTGCGGAAGTCATGACTGATTACGGCAATAAAGGAGCTCTTCGATTCCCCTGCAGCCACTGCTTCTTTTCGTGCGGCATCCAGACTAGCGTTGTTCTTGGCCAGCAGACGCTGAAGTGTCACCAATTCATTATTCATTTCCGAGAATTCATTTAGAATTCGCTCTTCCTGCTCTTTGCTGCGAATGATCTGATCCGATAATTGCTCAATCGTTCTGCGCAGCTTTTCGATCTCACCATTATCATTAGACATTGCGTCATTCCTCTCTATTCGCGGATCATACCAACATTGCTGTTGGCAGATCGCTGGGCCAGCAGATTTTCTGCAACGGCAACAGCTTCATCCGCCCCGGGGGCGTAGCCGTCTGCCCCAATCGTCCTCCACAACTCTTGATCAATGTTAAATGGATAACCGCCTACCATGATTTTCACATGAGAGGTTGCCGGGTGATTCCGAATCATTTGTATAAGTTCTTTGGCAAGATGAAGATGATAGGTCATGGTCACTGAAATGGCAATCACATCTCCCTGATGGCGCTCAATCGCCTCAAGCAGACTGCTATTCGGAACATTGGCTCCCAAATAGTACGTATCCCAGCCCTCCATCTCGAACACATCAGCAAGCATGCGCAAACCAATCTCGTGCTGTTCACTGCCCACACATGCTGCCACCAGCCTTTTCTCCTGTGCCTCATGGATCAACCAACGAGGATAGAGTCGCGATATGATCGCCTGAGTGGCAGCCGTGCAGAAGTGCTCCTGTGCGACGCTAATCTGGCTTAACTGCCATAAACGGCCAATTTCATATTGAGTAGGTTGAAAGATGTAACGATAGATATCCCGAATGCTTGCTCCGCCTTCCAACTCGCGCTCAATAATATGGAATGCCTCTTGGCGTTTGCTGTCCAGCAAAGCCTGCAAATAGGACTTGGCTGCTTTGCCATATGGAAAAGTTTCATTGACGAAGCCCTGAATTGTCTCAGGATGCTGGGTTTGATAGATCCCCATCTCCAAATAATCAAGTACAAGTGTTTTGGATGCATCGTCCAACTCTTCTTCGAGCGTCTCTTTGATCAGCTGCAGATTGATGGCCAGATCTTCCGCCGATACGTGATAACCCGCCAAAAGTGTTTTTAGCCATGATATATAATGTGTAAAAAGGTTAGGGCTCTTCACGAGCACGCTCTCTGCCAGATAGTTCAAACTATAATGTGAATCCTGTTGGGTACGCATTCTCCCATTTTCGCCAAAACGTTCTATCAGATCCGGTTGTAACGTGTACTGCTTTTCCGTTATTTTATCAGCTAGCCCACCTGCCGCTTTTAGCAAGCGTTCCCCAGCTTCCTGATGAGTCATTTTGTTATCCCTCCTCTTGCTGTGCTGTGCATTCGTCTCAACCATCATGTAATCTCTACGCTGCGGTTCGATTCGATCTCAGTCAGCTAATGATCGGGATATACGTTTTAAAATACATCAACTCCAAGAGAACCATCCCATTCGAATCTTCCTATTACAACAATTTTCCTATATTATGAGCAATCCTGCAAGTCACCTAGCCAGTAATGTCCATGTCCACTATTTCCAAACAAAAAAACCGGCCTGCGTTATGAACGCAAGTCGGTCTTTCCTTCCGCAGCCAGCCCCAATTTCTTTAATAAACGAATGGCATCCGCTTTCTCGGATGGCTCCAGGCCTTCCATCGCATCAATGATAACCTGGTGATGCCCAGGGAATATTTGAGTGAACAAATTTCTCCCCTTCTCCGTCAGTTCCGCATAAATGACACGGCGATCTTCCTTGGATGCACGTCGAAGCAGCAAATCCTTATTTTGCAGCTTGTCCACTACATAAGTGATGTTCCCGCTGGACATTAAAACTTTCTCTCCAATTTTCTGCAAGGCCTGTGGGCCCTTATGATATAACAAATCCAGTACCCCGAATTCTGTCGTATTCAGTCCGTGACTCTGTATGTCACGATTGGACCTCGATGTAACGGAATTGTAAGCTCGGGCGAGAACCACGAATAATTGCAAAGACAGTTCCCGATTGTCCTCCGTGTTCGGCATTTCCATTATCCTCCATCAGTTGTTTGCAAATTCAGACTGTGCTTTTAAGGCAAGCATCTGTATCATCACTTACGAATATATCCTATTCAATGAATCCTACGGTTGAAACTAATGCGACTATGCATACATGTATTCGATCCGCTAACGAATTTAGGAACGATGACGCTCATCAATGCTGCCATCATCCTTGGCCAGAATCACGGTGTCCGCCATGTCAACAAACAAACCGTTATCCACCACACCTGGCAGCATGTTTAGTTTTACGTTAAGTTCAGCCGCGTTTTCTATCGCTTCCATTTGGCAATCCGCGATCAGGTTTCCGTTGTCCGTAAGATAGCGCTCATCGCCATTCATGCGCCATTTCGGTCTGCAGCCCAGGTTCTCCAATGCCTGAAAGGTCCATTCAGACGCAAAAGGAACCACTTCTACCGGCAAGGGAAACTGACCCAATTGCTGAACCGCTTTGCTGCCGTCTGCAACAATGATGAGTTTATCACTGTTCGCGGCCACAATTTTCTCACGTAAAAGAGCCCCGCCGCCACCCTTGATCAGGTTAAAATCTGGATCCACCTCATCTGCACCATCAATGGTAATATCCAGCCTTCCAATCTGGTCGAACGGAATAATCGGAATCCCCCACTCCCGGGCGAGCTTGTCCGAAGCTTCCGAGGTAGCCACCGCCTGGATTTGCAGTCCGTCACGTACACGTTCTCCCAATCTGCAAATCGCGAAGTATGCCGTTGAACCCGTACCGAGTCCAACCTTCATTCCATCCTTAATGTATTCTGCCGCCCGCTCTGCTGCAATTTTTTTCAGATTCATCTAAAATAAACCCCCGCCTGCTTATGATTTGAAAAATGCACACTGTCTTTATTATAGATAAAACCGCTTCCGATGTATATCCATGCCGAATGCCATGCAGCAGGAAATTTGATCTAACGACAAATCCCGGATTTCGCCAATTCCAAAATATTACACTACATTCAAACAATCAACTCTTTTAAGGTTCCATGGTGTTTTTTTGTACGTTCCTGTTATAGAATACAGATGGAGACTAAAAAATGGGAATTCCTCCAAATAAACAGTTCTAAATACCTATGTATCAAGTGACATGTCCGCAAATACGTAAATTATTAAAAAAGTTTTAACAAAACTATTCAATTTGACAACATTTCATACGACATATTAAGTATAGATGTGTTTTAATAATTAGACACCTATAGAATTTGAGGTGCAAAAGTCTCTACTTTACGACTGTGAAATTAAGACCATGGTCGCATACATAAGCTTTGGAGGAGGAACAACAAATGACTTGAATGGCTGCATTCATGCAAGCAAATAAAAGGTTTGTTAATTACAAGAAGATCAGGAGTGGAAATTAGTGAAATCATTCAGTTGGAAAAGTATGTCCTTTTTCTCAAAAAACTTATTACTTTCATTTACGAACATCATTATTATCGGGGTTGCACTTATTGCAAGCAGCTATTACTTCCAAAAAACGGTTCTCGTAGAGCAGCTGCATGGACAAGTAGAACAAATCACCAAAAAGTGGGCTGAAGGAATTAACGCTGCCGACGTAGAGGCTGCCATAGCAGAAGGTAGTTATGACGGAAAAGTACAAACTCAATTACGTGCTTATTTCGATGAAATGCAAGAATATTATCCTAACATCGCCCAGGCTTATATCTTTGGTGTAGAACTAGGCGGGGATACGAAAAGAGAAACCTCCCTCGTAGCCATGCCAACCAATCTGAGAGAAGCATTCCAAAGCGATAATGTTAATATTGGCGACATGTATGAGCAGCCTGTTGTTGTAGCCAATGCACTGAAAGAAATGCTTAACACGGACCGTCCAACCTTTACTACTTTCTATTCAGATGATTTTGGAACGTGGACAACCATTGCTTACCCGATCAAGGACAGCAACGGCAAAATCTTCTCTTACTTTGCGGTCGATGCAGATGCAACAGCAGTACCAACCGGATTGAAATCTCTCCTTAAAAACGGGATCATCATTTTGGTTGCATTCCTTCTGTTGTTCCTGATTATTCAATATCTGGTTGTTAAAAATACCCTATCCCCTATCCGTCACCTGATTAAAGGCATTGATGACGTTAGCCGGGGTAATTTGAATGTCAACATTCCGACAGGAAAAGATGACCTTGGACTTGTCAATGAGAAATTTAATACGATGGTTCGCAAAATCAATGACACGATCGTTAAAGTGCAAGTCACTTCTCAAGAGGTGAACCAATCTGCCAAAGAGTTGTATGAGGTATCTGAGAAAAACAGTGAAAACGCGGATTCCATTAACAGTAATGTTACACAAATCACCTCTAACATCCGTGGGCAGGAACAGGCAAGTATCGATAGTGCCCGCGCCATGGCTGAGATGGCAACTGTCATTCAAACGATTGCAAGCAGTTCCTCTAATGTAGCGGATGAAGCTTATGAGATGGAGCGTCGTTCCCAGCAGGGGAACACGGTTGTTCGCCAGGTGTCCCAGCAAATGACGCTGATTACCGAATCGGTAAAGAATACGGCTTCTGCAATCCAGGTTCTAGAGAGCCGTTCACAAGAAATTGGAGATATTCTGAATATCATCTCCGGGATCTCCAGCCAAACCAACCTGCTTGCACTGAACGCATCCATTGAGGCAGCACGTGTTGGTGAAGAAGGTCGAGGATTTGCCGTTGTCGCCGGTGAAGTTCGTAAGCTTGCCGAGCAATCCGAACAGTCCACAAGCCAGATTGCCGTATTGATTGATGAGATCCAAACCGAGATTAAACAAGCTGTCCGCGCAATGGAAAAAGGTACTGCAGAAGTCGATACCGGGCTTGACGTTGCCGATCAGACAGGCCAGTTGTTTGAAGAGATTCTGGAAGCTGCGAAGAAAGTATCGAACCAGATTCAGGAAGTTTCCAGTGCTACCGAAGAAATCTCTGCAAGTACAGAGGAAATGACCGCAACTGCGGATGATCTGTCCGCCAGCGTCAGCAAAACAGCAGACAGCAGTGAGCGGATTGCCGCTTCCGTGGACGAACAGAAGGCTTCCCTGACCACCCTTGTCGATTCCTCCACCCGTTTGAACAGCATGTCCGAGGAATTACAGGAATTGATTTCTCACTTTAATGTTAGCAAGTCATAAACAAAATACAAAAACGAACGTTTAAATCAAGGAGGAAAATAGACGTGATCGATAATCACTCTTCATCTTCCCAGACAGTGGAATCTGACCTGCCAGTTCTCCAGATTCCACTGGATTTTGGGCGCCGTCAACAAACCTTTTCTTATGAGTCAGCTCATATAGAGCTGCAGCCATCACAGAGCCGTGAACTTACACAGAAGTATGGCACAAAATCAATCTATACCGCGTTGTTGTCCGCATATGCTGCCCTGTTGTTCCGGCTTTCAGGAGAACAGGAATTAGCTGTAGGTACCCTTGCTCCCGATCAGGCTGCATCTGTTCTGCTCATGCAAGTCCATGGCAAAATGAGTTTCCGTGAGCTAAGTGATCAGATCTCTCTTCTGCAACAAAAAGGAGATGCTGCACAGCCAGGTGCTTATCCGGAAACCCTGTTTATGTTTAACAGTGTTCAGCTTCCTCAGGCTCCGCAGGTTTTAAACTGGAATATTCGTGAGGATCAGGGTGTACTCATCCTGGATTTGTTCTTTGATACATCCCTTCTGAATGAAGCGACAGTGATGAGATATGCAGAGTACTACCAGACCCTGCTTCTCTCCATGGTTCGCGATGAACACATGGCTATCGGCTCAGTAGATATCCTGTCTGCCTCCGATCGAACGTTGTACCGGGAGATGAATGATACCTGTGTGACTGAACCTGAACATCAGACTATACACGGCTGGTTCGAAGCTGCGGCAGCCGAGTACCCTGATTCACCTGCGATCACTTCCCCATATGGTCGGTACAGCTACAGAGAATTGAACGAACGTGCCAATCAGGTCGCACGTGTGCTGTTATCGAACGGATTGCAAAAGGGTGAATTTGTCAGCATCTTTATGGAGCGAAGCCTGGAAACCATCATTTCCTTGCTCGGCATTCTGAAAGCAGGCGGTGTATATGTTCCGATTGATCCTGAGCACCCGCAGGAACGCAACAGTTACATCGTGGAAGATACAGCTTCTTCTTTTGTCCTAACCAAAGAGTCCTCTTTCACTGAAGCTTCCCGGTTGTTCTCCGGTATTCCTACAGTTCGGCAAATTCTTGCCGTGGATGGACGCTTGGCCGGATTTGCAGCAAGTAATCCTAATATTGATATCCAACCGGACGACCTGGCTTATATCATCTATACATCCGGATCCACAGGCAAACCCAAAGGCGCGCTTGTGGCCCATCGCGGCGTTGTCAATCTCGGCAGCGTTGTACAGCGGGATTGTGATATCAAGCCTGGTGACGTGTTGACCCAGTTTGCTACATACAGCTTCGATGCTTCGGTATGGGATACCATTGGCGCATTGTTCTATGGAGCAGAGTTGTATCTGTTATCTGCCGAGGAACGTGTATCCGTAGAAGAGTTTGCCACAGCAATCGAACGTACAGGCACAACGATCATAACCATCTTGCCCACAATCTTTTTTAATCAGCTTGCATCCTATCTGTCAGACGAAGGGTTCCACAAGCTGGCCAAAGTCAGAATTATTACCGTTGCGGGCGAGGCTCTCTACGGAGAACAGGTTCGTGCCTTCCAGCGCAAGTTTGGTAACCAGATCGATATCGTTAATGTGTATGGACCTACCGAATGCACGGTAGCGACAACGACTCACCGAATCAGTGAACCCGTTCCTGACCATGTCGTTAACATTCCGATCGGTAAACCGATTCATAATTACAAAGTTTATATCGTCAATGAAGAACAGCAGCTCTGTCCGGTAGGTGTGCCTGGTGAAGTGTATATTGCTACTCCGGCGCTGGCCAAAGGATATTTGAACCAACCAGAACGTACAGAGCAGGCGTTTATTGATAACCCTTTTGCGATCGATGAGAAAATCTACAAATCCGGTGACATAGCCAAATTACTTGATACCGGGTTGCTGGAATACGTCGGACGCAGTGATTCTCAACTGAAGATCCGTGGTCATCGGATTGAGATTGGTGAGATTGAAGATCACTTCTCGCGTCTCGAAGGAATCCAGGATGTCGCAGTTATTCCGAAAAAAGAATCTGACGGTCAGAACATGCTTGTGGGATATTTCACGTCCAAAGATGGCAGCACCCTGTCCGTTGCGGATATCAAAGCCCAGTTGGCAGACAAGCTCCCTTCCTATTTTGTACCCAAATGGGTCTGTCAGCTCGATGAAATGCCGATCGCACCAACCGGTAAAATTCATCGCAAAGCAATGGTCTCTCTGCCAAACGAAGAACGACATGAGAATCGGCCAGACCGTGTAATGCCTGAGACGGAGACCGAGGCCATCATCTTCAATGCCTGGAAAGAGATTCTTGGACACAGCGACTTCGGTATCGAGGACAGCTTCTTCACCATCGGTGGTGATTCCTTGCGAGTGATCCATGTACTGGTTATTCTGAAGCCGCATTATCCGCAGCTGAAGATTGCCGACTTTTTTGCAGAGAAGACGATTCGCTCTCTGGCACTGCGGGTACAATCACTCGCGCAAATGACTCAGCAAACTGCACCATCCGCTGATCAAGCAGGTGTGATTACCCAGCTGGCCGAGCATCCAGTCGAACTGGCATCCCAACTGGGATATCCGGAGATTCGCAAACCGGAACACGTTCTGCTAACAGGAGCTACGGGTTACCTGGGATCACACGTGCTGCAGCAGCTCCTTCTTCATTCCGAAGCGACCATTCATGCGCTTGTTCGTCGTCCATCCGACGGCAGTACAGCCATGCAGCGTTTAAGTAAGGTCATGGCAGGCTATTTCGGTCCAGACCTGAGTCTGCTCCTTACGTCACGAGTGGAGATTATCGAGGGAGATCTGGAGCAGCCAAACCTTGGGCTATCTGCTGAACAAACCAAACATGTACAAGCTCGAATTGACCGTGTCATACACTGTGCCGCCGACGTTCGGCACTTCGGAGATGCGGAACAGTTTGCCAAAACCAATGTAGAGGGTACAGTTGCCTTGTTGAATCTGGTTCGCAGCAAACCTGGAGCATCCTTCCACCATGTGTCCACCATGGGCATACCGGAAGATCTTGCACTCAGCGGACAGTGGGAATCATCATTGCAGTATGATCGCTTCCCGGCAGACCTGCATGTAGAAAACCTATACTCGGACAGTAAACTTGAAGCAGAGAAAGTGCTTATGATTGCTGCTGAGGAAGGTGTACCTGTAAGCATCTATCGTGCCGGAAACCTGACGTGTCATTCAAAAACGGGACGCTTTCAGTCCAATATTGACAGCAATGCCTTCTACCGCATGATCAAAGCCATGCTGCTTCTCGGTAAGGCTCCAGCTGCTGATTGGATGGTCGATTTTACACCTATCGATTATGCAAGTCAGGCGATCGTGCATTTGGCTCTGCGTGATGATACTGCTGGACGGGTATTCCATATTTGTAATCCCGAGTCCATCAGTTACAATACGCTGATTGCATCAATAAATCGTGCCGGATATGCAGTCGAAACGTTACCTTTTGACGAATATACCAGCTGGTTATTTGATTCAGCCATCACCAAGGATCCAGAGGCACTGCAGCTCGCGATTGCCCAACTGGAAGGTGACGGTGCTAAGGATTCGGCATATGTATATGCCTGCCCGGTGACAACTGCGTATGTGGAGCCAGCAGGAATCCACTGCGCCAAAGCGGATGATCAATTCATTTCCAGCATGCTGCAATATGCAGTGAACATCGGTTATTTCCCTGCTGCGATCCAGCCGCAGTTCGGCGCTTCCACTTCTTCTACTTTGGAGTAGCCATACCATCTACAAAAACAAACAAGCCACCTAGCCGTCATTTATGACCGTAAGGTGGCTTGCTTGTTTTTATGTCCAGCGAATAATAGCGATTACGGCAAGATGAGCCGGATAGAAATAGCGCCAGATCCACCTTGGTCCTTTCAAACGAAACCCTGCGCCGTAGTACTGGGCGATGGCAATGCCTAATGTAGCGATTACGCTGTACATTTGTACCGAGCTGCTGTAGAGCTGGATATAGAGAGCAGTCAACAATACATGTCCCAGCACCAGTACAGGTCCCCGGAAGTATCGGAATAACATGACCAACAGCAGCCCGTACATTCCGTAATCCATGGCGGTCATCTCCATGATAATCCCTGCCCCAATAACAATAGGGATACCCAATAAGCGGTTTGGAAGTTTATCCAGTGCCAGCAGAACCAGCAAAGATGTCCATAACGTCCATACTACGTTTAATGACATATGATTAAATGCCGCCATAAACGGTACTTGGGAAATTACTGCAATCCAGAATAAACGCCAAATGTATTTTTGGACGTTCCGTGTATGCTTATAGCCGATATACACTGCAAATGCATATATGGGAAATGCAATACGGCCAATGATTCTGAGTTCCTCTATCTGCGGATAAAAGACTGCTCCAATATGATCGATCAGCATGGTGATCATGGCTATCCACTGCATCATTTTGCGTTAATCCCTCCCTCACCTATTTCTGTTTCAAAGATTAGCTTTTCATCAATTCTCACAGATTAAGTTCATAATACAGGAAGTGTGTATCTTTCGCATATCCCTCTGATTCATATAATGCCTGTGCCTGTTTGTTGCTTATTGCGGTTGATAAGGTGATTCGAATTGCCCCAGTCTCTCTTGCCCAGTTCTGGGCGGCCTGCAGCAGCTTGCGAGCTATGCCTTGCTGACGGTACTCCGTATGTACAAAAAGATCATTAAGGACGTATATCGGACTCATGGACACCGAACTAAAACTGGGATATA
Source organism: Paenibacillus xylanilyticus (assembly GCF_013359935.1). Lineage (GTDB taxonomy): Bacteria > Bacillota > Bacilli > Paenibacillales > Paenibacillaceae > Paenibacillus > Paenibacillus xylanilyticus. The sequence continues at coordinate 234,745 of NZ_JABMCB010000179.1, forward strand.
GCTGAACAAAGCCAGCCAGAGGAGTTTGAATGCTTGAATCTGTATTTCCATGGCCCCATTCGTTGTGATGCGTATCGTCTGCCATTTCTCCTTGTTCCATTCCCTTAAAAGCTTCCTTTTCCGCTATCCAAATGACCGATTCGTTTCGTTCCAACCGTTCGCGTATGTATCTGGCGGCACCTTCTACATCGCTTGTCTGTTGATAAAACATGCGGTATTGATCAAGCAGCCTGCTGACATCCTCGATATCATCAAGGCGGGCACGTCTCATATTATATGTCATTCTGGCTATAGCTCCCTTCAGCTCATCTTCATTTCACATTTCTCCAATCATAAACGAACCCTTCCTGGATCCCCATACAACATCCGCATCAAAGTTTGCAATATATTCTACTCCTCGGAATTTTAGAATAATTCAGCCCACACGTCGCAGACTATAGACTTACTACCGGTCATATCCAAAGTTCGCAGATAAAGGAGTGCATCCCATGGATACGGAGACGATTCTCGAACAGCTCCAAACGCGTTTCATCGGCATTTCCGATATTGTCTATCAACCATTACAGCTAGGCCCTATGAATGGTGTGCTCATTTACATTCAATCCATCGTAGATACGGCCACTATACGGGAATCCATTATCAAACCACTGCTGGAGAAGGTATCCCAGAACGAAGTCGAACCTCTCTTTTTATCGCGCGTCATCAGCGGGGAGTTTTTCACGCTGGAATCGAAGCGATCCGATTCACTGGAACAGTTGGTAGACGATATTGTTTCCGGCAGCGCAGCACTATATCTGGAAGGCTTGTCCGGCATGCTTTTGTTTTCCGTTCAAAATTATCAGAAGCGCTCTGTCCCGGAATCGACCAATGAGGTTGTTGTTGTTGGACCTCAGGAAGCCTTTATTGAGGATATTCATGTGAACATGTCACTTTTGCGGCACAAGATCAAGCATCCTGACTTTAAAATGATCAAGTTCACGATCGGCAAATATACCAAGACTGAAGTTTTTGTAGTCTATATCCAGGGATTGTGCAAACCTGACATCCTGGAAAATGTGTTGAGCAGTCTTGGCGAAATCGATATGGATAGCAGTTTGGGTGTAAGCTATTTATCCGAGTTTTTGGAAGAACACCCATTGTCGCCTTTTCCCCAATACCAATATACCGAGAGACCAGATACCGTGGCCGCTGCCTTGGTAGAGGGACGTATCGGCGTCATGCAGAACGGGACACCCTTTTCGCTGCTGATTCCCGTAACTTTCTTTTCATTGATGCAATCTTCAGAGGACTATTACCAGCGGTTTCATTCTGCATCTTTTATCCGCATGATCCGGCTGCTATTTTCTTTTATTGCCCTTTTGCTGCCTTCCATTTACGTTGCGGTCACGACCTTCCACCCGGAAATCATTCCAACCAATCTGCTCATTACCATTGCGGCAGCAAGGGAGAACATTCCTTTTCCGGCATTAATCGAAGCGATTATCATGGAGATTACCTTTGAAGGATTACGCGAGGCAGGAATACGTATCCCCAAACCTTTGGGACAAACGGTATCCATAATCGGAGGAATTGTCATTGGGCAAGCAGCAGTGCAGGCTGGTATCGTATCCGCTCCACTCGTCATCGTGGTGTCCATTACAGGTATTGCCGCTTTTATTATCCCGCATTTTGAACTGGGCCTGGCTTTTCGGCTGCTGCGTTTTCCGATTCTGTTGATGGGAGGAACGTTAGGATTGTTCGGCGTGGTGATCTCCATCTATCTGATTTACTGGTATATGGTAAACCTTCGTTCCTTTGGTGTTCCTTACATGCAGCCATTCGCTCCACTGGTGCTTCGTGACTTCAAGGACACGTTTATTCGGGTGCCATGGTTTCGGATGAAGAAAAGAACCAAAGCTTATGCTGCGGATAATGAAACGAGGCAAGACACGCCATGAAGCTCTTCAATCTGTTACAAAAAGGTGGACTCATATTGATCAGCTTACTCCTGTGCAGTGGATGCTGGTCCAAGGTGGAGATCAATGAGCGGACTTTTATTACAGCCATGTACATTGACAAAGCGGATACACCGGGAGAAATCGAGTTAACACTCAGCATGCCTCTCCCCAATCGGCTTGCTCCTGAGGGTGGTGGATCGGGCAAGGACCCTTATGCCGTCGTCTCTGCCACCGCACCAACGATAGCTGATGCATTGGAGAAAATTCAAACCGATCTTACACGTAAAATCTCTTGGGGACATACACGAGTTGTTGTCTTTGGAGACGCATACGCAAGAGAAGGAATTCAGGATACGCTGGCATGGATCGCGCGGGAACCTTTGTTTCACCTCAGCAGCTACATCATGGTTGCCAACGGCAAGGCCAAAAATGTCTCTGATCTTACGCCGGTATTCGAAGAAACACCGAGTGACGTGCTCCGTGAATTTTCCACAGAAGAGAATCTGCTGAAGACCCAGGTGCTCAATATCTTTGCCGCTGATAAGATGAATCAGGGTTTTGCCTCATCCATGCTGACAGCCCAAGAACGCCACATGGTTAGCGAGGATGGGGAATTAAAAAAGTGGGTCAGCCAAACCGGCGCCGCCTTATTCAAACAAATGAAAATGGTTGGCACGCTTACTGACGAGGAGGCCCGGGCCGTTGCCTGGGCAGAACGCAGTCTGGATTCCATGACCATATCCGTTCGAACCAAAAAAGAAAAAGCAAGCATGACGCTCTATGATATGCAGTCGGATATACGTGTTCGCATGGAACGAGGGGAGCCGGTCTTTGACATTAAGCTGATCGGAAAAGCGGAGTTGAATTCGGTCATCCCCGTACTCAAAGCGAAGGATATCGTGGCCGTCAGGGAGATCGAACAGGCAGCCAGTGAAAAGGTGAGCACCCACCTAACGAGTGCAATCAGGACAGGCCAACACAAAGGTGCAGATATCTTGAGACTCGGCTATCGACTGGAATGGAGGTATCCAAAAACCTGGAAAAAGCTTCGTCCTCAGTGGATAAACTATGTGAAGAACGACTTGCAATTCCATGTTAACACGGATATCAACATTCAATTCGTGGGGTCTGAATCCAGCTTTTAATGGATTCCAAAGTTTGTTTGCCAACCAACCACACAGGAGGAATCGCATGATAGCCGTACTGTTGTTTGCGGGACTGTACTTAATGGACTGGTCCTCTATTCGCTCCAGCAAAAAAACGATCAAGCGGGTTTACTTTGTCTTACTGCTCTTCTATCTTGTATGGAATACACTTGCGGTGAGCTGGTCTGGATGGCCTGATCCCAATGATATGATCCAATTCGTCTTCGGCTGGGCTGATCGGATCACCCAATAAGGAAAGGGGATAACCATGAACCACCTGACTGCCGGACAAGCATATCGTTTCATGTTTGTGTACTTGTACTCGGAACCTGTTGCCTTTCTATTACAGCGATTATTCAAAATGAGCGGGTATCAAGGCTGGCTGTCCACCATCGGTGGATTTATGATAAGCCTGCTCTTTCTTCTTTTCACATACAAACTCGGCTCATTGCACCCGGACAAACCTTGGCTTTCCTATGGGGAAAAGATCGTTGGCAAATATGTGCATCGATTTTACATCGGAATGATTGTCCTGCTGTGTATCTATCTGTTGTCGATCGATGTAGAAAATTTCATCATTTTTCTGCAGTCTATGTATCTTCCCGAAACCCCCATATGGTTAACAGCAGCGATAACCATATTGTGCATCTGTCTGTCTGCTCGGTCAGGATTAATCACCATTGTGTTTATGTCTGAAGGTATTTTTGTGGTACAACTGATCACTTCTACCCTTCTTGTACCAACTGTAGGTGGCGGAGGCAATCCGGGAATCCTGACTTCCATGCTGACCCATCATGATCTGTCCGAACTCGTATTCGGCTCACTTTCGACCATGCCCTGGTTCTCGGAGTGGATGATGTTTCTATTCCTTGCTCCTGCTGTTGTTTTCAGGCGTCCTATGCTGAAGAGTATGGTTCTAGCCGGAGGTACAGTTGTTGTGTTCATTCTTATGTTTTGGATATTTACGATCATGAACTTTGGCCCTTATGTGGCGGCAAGTTTGCGTTATCCCTTGCTTGAGATGATACGTTTCGCCAGATATGGCGACTTTCTGGATAACCTCGACCCTGTATTGATTGCCATCTGGTCTACGACCATGTTCACCAGAAGCTCATTTCTCTTATATGTAGCTTCCGTGTCTCTTTCCAAACTCAGCGGGATTAAACAGCAGAAATCCGTTGTTTATCTGCTTGGCGGAACAGCGGCAGCCATCGTACTTCAATATGCAAAAGACGCTGCTTCCTATGAGCTGGCTATCCGTTCCTATGCGGTACCCGTGTATACCTTAGTTATTGAATCCATGCCGATCGTTTATGTGGTGATCCATTGGCTGCGTGCTCGAAAAAGCAAAAAGGCGAACAGAGCATCAGCTGCTCCGTCGCCATGATTTTGAATTTCACTTTAGTTCAACTTGTTGATTTTGCGGATAAGGATCAGTGTCCGGGAAAATGACCCCTTTTTTCAGAATCAGATTGGCATACTGCGCACGCTCACCGGTAGCAACGATCGCATAAGCGCGGGAGGCCCTCTCATAGAACGAGAATCGTTCTATCTGGTCAAACGCGTCCGTGATGCCTTCATGCTCGAGGATCAACCTGCGGTAATCTTCCCAGATGAGCGGCACGACCTGATCTCCCTCAACAACCTGCATCACGGCTGCTGGCCGCTCTGCATAAGTATCCAACGGGTACAAACTCAAAATGGCCTCCAATAACTCTACAGTTCCCAGAGCGTCACAACGAATGAGATGCCGAGCATGGCTGGCTGCGGGGAAATTGCCGTCAGCCAGGACCAATTCGTCCCCATGGCCCATTTCGGACATAATTTTAAGCAGTTCTGGAGAAATTATTGCAGGAATGTTTTTCAGCATACGCAGCTCTCCTCGTTAGCTCCACATCGACTGGAGCAGAATGGTCTTCAGCATTCCCTCTAACGATATCCTTTACTTTCCAACTAATCTAGTTCATTTCCATTCTATCAGCATTTTCTAACTTTCGCACAAATCGTTATGGAAGAGCCCGATATCCAAATCTCTTTGACAAAATTGCTTGCATCACATATAGTTGTTATAACAACTAATTAAATTGAAGATGATTCATACAGGAAAGTGAGGACTTACGTTCGTATGGAATATTCGCTGGAGCAATCTGTCGGATTTATGCTGGGCTTTACACATCGCAAAGCCGCTGCTTTACTTGCGACCCGTTTTAAACCCTACGATATTACAACAGAGCAATTCTCCGTTCTATTCAATATCGGTAAGGGAGAAGGCGTGAATCAGAAAGAAGTTGCCAATCGCGTTCTCAAGGATCAACCTACAACTGCACGCATCATTGATCTGCTCGAGAAAAAGGGATGGGTTGAACGCCGGACCAGTGAACAGGATCGAAGAGCCTACCTCCTCTATCTGACGACTGAAGGTAAAGCTTTGATCGAGAAACTGGTTCCCATTGAAAGAGAAATGAATAAAGAACTTGCTGAAGGTATACCCGAAGACCAGATGGAAGCATTTAAACATACTCTTTCCCTCATCAATCGCAACTTGTAAATAAATGAACATCTCAGGGGGAATGAATGAATATGAAAGACCAATCTACACAGGTTAAACTTTGGACCACTGATTTTATTTTGCTTATGCTTTGTAACTTCCTGCTTTTCCTGCAGCTGCATATGATTGTTTCTCCACTTCCTTCCTACGTACAGGAACGTTTCCACGCCAATGCGTTTGAAGTCAGCCTATTCACTTGTCTGTTTGCACTTAGTGCAATTGCAGCACGATTGTACTCAGCCAAGGCGCTTGAGAAGGGGCTTCGCAATGCCATGATCTACATTGGCCTGTCTGTAGCCCTACTGGCTACACTCGGGTATTATTTTGCTGCTGGCATAGCTGTCCTCTTGTTGCTGCGCATGATGTTTGGTGTCGGTTTCGGGATGAGCAGCACGGCTTTCCCAACGATGGCTTCCGACATTATTCCGGTTAAGCGAATGGGAGAAGGGATGGGCTATTTCGGGTTGTCCACCAGCCTTGCCATGTCCATGGGACCCATTATCGGGGTCACGTTGCTGCAGGGTTCAGGATTCATAACACTCATGCTGTGTACAGCTGGCGTGATCGTCGTCATTTATCCACTCAGTTATTCGTTAACACGTAAGAAAACAGCACGTTCACATGATGGTTCCGCTCAAACTTCAACAGGGCCCGTAGCGAATGTTTCCGGGACTCGGGAGAAAATCCCTTTTAATCGCAAATTGATCCTGCCCAGTCTGCTGAATTGTTTGTTATCCATTACCTATGGCGGCCTTGTCGGATTCATTGTGTTATATGGCAAAGAGGCCAACCTGGCCAACCCTGCTTTATTTTTCCTGTTTAATGCCCTAGCTGTACTGCTTGTAAGGCCGTTTGCCGGTAGATTGTACGACAGCAAGGGACCCAAGGCCCTGCTTATTCCTGGAGCCATTTTCGTTGCTGTCGGGCTGTTTATCCTCTCTTTTGCAACGTCCATGCCGATTTTATTTGTAGCAGCATTTATATACGGCATTGGATATGGTTCCATGCAATCTTCACTGCAGACCTGGATGATTCAGATTGTCGCTCCAACCCAGCGCGGGATGGCGAACGGTATGTTCTTGAATACACTGGATTTGGGAATTGCTATGGGAGCTTTGCTGCTTGGTGCTATCGCCTCCATGACGAGCTACACGGATATGTACCGGTATTCCGTCATATTTATGATAGTGTTCTTGCTGATCTATCTTATTCAAGGTAAACGAAGTGGGACTTTCGCCGTTTCCGTTCATCCGCTGCTTGCCCATACGCATATATCTGCTAAAGATACAGAATCAATGGAACAAACTTCAGACAAATCAATTGAGAAGAAATAAAGCAACCGATTCATCACAATACAAAAAAACGCGTTTGCCTGTTGAGAATTTTTGTCTCATAAGCAAGCGCGTTTTTCATTATATTGTTCGCTGTTCAATTAGAATGGACTCTTCTTCCTTCTGATCGGTACCCGTCTAAGTTCTCGATTCCCATCAGGATTTTGCTCCTTATTGCCGTGAGTATTTCCTGAGGTTGGCTGATCCTCTTTACCGGGCTTAACTGCCAGCAACGTAAGCAGACCACCTACCGCTCCAGAAGCTGCAAGCACAACAAAAAGAATAAAATGCGAGGTGCCAATCAAAAGAGATACAACAGGTGGTCCCAAAGAGACTCCAATAAAACGCATGCTGCTGAATAAAGCTGTAATTGTACCACGCTGCTCTTTGTCAACGCCTTCAGTAATTAGTGCATCAAGACATGGCAGCGTGGCACCAATTCCTGCACTTCCAAGGGTAAATAATCCTACCACCAGATAGATGTTATCCCACAGCCCCATGATGATCAGGGATGCTGTCAAAACCACAAGTCCTGCAAAACCTACCCACTTCATGCGCACCTTGTTTTTACCGATCCACTTCCCTGCCAAAAAAGACGACAAGCATAAGGCCGCCAGCGGGATTGCAAGAACAAGCCCTTTAAGAACACCTTTCAGCCTGAACTCAGACTCCAATGTCTCTGACAAATAAAACAGCACGCCAAAAATAACAAACATGCAAATTCCACCAATGGCAAACAGTGCATAAAGCCAGCGTCCTTTTTCTTTGAGCACTTTCCGAACTGAAGAAACAAACTCGGAAAATGTAGGTGGTTTTTCCTTTTTCTTAGGCGTTTTCACAAGGAAAATGACGAGGACAAGTGAAAGCAAGCAGAGCACCGGTATTGCCATAAATGGCAAGTACCAGAGCCACACAGCGAGAGCTGCTCCCAAAATGGGACTTAATACTTTACCGAACGTATTCGACGTTTCGATAATACCCAGGCTCTTGCTGACCTCCTTCTCGTCATCAAACATGTCGCCTACGAGTGGAATTACGATGGGGAAGGCTCCTGCTGCCCCTATCCCTTGCAGTAACCTCCCACCGAGAATGGTCCAGTATGCCGTGCTTCCGTCCAGCATTAACGCTGCTCCACCTGCAACTGCGCCCCCAGCTGCGGCGATGATAAGGCTAGGTATGATGACCACCTTTCGTCCAAATCGATCCGATAAATACCCCGCAATCGGAATAAGCAGTATGGCCACAACGGCGTAGACCGTAATAAGCATGCTTACTTTGAATGAGGAGACTTTCAGTTCTCGTTCAATCTGCGGAAGGATCGGAATTAACATGGAGTTGCCCAAGGTCATAATCACCGGGATGGAAGCGAGTGCGACGAGGTCCCACTTTTTATCTTTCATACCTTAACCACCTTTACAAGATCGGAAAACAACACTGTTATTGTGGTTTGTTCGTCAAATGATTATACGGGATATGTAAAAAAGTTCAGTTCCGCGCATGAAAAAACCGTTCCATGATGAAGGAATCAGGAACGGCCTTTTGCTTAGCCACTTGTAATGTTGAAATTATGTGCTACTGCGCCTTAATGGCTAACATTTTAAACTAAATTGCTGTATGGCTGCGCCACCCTTGAACACAATATATAACTGATCCATACCCCGCTCAGGTTGTTGGAGCGAACATTCTACAGTCGTCCATTGGATGTCCGAGTCAGCTTGGTCCGAGGTGGAATCAGCGACGCCAGCAGGCACAGAACAGAGGCCAAGCAGCGGTCCATCCGGGCTTTCAGAACGAATCTGCAGTTCACCATCTTCACCGAAAGCAGCTACCCGTGCCTCAAATGTATGAGCTCCTTGTGTCCCATTGTTCAGGAAACCAATCCAGGATGACTGCCCCTCCTTATACAGCGGCTCTCCAGGAACAATGGCCCGAACTGCAGATCGTCCTTCCAGGCATTCATCCAGAAGCACACCTGCATGCTTATCGTAATTCTCTGCAAAGGTTGGCATGTCTAGCTTGCGAGCAGGTATAACTTCTCCTTCAACATGAAACTCAGCTGTCTGGCGGATGTCCGCCGAGGAGCGTCCAGCCATAATGGACCAAACTGCCGTTTCCACGCAATACCGGTCACGCGTGACGTCCCAGAAGGATAGCTTTTGTATAGGGATTTCAAAAGAAACCGTCTTGGCCGCACCGGACGCAAGATGAATGCGCTGAAAGCCAATTAATTGTTTTAGAGGCCGTTTCACTCGGGACGTTTGTGGGTGTCCGTAGAGCTGCACGACTTCATCGCTCGCATATTCTCCTGTATTTCGGACCTGTACTTCAACCTTCAACACATCATCTCCGCTTAGTCCGGATATTTGCTGAACGCTAATGTTTTCATACTCAAATTCAGAATAAGTCAATCCATGACCAAAAGGATACAAAACCGAACCCTCATGGTACATATAAGTTGTACCGTTGTTGATAATATCGTAATCCATGATATCAGGAAGCTGAGACTCATCCTCATACCATGTCATGTTCAGTCTGCCTGCCGGAGCATATGCACCAAGCAGCACATCGGCAACCGCATTTCCGAGTTCTTGGCCTGCGTGGGTTAAATATACAATGGCTGGAGCTATGTCTTTTAACTCCTGCAATGCAAACGGATAACTGCCGACAATAACTACGACGGTATTTGGGTTAACCTTGCACACCTCTTTTACCAGACGGACCTGCTCTTGCGGAAGTGTTAAACCTGGCCGATCTATTTCTTCCTTGCCATTAATGTAAGGACTATTACCAACGACAACAACAGACAGATCACTTGCCCGGGCAGCATCTATTGCTCGCTCAACACCGCTGGTTACAATGTGTTTCACCAACGACACCGGCTCTTTGGGCGCAATTACTGAGCTGCTTGCTTTTGAGGAATCTGCTCCTTCCTCTTCTTGCTGAACAACTGGTGTCAAAACAAGTTTGCCCTGGTGTTCGGCTAGGCCCAATGGAATTCCATTCCACGATCGCAATATGCTGCTGTCATCCATCTGAGGATCAAATTGCACAATTTCCTTCACGAACCATCCACCGATCTCCGGTGCACTCGCCTGATATGTGCCTTCTTCAGTTAACGTAACATAACGATTATTCTTCACACTTCGTAATGTATGGCTGCCCCAGCCCCAATCCTGATGTATGAATTCGGCCATCTGCGCACTGCCTTCCGGAACAGCAACAAGTGTTCCTTCAGCTTCGAGAGTTAATACCTGTCCTTCCGTAGTCTTGAAGCTGACACGATCATTCCCGTCTTCATAAAGGACCTCTGCATCAGTCAATCGACTCCGCAGACCATCCAGCGCCGTTACCCGGTATGGCAGTGTGCCGCTATACCAATCGGTATATACTGCATCTGCAAGAGGCCCAATTACACTGACCTTGCGAAGCGCATCAGATTTAATTGGAAGCAAACCTTCATTTTTTAGCAATACGATGGACTCCGTCGCAGCTCGATAACTTAATTTGGCATGCTCCGGCGCGCACAGAACAGACTCCGGTATGGACGCATAGGGGTTAAGGCCTGTCCGATCCAGTTGTCCAAGACGCATGCGAACACCAAAAATATTGCGAATGGCCCGGTCCAGATCCTCCTCCTTCAGTAAATCACGTTCGAGAGCCTCTTGTAATGCGGAGACTACCAAATCCACTTCATCTGTGAGGCAATCCACGCCTGCTTTTAAGGCACCTGCTGCAGATTCGGCATGCGTCGCATGATATCCATGATAATTTACAGTCTGGGACAGATCTCCTCCGTCACAGACGATAAAACCTGGCATAGCCCATTCACCCTTAACCACATCGTTCACATAAGGGCTCTCAATCGCTGGAGTACCGTTAATGGAGTTGTACGCTGTCATCATGGATAAGGCTCCGCCCTCAACAAAAGGTGTCTCGAATGCCTTTAGGTAATATTCACGCAAATTCCGCGGATCAATGCTGGAAGAACAGTTGAGCCGATCTTTTTCATTATTGTTGGCAAAAAAGTGCTTCAACGTAGCGACCATTTTCAGATAAAATGAATGATTGCCCTGCATGCCTTGGACGAGAGCTGCTGACATCTCCCCTGTCAGTACGGGGTCTTCACCATACCCTTCTTCGGTTCTGCCCCAACGTGGATCACGCTCCAAATCGACGGTTGGCGCCCACAAGGTTAATCCATGACGCTCAGGTTCACGATGGTGGTAGGCTCTAGCCTCATCCCCAATGACTGAACCAATCTCACGCATGAGTGCCTTATTCCAAGTACTGGAGAGTCCGAGCGGCTGCGGAAATACCGTCGCCTCTCCTTTCCAGGCCACCCCGTGAGCAGCCTCGCCTCCAACGTTGTATGCAGGAATCCCCAGCCGCGGGACTGCTGCTTCGCGTGTAGGAATCAGGCTGATCTTCTCTTCTATCGTCAACCGTGAAATTAAGTCATTCAATCTTTTTTCCAGCGGCAATGCTGCATCCCACATTGGGTATTGTTCATATTCCTTCATACTTATTCCTCCCGATTATTGGTATGGTTCAAGCATTATCTTCCATTGCTCCATAAGATCCAGCGTGCGCTGACGAAATCTCTGCCCATCCTGAGGCTGATCGACCTGATATTCGTGGACATACGCATTAAAGTAAGAGGACAAGATTCGATAGGCAAGCCGGCGTGCGAGTCCCTGATCAGACATGTCCAGAGGTTGTCCATATCCCTCATGGAATGCTGGTGGTGCTGTGGACAGGATGGCTTCAAACTCCCTATCGGCAAACATGGACCGATCCCCATCAATGATGGCGGCAATGCTCAAGGTATCATTTTCCCCATGAATCAATACGTTTGCTTCCCACAGATCATTATGGACAAGTACAGGAACGGTCACTTGGTCGAATAATTCGCGATGATTCCGGAACATGTTCGTAATCTGTTCACCAACGCCTGGCATATACCCTACCCGTGCCGCTTTGGATGCCGTTTCTTGTGCAAAAGCAATTAACACCTCGGACCAGCGATCTGATCCCTTCATCGTACCGTCACCTTGCGGCCAGCCGAAGGAGGTCCCCTCAATTTGGTGCATGGCAGCGGTATACTCACCCAGTTGACGATAAAGCCTCTCTTTCTCGGACAATGAGATCGACGAATGATCCAGCTGCCTGCTCGGAATAAACTCCATAAACATGTACGTTCTCGGAATGACCGAACCACTGTCATCACATACAATGACGTTTGGAGCAGGAATTCCTGCCTTTTGATATTTCTCATAAACCACAGGCTCAGCTGCCATCATCGTCCGTTCAAAGGAGAATAATGGATCATCTGTATCCCCCATTAACGGGTCTGTCCCTTCAGGTGCCAGGCGCAAAATGACATCCGAATAATCTGCATGCTCCAGTTGAATCCGGTAAGTTGTATTAAAAAGTCCGCCTTGCAAAAGAGTGTGCCCCTTTATTTTGGTAGCGGTTCCAAAAGTATTCTCCACCAATAGATGTACCATCTCGGTTGTAATAGCCCGGTGTAGTCCGGTAAAAAGTGTGCTCAAGTTCTTTCATTCTCCTGTCTACTTCTGTCTCTCATCAATCATACTATGATTGACTCACTGTAACTACATTTACCTGCCTAAATTGGAGACAAACAGACGGCACCTTGCGGTACCGTCCTTTGAGTCATCCAATCAAATTAAAGTTGAATTGTAAGCGAGCTTGTGCCTGCTGCTGCAGTTACAACGATGCCCTGTTCACCAGCCGCCTGGGATCCACCCTCGACACTGGATACACTTTCTACACCGCGAAGTACCAGGTTCCATGGCTTGCCTGCACCCTCTGCACGTACCTCCAGAACAGATCCATTACGGGTTACGTTAACAACCAGTTCCTGCTCTGCCTGTTGGTTCACTACAACCGCTTGCGCAGTGTTACCATCAGCGAGCTCAAACAAGTGCAGGGAAACGTCATTTGCAAAATCATAATCCGGTTTGCTGTTGGTCGCACCCACTGCAATCAAACTGTTTGGTTTGATCATCATTGGCAATGTGCGGAAGTTGTGATTCTCACGTACAAAACGACCGCCTTGTACTTTATCACCTGTCAGGAAGTTAGTCCACGTCCCTTCAGGCAAGTAGTAAGTTACATCGCCTTCCTTATTGAAGATCGGTGCAACAAGAATCGAATCACCAAACATGTATTGAGTATCCAGGCTGTATGTTGCAGGATCTTCTGGGAAGTCCAGCACCATGGCACGCATCATCGGAATGCCTTTCACAGTCGATTCCTGAGCAGAATTGTAAAGGTATGGCATCAGGCTGTTTTTAAGTTTGGTGAAGTCACGAACAACGTCCACGGATTCCTCGTCGAAGAGCCAAGGCACACGATACGAAGTACTTCCGTGTAGACGGCTGTGAGAAGACAACAGACCGAATTGTACCCAGCGTTTGTAAACGTCAGGGGTTGCTGTATTTTCAAATCCGCTGATATCATGGCTCCAGAAGCCGAAGCCCGAAAGTCCAAGTGACAGACCGCCACGAAGCGATTCAGCCATGGATTCATAAGTAGAAGAGCAGTCTCCGCCCCAGTGAACCGGGAACTGTTGACCACCTGCTGTTGCCGAGCGTGCAAACAGGGCAGCTTCGTTCTTGCCAATCTTCTCTTCAAGCAATTCAAATACAGCTTTGTTATAAAGATGTGTATAGTAGTTGTGCATTTTAACCGGATCAGAGCCGTCGAAGTATACGACATCTGTTGGAATTCTTTCGCCGAAGTCCGTTTTGAATGAATCAACGCCTTGATCAAGAAGGACTTCCAGCTTGCTCTTATACCATTTCACGGCGTCCGGATTTGTGAAATCAACCAGAGCCATACCTGCTTGCCACATATCCCATTGCCATACGCTGCCATCAGCTGTTTTCACCAGATAACCGTTCTCCATACCTTCATCAAACAAGTAGGATTTTTCTGCAATATAAGGATTGATCCAAGCACAGATTTTAAGGCCTTTGTCTTTCAAACGGCGAATCATGCCTTCCGGATCCGGGAACATCGCTTCATCCCATACGAAATCAGACCATTGGTATTCCTTCATCCAGAAGCAGTCGAAATGGAATACGGAAAGCGGAAGATCACGTTCAGCCATGCCATCTACGAAATGGTTAACTGTTGCTTCATCATAATCTGTTGTGAATGATGTTGTCAGCCACAGACCAAACGTCCATGCCGGTGGAAGTGCTGGTTTACCTGTTAATTTCGTATAATTATCAAGTACATCCTTTGGATTGTCACCGCCGATAATGAAGTATTCCAAAGTCTCTCCTTCTACGCTGAACTGCACTTTGGAAACATTCTCAGATGCAATTTCATACGATACGCGTTCAGGATGGTTTACAAATACGCCATATCCTTTGCTGGACAAATAGAAAGGAATATTCTTATATGATTGTTCGCTGCTTGTACCGCCGTCTTCATTCCAAGTGTCAACCACTTGGCCATTCTTAACAAACGGCGTGAAGCGCTCGCCGAGACCGTATACATATTCACCAACGCCCAGATCAAGCTGCTCGCGGAAGTACGCTTCTTTACTAGGGCCTGTAATATATCCAGCCGCTCTTTGGCCGCTGCCTGTAATCCGTTTTCCTCCATACAGGAAGTTGACGTCCCAGCCCTTTGTTTTGTCGATTTGAACTTCCAGATTGCCGCTTTTCAAAACAGCACCTTGTTCATCTTGCGAGATGTCAACATTCACATCTTGGTGGTTGAGTTCAAATTCAGGTCCTTTTTTCACTCTTCCTTTATGGTGGTTCAAGGTTACACGAATAACGTTAGGCATAGGTGAGCTGTACGTTGCTTTAAGCAATGTACCGTTCAAAGTGTCGCCCTTGGTGCGAATATATTTAGTTGCCGCATATACGGTCAAAGAATCGCCTTTTTGCACAATATCACGAATGTCAGTCGGGTTTTGAATTTGGTATCCTTCACGAGTCATCCAGAATCCATCAGTAAATTTCATGTTTTCTTTCCCCCTTCGGTTATACTATAATAATATTGATATTAATCATGGTTTTCTTCTGATATTTTGACCAAATATATCACGATTTTGATATTTTCTCTCCGATTCTTAAATGAGATCACCAATCTATGGAAACGATTACATTAATAATGATACCAAAGGAGACACTTCTATGGAACGTGAACGATTACGCGAAGACCGAATTCACGGCAATGCGATGTATCCTGTCAGCGTTTACCCGGATATCGAACAGCTAAATGGAGACAGCATTCTGGATTGCCACTGGCATGATGAGATGGAATTCACCATGGTGACCCAGGGAAGCGCAGTGTTCCAGATTGACATGAATACGGTTGAGGTTAAAGCCGGGGAAGCGATATTTATTAACCGCGGCGAAATACATGCAGGCTATTTAAAAGGTGATGTTCCCTGCGTTTTTTCGTCCATTGTGTTCAGCCCGGAACTGCTGGGCAGCCGGACCTTTGATGCCGTGCAGGAGAAATTTATAGGTCCGCTCGTTCACAAGAAACTCATTCCTCCTTTTCATATGAAGCCCGAGGATGAATGGGGGCAGGAAATCCTATTGCACCTTAAACGGATTTTTGCGGATCACGCCGCTGGTTCAGAGACCTGTGAAATGACAACAAAAGCCTGCCTGTACCTCATCTTTGCCCGAATGTTTGATCATATGCGTCCTGCCCAACTCAAAGGAACCGTCCCGACTGGCAGCCATGACAAGGTGGAGCGTCTCAAATCCGTGCTTGGTTACATCCATAAACGCTACCCCGAGCCCCTGAAGCTGAAGGAGCTTGCGGATGAGGCCAATATGAGTGAAGGGCACTTCTGCCGGTTTTTCAAGCAAATGGTGCAAAAAAGTCCTGTCGACTATATTAACTACTACCGTGTGCAGCAGGCCTGTTACCAGCTTGAGAACACCGATCATAAAATTGTGGATATCGCCATGGATGTCGGGTTCGAACACCTAAGCTATTTCATCACAACGTTCAAAAAACACAAAAACACTACTCCTTCACAATATCGGAAAATGTTTTATGAAAAAGTGGCGATGGAGCCGGCCCTTATATAAAGGAAAGAAGGTGCTGACAGCGGATAACTGTACAGCACCTTCTTAAATTTTACGGCATGCAGCCCTTGATTCAGTTTAGATTATCTCAACGTTTTCCATGAAGAGTATTCATGTATAGAGAAGCCGTTGAATGCAGAGTGCTCTCCGGCCAATTTCTCCACCAGCTTAAGCTGAGACTCCATATATGCCGACCCTTCTTCATAAAACGTAATGAAGTTCCCTTCCTTACTCTGTTTTGTCTCCACGGCAATGGATATCGATTTGCCCAGCAGGGATGCTTCAGCAAGCTCGTCTTTCGCCACATTATAGATCGCAGCGGCTGTATCCCGGTAAGCCATAATCGTAATGGAATCAAACTTGCGGATCATCCAGCTGCTCACAGCCATCGTTGAACCCGGGATTTTGTAGTTATCCAGCCAGAACGGCAGATCTGCAGCTACGGGCATATTCATCAGTGCTGCACGGTCAACGATATATTGAACATTCCCCTGCCACTGTGTTATTACACTTGCCTGATTGGTTTTCCACTCCGGATGAACATGTGGTTCAATATCGAGGTGAATCCCTGCAAATTTCTCGTTAGGTTCTACCTGATTCTGATAAGCTTCAATCCAGTCGAGGAAACTTGCAATTTGCTCTCTGCTTTCGGTTAGTCCCCAAGACGCCCTTCCATCCATTACATCGACAGCGATATTATAAGCTCTGGCCTTGCGAATGAAGTCCGTATAGTATGGAATCTTTACATCCCGATTGATCTGCAAATAGATCGTGTTGATGTTGTGTTCCACGGCAAATTTCAGAAGCTCCTGCGGATTGCTCTCAATCTGAGTGGTATCCCATACCCAAGTGGCTCTAATTGGTCCTTCCACGTTCCCATGAATGGATTCATAACTTTCTACAGAACCCTGTGCAATGGTTTTTGATGAGAACGTAACACCTGCGATCAGGACCAAACAACTGATGATTTTAATAAAGTGCAATCCCCGCTTGCTTTGCATATTTGTACACTCCCCTTGTGTTTTACCGCTCCCTCGTCGAATTCTGGAAGAAAATCTACAGTTTTCTATTCATTTTATGAATCAGATGAACAATTCGTTTATGCATATTGCTTTCATATGCAACATCATCTTCTGGACTCACGACGAAAGGATCATATAAGATTATTTCGGGTATTCACACTTCTGTATTCATAGTTCTAAAGTCTTAATTATTAATTTTTTTTTAATCATTCCGATCTTTCCCCAAGACTTCTGTCGTTATTGCCATATGAAAATGAACAACAGAAGGCCTAGGAAGCGTTTTCTCAAGGAAAAGCAAAAAAAGCCGCCTCGATGGTCATAACCCTGTCAAGTAGACAGTACAAAAAAAGACAAGATTTAAGCTGCGGCCGTTTCCCGGTATTCTACCGGGGAACGGTCGTTTAGTTTTTTCTGAAATCGGTTTTGGTTGTAAAACAATATGTATTCTCTCAC
>NZ_JABMCB010000180.1 GCF_013359935.1 Paenibacillus xylanilyticus
ACCTTGAGGTCCTTGGTCGCCCTGAGGTCCTTGAGTACCTTGAGGTCCTTGGTCGCCCTGAGGTCCTTGAGTACCTTGAGGTCCTTGGTCGCCCTGAGGTCCTTGAGTACCTTGAGGTCCTTGGTCACCCTGAGGTCCTTGAGTACCTTGAGGTCCTTGGTCACCCTGAGGTCCTTGGGTACCTTGAGGTCCTTGGTCGCCCTGAGGTCCTTGAGTACCTTGAGGTCCTTGGTCGCCCTGAGGTCCTTGAGTACCTTGAGGTCCTTGG
>NZ_JABMCB010000181.1 GCF_013359935.1 Paenibacillus xylanilyticus
ACACAGGCAGCGGAAGCACAATCCTTCCTGGCTATGGCTGGTTTCAAAACCAAGGAAATCATGGAAGCCATGCCGGGCGTGCTGTCGCTTGCGGCGGCGGGACAGATGGAGATTGCCCGCACGGCCGACATTGCTTCCAACATCCTGACCGGGTTCCGGTTGTCGGCTGATCAAACCACAGGCGTTGTGGACGTGCTGGCGAAGGCGATGACGTCCAGTAATACAAATATTGAGCAATTAGGTTATGCGATGAAATACGCGGCACCTATTGCGGCCTCACTCGGTATGAGCATTGAAGAGGCGGCAGCAGCCGTGGGCGAGCTATCCAATGCGGGTATTCAGGGTGAAATGGCGGGTACACAGCTCCGGGCAATGCTTCTGCGGCTGACCACGCCGACCAAAGAAGCCCAATTCTATATGGACAAGCTTGGAATAACCACCAAAGATGCGGCGGGAAATATCCTGCCATTTGCCAACATCATTGGACAGTTCGAACAGGCATTCAAAAAACTGAATCAATCGCAGCAGGCTCAAGTAGCTGCATCTATCGCCGGAACTGAAGCAGCTTCCGGTTTTTTGACGTTGATCAGTACAGGCCAGGCGCAGCTTGAAAGCTTTACTTCAGAGCTGGAGAATTCGGCAGGGGCTGCGGACAAGCTGGCTGAAACCCAAATGGATACGCTGAAGGGGTCCATAGAGGAATTCAAGTCGGCCATGGAGGCTGCGGCCATTGCAGTGGG
>NZ_JABMCB010000182.1 GCF_013359935.1 Paenibacillus xylanilyticus
ATCACAACGTGCGTGGAGGCCATCAAACCACGTCAAATAATCAATTATGACGCAGGTATCGTATTAATTGATCTGCATCAACTTAACGTAAAAACAACTTCAGACAATACAAATCAGCGACACTGAATACGGGGCAACCTCATGTCAACGAAGAACAGAACCCGCAGAACAACAACCCGCAACATCCGCTTTCCTAACCAAATGATTGAACAAATTAACATCGCTCTTGAGCAAAAAGGGTCCGGGAATTTCTCAGCCTGGGTCATTGAAGCCTGCCGTCGGAGACTAACGTCAGAAAAGAGAGCATATACATCAATTAAAAGTGATGAAGAATGAACATCCCGCGTTCTTCCCTCCGAACAGGAC
>NZ_JABMCB010000183.1 GCF_013359935.1 Paenibacillus xylanilyticus
CTACTCTCCCAGGACCCTTCGGTCCAAGTACCATCGGCGCTAGAGGGCTTAACGGTCGTGTTCGGGATGGGTACGTGTGGAACCCCTCCGCTATCGCCACCAAACGAGCATTTGTGAAACAAATGCGTTCAGAGATTATTCCCTGAAAACTAGATCCGAAACGAAACTTGCGACTAGAACCTGCATATCTTGGATAAGCCCTCGACCGATTAGTACTGGTCAGCTCCATGCATTGCTGCACTTCCACCCCCAGCCTATCTACCTCGTCGTCTTCAAGGGGTCTTACATACTGGGAAATCTCATCTTGAGGGGGGCTTC
>NZ_JABMCB010000184.1 GCF_013359935.1 Paenibacillus xylanilyticus
CCCTTAGCCTCCACCATATATGTTTTCTAATAACGACGCGGGGTGGACCATCCCGGTAGCTCGTCGGGCTCATAACCCGAAGGCCGCAGGTTCAAATCCTGCCCCCGCAATTAATCTTTCTTTTAAGAAAGTGATCTGGAACCGTGGTGTAGTTGGCCTAACATGCCTGCCTGTCACGCAGGAGATCGCGGGTTCGAATCCCGTCGGTTCCGCCATTTTAATTTTAATAATTCCACACCTTACACCGTGCCGGTGTAGCTCAACTGGTAGAGCAACTGACTTGTAATCAGTAGGTTGGGGGTTCAAGTCCTCTCGCCGGCACCATTTATTACTTTCACATTGTATTCTATAGTAGAGAATGTATATTATAGATACAGATGGGAATACTGAGATACTCTCAGGTTGATTATGGCGATCGTGGCGAAGTGGTTAACGCACCGGTTTGTGGATCCGGCATTCGGGGGTTCAATTCCCCTCGATCGCCCCATGATTTTTTATTGGGGATTAGCCAAGCGGTAAGGCAACGGACTTTGACTCCGTCATGCATAGGTTCAAATCCTATATCCCCAGCCATTTTATTATGAGTCATTAGCTCAGTTGGTAGAGCACCTGACTTTTAATCAGGGTGTCGAAGGTTCGAGCCCTTCATGACTCACCATTATATTTTGCGGTCGTGGCGGAATTGGCAGACG
>NZ_JABMCB010000185.1 GCF_013359935.1 Paenibacillus xylanilyticus
GTGAGAGAATACATATTGTTTTACAACCAAAACCGATTTCAGAAAAAACTAAACGACCGTTCCCCGGTAGAATACCGGGAAACGGCCGCAGCTTAAATCTTGTCTTTTTTTGTACTGTCTACTTGACAGGGTTATGACCAGAAGGCGGCTTTTTGATGTGGATTGAGCGTTGATATCACGCTGTAGTGGTGATCATGACTTTCCTATTGGGAGAAAGGTAACGAACAGCGTACTAATCTACATGTTTTCATCATAATCTCTAACTTCACGTTTAGCTGCGGTAGCTGGCGAGTTAGATGTTCCATAATCTTCGACGGCTTCCCAGGCTTCAGCATGATCGAACTTTCCTGCGTTCCGCTGTCTGACTTCACCGGCACCGCTTGGCGGCATCGTCATGACCTCTTCTTCAACAGGGCGATCGTTGCTGAGGTCCCGGTTAGGTGTATCATCGATACAGTATGCCGTGTAGGGAATAGCCTGAAGTCTCTCAAACGGGATATCCTCTCCACAAGTAACACATGTCCCGTAGGTTCCTTGTTTCATTCGCTCCAAGGCGTCGTTCACCTGGTTAAACTCGTCTGTTAAAGTATCGTCGACAGCCAGGTCACGGCTGCGTTCGAACGTCTCCGTGCCCGCATCAGCCGGATGATTATCATAAGATGACAGCTCACCAGTGGAGTCTTTGAGGGACTCGGCAGGAGCTCCGTCTTCCATGTTGGATTCAAAATGGCGCTGCAGATTATCACGTTGCTCCAAAAGGGCGCTCTTGAGCTCCTGAAGTTGATCTTTGGTTAATGTACTCATAACGACATGCTCCTTTCCCGCATTGGGGTGTGTAGTCAGTCCTTACCCGATTTTGGCGGGAAACAATCATTTTGGTGAATTGAGTAGCGTTCGATTTTATATCTGGCCAATAATGTGTTATAAAAAATAGAGAGAGAAAATGCCGCGATTTCCTCGCGATGTCGTATAGAACCGCTCCGTTTTGGAGGCGGTCCCGGCTGCTTTTAACATACGTCGATAGACGTTTTTCTTATAATGGAGGTTGTCAAGATGGATGAACATATGAAACGAAGATTGGATAAACAGAGACAATTGTTTAAACAACTGGGCGTACAGCTCGATGCCTTATCAATTCATGAGAAACAATTCAATTATAAACTTCGCGGGTATGACCCTGATGAGGTCGATGCATATCTTGACTTGGTCATCAAGGATTACGAACGCTTCTATGCCAATATTGCGGATCTAATGGACAAATGGCAAGAGCAGCAGCTCACCATTCGGGATCTCAAGTCGACGGCTAAGCCGGTGGATGACCCCACAAAAATCGATCGCAAACAACTCGATGATATTGTGAAGCAGCTGGAATACAGTGTGCGGCAGCTGAAAATCAAGGCACGTCCCGAACAGGGACTTTTTCCTGAATAGATCGAGGCACCAGGATTATATAAAATAAAGGTGGTTAATCATGAGTACTCATTTTTCGGTCAGTGTGCATTGTTTGTTGTTGTTGTCCTCCAGCGCGCCTGAACGAATCACTTCTGCAATGATTGCAGGAAGCGTTAATACCAACCCTGTCGTTGTCAGACGTATTCTGGGTGGGCTAAAAAAGGCAGGTCTCGTCGACTCGTCTCCGGGAACCAGAGGTTTCTATCTGGCGAAGCCGGCTAGTGAAATTACTTTAGCCATGATCTATCAGGCTGCCAAGGATGAAGGACCGCTATTTCCGATTCATGGCAATTGCAACCCCAATTGTGACGTCGGTCTTCGCATAGACAGTCTTCTAACGAATCTGTACCAGGTAGCTGAGGCGAAAGTGGAACAATTTTTTGCATCCATTACACTCGAAGATATGGAGCGTTCCTGCTCACAGATCGAGGTTGTGCCTTCATCTGCTGAGTAATGTAATGGTTTAAAACAGGAAGGTGTGTATTGATATGAAAATAATCGTGATATCGGATACCCATTTGCCCAAAAGAGCAAAGCAGCTGCCAGAACCTCTGCTTCAAGTACTGCCGGAAGCCGACCTTATTCTGCATGCAGGTGACTGGTCGGATTGGAGTGTGTACAAGCTGCTGAGCGAGTATGCACCAGTTGCAGGAGTAGCAGGTAATACGGATCCGCCGGAGATCGAAAAAAAACTCGGGTTCTCCCGCATCGTCGAGGCAGACGGATTGCGTCTGGGGTTGGTGCATGGTCACCAGGGATCGAAATCGACCGAACAGAATGCCATTCACACATTTGCCGGCCAGCAGGTAGACGCGATTATATTCGGTCACTCGCACATTCCGTTGATGCATACCGTCAATGATGTGTTGGTATTCAATCCGGGATCGCCCACAGATCGGCGACGTCAGCCGCAATATTCGTTTGGAATCATGACGACCCACCTTGGGAAATTGCATGCTGAGCATGTATTTTTCGATCGAAAATAAAAACGGTGGTACTTCTATATAGCATCCCTAATCAGAATGATAATCTGATCAGGGGTGTTTTTTTGTTTATACTGTTTACGGGAAAAGGCATCATGACATCTTACTGAGCTGGCATAAACATTTATCCCTGAATGGGGAATATAGCCCCACGTTTATCTCTTATTCAGGTGTTGGAGTTGAACCCTATTTGTGCATTCACAGGAGTGGTACAATTCGTTTATCCATTAGATTTGAATACGTTTACATAAGGAGATGATTCGATTGAAACTGTCTGTATTCACCGTGGCAACACCGGACCTGACGGCAGAAGAACTGGCTGCTGCGGCAGCATCGGCAGGAATTGAAGGAGTGGAGTGGAGATTCCGTGGAAACCCAGAAGACGCCCTGTCGGAAGAGCCATCCTTCTGGAGGCATAATCGCAGTTCTATCGATCCGGCAAACTGGGAAGAACAGGTCCCTGTTTTTCGTGAAGCGGCTGCGAACCATGGAAGACGTTCCATTGCATTGGTACCGTATTTGAACTGCGGAGATCTTCAATCGACAGAGCAGGCGTTCATGGCAGCGGCTGATTTGGGCGCTTCCATGATGCGTGTAGGCGTGCCCGGCTATGACCGCAAAACGAGTTATCCGGAGCTGTACAGCCAAGCTGTGAAATATTTGACCGAAGTTCAGGATATGGCCAAACAGTACAACGTCAAAGCCGTTGTAGAGACGCATCATCTCACAATTGCACCGACTGCTTCACTGGCCTACCGTCTGGTGCAGTCGCTGGATGCCCAGCACGTAGGTGTGTTGTATGATCCGGGCAACATGGTACATGAAGGATATGAAAATTATCGTATGGGGCTGGAGCTATTGGGTCCTTACCTTGCCCATGTACATGTGAAGAATGCAGCTTGGTCCAAGGAGGAGCAGAACGGAGGGAATACGGGAAATTCGGTATCAGCGAAGTGGAGATGTCATTGGTCACCGCTGACAGAAGGAATCGTGGATTGGATGCAAGTATTCCGTGATCTGAAATCAGTGGGCTATGACGGATATTACGGTATAGAAGACTTTAGTGGAGAGTATGATTCGAAAGCGATGTTACAGCACTTTGCGGATGTGTTTGGCGAAATAGAGCGTCGTCTGGAAGAGGAGGTACGGGTATGAGTTTGATTCGAGTTGCCGTAATCGGGATTGGTAACATGGGCGCTGCACATGCCAGAACCCTTGTTGCCGGAGAAGTACCGGGAGCAGAGCTAGTCGCCGTATGTGATGTCAGAAAGGAAATGGAGAGCTGGGTAGCCGGCAACCTTCCTGCTTCAGTCATCTATTGGCAGGATGCCGAGCAGATGATGGCATCCGGAACAATTGATGCGGTCATTATTGCAACTCCGCATTATGACCATCCGGAACAGGCCATTCAGGCTTTTCAGCACGGTCTGCATGTCATGATCGAGAAACCTGCCGGCGTATATACCAAACAGGTGCGCAAGATGAATGAAGCTGCTGCAGCCAGCGGCAAAGTATTTTCCATGATGTACAATCAGCGGACCAATCCTCTGTATATCAAATTGAAAGATCTCATTGCTTCGGGTGAACTCGGCGAAGTACGCCGCACAAACTGGATTATTACGAATTGGTACCGATCCCAAAGCTATTACGATTCAGGCGGCTGGCGGGCGACCTGGGCAGGTGAAGGAGGCGGTGTGCTGATTAACCAGGACCCTCACCAACTGGACCTGTGGCAGTGGACCATCGGTATGATGCCTGTGCGGATGCGTGCGTTCTGTTCGTTTGGCAAGTACCGGAATATCGAAGTGGAAGACGATGTCACAGCTTATGTGGAATACGAAAACGGGGCAACAGGCGTATTTGTAACCACAACGGGTGAAGCTCCGGGCACCAACCGTTTCGAGGTCAACGGAGATCGCGGCAAAATTGTCATCGAAGATGGTAAATTGACGTTTTGGCGGCTTCGGGAATCCGAGCCTGAGTTCAATCAGAGGTTTACCGGAGGTTTTGGACAGCCGGAATGCTGGAAGTGTGAAGTTCCCATTACAGGGACAGAATCCGGGCATCCGGGGCTCATACGTAACTGGATTGATGCGATTCGGACCGGTGCCACGCTCATTGCACCAGGAGAAGAAGGCATACATGGCTTAACGTTGTCCAATGCGATGCTGCTCTCGACCTGGACGGACAACTGGGTGGATCTTCCCATTGATGAAGAGCTGTTTTATGAACATTTACAGGAACGGATTGCCGCTTCAAACACGAAAAAAGACAAGGATTACAGCAGCAGCCGGCCTGCGGATCTGACACAAACATTTAAGTAGGCATGTTTCACCAATTTACGATAGAAAAAGGAAGGTGGAGATAAGGTGGCTAAAGATGGCATGTTTTACGCACCCAAGAGTGTTAAAAAAGAGGTGATATGCGGTCCCGGTGAGTTCACCATTGCTGCTGTAGCGCTGGATCATGGGCACATCTATGGCATGGTTGGGGGATTGGTGGAGGCAGGAGCAACCCTCAAATGGGTATATGATCCGGATCCCGCCAAGGTAGAGGCGTTCCGCAAACAGTTTCCTCAGGCACAGGCCGCAGCTTCAGAAGCACAGGTGCTGGCAGATGATCAGGTGCAGCTGGTGGCCGGAGCAGCCATTACGTCGGAACGCGCGCCGCTTGGCATGAGAGTTTTGGCCTCGGGAAAGGATTATTTTACGGACAAAGCCCCATTTACCACACTGGATCAATTAACCCGTGCCAGGGAAGAGGTTAAACGGACCGGGAAGAAATACATGGTCTATTATAGTGAGCGTCTGCATGTGGAAAGTGCGATCTATGCCGGTCAGTTGATTGAGCAGGGAGCCATTGGTAAGGTTGTACAGGTCATGGGCACAGGGCCGCATCGTTTGAATGCACCAGGACGACCAGAATGGTTTTTCCAGCATGAAAAATATGGCGGCATTCTCTGCGATATCGGAAGTCATCAGATCGAACAGTTTCTCACGTTTGCTTCGTGCACGGATGCGGAGGTGGCGTTCAGTCGGGTACATAACTTCCATCATCCACAGTTCCCTGAACTCGAGGACTTTGGCGAAGCATCCCTCATTGGCAACAATGGTGCCTCCGGCTACTTCCGGGTGGATTGGTTCACACCGGATGGTCTAGGGACATGGGGAGATGGGCGTACTGTAATTCTGGGAACCGATGGATACATTGAATTGCGGAAATATATTGATGTGGCGAGAGAGCCTGTAGGAGATCAGGTCTATCTGGTCAACCATGAAGGCGAATACCGTTACAGCGTAAAAGGAAAGGTTGGTTATCCGTTCTTCGGGGATCTCATTCGTGATTGTCTGGAACGGACGGAAAAAGCAATGACACAGGAGCATGCCTTCAAGGCGGCCGAACTTTGTCTGATTGCGCAGCATAAAGCCATGAGCGAAAGAGTGGTCTGGAGCAGCGGCGCGAAGTAAAGCGGTATTTTAAATAAAATGATAGAGTGTTAGACATGTAGGATGTTGAGGGAGAGGCGACCTGTGAGCGGGTTGCCTTTTTCCGTTGAATCTCTTCGCAAATGGCATTATATGGGTTATTATGGATGAAGTTGATGTGCTGTTAAAATTAATATGTGGAAATGAATTTACATAGATTGGGTGTTTATTTTTAAGATAGAAGATTCGTTAATAAACCGCTATAGGGGGGATTTAAATGAAGTTTATCGTTTCTGCTAGTGTGATCGTTCTTAATGAGTCCAATGAAATTTTACTTATGAATGCCAAGATGCATCCCTTCTTAAATGAATTTTCGGAATAGGAGAATGCCCATGAATAATACGAATAAGATTTTGGGTTCAGCTTTGATGCTGGGAAGTGTATGTATTGCAACCATGGAGAGAATTTCAGTAAGAATATCCGCAGCCATTGTGGAAGCGGGATATGCTTCAGGTGGGAACGCAAGAGAAATGGTTTCCCTGAATGACAACGGTCCGGGATTGCTCGTATACTTCTTATTTTTTGTAGGATTTATACTGCTGGTTTCCGGATTTCCGGGGAGTATCAGCAGAAAGCAAAGGTAGGGAAATGACCTGAATTGTTGCATAGATATTTCAGAACTGAGAAGAGGAGTTAACGCTGTATGATCATTAGTGAAACAAATGTACTAAATAATAAGGTTCAAATCAGAGAAATAGAGGATAGAGATTTACCTGTATTATATGAGTTGATATACGGTGAAAAACAACCGGAATGGAAGAAGTGGGACGCTCCATACTTTCCATTAGAGCATGTGAGTTTTACTTTATTTGAAGAACATATGAGCAAACACATGAGAGGAGACGATGAGCCAGCTAACAGAATGATCATTGAAGTGAATGACGAAATGATTGGAACAGTGAATTATTATTGGGAACATAAACCGTCCAATTGGCTGGAGATTGGGATTGTAATATACAAGCCCCCGTATTGGAATGGTGGATATGGAACAGCAGCATTAAAGTTGTGGATCGAATATTTGTTCAACAAGATTCCACTTGTCCGAATAGGATTAACGACATGGTCAGGAAATGAAAGAATGATGAAGGTTGGAGAGAAATTAGGCATGCAGGTGGAAGGAAGACTTCGAAAATGCCGCCTATACAATGATCAATACTATGACTCGATTCGCATGGGAATATTGAGAGAAGAATGGGATGCAAAATAAAAGATCTGATGAAACCATTGAGAAGTCTATCGCCTCTTCAACATGTTATGGGATTTATCAAGCAGACATTCAAGTTGGATTTGCGAGGGTTGTTACAGATGATGCGACGATGTATTGGCTTTGTGATGTTTTTATTCATGAGGAGTGCAGGGGACAGGGACTTGGCAAGAAACTAATTGAAGTAATAACGCAATTGGATCGTTTCAGAGATTTAATGGGGCTACTCGGGACGTTAGATGCACATGAACTATACGAGCAGTACCAATTTAATCGAAACAGTGATCGATTCATGATAAGACTTCCAGATAGTTCGAGGTAAAGGTGAAGAATGATAAAAACGAAAATAAATATACACACGTTAACGGAGAGGCAGAACCAATCTGGAGAAGCGAAGCGTGCGCCTTTATCACCGGATTTTCCCCTTAGATAAGGGAATCAGAAAATCAGGGGATAACAGCGATCGGAAGATGGTACTGCACTCGCAGTGGCCTTGTGTGTTTGATTAATACGGTTTTTATACAAGGGTACTATAAATTACATACCAAAGGGAGCATGAGATCATGTCTGAATACTACTGGGACAACAAAATCGAATATCTGAGGAATACGCGCGGGCTGTATTATAATGATGATTATCTTCAATTTCTTGTACAGAGTGTATGGAAAATCACCAAACCTGTAAGCGTTCTTGACTATGGTTGTGGATTCGGTTATCTCGGTCTTAAACTCCTTCCGTTGCTGCCTCCAGGTTCGAGCTATACGGGATTGGACAAGGGAGATGAATTGATAAACGAAGCAAAGGAGACTTTCGCTAATCTTCCCTTTCAGACTGAATTTATATCATGTGATATTGAAAATGCGTATATTGAACAGAAGTATGACATTGCCGTGAGTCATGCTTTTTTATTACATATGGATAACTCGGTGACCATCCTGCAGAAAATGATGGAAAGTGTTAAGGATCAAGGAAAAGTGATCTGTTTTGAACCTCATTGGATTGGTAATATGGCGAACTGTCATTTGGAAGGTACGGAACAAAGTGAATTGATTAAGTTAGGAGTTCTGCAAAAATTATTTGAGAACGACTACAGACGTACGGGGAAGGATGGAAACATTGGCATGCGGCTGCCTATCCTCATGAGCCAATTGGGATTAACTGATGTGGAAAGCCGAATGAGTGATAAAGTTAACTTTTTTGATCAAAACATGGATATGGAAAGCAAGAACGTTTTATATGATTCACTGAGAGAAGAAGGGATCGGTCAGGAGCCAGGTGATCCAGTAGAGATAATGGACAGCTTATTAACGAGAGAATTACAGCCAGAAGAAGCAAGAGAGCAGTATGAAGCTGAACTCATGTTTTCCAAGAAATTTAAGCGTGAATCCTGGTTGTCTTATGCACCCAGTATGAAGATTTCATTCGGAACGGTTCAGAGAGCGTAGTTTTTAGGAGAGATATCATTGAAAAAGATCTTAATCCTTGGTATTGTGGCAAGCGGCAAAACGACATTGGCCAGGGAATTATCTCAAAAATTAAATATACCGTGGTATGAGCTGGATACTATAGTTCATCACGACACACCTCATGGAAGAAATAAACGCACACCAGATGAACAAGTTACGGTGATTAAGGACATTGACCGTTCGGGCCCATGGATATTTGAAGGGACAGATCGAGAATCTTACCGATGCTTATGGGATATGGCAGATACGATCATCTTCCTGGATACACCTTTGCGAAAACGGAAAATCCGAATTTTTCTGCGATTTATCAAACAAAATTTGGGGCTGGAAAAGAGTCATTACAAATCAGACTGGCAAATGTTAAAAATGATGTATGCGTGGACACGGGATTTCGAGAGAAATCGAGTGGATTTTGAAAAAAGGTTACAACACTATGATCAGAAACTTATGATCTTAACGGATAATAAAAAAATTGAAGTACTCCTGTCTTGATTATCATAAAGATCAAACGGAACGAAATTATCGAAAAGGGCGGAATACCATGCAGTATGATGACATTCAACAAACGTTGACTACGGAAAGGCTATGCCTGAGATTGTTTGATGAGTCCGATGCTGCCACCGTCACTGAGCTGTGCAACAACTACAATATTTATAAAAGCACACTTACCCTGCCTTATCCATACTCGGTGGATTGTGCCTTGTCCTGGATTCAGCAGCATCGTCATAACTTTGATACGGATAAACATTATGAATTTGCGATTTGTGATAGAGCAACAGGAGAAATATATGGTGCGATAGCCTTATCTAATGATCAATGGTACGATCATGGCGAAATCGCTTATTGGGTTGGTGAACCATTTTGGGGGAAAGGGTATGCGACAGAAGCTTCGGAAGCCCTGTTGGACTTTGCTTTCCACGTAAAAAAATATCATAAAGTATACGCAAGACACTTTGCTTCGAATCCGGCATCTGGACAAGTTCTTCGAAAAATAGGCATGATACAGGAAGGTATTTTAAGGGACCATGTGAGGAAAGAGAGTCACTATGAAGATTTAATCTATTATGGAATTGTAAAAAGATAAAAGGTATTCAAAAACAAAATATAAACTTCATGATAATGCGAAAAATCAACTTTCCTCAGCATCAAACCTACAAACCAAAAGCCAACGTTATGGTAAACCTTAATCCATTTGAACAAGCAGAAAATGAATACTATAAATCGTTTAAAGTACATTTTCTGCTTCCTTTTTTGAAAATAAGCATAGGCTACGGCTATAAAACTCTCCCCCATAAGAAAGAAGCTCAGTGATTTTCCTCAGTACTTGAACAAGTGTTATCCTCCCAAAAAAATATAATACAACCTACATTTTGGTATATTTATACATGTTTATGGTTACTAATTCCCTTAAAGGTTTTACAAAATTGGTGATCTTCCAAATCATTCTTCTTACATTCAACTTGTATCCTACTTGTGTACCAGAGAGTCTGGTATGGACTCGACCAAATTTCAGGAGGGTATACATTGTGAAAAATAGTAGACGCAAAAATTATCAAAGTTTGATCTTCTTGCTTGTATTTATGCTTGTCATCCTATCCGGATGCGGAGCCTCCGCAAGTTCAAGCTCCAGTGAGGGCGGAATGCCGGAAGTGATCCGAATCGGTATTATGCCAAGTGAAGAGGGCGAGATGAACCGTTCTCAGGAACAGCTTGCAGCAGACATTACAGAAGCAACTGGCATCCCTGCTGAAATTTTTGTAGCCGAAGATTATAACATGGTTATCGAGGCCCTGCGTGCAGGCAAAATTGAAATTGGACTTATCGGTCCCTTTGGATACATCATCGCTACCGAACGAGCAGATGCAAAACTGCTTGTCCGTTCTGAAAGTGATCAACAATCGAATACCGTAATCCTTGTCCGTAATGACTCTCCTTATCAAAGTGTAGAAGATCTGAAAGGAAAAGACTTTTTGTTTGCCGATCCGGCATCCACATCAGGAAACCTGTATCCGCGTGCCACATTGATGAAAGAGCTTGGCCTTACAAATGAGGAACTGGATTCCTTTTTCGGCAGCGTAGCGTTCTCCGGTGGACATGACAAATCGCTGCTTGCGCTGGCAAACGGCAATGCGGATGCGATCGGAACGTCAAGCCTCATGGTGCCGATGATGGCAGAATCAGGACTTGTAAAAGAGGAAGATTTCCGTGTCATTGCCGAATCGGATCCTATCGTTGGCGGAGCCCCATTGCTCTATCGCCAAGACTTGCCAGAGGAACTGGTCACACAACTGCGTGAACTGATGCTGGAGTACGATACGAAAAATCCAAAGTTTCTGGAAAGTGTCGGTGCAGCCCGTTTTGTAGAAGGCAGTGACAGTGACTTCGATCCAATTCGTCAAGTCGCCAAGGATCTGGACATGTCTCCTGAGGAGCTGCTGAGCAAATAAGGTTAAGCAACAAAGATGAGGAGGATTTTAATATGACACTATTGCAAGTGGAAGGATTATCCAAGGTGTATCCGGATGGGACCAAGGCGCTGGATAACTTGGATCTGCAGATCAATCCGGGAGAGTTCGTTGTTGTCATTGGACCGAGTGGCGCGGGGAAGAGCACCCTGCTGCGCAGCCTGAACCGCATGATCGAGCCGACAAAAGGAAAGATTCGGTTTAAAGGCAGCGAAACCATGGGCATCAAAGGCAAAAAGCTCCGCGAATTGCGCCGCCATATGGGAATGATCTTTCAGGGATATAATCTGGTCACCCGCGTGTCTGTACTTCATAACGTGCTTCACGGCCGGTTAGGTTACATGAATGCATTTAAGGGAGCGCTGGGCCTCTACTCTAAGGAAGATACGGAAGCTGCAAAGGGAATGCTGCATCGTGTTGGTTTGCATGAGCAAATGTACAAGCGGGCAGATGAACTCAGCGGAGGCCAGCAGCAGAGGGTAGGTATTGCGCGAGCGCTCTCCCAAAAGCCGGATTTGATTTTGGCGGATGAACCCATCGCGAGTCTGGACCCTGCTTCCTCGGAGACGATCATGCATTATTTGTATACGATTTGTAAAGAGGAAGGCATTGCCTGCCTGTGCAATCTGCATCAGGTAGATATCGCGAAGAAATATGCGACCCGTATCATCGGCATCCATAAAGGATCCAAGGTATTTGACGGAACACCTGAAGAGCTTACGGACGACATGATCCGGCTAATCTACAACCAGGTTAATCCCAAAGTGAAGGAGACGGCCTGACATGAATGCGGCACAGTTGCAGTCTGCCCGAAAAATGAAACGGGCGCAGACGATATTGTTCTTTATCGTGCTGGTTGCTCTCATCATCTGGTCTTCGATCGGGGCGGAATTTTCATTTGGAGCTTTGTTCACTGGGGTAGGCGAAAGCTTCCGGTTTATCTTTGTTGACTTCCTTCCGCCTGATTTTTCAACGCTTTCCCAACTCATTGAACCTGCCTTGCAGACACTTTATATGAGTGTGGTAGCAATGGTAATTGGGTCAGTAATAGCCGGACTGCTATCCTTTCTGGCCGCGGCCACCACAAGTCCGCATCCTTACCTGCAGGTATTTGTCCGGGCTGCGACTTCACTGTTTCGGAACATTCCCGTTATCATCTGGACCATTCTCCTGGTTGCAGCGTTCGGACTGGGGGCTGTAGTCGGTACGATGTCGCTGATCTTGATTTCGATCGGTATGCTTACACGTTCCTTTGCCGAGGTATTAGAAGAGATTGACATGGGGCAGGTAGAAGCCGTGCGTGCTGCTGGCGGGAGTTATCTGCAAGTGTTGTCCCAAGCCGTTTTTCCACAATTCTTACCCGGGTTTATCGGCTGGAGCTTGTACAACTTTGAAATTAACGTACGCGCCTCCACGATTGTGGGGATGGTTGGAGGCGGAGGCCTCGGATTTATTTTGCAATCGAAATTGAAGCTGTTTCAGTATCAGGAAGCCAGCATGGCCGTTCTGCTTGTGCTCGTTATCGTTCTCATTGTAGAAACGATTACCAATCGCGTAAGGGAGCGAATCATATGAGTATGCCGGTGAACGAAGCGAAACCGTCCTTGACGTTGTATACTTCCATGCCAGAGCCACCTAAACCGAACAAGAGCAAGCTGCTGATTGTCGGTCTGCCGCTTATTGCCGTGCTGTTTGTGTTCAGTCTCGTTCAGCTTCAGTTTGACTATGCCAAGATTATGCAAGGCTTTACCAAGCTTGGCGGCTACATGGGGGCCATGTTTCCTCCTGATTTCTCGGACTGGCAGCATGTTCTGCTGGCTGCTGTTGAGTCGCTGCAAGTTGCTATTCTCGGATCGGTACTGGGTATTGTGGTGGCGTTCTTTCTTTCCTTTCTGGCAGCAAGTAATTTGACACCTCATCCATTTGTCGCCTGGATCATCCAAAGTGCTGCTTCCTTGCTTCGTGCGATTCCTACCATTGTATGGGCCCTCATCTTCATCGTGTCCGTCGGACTTGGGCCGCTCCCTGGTGTGCTCGCGATTGCCGTTTCTGCGGCAGGCATGCTCGTCAAAGTATTCGCGCAGTCGCTTGAAGAGATCGACAAAGGTGTACTTGAAGCGATGCGGTCTACCGGTGCCAGCTGGCTGCAGATTGTCATGCAGGGCATTTTGCCAACAGTAAAAACAGCCTTTATTGCCTGGTGCGTGCTGCAGCTGGAAGGCGGTATCGCTGAATCTACCATTCTTGGCGCGGTTGGCGCGGGGGGGATTGGATTTGAATTGACCCATGCAATGAAATCATACAACTTTGCAGCCGCTTTGTTTGTCGGATTGGTCGTTTTCATCATGGTATTCAGCGTTGAGTTTGTGGCAAACCGATACAAAATGAAGCTAAAAACACGTCAGAACTAAATAATCGAACATCCATACAGAAGTAAGACCAATTTGAGGAGGAGTTATCCATGTCAACATCTAAGCCACTTTTGAAGCAAGGACCACTAGTACAGGCGAAATACAGTGAAAATAACGGGATTACGCTTGCCTGGAATATGACAGAGGACATAGAAGCAGAGGCCATCTATCATTCCATCCTGCCAGAATTCGATGAACTCAGCAGCACGCTGCTGGAGGTGCGAATCGATCCTATAGGGTCAGCGTTTACGAGAACGCTGTCTCCTGGCCGCAACTTTTATCACGTGAAATTTAAGGATGGTTCGGTATCTACCATTAACGATCGTATGATTTACACAGATGGCGTAATCAATTTCCGGGATATGGGCGGTTACCTCACAGAAGATGGCCGGACGACCCGCTGGGGGATGCTGCTGCGATCGGCTGATCTTCATGAGCTCAGTGAGCAGGACCTGCTAACGGCCGATGCCCTCGGCATTGACTGGATTTGTGATTTGCGCAGCGAGTTTGAAGTAGCCAGCCGTCCAAGCCCTGCCATCGGTAAAGCGATCAACACAAATATCCCATTTATGGCGGAAGCAAATCCGGAGGAGATGCAAAAGATTGGACATGATCTGCATGCAGGCTACAAAGCCATGATCTTAAATACCGACAAATGTGCACTCATTCTGCATGAACTATTAAAAGAAGACCGGGACACTTCACTATTCCACTGCGCCGCAGGTAAAGATCGGACCGGAGTTGTATGTGCATTGATCCTTCTCACCTTGGGCGTGCCACGGGATGTGGTCATTGAGGATTACGAGCTGACGAATCTCGCGGTAGACGGACTCATGCAGCGTTTCCTCTCAGGCAGCAATAAAGATTACAAAGCATACATGGACCAAATGCCGGATATACAGGGAGCGATTCCGGAAATGATGAAAGCTGCCTTTATACAGGCTGCACTTGAAGCAATCGACGAAAACTATGGATCATTCGAGTTGTACCTTACAGAGGGGCTTGGCATTAACGAAGAGCAACGTACAGCACTTCAAAACAAATATCTGATTTAGAAAATGGAGTCCGGACGCTGGGATACAGTGTTGGACTCTTTCTTTCCCTCGGCTTGGTTGCGTAACTTCTTCTAAGACTGGTAATATAGGGTGATATGTAGATAACGTTAGAAGCCCAATTAAAGACCTTATCAATGGGAGAAAGGGATTATCATATGAACAAAATATCGCTTGTCGATACAGCATACATGATGCTGCGTGAGCGAATGGTTTGCGGAGAACTGATGCCAGAAACTCTGCTTTCAGAGAACGAATTGGCTGAGGAGTATCAAATGAGCCGTACACCGATCCGTCATGCGATCGCCCGCCTCGAATCAGAAGGTTATGTGACCTCACTCAAAAATCGTGGTGTGTTGGTCAAGGAGGTTCGCGGAAAGGAATTTCTTGATTTGATTGAACAACTTCAGTCCATGCTCTTCTATTGCTTTGAAATGATGAAAAACCCGAACCGGGAGATCCACCTGAACCTTGAGTCGCTTGCAGCTCATGTTGAAGTTCAGCGAACAGCAGAGAAAAAGAATGACTATCCCTTATACACCGAGCATCAATTTCTCTTCATGCGAGAGATCGTTGAATCCTTGAACAATGGGGTGATGCTAAGTACATTCGACTCTTTCCGGGATAAACTTTATATGCATTCCATCGTCCGCTTCAAGCAGACACCACATATCAAACATTACAGTGCAATCGGAATCAATCGGGATACCTTGCATGCTTTATCAAACAATGATTACGGAGCAGCACAAGAAGTTGTGTTATCTCTTATTCTTATAACCAGAGAACGTATGCTGGCTACCGGGCAATTTTAACTTCTTTTCTTATGACAAGGGGAACGAGTTCTCGTTTTGCGTCATTGTTCCTGTTAAAATTCTTTGTTATACTATCTGGGAGATTTGGAGAAATTCATTCAATCCGTTAGGGAAAAGTCTTATAACTAAGCATTTTGCATAATCCTGGTGAACTAAAAAAACGGCTGCCTTTACGGGCAGCTTATTTTATTGGGGAGGGTAAAGGAAATGACTGTCGTTGGTCTTTTGGGAACCATTCATAATCCGGAATTGAGAGAACAATATCATTGTTCGCTAGCCCTGTATGAAGCGCTTATTACCGAATTTAACCCGGATATCATCTGTGGGGAAGTACATCCATTAAGCTGGAAGAAATACATTCAGGATAAAGAAGATAAAGGGTATTGGGGAGAGCCGGCAAGCGAATACTGGGAGCTCATATTTCCATTATGCGAGGAATACAACATTGAATTCGTGCCCATAGATTGGTTTGAATTGGATGTATGGAATAACTTTGATCCCTTCATCGGATATTCCGAAGTACAGCGTAAAGAACTAGAGAAGACAGATGATGAATGGTTTTTGAAACAAATGAATACATATGACGCGGGAAACATACCGTTTAATTCGGTTGAATTTGATGAAATGACCAAACGAAAGTACGAATGGTTAAACCAGGTCAACCCAGATGCTCAAAATTTCCGCTGGGTCGTTCGTAATCAAATTATGATTCAGCGAGTCAAAAATACATGTCACTCCAATCCCGGCAAGAGAATTCTTTGTGTCGTGGGTGCAGATCATAATTATTTGTTCAAAGAGGGGCTGAACACAGAGCCAATCCAGTTGGTATATCCATTGCGTTAGTTTTTCATTACAGCAGATTCTATTTCGTATATAATAGAGAACACGTAACATTCTATTTCTACATACTACATAACAACGAGGTGCACCAAACTTATGGCAACGATTTATGACTTCACGGTTATCAAAACTAGCGGAGAACGATTTCCGCTCTATCAATATGAAGGAAAGCCTGTGCTGATTGTGAATACGGCAAGCAAATGCAAATATACGCACCAGTTCGATGATATCCAGAAGCTGTACGATAAGTATAAGGATCAGGGGCTTCAGGTGATCGGTTTTCCTTGTAACCAATTTGCTGAGCAGGAGCCGGGGAGCAGTGAAGAAGCAGCTTCCTTCTGCCAGATTAATTATGGTGTGAAATTCCCCATGTTTTCCAAAATGGATGTGAATGGCGACACGGCACACCCGCTGTATGACTACCTGAAAAAATCAGGACCATTTGCCGGGTTTGACGAATCGGATGTGCAAGCCAAACTGCTTAAACTGATGGTTGCGGATAAAGCTCCGGAATGGCTGCACGGGGATGCGATTAAGTGGAATTTTACGAAGTTTCTGATTAATGCCGAAGGGCAAGTGGTCAAACGCTTCGAACCAGTGGATTCGATGGATGCAGTTGAGGCGAGCATCGAACAACTTTTGTAAATCATAACATTCGCAGGGGCCATGACATCACCGTAAAGTACGGTAACGTTCATGGCTTCTATTCTAAATAAGAAAAACCTCTCCCATAGGAGGTGCCGAAATATGACACGCATCATGCACTTTAATGCACCGCTGGAATACAGTTATCGTTCCACACGTATTTACAATAACGGATTGTCTGACGGATTTCATTCTCATCCACATTACGAGGTATATTATTTTCATGAAGGTGAGTGTACCTATATTATAGGAGACCGCGTTTATAGTCTCGAACCGGGTGATTTGATTCTCATGCATGGGATGACCCTTCATCGTGCACATCCGATACCTGACGCATTGTATGAACGAACGACACTGCACTTTGATCCATCACTCATCCGCAGAAGCCTTCATCCGGATCGAATCAGCGAATTGCTTATGCCGTTCGATGAGTTGAGAAACTGCCGAATCAATCTAAAGGGAGACACCCGTTCGGAATTTGAAGCTCTGCTGCTGAACTTGGATCAGCTTTCGGCGAATTCAGGCGAGTTCAGACAGGAACGGCTGATCGTTCGTTTGTGTGATCTGTTATATTTTGTGGCCGGCATCTGCCGCGGCATTGTGGTGGAGCATCGTCCTTCTTCGGAAAAGGAGAGGCATGTGCAGCACATCATGGGTTATGTGGATACCCACTATATGCAGGATATTGGACTGGATGATCTGGCAAGTGAGCTTCATTTGTCCAAGCCTTATTTGGCCGGGTTGTTTAAAGAGATGACAGGCAGTACCATATTTAAATATCTGTACGACCGCCGTATCAATCAGGCCAAACTTCTATTTCAGTTCCAACCTGAAATCACGGTTACCGAGGCAAGTCGGTTGTCGGGCTTCAAGCGATTATCACATTTCAGTCGGATGTTCAAACAAAACGTGGGCTGTGCACCTGATCTTTATCGCAGTCGTTTGCACCAAACACAGTAAATATTCCCGGCACTGAAAATCCCGTACAACGATCTCCAATCGAAACAGACTCAAGGGAGGTATAATTGATGGAAACTGAACTACCCTATACGTTTAATTACCGAATCGGATCATCCGAAGCAGACTATAAGTCTCTATACCGACCCTCGGCATTGCTTGAACATATGCAGCTTGCAGCAGACCGTGATCTGGCCAGTATGGGCATTACCGTATCGGAAATGCTGGATCAGGGAATGGGCTGGATGCTGATTACAACCGATTTGACGATATTGCGCCAAGCTCGGTTGGAAGAGGAAGTGAGTCTGCAAACCTGGCATAAGGGCAACAAAGGAGTCATGTGGCTCCGGGACTATGTTCTCACCGATGCAGAAGGGAATCCAATAGCTGAGGCACGGACCTCCTGGGCCTTGGTCGATCTGGAGAAACGAAAGATCCTCAGACCTTCGGCACTACCTTTGGAAGTGAAGTCACATCCCGATTTATCGTTGGGAGCACCACCGGAAAAAGTGGCTTTTCCTCCAACACTGGAAACAAAGGAAGAATATCGACTAATGGTTCGGTATAGCAGCACGGACAGTAACGGGCATATGAATAATGCCAGATACGCCGATGTTTGTTGTGATGCACTCTCAGCGGAAGAACTTAATAACCGTCTAACCCGCATGCAGATATCGTATCACCGGGAGATGCGGATGCAGGAAGAATTGGTTGTTGAACGTACGAAAGCGGTGGATGGGGTCATCTGGATCCGCGGACGATCTGGAGCAGAGGAGCAAAGTATTATTTTTGAAGCCAAGCTTAGTTTTGAGAATGTCATTTCCTAATAAGAGAGTGTGAAGACCAGCCCGAATATTCGGGTTGGTCTTTTTGCTGTGTTTAGAAGACATGCAGAAAAGGTAAAGAAAGGGTAATGAAACCAGAGGAGGCGTTTAAGAATGAAAAATCAAATCTCGGGTCATAATAAAGAATCGAATAAGGAACATCCTCGGGATAATCCGGAGCAATTCCCGACGGAGAAGGAAAGTTTGCTTGACCAGTTTGAAGAAGAGCAGACAGTCGATCCCATTCCCTTGGAAGATCTGAATATGGAACAGCAAGAAGAGAAGAATAAAGATCAGACCAAGAGCAATTCTTCGACCGAAGAGAAGTACCGTGCCGATTTTCGGGAGTCCGATTCAGAATAAATGTATATTTGGTGAAAATAAAATAGTTTGTTGACTAATGTATGTTACTATATTATAGTTACTATGTTAGCAAGAAGGAGTTACGATATAAAACCAATTTGGGAGGCGAATCATAATGTCTACATCGTTTTTTGAAGCGTTGAAAAACAGAAGATCCTATTATGGAATCAGCAAGGAATCCACAATTTCGGATGCTAAAATTCAGGAAATCGTTGAGGAAGCCGTAAAATATACGCCAACTTCTTTCAACTCACAAACATCTCGGGCAGTTGTTTTGCTTGGTGAACAACATGATAAACTGTGGAATCATACAGAAGAAATTTTGCGTGAAGTGGTTGGGGATGCAGAAGCTTTCAAATCCACAGCTGAGAAAATGGCAGGATTCCGGAGCGGTTATGGTACAGTACTGTTCTTCGAAGACAACAATGTCATCGCACAGCTTCAACAAAATTTTGCGAGTTACGCAGATAACTTCCCAATCTGGGCCAATCAATCCAACGGCATGCTGCAGCTCGTGATCTGGACTGCATTGGAACAGGAAGGTCTTGGAGCTTCCCTGCAGCACTACAACCCGCTGATCGACGAGAAAGTGAAGCAAGAATGGAATATTCCGGAACACTGGAGATTGATCGCTCAGATGCCATTCGGTAAACCTACGGCTACGCCGGGCGAGAAAGAATTCCAGTCCATTGAAGAGCGCGTAAAAGTACACAAATAAGGATAAAGCATCGAACAGATTTCCAACATTTAAGCACATACGGCCTCGCTTCAATTTGATACGATGATGTAGATCGTACTCCAATGAAGCGAGGCCTTTTGATGTGAACAATAGAATAAAGAAACATGCTGGTCTAAAGGTGGGAATCACCTTATTAGCGACTTTATTAACACTTGGATTAGTGGCAGGATATTCAGTTCCGGTGGAGGCAGCTGTGGTGAAACAGCCATTCCAGGACATTAACTCCAGCTATGCAAAAGATGCGATAACGCATCTGGTGAACAAAGGAATTGCTGCAGGAACGTCTGAGACCAGGTTTGAACCGAAAAAAGCAGTGACACGCGCCGAATTTGCAACTTTTGCAGTTAGATTGCTAGGCTTAAAGCCTGTTAAAAATAATATTAGCCCCTATAACGATACCAGCACAACAGCCTGGTATTATGGCAATATTGCCGCCATGACCAATCTTTCCATTCTTGAGGGGAAAGGACAGGGAACATTTCAACCGAACGCATCGATTACCAGGGAAGAGGCGGCTGCTCTGCTGGTGAGAATGCTGAAACAATCTTCCGTATCCACAGGGCTGCTGTCTACAACTTATAATGACGCTTCTGATATTTCTGTATGGGCTCGGCCCTATGTGCAGAAGGTATATCAGCTTGGACTGATGCGCGGAAGTGATGGCTTGTTCCGACCACAGGATCAGGTAACCCGCGAGGAAGCTGCGGTGATGCTTGATGCCATTTTGCAAAAGAAAGAGTGGTCGGAGCAGCTTGAGAATCCTGATTCGTTGGGAATACAGCTGGGATGGCAATATGACTCTACCACTGCCGAGTTCAAAAAGCAGGTTGAACAATCTGAGGTAAATACACTTGTGCCCCGGTGGTTTTTTCTGAACAGCAGCATGCAGGTGACGGACCATACGGACGCCACCCTCTTATCATGGGCATCAGCTACCGACCGAGAGGTATGGCCACTGCTGGGAAATCGTTCCGATCCTGCGATGACGCATCAGATGTTATCGAGTTCAGCCAACAGAGCCTCCGTCGTAGCTCAGGTTACTGCATATGTGAAGAAATACAAATTGGATGGCATTAATGTGGATTTTGAGAACGTGCAGTCAGCAGACCGGGAAGGCATGACCGCATTTGTAACTTCACTGACTGCATCTCTCCATTCACTTGGCGCGGTTGTTTCAGTTGATGTATCTCCTGATCTGGGCACAGATTGGACGGAAGCCTTCGATTACGCCAAACTTGGCGCAGTGTCCGATTACATGGTTCTGATGGGGTATGAGGAACATTGGAACGGAGACCCTATAGCCGGTTCGGTCGCTTCACTTCCTTGGGTAGAAAATGCTCTGGATACAATGCTCTCTGACGTGGTTCGTGCCAAAGTCATTTTGGCACTTCCGCTCTACACAAGGGACTGGTCATCGGCTAGTCCGGCAACGGACTCTTGGGATATCACACTTGCAGAACAGGGAACACGGGCACGAGCTGCGGGCTCCGTGAGGCAATGGAATGCAAGTCTGGGGCAATATGTAATTGGGTATTTGAGTAACGGAATGCCAAGATATATTTGGGCAGAGGACAGCCGCTCCTTAACTGCCAAAGTGAGGATGAGTACAGACAGGAAGATTGCAGGCTTGGCTTATTGGTACATGGGCGGGGAAACAGCAGATGTATGGAATGCCATCTCCAATGCCTCCCGTTTTGAATCA
Organism: Paenibacillus xylanilyticus; assembly: GCF_013359935.1. Classification (GTDB taxonomy): domain Bacteria; phylum Bacillota; class Bacilli; order Paenibacillales; family Paenibacillaceae; genus Paenibacillus; species Paenibacillus xylanilyticus. The sequence continues at coordinate 21,401 of NZ_JABMCB010000185.1, forward strand.
TACCTATTTTAATCAATTTAATGATATAAGAGACCCAAACCGGGCCGTGAATCTGACGGACGGTTTGGGTTATTTATTTTTTGTACAAGCTAGATATAGGACGTTTGAGTCTGATTGAGCGGTTTAATGTATAGAAGGATCGGAACCGATCTGACAGAGACAAAAAGAATGGACTGGAGGAGAAGGAACATGCGAGAGTTTGATTGCATTATCGTAGGAGGCGGGCTCGCAGGACTTCAGGCTGCCATTCAGCTGGGACGTTACAGTTCGCATCAGGTGCTGGTGGTGGATGCTGGAGAAGGCAGGTCAACCCTGTGCCGAACCTATCATAATATTCTGGGATTTCCGGGTGGCATATCAGGTGAAGAATTGCGTTCCAACGGCAGATTGCAGGCCGAAAAAACCGGAGTTTTATTTGAAAAGGACCGTATTGTTAAAGCAGAACGGCTTGGAGAACAAATTCGTTTAACTGGTTCTTCTGGCGCTCAATATATGGCACGGACTGTATTGCTGGCAACTGGGCTTAGCGATCGTTTTCCTGCAATTCCGGGCTTGAGGCCAACGTTGGGCAGAACGGTTTATGTTTGCCCGGACTGTGATGGATATGAGATTCAGGATCGTCGTACCATACTGCTGGGGTCAGGCGAAGCAGGTGCCAACATGGCGATGACCCTGATTGAGCGTACAAAAAATCTTTTGTACATCAACCATGAACAGAGACCAATCTCGGCTGAGCTTCATCGGAGCATGAAGGAGGCCGGTGTGCGTTATCTGGAAGCTGCGGTACAAGAAGTTCAGCAAACAGCGGATGGCCATATTACAGGGGTTCTGACCGAAGACGGACAGATCTATGAGTCGGAGCGTGGATTCATAGCCTTTGGCGGAAATCGGGTACATTTCGAACTCGCAGAGCAGCTTGGAGCCGTCATTGCGGATAATAAACATGTGGAAGCCGACCATCGCAGTTTGCAGGCAGCCCCAAATGTGTGGATTGCGGGGGATTTGGGACTCCATGCGGAGCAGGCAACAGTTGCCATGGGTGAAGGTTCAATCGCAGCCATCTGGATTCATAAGGCTTTGCAAAAGATGAAGAAGAAGAATGAAGTTGAGCAGCTTTAAGACACAAACATAGATCTAGCAGATCGCCTTCGTATAGATATACAGAAAGTCCTCCGACCCAGTATGGGGCTGGAGGACTTTTTGAACTGTTTGCAAGTCGATTGAATATTACTTGTTGGGTTTATTCTCACTGTTTGTAGCCGTTTTGTTTTTGGAATGTCCTGTGATGTTGTCAATGATTTCTCCAACGGCATCTTCAATCATATCTGTAGGGCCAGGATTGTTGGAGTCCGGATGCAGCACGGTATTGACACCAGGCTCCAGTTCCTTATTTGCCTTTTGGTTTTTGGGATCACTCATTAGTAACGCCTCCTTATTCATTCCTATTTATAGTGTTCCTTAACATCTCCAAACGTTGTAATGTATATGTAAACGATTAACCGCTGAAACCATTTTGAAACGCTGAACTAAAGGGGGAAGCTGGGTGGTCAAAAAAACAAGTGTACTCCTGCTGCTCCTCGTCTTGTGTATCTGGACCTATTGGAGAACGGGAGGGGAAGATCAGAATCCATATCTAATTACAGACTACAGCCGTCTACACCCGGTAAAAGTGGAACGAGTCGTGCAGGGACATCAGGAACAGCAACTCGTGGAACTGCTGAAGGATGCCAAAGACCATCATTTGACCGTGTCCATTGCGGGACAACGTCACAGTCAGGGCGGCCATACCTATTACCGAGATGGTATCGTAATTGATATGACTTCCTATAACCAAATACTGGATGTCCAACCGGAAGCGAAAAAGATAACTGTTCAGGCAGGGGCTACCTGGGCTGACGTGCAACGTGCAATAAACCCTTATGGGCTGTCCCTCAAAAATATACAGTCTCAAAATATTTTTACCGTCGGGGGATCTATTAGTGTAAATGCCCACGGGAGGGAGCTTCGCAACGGATCGCTGATTCAGAGTGTGGAATCCTTTCGTCTTTTGACCGCAGATGGACAGATTCGGGAAGTGAGTCGTACTTCCAATTCAGAACTTTTTCCTTTGGTTTTAGGTGGATATGGTCTCTTTGGCCTGATTCTGGATGTTACGCTTTCGTTAACGGAAGATGAATTGTACCGACTTGAAGTAGAACGAATGGAAGCGAAGGATTATCCAACGTATTTTCAAAAGGATGTGCTTCGCAATCCCAATGTACGGATGCACCTGGCTCGTCTTTCACTTCAACCTGGAAAAGGATATTTTAGCGACATGTATGCGCTGAATTATGCCATCGATTCGGATGCCTCTCTCCAGGATTATAATGATCTGGCTTTACGTGAGCAGGGCGTGCTGCCTGCCAAGATTTTGTTTAACCTTAATCGCGGAACGGGGTGGGGTAGAGAGTGGTTTTGGGAGCTGCAGCAGCGATATTTCGATTCTCAGGCTGGTACGAGAATTAGCCGGAATAATGCCATGGCGTCTCCATCCGCTTTTATGGAATACCACCAGCCGGGTGCCAATGATTTGCTGCAGGAATATTTTATCCCTGTTGATGCGTTTCCTGCATTTGTTGAGGAGATGGGAGAGATCGTCTCACAAGAGCAGCTGGATCTGTTAAATATTACGGTGCGTTATGTGAAGAAAGATGAAGAAGCTGTACTTTCATATGCGACACAGGACATGTTCGGACTGGTATGTCTGTTCCATGCTTCACTGTCGGACGAAGAACAAAAGAAATTCAAGGCGAGTTTGCAAAGGATTATAGTTACGTTTATCCGCTTGAACGGTACCTATTATTTGCCCTATGAGGGATATGCCACGGCAGAACAGTTTGAGCAAGCTTACGCTCGTAAGAACGAATTTTTTGCAGCAAAAGAGCATTATGATCCCGAACATGTATTTATGAATTACTTTATGGAGCAATACGGGGGGGACGGTAAATGAATATGAAATGGTTGGTCCGCTCACAAAGCATGGTCACCTTAGCTTCAGGCATGATTTATCCCTATTATTTGTTGTTTCTCAAAAATCTCGGTAACAGTTTCTCCAAATATGGTCTTGCCTTTGCCGTTTTTACAATCAGTTCTGCAGCAGCTTCACAGTGGCTGGCCCCCAGGATGGACAACTATGCACGGCAGTGGCTTATTTTGAGCTCACTGGGTATGGCCGGAACGATGATTGCTTTCCCTTGGATTACTACATACATATGGGTATTGCTGCTGCAGATGATTATGGGGTTGTGCAATGCGATGCAGCGGATGAGTGAACGGGTACTGCTTGCAGATTTCACTGAACCAGGGAAGCGAGGCAAGGCGATTGGCAATTATCATTTCTGGACGTCTGCTGCTTCGGGTTTCGCTGTCATCATCGGGGGGCTGCTGATCGACTGGTTGACGATTGATGTTTTATTTTATTTGAGCGCCGTGCTGTATGTGTGGGGAAGCTTGGCTGTGTGGAGGTCCATTCAACTGCCGGTCAAGGATCATAGGTGAAGGATAGAAATGGACTGATTAATCTTCGGCGAGAAGTTTATATTATAGATGAAGAGTCAAATCATAACGCTAAAGGAGGAATTTATAATGAATGAAAACAATCATGTGATCCATAAGGATGGTCAAGTAGCAACGGAGAAGGTAGAGAACGCCATAGACAAAATCGCACCGGAAGAGCGGGAACAAATTTTGCAAAATTTTGATGCCTTCAAGGAATATCTCGGAAAACGTATTGCTATGGGTGAATCCATTGGCCTAGGTGAGGAACAAATGGCCAAGATTGCCGAGAAGGTAGCTGATTATCTGGCTGCCAAAGAAGAGCCTCGCAACCGTGAAGAGAAGTTGCTGCAGGAGCTTTGGAATGTGGGTAAGGAAGAAGAACGACACATGCTGGCCCATATGCTGGTACGTCTTGCCCAACACACGCATTGAGATTAAATCTGTAGGGGACCTTAAATGCACTGCATTTGAGGTTCCCTTTTTGATGGTGGCATTTTCTGAGATATTAGTAACGTGAATTGTAACTATTTTTCATCTGGCTGATACTTTTAATGGAATGTAAAGAGATATGATGTATATAGTAAAAGTTGAAACGAATATTCAAATGAGCGTTTAAAGTAAAACCCTTCCGGTTAAGGAATAGTAACGTTCATATAAGGAGAGATGCTGCCTATGAAGAACGCGGCGAAACAATGGAAATTAAAGATGCTGGGTACCGTTACGCTATTGTTGGGTATCATTGTGCTTACTACATATTTGCTTACACCGGCGAATGCCGAGGAAAGTAGCAGTTCCTCACAAGTTTCAGCCAAAGAAACTCAGGCAGTCAATTCAGAAATGTATACAGCCTACGTGGATGAGCTGCAGCAGGAGAATGGCAAACTGTATTTGGTTTTGGACAAGATCGGATGGTATCAGGGAGAAGAAGCGGATAAAGTATTCGAGCAGCGTAACCCTGATTCAGGTATAGATGGTGCTCCGGATGGTTACTATATTATCAATGATAGCAAGGAGCAGGAAAAGGTTGAAGTTAGCGCAGATGCCGAAGTGCTGATGCAGCTATATGATCGAGATGGAACGGTACAAGGTACAACCATCCAATGGAATGAGCGGATTGCTCTCAGCAAATTTGAATCGTTATATGAGAACAAAGCCATTTTGGATCTGTCGGTTTTTCCTTATCACCTTACTGTGCAAGACGGAAAAATCACAAAAATCGTGCAGCAATATATACCTTAAACATAGATTCTCAAGCATTCTTCCTGTTCGTCAGAACGGTGGGGAATGCTTTTTGATTATGACAAAATGTGAAAGAAGATTGTAATTCATTGTAGGTACATGTATCATTATTGGAATGGTGTTTTTACATAGTTCAGGAGGCTCCTCATGCTTAAAGACATGATTGCATTAACGAAGCCTAGACTTCTGCGGCTTAATGTGTTTGCGGTTGCAGTAGGATTCTGGGTTGCTTCAAAATGGGATATCTCGTGGTTATCCCTGCTGCTGGTCATTATCGGGTCAACTCTTGTCATTGCATCCGCTTGTGTCATCAACAATTACTGGGATCGTGAATTGGATCAGAAGATGGAACGGACCAAAAAACGGATTGAGTACATTAACCATCTTCGTCCTGGCTTTGTACTCTGGTATGGTATCATTCTGGGGGTTGCCGGGTTTATCGTGTTATACGTTTGGGTGAATCCCCTCTCAGGCTGGCTTTCACTTCTCGGGTGGTTTGCTTATATCGTCATTTACACGATGTGGCTGAAGCGCAGTTCCACGTGGAGTACCTCTCTCGGAGGAATAGCAGGTGCGATGCCGCCCGTCATCGGTTACTGTGCGGTCACGAATCAGATCGATATGGGTGCATGGTTGCTGTTCGCGCTGTTATTTTTATGGCAGCCACCTCACTTCTGGTCACTTGGCATCCGCCGGGTAGAGGAATATCGTGCAGCCGGTTTTCCGCTTTTGCCTGTGGTAAAAGGGATTAAACGGACCAAGTATCAGATGGTGCCTTATGTTTTCTTACTGCTCCCTGCTGCTTGGCTGTTGTACTACTATGACTATGTTGGACTTGTCTTTTTACTGGTGTCGCTGGCTGGTGGGCTGATTTGGTTCATCCATACGCTCAGTGGACTCAAAGCAACGGATGACGACAAATGGGCCAAAGTCAACTTTTTGATCTCGGTTAATTATCTAATGCTTATATTTATCCTAATGGTTGCAAATACGACCTGGGCATAATACGGTCTTGTGCTGACCGTGCAAGCAAACATTAAATCGTCATTATGGCATATCAAAACAAACATCTTATGGAACGGCGTGTGGACAAGCTGAATGTCACCCGTATAGGACCTGAGGTGTTTTTTTGCTATACTTAACAGATGTTTTCTATTAATGGAAAAGATTTTGGAAGAGGGTGCAGATTAATGAGTCATCTGGAGCAGGCGATCCTCCTAAGACAAGAAGGGAAGATGCAGGAGGCTATTGTGTTATTGCAGGAAATGGCTGAGAACGAACCGGATAACGCACATGTCTCGTACCAGCTGGCCTGGACACACGATTCACTTGGATTAGAAAGGGAAGCAGTGCCATACTACGAGGCAGCTCTCCGTCAAGGATTGACTGGGGAAGACAGAGCGGGTGCCATACTTGGACTCGGCAGCACGTACCGGACTCTGGGGCAGTATGAGCAGGCAAAGATATGGTTAGAAAAGGGGATTAAAGAATTTCCGGAGCATCGGGAATTGGAAGTGTTCTATGCAATGGTACTCTACAATTTGGGAGAGCATGCGGAAGCCATGAAACGGTTGCTCGTACAGCTGGCAGATACATCGGGTGATGAGGGAATCAACGAATACAGCAGGGCGATCCGCTTTTATTCGGATCAATTGGATCGGGTGTGGAACTAGACATATCGTTTTGAGACGGGTGCCTCAAATTAGGATGAGAGGATGATATCATGAACTCCAATAATGAACTGGAACAGGTGAAGGAAAGGGTTGAACGGCTTGAACAGAAGCTGGATCTGTTGGCAGGCAGTCTGCAGGGAAATCGACGCTCACCTGCAGCTCGGTTTCTGATTGGCTTTGGTGTTGTGTTGGCAGTCCTTTTTATACTCATGATATGCATTGGCGTTGTACAATTTGTAAGTAACGGCAGTTAAAGTTTGGGGGAGGTTCACTCCCCTATTCTAATGGCATATCCGGGTGAGACCATCTATCATTTTACAGAAGAACATATAAGCAAAGTAAAGGTTGAAGATACGTCACATGTACAAATTACGCGATACTTTGTTGAATAATCCTGAGCGTTATTTAAAACATCTTTTCGCAGACTAACGGGTAGGAGCCAGCCATTCCTGAACGGCTTCAATAAACCGGCGGGTGGCTGGAGACAGATTGGCAAGGGAAGGACAGGCCAGGCCTATGGTGCGATAAGGATCTCCGTGGAGCGGAACAAGAGCAAGCTCAGCCGTATGGCCTTGTAGAACCATCTCCGGCAGGAGGCTAATACCGAGTCCGTTCCGGACCATGGCCATAATGGCCTGATCCTCAGCAACCTCATAAACCACATTCAGCTTGGCAGCATGCTGGCGAATCAAACGTTCAATTTCATTATCACCGCCCCAACGGGGAAGAATAAAAGGCTGTTCCAGCAGGACTTCAAACGTTACAGACGTCTCTTCTGCAAGCGGATGATCTTGGGGCAGGATGCACATCATCCTGTCTTTTTGCAAAGGGATATTTTCAAAAGGCGAAGCATCGCCAAGGGATAAAAAACCGAGATCAATGGCTCCTCCTGCCAGCCAGGCTTCAATTTCAGCGTAGTCGCCTTCCCACAGTTTGATCTCAATTCCAGGATGGCGCTGGCGAAACTGCTTCAGTATCCCAGGCAGCCATTGGGTCGATACACTGGCAAAGGTTCCTATTCGTACTGTTCCCACCTCAGCTCCCCGAATTAAGGATATTTCCTGATTCATAAGTTCGTTCCAGCGCAAAATTTCTCGGGTGTAGCCCAGAATTCGCTCCCCCTCAGCGGTAACATGTACGCCTGTGCGACCTCGATTCAACAATGAGAATCCACAATCCGTCTCCAGACTGGCAATCGCGTGACTGACAGCAGACTGAGTAATATTCAGTGCTTCAGCTGCCTTGGTGAGACTCCCATATTCCACGACTGCGTTCAAAATCTCATACTTGACTAATGACATATTTCAATCCGTTCCTTCCGACGATAAATACATGAATTTATTTCATATTAACTATTATAAATATTCATTTTTATAATGCAAAGAGATCGTTTATACTTGCCAAGGCGAGTTGGTTTGTACGGACTCAGCAGAGAACATTACATAGAATGAAGGTTGAAGCAACGTGGGTAAAGCAAGTGGAAAACAAGTGAATGTTACAAGAAGAGCAGATCTGCAGATGCTGCTCGCAACGGTTATTTGGGGCTCCTCCTATTTGTTTATGAAGTCGGGTCTGGAATCCTTGCAGGAACTCAATCTGGTCGCTTTCCGCTTCAGTATTGCTTTTATTGCGGCAGCGGTTATTTTCCATCGCAGACTGTTCCGGATGGACCTGAAGGCACTCGGAGCGGGCACGATTATGGGAACAGCATTATTTGCAGCTTTTGTGTTGATCACCTATGGAGTACAGCAGACGACAACTTCGCAGGCAGGGTTCCTGATTAGTTTGGCTGTAATCTTTGTCCCGATCTTGAGTACAATCTTACATAGACGTATGCCGGATACCCGGTTGATGATTAGCATTATTGTGGCCGTTGCCGGACTTGGCCTGCTTACGCTTCAGCATGAACTAAGCCTGCATACCGGGGATGTACTGTGTATTTTGGCGGCTCTAACGTATGCCATTTATATTCTGATCGCTGGAAAATACATTCCCAAACATGATCCCTTAACGCTTGGTACCATCCAGCTTGGTGTGGCAGCCCTCTGGGGGATCGGAGCTACATTCCTGTTCGAAAGCCCTCGCTTGCCGAATAGCCCTGAATCCTGGGTCGCTATTCTTGGACTGGGCGTGTTGTGCAGTGGCCTTGGCTACATCCTGCAGACGCTGGCTCAGCGGCATGCGTCGCCAACCCGGACCAGTCTTATTTTCTCTCTGGAACCTTTGTTCGCGGCTGCATTCGCATTCAGCTTCCAGGGCGAATCACTAACGCTGCAAGGATACACTGGAGCCGCGTTGATGTTGATAGGCGTATTAATTACGGAGATCAAATCATGGGACGTCAGGTTTTGGCGCAGAAAGCGGGCAACGTTATCCACAGAGCTTGGAGAACAAGGGGCTACCGGGGTATAAATCAGCGGAAATCAAAAGAGTTTGGACCTCTCTTTTTTGAAGAGGGGCCAAACTCTTTTTTATAGCACATTATGTGTAAATAACCATCAAAGTGGGCTAACAAACAAAACAAAAATGACAACTTGTTTTGTTGATTTCTGTTTTTTATGCTACACTGGATGTAATTTAAGGGAGAACGGGTGAGTCGTATGGGCAAAAAAGTAACCATGCAGCAAATCGCTGATGCTGCGGGCGTGTCGAAATTCGCAGTCTCCCGTGCTTTGACGGGAAAACCGGGAGTGAGTGAACAAACCCGGGATATGATTGTGAGAACGGCCGGACAACTTGGGTATTTCAAGGCTGAACCGAAACGTTATTCTGTGGAGCCGCAGCCTGAACGTGTCAATAAACAATCACATACAGGCACGATTTTGATTTTGTTTCCCAACATTCGGTCCCAGAATCGCTCTTCGCTGTATTGGGGGCCAGTATTTGATGGCATTTCTGCACGACTTAATGAACAGGGCATGGATATATTAACGTTGACCGAGCCGTCTTCGGACCGGATGTTCTCTGTCCTCAATCCTGAAGCGATTAGTGGAATTATAACAGTGGGCTCCATCTCAACGCCTATTTTGCTTGAGATTTACAGGCTTCAAATTCCGCTTGTGATGGTCGATCACGAAGACCCGGCCATTCACGGGGATACCGTTTTTACAGACAACATGAAGTGTATGAAAGAACTGGTGCTGATGCTCGTAGGCAAGGGGTACAGACGGTTCCAGTTTGCCGGCCAATTACCTGATGCTGCGAGCTTCAGGGAGCGATGGCTGGGGTACCGGTCGGTACTTGAAGAAATGCAGCTGCTGGGGACACAACAAGCGGAATTGTTGGGCCCGGATCTGCGGCTTATTCAGAAGGCCATTATTGAGATGCCGATAGCCGATATTCCTGAAGTCATTGTCTGTGCCAATGATCACACAGCTGTTAATGTACTGCGCGCATTGCAAAACAGGGGCGTTTCGGTGCCTGAACGCTGTGCGGTAACCGGGTTTGATAACACCAGTATGGACGAGCCCATTCTTGCCACGGTTCATATTAATAAGGAGAACCTCGGCATAAGGGCGGTAGATCAATTATTATGGCGTATGGATCATCCAGATGAACCTTATGAACGCAAGTTGATCTACTCTGAACTGGTTGTTCGTGATGAATATAATGCTGTGCGGGAGCAGCTTGAAGGTGAATAATATATCGAGGAATGGAAGAGACATGAGTGTAGTGAAGCTCATGTCCTTTTTTTTGTTTTGTTATTTGCTTTTTATTTTGCAAAACAGATTGACTGATACAGGCTTACCGTGTTAATTTTGTTTTGTGAGTTATTCAATTTTATGATAACAAAACCTAACAAATGTCGTTTCACTTCAAAATCACTTCATCGATAAACGGAGGCTGTTATGAGTAAAATACAATCACAGATTTTTCAGAACTGGACATTCAAGGCTTGTGAGGATCAGGAATGGATGCCGGCTCAGGTACCCGGCTGTGTTCATACGGATCTGCTGAAACTGGACAAGATTCCGGACCCGTTTTATGGAACTAATGAAAAAGAGGTTCAGTGGATTGACAAGAAGGATTGGGAATACCGTACAGAATTTGATGTGAACGAGGATTTGCTGTCCCAGGAACATTTGCAGATAGTTTTTGAAGGTCTCGATACGTATGCAGATGTTTATGTGAATGAACAGCATGTTTTATCTGCTGACAATATGTTCAGAGTGTGGAGCGTGGATGTAAAGTCGATTGTGAAGAGCAATGATAACGTACTGCGAATCCGTTTTCGGTCCCCGATTCAGGAAGATCTGCCTAAGCTGGAGAAGCTCGGCTATGCACTGCCTGCATCCAATGATCAATCTGACGTTGGTGGACTTGGCGACAAAAGAGTAAGTATTTTTGCCCGAAAAGCACCATATCACTATGGTTGGGATTGGGGTCCTCGCTTCGTGACAAGCGGCATCTGGCGTGAAGCACGTCTGGAAGGCTGGTCTGAAGTGAAAATCAATGATGTATTTATCCGGCAAAATGAAGTAACCGCTTCCGTGGCTTCACTGACAGCGATCGTAGAAGTAGAGACGGCGAGCCCGATTGAAACGGTGATTCGGATCGGTACGGACGGTCAGACATGGGAGCAGACTGCAGCCTTGCAATCAGGTGTACAAACGATAGAGATCCCCATTGCCATCGACGCACCGAAGCTGTGGTGGAGCCGGGGACTTGGTGATCCGCACATGTACTCTTTCGTAACAGAAGTTCTGCAAGGGGAGCAGGTTGTAGCTGATTCAACGGTAAAAACAGGACTTAGATCCATACGTCTGGTTCGGGACAAAGATGAAGCTGGAGCTTCCTTCTATTTCGAATTAAACGGGGTAGCTGTCTTTGCGAAAGGCGCCAATCATATTCCGAACGACAGCTTTATCACCGAAATTACAGCTGAGCGTTATCGGCATGAGATTGTTTCCGCAGCCGAGTCCAACATGAACATGCTGCGTGTATGGGGCGGCGGGATCTATGAAGAAGACGTATTCTATGAATTGTGCGATGAGTATGGCTTGCTGGTATGGCAGGACTTTATGTTTGCCTGCAGCATGTATCCGGGCGATGAAGCGTTCCTGAACAGTGTGAAACATGAAGCCATTGATAATGTTAAACGACTGCGCAATCATCCGAGTATCGTACTGTGGTGCGGAAACAACGAAATCGATTCTGCATGGGCCCATTACATCGAGGATGGCGGTTGGGGCTGGAAAAAAGATTATAACGCTGAACAACGCGAGAAGATCTGGGCAGATTATGAAGCCATTTTCCACGAGCTGCTTCCGGAAGTGGTTGAAGCTTATGCGCCAGGTGTGGATTACTGGCCTTCTTCGCCTCTGGTATCGCTGACAGGTGATGAGAAGCAGCATGCTCACCCATCCACAGCAGAAGGGGATATTCACTACTGGGGCGTGTGGCACAGCGTTGAACCTTTTGAAAACTACAACGTTCACGTTGGACGGTTCATGAGTGAATACGGCTTTCAGTCTTTCCCTGAATACAAATCCGTTCGCAAGTACGCCGAGGAAGAAGATTTGGCACTGGAATCCGAAGTTATGCTGGCACACCAAAAGAATGGAGCAGGTAACCGCCTGATCAAGCAGTACATGGATATGTACATGCATGAACCGAAGGATTTCCCATCCTTCCTGTACATGAGTCAGGTACTTCAGGCAGAAGCCATGAAAACAGCTATTGAGGCACATCGCCGCCGCAAACCGTTCTGTATGGGGACGCTCTACTGGCAGATGAATGATTGCTGGCCGGTCGCTTCCTGGGCAGGCATGGACTACTTCGGTAACTGGAAGGCATTGCAATATTACGCCAAACGCAGTTTTAGTGATGTGCTGATCTCTGTAGATGGTACGAAGGAAGATGCGACAGATATTTATCTGATCTCGGATCAGTTGCAACCCGTTGAGGGCCGATTGCAGGTACGCCTGATCGGATTCGATGGTACGGTATATCGAGAGGAAAAGCATGCAGTCGCACTGGAATCCAATTCCGGTAAACTGGTTCTGTCCTTGAAATCGTCCGACTGGTTGCAAGGTCATGATGCAGCAACAACGCTGTTGCGATTGGATCTGAAGCAGGATGGGCATGCAGACATCGTGCAGGAGCACTATTTTGCACCGTCGAAGGATATTGGCTTGAAGAAGGCTGCAATCCAGGTGACTGAGGTCCAGGAGAATGATGGCGTATATCTGGTGCTCGAAAGCGATGTTCTTGCTAAACAGGTATGGATTTCGTCAGAGGCAGAAGGCGTGTTCTCGGATAACTTCTTCGATCTCATTCCAGGCATTCCGGTGAAGGTCCAGTTCACATCCAGAGAAGGATTGCAGAATGCTGGCGCAGCTTCGGAAACGGGTGCAATTCAGGTTCGTTCGATGGCTGATTTTATCAAATTATAATTCCGATTATCAGGTTAAAAGAGAGTCATTTTATATTCAAACCGTTGATTCTCCCTTTGTAGGGAGAATCAACGGTTTTTTATTTTTTCATGTTTAAAAGACTTGTGCTTCTAAGAATCGGACAGATTCGCTATAATTGATAATCATTATCATTTGTGAGGGCTCACTAGATTGTTTATTGGCTAACACATATAAACGGGAGAGGAAATCAACATGAGTATTCATGATCATATTCAGTTATGGGATCAAGTTCAGGTACGAGTTTTGGATGTTCGGTTTATGAATATTCAGGATAGCGAGGAATTGAGGAACTATGTTTTACCTACCAGTGCGTTTGTGTTTGTAACGGGTCGGGGACAACTGTGGCTGGATCAGGAAGTTTGGACAACGAGCAGGTTTCTTTTATTGCATGGAGGGAAAGGTTGCTGTTTGACGGTTGAAGCCAGTGGCAATGGAGCCATGGAAGCGTATCTGATTTTCTACAAATCAACGTTACCTGCAAACGTTTTGCGAGAGTATCGGATAATGCTGATAAATAGCAATCCTTTTGAGCAAAGCTGGGCAGCCGAGCCGGACAATCCGCTTGAATTGCGTGAGCTCGTTCTCGAAATTCATCATTGCTGGACCGAACAGGGTTCTCTGAATAAACTCCAGGTAAAAGCACGCTTTTTTCAACTGGTACAACTGGTGTTACGGCAGCGAGTGCAGATGCAGGGTACAGAACAATTGCCTTCACTTAGCGAATATGTCCTGCGATATCTTACAAACCATTTTCGCGAACCCATTTCCCTAGAGTCGCTGGCGGAGTCTTTGAATTATAGTCCACAGTATCTTTCACGCAAATTCAAAGAACAGACGGGAGTTACGCCGACAGAATATATGATTCGCATGCGAATGAATGAAGCTCGTCTGCTGCTCACTACGTCAGAAGCGACTTTGAATGAAATTGCTGCTTATGTGGGTTATCCCGATCCCTTTTATTTCAACCGGGTATTTAAGAAAGAACTGGGGACAACGCCAGGACAATTTCGCTTGAAACATCGTAATTCATTGAAGAAAGTTTCAAAAAGTACAGGAAAGGAAACAAAGGAATCCATTGTAACGGGACCGTCTGGGAGGTATCCTGTAATTGATGATGATAATCATTATCAATATACGGGAGAAGAGGAATTAAAAATGTTTAACAATCTAAAAGCAGCATTAATCTCGCTTGTGTTGGTTTTCACAATGAGTGCATGTGGAACAGCAGGGCAGAACGCAGTGTCATCCGATGCCGTGGCTGAACCTGAACAAACGGCTGCTGCAGAAACAAAAATCGTAACAACTGCATTTGGCGATGTCGAGATTCCCGCTCACCCGCAGCGAGTAGCGGCAATCGATTATTTGGGAACCGTTCTTGCTCTAGGTGTGAGGCCGATTGGTGGAGGGCAATTTCTGATGAATAGTCCTTATCTGGAAGGAAAAGTGGACGGGGTTGAAACGATTGGCGATTCGATTGAACAATTAATGGCACTGGAACCCGATCTTATTATTACATTAAATCCGGACAAGGCGGCTTATGAAAAATACAGCAAGATTGCACCGACTGTTTCGATCGCATCCATCACCTTTCCAACACTAAAAGACGAGGTGAATTATTTCGCTAATGTGCTTGGCAAAGAAGCCGAAGCCAAAAAGTGGCTGGCTGATTTCGATAAAGAGATTGCGAAAATCAGACAGGATGTGCATGACGTAGTTCCAGCAGATGCTACCTTCTCGGTCATGCAGGAATATGATCGTCAGGTCTTCATTTTTGGAGAACAGTCTGGACGAGGAGGACGTAACCTCTACGAGCTGCTTGGACTACAAGCTCCAAAAACTGTCCCTTCCGAGTTGATGCAGGGGGCGTATCATGAATTCTCCATAGAACTGCTATCCAAGTACGCCGGAGATTATATGGTTTTGACCAGCTCTGCACAGCTGGAAGAGCTTCAGGCTGACCCGGTGTGGGGTTCATTGCCTGCGATCAAGAACAATAAGGTATACATATGGACGGAGGAAGAATCCTGGTTCCGTGATCCCATCGCTTTGCTCAAGCAGACACAGGACCTGGCTGACTGGATCATTGAGCTGAATACCACATCCAAATGAAGGGTGAATTGAATATGTGAGCTAGTGGTTGTAGCCCCACGATCAAAGGCCCGAGTGCATTTCACATGCACAGCGGGCCTTTTTTTGAACACGTTTTTCGGAAAACGGGATGCTTCTTACGCTTTGATCTCGACAATCTCAACATCGTAGCCATCGAGTTGCAAATGTGGACCTCTTGCTGTCCCGTCCAGCGCACTTGTATAGGAGGCGTTCAACTGAATGGAGACAGGTTCAGGACTCAAGTTCAGAATAAAACGAAATGATCCATTCGGACCGGTCCGGGTGGTAATCTGTACTCCGTCAGGCAAAGCTTCAATTCCCGCAAGTTGAAGTTGGTCCCCGATGGTTCGCACCAGCTTGCGCAGATAAGCCTCTTCCGGCTGGGTGCCAATGTAATAGACTTCACCCTCACCCCAGTGATTTCGCGTAACAGCTGCACTTTCCGTATAAAATTGATCCGCATACACAGCGACAGGTTGTGCAGTGTCCAGTTCAAGTACATCTGCCCACTGGGATGCGGCATATGAATTGCCCTGATCATCCCGAATCATAATGGTGTCGCCGCCCACTGGATCATATTCGGTCACTCTAACACCGGAACAAGCGGACAACAAACCCGGAAGCGGAGCCATCACACAGACATTATGGTCATCCTTAACACCGGAACGATGTGTTAGAATCAGGGTTCCTCCTGCAGCTGCAAAAGCCTGCAGCCGTTCTGCTGTGTCCTCGTCCAGGAGGTACAGATGAGGGGCAATAATGATTTTGTATCCATCGAGAGCTTCGGAAGAGTGGATGACATCCGAACTGATTCCTGATTTGGTCAAAGCACGATGCCAAACCTTTATGTTTTCGTAGTAGTCCAATCCCTCTGACTGCGGTTGAATATGCAGGGCGTATAACTGCTCATGCGAATGCAAGATAGCGACTTCATTGCGTAATGTAGATCCTTGAAGGCGCTCGCCAAGTCTGTTCACCTCATTGCACAGCTGCTGGAATTCCTTAAACCGACGGCCTGGAACGTTGCTGTGGTCTATTAGGCCATGCCAAAATTGTTCCGCCCCTACCGTTGCACTCCGCCAGCGGAAATGCACAACGGCATCCGCTCCGCGAGCTATGGTCTGCCATGAGTGGGCCCGCAGAAAACCTGGACGCGGAGTGCGCCACATTGGAAACCAGCACCCCGGTGGACCGCTTAGCTGTTCCATAATCCAGAAATTGCGACGTTTGATGCCACGGGTCAGATCCAGAGACAGGGCGCCGCTGTAAGGTGACGTATCGGTTTTGTTTGGTGATGGATTCGGATAATAATCGAAGGAAGCGAAGTCCAGTTCTTTTGCAATCTTATATTGATCTGCCTTTTGCGGGTAGCTATGGAAATTATGGGTGATCACATGGTCAGGACAATTGCTGCGAATGATCTCCACTTGAATCTGCTGAAATGCAACGATGGAATCGGACTGAAAACGGGAATAGTCCAGCAGATAAGAAGGGTTCTGGAATGTGGAACCTCCATAAGGTGGCGTAATCTGTTCCCAGTCACTGTACTCCCCGCTCCACACAACAGTGCCCCATAATTGGTTAACCTGTTCCAGCGTGGAATAGCGCGCGCGAACCCATTCTCGAAAAGCTTCTTCACAGGCAGCACACTGGCAATCGGTGAAGCTGAATTCATTATCCGTTTGCCAGCCAATGACGCCAGGATGTTTGGCATAACGTTCAGACAGTTTCTGTACAATACGCGCGCTGTACGTTCTCATACTGGGACTATTATAACAGCGGTGTCCTCGGACACCTTCATGATATCGTTGACCACTTGGAAGTACAGGCAGGATGTCTGGACATTTTTCGGTGAGCCAGCGCGGCGGTGTCATGGTAGGTGTTCCGATTATAATCTCTAATCCATTCCTGTGGAGCGTATCCAGGGCCTGATCAAGCCATTCCCAGTCAAACTGACCATCAGCAGGCTCCATGCGGCTCCAAGCGAATTCACCCACACGTACAATTCGTACTCCACTATCAGCCATCAAACGGGCATCCTGTTCCCATAACGCAGGGTCCCAATGTTCGGGATAATAATCAACGCCCATCTGAACGGGACGACTTAATTTCATATGAATGAGCTCCTTTATCAGTGAAATAGCATACTGAACATGTGTCATATGCCTTAAACATGCACATCATCATAATCTTATAAATGTGATGTGTATCAAACTCATTGTATAATGGATATTTTCAGCAGAATATAACATCATGTTGCAATGATTTAGCACGATTTTGCTATTTATATAAAGTACATGATTCAGCATGCTATCTTGCATCTGCCGGGTGGTACGTTCTGGTTGCATATTTTTAAATTGAATGTTTCTATGCATAATTTCCCTGTAATAACAAACAATACATTCAAATTCACACAGGGAAGGGAAGTGCCTGAGCATGTGCAACCGTTTTTCATTGGCAGCTGATTTGGATGAGGTGAGGGATCATTTCAAGATTGAACGCGTGATGTATTACTATAAGAACCGTTACAATATCAGTCCAACCCAGCATACACCTATTATTTTGCATCAAGATGGGGAGCGGGTACTGGACGAGTTTCGGTGGGGGTTTATCCCGTTCTGGGGCCGCGATGCCGTGAACGCCAATCTTATGACAGTGCATGAGAATCCGTCCTACTACAAGCTGGTGGAAACGAAACGCTGCGTTATTCCGTGCAATGGATTGTACTACTGGCGCCAGGAAGGCAAAAAAAGTTATGCAGTGCGCGTCGTGATGCCTGACCGTGGATTGTTCGGCATTGCGGGATTATATGAAATATGGAAAGACACTCGCAAGCAGCCGCTGCGCACCTGCACGATGCTGATGACAGGGGCAAACATGGTAACTCGCGAATTCGGCAGCAAAATGCCGGCGATCCTGTCCGAAGAAGAAATTAACACATGGCTGGATCCGGCCAATACAAGAGTGACTCAGTTACTGCCTCTTCTGAAATCGTACAACACGACCGATATGAATCTGTATCCGGTGACACCGATGGTAGCCAACGATGAACATGATTGTTATGAATGTGTGGAAGAGATGGACCTGAAGCTCGCATATGTGCGCAATTTCTAATCGTATGCTGGAGATGGGTTTCCATAGGGTGGAGTGTAGTGAGACACTTCGCCCTTTTTGTTTTGAACTTGGTGGAGGGTGAATGTGTTTAATAAATGAAGAATAAGATCGTTTAAAAACAGATTGAAATGAAAAGTTGAAATATGGAGTAATAGTAACTATAATGGTTACAGTAATCGAAATACGTATTCATATATCTATTTAAAGAGATATTATAATCAGGAGGGAACCACGAATGAATCCAAAATACAGCCCGATGTTTGAACAAGTTTCACTACCGAGCGGCATCAGTCTCAAGAACCGGATCGTACTCGCTCCTATGACCCATATGTCCTCCAATCCTGACGGTACCGTATCGGATGCAGAACTGGCATATTACGCACGTCGCACCGGTGGTGCAGGGATGTCCGTGACTGCAGTAACGTATGTTACACCAAACGGTATCGGATTTCCGGCGCAATTTGCCGCTTATGACGATAGCTTCGTTCCCGGCCTGAAACGCCTGGCTGAAACAATCAAGCAGCAAGGTTCCAAAGCAGTCCTTCAAATCTTCCATGCCGGACGTCTCACTCCGGAACAAGCTGTACCAGCTGGTCAAGTGGTGGCACCAAGCGCTGTTGCCAGTGAGCGTCCAGGTTCTCCTGTACCGAGAGAGCTGTCTGACGAAGAAATTACGTCCATCATCAACGATTTCGGTGAAGCGACACGTCGCGCCATCGAAGCCGGATTCGACGGTGTTGAGATCCATGGTGCGAATGGGTACTTGATCCAGCAGTTCTTCTCCCCGCATTCCAATCGCCGTGAAGACCGCTGGGGTGGCAGCATTGAGAAACGCCTGACATTCCCGCTGGCCGTTGTGGATGAAGTGCAGAAGGTTGTAGCGAAACATACCAAACTTCCGTTTATTGTTGGGTACCGTTTCTCTCCTGAAGAACCGGAAACACCGGGGTTGACCATGGAAGAGACCTACGCCCTCATTGACGCGCTGAAAGAAAAAAATCTGGATTACTTACACGTGTCCCTTAACGAGTTCTGGTCCAAACCGCGTCGCGGCGAGGCTGACAATCGCTCCAGAATGGAATTCATCCTTGACCGTGTAGGCGGCAAGTTGCCAGTGATCGGTGTAGGTTCAATCCATACGGCGGACGAGGCAGCGGAAGCTCTTCAAAGCGGTGTGCCATTGCTTGCCATCGGACGTGAGCTGATTATCGAACCGGACTGGGTGGAGAAAATCGAAAGCGGACGTGAAGAGGATATCGAAACCGTTTTGACCAAAGCGGATCAGGAGCGTCTGGTCATCCCTGACGGGCTGTGGAATGCGATTATCCACACGCCGGGCTGGTTCCCTTTGGCAGACGATAAATAATACTTCTAAGCATGGAACTGGAGGGAGCATAAGCTCCCTCTTTTTGCACATTCTCCGTCCCGATAAAATTCTCCTTGAGGTAGCACTGTGGTATGATGGGATATACAGGATTCATCTTGGGATATCAACGGTTTGGAGTGAATGAATAATGCTCGTGGCTGAACGTTATGAGAAAATTGTGGAATGGGTGGATGCGCAGGGAAGCATGCGTGTAACCGAGCTTAGTGAGCGTTGCGGGGTAACGGAAGAGACGATTCGCCGTGATCTGGACAAGTTGGAGCAGGCCGGCAGGCTTAGAAGGTCGCACGGAGGCGCAGTCAGTGTAAAATACAAGGATGAGGGACAGCCGGAAATCCCCTATCCCGAACGTGCGGTAACTCATGCTGAAGAGAAACGCAGAATTGCTGAAGAGGCGATCAAGCTGGTAGAGCCAGGCGACCGGATCGCACTGGATGCGAGCACAACAGCATGGTATATGGCGGCAGGACTGCCGAATATTCAGCTTACTGTACTGACCAACTCCATCAAGGTAGCGGCCGAGCTGAGCAGCAAGGAACAGATCAGGGTTATTGCTACGGGTGGACAGCTTGCTTCCAAGTCTTTGTCTTTTGTGGGCCCGCTCGCTGAACGTTCTCTCGATGCTTACCATGTGGACAAGGTATTTTTGTCCTGCAAAGGTGTGCACTTGACCAGAGGCATTAGTGAATCGAACGAATTACAAGCTTTGGTGAAACAGAAGATGATCAGCATTGCGGATGAAGTTATTTTGCTCGCGGATTCGAGCAAGTTCAATATACAGGCTTTTACAAGAGTCGCAGAACTCAGCAGTGTGGCCAAAGTCATCACTGATCTGGGGCTGAACGAAGAACTCGTTAGCGAACTGAGCGAACAATCCATACCTTGTAAACGAGTGTAGTTATAGAAAGGAATGAGTGAAATGAAACATCCTTTTCATCTGAAAGCCGTATGGAATGGTGGACGTAACAGTGAGGGAACAATCGATGCCGGAGGATTAAAATCGGTTATATCCATACCGCAGGAGATGGGCGGCCCAGGTACAGGCACGAATCCTGATGAAATGCTGCTCGGTGCCGCATCCACCTGTTACCTGATCACACTGGCAGCCATGCTGGAACGTTCGGATATTACACCGAATGAACTGACACTGGAGTCGGAAGCAACGGTGGATGTGACCAATAACATATTTACGTACGAACGAATTGTGCATAGACCTCGTATTGTGCTCCAGGCGGACGCAACGGAAGCCGAATTCGCCAAGGCGGATCGACTTGCACATAAGGCTGAAGAATCCTGTATGATCTCGAGAGCGGTCGCAGGGAATGTGAAGATTGAAACTCAGCCTGTCATTGTAACAGCTGACATTAACGCAGTCTAATATGAAGAAGAGGCGGCCCAAGCCGTCATTTGTTTAAAATAAGGGGAAGTTCGGTATGAATTCACAGAAAAGCAAACCCAACCGATTTGCGCGTTTAACACGTGCGATGAAGCTGAATTTTCTCAAATTGTTACGTGCCCCCGGAGGGGCGCACAAAGTATCCACCGGATTTGCGATCGGTTTTGGTCTGGAGTTAATCGTGATCTCCACGGCATCGCTGATCTATCTTGTGTTTTACCCCATTGTCCGTTTGTCTGGCGGCTCGCTGCCGGCAGCCATTGTGGGCAATGTGATCGGGAAATTGACGTTTCTTCCGATCCTGCTGATGCCCCTAGCCAAGCAGATTGGATCATGGATTTTGCCAGCACACAGCATGGGACAGGGACCTGTCCACGAAAGTGCATTCATGGAACTGTTTCGTGGCAACTGGTCCGCCTTGAGTGAACTTTTGCTGGGTGGGCTTGATATCCTGGCAGGCATGTCTGTCTTTGGCGTGATCCTGGGTGTGATTTCTTATTTTGTGGTCAAATTCTTCTATGTAAGAGCAATTCAACGCCGTTATGAACGTCGGCTGGAGAAACGCCGTCTGGCGGCGATGTCCCCTGGACCGACATCCGTACTGATCAGGAAGACATCACAATCATAACCGGCAGAATGATCATGGAAGCAGCGGTGGTCCATAGAATGCAGCGGGACACAAATTGCGGAGATGCATTGAATTGTTCAGCCAAAATAACGGCGTTTACTGCTGTTGGCATGGATGCCAGGATCAGCAGAACACTGAATAGGATGCCTTCAACCTGAAGTGCGGTCAGAATCAGGTAAGATAGGACCGGCGCTGCAGCGAGACGAACCACAAGTCCAGTCCAGAAGGCACGGCGCACATTGGGCTGCCAAGGATCCGCGGAACCGCGAGGTCTTAGCATCTGTGCACCCAGAATGGCCAGAACAACGGGGGAATAACCTGCAGCTAGCATGGTAATACCTCCGTCCAGCGCATCAGGCAGACTTATGCCAGTTGAACGCAGAACAATGGCAATGGCTGCAGCATAGATGGAAGGCATGCGGAAAACGGACAGAATGGCATGTTTGACCGTGAATTCCGATCGGGCCGCAAAGAAAATTCCTACGGTATTCACAATAATCATCTGCCCGATCACATAGACCGAGGCCTTGTCCAATCCAAGTTGTCCAAAGGCAAGCAATACAAGCGGGAGTCCGTAATTCACACAGTTGGTAAAGGTGGAGACAAGGGTAAGTCCCGCTTTTTCGCTTGCGCCCAAGTGGAAAATTCGGCTCAACAGCTCGGCAAGCGCCCATAGGGCGATCAGATTAATGATGGAAAACCAAAAGGTGCCTGTGACGTCCGTCCAGGTAATTTTGGCATGCAGCAGTGTATCAAAGATAAGGGCAGGGCTCAGAATATAAAGGGAGAAGGTGGAGAGTGAGCGAGTATCCCAATTTCTGAACCGCTTTAGCAGTATGCCTCCAATGACGGGCAGCGATATGGGCAGAAAAACATGATATAACGTAAGCAAAAATGATTGAAGCAACCGAATTCAGTCCTTTCATGATGAAAAACCTTTCTAATCATAGCAGAAGTTGTCCCCTGTCGTGAATGGATATTGGGATGATATCCCAGAATAATTGCACAACAAACAGGTTAATGCAGGTCACATAAACAGACGGCGGATTGCTATTTTGATATGGCAGATTTATTATAGAAGAGGTGCAACTAGACTACATACACATAGAGGAGGAAACTGTAATGAGTGAATCGAAACGCTTGCTCGTATTGGTCGGCTCTTATGCCGAAGCGGAAAATGAGGGCATTTACGCATATGAATTGAATGAGGATACAGGCAGCCTCAGTAAGCTGGACGGCATCTCGGGCGTGAAAAACCCAACGTTTGTCAACGTGAATGCCGATAGCAACAAACTGTATGCAATTGGGGAAGCCGTATCTCCAGAGGGAAACAAAATGTCCGAGGCGGTCGCTCTGAACATTGATCCTTCCACTGGAAAACTGTCCATGCTGAATCGCAGCAATTCCATCTCGGCTCCACCATGTCATATCCAGCGTGATCCTTCCGGACGTTACCTGATCCTTTCCAGCTACCACGGTGGACTGGTCGGTCTGCAATCGTTGACAGACAACGGTGAAGTCGGAGCTCTTCTGGATGAGAAGAAACATGAAGGTAAAGGAGCTCATCCGGAGCGTCAGGACAAGCCTCATGTTCACTCCGCATTCTTCAGCCCGGATGGCAAATACATGATGGTACAGGATCTGGGTGCGGACAAGATTGCCATCTACTCCATTGATGCAGACAAGAATGAGCTCGTACTGCACAGCGAAACGAAAACCCATCCAGGAGCAGGTCCGCGTCACTTGGCGTTCCATCCGAATGGTCAATTCGCTTATGTTATCAACGAAGTGGATTCTTCCATTACGTCTTTCCGTTACGATGCAGCTGCAGGCACGTTGACTGAAATATCCACCGTGTCGACATTGCCGGATGGTTATGATGGCACTGAAAATACAACGGCTGAAATTACAGTATCCAATGACGGTCGTTTCGTTTACGGTTCAAACCGTGGACATGATAGCATCGTTGTTTTTGCAGCAGACGCTGAAACAGGTCACCTGAAACTCGTTGAGCATGTCTCGGCCGAAGGTGAGCATCCACGTCATTTTGCATTGACACCGAATGGTAAACTGCTTATCGCTGCCAACCGCGACACCAACAACATGGTTACATTTACGGTGGATCAGGAGAGCGGACGTTTGAAATACACAGGTCATAGTACTGGTGTATCCAAGCCGGTATGTGTGAAACCCGTTTACTTCTAAATCGCAATGTTCAGTTGAGCATGCCATAAATAAATGAAACAAGACCCTGCCATCTGGCAGGGTTTTTCTGATAATGTGAGGATGGAATTTTATTCGTTGATCTTTCAATGCAGGTTAGTCAAAATTAATTTTTCATTATTTGGATTCGTATAACAACAAAAGTGGATCATTAGTATCGTGCAGGTAACTACCTGACTTCAAAGTGCGTACTTCCTGGATGGAAAGTCAGGCTCTACAATGAATGAGTAGCGAAGATAAACATGCATGCATCTGAACAGGCTGATTGGTGCAGGCTAAACAATTAGAAATCCTCTATAGGAATACTCATATCTGAACAACAAAGGAGAAATAAATCATGAAACTGCAGCTCGCACTCGACCTGGTAAACATCCCTGAAGGTATCGCTCTCGTTAAAGAAGTGGAACAATATATTGATATCGTTGAGATTGGTACACCAATCGTTATTAATGAAGGTTTGCACGCGGTAAAAGCGATGAAAGAAGCATTCCCTAATTTGCAAGTTCTTGCAGACCTCAAAATTATGGACGCTGGTGGTTATGAAATCATGAAAGCAGCTGAAGCTGGTGCGGATCTGATCACTGTGCTTGGGGCAACCAATGACAGTACGATCAAAGGTGCAGTAGCAGAAGCGAAGAAACAAAACAAACAAGTTCTTGTGGACATGATCAACGTGCCTAACCTTGAACAACGTGCTCGTGAAGTTGATTCGCTTGGCGTAGATTACATCTGTGTACACACAGGTTATGACCTGCAAGCTGAAGGACAAAGTCCGTTCGAAGATCTGCAAACGATCAAAGCTGCTGTGAAAAATGCCAAAACCGCTGTTGCGGGTGGTATCAAATTGGAAACATTGCCTGAAGTGATCAAAGCACAACCCGATCTGGTTATTGTAGGCGGTGGAATCACTGGTCAGGCAGACAAAGCCAAAGTTGCGGCTGAAATGCAGCGTCTCGTTCAACAAGGGTAAATGGATGAGCAGCAGACAATACGCAGCTGACATTCTGAAGGAGCTGGAACGTACGCTAAGCCAGATTGACGATTCGGAGATGCAGGCCATGGCAGAACATATTCTGGCTGCCGAACAGGTTTTTGTGGCAGGTGCTGGCCGTTCAGGTTTAATGGGAAAGGCGTTCGCCATGAGATTGATGCAGATGGGACTCCGGGTATATGTCGTTGGCGAGACCGTTACACCGGGCATCAGTCCGAAGGACTTCCTCTTATTATGCTCCGGCTCGGGAGAGACAGGCAGTCTGGCAGCGATGGCTCAAAAGGCCAGTAAAGCCGGTGCTCCTGTAGGTCTGATCACGATCAAGCCGGAGTCCACAATCGGTCAACTGGCAAATATCATCGTTCGCCTTCCTGCATCTGCGAAAGAGGACACGGCAGCGGCGGGATCAGCAGTTACCATTCAGCCGATGGGTTCACTTTTTGAACAGGGATTGCTGCTTGGCATGGATGCTCTGGTTCTCACTTTAATGGAAATGAAAAGCTTGACTGGAGCAGACATGTTTGGCCTTCATGCGAATCTGGAATAGACATCGCTGTATACTTTAAGAACATATAGATAGGACCGGGATCCCTTTGATAAAAAAGGTGAATCCGGTCCTTTCTGTAATGGATGCAGTTATCAGGTTTGCGTCTTCTATGCATTCGGGCCATGCTGTAGTAGAATTGAGAGTAAGCTATATCGAATAACGTACATGTTGATATAAGAATGTAAGCTAAGGGGGCTCGGAGCCATGGCAGCCGAAGTCAAGGAACGGATTAATCTGAAGGAAATCAACTGTGAGAAAGAATTGACCCTTGCTGTTATTGGCGGCAAATGGAAACTCATTATATTGTGGCATCTGGGCCTGGAAGGAACGAAGCGTTTCAGTGAATTGAAGCGATTAATCCCTCATATTACCCAAAAAATGTTGACCAACCAGCTTCGGGAGCTGGAGGAAGACCGGCTGATCGAGCGAAAGGTTTATGCGGAAGTGCCGCCTCGGGTAGAGTACAGTTTGACCGATCATGGGCATAGTCTGATGCCAGTGCTGCGCGCAATGTACGATTGGGGCAAAAATTACGGAGAAAATGTAATCTGGAAATCAGAATAAATCAGAGCCGAAGGAACCGCAGGGTGGCATGGAACATTTCCATAACCCGGCGGTTTTTTTGATGTACCATTGAACTTGAATCAAAAGTCTCAATTTGGGAGATGTCAGGTATAAACGGTCGGAATATGATACGATGAGAGATATTGGAAACGCAAGGAGGAGGACATATACAGATGGAAAAAATACATACACGCGACGAAGTGAGCCAGGAAACGACCTGGAACCTGGCAGACTTGTTTGGAACCGATGCAGAGTGGGAACAGGAACTCAAGTCACTCCCTGAAGAAGCAGCCCATATTGAAACGTTCAAAGGGCGTCTTGGCGAAAGTGCTGAACAGTTACTGGCATGTCTCGACGCTCGTGAAGCACTTCAGGAACGAATCGCCAAGACCGCATCCTATGCGCGACTTAAACAATCGGAAGACAGCACCAATCCGGTGAACATTGAGAATTCGGCCAAAGCGGGAGATATCCTATCGTCTCTGTCGTCTTCCTTGTCTTTTGTCAATTCTGAGATTACGGATCTTCCCGAGGGTACGGTGGAACGTTATATTGCCGAACTTCCCGGACTGGAGCCCTATTCTCGGAGCTTGAATCTTCTGCTTCAGGAAAAAGCACATCGTCTCTCGCCAGAAACGGAGAAAGTGCTGGCATCTCTAGGAGAGGTATTGGATTCACCATACCGGATCTACCTCCGAGGTAAACTGGCAGACATGACGTTCGACGATGCACTAGATGGAGAGGACAATAACCGTCCACTGTCCTGGTCTTTCTATGAAAATAACTACGAAATGTCTTCCGATACAAAGCTGCGCCGTTCCGCCTACGCAGCCTTCAGTTCCAAATTGAACGATTACAAAAACACGTTTGCCGAAGGTTATGCAACCGAAGTGAAAAAACAGGTTGTCTTGTCCCGGCTTCGCGGTTATAACGATGTTACCGATATGCTGCTCAGCCCGCAGCAAGTAAGCAAAGAGATGTATAACAATATCCTGGATATTATTCAGCAGGAACTCGCACCTCATATGCGCAGACTTGCGGCTCTCAAGAAACGTGAGCTGGGTCTGGACAAGCTGATGTTCTGCGATTTGAAAGCCCCACTTGACCCTGAATTCAGTCCTGCGATTACATATGAGGAAGCCTGCACGCTCATTCGTGAAGCTCTTGCTGTACTTGGACCGGAATACGGAGAGATTGTGGAACGGGCATTCAGTGACCGCTGGGTGGATTACGCGGATAACGCCGGGAAATCAACAGGTGCTTTCTGTTCATCCATTTATGGATCACATTCGTATATCCTCATTTCATGGGCAAACAATATGCGCGGAGCGTTTACGCTTGCTCATGAAGTGGGACATGCCGGGCATTTCATGCTTGCCGGACGCTATCAGCGTCTTACCAATACAAGGCCTTCTCTTTATTTCATTGAGGCACCATCTACCATGAATGAGATGCTGTTGGCCGATCATCTGTTGAAACGTTCTGACAATCCAAGAATGCGCCGCTGGGTGATTTTGCAATTGCTCAACACGTATTACCACAACTTTGTGACACACCTGCTTGAAGGTGAATTACAGCGACAGGTATATGCACTTGCCACCAAGGATGAACCGATTACAGCCAAGACGCTTAGTGAGCTCAAAGGAAATATTCTCTCCGGGTTCTGGGGATCGGATCTGGTTGTGGACGAAGGGGCCAAGCTGACCTGGATGAGGCAGCCACATTATTACATGGGACTGTATCCTTACACCTATGCAGCAGGTTTAACGGCATCCACTGCAGCAGCCGGACTTATTCGCGAAGAAGGGCAGCCTGCCGTGGACCGCTGGCTTGAAGCATTGAAAGCAGGTGGAAGTCAATCGCCGCAAGAGCTTATGAAGCTTGCGGGTGTGGACATGTCCGGACCGGAACCGATCCGTGCTGCTGTGGCGTATGTTGGCAGTCTGGTTGATGAACTTGAACGTCTGTATTCCTGATTCCATTCATATAGTATACGGACAAGGCAAGTAGGGTTGTCTGCGTGCACCGTCTCCTTGGCTGGGGACGGTGCATCTTATTTTGGAGCCGGAAAGGAACGATGATGAATGAAGGCAATAAGCATATCTTCATCGCTGGGCCGATTAACTACGGACGGCTTCGGTGTATTTGATGACATGAACGGTGTGCCGGGGTTTGAGGGCAATCAGGGGGGATTTTTTTCGGGATTTAACGAGTTTGGGGCGATGAGTGCATTTGGCTCGATATTTATTGGTGCCATATTTCTTATTATTGCTAGTGTCATCGTCATTGCGATTATTTCAGGA
Organism: Paenibacillus xylanilyticus; assembly: GCF_013359935.1. Taxonomy (GTDB): domain Bacteria; phylum Bacillota; class Bacilli; order Paenibacillales; family Paenibacillaceae; genus Paenibacillus; species Paenibacillus xylanilyticus. The sequence continues at coordinate 49,525 of NZ_JABMCB010000185.1, forward strand.
ATGCGAACATGGTCCTCGAACAATGCAGCAACGCTGCTCACACTGCATTGCAACGTGGTGGCGAAGAGAACGGAAGTTACTGGAGGAAGCGGGGATAGCAGTGCTTCAACCTGGTATTACGCAACATTTCAACTGGATAATGGGGAACGCTTGGAACTGAATGTCGGCGGAAGCAACTACGGCATGCTGGTAGAAAACGACCGGGGGATGCTCACATATCAGGGGACAAGGTTCAAGCATTTCGAGAGAGATGTGCAGCCTCAGTCTGGTGTAAGCAATGGCCGGTTTTATACGTAATAGAGCATTTGCATAAATCCAATAAGCGACTTCCAATCTTCAATATATAGATCGAAATGCTCCTATTCGTCTATATACTGTACTCTGGATTGAGTGGAATCGAATTATGCAAGATGCTGAATCCAAACAGAAGAACGACTTATCCATGGGATCAGGTCGTTTTTTTGTTGAAGAAGAACTAAACACAGGGTATTCAAACGCTTACAACAGTGATATACTCGTGAAATAAAGCAAAACAGTATAAAACAAAAACAAACAAACAAATAAGCAAAGAGAATCTGTACTATGTATAGAAAGGTTGGTGAAGAGCAGTGAGTGTGCTGGCATACGATCTGGGAGCTGGCAGTGGGAGAGCGCTGCTGGGTCATCTCAATGACCGGGGAATTACGGCAACCGAGGTCCATCGTTTCAAAAATGAGCCGGTCAAAGCCGGCGAGCGGATGCACTGGGACATATTGCGTTTGCATCATGAATTGTTGCAAGGTCTGCAACGGGTTAAGCAACAAGGAGAGCACCCGGAGAGTCTGGGGATCGATTCTTGGGGAGTGGACTTTGGCTTGCTGGGGAGCAATGGCGAGTTGCTCGGTAATCCCTATCATTATCGTGATGCACAGTTTAACGGCATGATGGAACAGGTTCGCAAAGAGCTGACTTCCCGGCGGATCTTCGAACGTACAGGCATTCAATTCCTCAGTTTTAACACCCTGTACCAACTCGCAACCCTGCAGCGAAAGGGTTCACCATTTCTGGATGCGGCGGATCGTTTTCTTATGATTCCCGATCTGCTTCGTTACTTCCTGACTGGGGAAGCAGTGAATGAGTTCACCAATGCAACAACGACGCAGCTCTACAACCCGGTGAGCGGCCTATGGGACGGAGAATTGCTCGCCCATATCGGGGTCTCGGATCATATGTTTGGTGAAGCGGTGATGCCGGGTACGAGAGTAGGTCAGCTCCGCAGCAGTATAACCGGTGATCTGGGGATATCCGCCATTCCTGTTATTGCCGTGGCTGAGCATGATACGGGTTCAGCAGTAGTCGCTGTCCCTGCAACGGATCGTTCGTTCGCTTACCTGAGTTGTGGAACCTGGTCGCTAATGGGTACGGAGATTGATCACCCTGCCATTAGTTCCGAGAGTCTGGCTCTGAACTTTACGAATGAAGGCGGCGCGGGGGGAACATTCCGTCTGCTCAAAAACATTATGGGCCTCTGGATATTACAGGAGAGCATGCGCGAATGGGAGCGGCAGGGGATGGGAATCAGCTACGCTGAGTTATTGAAGCAGGCGGAACTGGCCCCTCCATTTGCAAGTCTCTTTGATCCGGACGATGATCTGTTCATGCCAGCGGGTGACATGACGTCCCGGATTCGTCAATATTGCCGGAATACGGGACAGCAGGAACCGCAGAATCAGGGAGCCATCGCCCGTTCAATTCTGGAGAGCCTCGCGCTGAAGTACAGAAGAGTACTGGAGTGGACGGAACAATTATCGGGTCAATCTTTCAATGGACTGCATATGGTCGGTGGAGGCATCCAGAATCAAGTGTTATGTCAGTGGACCGCAAATTCGATTGGCAAACCGGTATGGGCAGGGCCTGCGGAAGGCAGTGCAATTGGCAACATGGCCGTTCAATGGATCGCCAGTGGGGCGTTCAAGGATATCTGGGAAGCACGCAAGGTCATTCGTGATTCGTTCCCGGTATCCGATTATGAACCGAAGGATAGACCCATTTGGGAAGAAGCATATGGCAGATTTCTGAGATTGACGGACTCATTGAATTCACAAGCCGGGAGTGAGGTGTAACATGCTTGCTGCCGAGCGGTATGATCGGATTGTAGAGATGGTGAATGAGAATGGCAGCATGCGTGTATCCGAGCTGAGTGATCGCTGCAGGGTAACCGAAGAGACCATCCGCCGCGATCTGGATCGGCTGGAGCAAGCCGGGAGATTAAAGCGCTCCCATGGAGGAGCTGTGAGCATTAAGGACGATCAGCCGGAGATCCCTTATCGTGTAAGGGAAACAACGCATGCGGAAGAGAAGAAACGAATTGCCCAGGCTGCTCTTTCCATGATTCGCCCTGGAGATCGAATTCTGCTGGATGCCAGCACCACGGCAGGTTACATGGCTGCGAATATGCCGGATATTCCGCTGACGGTGCTAACCAACTCCATTCAGGTGGCGACTGAACTTAGCAGCAAAGACAAGATTGAGGTGATCTCTACCGGAGGTCAGCTGGCACAGCGTTCCTTGTCATTTGTCGGGCCCCTCGCCGAACGTTCTCTGGAGACGTATCATGTCGATAAACTGTTTTTGTCCTGCAAGGGTGTGCATCTGGAGGGTGGTGGAATCAGCGAGTCCAATGAACTGCAAGCCAGATTGAAACAGAAAATGGTCGGTATTTCCGACCAGGTCATTTTGCTCGCAGACGCCAGCAAGTTCGGTGTCCGTGCATTCGCAAGGGTAACGGGATTGAATGCGGTTCATGCTGTGATCATCAATGAGCCGCAGGAAGGGGATCTAATCCATCGATTGAAGGACTACGACATCCAAATTACAACCGTATAAGCGAAATACAATTCATTCAGAACTGACCCAATACTACAGAATTACGATAATAGACAACAACTAATCGATTATGGGAGCGTGTGATTATGAAGGTCTCCTTGTTCATTACCTGCCTCAGCGATGCCATCTATCCGCGTGTGGGAGAAGCGATGGTGAGACTGCTTGCCGCTCATGGCGTTCGGCTGGAATTCCCGCCTGTTCAAACCTGCTGCGGTCAGCCTTCATACAATAGCGGGTACTGGGATGAGACAAGAGTGGCAGCCAAAACGATCCTGGAAGCGTTTGACGACAGCGATTTTGTAGTCTGTCCTTCAGGTTCTTGTACGTATATGATTCACCATTATCCTGAGCTGTTTGCAAATGAACCGATATGGCTTGAAAAGGCAAAACGACTGGAAGCGAAAGCTTATGAATTCACACAATTTCTGGTGCAGGTGCTTGGAATAACAGATCTGGGAGCACATTTCCCTCATAAGGTAACGTATCATCCGTCCTGTCATGGCAGCAGGCTGCTTGGGGTGAAGGATGAACCTATGGCACTGTTGTCCGCAGTGAAAGGGCTGGAATTTGTACCTCTTCCTTTTGGAGAGGATTGCTGCGGGTTCGGGGGAACATTTGCTGTAAAAATGTCGGATATCTCCGGAGCCATGGTAACCGAGAAAGTCGATCATATCAAAGAGACCGAAGCAGAGGTGCTTGTTGGACTGGATATGGCGTGTCTCATGAATATCGCAGGCAATTTGCGTTACCGGAATGAACCGGTGCGTGTCATGCATTTGGCCGAATTACTGTATGAGGGGGTGCGAACAGGATGAGTCAGCCGGGTGTAATGGATGTGTCTGTCAAAAAGCGAGCAGAACTCGCGCTTAATGATGATTTTCTGCGCAAAGCTGTGAAGTTCACTACTGAACGACTGCGGAATGGGAAGAAATCCGCCTCGGAAGAACACGGAAACTGGGACGAATGGCGGGAACGGGGCCGCCAGATTCGTCTGCACACGATCGCATATCTCGATTATTATCTGAATGAATTCGTAAACAATGCCCGTGCTAACGGTGTTCATATTCATTTTGCGGATACATCGGTGGAGGCAGCTGCCATTGCTCTCGATATAGCGGCACACAAGGAAGCTGCGTCCGTGGTGAAATCCAAATCAATGGTGTCGGAAGAAGTACATTTGAACCATGCGATTGAATCTGCCGGCATCGAAGCGATTGAGACCGATCTGGGCGAATACATCATCCGGTTGGCTGGAGAAGCCCCATCTCATATTGTCATCCCGGCCATTCACAAAAATCGTTATCAGATCGCCGAATTGTTATCGAAGGAAGCGGGAGAAATCCTGGAACCGGATACCACCGTACTCGCCGGGTTTGTACGCAAAAAACTGCGGGAAAAATTCCTCGAGGCAGATATTGGCATGACCGGCTGCAACTTTGCCATTGCGGAGACCGGATCCATGGTATTGTTCGAAAATGAAGGCAATGCCCGTATGGTATCCACTGTACCCAAAACGCAAATAACGCTAATGGGGATGGAACGTATTATTCCATCCTGGACGGATCTCGAAGTGATGGCCACGCTGCTGCCTCGTTCGGCAACAGGACAGAAGTTGACGATGTACATGTCAGGCATAACCGGGCCGCGCCGAACGGAGGACGGGGACGGACCTGAAGAAATGCATATCATTATTGTGGATAATGGACGATCCCTGCAGCTGGGTGATCCTGAATTTCAGGAACTGCTCAACTGCATACGCTGCGGTGCCTGTCTTAATGCTTGTCCAGTATACCGTCATATTGGCGGGCATGCCTATGGGGGAACCTACAGTGGCCCGATTGGAGCAGTGCTGACGCCAGCGCTGAATGGAAATATAGACGAGTGGAACGACATTGCCAGTGCTTCAAGTTTGTGTGGAGCTTGCTATGAAGCATGTCCTGTCAAAATACCTCTGCATGATATGCTTGTGTATCTCCGCAGACGCAAGGTGGAAGAAGGACACGGCAATAAGCTTGAAGGTGCCGGCATGAAGGGATTCGCCGCAGTGGTGTCGAACTCGAAACGATTCAGTGCAGCCATTCGTCTCGGGCAGATCGGTCAGAAAGCGGTTGTACGCAATGACGGTATCTCTCTCAAGCTGGGTCCGCTAAAAGGCTGGAACACCTACAGAGTGGCACCCAGTCTGGCAAAGCGTTCATTCCGTCAGCAATGGAACAAGCTGGACCAGGAGCTGACTAAGGATCAGAGAGAGATGGATTCAGCTGTTCGTAACCGGATGGAGCGAATTCTGCGTGAACGAGAGCAAGGAGGCGACAAGCATGAGCGCTGAACATCAGGAATGGCTGGATCAACTGGAGAAGCGGTCGCGTGAGAAGCAGGAAACATTCATGAATGGGATTGCTTCCAAATTGAGAAGACCCCGGCAGAAACAAGCACCAACACAACCCTTTCGAGGTGCACCATCGTTCTGGAATGAACTGGACTGGGATGAGGACAAACGCATACAGGCATTTACGGATAATTTTGTGAGTGTCGGCGCTCACGTGGTCCGGGTGAAAAATCTGGAGGAAGTATCCGCCTTTATTACAATCAAGGCTAACGAGCTGGGAGCCAAATATCTGATTCGGCAAAACGAACAGGTTTTGGACGAACTGCAGCTCGAAGCGAGCCTGCCAGAAGTTCAGGTTTCCGTATGGAACAGCAAGCCAGATGAAAACTGGAAAGCTCGGGCAGCAGAGGCCGACATCGGAGTGGTCATGGCGGATTACGCGACAGCATACACGGGTTCTGTGACTGTGCTGTCATCACCACAAAAGGGACGTTCTGTAAGCCTGCTGCCAACGGTATTGATCATTGTCATTCCGGTAGAACGTCTGCATACGAGATTGGGTGAGACGCTGAATCGATTTGATGAAATGGGAAGAGAGAATCTTCCCGCAGGTATTCATTTTATTTCTGGCCCAAGTCGATCTTCCGATATTGAAAATGATTTGACGATTGGCGTGCACGGTCCGGGTATTGTATACGGTCTAATTATGGGGTAATAAATATGAACTTAAGCCCGGTAGTCATACAATCAATACAACAACTGTCTGGTGAAGCAGAGCTGTTCTGCTCTGCTCAGGGCAGTTGTTTTTTATATAGTCATTACTCAAGGTCATAGACAAAAACTATTAAAATTATAGCATCTATATATTTAATCTATCATCGACCTGCGAGTATAATCAATTTAGATACTTTTCGTTGTTAACAAGATAAGGGGGGCTTTATAGTGAACATTTATTCTTATCCGATTTCGTCAGCGGATGGACGCATTGGTGATTTATCAGAGTTCGCGGGGAAGGTGCTGCTCATTGTGAATACAGCCAGCAAGTGCAGCTACTCCAGACAATTTTTGGCGCTGCAGCAGCTGTATGATAAGTACCGGGGGCAAGGACTGGAGATTTTGGCGTTTCCCTGCGATCAATTTAACCATAAAGAACCGGGCGGTAACGCTGAGATAGCGGAATATTGCAAAAATGAATTTCATATCACCTTTCCGATGTTTGATAAGATTGAGGTTGCCGGGCCATCCATTCACCCGTTGTTTCGCCATTTGACTGAAGAGGCAGCATTCCGGGGATATGACCTGGAAACGGAGGAAGGACAGTGGATGGACCATTTTGTCAGGGAAAACCATCCGACATTGTACCAAGGGAACGGGATCAAATGGAACTTCACCAAATTTCTGATCCGTCGAAACGGAGAGGTGAGTGGTCGTTATGAGACTACCATTGAACCGATGAGAATGGAAACGCAAATAAAGGAACTGCTCAAGCAGCTCTAGAATAAGCGAAGCCGTTGCCAAAACCAAGGTGGACAAGGCCTGAATACCTCAGGCCAAGGGACCACTTGGATCTTTGGATAGAGCAGCTACCCAATAGTCCTATGACTTTGAGACTGTTGTAGATTGGAACTGGAAATGTTAGGGTAAAAGTAAGGTAACGATGTCACTCCATTTTTTTTACTTTGAAATGACCAATATACCAATTCGGTCAATCGGTTCTGATTTGTTTTTTCTATGTTATGCATCAAATGTGATTACTTGCAGAAAATGAAGTCATGTCAGTTAATTTAAGGAGTTTTTTCAAAACATTCATTATTTATTTGGTTGGACTAATAAGTTGGAAGAGGAGCGAAGATTATGTCCCCATTTTCAGTACCACAGCCCAAAACATTCGGCCCTTTGGCTAACTTGCCACATTTAAACTTTGAGGAGCCTGTGCAATCCCTGGTCAAACTTGCCGACCAATATGGACCAATCTTTCGAATGGAGTACCCGGGACGAAGCGAGTTGTATATTTCGGGTCATGAGCTGGTGGCCGAGGTAACGGATGAATCCAAATTCGACAAGCGTGTGTGGGCACCTCTTGCGAAGGTTCGTGCATTTGCGGGAGATGGCCTGTTTACAAGCTGGACCGATGAACCTAACTGGAAAAAAGCCCATAACGTGCTGCTTCCCAGCTTCAGCCAGCGTGCAATGCAGGGATATCATAACAAAATGATTGATCTGGCTGTGCAGCTTGTTCAGAAATGGTCCAGGCTGAATCCCGACGAAACGGTTAACGTACCTGATGATATGACGCGCCTCACTCTGGATACGATCGGATTATGTGGATTTAACTATCGGTTTAACAGCTTTTACAGAGAAGAACCGCATCCATTTATCACGAGCATGGTACGCGCACTGGATGAATCCATGAGTTCACTGCAGCGCCTTCGTATTCAGGACAAGCTGATGATCAGTAAAAAGAAACAATTCGAACAGGATATTCGTTCGATGTTCACGCTGGTCGATCATATCATTGCGGAACGCAAAGAGCAGCCTCAGGAAGGTGCGGATGATCTGTTATCCCATATGCTTAGCGGCAAGGATCCGGAAACGGGTGAAACACTTGACGATGAGAATATCCGATATCAGATTATTACATTCCTCATTGCAGGACATGAGACAACGAGTGGATTATTATCCTTTGCCATATACTACTTGATGAAAAATCCGGACAAGTTGGCCAAGGCGCAAGCCGAAGCTGACCAGATTTTAAAAGATCCGGTTCCGACGTACAATCAGGTTCGCAATCTGAAATATATCCGCATGGTGCTGAACGAAGCATTGCGCCTGTGGCCAACGGCTCCGGCATTTTCCCTGTACGCCAAAGAAGACACGGTGCTCGCAGGAAAGTATCCTTTGCAAAAAGGGGATAGTGTAAGTGTGCTCATTCCCAAGCTGCATCGTGACCGTGATGCTTGGGGTGACGATGTAGAGGAATTCCGTCCCGAGCGGTTCGAGGATCCGAGCAAGGTGCCGCATGATGCCTACAAGCCGTTTGGTAATGGTCAACGGGCCTGCATTGGACAGCAGTTTGCACTTCAGGAAGCAACGCTTGTGCTGGGCATGGTCCTGAAACATTTTGATCTGATCGATCATACGGATTACCAGTTGAAAGTAAAAGAGACATTGACACTCAAGCCGGATCATTTCACCATTCGGGTTCGTGCCCGTGGTGGGCAGCCTGTCATGGCTGTTCCAGGTGTTTCGGTACAGGAGCAGCCGTCCTCGGCTGCCAAAAGAAAAGAGCCTGATGCGGCAAATGCCCATCACACCCCGATGCTTGTCTTGTATGGTTCCAATTTGGGTACCGCGGAAGGTATTGCCCGTGAGATTGCAGATCATGCACGATATCAAGGCTTTCGAAGTGAAGTGGCAGCACTGAATGATCGAGTAGGCAAGCTGCCTAAAGAAGGTGCTGTTGTCATCGTCAGTGCATCGTACAACGGCCAACCTCCGAGCAATGCCAAGGATTTTGTAGAATGGATTGAACATGCAGATCACAAGGAATTTGAGGGAGTCCGCTTTGCAGTGCTTGGATGCGGGGATCACAACTGGGCCAGCACGTATCAGCGCATCCCGCGTTTGATTGATGAACAGCTCTCTTCGAAGGGAGCAACGCGGTTATCTCCTCTTGGTGAAAGTGATGCTAGCGGGGATTTTGAGAAGCAGGTTGAGGACTGGACTGAACAATTGTGGCCGGATTTGGCACGAGCGTTGGGACTTGAGCTGAACAGCAGCTCAGGCAGTGAGCGCAGTTCATTGTCCGTACAGTTTGTAAGTGGACTGGCGGTGACACCGCTTGCAGATACGTATGATGCCCATGTAGCTCAAGTGCTCGAGAACCGGGAACTTCATGATGCGGGCAGCCAGCGGAGTACACGTCATCTGGAGATCCAACTGCCTGAAGGCATGACCTACAAGGAAGGCGATCATTTGGGGATTCTTCCGCAAAATCCACCGGAACTCGTGGAGCGTGTACTAAAACGTTATGGTTTCACTGGTACGGAACACCTGGTTTTGGATGCATCTGGTCGAAGCGCCGCGCACTTGCCTCTGCATCAGTCGGTTAATCTGTATGACTTGCTCAGCCACAGCGTGGAATTGCAAGAAGCAGCAACACGTGCACAGCTGAGAGAGCTGGCAGCATACACTGTGTGCCCGCCGCACAAGAAGGAGCTTGAAGCGCTTCTGGATGAATCCGTGTATATGGAAGAAGTGCGAGGAAAGCGGGTATCGATGCTGGATTATCTGGTTAAATACGAGGCGTGTGAAATACCGTTTGAACGCTTCCTGGAACTGCTGCCTTCACTCAAAGCGAGATATTATTCCATCTCCAGTTCACCTCGTGTCCAGCCGGAACAGGCCAGTATCACAGTTAGTGTAGTTCGTGCTCCTGCCTGGAGCGGACAAGGGGAATATAAAGGCATAGCGTCAAACTATCTGGCGAACCTGAAACCGGGTGAAGAGGTGGTCATGTTCATACGGACGCCAGAGTCCGGGTTTGAATTGCCAAATCAAGCGGAGGTACCGATTATTATGGTAGGTCCAGGAACAGGTGTGGCACCATTCCGTGGCTTCCTGCAGGCAAGACGTGTTTTGAAGGAACAAGGGCAGCAGGTTGGCGAAGCCCATCTTTACTTTGGATGCCGTAATCCGGAGCATGACTATTTGTATAAAAATGAGCTTGAAGCTGCACAGCAAGAAGGGCTTGTCCAGCTCCATACCGCTTTCTCCAGAGTGGACGGACAGGACAAGTGCTACGTGCAGCATCTGATGAGAGACGACGCCCAAAAGCTGATCCCACTGCTTGAGCAGGGCGGGCATCTGTATATTTGCGGAGATGGAAGCAAGATGGCCCCTGATGTGGAGGCTACGCTGAAGAAAGCATACACCGACATTAGCGGCAATTCGGCAGAACAGGCTGATGCATGGCTTGAACGTTTGCAGCAGGAAGGGCGCTATGCCAAAGATGTTTGGACAGGCTTATAATGAGGAAACCCCAATGGAGCTAATCCGCTTATTTTTACATGAATAAGCTGCGCGGTGAGACACAGAGAAATTCTGTGCTCACCGTTTTTGCCATGAAGACATAAGCAGGCAGAGCTGCAGAAGTTGCGTTATAATTTGAAGGGGAGCATGAATTCATGACACGATACGAATCAGCGCGTCTGCTTTTTCTTTTGCAGTGCTGGACGTTTGATGGATTCGATCTGGGTCAGAGGAAACAGGATGCGGGAAGGAAATTTGCCCTTTCCCTGAAGCTCCAGATAATCGATTCCCACGCCAACCAGTCGGATATTTCGAAAGGCGTTTTTGGATGGGAACACGGTGCGAATGCCTACCCGCACACCTCGGCGTGTTTGCGGCGTATCAAACACACGGATGGATAACAGGGTGAGCGGAATAAACAATTGTCGATTGACTTCGATAAAATGATGAGGGTACACCCGTTTGATGCGGCCCGGTTCAAGTCCTGATCTCGGTGTATTAAGCTCGGCCAGATGTCCCTGCAGCTCTGCCAGACGCTGTTGCAGCGTTTTGCCTGTATGGAGATGATGCCAATTCATAAGTCATCCTCCGTTCTCCGTTTATACCTATTATATGAGCGGAAGAGGTCCAGAGGTGAGCAGTTGGCTGCCCATGTTTGTTCAACAAGGTCCATAATATATGATATAGGGAGTGAATCCAATGAACGTGGAAATAAACAAAGATCTTATAAAGGATGAACGCGGGAATTATTATATCGCCGTGCAAATGGAAGGAAATGAGCTAACACTCGTTAATGCGTTTGTTGAAGCATCCTTTACTCCGGAATTGATCTACAATGAAGAGTTTCGAAGCAGATATAAGGAGATCGAGGGCGGGTTCGTTGGCAAAATTGCAATGGACCTTCTGCGGCATGATGTGGTTATGGGATTAAAAGCAATCGACCGACAGCTGCTGAACTTGTCCGATGTGGAGCAGGAGTATAACGTGAGTTTTATCGATACGATTGAATTTTATCGTCACCCCGCGTGGAAACGCAAAGCTTGATCATATTCGTTTGATTCGTTTTCATAGCTGCTGCTTGAGGATCGAAGGGACCTAATGAAAGCTTGGAAATAGTAAAGGCGCAAGTGCAGAGAGAGTCTCTGCACTTGCGCCTTTTAATTCATTGATAACTGGGATAGATAATGCCGATATCTCGGAAAGTTTTTAAAACACCATCCGTATAGCATTGCATCTCATTTCCTTTGATTAGGATCGGGATGGATTTCCCCTGATAGATGAGCTCACCCTTAATTGTCCGCACACTCATTCCAATGACACTTTCAAGCCGACCCTCACGATCGGTAACCAGTCGAATGCCAGACGGGCCTTGAATGTGAAGACTGCCTTCCCGGTATACCATAAGATGGTCTTGTGTAATCACCAACTCGAAATGCTGACCATTTACAGTTCGGCTGTATGCCGTATTGCCAGCAACCACCTCGCCATGATCCATGTCCACGGGAAGAAGTCCGGTAAACCACAGCTGGTCTGAACCGACGGGCATAATTCCGCATAATCGTTCCACATAATCGAGTAGACACAGGATCGCAGGGGAGTAAGTTTCTGTGAAGCCTTCCTCACCGGTCCATGGGCTTAGGTTTTGGGCAAAACGTTGCGCTCTGGACAATGCAGCAAGGATCGGATTCATCACCCAGGTCAATTCCACATACCGATGATGAGCTTCGAAGGCATGGGGGGCTCGAATCAGGCTCAAAAAATTGGATGGTCCACCCCAGCTGTTATAGGCAGATGAAGGATCGAACCTGGGATCGTCCATGGCTATGGATGGAAAGGGATATCGGGCAAAAAACTTGCTTGTATTCAGCAGATATCTTCGTAACACCTTGTCGAACAAGTCTTGGTCGCCCACTTCGCAGGCCATCACGCGCAGCAGCACATCGGATTGGACTCTGACCAGCTCGTCATTTCGATCACGATCATAAAAGAACTGCTCATCTTCGTCATAACAATAACGAAAGAGACGATCCAGACTGATTTCGGCTTTGGCCTTCCATTCCAAACCGGATTCGCCAAGCTCCTCAGCCATACGGGCCAAATACATGCGCTGGCAATATATATTGGCGGTCAAATCCGGGGCCAGGAAGGGCAGTACCGGAGAATCCGGATGACATGCAGCAGGATCATTCCTGTAGGGCGTATCCGGCACATGCCAGAACCTCGGTGACAGATCATGTCCGGTATCAAATGTGCTGAAGGCCTCAACACATCCGGTTCCCCGAGTATCCCGGTGACGCGCGATCCATTCGTCATAACGTGACATGGCCGTATACATCGTTTTTAGGAAAATGCGGTCCTGGCCGTGAAGCAGATAGTGGTTCCATACACTTCGGGCTAGTGGAGTAACCAGTTGAATCTGACGATAGGAAGGACCGTCCTCCGTCAGTTTATAAGGCAGCAAGCCATCTTCTCGCTGATGAGCGGCAAAGCTAAGATAGGTCGTTTGGGAAACGGATGGAACCAGGCGGGACAGCAGCTCTGCGTTAATCGTACCTGTGCTCTCCAGCCAGCAGCCGAGATAAATTCCTCCTTCCTGTAGAACAGGATCGCTGCCATCCATGGGAACAATGCAGGCAAGCAGCTTCTCTACTGCAGTGTAATAGGCCTTTTCCAGTCGTCCGTCTGATGCGGCAAAACGAACTCCAGTTTCCTGCCACTCTTGCAGGATCTTTGCATCTTCCGGTTTAGCCGGCTGCACGAGGTCTTGAATGGAGATTTGGCGCAGCCGGTTTACTAGTTCTTCTGTCATGTCCGCCTCCTTGTGGGGCTCGGTTATTGATTCGATTCGAAGATTCGAACGGTACCGTTGTAGAAACTCGATACGGCTTCCTCGACACTTTTGCGTCCAAAGCCAATTTCCTGGGTTGTCGTCTGAGCCAGCTTGGAGAATTCGGCAAAACCAGGAGGGTTATAGCTTACATCAAAAGGTTCCGTTTTGGTGGCTTCAGATACAAAATTGGTATAGTCATAAACGAGCTCTTCAACAGCTCCCGCTTCTTTCTGAAGAAGATTACGATTGGTTTCCGTAACAGGAACGCCGCGGTCATTGCCAAGAATTCGGGCAGCATCTGGATCATTGATTCAGAAATCCATTAGCGTGGCAACCTCTTTCGGATACTTGGTATTCGCATAGCCCGATAATCCCTGACTGGATTCGAAAACGACACCCGTACCTTTGGGTCCACGCGGAACAGGATGCAGAATTAGCGGATCTTCCGTCAGACTCTGGAAGGCAGCCAGCTGGTTGGAAGGAAGCAGGCTCATGGCGGCTTTGCCCGTGATCAGCAGGGATTTGCTCGTGTCATCATGGGGATTGGAGACCTGCATTTCAGGTGTAACCACACCGCCGGATGCCGAAGCCTTCTCCCAATACTGGAACCATGCGAGGACATCTTCCTGTGCAAACCCTAATGTACCGTTTTTCATGTCATACAGCTGTTTGCCACGCTGCTTTAAGTAGATGTCCATGCCGTCGACCGTGAAGTTATAGGTTCCAAATATACCATCGCCGAGCTTGTCAGACAGCTCCTTGCTGATGGCCGCATAATCATCCCAGGTCCAATCCGAATCAGGCAGAGGAATGCCAGCTTTTTCAAACAAAGCCTTGTTGATCACAATGCCGCGTGCGTTGGCACCTGCTGAAATATGCTGAAGCTTTCCGTCAAGACGCCCGTATTCCACCATGGTGGTATCCATGCCATCCAGGTTCAACTCCTTGCCAACATACGGATCAAGATTGAGCAGCACATTCTTTTTGGCATAGTCGACCACATTTCCACCCAGGAAGAAAACATCCGGTGCAGTGCCTGACGCCAGCTGCGTATTCAGTTTGTCAAAGTATCCGGAGGAAGGAGCAAATTCGCCCACAATTTTAATATTCGGATGTTTCTCCTGAAATACTTGAAGGGCTTCGTTCGTAATATCGGCTCGCTTCTGGTCACCCCACCACATCATGCGCAGTTCAACCTGACCGTTGGCTTCGCCCTTTTGATCCGTATTGCCGTCAGCGCCTGTATGATCCGTACCAGAGCAGGCTGTTGCGAGTAACAGGAGTGAGGCGGCCATTCCCATCTTGAGTCGTTTAAACATTGTTCATCCTCCCAACAAATATGGTGATTTTGAAACTTTGGCGTACTTAAACATGTGGAGAGTGGTAGACCATAGCCTGACAATCTTTTAATCGGTACTTACTTCAGACCAGTTGTAGCAATGCCTTCAAGAAAATAGCGCTGAAACACCAGAAAGATGATTGTTACGGGCAGCAGAGACAGCGTCGACATGGCGAGCAATGCACCCCAATCCGATTGTCCCGATGGATCGAACAGGGAGCGTATGCCCAATTGAACGGTGAACAGATCAATCTTGCTCAGGTAGATCATCTGGCTGAAGAAATCGTCCCAGCTCCAGATAAAAGTGAAGATGGCGGTTGTGATCAGTGCGGGAACCAGGAGAGGTACCACAATTCGGAAAAAAATCTGGGATTGTCCGCAACCGTCGATCGTTGCACTCTCGTCGAGCTCCCGTGGAATACCGCGGATAAATTGCACCATCAGCAGAATGAAGAAGGAGTCCTGTGCCAGCCATTTAGGCAAAATAAGCGGGAAGTACGTATTAATCCATTGCAATTCGTTATAGAGAATATATTGGGGTACCAGCGTCACATGGTAAGGCAGCATGATTGTGACCAGCATGATACTGAACCACAGCGTCTTTAGCTTAAATCGGAGCCTGGAAAATGCATAAGCAGCGAGTGAGCACGAGATGACATTCCCCAGGACGCTCATGACCGAGATTAATGCCGAATTGCCGAAGAATCGGCCAAAGGAAACGCCCTGCAGCCCTTTCCAGCCATTCACGTAATGATCCAGTGTGAAGCTGGTCGGAATAAGACTGCTGCTGGTGAAGATCAGCTGGTTTGGTTTGAACGAACTGAAGATGAGCCATAACACCGGGTATAGCATCAGCAGACCGAGAAGGATAATGACAATGTGCCTCCCGGTTTGAACCAGCTTTCGTCTGAACGGCATATACATTACCTCCCCTCCTGGTTGTCGCCATAGAACACCCAGAACCTGGATGTGAGAAAGACGATAGCAGTGAAAACACCGATAATGACCAGCATGATCCATGCCAGTGCCGAGGCATATCCCATATCAAAGAACGAAAAGCCTTTCAGATACAGGTACAAGGTGTAGAACATCGTGGCATCGAGGGGTCCTCCGCGACCATCTCCGATGACATATGCCGGAGTGAAGGCCTGGAAGGAATTGATCATGCTCATAATCAGATTAAAAAAAATGACGGGTGACAGCATCGGCAGGGTGATGCGGAAGAATTGGCGCAGCTTGCTAGCTCCGTCCACATCGGATGCTTCGTAGAGATCGGCAGGTATCTGCTTAAGCCCAGCCAGGAAGATCACCATCGCCGAGCCAAACTGCCACACGGACAGCGTAACAATGGTGTAAATGACGTAATCGGGATGTGCAATCCAAGCAGGTCCTGCTATGCCGAACCAGTTCAGAAACTGATTGACGAGTCCATTGCCGTCGAAGATTTGGCGCCATACAATGGCAATCGCTACGCTTCCTCCCAAGAGAGAAGGAATGTAATACACGGTCCGATAGATCCCTAGTCCGCGAATGCCTTTGTTTAGCGCCATCGCTACCAGCAGTGCAAATGCCAGTCGAAGTGGAACGGACAGGAAAACATAAAAGAAGGTGAGCCCTAGCGATCTGCGAAACGTATCATCTTCACTGAAGATTTGCACATAATTGCTGAGCCCTGTCCACGTCGGTGGCGACAACAGATTGAACTTGGTCATGGATAAATACAGTGATGCAACCATTGGCCCCAGTGTTAGGCAGAATAGGCCAATAAGCCAAGGCAGAAGGAACAAGTAGGCTGTCTTATTTTGCTGGCCGTATAAGGGCGTGGACATTTTTTTCATGGTTTGCCTCCCTTCAGGCTAAGAGTGGACGGTCGTTCAGAATATTGAATCCGCTTACACAATAAGCGGTAAACGACCTGATAACCTCATCTTACCTGGGAAGCGAAGGGGCCGGAATCTCATTTCTTCGGATGCTCATTAGCGATTTTTTCGGATTGCTTTAATCGGTACTCCGAAGGACTCATGTTGTGCATTTTTTTGAATCTGGCACTGAAATAGCTTGGTGAAGAGAAGCCTGTAAGCTCGGTGATATCCCATACACTCAATTGAGTTTCCTTCAATAGACGTGTTGCGTGTTTCATCCGGGTCTCTGTCACATATTGAATAAAGGAGATGCCTGCTCCTGCCTTAAATATTTCCGAGAAGTAGGAAGGGTGATAATTAAATTGCTCCGCCAGAGAGGTGAGCGTTATTTCCTGCATGTAGTTTTCGTCGATA
The DNA here is from genome assembly GCF_013359935.1 of Paenibacillus xylanilyticus. GTDB lineage: Bacteria > Bacillota > Bacilli > Paenibacillales > Paenibacillaceae > Paenibacillus > Paenibacillus xylanilyticus. The sequence goes on from NZ_JABMCB010000185.1 coordinate 66,195, forward strand.
TATCGTTTCGCCGATTCGATCAAACTCGCTTCCGTGATCTCGGATGGATGCTGCAGATCCACAAAATCCCGTGCCCATTGCATAAGCATCCGATCCGCTTGCTCGGGGGTTTCCAGCCACAGTACCCATTCGGGAGAAAGCCACTGAGATTGCTTGCTATGAGCATGACGCACGTAGTCCATAGCCGCTGACTCCATCAGAAGTGAAATTTGCAAAAGACACCGGACGAGGCGGGAAGGGGATTGCCGAAAGGCATCATCCAGCTCTTTTCGAATCATGCTGCGGAAGGAATCCAGTTCGCCTCGAATGAGGCATCGATGCAGTGCGCGACTGGTCTCTTCTGGCAGCAGCGGGCTATGATCCGTTACCTGTGTGGTCTGAGCTTGACCAGTCTGACGTCCGGCAAGGTTCCAAGCCAGCAGGGAATGGACGTACCCTTCCTTCCAGCGGTCAAGCCCTGCTACCGTCAGCCCAATTCCCATCTGCACTTCCATTGTCAAATAGGAATTAACTTGTGCCGACAGTCTTTCCGCAAATTGATGCTGAATGCCATCCAATAACATGAAATGCATGATTCCAGGATGGGCTGTATCCTGAAAAACATGTGCGCTCCCCGAATAGGACTGGGCAATTTCACGACAGACCATCTGGAACGGGAGGTGCATATCCTCCGGAACACGGGTCTCGGAAGCAGGTGGATGGCTTGTTTCCCTCAGACCCGCAGTCAGGAAGCAAACCTGGGAATACTGCCATTCATCCAGATGGAACAGTCTGATCCGTTCCGGTAGTGCAGAAGGAGGGAGCTTGCTGCCCTTCACGAGATCCAGCAGGAAGTGTGTTTTCATCTGTTGATAGTATTGGGACAGGCGCCACTGCATCATTTCGGAATCATCCCGGGTCTTTCGTTTCTTGTCCATTTCCTCTTTGATCTTGGTTAAGGCTGTTCTCAGATCTTCCCGCGTCACTGGCTTCAAAAGGTAGTCCATGGCATGACTGCGGACTCCGGCTCTGGCGTATTGGAAATCTTCATATCCGGTAATAATGATAATTTCAATGGACGGATTGTGGATTCTGCAAATATCCAGCAGCTGCACTCCATCCATGACAGGCATGTTCATATCTGTTACGAGCAGATCAAACGGACCTTGTTTCAGCAGTTCAACAGCTTCAACGCCGTTGGCTGCCTCACCTGAGATAGCAAAGCCCATTCCATCCCAGTCCACTTTCAGTTTCAGACCTTCGCGAACTTCGATTTCATCATCGGCGATCAATACGTTGTACATGATTATCCTCCTGTACGGGTAGAATCAGTTCGATACATGTGCCCTGGGCATCCCCGTTTGTAATATGAATGGCAAAAAGGGAGCCGTAATGCAGGCGACACCGGGCAATCACATTTCCAAGTCCAATGTGCCAGCCTGAATTCCGTAGAATCGGCTCCAGCTGTGAGGTGACAGCCTGAGGATCCTGGAGTCTGGATATGATCTCCTGGGGCATGCCGGGTCCGTTGTCCTTTATCTGGATTTGCAGACGTTGGTCCAACCTGATAATTCGAATATGCACCTGTGCAGTAGCTTGGTGCTGGAAGCTGTATTTGACGGCATTCTCGATCAACGGCTGCAGAATAAACTTGACGATGATGAGGCGATCCAGACCGCCCGATTCCTCAATGGAGATTTCAAGTTTAGGACCGAAACGGGTTTGCAGAATGGAGATGTAGTGGCGGACATATGCAAGTTCCTCGGCCAATGATACAAGATCATCATTCGTATGCATGGAGTACCGCATCATTTTGCCAAGATCCTCTATGACCTGCACGGTATCGTCTGTTCGACGCTGCATGGCGAGACTGCTTACCAGCTCCAGCGTGTTGAACATAAAATGAGGGTTAATCTGCATCAGCAGTGCTTTATATTCGGCTTGCTGCCGAAGCAGTTTCAACTCGAATTCATTTTGGATATGCTGTCTCAGCCGGAGGATCATGTAGCGGAAGGTAGAGACGACATAACTGATCTCGCTTTTTACATTTTGGTCCGGAGGCAGTAGAGACTCGGCCTGGTCAAAAGCACCACGCTGCACCTGCCTCATCGCCAGCACAAGACGTGTCAAGGGTTTGGTTACACCGTAAGACAGCCAGGCCGCAGCACACAGCGACAGAAATATCACGGCGATCGTGACTACAAGTGTTGTCGTTTGGAGTTTGTGCAGAGAGGAATACATTTCTTTTTCCGGTGCCAAACCAACCAGCATCCAGCCCGTGCGTCCCAATTTTTTGTATACCATAATGTCCCGTTTACCCTCATCATTGCTCAGATATTCAACACCTGATTTCGGTGTACTCTTTCGTATAAGATCGATTTGGGATACGGCCCTCGTCCCAAGTTCATGAGCCTTTTGGGAGAGGATGGGCTGGCCTTGTTCGTTCAGCAGAAAAATGGTGCTGTTCTTAGCCAGATGAATCCGGCTTAGTGGTTCCAGAAAGTAGGACTCGCTTACATTGACCTTCATGACATTACGTGCAGTAGCATGATGGAAGGTTCCAATAGGCATGAGCAGGCTAACCACCGGATTGCCATGATCTCTAACGCGTTCATGCTCGTCAGTATGTGCCGACAGCCATCGGTCTCCGGATGCGAAAAAATTCGTATACCATGATTCTTGCAAAAAGGCAGGGTCATTGGTGACCTGATTTTCGGCGCCAATCCGAAGCCCGTTTAGTCGATAGATGGACACATCGGAAATACTGGTGTAACTGTTCGTAGCCTGCGTCAGAAATCGGCTCATGGCAAGGTTTGCCAACATTTTCTCCCCCTCGGACAACTGCGGATCACTCAGGGCATTATCCCAACTTTTCGCCATATCACTGTTGAAAACGAGGGAGGCTGCATCGTAAATCTGCATTTGGACCATATCAATATAAGAGCCGTATTCCTCCATTTTCTCCAGAGCAGAGGATTCGATATAGGAGCGTATGACAGCCCGTGATTCCGCAAATAGCAGGAAGGAGAGCGTGCCGAATGAGAGGACAAACAAGACAATAATCAAGGCAATCAGCCGGCTTTTTAATGAAAAGAACATCCATTTCCCCCTTGATATTAAGATTTTCTCAAGCCAGGACTCCAAATGGAAAAAAGACCGCGTGAAATACGCAGCCTTGAATAACATGTTGAAGGAACAACCTTGCAATAATTAAAATTGAACCAGGCTATTGATTTGGACAGGCATCCCTGTAGAAATCGCACGGTTGGCTGCAATACCGGTCAGGATGGATCTCGCTCCATCGATATGGTTGGCAGCACGGGCATACGGATCTTCTACAGGTTCGCCGAACAGATCATTGAGCAGTACCGGGTCTCCTCCGCCATGTCCGCCTTTTTGCTCTTCGACATGCACTTCATACGGGGCATCGAACATGGGAAGTACACGCAGCGTTTTGCCAATCAGTGCACCTTCCAGACTTTTGTCGCCGAGTGAATTGACATAGGACTGTTCCACAATGGACATCTCGATCCGGCCTTTGGTGCCGTTAATGGCGATACGATATCCCTCCCACGGCTGATAGGCGACAAGGGAATAGGTCAAAATCGCTTTGTTCTGATACTGGACGAGCACGCCCATCGTATCCTCAATATTGATGCCATCCCCAAATACGCTCTGATCGCGCTGATAGCCATCTTCAGGCTCCGCATCCAGATACATTGCTTTGAGATGCGCATCCGAATCCAGATGGAGTGCAAAAGGATCCTCCTGAGCGAGCGGATTGCCGGTTGCGCGGTTGTAGAATTGGGTAACGCCACGTTCTTCCGCATTTTCCCGTCCATAGTACATCAGATCACCAAACGCAAAGACCGTTTCGGGCTGAGAACCGATCCAGAAATTGACCAGATCAAAGTGATGGGTGGACTTATGCACAAGCAATCCTCCGCTGTTACGTTTGTCGCGGTGCCAGCGGCGGAAATAATCTGCACCATGCCGGGTATTGAGCAGCCATTCGAAGTGAACGGAGGTGACTTTTCCAATCGTATCGTTCATGATCAGCTCACGGATCTTGGTATGATGGGGAGCATAACGGTAGTTAAAGGTCACCCTGATATTTTGCCCGGTCCGCTTGGCGGCATCAAGGATGTCCTGGCATTTGTGCTCATCAATGGTCATGGGCTTCTCGGTCACGACATCGCATCCAAGCTCCATGGCCCGAATGATGTACTTGTGATGAGTACGGTCAATACTGGTCACAATGACGGCGTCCGGTTTCTCGTTTTCAATCATTTGATCAAATTGATCTGCTGTATAGGTGGGGACCTCATTGTATTTATATCGTTCTCGCAGCAGTTGATTGGCATAATTCATCCGGGTCTGATTGATATCACAAAATGCTGCAAGTTCGGATTGTTCACGAAAGTTTTGTGCCAGTGCACCGTAAAAAAATTCGGCCCGCCCCCCGGTACCAACCAATACATAGCGTTTCTTGCCACTCATATCTATCGCCTCCTTGAATATAGCTCTAGACTATAACAAGGGAATACTTCTTTCGCCGCATTTTTTGCGTAATCGCTTTCAAACCCCGCTTATTTTGCTATAATCCTTGAAAAGGGGGCTGCATCATGTCACAGCCGTTTCGAGCAGATTACCACGATCCTACCGGATATTTGGATATTGAATATGATCGCCGGCTTGGCTATTATTCCATGACAGCTGACCATCTTCATGACCATTATGAGCTGTACTATCTCTTGAAGGGTGAGCGCATCTATTTTATTAAAGACCGCTCCTACCACGTAAAAGCCGGGGATTTTGTATTCGTGGACCGGAATGCCGTTCATAAGACACTGGAGAGCGGGAGACCAGACCATGAACGAATTGTACTGTACCTGAAGCCGGAGCTGTTTGGGGAGATGAGTATAGCGCCTTCATTGATTGAGGGGTTAAAGGAACCTTTCGGATGGGAAGTTCCGATGCTGAGGCTTCCACCACATAACAGCGAAACCGCAGAACGAATTGTCAATGAAATGATTGATGAGATGGTCCAGCCCCAAGCGGGAAGCAGTCTGCTGCTGCGCCACCGATCCATTGAATTGCTGCTGATCGCATACCGCAATCAACAGCAGGGCAAGGTACATGCTGCGGAGAGCGAGCCGATTCTACATCCCAAAACGCAAGCGGTTGTCCGCTATCTGAATGAAAATTATCAGAACCCTCTTTCGCTGCCCGAAGTTGCGGCAGAATTCCGGATCAGTCCGCATTATCTCAGTCGATTGTTCAAACAAACCACAGGATTCACCTTTATCGATTATCTGAATCTGCTTCGCGTGAAGGAAGCGCAGCGCTTGCTGCGGGAGAGTGGGGATTCCATTACGGAGATCGCCTGGCGTGCAGGCTTCAGTAACTTTTCCCATTTTGGCAAAGTGTTCAAACGGACAGTTCAAATGTCTCCAAGAACATACAGACAGGGGTATAAAGATTCGGGTCTATCTCAATCTCTGTAAATTGCTCAGAATCAAGCGGGAATCAAAAGAAGACCTGATCAAGCCTGCAAAAGCAGGTCTTTGTTCAGGTCTTTGCCAGTTATTTTACATTAGAAATATACTGAGATTCGTCTTGCAGGGTGTGCTCAAACGGAAATATGGTCTACATCTGTCTCTGGACGAAGCTGCAATTGCAGCTCTTCATCACGGTTGCAGACCATAACCCCGTTCACTACATCCAGCCGGGCGGCTTGAATCGAGGAACGACGAGCAGGCTCACTGGCATGATCGACGCCTTCGATACGGTCCGGATGAGTGAAATAGAAGATATAGGCTTCTTCATCCTGGACCACCACATCTGCATGCAAACCGATCACGCCATCATCTTCGCGAATCCCCGGCTGATCAAGGATCATGCTGTTCCACTCCCAATGTTCCAGATCATCAGATTTATATACGGCTTGTCCTCTCCATTCATCAACAATCATCCAATAGGAATCATGGAAACGAAAAACGTTAGGCCCTTCGTGGGCACGACCTGTAATGACCGGACCGATAACGTCCCAATGGTAGAGATCCGTGCTGTCTGCGGCATAGGTGTGAGAAGAATTCGTCTCGTCCTTGTACCACATACGGAATCGTCCATCCGGGAGCGGGTAGATGCAGGCATCGATGACGCGGTCTGAACTAAGCTCCAGTTTGCCATGAAACGTCCAAGTCAGGAGGTCGGGGCTGGTGTAATGCATAATGTGACGGTCATGACCCGGCCAGTCATGAGGTACGCCTTGTATATAACTAACATACATGTGGTACGTGTTGTTATGCCAGAATATTTCCGGTGCCCAAAACGTATTATGTCCCCATTCATGCTCAAGACCTGTCAACGTACCGCGATAAGTCCATGACTGTCCTCCATCGGATGAAGAGGCTACGCCGAGATCCGTGCCGTGAACCCAGGCAAACTTCGGACCTCCTGCGGTAGCTCTGCGATTGGTGTAGATCATCCACCAGGTTTGCTCGGAACGATTCCATACAACGACCGGATCAGCCGCTCCATCGAAGATGGGATCACGAAATAAGGGTGCACTCAAGATAAAGTCCTCCTTTAATTAGCCGCATAATATTAGTAAGCATTGTATCTATCGTAAAAGAGATCGGGTGAAATTACAATATAACGTTTTCAATTGATATGAATTAATATATTAACTAATTCTGAAATAAGCATTTAATTTAGAAACAACCTTGGGGATGTGCCATCTGATTAAATATTGAACGTAGTATAGGGGAGTTAAACTTGAAAGCAATGAACTAGGATAGCACGGTACCTGTGATCAAGGTATAAACATTGCTTAAGTCTTAGATCGGGCGTATATTAATGTTTATCCAAAATAGTAATATATTGATAGATGTACGATGTAAACATTTGTCTCCAGGGAGGTCGAAGCCGATGATAGCAACGAGGTTGAGTGAATTGGGTATTATCTTGCCACAGGCAAGCACACCGGCAGCGAAGTATGCCAATGCGGTCATTGTAAATGGGTTGATGTACGTGTCAGGGAAAGGGCCGGATACAGTGGAGCGTGGCAAACTAGGGGAGGATTTTACGACCGAGCAGGGGTATGATTTTGCCCGGAATGCAGGGGTCGAAGTGCTCGCCGTGGTCCAGGATGTGCTGGGTTCACTGGATCGGGTGAAACGTGTGATCAAGGTTCAGGGCTTCATTAATGCTTCTGCTTCCTATCAGGAACATCACAAAGTTTTGAACGGGTTTTCGGATCTAATGATGGACGTATTTGGGGAGAAGGGCGTGCACGCACGTTCGGTTTTTGGAGCTGTCTCCGTACGGGATAACCTGCCACTTATTGTGGATTCCATATTCCAGGTAGAGGAGTAGGGAGCATGACTAACACCAATCCAATGAATCCGATTATGCTGTCTTTTCCTGAGAGCTTCAATACAACCCGTCTCACGATTCGAGCTCCGGAGTGGGGAGATGGGGCGGAAATTAACGATGCCATTCGCGAAAGTGTGGAGCAGCTGCGTCCGTGGCTGCCCTTTGCCGAAAATATACCTTCGTTAGAAGAATCCGAAGCACATGTTCGCAAAGCCAGATTGCAATTTTTGGAGCGAACCGATATGGTTCTCCATTTACGAGATAGACATACCAATGAATTTGTAGGCAGCAGCGGTCTGCATCGCATCGATTGGAATGCACGCTGTTTCGAGATTGGCTATTGGATCAGAACATTGCGGACCGGTGAAGGACTGATGACGGAAGCGGTGCAAGGGATTGAGCAGTTCGCAATTCAATATCTGGATGCGAATCGATTGGAGATTCGCTGTGATTCGCGTAATATACGAAGTGCCAAAGTGGCTGAGCGCGCAGGATTTACTCTTGAAGGCATACTGCGAAGTGTGCATCGTGACCGTGCAGGTACGCTGGTAGATGTCATGGTGTTTAGTAAAATCAGAGGCAAAGAATTCGAATAACAGATGGGTGGGGGCTCAGTTATGAAGCTTATTGGTCAGGGAAGAACCGCAGACATCTATGCTTATCCGTCCAATCAGATTATGAAATTGTACAAAAGTGACTTTTCGTTTGAAGCTGTCCAGAATGAATTCAGAATTACGCAAATTCTATATGACAAGGGATTGCCCGTGCCACAGGCCAGGGTAATTATAGATGAGGCGAATCGTCAAGGAATCGTGTTTGAACGAATTGAAGGTCATACGATGTTTTCAATGATGTTTGGACAGCCCCTAAGACTTCAGGAGCTTGTACATCAACTGGCTGTCTGCCATGTGGAGCTTCATTCCCAAAGTGACGATCAAGGAGTTCTTCCTTCACAGAAGCAGATCTTGTCAGGCGCAATTCGAAGAACACAGCTATTGTCCGAAGAGGATAAGACACGCATACTGGTTTACCTGTCAAGTCTCCCGGAACGAACACAGATCTGTCACGGTGATTATCATCCCGATAATGTCATGGTGAACGAGATGAAAGACAGCTGCTATGTGATCGATTGGATGACGGGCATGTCGGGCGATCCTGCAGGTGATGTGGCACGCAGCTGGGTCATATTAAAAAGCGCATCGTTACCGGAGGATGCGGATCCGGAGATTCGATTGGGATTTGAAAGGTCTCGTGATACGATTGTGGATGGGTACACCAACCATTATATGCACCTTACTGGCTTAACCTGGAAGGAGATCGAATCATGGATTCTGCCTGTTGCTGCTGCACGTCTGGAAGAGTGTTTGCCAGGCAATGAAGCAGAAGAAGTGCTGAAATTTGTCCAGGAGCAACTGAATCAATTGAACGTATAAATTGAACTAAAATAACGAGGTGAATGTCAACATGCTGCACTCATTAGAAGCCATACATTCCTACAGAAGAGGCAACATCCCAGAGGCGGGGCAGCATTCATGGCTGCAGCTGCTGGCAGCAGCCGAGCAACCCATTATTAATCTGGAACGTATTCATTCCATTGCTGAACTTGAAGGGACCAATCCCGTTCTGGACTACGTGGAGCGGAGTTTGCGCGTACTGGATCAGCAGAATGTTTCCTTTTGGGTACGTGAGTTGGTAGAGGAAGTGCTGGTCTGGTCGGAGACAGCCAAAGCCGGTTCCCTGAAACAAAGAAAGGTTTGGCAGCGCGCAGGGATAAATCTGTTCGTACATAATATTGGATCCGCACAGTTATACAGTCAGTACGTTATTCATCGGAAGACAGGAAGCATGGACGATGGCTATCATACGGTTGATCAAACACCCGAATTATATGCTGATCGGGAGAACACCATAACGCCGAGGCAGCACATGGTTCGCACCTTAATTGCGACGCATGGTCTTATTGGTCAATACATACGAGGTGAGATCCCTTTTGCCGAGAATGCTCCGCTGCATTCCTTCATAACGCAAGGCTGGCTGACAGCCGAGGAATTGCAGACCATCCTGATGGCGCTCAATGAATGCATTATTGCTGGTGTTGATCCGATGCTGTGGAGACAGGTCGAATCAGAAGTACAGCGAATTGTAGGGTGGATCATTAGTGAGCCGGATCATGCAGACTGGCCGTTGAAGGAACGACTATCCCGTCTGAGGAGTTTATCCATTCGTGAAGGAGAGTCCATGGATGAAGCTTATGCCAACCTGCAGACAGAGCTTGATATAGAAAAGGTGCTGGCACCGCTGTCTCATCTCACATTGTGGTACGTGGAATCCGCATTGCGTGATTTTTCTTTGCAGGAAATGGTCAAAGTTTTCCTGCTCTCCCTGCACAGTAAGGACATGGCTACCTCAGCACCGGAGGCAGATGAAGTACGCCATATCAGCTTCGAACCGTTAATGAATACGATGTATTACGATTATAAAGGCGTCAAGAAGCTGAACATCTACAAAAAACGAATGATTGAGAAGTACCTGGAACAATGGTCCTGGAAACAGATTGAAGAGGGACAGTCGGTCACTTATCCTCACTTGACCCATCGCGCCTTACGTCATCCTGATTTGACGGATACGGTTTTTGTGACTTTTGAGTTTTCACCTGCGGCCGAGAAGCTGATTGCGTTTTGTATTGAAGCCGAGAAATCTCCATTATACGAGAAGGCTGTATTGTTGCTGTTCGATTTGTTCGGACTGCGGCGGGATGCGTATGACCGGTTTCATAATGAAGAAACATATCTGGCGGACATGAACAGCTCGGGTGATTATAAAAAAGTGCTGCTGGACTACATCGTTGGCAAACGTGTCCTGGATATTGGTCCTGGCGGGGGCGTGCTGCTTGATCTCATTGAGCAGGAGAAACCGGATGCGGAGCCGATCGGCATTGATATCTCTACCAATGTCATCGAAGCGCTGGAGCGCAAAAAGCAGCGGGAAGGTCACCGCTGGCAGGTGATGAAAGGGGATGCTTTGCAGCTGGATCAATACGTGCAGCCAGGCACGGTGGATACGGTCATTTTTTCATCTATTCTGCATGAGTTATACTCCTATATTGAGCGAGACGGACGGAGATTTAACACGGACACGGTTGTTGCAGCACTGAAGAGTTCGTTTCACGTACTGTCGCCGGGTGGAAGGATCTTGATCAGGGATGGCATTATGACAGAACCTGAAGATCAGAAAAGGCGGATTCGCTTTTTGGAACCGGAAGGGATGCGCTGGTTGGAACGATATGCTCAGGACTTCCAGGGTCGTGAGATTACATTCGAACGGGCTGCTGAAAATGAAGCTGTTCTCAACATCAACGATGCGATGGAATTTCTGTACACATATACATGGGGCGAAGAAGCATATGTTCACGAGATCCAGGAACAGTTTGGCATCTTTACCCCATCTACCTATGAAAATTGTATTCGCGAAGCACTTGGTGAGCAGGCCGAGATCATTCGGCTGGAGCATTTTCTTCAGGAAGGGTATAACGAGGCACTTGCAGAACGCATTGTGTTCATGAAGGAAGACGGTCAGCCGGCACCTTTGCCAGACAGCACCTGCCTGATTGTTATTGAGAAGAAGAAAGGGATGGCGGGCAGATGAGGAATGAGGCCACAACGGTTTTATACTTTGTTCGGCATGCGGAGTCAGCTTATGTGGAAGGGCAGGAACGAGAGCGGGGACTCACGGAACAGGGGAAGCGGGATGCGGCGGCAGTTGCAACTCTGCTCCGTGAGGAGCGAATTCAATGCTTTTATTCCAGTCCTTACAAGCGGGCAGTGGATACGATTCAGGAACTGGCTGAAGGAGCGGGTGCATTCGTGGTGACAGTGGAAGATTTGCGAGAACGTAAGCTATCCGATGAAACGGTGAAGCATGCCGATTTTCGTGGAGCCAAACAACGATTATACCTTGATCCTTCCTTTGCATACCCGGGAGGAGAGTCAGGTGAACAGGCATGCTCACGAGCTGTACCTGTAATTGAGCGAATTCTGGACACACACGCTGGACAAAAAGTCGCGATTGGGACACATGGGGATGTGATGACCCTTATTTTTCAGCATTTTGATCCTTCCTACGGTTACGATTTCTGGGTGAGCACAACGATGCCGGATATTTATAAATTGGAGTTCGATAAGGAACATAATTTGGTGTAGGTCACCCGTCTGTGGCAAGAGTCAAATTAATTCTAATCCGTAGATCCTCAAGGAGGTTACAGCATGGATGAAATGACAAATATCAATGATTTGAGCCCTGATCCAGCCATGACGCCGGTAGTAGGTCTGCTGCATGCCATGGTAAATTACAATGATGAGAGATTAATTCGACTCGTGAAAGACATGAGTGCGGAGGAATTGCAGTTCAAAGGACCTGCACATGATGTAAACAGCACAGCCCAGCTGTTAAGACACATCAGTGTTGTGTTGCTTCACTGGGTATTTCGCTTACAGTCTCAAGAAGTGCCTGCTGGCTATACGGAGAAATATGGACCGATGTTTGACGCAGATGGAAAGTTACCTTTGATACCGGACTTGACGATACAAACCTGGCTGCAAGAGCATTCTTCCATTCGGGAAATGTTCAGAAGTGTATGCCTGTCTTTGCAAGATCATGATCTGGAACGGGTGGTTCCTTATGAAAATGGAGAAGGTGCAGTGATTCGCTGGAGTCTGTTCCATATTGCGGACCATTGCCGACACCACTATGCTCACATCGTCTACCTGAGACGTACATATTCCGAACAGTTCAAGGGGTAGGTACTTATGGAAATCAAGTTTTATCCCGACCGATATGTTGTGGACGACCTGTATGTGCCCGAGCTGCACGAGCGCTTGTACTGCATATTTGATCTCGAAGGGACAGGGATTCATCCCGAGCAAGAGAGCATTACCCAATTCGGTGCAATGGATTACAAACGCGGACAGACAAGGAATTCAACATTCTCTTCCTTCTCACGTGCCAGTAAACCGATACCGAATGCTGTAGCCAAGTTAACGGGCATATCGAATGAGGATATGATCACAGCTCCTGCTTTTACAGAAGCATTTCATGCATTCTCCAGCTTTGTGGGGGACAAGATTCTCGTAACACATGCAGGGTATGAATATGATCTGCCTATATTGAAGCGTCACTGCGAGCAATTTGACGTGTCGATGTTTACCAATAAGGTGCTGGATACGAAAGCGATGTTCACGTATATTCATCCTGAAGTGCGTGAGGTTATTTCTACGGATTTTCTGATTCAGTATTATAACATCAATACAGTCGGCATTCGAAGACATGATGCCTTGGCGGATTGCGGCATTATTGCTCGCATACTGGGTCAACTTCTTCAGGAGTATGATGAGAGGGGCTTGGATCACTTCACTGCAGATCCTACTCGCTTCGTGCGAAGATTTGAGATACCTGAGATGTACAAGATCACACCAAATGGAGGAATGCCGAAATGAGCAGAACAGCGGCGGAGAAGCTCCTGAACGATTTGAATGATGGCAAGCTGATCACAGATCAGAAGTTTAAGAAAATCCCGAATTGGTCGGTTATGTGAGTGATGATATCGGACTGATTGGGGGCTGGATTACTGCAGGGAGAAGTCCAAAGTACCTTTGTGAGACAACTGCTTGCAAGTTACCATAACGGGAAACTGCCTCTGCGCTAGCAGAGGCAAGGTAACCCCCATGCTTCTTGTTTGTATAAAAAAATGAATTCAAATGTGTATTGTGAGTCTGGTAAGGCGTAAGGTACAATTCACCTTAGAACTTAATTGAGAATGATAATCATTATATATTTACATTCTCTTTTATACAGCTGATTACATAGGGGTGAAGAGTAGCATGGCAAGTTGGAGTAACAGTATTAAAGGTTGGGGAATCGCAGTTCTGGTTACGGTATTGCTTATCACGGGATGTAGTGCTAATCCAGGTGCACAGGAGGAACAGGCTCAGACATTGGTAACTGAGAATGCTGCTTCTGGCGACATTGCGTCTGAAACAAACCAAGAGACGGAGACACGTGTGGTACAGGATGAATTCGGAGATGTAACGATTCCGGTGCATCCGCAGCGCATTGCTGGTATCTATGTGGAAGATTACCTGAAGGCTCTGGATATCACACCTGTAGTGCAGTGGTATAATCCGATGTGGGGCGTACAGGAATATTTGGATCTGGATGTGCCTCAATTTGACACGACAGGCAGCATTGAAGCGTTATTGCAATATGATCTGGATCTCATCATAGTGGATGGCGGAGTGGACATGGAGAAATATGAGATGTATTCAAAGGTGGCACCGACGTACCGCCTGCCAGAAGACATTTTGCAGGATTCCAATCAGATTTTGACGACCATTGCCGATGTTGTAGGTAAACCGGACAAGGGTAAAGAAGTTGTTGCAGCATATGAGGCCAAGATTGCAGACGCCAAGGCGAAGCTTAAGGAAGCGGTCGGGGGTGAGACTGTAGCTGTTGTCCGACTGAATATCAGCGATAATACACTGGCATTATTCGGTATTAAAAATCGGTTTACCGGATTTATTTATTCGGAGCTTGGTTTAACGCCGCATCCACTGGTCAGCAAGATGGAAGAATATCAGGAAATCCTTTCTGAAGAGGGTATTCCAGAGCTTGATGCGGATCATATTATTTTATTTCCATCCAATGGAGACTGGTCTTCCCCCGAGAACAAGGAAGCTTTGAAGGTGCTGGATAGCAAGTTGTGGAAATCCCTTCCTGCAGTCAAAAACAACCAGGTGTACATGATGGAAAGGTCGTATTGGCAATCCGGTGCGATAACGGCGAATTCGATGAAGATTGATGATCTCTTACAAAAAATGACGCCTTAGTGAAATTTTTAAGTATCCAATCAAGAAAGCTCTTCAGCCAGGGTTGAAGAGCTTTCTTTTTTCGTTTACACTATTTATAAATGATAACTATTCTCAATTAAGGACGATGACGATGTCACTTACAATAGAACAGATTCTTCCCAAGCCCTGGCTTTGTTCTCTTCAGCATATTCAGTATGTGCAGTACCCTCTTTCAGAAACATCCATTAGGATAAATTACACGACGTCAAGTAACCATTCATTGTTCATTGTTACCCAGGGAGAGGGAGAACTGCTGGCTCAAGATGTCATGTTCAAGTTAAGCAAAGGAATGATATTGTTTGTTCCCGCTGGAGCACCCATCTTACCTCTGCAAAATGGAATTTGCTCAGAAACAAAGTTGCATTACTATAAACTTGACCTGGTACTGGCGGAGGTAAGCAAGGATGCTCCAAACGCTCAACTTGATAAGAAGAAACCTGCTTTTCAGCAACGAAATGAAACCTTGGAACCATCCATGCCTATTGAGTTGTCCTACAACCCTTGGAGCTCCTGTCTGGAAGTGTTGGATCAAATGCTGCGCCAACAGGAAACGAGTGATTGGTTGACACAATGGGACCTGCAGCTGCGTTTTCAGGAATGGTTCCGTGGGCTCCTTCAACAAAATGATCCGCGAAATACTTGCCAGGATCATCGATCCCTTTTACAACGGTCTATTCGCTATATCCGTGACCATTACAATCAACCTATTACGGTGGATGAACTGGCCGCGGATACTCGGCTCACCAGATCCAGTTATACTCGGCAATTCAAGGAGATGACAGGCAAGCTTCCTCTGGATTATGTGAATACGATTCGCCTGGAACGTTCCAAACAGCTTCTGCAGCTAACGGATGATCGGCTGCATGACATTGCTCAGAATGTTGGGTTCAGTAACGAATATTATTTCAGTCGTCGGTTTAAGCAATATGCAGGCATCTCACCGGGTGTATACAGACGTCATTATCGTCAGGAAGTGCGTGTATTTGCGCCGTATCTGGAGGATTTTGTGCTTGCGCTCGGTGTGGAGCCCGTACTTCAATCTGCTCACCATTCCTGGGGAAAACAGCGATATTTGGGATTGGATCATATACCAGAATTCGATGTGACCCGGCAGGATGCGATTTTCAATGAGAGCCATAAGCCTGACTTTATTTTGCTTAATGCTGGTCATACACGGTGGAATCTGGAACGTTTCAAGCATACTGTCCCTACTTTTTATGTGAATCACCAAGGAGAGGACTGGCGTTCCATTTTGAGATCGACAGCGGACGTGTTGGGAAAAGGGAATCGTGTTTGGGATATTGTCGGTACTTATGAAGAAAAGGTGAGAGAGGCCAAGGATCTGTTAGCGCGATGCACACAGGGAAAAACGGTAGCCTTTTTGCGCATCTCAGCAACTCAAATTGTGTTGTACGGTGTAAAGCATGGTTACGTAGGACCTGTAATGTACGGAGACCTGGGATTGACACCGCATCCTCTTGTACAGCAATGGACTAAGGAGGAGCGCAGAATCGACATTCGACCGGAACATTTGGCCCAGCTGCATGCGGATCATTTGTTCATTACATTTGATAATGTGGATTCTGTCATGCACGGGGAGGAGCGAAAGCTGCTGGACACGACAGAATGGAAGCAGCTGCCTGCCGTCAAGCGTGGCCATGTGTATGAGGTCGATTTTCTGAGCTGGATGAACTACGGTGTTATTTCCCATGGGAAAAAGATTGATGACATATTGCGGTTTATGGCTTGAGGATTGGACACATTGACGTAGATATTGGCGCTTTCGGATTTGCGGGAATATTGTGTTGAAAAGAACGAAAATCGATAGCGCAATTATAGTGAAGTTCTATGGTTGTAAAACAAACTAGGCGGCTGACTACTATTGTCAGTCGCCTAGTTTGTGATAAAGACATTCATAAACCAAAGCTCTCATCTGGTTGAAGATCACAAAATCGTAACATAGATACCTGCATTACATTACTCTTTTTCCATCACAGCGAAGTAATTGTTCTCATCATCTGCAAAGTTGAACACCCTTCCGCCCGGAATCGTAACCAGTTCACCAACCGTAACCTGCTTGCTGGACAAGTCCGAATAGAGCCGATCGAGGTCTTTTGTGAAAAACATAAGCGAAGGTGTACCCAGATTTAACTCAGGGGACATTTTGGCAATGAGTTCCTTGTCGTGCAGAATAAGAGTTGTCTCGGCACCTTCTTCAGGAGCAATCTCAATCCAGCGCATGTCCCCGCTGTTTTCTTCGGAGACCACGTGGAAGCCTGCTTTTTCTGTCCAAAACTGAAGGGCTTTGTCCTGATCGTTTACGTACAACATGATTTGACCAACTTTGCTAAACAATGATAGTCACTCCTCTGTAATAGTGATGAATCACCTTGCATGGGTATGCCTCGTCATTCTTGAGTTGTTTCTGATGAGTCAAGCTATATACTACCATAAATTTCTTGCCATATCCGTTTACATTCCCAACACAAAATGCGCAAGCAAATGTCCTTGACTGCGGGTTTGCATCATACCATTAAAAAGAGGGTGATTCGCAACAAGCGAGTACCTCTAAGCATAGCCATGGAATGGCGGATGGGAGCGCTGTAATGACGACACGGGTAGTTCTGTTGGAAGAAGGCACGGCAGAGATGAAAGGACTAATGGGCAGTATAGGAGCCGGGCTTGCGGAGCTATGTCAAGCGGGTTGGCCTGTCCCGGCGGGATTCACCATTACAACGGAATGCTGTCACGAGTTCCATACCCGTCCTGAACGATTTTACGGCGAAGGGTCGGAGGATGTAATCAAGGCAGTTTGGCAGCTGGAGCGGCATACAGGTAAAACCTTCGGCGATCCGGGGGCTCCGCTTTTGCTTGCTGTGCAAGCCAGTGACGTACTTCCCGAAGCTGCGAACTCCCTAGTGTTACTGCATGTAGGTTTAAATGACATCACGGTAGAAGGCTTTGCACGTCAAATCAACAATCGTCCCTATGCATTGAACTGTTACCGGGTATTGCTGCAGAATTATGGCCGCTTGGTCCATGGAATTCCGTATGCAGTGTTTGAAGAACGATTGGGTAATATCACGAGCCTGGATGAAACGAAGCTTGAGTTTGCTATAGCCCAATATAAAGACGTCATCGAAGAATGGGGGCATCCACCTTTCCCTCAGGATGTGCAGCTTCAACTGCAAGGTGCCATTCGTGCTTTCTCCCGTATAGATTCAGGAAGGCAAAAACAAAACGTCAACACTGTTTCGGTAGAGCAGGGTACGCCGGTATTAATCCAAGTGTTGGTGAATGGAGAATATGGGGATCGCTGCGGAATGGGGACAATTTACTCGCGTCATCCGCTGACTGGGGTTAAAGGATTGTACGGGGACTACACTCCCTCTGCAGCTTCTGCATCTGATGCTGAGGAACTGGAGCAGCTGAGGAATACGGAACCTGAATTGTATAAGATTCTGCTGCAAGTAAGCCGTGAGCTGGAGAGCCGGAGTACTGCTGTTCAGGAAATCCAATTTATCATTGAGTCGGGTAAGCTTTACCTTTTACATGCCCGGGACGCATGTCTGACTCCTGAAGCAGCTCTAAAAACGATGGTAGATTTCGTCCACGAAGGTCTGCTGACCAGGCAAGAGGCGCTGCTGCGTGTGGAGCCCTCTCACGTATTCGAAGGGGCAAATCAATTTGCAGAATTAAAGAGAACTGCCGTGGTCAATAAACATCAACAATCATCTCCTTCACTTGAACTTCGACAGCTGCTCGAATGGGCAGATGATGTGAAAAATATAACCGTACTGGCAAATGCAAGCCACCCCCGTGACGCCGCGATAGCCCGTACGCTTGGGGCCGAGGGAATTGGTCTAAGTCGAACGGAACATATGCTGCTTTCCTCTTCACGGTTACCCTATGTACAAAAGATGGTGCTGGCGGAAACGGAGTATGAGCGCAAACGCGGCCTGGAACGTCTGCTGCCCATGCTGCAGTCCGATTTGGAGCAGATTTTCGAAGAAATGGACGGATATCCGGTAACCATACGGCTGTTTGACTTATCGTTGGATGAACTTCTTCCGGATGTGGAAGCGTTAGAGGAACGTCGGAATTCCTTGCGGGCAGGCAATGAAGGGGGAAATGAAACCAGTCTTGAGGAGCTGGATCGCATAATCCAGCGTGTTTACCGGTTGTATGAACAACACCCGATCAGTAGACAGCGTGGATGTCGTCTTGGAACCGTTTTCCCGGAGATCTATGAAATGCAGATTGAAGCCATTTTTCGCGCGGCGCTCAAAAGCATTCGTCAAGGACTGTGGGTTCGCCCTGAGATTGTAGTGACTTCGAGAGGTCCAGGCAGCGAACTTCAGATGATCAGAGAGCTGATTGATGATGTGGCTGACCAGATTCTCGGGGAGGAAAGACGTCACTGCCACTACAGGGTAGGCTCCATGATCGAAGGTCCTCAAATGGCGTTAACTGTAGCCCACATCGTTAGGCATGCCGATTTCCTGTCCTTCGGGACTGAGATTCTGCATCTTGAAGGGGGGGAACAATTGCTGGAACGTGCTATTGTTCAGGCCCGCCTCCGCAAACCTCATTTGAAAGTGGGTCTTTGTGTGGAGGAAAGTATTGGTTTGGATATCCTGACTTATAGTCACCGCATGGGAATGGACTACGTAAGCTGTCCGCCTGAGCAGGTGGCCTACACAAGAATTGCTGCAGCACAAGCGTTACTTATGGCTCGGATGCAGGACAGAGACGTACAGAATGATGATATATCGACAACAGCTTAAGTTTATGAGCAAATAAGCTAGTTAGAGGAATTCGGGTCCGTTCATGGAATACAAATTGCAAAACTGTTATACTGAAATATGCGTTTTGTAAAATGAACGTAAAATTTCAGATAAGGGTTGAAAGCGACCATGTTAAATTCCAAAAATGAACGGACCTCCTCACGGACTTTATTTGCCGTCCTATTTATCCTTATGCTGCTGAAGCTGTCGCTTTTGCGGTATTTCTTTTTCCAAGGTTTGTCCGGGGTGGGTCTGGTAACCGATGCATTGGGAGCTCTGACTGTGGTGTGCATACTGGATCTCATCGTGCCGAAGCGTTGGAAGCGGATGGTATATGGCGGGTTTAACCTGCTGTTCTCTCTCATTCTATTCGCGGCTACGTTGTATAACGTGCACTTTAGTTCCGTACCGACATATACGGCACTAAGCGAACTCGGGCAGGTAGCACAGGTACGGGGCAGTATCGGACCACTGGTACGTCCTTCACATTTCTTGTTCTTTGCAGATATCATACTCGCACTTCCGGTTTGGCTCATTTTGCGCAGTCGACGTTCGAGTGGAAGGAATGGGAGTCACCGGGACAGCGGCTTGCATTTCGGAAAAATTCGCAGAAGATACTGGGGCAAGCTGGGCGTAGCCCTTACTGCTGCGTTTTGTATCGTTCTGTCAGGCAGTTTCATTGTCAAAGGCGAAACCATTGATAACGAACTGGTGCGGGCTGAAAATCTTGGGTTTCTGAATTATCAGGTATCTTCGGCCATTCTAACAAGCAAGGAAAACGAGGCCATTGCGAATGGCAATATTAATGAAACGATTGAGAAAATCAATCAATTGGTGAGCAAGTACCCTTACCAGGATCAAGCAAGTCAGGGATCGGAGATCAAGGCCAAATATTTTGGTCAGGCCAAAGGCAGCAATCTGATTGTGCTGCAATTGGAATCCTTTCAGAATTTTCCGATAAACGCTTCGCTGGATGGTCAGGTGTTAACACCGGTACTGAACGATTTAGCCAAGGAAAGCTATTATTTCTCTCATTTTTTCCAACAGATCGGACAGGGAAACACCTCGGATGCCGAGTTTATGTCCAATACATCCATTTATCCAACCGGGGTTGTCCCGATGTCAGCCGGTTATAGTGACCGCGAGCTGCCAAGTCTTCCGAAGCTGCTTCGCAAGGAAGGTTATCAGTCAGAGACATTTCACGTCAATGACGTGACGTTCTGGAATCGGAACAAGATGTATCCTGCTCTTGGATTTGATCGATACTTCGACAAGCCGAGCTTCGAAAATGACCGTTTTAACGATTTCGGTCCATCGGATGAGGAATTGTATCGTGTAGGTGTGGAAAAGATGGCTGCGCATCAGGCTGCAAACCAGCCGTTCTATGCTCAGTTCATCACAGCATCGAGCCACTCACCGTTTACGGTGCCAGCGGATCGTGCCCGCATCACCATTCCTGCAACGATTACGAATACATTGCTGCATGACTATTTACAAGCGATTAATTACACCGATTATGCGGTCGGACAGCTGATTGACGAACTGAAAGCCAACGGGTTGTGGGATAATACAACACTTGTCATCTGCGGGGATCACTTCGGATTGCCCGCAAATGACGAGATTACGGAGCAGATTCAGGCCAACCTGAATGTCCCGTATGATGGCAAAGTGAGTCGTTTTAACATTCCTCTCCTGATTCACACGCCAAAACAGGTAAAAGGTCAAGTGATCGAACAGCCTGGAGGCCAGCTTGATATTTTGCCGACGGTCATGAATCTGATGGGTGTTTCGTTAAAAGAAGAACAGTTCACCGCATTTGGCCATGATCTGCTGAATATGGATCATAATGCATTCGGTATCCGCTATTATTTGCCGACCGGCTCATTTGTGAACAATGACATCATGTTTATTCCGGGTGCAGGTTTTGAAGATGGAACAGCCTACTCGCTCAAAACGTATGAACCGGTTACCGATCTGGAACCGTATCGTTCGGATTATGAGCATGTGCTCAGCCTGATGAGGTTATCGGATGAGTACGTGAAGCTGCTGCCCAAACGAGCACCATAACGGAATGCAGGCTCTGATCAACAAGTAACGTCGCCAGCTGCTGCTCATGCTGGTGACGTTTTTTTTGTATTCATAGTTTACGGATCCGTGTAAATAATGAGATAGGTGAAGTGGCCAGGTTCAATGCTCCATCCGGTAATCCTAAAATCAGGGTTTATTTTGAAACTGTAATTAATAATGTTACAATGGAATGAGCGAGGTTTTTAACATAATTTGCAGCCAACAACGCAGAAGACGAGAGGATGAATATAGATGAAACTTAGTGTACTCGAACACGGACATATCAATGAAGGACGCAGTGTGCAGGACACCCTCCATGAGACGGTGACCCTTGCGAAGCATGCCGATGAACTTGGGTACTCCCGGTTCTGGATGTCCGAGCATCATGGCGGCGGAGCGCTGTCCTTTTCCAGTCCGGAAGTGATGATTGCCCATGTAGCAGCTCATACGGATCGTATCCGGGTAGGCTCCGGCGGCGTGATGCTGCCGCACTACAGCGCCTATAAAGTCGCAGAGAACTTCCGTTTGCTTGAGGCGCTGCACCCAGGACGAATTGATCTCGGCATTGGCAGAGCACCAGGCGGCATGCCAATCGCGAGCCGGGCGCTGAATGAGGGCAAAGCATCGAATGTACAATTTTTCCCGCAGCAGATCGCTGATCTGGGCGGTTATTTCCACGAGCAGCTGCCAGAGGGTCACCGTTTTGCATCATTGGTGGCTGGACCATCCGTGCCGACTGTACCTGAAGTTTGGCTGCTGGGCTCAAGTTCAGAAGGTGCCCGTATTGCTGCAGCACAGGGAACGGCATATGCATTTGCACAATTCTTCGGTACACCTGGCGGAGAAGAAGCGATGAAGCATTATCGCAGACATTTTAAACCATCGATTCTGAATGACAAGCCTCATTCCATGATTGCCGTATCGGCTTTCTGTGCGGAGACGGAGGAAGAAGCGGCAGAACTGGCCCGCAGTAATGAACTGTTCTTTCTGCGTCTTGGCAGAGGGTTGGAACAGAGTTCCTTCCCTTCGCTGGAAACTGTGCATAATTATCCGTATACGGCAATGGAAATGGAACAGATCCGTCAGCGTCGCTCCTTCTCCATCGTGGGAACGCCTGATCAGGTGAAGGAGAAAATTACAGCCATGGCAGAACGTCACGAAGCCGATGAAGTCATCATTGCATCAGCGATTCACTCTTTTGAAGCACGTCTGCGCTCTTTTGGCCTGATCGCTGAAGCTTTTGGATTGAAGAAGGATTAACACCGGTTGAACGGGAATTTATATTTCTAAGGAGTTGGGGCCTCGCTGTGCGGGGCTTCAACTGTATTCTTGTGTGAGCAGAAAGGAGGAATTCACATTCGCAGATGTATCATAAGTGATATTCATGGCTGTTATGATGAATTCAATGCGCTGCTTAATCAAGTGAATGTTGATCCCGGTCAGGACGAACTGATTTTGCTTGGAGATTATGTAGACCGGGGACCGAAGAGCCGGCAGGTAGTTGAACAGATTATGGAGCTGCGGCAAACGCACGGTATAGTGGTTATCAAGGGCAATCATGATGCCATGATGGTCAAAGCGCTGATGAATGATGTTGAAGAGTACGACAGACACTGGATTCGCAATGGAGGACTGCAGACACTGGGCAGTTACGTGGAGGTCAGTTTTGACGAAGAACAGATCGATTGGACGGCCTATACGGAAGCCAAGCAGTGGATTCGTGCCCAGTATGAGCATCATCTTCGTTTTCTCGATGAACTTCCCCTGGTGTATGAAGTTCCTGGTTACATTTTTGTGCATGCAGGAGTTAATCCAGACGTGGAGGACTGGCATAACCAGCCTGAGCGAGACTTTATGTGGATTCGGGAAGAATTCTACACAAGGCCAACTTCCATCACGGAGACGGTGATATTTGGACACACCCCTGTGAAGCATCTGCATGACCATGCAGACATCTGGTTTGATCCCAGTGGAGACAAGATCGGTATAGATGGCGGATGCGCGTATGGCGCTCAGTTGAACATGCTGGTGATTGGCGAGGATGGCAGCATACAAACGTTTCATGTGAAAAAGGGAGAGAGTGGTCAGGGTTCGGCAGTTTAATATTTGCATTGCGTATCCAGGTTCCGTATGCTAATTTATAATTTTATAGTGGTGCTTGAATTTCAATACATATCACATCGAAGTCGAGGGGAATGAACCGAGTTTTGGCTATTTATAATCTGGATCAACTTCAGCATCACATCTTGCTCTGCAACGGCGGTACCTGCATGCGTAACGAAGGCGAGGAAGTTACTCAGGCCGTGCGGGACGAAATTATCAAGCAGCAGGCCGGTGGATTTATTCATACGACACGAACACGTTGTAATGGACGGTGCGATGATGCTTGTGTAACGATCGTATATCCTCAAGGGGATTGGTATGGCAAAATGACACCCGAATCAGGCCGAGCGTTGGTACAGGCACTGTGTGAAGGGGAGAAGCTGGAGAGTCACCTGATTGCGAATGTTGCTCAAACGGCTTCCAAATAGGAAGTGCTTCCTTCTAAAACGCAGTGTGAAGAGGTGGATTTGAGAACGATTTTCACTTAATTCGCTGTAAAGGGATTGGAAGTAAGTCTTATAGACGCTATAATCAGTAAGGGTATGAATTAAAATATGTCTAATTATATTTTTCTATACCGAATGAGGAGAGAGTTACACGATAACGGAGAGGGCAGATAAAAACCTGAAGAAGCCTAGCGTTCACCTTTATCACCGGATTTTTCCTTACAAAAAGGGATTGAAAAATCGGGCGATAACAGTGATCCGAAGGTAGTTCTGACGTCGAAGTGGTCTGTGTAACGTTGATTTTCCCATTCTGTATAAATCAGAATTGACGGAGGGCTATAAATATGGAAAAAGCGTTAATCTTCGGTCACAAAAATCCCGACACGGATACAATCTGTTCTGCAATTGCTTATGCAGATCTCAAAACCAAATTGGGTCAGGACGTTGAAGCTGTTCGTCTTGGTGAAGTGAACGGTGAGACTCAGTTTGCACTGGATCATTTCAAGGTTGAAGCACCACGTCTGATTAAAACTGCTGCGAATGAAGTTAACAAGGTCATCCTGGTTGACCACAATGAGCGTCAGCAAAGTGTAAGCGATATTGAAGAAGTGACTGTGGCTGAAGTTATTGACCACCACCGTATTGCCAACTTTGAAACAAGCCAGCCACTGTATTTCCGTGCAGAACCTGTAGGTTGTACAGCAACCATTTTGAATAAAATGTACAAAGAAAATGGCGTGGAAGTCAGCGCACCGATTGCAGGTCTGATGTTGTCCGCGATCATTTCCGATTCCCTGTTGTTCAAATCCCCGACTTGCACAGAGCAGGATGTAGCAGCAGCACGTGAGCTGGCTGCCATCGCAGGTGTGGATGCAGACAGCTACGGTCTGGAAATGCTGAAAGCTGGCGCGGACCTGAGCCAAAAAACAATTGCCGAACTGATCTCCCTGGATGCGAAAGAATTCGCTATGGGTCAAGCAAAAGTGGAAATTGCACAAGTGAACGCCGTTGACGTCAATGATGTACTTGTGAAACAACCTGAACTTGAAGCGGCAATTGAAGCGATTATTTCAAGTAAAGGTCTGGATCTGTTCGTATTTGTCGTAACTGACATCCTGAACAATGATTCCGTCGCGCTGGCTTACGGTGAGTCAACCAAAGCAGTCGAAAAAGCATATAACGTAACTCTTTCCGATAGCAGAGCACTGCTGAAAGGCGTCGTGTCTCGTAAATCGCAAATTGTGCCGGTTCTGACCGAAGCATTCAACAACCTGTAATTTAAGATCTCGTAGTTGAATGCAGCGTTTATCTTATCCAAGCCTGCTCTGATCTGTCATAGGTCAGGACAGGCTTTTGCTGTAAAGGAGAAATTCACCATGATTAAAAATGAAAAGATTAAAGCATCCGAAATCCAGCTGACCGGCCTGAACGGCGAGGATCTGGGCATTATGTCTACGAAAGAGGCACTGGCTCTTGCCAAACAGCATAAAGTTGATCTGGTATGCCTGTCTCTGATGACAAGTCCGCCGCCCTGCAAACTAATCAGTGCCGGAGCAGCCAAACAGGAAGTGCAGCAGGAGAAGAAAAAAACCGGCAAATCCCCAGATAAACGCAAAGTAAAGGAAATTCGTCTTAACCTGCAGATGGAAGATCATGACCGGGACACGAAACAATCTCAGGCAGAACGCATCTTGAAAAAAGGTGACTCGGTTAAACTGGTCATACAGGTGCACGGAAGCAAAGAAGGTACCGCCGGTAAGGAATGGGCTGAGCAGTTATGCAAGTCACTATCTGAATACGGCAGTAAGACAACTGGTGTCCAAGTGAGTGGTAAACAAGTTGTTGTCCAGTTGGACCCGCACGAATAGCATTATATTTTCCAAAAAGAAGAAGCCCAATGAAAAAGCAGAGGATCTGTTATTTCATCGGGCTCTTTTTATGCTATGGCAGAATATGAAACGCATTTCTCTCACGTTCCCATGCGATCCACATCATGTTCGCAAATACCGGCTGCCGCCAACACGCACATATAACTGTCCGGGCAAAACAGGCGTAGAACCTGCGGGTATGTTTATATCACTATTTTCGGCAAAGCGGGACAGATAATAAAAATCGGGATAAATGACGTTGTCCATTAAGTAGGCCGTAACTCTGCTGCCTGGCGTGCGGAATTGATTCAGTGTACGAATGATCTGTCCTCCTGAGGCAATGCCTATCCCATGACCGTAATACAGATCTTCACGGAGCATGATGGTGTTTTCCCCCTGCCATTCTGGTGTCTCGGAAGAGACATCCGGGTTTTTAAAATAGAGCACATCTCCGGGAAGTGCGGTATGGCTGCCGTTTTTCTCGGTTAGGCGAAGGTCACTGTCATAATGCCAATCATAGAGCAGCAAGTTGCGAAAGAGTGAATTGAAGGCCTCTTCACGGATACTGCCGAGCACGCCTCCATAAAGTACAATGACTGTAGCGGTTGCGCATTCAAATGCATACAAGGAACCATTCTTCCAAATATCCCGGATTCCATCTGCCGGAGTTACATTCGGTTTAAGCTCGAAACCTCCTTCATTATTGAGATTCCAGTATGCGGGATTACACCGGGATTTTTCAAATGAAGCAAAGCTGACGCCGCTGGCATCCAGCCCCTCAGCCGCTTCAACCAGGGAGGCCCGAAGTTTCCATTCAAATTGAAGGTGATCCATGGACTGATAGGAATATAGGGTGGGTCTGTTCTGCAGCTGCTGCAACCAGTGCCATTCAAAGGAAGACCAGTGGGTAGGTACTAAATCAAGCGGTTGATTGGCGACGATGATCATACATTACAACCTCCGTTTCGTTGGATATACAGGCTTGTGCAAATGGTTGACCACGAGTATCTTAAGGATATAAATGACGACAAATAACCGGATGAGTTTGCCTGCCATGCAGTAGGGATGAAACTTCGAAATAAAATGTCGATTCATGCAAAAGATTCATAGGATATCGTTTAATTATCATCCCATTCGGGGTACTACTCTATAGATGAAGTTATGTACAGCTCAGCCTGTTAATTACGGAATATGTTGAATTTAAAAAGGAGGATAAGTGGTGTCGAATCCAATTACAGAGAACCGCTCTCTGTTTGAACAATTGTACAAATATGCACCCATCGGCATTGCTGTTGCTTCACATGTAAACGGACATTGGCTTCAGCTTAATCCGGCGTTTTGCGAAATGCTGGGCTTTAAGGAAGATGAGTTGATTGACTCTCCGATTGTACATATGATCCATGATGATGACCTGGAAATAGAGGAACTTCGATCGAAGTTTTGGGATATGACGAACGGAATAAGCCAAATGTATGAAACGGAGGTTCGGCTGAAGCACAAGGACGGTTCACTTCTATGGTCCGCCGTAAGAGCCTGTATCGTAAGGGATGAGGCGAGCGGTGATCCCCTGTATCTGCTTGTTCAGGCAGCGGACATAACGAATCAAAAGGAAGCGGAGCAGCGCTTGATCGAACAGCGTAAACAGCTGGAGGAGAGTAATCGGATCTCTCGGCTGCTCACAGAGTCTTCCCTGGATCTGATTGCCATACATTGTGCTGATTCAGAGCGGACCTTCAAGTATGTTTCGCCAGCCTGCCAGAGCATGCTGGGATATGAGCCTGAAGAAATGATCGGCCAATCGGGCTTGTTCTGTATTCATCCGGCGGATATTCCACTCGTTGAGGCTTATGTTGCAGGTCAGATACAAGGTCTGGCTCCAGATCGTATTAGCTATCGGTTGCTGCACAAGGATGGTTCTGTTGTTTGGGCAGACACCATATCCCACTATGTCTACGATAAGAAAGGCAACCTGCAGGAGATGATTGCAGTGACCCGGGATATGACGGCTAGCAAAAAGCAGCAGCAGAGTCTGCAGGAGTACCAATCACTCTTTGACTGTAATCCATTGGGCGTAGCTTCGCTTGATCTGGAAGGGAACTTGCTGAAAGCGAACGTTAGCCAGGAACTTCTGACAGGACATTCGAAGGAGGAGCTGCTTAGTCAATCCTTTGATCATCTGATTGATCCGGTGGATTTGGCCAAGACCCGATATCATTTTGAAGAATCCGTCAAAGGAGATGCCCAAAGTTACGAAATTGGGTTGATTCACCAAGACGGACGCCGAATTGAAACCCGAGTTATTAATGTTCCCATTATCCTTGAGGATCGGGTCGTTGGTGTATATGGAATTACAAGTGATATCACGGAATCAAAGAGGTATGTGGAAGAGATCGAGAATTTAAGCTACGAACGCGCCTTGATCCTGAATGCGATGTCTGAAGGAGTTATTGGACTGGATCAGAATGGAAGGTTAATATTTGCCAATCCGGCTGCATCTGAGATGGTGGGTTTTTGTCCCAGCGAAATGAATGGCAGGCACTTTGAGCATATCATCCTGCAGATGCAAAGCGAGGCAATACCCTATCCCTTGAATGAAACCCCCATTGTAAAGGCTGTTCGTGAAGGTCGAAGCCTGCCGCGAACGGAGTCTGTTTTCTGGAGACAGGACGGCTCCAGCTTCCTCGCAGAGTTTCAGCTGAAACCGATTATGGACCAAGGGAATACCCGCGGAGGTGTGCTGGTGTTCCGCGATATGACGTCGGTGAAGGACATCATTCGTGCCAAGGAAGCAGCCGAACAGGCCGACCGTGCCAAATCGGAATTTCTTGCGATTATGAGTCATGAGCTTCGCACACCGCTGAACGGGATTATGGGCATGGCGCATCTGTTAAAGGAAACAGAACTCGATGCAGAACAATCCGGATTCGCCGAAATTATTATCGATAGCGGGGAGTCTCTGCTCCACATTCTCAATGAAATACTCGATTTCAGCAAAATAGAGGCGGGTAAAATGGATCTGTCACGCGAAGCAGTGGATATCCAGGAGATGCTCGCGAATGTTGTTGAACTTTTTGCCTTAAAAGCTGCGGAGAAAAATATAGAGCTATATTGTGAGATGTCTAATCGGATTCCTGAACGTGTGAGAGGGGATGAAACCCGAATTCGTCAGATTCTGATTAACCTGGTGGGCAATGCGGTCAAATTTACGGAGAAAGGCAGTATTCAGATTCGTGTGGATGCCAGTGTCGCCGAAGATGGCGATCCGAACAAACTGAACCTTTCTTTCGTCGTAAAAGATACGGGCATAGGCATCCCCATGGACAAACAGCATCAATTGTTTCAATCGTTCTCCCAACTGGATCCGGCCATTAATCGTAAATACGGAGGAACCGGGCTTGGACTTGCGATCAGCAAGAAGCTGGTTGAACTGATGGGCGGAGCCATTGGAGTGCAGAGTGAAATGGGCAAGGGAGCAGAGTTTCATTTCACTCTTCTGCTTGAAAAGTGGCAGGACGAATCCGGTGATGTAGTGGAAGGTTCAGAAGAAACAGATGGATATGACGATCAATCCCAGCTTGCAGCCAACATCCGGATTTTAATTGCCGAGGATCAGCCAGTGAACAGCCACCTGATGGAAGAATTGCTTCGTAAGCACGGCGGTGTGTGTGATATTGTCGAAAATGGAGATGAAGCGGTACGTGCATTGGAAAGGGAATCCTACGATATCGTCTTCATGGATATTAAGATGCCTATTATGGACGGCATCGAAGCAACCTGCAAAATAAGACAGACGCATCCCGAGATTCCGGTCATCGCGGCGATAACGGCATTTGCGGGTGCTAGTGACCGTGAGGCCTGTCTCCAATGCGGAATGCAGGACTTTATAAGTAAACCGTTCAGCTCATCTGAAATTACTCGAGTGCTGCGTACGTGGGTTCCATACATCCGGGCTCATCGTTAATGCGAAACAGGAAGCAATGACAATGTTGATTAGGATGAATGATAGTCAAAAAACCTGACCCGGGTATGGGTCAGGTTTTTTGGTTTAAATACAAGTCCGTGAACCGAAAGGGATCAGGACCATCCTCCGATTAACCCGGAGAGCGTTACGCATTCGTCATCTTCAAGTTCCGCAATCAACGTAAGTTCTTCCTGATCACTTGGATCAACAGAGAACAATTCGCGGCGTCCATCTTCGTGTACAATAATAACCAGTTGGTTGCCGCTTTTTGTATCAAACTGGTACTTGACTCCGATACCAGGCAGTGGGCATTCCCGGATATTCATGAAACCTGTCACCTCTTTAGCTATTCCAAAATGAATTTAACCGTTCTCACAGTACGGATGTATTCTACTATCCATAACACGGTTTGGCAAGCCAAACATCCAATTATAGTCCAGTATTAACATTTGCCGGATGAAGTTATCCCTTGCGGAGGTGTCTTGTCCGTTTGCGACGGACAAAAAACCAGATGAGCAGTGCAGCAATGACAATTAAAGCGATGACCGCTGTAATGATAATGTTCCGAATGTTGGGAACCTGTACCGTCAAATCCAGTGTATTCGGATTGAGGGGGGAAACGTGCCAGGTTAGTGTCTTCCCCTGATCTTCAACCAGATCTGCGTTGGAATCTTCTGCCTTGATCGGCAGACTCAATTTGAAATCGAAGTTCACGTCTTTTAGCAGCAGCTTTTTGAGGAAACTCGGAACCTTGTTGATCTGGTCTTTAATCTCTCCATCCGGCATGGATTCCATCAGGTCAGCAGTTGCCTTAATATGGAGTTTGGAAGTGAAGAAGCCTGATTCAGTTGACTGTTCCACTTGGATTCCCGCAGGTAACTGGGACATATCGAAGCTTGTGGCGGTGCTGCTTTTCTCATAATGCGTTGTTGCCGAGAGCTGCTTCCGTTCACCCTCATCAACCACCTCAGCCTGGAAGTTGTTCCGTTTCAGGGCATCTTCCAGCAGGGTCATTAGATTGTCCTGTCCAATCTTTCCGAGTGCTGATTCAGCTACGCCGAGATTTAGATCCAGATCTGTTGAGCCATCCATATTGACCGTGAGATGGGCTTCCCCATCCGCACAAGCAGATAGAATAACCAGCATAAGGCTTAGCATAATTGTAAGAATTAGATGACGTATTGGATTACGAGTCGACATTGATTTCAACCTTTCTATGTAAATAGTCCATATCCAATCATAGAATTATAGTATACACCGGAAATATCGCGGATGAAACGTTGAGCTGGTAACATGTGGTTCGTAGCATAATGGATGGTATGACCTAAGAGTTATTCACCGAACCCGCGCCAACGTGCGGAAGGTAAATCTCTGTTTTGAACATATGGATGGGGATACGGTGGATGTGGAATACTATTTTTTGATTAAAATTAAAGATGTCGTATTTTTGTCAATGTTCGGACAATTCAAAAGGCGTTTCAACGTGTAAACTGGTAGTAGTGTGTTGAATACTCGGGAGCAGGGGGGTTACATTCATGACATACATCATTATTATGGTGGCCGTAATGGTCGTGGGCATGGTCGGAATGGGCTGGTTCTATCGGATTATGGACAAAGACAAGAGCTAATTAACAGGAAATGGGAGACAAGCCTATAAGCTTGCTTCGCGATCATGCGAGGCGGGCTTATTTGTTTATTTTTATTTATGAGGACCATTTGCCAGAGCTTCTGGTTGAGAATTACCTGACATTTGTACGTAATATATATAACGAAACGTGTTGTGCAATTTGACCGATGGACAAATATTTTTCGTAAAGATGGGATTTTTAGGCTGCTCTTTTGTATAATAGGGATTAGTCCGACTCGGGATATTTCCCGAAATATGCCTAAGAGGAAAGGGTGTACATAAATGAAATTTAGTGAATATACGTATACACGTCCCGATCTGGAAAAAATCAAAACATCATTCCATGAGCTTCTGAAAGGGTTTGAAGCAGCAGCTACGGTTGAAGAGCAGAGCGGATTTATGGATCAAATTAACGCCCTGCGCAGTGATTTTGAGACCATGGCGCAATTGGTCTATATCCGTCATTCCATTGATACCAATGATACGTTTTACAAAGCAGAAAACGAATTTCTCGATGAAAGCTCCCCAATCATTCAAGAATACATCACCGATTATTATCGGGCACTGGTTAACTCCAAATTTCGTGCTGAACTGGAGCAAAAATGGGGAACACAGCTGTTCCAACTAGCGGAGCAGTCCCTGAAAACATTTAGCCCGGAAATTATCGAAGACCTTCAAAAAGAGAACAAACTTTCCACGGAGTACAACCAGCTGATTGCTTCGGCCAAAATTCCGTTTGAAGGTGAAGAACGTACATTGCCGCAGCTGCACCCGTTCGAATTGTCCACGGACCGTTCAATGCGTGAGCGCGCTTCAGAAGCAAGATATACATTCATGGCCGAGCATGAAGCGGAATTTGATCGCATTTACGATGAACTGGTGAAAGTGCGTACTCAAATTGCGAAAAAATTAGGCTATCCGTCGTATGTAGAACTGGGCTATGACCGCATGAACCGTACGGATTATAACGCAGAGATGGTGTCTAATTTCAGAGCACAGGTTCGGGATTATATCGTGCCCGTTGCAACAAAGCTCAGAGAGCGTCAGCGCAGCCGGATTGATGTGGACACCCTTTATTATTATGACCAGGGTTTCAGCTTCAAGACAGGTAACCCGACACCGAAAGGTGATCCGGACTGGATTATTGAAAATGGTAAAAAAATGTACGCTGAATTGTCACCGGAGACGGATACGTTCTTCCAGATGATGACGGATAACGAACTGATGGATTTGGTGAGCAAAAAAGGCAAGCAGGGTGGAGGCTATTGCACCTTCCTAAATGATTATAAAGTGCCGTTTATTTTCTCGAACTTCAATGGTACTTCAGGGGATATCGATGTCCTGACACACGAAGCGGGACACGCGTTCCAGGTTTATGAGAGCCGTCACTTTGAAGTGCCGGAATACAACTGGCCGACTTATGAATCGGCAGAGATTCATTCCATGAGCATGGAGTTCTTCACATGGCCGTGGATGGAATTGTTCTTCAAGGAAGATACGGACAAATACAAGTTTGATCACCTGTCTTCAGGATTGCTCTTTATTCCTTACGGTGTTGCCGTGGATGAATTCCAGCACTTTGTTTATGCCAACCCGGATGCAACACCGGCTGAGCGCAAACAGGCTTGGCGCAACATCGAGAAAACGTATCTGCCACACATCAATTATAAGGATAATGCCTATCTGGAGCAGGGTGGATTCTGGCACAAGCAGGGACACATTTTCTCCTCGCCGTTCTATTACATCGACTACACGCTGGCACAGATCTGTGCATTCCAGTTCTGGAAACGCAGTAACGAGGATATGAAGTCTGCATGGGCCGATTATCTGACCTTGTGCAAGGCGGGAGGAAGTCTCTCTTTCACAGGATTGGTTGAACTGGCAGGACTGAACTCTCCCTTCGAGGACGGTTGTGTCTCATCCGTGATCGGAGATATTGAAGCCTGGCTGGATGGGGTAGACGATAAAGCGTTGTAAATTGGGTCTTTATTGAACCAATTACCTGGCTATCGAGAATGGCTGAATCGTACACTGACTGGGCAAGTGAAAATGAAGCGGCTTTGAAACCAAAGGTTTCAGGGCCGTTTTTCGTATAGATTTAATGGGATGAACACGGTAAAGATGTGTGTAAAAAATGTGGATTTGTAACATTTCTCAGGCTAATTGTGATTAATTTCACTATATCTGAAAACGGATTCAGTTACAATGAAGATAGTAAATCAGGGGTTACAGGAGGCTGGTTCAGATGGCAACACATGCTTATTATGTTCCGCCCGTGAACTTGATGGGTCGAGGATGTTTACAGGAAGCAGGCAGGATGATTCAGGACATGGATTTTTGCAAAGCGCTAGTTGTAAGTGATCGACAGCTGATCTCTTCTGGTGTAGCGGAACAGGTATTGTCTATATTAAGAAAGTCAGGGCTAGACTATGTCGTATATGATGAAGTACAGCCCAATCCAACGTGTCAAAATGTGCATGAGGGTCTGAAAATATTTCAGGAACATGGCTGTGACGCCATTATATCTATAGGGGGAGGCTCGCCCCAGGACGCAGCCAAAGGGATTGGTATCGTAGCTACCAATGGTGGACATATTCGGGACTACGAAGGATTACATCAATCCCATCATAAGTCTGTGCCGCTTATAGCATTTAACACTACAGCAGGTACATCGAGTGAGGTGACCATTAACTACGTGATTACAGATGAGGAACGAAAGGTGAAAATGGTAATGGTAGATCGAAACAGTCTGGTCTCCCTGTCCGTGAATGATCCGGAATTGATGCTGAGCAAGCCAGCAAGCCTTACGGCAGCTACAGGTATGGATGCTTTGACTCATGCGGTGGAAGCAATGGTTACCCCTGGTGGATTTACAGTGACCAGCGCAACAGCAGCAGCAGCGGTTGAACTGATCTTTGAATACCTGCCGAGAGCCGTCAGAGACGGAAGTGACCTCGAAGCACGGGAGCATATGACCTATGCCTGCTTCTTGGGTGGTATCGCCTTTAATAATGCCGGTTTGGGTTACGTGCATGCCATGGCACATCAACTCGGGGGAGTGTATGATCTGCCGCATGGTGTATGTAACGCCATGCTGCTTCCTTATGTGGAGGAGATGAACGCGAAGCATGTGCCCGGCAAATTCCGCCATATCGCCAAAGCCATAGGCATGAATGTGAAGGGCAAGAGTGATGAGGAATGTTCCACATATGTCATTGATGCCATTCGCCAGCTTTCCAGGGAAGTGGGCATTCCAGAGAAGTTGTCTGAACTGGGTGTGACGGATCCTGATCTTGAACTGCTTGCGGATAATGCAATGAAGGATGCCTGTGCCCCAGGGAACCCATATCAGCCTTCCAAAGAAGAAGTGGTTGAGCTTTTTCGGAAAATTGTATAAATGGTAGACATGCCAGGATGAAGCAGGGAGGGGAGGCAGCAAATAAATCATGCAAAGCAGGCATAATGAGCCGGGAGAAGTCCCGGCTTTTTGTCTTGTCATGACACTTAGACATCACTTACTTTTCCATTTTAATCATTCGTACAGAAGCAAAAGGATTTTGATTCCTGTATAGCGAATACAATAATCTAATCACAGAAGAGCATCGGAAAGGAGTGATTTCGGACCTAAACTTTTGTCTTACGTTTCCAGCAAGATTCCTCAGCCCGTTTCGTGTTTAATGTTAATTAGGGATTGTGCATTGCATTTTTCACGGGGTACATCTTAATTTCGAATCCACCAATCACCTCTGCACGGCAAGTCACGGCTACTCTCTGCAATGATCAACCTACTCAGACATGACAATGAATGATGTTCAGTTGCAATCTCGTGTGAGATTTCATACCAATTACAAGGTTTGTCTGTACAGCATGCTCCTAATCATAACAACAGCGTCCACACAACAGAATACAAGATTATGGGCTCTGAAATGAACTAGAACGAATGCGCGTGGAGGAGGCTGTAATGATGGCAAAAAAAGAAGTTGTAGCGATGCTGCTCGCAGGAGGGCAAGGCAAAAGGTTAAAAGGGTTGACCAAATCATTGGCTAAGCCGGCTGTATACTTTGGCGGGACTTACCGGATCATTGATTTTCCTCTAAGCAACTGCTCCAATTCGGGCATCGACACTGTCGGTGTGCTCACACAGTATGAACCTCTGGTACTCCATTCATATATTGGCATCGGCAGTGATTGGGATCTGGATCGCAAAAATGGCGGAGTTTATGTACTTCCTCCACATGAGCGTGAAGACGGGAGCAGCTGGTACCGTGGCACGGCGGATGCGATCCACCGCAATTTGAACTTTATTGAACAATTCGATCCAGAACACGTGCTTATTCTATCTGGGGATCACATCTACAAAATGGATTACGAAAAGATGCTCCAGTATCACAAAGAAAAAGATGCAGATTGCACCATATCGGTCATTGACGTACCGCTGGAAGAAGCCAGCAGGTTCGGGCTGCTCAATACCCACGATGACTACCGCATCTACGAATTCGAAGAAAAGCCTCCTGAACCCAAAAGCACACTTGCTTCCATGGGTATCTATCTCTTCAAGTGGGATGTATTGAAACGCTTCCTGATCCAGGACGAACAGCAGGCATCCACCTCATACGATTTTGGCAAAGACATCATTCCCTTATTGCTTGAAAATGAAAAATCCTTATACGCCTACCCTTTTGAAGGGTACTGGAAAGACGTAGGCACCATCCGCAGTCTGTGGGAATCCAACATGGATCTGCTGGATGAGGATACACCGCTCAACCTGAATGATCCGGATTGGCGCATATATACCCGTAATCCGAATCAGCCCGCTCAGTATATTTCGCCTGCCGCCAAGGTGCGGAACTGCATTATTAGTGAGGGCAGCGTTGTTCATGGTGAGGTCAATCATTCCGTATTGTTCTACGGGGTGGAGGTCGGAGAGCATAGTTCCGTAATTGATTCAGTTGTAATGCCTCGGGTAAAGATTGGGCAAAACGTCCGCATTCACAACGCCATCATTGCCGAAGGGCTGGTCATTCCAGATGGAGTTTATTTATCTCCTGCTCCGGAGGATGAAAGTGACGTATTGCTTGTTGACCAGGAGGAATTGGAACGACAGCTTCAACAGGGAATGACAACCAAAGTCTAATCTGAGCCCAAAGGACGGTGCATGCGATGAAACCATTAATCGGTGTTATTAACCTTGATCAGGAACTAGAGGAATTGAAGGAATTGACGTACTTTCGCTGCGGAGCCGCGGTGCCTTATGCTGGGCGTTACCGTCTGATTGATTTTGTATTATCCAACATGATGAATGCGGGCATAGAGAGTATTGGTGTTTTTGTCCGCCGCAAATACCGTTCGCTGATGGATCACCTGAGTGACGGCAAGCCCTGGGATCTGGATCGCAAGCATGGAGGCATGTTTATCTTGCCGCCGGACTGGAATGATCCGACCGATACGTCGCAGGGGGATTTGCAGCATTTTCATAACAATCTAGATTTCTTCCACCGCGGGGCGGGGGAATACGTGGTTCATGCGGGCAGTCGGCATGTGACCAAAGCGGATCTGCAGGATGTCTACAGATATCATGTAAGCAAGGGAGCAGACGTGACTCTGGTTTGCAAAAGAGTGGACCAACTTCTTCCTGAGCACGACGCCTGTGTCAAAGTTGAACATGACGGGAACGGTAACGTGGTGGACATTCACCAAAGCGCCGATCACCCGAATATATATACAGAAATTTTCATCATGGAAAAAAAGTTGTTCCTTCGCCAGGTGCAGCGCTGCATAGATCATGGCGAGAGTAATTTCTTCCGTGATGTCATCCAGAAAAATCCGGATGGATTGAACATTGCGGCCTACGCTTATGATGGTTATCACGCCGTGATCAATTCAATTGACAGCTACTATCGCAACAGTATGGAATTGTTGAATACGGGATTGTATGAACAACTGTTCAAGGAAGAACCGGTTCAGACCAAGATCAAGTATGAGGCACCTGCCAAATATCTTGACACTGCAGAGGTGAAACACTCACTGCTTGCAAACGGCTGTATTGTGGGCGGCGAAGTGGAGAACAGCATTTTGTTCAGGGGCGTGCATGTAGCCAAGGGAGCCAAAATCAAAGGCTCGATTATTATGCAAAAATGTTATATCGGTGAAGATGCGGTACTGGAGAATGTCATTCTGGACAAAGACGTTAAACTGACCGGTGGACAGACGCTCATCGGCGACCCGTCGAACCCGTATATCTTAGCAAAGAGCACTATTATCTAATACCGGCTGTTAACCGATATCATCTATAAATAAAATAAAAATTCTGTAGGGTGGAATACGCGCACGATAATGCTTGATAGGAGGCAGAAGTAGCGAAGGGGACGAAGTCGATTCTGGAGAAGCAGAGCGTTCGCATTTATCCCTGGATTTTAACCTTTTGAAAGGATTAAAAAAATCCAGGGATAACGGCGATCGAAAGAACGATTCGTAACCGGAACGGCCGCTTGCCGCATTCGAGCAGTAAAGCGTATGAAACTTACCATCCTACAGAATTTCACCGGGAGGAACCTGCTTTTGTTTGACAACAAGGAAACGTTCAAGAGTATCTTTCAACGGAATCTGG
Source organism: Paenibacillus xylanilyticus (assembly GCF_013359935.1). Lineage (GTDB taxonomy): Bacteria > Bacillota > Bacilli > Paenibacillales > Paenibacillaceae > Paenibacillus > Paenibacillus xylanilyticus. Next base: position 103,922 of record NZ_JABMCB010000185.1, read on the forward strand.
TCAGCAAATTGGGCAAACCGCTTGAAGAAGCCACGAAGGAAGATGTCTATCACGTTCTGGGAAGCATGATCCGTGAGTATGCAGGTCAGGACTGGGCAGCGTCGAATCAGGGATTTAAGCAGCGCCAGGATAAACAGGTTTATTACTTCTCGCTGGAATTCCTGATTGGACGTCTGCTGGGTAACAATCTGTTGAATGTGAATGAACTGGAACTGGTCCGCGACAGTCTCGCCGAACTGGGATTCTCGCTGGAGGAAATAGAGGAACAGGAATCTGACGCAGGTTTGGGTAATGGCGGATTGGGCCGCCTGGCAGCGTGTTTTCTGGATTCGCTTGCATCACTCGGCTACGCCGGTCATGGATGCGGCATTCGGTACAAATACGGATTGTTTGAGCAAAAAATCATTGGTGGCAACCAGGTAGAGCTGCCGGACAACTGGCTCGATAAGGGCAATGAATGGGAAGTACGACGCCCGGACAAAAAGGTGGAAGTTCAGTTCTGGGGAAGAGTAGAGGCCTATGAACAGGGTGGACATTATCATTTTGTTACCAAAGATGCCGAATCCGTCGTTGCAGTTCCTTACGATATTCCTGTCTTGGGTTATGGTCAGCCGCATGTGAATACGCTCCGCCTGTGGAGTGCTGAACCGAAACGGGAAACATCACTGGATACCCCTTCGAACTATTACGGTTACCTGGATTACAGTCGCTCCGTGGAGTCGATTTCCGAGTTCCTGTATCCGGATGATTCCCAGTACGAGGGCAAACTGCTTCGTTTGAAACAGCAATACTTCATGTGTTCTGCCGGTGTGCAAAGTGCATTGCGGACATTCAACAAGCTGGAGCTGCCATATGACCGATTGCCAGACAAGGTCGCTTTCCACATTAATGATACCCATCCTACGCTGGTTATTCCGGAATTAATGCGTATCCTCATTGACATCAAAGGGTATGGTTGGGACGAAGCATGGGACATCACTACGCGTACCGTTTCCTATACGAATCATACAACGCTTAGCGAGGCGCTGGAGAAGTGGCCTGTGTCTATGATCAGCAGGCTGTTACCTCGCATTTATATGATTATAGAAGAGATTAACAAACGCTTCTGCGGCATGCTTCTGGATCGTTATCCGGGTGAACAAGATCGGATTCAGCACCTGGCCATCATTGCAAACGATCAAGTTCGTATGGCACATCTGGCGATAGTCGGCAGTCATAGTGTCAATGGTGTGGCAGCGCTGCATACTGAAATATTGAAGGAACGGGAGATGGCACCATTCTATGCCCTGTATCCGGAGCGTTTCAATAATAAGACGAATGGGATAACCCATCGCCGCTGGTTGATGCATGCGAATCCGAAACTGTCCAGCCTGATTACCGATACCATAGGAAGTGAATGGATTACCGAGCCGGGCAGGCTGAATGAACTCACGGGATTTGCAGATGATGCTTCTTTCCAGGAGCAGTTCAGGTCCATCAAACACGAAAATAAGGAACGGCTCGCTGCTTACATCCTGAATCATACCGGAACAGCAGTTAATCCGGATTCCATTTTTGATGTACAGGTGAAAAGGCTGCATGGCTACAAACGCCAGCTGCTAAACATTTTGCACGTCATGCATCTGTATAACCGTCTCAAGAACGATTCGTCGTTTGATATCGTGCCACGTACGTTCATTTTTGGGGCGAAGGCCGCACCAAGTTACTATTTTGCGAAGAAAATTATCAAGCTGATCAATACGGTGGCAGATACCGTGAATCAGGATAAGGCTGTGAGTGATCGTCTAAAGGTATTTTTCCTCGAAAATTATTCGGTATCTCTGGCTGAAAAGATTATTCCGGCCGCGGACGTTAGTGAACAGATCTCCACAGCCGGTAAGGAAGCTTCGGGTACGGGAAATATGAAATTTATGATGAACGGTGCATTAACCATCGGTACGATGGATGGGGCTAACGTGGAGATGGCGGAACAGGTTGGGGAAGAAAACATGTTTATCTTCGGTCTGCGTGCAGACGAAGTGCTGGATTATTACCGTTCAGGCAGCTATCGTCCATACGAGATTGTGCAGCAGGATGAACGCATTCGCGAAGTGGTTGAACAGCTTGTTCATCCAGGTGCGTTCTGCTGCCGAGAAGGAGAGTTCTGGGATATCTATGACTCGCTGCTCGCACATGGAGATGAATACTTTGTATTGCGTGACTTTGCTGCCTATGCAGATGCGCATGCGGCCATTGATAAGGCTTATCGGGATGTACCAGGCTGGGCACGCAAAACCGTGCTGAATACGGCACAATCCGGTATTTTCTCCAGTGATCGTACCATAAGTGAATATGCGACCGACATCTGGGGGATTCATCCGGTGTCTGGACACTGGAAGGGCTAAAATGAATAAGGGATTTATAAGGTTTTAAATAAGTGAAGAGACAAAGTCCCCTTGATCCAAGGGGACTTTGTCATGCTGTTTTTGTTGTAGAAGACGGTATTCTCATCTTCGCACGCAAAATCAAAAAAAGACGCTGCCGCTGAGCGATAATTAAGAAGAAATGATGGTATCTATATTCCGACCAAGAAAGGAACGTATTCGCCATGGATCATTACACACGTATACAGCTTGCCATTACGTATCTCGAAGATCATTTGCAAGATGAATTTGATATTAGAGAAGCGTCGGCCAAAGCAGGCTTTTCCGCATTTCATTTCCAGCGTTTATTTCAGGCGATCACCGGATTTACCGTACTGGAGTATGTACGCAAACGCAGGTTGACTGAAGCTGCACGCCATTTGCGTGACTCGGCAGATGGCATACTCAATATTGCCTTGAGTTGGGGATATCAATCTCAGGAAGCGTTCACACGGGCATTCACGGCTCACTGGGGAATGACACCCGCCCGGTTTCGCAGGCTGGATGAACAGCCGTGTTCTTCGAAGATGCAGCGGAGTATTGATTTTAATGATTATCGAACACAGCTGGGAGGAGAATTTTATATGAATAAACCACACCTGGTTACTATGGATGCCATTCAGATTATAGGTTATGCGTACCAGACCAATTTAAATGGAGATCAGCATTATACGGATATCCCCGGATTTTATCATGATTTTGGCGCAGAGCAGAAATTTATGAATATCCCTGAACGAACACGTCCCGATTTGGCTTATGGGATAGCCTGTAGATTCGAAGATGATGGAGCGTTCACATTCCTTATTGGAGAGGAAAGTTCATCGGATGCGCCGGAGCTTCAGCCGGGATATACGACGTTTGAGATTCCGGGCGGCTTCTACGCTGAGTTCACGGTCGATGGTTCCGGGCAAGATATCCGGAAAATGATTTATGGCAGCTGGCTGCCTCAGTCAAATTATGAACGCAGGGAAGGACCTGATTTCGAGGTGACCGATGTGTGGAAATCAACCCCTGAGCAATTGGACATGAAGATCTACATTCCGATAAAATAAAGGAGCCGCTCTGCGAAAAAAAAGGACCGGAGGATTACAGAGAATGAACAAAGGAAAGGGTATCCATGCTCCGTGGATATTGCTCCTGGTTGCCGTTTTGGCAATTGCATATATGCTGATTATGGGCAATTTGCTATTTATTCAAGGGAGAACCTCAGGGGAGCGTTATCAATACAATCTGATCCCCTTGGAGACGATTAAACCCTTATTGTTGGAAAGGGACAGGTATAATGCGGAAACCTGGGTGAAGAACCTGTTCGGTAACATTGTATTGTTTATTCCACTAGGCATATGGATTCCCTGGCTGTTTCGCAAATGTCGAACAGGGTTGAGATTTACGCTGACAGTTACTTTGCTGCTGCTTGCTGTTGAGTTGACGCAGCTGGTCACGCGTGTTGGTTCGTTTGACGTCGATGACATTATCCTTAATACCGTAGGCGCCTGGATTGGATACGCTGCTTTTCGCCTGTTCATCCAAACCGGAACAAGATCAGAATAGATATCTGCCACGGAGGCGGAAGTTTATTCTGATCTTTTTTCGTGCCTCGAGAAACGGGTGTGTTTATATGACCTGCATTTCGGATAAAACATATTAACGGGTTATTCTGTATTGAAAAGGCATACATGTTCATACAGCAGATATAGGAAGCGTAATATACAGCCTGAAATAGAATACAACGGAAGCAGGGTGATTCACATCGTGTGGTGGAAAGAAAGTGTTGTATACCAGATCTATCCGATCAGTTTCAAGGATTCGGATGGAGATGGTCATGGTGATCTGCAAGGCATTTATGAAAAACTCGATTACTTGACGGATCTGGGGATCGACGTGATCTGGATCTGTCCCATTTATGAATCTCCCGGATATGACAATGGTTACGATATAAGCGATTATTATGCCATTATGCGCAAATTCGGCACGATGGATGATTTCGATCGGTTATTGGAAGAGGCTCACCGCAGAGGCCTCAAAATCATGATGGATCTGGTGCTGAATCATACATCGGATGAGCATGCCTGGTTTGCCGAATCCCGTTCCTCCAAAGTCAATCCCAAGCGGGATTATTACATTTGGCGCTCAGGTAAAAATGGTCAGGTGCCAAACAACTGGGAATCCTATTTTGGCGGATCCGTGTGGAAGCATGATCCGGAAACGAATGAATACTACCTGCATCTGTACTCGGAACATCAGCCCGATTTGAATTGGAACAACGCACAGATGGCAGAAGAAATGTATGGAATGGTGCATTGGTGGTTGCAAAAAGGGGTAGACGGGTTCCGCTTTGATGCGGTAGCTCATATTGCCAAGGCAGAAGGGCTGCCGAGTGCGCATAATCCTGACAATCTGCCCGTAGTACCGGCATATCAGCTGTTTTCCAACCTGGAACAGGTGCATTCCATTTTGAACAAGTTGAACGATATGATCCTGAAACCTTATGGTCCTATGACTGTTGGAGAAACGTCAGGACTTGGCCCAGAGCAGGCACTTGCTTATATTGGTACAGATCGCAATGAATTGAACATGGTGTTCCAGTTTGAACATATGTTTGTGGATGCCAAATCTTCCGGGATTGGCAAGTGGAACTACCGGGAGTGGAAGCTGACCGAATTGAAAGAAATCATGAGCCGCTGGCAAACGGTTCTGCACGGCAGAGGCTGGAATGCGAACTATATGGGCAATCATGATCAGCCGCGCCCGGTTTCCCGGTTCGGAGATGACGGACGTTACAGGGTCCGCTCAGCCCAGATGCTGGCGACTTGGATGCTTACCCTGGAGGGAACACCTTATATTTACCAGGGAGAAGAGATCGGTATGACGAATGTGGCTTTTCCGAATATTGACCAGTATCGTGACATTGAAACAATGAATTATTACAGGCATTATATCGCACAGGGGCGGGACAAGAATGACATTATGGAAGCCATCTGGAAGAAAAGCCGGGATAATGCACGTACACCCATGCAATGGGATGATACAGAGCATGCGGGATTCACAGAAGGTCAGCCCTGGATTCAGGTCAATGATAACTACACCGAGATCAATGTGGCCGCCGCTGAAAATGACCCCGGTTCCGTTTTGCATTATTATCGCAAGCTGATTGCCATCCGAAAAAAGAGCAAAGTTCTCATCTATGGTGAGTATGAGCTGCTCTTGCCAGATGATCCGGACATCTATGCCTACACTCGCACGTTGGGGGACGAGAAGATGCTCATCATTTTGAACTTCCGCGGGAATGAACCTGAAATGCACTGGCCCGAAGGATGGACGGAGAATCAGGCCAAGCTGGTCATCGGCAATGTGAAGAGACGGTATTCAACGGATGAAGGTACCATTCTGCTGCAGCCTTATGAGGCCAGGGTGTACATGATGCAATCCTAAAGGAAGCATTTTGCTTCTCCCCAAGGGTTTGAATTATAATGAGATAGGTAAATGCCATTATAATTGACATGAATCAACCAGATAAGGTTGCTCATATCGGAATCGTCAGGAGGTTACTCTATGTTGAAAATTACGTATCACGGACACTCCAGTGTGCAATTGGGTACGGAGGAGAAGTCATTAATTATTGATCCATTCCTGCGCGGCAATGAGCTGGCCGTTACCAAACCGGAAGACATCAAAACGGATGCCGTTTTGCTGACACATGCACATATGGATCATATTCTCGATGCTGAACCGATTGCCAAGGCGAATCACGCCAAAGTGGTAGCAATCGTGGAGCTGGCTACATACATGTCATGGAAAGGGCTCGATACGATTGGCATGAATATGGGCGGAACGGTGGATTTGGATTTCGCTCAAGCCAAGATGATTCAGGCTTTCCATACTTCGGGAATTGTGCTGGAAGAAGAGCAGCGGATTATGTATGCAGGGCTGCCTGCGGGATATATCATTAACATCGGCGGCAAAACGATTTTGCATGCCGGAGACACGAGCCTTTTCGGCGATATGAAAATGATTGGTGATCGTCATCAGATCGATGTCGCTTTTCTGCCGATTGGCGGGCATTTCACAATGGGGCCTGAAGATGCTTTGCAAGCTGCAGAGTGGTTTAACGCCAAGCTGACCATTCCTGTGCATTATGACACGTTCCCGGTGATCCGTCAGGATTCCGAGAAGTTTGTGCAGCAGCTCGCTGCCAAAGGACTTGAAGGTCAAGTACTGGCACCTGGCCAATCACTGACGTTGTAGTCAACGATAACGACCGAATCAGTATACACGAAATGAACCCTCAATCCCATGTAAACCGTCTGTATTTGCAGTCTTATGACTGTGAAGACAGGCGGTTTTTTTAGTTCCTCAATACATGTATCAGGGAGTTGTCAAACGTAATCATGCTTATTTTATGTTACAGAGCAACCATTATTGGGGAATGTGTATAAGAGGAATATTCTAGGTATATTATAGTTTCAACTTGTATATACATGTTTACTTATGTAATATAGAAATGTAGTTAACTGAGATATCGAACATGAGCAATACAATTTATTGGAGGCGTTAACATGAGTTCAAACGATACAACTTCCTCATCGTGGTGGAAAACCTCCACGGTGTATCAGGTATATCCCAAGAGCTTCAATGACACCACGGGTTCTGGCACCGGGGATATTCGGGGGCTGACCGAGAAGCTGGACTATTTGCAGCATCTGGGAATCGATATTGTGTGGCTGCAGCCGGTGTATGTATCTCCGCAGAATGATAATGGGTACGATGTAGCGGACTATTACGAGATTAATCCGGACTTCGGCACGATGGAAGATTTTGATGAATTACTGAAGGGTCTGAAAGACCGTGGCATGAAACTGATGATTGATATTGTGGTGAACCACTCGTCCACAGAGCATGAATGGTTCAAGCAGGCGCGATCTTCCAAGGATAATCCGTATCGGGATTATTATATTTGGAAAGATCCGGCTCCGGATGGCGGTGTACCGAACAACTGGCAGTCGAAGTTTGGCGGACCGGCATGGCAGTATGACGAACAGACGGGACAGTATTTCCTGACGTTGTTTGACAAGACACAGGCTGATCTGAACTGGGAAAATGAACAGGTTCGCAAGGCTGTGCGGGACATGATCAAGTTCTGGGCAGAGAAGGGTGTCGACGGTTTCCGGATGGACGTCATTAATCTGATCTCCAAGGATCAGCGTTTCCCTAATGATGATGGCAGCGAAGGGCCTGGTGACGGTCGCAAGTTTTATACTGACGGACCACGTGTTCACGAATATGTCACCGAGATGTATGACGAAGTGTTTGGACCATATAACATGGTCACGGTTGGAGAGATGTCCTCCACAACGCTGGAACACTGCATCCGCTACTCGAACCCAGCTTCCCGTGAATTTTCAATGACATTCAATTTCCACCATCTGAAAGTGGATTACCCGAACGGGCAGAAATGGGAACTGATGCCTTATGATTTTGAAGCGATGAAACGGTTGTTCAGTGAATGGCAGACAGGGATGCAGGCTGGTGGAGGCTGGAACGCGCTCTTCCTTAACAATCATGATCAGCCGCGAGCATTGTCTCGTTTCGCAGATGATGGAGACTACCGTGCCGAGAGTGCCAAAATGCTGGCAACAACGATCCATGGCATGCAGGGTACGCCGTACGTGTATCAAGGGGAAGAGATTGGAATGCCGAATCCCGTCTGGAACGACGTGAGCGAATTCCGAGATATTGAATCCACGAATATGTACCGGCTGCTGCAGGAAGAACGCGGAAAAACGGCGGAAGAAGCTTTTGCAATTGTGAAAGAGCGCTCCCGGGATAACTCCCGTACACCGATGCAATGGGATGATAGCAAGAATGCCGGATTTACAACGGGCACACCTTGGATCAAAGTAGATGAACGATATCCATCGATTCATGTGGCTGAGCAATTGGATGATCCGAATTCGATCTACTATCACTACCGCAAGCTCATAGCTCTGCGCAAACAGGTTCCTGTGTTGACCGATGGTTTGTATGAACGACTGGATGATGCACACCCAGAAGTATTCGCCTATGCACGGACGAACGGGAATGAAACGTTGATTGTAGTGTCCAATTTCAGCAAGAAAGACGTTTCCTTTACATTTCCAGCTGCGGTCTGGAACGATCATGTATCCGGAAAAACGGCTAAATTGCTCATTGGCAATACGGAGACGTCACCTGATCTGGAACAGGTCATCTCACTCCGTCCGTACGCATCCTATATGTGGCTTGTACCACAAGAGGACTAATTCACATTATTGAAATGGGAAGTGACAATATGGCAATCGATAGAAAACAGGTTGAGGAGATCGTACGTGCTGTCGGTGGAAAAGAGAATATCGAAGCAGCAACGCACTGCGTTACACGACTCCGGTTTGCCTTGTATGATGAAAGTAAAGTGGATACCGAAGGTCTGGACCGCAACGATCTGGTCAAAGGCCAATTCTCATCCCAAGGACAGTTTCAGGTCGTTATTGGACCCGGGCTGGTCGATAAGGTATATGATGAGATGATCCAGATCACAGGCGGCGACCGTGCTTCCAAGGATGATGTGAAGGCGGCTGCCGGCAAAAAGCAAAATCCGATCCAACGCGCAATCAAAACGCTCTCGGATATCTTTATTCCGATCCTGCCTGCCATTATTACGGCAGGTCTTCTGCTCGGAATCAACAACATATTGACAGGGCCAGGCATCTTTTTTGATGAACAATCACTGGTTGACGTCTACCCGGCATGGAAGGACCTCGCATCCATCATTAATACCATTGCGAGTACAGCCTTTACATTCCTGCCTGCATTGATTGGTTGGTCAGCTGTAAAAAGATTCGGCGGAAGCCCGCTGCTCGGGATTGTGCTTGGACTGATCCTGGTGCACCCTGATCTGCTGAGTGCCTATGGCTATGCCAATGCAGTAAATGAAGGTACCGTGCCGACCTGGAATCTCTTCGGCTGGCACATTGAGAAAATTGGTTATCAGGGTCAGGTGCTGCCGGTATTGGTTTCGGCTTATCTGCTGGCCAAACTGGAGATTTTCCTGAACAAAAGAGTGCATGATTCCGTCAAGCTGCTTGTCGTTGCACCCGTAACATTGCTTATTACCGGATTTCTCGCGTTTACCATCATTGGTCCGGTTACGTTCGCCATTGCGAATGCGATTACATCAGGTCTGATTTATATTTATGAATCCTATGCAGCACTCGGTGGTCTGATCTATGGTGGTCTGTATGCATTGCTGGTTATTACGGGTATGCATCATACGTTCCTGGCGGTAGACGTACAACTGATTGGTAGTCAGGGAGGTACCTTCCTGTGGCCGATGCTGGCGCTGTCCAATATCGCACAGGGTTCTGCGGCGCTTGCGATGATGCTTGTGCTGCGCGAACAGAAGATGAGAGGGCTTGCGGCTACTTCTTCCGTGTCGGCTTTCCTCGGCGTAACGGAGCCTGCAATCTTTGGGGTGAATATCCGTTATCGTTATCCATTTATTTTCGGTATGGTGGGTTCGGCTATTGGTGGAGTTCTGTTGACCATGAATAATGTTCAGGCGACTTCCATCGGTGTAGGTGGAGTTCCCGGATTCCTTTCCATATTCCCGAATAAGTGGGGAGTATTCTTTATCGGGATGGCGATTGTGCTGATCGTTCCATTTGTCCTGACGGTTATTTTCGGCAGAGCGAAGATGAGAAAGCAAGATCGCAGCAACAATACCGGGACTGATTCTGTAAGCAAAACAACACCAGCAGCATCCACTGCAAATACAGCATTCTCCAACACAGATACAGCGGCAGCTGAGCGGACTCGCACAAATGCACAAGTTGGGGATGCACCCGTTAACACCCTGGAAGTAATGGCTCCATTAACTGGAACAGCTGTGCCGCTGGAACAAGTGCCTGATCCGGCTTTTGCAGAGAAGCAGATGGGTGAAGGGGTAGCGATTGAACCTTCAGGCAATCAGGTGGTTGCTCCGTTTGATGCACAAGTTGCACATGTAATTAAAAGCAAACACGCGGTCATTCTGGAACATGCGAGTGGTCTGCAAATTCTGATCCATGTCGGGATCAATACTGTATCGCTGAAGGGCGAGGGCTTCAACATGCATGTCGAAGCAGGGGAGCATGTAAGAGCCGGGCAAACGCTGCTGGAATTTGATCGTAAGGTCATTGAAGCTGCTGGATATCCGCTCATCACCCCGATTATTATCCCGGATGGGCAGGATATGGTTGATCGGGTGGAAGTCACCACAGGTGATGTTTCATCGAATCGGAATGGTATATTGACCGTTCACTTGAAAGGCTAACCAGCTTTTCTTTCTTTATAGAAAAATTCTGCTTCATTTCATTGACGAACCAGCCCAGGTGTGAGCCTGTAACTGGTTCGTTTTTCTTTGGTGTCATGATACACTATGTATAAATTAAAATTTAAAATAACATCAACATTGAATCGCCGCGTATATGCATGTTACTGATGGAGTATTCATATGGTTCAGGAAGAGTTCCTAGTGTAGTGGACAAAGGAGGAGAGCCATGACCCGTGTCGCAGTAATGGTTATTCATGGGCTGGGTATGCAAAGGGATGATTATGCGGATACACTGATATCACGTTTGCATAAGGAATTCGATCAGGTGATGGTTATGCGTGGTGCTGCGGAAAAATATTTGGATATTGAGCCAGTCTTCTGGGCTGACGTCTTTGAAGAGAGAGAAGAAGCCTTATACCAGCAGCTTGTTAGCTCACAACGGCTGAATTACCAGGTGCTGCGAAGATTTGTTATACATTATCTGGCGGATGCCGTTGCTTATCAGCCGGTCGAGCATCAAGGACATAATTATGACGCAGTGCATGGCAGCTTAAACCGAGCCCTGCATGCACTTGCACAGCGCAGCGGTCCTGAAGCCCCGCTCTGTGTTATCGCCCACAGCCTGGGTGCTGTCATTGCCAGTAACTTTTTTTATGATCTGCAGTTTCCATCCAGTCGGGTTCCGTCGATTGTGGATGTCACATCTGCATTGGAGCGGGGAGACACGTTAACGAACTTCTATTCATTTGGAACGACACTGCCACTATGGAGTCTGCGCTATCACGATTTTAGCTGTCCAATTCAGGTGCCGTCCTCCATGGCGGCACAGCAGTACTTCCCTGGGCTGGAGGGGGAGTGGGTTAATTTTTATGATCGGGACGATATTCTTGGATATCCTTTAAGGCCCATCGATCCGGCCTATGAAGCTGCGGTCAAGGCGGATATTGAGATTAACTCGGGTGGCTGGATCGGGAGTTGGAATCCGCTTAGTCATGGAGGGTACTTCGGAAATAGCGCCATGAACCGGAGAATTGCACAAGGGCTGGCACGGACGTGGACTTGGGTAAATCGTGGATGACGTCCATTCATCTAGATATGAGAAGAAGAAAGGGGGAATTCATTTGGAATGCAGGACAGGCTGCGCCGCATGTTGCATTGCCATATCCATTTCCTCACCGATCCCGGGTATGGAAGATGGTAAACCAGCAGGTGTACGCTGTGTACAGTTGACGGAGGACAATCGCTGCAGCATATTCGGTCAGCCGGATCGTCCGGCTGTATGCAGCGGATTGCAGGCTTCGGCTGACATGTGTGGAAGTACGGATCAGGAGGCTTTTGATATACTGGCCTGGCTGGAACAGGAAACCAACCCTCGGATTCTAGAGTGAAGTTGTTTTATTGGAAAAGGATAATTATACTTATTATTCTAAATCGAAGAGCAAGACGGGATATTATGTTTTTATTGCTGCTGCCGTGGTGACAGTAGGTGTAGTCAGCTGGATGTATAATCGCACGTACTCATAAAACGAACGAAAAAGTCAATTTTGCATTAAACAAGTTTCATATCTGGAAATAGGCTAAAAAGAGTATCCATGGATAATAAATCTATGGATACTCTTATTTTTTGGCGTGCTTATCCATTTCAGGAGGTGGATGTGGTACGGGTCCGCTCTTCTTGTCTCTTCAGCAGATGTGTGAAAAGGAGTTTCAATAGTGAGGATACAATGAAGAAAATAAAAAGGATACGAAACAGCTGATACCCTGACACAACGGACAAATTGGCGTTCACCTCATGAGCCATGATACTCATCTGGTCCATTCCACCTGGGGCCATGCTGAGCAGTGAGGTAGCAGCCGTGAGTGAATATAGATGCATCAGCACATAACTTAGCCCAAGCGAGCCTGCAATAAGAAGAACACTGCTGAGCACAGCAAGGGTAATGGTCTGCGCCTTGCGCTGTAATTGCTGCGGTCGAAGCATGAGACCCACGTGACTGCCAATCATTAATTGCGATATGTTCAGCAAGGAGGACGGCAGCGGTGGTGTATCCATCGTTGTAGTCAGTTGAATGACACACATGACAATCATCGGCCCAAGCATAAACGCTGTAGGAAATCGAAGTCTGCGAGCCACCCAGGCACCAGCTACACAGAGCGGTCCATAGAGCAGAATCTCCGGAAAGAGATCAATCCACGTAGCAGCTTCAATCCCTTGCGGATCAGTTGAGGCACCCAGCGTTCCGCCAATCCACGGACTGAACAGCAGGAACGGAACACAGAACACAATCATGATCAGCCGGGTCACTTGCAAAAAAGTCACCAGAGTCAGATTGATCGATTTCATCTCCTCTGCAAGAGAGACCATTTGAGACAGCCCGCCGGGAATGCTGCCCACGAGCAGGGAAGGAAAGTCAAAATCAGTCAGCTTGGAAGCAATATATGCGGTCAATGTACATAATCCAATTAACAGCATGGTCATAAGCAGCATCATGGGGAGCTGGTGGAGAATGTTTTCCAGAGCATCTTCTGTCAATGTTAACCCAATAGAGTAGCCAACAATCAGAATGCCATAGTCCCGGATGGAGGTTGGCCACATGAGCGGCAGTTTAGCCACCTGTGAGCCAAGCAGCATGAATACCATGGGTCCAAGCAGCCAGGGAATCGGCGTATGGATCGCGGTGAACAATAGTCCGCCAAGAATAGAGACGCCAAGACTAAGAATAAAACGGAAAAAGGCGGAGGGACTGAGTCTATGCATCAGTTCCATCCGCAACGTCTTCCGGCTGAATCGGATTCTATGAGCAGTGAATATGAGTCTGGATTGAAAGTGCGATTCATGTAAGATCACTCCTGATGGTAAAATACGAATCCCGCAGCTGTTCAATGTTTGCGAACGATTAGATGTTAACAACTATTGATGTTAGCTAACTTGGTGCCATTGGTTTAGTTCAACCGAACACGTGCTGAAGGCTTGGGCTCTTTAAACATCATATAGTACATCAGCGAGGAAATCACGTATAAACTGCCAGTAATGCTAAACGTAATGGCGTAGCCCCAATAGGTGCCATACGTGGTTACAAGATGGGATTGAACGGGTCCCATCGTGGCCCACCCAACCATAAATGCAGTCTGCATCAGGGAATTCGCAATGCCACGCCGCTTGTCGGATACCCTGTCCACCAGAATGGCAGATTGAATCGGATTGGCAGCATTCATCAATGCTTGCCTGAACAGAAAGCTCACAGAGGCAATGAGCAGCAGATTCGTGAAGCCGGTTAATAACAAAAATGGCAGGGACAGCACCTGAAAGATGACCACGGCCCGCACACTGCCCACTTTGGCGGCAAGAGTTGGCCCAATCAGCATGGATACGATCGTCATAATCTGGCCCAGCGAAATCAGCAAGCTCATGGCACTGAGTGAAACGGAAAAACGGTTGGTGAAATACAGATTCAGGTAGGGGACGACCAGTCCGGAACCGAATCCAATCAGTAATTGGGTGATTACAAACTGACCAATCAGTCGGGAGTCTTTATTTTTGCCCTTTACATCCCCGATCTGTTGGGCAGCTGAACAATTCCTATTTTCTGACGCAATCGGTGCAGGAACGGCTTGATCAGTCGTCGCCATGTGTGCAGGAGCCTTCTCATCGGATACAAACAGCAGCGGAATAAACGCTGCCAGTGTCGCTGCACCACCAATGAACAATACGGTTTGCAATCCAGTAACCTTGGCGATTCCCGCTGTATGCAGAAGGTCGGCAAATACTCCGCCGCCAAGACTTCCAAGCACTTGTGAAGCGAGTACAATGGAGGAATAATAGCTGAACATCTTCAATCGCTGACTTTTCTTCACGTTCTCAGCCAGAAACGGGATGGCCAGGACCTGAAATACTCCCGCAAATAGCCCTGAAAATACGGCGAACCAGATCAGGCCGCTCGCAGAATAATCAAATGAACGGCCAATCAGGAAAATTCCGCTGAATAAAGCCCCAGTAATGAGCAGGCGTTTTCGGCTGAACCGATCGCCACATAATCCGATGGGCACAAACATGATGGCTGTCGCCAACGATTGTATACTTACGATCTGGCCATTCATCGTATCATTGTAGCCCAGTCCCTGGATGTACAGATTGTACAGAACCGAGAACATGCCATTTCCGATCTGATACAGAATGCTTGCCAGAAAAAAGAGTTGAATATTTCGGGACCAACCCCGAATTTCAGCATGAATCTGTCGTAAAACCCTCAAGTAGAATCCCCCAGTCGTTACCAGTGCAGTGATTCCAGTTTAACAGGAAAGGGGAATTTGCGGAAGAATTGACCGCTGTTTATTTTGTGTCATGATGTTCAATCACGCGAGCGATCACAAATCCATCATATCCTTTGCTGCCTACGGTCTGTAGGGCCGTTGCTTCCAGACGGGGGTTCTCGGAGATCAGCTGCAGGAATTGGCGTACGCCCTGAACTCTGTTGTCTGTACTCTCCGCGTTGACCACTTCGCCGTCTCTGACGATGTTGTCCCCAATAATGAGGCTTCCCGGCCGGGACAGACGGAGTGCCCATCTTAGATAATCGGGGTTGCTTGGTTTGTCAGCATCAATGAAGATAAAGTCAAAAGGTTCCCTGTATTCTTCCTGCACGTCAGGCAGGGTCGTTAGTGCAGGACCGACTCTCAGATCAACCTTATTGATAAGCCCGGCTCGCGTAAGATTGGTACGTGCCATTTCAGCATGATGCGGATCGGCTTCAAGCGTAACAATTTTCCCGTGTTCAGGCAGTGCTCTAGCCATCCAGATTGTGCTGTATCCACCCAGGGTTCCGATTTCAAGTACCCGTGCCGCTCCGTGAATTTGAAGCAGGAGCTGAAGCAATTTCCCCTGGTTTGGAGCAACATCATGGGCCGGCAAACCGGCTTTTGCATTGGATTGCAGCGTTTGCTCCAGCAGTGAATCCGTGGGAATCAGAAGCTTATTCAAATAATCGTCCACCTGAGTCCAGTTGTGTTGAGCTGAGGAAGGATGTACATTTTTCATCGGGATATCTTCCTTTCCAATAACCATGTTTTGAATTTCATAATTCAACTATAAGGCTTGTAAAAACATAAATAAAATATATATTATGAATATAATCATAATAATAAGTTATGTGTTATAGGATGGAAGGAGTGAAAGAAATGAATTTACATGGACTGCGATTGTTTCATGCCATTGTAAGATATGGCGGTGTCACGCGTGCCGCAGAAGAATTGAATATTAGCCAGCCGGCGGTATCGGCTCAGGTGAAGAAATTTGAACGTGAACTGGGAATTCGGTTATTTGTTTCGGAGGGTAGACGACTGGTTCTTACCGATGCAGGGGCACAATTAAAAGGATATGCGGAACGCCTGTTTATGCTGGAACAGGATGTGGAGAACTTTGTGAAGGATATGCGTGAAGGGAAAAAAGGGTTGATTCGATTGACGGCGACATACTTACCTTCCAACTTTTTGCTGCCTGGCTGGATTGCGAAGTTCAAGCAGATGCATGAGGATGTGGAACTGGTCGTCAGCACGACCAATACCCGAATGGCTTTTGATCAGCTGCTGCGCTATGAGGCGGAGATTGCCATTTACGGTGGAAGCGGGATCACACATCATGGCGTCCATTGGGATGAACTGTTTGAGGATGAAATGTGGTTTGTCGTGCATCCCGATCATCCGTATGCACAGCGGGAAGTGGATCTGGCCGATATGGTGGCAGAACCATTTATCATGCGTGAAGAAGGCAGCGTGACACGTGATCGGCTTGTCTCATTGTGCACCACAAACAACCTGGCTTCTCCTCGTATTGCGCTGCAGTTTAATGGTCTGAATGAAACGATCAGTGCGGTAAAAGCGGGTTATGGTGCCAACTTTATTTCTTCACTGGTGGTGAAGGAGGATGTTCGGGAGGGCAGGCTTGCACGTGTATTCGTTCGAGGGGTCCATCTAAAAAACACGATAGCCGTCTGTACCCGAGCTGGCGAGGTGTTGTCACCTGCAGCACAGCATTTGGTACAGTGCATTCGGCAGGAAGCATCCCAAAGGAATGAAGCTCAAAGTGGATGAGTCATATGGACTTATGCTTTTAGAGATTCGTTAGCACACTAGCTTTCGGATTGTTCAACTCGATCATTGGTGAAACGGTATTTGGCAATTACGGTTACGCCCCCAACCAATATTACAGGTACCCAGACAGCAATGATAGGCACGTTGTGGAACAGAAGCGCGGCTACAATAACGCCAATCAGATAGATGACTACGGCATACGCCCGTAAATACGAGTCAGTGGATAAAACCTTCAAAAGGGAACCCACACTTGCGTGCCGGAGACGCTGAAGAATACCTACGGCATCTTCGACAACTGCGGCGAGATTGCTAGTCAGTACGGTTGTGGAGATTCCGGCGATTCCGATCCGCCGGGCAGCTGTCGTCTGCATCCCCATAGCAGCGGCCAGTATAGCAATGAGCAGATAAGACACCTGTTCTGAATAAGGGCTGACCATGGCGATGGCGAACATCAGAAGCAGAATGCTTTCAACCACGAACACTTGTGTAACGCGGGGAGACCAGCCGTTTTTGGTTTGATTGGTACCGATCATGCGAGCCGCAATGGCATTACCGGCGATAAATCCTGCGAGAGCGATCAATGAACGCAAAACGACAATTTCCTGAGCGCGAGCAATCGCAATACCCAGCAGTACGATGTTACCGGTCATATTGGCAGTAAGCACATGTCCCAGCCCTAGATATCCAATGACATCGACCATTCCAGCTGCAAGGCACAACAGCAGAAGGGAATATTTTTGTTGAGGCAGTGATTGCATGATGATTCCGTCCTTTCAATAGATCCTTAACCCCTCCAGTATACAGCATCATCCCATAAAATAAAGACGCCGCCTTCGATTTCCACCTGAAACTAAGGTGCTGTGAGCCAATCAAACATGTTATCAACAGCGGTCAGATGAAAATGCTCATGAAACCAGTGATTCTGTCCTCCGTAAGCATGAAAGTTCACTTCGATTCCTCGTTGTTTCAACCAATGATACATACGGGTTCCATGGCTATAGTTCACCTGGGTGTCTGCCGTACCGTGCATAATTAGCACCGGGCAGCGAAGCTTGGAAACCACAGACAGTGGAGAACGGGCGAGATAGGCTTCGGGCACGGCACGGGGCGACCCACCCAGTACGCGTTTCAATGTACGTCTCAGGTCCGTTCGTTCGTGATACGTTCGTTCCACATCCGCAACACCACTCCAAAGCACAAGCTTATGTACACGATTAGGCCCTTCGTTGAAGGAGGTTGCGGTATGAACGGCGTTAATAGCTCCACGTGAGAATCCCATCAGTGAGATGCGTGTTGGATCGGCAAACGGCAGTTCTAACATCAATCGGTATGCCGCACGTACGTCTTCGATATCATGTCCGCCGTACTCGTCCCGGCCTTCGCCGCCTTCATTGCCACGATAGGAAGGGGCAAACACAATATAGCCCTTGTGGGTAAACTGCTCTACCCAGGCCGTTTTTACACCCCCATAGCTGCCGAGTCCTCCACGACAATAGATCAGTACCGGCCACTGTTCTTGCATACTGTTTATGTCCTGCTGCGGAGGATATCGACTTGCGAGCAGCTGAAACTCCACTTGATCCAACGAGTCGAGACTACATAACTGAGCATGATCTTCCGTGCCTAGCCTGATCCGGGAAGAAGTGAGCATACAGCCTTCGGGCAGACACATGTACGCTTTTACACGAAATTCATTGGAGGAATACGTCACTTGATAGAGCAAAAAGAATCAGCCTCTTTCATGGTCAGTAGATGTTGATATGATAACGATCAGAGCAGGGAATACCATGTAGCATGTGTCAAAAAAAAGATCCCATACCTTCCGATCATCCTGACAATCTGTGTGTCACAAATTCGTTTATTGGCTCCATATGATTTATAATGAAATACGAGAAGGCATTACAGCCTGTATTCTCATCCTTATAAATAACTCAAGTGTGCATTAAGAAAGGAAGAAAACCATGATGAACGCTCCACATCCAATTGATCAATTCAAGAAATTCAAATATGAAATTACAAGATTTATGATGATTTATAAATTTGCTCTGGATCAAATGGAAACCAAAATTGAAGTGCTGAAGGAAGAGTTTCAGTCCTTGCATGATTACAGCCCCATTGAGCATACAAAATCCAGATTGAAGTCACCTGAAAGCATTATGAACAAGATGTTCCGCAAAAATCACGAATTGACCTTCGAAAGTATCAAGAAAAACATCAAGGACATTGCCGGGGTGCGCATCACGTGCTCCTTTATCTCGGACATCTATCGGATCAAGGATATGCTGTGCAATCAGAGTGATCTGCGCGTGCTTGAGGTGAAGGATTATATCCAAAATCCGAAACCGAATGGATATCAAAGCCTGCACCTTCTGGTAGATGTACCTGTGTATATGTCGAATGGTGAAGAGCGTGCTTGCGTTGAGATTCAGATCCGTACCATTGCGATGGATTTCTGGGCGAGCCTTGAACACAAAATCTTCTATAAATACAACAAGGACGTTCCTGAACGTCTGACCAAAGAATTGAAAAGTGCAGCAGATTCCGCGAATGCCCTCGATCAACAAATGGAGAGACTCCACCGGGAGATCCAGGAGATCAAGGATGCAGAGAATGAGCGAGATGAAGAAGAGCTGCGCCGTATTATCATTAACAATCAACAGTTTACACTGCCATCCAATCTGCTGCGGCTGCTTGGAGACGGTGAACACTAAGGCAGCAAGCACCTCGTAGGGAAAGGAACAAGTCATACATGTTGAAAAGTACACCAGCCTCTTTAAACCATTCATCCACATCTCGTGTACGCATGGCATTGATTTTGGGGACATTGTCGGCCTTCGGTCCGCTGTCCCTGGATATGTATCTGCCTGCACTGCCTACATTGGCCGAGGATTTTCATTCCTCGCCTTCGTACGCGCAGCTTAGTCTAACAGCCTGCATGGTTGGACTTGCAGCCGGACAACTGCTGGCAGGACCACTCAGTGATGTACGAGGACGCCGTACTCCGCTTATTGCAGGATTGGTGCTATATACTATCGCTTCGATACTCTGTTTGGTGAGCCCAACGATGGGTTCATTTGTTGTGCTGCGTTTTATTCAGGGGGCTGCGGGTGCAGCCGGAATTGTAATCTCAAGGGCGGTTGTAAGGGATGTGTATTCAGGCCCGGAGTTAACCCGGTTCTTCTCTCTGCTAATGCTTATTAACGGCGTAGCGCCCATTGCTGCACCCATTATCGGTGGACAATTACTCGTTTATACATCTTGGCGAGGCGTTTTCATCTTGCTCAGCCTTATTGGTGTGCTCACGTTACTGGCCGTTATTTTCGGGCTGGGAGAGACACTGCCGTCCGAACGGAGATCTAGCGGAGGGTTGAAGCAGACCTTGGTCACATTTCGCCAAATCACAGCGGACCGTCTGTTCATGGGTTATGCGTTAACCCAAGGGTTTGTAGCAGCCGGGATGTTCGCCTACATATCCGGTTCACCGTTTGTATTGCAAAAGATTTATGGCGTCTCTCCGCAGATGTTCAGTGTCTGCTTCGCCATTAATGGTTTGGGAATCATTCTGGCAAGCCAGATTGCCGGGAGGTTGGCGGGCAAAGTGTCCGAAACCCGTCTGCTAATCGCGGGTCTCGCTGCAGCTGCACTGGGAGGCACATCCCTGCTTATTGCCATTCTGGCAGGGGGAAACCTGATATCCATACTGATTCCGCTGTTTCTTGTCGTTTCCAGCGTAGGTCTCGTTAACACAGCTTCCTTTGCACTGGCTATGGCCAATCAGGACAAGTCAGCAGGCAGCGCATCTGCACTTATAGGAGTCATGACATTTTTGTTTGGCGGTATCGTAGCTCCGCTCGTTGGTTTGGGAGGAGAAGGAACGGCTGTACCCATGGGGATCGTTATCGCCTGTGCTGATCTTGGTGCATTATTGATCTACCTGGTTATGGTGGGCAAGCGTGGGTCTCGTCAACATACCCGTTAAATACAATGGAACGCGAAAGCGCCCCATCCGTAGGTTTAAGCTCCGGACGGGGCGCTTTGATTTTTTAACAGAGAGCAAACAATATTTGCGTATTGAGCAAAATGCCAGGAGTCAGGAACGGATAGAAGTATCCTACGACAAAACCGAACAGGTTGATGGCAGGCCACATGAGATAGACATCATTATAAGTAAATACAAGGGACCATCGGTTATAGCAAAAGTTGGGCAGTACACGCTGGTTATGATCCCGGGGCGCAGCTACGCCCGTTTGGGCGAATTGCACAGCCTGAGTCAAATTCTGCGGTTGCTGTTGGATAAACAGCGGCAGAAGCCCTGGGCTGCTTTTGATCAGGTTATAAAGAAATACCATCTCCGCGGGCGGCTGACCTACCGGGCGGGGATAGGCGCTCAGCACGGTAGGCAGATTACCTTGTGTTAACTGAGCAGGAACACCTGGAACCGTGCCTTGACCACCCCCTGGAAAAAATGGTGGCTGTCCACCGGTACTTCCGCCTGGATAAAACGGAGGATAAGAGCCCGGTCCTCCGGGGATCCCTTGGGTAGGCTGTCCGCCTCCGGGGAACAATGGAGACAACTGAACCGAACGATTTTCTCCATATCCTGCATAGCTGTTATTCACGTAATCCATCTACGAACATCCTTCCTGTCGTCGTATTCTGAAAACATCATATGGTGGCATTCGCCCAAAGGTGAATGGACTCGTAGACAACGATCCCTGTATATCAGCAAGAACTGCATTGACAACTTAGTTGATAACAATTATCATTGTCAATGGAAATGGACAAGTACATACAGGGATTATATGCACGGAGAGTGTGTGGCCCTTTTTAAATTTGCCATACCAGCTCAAATAGAGGTGTTCATCATGAAAGGGGATAATCACGTGTTGAAGAGTAATAAAAAAGGGATCATGCTTTTAATTACGATTATGATCATGTCCATGTGGCTGGCCGCATGTGGAACGAAGTCCGCAGACAACGGAACAGCAGCAGGAGAGACCAATACAACAACGGAGACAGAGACACAGACAGAAGCACCAGCAGAACGAACAGTCAAAGATGCACAGGGTCATGATGTGACGATTCCAGCTAATCCGCAGCGTGTCATTGCTTCCTATCTAGAAGATCATCTGGTAACACTCGGCGTTAAGCCGGCTGCTCAGTGGTCAGCCCGTGATGGCAGCAGTGTGCAGGATTATCTTCAAGAAAATCTGAATGGAATTCCTACAATTGCAAGCGAACTTCCTTTTGAAGCCATGGCCAGCTTCTCGCCAGATCTGATTATCATGGGCAGTGAGAGTACCGTTGAAGGTGAAAAATATGAGCAGTATAACAAAATTGCTCCAACGTATGTACTTGGTGATGATGTAAACAAAGATTGGCGTCAGGCTCTTTTGAAAATAGGTGAACTCCTGAACAAATCGGATGAAGCACAAAAAGCCCTTGATGATTATGATGCAAAAGCAAAAGAAATTAAGGAAAAAGTTGCCTCGGTTACAGGTGGTACGAAGTCTGCAGCGGCATTGTGGCTTTTCAACAACAAGTTTTATGTTGTAAGTAACAATGTCTCCAGCGGTGAAGTCATGTACAACGAACTTGGACTGTTACAGCCTGAAGTTGTGAAGGAAGCATCGGCAAAGGCAACAGGTAACTGGTCCGAGATCTCCATGGAAAAGATCGCAGAAATGGACGCTGACTATCTGTTCCTGGTTAACAGTGATAAGGGAGCAGGGGCAGAAGCGTTGAACGATGCTGTATGGCAAAGTATACCTGCAGTGAAAAACGGAGATGTATTTGAATTTGAGAGCACAAGCAGCTGGCTGTATAGCGGAGTTCAAGCGAACACTCAAATTCTGGAAGATATTCAGAACAGCATTGTTAAATAAATTGAATTGAACATGATGTCGGTTGCACATCATTGTAAACTCTCTGGTGTCATGGGCATCAGGGAGTTTTTTGTTATTTCAACCTTCCGCGATATATAATGACTAGGAAGCAGCATCTGTGGGGAAACCGTTCGTTTCCTGATGAGGGAGGGGAAAATTTATGATGTACACATTGAATCCAAATGATTTGACGAGCAGGGATAATTATAAACTGATGAGTGGTTCGGTAGTGCCGCGCCCGATCGCTTTTGTCACAACGCTTTCAGAGGATGGCAGCGTCGTGAATGCTGCTCCGTTCAGTTTCTTTAATGTCGTTAGCTCAGATCCGCCCGTACTATCGATTTCCATTAACCGCAAGGATGGAGTCATGAAGGACACGGCCCGCAATGTCATTGCTGGGCAAGAGCTTGTAGTACATATCTGTGATGAATCGATTGTCAACGAGATGAACGAGACGGCAGCCCTGCTCGAACCGCATGAAAGTGAGCTGGAGCGGACTAACCTGACAACAGTGGGCAGCACTGTTGTAGCGGTGCCAGGAATACAGGAGGCACTCATCCGCATGGAATGCAAACTATATCAACACATTCCTGTGTCTAATGACGAGGGCAAACCTGTCACTGATCTGCTGCTGGTTCGCATTGTACAGTATCATTTTAATGAAAAAGTTTATGATCCTGCTCATCATTACATTTTGATGGATCAGCTGAAACCGATCAGCCGGCTAGCCGGGAATGACTACGCCAAGCTTGGCGAGCGATTTACGGTGGTACGGCCTGTATAGAAACATCGCCTCCTCATATGAACCGCTATGCGGAGTTCGAGACCGGCTCCCTATTTAAGACGGACAATCTGTGCAAGATGTGCAGATTGTCCGTCTTTGCTTGTTTGCTGAACATAAACTGATCCTGGGCTGAATAGACTTGTACTATTCCAATACGTAATATGCCCGTTGTTACTCGCCAACCCCTACGATGAAAAATGGTATACCAATCGGAAACAAGAGGAGCCTGGATATGGGATATCGCAGCCTTGCTTTCCTTATTGGCCGATATCCACGGTTCATCATGATCAGCTGGGTTCTTATTATCGGGATGTCAGCCGTGTGGGCATGGAAATTGCCCGGTATTGTGCAGGATCACGGGTTAAAACGGATTCACGGGGATGCACACCACGTGGAAGCGATTCTCAAGGAAGACTTCGGAATACCGGATGATCCGGTAATTGTCGTTTATGAAAAAAAGACAGGAACCTCTTCGGCAGAATTTCGAAAGTGGATCGGGAGGCATCTCCAGCAGATACGCACACTTCCCGATATGGCAACCATAATCTCTCCGCTTGAAGCTGGAGGAAGCGCCATGATGCGGGATGACACTGCATATGCACTGCTGGATTTTGATGTCCCGGCACACCGGATGGATGTTCCCATTGAACGTCTTCGCTCCCTGGTTGCGGCCGATGATGCCGGATTCATTCGTCTAACCGGAAAGCCTGTGGTCCAGGAGGATGTTAATCATTTGAGCTTTCGCGATCTGGAGCGGGCAGAGATGGTTGGCCTGCCGATTGCGCTGCTAATTTTATGTTTTGCATTCCGAGGTTTGCATGCGGCACTAATTGCAGTAATTATGGGTATCGTTGGTGTCGTCACAGCGATGGGCGTTACTTCGCTCATGGGGTATTATGTGGAGCTATCGAATTTCGTTATCAATGTCATACCGATGGTGGGAATGGCTCTAAGCATTGATTTTGCGCTGATCATTCTGAGCAGATACCGGGAAGAGATGCAGCGGGATCAGCATCATAAAGCCCCGGATCCTTATGAGATTCTTCAAAGGACGTTACGCACAGCCGGAAGGGCTGTTTTATTTTCTGCAGCCTGCGTGCTGCTTGGTTTACTGTCACTGGTTTGGATCAGACTGCCCATGTTTCTGAGTGTCTCGCTCGGAGCAATGACAGTATTGGTAATATCGGTACTGCTCAATGTGACCCTGCTGCCTGCCATTCTTTCTCTCTATGCCCACCGGATTTTTAAACGGAAAAAGCAGTACTCGTTCAGTGCGCCACAGCGTAAGCGTTCCTTTTGGCATCGGTGGTTCGGCACGGTGATGAAACAGCCTGTCCGGATGACAATGCTAGGCACCGGCATTTTGCTTTTCTGTGTACTTCCCGTCAGACAGCTGGAGATGGCGATTCCGGATGCGACGTCTCTGCCCGCAAGGATAGAATCCCGCCAGGCGGCAGAGGACTTGAAGATGGTTTTCGGCCAAAAGGATGTATCTTCCGTTGATATCCTTATCGGAGGAACAGGAAAGCAGTTAACTGCTGCGCACTGGAATACGGCACTTCAGAAGGTGCGGGACCTACTGAAAGATGAAGATGTTTTACAGATCGAGTCCGTATGGGGAATACAGCAAAAGGACAGGCCGGGTATCGGTAGGACAATTCGGGGTACAAGCACAGGTAGGGAGACGAATTTACAAAATTCTCTGCTTCCCTTGTATGTATCCGAGGACACGATTCGCATGGTGGCTACCATCCAGGGAGCACCTGGTTCGGGGCAAGCCGCAGACTGGCTGAAAAGAATGAAAGACAGAGACGCGGAACAATCGGATATAGAAATACCCATCCGTTATGGCGGAGAAGCAGCAGCACAGCATGAAATCATTCAGGAAATCTTGGGTCAACTTCCCAAGGTAATGGTGTTCGTGATCGTGTCCAATTACATGGTATTGCTCGCGGCGTTTCGCTCACTGCTTATTCCAATCAAAGCCATTCTGATGAACTTGCTCAGCCTGACAGCTTCCTTCGGAGCACTGGTACTGGTCTTCAATCAGGGGCATCTGGGAATGGAGCCAGCGGCGATTGCCATCATGATTCCGGTGTTTATCGCAGGACTTGTTTTCGGCATTTCAATGGACTATGGCGTATTTATGCTTTCTCGTATACAAGAGGTGTATCGACGTACAGGAGACAGTGACCAGGCTGTTATGCAAGGTCTCGCATCAACCGGTCGTTTGATTACATCGGCGGCAGCCATCCTGCTTGCAGTAACCGTGCCGTTTGCCTTTGGTGATGTGGAAGGGGTGAAGCAGCTTGGTGTTGGAATTACCGCAGCCGTTTTCATTGATGTTACCGTCATCCGTTTGCTGCTTGTACCTGCACTGATGAAGCTGATGGGGAAATGGAACTGGTGGCTGCCAGGGCAGAAAACATAAAAAGTCCAAAGCTATCATCTTCCGGATTTACATCATACAAGCTCATGCTGGTCGGCATCCAGTAGAGGGATATTCCTAAAGTCTGTTGTCCAGGCT
Source organism: Paenibacillus xylanilyticus (assembly GCF_013359935.1). Classification (GTDB taxonomy): domain Bacteria; phylum Bacillota; class Bacilli; order Paenibacillales; family Paenibacillaceae; genus Paenibacillus; species Paenibacillus xylanilyticus. The sequence goes on from NZ_JABMCB010000185.1 coordinate 129,933, forward strand.
GCAGGGATGTCTCTTTTTTCATAAAAATAGCATGTATTCGGAATAATCAGGCATTAATGTTGAATTTACATGCAGTAGGGTTGTTCTATAATGTACTGGCAAAGTACTGGATATTAATAAGTCCGGTTAGCCTAATAGTTGTTTCATGTATAAGTGAGAGCTTGAATGAACAGGGAGGGATAGCCATAATGGCGGAGATTGAGTCCTATCTGCGTAAACAAACAAGCCCCCGCGGTCGTTCTGCGTATCAGGCAGGGCAGCCGCTTGAACAATGGAGCAAGCAGCTGCGTTCGAGGGTAAGGACAAGGTTGGGGGATTTTCCGACTGCAGCAGCAGAACTGAATGCTGTCCTGCTGGAACGCACTTCCTGTGACGGTTACATGCGAGAACGTGTGGAGATTACCACCTATGCTGGATTGCGTATGCCGATATATGTGTTGATCCCAAATGGGATAAACGGTAAACAGGAGCCCATCCCCGCTGTGATCGCCTGTCATGGCCATGGGTACGGGAGCCGGGAGATTACCGGTATGGAGCCTGACGGTTCGCCGCGTGCAGGAGAGAAGGGTCTCCATAAGGATTTTGCGGTAGCCCTGGTGCAGCAGGGTTACGTTGTTGCCGCGCCTGAGCTGCTCGGATTCGGAGATCGGAGACTGGAGGAGGATCGGGATGCACCGCCAGGAACAAGTTCATGTACCAAGATTGCAGCCCATCTGTTGATGGCCGGACAGACGCTGGCTGGACATCGGGTATATGAGACAATAAGAGTCCTGGATTATTTGTCCTCCCGTCCTGAAGTCAATGCAGAGAGAATCGGAATCATGGGTATATCAGGCGGCGGGTTGGTAGCTGCATTTACAGCAGCGCTGGATGTAAGATGCCGCGCGACAGTAATCAGCGGTTATGCCAATACGTTTCAAGGCAGTATTCTTGACCGAAATCATTGTCTGGATAATTATATTCCGGGTATCTTACGTGAAGCCGAGTTACCGGATATTCTGGGTCTGATTGTCCCAAGGCCGTTATTCATTGAAGCAGGAAGTGAGGATCGGGTATTTCCGCAGGTTACGGCAAGGGAGGCATACGTACGATTGGGTGAGATTTATGAACAAGAGGGTGCAATGGATGTTCTTGGTGCGGACTTTTTTGCAGGCGGACATGAGATTAGCGGTGATGAGGCCTATCGTTGGCTTAAGAAGTTTCTATAAATAGGTGTCACGTGATCCCAAAGCAACCCCGTAACATAGCGCACCTAGTGCGAATGCTGCGGGGTTGTTCATGGTTTTGTCCATATGAAAATGTACATTATCAGTCATTCCATCATGTCCTTGGCTTCATGGTTGACTTTTTTACCTTTGAGCAGCGGTTCTAGTTCATCCTGGACGCTCTGTTCCCAGAGCGGAACGTCCGTGCGATAGGCTGCACGTGCGTTCAGGTGACCGGCAACCGGGGCGGTAATGAAGACAAACAGAATACCGAGCAATACACGCGCACTGATATAGTTGTCGAAATACCAGAAGAAGAAAAACGTTCCGATGAGTACACAAAACACGCCGAGGGTGGTGCTTTTCGTTGCGGCATGTGCCCGCAGATAGACGTCTGGCAGTCGAATCAATCCAAATGCGCTGAGTGCGCTCAGCAAGGCCCCAAGTAAAACGATCAGACCGATCGCTATTTCAGCGGCTCCATTAACGATCTCCTTCATTTTTGAATACCGCCCCCCGTTCAATGTAACGTGCGAATGCTACTGTACTGAGAAAAGCAAGGATACCAATCAGCAATATGATATCAAGATAAGCCTGCGTATGGAGCATCATGGACAGAACGGCTACGACGGCAATGACGTTAATGCCAATCGTATCCAGGGCAGTGATCCGGTCAGCCATGGATGGTCCACGCAGCACGCGGTACAGACACCCCAGGATCGCCAGGGATAGCACAAGCAGGGAGAGGAATAACATTGAGGTTAACATTAACGCGTCACCTCCATTATGGCTTTTTCAAACGTGTTTTTGATATCGTCCCTCATTTTCTGCTCATCCTTGATGTCCAATGCGTGAATAAAGAGCTTCCGTTGATTCCCCGATATTTCAAGGGGCAGTGAGCCCGGTGTAAGCGAGATGAGCAGACATAAAAAGGTAACCTCCCAATCAGAGGACAACTGCGTTCGATAGGTGAAAATACCGGGCCGAATTTCCAGTTTGGGCTTAATAATCTGGCGGATGACTTCAACGCTGGCCCGAATCAGCTCCTTGAACAGCAGGAAGATCAGTTTGATGATGGCCCAGACTCGCACAATATAGAAGCGCTGGGGGAAGAATCGCCGCATACTGCCGATTAGCAGCAGTCCCAGCAGATAACCAATTAGAAAACCAACACCGTCCCAAGCGTTATTCAAAAACATCCATACAAAGGCAATAATGAGATTTAATACAATCTGAAAGGCCATAAACATCTACTCCTTCAATACGGCATCAATATAAATATTGGGATGCAGTAGAATGTCGCCTGCGCGGGCGGTCAGCTGGAACATCCCTTCAGCGCCCAAGCCCATTACGATGATGAATATAAACAAAATTCCGGCAGGGATTAACAGCCCGTTCACGGCATAGGGCCGTCTAATAACACCTGCTGGCGGTTCGCCCCAGAACGCCTGAATGAAAATGCGCAGAACCGAGTAGAGCATCAGCAGGCTGGAGAGTACCGCTATTCCTGTAAGACCGTACAGACCGGCTTGCAGGCCGCCTTCGAAGAGCAGCAGTTTACCCGGGAAACCACTGAACGGAGGGATACCTGCCAGTGCAAGTGCGCTGATGAAGAACATCCAGCCAAGCAGCGGATAGCGATGAATCAGACCACCCATGTTGTCGAGTTTGGACGTACCCGCAACTGCGATCAGGGCACCTCCCAGCAGGAAGAGCAGTGTTTTGATCAGCATATCATGCAGCATGTAGAAGAGCAGACCTTCCAGAGCCTGACGACTTGCTGCGGCCATGCCGAAGGCGACAAATCCAACACCTGCAACAACGTTATAGACCAGAATTTTGTTCACGTCACGATAAGAGATGGCTCCAATTACACCTAGAATCATGGTTGCGCCAGCCATCCATCCGATCAGTGCATTAAAGAAGTCCGGATCATGGTAGAAAATAAGTGTGAATGTACGCACAATCGCATATAGTCCCACTTTGGTTAGCAACCCGGCGAACAGAGCCGTTACCACAGCTGGGGGAGCAGCATAGGAACCTGACAGCCAGAAGAACAGGAACAGACCCGCCTTGATGCTGAAGACGATGAGAAACAGAACCGCAATCAGTGTAATCACACCACTCTGCCCCACCTCGGCAATCCGAGTGGACAAGTGTGCCATGTTCAGCGTGCCTGTTATGGAATAAAGGAAGCCGATGGAGGCGACAAATAATGCGGAAGAAACAATATTAATCAGAACATATTTGATCGTTTCCCGCAGTTGTCTTTCCGTTCCTCCAAGTACGATTAGCGCATAAGAAGAAATGAGCATGAGTTCGAAACAGACAAAGAGGTTAAACAGGTCGCCTGTCAGAAAAGAACCATTTACGCCTGCAATCAGAAAATGAAAGAAGACGTAAAAATGATGTTCTTCCCGCTCCTTGTTTATACTTCGAAAGGCATAGAGCAGACATGCCAGTGCTATGATAGAAGCAGCTATAACGAGCAGGGCAGATACCATATCGGCAACAAGTACGATACCGTATGGCGGAGCCCAACCGCCCATATTCAGGGTCTGTACACCTGAACTCGCCACTTGTGTAATTAATACGGTTGATGCAGCAGCCGTTAATAGAAGTCCGATGACGCTGACGATACGCTGGATACGGATCTTCCGGAAAAACAGAATGGCAATAACACCTGTTATCAACGGCAGCAGTAATGGTAAAACGACGAGATTATTCATATGGACGCCCCCTTACTTCTTCCATATCATCCGTTCTCAGCTTCAAATAGGAACGGTACGACAGAACAAAGAAGAAGGCGGTTAACCCGAAATTGATCACGATGGATGTCAAAATCAGTGCTTGAGGCAGCGGATCGACATAGCTTTCTGCCTTTTCCCCAAGCAAAGGAGGGGCACCTGTTTTAAGCCGTGACATCGTCATCAGAAGCATATGCACCCCATGGGTAAGGATGGACATGCCCAGCACGATTCGGAGCAGGCTCCGTGACAAGATTAAAAAGACGGCGACGGCAAACAGAATGCCTACAGCAACGCACATCAATATTTCCATATCAGCGATCCTCCCCGATCTGTAGAATGATATTCATGGTGACGCCAAGGACAGCGATATACACGCCGAGATCGAACAGCATGGCGGTGGCGAGCTCGGTCTCTCCCAGCAAAGGCAGTTCGAAATAACCAAAGGTCTGGCTGAGGAAAGGTGCGCCGAATAAAAAGGAACCTGCTCCCGTCAACAGGGCGATGGCTAATCCGACGGCTGTCAAGCTGCGAAAGTCAATGGGCAGCGCTTTACGTACCGTATCTGTACTGAATGCTAGAGCAATCAGGACGAGTGCAGCAGCGGTGACCAATCCACCTATAAAACCTCCACCCGGATTATGATGTCCAGCGAAGAACAAATGCAGTGCAAAGGTGAGGATGATAAACACAACCACTTTGGTGGTCGTTTGCAGCAGCACGTCGTTACTCTGCAGCGGCACTGTATCCCAGGTGGAAGAGCTGCGCTCCTGGTTTCCATATTTTTTCGTATTATCTGCTTCGTCATCCAGATGTTTATCGTTTTCTTGGGTATTTTCTTTTTTCCGGAATTTCAACCGGGCTCCGAGATCCTTCGCTTCAAGATTCAGGTTGATCATGGAGTAGATGGATAACGAGGCAACCCCCAGCACCATAATTTCCAGCATGGTATCAAACCCACGGAAGTCCACCAGCAGCACGTTGACAACGTTTTTGCCACCTGCCAGATTGTAGCTTTCTTGAACGAAGAAGTTGGAAATGCTCTCCAATGAAGCTGTTCCGCTTACGGCGAGGGCTACAAAGGTCATCACAATACCAACTGCTATGGCTACGATCATATTTACACTCAGATATCTGCGGCTGGATCGCCCACGTTGAAGCTCAGGCAGATGGTAGAAGCATAGCAAGAACAGGGCAACTGAGACGGTCTCTACAATCATCTGGGTCAATGCCAGATCGGGCGCACGAAACAATACGAACAGCAGGGTCACAAGGTAACCGACAGCACCTGTCATGATAACAGCAGACAATCTGTTTTTGGCAAAAGGAATGGAGACTGCAGCTGCGATCAGTGCAATAAGCAGAACCGCTTCATAGAAAGAGAACGGAGCATGCCCTTTGAAATTCCAGGTAATATTTTCGCCTGAACGGAAAAAGGCATAAACGAGCAAGGCAACGGTGAACGAGAAAATGTACACCAGATAGTTTCGAACAGATCCGTTCATATAAGCTTCTGTCCATTTGCGGGCATAATGCTGCACATTGTCGAGAACAACATGGTAGATGTTGTTAATCGTCAAGCCCTGCGGGTAGTGTTCATAAATATTTTTCCAGCGCGGCAACAGCTTATACAATGTAACCCCAAGAAAAACCACACCAATAGTCATGATTAGTTCAGGCGTAATTCCGTGCCACAGAGAGAAATGCACATCAAAGTGCTCTTTGCCATCCAAAAGGGCTGGAAGTACCGAGGCCATCGCCGGCTCAATGAGTGATCCAGCCAGCAGATTCGGGAAAAGACCGAATGTAATGACGAGTACACCGAGGATAACCGGAGGAATCAGCATGCCAACCGGAGCTTCATGCAGCTTCTCTACTGGAAGTTCACTGCGACGTTGACCGAGGAATGTTTTGAACACAATAATAAGCGCGTAGATCAGGGTGAACACACTGGCAAGCCAAGCGAGTACTGGTAATAGTACACTCCACGAACCGAGACCGAATATTCGCAAATGAGTCACTTCCACCATGGCTTGGAAGAACAGCTCCTTGCTCAGAAATCCGTTAAAGGGTGGGATGCCAGCCATGGCAAGTGTACCGACGAGCGCTACCGTGAACGTGATTGGCATAAAGGAAGCCAGTCCTCCGAGCTTGCGAATATCGCGTGTACCCGTTTCATGATCCACAATGCCGGCAACCATGAAGAGAGCTGCCTTGAAGGTCGCATGATTGAACAAATGGAGCAAAGCGGCTGTCGTTGCAACGGTATAAACGGCAGAGGACGCGCCGTAACCGAAGTAAAGAGCAGCTGAGCCGACGCCAAACAGTGACATGATTAATCCGAGTTGTGAAATTGTGGAATAGGCAAGAATTGCTTTGAGGTCGTTCTTTTTCACAGCAAGGAATGATCCGTAACATAAAGTCAGGAGACCTACGCCTGTAACAAGCCAAAACCACGTTCCTTGTCCACCGAAGATTGGAGTAAACCGTGCAACGACGTATATCCCTGCCTTAACCATGGTGGCCGAATGCAGGTATGCACTGACGGGTGTCGGAGCTTCCATTGCATCCGGCAGCCAGATATGAAACGGAAATTGCGCGGATTTGGTAAATGCGCCGATTAGAATCAGTACAAGTGCAGGCAAGAATAATGCGCTCTCCTGAATCTGTCCCCATTCCGTAATGGTTGCACGGATGCTGAACGTCCCGGTCATCAGGTACATCATCATGAATCCGGCAAGCATGGCGAAACCGCCAAATACGGTGATCAGAAATGACTTCTGTGCCCCGGATGTGGAGGCTTTGCGTTTGTAATGAAAGGCGATCAGCAGGAATGAGGTAATACTTGTGAGTTCCCAGAATCCATATAATACAATCATGTTGTCAGACAACACGACGCCAAGCATGGCCCCCATAAACATGAGCAAATACAGGTAGAAGCGATTCAGGTCTTCTTTTTGATCCATGTAAAAAATGGAGTAGAACACCACCAAAACCCCGATACCTGTAATTAACAGGGTCAACAGCAAACTTAAACCATCAAGATATAGATTAAATCCAATGTCCAGTGACGGAATCCAAGGGATATACCCGGATACCGGGTTCCGCTGAGACACGGCAGGAATAAGGCTCGCAAAATATACGAACAACACCGTCGGAACAATAAGAACCGGCCATCCCATATGTATTTTACGGAAGAAGCGGTTCAACATCGTAAGCAAAATTCCCATCGCAAAAGGGAAAATAACAGCAAGATGAAGCAGGCTCAATATTACACCCCCCAATTCTAGTTGAAGTTCTCTCTGTATGACTAACATGCTGATCGTCATCTCATCATAGGATGATATGCTTGCTCTCTATATTCATAACCCAAGTATGTATATACAGAATCGTGACTATTCTTTGAATGGAAGAAATGAGGAGTCACTGGTTAATAACAACAACATAACTTTGGATGTGACTTGTATAATAAAACAGGGCATGATTTCCGATAAAGATGAAAACGAACAGGTGACATCCCATGGATCCTTTGCAGCACGTCCAGTGTTGAAAAGAAAGATGGTTTCACCGATTTCTGGAGGCCAACATGTCCTACAAACTTAGAACCATACTTACCATGACCTTCGCCGTGTTATCCTTGCTGGTAACGTTAACGATCGGTTATATTTTTAGTCAAAAATCAGCGGTCGCTGTGGAAACGGAAATCGGGCATTCTCTGACCAGCACCGCTTCCCAAACAGCGGACAAGCTGGATCGCTTCATGTGGGCGCGGTCCGGAGAACTGGATCTTCTTGGCCAGATGGCCGGGCTGGAAGACCGTTATGAACCTGCTGATATCCAGATGCTGCTGAATCAGCTACAGAATAGCTTTCCCTCATTCTCCTGGGTTGGATTCATGGATCCGAAGGGAAAAGTTTTGGCTTCAACGGATGGCATATTGCGTGGTGAAAATTTGTCTGAACGACCTGTGTATCAGGAAGGCATCAAGGGTAAATTTATTGGAGACGTACATAACGCGGTACTTCTGGCCAAACTGCTTCCGAACCCTTCAGGTGAGCCGCTGCAATTTGTCGATATCAGCTTTCCCCTGAAATATAAAAACGGCGAGGTTGCAGGCGTGCTCGCTGCACATTTAAGCTGGGCGTGGGCAAAAGAGGTGGAAAAGGGCGTCCTGGAGCCTATGAAATATCAGGAGAAAGACATTGAAATGTTTATCGTTAGCAACAGAGAGCACACGGTGCTGCTTGGTCCGGAGGAATGGGTTGGTAAACCACTGGAATTGTCGGAGATGAAGGCAGCGGAGATTAACAAGACAAGCTGGTCCATCGAAAAGTGGGCTGACGGAAAGGAATATGTTACCGGACTCGCCTACAGCCAGGGGCATCTGGATTATCCGGGCCTCGGATGGACTATTGTCGTTCGTCAGCTCAAGTCAACGGCTTTTGCTTCCGTATCCGACATGTTATGGTTTAATGTTTGGTCGGGACTTGCAGTTACCGTATTGTTTGCACTCATTGGCTGGTTGATTTCCCGGCGAATCTCCTTTCCGATTACACGCTTGACTCAAGTGGCAGACCAGCTTCGTGCAGGTGATCAGGTACAGGTTCCGGAGAACAGGGGGATCAAGGAGATTGAAGTGTTATCCATGTCACTTAGGGACATGCTGACCACGTTGACCAATAAAGATTCGGAACTGGTCTTCATGCAGAACTTGGCTCATTATGACCAACTGACAGGTTTGCCTAACCGGACAGCGCTCGAAGTGTACCTGGAGGAATCTCTTGTCTCAGAGAGTGCCGATCATACACTGACGTTCCTTTATCTGGATCTGGATGGATTCAAACGGGTAAATGACACTCTTGGACATCAAACCGGGGACGTCCTGCTCCAAAAAGTGGGTCAGCGCCTGATGGCCCTTAGCCATGACAAGGGTATTACGGTTCGACTTGGAGGAGATGAATTCCTCATTGTCCTTCGATCTATCGGGACTGATCCAAAAGAAGAAGCGAGTGTTTACGCGGAAAAAATTATCCAGAGTCTGAATAAACCATTTATTATTGAATATGAACGGATTCGCATTGGCTGCAGTATCGGTGGTGCCGAGTATCCGACAAACAGCGACAATCCGAGTGGAATTATCCGTATGGCTGATGAAGCATTGTATGAATCGAAGCGTTCGGGCAAGAATAAAATGACATTCTATGTGGATTTGAAGAAGGATCATGAAGAACAGGATACGAATAAATAGCTGAAGTTGAACATGAACATACACGGACAGGAGGGATAACATGTCTGGAAAATATGCTTCGGTTCCTTACGGTTACGAGCCGCCACCGGCAAGCCGGAAAGGTACACTGATTTTCTATGATTCATTCGAGCATGTAACAGACGAGCAGCTTGAACGTGCAACAGTCGCTGCAGATACGCGTTCGTTTACACAGCTGGTTCTCTATCCGCTGCATGAGAGCACGGTCAAGCGAATGAGCAAGGATGGAGTACAGGCCTATTATAAAAGGGAGGATCGCCTTCATGACTGGAGGAGAGATCATATGGAATTCCACATCAAAGTCGAGGGGCTGGAAGGCAAGAGGAAGAAGTATACGCCAATTGATTCTGCTCTGCGTCATTTGACGTCTGAATATCCGGCACCTCATTTTCTGTATATGACCGTTGAAATGGCCAATCTGTTTGCTTCGTTTGACTCATTCAAGGATTGGATTACGAAACTGCGTCTCCTTATCGATGGCCAGACGGATTCCCTTCATCCTAAACTCGAACAATACGCTCATCGCTGGGAATGGGCGGATTAATCACATATTGTGAAAAAAAGTTGTACTGCACAACCGAATTCGGTTCGCGGTACAACTTTTTGGTGTCTCTTTTATTTTTTTCTAAACCTGAACAAGGTCAAGGGAGGTAACGGTTTTATTTTTACCTGTTCGCTTCGCTGCGTACAAGCAGGCATCCACCTCTTCGAACAGCTTCTCTTTGGTAAGACGTGCACTGAAACTTTTGAGTCCGACGCTTACGGTAATCGGTTCCCCTTCCAGTTCCAAATGGCCCATTAGGGCAATTTTTTGACGAATCTGTTCCACAAGTGCATATGCCTGTTCGAAAGACTGTTCAAACATAAGCAAGGCGAATTCTTCGCCACCGTAGCGTGCTGCAATATCGCTTGAAGTGATATTCTCCTGAATCACCAATGAAACTTTCTCCAAAATGGTATCTCCTACCCGGTGACCATAGGTGTCATTAATCGATTTGAAATCATCAATATCAATCAGAGCCAAATGAAGACTCATCCCGCTCTTGGCATATTCATACGCTTTATCGTAATAATCTTTGAAAGAACTCTGATTATACAGGTTGGTAAGTCCATCTGTTTTGGACTGTTTGGTCATAATTGCATTCCGCACGATCAGTTCCTGCTTGGCCAGCATGCTGTCCTTCAGATCATCCAGCACCTCCACGCCGCTTGTGACAATGACCTGGGCTACATATGTACCCACAATCAGAAAGGCTGGAATGGAGACCATGTCAAAAGAAGTCAGATAGGAACGATAACCTGAATCAAAAAGAACCAAAACATAACCAGTCGTTTGCATTAAACATGCAATCCAGACACGCTTTTTGCTGAAAAACAAAACGGAAGTGAAAATGGGAAGTAGGCTAATTGCTTGAATAATACGAATGTCATAATTGACATGAATGATGGTCCACGCAACAACTGTACTGGCCGCCGACATGGCATAGAATGAAAATGAGCTGAAGCGCCGGTCGATCCAACTGGCAATTAGAATGGAAGCAATACTTGAGGCAGTGGGCCAGAATAAAACATGAATCATGAAATCTTCGGGAGTCCGATCATAGTCCAGAAAAAGAAAACAGCCGATCTGAACAACGAAATGTGTGATTACGACAACCCAATAGGCACGGAGCATTTTTTTGATCCATTTGGAATGCTTGAATTCATACTCTGTTGGAATATGGCTGCTATGTGTTGAAAAACTCTTCATATATCACCGCTGACTGCATCATAATGATACGACAGAATTACTCTCGTATTAGTTGATTATAAAACAGATTGTGCAAAACGCAAATCTTTAAATTATATGGTGAAAACAAAGTTGACATATGTGACAGGAACGGGACAGAAAGTTTTCAAAGGGACAAACAAATTACGGATGGAACATCATAGACTGGATCAAGGCTCCGTTTCATATGATTGCAATCCTTGATGAAGGAGGTGATCTCTATTCCTCTTGTCGTTCGTTCAACTGTCAACGCTACGGGAGCAATAACATTTACGGGTAACACGCTTGGGCTAAGTCGTTCCGATACGACTGGGGTTCCCGGTACACAGGACAGTATAGGGGCTTTCACCACGACCAATGCCTCCGTAAGTTTTGGGACGTATCCATTGGGTACAACAAGCTTGTATCAGAGCAATAGCTCCGCTGCAGTTCTTGTTCTTCCTGCAGGCAGTACTGTATTATATGCAGAATTGATCTGGGGCGGAAGCTATATTAATGGCAATGTAAATTTGAGCGCAGCCATTAACAATCCGGTAACTTTTATCACACCTGCAGGGACATCCAGCATTACTCCTGACCCGGCGACATCTAATCAATTTGATCTGGGGAACGGCGCAGCCGGGTATGTGCGTTCAGCGAATGTTACGACGCTTGTACAAAATGGGGGGGCGGGTACATATAGCACTGGAGCCGTAGTGGGAACGATCGTCATCAACAACGATTCCACAGCCAATCATGCTGGCTGGACACTTGGAGTCATTTATCAAAATCCCAATTTGCCTTTTCGAAACATGTCATTGCGTGCTGGCGGAGTACTTGTCCAATCGACTTCTGCACCTGTAGTCACCACACTGACAGGATTTGCAACTCCCATTTCTGGTGCGCTCGGAGGAAGAGCCCTGTTCAGTGCACAGGAGGGGGACGCGAACCGGACAGGAGATCAGGCATTATTCGGACCAACCTCTGCTACCTCGGTTGCTTTGTCCGGACCCAACAATTTTGCTGCCAACTTTTTTGCATCACAAATCAACGGAGATACTGGAGCACTCAACACCACAGGCACATTTGGCAATCGGAACCAGGTCAATGGCGCTCCAGGCTCAAATATTTCCGGTGGACGCCAAGGCTGGGATATTACCAATGTGGATGTGTCAGCGAGACTGATTAATAATCAGTCTTCAGCCGTGTTGACGTTAACGACCTCGGGAGATGCCTACATCGTTAACGGCAATGCCATTCAGGTTGATATTAATGCACCCAGAATTACAGTGGCGAAAGGGACGGCAGCCTCCGGTGCGGTAGCAGGAGATAGCATTCTCTATACGGTCACCGTCACCAATGCAGGTACTGCCAGTGCGGCCAGTGTGGTTTTATCCGATTCATTGCCTTCAGGGCTTACCTTTATTCCAGGGAGTGTCACGGTTGCAGGTGTATCTCGTCCAACACTTGATGTGACTGCTGGCATTCCACTGGGTTCATTAAACCTGTCCAGCAATATTGTCGTTACCTATCGAGCACTCATCGGTCAGGATGCAAGCATCCTGCAGCTGGTGAATTCGGCAAATGCGGCCTTTACTTTTCAAAGTGTGGCAGGAGGACCGATCATTACAGGCGTTATTCCGTCCAATAACTCCACACTCCCTGTATATTCACCTAACCTGTCCATTGTGAAGTCGGCGAGTACAACCAATGCCACGGTGGGTGACCTGGTAACGTACACGCTTCAGGTGAACAACGGAGGGAATGTTGCAGCGAGCGTTACATTGACAGATAACATTCCCAGTGGCAGCTCGTATGTAGCAGGCAGCTTCCGCCTGAACGGAAATGTTATTGCAGGTGCCAATCCGGCCACCGGTGTGAATTTGGGCAGCCTTGCTGCAGGCAGCGCGAATACCGTAACCTTTCAAGTGCTCGTCACAAGCTTGCCGACGCCTCCAACCCTAGTGGATCAGGCCACCGCTTCCTATTCCTTCAACTCGCCTGACGGACGAACCATAACGGGTACAGTAGCATCGAACACCCTGACGATTCCGGTGACTTTACCCAATGTAACTGCAGTTAAATCGGCTTCGGTCAGCGATGTAGCCGTAGGGGAGACATTCACCTATACCGTGGTGACCACGAACGGCGGTATTCAGCCGATTAACAATGTGATTCTTACGGATTCTCTCCCTACAGGAACAACATTTGTTCCTGGAAGTGTGACTGTTAGGGGAGGGGCAGTAGCATCGGCTAACCCGAACAGTGGTATCTCAATTGGAACCCTGACTGCAGGAAGCTCCGCGACGGTGACGTTTCAGCTTACTGTTCAATCCTTACCTGCATCAGGTTCGCTGCTTAATCGGGCTTCTGTGTCCTATAGTTCAGGTGCATTTACGGGGATTTCCAACTCCAATTCGATTACAACTCCTGTGTACCAGCCGATCATCGCCATCAACAAGTCGGTGAGTCAAACGAATGAGACATTGGGAGATCAGCTTGCCTACACACTGGTGGTGACAAACAGCGGCAACATAGGGGCTCAGGTTACGGTGACCGATACGATTCCGGCTGGACTGACATTTGTCCCGAATTCAGTAACGGTGAATGGTACTGCACGTCCGGGAACCAGTCCACTAACCGGAATAACGCTGGGCAGCCTCTTGCCAGGAGCCATGGCAACAGTGGTGTTTCGTGCTACTCTCAATACACTGCCATCTCCGCCCACACTGGAGAATCAGGGTACTGCAGCGTTTACGTACCAACTACCGAGTGGGAGGAATCTCTCAGGCAGCAGCCAGTCCAATATCGTTCGCATATCTGCCTCAGCCCCGAATATCTCCATTAGCAAAACTGTGAATACACCAGATGCGACTGTAGGAGATGTACTTACCTACACCGTTATTGCAACGAACGCGGGAATCAGTGCAGTACAAAATCTCGTTATTTCGGATACACCGTCCGGCTCAGAGTTTGTACCAGGCAGTGTCACCATCAATGGAACCGCTGCCGGAAGCGCAAGCCCCGTTTCGGGAATTGCTGTTGGAACTTTGAACAGCTCAAGTAGTGTGACTGTGACCTACCAGGCTAGAGTAACATCCGTTCCGTCCACAGGTTCGGTAACCAATCGGGCAAGTGCTGCATTTACATCAGGCAGTTTTAATGGCGTTTCTTCATCCGTCACGGTAAGTACACCCATATTCCAGCCTGTAATCCAAGTGGTAAAGTCAGCAAGCACAACCAATCTGACGGTGGGCGATTCTTTTAATTACAGTCTTCAGATCACCAATACAGGCAATATTGCTGCAACAGTTACCTTGACGGATCCGATCCCGGCAGGAGCTGTATTCAGTACGAACAGCGTCATTATTAATGGCGTACCTACGCCTGGTGTTAGCCCGGCAACAGGAATTAATCTAGGGTTGATCGCGGCTGGCTCAAGCGCAACGGTCACTTTTGTAGCAACGGTCACAAGTTTGCCTGAATCAAGGCAGTTGACTAACCAGGCGGTCGCTTCATTCAACTACACTCTTCCAAGTGGAAGAACGATTGCCGGTTTCTCGTCTTCGAACACCATCACTATTCCCGTCTCTCTTCCCAATGTAACGATTGTTAACAGTGACAATGTAGAGTACGGCGTAGTTGGGGATGTCATCAGGTACACATCTGTTATTCGCAACAATGGAACCGTAGCCGTTAACAATGTGGTATATGTCAACCCTCTTCCTCCGAATACCCCATTTGTACCCGGAAGCGTCATTGTGAACGGGACTTCATTCCCGCTCTCCAATCCGACCGCCGGCATTCCAATCGGTACGTTGGCTCCAGGAGCTGAGGTTACCGTAACTTTTGAGGTGACGATTACTATGCCGATTCCTTCGCAGATTAACAATCAGTCGACGGTCAGCTTCACATCCGGTTCATTCTCGGGGTCATCATCGTCCAATACGACAGAGACTCCGGTCATTCAACCGCAGATTGCACTTGTCAAAACGGCCAACACAGTAAATGCGACTGTAGGTGATACGGTCATCTACACGGTGACTGTCAGCAACACAGGCAATTTGCAGGCTAATGTTACCGTCACAGATACCATTCCTGCTGCAACTTCTTTTGTAGCCAACAGTGTTGTGGTATCTGGTGTGCCGCAGCCAGGAGCATCGCCTGGAACAGGCATTTCGGTAGGCGTTGTAGCAGCGGGAGCGACAGCGGTTGTCACGTTTGCGGTTGTCGTGGATACCCTTCCGTCACCGCAGCAGCTAAGCAACTTTGCGACATCTTCCTTTACCTTTACACCGCCTGATGGACGAACCTTAACAGGAACAGCCACCTCGAATACGCTGACGTTTCCGGTCTCATCTCCAAACGTTGCTGTCGTTAAAAGTACAACTTCGACTGCGGCTGCTGTAGGCGACACTGTTAATTACTCCATTCTGGTAACAAACAGCGGTATAGCTCCGGTAAACAATATTCAGTTGTCGGATCCGATTCCTGCTGGAGCATCCTTTGTCACAGGCAGTGTGACGGTGAACGGGGTTGCGCAACCCGCAGCCAATCCGGCTGGGGGGATATCGCTGGGGACACTTGCTCCAGGAGCCTCCGCAACCATTACTTTCAGTATCCGTGTCGACGCGATTCCGCCAAGCGGCCAGCTGAGCAATCGGTCCACAGTGAGTTTTACTTCAGGGGCATTCTCAAGCACGACATTTTCCAACACGGTGGTTACGCCAGTATTTCAGCCGATTCTCTCGGTACAAAAGACAGCAAGTACACAAAACGCTACGGTCGGCGATACGGTTAGCTACACGGTCAACGTGTCCAATACGGGCAACTATGGTGCCCAGATTAACCTGACGGACAATATCCCTGCGGGAACCATTCTCGTTCCGAACAGTGTCATTGTGAATGGTCAGCCGCTGCCTGCCGCGAATCCAGCCACAGGCATTGCAGCAGGGACTATCGCAGCTGGTGCAACAACAACCATTACCTTTTCTGTGGTTATTGATACCTTGCCATCTCCACAGCAGCTGGTGAATCAGGCTTCGGTTGCTCTTTCCTTCACATTACCTGACGGAAGGACCATTACAGGTTCGGTGCTTTCCAACGTACTGACCATTTCGGTCTCGGCTCCGGACGTCGATGTGGTGAAATCGACGACGTCAACGGCGGTATCTGTCGGTGATATTGTGACATACAGTGTTGCAGTAACGAATAACGGAATTGCGACGGTGAACAATGTAGTCTTCACGGATGCAGTACCGGCAAGCACTGTCCTTGCGCCAACCGGCGTATTCGTAGATGGTGTGCTCCGCCCGGGGGCCAACCCTTCCACTGGAATAACCATCGGTTCCATCGCGCCTGGTGCTACCGTGACCGTTGTATTTAGTGTGCAGGTTACTTCACTCCCGGCAAGTGCGGTTTTGAACAATCAGTCCACAGTCAGCTTTACATCAGGCGTGTTCTCAGCCACAACATTTTCCAATACGGTTACAACGCCGGTGTATCAGCCGATCCTGACGGCGGTCAAGACGGGGGATCAGTCGATAGCCACGGTAGGAGATACCGTTGTGTACAGCATCGCCATCTCCAATGCGGGGAACTATGGGGCATCCGTTACGTTGACCGATACAATCCCAGCCGGAACCGAGCTTGTACCGAATAGCGTTATTATCAATGGTGCATCAGCACCGGGTGCTGATCCTGCCTCGGGTATTCCGCTGGGCGTCGTTTCGACAACGACCATGGTCATGTTCTCGGTCGTCATTGTCACCCTTCCTTTGAGCCAGTCCATAACGAATCAGGCTTCCGCAACCTTTACGTATACGCTGCCAGACGGAAGAACACTGGGTGGCAGTTTAACATCCAATTCACTCAACATCCAGGTGTCTGCTCCGGATGTAAGTGTAACGAAGACGACAACTGCGGTAGATGCGGTGGTTGGTGATACGATCGTATACGAAATGGTTGTAACCAACAACGGAATCGATCCCATTAACAATGTGGTGTTGAGCGATCCGATCGATCCTGCCACAACATTTGTCACTGGAAGTGTTCTGGTGGACGGCGTACAGCGTGCCTCGGCCAATCCCGCCTTGGGAATCGCTCTCGGCACAATTGCACCCGGCGCATCAGTGGCAGTATCCTATGCCGTCCGCGTCAATTCGCTTCCTGCACCACCAGTTGTAAGCAGTCAATCATCCGTAAGCTTCACTTCGGGTGTCTTCTCGGGAGCTTCATACTCGAATACAGTGGTCACACCGATCTATCAACCGATTATTGCCGTGTCCAAGACGGCAAGTACGTCCAATGCAACGATCGGTGACACCATCGTTTATTCTTTCTCCATCAATAATAGCGGAAATCTTGCTGCAAATCTGACATTGACGGATAACATCCCGGATGGAGCTGTGCTTCTTCCGAACAGTGTCCTGATTGATGGTGTTCCACAGCCAGGTGCCAATCCGGAAGCCGGAATTGTGGTGGGTACCATACCACCAGGTGGCTCCGTTAATGTGACAGTCACCCTGGAAGTTACTGTGGATTCATTACCGCAGAATCAGCAGCTGATCAATCAGGCCGTGGCCAATTATACATTCAGTCCGCCGGATGGCCGTCAGTTGACGGGTACCGTTTCTTCCAACGTTCTGGTGATTCCTGTATCTGCACCAAACGTAACTGTTGTCAAAAGCACTGACGCCATTGATGCTGTGGTCGGTGATGTGATCACCTATACGGTTGTTGTCACGAACGCTGGCATTGAAGTGGTCAATAATGTGGTCATGGTGGACCCAGTACCAGTAGGAACGGTGTTTGTAACCGGAAGCGTAACGGTGGATGGAGTGCCAAGGCCAACCGGCAATCCGAATACGGGAATAACGCTCGGATCGATCGCTGCTGGTGCTTCGGTTACCGTTACATTCAGAGTAGAGGTCGTGGTGATATGAGCCAATCTTCCGGTCCGTTGTCCCACTGGCTACAGAATCAGTCACTGGTTCGATTCAGCACGGGTATGACTGAACTGGAACAGGTGGCTTATTCCAACACCGTAGTTACACCATGGGTTGGGCCCAGACTTGAAGTGAGAAAGGGCTGCAATGTGACTGTTGCTGCACTGGGGCAGTCACTAACTTACCAGATTGAGATTATGAATACGGGGAATCGAACAGCCATCGTTTATGTAGTCGATCCGCTTTCGGAAGATACGTCACTCCTTCCGAACAGTGTACTTCGCGATGGCATTCCGTTACCGGGGGCATCACCCGAACTTGGGCTGCCTCCTGCGGAGGTGGCACCGGGAGCCACAATGCGCTACCACTTTCAAGTGGCCATTGTGCGTTTGCCTACGTCACTGAAGCTGTTCAATCAGGCGCAGGTAAATTATGAATTTTTAACCCCAGAAGGCAGAACGGTTACAGGCAGAGAACTTTCCAACACGGTTGAGGTCACCCTCGCATCATCCCGTTTGGAGGTAGCCCTTCAGACAGATCATATACAGACCTTCTCGGGGGATATTGTTTTGTACAGTGTCGTTGTAAGCAATCCGGGATTTTTGACAGCTGCTGGTGCCAGGGTGACTGTTGCTTTGACCCCAGGGCTGGTGTTTATTCCTGCAAGTGTCGTCATTAATGGCATGTTCGCTCCCCAGATGACACCGGATTCCGGGATAGAAATCGGGGACATCCAGCCTGGAAGTTCCGTTCGCATTCAATATCGGGTCCAGGTGGTTGCGGTAAGGGATGCAGAGAGCATACCAACTCAGGCGGTGCTGGAGTATACTTCTGCAGGCGGGGAGGAAACCGTTTATTCAAACGAAGTCACACTTGAGGTAATCCAGCCTTTGATTTCCATCTATAAAAGAGTACTTCCGGTGAATGCCTCGGCCGGGGATATTGTGCGATATGACATTACCATTTCGAATGAAAGCAATTATGCGGTGGATGCCAAAGTATCGGATTCACTGCCTGCTGGAATGACTTTTGTGGAAGGAAGTCTCGGCTGGAATGGTGTCAAACGTCCCGGGGCCAATCCGGTCAAAGGATTTAACCTGGGAACACTGACTGCACGGTCTGTCATCAATATTCAATTTGAAGCCAAAATTGCGGAGCAAGGAGCAGCGCAGCCTAATCACTTCGAGCTGGTTAATCAGGCGCGTCTCCTGTATACGTATCGGCTGCCGGATTCACGAATGGTACAGCGTATGGCAGCCTCCAATGAAGCAACAGTCTACCTGAAAAGCCCGATCATCAAGGTATATGTCGAAGTGATACCCGTTTTAATCGAACAGGGCGGATCAGTTACTTTTCAAGTCCGAGTTGAGAATACAGGTTCTCTGTCTGCTCGAGTACAACTCGCAGGAGTTCTTCCTCCGGGAGCCAAATGGCGAGGTCAAGCAGAAGGTCAAGTCAAGTGGAGTATCCCCCGATACTCTACGCCAAGGTATCTGCATTTGGGGGAGCTGGGGCCGGGGGCAGAGAGAAACATATCCTATGCAGCACAACTGTCTCCGGAAGAGACGGGAATGCTGAAAGGTTTCCTGACTGCTATGTTTACGTATGAAATAAACGGGCAGAAACGAAGCGGCGAAGCAAGGTCGAACGAGTACACCATCGTTATAGAATACGGTGAAGAATAGTGTCCAGCAGCTTACAATGATGAATTGGAAAATTTGCACCATTATGTTGTCATGACATTACACGAACGCAAATGAATGGTATACTAATTGAATATGCCCTCGGCACACAACCCGTGAATCGGGACGTCGGATTAGCTGTAGAGGAGGCCGCCACATTGGCAAAAGCAAAAGTCGCAAAAAGACCTACCCGGGATGAGTTTGAGCTGGAAGAGCTGGGGAATCAATTAGTTGAAGCATATCATGAGCGTTCGGAAGTACTGCTGACGGTATGGGGCAAGGAAGAGCAGGTACAAGGGGTTATTGTTAAGCTGGATTCCCGCACACGACTGGTTCATGTAGAACATACCGAAGAGGAGTTCCTGGCGAAAGTACCTTTTCTTGATATTATGCGGGTGGAATCTCCCCGTTATTAAGAGTTGTAATTTTAAATATTAGGGCATTCGCCCGGTCAAACCCGTTCTTCCTGCATAAGATATCCCATACCTGTTGCAGAGGAGGTACGGTCAATGAGCGAAGTATTAGGTGGAGAATCAAGAGGCTACGGATACGGAGGTTTCACTTCTGTAGGTGCCATTCTGGTTTTGTTCATCCTGTTGGTTATCATCTCCAAAGCGTTCTTGGTATAATACGTTCCGCATATGAAAGAAGCTCTGCCATGCCGGCAGAGCTTTTTTTATTCAGATTCGTGCACGTCGTTTAAAGCTAACAAGCCAGCATAGGACCACAATGACAGCCGGATAGAGAACGGCCCAGCCTGCAAAAGGAAATACAACCGCTGTCACTGCAAAGGAAATCCAGCTGATCGTTACGCCCATGCGGCTACCCTTCAGTAATCGGATTCCGGCTGCGCACCCACCAAGATAGGTAAGAATAAAGGTGGCATTGGGCAGCTGAATGAGTGTGGTCAGCGATACAAGCCCCGACCCGTAAATGACGAGGACCAGAGCAAAACAGATCGCCAGGAAACCGAGAGCAGCAATCGGTGTATGAAACCGACTGGACAAGCGAGCCATCCATTGTGGAGCAGCTCCCTGTCTCGCAAGTGCGTAGGCAACGCGTGAAGCAGCGCCAGCGTAAGCAATAACGGTCGCAGTGCAGATGAATATTCCGGTCAACCCGGCAAGCAGGCCGCCCCACGAGCCAAGAGCCTGACTCACAATCCAGACGAGCGAGACATCGGCGCCGCCATGAAGGTAGCTTTGGGTGCCGACCGTTGCCAGAGCGGTCAAAAAGTACAGGACCCCTACAATAATAGCAGCAATGGTCACGCCCTGAATGGCAGCCTTGCGGGGGTTGGTGAATTCTTCAGACAAGTGGGAAACGGCTTCCCAGCCGATAAAACACCAGAATAAAATGGCGCCCGCCTGGCCAATGCTTAGCCATCCATGTGGCATAAATGGAGTATAGTGTTCCGATTGCATGTTGGGTATAGCGAATAGAAAGGCCATAACCAGCACAACGACAATTGCGAGAACAACAGCAATCTGTACCCGGCCAGCCAACTGCATACCGACAATATTAATGAGGAGTCCGGCGGCTAGCATGACGGCTGCAAGCAACGTTCGGGCACCTTCACCGAGTCCCAGAGCGGCCGTCATATATCCTGCACCTGTCAGGGCGGCTACCGGAGCACCGATGGGAACAGACATCAGGAAAAACCATCCGACAATCACCCCTGCCCGTGGTCCGAAGGCGAGCGTGACAAAATGGGACACCCCTCCTGCATCAGGATAACGAGCGGACAGGAGTCCCATGGACAGGGCAAGTGGAAGAATGAGCAGCACCATTCCTCCCCAGGCAAGGAGCGAAGCGGGACCAGCCAGTTCCGCAGCAAGTCCGGGAACAATGAGCACACCTGAACCAAGCACGGCACTGATATAGAGGGCAACAGCCTGCGGCATGCCAATTGTTTTTTTGAGCTGCATGGAATTACTCATACGTGTTAACCTACTTTCCCAGATTTGGAATCCAACTTAAACATAACTCTCTGATTATATAGAAGAACATAAATTCAGTCATTAGCCAATTTGGTAGATAATCCATGTCAGTCAGACCTTCATTATGATAGAATAGGACCATTCCTAGAGAAAGCATGAGGTGTGTCGATCATGAGTAAAGAGCTAACACAGGCATTGAACCAACAGATGAACTTTGAATTTTATTCTGCCCATGTATACCTTGCGATGGCAGCATACTGTTCCAGTGAAAGTCTGGACGGATTCGCGAATTTTTTCGTTGTACAGGCTGAAGAAGAGCGATTCCATGGAATGAAAATATACAAGTTCCTGAACGATCGCGGACAGCGCGCGACACTAGAGGCATTGCCAGAACCGAAGAATGAATATACTTCCATGCTGGATGTGTTTGAGCACGGTTATGCACATGAGCAGCAAAACACGAAGAAATTCTATAACCTGGCCGACCTTGCCCTGAATGAGCGTGAGCATGCCACAATGTATTTCCTGAAATGGTTCATTGATGAACAAGTGGAGGAAGAAGCACTGTTTGACAACATTATTCAGAAGCTGCGGCGCATTGAAAAAGACAGCAATGCATTCTACATGCTTGATGCTGAATTTGGTAAACGTTCGTTCACTGCTCCTGCAGAGTAATCAAGTACTGCGTTTTTGTGTCCATTCTCAGTAATGGAGTATATCGTTCTACATATGAAGAGCTTGCCTAGTGCAAGCTTTTTTGCTGTGTTTTTAACCCGAATTCTAAAAACTAGCAATAATTTCTGAGATGAATCTATCAGATCTCACAGAATCGGTTAATGAAGTATATGTCAAAATTGATCTATCCTGACGGGAGTTTTTCTCGCTGCAATTCTATCAATTTCGTTTTATTTCATTGGCTAATCTGACAAAAGTGTAACTCGAACGTAGCATTTGGAGCGAGAATGGAGCGTGTCCTTTTTGTTAGTATTAGGAATATCGCCAAGGGATGCAATGAAAAATTCGTAGACACCCGGGGAAATACTAGACACAAGGGAGATTTATATTTATGTTACATATCCGCAAATCGTTGATCATCACTCTTGCCATTTTACTTATGATTCCACTTCTGCTGCCTCAGTCGGTATCCGCGAAGCCAAGTGCTTCCAAATCAGCTGGAGCAAAAGCGAATGCAAAGATCATATATCTTACTTTCGATGACGGGCCAACCGCTCACACCGGACAACTGCTGGATATACTGGATCAGTATCATGCAAAAGCGACATTTTTCATGCTTGGACCACAGATGCAGCAATTTCAGAAAGCGACAAAACGTATTGTTGCTGACGGACATGGGTTGGGTCTTCATGGCGCAACACATGTACCCGGTAAGTTTTATAAGTCTGCCTACAGCGGTTTGAAAGAAATGCAGCAGGCGAATGCAGCGTTGAACAAAGTGGCAGGAGTAAAAACAAGTCTTGTTCGGACGCCTTACGGCAGTAAGCCTTACCTCAAGTCATCGTACCGTAATGTGCTGCTGGCTCAGGGAGGATTCCATTTGTGGGATTGGAATGTCGATTCCGAAGATTGGAAATACAAGAAAGACCATCAGAAGGTGTACAACAGTGTGATGAAGCAGATTCACAACGTTCAAAAAAGGGGTACAGCGCCAGTTGTGCTGATGCATGATCAGGAAGCAACGTTAAAGGTACTTCCAAAATTGTTGAAAACCTTAAAGGCAGAAGGATATCAATTCGAAATTTTGACCAAAAAAGTGCAGCCGGTCAACTTTTGGAACGATAAACGTTAATTCAGGTGGTTCATTGAGTTGCATCTGATCTGTGCAAACGAATCATTGAAATAAAGACACCAAGGAGGGACCAACATCATGAAAAAGCAAAAACGTTGGATAGTCGTTCCTGTCACCACCGCAGTGGTGCTCGCAATGGCAGGATGTGGGGGACAGGATAACAACGCGTCACAAGCAAGCAACACATCTACTTCAGCTGCTGGTGGGCAAACCCAATCCGGTAGTGGGGGAGCTGATTTTTCCAATGGTACCGAAGGAAGCGGTTCTGCTGCCGGCACTGATGATCATAGTAGTAATTCTTCTGGCGATACCGGTACATCTGCAGGTGAAACAACCAATTCCGGTGCAGAAAACAGCCTTGGAACGCAAGGTCAGTCCAGCACAAACGAAGTAGTCCAGGAAGTTCGCAGCCAGTTGAAGTTAAAACATGCGGTATTGCCGACTTCATTTCCACTGGAAAAAGGAAAACATCTGGCAGCAGCCATTCCTTCAAATACAGCTGATGCATTCAAAGTGAATTTCTATTCGGTAGATCAGTCTGTTCCGGTAAACGATGCTTCCTTGACTGCTACAAACAGCAAGGCACCATCCATGCTCGCTTCTTTTGAAGTAAAAAGCGATAAGGACCCGGACAGCAAAGGGATTTTTCCCGATACGGATCTGAGTAATATTCCCGAAGACATGTCAGTTGACCTCGGGCATGGCATTAAAGGCATGGCTGAAGGTGCTGCAGGGAGTCAGTATCTAACTTGGAAGGAAGGCAGATGGACGCTTCAAATCCGATCGGTCTCCGAAGACAAAATGAACAATCCAGGGATAGCCAAGAAAATGGTTGAGTACCTGGAGTCACATACGCTGCCTGCTCCAAAGGATAAAGGCTTTGTGAACGTGGAATATCCGAGTGGCGGCAAAACGGTGAACGTCACCATTTCCTGGCAGGAAGGCAATCAGATCCACCAGCTTCAAACGGATCAGGTGCCCAATGAAGCACTAGGTATGGTTGTATCGGTCAATTAATAAGTAAAATAAATAGCTTGGCTGAGAGTGTGGAAGCTCCTGACCAAGCTATTATTTGTGTCTTAATGGGTTGAAGCGGTACTTTCATTTAAACCAGCCCTTTTCCTTGGAACGGGTGATGGCTTCAATCCGGTTGCTCGCATTTAATTTGTTAAGAATAATGGAGATGTAGTTCCGCACGGTGCCAGTTGTGATAAACAGATGTCCGGCAATCTCCTTCGTATTTTTGCCATCAGCCATCAGGCCAAGTACAGCATTTTCCCGCTCCGTAAGCGGGTTTTCCTCGACATAGGCTTCATCAACCAGGTCAGGGGCAAAGATCCGACGTCCGTTCATAACCTGGCGAATGGCCTCAGCCAGTTCCTCAATGGGACTGTCCTTTAACAGGTATCCACGCACACCACCTTTAAGCGCGCGTTCAAAATAACCAGTCCGGGCAAAAGTCGTTAAGATAATGACCTTGCAGTTCATGCCTTTTAATTCCTCTGCAGCTTCCAGACCGCTTTTGACAGGCATTTCAATGTCCATCAGGCAAATATCCGGTGCATGCTCCTGGACGAGCTCCAGCGCTTCCTGTCCGTTGCTTGCGCGGCCGACCACTTCCATGTCCTCTTCCAGATTAAGCAGAGAAGAGAGGGCGCCCAGCATCATGCGCTGGTCTTCGGCGATGACGATTCTAATCATTTTTATTCCTCCTTGATTGGTTTGCGAACCAGCTTCGGCACCTGAATAATAAGCTCTGTTCCGTCCATGTCTGCTCCGGAACGGATGTCCAGACAACCGTTAACAAATTCCAACCGTTCTTTCATGCCGAGGATTCCCGTACCACGGCGATCTTTATTGCTGCCTTGTTCCATGCCAATTCCGTTGTCGTGTACAAGCACAATGTTATCCGAGAGTGTCTCCTTGAGTCTGATGGTACATATGGTTGCCTGACTATGCTTGACTACATTCGTGACGGCTTCTTTCAGACACATGCCCAGAACATTTTCGTTGAGCTGAGAGGTGTCATGCAGTTTGGGGTTACCATCCAAGTTGAATTCAATCGAAGCGGCTTTCAAAATCTGTTCTGCACGGAACAGCTCATCGACCAACTGTGTGCCACGCATCGTGGTAACCATCTCCCGGACTTCTTTCAGGGCTGTGCTCGCCGTTTGTCGCAAGTCATTTAATTCAATCTCGGCCTGCTCCGGGTTAGTCCGAAGCAAGCGTTTCGCCAGATCGGTTTTCAGGCCGATCAGGGACAGTTTCTGTCCGAGGGTATCATGCAAATCTCGGGCAATCCGCTGGCGTTCTTCCATTTTCACCAGTTCATCCAGTCGTTTGTTGGCATTCTCCAGCTGTCCTTCCAATTGCTCCCGTTTGTTTTTGTTATACGTACTCACCGGGAGAAGAATGGAGGCCATCAGACTAATGAATACAAATGGAAACTGACTAAGCAGCCGGGAGCTTTGAATAATAAATCCATAATTTATCGTGAGAAAGCTGGCAGCCAGATTGATCGAATAAAGGGTAATGAAGCCAGCTTTATTTTTTATGTTTCCGATGAAAAAGGCAAGAAACAGTGAGAAGTACGCATAATCATATGCGATCGTCATGGTAATGGATATGGCGATCAGCAGACCAATCCACATATACACCTGCCAGCCTCTGGTGATGAAGGCGAGCAAATAACAGACAAAGAAGACAAGAATGATCACGATTCCTGTCACCAAGGTCCACAGTTTTGAATACTGCGAAATATAATAGAAAGGAAGGATGAAAAAGACGAGCCATACGTACGGATTCAAGCCTGTATTTTTATAAAAGAGCTGCGACCACTTCTGAATAAAATTCTCCTCCTTATACTTGCACTTGCACTCAACTTTAGCCTGACTGTAGCATGACTTCAGCCTGAATACAAGAAAACGAATCCGACAGAGTTTAAGGCTTCTCTGTCAGACCCGCTTGATTGGTTACACGTATAGGTGGCTGAACATATGGCTTGCGGGATAACGATTTGATCTCCTTGAAGCTGATAAATCGTTTGGATTCTTCGTCCCAAAGACGGAAGCGCAGGGCTGCCAGACTGGAACGCAGGGTAATTGTCGTTGCTTTTTGCAAAGGCGGTGTAGCGTTATGTGCCTCTTCCAGATAATAGTTCGGTACACGTGGACTCAGGTGATGCACATGGTGAAATCCGATATTACCACTGATCCATTGCAACAGCTTCGGCAGCTTATAATATGAACTTCCCTCTACAGCAGCCTTGACGTAACTCCATTCATCCTCATGTTCGAAGTAAGTATCTTCAAACTGATGCTGAACGTAGAACAGCCAAATCCCGAAGAAACCGGAGAAGAAAAAGACAGGTGCCTGCACCATAACAAATGCCTGCCATCCGACCAACCAGCTCATAAATGCATATAGTGCAATGATCAGTACCGTAGTCAGATGTGTGTTGATGCGTTCTTTGCGACGTGCTGCCTTGCGGTTAAAACGGTAAGCCAGCAGAAATACATAGATCGGACCGATCCCGAACATCACGACCGGATTACGATAGATACGGTAGAACAGTCGTCCCCAAGGTGATGCTGCTTTGTATTCTTCAACGGTCATGACCCAGATATCGCCTACACCACGTTTGTCTAGATTGCTGCTGGTGGCATGGTGAATGGAATGTTCGGCTTTCCATTGCTGGTAGGGAGTGAGGGTCAGGACGCCTGTAATGGTACCCAGGATGTCATTGGCACGTTTGTTTTTGAAAAACGAACCGTGACAGCAGTCATGGAAAATAATGAATGTTCGTAGTACAAATCCGGATGCCACCAGGGCAATTGGAAAAGTCAGCCAATACGAAACGGACAAGCTGTAATAGGCTGCGGCCCATAATAAAAAGAGTGGGAGTATTGTATTGATAATTTGTCGGATACTTAATCGAAGATCATTTTTCTCGTAAGGGGTGACTTCTTTTTTCAGTGCCATTTCTTTTGCTCTGCTCATGAATGGTTCCTCCTTCAGTCATTATAACCATGCACGGCTATAACGCTGTATTTCCCTGAATATTTACTCTTAGGGAAGCCTTTTTATCATTGTAAAAGAATACGATTCTGTCGGTAAGTCATAAACGTCAGCCCTTTGTAATGATGAATATCAAGGATGACACATGACATTTGTCATGGTTGGATCAGTTGCAGCTATTTTTTGTTTAACCATTCAATATTGATCCCAATCAAGATCCCTTTGCACATTTCGTGCAACAATTTGTATTATGTATACAAATTTTGCTGATGGCATGGTAGAATCTATCCTTGGGTGTATATGACAACTTATGAGCCGGATGGATAGGTTGATTTCTGAAGGATTGGATGGAATACATGATGAAGAAACGTATCACGGATATTTTATTTATTATGGCGGGTGCATTTCTGTTTGCTCTGGCAGTGAATTTGTTCGTCATTCCGAATGATCTTGCTGAAGGTGGCGTTACGGGGATTACGATTATTCTGTATTACCTGCTGGGATGGTCACCAGGGTTAATGAATCTGATTTTGAACGGGATTTTGTTAATCGTGGGTTACCGATTTCTGGACAAAACAACAACGGTGTATACCATTATTGCAGTGGTATTCAACTCCTTGTTCCTGCACTTGACCGAGAGCTGGACCATTGATTCGCACGAGCTGTGGATCAACACGATTTTTGGCGGATTGTTTGCCGGTCTCGGGATTGGCTTGATTGTTAGAGTGGGCGGTACAACTGCGGGAACCGTCATTTTGGCCAGATTGGCCAATAAGTATTTGGATTGGAACATCAGTTATGGACTTCTGTTTTTTGATCTAATTGTGGCGTTCTCCTCTTTCTTCATTATTGGGCCACAGGGACTGATGTGTACGATCGTCATGCTGTTTATCGGGACCAAAACGATGGAGTTTATCATTGAAGGGCTGAATCCGAAAAAGGCGGTTACGATTATCTCGACGAAGCAGGATGCGATCGCGAAACAGGTGATCGAGAAGATGGATCGCGGTGTAACGGTTCTGTCGGGTCATGGATACTATACGAAAACACCGAAAGAAATTCTGTACATTGTCATTAGCAAACAAGAGGTCCCTATGTTGAAGAAGATTGTGCGGGCAGAAGATGAGATCGCATTTATTACGATTCATGATGTTCGTGACGTATTCGGTGAAGGATTTATTGAGCTGTCCAAAACCTAATAGATATGGAAGAAAGCCGGGGTGCACGTGACCTCGGTTTTTTAATTAGAAAAACCCTTCTCAACTGAGAAGGGCGGCAGTCTTTGATTAATGGTGATTTCTTTTTCTGATGACACCGTATTTAATGGTTACATGGCAGTGCTTTTTAACCTTGGGAACATATTTGATTTTGGTTACGCAGGATTTTGTGATCTTTTTGTAATAACATTTTGTCACTGGTGGATGACATCTATGCTTCTTTTTATTCATGGCGACCCCTCCTGACTAGTGATAGTGCATTGGATGTAAGGGTTATCATGCCGGAAACATATAAACGTCTAAAACTACAACAATGGACTTATTGTATGACAGGCATGTTTTATTTAGTCAAGCTACCAAGTGAGTTAGATCACAGTAAGGAGGTATATAGAAATATAAAATAAATATGGGTTAATATTCTATATATTGTAAACTAACAAAAAAGAAGTATTGACATAGAACATATAATTACCAGAAAAGGAGAGATAGATATACCAAAACGTACTATTCTTATTACATTACTTGTGTTCTGTATATTAATTGTATTGTTATGGGGTTTTGTTATATTGAGACACAATGCAAAGGAGTTAACTTTTGAGAATATAGCTTCGGCTGAAACAGTAGGATTTGTGTCTAAAACTAGCACTGAGAAGGCTCAGTATTACTTTAGCTCTAATAATGATTCTGATAACAAAGCATTTGTAAATCAAGTGGAATACATTATCCGAAATATGCAGAATCATCTAGATATTCCTCGCCAGGAT
The DNA here is from genome assembly GCF_013359935.1 of Paenibacillus xylanilyticus. Lineage (GTDB taxonomy): Bacteria > Bacillota > Bacilli > Paenibacillales > Paenibacillaceae > Paenibacillus > Paenibacillus xylanilyticus. The sequence goes on from NZ_JABMCB010000185.1 coordinate 159,272, forward strand.
AAAATAATTCAAATTTATCTGAATCAGGATAGTGAAAGCCCGTTCAATAATAGTTTGACTAGAATAGTTGTGTCTGGGGATCGGGACCAGTCACTCGGGGCAGTCGTTAGTTATTTGAGTGATTATAAACTTCCTGCTTGGTTATGTGTTGGGTTGGAACTGTATTGGCATAATAATAATAATGAAGATGGTATATCCTCTACTGTGTTAGAAGGAGATGTTAATAACTGGATTAACACAGCAAGCTCCAGAGAATATCCGGATTTCGGGGATGCCTGGTTTATCCCCAATTTTCTCGATGAAGAAATTGCAGGGGTAGGACAACAGATTGCCTTTTTGTTTGTTCAATATCTGGATCAAGAAAAACAGTTACTGTCTGTTGTTGATATATTCATGAAGGATAAAAATGAGGATTTAAATCTACTAGGACAATATTGGAGTGAATTCATTCAAACTCCTAACAGTGATATTGATACGAGTTATCGTTATGTTTTTTCATATGAAGAGATTTGGTTTGAAGTTCATTCAGATAAAGTTAAAGCGAGATATAAAAAAGAAAACTGGAATCATCAACAGGTATATGATTATCAAGACTATATGGATCAAGGTGTTCGTTATGTAGAGAATTGGATGAACTACACATTGGATCATCCTCTGACGTTTACAATCTATCCACATTTAAACGCATATAATCCTACTTATGGCGGAATAACATATAAATTAGGAGATAATTACGCAATTGACTTGTATCGGGTCTTCGAAGTCCCGCCTTACAAAGCCGTACATGAAACCGTTCATGCGATAACTTTTCAAATGGGAATCTTTTCGGATTTCTATCCTTTTACAGAAGGGCTTGCTGAAGCCTTAATGTATGAATTTGAGGCAAAGAACAGGCAGTACGTATATAACAAGTCTAAAGCTGACCTTATGTTCACTTTTGAAAGAAGAAACGAGAATTCTGTTCTTTACAGTGTAATTGAAAATTATGAAAAATACGCGGGTCAGTCTTATCAACCATCTGATCCCATAGATTTAATAGCAGCGATGCACGTGTGGGCTAATATGGCGTCTAAGAAAGGATGGGAAAACCCGCTGGATTCTCTTAAATATAATTCAGGAGATCCGGGATACAACGAAGATGTGGATGATTATAATAAAGCAGCCTCATTCGTCCACTATTTAATTCGCACATACGGAAAAGAAAAGTTCATGGCTATTTATGCAGATATTAACAAAGTTGAAGAAACATACGATGTTGATTTGGAATGTTTAATAAAAGAATGGAAAGAATTTTTATATGATTAGATGTCTTAGTTGAGTTGGTGAGGGATTGGAAATGAATCCGCTAGGGAACAAAACCAATCCTTTTTTGTGCAGTTCTATTTGCATGCTGTGAATAGAATAAATTATTTCCTCATTACCCGAACATGTGTCTCTCACATTCGGACAAAGCCACATTCACATCTTCTTCTGAATTATCAATGTAAACGACGGAAGAAGCAGGCAGCGGCCAGGCCACTTGCTTCCGGGTAAGGGAGGCGGTGAATATATCCCAGTTGGCGAGTTTCCATTCGTCTAATGGCGACTGTCTCGCCACGATCCGTTTGTGATACAAGGCTTCATTCGCCAAATAGATGTAGGCAACACGGACATCCGTATCTTCCAGTGAACGTCCGATTCGGCCGAGTTCCTGTTCGATCCAGTCAGCTGTTTCGGTCTCTTTCGTAAACGGGCCTACAACGATGGTGTCGATTCCTAATTGTACATTATCCAGTGCAGCATCCATCGTAATGCGGTATCCCAGATCACGGCATAAGCGTTTGTATTCAGGAGAATCCCGGTCAGATGGGTCAAGTCCCTGAAGTGTCATGATCGCTTCGGCAGCCGGACGGAGCAGAATATCCATATCGAAGAAGGCTGCCTTATATTTGCGGGAAAGAGCTTTGGCAAGAGTTGTTTTGCCACTGCCCGCACCGCCGAGAAAGAAAATCAGTTTGCTCATGAAAGTCACGCTCCTTAATAGAGTTATTTTATCACAATGCAGATAGAAACGATGGATAGACAGAAAAGGAAGAATAAGGTAGTATAATACCTAGATTAACTATGCATAGGTTTCCGATGTATAGGGAGAATGAGAGAGAGGAGAACACTGGTGAAAGTAAACAAACAAATGATTAAAGGAAGTACAGAGACTCTTATTTTGACTTTACTGCAGCATCAGCCACTTTACGGGTACGAATTGATTAAGGAACTTCATCGCCAGTCGGAAGGTGTATTTAATTTGAAGGAAGGCACGTTATACCCTATCTTGCATGCCATGGAGATGGAAGGATGGGTGGAATCGTACTGGATGGAAGTTGAAGGAAGGAAACGCAAATATTATTCGATTCGTGACAAGGGCATGGAGGCCTTACAGCTCAAAAAGACGGAGTGGCTTTTGTTCCGGCGAGCCGTTGATCGTGTACTCGGGGAAGGAGGCTTAACATGACGGATCAACATGATAAAATTAAACGTTATCTTGACGAAATGTGTAGTCAGGTCAAAGCTCGCGAAGTACATACCGATCTGCGTAATGAACTGGGAAACCACATGAGAGAAATGATGCTGGACAAGAAACAGGAGGGCTTTACCGAGGAAGAGGCTGCCGTATATGCCGTAAAGCAAATGGGTGATCCTGCTGCAGTAGGCAAAAGCATGCACAGGCTGCATCGTCATCGGATGCATTGGGGACTGATATGCGGATTGATCAGTTTAACCATCGTTAGCCTTTTTCTGATGTGGATTTTTAAAACCAATGTCACAGATGCCAGGTATCAGAACTTCTATAACGTTCAAGTGGTATACACTATCATAGGAATGACGCTTATGTCCTTCTTTATATTTTTTGATTATCGCAAATGGAAGAGAGCCGCTTGGTGGATCTATATCCTGCTTAATACCATGCTATGGATTAATCCAATGATATCCTCAAGTATCAATGGGATGTACAGATACTATAACGCGTATGGCTTTGTATTAGATCTTACCTCAGCTGCAATGTGGGTATTACCACTTAGCATTGGCGCTATTATGCTGGACAAGCTTCGTTCCAGTCCTAATGTAAAAACCATATTATTCTATATCGCGATGGTAGCGTTACCATCAGTGCTGTTGCTTCAAATATCAGATTGGGTTCGCCTGTATATGTTTGTTACAATGTCACTTGTCTTATTGGGTTGGATCATGCGTAAATGGCTTTATACAGTCATAGGTGCTCTAATAACCGGATGTATTGGGTTATTTCTTTTGTTTATACCCGATCCATACCATCGATTGGAAAGAATTTTGGTCGTTTTCAATCTTCAAGATGACCCTTATGGAGACAGTTATATCTACAATTCCATTATTGAGGTCCTTGGATCAGCTGGATGGTGGGGGAATGGGCTGGGCACAACGTTTGACAGGTTTAAAACGAGTTATTTCGATTACCCAGGTGTGTTGCTCATTGATGTGTTTGGCTGGTCAGCCGGAATACTGTTATTGGTAGGTATCATCTGGTTTGTTGCAAGTATGGTGAAAATGCTCCCTCGGATTCGGGATGACTTTGGTCGGATGATTATTGTCATTATTACATCCATGTTTGCACTGCAGATGATTTATTCGCTGGCGATGACCACGGGAAGAGTCCCCATCCTTAGTGTGGTCTTTCCTTTTATAGGCTACGGTAACCATCTAATTTTTGATTATGCCATGATTGGATTACTTCTTGGGGTGTATCGCCGCAAAGATACCGTTCTACTGAAGAATGAGAAGAGCCAATCGGTGGCGACACCTGTACAGCGATAGACATAGCATGAGATACAGAAACGTATATTAATCTGTTCCCTCAATCTCCTACCGATGCACTTCCAGACGGAAACCAGATATGGCGCAAGTTTACCCAGCCCTGACTATTGAATGAGAGCCCGCGCACGGAAGGCAGGTAGGCGGTTTCGACAGGTTTTTCGGATAGATGAAACATCAGATTCCGGTCCAGTAAAAATTGTTCAATCTGTTCCAGTCCTGCCGCTCGATCTGCGGTTAATGCCGATTCTATAACGGTTTGCAGCATCGTTTGTACACTCGTTTGGGTGGACTCATCCAGATGTTCGGACAAGGTGAGATAGAGATCGCTTCTGCGTAATTCTTCATCCCGGTCACGGATCAGGGAGAAGAGAATGAGATCGGACTCCAGTCGCAGCTGACCTTTGAATTGCTCCATCGTTGCCGTGTGAATCTTGCAAGCATAGCCGTATTTCTCCAGTCTTCCTGCAATGAGGACGGCATCCTTACGATATTGCGGGATGGTAGCAAGCTGTAAAGGAATTGGTTCATCCAAAGCAAAAGGAATTTCAGTGGATTGGTTTCCCTCAGTAATACAGGCGTGTACATGCGCTCTTATTTCCGGATCGCTTAGCGGTCCGGTTTTTTGCGTGTTACAAGTGAGCAGTTTGCGGACCGTGACTCCTGCGCTAATCTGCGTCCAGTCTGTCCCCGCAGCGGTAGCCGGATTATGAACAAGGTGAAAAAACGGAGTTTCGGCTTCGGCATAGTCACCCCGTTCTGTTTTGGCACTCCATGGAATTTGCAGAATATCAACCCTGTCCAGATGGGCTCTGCCTTGAAAATAGGCCGGGAATGCCTCCAGTCTGCACAGATGCTCATCCCACAGCGTGACTTTGAAAGGACCTGTTCCTACAGGTTTCTGCAAAGCCGATGTTCCAACTGACTGTTCACTGCCGGACTCCATGGTGCTGTCCGAAGGTACAATTGCTGCACGACTCGTGGATAGAAAGGGCAAAAACAATTCATGTGGCGTTTTGAGACGGAAACACACGGTTAGCGAGTTCAAGGCTTCAATAGACATAATCTGTTTGCTCACATCACGATACAATGTTCGGCGTTCTGTGGATTGCAGGCGCGCAAAGGTGCACACGACATCCTCGGCAGTCAGCAGTTGACCATTGTGAAACAAGACCCCTTTGCGCAAATGAAAAAGCCATGTCTTCCGATCCTTGCTAATATCCCAGGTGTGGGCTAGACAGGGGATGATGTCTCCCTGCTCATTACGCTGAACCAATCCATCGAACACATGGCTGGTGACAAAAGACTCGGCAAGCAGATTAATATACAGCGGATCGAGAGCATGAAGCTGCTGCTGGAGCGGCAGTCTTAACGTATCAATACATTCATTGTGTTCTCCTGCTTCCGTGTGATGTCCCGAATATCCGAGCAGCCACTGGTTTAAATGCTCCTGCATCATGGTTGAGCTGGAAAAGGCACGTACCTGCTCGGCTGCTTGCTGCAATTCCCGGCGGTTTAGAGCCTGCATCATATATTCTGCTGCGATCTGTTCGGCAGGTACAAGCAGTGTAAGTGTTGACCGGCGGCCGCGACCACGCTGGGAGATCCAGCGAATCCAGCTGCAGGCAGCCATTTTTTTGACAATGGTAAGCGTATTTCGATGTGTGCAATCCAGCAGTTCTGCGAGATCGGAAAGTGTAGCTTCATGCTCAGCCATGTAACCAAAACGGTTATGAAGCAGCAAATATTGTTGATGCAGTTTCATAATTGCAATCCTCCTCGTGTGAGATGTTGATTCATCCGGCCTAAAATAAGAACTTTTATCTCCTGTAATTTCTATTTATCTTCTTATTTTATCATCTAGAATAAAGTGTAGAAAGTAAATGGAGGTTTTTCCCATGATTGAGAAAATACTGGCTTCGCCGAATCGTGCTTTAATTACGCTGTTGTCTGCCTTGCTGCTGGCTGTCATTCATCAGTATTTGTTCTATGGAGAAGAGCCGGGTGTATCTTATCCGTTGTTTGTGGTCCTTTTCTATGGATTTATGTTTGTGTTTGCAAGGGATCGTTTACGGGCATTGACCTTCATTGATGCATTTATGGCTGCAGTTGTACTGATGTTGTCACTAACATTTGTCCTATTTGATAATGTACTGCTGAAAGTTCTCAATTTTCTGGTCGTACCCGGTTTAGTGATATTACATATGACTTATTTGGCTGGCCGCAAACAAAGGCACTGGTGGGACATCCGACTAATCGGTACATCCCTGGATCATCTGGTGCCACAAACGATTCGTCACTGGGGAACCATCGCTGCCATTGCAGTGAAAGCTGGGGGACGCGGAATGGGGAAGTCTCAGAAAGCAGTCATGGTCAAAGTATTTATTGGTCTGGCCGCATCCATTCCGATCCTGATTGTAGTGCTCGCATTGCTGACGTCAGCGGATGGCGTGTTCAATCAATATTTGTCTGGTTTTCCGGAATGGTTGAATCATTTGACGCTCACTCCTGGCTTACCGAGAATCATATGGGTCATCATCGCAGGCGTTTTGCTGTTCAGCTATGTGTGGGGATTTGTTCAGCCCATGCAATATGAAGCCGAGAAGAGAGAGAATGCCCACTGGAAAAGTGGTACGGTGTCTTCTCCTAATGCGATTCAAGTGGTCGAAAGCGTAAATGCAAGCCAAGCGACTCCTGCAACTGAAACGCTCGTATCGAGTAACGTAAAAACCGATGCTCATTCGATCCGAACCGGCAGTGAGCCGGTGAAGCTCGATCCCATCATTGTTGGCACCATGCTGTTCGTCATTAACTGTGTGTATGTACTGTTTGTCTTTGTTCAGTTTTCCTACCTCTTTGGAGCGGGGAATGGGCATCTTCCCCCAGATCTGTCTTACGCAGAATATGCCCGAAGTGGTTTTGCCGAGCTGGTGCTGGTCACTGGGATTAACTTTTTCATTCTGATTGTAGCACTTCAATATACAAGGCCGAGTGGAAGAACAGCTTCGATTACCCACCAGGTGCTGCTGCTTGTTCTGGTAGGATGCTCTGCCATCATGCTGTACTCTGCGTTCATGCGTCTTAATCTATACGAACAGGCCTACGGGTACACGTACATTCGATTCCTGGTGCATGCGTTCATGATCTTTATGGCACTGCTGCTGTTCATAGCAGGTCTGCGCATCCGATACACATCCATTCCGTTGATTCGTTGGTACATTGTGCTGGCGCTTACAGCCTACGTAGCGGTCAATTATGTGGGCATGGACAACCGAATTGCGGAGCTGAACATCAAACGTTATCATGACACAGGCAACATTGATGCTGCTTACCTTGCGAATTTGTCAGCAGATGCGGTTCCGCTGTTACGGGAGTTTGCTGACGAGGAGTTTCCAAATCTGAAGGATCATTTATTGGAACGTGAAGCCTATATGAATAAGGGTGAAAACAGCAGTTCCTGGCCTTCTTTTAACGTGGCAAGAAATAGCGCAGCAAAGGTATTGTCCAAATGGAGAACAGAGTAGTTTGTTTTCAGGACTTTTGAGCCATGAATTTATGCAAAATCCATATGTAAGTGTTATAATATAAAAATGAACCTATAAAGGGGGTGAATCCCTTGTTTGAACTTCAGGAGTTATTGCCTTATATATTCTCAATTGGGCTTATTTTCACCGTAAGCTATGCCTATATTGCCCATCTGCACTGTGGGTTGACAGAGTACTGGATGGAAGGCGGAGGGGCAGACGGCGTTGAACCCGGACTCCCTGCGTTGACCCTGGATGGGCAGCATAGACCTGAAGATTTGACCAGGATGATCAGACGTAGAGAAGCACCGGATGAAGATGAGCCGGACTGTAAGACCTCGTTGAACGCAGTAGAACCTAATCAACGAGGAGGATATATATGGAACATAAGACAAGCAAGGGATTCACTTTTACATCTGGCAAGGGACGGATCTATGGGCTGATTGCAATTTTGTTTGCAGTTATGCTTTTGGCCGGATGCAGCAATAATGTATCGGAGATTAACGCTTCAACACCGGGATTTTTCAATCACTATATTGTATTCCCGCTGTCTTATCTGATTCAGCACATTGCAACCATCTTTGGTGGCAGCTACGGAGTTTCAATTATCGTAATCACTTTGGTCATACGGCTTGCACTGCTGCCTTTAATGATGCGGCAGGCGAAATCCCAGCAAGGCACGCGGGTGATCATGAATGCGATGAAGCCCGAGATGGATGCACTCAAGAAAAAGTATGAGGGCAAGAATGATGCAGCGGATCGTCAGAAGCTCTCCCAAGAGACGATGGAACTGTACAAAAAGCATAACTTTAATCCACTGAACATAGGCTGCTTGCCGCTCCTGATTCAGTTGCCCATTCTATCAGGCATATACACCGCTATTCGTCTCACGCCTGAATTGTCTTCTCATTCTTTTTTGTGGTTCAAACTGGGAGCACCCGATTATGTACTAGCTGTTGTAGTAGCGATCATCTACCTGATTCAGGCCAAAGTTTCCCAAGCCAATATGGCACCTGAACAGCGAAAACAGTTTGCCATCATGGGGTACATTTCTCCGCTGATGATGGCCTTTTTCTCCCTGTCAGCACCTGCAGCCATGCCGCTCTATTGGACGGTTGGTGGATCATTCCTTGTCCTGCAGACGCTGCTGTTCCGCAAATTGTATCCGGTGGAGCATCCTCATGAGCCTGTAATCTTACAGGAGAAGAAGATCAAATCTGCCAAAGGAACCAAACCTGCGAAATCCTAGTTGCGGAACGCCAACATACACAAAACAAGAACAGTAAGCCCGAGCTGATAAATGAATAGTCCAAAAGAAAGAAGCGTGATCCATATGGATTACGCTTCTTTTTTTGCCACATGAATCGAGCCCCATTTTAGAATAATTGAATCAAGATGAATCATATCCGTCAAACAGCAGGATCATCTGTTAGCCGACGCGACAGCAGCAGCAGCTGCAGCGATAGCCGAGCGAATGTACCGGACAGAAGTTCGAAATGGTTCTATTCGTCTATATATTGTACCCGGAGCGAGTGGAATCGAATGATGTAAAATGCTGAAGTAAAGGCTGGGCGTAAATTCAGGCCGTTTATTTTGGCTCTCCTCTCCAATCTGCTATGATGGAACCAGAATCATGACAAGGACGGAGGGAGACCATGACCTATATTGCTGTATTGCCCTATTATAAAGTACAGAGAGAAGTGACGGGTCTCGCACAAGAGATAAAGTTGAATGAACGATCGATGATCCTGTACTCGGATAAAATTGTAACGAAGTATCGCGAGTTCAGTATTAAGGATGTGTTCGACATGTCCTTTCGAAGAATAGGGAATGAAGGTGGCTTCTTTTACCTCCATACGAGCACAGGAGTATATCCTTACATGGTAAAAATTGATCCCAAGCCATTCATTCAAAGTTATCGAAAAATGACCATTCAGAATTGGTCATGACTTGACCTTTCCGTTACGTGAAGGCATATCCTTTGGATCTGAGCTATTCAATTCAATCCAGAGGAGCTGTGAAACAAATGGGCATTTTGATTCAGCACGTGTTGATCTTAACGATGAAAGACGGAGAAGCCCCCTTCACGGGGGATATACGTATTGAAGGAGATCGGATTACCGAGATTGCGGGTCAACTTCTTAGCAAGCCGGGAGACGACATTATAGATGGGAAAAACATGCTTGCCATGCCTGGCCTGATTAATGCCCATCAGCATTCACCGATGAGTTTGCTTCGCGGATTCTCCGATGACCTGAAGTTAATGGACTGGCTTGACCGCAAAATGCTGCCTGCCGAAGCAAGCATGACGCCTGAAGACATCTACTGGGGAGCTCAACTATCCATAGCCGAGATGATCCGTTCCGGAACCACAACTTACGCAGATATGTACATTCACATGAATGAAATTGCCGAAGCAGTAACCAAAACAGGCATCCGGGCATCACTTACACGTGGAATGGTGTTTATGGAGGATGATGGTGGCCGCAGGATGCAGGAAGCGATCGATCTCGTTCAGCGTTGGTCAGGCAAGGCAGATGGACGGATTACAACGATGTACGGCCCTCACTCGCCATATACCTGTCCTGTAGAGCCGTTGCGGGAAGTCATCAGCATGGCTGAGCAAGCGGATATTCCTCTTCATATCCATCTGGCTGAGACCAAGGAAGAGACCGTGAAGATTCGAGAACGATATGGCATGACACCAACGGAGTATCTGGAGGAAGCTGGCATGTTCGAGAGGGCTCATGTGCTGCTGGCCCATGGCGTTCACCTCAATCGCAGGGATATAGGGAGACTGAAGGGCATGCGTGGAGGCGTAGCCCACAATCCGGTCAGCAATCTGAAGCTGGGTTGCGGGATTGCTCCCATCATGGACATGATGGCACAGGGGATAAATATAGGACTCGGAACAGACGGGGCCGGAAGTGCCACGACAGTGGATATGTTCGAAGAGATCAAGTCTGCGACATGGCTGCAAAAACTGGATTACGGGGATCCAACTCGATTGCCGGCAAGGCAGGTTCTTCAGATGGCAACTCGTGGCAGTGCGGGTCTGCTTAACCTTCAGGATGATGTGGGTATGCTGGAAGCAGGGCGCAAGGCGGATCTGATTCTGATTGATCTGAAGAAACCGCATCTTCAGCCTGTACATGAGGTGGAATCGTTACTGGCATACAGCGTAAATGGTGCGGACGTAGACACAACGATAGTGAATGGACAGGTACTGATGAAAGGCAGGAAACTGTTGACAGTGGATGAAGACGAACTTTACCGTCAGGTGAAGGTTAGAGCGAAACGCATTGTAGAGGGCATTTAGTAGGTTTTGCAAAAATTAAGACTGAAAGCAGCTTGGAACCCAGGTTCTAAGCTGCTTTTTTTGTATGATTAAGACGATTAGCAGCCTGGCTTTCCATTCTTCTATCTCATATTAAGAGAGATTTTTATATAATATTTTGTTTACCAGCAGATCATTTGATAAAATAGTAGAGACGTGAAAATGGATCAATGATGAAGAAAGTAGAATAGGGCATGGAATTGAGGTTTGGTCCTGCTTACTTGTTCTGCACGTCCATGTGAATATCTGAACATAAGTATTGTGTTTAAATCCAATAAACGGCTTCCAATCTCAATATATAGATCGAAATGTTTTTTTCCTCTATATACTTTGCCTGGAGCGAGTGAATCGAATATTGCAAACTACTGATATAAACAATTTATTTATTATATAAAAAGAATGGAGCCGTCCCATGAAATATCGCAATATGGAAGATTGCATTAACGATCTGGAGCAGCATGGACATTTGATTAGGGTAAAAGAAGAAGTGGACCCAGATCTCGAAATGGCAGCGATCCATATGAGAGTGCACGAGGCGAAAGGCCCGGCGCTGCTGTTTGAAAATGTGAAAGGTTCAAAGTTTCAGGCGGTATCCAATCTGTTTGGTACACTGGAACGCTGTAAATTCATGTTCCGAAACACCCTTGAAGGCGTGCAGCGCGTCATGGCCGTGAGGGATGATCCGATGAAGGCGCTCAAAACGCCTCTGCAGCACATCAGCACAGGGCTTGCGGCCTGGCAGGCGCTTCCCAAACAGAAGTCGATCAGTCTGCCCGTATCTGCTCAGGAAATTCAAATCTCGGATCTGCCGCTGATCAAACATTGGCCTATGGATGGGGGAGCCTTTGTAACGCTGCCGCAGGTTTATTCGGAAGACCCGGATAAGCCGGGGATCATGAACTCCAATCTGGGCATGTACCGTGTCCAGCTGAGCGGCAATGATTATGCCATGAACGATGAAATTGGTTTGCACTATCAGATACATCGCGGGATTGGTATTCATCAGGCTAAGGCTGTCAAAAAAGGTGAGCCGCTGAAAGTCAGCATCTTTATCGGCGGGCCTCCGGCTCATACACTGTCTGCGGTTATGCCATTGCCAGAGGGACTCAGCGAATTGACCTTCGCCGGTCTGCTCGCCGGACGACGTTTTCGCTATAGTTATAAGGATGGATACTGCATCAGCAATGATGCCGATTTTGTCATTACCGGAGATATTTATCCAGGTGAAACGAAACCGGAAGGGCCGTTTGGCGATCACCTGGGCTATTATAGCTTGACACATGAATTCCCGCTGATGAGAGTGCACAAAGTGTATGCGAAGCCCAATGCGATCTGGCCGTTTACTGTCGTGGGTCGTCCTCCGCAGGAGGATACGGCTTTTGGTGACCTGATTCATGAAATTACGGGCGATGCCATCAAACAGGAAATTCCTGGTGTCAAAGAAGTACACGCCGTAGATGCTGCAGGGGTGCATCCCCTGTTGTTTGCGATCGGAAGTGAGCGTTACACGCCTTATCAGACCGTGAAGCAGCCAACGGAATTGCTGACGATTGCCAATCGCATTCTGGGTACGGGGCAGCTCAGTCTGGCGAAGTATTTGTTTATTACAGCTGAAGATCAGCAGCCGCTGGACACCCACCGCGAAGTGGAATTCCTGACCTATATTCTGGAGCGCATGAATCTGCAGCGTGATATCCATTTTCATACGAATACAACAATCGATACGCTGGATTACTCGGGAACCGGATTGAATACCGGCAGTAAGGTGGTTTTTGCAGCCTATGGTGAGAAGCTTCGGGAGTTGTGTACGGAAGTGCCAGATGCCTTGAAAAACGTTCGTGGGTATTCGAATCCGCAGCTGATTATGCCAGGGATTGTCTCGATGCAAACAACAGCTTTCACGAGTTATGAAGAAACGGCACGTGAGATGGAGCAATTTACGGATATGCTGAAGGAACAAGGGGGGCTTGACTCCTGCCCAATGATCATCCTTTGCGATGATAGTTCTTTCCTGAGTGCGAACCTCAGCAATTTCTTATGGGCTACATTTACTCGAAGCAATCCATCCCATGACATGTATGGGGTAAACAGCAGCTACACGCATAAGCACTGGGGTTGTGACCAGATCATCATTGATGCCCGCGTGAAGCCGCATCAGGCGCCGCCGCTGATCCCGGATCCTTCGGTGGAAAAAAGCATTGAACGCCTATTTGTAAAGGGTGCCAGTCTGGCATCGGTCAAAATTTAGCTGCATTTGAGGAGCCCAAACGCTAAGTTTGGGCTTTTTAAATTTTCAACCCTCGGTGAAACATAACATCTGATGTTCCTTATTCTCCTAAACCGGGATTATTTTAGTCGTCTCAATGAGGATAAAGTCTTATTCGTTCGTATTTCCTTTTGTGATTAAGGTCATTAGAACTATGTATAAAAACAAGAAACAGTTCGATATAAAGAAGTAAAGGTATTTTTGGGACCCAAACCATCGGGTACTGTTACTATAATGAATTGTTCAGGGGGAATACCGATTGAGAATCCATATTATGAACCTGCAAGACGGAGACCGTCTGACTGCGGATACGTTTAGCGATGCGGGATTACACATTCTCGGAAAAGGGACTGTAATTAAAAGTGAGGATATTTCCTTGCTGATGCAGCACCGTGTGGATTATGTAGATATTGAATCACGTGAGGAAGAGATCACGGAAGCCGAATTTTTTGCCGCGGCGGCAAAATTTGCATCCGGTTCAAGCACGAAGGAAGAACCACCCGAAGAAGAAATGAAATCTCAATTTACACAGACTGTACATAATTACCAAAATGCCTTTCTGGAAGCACTCACAGTGGGCAAATTTAACGCAACCATGGTTGATGATGCGCTGCAGCCAATGGTGGATGGACTGGATGAGCAAAAGGATGTCGTGCATCTCCTGATGATGCTGGAACGGGATGATGTGAATAACTACACGCATTCCATTCAGGTTGGATTGTTGTCCTTCTATATTGCCAGCTGGCTCGGTTATTCTCAAAAAGAAAGCTACCAGATCAGCCGCGGCGGCTATCTGCATGATATTGGCAAATGCAGAGTGTCCCATCGGATTCGGAACAAGATGGAACCATTAACAGCGGATGAACAGCTGGAATTGCAGCGCCACACCATATACGGGCATGATATTATCAAGAGTTCCATGACGGATGAAGCCACGGCACTCGTAGCGCTTCAGCACCATGAACGTGAAGACGGCTCCGGTTATCCGATGCAAATTGATAAAAAAGAAATTCATCCTTACACGCAGATCGTGTCAGTGGCTGATGTGTACATCGGAATGAGATCCGGCAGTCACGGCGGCAGCAATCCGAACCTCATCAACAATCTGCGTGACATCTATGGGATGGGATTCGGCAAGTTGAATGAAAAGCCAGTCCAGGCGCTGATGCAGCATCTTCTTCCGAATTTTATTGGTAAACAAGTGCTTCTGAGCAATGGTGAGAAAGGCGTAATCATCATGAATAATACGTCGGATATCTTCAAACCACTTGTTAAGGTCGAGTCCGAGCAGTATCGTGACTTGTCCAAAGAAAGAAGTATCGCAATCAATGAGCTGATTATCTAAGTTTGAATACGTTTAAATTTACAACGGGTCTCCTGCACATGTCAGGGGACCCGTTTTTTGATGAATTTCCTAAAGTGCATTGTTCTCCCTGCAGAGCAGGCGTATACTGGGGCACAGATCTCATTTTCCATATAGGAGCGATACACCTTGATTGAAGTCGTAACCGAAATGACGATACATGCCCCGATCGAAAAATGTTTTGATTATGCCCGGGACATTGATGTTCATACCCAGACGGTATGGAAGCATACAAGAGAACGGGCTGTATCAGGCGTAACGTCTGGAAAAACAGGCGCTGGGGACACCGTGACGTTTCAAGCAATCCATTTTGGTATCCGTCAGAAGCTGACTTCCCGGATTGTACATTACGAACGTCCACATGTTTTTGTGGATCAGATGGTAAAAGGGGCATTCCGAAGCATGCGCCATGAACATCACTTCCGCAAACTCGATGAGAAAACCACTTGTATGAGAGACACACTGAAATTTGAAGCACCACTCGGTGTATTGGGCTGGGCAGCCGAGCGACTTATATTAAAGAGATATATGTACGCTTTTCTCCTCAGCCGCAACACAAAGCTTAAAGCCCTGCTTGAACGATAGAAGCGGACTGAAAATATTTACAGAATAAGGAATGATAAGCGATGGAAAATGAATATTTTGTTGGTTGGGGTACCCTTGCATTAATTAATGCGGGACTTGCTCAGGGGAAAAACAGAAGTGGGCTTAACTGGTTTCTGATTTCCCTCTTGTGTGGTCCGCTTGCAACGTTGTTCATCGTTGTCTGGAATAAGTTGGACTAATCATTCAGTCTCCGTTATCTGGCTGAACGGATGTACATTGGAGTACTTCCCGCTGCCGGTAACTGTCGATTGCCCAGAATAGGAATGCGGCTGCACTCACCCCTGCACCTAACCAGCACACGCCAGTCCATCCGGCCCATGCATACATCAGGGTTGAGGCGATGGACCCGGCTGCACTGCCAATAGAGTAAAAAATCATGTAGGCAGCGGTGAGGCGGCTCTGTGCTTCAGGGCGAACGTTATAGATCAGGCTTTGATTGGTGACGTGGACTGCTTGCACAGCGAGGTCAAGAAGAATAACGCCAGCGATCAGAAACCACAGCGAGTGATGAACGTATCCGATCGGCAGCCAGGACAATAGGAGAAGCATGAGAGAGAAGCCGGTCGTTTTTTGCCCGAGTCCCCGATCAGCCAGCTTCCCGGCACGAGCAGCTGCCAGTGCGCCAGCGGCACCTGCTAGCCCAAAAGCGCCAATTGCTGTATGTGACAAAGAGAGTGGGGGTGCGCTGAGCGGGAGTACCATGGATGTCCATAATATGCTAAAAGCCGAAAATATCAATATGGCCAGCACCCCGCGGACTCGAAGTATAGGCAGCTCCCGATAGAGTTGGAATACCGAAATGAGCAACTGTACATAATTTAATTTCGTTCTTCTTTGCGGTTCATGCTTCGGTAAAAGAAGGAACAAGGCGACCATTCCAAGCAGCGTTAGTACTGCGGAGAAGAGGTAAACAGATCTCCACCCGATCCAATCGTTCATGGTGCCTGCTACGGTTCGGGCCAGCAAGATGCCGATCACGATTCCGCTGGTAACAAGCCCCACGATACGTCCCCGTTCCGAAGGGGAGGCGAGTGCTGCAGCAAATGCAACCAGGGATTGGGTATTAACAGCCAACAAACCGACGATTGCCATGCCCATGAACAGGATGGAGCTGGATGATGTGGTGCCTACCACGAGCAGGGCAAGTACAGAGAAGAACATTTGGACAATGATCAGTTTCCGGCGGTTAATCAGATCGCCTAGAGGAACGAGCAATAACAGTCCAAGGGCGTAACAGATTTGAGTTACTGTGATGATCATGCCGATTTGGGAATGGGAGATATGGAACTCCCCGGCGATAGTATCAAGGAGTGGCTGAGCATAATAAATGTTGGCTACGGCAAGTCCGCTGCATAGGGCGAAGAGAACCGCTGCAAGCAGTGACATACCGGGATGTGCTTTAGAAGATAGATCTGTCTGTGGAATGAGAGTGTTCATGTGAGTCACCTTCCTGATTGAGAATTTTTTATGTCTATAATGTACCGATCGGTATAATATGAGTCTGGAAAAACATACTTTAAGCTTGGGTGGAATGTCAACAACAAATTTTAAAGTATAATAGTATTAAGGTATTACGATGATGCGTATGGGCTTTTAGATTTGACATCGATATGGGTGGAAGCTAGGATATAGTATATTGATTGGTATATAAAAGGAGAAAAGTTATGGTGAGACAACGGGAATTTGATACCGACAAAGCGCTTGATGCAGCGATGCACATGTTTTGGGATAAAGGATTCGAAGCTACATCATTGACGGACTTGACCACAAGTATGGGCATTCAACGCCCCAGCTTGTATGCCGCCTTCGGCGACAAGAAGGCGTTGTTTGAGACGGTGCTGCGCAGGTATACCACACTGCATGCAGCTCAGATCCGATCAAGACTTCAACGTGAGAGCTCAGTAAAACAAGCTTTTCATGCGCTGTTTGAGCATATCGGGGCAGAAGGGGATGTGACCGATCCGCGTCATGGTTGTTTTTGCATCAATACGATGGTCGAATTGGCTCCTCACGATTCTAAATTCGCCGTCCTGACAAGAGAGCATCAGATGTATCTGGCTGTAATTTTTCAGGAGACGATCGAACGGGGGCAGCGATCCGGAGAACTGTCTGGTAACTTGAATGCGAGTGCTGTCGCCAAGTCTTTGGTGATTTCCATGATCGGATTGACGGTGTTAATGAAATCAGGTCCGGATCGCTCATTTGTCGAGCAAAGTATTGAGGCTGCGATATCTCAGCTTGGGTGAGAAACATTATGATCAAGCCAATCGAGAGATTGGGGGGATGGTTTCATGCGGACCGTTCTCTGCCTTGCTTCAGTTGTATATGCTTCCGCATTGTTATGCGATAGGAAAATATAGATGAATGAGACAATATGTATAGTGAAACGTAAATGTAGTAACATCAAACATAAGGGGGAATAGCATGGCGCCAGCTTATTGGCGAATATATCTTATCGTCTTTTATGTCATAGGTGTATCGATAACAACTATAGGTAAAGTAAGTATTGTAATGTACAGTCTTATTCTATTTGGAATTTTAGCTCCAACGGCTATAGCAGCCTCTCTTTTTACCAATGATCATGCACAGCTGGATCAGTTTGTTAACAAAGTTCGCGGGTTGGCCAAGGTCATGGTTGCCGTTATTATTACGGCACTTCTTTTTAAGATTTTGATATAAATGTAGAGGCGGAACCTCATTTCCGGCTCTTTTTTATGTCTGAGGACATTGGGCAGACCGGCATCGAGTTGATACAATACAGGTAGGTGCAGGATATACCGTATATTGGAGGAGGAGGGTTACAGAATGCAGACAAAGCTGCGTTGTGCCATATTGGATGATTATCAGAATGTTGCCCTGTCGTCGGCTGATTGGATGCCAATCCTGGATCGGGTGGAGGTTCAAACCTTCAATAACTACATGGGATCGGAAGAAAAGGTGATTCAGGAGCTGCAAAATTATGACATTATTGTTCTAATGCGTGAGCGTACTCCATTTCCCGAATCGGTCATATCCGGGCTTCCCAATCTGAAGCTGCTGATTACAACCGGGATGCGAAATGCATCGATTGATCTGATGACTGCGGAACGACAAGGAGTCATTGTATGCGGAACAGAGGGCAGTTCTAATCCACCGACCGAACTGACTTGGGCACTTATTTTGGGATTATCCAGACAGCTGGTAACAGAAAATAATGCCCTGAAATCCAATCGCAACTGGCAGAGCACCATCGGCATGGACTTGCACGGGAAGACACTTGGACTCCTGGGTTTGGGGAAAATAGGTACTCGAATGGCCGGAATTGCCAAAGCATTTGGTATGAACGTCATGGCCTGGAGTCAGAATCTGACGCCAGGACAAGCCGGAGAGCACGGCGTAATCTGGTGTGAAACGAAGGAAGAGCTGCTGGAGCAAAGTGATATCGTTTCCATTCATTTGGTGCTAAGTGAACGCACTCGTCATCTGATTGGACAAGCCGAATTCCAGCGGATGAAAAGAACTGCGCTGCTGATTAATACGTCCCGTGCGGGCATTGTGGATCAGGGAGCCATGGTGGAAGCTTTGCAAAGCGGGCTGATTGCCGGCGCAGGGCTTGATGTTTACGAGCAAGAACCTCTTCCGGTAAATCATGTGATGCGGACCTTACCCAACGTACTGGCTACACCCCATTTGGGTTATGTGACCCAAGGAAATTACGAGATATATTTCAGTCATACGGTAGAGAACATCGATATGTTTCTGAAAGGAAGCCCGATCAGGCAGCTGGGAGCGAAGCAATAACGAGCAATGACGAGCAATGACGAGCCATCCAGAGGCCCGGACTGTTCCAATTGAAGCAATACACATAACAAACAAGGTGAACATCGAGCCGTGATTAGCGGCGGCAAGGACACCTTGTTTGTTTGCGTTGGTTCGTACTTACGATTACATGCTGTGCCCTCGAGACGAGGAACGAATCATGGCGACACTGGATTCCCGTACAATAAGTCTGGGTTCGAACTGAATATGCTCGTAGTCGGTAGAACTCATTTCGCGTATGCGTTTGAGCAGCAGTTCAGTCGCAAGTCTGGCGACTTCTTCTCCCATAATGGAGACCGAGCTGATCTGGGGGGACGAGACGGTAGTCCATTGGTTGTTATCCACTCCAACGACTGCGACATCTTCGGGTACACGTACACCAAGTTCTTTGAAGCGGTTAACCAATCCTATGGCTACCATGTCATTGATTGCATATACCGCATCCGGCATATGTGTCAGTCCGTGGAAATAATCCGCTGCATTGGCTCCGGTATTCAGGGAGAAATCTTCTCCAAAGTAAACAAGCGAGATATCGACATGGGGTAAGGCCTGTTCATATGCGCGGTAACGCTCCTCAATAATGTCTTTGGGAGCTCCGGCATAGGCAATTCGTGTACGCCCGATCTTAATCAAATGTTCCATCACCAGTTTTCCCTCAGGTTGAGACAACGAGACGATATCTGCCTTCATACCGGGTTCAAGCTTTTTGCCATAATTAATCATGGAGATCGGGAGTGGGGCCTTATCGATTAATCCGGGCAGCGTTTTGGGATAGGCAAGTGGCATGAATACAAGCCCGTCCACATGCAGCTTTTTGATATTACGAATCGTTTCCAGCTCCGTGCGGGCATTACCCGCCGTATTAATCTGTACCACATGGTACCCGTGCTGTTTTGCCGTTTGCTCGACAGACCAGGAGATCTCTGGAATGATGGCATTGCGTATATCCGGTACGACCAGGGCAATCTGGTGTGTCTGGCGAATTTTGAGACTTTGTGCGGACGTGTTGGGGACAAAACCAAGCTCTTCAATGGCTTGCATGACCTTGTCCCTTGTTTTGCTGCTGATTCCTTCGGAATTGTTAATTGCCCTAGAGACGGTTGCAATGCCCACCCCCGCAAACTCTGCCACGTCCTTGATTGTAACCTTTTGATCCTTACTCACGTTTGGTTGACCTCACTTTATCGGAAACGATTCCGAATATATGTTAATTTCATGTTGTGTTCATGTCTATATTCTGATTATAACACTTCAGATAAACCAAATGCCCTAACCTTTCGTTCAAAATGGTGGAGCTGTGTAAAGTTCTCCCAAAGAAAACAGCTCTTAATCACGCTATTCCCTTGGAAAAAGCCAGTAGTTGAGTATTTTTCATGCTAGCATGTTTACCCATAAAATTCATGATTTCGACTTATTTATGGGAAAATGTGTTTGACAGACTATCTAAACTGTGACATATTTAACTACGGAAACGTTTCCGGTTATATTCAAACCTATGATCTGGGAGATGAAATGAATGAAAGCATTACGTTGGCATGGTGTTAAAGATTTGCGTCTCGAAAATATTGATGAACCCCGCCCTGCAGAGGGAAAGGTTAAAATAAAAGTGGAGTGGTGCGGAATTTGCGGTAGTGACCTGCATGAATACACAGCAGGACCCATTTTCATTCCGGCTCAAGCACCACATCCGCTAACAGGCGAACAAGCACCTGTGGTAATGGGGCATGAGTTCTCGGGGCAAGTGGTTGAAGTGGGTGAAGGCGTTACCCGTTTTCAAGCAGGAGATCGTGTTGTCGTAGAACCTATCTATGCATGTGGACATTGCGAAGCCTGCAAACAGGGAAAATACAATCTGTGCGACCAGATGGGATTCCTTGGTCTCGCTGGAGGAGGCGGAGGTTTCTCCGAATATGTAACGGCTGAAGAGTACATGGTTCATGCTATCCCTGATTCCATCTCTTACGAGCAAGGTGCCCTGGTTGAGCCTTCTGCTGTTGCTCTGCATGCTGTCCGCCAAAGCAAGCTGAAAGTGGGCGATACTGCAGCTGTATTTGGTGCAGGTCCTATCGGTCTGCTGGTCATTGAAGCGTTGAAAGCATCGGGTGCTTCCGATATTTATGTAGTGGAGTTGTCCGAGGAACGCAAAGCAAAAGCCGAAGAGCTTGGTGCCATCGTCATTGATCCTACCCAGTACAATGTAGTGGAAGAGATTCACAGACGCACGCAAGGCGGTGTTAACGTAGCTTATGAGGTAACAGGTGTTCCACCTGTGCTGCAGCAAGCGATCGACTCGACACGTATTGGCGGTGAGCTGATGATCGTCAGTATTTTCGAACAGGCAGCACCGATCTTGCCGAACTCCATTGTCATGAAAGAACGTACAGTGAATGGTATTATCGGTTACCGTGATGTATTCCCGGCTGTCATTAGTCTGATGGATAAAGGATTTTTCCCGGCAGACAAGCTGGTTACCAAACGCATTTCGCTGGATGAAGTGGTCGATCAAGGATTTGAAGCACTTCTGAAAGAGAAAAATCAGGTGAAAATTCTGGTCAAAGCTGAATAGATAGAATTCAGAAACTTCTAACTTAATGAAAATAGTATATTTGGCTTGATATAAACTGCGTAGGCAGCTCATCTTCGGATGCAGCTGTCTATTTTTGTTGAACCGGGCGGAATGTGTTGCATGCTTGTTTCATTTTACATAATATAAAAAGATACGATTTGTATCGTTGTTTTGAAAAGGCATTCAATATAAACGTTGAAGGAGGAAGCGGGCATGCATAATAACACGAAATGGGCAGCTGTTATTTTGACGATTGTTGCAGGTGTTGGCTGGATGGTTACAGGGAGTGCCAAGCCCAAAAACAATGACTCGACCGCACGAAAGCCCACTGTTGAACGGGCGATGGCGAACATATCTAATGCTCCGATCACATCTGCTGATGTGACATCCAAATTGGAGCTGCTCGGTCGACCTTTTGCAAAAACGCCATACGCCAATAATGTGTGGGATATGCAGCTGTACAGAGGTAAAATCTATTTGGGTCATGGGAACAGCAGCAACATGGGGGTAGCACCCAACTCGGGCCCCATCCCGGTGGTTTATTACGATACAGCAGCCTCTTCGTTTAATAAACAGGCAGTTAGCAACAGCAACCCCGGCATTGTTCCATCGACCAAAATGGTAGTGGATGAGGAACAGATCGATATCTACAAAGTACTGGATGACAAGCTCTATATTCCGGGGAATGATTCGGACGGGGAGCATTGGAGTCTCGGTAACTTCTATCGGTTGGACGGGGATGTGTGGACAAAGTATCGCAATCTTCCGCTCGGTGTACACGTCTACGATCTGGCCCTGTTTCAGGGAAAAATGTTTGCGGCCATTGGAACAGAGGATAAGCCAACAGTGCTGATCTCCCATGATATGGGCGTGACCTGGAAGAAGTATGCGAACATTAATTCGTTTGGGCTGAGGGCTTATACGCTGTTTGAGCTGGGGGGCAAGCTGTATGCTTCAGGCATGATGTATCCTGCCAATAAAATCTGGAATGACAAAACGAACATTCTGGAGATTAACGCCAATCTCGAAAAGAGAGATGTGGTCATTTATGGCAATAAAATGCTGCCAGGATTAACCTATCAACAGGGGACAGTTCCGTATAATAAGATCGGGAAAAATGTTAATTTCGATAACAAGTTAGTTTATATCGCTGGCGGAGTATTCAATGATGGTCAGCTGCTCCCTAAATCCTTGAATGTCATGACAGCCATTAATCAGGTAAGACGCGTGATTTTGCCAGATCCAAAGGCATTGCCAACCGACTTGCTTTTACGGGACGGTAAAGTATATGTACTCACGTACACGCTGCAAAACAAAAACTTGTATATCAACCGGGTGTATCAGACAACGGATCTGGTCACATGGCATGAAATTCTTCGGTTTAACCAGGATACGTATGCCAAATCATTTGAAGAGCATGAGGGAGATTTCTATTTCGGTCTGGGCACGGATCCGGACGTTGTTTCACCTTCATCAGGCAAGATACTCAGAGTTCATCGGAATGAAATTCCTGTGAATTCGGACTAAATGAAAGGAAGATGAGGGAATATATTATGCATCATTCATATTTTCGGTTCCGTGTAGGATGGTTGAGGATGCAAGTACAGAGCATGCGTTGTGCAGCAGAGTGATCCAAAATTGCTGCGGGGGTGCTCTATTTTTTTGCCTGTTTACATAGAAGCATAAACCGCTCTGGCGATGTTTGAAAATAAAATTTAGAAACTATAAAATAGAAAGGTAATTGGGTTCTGACATTCCAAAGAAAAAGGAGCTATAAACAAATGAGTATATCTTCAGCGTTGTTTACACCTTTCACTTCAGACAAGCTTACATTGTCCAATCGGATCGTCATGGCACCAATGACTCGCGGCTTCTCTCCAGAAGGCGTACCTGGACCGGAAGTTGCCGAATATTATCGACGCAGAGCAGCTGGTGGTGTAGGCCTTATTATCACGGAAGGTACAGGTATTAATCACCCTTCATCCGTAAGCGGTGAGAGCATCCCGTTATTCTATGGTGATGAATCACTTCAAGGCTGGTCGAATGTGGTCCAGGCTGTCCATGAGGCTGGTGGCAAAATCATGCCTCAACTGTGGCATGTGGGCACTGCCCGCTGTACTGGTGATCTTCCCCATGCAGAGGCGGAGCCGGTTAGACCTTCGGGTATCAGCATGGCAGGGGAAGAGAACAAGGAACCGTTAACCGAAGAAGGGATCAAAGGCCTGGTACAAGCATTTGCACAAGCTGCAGCAGATGCCAAGCGAATCGGGTTTGATGGCATAGAATTGCATGGTGCTCATGGATATCTGATTGACCAGTTCTTCTGGGAGCACACCAATCGTCGCACAGACAAGTATGGTGGTGATTTGGTCGATCGTACACGTTTTGCAGTTGAGGTGATTGAAGCGTGCCGTGAGGCAGTTGGGCCGGATTTCCCGATTGTGCTTCGTTTCTCTCAATGGAAAATGGGCAATTACGATGCTCGTCTGGTAGAGACCCCGGAACAGCTGGAGCAATTTCTTGCACCACTGACTGCGGCGGGCGTAGATATTTTCCACTGCTCGACGCGTCGGTTCTGGCTGCCGGAATTTGAAGGATCTGAATTGAACCTTGCAGGCTGGACACAGAAGTTAAGTGGGAAACCTGCGATATCCGTTGGATCGGTAGGGCTTGAAGCCGAATTCGTCGACAGATCGACCGAGAATCAAGGAACAGGCGATGCCCATCTGGACCAATTGAATTCAATGCTCGAAAACAATGAATTTGATCTGATTGCACTGGGACGTGTACTCCTCAGTGACCCGGAATGGCCGGAAAAAGTAAGGGAAGGACGCCAGGCAGAAATTATCCCTTTTACAACAGAAGTGTTGAAAACGTTGAGTTAAAAGCATTCCATTACAGACTTGATTTAAAACGATGCCAAATAAACGTGAAAATCGACAACAAACCTTAGGCTGCCGAAAGGCGGCTTTTTCCCGTCTCTATAATTACAATTTCAACACATGAAAAATTCATAATAATAAACCGATTCTCATCCGCTGTTACCATATCCCTCACCCATCGATCGCACACGCTCATTGTCATAACACCACGAAGTACCACACTACACCCCGATAAGCGAAACCTTTTTCTCAACTCAACTCCATTTTTGTCATCAGAGCAATGACTTTGAAAATAGTGTTGTGTATGTTAATGTTATGCCTGAACATGACAGTACACATTCCAACAAGATTTAGGAGGATGAACTTCCTTGTATTTGCGTAATGATCCTATAAGAAGTAAACGTAAATTTTCGCTGCCAATATTGTTCCTGCTTATAGGAATACTCTTGCTTCTAACGGCATGCGGACAGGCTTCGAAGTCCGATTCCACGGCAAATTCTTCTGCAGGTTCTAATACGGAACAACCTGCTGCACCGGATGACAGTGATGGTTCACTCACAACCGGAGAGGAAGAAAATAGCAATGAACAAAACAACACTCCGCCTGAGGAAGAGACTGATCCGGTTCAAGAACAGCTTGATCAGCTTACCTTGGATGAGAAGATTGGGCAGATGATTCTGGCTGGCGTTCAGGGAACGGCTTTGGATGAACAAGCCAAACAGATGATTGTGAACCAGAAGGTTGGAGGTATCATTTTCTATGCCAATAACGTAACGACTTTGCAGGGAACGGCGAAATTTGTCCAGTCCATAAAAGAGGAGAATCGTTCCAACCCTGTACCAATCTTCATGAGTGTGGATCAGGAAGGTGGCAAAGTCAGCCGAATGCCGGAAGCAGTGGAAAGCATCCCATCGAACGGCAAAGTAGGTGCCACGAAAGACGCCGAGCTGGCAGAGACAATGGGGGAATTGCTGGCAAGGCAGATCAAGCTTGCAGGTTTTAATGTGGATTTTGCTCCCGTATTGGATGTCAATAGCAATCCGAACAACCCGGTAATTGGTGACCGATCCTTCGGCAGTTCGGCAGAATTGGTGTCTCGTCTCGGTATCGCAGAGATGAAAGGTTTGCGCAGCCAAGGCATCATCCCGGTTGTGAAGCATTTTCCCGGTCATGGTGATACTTCCGTGGATTCTCATCTGGATCTGCCAGTGGTGAACAAAACGGAGAAACAGCTGGCCGAGCTCGAATGGATTCCATTTCAGGCCGCAGTGAAAGAGCAAGTTGAAGCCGTCATGGTGGCTCACACTTTATTCCCGAAGCTTGATCCGGACCATCCTGCATCGTTATCGAAGGTGATTATCGGTGAACATTTAAGAGACAAATTCAATTATGATGGTGTCGTCATTACCGATGATCTAAGCATGGGTGCCATCGCCAAAAATTATAAACTGAATGAAGCCGCAATCGCGACGGTTCAGGCAGGAAGTGACATTCTGCTCGTGGCTCACAGCTATGAAAGTGCCAAAACCATTTTCGATACGTTGAAAGATGCAGTAAAGAAAGGCACAATTACCGAATCCCGAATTGATGAAAGCGTGTATCGTATTCTGACACTGAAGCAGTCGTACAAGCTGTCTGATGAACAACAAGCCTCAGGAGACCTGAAGCAATTAAACACAGACATTGTGGAATGGCGCAAACGGGTCAATGCCGAGTAGGACATCCTGTGGTATGATTTTGGATAAGAGAGAAGAACACTGCATTTCATGATTAAAGGTTAGAGGTGAGACCCACATATGTATACCATTATGATCATCGAAGATGATCCCAAGATTGCAGGACTGCTGAAATCCCATATCGAGCGCTACGGGGACAAAGCCGTCTTGGTTGAGGATTTTGAAGGGGTTGTACAGCAGTTTGAGCGGATACAGCCTCATGTTGTTCTACTGGATATCAACTTGCCGAGCTACGACGGATTCTACTGGTGTCGCCAAATTCGTACGATGTCTACGTGTCCGATTCTGTTTATCTCGGCCCGAAGCGGGAAGATGGATCAGGTAATGGCGCTGGAGAACGGAGCAGATGACTATATTACGAAGCCGTTCGAACATGAGATTGTGATGGCCAAAATCAGAAGTCAGCTGCGACGTGTATATGGTGATTATGCTGCCCGCGACGAAGAGCGCAAAGTCGAACTGGACGGTTTGACGGTTTATCTGGAAAGGCTGGAGATTCAGCTCGGTGATTGCAAAGTGCAGCTGACGAAAAAGGAAACGATTCTGCTTGAAACGTTACTGCGCCGCAGTCCCAAGCTGGTAAGCAGGGAGACAATCCTGGAGAAGCTGTGGGATGACTCCTTTGTAGATGACAATACACTCAGCGTCAATGTCACTCGAGTACGCAAGCGACTGGCCGAGCTTGGAATAACGGATGCACTGGAAACGGTGAGGGGTTCGGGTTACCGATTGAATGCGAACTGGAAAGCAGCATCACCATCATGAAATTGTTTATGCGAGAGCACCTTGCCTTGACTTGCTGGGTGGTCGTCATCCTGCTTACCGTTGTCGCCGTGTTCTGGTATGACGGTTATGATCATTGGTTAACGGCTGTCTATGCCGTATCGTTAGGATTATTTTTATATGCAGGCTACTTGATTATCCGTTATTTGTCACACCGATCCTTTTACAGCCGAATGTCACAATCCATGAAATCACTAAATGAATTTGTCCCATTAAACGAGGCTGTTCCATTATCACTAGCACTGGAGAAGCTGCTTGATTCACAATATGGTCATTATCATGCACACTTGCACCGATTGGAACAGCGTCAACAGGAATATCTGACTTTTATGAACCAGTGGGTGCATCAAATGAAAACACCCTTATCGGTGATTGAGCTGACCGTGCAGGATCAGGAGGACGATGATCCGCGGTTTAAGAGCATTCGGGAGGAAGCAGATCAGATGAGACGTGGATTGGAAACCGTGCTGTATGTGGCCCGTTTGGACACATTTGAACAGGACTTCAGCGTGGAACCCGTCACACTCAAGACTGTCGGTGAAGAGGCCATTCATGAACTGAAGCGTTTCTTCATTCGCAATCACGTTTATCCGGAAATACAGATGGATTCTTCGATCGTCGTTCAGTCGGACGCCAAATGGATTCGCTTTGTCCTGGTGCAGCTCTTGTCCAATGCGATCAAATACTCCTCTGGTAGCGGGCAAAAGATATACGTGCGAGCTTATCAAGCGGAGAGGTCAATCGTTCTTGAAGTTCAGGATCAGGGTGTTGGCATTCCAAAGTCTGATCTAAGACGGGTATTCCAGCCTTTCTTCACCGGAGAGAACGGTCGTCATTTCAAGGAGTCAACCGGTATGGGGTTATACATTGTAAAGGAAGTCCTGACTCGGATGAATCACCGGATTGATCTGGAATCCGTGTATGGGGAAGGAACGACTGTCCGGATTACGTTTAATACCTGAGGCTGGATGGTGGCAGCAAGCAATTCGTAGCAATTCGTTTCATGAAGAAAAAAAGATGGATATCAATTGACGTCTGTTTCCCCATATGAGGTAACGGCGTCTTTTTTGTTTTTCCAGTAACCAACCTTACAACATTGTCATGCAAGTGAAAGGTTAAGCCATAGGAGAACAGCCGAAACTTCAGGTAAACTGGGGTCAATAGGCAAAACAAGTGCCAATGAATTGATGTGCAGGTCAGGCTTGTCATATCGAATTATAAATGAAGGAGTTGTACATATGGAAATATGTTCGGTAAATCAGATCAGCAAGATTTATAAAGGAATCGTCTCGTATGAAGCACTATCGGGCATTGACCTCAGTATTCAGGAGGGGGAATTTGTTGGCATTATGGGACCATCCGGCAGCGGAAAAACGACTCTGCTGAACATGATCTCAACGATTGATCATCCGACATCAGGAGAACTGCGGATTGGCGGGAAAAATCCGTTTGAACTCAATCCGGATGAGCTCGCCCTTTTTCGGCGTAAAGAATTGGGATTTGTTTTTCAATCCTTTAATCTGCTAAATACCCTCACAGTCAAGGAGAACATCGTGCTGCCGCTTACACTCGACGGAACGCCACTGGGAGAGATGAACACACGTGTGGAACGGCTGGCGAGCAAACTCGGGATCGAGGGGATTCTGGACAAGCGGACGTATGAGATTTCTGGTGGCCAGGCTCAACGTACAGCCATTGCAAGGGCGCTGATTCATTCGCCCAAATTAATTTTGGCAGATGAGCCGACAGGCAACCTGGATTCGAAGGCGGCACGAGACGTGATGGAAATGCTGGAACGCCGCAATCAGGAGGATCGGACTACCATGCTGCTGGTGACGCATGATGCTGTTGCTGCGAGCTACTGCAGCCGGGTCGTCTTTATCAAGGATGGCAAACTCTACAATGAGATTCACTACGGCGATAACCGGGCTGCTTTTTATCAAAAGATTATCAATGTGTTATCCCTAATGGGAGGGTCAGGACATGAATTTTCGCCAGTTCGCCATTAATAATGTGGTTCGCAACAAACGGATTTATCTGGCTCACTTTCTGAGCAGCACGTTTTCCGTCATGATTTTCTTTACGTATGCATTGCTTTTGTTCCATCCGGACTTAAAAGAAGGATTAAAGGGTTCGAGTGGAACGGTTACTTTGCTTGCCAACCAGGGTTTTATGATTGCGGAAATGATTATATTCATCTTTTCATTCCTGTTTTTGCTCTACTCGGTAGGTTCATTTCTGAAGACGCGCAAAAAGGAATTCGGTATCTTTCTGATCATAGGGATGACTCGCAAACAGATGAACCGGCTCCTGTTTATGGAGAACATGTGTATCGGAATAGCGGCCATTATAGCGGGTACTGGTTTGGGGATGATCTTCGGGAAATTGATTCTGCTGATCTGCGGTTCGATGCTAGCTGTGGAGAACAGTCTCCGATTCTATTTTCCGCTGAAAGGAATTGCCCTGACCGCTGGTGCGTTTCTGCTGCTTTTTGGAGTTATTGCGCTGTGTTCCTCTCTCCTTATACGCAAAGGTACACTCATTGACCTTGTCAAATCTGAGGAAAAGCCGAAACCGGAACCGAAAGCATCTCGTTTGCTCGCTATACTTTCCGTAGTGCTCATTGGGGGAGGGTATGCTGGGGTATTCACTTTTGTGTGGGTAAACTTCTCATTTCCATTATTGCTGGGAAGTGTCGTTATGGTTATCGCGGGCACATATCTGCTGTTCACCCAGCTCAGTGTGTACGTCATTCGGGCACTCAAAAGCAATCCACGTTTGTTCTACCGCAAAACGAATCTGCTGTTCCTGTCCGAGCTCACGTATCGAATGAAAGATAATGCCGTCATGTTTTTTATGGTGAGTGTGATCTCGGCTTCTGCATTTACGGGAATAGGCACCATGCTGGCAGTGGCAGACCCCGGGTTGTCGTCCATGACGAATCCGTATGCATTCACATACACGAATTATTGGGATACACCGGAGGCAGAGGAGAATATCAGACAGATTGAAGAATCGCTAATAGAACATGAAGTTCCATATGTAAAAGGAAGCTACACCCCGCTGTATGAGAATAGTAATCGCTATATTATCAAATTGAGTGAATACAACCATTTGGCCAAGGCCCTTGGTTATGAAGAGCGGACGTTGGATAAGGAAAATGGGGCCTTCATGACCCCGGCGAATTTGACAGCACGCAAAGAGTTGCGTAAACAAGTGGAACAGGGATTCTCACCAACAATGGTCGATCTGGAAGTCGAACAATATCATCAACAGGTTCAGCTATCTCCTCCCGCTACCCAGATCGTTATCCCTAATGAAGGTAAAATGGACATTTACGTCGTTTCCGATGAATTGTTCGAAAAAATGAAACGAGCGTACAATGAGGTCATAGAGATGAGTGAGGACTTTTACTCCAACAAAATGACCCAATTTGTCGTCGAAGACTGGATGGGTACACGAGCCTTTGCCCCTGAACTGATTGATTCCATACAGAAGCAGCCCTTTACAAAAGGCTATTTCATGGTCAGCGCTCTCGTTGTGGATTGGCTGAATTCGAAACAAACCAATGGGATCATTTTGATTCTGAGCGGTCTGATCGGCATTGTGTTCTTCACCTTTGCGGCAAGCTTCACCTATTTTAGACTCTACGCGGATCTGGAAAGGGATGAGGCACAGTATCGCATGATCGGCAAGATGGGCCTAAGTCGTCCCGAACTTCGCAAAATCGTAACAAGACAGTTGCTCCTGATGTTTTTCCTGCCACTTCTGATTGCACTAATTCATAGCTCAGTCGCTTTTGTGGCACTGCAGCAGCTGGTCGATTTTTCGGTCGTGGGGCACAGCCTGCGTATTTTCTTGGTTTTTGCATCCATGCAGATCGTCTACTTTGCCCTTGTGCGCTGGCGGTATCTGCGTCATATGTATTCCAAATTAGTCTAAATCAGCACAGCAGAACAAACACCGGATGACTCGTTCGGTGTTTGTTGACTTTTCTGTCCAGGACACTGTACTATTTCATTAGATACAAATTGTATCATTACATAATTTCGTAAAACTGCAGATTTGTGAGTTATAGGAACAGTGGGCTTATGCCTGAGGGAGGACGTATAATGAGCATCACGATGTCTCGTGGACAAGCTTACATACACCGATTGAATGATGAGCGAAATGTATGGCTGGATGGCAAGCGTGTCCAGGTAACCGAACATCCCGCCTTTCAGGGCACACTGCAAACGATAGAAAATTTGTTTAATTTGGCAGATGAACAGGATGCAAGAGAAACGCTCACTTATTGGGATGAACAGACGGGAGGTTATGTACACCAGGCATTCCAGGTCCCTCTTTCTACTCAGGATATCAGCAGCAGGGCGGCAGCCTTTCGGCTCTGGTCAGAGCGGACCTATGGGGTGATGAGCAGACTGTCTGACTATGCTCGGTCCCGCCTTACCGGATGGTATGCTACGAGAGACGATATGGCTTCACATGATCCCATGTATGCAGACAAAATAACAGCCTATTATCAGGAAGCTAAACGAAAAGATGCATTTCTGACGATCGTCCAGCGTGACCCACAGATTAATCGTTCCCTGCCTGTTGGGGAAGATGAAGATGCCATGCTGCGGATTGTAAGAACCAACTCGGAAGGCATTGTCATGCGAGGCGCCAAAATGGTGGCCACGGCAGCTCCATATGCAGATGATATCATTGCGTATCCGATCCAGCGGATTCCAGGGCATCGACCGGAACTCGCCCATATGGTCATTGTTGCGGTAGGGAGTCCGGGGTTGCATCTGGTATGCCGGGAATCTTTTGCGGCTTCCCCATCTGATTTTGCTCACCCGCTCAGTGCGCGGTATGATGAGATGGATGCTGTGCTGTTTTTTGACGACGTATTGGTCCCTTGGGAACGTGTACTGCTGCACAACAACCCGGAGGCCGTTTGGCAGATCCGCTGCAATACAGCCTCGTCCAGTCTGGCCTATCATCAGAGCATTATTCGATTGCATTCCAAACTGGAATTCATCACCGCAGTCACTTCGGCAATTGCCAAGGAGATTGGGGTGGATTCTTTCCTGAATGTTCAGGAACAATTGGGTGAGATGATCAGCCAGATGCAGACGATCGAGGGTTTAATTATTGCTTCTGAGGTTCAGGCGAAGCCGGATTCATATGGTAACTGGCTGCCGTCATTCAAATACATTGAAACAGCACGTAATTTGGGGAGTCGATATTATCCGCGAGCGGTCGAAATTTTGAAAACCATTGCAGCAGGGGGATTGATTCAGATTCCATCAGGCCAATTCGGCCAAGATGAATCGGTAGGGACATTGATGTCCAAATACCTTGGTGGAGTAACAATGCAAGCTCCTGAGAAAATTCGTTTGTTTCAACTTGCCTGGGATCTGACCGGGAGTCCCCTCGGAGCCAGACACGATCTATACGAGCGGTACTATGCAGGTGATCCGGTACGCAACCGTGCAAGCCAGTATGTGCAGCATGACAAGGAGTATTTGAATAAAAAGGTTAAACCGTGGCTTCATATGAAATAGCAGCTTAA
The DNA here is from genome assembly GCF_013359935.1 of Paenibacillus xylanilyticus. Taxonomy (GTDB): domain Bacteria; phylum Bacillota; class Bacilli; order Paenibacillales; family Paenibacillaceae; genus Paenibacillus; species Paenibacillus xylanilyticus. Next base: position 191,515 of record NZ_JABMCB010000185.1, read on the forward strand.
GCACTACAACCATGTAATTTTTGATGGAATCAAGAGTCCCGGCCCCTGCCTGGGCTTTTTATTTAGGTTATCTTTAGAATTGATTTAGGTTCATTTAAGAGACGTAGTATATAGTAGTAGCATGCATGTAAAAGAATACACAGCCGATGATAGAGGAATGAAGAAATGAGAGGAATAACATGAGATACACCGTACTGATCGCAGATGATGAACCGGAAATTGTGGAATTGCTTCAATTGTACCTGGAGAAGGACTATGACATAAGGACCGCCGCAAATGGAGCGGAGGCATTACAATGCATTCGTTCTGTCCCCATTGACCTGGTGATTTTGGATATCATGATGCCTGTGATGGATGGTCTCCAATTAATTAAACAAATCAGGGCAACCCATCATATGCCTGTTCTGTTTTTATCCGCCAAAAGCCAGGACCATGACAAAATACTCGGACTTGGACTTGGTGCGGACGATTATATTTCCAAGCCGTTTAATCCACTCGAGATTGTTGCCCGTGTGGAAGCCTTATTAAGGCGTGTGAATCAATTTGATGCTCCTGAGTTTACTGTGCCTAAAGAGACGAATCTGGTTCTTGGTGAACTCATGCTGGATCGCTCCAAATGTGTACTTTTCCGATCAGGCAAACCTGTCACCCTGACCTCTACGGAATATAAAATTGTGGATCTGCTGCTGGAGCAGCCGGGCCGGGTATTTACCCGCAAGAAAATATACGAGGCGGTATGGGGAGATTACTATGCGCATGAGGATAGCACCATCATGGTACACATTAGCAATATTCGGGAGAAGATTGAACGCGACTCCAGACAACCGGAATACCTAAAAACGATAAGGGGACTGGGATACAAAATTGAAGCGCCAACGGAAAGCTAGAGAAAAGCGACTTTTGCAAACCTCTCTGACACTGGATTTCCTGCTGTTCAACTTTTTTTTGCTGCTGCTTGTCTTGATTGTCTACCTTATGGTTTCACTGGATGTCGTGGATTTTCGTATTTCGGACCAGGTCGTTGACCCTGATCTTAACGTGGAGGCGCATGTCTATGCAGCCGAATTGAATAAGGGGCGAGAAGATGACTCCACAAGCACTGAAATACAGCGGCTGATGGACAGCGGAGGCTGGATTGAGATTCTGGATGAAGATCGATCGGTCATTCACCAGATCGGCGCTAAGCAGGATACGGTTATCCATTACAGTGAGTCGGAGCTGTATGCGGGATTGGAGAATCGAAGTGATCAACCTTATTATTACTCGATTTCTCCATATGCTGCAGAGGGAGATGCACAGTATGTATTGCTGAAGATTCCCCGTGATCTGGTCAGTATCCGTATTAATGAGAATCAGCTGATTACCAACCTGAAGCATCCACTGTCATTTTATATCATGATCGGAATTGGCTTCGTTCTGCTGCTGATATTCGTATACAGCTACTGGGTTGCGCGTCGAATCAAAAAACCACTGAGTATTTTGTCCCAAGGTCTTACACAGATGATTCAAGGGAATTACAGCACACGTCTGTCGATCTCGGCGGAGAAGGAATTCGTCCAGATTGGCGAAACGTTTAATTATATGGCAGATGTCATCGAGAACACCTCGGCAGAGAAGCGTTACGCGGAGGAAAGCAAGCAGCGGCTGATCGTCGATCTGTCCCATGATTTGAAAACGCCAATTACCTCCATCCAGGGATACGCCCAGGCTCTCGTGGAGGGACGGGGAGAAAACAAGGAAAGGCAGCAGCGTTATCTGGGATACATTTATAACAAGTCCGTTCAGGTTGCACGCATGATACAGAATATGCTCGAGCTGTTGAAGGTGGATTCTCCCGATTATCACATGCAGATTCAAAAGAGGGAGATTGGGGAATTCGTGCGTGAAGTCATGGCCGATACATATGGGGAGATTGAACAAAAGCATTTTGTACTTCAAATGCTCGTGCCTGACCAGGAGATCTACGCCAGATATGATCCCGAATTGTTATCGAGAGTGATTCAAAACCTGATTACCAATGCCCTCTCCTACAATCCGCAGGGAACAGAGCTGCGCGTGGAGTTGATTCCGCTGGATACGCATGTGGTTATTGAGGTTGCAGATACGGGTGTTGGTATACCCCAGGAATTGTGGAGCACCATTTTTGATCCATTTGTACGAGGGGATGAAGCGCGAACCGGTACGGGCGGAACTGGACTCGGACTCGCGATTGCCCGGCGAAATACAGAGAAGATGGGCGGACGCCTGATCCTGTCCCGGCGCGGTAAAGAAACAACCGTGTTTACCATTCAAATTCCAAACGGATAAGTTGAATGTACATGAAAGCTTGTTCTGACCGGGCAGTGCTTTAGCGTTAGTGTATGGGTTCAACTTATATCGATCCAAACAAGAGAAGGCTATGTGGAGGGGAACTATTTGTTAAAAGGAAGTTCGTTTGTCCGGTTCAGCATTGGGCTGGCGCTGGTGCTCGTCAATATCTATCTGTTATCTCGCGTCAGCTTTATATTTCAGCCGCTCGTGACCATGCTTACGGTCATTACCGTGCCGATGATGCTGTCCGTATTCTTTTATTATCTGTTAAGGCCGCTCGTGAACTATATGGAACGCAAAAAGCTGAACCGCACACTTAGCATTCTGCTGATCTATCTCGTGTTCGGTGTGCTGCTTGTCCTGTTCATCGTTGGGTTATGGCCATCCCTACGGGAGCAGCTTATTAATCTGGTGGATAATGCACCGAATTTGATTAATTCACTCAGTGTACAGTTGAGGGAATTGGAGCAGAACGGAGCGATCAAGGCGTTGTTCCCGGAAGGATCAACACCGTTATCGCAGATTACGGACTATATCAACAAAGGGTTTACCTTTGTAACCAACTATGTGAGTGGATTGTTTTCGCTCATTTCCAGCTTTGCGATCATTCTGTTTACGTTCCCGATCATTTTGTTCTACATGCTGAAGCAGGGTGAGAAGTTTGGACGTAAACTGGTGCACATCGCACCGAAGCGATTCCAAAAAGACAGCCGTGAAGTGGTCCTTGAGATCGATCAGGCGCTAAGTGGTTTTATTGTCGGAAGAGTCCTGGTGAATCTGGCGCTCGGCGTGCTGATGTATATCGGTTTCCTGCTCATTGGACTGCCTTATGCACTCCTGCTTACCGTCGTCGCCGTCATTATGAACTTTGTTCCGTTTATTGGAGCCATTGTGTCATCTGTCCCTATTGTCATTATCGGTCTGATTCAATCACCGTCGGTGGCGATCTGGTCATTGATTATCATTTTGGTGGCACAACAAATTCAGGACAATCTGGTGGCTCCGTATGTATTTGGCAAAAAGCTCGACATTCATCCGCTCACAACGATTATATTGGTGCTGGGAGCGGGGGATCTGGGCGGAATCATTGCGATTTTGATTATCATCCCTGTCTACATGATCGTCAAAATTATTCTGGTCCGGGTTTACCAGCTGTTCTTCAAGGAGAAATGGCAGAATGCCTGATTTTAGGATATAAAATTCATGGGCTGTTACACTCAGTCACTCCGATTGCAGTACCATCTTCCGATCGCTGTTATCCCCAAGTTTTTTTGATTCCTCTTATAAGGGAGAAACTCTGGTGAAGAAGGCGAGCGCTTCGCTTCTCCAGATCGGTACTGCACTCTCCGTTAACGTGTAAAAATTTGAATTGCATTTTATATCTTAATTCATCGATAATCATTAAAGGAGTGGAAAGCATGTCTGAAATCATCCCTAAAGAATACATCGCCCCCGAGTACATCGAACCTCAATCCGTTCAAATTGGCGCCATTCATATTTCCAACGATGTGGTATCCAAGATTGTGGGTATGGCTGCACAGGCGACCTCCGGCATCTCTTCCATGTCTGTCGGATTAACCGAAGGTATTGCCAAGAGCATCAGCGGCAAAAGCCTGCAAAAAGGCATCGACGTCGAGGTGAAGGAGGACCAAGCCTCCATTCAGCTGCGAATTAACGTTCAGTACGGGTTCAGGATGCATCAAGTCTGCCAGGAACTGCAGCATAATGTACAACAAGCTGTAGAACAGTTAACAGGCATTATGGTAAAAGAAATTAAAGTGCACGTCGTGGGTGTAACCATGCAGGAACAAGTGTAGTTGGAAGTCTGATGTCGGAATACTGAATGAATAAAAACAGATGGTAAGCTATGCTGTCATGTCCTGAAAATATATAAAAACAGCACGTTCCCGTTAACTGCTTAACCGGGAAGGTGCTGTTTTGTGTTTGCGGTAATGTGTAGGAGCTTCGCCCATCACTTTTTTGAACATTTTCGAGAAGAGCAGCTGGTCTGAATATCCAACTGAACGGGAGATATCCCCAATGGTTAATCCGGTGTCGAGAGTCAATTCGGCCGCCTTGCGCATTCGGTAATTGACGAGATAGGACTGAATACTGGTGCCCATCCGTTCCTTGAACAGGGAGCACAGATAGCTGCGCTGCAAACCGATATGAGAAGCAATGGATTGCACGGTGATGGGATTGGCATAATTCATCTCGACAAAATCCATCACTTGCGTCACATAGGCTTCTTTGGTGAATTCCTGCTCCAAGGGGAGAATATCTTCATTGGCCTGATCGATCAGGATGGAGAAAAATTGATATAACCATCCGGTCATGCTGATCTCCCAGCCTTTGTGGGAATTCCGGGAACTGAGCATGCGATGCAGGCAGGAGCGCATATCATCATCATTTGCCAGGTCGAAGATTGGATGATGCTCGGACAGGCAAGCCTGCTGCAAAAGTGAAGGACAGATACTACCTTGAAATGCAACCCAGCTGTACTCCCACGGTTCCTCCAAGTCGGCTTTGTAATGAACGACAGAATGGGGGACGATGAGGAAACCTTGGCCTTTATGCAGTTCATACGTTTTGCCTCCAACTTCGAAGGTGCCCTTGCCATCCAAAATATAATGGATTTTGTAGTGATCCCGCATGGCAGGACCAAAATAGTGACCGGGAGTACAAGGTTCTGTTCCGTAATGAAGGAGCTGCAGATCCTGCAATGGATTGTTTTTGAACATATATGTAATCAAGGTTAATCACTCCTGTGTGAGTTCGTTTCATCTTGCATTTTAACATATTTTTATTCAAAAGAAATGAAATATGAGATGTAACTCTTAAAAAGATAACAAGTATTATTCCATAGGGTTATAGTGATATGCCATATCGTTCCGGATTGAAAATGACTAAGATGAAAGGGTGTTCATCAACCCTAACAAGAAAAGAGAGAGTTTAATATGCCCTATACTGCGAGTGAACAGCGTTATGATGAAATGACTTATGCCCGTTCCGGCAAATCCGGGATCAGGCTGCCCCAAATTGCACTTGGCTTATGGCAGAACTTTGGCGGAAACCGCACGCTGGATATTCAGGAAGAGATGATTCTGCGTTCATTTGATCTGGGAATTAACCATTTCGATCTGGCGAACAACTATGGACCGCCTCCAGGTTCGGCTGAGGAAAACTTTGGTGTCTTGTTCAAAAAACACCTGCGTCCTTACCGCGATGAGCTCCTCATCTCAACGAAGGCGGGATATTACATGTGGAAAGGGCCTTATGGTGAGTGGGGTTCCCGCAAAAATCTGATTGCCAGCCTCGACCAAAGCCTCGACCGGATGGGATTGGACTATGTGGACATTTTCTATCATCATCGTCCGGACCCGAATACGCCGCTGGAGGAAACGATGGCTGCATTGGATCACATCGTGAGACAAGGCAAAGCGCTGTATGTGGGATTATCCAATTATGATGCGAAGCAGACAAGAGAGGCCGTCGCCATCCTGCGGAGTTTGGGAACACCTTGTCTCGTACACCAGCCGAACTATTCGATGTTAAATCGTTGGATCGAAGATGGATTGCAGGATGTACTGGATGAGCAAGGTGTAGGCTCCATTGCATTCTGTCCTCTGGGACGCGGTCAATTGACGAACAAATACGTGGACAAGATCAAGGAAGAACGCGCCAATCCGACGGGCAATTTGAAGACAGAAGCATATACGGATGAACGGATTGCCAAGTTCGAAGCCCTGCAGGCTGTTGCTGAGCGCAGAGGTCAAACGATTTCCCAATTGGCGCTGAATTGGATTTTGCGCGACAACCGGGTAACCTCCGCTTTGATTGGCGCAAGCCGTGTATCACAGATCGAAGAAAATGTTGCCGCGTTGAAGGCACCGAGCCTGACAAGCGAAGAACTGAAAGAAATTGAAAGCATATTGGACGGTATCGGGAATTACGCTTGGTAGAGTCGATTAGCAGGAATAACTTTCAGATATGATGAAAGAATGATGGATATAAGAATGATTGAGATAAGCACAAGTCAGCTATAATGAATTGTCATTATAATTGACCGGTGTTTTATTTTTTTGAAAAAGTATTTCATATCATAGCACCTGGTCCTAGGATTTAGGGTATAATATATAGATGCTATACATTTGAAATATGAAGGAGAGGCTCCATTTGAATTTTGAACAGTGGATTTCGCCTGAAACCTATAACCTGACATCCGAGATGGAAAATCATCCATCCGATCGGATTGCACTTAGATGGCTCAGCGATCATAAAGAATTGGAAGAGATTACGTACGGTGAATTATTCAAGCAGGCAAATCGCCTTGCCGGGGGCTTGCGTGATTTGGGTCTGGAGAAAGGTGATCGGGTGCTGGTCATGGTACCGCGCCGTATTATTGCCTATGTGATTTACATTGCTTGTCTTAAACTGGGGATTGCCGTTATTCCATCTTCAGAGATGCTGCGTGCCAAAGATCTGGAGTATCGCCTGCGGCATTCGGAGGCGCGTGCTGTAATTGTTTGGTCCGAAACGACGGCAGAAGTGGAAAAGATGGATGCAGACCTGCCAGCACTGGCTCATCGCATTGTTGCATCACCTACGGGGGACAACAGCGTTCCCGCAGAAGGCTGGGTCAACGTGCAGCAGTTGATGGAAGGGCAATCCGACGAGATGAGTGCAGTGGAAACACACCGCGACGATATTGCCATTCTCGCGTATACTTCCGGCACGACCGGAAATCCCAAAGGAGTTGTACATAGCCACGGATGGGGATATGCCCACCTGCGTATCGCTTCTTCGTTATGGCTGGATATTCAGCCTTCGGATACCGTATGGGCAACCGCCGCACCTGGATGGCAAAAGTGGATCTGGAGTCCGTTCCTGTCCGTACTCGGAAGAGGAGCAACAGGTCTGGTTTATAATGGATCATTCCAGCCAAAACGTTATCTTGAACTGATGCAGGAATACGGGATCAATGTGTTGTGCTGCACACCAACCGAGTATCGCCTGATGGCAAAAGCGGACGATCTTGGACATTATGATCTGTCCAAACTGCGCAGCGCCGTGTCTGCGGGTGAACCATTGAATCAGGAAGTCATTGAAATCTTCCAGCGTCACTTCGACCTGACGATTCGTGATGGATACGGTCAGACCGAAAGTACTTTGCTGATTGGCAGTCTGAAAGACGCTCCCGTACGCATTGGCTCCATGGGACAATCCATTACACCTGGTCTGATTGAGATTATCAATGAAGAAGGGCAGCCTCAACCAGCAGGTGAAGTGGGAGATATCGCTGTTCACAAGGATATGCCTGCCTTGTTCCGTACCTACTATCAGGATGAGGGACGGAAGGAAGCGAATCAGCGCGGGGACTATTTCGTAACCGGAGACCGCGCCCGCAAAGACGAAGAAGGATACTTCTGGTTTGAAGGCCGCAGTGACGATATTATCATCAGTTCGGGATATACGATTGGACCGTTCGAGGTGGAAGAAGCGTTAATGAAACATGCCAGTGTGAAGGAGTGCGCCGTTGTTGCCAGTCCGGATGAAATTCGGGGTAATGTGGTCAAAGCCTTTGTAGTCCTGAGGGACGAGTCTCTGGCTTCACCAGGACTGATGCGTGAACTGCAAAATCACGTCAAGGAATGGACAGCACCTTATAAGTATCCACGCAAGATTGAATTTGTGACGGATCTGCCGAAAACGAACTCCGGCAAAATTCGCCGGATTGAGCTGCGTGAACAAGAAAAGCGAAATGCCTAAATAATAATGAACCAGGAGTGAATCGACCTATGAGCAATTTTGAGCAAACGTTTGAGAAATCGTTGGAGCAATATGCAGAACTGGTGGTAAAAGTGGGCGTAAACATTCAAAAAGGGCAGGATCTGCTCGTCACAGCGCCCATCGAAACGCTTGAATTTACCCGCCTGATCGTCGCAAAGGCATACGCTGCCGGGGCAAAGTACGTACAGGTCGATTTCGAGGACGATCAAATTACACGAAGTCGTTTCCAGCAAGGTTCTGATGACAGCTTCGACTACTATCCCGCATGGAAAGGCGACATGATGGAGAGATTTGCAGAAGCAGGCGGTGCAACCTTGACGATTAAAGTGCCCGACCCGGATTTGTACAACGGCATCGACTCGGACAAAGTTTCCCGTGCGACCAAGGCGGCTGCTCAAGCACGTCGCGGCTATTCAAAATATACACGCAACCACGAGATCAGCTGGTGTCTGATCAAAGCGCCGACGAAGGCATGGGCGAATAAGGTGTTTGCGGATATTCCTGAGGAAGATCGCATTCATGTGATGTGGGATACAATCTTCAAAATGAATCGTGTGGACGGCGGAGATGCCATCGAGAACTGGAGACAGCATCTGGATACCCTGAACACGAAGAGTGATCAATTGAATCAGAAAAATTATAAAAGCTTGCACTACCGTGCACCGGGAACGGATCTAAAAATTGAGCTGGTAGAGAATCACATCTGGGGTGGCGGCGGAAGTGAGAACAAGGCAGGCGTGTACACTGTTGCCAATATGCCAACCGAAGAAGTGTTCACCATGCCGAAGCGCAGCGGCGTAAATGGTTATGTCAGCAGTACGATGCCCCTGAACTTGAACGGACAGCTGGTAGATCAGATGAGAATTACGTTCAAGAACGGTCAGGTTGTTGCTTTCACAGCCGCATCCGGTGAAGAGCATCTGAAAAACCTGTTTGCTACGGATGAAGGAGCACGTTATCTTGGTGAGGTGGCATTGGTGCCGCATGATTCTCCAATCTCGAACCTGAATCGTATTTTCTATAATACCGGCATTGATGAAAATGCATCCTGTCACCTGGCGGTAGGCAGCGCATATCCGTTTAACATGAAAGACGGCACAACGATGTCTAACGAGGAATTGCTCAAACATGAGTGTAATGTGAGTCTGACACACGTCGACTTCATGATTGGGTCGGCTGAACTGGACATTGACGGCGAGCTGCAGGATGGTACGATTGAGCCGGTGTTCCGCAAAGGTAACTGGGCATTTTAATGATCTGACCTAGATTGATGAGAGAAAGTGACTTCAACGATGAAGTCACTTTTTTTGTGCAGCTTTATCGCGTTAGACCTTCTTCACAGGCACGCATATTTCGCAATAGTGCTGTTCAAGGAGGTCCCATTGATATCGTTCCAATACCGGTTTGTGATCGATGACATAACTGCTGTTTTGCAAATGCGGGATAATTTCATTCCATGCCTGCTGGACATCTTCTGCCGTGTGTCTAACTTTACAGATCAGATAATCTCCGCCTGGTAGCTCACCCATCTCGATCGAATCATCATCGGAATATTCAGGTTCATTGAGGACAATAGCTGCATCATATCTGCAGTTCTCCGGAGATGTCGTTGTCGGGTTATCCTGTGGTATGCCAAATAAAACCGCAGCTTCCGTGAGCATTTGTTTCTCGTTTGCCCACTGTTTTAACTTGTTCATGGCTTGAACGTTGGCAGGGCCGTAAGGGCCCACTTGCCTGACATAAGCGATTTGGCAGGGTAAGAAATGTTCGATAATCATTTCCAATTTTTATCTTCCATTCTGTATTGGATTTTCTTACAAGTTGGATGTTAACATGTTATAAAAAAAATTACATAATTCTTTTTGTAACGGAATACGAAAACGTAAAAAGGCCACGGAATACCGTGGCCTTCTTGGTTTGATATGTTATGAATTACTCTGCATGCATTTTGTTGAAGCTGACATACTCGTTTATGGGTTTCCGATAGCCGCGTGGACGCTGTTTGGCTTCAGACTTTTTACCAATCGTAATCATCATGACAGGCACGTAATGTTCCGGAACATCCAGGCTGCTCTGCAATTCATCCGCATCAAAACCAATCATCGGACACGTATCCCATCCCATATCCTGTGCAATCAACATCAGCTGCATTGCCGACAGACTGGCATTTCGGATGGCGTCCTCACGCTGAAACACGCTGCCGCGGGATTCGTAGAAATCGAAGACACTTTGGGACTCCTGTTCATATTCAAACGGGTTAAGCACACCCAAGTGCAATAATCCTTCGTTTATCGTGCGGATGTGGTGGTGAGCCTTGATATCCCCCAGGACAACGATGACTGCCGAGGCTGTTTTTACTTTGTATTGCTGTGAAGCTTCATATGCTTTTTCTTTTTGTGCAGGATCGGTCAAGACAAGATAGTGGGTATGCTGCAGGTTAAAGGCAGATGGGGCAAATTTGTTTAATGCGAACATTTGCTGCAAGTCCGATTCCGGGATTTCAATACCTTCTTCAAAAATAACGGCTGATCTACGATTTTTGACCAATTTCTCCAGTTCACTCATGGTGGTTACCTCGCTTATGTATAAAGTATAGACTGACTATAACACGCTTAGTTACTTTTGGTAAGTATTATTTTTGAATAAGACAAGACTGAACGACCATAACTTTAAATAAAAACAGTTGAGGTGATTCATGAGGGCATTCATCACCAGATTCAAAAGGGATAGTTCGAATCACGAGTTCAAGGTATATGTCATCCAATCCTCCACACTGAAACGATTTTTGGTGATGGAAATCATCGTAGGCACGCTTGCCTACCATGCGGCATTTTATTTGTGCCATAATGCCATACTGGCAGGAGCGGGTTCATGGGCAGGAACCGAAAGTTTGAAGCGACTGCCTCTCGTTGTCAAAAGGATTGTCAGTTTTTGATGTAAGGCTGTTTTTTCGAAAGTTTGATACCCGAAAGTCTGGGAGTAGTTGGGTAAAATGCTGGAGCAGAAGGCCCGCCTACGGGCCCTGACTCCGAATGGTGTTCTATTTGTGATTGCACATGGTCGTTTATTTTGCGCGTTCCAGATATTGTTCAAGGGTAAGCTTCTGACTGGTAATTTCTCCTGCAATGTACACTCCGACGTAACGAACATGCCAAGGTTCATAGGAGTATCCTGTCAACTTCTCCTGATCCTTGCCGTAACGAATGATGAATCCATACTTGTGGGCATTGGCTTTCAGCCATTTGCCTTCTTTGGTATTGCCAAAGCTTTGCTGCAGATCATAGCGGACCGATGCACTGGAGATATCCATGGCAAGACCGGTCTGATGTTCACTTTGGCCAGGTCGAGCACTTGTTTTGTTGGCGACAGCTTCACCTTTGATACTTGCATTCCGGTTGAAAATGGATTTCTGTGTGGAATACGAGCGGTAACCCGATACGGCTTTGATATCAATGCCGTCTTTTTTGGCTGCAGCAAACAGTTTTTCAATCGCGGTAGCAGCGACTTTGCGCATTTGCTTTTTCGGACTGGAGCCGGAGAAGCTGAATGGAATGTTGGGTACCACCAAATCTTTCGGTGCATAGGAAGAAGGCAGATTTCTCTTTTTATTCACCAGAACCACAGTGCTGGATAGATTCGTTACAGTGGAAAGACCGCTGCTGCTAGTTTTAATGGTGCGAGAGGGTGCATTATCATGCAAAAATTGGGTGAAGCTGGAGCTGGCAGCCAAAGCGACTGGAGTCATGGATGGTATAAAGGGAAATGCAGTGAAGGCAGCACCTGCTATGACAGACCCTATGAGCAGCGTGGATACGATAGATTTACGTGTGAATGATTTCATGATGATCCTCCTCGGGGTTGATGAATCTCTCGCATGCTGCATCGGATAGATTCCAGACATGCTTTTCTATATACCGAGTATACTAGAGGATTATATCAAGAGGTTCTCCAATTGTTTCCGAGATGTAAACAAATTCTGCGAGATTCATATGTTAGGGCGTTTCAGCCAAATGGGACACAAAAAGACTCTGCACTGTGCGCAGAGTCTTTGCGTTTAATAACAGAAATTGTTCATCATTCTTTGGAAAAAATAAAAAAGATTACAGCATGCACGCATCCGGTGCACCGGAAATACCCGCATTCACAGCACGCGTGTCTCGAACGCGGACGTTGCTGCTAAGTACACCGGAATCACTGCTTAACGTGAAGGAAGGATAGTTTTCTTCCGTATCCAGTTTCATATGCTGTTCAAGATTTAACTGCTGCTTCGGGTCAACATAGAACGGAACCAGGTTGGTTTCGATCTGCTCATCCAGCGCTGCAGGTTCATCCACAATCAATATGACCAGAATTCCGTTACAGCCACAGCCTTCAGTATCATAAAATACTTTGAAATATCCAGGTTGATCGTTCAGGCTCTCGGTTAATCTCGCCGCAGCCAGATCTGTAATTTGAATATGCATATGGTTCACTCCTTATATGTTGAAAATGATCCTGAAATGTAAATGATAGAAAATCAGCGTCTCTTTTCATTATACCACCTGGCTCGAAACTCAACTCAAATATTTTCTTGACTGATCAGTCTGGAAAATGTATTCTATACTCAATACAGAGGGAGGTGAGGACGGAATTTGGGAAGAGCAAAGGAATTTGAACAGAACTTGTTTTCCTTGAAGCAACGGCTGTATTCGGTCCACATGGCTATGAAGGGAATTGTTTTGGATTAGATTCATGTGTTGGAGAATGAACGCGTAAGGCGTTTATTTTTTCTCGATTTTAGACTAATCAGTCTGGAAAAGTCCTTAAAAATGATTGAAGGAGGAATTAAGATATGACAAGTCCTATGGAACAAAAGGAAAATAACACGGCACATCGCATCATGCATGGATTTACGCAATGGTTACTGGATGGAAAGCTGGATCAATGGACGGAGCTGTTTGCTACCAATGCTGTTTTTGAATTTCCATACGCACCGGCAGGGTACCCACAGCTCTTGGAAGGAAAAGATGCAATTGCGAAGCATGTCCATTCTCTTTTCGAACAAATGGAGATCGAGGAGTTTTCTGAACCTGTAATCATGGTTGCACAGGATCAGGATCAATTTGTAGCCGAATTCACTTGCAAAGGCCGATCGTTGATTACAAACAAACCATATCATCAAGCCTACATATCGGTTGTCACTCATCATAACGGCAAGATCACCCATTATAAGGACTATTGGAATCCTTTGGTTGTACTGGAGTCTTTAGAGGCAGAGTGAGCCTGACTTGCAAAATATATCTATTCATCTAAACTCAGGAGGAGATACACATGATTAACGATAAACCCCTAACACTGATAACTGGAGCGAGCGGCAAGACGGGCAGCCGCGTTGCAGCATTGCTTCAGAACCAAAATTACCCGGTTCGCCTCGCAAGCCGAAACAAGCCCGCTTCAAATTCTGACGAACACCAGGTCCACTTTGATTGGTACGACCCATCCACTTATGCAGCAGCACTGAAAAATGTGGATCATGTATATCTCGTTGTACCTGTACTGGACATGAATCCGGAGAATGTGATGATTCCTTTTATTAAGGAAGCCCTATGGGGAGGAGCGAAACGATTTGTGCTGCTTGGCAGTGCTTCTGTGGATGAAAATGGTCCTGTTTTTGGCAAGGTGCATCAGGCTTTGAAGGAGCTTGCTCCCGAATGGGCTGTGCTGCAGCCATCCTACTTCATGGAAAACTTTACGGAGGGGCCACACCGGGTCACGATGGAGCAGCATAGAGAAATTTATAGTGCTACGGGCGATGGGAGAGTTGGCTTTGTCAGCGCGGATGACATTGCAGCTGTTGCTTTTCACGCTCTCACGGATGATGTGCCTCATAATACAGCACATGTCATTACAGGCCCGGAAGCATTGACCTATGGACAGGTCGCTGATTTATTCAGTCGGGTTATGGAGCAATCCATACAGTATCGTCCGCTCTCAGATGAAGCACTTACCCAAAGCATGGTAGACGCAGGAATGCCGGGTGACTATGCTGCTCTCCTTGCCGGATTGGATAGACGGATCCGGGAAGAAGGAAGTGAGGACCAAACGACGGATACAGTGAAAAAAGTGACGGGCCGGGACCCGATTGCACTGGAGCAATTAATCAAAGTTCCTGTGAAATGAAGCAGAAATGAAATACAGGAAACATTCCAATATCAGCAAATAGGACGGTGCCCTGTGGCCCGTCTTTTTTGCTGATCTATCAACATTTTGCAGAAATTCTCGTATATCTGGCGTCATATGAACAGAAGAGCCCAATGTCTATAGTGGTGATTATAGGGTTGTGCTTTTGGGGAAATAGATGAGAATGAAAGGTTGTTGATAAAGGAGAGAAGAGTACGGATGATTCAATTCGAAAATGTATCCAAGCAATACCCTGATGGGACACATGCACTCCGTCAGGTCAATCTCAAAATCAACAAAGGCGAGCTCTTTGTCATGATTGGCCCGAGCGGCTGCGGCAAAACGACGATGCTCAAAATGATAAATCGCCTGATTGAGCGAACGGATGGAACGGTACGTATTAATGAGCGGCCAATCGATGAATATAACATTCACGAGTTACGCTGGAACATTGGATATGTACTGCAGCAGATTGCCCTATTTCCACACATGACGATCGCCGAAAATATTGCGGTTGTTCCCGAACTAAGAAAATGGAAATCAGTACAGATTCATGATCGTGTACATAGCTTGCTCGACATGGTGGGACTGAATGGAGAAACCTACGGTGATCGCAAACCAGGGGAACTGTCCGGCGGACAGCAGCAAAGAATCGGCGTACTGCGGGCACTTGCGGCAGACCCGGAGATTGTACTGATGGATGAACCATTCAGTGCTCTGGACCCGATGAGCCGGGAGAAATTGCAGGACGATATTCTGGAAATTCAGCGTCAGATGAAGAAAACCATTGTGTTTGTCACCCATGACATACAGGAAGCCATGAAGCTGGGCGATCGCATCTGCATTATGAAGGATGGACAAGTATTACAGGTGGGCACACCTGAAGAGCTGGTACAGAAGCCTGCCGATGAATTTGTACGAGATTTTGTTGGAGGTCCTGACATAGATGTGAATCAAGATCATACTTCACACTTTGCTTCCGATGATCAGATGGTTTTTGATCTTGAAGCGATCATGGTCCCCCTGGCACCGGGCCATGTACCCAAGTCTGCCAAGACGGCTGTTCCGGTTTCCATCACACTGACCGATTTATTAGATGTCATGGATGCCTACGACACCTTGCTGGTGGAGAAAAACCACCAGATTGTAGGTCAGGTGAGCAGAACGGATCTGCTGCGGTACTGGTCCGGTCAGCTGCAGCAGGAGCGAGGTGATGGTCATGAGTAGGTTCTCCGAGGTGTTCAGTGAGCGGAAAGGACAGCTGTTGTCAGCTCTTCTGGAGCATATCCAGATTTCGTTTATTGCCTTATTCTTCGCGGTACTGATTGCGATTCCACTCGGCATTTATCTAACGAGAAAGCCCAGAGTTGCTGAACCAATCATCGGTGTCACCGCAGTCTTGCAGACCATTCCTTCGCTGGCCCTTCTCGGGCTGCTTATTCCGCTGTTTGGCATCGGTACGGTTCCAGCAATTATTGCGCTCGTGGTATATGCACTGCTTCCGGTACTTCGCAATACATACACGGGCATAACCGAGGTGGATCCTTCAATGGTCGAGGCTGCCAATGCGATGGGCATGAACAGTCGTCAGCGTCTAAGCAAAGTGGAACTGCCGCTCGCCATGCCTGTCATTATGGCAGGAATTCGGACGGCCATGGTTCTCATCGTGGGGACAGCCACCTTAGCGGCATTAATAGGCGCAGGCGGCCTCGGTGATCTGATTTTGCTCGGTATCGATCGGAATGATACTGCGCTCATTATTTTGGGGGCGATACCTGCGGCATTGCTGGCAATTTTGTTCGATGTCCTGCTCCGGCAATTCCAGCGGCTGTCCTTCCGCAAAACGCTTGGTACTCTTGGTGCACTGGCACTGGCCGCCGTACTTGTGATCACCATTCCGCTGCTGTTCCGTGGTGGTCAGAAGGATCTGGTCATTGCAGGCAAGCTGGGCGCAGAGCCGGAGATTTTGATTAACATGTACAAGCTGATGATTGAAAAAGATACGGATCTCAGCGTTGAATTAAAGCCGGGATTGGGGAAGACCCCGTTTCTGTTCAATGCCTTAAAATCCGGTGACATCGATATCTATCCCGAATTTACAGGTACGGCCATATCGGAATTCATGAAAGAAACGGCCGTCAGTACGGATCGCACGGAAGTCTTTGAACAGGCAAGGGACGGAATGCTAAGCCAGTTTGATATGGTGCTTTTGGACCCGATGGAATACAACAATACGTACACGCTGGCTGTCCCGCAAAAGGTTGCCGACCAGTTTAATTTGAAAAGCATATCTGATCTCCAGTCGGTTCAGCAGCAGATGAAAGCTGGATTTACACTGGAATTTTCAGATCGCGAGGACGGTTATCTCGGGATACAGAAAAAGTATGGTATTCGGTTTCCGAACGTAGCCACGATGG
This sequence comes from Paenibacillus xylanilyticus, assembly GCF_013359935.1. Classification (GTDB taxonomy): domain Bacteria; phylum Bacillota; class Bacilli; order Paenibacillales; family Paenibacillaceae; genus Paenibacillus; species Paenibacillus xylanilyticus. The sequence continues at coordinate 208,191 of NZ_JABMCB010000185.1, forward strand.
AACCCAAACTGCGATATAGTGCTGTTCAGCGAGGTGATATTAACCTGGTTGATGCTTATTCTACCGACAGTGAGCTGAGGCAATATAATCTCGTGGTGCTGGAAGATGATCAGGAGCTCTTCCCTCCATATCAGGGAGCACCGATGCTTCGCAAGGAGACAGCAGATGCGTATCCGCAACTGATCGAGGTACTGAATCAGCTGGCCGGACGCATTACAGATGATGAGATGCGTCAGATGAATTATGAGGTGAATGTGAATGGAGCCCGTCCGAAGCAGGTAGCATCTGACTATTTGCAGAAGGCAGGTTTGTTATAGATTTTATATGTTGGGAAAAGGAAGAGGAGGAACTAGTCATGACACCATTATATGATCTAATTTCAATAGGTACCGGAAGTGCAGCGAGTTCAGTTGTATCCCGCTGCGCTGAAGCCGGATGGAAGATAGCCGTCATTGATGAGCGTGAGTTTGGCGGAACTTGTGCCTTGCGAGGATGCGATCCCAAAAAAGTGTTGGCCGGAGCTGCTGAACTCATCGACCGGAATGAGCGAATGCTGGGGAAGGGCACTCAGGGCAAGACGACCATGAACTGGCCTGAACTGATGAACTTTAAACGTACATTTACTGCAAGTATTCCGAGAGCGAGCGAGGATAAATTCAAACAGGCCGGGATGGATACATTCCATGGCAAGGCTTCTTTTGTTGATGAAGATCACATTCGTGTGGGTGATGAATTACTTCGTGGCAAACACATTCTGATAGCAACGGGTGCGCAGCCCGCGCCACTTTCCATTGAAGGTGCAGAGCATCTCCTTTACAGTGATGATTTCCTGGATATGGAGCAGCTTCCCGATCAACTGGTGTTGGTGGGCGGGGGGTACATCGCGTTTGAATTTGCTCACATTGCCGCAAGAGCGGGGAGCGAAGTACACATCATTCACCGTGGCGAACGGCCGCTGGAGCAGTTTGATAAGGATCTCGTCGACTTGCTGGTTCAGAAATCCGAAGAGATTGGCATACATGTTCACCTGAACGCCGAAGTGAAGTCCATTCGAAAGCAGGGGGAGACCTACATGGTCAGCGGAACCCGGAATGGGGCAGATCATCAGTGGCAGTGCGGCCAAGTCGTGCATGGAGCAGGGCGTATCCCGAACGTCGAGGGCTTGGAACTGGAAAAGGGAAAGGTCAGCTATAGTAAGAACGGTATTATTGTGAATGAATATTTGCAAAGCACCAGCAATCCCAAAGTATATGCAGCCGGTGACGTCGCCGCGACGAAAGGTCTTCCTCTTACGCCTCTGGCAGGTCAGGAATCACGGGCTGTAGCCTCAAATTTGCTGAAGGGAAACCATGTTCAACCGAATTATAAAGTCATGCCTTCCATCGTGTTTACCGTGCCATCCATTGGCTCTGTTGGTCTCAATGTTGAGCAAGCCGAGAAGGAAGGTTACGAAGTGAAAGTAAATGACATGTCGAAATGGTATACTTATAAACGGACAAATGAAAAATATGCCATGGCCAAAGTTGTGATCGACAACGCTACAGGACGCATCCTTGGTGCACATGTAATCGGCAGCGAGACCGAAGAGCTGATTAATCTGTTTGCGATGGCGATTCAGTTCGGGATCACAACAGATCAGCTGAACACGATGAATTTCGCATATCCTACAGCTGCTTCGGACCTGGGCTCCTTGCTTTAAACGTATGGAAACGAGGATAAGTGATTTTATGAACTAGATGATTAGCGAATAAAGAGTAATGATCGATTCTTGAAGACATTGATGATGGAAGGATGTTGAACACATGTCAGCAGCGCATTTTCTTGGTTCATCCGATGCCAGATGGACTACTGAACCGGTTGCTACCCGAACAGAGGGTGAGCGGTTCATCGTGCAAGCACAGGAAGGCAGTGACTTTTGGGAGAAAACGTTCTACGGATTCTGTCATCAGAATGGACATGCCCTGCTGGCCCCATGGGACGAAAGTAAAGCGGTTGAAGTAACATTTGATCTGAGTTCATTCACTGAATTATATGATCAGGCAGGCTTGATGCTCTGGCACAGCAAGGAACAATGGATCAAGGCCGGGGTGGAAGTGAACGACGGGGTGGTGCATATCGGTGCTGTGGTAACAGATCAATTCTCTGACTGGTCACTATCTCCAATCCCGGAGTGGGGTGAACGGTTGGTTACCATTCGAGCCTCTTACCACAATGAAGCGGTAGTCATTCGAGCACGTACGGATGAACATCCCTGGCGGACGATTCGGGTTGCGCGTTTCGCGTATCCGACGAACAAACAGGCGGGGCCGTTTCTGTGTTCACCCAAGCGAGCTGGGTTTGAAGTCGCATTTACGCAGTGGAGAACAACCGCACCCGATGAGGACCTGCACGCAGATCCACCCATTTATGATTGAGAATGCTCAGGACAAGTGGACTAATTTATTCCACAAAAAAACAAGCAGGTCCTCCGTGATGGAAGACTTGCTTGTTTGCGTTATGCATCTTTTGAACTTGACTCGTTGTCTTCACCATTTTCATCGTTACGTTCGTCTGCTTCGTTCAGCTCACGCATACGTTCTTCATAATCATCCAAAAACCATAACGGGTCCATATTGTCTTCTTCGCCATTGTAATTAATCAGGACCTCTTCGCCTGCTTTGATATCCTTGTAAGCATAGAAATCAAAGGTATGATTTTCAAAGTTGATATCATAGGTGGCGTTCGGTTCATACGAATGATTGATCAAGCTGCCGTAACCCAGCAAAATGGCAGTATGATTGGCACCATATTCGAATACGTAATCCTCCAGGATTGTTTTTTCCACATGTTCGTGATCTTCGTTGGGATAAGGTACAACCGGGGCCTGATGGATCAACTGGCCTTTGGGAATATCCACTGTGGCAAATACCCCCCGATTAAACTCGCCATCACCCAATTTGGATTGTTTTACTTCAATCATAATGTTCACCTGATGCTCGTCTGAGAGAGCTCCGTTCTGTAGTAGTTTAAGGCCAAATTTTAACCGATTCATGCATATAAGGCAAATATGGCGTTGAGTTGTGCATGATATATTGATTATAATATACAAGAATGAAGTCTATATAGAAAAGGTGTCATGAATGAGCATATTAAATGTGGAAAAATTAAGCCACGGTTTTGGTGACCGTGCTATCTTTAACGACGTTTCTTTCCGCCTGTTGAAGGGCGAGCACATTGGACTGATCGGAGCCAATGGTGAAGGTAAATCCACCTTCATGAACATTATTACGGGCAAACTGCAGCCGGATGAGGGCAAAGTCGAGTGGTCCAAACGGATGCGTGTGGGATATCTCGATCAGCACGCCGTACTGAACAAGGGACAATCGATCCGTGATATCCTGCGCAGTGCGTTCCAATACCTGTTCGACATGGAGCAGGAAATGAACGAGATGTATGGCAAGATGGGGGATGTTACTCCAGAGGAATTGGAGCAGCTGCTTGAGGACGTTGGAACCATTCAGGATACGCTGACCAACCAGGACTTTTACATGATCGATGCCAAAGTGGACGAGACAGCACGCGGTCTGGGCCTCACGGATATCGGTCTCGACAAGGACGTTAATGACCTGAGTGGAGGTCAACGGACCAAAGTTCTGCTGGCCAAGCTGCTGCTTGAAAAACCGGATATTCTGCTCCTCGATGAGCCGACGAACTATCTGGATGAACAGCACATCGAATGGCTGAAGCGCTATTTGCAGGAATATGAGAATGCCTTTATTCTCATTTCACATGATATTCCATTCCTGAACAGCGTAATCAACTTGATCTATCACATGGAAAATCAGGATCTGACCCGCTACGTGGGCGATTATGATCACTTCCAGGAAGTATATGAAATGAAAAAGCAGCAGTTGGAGTCGGCCTACAAGCGCCAGCAGCAGGAAATTGCTGATCTTAAGGATTTTGTTGCACGTAATAAGGCCAGTGTGGCGACACGCAACATGGCGATGTCCAGACAGAAGAAGCTCGACAAAATGGATGTCATTGAACTCGCGAAGGAGAAGCCGAAGCCGCAGTTCAACTTCCGGGATGCAAGAACGTCCGGCAAGCTTATTTTTGAAACCAAAGGTCTAGTGATTGGATACAATGAGCCGTTGTCCAGACCGCTCGATCTGCGTATGGAGCGAGGTCAGAAGATCGCACTCGTAGGTGCGAACGGTATCGGTAAAACGACCTTGATGCGCAGCATTCTGGGTGAAATTCCTGCCTTGGAAGGAACGGTTCAGCGTGGAGAGCATCTCGAGATCGGTTACTTCCAACAGGAGATGAAGGATGCCAACTACAATACCTGTATCGAAGAGATCTGGCAGGAGTTCCCGTCCTACACGCAATTCGAGGTGCGTGCTGCACTCGCAAAATGCGGACTGACTACGAAGCACATTGAGAGCAAGGTAGCAGTACTGAGCGGGGGAGAGAAGGCCAAAGTGCGTCTCTGCAAACTGATCAACAACGAAACGAACCTGCTTGTACTCGATGAGCCGACGAACCATCTTGACGTGGATGCCAAGGATGAGTTGAAACGTGCGCTCAAAGCCTACAAAGGCAGCATTCTGCTGATCTCGCACGAACCGGAATTCTATCGTGATGTCGTGACGGAGACATGGAACTGCGAATCATGGACAACCAAAGTATTTTAATGTCGAATCCTGCATCGTATGAAACATAAGGACAAAAAGAAGACAGCGTGCCATGGAAAAATGGACGCTGTCTTTTTGCGCAGCAACAATTAATTGTAATATTTGCCGATCTGATACGCTCGCTCCAGCAAACCTTCGATATGCGCTTTGGATTCCGATATGGTTTCGTATAGGAACTCTACTCGGGATTCTTGCATTCTTGCATAACCAGCGATTCCGTTATTCAAATAATTTGTAATCATGTTGTAATAATCGTATTTCTGGAATGAGGCCTCCGTACCGCCAGCCAACGCGATCTAGAGTACCTTTTTGGAATTTACTCTGTTTAGCAGACCCATGTTCCATACTTTATCCAGATAGGCTTTGAGCATGGAAGGCATATTGTACCACCAAGCACTATTGCGTCAGCTGCAAGGACACGATCCAATTCTTTTCGAATCACAGGGGCGTGCTGCTTATTGGGATTTTGCCAATCCCGTTCATCTTCTAAACTGTACAACGGATCAAATCCATCATGATACAGATCAAGGATATCGATTTCGTGATGATTCTCCTTCATACCATCTATAAAACGATTCATAACAGCGAACGTCAGGGAATTCTGTCTTGGATGAGCAACGACCAGTTTAACTTTCATGATTGAGTGACCTTCCTATTCCATATTTTTTGAAGTAACATTTTGACAAGTGTTATTATAAGTTTCATGGCGTGTTATTGAGAAGTACGCACCTTCAAGTGCTGTAGATACCTTGAGGTTCTTCGATTACTTTTTATAACGGATAAGGCCGTATCTTCAGGGGGGAATTCCGATGGAAGCAGAAATTAAAAAATACGAGAGTGGCGTGCAGGCGATGCTGGAATTGGTTGGAGGCAAGTGGAGAATCCTCATTCTACATCAGCTGATTTCAGGCAGGAAACGAACAAGTGAGCTGCGCAGGGCGATTCCAGCGATCACCCAGAAAGTGCTTACCCAGCAGCTGCGGGAACTCGAAAGGAATGGTATTATTCACCGAATAAACCAGATTCCTCCCAAGGTAGAGTATGAAATCAGCGAGTATGGCTTAACGCTTCAGGAGATCATTGATCGCATCTGCTTATGGGGAGAAAACCATTTGGACAGGGTATACGGAGATAAAAACAAAGTGCTCGAAAACCATTTCAGCGATTATGTACCGACTTCGCCCCTAAATGGATGACAACGAAAAATGAAACCGTCCTTGATGAATGAGGATGGTTTTTTTTTGTTTTTTGTCCTTTATCAGCGAAACTGATAAATGTTATAAAATCATTGAAATTGACCCCTAACACCCCGTGTGTTAGGTTCTAAGTAGTAGAAATTAATATGATCATTTTAGTAGGAATTAAAATTGAAGCAATGCGCGAGGTGGCAAATAGTGGAACTTCAAGTGACAAACAGCCCTTTTAATCAGGAACAGGTTGAACTGCTCAATCGTCTTATTCCTACATTGAACTCTGGACAAAAGACATGGCTTAGCGGATATTTGACAGCAATTCAGGGGATTTCAGCGGTAGCGGCCGGAGCAGGTGCAGCACAAAACGTACAAGCAGAGACAATATCTGCTGTTAGTGTACCTCCGGTTTCCCGCGAAGTTACGGTGCTCTACGGATCCCAAACTGGAAATTCCAGCGGACTATCCAAGAAGCTGGCCAAGAAGCTGGAAGAGCAGGGTCTTCAGGTGACCTTGTCCGCCATGGGAGATTTCAAACCGAACGGACTGAAAAAAATTGAGAATCTTCTCATTATTGTCAGCACTCATGGAGAAGGCGAGCCGCCGGATAATGCGATTCCGCTTCATGAATTCCTGAACAGCAAACGCGCTCCGAAGCTGGATGGATTAAAATACTCCGTGCTTGCGCTCGGAGACACTTCATATGAGTTTTTCTGCCAGACCGGCAAGGACTTCGATCAACGCTTGCAGGAGCTTGGCGGTACGGCGATCGTTCCGCGTGTGGATTGTGACGTTGATTTTGATGAAGCGGCTGCCGAATGGATGAATGATGTGCTGGCTTCGCTCAGCAGTACGCCAGCGACAGCGGGTACGGTATCCAGTGAAGCCGTTGTTGCTGCGGTAAGCAGCGGGGAATCCGAGTACAACCGGACCAATCCATTTAAGGCAGAGGTATTGGAGAATCTTAACCTGAACGGCAGGGGATCGGACCGGGAGACGCGTCATATCGAATTGTCTTTGGAAGGTTCCAATCTGGACTACGAACCAGGTGACAGCCTGGGCGTCTTTCCGGAAAATCATCCACGCCTTGTGGATGAGCTGATTGCGGCCATGGATTGGAATGCCGATGAGCGTGTAACGGTGAACAAATCCGGAGAGCAGGTATCGGTACGTGAAGCATTACTGCGCTACTTCGAAATTACGGCTGTGACCAAACCGGTGGTAGAGCAGCTCGCGAAGCTTAGCCCAGGCAGCGGACTGACGAATTTGTTGGCAAATGACGCCGAATTCCGCAAAGTAATGAACAGCTGCGACCTGCTGGATCTGGTACAGGATTATAGTCTTAGAGGCATTCCGGCAGCAGAGTTTGTTGCGGGACTTCGTAAAATCCCTGCAAGACTGTACTCGATCGCCAGCAGTTCCAAATCGTTCCCGGATGAAGTGCACCTCACAGTGCGCACGGTACGCTACGAAGCGCGGGGAAGAGAGCGTTACGGCGTATGCTCGGTTCATCTGGCTGAGCGTGTTGAAGCAGGGGACAGCCTGCCAATCTATATTCAGCACAATCCGAACTTCAAGTTGCCGGAGAACCCGGATGCACCAATCATCATGATTGGACCGGGAACAGGTGTGGCACCGTTCAGATCGTTCCTGGGAGAGCGTGAAGAAACGGGAGCCGAAGGAAAAACGTGGCTTTTCTATGGTGATCAGCACTTCTTGACGGATTTTCTCTACCAGACGGAATGGCAGCGCTGGCTCAAAGACGGCGTGCTTACCAAAATGGATGTAGCTTTCTCTCGTGACACGGAGCAAAAGGTATATGTGCAGCACCGGATGCTGGAAAACAGCAAAGAGCTGTACCAGTGGCTTCAGGAAGGCGCAGTCATCTATGTCTGCGGGGACGAGAAAAAGATGGCGCATGACGTTCATAATGCACTAGCTACCATTCTTGAACAAGAAGGCGGCTTGACGTCAGAACAGGCATCGGAATATCTGACGAGGTTGCAACAGGAAAAACGTTATCAGCGGGACGTGTATTAATTCCGTAACCCCGGATCAAGGCATCCCGCAGAGACGAGAGGAGAAAGCAGCATGGCTTATAATAACTTACTGAATCCGCAGCGCGCGAACAGCGATGTGGAAGATATAAAGATCAAGAGTGATTACTTGCGCGGCAGTCTTACCGAAACGCTGGCTGATCGCATTAGTGGTTCGATTCCGGAGGATGACAACCGGCTCATGAAGCATCACGGCAGCTATATGCAGGATGATCGTGACCTGCGCAACGAGCGGAATAAGTCGAAGCTGGAGCCTGCTTATCAGTTCATGCTGCGCGTCCGGGCTTCCGGCGGAATTGTAACACCAGAGCAGTGGTTGATGATGGACCGCGTGGCTCATAAATATGCGAATGGTACGATTCGTTTAACTACTCGCCAGTCTTTCCAGCTCCATGGGGTATTGAAGTGGGATCTCAAAAATACGATACGTGAAGTAAACGATTCCTTGCTGAGCACACTTGCGGCGTGTGGAGACGTTAACCGGAACGTGATGTGCAACCCGAACCCGAATCAGTCGGATGTGCATGCAGAGGTATACGAATGGGCTTGTCAGGTGAGCAATCACCTGGATCCCCGCACTCGGGCATATCATGAGCTGTGGCTGGATGGAGAGAAAGTGATTGATACCGGGTCCAGTGACGAGGAAGTGGAGCCGATCTACGGCAAAGTGTACTTGCCGCGGAAGTTCAAGATCGGGATTGCGGTTCCGCCATCGAATGATGTCGATGTATTTTCACAGGATCTCGGATTTATCGCGATCGTGGAGAATGGTAAGCTGCAGGGCTTTAACGTATCGGTAGGCGGCGGCATGGGAATGTCCCATGGAGATCCGAAGACATATCCGCAAGTGTCCAAAGTCATTGGCTTCTGCACACCGGAGCAAATGATTGATGTTGCGGAAAAAACGGTCACGATCCAGCGGGACTATGGTGATCGTGCAGTTCGTAAGCACGCTCGCTTTAAATATACGATTGATGATCGTGGGCTGGCCTGGTTCGTAGAGGAATTGACGAACCGCCTGGGCTGGAGTCTGGAAGCCGCGCGTGATTTCCATTTTGATCATAATGGAGATCGTTACGGCTGGGTCAAAGGCAGCAATGGCAGATGGCATTATACGTTGTTTATCCAAAATGGACGGGTAAAAGACATTGATGGCTATCCGCTCATGACGGGTTTGCGTGAAATAGCCAAGGTTCATAGCGGAGATTTCCGCCTGACAGCCAACCAGAACCTGATTATTGGGGATATCAGCAGTCAGAAGAAGAAAAAGATCGAAGCGCTGATTGAGCAGTATAATCTCACGGATGGTGCTCATTATTCGGCACTGCGCAGGAGTTCCATGGCTTGTGTGGCACTTCCTACCTGCGGTTTGGCAATGGCAGAGTCCGAGCGTTACCTTCCGTCCCTGATCGACAAGTTGGAACCCGTTCTGGATGAAGCAGGACTGAGAGACGAGGAAATTGTCATTCGTATGACGGGCTGCCCTAATGGATGCGCACGTCCGATGCTGGCCGAGATTTCATTTATCGGAAAGGCTCCGGGCAAATACAATATGTATCTCGGGGGCAGCTTTACCGGTCATCGTCTAAACAAGCTTTACAAAGAAAATATTGGTGAAACGGAGATTTTGGATACGTTGACGCCGATGGTGCATCAGTATGCGAGAGAACGTCATGAAGGTGAACATTTTGGAGATTTTGTGATTCGTGCCGGCTATGTGCCTGAAGTGCTGGACGGCCAGCAGTTTCACGCTTAAATGATCCGTTAACGTTAGAGGAGCATTCCCTGTGGGAGTGCTCCTTTTGGAATTTCCGAACATGGTATTCCGCTTACCCGAAAACCAGGCAAACCGGAAGATGCAGCTAGTCTATTACTCTATCTGGCATCCGACGAGGCGCTTCACATTACAGGTACTGAGGTATTTGTTGATGGAGCCGAGACCTTGATTAAAGGCTAGTGACTGGTATATCCTCTATCAGTCCCTCCTTTTGGATGGATAGATTACCATTATTTCGTCTCACTGAACTTGTTGAAGCAGTGTTAACAAGATATAATAACTAGGTAGAATGCAGATTACATGTTGAAAGTGAGCGGAAACGATATGGGTCGTAAGTGGAATAATATTAAAGAAAAAAAAGCTTCAAAAGATGCAAATACGAGCCGGGTATATGCCAAGTTCGGCGTTGAGATTTATGTAGCTGCCAAGAAGGGTGAACCAGACCCGGAGGCGAACCGTGCACTGAAAGTCGTGCTGGAACGTGCGAAAACGTATAACGTACCCAAAGCGATCATTGATCGTGCCATGGAAAAGGCAAAAGGCAGTGGGGATGAGAACTACGAAGAGCTGCGTTATGAAGGCTTTGGACCGAATGGTGCGATGGTCATCGTGGATGCACTCACCAACAATGTAAACCGGACAGCCCCTGAAGTACGCTCCGCGTTTAACAAAAACGGAGGAAACATGGGTGTCAGCGGTTCTGTTGCGTACATGTTTGATCCAACTGCGGTAATCGGAGTAGAGGGTAAAAACGCTGAAGAAGTGCTGGAAATTCTGCTCGAAGCAGACGTGGATGTTCGTGATATCGTGGATGAGGATGAGGCTGTTATCGTTTACGCGGAGCCAGATCAATTCCATGCGGTACAGGAAGCATTCAAAGCTGCCGGTGTTACTGAGTTCACCGTTGCCGAGCTGACCATGCTGGCACAAAACCATATTGAACTTCCCGAGGATGCACAGGCTCAATTCGAAAAACTGATTGATGCCCTTGAAGACCTTGAAGATGTTCAGCAAGTGTACCACAATGTAGAGTTTGTATAAGACAACGACGTAAGCTCTTGTCAATTGAAAAAGAGTGTCCAGTCCATCTTGCTGATGGGTTGGACACTCTTTTTGTTTGGTTCCCTACGAATTGGACCGCAGAGCTCTACGGGCTTTTTCCGATTTCTTTGTTTTGCTGCCGCCAAATTTGAATAATACGATCCCTCCAACGATAACAAGCACGCCGAGCAGCTGATTCCAGGAAAACGGAATTTTCTCCAGGCCAAGCCACCCCATGGAATCAAACAACAGTGCAAAACTCAGCTGCGATGTCAGTACGATGGAAATAGCAAAGGTGGGTCCCAGCAGCTTCATCCCCTGTACGAGACAGAACACGACGCCTACACCAATTGCTCCACTTAACCAGTACCACGGCTGCATATGCTGGAAGCTGAAGGTATTCTTGCCTTCCACCAGCAATGAGATCAGGAATGAGGCAAGAAATCCGGTGAGTAGAACCATCGTTGTAGTGGACCAGGATCCGGTTTTTTCATTGACTTTACTATTAAAAACGGTCTGCAGACTGACCAGTGAACCTGCAAGTAATGCGAGCAAAATACCCGTAATAATCATCGGTTGTAAACTCCTTATTCATAAATATTGTGACCTGCTATTAGACGCAAACCGTCCCGGTTTTTAATCTGGATAAAACCTTGGTTGCGTTCAATCAACCCATCAGTACACAATTTCTGAATGACTCTGTTCAGATGCCGATAACTTGTACCGATCAGATTCGCGATGTCGGTCAGATTGAATGAGTCAAGCTCCTCGTGTACAACTGCTCCTGCTTCTTCGGTGGATATGGAGAGCAGGTAGCTGGCTAACCGAACCTCAACGGGGTACATCAGATTGAAGTTGGAAAAGTTCGAATCAATGTAGAACTTATGGGATATAATTTTTAGCAAAAATTGGAGCAATGGTGCATAATCACTCGCATGTTCAGCCAGGCATCGATAGTGAATGCGCAGCATGACGACAGGAGTGACGGCCTGCACCGTATTGATGATATTGCTTTCCCGGACATATTCCACATCGCCAACAACTTCAAGTGGTGTCTTGAAGCAGAGTACAAGTGTTTTGTCCTGAGCGGAGGTGGTGAAGATCTTGACTTTGCCTTCCACCAGCACATATAAGTATTCCGATGCTTCGCCTTCGCGACAGATCAATTCACATTTCTCAAAATGGCATACCGTCATATATGGACGCAGGGGCTCGTGAAATACCGATTCGAGCTGATACTGCTTTAAATAGTGCAACAATTGATTTTCATTATGGATTTCTTCCATCAGTACTTCGCCCCCGACTTGTTCTTGTGATAATTTAAAGCAAACTACAGCTTCATAATGATGACACCTGCAACCATGAGTGCTATGCCAAGAAATTGTGGTAACTTCATCTTCTGCTTCACTACACCGAACCACCCATTGCTGTCTACCAGAAAAGTCAGGAACAGCTGGGCAATCAGCAGGGCCGAGATCGTGAAAGTGACTCCAATTTGCTGTATGGCGGTCACTTCGCTGAAAATAATGACTGCACCGAAGGCACCACCGGCCAGATATAACGGTTTGACTTGTTTTAAACCCTGAAGGTTGACATCACGAACAAACACCAGAATGATGGCTGCCAAAATGAAGCCGGTCAGCTGCGTTATGGTGGCGGCTTGCCATGTGCCCATATCGGTACTTATCCGGGTGTTGGCTACACCTTGCAGCGTAATGCAGGCCCCGCCCAATAATGCAAAAATAATTCCTTTCATGCTGTACTCTCCTTATCACTGTGTTACTTCGACTTCTATTAAATGACAAACGTACCCCGATCGCCAAGGACAAATGTCCTCAGCTCCAAATACACAGCATTCAGCGTACAACAAAGGGCTGCAAAAATCCACATATGACCGAATGATCACTCGAATAATTCATTTTTATAAGGAAGCATTTACAGGTAGCGGGATATGGAGAAAAAGAAAAAAGCCCCTTCATCAGGGGGCGGTTAATCGCATTTCATTAGAGAACTTTGTACACTGGCTGCTCGCCTACAAAGTGGACAGGCAGTCGAGGGAAGGCTTGGTCAAGCCTTGCTGCCAGAAGCTTCATACCCGCGGCCTCGCTTTCGGCGTGTCCCATCATAATAAGTGCCTTTTGTTTGCCCTGCTGCACAGCATCACGTATGTATTCCGGTGTCTCCCATTCGAAGCCTTCGCCTGCGATAATGAGGTCCAATGTTTCGTTATGAAGTAAGGGGATGGTTAGATTACCGTTTCCACGGAAACCGACCAACACGGCTGCACGTTTGCAAGTCATCTCCAAACTGCCGGCAATGCGCACATATTCAACTCCAAGTGTACGCTTGATATGTTCTGCAATCCGCTGAACCGTCATGTGATCATCGAAAGAAATTATATCTGCTTCGGGCTTTCTTTGCACGACATAGGATGACCATCCCAATGCCTGAATTAACCCTTCCGTGATTCCATCGGGTTGAATCTGGTGAATGGAATCATGACAACGATAAATGGCAATTCCCGCCTTCTCAATGAGGCTGCGCTTCGTCTGATAGACAGGATCTTCAGTGAGCCACTCCGTGTGGCTATGATGGTTATAGAAGGGAGGCTCATGAGCGATAATCAGATTGGCTCCCTGATGTATTGCCTGCTCAATGACATGCTGCGAGGGCATGAATGTAACGATAACACCCGTGACGAGCTGCTCCATGGATCCGCTAATCAGCTGATCCACCGTGTTTTCCCGCAGCTCCACATGGGCGGTCAAATGATGGATAAGATCTTGAACGGTAATTTTCATGAATGCGATACCTCCAAATGACAGGATACAGAATATACTCCCAGTTTATCATTTTGTACAGACGACAGCATTACACTTGGTGAAACTGGGGTTAAAGTAGTTTTCTTCTACGGGAAAAAGTATACTTACATAGAATCATCTAGATTAAACAGAGCAACCATTCTACCTACACTGAACATGTGAGCTTTAGTATACGTTTTAATTTTGATAAAGGAACCAAGCAGAGAAAGGTGATGATTACATGACAGCCAGCACCATTATGGAACGTTTGAAAAGTGAGACGGCTCATTATCACAGACAAGTGGAACAGAACGACTATGCCAAGGCTATTATGAGTCAAACCGTGAGTTTAGAAGAGTATAAGCAGTATTTGGAAAAATTCTACGGCTTTCTGAAACCGATGGAAGAGCAGGCTTTGGATCAGCCGTTCTGGGAAAGTACCGGACTGGATTACGAGATCCGGGGGAAAGCCATTTTGCTAGAAAATGATCTGCATCATTTGGGTTCCAGCGAAGAGGACATAGCACAGCTGCCAAGATGTGAGGAATTGCCAGATATATCTTCACCTGCACGAATGTTCGGTTATTTATATGTAATTGAAGGGTCTACCAACGGGGGGCAGATCATGACCAAGCGCCTGTCACAGTTTTTGCCGATTGAAGCAGGCCGCGGGCTTGAATATTTTAACGCTTATGGTGCGGAAACCAGAACGAGATGGGCCGAATTCACGCAGCAGCTTATTCAGTTCGCTCGCAGCGAGGAAGAACAAGACGACATGGTTCATACAGCTTCCGAAACATTCCGATTGCTTGATCAATGGATAAATACCAAAGTAAACTAATCATTCGTATGTCATGACAGCTCTTAAAGTACACTGACCTCAGTGAGAGCATGGTCTACTATCCCATAGCATATCAATATTTAATTTTTTATAAAGTAAATGAGTATGGAATGGCGTTTGAACTGGAAAACAGTTTGAGCGCCATTCTTTTTTGAATCGTTTATTTTCGTCGCCGCTGACACAGGACAAGTGCTATAATGATGCTTATGGATACACTTGTTCGTATAGCGAATATGAAGGGACGGTGAAACAGCATTCAATGAAAGACGATTCAAGGCAGTTGGAGTTTATCGAGATTGATCTGAGCGAAGAGCCGGAAACTGCGGCAGTGCCGGTGCCTGAACGTTCAACATTGGCCCAGAGGGAATTTCATTCAAGGCAGGCTAATGGTAGCATACTGTCTTCCGAGAAACGATTTGTGGAAGAGGCGAGGCACCTTGAAGAAACGGAAGGAGATCCTGCTCCGTTTGTACCTTTTATGAGCTATTGGCCAACCTATGGCGTCATGAACGAGCCCCAGCGGCAATGGTATCTGTATTGGAGATCGGAAGTTAGGCAGGAAAGATACCCGGATACGGATCTGTCCTATCTTTTTGTCCATACGTATGAGTTGATTAACGGTATAGGGTGGAATGAACCGCAATTGGGTTTTGATCAGCTGAAACGGTTATGGATACAATACAGGGCGCGCCATCCGCAGCTGGACGTTTATATGCAGGAATGGCTCATGGATTACGCGCTGGTTCATCAACTGGACATGTCATTGTCCGAGATTTTGGACGTTACAAGTGGATATCTTCCAGCGGAGATGCTGGATATGGAGATGCACCGGATTTTGCAGAATCATGTTGCTGAAGTTTCGTTAAAACTGCTGCGCCGATATTATGACTACGATATCACGCTCAGCAAATTTTACAGGGATGGTGGCGAGGAAGTTCTCGAAAGGTATATTCCCAAGGTTATGGCACTCGTCGATTCTTATTTGCTGCGTACACGTCAGGGAGGGATCGTTGACCAGTTCAAACTGGTTAACGAAAGAACGACGGAACGGATGTTATTTCGCAAAGCGGTTTACGATGATACTCTTTATGGCAAATCGGTGTTGTTAACCTATGTGCCCATTGGAGAGAACACAGATTTTGTGCAATTCGTTACGCGTATATTCCGATGTACCGAGAATAAATGTCGTGAGCTGCTCGGTTTTAGAGGGCGATTGCGTGGAAAGACTCTTGAACCCGAATTGGCGGGCCTGATCGAACGCTACCTGGATAAGGCATTTGCAGCGGAAAAAGCGGAAGCCGTCAAGAAACCGATCATTCGAATCAATACCGAAAGACTTCTATCTTTGCAGCAGGAGAGCGAATACGTCCGTAATGCCTTAATGATTGAAGAGGACGCCATTGCGGAACATGCAGCAGTTTCGTCAGACTCCATTCCTCTTGAAGAGGGAGAAGCAAAAGGGATTTTGCTTGTCGTGCCTGAAGGAGAAGAAGATGATTCTATTGAATCACAGGCTGACAAGGAGATTAACGATGATTTCCCTGAAGAAGAACCGATTAGTCATGAGCCAGTCGGTCTGCAATGGGAGGAAACGGCTGCAGATGTATTGGATGAGGAGTGGTTCCTCCTGGCAGAACAGCTTGCTCCCCAGCATGTGCTGGTTATATATGCGCTATTGGGTGCGGAGCCTGATACCGGGCTAATGCGAGTCGCAGAACAATTCGGGACGATGCCCGCACTTCTGCTTGATGAAGTGAATGATCTTGCAATGGAGACCATCGGTGATCTGCTAATAGACAGTGACCGGATCGTTCCTGAATATATGAATGTATTTGAACATGTGAAGAGGTGATAGGACAATGACCGAACTAAAAATACCGAAGCGGCTGACCACCGCACTGGTGAATTCATTGACAGCGGGCGTTGTGCCGCGGATCGGACTGGAGCAAATCGCTGTGGGCCGTAAGCCTGAAGTGGACGCGATATTGCGCGATTTGGATAACATTGCTGAGGGCGGCGCGGCGTTTAAACTGATTACGGGAAGGTATGGCAGCGGGAAAAGCTTTCTTTTGCAGATGATACGCAACTATGCGATGGATCGGGAGTTTGTTGTTGCAGACGCTGATCTGTCACCAGAGCGTAGATTGGTTGGTACCAAAGGTCAGGGGCTTGCAACGTATCGTGAGCTAATGACTCGTTTGTCTACACGCACACGTCCGGATGGCGGGGCACTTGAACCCATCCTGCAGAAATGGATCGCTGCCTTGCAGCAACAGGCGATGCAGAACCAAGGTTTGCGGCCTGATGATCCTGCTCTCCCGGCAGAGGTGGAGAAACAGATTTATGCCGTTACGAATGAGATGCAGAACCTGGTGCATGGTTTTGATTTTGCCAAAGTGCTTGCATCATACTGGAACGGATACAAACTGGGGGATGATGACCGCAAACAGGCTGCACTTCGCTGGTTAAGAGGGGAGTATGCCACCAAGACAGAAGCCAAAAAGGAGCTTGCTGTTGGTGTTATCATAGACGATGACAACTGGTATGACTATTTTAAATTATGGTCGGAATTCACGGCACGGATTGGTTATAAAGGGCTGCTGCTCTTCATTGATGAAGCGGTGAATCTGTACAAAATCACCAACAGCATCTCCCGGCAAAGCAATTATGAAAAACTGCTGACCATGTTCAACGATACAATGCAGGGCAAGGCGGAGCATCTTGGCATATTTGTGGGAGGTACCCCGCAATTTGTGGAGGATGAGAGACGTGGGTTGTTTAGTTACGAGGCGCTACGCTCCAGACTGATTGATGGGCGTTATGCAGCGAGAGAATACGCAAACTACACGGGACCCATCCTGAAGCTTGCGATGTTATCTCACGAAGAGATTTTGATCCTGCTGCAGAAACTGCGTCAGATTCATGCCCTTCATTTTGCTTATAGTGCTAGCCTGACGGATGAAGATTTGGTTGATTTCATGCAAACAGCAGTAAACCGTCTCGGTGCAGACGAGCTGTTAACGACTCGTGAAGTAGTGAGGGATTTCATGGATGTGCTGCATACACTTCACCAGAATCCGGAAGTGACCTATGCTCAGCTGCTTGGAGAACGGACGGCCAAGCCGAAGAATGATGGAAAAGGAACGGATTCTTCGACAGCTCCGGATGAGATGGACGATTTTCTGGCGGAATTTGAATTATGAGTGATCATCCTTTTTACAGACTGGCCCCATTTGTACAGGAATTCATCTACAAAAAAAAATGGGATGCACTCCGTCCTGCCCAGATCGAAGCATGCCATATCTGCTTCAATACCCCACATCATATGCTGATCGCGGCAGGCACAGCTTCAGGCAAGACAGAGGCTGCTTTTTTTCCTGCACTGACCGAGCTGTATGAACGTCCTTCCAAATCTGTTGGCATCCTGTACATCGGGCCGCTAAAGGCACTGATCAATGACCAGTTTGAACGTTTGAAGGACCTGCTGTCTGAAGGCAATATACCGGTATGGCACTGGCATGGGGATGTGCCACAAGCAGAGAAAACCCGTTTGGTGCGGAATCCGTCCGGAGTTCTCCAGATTACCCCGGAATCGCTGGAAGGTCTGCTGATGAACCGTCCGAATGCCATTCCAGCGCTATTTCATGATTTAAGGTACGTCATTATTGATGAGGTTCATGCGTTCATGGGAGCAGATCGCGGTATTCAGGTATTGAGTGAACTGGCGCGGATTGAACGAATGGCTGGCTGCAAACCCCGCAGGGTGGGACTTTCTGCGACATTAAGTGACTATGATGCAGCTACAGCCTGGCTGGCAGCCGGAACGCAGGAGGGCGTGGATGTCGTTTCTTCTCCAGGCGGCCGCAAATTGCGCTTGCGGGTGGAGCACTTCTCCTTTCCCGATGCCCGGGATGAAGAACAGGCAGAACATCTGCACAACGCACGAAAAGCCTACTACGATTTTATCTATGAGAGTACTCATCACAAAAAGGCACTGATCTTCACCAACAGCCGTACGGATGCCGAAGTGACCATCCTTGAGATGAGAAGAGTAGCCGCACGGCGAGAGGAAAGGGATGTGTTTCATGTGCATCATGGCAGCATTTCGGCCATGCTCAGAGAGGAAACCGAAGCTGCCCTGAGAACCGGCGTCGGGCCGGCAGTAGCCGCCGCAACTGTAACGCTGGAGCTGGGGATTGATCTTGGTGAATTGGAGCGGGTTGTGCAGCTCGGAGCCCCTTACAGCGCATCGAGTTTCGTCCAGCGTCTGGGCAGATCGGGCAGACGGGATGACATGGCTTCGGAGATGCTATTCGTATGTCCGGAAGAAGAGGATGAAGAAGCGCAGCTTCCGGCTCGCATGCCCTGGACGCTGCTGCGGGCTATTGCTGTCATCGAGCTGTATGTGAAAACCAAGTGGGTTGAACCTCTTGAAGCTCGTAAAATGCCGATGGGTGTTCTCTATCATCAGACGATGAGTATGCTGAAAAGCATGGGAGAAGCAGAGCCTCGTGAACTTGCGTATGCCGTACTTTCAATTGCGCCGTTCAGCCAGATCCGGGCCGATCAGTACCAGACTTTCCTGAATTATCTGATCGAAACGGATCATCTGCAATGGACTGAAGAACGAACATTAATCATCGGGTTAACTGGCGAGAAGACAGTGAATAACTATCGTTTTTACGCTGTTTTTAAAGATGATGAGGAATACAAGGTACTGAATGGCTCAGAGGAAATTGGTTCGATTACGACAGTCCCGCCGCCAGGGTATTGCTTTTCGCTTGCGGGTAAGCTGTGGAAAGTGGAAGAAGTGGACCACAAACATAAAGCCGTGTATGTGAAGGCTGCCAAAGGCAAAGTGGACACCTTATGGCTCGGTGCAGGGGGTGACATTCATACCTTGGTAGTCCAGAAAATGCGCGAGGTTCTGTCTGATTCTGTGATCTATCCCTATTTGTCTCCACAAGCGGTAAATCGGCTTGAGCGGGCACGTCGTTTGGCACGAGAGAGCGGGTTATTGAAGCAGGTTGTCATTCCCGCAGGAGGCGACTCCGTTTACGTTCTGCCTTGGGTGGGGAGTAAATCGTTCCGAACACTGGAACGTTTGATGAAGCATAATCTGTCTGACAAGCTTGCACTGCGTTCGGTTGTGCCCATGGAGCCGTATTATTTTGTTGTCTCTGGTAAAGTAGATGCACGTACACTTCTCGCAGAGATTATGAGTGAGTGCCGAACCGTTGAAGATGCTTCAGGACTGCTGGCAGAAGACGAAGCACCGTATCTCGGTAAATATGATGAATTTGTGGCGCCGCCATTGATCCGGGAAGCTTTTGCCGTAGATGGCTTGGATCTGCAAGGGTTACAGGAGGGATTGGAACAGACCCTGGCTTGGGAATCTCCTGGATTATCATGACACTGATAGTAACGTCCAAGCCGCATATGTTTCAAATTTGTTTAAATTCATGATGAGGGTTGACACCATCTCACCTGCCATGTAATATATGAAAAGTCGTCACATACGTTACATCACAAAAGCATACTTTATTTCGTATAACCTCGCAGGCCAGAAGTGTACACAGGGCGAGGGTCTCTACGGGAAGCCTATACTTCCTAACTACGATGCCAGGGAATCAATTGATGTTCCTTGCTCGAAGTTAGGATTTTTTGCGTTTGGATGGCAGGTTGTGACCTTGGCATGGAATAGACATGCGGACGTAATATCGATCATCAGGAGGTTCAATCATAATGAAATACTATTTGTCCGTTCTCGCTGGAGCGATGAGCTATGGCATCTTGTCCACTATTGTGGTACTGGCATACGGTGAAGGATATCAGCTCGGTGAGGTTGTAGGCTCACAGCTGATCACGGGATTCATCCTGTCCTGGATGCTGGCATTATACACGAAGTTTAAAATTAAACGCAGATCACAGGCAGATGGCAAATCACCATCATCATCAGCTGCAGCCAACGTTTTCACACGTTTGACGTGGAAGCAGCGTTTGCTATTGATGGCTGCCGGAACGCCGACGGTCATTACGGGCCTGGTTTATTATCAATCATTGCGTTACATTCCGGCATCACTCGCGATTATCCTGTTGTTTCAGTTTACATGGATTAGCGTATTGATTCAGGCTATAAGTAAACGTCAACGTCCGGATAAAGTCACGTTCTTGACACTGATTATCCTATTCGGGGTTACGCTGCTTGCCGCAGGTTTCTTGGAACAGGGACTTAGTGAGTTTAATGGTCTTGGTATTGCTCTTGGACTAATGGCAGCTGTGAGTTATTCGCTGTTTGTATTGTTCAGCGGCAAAGCCGTTCCATCAGCACATCCTGCGTTTCGCAGCGCCTGGATGGTTACAGGCGGATTAATCCTGCTCTGCATTTTGTTCCCGCCAACGTTCTTGTTTAACGGACTGATCTGGAGCCAGCTGCTTGTGTTTGGATTACTGCTCGGATTTTTCGGTGCTTTCATTCCGCCAGTCCTCTTCGCCGTAGGGGTTCCTCATATCGGAGGCGACATGGCAGGCATTTTGGGTGCGGTTGAACTACCGGTTGCGGTACTGTTATCTTCCTTCGTACTCCATGAACATGTCAGTGGGCTGCAATGGTTTGGCGTCATTATCGTTCTAATCGGTGTTGCCCTGCCAGAGTTATATAAAATGCGGCTGAAGCGCAGTCGGAGCACACCGCTGTATTCCTGAAGACAATAGGAAGCAGGGATGCAAGAGAGTGTTAGTGGAAATAAATATAAACGTAAAGAAGCCTGAGTGATCAGGCTTTTTCCTATGGATTGAAGCTTTCTTCTGTGAATTCGAGCTATTGTGAAATGCATAATCTGACATGGCCCATAGGGGCCATTTTCATCTATAGCAGCTTGAGGTATGATAGAGGTTGTACTTTTAAATGATGAAAAGAGGCATGTTGATATGAACAGCTCAATCAAGAAAATGTGGCCGTGGCTAACGCTAGGCATTGCTGTAATTGTATTACTCGGATCCTTTCTCGTATATTTCATGGGCAAGGATATGTCCCCTGGCTCGGGGAATTCAGTAACGGCACAAGCCGGGACACCAGAGGATTTAGCGGGATATGAAGTCATTGATGTCAATGTTAGTAACGATGGATTTGAGCCTGGTGTGATAGAAGTTAAATCGGGAGTTCCCACCAAAATTAATTTTATTCTCACCCGGTCAGTCACCCATGTTAAATCGGTTGGTTCACAAGAACTTGGCTTGGATTTATACATGCAAAAAGGAGATAACTACTACACCGTTGACGAAAATTTGCAGCCTGGGGAATATGAAATTCACTGCGGCATGTACATGATATACGGAACGATTAAGGTAGTATAAACGGAGGAGCAGAGTCAGTGACAAGCTGGCTTTGCTCCTCTTTTGTATGCGTGATATCATGGACTAGTGAGACATTTCATCTGGAGGTGGCCTATTATGAAAGCGCTATTTATTGGAGGAACAGGCACAATCAGTACAGCAATTACGAATCAGCTCGCCAGTCAGGGCTGTGAACTCTATTTGATCAATCGGGGAAATCGGAATGATGACCTGCCTGCGGATGTGAACGTGCTGCAAGCTGATATCAATGATGAAGATCGAGTGGCGGACCTGATTGCGGATCTGGAATTCGATGTGGTTGCAGACTTTATTGCTTTTGTACCGTCACAGCTCGAGAGGGATTATCGTTTATTCAAAGACAAAACCAAACAGTTCATATTCATAAGTTCGGCATCTGCCTATCAGACGCCGCTTGCTGATTACCGTATTACCGAAGGCACACCGCTGTCCAATCCCTACTGGGAATATTCACGCAACAAGATCGCCTGTGAGGATTACCTGATGAAGCAGTATCGGGATCACGGATTTCCGGTGACGATTGTGCGCCCAAGTCACACGTATGGAGACCAGTCCGTACCACTGGGTGTTCATGGGGCCAAGGGAAGCTGGCAGGTTCTCAAGCGCATCCGCGAAGGCAAACCCGTAATTATTCATGGTGACGGCACATCGCTCTGGACGATTACACATAACAGTGACTTTGCCAAAGGATTTATCGGTCTTATGGGGAATATTCATGCCATCGGTGAGTCGGTACATATTACATCGGACGAGTCAGTGACGTGGAATCAGATCTATGAGATTATCGCAGGAGTACTTGGTGTCAAACTGAATGCGGTTCATGTACCGTCTGAGTTTTTGGCGGCATGCAGTGATCAGGATCTTCGCGGCGGTTTGCTTGGGGACAAGGCCAATACCGTGGTATTCGACAATAGCAAGCTGAAGAGACTTGTACCTGAATTTGTGGCCACAACGAGGGCAGATCAGGGAATCAGGAAGACGATTCAGTTTATTCTTGCTCATCCTGAATTGCAGACCGAGGATCCTGAATTTGACAGATGGTGTGATAAGGTGGTTGGCGCACTGGACGAAGCATTGAAGAAGATCAGAGAATAGAAGTGAGGGAACAGATATGACCCAAACCGGGCATCGAATAGTAAAAGAAATAACCAAAACGTTGACGCTGGACTACTTGCTGCACGTTCCCGAAACGGAAGAACAACCTGCGGAACAGAAGTGGCCCGTTATTCTGTTTCTTCATGGTTCTGGGGAGTGCGGCAGTGATCTGGAAAAGGTCAAAGCGCATGGGCTGCCGCAAATAGTGGATCAGGACAAGAGCTTTCCGTTCATCGTGATATCTCCACAGTGTCCGGAGGATGAATTCTGGGCAATGGAAAAGGAGGCACTGATTGCGATTGTCGAACATGTGCTGGACAACTATCCTGCAGATCCGAAACGGGTATACCTCACAGGATTAAGCATGGGCGGTTACGGGGCTTGGCATCTGCCAGTCGACTACCCGAATGTATTCGCAGCGGTGGCTCCCGTGTGTGGAGGAATAAACCCATCCAAAGCTGAAGCCTTGAGCAATGTGCCCATTTGGGCATTCCATGGTGCCAAGGACGACGTTGTTTTGCTATCGGAATCACAGGGGATTGTGGATGCACTTGAAGCGTTGGATGCAAACGTGAAGCTTACAGTCTATCCTGAAGGCAATCACAATGCGTGGGACGAGACATATAGCAATCCTGAACTGTACAAGTGGTTTCTTAGTCATACCTTGTAATCCATTGTTCATCAGCCATTGATATTTGGAATCATCAAGTGTATTAACCCTGTTTTTAATGCTATAATAGGTTGCCAATATGATAAAAAAGGGTAATGAACTATGGTGATGAATGATGAATAACAAGTTTATCCGAATCTATGAAGATATAGCAGCTCATATTCGGACTGGAGAAATCGAGGCAGGTACAATGCTGCCGTCAGAGCTCGATTTATCTGAAAGCTATCAGACGTCCAGAGAGACGATTCGCAAAGCATTAAAAATGTTATATGAGGAAGGTTATATTCAGAAAATTCAGGGCAAAGGTTCGGTTGTACTGGATATTCGCAAAATCGATTTTCCCATCTCGGGTCTGGTGAGCTTCAAGGAACTGGCCAAAAAGATGGGACATCGGGCCAAAACGCAGGTTGAGGTGTTTGAGGATCAAAAGGTAGACCAATCCTTGTTCAAAACCATTCATTTCGGGATGGATGAACAGGTGTGGAAAATCGCACGCGTTCGTAATGTAGATGGAGAACGGGTCATTCTGGACAAGGACTATATCAGTCAGCGTCTCGTTCCGGGATTGAGCAAAGAGATATGCAACAACTCCATTTATGAGTACATTGAGGAGGAACTGGGGTTGTCCATTTCTTTTGCCAAGAAGGAAATCCTGGTGGAAGAGCCTACCGAAGAGGATCGAAGACTGATGGATCTGGACGGCTTTCACAATGTCGTGGTTGTACGCAGCCAGGTCTACTTGGAGGATGCGAGTCCTTTTCAGTTCACGGAATCCCGGCATCGTCCGGACAAGTTCAGATTTGTTGATTTTGCAAGGCGAAAATAATTTGTAATGTCAGGTAAAAAAGAGTACCCGTTCACATGGACGGGTGCTCTTTTTGTTGTAGGTAAGTCTTTTCATGAAAGAAAAAATTCCTTTTTGTAGTAAAAAAAGAGTTGACTGGTAAGCGTTTTCATTTTATCATAACCTCATAACTTAAACGATAAAGTAATTTTAACTAATTATAAATCACTTTAATTAGTTTACTTTTTGAGTTTTATTTTAGTTTAATGTTTTATAATTTTAATTAACTTATTGCCTTGAGCAGGGTTAATTGAAATATAAAAAATTATAGGGAGGTTTCAATCTATGGCCAAGTTGCAAAAAGCCACAATCTTCACCGTCATTGCAGCACTCATGTTTGTCATTCTGGGGAGCGCTGCCCCCAAAGCATCAGCAGCTGCCGGTTTTTACGTGAGCGGCGGCAAATTGTATGATTCCACGGGAAAAGCATTTTACATGAGAGGCATCAATCATGGACATTCCTGGTTCAAGAATGACTTGAACACAGCCATTCCTGCAATTGCGAAAACGGGTGCCAATACGGTCCGTATTGTTTTGTCCATCGGAACACAGTACACCAAAGATGATCTGAACTCCGTTAAAAACATCATTAATGTTGTAAACGCTAACAAAATGATTGCAGTCCTTGAAGTACATGACGCCACAGGCAAAGATGACTACAATTCATTGGATGCAGCAGTTGACTACTGGATCAGTATCAAGGAAGCATTGATCGGCAAGGAAGATCGGGTTATTGTGAATATCGCCAACGAGTGGTATGGCACATGGAACGGAAGCGCATGGGCAGACGGATACAAAAAAGCCATTCCAAAGTTAAGAAATGCAGGCATTAAAAATACATTAATCGTGGATGCAGCAGGCTGGGGGCAATATCCTCAATCCATCGTGGATTATGGGCAAAGTGTCTTCGCCGCGGATTCACAGAAAAACACGGTATTTTCCATTCACATGTATGAGTATGCAGGCAAAGATGCAGCAACCGTGAAATCCAATATGGAAAGTGTGCTGAACAAGGGGCTTGCATTAATTATCGGTGAATTCGGAGGATACCACACCAATGGAGATGTCGATGAATATGCCATCATGAAATATGGTCAGGAAAAAGGGGTCGGCTGGCTTGCGTGGTCTTGGTACGGGAATAGCTCAGGCCTGAACTACCTGGATATGGCCACAGGACCTAACGGAAGCTTAACAAGCTTTGGCAATACGGTCGTTAATGATACTTATGGCATCAAAAATACTTCCCAAAAGGCTGGTATTTTTTAAGTGAGCATTTTGCATAAATCCAATAAGCGACTTCCAGTCTTCAATATATAGATCAAAATGGTCTTACAACAGAATAGTAGGAATACAAGAATAGCTGAACACTCTGATCATATTTCGTCAGAGTGTTTTTGATCATTCAATTATCAAAACACCGTCCTTTTGATTTTTTCCGTTTATATTTAAAAACTCTTGTTTTCAAAACAAAACAAAGATGATAAACTCTGATTAGGAATAAAACAAACATTATCGGAGGGAAATGAATGGTACAGAGTTTATGGAACACTTCACAGGCTTCAGAGCAAACAACGGGTCTGGAGCAGCTGGTCTATCGATCCAATTTGATTGGCGCAGATCGCAGTGTATGTAACATTTACGGAGGAAACACATCTACCAAAACGACAGTGAAGGATTTTCGTGGCCGCGATATAGAAGTAATGTACGTGAAAGGAAGCGGATCCGATTTAGGCTCGATGCAAGCGAAGCATTTTACAGGTCTGGCTCTGGAAGACATTCGTCCCCTGATTGAACGTGAATCCATGACCGATGAAGAGATGGTTGAATATCTGGGGCATTGCATGATTGATTCCAAGCACCCGCGTGCTTCCATCGAGACGCTGCTGCATGCGTTCCTTCCATATAAACATGTGGACCACACACATCCGGATGCGATTATCAGTCTGTGTTGTGCGGATAACGGCAAAGAGTTGGCAAGAGAAATTTATGGAGACCGTTTTGTATGGGTGCCTTATGTTCGCCCAGGCTTCACATTATCCAAGATGATTGCTGAAAGCGTATTCGCGAATCCGAATGCTGAACTGGTTTTGATGGAGAAGCATGGACTCGTAACATGGGGAGAAACATCCGAGGAATGCTATGCACAAACCATCAAAATCATCAATGAGGCTGAAGCTTTTATCGAAGCACGCGTGAATGAGGGAAGTCTGTTCGGCGGTGTTAAACACCCGGCCCTCGCAGCTGAAGTGCGGCGTGAGATCGTAGCCAAAGTGATGCCAACGCTTCGCGGTGCAGTATCGGATAGCAAAAAAATGATATTGTCCTATGACGATCAGGACGATGTACTTGCCTTTGTAGGTGGAGCGGATTCGCCACAACTGTCTCAGGTGGGAGCAGCATGCCCGGATCATCTGGTACATACCAAAGTGGTACCCTTATTTATTGAATGGACACCAGATGCTGAAGATATTGAAGGTCTGAAAGCCAAGCTGGTCGAAGGCGTTGCTGCCTACAAAGAGCAGTACCAACAATATTTTGAGATTAACAAAAATGATGGCGATGTGATGTTCGAAGCAGCACCTCGCGTTATTCTCATCCCAGGTGTGGGCATGATCAATACAGGCAAGAGCTGGGCCCTGTCGCAAGTGAGTGGGGCACTGTATCACCGGGCTATTGCCGTTATGCGTGGTGCGACCAGCTTGGGCAAGTTCGTATCTCTCAGCGCTAATGAGTCCTACAATGTAGAATACTGGCCGCTTGAGCTGTATAAATTGTCTCTCGCTCCAGCCGAGACGGAATTTTCCCGGAAAGTGGCGTTTATTACAGGTGGCGCCGGCGGAATCGGAAGCGAAACTGCACGCAGGTTGGTATCCGAGGGCGCGCATGTCGTTTTGGCTGACCTGAACCTGGAAGGTGCTCAAAAAGTGGCACAGGAAATCAATGACCAATATGGTGACAATCGTGCATATGCTTTGAAAATGGACGTCACTGATGAGGAAGCCGTGCAATCAGCGTACGCGGAAGTAGCCGTACAATATGGCGGTGTGGATATCATCGTTAACAATGCGGGCCTTGCCACATCCAGTCCTTTTGACGAAACATCCCTGAAGGAATGGAACCTCAACATGAACGTGCTGGGTACCGGGTATTTCCTCGTTGCCCGTGAAGCGTTCAAGCTGATGAAGCAGCAGGGAATTGGAGGCAGCATGGTCTTCATCGGGTCCAAAAACTCGGTCTATGCAGGTAAAAGCGCTTCCGCTTACAGCTCGGCCAAAGCTCTTGAAGCACACCTTGCCCGTTGTATTGCAGCAGAAGGCGGTGAATATGGCATTCGTGTCAACACGATACTCCCTGATGCCATCCTGCAAGGTTCTGCGATCTGGAATGGTTCCTGGCGAAATGAACGGGCGGCAGCGTATGGCATTGAACCGGATCAACTGGAAGAGTATTACCGCAAACGCACCACATTGCTCGTTAATATTTACCCGAGAGATATCGCGGAAGGAATTGCATTCTTCGCTTCTTCCAAATCCGAAAAAACAACCGGATGCATGATGACCATTGATGGTGGTGTACCGGCAGCATTTACACGTTAAGAGGAGGGTTCTTGCGAATGGATAACCAAGTGAAGCAAGCGTATGAAGCGGCCAAATTGTTATATGCCCAGCATGGAATTGATACGGATGAAGTCTTGGAGAAGCTTGCAGAGATCAAGGTATCGGTACATTGCTGGCAAGGGGATGATGTCAAAGGCTTTCTGAACCAGGATGGAGAATTGACCGGAGGCATTTCCGTTACGGGTCAATATCCGGGAGCTGCAACGACTCCTGCTGAGCTTCGGGCAGATCTGGAACAAGCCTTTTCCCTGATTCCCGGCAAACATAAGGTTAACCTGCACGCGATCTACACCGATACGGACGAAAAGGTAGAGCTGGATCAGATTGAGCCCAAGCATTATGAGAAATGGGTGCAGTGGGCGAAAGAGCAGGGACTTGGTCTCGACTTTAATCCAACCTGCTTCTCTCACGAGAAGTCAAGCGACGGTTTTACACTCAGTCATCCGGATCCTGAAATTCGCAAGTTCTGGATTGATCACTGCAAGGCATCCCGGCGTATCGGTGCATACTTCGGAGAACAGCTTGGCCAGACGTGCGTCACCAATGTATGGGTACCCGATGGCTTCAAGGATAATCCGGTTGATCGTATGACCCCTCGGAAACGTCTTAAGGATTCCCTGGACGAAGTGTTTGCGGAGAAGCTCGATCCGAAGCATAATCTGGATGCGGTAGAGAGTAAACTGTTCGGCCTTGGTTCGGAAGCATACGTTGTTGGGTCACACGAGTTTTACATGGGATATGGATTACAAAATGATACCTTAATCTGTCTGGATGCAGGTCACTTCCACCCCACAGAAGTCATCTCCAACAAGCTGTCGTCCCTCGCGCTGTTTACCAGTGGCATCCTGCTGCATGTCAGCCGTCCGATGCGTTGGGACAGTGACCATGTCGTAATTATGGACGATGAGCTGCTGGAAATTGCAAGGGAACTCGTTCGTCACGACCTGCTGCCAACTACACATGTTGGACTCGATTTCTTTGATGCCAGCATCAATCGGGTTGCTGCCTGGGTAGTAGGTACACGCAATACGATCAAAGCGCTGCTGCGCGCCATGCTGGAGCCAGTAGAGGCTTTGAAGACTGCTGAACTGCAAGGCGATTATACCTTGAGACTTGCACTGACGGAAGAATTTAAATCCTATCCGTTTGGTGCCATCTGGGATTACTATTGTGCCAAGCAGGGGGTACCTGTTCGAGAGAAGTGGATCTCCGTGATCAAAACTTATGAAGAGAACGTTTTGCTTCAGCGTGGTGCTTCGCTCGTATAGTAAGTGTATATGTACAGCCATTATCTATCCTTTTCCGTACATTAATAAAAGTCCGCAGTGGAACCAACCGGTCCACTGCGGACTTTTTGACGTGTTTATCGTTCCCCATGCATAAGTGTTCTAAGAAATTACATACTAGAAATACATAACAGGCTTACAGAATCATCATTGCACATGAGTAAAACGAAGAGGAGGATCAATTTAAATTGAATCTCGCCCACAATAAATTGTATGTCGCCGCACTGGGCGGCGTAAACGAAATCGGTAAGAACATGTACATCATCCAGTACAATAAGGACATCATTGTCATCGATTGTGGTTCCAAATTTCCGGATGAAACCTTGCCAGGCATCGATCTGATTATTCCGGATGTCTCCTATCTGCTGGAGAACTTGGACCATGTAAAAGCACTTGTCGTTACCCATGGACACGAAGATCATATTGGGGGCATCCCTTACTTTTTAAAACAAATGAATATCCCTGTGTATGCATCCAGACTTACCCGTGGCTTGATTGAATTGAAACTCAAAGAGCATAATATGCTTCGAACAGCAGATCTTCACACAATCGATGCTCACTCCACCTTCATGCTGGGGGAGATCGAGGTATCTTTTTTTGCAACCAGCCACAGTATACCAGACTGCTTGGGTGTTTTCTTCCGCACGCCTGGAGGAAATGTGGTACATACCGGCGATTTCAAATTCGATATGTCACCTGTGAACGGGCCTTATCCTGATCTGTACCGAATGGCGGAGATCGGTAAACAAGGCGTTCATCTGCTGCTGTCCGAAAGTACGAATGCGGAACGGCCTGGCTTTACACCATCAGAGCGCGTTGTCGGTGATCGTATTCTGGATGCATTCATCCGAGCGAAGCAAAAAATATTTATCTCCACCTTTGCTTCCAATGTCAGCCGGGTCCAGCAGATTGTGAATGCCACGTTTGAGACCGGCCGCAAACTGGCTTTGTTGGGCAGAAGTATGGTCAATGTCGTGTCAGTTGCAAGTGATCTGGGGTACCTGGATGTTCCTGACGGTTTGCTGATTGAAGCGATTGATGCGGATCAGTTTCCTCCCGAGCAAGTCGTCATTCTTTGTACGGGAAGCCAGGGAGAGCCAATGGCTGCGCTGTCCCGATTGGCTACAGGTAAGCATCCTCATGTGAGAGTAGCAGCAGGAGACACCGTGATTATTGCAGCAGGGGCAATCCCGGGCAATGAGCGCAACCTTGCCCACGTTATTGATAATCTGTACGTATTGGGGGCGAGAGTCCTTTATGGTTCAAGCGGTTCAGGGGGCATGCATGTGTCAGGGCATGGCAGTCAGGAGGAACTCAAACTGATGCTGACGCTGATGAAACCGGATTATCTGGTGCCCATCCACGGCGAATTCCGCATGCTGTATCAGCACAGATTGCTGGCTGAATCGGTTGGGATCGACCCTGATCATGTATTCATCGTGAATAACGGGGATATGGTTCAGTACAAGGACGGCGTAGCATCTCCAGGGCCGAAAATTGCTTCAGGCAACAGTCTGGTTGACGGATTGATTATGGGCGACGTAGGCAATATTGTGCTTCGTGACCGCAGACAGCTGTCTTCAGACGGCATGCTGGTTATTGTGACGACACTCAGCAAAACGGAGAAACAAATGGTCACATCTCCTGAGATCATCTCCAGAGGATTTGTGTTTGTGAAAGACTCGGAAGAGTTTATGCGAGAGATTCATGGATTGGTGCTATCCAGAATGGAAGAACTGACCGGAGCCGGTGTGAACCAGTGGAATGTCATCAAAAGAAAGCTCAAGGACGAAATCGGACATTACATCTACGCCCAGACGAAACGAAGACCGATGATCCTGCCTATAATCATTGAGGTATGAGTAGTGGTCACAATAAGAAAAGCCTGAGGGATGCCCTATCAGATGTTTCCATGGAAGGGCAATTTCCATCAGGCTTCTTCTTGTTTTCATTTAAATACGATTTGCTCACTCATTCCGCAATTTATTGATCGTTCAATAAACCGGATTGTCTCACCGAGGAGAGGAACTGATGGAATTGTTCGATGTTCAACTGCTGCGCACTATCGGAAAGCGCCACCGCCGGATTCGGATGAACTTCTACCATGACGCCATCGGCACCAGCTGCCAGAGCAGCTTTGGCGCACGGAGCCAGAATATCCTTGCGGCCTGTAGAGTGGGTTACATCCACCAGAACGGGTAGATGGGTTTCTTGTTTTAAAATAGGCACGGCAGAGATATCGAGGGTGTTGCGCGTCGCTTTTTCATAGGTACGAATACCTCTTTCAATCAGCATGACTTGCTTGTTCCCACGGGAGACAACGTACTCCGCAGCATGCACGAACTCATCAATGGTTGCGGCCAACCCGCGTTTAAGCAGAATGGGAATGTTGACGTCTCCCGCAGCTTTGAGCAGCTCAAAGTTTTGCATATTCCGGGCACCGATCTGGATCACATCGATATAATCTCCTGCCAGCTCGATATGACCTGGATGCACAATCTCACTGATCGTTTTAAGTCCGAACTCATCTGCCACTTCTTTGAGAATCTTCAATCCTTCAATCCCCAAGCCCTGAAAATCATAGGGTGAGGTACGTGGCTTGAAGGCACCACCGCGCATGACCGGGATACCGGCTTCTTTCAAAGCTTTGGCAACCTCCCGAACCTGCTCATAACTCTCAACGGAGCAAGGTCCAGCAATCATGATCGGTTTGCCTGCGCCAACCTTGATTTCACCGATGGAGACGACCGTGTCTTCCTGCTGATTTTTACGGCTGACTAGCAGCTGTTTTTTGTGTTCGTCGACCTGCAGATGCAGGGAAGCCTGGAAAATTTGCTTGAACAGCAGCTTAATGGCATCATCGTGGAACGGCCCAGGATTGGCCGCAGTCAGTTCTTCCAGCATTTCTTTTTCCCGAACGGGGTCAAATTTGGGAACTCCCTGTTTTTCCTTGATCTGACCGATTTCCTGTGTAATCTGGGCGCGCTCCGATAACAGGTGAAGTAAACTATGATTAATCTCATTCAAACGGCCTCGTAATTGCTCCAAATTTCTATTCTCATCCATGTTCACACTCTCCTCTGTAATTTGTATATGGATTGGTTTAATGAAAAATGCAAAAAGGCCCTTCATCCGCAAGGGACGAAGAAGCCGTGGTACCACCCTAATTAGAAACGGCCCTGCCAAATTGCAGGAACACCTGTTTCTCACTTTGACCTTTTAACGCAAGGAACGGATTGTCCTAGAAGCTGGATCACAAAAAATCAGCTCTTCAGCAATCGGCTCAGGAGTGAACTTCGGCGGTTGGTTGCTTCGGATGCTCTCAGTCTCTGGCACCACGTCCCTGTAATCAACGCTTTATTCCGCTTACTCTTTCCGTCATAGCCTGTCATTTATATTCATCATGAATTTCTATTCCATCGTGCACGATATGAATTGAAGTTATACTAGCATGTACTCATTCTGTATGCAATAAAACGAAGTAATGCCACAAAACAATAACGCTGTACTGCATCACAATGACATTCGCCACGACAACTACAACCAAGTATAATAAGAAGGATGTATCATCCATTTTATTTCAAGCTGAACACAAGAGGAGTAACTATGAACAAAACCATTTCCGATATCGCTCAACTGGCCGGTGTGGCCAAAAGTACGGTCTCCCGTTTTCTCAATGGCGGCTCCGTCAGTGAAGATACACGTCAGAAGATTGAGCGAATCATCAAACAATACAATTACGTACCAAATACATTTGCGCAGAGCCTCAAAGCGAAGAAGACCAGCATTATCGGCACGGTCGTTCCAAGGCTCGACTCTTTTGCGACATCTCAGACATTGATCGGCATTGATGAAGAATTAAGAAGCAATCATTACCAGATGCTGATCGCCAATACAAGTCAGGACATGCAGCGTGAGATTGATGCCATTTATGACTTTGCAAGGCAGAAGGTGTCGGGCATTATCCTACTTGCTGCTGAAGTGACGGAAGCACATCTGAGAGCCGTTGAAGAGATTGGTATTCCGGTACTCTTGTTGGGACAGCAGCATGAACGCCTGCACAGTCTGGTACATAATGACGATCAGGCCGGATATGAAATGGGTAGATATGTGGTAGCGAAGGGACATCGCCAGATCGTCTATATTGGGGTAACAGAGAAAGACCAAGCTGTTGGCATTCACCGAAGACAAGGCTTTCAGCGCGCTATTGCCGAATGCGGCGAGTGTGATGTGACCTACTATGAGACAAGTTTCAAAATGTCTGAAGCGACTGTTACAGCAGAAGCCGTTCTGAACGACAACAGACCGACCATGATTGTAGGTGCAACCGACAATATTGCACTTGGTGTAATGAAGACGGCTTTTTCCAACAGAATCCGAATACCTCATGAACTATCGGTTGCCGGATTCGGCGGATATGATATTACGGAAATGATTCACCCGGCACTGACTACGGTGAAGTATCATTATTCACAAGCGGGTAAATTGGCAGCGAATCATATGATTCGTCAGATTGCAGGTGAGCCGGTAGAGAAACGAACTGTACTTGATGTGGAACTGATTCCCCGAGAAAGCGTTGACAATCAATAAACATATCCTTTATGATAATTCCATCGAACCGGTTCCATTCGTTCTTTTGTACGAATTGGAATGAAGGTTCTGGCAGATTGTGCCATATGGAATTATTTTTTTGATTGCATTGGAACCGGTTCCTCTTGGTGTTTATGATTTTGGTAAGGATGGGAGATACGTTATGAAAATGACCAGAGAGCAGCGCTACAGACTCATTGAGCAGGCGGAAGAGGGAGAAATTGAGAAGTTGGAAGCATTGATTTCTGCCTGCTCGTGGAGACAGTCCTATCATATTCAGCCCATTACGGGCTTACTGAATGATCCGAACGGATTTTCCTTTTATCAAGGACATTATCATCTCTTCTATCAATGGTTTCCTCTGGGAACAGAGCATGGAATGAAATACTGGTACCATGTTCGTTCAACAGACCTTGTGAACTGGGAGATGATGGGGATCGGCATTCCGCCTGGTGATCCATTCGATTCACATGGTGCCTATTCAGGGAGTGGAATTGTCAAGAATGGCAAACTGCATCTGCTCTATACCGGCAACACTCGGGATGAAGCATGGGTCAGACATCCGTATCAGTGTTTGGCGATTATGGATGAAAGCGGTTCAGTTGTGAAAGCCGAGCAGCCGGTTATATCCTCGGTACCACCCGGGTATACGGAACATTTCAGGGACCCGAAAGTTTGGCAGGATGGGGATATCTATTATTGTGTAATTGGAGCACAGCGGACGGATGAGACAGGATGTACGGTGCTTTATCGATCATCTGACCTCACAGCGTGGGAGTTTCTGGGTGAGATCCAGACTCATCTATCACATTTCGGCTACATGTGGGAGTGTCCGGATTACATCGAAATGGATGGCAAGGGCATACTTCTTTTTTCGCCTCAGGGCATTGAAAGTGATGGGGATTTATATAACAACATTTTTCAGTCGGGCTACCTCATTGGCGAACCATTGAATCTTCAGACAGGAGAGTTCCAGCATGGTGAGTTTCAGGAACTGGACCGTGGATTCGACTTCTATGCTCCACAGACAATGGCAGCGCCGGATGGAAGACGTATTTTGGTCGGATGGTTGGGACTTCCCGAAGTGGAGTATCCAACGGATGCGAGTGGGTGGGCGCACTGTCTCACGATCCCGAGGCAGCTGTCATTGAGAGACGGCAAACTCATTCAGCAGCCTGTAGCTGAAATGGCGAAGCTGCGTCAGCAGGCACAGGGGAGTTGTTACCAAACAACTCTGGAGAACAGCTCTGAAACCATTGCTGCATTTGACGGGATTGCCTATGAGCTGGAATGTGAAATCAGTCATTTTAATGCTGAGCGTTTCGGGATTGAATTTCGAACTGGCGCTGAAGAAAAGACCGTTTTGAAATACGATCGACTCCAGCAGAAATTAATACTGGACCGATCCTTATCAGGTGCTCCAATGAAAGGTGTGAATGGCACGGTACGCCAATGCAAGCTGAACGGAGATGTGATCAAGTTACAACTGTTTGTGGATACTTCCTCGGTTGAAATCTTTGTCAACGATGGGGAAGAGGTGTTCACAAGCCGGATTTTCCCGAGTCCGGAAAGCGGGGGAATTCGCTTTTTTGCAAGTGGAGGTAAGGCAGAATTTAAAGCAACCAAATGGGATTACTAGATATCAGGTGAGAGGGATGAAATACCATGTCGGATAATCAACAGATCGCCAAGGAAGTCATTCGTGCCATTGGGGGCAAGGATAATATTGCTTCATTTGCTCACTGCGCGACACGGCTGCGAATTATGGTGAATGACAAGGACAAAATTGATCAGAAACAGGTCGAAAACATAGATAAGGTCAAAGGTGCCTTTTTCAATTCGGGGCAATATCAGATCATCTTTGGGACAGGAACCGTGAACCGGATCTTCGAAGAAGTCGAGAAGCTGGGGATTGAAGGGTCCTCCAAGGAAGACGTGAAGAATCAGGGGAAAAAGGAAGGCAATGCATTTCAACGGGCGATCCGCACGTTCGGAGATGTGTTCGTACCCATTATTCCTGTGCTGGTGGCTACAGGGTTATTC
Source organism: Paenibacillus xylanilyticus (assembly GCF_013359935.1). Lineage (GTDB taxonomy): Bacteria > Bacillota > Bacilli > Paenibacillales > Paenibacillaceae > Paenibacillus > Paenibacillus xylanilyticus. The sequence continues at coordinate 244,093 of NZ_JABMCB010000185.1, forward strand.
ATGGGGCTGCGCGGACTACTTACCCAGAACGAAATTCTGTCTTTGTTCGGTGCAACACCTGAGGACATCTCGCCCAATTTCCTGTTGTTTACTCAAGTTCTGACGGATACGGCTTTTGCATTCCTGCCAGCACTGGTGGCATGGTCTGCATTCCGCGTGTTTGGCGGCAGCCCTGTGCTCGGGATCGTACTCGGTCTGATGCTTGTGAATCCGGCATTGCCGAATGCCTATTCGGTTGCAGATGGATCAGCGCAGGCACTGCACATGTTTGGATTTATACCCGTGGTCGGTTATCAAGGATCTGTTTTGCCAGCGTTTTTCGTAGGTCTCATTGGAGCAAAGTTCGAGAAGTTTTTGAGAAGACGCGTGCCAGAGGCGCTGGACCTGATCCTCACGCCTTTTATCACACTGACGGTTATGATCACATTGGGACTCTTTGCCATCGGTCCTGTCTTTCATTCACTCGAAGAGTGGGTGCTGCATGGGACGACAGCCGTTTTGGACCTCCCATTCGGCATTGCCGGGATAATTATTGGTTTCTTCAATCAGATTATTGTCGTTACCGGTGTACATCACATCTTTAACTTTTTGGAAATCCAGCTGCTGGAGAAAACGGGTTATAATCCGTTTAACGCCATCGTCACATCTGCGATGGCTGCACAAGGAGCAGCTTGTTTAGCCGTAGGATTAAAAACAAAGAATACGAAACTCAAGGCACTGGCGCTGCCATCGTCATTGTCCGCTTTTCTGGGAATTAGCGAACCCGCCATTTTTGGAGTAAATCTTCGTTTCATGAAACCGTTCATTATGGGACTGGTTGGCGGCGGAGTCGGCGGTTTTCTCGCATCCTTGTTCCATCTGAAGGGAACGGGCATGGCTGTAACGGTGATCCCTGGAACATTGCTGTATCTGAACAGCCAGCTGCCCCTCTACATTCTTGTCAATGTGGTTGCCGTGGGTGTGGCCTTTGCGTTAACCTGGTTCTTTGGTTACAAGGATCAGCCGCTTGCTGCAGAGGAGATAACGAACAGAGGGAATGAGAGTGATTCTTCCGCTGTACCAACCGCAAGTATGGATGACAATACCAACCATACAGAGACGTATCGTCCCAAAGTGGATAAGCTGGAGATTGCTTCGCCGATGACAGGTACAGCGGTTGCTTTGGCCAACGTACCTGACCCTGCATTCTCAGAGAAACATATGGGTGAAGGCATTGCCATTGAACCTACCGAAGGCAAAGTATACGCGCCCTTTGATGGTGTCGTCGCCCATGTCATGAACAAGAGCAAACACGCGGTTATTCTGGAGCATGAGACTGGTCTTCAGATGCTTGTGCATATTGGAATCAATACGGTAGGTTTGAAGGGAGAAGGATTTACGGCGCATGTCCAAAGCGGCGATGTGATCACTGCAGGACAATTATTGATTGAGTTTGACATGAACGCCATTCAGGCTGCGGGCCTGCCATTAATCACGCCTGTATTGATCCCGAACGGAAATGAAACCATTGAAGAGGTACAGACTGCGAAGACTGGCCATGTGCAAGCCAATGGGGAAGCCATCCTTGTTGTAAAATTTAATTAAAACTCTTGAACAGGCAGAGAGATCTGGTGCACTGCCGTATACCAGATTCTTTGCCTGTTTTTTGGTATCCATAAAAAAAAAAACTATAGTCCGGCGTGCCGCTTCAGCCGCTCTGCAATTTGCAGCAGATCCTCTGCTGATACACCCGGGGCGAATTCTTCCGGCAGATCGGGCAGTTCGGGGATGCTGCCACTGTGACCAGGAAGTCCTGCAAAAGCCTCCAGTTTTCCGCCATCTGTCGGATGTGTGCCTTTCCAGATCTGTGCGATGTTCTGATAGTCCTTGTCACTAAAGGTGTACAGCCTGCGATGTTCGCCCATAGCTTCCCATTTTCGGGTCGTATCAAACACTTTATTATCGAGGCGCGGAATTGGGAACATCTTCGTTACATCGACGCCGGTTGCAATCTGCAGTGCCTTGGCATAGGCCAGAATATGTACGCCTCCACGCACAAGCAAATACCCTGTCATCTCTCGGGCAGTCGGATGATCCGTCATCTCGTAAACTCTCATCTTGTGGGTACGTGCGCCGCATTCAAGAAAGAAGTTATGCAGCAGGTCAAAGATCAGATTGCCGCTGCTGACGACATATGAACCGTTCCAGGGTCTGCCCATGGAATCATAAGGGAGTGCCGTTTGAGCCGATTCGATAAAATGTGAAGTCATGCGAGCATCCTTGCCTGCGCGCAGTGGAGTAGTGTCGGGGTCTCCCGGGGAAGTGGTTCCCACCAGCATCAGATTAATGGTATTGGCGACAAGCTCCACATGACCAAATTCTTCAGCCGTAATACTTGCCACAATATCGTAAAAGGCACGCAGCTTTTTCTTGCCCCGGAAATTGAAGGACTGAAACATGTAGTTATTTAGCGTGGACATCTCCCCAAACTTTCCACCCAGCAGTTCCTGAACTGCGCTTGCTCCATTGGGATCCGGGTTGTTGGAGATCGGAAGTTCAATCGCCAGGCGATCTACCCGTTTAAACATAATATTCCTCCTCAAGCCAAATTACTGTAAAGGTATGAGGCATTACTTGTACGTTATTCGGACATTTAGATAAAACAAAAACGTTCTGCCAGAGCCGTGCTCTGAACAGAACGTTTGTATTCCGATGTTAAGACGTTTTTCCAACGACACTTGTGCCGCTCTTCGTAATTTTGTACGTAATTACGTCTCCACTCCAGAAATGGAATTTGAGGATAACCTCACCATCATTCGTTTCGTTAAAGAAGTTGGGTTTCAGTTCGATAACGTTGCGGCTGTAATCCGGGCTGAAGGTGTAGGAGAACTCCTTAAACGAAGTCCAGTTTTGCGGACCTGCGTTACCACCGCTTGCATAAGTCGCTTCCATGGTAGCCAGCTGGTTTCCGTTAAAGGTCGTTGGAATGGCAAAAGATTCAGTAGTTCCCGTTACATCGCTCAGTACGGGCGTATCATACGTAATGATATTCAGGTTCCAGTTGGCGCCTTTATTAAATTTGGCTGTCAGCTTCGCATTCACGCCCAGATTGCCGGAAGCCGTGAGTCTGGTCAGCAGACTGGATTTCAGGGTCAAAACATCACCGCGAATGGTGTAGTCTTTGCCTTTGGCAAGTTTTTTGCTGCCGTGAGCAAGGGATTTGAAGGTGTTCCCATTCAGGTTCAATTTGATCGTTTGATCTTGAATGGCTGCACCTTTTTTGAGGTGGACCAAGTCGGATTCGGCAGTGGATGAACGACCCTTCCAGCTCGCTTTCATCGTGTTATACAGGTCAGGGTCAGACCAGGTAAAGTTGGTGCGGCTGAAATGCTGGCCGTTATCCCACAGCATGGTCGTCATCTTTTTCTGACGCAGGTATTGTCCGATGAATTCGAAGAATTTTAATTTCTCACCCTGCTCGATGACACCTGTGTGTTGGTCGAAGCCCAGCAAGCCATATTCACCGACAATCACAGGAATGCCTTTGGCTACAAATGCGTCGTATACACGATCGAATGTATCGGTGATGTCTTTTTGTACTTCATCGTTAAATTTGGTATATCCGGCGATATTTACACTGAATGGCCAGAAGCCATAGTAATGTACGGTTGCGATAATGTTCGGATCATTTAATTTCGTAATGGTTTGAGTCAACGCATCCAGATCGGCTTGTGCAGACGATGTATGCAATGTTGGGAGAACGAGTGGACGTGTCTTGTTTTTTCCACCCGAGTCTCTTACGATTTTGTGAAAAGACGTATTAAGCTCATCGAGCAAACGGTATGAGACAGCTGTGTCGGTCGTTCCTCCCTCGGTGAACCTGGGCTCATTGACACTCTCGAACATCAGTTTGGACGAAGCGTTTTTGAATTGATTCGCGATCTGGGTCCAGGCCGCATTGTAACGTGCGAGCACATGGTCATGGTCTTTCTCCATGTAGCTGATCCATCGCCAGGAATCATGGTGAAGATTAATCATGACATAAAGGTTGGCATCGAGTGCCCAATTCACAACTTCCTGCACACGGTTCATGTAAGCGGGATCAATGGTGTAGTCGGGTGCTTCACCGATATGAGCCTCCCAGGTTACGGGAATACGAATGCTTTTATAACCTTGTTTCGCAATCTGCTGAATCAGTTCCTTGGTAATCCGCGGGTTGCCCCAGGCGGTCTCATCTTCGCCCACAGCGTCGAGTGAATTACCCAAATTCCAGCCTGGTTCCATGGCGCTGACGTAGGATTGAATTTTGGTAGGAGCAGCCGGTTTGCTTGGCTTGGCTTGGTGATCAGGAGCCGCAGAGACGATGGCAGAAGAGAATAGGGACAGGATCATTGCTGTTACCAGTGTCAGGGATAGAACGTTTTTACGATTTTTCCTCATTAACAGTGTCTCCTTCATTTTGGGATGGTTGAACTGAAGAATTTTGCTTGCTTGATCTGAGTAAAAGCTCATTCATAAAACAGTCCAGACAGATTATACGAAGGATGCATCACCTCTAAATTATGTATTGAAAGCGTTTTCGTAGATGTTAATATATCATGATATAAAAGAAGTGAGTACCATTATAATTGGAATAGAATTCATATAAAAATTAGTGATATACTGCATATCGGGATGTAGGAGACGAAATCGTTCCATAACAAGCTTGATATTAATGAAAATACACGCTTATGTGTAGATATGTTCTATTCAAAGAGAAATATGTTTCTATGACAGAAGTGTATTGTTCCTTAAAATGAATAATGAAGGTGGGAAAGTCAGCCATCCAGGTTTAGCTGCAGGTGATATAATGAGTTCACCAGAGGCAGCAAAAGGAGTCGGTTTAGATGCGGAAGTGGCTGGGGTGGATGATCCCCCATAAGCTTAAATACCGTTTGTTTGCAGGTTTCGCGCTTGTCATTCTGCTTCCATTCAGCATTCTCAATCTGTACAATTATGAAAAAATCGAATCGCTCGTGCAGCAGAAAATCAGTGAACAGAGTCATGAGCAGCTGGATAATCTCCACCAGTCTCTGGAGGATCAGCTAAGTATCGCTTTTAAAACTTTAATCTTTCTGGAACAGGACTCCGAAGTTCGCCGGATTCTTCAAAATCCCGACGAGCACACCATTTTGGATAACAAGGAGCGTATGGAGGACAAATTCAAAGGTTTGAATAACAGCTTTTTCCTCTACAATCCATCCGTTTATTTTACACTGCTCGATCAAGACGGGCATATTTACACCTCATATCAACCCAAGGTTCCGCTAGACTATGACACCATTACATCAGATCGTTCCTTTTTGGCACTCAAGAACAGCGGGACTTCATACGTGTGGACGTCCAATGATGAGAATTATGTGTCCCGTGACGTCACAAGGAGCCCAACGCTATTATCCCTGTACGCCAAATTGCGTGATCGCAATAACAATACATACGGACTGGCAAGAATCAGCATCGATTTCTCCTATTGGTTCCAGTCTGTATTGCAAAAGTCTGAGAGTGACCAACTCTATTTTATCATGACACGCCAAGGCGAAGTGATTGCTCGTTCCAATTCTGACTCTTGGCTGTCAGATGAAGTCGTTCGGGAAGTTTCCCGGGAGGCCAGTAACGGCTACTGGACAGACCGCTCAAGTGAATCACTCATTAATTACAGTTATCTGCCTTCCCTGGATTGGTACATGGTGAACCGCATTCCGCTGCAATTATTGTTTGGTGAGATTGAGAGCCTGAAGAGACATTACTTTGTAACCTTCTATGCCATTACCGCCATGTTTATTGCCATAGCCTTTATGATTGCCTATACCTTCACAAGACCATTATCCCGTTTACAGGTCAAAATGAAGGAGGCCGTTGGGAAGGACCTGCGTATTCGGCTGCCTGAGGAGAATCACAAGGGAGAAATTCTGGATCTCACCCGCACCTTCAATGCAATGATGGTAGACATGAACAGATTGGTTCAACAACTCCGTATCGAGGAAAGGCAGAAGGATGCCGTTCATTTTCAGATGCTTCTTGCCCAGATGAATCCGCATTTTCTTCTGAATACGCTTAACACGCTGAAATGGATCGGCCTGCGCAACGGGAATGAAGAAACGGTGGAAATATGCTTGTCACTCGGGAAACTGCTGGAGACCAGTCTCAATTCAGATGTGGATCTTATTCTGCTTCGGGATGAGATGGAGCTAACGCGAGCTTTTCTGTATATTCAGCAAGTCCGTTATGGCAATGTTTTTGATGTGGAGTTCAGTTATGACGAAGAATTGCTATATGCACTCGTTCCCAAGCTCAGCCTGCAGCCTCTGATTGACAATGCAATTCGTCACGGCATAGGCAACATGACGGAGGGAGGACGGATACAGATTCGGATGTTCAGAAATGCTGCGAATCCCGATCGGTTGACGCTGGAGGTAGAGGATAACGGGGTAGGCATGGAGCAGTCAAAAAACAACAGGGAGCAGGGACGCCAGAGACCGAGTATAGGATTGCAGAATATCAGGGAGCGTCTGAGGCTTCTGTTCAAGGACAAAGCGGAACTCGAAGTAATCTCATTAGAACAGGGTACGCTCTGCCAAATTCATCTGCCGGTATTACTGTCCGAGCCGTACGCGAACGAAACATTAGGCAACAACGATCATTAGGATTTAGCGGAATGGAGGGACTTCGATGTGGAAGGTATTGCTGGTAGAAGATGAGACATTCGTCCGGGAGTCTGTGAAAGAGATTATTCGCTGGGAGGACATGGGCTTTACGCTTGCAGGAGAAGCAAGTAATGGATTGGAAGCGTTACCAATGATTAAGCAGGATCCTCCTGATCTTGTCCTATGCGACATTGTGATGCCGCAAATGGACGGATTAATGCTGCTGCAGGAAACAAGAAAGGCCGGAATTCAATCCAAGTTCGTGATGCTGACGTGCATGGGCGATTTTGAGTCGATGCGACAGGCTATGGAATACGGGGCTTCCAATTATATTCTGAAATTGTCGATGAGTGTTAAGGATCTGCGGGAAACCCTCGTTAAGGTAAGCAAGGAATTATCGAATCAGGGCGTGACGACCGAGCGGGCAAGTCGCCCTGTAACTGCATCCACAGCACCCAGGGAAAAGATCACGCATCCGGAAGTGAATAAAATCATTCAATATATCGAACAGCATTATGATCAGGATATTACACTGAAATTCCTCGCACGTCATGTCATGATGGGGGAAAACTACGTGAGTGCCCTGTTTAAAAAGAAAACCGGGGAGACATTAATTCACTATTTGCATCGAATACGAATTAACAAGGCAATAGAATACCTAACGGACACCGATTGGCCAGTGAATCAAATTGGTCACCACGTTGGTTTTATGAACGATAATTATTTTATCAAAATCTTCAAACGAATGACGGGGACAACCCCAAGTCAGTACCGGCAGCAGCAATAGAACAAAATGATTACCAAGAACAATTGATAGCGGTTTCATCTGTGTATTTCTGTTCCATGGCAATCATGATTCTGTTACTTACGACCGTTCTCACTCATTTGCTATCCTTAAGTTGCAAACTTCAATCCAGAATTTACGAGGGGGTCGTCTCTTGGTGAGAAAAAAAAGCTTGGTTGCACGAATGGTATCTCTTGTCCTTGTCGTGGGCATGATCGCAGGTTGCTCCAATGATTCAGGTTCAAATGCACAGACGGGTGCGTCTGAAAATTCCGGTGATACAGTCAAGCTGAAAATGTGGGGAGGTGTACCGCCGGAAGCAGGACCACAGGCTGTTATTGATGTGTGGAACAAAGAGCATCCCGAAACACAGATTGAATATGTTCGTTTTGTAAATGATGACGAAGGCAATCTGAAGCTGGATACGGCGATTATGACAGGGCAGGACGTGGATCTGTTTGTGAACTATACGATTTCCCATACGGCCAAAAGGGTGGCATCCGGCGCAGCAGCGGATCTCAGTTCATTCACGGACTATAACATCGACGAGAAAATGGGCACGGATGCAGCAGGATGGAAAATCGATGGGAAGTATTATGGAGTTCCAACCACGAAGAGCACTTATTTTGTGGCACTGAACAAGGACGCGCTCGACGCAGCCAATCTTCCTGTTCCGAAGGATTGGACCTGGGATGAAATGCGAGAATATGCGAAAAAGCTAAAAAAAGACACTGGATATGGCTTTATCCAGAACACGGAACCATTTGTTGATTCAATTGATTCGGTGCTGTCACAGGAAGGGTACACCAAAGCCGACGGAACTTCCAACCTGGATCACCCCATGGTGAGAAAGTGGATGGAAACGCTGAATGCCATGATGGTTGAAGACAAGACGACACCCCCGCTCGGAGAGCAGCTGACTTCGAAGATGCCTGTGGAACAAATGTTTCTGAGCGGGGAGGTGCCGATGCTGAACATTGGGGCCTGGCTCCTGCGCAGCTCCAACAATTTCACCGATTACCCGCGTGATTTCAAAATTGCCTTCGCACCGGTACCACGATTGTCAGAAGATAAGGATAGTTATGTGACACGAGGTGGTCTGGGAGACTACATTTCCATCAATGCAAAATCCAAACACCAGGAAGCGGCATGGGAATTTTTGAAATGGTATGCAGATGGCGGAATGGCTCCGATGGCAGAGGGCGGTCGATTCCCGGCTTCCAAGGATGCAGATCAGGATAAAGCCTTGGAGAGCATGCTTGGGGACAAGAAAGATACGTATGATCTGGAGTCTTTGATGTATGTCATGTTTGATTATAAAGCGCCAACTTATGTTCGAACTGTGCCTCAGGAAGTAATGGATTTGCGTGCGCAGGAGTACGAAAAGTATTTTCTGGGCGCTCAGGATCTGAATACGACCATCTCGGCCATGGTCACTCGTCATAATGAATATCTCAAGACGGCAAAATAATTAAGGAAAGAACTACAGTTTTAATCAAAAATGTAGAATATCACAAGGGATTGCCCCGTTTCATGGTGGCAGTCTCTTTGTTTTTTCGGCAGCATGCTGCGCTGCTATTGAATAGAACAAATTGATGTTTCCCCATAACAAGACCGCCGTGGCAAAGCGCTTTTTTGCATCAATCTGTTTTATGAACAAGGTGGATTTGTTACTTATGGGAACCCCGACAGGTTGGTAGACTTGGGTTATCCCTGGAAGAAACGAGGCGAAGACCAATGCATAACAACTGGATGAGAAGACAGCGCATGCTGGGATATATTTTTGTCGGTCCAAACATGTTGGGGGTACTGCTCTTTTTCCTGATCCCGGCAGTCTATTCTTTCGGTCTCATGTTTACAGATTACAAATTTATGAACCCGGATATGGCGTTTATCGGCATGGACAATATGAAGCGATTGGTTAAGGACCCGCTGTTTTATCTTTCCTTGCGCAACACCCTGATTTTTCTGCTCGCAGTGCCTGTCTCTATCGTGCTGGGCTTCATTGTAGCCGTGATTTTGAACCAAAAGATTTATTTGAAAAAGCTGCTGCGTGGGTTGTACTTTATGCCTTACATCACGAGCGGGGTGGCGGTGGCGTTCGTCTGGATGCTGTTGTTTCAGCCGAATCAGGGCCCGATTAACGGTTTCTTGCGCAGTATCGGTGTGGATAACCCACCTGGATGGCTCTCGACGACAACATCATCCATGTATGCCATCGATATCATATGGATCTGGTTTATGCTGGGGTACAACATGATTATTTATCTGGCTGCGTTACAGGAAGTGTCCTCGGAGCTGCTGGAAGCAGCAAAGATGGATGGAGCCAGACCGCTTCAGATCTTGCGAAGAATTATTTGGCCTCTGGTTAGTCCGACTACTTTCCTGCTGTTGATCACAGGACTGATCATGGCCATCAAAACGTTCGGGATAATCCAGGCTACGACGCAGGGAGGACCGGGTAACAGTACAACCATTCTATCCTTGTATGTGTATCAGAATGCTTTCCGGTATTACGACATGGGATACGCCGCAACAGTCTCCTGGGCACTGTTTGCCATCATTCTGCTGATTACCGTTCTTCAGTGGGTTGGCCAAAAACGCTGGGTCCATTACTAAACCAAGAAGGGGGACAGGAAGTATGGAAGTCAAAAAACGTCTATCCATTGTGCAGCCTGGCAGTTTGCTCATCACAATCATTATGTTGGCTCTAGCTATTGTCATGATTATTCCTTTTCTTTGGATGATAAGCACTTCTCTAAAGACACCTATGGAAGTTTTCAAATATCCCATTGAGTGGATTCCGTCCAATCTGACGTGGGAGCATCATCAAAAGGTTTGGTCTGGGGCCAAAAGCTTCGGTACTTACTATTGGAATTCACTGAAAATATCCATCATCGGCATGGTAGGCGCCACGTTTCTGTCCGCCTTTGCGGCGTATGGGTTTGCACGTATTGATTTCAAGGGCCGCAATACGCTGTTTCTGCTCTATCTGTCGATGATGATGATCCCGCCGCAAGTCCTTTTTGTGCCCAAATTCATCATGTTTGAGTGGGCGGGAATCTATAATACCCATTGGGCGCTGATTTTGCCTGGTATGTTCACCATTTTTGGAGTGTTCATGCTTCGCCAGTTTTTCCTGTCCATTCCGAATGAAATATCGGAGTCGGCCTTTATTGATGGTGCAGGACATTTTCGCATATTCTTCCGCCTGATTCTGCCGCTTGCCAAGCCGGCACTCGCCACGCTGGCCATCATTGATTTTTCCTGGCAGTGGAACGACTATGAAAATGCACTTGTGTTTTTGATTGACGAGGATCTGTACACGGTACCTCTGGGACTGCAAAATTTTATTTTGGAAAATACAGTGGATTATAACGGCATGATGGCTGCTGCTTCTGCGGGAATTATCCCCATGATCATTGTATTTGCTGTGGGACAGCGTTATATCATTCAAGGATTGACCAATTCTGCTGTGAAAGGGTGATGAGCATGAAAACAGAACAGATCTCCAGTGACATCACAATTGTCGGAGGCGGGTTATCCGGCATCTGTGCTGCGATCGCAGCGGCCAGATTGGGCAGTACAGTTTCACTGATCAATAACCGGCCTGTGCTCGGTGGCAATTCAAGCAGTGAAGTCAGAGTATGGGTGTGTGGTGCAACGGCACATGGAACCAATCGTTATGCCCGTGAGACGGGGATTATGGGTGAATTGTTTGTGGAGAATCAGTACCGCAATCCGGAAGGAAACCCCTATATATGGGATTTGGTTCTATTGGAAGCTATACGTGCAGAAGAGCGGATCACCCTGTTTCTGAATACGGATGTTCACGAGGTGGAGGCAGAAGGTACGGAGGAAGACCGACATATTCGCTCGGTAACGGGATGGATGATGGGATCGGAACGGCGCATTCGCTTCGAAAGTCCGGTATTCCTCGATTGTTCAGGAGATGGCCTGATTGGATTTTTGGCGGGAGCCCGCTATCGTCTGGGCCGGGAGGCTGCACATGAATATGGTGAAGAATGGGCGCCTGAGATTGCTGACCAGATTACGCTGGGCAGCACACTGCTTTTTTATACCCAGGATGCCGGCAGACCTGTTCGTTTCGTGCCTCCGTCTTTCGCCAAAAACATTGAAGAAACACCCATTCCAATCAAACGTGTTATTCGCAGCGGCGATTCGGGCTGTCACTATTGGTGGATCGAGTGGGGGGGCGAGCTGGACACCGTTCATCAGAACGAACGAATCCGGGACGAACTCTGGTCGGTGATATATGGAATCTGGGATTATATTAAAAATTCCGGACAATTTGACGCAGACACCATGACTTTGGAGTGGGTAGGCTCCATTCCAGGGAAGAGAGAATACAGACGCTTTGTCGGAGATTATGTACTGAACCAGAACGATATCCTCGCGCAGGAGCCGTTTGCCGACCGGGTTGCTTTTGGCGGATGGTCCATTGATCTGCACCCGCCACAAGGCATGTACGCTGAAACCAGCGGTTCCAAGCATATGCATGCCGACGGTATCTATCATATTCCTTATCGTTCATTATATTCGGTGAATGTGTCAAACCTGCTTTTTGCAGGGAGAAATGTAAGTGCTTCACATGTGGCGTTTGGCACCACAAGAGTTATGGCTACCTGTGCGGTAATGGGAGAAGCTGCGGGAACAGCTGCTGCGCTCTGTGCGGCCAAAGGGGTTTCGCCGCGTGAGATCCATGACCAGCATCTGGAGGAATTGCAGCAAACGCTGCTGCGGCAGGATGCATCGGTAATTGGACTACGGAATGAAGACCAGCAGGATTTGGCTCCTAAGGCCGTAGTTACAGCTTCAACGACATACAGCACTATTGCAATCGACCAACCGGATGCGTCCTATGTACTGGAGAGAGATATCGGAATACTCTTTCCCGTTGCCCCTTCACTTCAGGGAATGGAGTTACTGATATCGGCAGAGGAAGATACCGAACTTCGGGTAGAGCTTTGGGATTCAGGTCGGGGAGAGAACTACGTTCCGGCAAGTCAGCAGATGGATACGATCATTCGTGTAGCACAAGGAGAACAACAATGGGTGCATGTCGACATAAAATGGGAGCCTGCCCATCCACAGAATGCATTTGTTGTTGTGCGGCAGAATGACAAAGTTACACTGTATCAATCGAGCCAGCCAGTAATCGGCATCTTGGCCTTTGAGAAGGGTGCTGCACCGCACGCCGTTGCTGCCTTGGAGGAGCATGACGAGCGTCAGCCTGTTGTAGCCTGGAGCATGAAGGCGCTAAACCGCAGGCCATTTTGTTTTCGCATTGCGGGACAGACGGAAGCCTATCAGCCTGAAAAAGTGATCGATGGTTATAAACGCCCTTACGGTGGCCCTCATTCATGGATGTCTCTTCCACTGAATGAGAATGAGAACGGGGAAGCCTGGGTGGAGTTACAATGGGAGAGTTCAGTGACGATCAGGGAGATTCTTCTAACATGGAATGATGATGTGAATGAAGATCTGATCAACCTGCATCATCACCGGACTCCATTCGATATCATTCCAGAGCTGGTCAAAACGTATCGGATTGAGGCAGATGCAGAGGCAGAAGGCAGCAGGGTTCTTATTGAATCCGTACGGGACAATCACCTGCGGACCAATCGGATTGTATTGAAATGTCCCATCTCAACAAAGACTTTACGTATCATAATGGAGGAGACCAATGGAGGCTCATGTGCCGAATTGGTTGAAATACGCGTATATTCATGAAGAGCAGCGCTTATGGCGCTGCTCTTTTGTGTATACAACTACCTATTTCGGTTGAATCGTAATGATGTTCTTGGACGGGAGAAACCACTTTTTGCATTACACTTATTTGTAATGTTTTGTACGCTTAGGAATCTGCCCGCACAATAGTCGAATTGAGATCGCCTGTCAGACGTTGTGGCGGAAATACCATACGCACTGGCGCGATGATGATGGCTGCAAACAGTGCTTTGATCAGATCCCCGACAATGTAAGGATAGAACCCCTGAATCATCGCTTCCGAGAATGACATTTTGTAGGCATAAGCCAGCCAAGGCACACCGGAAACATAGATCAACAATGATCCGAATAGCTCGAACACGATAAATGCCAATACATAACCGCCGATGCCTCTCAATTTAATCCGTGACAGCAGCAGTCCTATGAGCAGTGCGGAGAATGGCCACATCATTACATACCCGCCAGTAGGGCCGAGAAGTACTGCAAGTCCGCCAGTTCCGTGCAGAAGAGGGAACCCGAGAGCAGTCAGAATAACAACCAGTGCAATACTTAGAAAACCATACAATGGACCCAGTAATCCTCCTGCAAGCATCACGGCGAGCGTCTGCAAAGTTATGGGGACAGGCGAGAAACCGATGGGAATACTTATGTAACCAAAAAGGACAAGTATGGCTGCCATCAGTGCACTGAAAACAATACCCCGCAAAGATAATTTCATGATTGAACAATCCCTTCCATTTTGGTAATCTTATTGTTAACCAAAACAATAAACGGTGGTTAACGATTTGGATCGTACCACAAATGAGGCAAAAGGGAAAGGACCAAATTTCGATGCAGGATGTTACACCTTTAATTACACTGGAACATGCACGTGTCCATTATGCCGCCGAAGCAGGCCAAGTTCGCAAGGCGGTGGATGGCGTCTCTCTGAACGTACATTCAGGAGAATGGGTCAGTGTTGTAGGAGCGAATGGCAGCGGGAAAAGCACGCTTGCCGCGGTGTTGATCGGATTCACCCCCCTTTCTGGCGGGAAAAGACATACTACTCCTGAGCTTGCGGTCCGGGGAGTGCTCCAACAGCCAGATGCGCAGGTGCTTGGAGATACGATCGAGGAAGAATTTCATTTCACCTTATCCCCATTGGTTGATTCCATTGAGGAACAAATACGGCGTAGAGAAGATGCCTTACATATGGTTGGCCTTAACTATCCACCAGAAACAACGATTTCCCGCCTGTCTGGCGGCCAGAAGCAATTGCTCAATATTGCGGTAGCGCTGGCCTCGAAGCCTGATGTGCTCATCCTCGATGAACCCACAGCCATGCTGGACCCGGGAGCAAGGGAACGAATGGAGACCATTGTTCAATCAGTCGTCCGGCAAGGAACCGCGGTCATTTGGATTACACATCATTTGGAAGAGGCAACTTTAAGTGATCGAATAATTGCGCTGGAAAAGGGCCGCTGTGTGTATGACGGAGCACTGTCATCGTTTTTCTATGGAAGTCCGGACAAGGACTCCTCTCCAACAGATGCTGAGACACAATCACCATGTGAACAATTGGGGCTGGATCCCCCTTTTACCGTAAAAACGGCTCTCCTGCTCAAACGGCAAGGCATGTTGAATCACGCCACACCACTGCGACCAGAACAGCTGGTGAAGGAGGCATCCCGTTGCATATTGAATTAGATCGCCTGACTGTTGCAGCGCCTGAAACCGAATCACGAGCACTTCTGCAGAATCTGTCCGTGCAACTCAACAGCGGGGAGATTACCTTGCTTCTGGGCTGCACGGGATCGGGAAAAACCACGTTATTGCAAACGATAGGAGGACTCAAACCGCCAAGTGCAGGCAGCATTACACTGAACGGTGAACCTTTCTGGCAGCATGGGAAGGTACCGCAGTCCATTTTGCTGCAGATGGGATTGGTATTTCAATTCCCGGAGCAACAATTATTTGCACGAAGCATTAGGCGAGAGTTCTCATACTCTCTGCGTCCATATCGATTATCGGACGAACAAAAGAAAAGTCAGATGATCGAGGCTCTTGGACAGTGGGACCCGCCATCTGGACAGGACAAGCTGGAGCAGCGCTTCCATTTGGACAGATCACCTTTTGCGCTGAGTGGGGGAGAACGGAGAAGACTCGGTCTGGCACTGGGGACTGCAACGAAGCCTGAGTGGCTATTGCTGGATGAACCCAGCGCCGGATTGGAAGCACAGAGTGTGTTGCTTCTGCTTGACATGCTTGAACAGCATCGACATGCAGGCAAGGGAGCGGTTGTGGCTACTCACGACCTGGATACATTTTTACCGATTGCCGATCGTGTTCTCTTGCTGCAGGAAGGAACATTGATAGGGGATCTCACACCGAGAGAACTTCATTCTCGGCCTGAATTGCTGGAACAGGCTGCAATCGGGTTGCCGCCTTCCATGCGACTTGCACAGCAATTCAGAGCTGCAAACATTTATTTGGCTACTGCACTGACGCCAGAGGAGATGGCCGCAAATATTATTCAGTCTAAGTTAGTTACCTCCGATAAGCTTCACCAGCGTATGCAGCATTCATCTGAAGTGCCAGGGACAAGTCATGTGAACCAACACGAGCCGGCTAATGTGGAAAATTCAATTGAAGTTAAAGCTGTACCGCAACCTCAGGACCTCTATAGCAGCATGGATCCGCGTCTCAAATGGATGCTGTACATTTTGCTAGTGACGGCAGCAATGCTGCAGCACCACTGGCTCGGTTTGTCCCTCACACTGGTACCGGTAGTTTTGGCTCTAAGTGCTTTACCCCGACAGACACTCGCGGGCTGCGTTAAGCTGATGAAGCCCTTATTGCTGTTCTTCATCATATCAACGGCGTTATCTGGAACAACGCTTGCAGCAGAAGGAGGAAATCTTCGGTTCGGCTTTTCTCTGTTACAGGCAGAGGCAACGCTTTTAAATGTGTATCGTTTATTTATCGTCACTTTAGCGAGTCTCTGGTTTTCGCTAACCACTCCATACGGAAGCATGGTGGAGGGGTTAAACTGGGTGCTGGGCATCGGTAAAAAAATCAGGCTGCCCGTTGCCTCGTTTGCACTTGCAGTTTCGTTAATTTTTCGCTTTATCCCGATGATCTGGAGCGAGTGGCAGCGATTCTCACTGATTGTCCGGGCGCGAGGTAAAGCTGCGCTGAAACCGAATACGGTTCGGATCCGGGATCTGGGACCGATGGTTATCCCTTTATTAATGTCGTTGTTCCAGCGAGCCGAAGAGATGACGATCGCGATGGAAATGCGAAAAGTACGAGAGAACTCTCTGCTTGGAGTACGCTCCACCTTGTTGAGTTGGTCCAAACGGGATACCGTCATCTGTGTGATAGGCCTTATAATTTTTGCTTTATTTATATTGATACGGTAGGGTTTAATGAGAGGGATCTCAACACGGATTCATCCCGGGAATCAGGCAAAAACGCTGCGTTTTTCCAGTAGATATGCATAATTGGGTCGGTTTTCGCTCAAAATAGACGTGCCTTGGATATCTTTTGGATACCTTAAAGCGGATATGGAGGGACGAACGATGAAGGATAAATTTCTACAGGAAGAAAGGCGCGAATACACCGATGTGTCTACAGTGGAGTCGCAGCGAAATGACCTGGCATTCGAGGAGTTCCCGGAGGGGCCCTATGGCTCATCTTTATTGTCCGAATCTCTCGGGAAAAGCTCACCATGGCGAGTGGATCAGAGATCCGCGCATCGTTTTGATTATGAGAACCATGAGCTTCACGAAGGGGAAGTGCGGGATTATCCAGGTCAGGATGTCTTCGACGAATCCGTTCCTGATAACGTGACCAAACCTCAATATCCGGAATAATTCGCTTGATCGGTCGTATAGATGAATAATAGCTTCCTGGCAGGATACCCTGCCGGGGGGCTATTTGGCGTTCTTTAATTCCACAATATGGGTTATTATAAGCTTAGTTCACTTTATGGGTGAAAACGAGCCGCATGGAAATGGGGAATGAACAGATGAGAGAAATCGACTATAGTCATTATTTTTGGCAGGATGAACAGATCAGGTTACGTGCTCTACGCGAAGAAGACTGGGAGGATCATTATTATAACCGGTTTGATACACCTGCTCGTCGCTTGCTGGAATGTGCTGTGGAACTGCCGCCAACGTTCGCCGAAGCGAAGAATTTTACAGAGAGATTCTCCGATTTTTCCATGACGTATGGACGGCTGATGTTCTCGATTGAGAAGTTGAATGGTGAGTATGTTGGGGGCGCAAATATAAACAGTATTGATGAAAAGAACGGCACATTTAGCATTGGAATCCAGATTGACCGGGACCACCGGGGAAGAGGGGTTGGAACGCGAGCTATTCGGATTTTGCTGAAGTATGCCTTCTTCGAGCGAAGACTCAACAAATTTAATGATTCTGTGCTTGAAGGGAACGAACCTTCTGCAGCCATGATGAGAAAGCTCGGATGCGTTCAGGAAGGCGTGCGGCGCAAGGTGATTTATACAAATGGTAAGTATCATGACCTGATTCTTTTTGGTTTGACCAAAGACGAGTTTATGGAAAAGGAGGGACTGGCGTGAGTCCCATTCTGAATCGGATTGGCACGGTGTTTATTCCTGTCAGTAACGTTGAGAGAGCGAGAGATTGGTATTGTGATATCTTGGGTTTGCCTGCAGGCGGCGAGATATTATTTGGACACTTGTTCATCATTCCGATGACTGGAACACGGATTGTGCTGGACAGCAAAATTTATGCCGAGGAGCATACGTTTAAGGTGCCAGCATTTCATTTTGATACGCACAATATCGAAAAAGCCTATGCATTCATGCAATCCAAAAATGTAAATATAACGACGCCAATTGAGCATGATCATTGGTTTAACTTTCAGGATCCAGATGGGAATACGTTAATGGTGTGCAAGTGCTAAGTGTTAACTGCCGAAGTGAATACACGGAAGGAACAAAAGGGGAAGTATGAAGAAAATAATATGGATAAGTATCAGTCTGCTCCTACTGTTAATACTGGCGGTCATATTTCTATGGAATCGTATCTTCGGATATCCAACATTGGACCAGGCTGTCCAATCGAATTGGAAGACAGCGGTGAAGATCGTAAATACAGATCAGGAGAATGAGTTGGTTCTTTATCTGGATGAAACACAGTATGTGTTCGCAGCTTATGAACAGAAGTACAGCAGATTTCATGTTGATGCAGATACGGAGTCAGGTTGGTCAGCCAGTTCAGATCTGGGTCCTGCCTTCCTCGTTGTCGCGGAGCCCAAAAACAATAAGGGCAATTTCATGTGGGGGGCATTATATTCCGACATCCCTATTGCCAAAATTCGAATTGAATACATCCATGGAGAGACTCAGGAGGTAAAACCGAAAAATAATACGTTTATTGTGAAGATGCCATTAACCTATCAAAAAGTAGATCATCTGGGTCTGATGGAGACGATCAGCAATGTCCATGCCATCGATGCAGGAAATAAGGTCATACAGTCCTGGAATCCGCATTGATGAAGTTTTGTTAACGATGGTGGTGGGTCATATAACCCTTAGCAAGAAACGATTCTTATCTATTCGAGGTGATTTAATGGAAAACAAACCTCAGCTTGTTTTGGACCTGGCGGGAGTTCTGATTACTAATCTGTCCAAATCATTTTGGCAAGAGCTTGCAATTCATGCGGGTACGACTTTTCCTATTTTAATTGAACAACTGAGCGGTATTCGGAGAGATCTGTGGACTGGCAAATGGAAAGAGGAGCAGTTCTGGATCTGGTTGCAAGCACAATACCCCAGCGTCGAAAAAATCTATGCCTATGATTTACTGAAACGCACGACAGAAACATTACCTGCGTTAGATTATCTTGAACGATGGAGCCAGCATGCAGATATACATCTCCTAAGTAACCATTGTCATGAGTGGGTTGAGCCCACATTGCTGACGATCCAAAAGTACACCAAGAGCATCACCATTTCGAATCAGGTTGGATTTTGCAAACCCAACAGAGAGATTTATGAACTCGTACAATCCCATATGGGCCTTAACACACGTATATTATATGTGGATGATCAAATAAAAAATCTCAAGCCTGCTGCGGACCTAGGTTGGGAAACACTGCTTGCAGATGAACACCATCATTGGATTGAGAAAGTGGACCACATCCTTACTGCTCGAGCTTCGATTTGAGATGGAAATTTTAAAACATAAATAGAAAATAACCCTTTCCCGTTCTCCGCAGAGATGAAAGGGTTATTTGTTGTAATCATGCAGCCGCCTCTGATAGGGGCAATACAATGGTGAACGTCGTTCCGCTGCCTACCTTACTTGTTACCGTGATACTCCCGCCATGCGACTCAATAATGGAGCGTGTAATGGCAAGACCAAGGCCGGCTCCGCCTTCTTTTCTTGAACGGGAAGAACTGGTACGGTAAAAGCGTTCAAAGATATGGGGAAGATGTTCCGGCTCAATGCCGGTTCCGTTATCTTTCACAGTCAGTTCTGCCTTGTTGTGAACAGCATACAACGTCAGAGTAATGGAACCCGATTCCGAGTGAGTATGCTGCACCGCATTGTGAAACAAATTGAGAACCACTTGCTTCAGCTTGTGTGGGTCGGCCATTACATATATACCAGCGGTCAGGTCCAGATGGACATGGCGTTCCCGAGCCATCATGGCAAGCTGTGGCTGCATCTCAAGCAGCAGATGATCAAGCTGAACGACTTCTTGCTCCTGCTTCGGAGCCTGATCCAGTTTGTTCAGCATCAGTAAGTCCTCGACCAGCTTATTGATTCGAACAGATTCACCATACATGCTGTCCAGTGCACGATATAATTGCTGACTGTTGGTGGCCGCGCCCCGCTGCAGGACTTCTATGAATCCGTGGATGGATGTCAGCGGAGTCCGCAGTTCATGGGAAGCATCGGACAGGAAACGCTGCATTTGTTCCTTGGATTCGCGTTCTGCTTCAAACGATCGTTCTAGTCTTTCGAGCATACCGTTAAAGGATAGCGCAAGTTGGTCCACTTCCTGTTGACCCTGCGTAGCGGGCAGGCGTTCTGCCAAGCTGCCCGCATCGATCCGCTGTACGGTATCTACCATACTGGACAACGGAATCAATGTGCGGCGAAGGGCTTTGGTATACAGAATTAGACCCGCGATCATCGCCAGAAGGGACAGCATTACGAATATAAGAAGCTGTTTCATAATCAGATCTCTCAGCGGCTTCGTCGGGGTGCCCATTTGAACCATGGACAAATTCCGATTACGCGGCCCAGGCGAGGCAAAAACAATCAATTGCTCATTGCCTAAACGATCGGTCACAATCCGGTAGGGCACGTGCCGCTTGTCCATTAATTGATCTGTGATTTCCTGGTATTCAGCAGAAGTGAGATGGGGGGCCGTCAGGCCATCTTCACCAAAAACATCTTCAAAAGTCCCTTTGTTGTCGAACAGGGCGAGTGAACGATCGGGAATGTACAGCAGCCTGTTACCCGAGGCTCGTGCATCCGTCCCTGCCTGTCCCGCAAACGGGTTGTTGAATGACTCATTCCGTGAAGATAGTCCGAGCCAGACAGGGGGCATGGACATGATCTGTTCTTCCATCGTTTTTGCCTGATTGCGATATAGAAAGCTCTCCATAATCCAGAATTGAAGAATTCCGATTAACAATAGCAATGCAGCAAGAATGAACAGGGAGCGTGCGAGTAACTGAGAGCGCAGCGAATGGGGCCAGAGCCACTGGTGCAGCCGCCCAAAACGTGTGTTAGGTTGTTTCATTGAAGAATTCATCAAAGATCCACTCTGTATCCAACACCTCGAAGGGTGCGAATGAGTTTATGCTCTTTATCCCCGAGTTTGTCTCGTAATGAACGTATATAGACTTCAACAATATTTTCTTCCCCGCCAAAATCGTATCCCCATACACGACTAAGAATGGTCGCTTTGCTCAGCACGATACCATGATTCAGTACGATGAACTTTAATAGTTCATATTCTGTAGGAGACAATTCAAGAATCTGTTCATGATACGTAATCTCTTTGCGCTGATCATCAATTCGGAACGGACCGTGTGTTACGGCACCGATCAATAATGGAAACTGATTACGCAGTCTTGCCTGAATCCGGGCCAGCAGCTCATCAAAGGCAAAGGGCTTGATCATATAATCGTCAGCACCGAGCCAAAGACCTTTAACCCGATTCTCGACTTCGTCTTTGGCTGTCAGCATGATGACTCCAACCTGAGCCCCAGTCTTGCGCAAACGTTCAACCACCTCGAATCCATCCATCTCCGGCATCATCACATCCAGAATCGCCATATGTGGCCGAAATTCCAGCGCCAGTTCCAGTGCAGCAGCACCGTCCGGTGCTGTTCGTACATCGAAGCCTTCATTGCTGAGTCCAAGCTCCAGAAATTGCAAAATATGTGGTTCATCATCGGCCAAAAGGATTTTAATTCCCGTACTTAGCTTCATAAGTGGGCATGCCTCCCTGTTAAATCCATCTAAAGAACGCCCTGATCCTTGAGGGCTTTATGATGTATTATCGCTTGCCAAACTGAAAATTAGCTGAAAGGTTTGGAACTTATCCTCAGGTAACATTCAGCGGGCACTCATCCCAATTTTATTTTGGCATGTCACAATACAATCATGAAGAGCGAGAAGGAGTGATTGACATTGAATAATGCCAAACGAAGGATTGATCTTGTCCTTCTGCCGATCGTATTATTGGCGGCAATTCTGAACGGGTATGGGATCTGGAACGATCAATATGCCAATTCCTATTATACGACCGCCGTAGGGAGCATGCTGAGAAATTTCCACAATTTCTTCTATGCATCGCTGGACTCGGCTGGCTCAGTAACCGTAGATAAACCACCCGTCGTCTTTTGGATCCAGACGGCTTTTGCCTACGTCTTCGGATTACACGGATGGAGTGTTATTTTGCCGCAAGTGTTGGCGGGGATTGGTTCAGTCCTGCTGATTTATTTTATGGTCAAGCCAACATTCGGGCTAGCAGCAGCACGTATATCTGCTCTTGCCATGGCGACTGTACCCGTTGTGGCAGCAGTAAGCCGTACCAACAATATCGACAGCATGCTGGTGTTTACGTTATTGCTGGGTTCCTGGTTTTTGTTCAAAGGTACCAAACAGGGCAGTCCATGGCGAATCCTCGTAGCATTTGCACTCATTGGACTTGCATTTAACATGAAAATGCTTCAAGCCTACATGATTCTACCGGCATTTTATATATTTTACATGCTCGCATTCCAGGCGAAATGGAGAAAAAAAATCATCCTGCTTATAGGCAGTACGGCAGTACTGGCCGTTGTTTCCCTATCCTGGGCAGTGACGGTTGATTCTATACCGGAAAGTCAGCGGCCTTACATAGGAAGCAGCGAAACCAATTCGGTGCTGGAGCTTGCTTTTGGCTATAACGGTCTGTCCCGTCTCACAGGCCAGCAGAACAGAGCAGCGGGTGCAGGTATGCCCAACGCTGCAGATGACAGAAATAATCGGGATAATGCTTCTGCCTCCGTCCAAGGTTCTGGTCAAACGGGCAACTCGGCTCCTTCAGGCAATCCATCTGACGATGTTGGAATGGGAGAAATGGGTCGGGGCATGAACGGAATGAATTTCCCGCAAGGCGGACAGATGCCAAATGGCGGCGAGATGCCGAACGGAAGGGACTTCGGAGGAGGCAATGGTGGCGGAATGGGCGGCATGTTTGGCACGGGAGAAAAAGGACTGCTGCGGCTGTTCCAGACCGAACTGTCCGGCCAGGCCAGCTGGCTTTTGCCCACGGTACTGCTTGGATGCATTGCTCTCTTTGCAGGGTTAAGACGAAGAAATATAACGATGAAACATAAGGAAGCTGCGTTCTGGCTGATCTGGCTGCTTCCGGTTGGGGCGTTCTTCAGTGTGGCTGGTTTCTTCCATCAATATTACCTGATCATGCTTGCTCCACCGATTGCCGCACTTACTGGCGCTGGATTTGTAGCCATGTGGAAGGCATATCGTGAACGTAATGGCTGGCAGGCCTGGCTGCTTCCTCTTTCGGTCATGTTCACTACGATCTTCGGCTGGTATATTATGCAGGTCTATAATGACACCATCGGTGCCGGTTGGTCCATCAGCGAATTGATTGCAGGTTTTTTGATGACGATCATCCTGATCGTGATGCTCAATAGTTCGCATCCATGGAAACAAGGAATGGTTATCGCAGGATTCATGGTTATGCTTATTGGTCCGGTCTATTGGGCGTTCACGCCCATTACCTATGGCGGTAACAGCATGATTCCTGCGGCTGGTCCTACAGGTTCCAATGGAATGTTCGGAGGAATGGGTATGGGCGGCAGACAAGGGAATGGCAACGTGGGCATGACTCCACCAAATGCTTCAGGTGATGCGGATCAATCCTTCCCGTCTTCTTCGAGCGACGAATCTGATGTCGATAATTCCGGTACAGGAACACCTCCTGCATCAGGCGGAAACATGTTTGGCGGCGGAGGAATGGGAGCAGCTGGCGGACGAGGCGGAGCTGGAAGCAGGAATGAAGAAGTGGATACAACAACATTGAATTATCTCAGAGAGCATAACACAGGAGAAACGTATCTTTTTGCAACAACAGATTATAACCAGGCAGCCCCTTACATTATTGATGAGAATGAGGCAGTCATTACGCTTGGAGGCTTCTCGGGTTCTGATCCGGTGTATACCACGGAGGAACTGGAAGAGCTCGTGCAGAGTGGGCAAGTGAAATACTTCATGGTTGGTGGTATGGGCGGCCGGGGAGGTAATTCGGACATCAGCAACTGGATCGTGGAGCATGGTACCGAAATCCCAACATCAGAGTGGACGACAGGCACAGACAGTGGAGCTGGCTTCGGCGGACAGAGTACCCTGTATGAAGTGAAATTATAGAGATGGTCAAGTGGAATGAACCGAAATTGAAAAGGGAGGGAACGAATATGGCTCAAACGTGCCGTTACAGCATCATTATTCCGATGTACAACGAAGAGGCGGTCATTGAAGAAACCTATCGACGTTTAAAAAAGGTCATGGGCAGTATGGGAGAGACGTATGAACTGTTGTTTGTCAATGACGGCAGCGTCGATCGAAGCGCGCAGATGATCCGTGACTACGCACGTTGGGACGAGAGTGTGAAATTGATTGAGTTTGCACGCAACTTCGGTCACCAGATTGCGATTACAGCAGGGATGGATTATGCAGCAGGTGATGCAGTCGTCATTATTGATGCAGATCTTCAGGACCCTCCCGAATTGATTCTAGACATGATTGCCAAATGGAAAGAGGGCTATGAAGTCGTATACGCCCGTCGAACCAGACGAAGCGGAGAAACCCGCTTCAAAAAGTGGTCTGCAAGCATGTTTTATCGCGTGCTGCGCGCCTCGACCGATACGGATATTCCTGTGGACACGGGTGATTTCCGGCTGATTGACCGCAAAGTATGTGATGAGATGAAACGCCTCCCGGAGAAAAATCGTTATGTCCGTGGTTTGGTCAGCTGGGTCGGATTCAGACAGACAGCGATTGAATATGAACGGGATGAGCGGCTGGCAGGGGAAACCAAGTATCCGTTAAAGCGCATGCTAAAATTGAGTCTGGATGGCATCACTTCATTCTCATATAAACCGCTCAAGCTTGCGGGTTACTTGGGAGCTATTCTTTCCATAGGCGGATTTATCTATATGCTGAGCGTGATTGCTTCCGCGATATTTACGGATTCTACGATCAAAGGCTGGCCTTCCATCGTCAGTATCATGCTGATCTTTAATGGATTCATTCTCATTATGCTCGGCATTCTTGGCGAGTACATTGGCCGCATCTATGATGAAACCAAGGCAAGACCTCTCTATATTGTGCGAGATGTGTATCCGTCGGAGAGTCAGTCCGGGCAAGTGCGGCTGACAGGCAGAGTTGCTCACCATGACTAATCGTGTGGTCACTTTGATCAAATTCGGGATTGTGGGTGTCATGAATACGGCGGTGGATGCATTGGTGTTCACCTTGCTCGCCGCCTTGGGTACACCTGTTTTAATCGCCCAGGTTATCTCTTATAGCTGCGGGGTCGTGAACAGTTATTGGTGGAACGGAAGATGGACGTTTCGGGATGCGCGAAGACAAGGCAAGAAACATGAATTGCTGCGATTTGTGATTACGAATCTGTTTGTTCTTGTGTTTTCATCCCTGATGTTGTTCCTCTCGAACCGTATACTTGGCTGGAATCTGGTCGTTAGCAAGGTAGCGGCGACGCTCTCGGGAATGTGCTTAAACTATATTGCCAGTCGGTATTGGGTTTTCCGGGCCGTGTCCGCGACCGTGCTCGATCCGAATCCTGGTACCAATGAAAGGAGTGTTTCATGATATGAGAATTACAAAAGCAGTCATCCCGGCAGCCGGACTTGGGACACGTTTTCTCCCAGCAACCAAGGCACAGCCCAAAGAGATGCTGCCCATTGTGGATAAACCGGCCATTCAATACATTGTGGAAGAAGCGGTACAATCGGGCATTGAAAATATCATTATTGTGACCGGACGCAACAAAAAATCAATTGAGGATCATTTTGACAAGTCGGTGGAACTGGAACATTCCCTATATGCCAAAGGAAAACAGGAATTGCTCGAAGAAGTACAGGCGATTAGTGATATGGCTAGCATTCATTTTATCCGTCAAAAAGAACCATTGGGACTTGGACATGCCATCGGTTGTGCCCGTCAGTTCGTGGGAGATGATCCGTTTGCCGTACTGCTGGGGGATGATATCATGGTGTCTGATCCACCGGCACTTGCACAAATGATTCATTTGTATGAAAAAACGGGCAGCCAGATCGTGGGTGTATGCCAAGTTCAGGCTGCGGACGTAAGTAAATATGGCATCATCGATTCAGCAGGTGCAGAGGACCGGGTTCACCGGATTACCAATCTTGTGGAGAAGCCTTCAGTGGAGGAAGCGCCTTCAAGAACAGCGGTGATGGGCCGATATATTCTGAAACCGTCCATATTTCCAATTTTGGACCAGATCGAGAGAGGTGCAGGAGGAGAGTATCAGTTAACGGATGCTTTAAAAGAGGTCAGTCAGATAGAGGAACTGCTGGCTCTTGAACTTGAGGGCCGCCGCTATGATATTGGCAATCAGTTCGGATACATTCAGGCGATCCTTGAGATCGGACTCATGCGCAAGGAACTGCAGCCCATGCTGTCTCCGTATCTCAAGCAGCTTGCGACGCAATGGGGCTAGTTAATGACTGTTCCAAACAGCACCTGAATATTGAAGGGGCACACTGGTAAATTTTTTGCGCTAAATCTTCAACCTACCTGGTAACTTATACTTTTGTCACTAAAATGCAGTAATTAAATATCCATTTGCAGCAAATTATAAAAAATATGTTTACTTCGCAATGGTAACTTTGATATTATAATCGCAATATCAAATGCGACGAAGAGATGAGTAGATAAAAGTATTCTTTCTCAGAGAGCCCCGGCAGCTGAAAAGGGGTAAAGAATTTTTTGTTGAATAAAGACTCAGAGCAGCACATCGGAACTTAAACGTAAGGGATGGTGTGACAGGAGCTCCTGTTACAGAGCTGGAGTATAGGCAATGACAACTTATTACGTGTTGTTATCCTTAACTCAAAGAGGCGGATATGGCGACATATTGGCGAATCTGGGTGGTACCACGAGTATTCAATCTCGTCCCTGAGACTTCTGTCTTGGGGGTGGGATTTTTTGGTTTTTCCGGGGTGTTGGCTACACGCTTTGGAATCACCTGAATAGTGTTTATTAAGGGAAGAATCACGAAGTCCCAGCAACCATTACAGGAAATGAAATAACTAATATTCTACTCACACCGAAAGGAATTGATGATGATATGACAGCAAAATTGAGAGTCGGTATTGTTGGAGGAACAGGAATGGTGGGCCAGCGTTTTGTGGATCTGCTGGATGGTCATCCATGGTTTGAAGTAACAGCTATTTCGGCGAGTGCCAATTCGGCAGGCAAAACCTACGAAGAATCCGTTCAGGGCAGATGGAAACTGGCGGTCCCCATTCCGGAAGCGGTGAAAAAAATCGTAGTGCAGGATGCTTCCCAGGTCGAAGCGTTTGCGAGCCAGGTTGATTTTATTTTCTGTGCAGTGGATATGAAAAAGAATGAGATCCAAGCGCTCGAAGAGGCTTATGCCAAAACAGGCACACCGGTGGTTTCCAACAACTCGGCTCATCGCTGGACGGCTGATGTACCGATGGTTATTCCTGAAATCAATCCAGGGCATTTGGAAGTTATTGAAGCGCAACGTAAACGTCTGGGCACCAAAACCGGATTTATTGCAGTTAAACCAAACTGCTCCATTCAGAGCTACGTACCTGCACTTCACGCGTTGCGTGAGTTCAACCCAACTCAAGTGGTAGCTTCCACTTACCAAGCCATCTCGGGAGCAGGCAAAAACTTCACGGATTGGCCTGAAATGCTGGATAACGTGATCCCGTACATCGGTGGCGAGGAAGAAAAGAGTGAGCAAGAACCTCTGCGCATCTGGGGCAGCGTTCAAAATAATGAGATTGTGAAGGCTTCATCACCGCTAATCACGACGCAATGTATCCGTGTTCCGGTTACGGATGGACATCTGGCTACCGTATTTGTAAACTTTGAGAAAAAACCATCCAAAGATGAAATTTTGGACCGCTGGTTGCAGTTCAAAGGACGCCCACAAGAACTCGAATTGCCAAGTGCGCCAAAACAGTTTATTACGTATTTTGAAGAAGAAAACAGACCACAAACGAAACTGGATCGTGACATCGAGCGCGGAATGGGCGTATCGACAGGCAGACTGCGTGAGGACTCGCTCTATGATTATAAATTCGTGGGATTGTCCCACAACACGCTCCGCGGAGCAGCAGGCGGTGCGGTTCTGATCGCGGAATTGCTTAAAGCTGAAGGATATATTCAGCCGAAATAAGCAAATGTAAAAGTAAGTGTTAAGGATAAAAGCACCATCACATGCTGATGGTGTTTTTATTACACCCATCGGGAAAAAATGAAGATCCAGAGCCAGACAGGTTATGCGGATATATTATAATGGGAAAAAGAGGGAGTGGGGTATGTTGCTGCAATCTGAGCTATATAAAGGACAAAAGGCTGTCTTTCTAGGAGATAGCATTACTTATGGTTATGGGCTGAGCGAAGGAGAGCATCCATATCCGGAGCTTGTCAGTAGAGCATTAGGGTTTCGATCCTATGAGAATCATGGAATTTCGGGGAGTAGTGTAGTCGATGGAGGGCTTGAGCCCATGTGCAATCGAATGGAACAACTGAATGCTGATGCAGATATCATTTTTTTTATGGGAGGAAGAAATGATTTTTCCAGCGGTACGACTGCATTTGGTAACATCAACATCTCCCCGAGCTCGACAGATACATTTTATGGGGCACTTAAGCATGTTGCAGAGGGCTTGATCCAGCGCTACCCAACCAAGCTGATTGTCTTTTTGACTCCTCCGCATGGATCAAGTACAGCCGTACCTGAATATTTGCCCAATCCGGTGACCGGACGAGTATACTCAGAGTATATTGCTGCGATCAAAGAGGTGGCATCATTGTACTCCATTCCAGTCTGTGATCTGTGGAACATTGCGGGAATACAACCTTTATTGAAGGTACATAAAAATTTATACTTTACTGGCGAAAACGGTGTGCCTGATGGGCTTCATCCCAACCAGGCCGGACATTCGAGATTGGCGGCAAGAATCGTGGGCTTCCTTAATACGTTGTAGGTTTAACTAAGAAGCGTCTTATGATTTATGTGGCTAATAAAAAAACAGCACGTACTCCATTTTTTATATTGGAGCGTTGCTGTTTTTTTTATAGCAAACTTTGCAAATGTTAGGCGGCGGATGTTTTATCCGCATTTTGCAGCAGCTGCGAGCGTCGTCCAAGCAGATACCCTGTCAGCGAAGCCAGCATCTGTTGAAATACCATCCCCAGAACAACCGGAACAGCTACCGGAGGTGGGAAATAGGAGACGGCCAGCACCGCTCCTGCGCTGATATTACGCATGCCTCCATTGAACACGAGTGCGACTTGGTCAGCCTCATTCCAGCCCAGCAATCTAGCAATGAAGTAGCTTAATGCATAGCCAAAGGAAGCCAGAAAAATGATGATTGCTGCAAGGCCGGCCAGTCTCCAGTTGAAATCGGCGAGATATGGGGCTACAACGGATCCGTTAATCGCAACAACGGCTGCCATAAACAACTTGGAGAATGGGTTTAGTCTTGGGCCCCACACCGGAACGATTGCTCCTTTGGTCCACTCGTTTAGCAGCATGCCGAGCAGAGAAGGCACGACGATCATCCAGAACAGGCTGCTCATCATTGCTCCCATATCCAGCGTAACACTGGTGCCGATCAGCAGAGATAACACACCAGGAACGACAAACGGAGCCAGCATGGTATCGATTAGGATGATGGATAGCGTCAGTGCAATATTGCCCCGGTAAATGCTTACCCAGATGAAGCTGCTTACACCTGTCGGAATGACGGCTGCAAGAACAAGTCCGGTTATCGTATAGGCATCCATCGGGAAAACCAGATGTCCCATACCGAGCGCGATCAGAGGCATCGCCAAATGTAATATAAATAAACAAACAAACAGCGGGAAAGGCTTTTTCAGCACGTTCAGAAAATCCCTGATCCCGAGACTGATGCTTCCTGCAAACGTCATAAATGCAAAAAGCCATGGTGATAAAAAAGTATACGAAGAAAGAAGATTTCCGCAAAGTACGCCAATGATAATGCTGATTGGAGTAATCAGTGGCATGATGCGGTTCAAGCGCTGATTCAAAGCCTGAAGCATATTCATGACATCCCTTTACCGTGTGATTCTTCCATTATACATGTTCAATCCCGTGAGTGCAGACTCATTTGCATTCGGGTATGTGGAACAGCTATCATTCAAGTTGGGATAATACTTCTGTTATGAGGAAGGGAAGATGCTCATGATTCAACGTAAACGAAGGCAAACACTGTTAATGACGGGGTTTATTGCTTCAAGTATTTTGATCATCTCTGCCTGTTCTGTCGTGGAACAAGCGAACCAAAGTTTGAATTACGTCAGTGGGGCTACCGAATATATAGAGCAGGTATCCAGTGCTGGGGCGGATCTTCAGCAGCTGGCAACGGAAGCGGTAAACAACCCGGAAGTGACAGAGCAGATCCAAGCGAAAATCGATCAGATTCAAGCGGAAGCGAGTGAATTCTCGCAGCTTACGGCTCCCGCCATCGGAGAGAGCATTCATGAAAATTTGGTCAGTTACAACAATCAATTAACCGAAGTAGTGGATCGTTTCGAGACAACGATTGCAGAGCAGGGGTTTACCGCGGAAAACTGGCAGAATACCGGGATTCCCGATTTGATCAATAATATCAACAATTTAAAAGACCCGTTGAGCGGGCTTGGAAATTAACCGAATTTTCGAATAGACAGCAAAAAGGTGCGGAACGATTTCAATTCGTTTAGCACCTTTTTATATTTATAAGAACATATCTCATCTAGTACCGGGTGCTTATCGAGTCAGCTCAGACGTGATACAATAAGCAGGCATGTAATTTTTATCATTTTGTGGTGTCATACACAATACGTACACCGAGAGAGCCATAGCTCTCTTCTTTGTAATGGCATTGTGAGCAAGCTTTGGTGGCACACAGTGCGTCATTATGGACATGCAATTTTTCGTTGCAGAGTGGACATTTATTTTCAAAAAGAGTCTTCAACACATTGAACATGCTTAATCACTCATTTCTGATTAATTTACTTGGTTTTTATTATAGCCGATTATATTCGCTGCGTATACTGTTTTTTGACAAGATTTTTCATCACATGAAAGGAAGAATAACCCGATGGATGTTCTGCTTTTTATCATCATGTTTATACTTGGTCTGTTCGGTTCCTTCTTCTCGGGTTTACTCGGTATTGGTGGAGCTATCATTAACTACCCGCTGCTTTTGTATGTTCCTTCTCTGACGGGACTTGAGCCCTTCACTGCACATGAGGTTTCGTCCATTAGTATGTTCCAGGTGTTTTTTTCCTCATTGGCAGGTGTGGTGGCATTTCAGAGAAAGAAAAGAAAAGCAAGAAACGGGCATGCTTTGGTGAACAGAGCCCTTGTGGCATACATGGGCACCAGCATTCTTGCCGGCAGTCTGATTGGAGGTATCCTATCCGGACATTTGGATGGGGATGTCATTAATCTGATCTATGGAATATTGGCGATTGTGGCGATTGTGCTCATGCTGATTCCTGGAAAGGGAACAGAAGTGGCTGCTGATGATCTGGTATTTAACAGATGGATTGCTGCGGGTGCCGCTTTTGCCGTGGGGATTGTCTCGGGAATCGTAGGTGCGGGTGGAGCTTTCATCCTGATACCGATCATGCTGACGGTGCTCCGAATACCTACACGAACAACCATTGCTTCTTCCCTTGCCATCGTGTTTATATCCGCCATCGGTGGAGTGATCGGGAAAATTACGGGCGGAGACATTCCAATTGAACCTATTATTTATACGGTTATTGGCAGTCTTCTGGGGGCGTCCCTCGGTTCGAGGGTCAGTTCGATGATCAATGTGAGTGTACTTCGCTATGGATTAATCGTGCTCATTGCCATCACAGCAGTTAAAGTCTGGGCTTCCATTCTGTAGAAACAAGCATTCGTGGTGTACCCATGACGATTTCGTAACCAAAACGTTGGAACACCGTATATAGGTTATGAACATGAGCTGGCGAATTTGTTACAGCATGAATTCACAACAGTTTCGTCCATGGAGCGCCTTCATACTCATCTCATGGATACATGTTTAACATTAATAGAAGTTGAGGTATCCATCCTATGAATAACGTACTTATAGATCAGGCTGAGACAGGATATCAGTTGGCTGAGCAAAAGGCAGCCCAGTATTTTACTTCCCTACACGAGCAGCTAATGAACAACACATATACAACTAAGCTTACCCAAGATTTTCAATTATGGCAAAAAAAACATATTCATCGATACTCCTGGTTGCCCTTGGTATCACGAAGCAAAAGAAAACCCGATTCCCGGGATGTGTATCGATACATCCAATGGCTTAACGTTACAGGCAAACTGGATGATTACTTGGATCGGAGTATCTCATACATTTACATGAGAGATCTGGGCAAGGCGCTGGATTCTCCCGAAACGCAGGCTCGCATTCAGCGCGTAGCGCGGGATACCAAGAAGTATTTCATGCGCTCCAGCTCCAATGCAGGCAAACGCAAAGAGCAGCCCGATTATATCAGTGTGGCCTCATTGTATCGCTGGGCTCAGAAGGAAAATGTGGAGACAGCCGTAATCTGGCTAATCCAGAAGCTTAAGAATGTAGCTTCGAATATTCCAAAGGAATTGGACGCAGAGCAGGCACAGCGAAAGCTCATTAAAATTATTCTTGGCGTTGTCCTCCACGTGAATGATGAAATGGATGAGATGACTCCAATTGTGGAACGTTCGCAGAGGTTTGATGCAGCGATCAGACTGGGCTATTCATATGGATTGACCTATCCTTTTATTGACGACCTTCTGGATTCACAAGCATTGAGTTTGCAGGAGAAAGAGCAGTATTCCCAGATGATTCGCCAAGCGCTGCTCACTGGAATTGTACCTGACATTGGCCAGTGGAATGGAGCGAACCAGGAAGTCATTCAGTATGTTCATTCGGAGCTGCGGGAAGCATTTGAATACATCAAGAACTACCAGCGACCTGAGATGCAGCGTACATTTTTCGAGCAATCCTATGTATTTTTCCAATCCCAGGAACTGGACCGGGCGAAGAAAATCAGCAATGCGAATTATACCAATGAAGAGCTGTATGTACCGATTATTATCAAGTCATCTTCATCGAGACTCATCGTTCGTTCAGTTCTTAGCGCTTCGGAGGACGAAGGATTTGATCTGCGGACGTTCTACTATGGAATATACAATCAGCTTGCTGATGATTTTGCCGATATGTTTGACGATATGGAAGAGGGGGCTGTCACCCCGTATACGTACTATTTGAAATATCGTGATCTGCGTCCCGATTTAATTAATCCGTATGAGCTGTATTGGACGGTCATCTCTCATCTGATCCATAGCGTGTATGACTCGGACGAGAAGACACGTGAAGTCATATTGGATCGCGCCATTAACGGCCTCAAGCGCAGCAAAGAGCGCCTTGGCCAGGCGAAATACAATGAGATCATGAACATATTTGCTTCGGGCCAGCCCGAATTTAATCAGCTTGTTCAGCAAATGGTTCGAAAAGCGGATGATGTGGATTTTCTCGACAAATTGCTCAGGGATCAGGTGATTGTTCATCTGCAAAATGACAAAAAGGAAAAAGAAGACTTTCTTCATACGATTCGAACGGTTCGCGAACAGATTAATATTGAATTGCAAATCTCCAAACCGACTGAAATACCGGAGATGAAAGAAACGCTGATTGATGCAGCCAATTACAGTTTGCAGGGAGATGGCAAACGACTGAGGCCTATCTTAACTTGGGTAATGGGTGTGCGTGAGTATGGACTTACAGAAGCATCGATCGTTCCCCTATTAAGATCACTGGAGTATATGCATACTGCTTCCCTCATTTTTGATGATCTGCCGACACAGGATAATGCTTCAACCCGGCGGGGACGTTCGACCTTGCATCAGGTGCATAACAGCGCCACAGCGGAATTGACGGGTCTGTTTCTCATCCAGAAAGCCATAGGGGAACAATCTTCTCTCGGACAATTCGACGCAGCAACGGTGCTAACTCTTATTCGGTATTCGGCTGAAAAAGCAGAAGACATGTGCATGGGGCAAGCGATGGACCTGAACTCCAAAGGAAAAGCACTGACACTGGAACAATTAAACATGATCTGTTTCTACAAAACAGGCATTGCCTTTGAAGCAGCACTTGTAATGCCGGCCATTCTGGCACAAGTGAAGGAATCGGAAATCGCCTCTTTGAAGAAATTTGCATATCATGCAGGTATCGCTTTTCAAATCAAGGATGACCTGCTGGACCTGGAAGGGGATCATCTTGTTCTTGGTAAACCAGCAGGACAGGATGCACGGAACAACAATTCAACTTTTGTATCCATTTTAGGGGAAGATGGGGCGAAAAAGGAGATGTGGGAACATTATTGTCTTGCAACCGATGCGCTAAACGATATGCCCAAGCATGTTCCATTTCTGAAGCATCTGCTGGATTATATCGTTGGGCGGGAACGTTGACATTTTTTACTTACGACTCCGTGTACTCATATGACTTATAATGATATATAGCGACATAGGTCGGGAGTTCCATGATAATGGATTCCAGGCCTTGTTTGGTTTCAAAGACACAAATCTCTTGAAAAGAACCGTTTCAATGGTTAAAATACTGGGTACTAAGCAGAGATTATCGTTATTAAACCGATTAAATAGTGAGCAAAGAATATCTAACAAAATTAAAATATTCGACAATGATTAACTAGAGTTATACACCAAAGGAGAGCTTAACATGCAGGTTCAAAAGGTCGACCATCATGAATTGTTCGAGCAGATCTATAACCAAGCGCCTATTGGAATTGCACTCGTTGCTCCAACAGGGCAATGGATGAAAGTAAATCCTGCTTTTTGCTGTATGCTGGGTTTTACTAGTGAGGAGTTAATCCATCTTAGTTACCAGGATATTACCCATCCGGATGATACACCAAAAGATGCGGTCTATGTGTGCGAGCTGTTTGAGGGCATGTCCAACGAGCAAAAATATGAAAAGCGATACATCAGAAAAAATGGTGAGGTACTATGGATTTCCTTGCATGTATCTCTGGCTCGAGACGAAGTAACGGATGAGCCTCTTTACTTCATTTGCCATATTGTAGATATTACCGATCGGAAAGTGTACGAACAAAAACTTTTGCATAGTGAAGAGATGTTTAAGCTTATCTCGGATAACGCTCAGGAGATCATCTATATCGCCAATTTTAATGGGATATGCCGGTTCTGCTCACCCTCAGTCCAACATTTACTGGGTTACTCGCCAGAAGACGTAATTGGCCAAAATAATAATGCCTATTTCCATCCACAAGATTTGGAGCAGATCTCGCAAATGGACTTGAGTTCTGGTAATTTGCTGAATATAAGGGTCCGTCATAAAGATGGGCATTATCTTTGGTTTGAAACCACGTACAAGATTATCGGGGATCCTGAACACGAGCAGCAGATTCTTTCGATTGGACGGGATGTATCCGAGCGAAAGAAACATGAGGAAATCAGTGCAGAAGCGGAGCGCATAGCCATGATCGGCAGTTGGGAGTGGAATATGGTCAATGACCAGCTTGCCATTTCAGATCAGATTTTTGAGATCTTTGAACTTGAACGTACCCGCAAACCATATCGGGCAAGTGATGTTTTCAATGTGATGACTCCGGCGGATGCAGCATCTTTACGAGAACAAATTGGATGGGTAAAACAAGGGGAGCCGCTTGATTTTGAATACAAGCACGTCCGGTCAGATGGAAGTGAAAAATACCTTCACTTGCGCGGGTTGATTACCCTCGATGAACACCATCAGCCAGTCCAGTTAAATGGAACACTGCAGGACATCACCGAACGGAAACTCATTGAATTTAAGTTGCAGGAATCTGTGGAAAGGTACACTTCACTTAAGAAATATAATCATGACGCCATCATTTCGTTTAACATGGATGGTAACATTATGAATGCGAATCCTGTAGCCGTGAACATGACGGGCTGTCCGGTATCTGAGATGATTGGTACAAGCATCAGCAGATTTATCGGAGTCAGTAATCTGGGCCTGATCCTGCGCAGTAATTATGAGATGGCCGAGAAGGAGATTAACGCCGTTCGCCACACGGATGGCAGTGAGACAGAAGTCTTGGCTACGCTTGCTCCGATCATTATTAATAAAAACAATGTTGGGTTTTACCTGATTGCGAAGGATATTACCGAGCAGAAAAAACTGCTTGTAGCCAAAGAGACAGCCGAGAGAATGAATAAGGCCAAAAGTGAATTTCTGGCGATGATGAGCCATGAAATCCGTACCCCCATGAACGGTGTCATCGGGATGACGGACCTGCTCCTGGATACCCCTGGACTTAGCGGGGAACAAAAAGAATATATTGAAATTATCCAGAAGAGTGGAGATTCCCTGCTGGCCATTATTAATGATATCCTTGATTTTTCCAAAATCGAATCAGGCAAAACCGATCTGGTGGACGATCCCTTTGATATTGGAGAAATCGTGACAGAGACCGTGCAAATCGTAAAACCACTTGTTCGCGAGAAAAAGCTGGATATCCGCTTATCGCTGGATGATGCCATTCCAACTCCGGTGTATGGCGATGCTTACCGCCTTAAGCAGGTACTTACCAATATCATCGGCAACGCGGTCAAATTCACTTCAGAAGGCGGCGTGGATATCGAAGTTGGGGTTAAGGAGCAGTGCGGCAATAACGTACAGCTGTATTTTAAAGTCAAGGATACAGGAATAGGGATTCCGGCTGAGAAAAGAAAACAATTGTTCGAGCCCTTCTACCAGCTGGAGAACTTCATGACCCGCAAACCTCAAGGCACCGGTTTGGGGCTCGCCATCAGCAAGAAACTAGTGG
Organism: Paenibacillus xylanilyticus; assembly: GCF_013359935.1. Classification (GTDB taxonomy): domain Bacteria; phylum Bacillota; class Bacilli; order Paenibacillales; family Paenibacillaceae; genus Paenibacillus; species Paenibacillus xylanilyticus. Next base: position 280,968 of record NZ_JABMCB010000185.1, read on the forward strand.
AGCTCATGCAGGGTGATATCTGGATTGAAGAGTCGGATGAACCGGGTACAACCTTTATATTTACAACCAGCTTCAAATTAAACAACAGTGAAGAGAGCAGCAGGTTTGATCGACAACAGCAAAAAAACAGAGCAGCCTCTCTGCGAATTCTGATCGCGGAAGACAATGAGGTGAATCAGCTTGTCCTTAGCAGGATGATCGAGAAAAAGGGACACTTTGTAGATCATGTGGCGGACGGTGTTGAGGCTGTAGAGGCTGTCAAACGTAATGCATACGATATTGTCTTTATGGACGTGCATATGCCAAGACTCGATGGATTCGAAGCGACAAAAGCGATTAAGGAGCTATTGGGTCCTGAAGCATGTCCATATATTATTGCGGTAACGGCAAACGCCGTGAGAGGGGACATGGACAAGTGCTTGAAGGCAGGCATGGATGCGTATGTAAGCAAACCTATTAAAAGAGAGTCCATTATGCAAGTGATGGAGACGTATTATAGGATCAATCCATAATCAGGCAAAAGAAAAAGTTGACGATAATCGCAAAGTTTGCTATATTACACCCATAACAAATGCATATATTCAAGTGTTGTTTCTGGATAGATTAACACTTGATCGGCAATAGAGCCGCTAACTTATCATAGATAAGGGAGCGGTTTTTTTGTTTTTATATGCGAAAAAATCCAAAGGAGTGTTGTTCATGTATCGTCCCTTACTGGAAAGAGGAAAGCCGGCCTTTGCCGGGGTGCGAACGTTTATGCATTTGCCCCATATTCAGACATTGGAGGACGTAGATTATGCGATTATCGGCAACCCTTTTGATACAGGAGCCGGGTATGCGGTAGGCACCAGATTTGGCCCTTCGGCCATCAGGGAAATGTCGCAGCGGATCAGAACAACCAATCCTGCTCAAGGCATTGATAGCAGTGAATACTTATCAGGTATTGATTATGGTGATTTTTCCATCTATCCCGGATACATTGAACAGACATATGAAACGGTACAGCAACAATTAGCACCCATTTATTCAAGCGGAATCGTACCAATTATTTTGGGTGGAGATCATTCCATTTCCTATCCTCATGTGAAAGCAGCAGCGGAGCAATACGGGCCGATCAGTCTGGTGCATTTTGATTCGCATTCTGATGCGTGGGAGCCTATGGACGAGATCCGTAAATATTCACACGGCAATATGTTTTATCATGGGGTGAAAGAGGGTTGGATCAATGCCGAAACCTCGATTCAGATGGGAATGAGGGGGCATTCCAGTTTGACACATTATGAAGAAACAAGGGGACTCGGCTTCGATCTGCTCACCACCGATGACGTCAAAAGGCTGGGGCCTGAGGCACTGTGTCAGCGAGTCAAAGACCGGGTGGGCAATACGCCCGTATTCCTGACCTTTGATATTGATTTTCTGGACCCTGTGTTTGCTCCCGGGACAGGCACGCCGGAAGTGGGCGGATTCACGACGTATGAAGCGATTCAGATGATTCGGGGGCTTGCGGGAATTCGGTTGATCGGCTGTGATCTGGTGGAGGTGCTGCCGGATCGTGATCCTACACGTGTTACAGCCCTCAATGCGGCTTCCATCGTATCTGAATTTATTACACTGCTGGCCCTGTATCGCCGGAGTACCAAGGAAGCGTTGACTGTCAGTGTTACAGGTTAAAAAAATGCATAAAAAAAACCTTGCCTGTTCAACAGGCAGGGTTTCTTGACGATTTAGCTATTATTTAATTTCAGTCAACACTGATTCTGCAATATCAACCAGTTTCTTGCGTTCATTCATGGCCTGCGTGCGCATCCATTCATAGGCTTTGGTTTCACTGATGTTTTTTTGCTTGCTAAGTGATATTTTGGCACACTCCACTCGTTTGATTTCTTCCAGTTTGGTGGATAAGAAACGGTATTCCCGCTCCAAATGAACACGGGTCTGGTAATTTTTAAGACCGATCAGCAAAGACCATTGAAGTTCATTATCATTCATTCCTGAACAGAGTACACCGTCAAGCTTCTCATGAGGCGCAGTGGTGGCAGGTTTACGCTCGTCACACCACCATAGAATAGGGTAAGAGAACAAGTGACTGGCTGAATACAGCCATTTCTTCAGTCGACATGCGGGAACATCCAAAATAATCATTTCAAACCTGCTCTTGGTCAGTTGACTCATACATTCAGCCTCAATTGACTCAACCCGATAACCTAATTCGTTGAATTTGACATCAACTCGACATTTTGTAGTCGGGATATCATGAACATGCAATAGTCTTGGTTTCATAATTTACCCATCACCTCGAAGTCGGAATTGAGACAACATCTTCGTGTATGAACTGGATGTGGATGACCTGATTAATGTTAATTTATATAATACATCCCGACAAAAGTCAACAGAACAAGTGATATAACATAACGCAGTTTAGCTGTAAAATCTTTTATTCGAGAATTTGTGTCAAATATATTGACATTGATTGAGGCTGTTTCTATAATTGGCATTACACAACTGCATACAAGCAATCATCCTTTATCTGGAGGATGGTTGTCTATGGCAAAGAGGCCGCTTACTCACAAGCGGCCTCTTTTTGTATTTTTTTAAGTTGAAATCATAAACAAAGGGAGAGATCAAACATGAAATACCGTCCACAGATCGACATGGGAAAGCCTCTTTATTCCGGCATCCACACCTTCATGCATTTGCCGTATGTACAAACACTGGAAGAGGTTGATTTTGCAGTCATCGGAGTTCCTTTTGATACAGGTGTAAGCTATGGCATTGGTGCACGCTTTGGTCCAGCTTCCATCCGTACGATGTCACAGCGGATTCGGCCGATATCTCCCGTTCACCAGATTGATATTTCAGAATTTTTATCAGGTATCGATTTTGGTGACCTTCTTGTACATCCCGGATATATTGAACAATCCTATCAAGCGATCGAAGAGCAATTAGCGCCTGTATTTGAGGCAGGAGTCGTTCCCGTTCTATTGGGTGGAGACCACTCCATATCGCTTCCGCATCTAAGGGCAGCTGCGCGAACACATGGACCTGTATGCCTTGTCCATTTTGATTCTCATTCGGATACAGGACGTTCCAAACAACCTGAACGAATGTGGTCTCATGGAGCAGTCTTCAGCTACGCCGTGGATGAAGGGCTGATTGATCCACACCACTCGATTCAAATGGGAATGAGAGGAACGACCTATCGTGCTGGAGGTTTGGATGAGGCACGAGCGATGGGGTTTGAAGTGATGACAACTGATGATGTAAGGGAGCTTACCATCCCTGAGTTATGTCAGAAAATTAAAGAACGCGTGGGAGATCGCCCGGTATTTCTAACCTTTGACATTGATTTTCTGGACCCGGTATATGCACCTGGTACTGGAACACCGGAGGTTGGCGGCTTTACGACTTACGAAGCACAGAAAATGCTTCGGGGTCTAGCCGGTATCGATTTTATCGGATTTGACTTGGTAGAGGTGCTTCCGGATCGCGATCCAAGTCAAGTCACAGCGCTTAATGCAGCGAATATTGCCTTTGAGTTTATCAGCTTGCTTGCTGTGAAGCGCAGAGCGGATATGCAGGTGACGGAGACTGCTGAAGCAGCATTATAGCGTTGAAAAGACCTATCGGCGTGGAAGGATAAATGATAGCAAAACATAAGGGGGAAGCGTTCATATGAAAAAATGGTTGAAGAGGACAGCGCTGTTTCCATTGTTCGGAATGATGCTTATCACAGGTTGTGGTTCAGCAGGACAAGGATCAGGGACATCTGCAAGTGCAGCCAATGGTAACCATACTCAAGCAAACCAGTTGACCATTGGAATAACGAACCCGCCTCTGATGTTTAATCCGATCGATTCGGACGGAAGTGGCTCAAGTGGTGCTGTATTCACCTACCGATATTTCTTCGATAGTCTGGTCAAAACAACAGGTCCGCTTCAATTCGAAATGCAGCTTGCCGAGTCCTTTGAGACGGAGGATAACCAAACGTTCCGCATCGCCATTCAACCGGATGCAAACTGGACAGATGGTACACCTATTACTGCACAGGATGTTGAATTTACGATCAATCTGATTGCCAATCCCAAGACGATCACTACACAGCGCAGCGCTATATTTTCCCTGGATGGATTGAATGAGAAAGGAACGCTGCCTGAAGGCTCTGAAGGACTGGATTCGATCAAGGTAATTGATGAGAAACATCTTGAGATTCGAACCAAAACGCCGGTGGACCCCAATCTGGTTTATGAACGCTTCTCCGATGTATTGATTGTCCCCAAACATGTGCTGCAGGATGTAAATCCGGCAGAGCTGAATCAAAACTCATTTTGGCGCAGTCCCAATGTAACTTCAGGTCCTTATACTTTTGTAAAATATGAGAACAAATCTTATGTGGAACTCGCTGCCAATCCGGAGTATTACCGGGGAGCTCCCAAGATTGAAAAGGTATTTATCAAAATCATGCCTGCCTCCAATATGGTTGCACAGCTTCAATCCGGAGAGCTGGACATGAATGCGGCGCAGGGGGTAGGGAATATCCCGGCTTCAGAATGGCAGACCGTAAAATCCATTCAGGGGCTGACAACCAAAGAGGAGCAGACCCGAAGATACAACTCGATCGAGATTAATACGGAACGTTTTCAGGACAAAAAAGTAAGACAAGCCCTGGCCTATGCGATCAACCGGCAGATGATTGTAGAACAGCTGATGCCAGGCACCGGAGAATTGCAGGACGGCCCGTATGCCAACAGTCATCCTTATCATGACGACAATATTATCAGCTATGGTTATGACCCTGAGAAAGCCAAACAAATGTTAGCAGAAGCCGGCTTCGATATGAAACGCCCCATTGAATTGATTGTGCCTACCGGCGACCGCACTCGTGAGATGGCAGGCAATATCATTCAGCAAAATTTTCAAGCCATCGGACTTCAGGTTAACCAGGTGAATTATGATTTTCCAACGACGGTTTCGAAGCTTGTTGCAGGAGAATTCGATCTGGTGCTTAGCAGCTTTGGCAGTATTATGGACCCTGATGGCCCGGCAACCGTATATCGCTCCACAGCAGCACTTAACGATATGCGCTACAACAATCCGGAAGTGGATGAATTATTTGATGCGGGAATGGCAGAGACAGATTCAGCCAAGCGTCAAGAGATCTACAACAAGCTGCAAAATATGATTCAGGAAGACGTACCGCTGATTACGGTATACTCCGAATTTAATCTGATGGCGATCTCACAACAGATCGAGGGTAAAGGCGGCGTGGTGGACGGCATGCATTATGACGTTAACATATGGGAGCGCAAATAAATGGAATCGGGGAGGAACAGGTATGAATGAACTGCTTGAAATACAGCATCTCAGGACTAACTTCCGTACCAATCAAGGGGAAGTGACTTCGGTGGATGATGTGAGCTTCTCTCTGAAAGCAGGAGAGACACTCTGCATTGTAGGAGAATCCGGATGCGGCAAAAGTGTCACTTCATTATCTATCCTGCGTTTACTTGGACGAAGCGGTTATATCAGCAGTGGTTCCATACGATTTGATGGAAGGGATCTGGCCGAACTTCCTGAACACGAACTGGTCAAGCTTCGTGGCAAGGAAATCTCCATGATTTTTCAGGATCCGATGTCTTCTCTTAACCCGGTCTTTACCATTGGCAATCAATTGACGGAGACTATTCGACTGCATCTTGGGATGGGAGCCAAGGAGGCGAAACAGCATGGCATTTCCCTGTTAAAACAGGTTGGATTTCCAAGGGCCGAGCAGCTGCTTGGCCAGTATCCCCACACCTTGTCCGGTGGAATGAAGCAGCGTGTCATGATTGCTATGGCACTGGCATGCAGACCGAAACTTCTTATTGCTGATGAGCCGACAACAGCACTTGATGTAACCATACAGGCCCAGATTCTGAGTTTGATGAAACAAATTCGTGAGGAAACTGGGACTTCAATTATGTTAATCACGCATGATCTGGGTGTCGTGGCCGAAATGGCGGATCGAATCATCGTGATGTATGCAGGGCAGGTCGTCGAGGAGGCAGAGGTATATGAGCTGTTCGATCATCCCGAACATCCATACACCATTGGACTAATGGAATCCATCCCACATATCGAAATTGAAGACGCAGAGCTGCGTTCCATTCCCGGTTCGGTACCCTCACTGCAATCCATGCCTTCAGGCTGCAGATTTATGGAACGCTGCAGCAGGGCGGCAGCCCAATGCCATACACCCCCACCACTGACAGAGATTCGCGAAGCTCATAAAGTACGCTGCTGGTTTCCGGCGTAAGACTTAAACCTACAGGATAAGGGGGATATGACATGTCAGCGATGCGAAAGCCGATCAAGGAAAGCGCGGATAAACCGTTACTTCAGCTGGAAGGGGTCCATAAACATTATCCCATTCAGAAGGGTATATTTTCAAAAACAGTTGGACAGATCAAAGCAGTGGATGGAATTGACCTTCAGGTGTACCCCGGAGAAACTGTTGGTCTGGTCGGAGAATCAGGCTGCGGCAAATCTACGCTTGGACGCAGCATTATCGGGCTGGAGAATATTAGTTCAGGCAAGGTGCTGTTTGAAGGAAGGGATCTGACCCAAATGTCGGGCGCAGAGATGAGAACATTGCGCAGGGATATTCAGATGATATTTCAAGACCCCTATTCATCGTTGAATCCCCGAAAGCGGATTGTCGATCTCATCACAGAGCCTCTTCATGTATTACGAGGCATGTCGGACGCCGAAGCCTTGCGGGAAGCTTCACAGTTAATGGAGATTGTAGGATTATCGGTTCAAGGTTTGGGGAAATATCCACATGAATTCTCGGGAGGTCAGCGTCAACGAATAGGTATCGCGCGTGCGGTTGCCCTTAGACCCAAACTGATTGTTTGTGATGAACCTGTTTCGGCACTTGATGTTTCCATTCAGGCCCAGATCCTGAATCTGCTCAAGGACTTGCAGCGTGAATTTAACTTAACCTACTTGTTTATTGGTCACGGCCTTGGATCCGTAAAGTATATGAGTAATCGCATAGCTGTAATGTATCTCGGCAAAGTGGTAGAACTCGCCCCGGCTCAAGAGTTGTTTTCTTCGCCCAGACACCCATATACCCGAGCATTGCTCGATGCTTATCCTATTCCGAATCCCCATTTGAGAAACAAAGAGCGAATTGTACTCGAAGGGGATGTACCAAGTCCCGCATCACCACCACAAGGCTGTCGTTTTCATACCCGCTGTCCACTCGCCAGTACCAAATGTCAGGAGGAGGAGCCGCTTCTTACTGAGGATATCTTCCGTAAAGGACACTTGTATGCTTGTCATGATCCGCTTGGATAAACGTTCTAACCATGTATGCACAGAGGGGGCCTTTTATGTTGAATTACGTGCTTCGGAGACTTCTGATCGCGATCCCGGTATTGTTTGGAGTAACTTTCCTTAATTTTGTTCTCATCAATCTGGCCCCGGGGGATCCCGTGGACATGTATGTGAATCCGGATGTGAGTGAAGAGGACAAACAATTAAGGCGAGAAGCACTTGGATTAAATGATCCGTTCATGATTCGGTACTGGAAATGGCTCGTGAATTTGGTGCAGGGTGATCTGGGGCATTCATTCAGTTCCTTCCAACCTGTAACCAGTTTAATCGCTGAACGAATAGGTCCGACCTTGCTGCTGGTAGGGGCATCGATTCTGTTTGGATATCTGATTGCGATCCCGATTGGCATTTACTGTGCTGTAAAGTCGGGCTCCAAGTTTGATTATTTAATGTCGACCACCTCGTTATTGGGTGTTTCCATTCCGAATTTTTTTCTGGGCCTGGGCCTGATTTATATCTTCGGCGTCCTGTTGGGTGTACTTCCCACGGGAGGCATGAGCACCATGGGAGGGAACGCCGGCATCGGGGATACGCTGACTCACCTGATATTGCCTACAATTACGCTGGGAACTTCCATCTCTGGCGGAATGATCCGTTATGTTCGCGCGAGTGTAATTGAAGTGCTTGGACAAGAGTATCTGCGAACAGCAAGAGCCAAGGGAGTCAGAGAATTTATCGTAATTCACAAGCATGCTTTGAAAAATGCACTTATTCCGCTGATCACGATAGCGGGTCTCGATATTCCTGTATTAATCGGGGGAGCCGTCATTACAGAAAGCATATTTCAGTGGAACGGCATGGGACAATTGACGATTCAGGCCATCTTTTCAAGGGATTTTCCGCTGCTCATGGGAGTAAACATGCTTGCAGCCCTATCTGTACTGGCCGCCAATCTGTGGTCTGATCTGATGTATGCGGTCGTGGATCCTCGAATCAAATACAGTTGAAGAAAGGAGTGAGCATTATGCCTTCACTAAATCTGGAGTCTGGTACAGCTGCTTCCCCTGAACTCGTTGCGGGTTCGGCTGCAGCAAACACTCCGAGTTTTGAACGTGAGAGCTACTGGAAAATGATCGGTCAACGCTTTGTCCAGCATAAACTTGCAGTAGCGGGGCTGATTATTCTCGGATTTCTCATCCTGATCAGTGGTTTTGCACCATTCATTGCTCCCTATGATCCCAACGAAATTACGGGTGCATTTGCCGCTTCTCCTTCCAGTCAGCATTGGCTGGGTACAGATCAGGTGGGACGGGATGTGCTGAGCAGGCTGATCTACGCAACACGTGTATCACTTGCCGTAGGTGTAGTTACTGTTTTGCTCTACGTATGTGTAGGTACCATTGTTGGAGCCATCGCCGGTTATGTGGGGGGATGGGTAGACATGTTGATCAATCGAATCATCGATGTCTTTATGTCTTTTCCGAGTCTGATGGTGATTCTGGTTCTGGTAACTGTTCTTGGCACCGGATTGTCCAACATTATCATTGTACTCGCTCTGCTGGGATGGCCTGCAGTTGCCCGGCTGGTTCGGGGCAGTGTATTAACTCTTCGGCAAACCGAATTTGTAAAGGCAGGACAGGCACTGGGTTTCAGTTCACCTCGACTGATTTTTGGGCATATTTTGCCGAATGCTTTGGGACCAATTTTGGTCAATGCCACTTTTGGTGCCGCCGCCGCTATTCTGTCCGAATCCTCCTTGAGCTTTCTGGGTATGGGCGTACAGCCGCCCACAGCCAGCTGGGGGAATATGCTTAATGCTGCACAATCCATAACGGCCCTGACAAGTCAGCCTTGGCTCTGGATTCCACCAGGTCTAATCATTATTCTGTCGGTCTTATCCATTAATTTTATCGGTGATGGTATCCGTGATGCAATGGATCCTCGCAGGACCAGCGCATAGAGAAGAGGGAACATGAACAGAACGTTAATTTCCATGCTATCGTCCTGGAACAAATTAGGGCATCTTCGTAACTATCCGAGGGATGCTCTCTTATTCATCGCCGCGAGCTTCGTTAATTCTACAGGCAAGGCTATCATGTGGCCATTAACTACATTGTATGTGCACAATGTGATGGGCAGATCGTATGGAGAAGCCGGATTGATCGTTCTTTATCAGGCACTATGCAGTGTTTTCGGGGAACTGGTGGGCGGCAATCTCTACTATCGCTTGGGTCCCAAAATTCTGATTACCGGCTCTTTCCTGATCTCTGCCTGCATGCTGTTTGGCATTGCGATGACGGACAGTTGGCCAGCTTACATTGTTTTCATTTGCGCGCTCGGTTTTGTAAACGGAATTGCACTTCCTTCCCTAAACGCCTACGTCGGTTTTCGTTGGAAAGAGCATCGCAGAACGCTCTACAATCTGATGTACGTTTGTAACAATTTTGGGCTGTCCATCGGTGCCATGGTCGGCGGCTTGATTGCATCGATTTCCTTTACCCTGACATATCTGTTTACGGGAACAACCACTTTATTATTTGCTGTCTTTCTGTTGCTGTTCATGCGCCTGCCAAGCAAGGTCGATTCATACAAAACAATCGATTCAGTCCAGGAACCCGAGCAACATATAATAGAAGGAAAAAATGAAACGACAGCGAATGAGATGCCAGTGGATCGCAGGAGCTTGCTGAAAAATGTAAGCATTTATCTATTTCTCTCTTTCGGAGCCATGTTCTTCTGGATTTCATTCTCACTATGGTCAACGGGCATTGCTCCTTATATTGACGAGCAGGGACTGGACCTCAAGTTCTACAGCTTGCTGTGGACAATTAATGGACTGGTTATCTTGCTGGGGCAGCCGTTTACGTCATGGATCAAGAAGAGGTTTGCCCCAACTATCGTTAGGCAGATGTTTGTGAGTGCCTTATTTTCGGCTTTGGCGTTTACGTTCATTTTGTTCTTTCACGAACATTATATTTATCTGGTACTCGGCATGATACTTGCCACCTTTGGGGAAATGATGTTACTCCCCACCATACCTACATTCCTGTCTGAACGCACGGGAGTGAACGCACCTTTTTATATGGGGCTTACTGGTGGATTTGCGAATATCGGCCGAATGATTGGTCCGTTGATGTTCGGGAATGTCTATGATTGGTGGGGGATTGTGCCGGTCATCCTTTTGGGAACCATGTCCTCGTTTGCAGCACTGCTGATGTTTTATATCCATTCCAATCTGAATAAAAAGGAAGAATGGGTGGAACGGTTGTCGCTTATGACCGGAACGATAAACAAGTAAATGGAATTGCACATAAAGGATTATGCAAAAATGATAATGAGACGTTGGCATTCAGGCCAGCGTCTTTTTTGAGAAGGCGGCAACTTTCATGAGTCAGATAACGTTAACTGATTTAGAAAAGATCGTTACGTTATTTACTCGAAAGGAGGCTGCAACTTGATATTGAAAAAAAATGCGTTTATCGTGCTGGCGTCTATAATGCTTATTACACTTTCCACAGCGGTTCTCGCTGAGGATACTGCAGTTGAGATTAAGGAAGGAATGTTGTCTAAAAATCGGGTCTTAATCCCTTTGAGAGTGGTGTCCAACAATTTTGGGGGAGATGTAAAGTGGTATAAAGATGACAAATATATACGAATTAAAACAGATGAGAAGGAGATTTTTCTCGCTGTTAACTTCAAAAATGCGCGAGTGAATGACCAGGTAATAACCATGGATTCTTCTGTGGTGTTAATTGGAAGCACTGCGTATGTTCCGTTGAGATTTGTCAGTCAGACGCTTGGGGCCGAGCTGAACTGGGATGGTGAAAACAAACAGGCTACCATTATGTTAGATGATCAGACGGTGGTTGTGAACGTGCAGAACGATGATTCCCAGATACCTGTTTCTCAGAAAATAAGCCAAACACGGATCAATTTATTATCGAAAAAATTGAACGAAACGTCCAATCTGTCTGAGATTAATCCAATACGGACATATTTCAAACCCTATTTTACAGAAAAATTAATCCAGTCCATCATTAAAGGGCAGGAGTTGCAGAGCGAATGGATTCAGTATGATATTCCTGAGAACTCCGTTTATTATACGAGCAGTACAACTGGAACGTTATCTCAGTCGTACGTTCTTGGAAATACATTAACGGGTGAATCCCACTACGTGAATGATCGAAACATTGAACTTGTATACAGTGAGGGTGTATGGAAGGTCAATCGAATAAAGTTTGTTTTTAGAATGATTCCTAATCTGGGGTATGATCGTTAGTTCGGCTGCAAATGATTTTATCAACATGAAGGAAATAACAATTTAGTAAAAATGTTCTTGACGCATCCTGATGGAGCGAATACAATAGACAACAAATATGTGTAACGGGTGGGTAGATGAATATGTTCATGCCAGTGTGGGGTTTCGAATCGATAACTGAATAAGCATGAGCATAGGTACTGTCCAAGGTGAAGATGTCAGCGTTTGGAGAGCCGTGTTTGTGCAGCCCCTGGCGTGGACGCTATTCATTATTGCGATGCAGAGGAGAAATCCAGAAACGTTTTTTATATGGTTCTCTTGTTGATACAAAGCTGTAGATGAACATCAGTTCATCTATGGCTTTTTTGCATGCATTCCACCAATCTGTTCACATGGAAAGGAGACTGGGCATCTATTTTTATCATATTCCTAAGGGTAGAAAGAGAGGTAAAGAGATGAAGCAACCGGTTCAAAGTTATACGATTTGGTTTTCCCAGCGCACAGGCAGTACGCTGCTCAGTGAAGCATTAAGTTCTACGGGTCTTGCAGGCAAACCCGGGGAATGGCTGCATTTTCAGCAGAAGAGTCCCGATACCCTGAAACGAGAAGATCTGGAACAAATGTGGGAGCAGGGAACAACGCCTAATGGTGTGTTTGGCATCAAGATCAATTTTGAACAACGATGGATGGATGCAATCCGCAATCTGTATCATTTGCCATCCGAAGTATCGCGGGCTGAAGTATGGAGTACCGGTTTCCCTAACTGCACGAAGCATATTTACATGACACGTCGAAACAAGGTTAGATTGGCTGTATCCTGGTGGCGGGCTATTGTTTCAGGTGAGTGGCATCGCAAACACGGCGATCAGGCAGAACAGCAAAATATTGCAGACCAATATCATTTTGATGCAATTAAACACCTGCTTGTTGAAAGTAACATGTGCGAAGCTGCAATAGAAGATTTTCTTTCGGAGTCGGGAATTATCCCTTTAACGATTGTATATGAAGATTTTATACAGGATTACGAGGGGACCGTCATGAAAGTGCTGGAGTATTTGGATATCCCATCTGATCCCGTTACCATTTTGCCTCCGTCCTTTGACCCCATCGCAGACGAGGTTTCCGAACAGTGGGTTCAAAGGTTCAGGGAAGATTGCCAGAAGGGTTGGGAGAATAAAAGATGGTAAAAAGTCATGTTAATAATGATACTTGGGTCGTAAACAAGGCATTTCATATTTTTCTGCATGATTCGTCTTAGCGATGTAAGAGATGTGATAAGCCGAATGAGAATAACACTAAATAGACGTAAAGGGGTGGGCAATGTGCCCAAACAAGAAAAAAAATCCATGTCCTGGCTCTTGCAATACCTGAAACCCGTGAAGGGGCGGCTGGCCCTGCTGCTGGTTATGCTGCTGACTTCAACAGGCTTGCAGCTGCTGAATCCGCAGATTGTCAAGCGGTTTATCGATACAGCCGCAGGGGGCGGAATACTCACAAGTCTGATTCAGCTGGCAGCCTTTTTTCTGGTCGTTGCCGTGTTTAATCAGCTGATTACGGTTGCGGTCAGTTATCTGGGAAATGATGTCTCATGGCGGGCAACGAACCAGCTTCGCGGGGATTTGCTGAAGCATTGTCTACGTCTGGATATGCGTTTCCACAATGTTAAAACACCAGGGGAGATGATTGAACGTGTCGATGGAGACGTAACGAGCATCTCAAACTTCTTTGCCATGTTTATTGTTCAGGTCATCGGGAGTTTTGTATTGCTTGCGGGAATACTCGGGTTTATGTTCACGGTGAATATACCCATTGCGGTAGTCATGACGGTGTTTACGTTATTATCGATTTTGTTTATGGTATTTATCCGTAACCTCGGTGTGCAATCTTCCAAAAATGAGCGTGAAGCAAGTGCTTCCCTTTTCGGCATGATCGAAGAGCGTATTGCCGGAATCGAGGATGTCCAGGCGAATGGGCATGTACCATATGTCATGAATCGATTCTACAAATTGATGCGAATTGTTTTCCTGAAAGGGCGGAGAGCCTGGATTTTACGCGTTATTCCGTGGAATACAACCGTGATTTTGTTTGCCATTGCTGTCACAGCGGTTCTCCTGCTGGGTGTTCATTATTTTATGCAGGGGGCAATCAGTCTCGGTACGTTATTTCTCATCTATCAATACACTCAGATGCTGAATGATCCGATTGAGATGCTTGGAGATCAGGTGCAGGAGTTTCAAAAGGCGAAATCCGGTATGCTTCGTTCCAGGGAACTGCTTGCTCTAAGCAGCGAAATCAAAGACGGAGATCAGGAATGGCTGCCAGATGGAGCGCTTGGTCTGGAATTTGAGCAGGTAAATTTCAGTTATAACGAAGATAAACCTGTATTGCGGGATATCAATTTTAAAATTAAGCCTGGGCAGAGACTGGGTATTATCGGTCGCACAGGCAGCGGAAAGTCCAGTCTGAGTCGCGTGCTGCTGCGTTTGTATAATCTGGATAGTGGTGTCATACGGGTAGGCGGCAAGGATATTTCCGAGCTTAGCTTGCAGGCACTCTACAGAAGAGTGGGCATGGTGACGCAAGATGTACAGTTGTTCGATGGCACATTGCGGGATAATCTGACGCTGTTTAATCAGGAGGTCTCGGATGACATGATCCTGGAAACGACCGATCGACTTGGACTCCGTCAATGGATCGATACCCAGCCAAAAGGGCTCGATACTCATTTGACTGCGGGAGGTTCTTCCCTGTCTGCTGGCGAAGCACAGTTGTTTGCCTTAACCAGAGTATTTCTGACTGAGCCAAGTATGGTCATTCTGGATGAGCCGTCTTCACGTCTGGATGCGGCTACGGAACATCTGCTCCAGTCGGCTGTCGATCAGTTAATGAAGCAATGTACGGGAATCATTATAGCCCATCGCCTGGCTACGCTTGAGCAGGTAGACCAGATTATGGTGCTGGGAGATGGCCGGATATTGGAATTCGGGGCAAGGGAAGAGCTCGCGAACAATCCGAATTCACATTATGCTCGGCTGCGGATTACAGGCAGAGAGGAGGAGCTTGCGTGAATGTAGCAGAATTTATTGGACGACTGTTTCGGTTCAAAGTTGTCCTGTTTATCATTAATGGCTTGTTATGGTGTGTGTTTCATTCCTTGCCACTTGCGATCGGGATCGGAATGCAGTGGTTTTTTGACCGGGCAACAATTGGATCCAGTGATTACCTGTGGCTGGCAGTTCCGCTTATATTCATTGCACTGATACGGGTAGCCAGAGTGGGTACGTTTTTTGCCGCTTTTTATGCATGGATTACATACGTCTATCATATTCAGGCGATTCTTCGTACAAATATGCTGGCTGGCATCATGCGCTGGCCTGGACGCAACCTTCCGGCTTCACCAGGAGAAGCGATGAGTCGCTTTCGTGATGATGTGGAAGAGGTCGTTGAGTACGTTGAATCATGGGTAGACTTCTGGGGACGACTTGTCTTTGCGATTGTGTCCATCGCTATTATGGCGAACATTAACTGGAAAATTACACTGGTTGCCGTGTTACCCTTACTCGTGGTTACCCTGCTTAACAATTTGTCAGGAAATCGTGCACGCAAATATGCCCAGAACAATCGTGAAGCGACGGGGCGAATAACGAGTTTCATTGCCGAGACGTTTGGTGCGGTGCAAGCATTGAAGCTGGGGCAGGCTGAGCAGCATGTTTCAGCACGGTTTAACCATTTGAATGAAGAACGGCGTCAAGCTGCCTTGCGGGATAATCTGTTCAAACAGTGGATGAGATCCCTGAATCAGCATGTACTCAGCATCTGTACGGGGTTAATTCTGCTGATGTGTGCTGCCGAGATGAGGACCGGACAATTCACCGTAGGGGATTTTGCCCTGTTTACATCGTATCTTGCCAACATCGGCTTTAGTATTTCCTTATTCGGGTACATGGTATTCCAGCATAAACGTCTGAAGGTATCCTTTGACCGCATGCGCAAGCTGTTTCGTCCTGGTGAAGAAGATTGCATTATGGAATCCAGAGAAATTTATCTGTATGAAGACCCGCCAGAACTTGGTGAAGTGCAGAGAGGATCGGACGAGAAACTTAGGGAGCTGCAAGTCAGCAATCTGTCGTATCAATATCCTAACTCTATGAATGGAATTCAGGATATCAACTTGCGGCTGAAGCGAGGACAATTTCTTGTCATTACCGGACGCATCGGATCAGGGAAGTCAACGCTAGTACGGACTCTCCTCGGACTGTTACCGAAACAGGAGGGGAGTATCCGATGGAATGGAAAAGATGTGGATCCGGCGACCTTCTTAATGCCGCCCAGAGCAGCTTACACTCCGCAGGTCCCTCGCCTGTTCAGTGATACATTGAGGGAGAACATTGTGCAAGGCAAAAAAGACAAGGTGGATGAATCGCTCGCACTGGCCATTCGCCTTGCTGTAATGAAAAAAGATATAGACCACCTCGATCAGGGACTGGAGACATCCGTTGGCCCAAGAGGGGTGATGCTGTCTGGCGGTCAGATTCAGCGTGCAGCAACTGCACGTATGCTGATGACTGGAGCAGATCTGTTTATCTTTGATGATCTGTCCAGTGCACTGGATGTGGAAACGGAACAGCAGGTATGGGATGGTTTATCCAAAGAGCAAAATGTGACTTGTATCGCCGTATCGCACCGACGTGCAGCCCTTGCCAAGGCTGATCATATTATCGTCATGAAGGATGGACGTATTGAGGCTGAAGGAAGTCTGGCGGAACTGCTGGCAACCAATGAAGAAATGCAGCTGCTGTGGCAAGGAGAACAGTCACCTGTCAAAGTGGGCTAATATCCCAAGAGCAATAAAAAAGCCGTACAGTCAACTCTATACAAGAGTTTGTCTGTACGGCTCTTTATCTTCACGTTGAAACGCGGTACCCTTTATCTAACCAGCTGTGCAATCAGGGAGTAAGCGATGATCACCAGGAAAACAATCGTAATGTGATTAATCGAGAAGATGAACATTCGATGTGACCATTTCTTGGTTTCTTTGCGATCAAATGTTGCCACACTAAGGATGAGCCATGCCAAGCTGACCAAAAATGCAACGATGGCAACAAACGGGCTCAGCGGCCAGAACAAAAAGCTGGAGAGCAACAACAATACCAGGTAAACATTCGTTTGAATATAAGTGCGTCTGATTCCTTTGACAACGGGAAGCATAGGGACGCCGGCAGCCTTATATTCATCAAATCTGCGGATGGCAATACCGTAGAAGTGTGGCATTTGCCAGAGCAGCATCGTAACAACCAAAGCCCAGATTTCAAAATGTCCAAGTTCTGGTGAAATGGCTGCCCAGCCAATCAGTGGAGGAACGGCACCGGACAGGCTGCCTACTTCCGTATTATATATCGTTGTACGTTTGGTCCACATGGTGTATGGAAACACATAGAGCAACAATCCCAGGATTCCGAATACAGCAGCTGAAGGTGAGGCAATATACAATAAAATGCCCCCAAGCACGGTAATGGTGATTCCCAGAATCAATCCGGATTTGGTATCAACCTGACCAGTAACGGTTGGACGGGTTCTTGTACGTTCCATAATGGCGTCGATATCGCGATCGTACAAGTTGTTGAACACGCCAGCCGCCCCGATAATTAGGGAGGAACCGATGACGGACAAGATGATCGGCACAATGTTGGCTATGAATGAGGCATCGAATACATACAATGCCAAACACAAACCGGCAAGCATGGCGATCAGATTAGACTTGATAATCCCGACTTTAATCGTATCGAAGAACATTTTCGGAATGGAACTGTACTCTAATTCAATTTTGGGTTGAGACCCCTTATTCAATGTTTTCAAATACTCACTTCCTATATCTATACTTATATATCTCGTCACTTATTATAGCATTTAGTTTACTATGTGAATTAAAACACGTTTTAGGTTTAAAAATACTGTCAATTGATTGTGAACAATTTAAAAACACGGTTTTTTTTAATTGTTAAAATTGAATTTCTGTGCTACAGATGTCATGAAAAAAACAAAAAAACATTGGAAAATGTTAAAAATATACTTGCGATTTTCCGATTGAAGGTTTATTGTAGATATAAGAGATCTTTAATAGATTATTATGATGTTATCTTTAAGTGATCTTGTTTCTCATTTTTTGTTGTCAGTTATACGTTCCAATCCATGAAGGTAAGAAGATGATTTCTTTTTTTTTAGGTGAATTAAAGACTTTAGGTATCCGGGAAAGGGTGTTAAGTATGGAGAAAACAGTAGATGTAATTATTATTGGTGGGGGACCCTCTGGGCTCAATGCAGCATTGGTACTTGGAAGAGCTAAGAAAGATGTCGTTGTTATAGATGACGGGCGACCGCGTAATGCGGTTACTCGTGAAACCCACGGTTTTCTGACGAGAGACGGAATCAGCCCAAGCGAATTCCGAAAGGTTGCGAAGCAGCAAATACTGGCATATCCTTCTGTACATATCATGGAAGACACTGCCACTGCTGTTACTGGAACGGAAGGTTCATTCGAAGTTACAACAACTGGGAACAAGATCGTGAAAGGCCGGAAGCTTCTTTTTGCAGTCGGAAAAAAAGATCTGCCTCTGGATATTCCCGGACTATTGGAGGTGTATGGCAAGAGTGCCTTCGTATGTCCGTATTGCGATGGCTGGGAGTTAAGGGACCAGTCACTCGGCATCATAGTGGGTGGTGACAAAGCTGTACACATGGCCAAAGTGATATCAGGATGGACAAACCGATTCACGATACTCACAAATGGAACCGATGGATTGACTGATGAGCAACGAGAAGAATTGAAACTGCATCATGTGCCTGTATTGGATTCACCTATTCGATCCATTGAATCGGAGGAAGGCATGGTTCGTCAGATTTTGCTTGAAGATGGTAATAACGTAGAGTGCACAGGCATTTTCTTTGCACCCAAGCTCGTGATCGGTTCGGATCTGGCCAAAAATTTGGGATGTGAGGTAACGGAATCTGGGACGGTGGTGGTTAATGAGTTCGCCAAAACGTCTCTACCAGGCGTCTTTAGTGCGGGAGATGCTGCTTCGGAGATGTATCAAGCGATCACGGCCGCGTCCTTAGGAGCGTTGGCAGCGGTTAGCATCAATAGTGAGCTGAATGCCAAGGCATGGGATAAGCGTTAGATTTATTAATGAAGGATCGGATCTGAGTCGAGGTAGGATTAGATTTGTTTTGCATTAAATGAAGGAATGTACACAGAGAGGTGTTGCCTGTAGGCAGATACCTCTTTGTTGTGTCTTAAACAGGTATATTCTTATCCTGCTCAATCATTTAACATGGGGATAATAAACTGTTAGCGGTTTCATAACATTTCTTTGATAAAGTAGTTGACAGTGCTTATCGAAACGGGTTTAATTATGTAGACCGATTGTTATAATTCAGATTAAGGAAGTGGCTCCATTGAGTGAAAAGTCTAATGCTAAAGAACTAATTGTCAGCACAGCAGCCAGACTGTTTTTTTCACAGGGATATCATGCGACCGGTCTAAATCAGATTATTAAGGAGAGCAGTACGCCGAAAGGCTCGTTATATCATTATTTCCCGCACGGTAAGGAAGAGCTCGCTCACGAGTGCATCCAGAAAGCCAATGAACATATCATGCAGAAATTCGAGGATACCTTTGCAGCTCATGAGAGTACTGGGGATGCCATTCAGCGATTTATCCATGACATGGCTGATGAAACGGAGGCGGCTGGTTTCACCGGTTTTCTGCCATTTAGCTTTTGGGCAGCTGTGGAGACTTCCTGCATCAGTCATCAATTGCGTGTCGCATGTCAGGGTGTATTCGCGAACTGGCAGCAAATCATTACGAAACATCTGATGATGGAAGGTGTTGGCGAGGAGAAAGCACGAGAGACGGGGCTTTTGGTCATCTCTTTAATGGAGGGAGCGCTGATTATCAGTCTGACCAATCAGGATAAACAGCCCCTGCTGACGGCTGCTGATTATTTGTCGGGTGTGGCAAAGAATGCGAGAGAAATTCAATAACTCTGCACAAAGAGAGAAACAGTTATAAAGTTTGAGGAGGATGGGATCGTGGAGGTTTCCATGAAAGCTGGTTCTGTACAGGACCAACAAGAAACAAAGCAATATAAAGTACTGCCGATATTATTCGCGATGCTATTGAGCGGATTCATTGGTCTATTCGGTGAAACGGCTCTTAATGTGGCACTGACACCGCTGATGACCTTGCTCGAGGTTGGACCTACTACGATTCAATGGTTGACGACAGGTTATCTGCTCGTATTGGGTATTTTGGTGCCGGTTTCCGGTATGTTACTACAATGGTTTACAACAAGACAGTTGTTTACGACTTCTCTGATTTTTTCGATTGCGGGAACGATTGTTGCTGCAATTGCACCGAGTTTTGAAATTTTGCTGGTGGCACGGGTATTGCAGGCCGTAGGTACAGCTCTCTTGCTGCCGCTGATGTTTAACACGATTCTGGTTATTTTCCCGATTGAAAAACGTGGTGCTGCCATGGGATTAATCGGTCTCGTTATCATGTTTGCTCCAGCAAGCGGTCCGAGTATTTCCGGATTGATCTTGGCTAATCTGAGCTGGCACTGGATCTTCTGGATTTCACTGCCGTTCTTCATCATCTCGCTCATTTGCGGCTTGTTGTTCTTACCGAATATTTCGAAATTGACTAAGCCGAAAATTGATGTTCTTTCCATTATATTATCGACCCTTGGTTTTGGCGGAATTGTATATGGATTCAGCAGCGCCGGGGGACACGGAGAGACTGGCGGAGGCTGGACCAGCCCTGTTGTGGTAACCACCCTGGTCATTGGGGCGTTGTCCTTGCTCTTATTCAGCATCCGTCAATTGAGAATGAAGCAGCCTATGATGGATCTGCGTGCATTCAGATATCCAATGTTTACAATCGGTTTGATCCTGATCTTCATCTGTATGATGATGATGTTGTCTTCGATGCTGATCCTTCCAATGTATCTGCAACAAGGTATGGCGGTTACAGCACTGACAGCAGGTCTGGTCTTGCTGCCGGGCAGCTTGCTGAACGGATTCCTGTCCCCGGTTATGGGTCGTTTGTTTGACAAGTTCGGTCCGAAATGGCTTGTTATCATCGGTCTGGCGATCGTGGCAATTGTTCTGTTCATGTACACAGGTATTACGCCGACAACGGCATTAAGTACAATTATTACGATGCATGTGTTCATGATGATCGGAATTTCGATGATTATGATGCCTGCTCAAACGAACGGTCTGAACCAGTTGCCGCCTGAGTACTATCCTCACGGAACGGCAATCATGAATACATTGCAGCAAGTATCCGGAGCGATTGGTACGGCAGTTGCGGTAAGTATTCTGAGTGCGGGACAGACACGCTTCCTGAGCAATGTGACTAACCCGGAAAGCCCGGAGAATCAACTCGCCGGATTCACGTCGGGAGTACAAAACGCATTTGTTTTTGCATTAGTCCTCGCCGTAATTGGCCTGGTGATCTCCTTCTTCGTGAAACGGGTTAAGGTTGGTTCGCAACAAGGCCAACAAGGTCCAATGCATTAAAATATTTAGCTAGTCAGCAAACGATGCACTTCCTGATCTCACAGGGAGGCATCGTTTTTTTTGCATTTTTGTTACTTGACGTGAAACGGGTTCCATCCATTAGAGTAAAGGACAGTTCACCAAGTCAAGAAGCCCATGATCGAATTTGGAAGCAAATAGTTCATGTTTTGGCGAGATTGGATATGTTCAACTTCAATGTTAGAGATAATAATAGTAAAGTGAAGTTTTGTTCATCAAATGATAGAAAACGTTTTAGTTCTATTAACGAATCGAGGAGACGTCTTTTATGAGAATCATTAAACCGCTGACTCCCCATATTGAGGAGATGCTCAGGCACTATGAGCAAAACGGGCATTTAAACATGCAGGCTTCCCTATTGGGAAAACAGTCTGCTGTCTATAAAGTACAGGAATACTGTCTCAAGGTGTATACCAAGCGTGGGAAAGTCGGTGGAGAACTCGAATGCGAGGCGATGATGTCATTGCAAAACAACCGGCATGTTCCCGAACTGTATGCTTACTCTACAGGGAATTTTGTTTTGACCGAATGGATTGATGGTTTCAATTTGAGACAGTATCGAGAGATCCATGGTCATATTCCGCAAAATTTAATCTACGATATGTTTTCATCCGAACTCCAGCAAATTCAGTCAGGTTATCGGGATTGGGATGTCATTCGTTATGAGAATTTGTTATGGACCAAGGGGGGAGAAGTCAAACGGACTGATTTTTGGCTATGCGAACCGGCAGGCTTGATGCAGAACGATGTACAACAGGCAATTATCCGTAAAATAGACAGAGTGTACAGCGGCGATCGAAGTGAAGTGCAGAAGCTGGAGCACTATTTTTACCGCCACGGACTTACGTTTTCAGAGGTGAAGCAGGCACTGGAGCACTTCCGCTCCCAAGGGTCGAGTCTTGTGGTGTCACAATGAACGCCAAGCCAAACCCCAACGAATATGGTCCTCGTTAAGGTTTGGTAGGCAACTACTCCGTTTTTATTTGTCGCTTCTCTATTCCTTAAGATCCCTCTGTAAGGCGAGAGGATATGCTAATGCCACATTAATGATATAACCCCGTTAAATGCTCATCGGTTGGTTGCAAAATCTTCGATAAAAGTACAATCTGACCAGTGTGATAGCCGTAATGTGCAGCCACTTTAATTAAAATGGCGCGGACGATTTTATGTTCTTTAGCATCCTGGACTTCGTCTTCACTGCGATTCATACGATTCCAATCCGCCAGCTCATAGGGGATGGTCACTTCACGGGACAAGTCGTTCTCACCGAGACCTGATAAAATGCTCTTCGATTCTGAACGCACGTATTGAAGCTTGGCAATCAATTGATCGCGGGTGAGTCCCCCCGTCATTTCAAACTCAAGCGAACGTTCCCGGATGAGTGGTTTTGCTCCAATCCCTGTAACAAGATTCTGATATTCATTGCCAGCAAGATGCAAGCAATAATTCCCCGCACTGTTCATCCCAGGCTGGAGCTTCGTCCAGATCTGTTCATCACTCAGCCTGTTCAGACTTGTTTTAATGCGATCCAGCTGTTTGTCCATATCTTCCATAACGTCCTGGATGAGTTCAACCATGATACTCAGTCCTCCAATCATAATGGTTTGTTGATAAATGGGATTAGACAACGGAAGGCGAATTGATTATAAACGAACAATCCATTAATATAAGTCTATTATTAAACGATTATGATAAATATCATACCGAAACCATTACTAAGATAGAAGGGATTAGATGAAAAAATACGAAAATCAGATTCCAACATCCATGGGTATGAATTTGAAGGCAATGCTGAGCATGCTCCGGGATTCTCTTAAGGGTAGTCAGGAACGAAGACCCGTGAGTAATATCCCAATGGTGAAAAGTGAGTTCGCCCAAACGTTAAACCCTGCCGATGATCCGCAGGTGACATGGTTTGGCCATTCGGCCTTTTTGCTGGAGCTGGAAGGATACAGGCTGCTTTTTGATCCGATGTTGGGTCACCGTCCTTCACCGGTGTCATGGGCAGGCACCAAACGATATACTACTGACCTGCCGATCGAACCGGAGGATCTTCCTGCCATTGATGCAATCATCTTATCTCATGACCATTACGATCATCTGGATTACTCTTCCATTCGAAAATTAAAGGACAAAACCGAACAGTTTATCGTGCCGATTGGCGTGCGTCGACGCTTGATTCAGATGGGTGTATCTTCGGACAAGATTACCGAGCATGGCTGGTGGGATGAACTTCGCTTCAAGGGCCTGACACTGGCTAGCACGCCTGCTAGACATTTCTCGGGGAGAGGGTTATTTGATCGTAATTCCACCTTATGGTGCTCATGGGTCATTGCCGGACAAAAGACTAGGGTTTTCTTTAGTGGGGACAGCGGGTATGGTCCACATTTCAAGGAAATTGGTGAAAAATACGGACCATTCCACTTAACCTTGATGGAATGCGGACAATATGACGAACGATGGGCCAATATTCATATGATGCCGGAAGAAACGGTACAAGCCCATCTGGATGTAAGAGGACAACTGCTTATTCCCATCCATTGGGGAGCATTCACCCTTGCCTATCATGCATGGAACGATCCGGTTGAACGGATTAGCCAGGCTGCGCGCAGCTCTAATGTCGATATCGCAACACCGAAAATTGGAGAACAAGTGCGGATACATACCGGAGAGTACCCAACAGAACCATGGTGGAGATCCGGCAAGCGATAATCATACAGCGTTCAACTCAGCAATGAGTGGACGCTTTTCATTTATAATACCATCGAGATTGCACTATAAGCATGGTCATTCATTATCCCAAGTAAATTCGGTTTCGATTTATTGAGTGTAGAGACAATTGAATGATGTATTTGCAAATAGACAAGTGAATTAATGATTGCTAATGTACTGACCTTGAGGGTTACCGCCTCAGGGTTTTTCTTTTGTCATAAGTCATCGTTCTCTGTATGTTGAGTATGACCTTATCTCGGATGAATATAAATATTTACCTCTTGCATAAAGAACGTGTGTTCGGTTTATAATATATATACAAACATACGTTCTTAAATATACAGGAGTGATTTCAGTGTTGCCTAAGCAGCGAACCATTATGCTCATCGATATGCAGTCGTTTTATGCTTCAGTCGAAAAGGCAAAAATGCCTCAATACAAAAATAGACCACTAGCCGTCGCAGGCGATCCAGCAAGACGTTCTGGCATTATTCTTGCCGCTTGTCCATTGGCCAAAGCTAAGGGTGTATCTACCGCTGAACCACTCTGGCAGTCTCTTCAGAAGTGCCCTGAACTGATCATTGTCAAACCTCACATGCAGGAATACATCGAAGTATCCACTCAAATCATGTCCATTATTGAGGAGTTCACCGATCTGGTTGAACCGTACAGTATAGACGAATTATTCGCTGATTTTACAGGGTCTATGCATCTATTCGGTAATGATCCAATCGATTTGGCGAAGCAAATTCAAGACAAAATCTATAATGAAACAGGCGTTTACGCCAGAGCAGGCATTGGTGAAAACAAAATCATCAGTAAATTGTGCTGCGATATGATCGCTAAAAAAGCGGAGGGTGGCATTTTCCACTTAAAGAAAGAGGAGTTACACCTCCACATTGGAGATAAGCCCATCCGAGATATGTGGGGGATTGGCTCAAGAATGGAGAAACATCTGTGGAAGATGGGTATCCGAACCATTAGAGATCTGGCAAATACGCCTCTTTCCAAATTAAGAAGTAAATGGGGCGTTAATGGAGAGGTCATCTGGAGAGTCGCAAATGGACTAGACAACTCGCCGGTAACCGTCAACACGCACAGTACACAAAAGGATATCGGAAACGGAATGACCTGTTCAGTTACATTATAGATGGTAAATTGCCATTATAGTTTTACAATTGCCATTATAGTTGGTAAATGGACATTATAGTTGGTAAGTGAAAATGACGATCAAGATTAATAAAAACTAATAACTTATAGAGTAATATTAAAC
>NZ_JABMCB010000186.1 GCF_013359935.1 Paenibacillus xylanilyticus
CGTCGTATTACAATAAAAAAAGAATCAGACAAGTGGGGCATCATTGATATGCTCACCGTCTGATTCTTTTTTTCTTGGAGATTTTCTCTAAACGCCTTCAACATGATACTTTTCATTAAGTACCATCTTGGAGGCGAGGGGCATCGACCCCCATTTGGTACTTAATATTTTTGTATAATAAAAAAGTAAAAAGGACCGATCATTTGATCGGTCTCTTCCTATTATATATGTGTACGTTCACAGGCCAGAAAGCCAGGTATTATTTTAAA
>NZ_JABMCB010000187.1 GCF_013359935.1 Paenibacillus xylanilyticus
GGGTTTACTAACTATAATGTAACTTTTAATTATGGAATAATTTCATTTACCAATTATAATGTCAATTGAATTTATGTCAGAATGCTGAAAAAGCTTGATAATACACGTTTTTTCATTTACCAACTATAACGTCACTGAACATGACCCTGCCTAGAGATTACACAGAGGCTTGGGAGATCGAAGTGGTTATCCTCGATATCTGTACAGAAGTGTGCAGAAGAGCCCGTAAAAAGGGACTGATGGGTAGTGTTGTATCCGTAAGTGTGTCTGGAGCGGATTTCGACCACCCAACTGGTTTTCACAGGCAGGTTAAACTGTCTGATCCTACTAACATAACCGTTGATGTGTGCAAGATAGCGAAACGCATCTTCCATCAACACTGGGATGGGCAACCTGTGCGACGTGTAGGCGTGTCCCTTTCTCAATTATCCAGCGCGGATACATATCAACTATCTTTTTTTGATGATCAGGAGCAGAAACGGGCCATTGATCAGGTGATGGACGACATTAAGGATCGATTTGGCGACATTGCCATTTTACGAGCGAGCTCCATTACGGCTGCTGGTCAAGCGATCGATAGAGCATCTAAAATTGGGGGGCATTACAAATGAGCAAAAAACTTGAGGCCAATGGATTATGGGAATCGAGCCGCATGATGCTTCCACAACATAAAGAACGAATTATACAGCATCGTACTCAAATTCATTATCAAGCGAAACCACTGATTCATGAAGATGAGTGGGAGATGATTGCTCAAAATGTAGATATGTCGCTTAACTATACGCTGCAAGCCACCATTGAAGTGTTTAATGAGTCGGGCAATCGGTATATACACGGGATCGTCACTTCAGTCAGTACCTTTGGAAAGAAAATCAAAATTGAAATGGAGCATGGATTTGAATGGGTCGATTTTGATCAATTGGTCACTGTTAAGCTTGAAGAAGGAGGAGTGTATGGTGAGACAGACTTCTGAAGAACTTGCACTTGTGAAGAGGCTGGTAGAGCTCCCCTATCTTTTAGGTGCTCTGGAGGTAGATAAGCATAAAATATACGCTTCAAACTTTAAGATGAAATCTGTGTATGTTGACTACTTGGACGGTACCCAAAAGAAAATTGCTTTAGAGATGTACAAATCGAAACAACGTTTAAAGGAGCACCATATAAAAATCATTGATGAAAAGAGATCCGAGCTGAGTTTAACGGTAAATTATTCGGTAAGAGGTTACATTCATAAAATGACACTATTGTGGAGCAAAGTGAAAGTCGATGTAACCTTAATGCTTACTGAACATATGAACGTTGATATTACGGATTTGCCCAAATAAACATAGAGTTAGAGCAGAATATGGAAGCATTTAGGAAGAGATTGAATTTTTAACCGCTAATCCTAAAGGTGAGATTAGCGGTTCTTTGTAATAAAAAGAGTGTAGAGAACAGCAAATTAACATTAACAATGGAACAATGTTTTTGTCCTCAGATATTTGGCGTTTTTTTGTATTAAAATCGTCTGTAGAAAAACAAACTATTTATATTGCTTGGAGAATCACAGGATTGATTATGCTAAAATCATCATACATTAGTAGACCTCTTGTTTCGCTGAAGCGGACAAGGGGTCTACTAATTGCAATATTGAATCTTAATTAAAAAGGTTAATAGTAAATAAGCGGGTTGGCATCGTTGAACATTGAATTTGTTGAATATGACTATATCAGCCGGTTAGTACTTATTGATAAGAACCTTTGCCATCAGTAAAAGTAACTGCTATTCCGTAACGATCGTCAATATGATCTCCAATTTTAACCCTCAAGTCCATAGTTTTAGCTGATACACCACTGAAACTGGTATGCTTATAAGTTAAATGGGCTTCAGCAGGAATACTTTTACTCCTAATTTCAGTAAGTCTATCAATTACCAATTTTTCTTCAGAATAAACTCCCATAATGGAATGAATGGAGGTGCCCGACACACCAGTAATATAGCTACTACCGATGTGCGTGTCTATGAATGCAGAGGTATTGAAACTTGCTGTCCCAAAGACACTTGTTCCTTCAACCTTGAAATATAAGGATGCTCCAGTTGAAGCAGTAGAGAAATCTGTAGGTTCCATTACTAATCGTAATTTCTTATATGAACCATCCTCAAATTTCTGGTGTATCGTTGGATTTTCAGAAGTGACCGTCAAACTTCCGTTGTTATTCGAATCTGATGTTGTAAAAGCAGTTGAATTAGGTTTATCAGCATCTAGTATTTCTCCATTTTTTAATTTGTTAATTACACTATTAATATCATCCTGTGAGGACCCATCTTCTCTCATGTGCTCAGCAATTTTTTGGTAATCCTCTTCTGAGAAGCTAGCAGAGGCACTGGAATAAGACGAAGGGTAAACGAGCGTACCCAGTATGAAAAGAATAAGAGCTAAAGATATCGTTCTAAAAGCTGGAATCTGTTAATCAAATTTATTACCTCCCAAAATTTAGTATGAACCGAGTAGAGCATTGTAAAAATTTAGTGCAAGTTAGGAGGTTAGCAAATATGTACCTTTTTATTTCTTTTTTATTCGCGACTTTGATCTCTGGATTTCTAGGTTTTATGGTCTATAAATTTTCTAACATAAAAATCGGCACCGTTGTGACAATAATAACCTCGATCTTTATAGCGTATATTTTTACAGATTTTTATGCCTTTATTGGGGTTATAGGAGGATTATTGTTATATTTCTTATTAATTAAGTTTTCAAAATAAAATCATTTATTCATTTAGCTTGCCTGATCTTGATAATTTGCCCGGATTTAGAAAAGATACATTCTTCAATTGAGATCCATTCACGATTAGGATAAAATTGTAGTCATATTGCAAGTCCATTTCTTCATTGTTTTCATATGTGACATATACATACAATTGTATGATGATGTTAACCTTCTTTTTTTGGAAACGTGGAAACGATGTAAGAAAACAAAATTTTATTATAGAGTTTAATTAACCAAAAAGCCGCGAAAACTGGTATTATCCCCTTTTAGTTGAAATGAGAAAAAGACATTTACTGTCTACTCTACTTGACAGGGTTATGACCAAACCTGCGGCTTTTTATTTGGGATCCCGTCGGATTTCACTGTACTTGTAAACAAATCAGGACTACTTGATCCGTTGATGTTCATTTTTAGCAAGTGTTTTGAGGAAAAGCGCAAGCTACCCAAGTATTGGCTTAAAGGAACATCATATTAAAATCATTGATGAAAGATCTGAGTTGAGTCTGAGAGTTAGAGGAAGAATACCGTATATAACTGCATAGGGTGGATATAATATAGTTATAACCCTTGTTTTCTTCTCCCAGATAGGTAAACCGACCTTCGAAGTTGAAGGGTCGGTATTTTTTGTCTATATGTTAAAACATAAACTTAGAAGAAAAGAAGAGTATAGAGACATTACGAACTATAATTAACTGTTTGCTTAGGTCGGTGAACAACGGACCTCTTTTACAAAAATTAGCTTTTGAACTTCAAAAGATATGGATAAAGTCCGTGACAATATAAGTGGAGCTTTTGAAAAGCCTATAGAGGAAAAAAATAATGGATATATTTCGATTATCGATAGGCATACCTAGAAGATGGAGTACTAACTAATAATCCAAACTTAGCTCTATTTATGCTCAATATCATGTTCTATAAAGCTGCTATCTAGCGGCTTGTTTTTGTTTTCAGTTGCTAATAGAAAGCAGATCCTAACTTGGTATATTTGCCTCCCCTTAGATTATGAGACAGTACATATCCGATACAGGAATCTTTAATGAATGAATCTTCTTCAAGTCAGTAAAAAAAGAGATGATATCTCAGAATAACAGGTATCATCTCTTACTTGAATGGATCATAACCGCACTATGAGATAAGTCAACCGCCCAATTGCTATCTCAATCCCAGTTCCAGACCTCTACACGGCTCAATTGGAAATGATGGAATTCAGCTAACTTTGTAAGTTTCTCCAACTCTCTCACGGGACCTGTAACAACTGCGCCATATACTTGAACTCCATTCTTCTCTAAATAAGCAAGGCGCTGTTTATCTTGTGCAGCACCATTGTATTCAAGATGATTAATCATCCATTTTAGTTCAGTCAACATGGCCTCAACCTGATCCTGCATCTGTCCTGCATCGTCTGGGATAAAGTAATTAAACCATCTTGCTCCATTCTCATGAAATTCATAAAGAGGTTTAAGGCTAAGATGTGGAACATTATAATCGTACATACCTGCCCGTGAATAGGAAGCATCAGGCTGGGTGAATTCGCCAGAATAAATCGGCATAGCAGTCACCGCAACATCGTAGTCTGAAAGAAGCTTCATCAGTTGACCGGGAGACGCCAGGTTTTTCAAGGATAATGACATCTCTGCGACATGTCCATCATCAATTTCAGCTAGCCGTTTGAGGCTGCTATTTTCCTCAGAGTCATTATGATCAGATTTACCTTCGACAAGTGAGTAAGGGAGATAGAAGGGCCCTGGGTTATTGCCATTCATATACGCTCCTGTATTGGTAATAGAATAGGTGAACTTACCGGTTATACTGAGTTTAGCCTGAATCTCACCTGTGATTACCTCCCATGAACCCACATGTCGATATATTTTCAAATTAGCTTTTTGAGTTAAAAAAGGGGTTACTTCAAAAGGTTCAGCAGATATTCTTTTCTCTACACGAAGTCCGTCACCGTGCATTTCAACAACAGATATAATGGAACGCATGAAATGGTTACGTACCTTTGATTGATCAAAATAGATATGGAGAGCTGAGACGTAAATGTGATAGACCAAAAAAACTAGAAAAAGCGCTCCTCCTGCATTAAGGAAAAATTTCCATCTTGTTTTCCATACCATTCGTCTAAACTGCTGATGACCCCATTCAGGACGCTGATGCTCAAAATCATCTTCCTGAAATACACGTTCCTCATCATGTGGTATTTTAGACATACTCAAACGTCTCCTTTCATTTGAAGCATCTCTGCTTTGAATCGTTCTCTGGCACGAAAAAGAGTGACCTTAACCTGATTCATATTCATATCCAGAATCTCGCAAAGTTCCTTATAAGATAACTCGTTCATTTCTCGCAGTAACAAGATGGTACGATATTGTTCGGGCAGTTTCTTCATCACTTGTTGAATACGAATAGTATGTTCACGAGCAGTCAGTACTTCCTCAGGAGTCCGATATGTATTTTCTACGCCTTGCTTCTCCAACTCTTGATTCATTTGCTTTTCTCCACGATATTTACGATACCAATCGATAAATAAATGACGGGCTACTTTATACAACCAGGCTCTGGCATAATCTGCATGCTGGGCTTTCATGGAAACCATAGCTCTGTAAAAGGTTTCTTGAACTAACTCCTCAGCTGTCTCCGGTGATCCACACATTCGGTATAGATAGAGATACAGGGAGGATTGGTACTGCTTGAATAGTTCGGTATATAGATCACTCCTCATTTCAAGTTTCCTCCTCCTTCTCTTTAGACAACGAGGCAGGTTGAATAATGTTACAGTGAAATTAAAATTTGTGAGAGAATAATTAGAATACATATATCATTTTGGAGATTTCCATTCGTGAAATAGAAGCATTTTGTCCATTACACGCAAAGAGGTATATTTATAGAAATGACTCCAATGTAGGGGAAAGTGAAAGTAGAGGTGATCTTAATCTCACTGAACTTATCAACGAAGATATATAGCATTGTGAAAGTCAGAGTTTCTTTATCTTCATGAGTATGAAAGTGTAGAACATTTCAAGAAAGAACTAGCACGATACATGGTTCACTACAATCACAAACGTATCAAGTCAAAATGAAAAGGCATGAGCCCGGTACAATACCGAGAACATGCCAAACAAGTTGATAAAAAAAATATTTGTATAACTTAAGGGGGCAGTTCCAAGATTGGCTGCTTTAGGTGCGATCAACTTGAATAATTCAGATGTTGATGCAATAGCAGCTCAACGGTTCAAGGCTTAACTTGTGCCTGACGCTGGATCTCCTTGGCGCTTAGCGCTTTGTCATACAATTTTACATTATCCATTTTCCCTTGATAGAACGGATCAGCAGCATACCGACTCTTGCCCAGATAGGCGTCCGTAACGTTAAGATCGTTCGGATTAAACGTGATTTCAGAGCTGCTCGCTACCGATTTTCCGTTTACATATAAGGTACCCGTATCTCCTTGAAGCGTGACAGCCACATGAACCCATTGCTTGGTGGGCAGCGCTTCAGCCGCAATTAGACTCTGGTCACGGCCCTGATCATGAATGGTGAATTGGAGAGCGCCATTATGCTGGGATGGCGTCAGGAACATATGCCGGGTCAAACCATTGCCGAAGTCGAAAATGCGCTGCCAAGCCCCGCCCCCGTCCCAGTTTACCCAGGCACTGAAGGTGAAGTCTGTCGTGTCCGTGAGGATTCCAGGCAGCTGAATGTAGCTGTCTTTTCCGTTAAAAGCAGCAGCCTGATTTTTGCTGCCAATAGCTGAGCTTAGTATGTTAAAGGCCTGACCGTGATAGCTGTTCTTGCTGTAATCCTCGGCGATTTTGGCAAGTTTTTTGTTCTCAAAGGTATACTCACCCAGCAGCTGGCCCTTCGCCTGTTCCGGCACGATCACGTTGAATGTCTTGGTAGCTGTAGCTGTTCCTTTTCGGATCGTTGCGGTCAATTTCACTTTGGCATCCCCTTTACCACTGCGCGGCCGATTTACTGCGCCGTCAGCCGATAGGACAGAGGGGAGAGAAGACTTCCATGTGATCTGACTATCACGTGTACCTGTGGTGGGAAGGGAGAGATCGAAGAAGATATTCTCCGTATTTCCAAGGTTCAGATCCTTTTTCACAGCCAGTACGACATCCTGATCTTTCAAGGCAATCATCTGACTTCCCCAGATCGCTACACCGGAGGAAGAGAGGGCACTGAAGGTCAGTACGTTCTGCTGGGAATCCGAATCCCACTCTTGGGTAAAGACACCTTCATAAACCACATCATTGGACGTGATTCGTACCTTGTTGTTTCCCTGGAGACTCCATTTTCCTGTGACAGCACCAGTAACCTGGCCATCTGCTGTGAACTGAACGATCTGGGACGGCTTAATCTCGGCTGTAATATCCTTCCCGTGATTAACCCATTTGTATGAACCGGCAGCATTTTGCGCCGTCACTTGTAGTGTATCTCCCTTAATACCCGCATAACGATAAGGAGATACGACCGGCCATCCTTCGGAGTTCATGTGCATCTCATGTACACGGACTTCATGCTCTTCTCCGCGATTCGGAAAGCGCGAGTGGAAGATCAGGAACTGCTTGCCGCTCTCTTCATCATAATAGGCGGAGTTATGCCCTGGAGAGACATATCCTGTGCCCTGGCCTGTGCCTGGGTCGCCGATCTGTCTTTGGAACAGGAAGTTCCCCAGCAATTTTACACCAAACGGCTCAATGGACTGGTCATCAAATAACGGTTTATCCTTGTCAGCCATGACCTTGATCATATCGTTGCCTTCAGCATCGTAGAAGGGGCCATCCGGAGTCTTGGAGCGTGCTACGCGAATGTTATATCCACCGTCAGCACCGAGTCCGCCATAAGACATGTACAGATAGTAGTAATCGGTTTCGGGACTGTAGAGCATATATGGTGCTTCAATGCGGCTATGGTTACCACCGGTCAGCTTTTTGCCATAGCCCTGATTGGGCAGCGGTTTTCCGGTTGTCTCGTCCATTTCCAGTATGAAAATGCCCCCGGAATAGGAACCGTAGACCATCCATAACTTGCCGTCTTTATCAAAAAACACATCCGGATCGACCACATTGGGATGCTTGGTCGCATCATATATGGTGCCATCTTCACTGATTTCATCCCACATGCCTGATTTCAGCAGAATACCCTGATCCTTGTACGGTCCTTCAATGTTGTCAGCTACGGCAACCCCGAGTGCAGAGCGGGGAGAATCCCCTTTGCATGCATTATAGTACATATAATATTTTCCATCTGCCAGCTGAATGACGTCTGCAGCCCAGAGTGTATCGGTCTGAGCCCACTGCAGGGCTTCGGCGAATTCCTTGGTTACATTGGGAACAACCGGATTGTCATCCGTAACTCCTGATGCAACTGAATTCCAGCTGATCAGGTCTTTGGACTTCGCTACTTGCAGATGAGAGCCGAAAACATAATAAGTATCTTCAACCTTAATGACAGAAGGGTCATGAACGGAAACGTTCTTAAAGGTTGGAACCTGATTTTCGCTCCATGTGGTGGAACTTTGCGAATTGAGAGCAGTTGAGGCTGTGCTGTCCGCCAAAGCGGAGATTGGCGATAGAGGTGGTGCAGCGAGCAGTGCCGTACTAAGTGCAATGACCAAATGACGCTTCATACGTATCCCCTTTCTTCATTCACAAAATAAAATAAGTGAGAATTACAACCAGTGAAAGTGGCAGTGCTGTCCTCCTTTCGCACATTGTTTGAATCAAGCGCTTACATTCGCTATAATATCAATTAATTTATATATTTGTAAACCATGTTGTTGAGGATGAGTGCAAAAAGCAAAATTGCCTCTTGAAGACTGAATTATTAATGGATTTCTTGCTGGTTTGAACTTTTCTGTTGAAAATCCAATTTGAAATGATTACTATTACGAGTATATAATATGTTTATAAATTTATTAATCATTCATGTTTATATGAACTATTAAAGTATCTACATAGGAGGCATAACGATGAGCAGTTATCAGGAGCAGATCATTGCGCACTACAAGTTTGAGGATGCGAACAACATCGGTAAGGATTATTCGGGTCAAGGGAAGGATAGTATTGCGGCAGGTGAATCGGTCCCATCGGTAGAGAAAGTGCAGGGGAGAGCTGCAGCTACGTTTGCAGGAGGAGCGAATGGTACATCGTATTTGCAATTACCGGCAGATCTATTTCAGAATGTAAGCGATAAAACGGGCATTACTGTGGCAACCTGGGTGAATTTGAACAAGGGGTTCAATGTGTGGGAGCGGATTTTTGACTTCGGTAAAGGCGAAAAGGGCCCCTATTTATTTTTGACGAGACAATTAAGAGGCACATTATCCGCGGAAGATGATCTGGTTGTGGATCCGGGCCGGGGATTTGCTGCGGGAGAATGGATGCACGTGGCCTTGACGGTAATTGGTACTCAGGGAGGTACACTCAGTAGTGCCGGTCCGATTGTCTATGTGAACGGAGAGAAAATTGCAGATGGCTCCATCAGTCAGACGTCCAGCGGGAACTATGCGAAGCTGCGCAGATGGTTCGATTCGTTTACCGATTCGGCCAATTATAGCCAGAATTTCATCGGACGCTCCCAGTACGCAGCAGATACGGATTTTGCCGGCTCGCTGTCCGATTTTCGGATTTATCAGGCAGGACTGACAATGGACGAGGTCATAGAAGTGATGTGTGAATCGTTGACCGACGAAGAGATTGTCAAATTGGCAGGAGATAAATATTTATCTTTTCCGACCCGTATCATTACCAAAGACATTTCACTGCCTGCGGATTTGCTTGGCGGCAAAGTGAAGGTGAAATGGCAGTCCGATCGCCCTGAGGCGCTGTCACATCAAGGAGAAGTCCAGTCCATTTCCTCAGCACAGGAGGTTAGACTGAATGCACTTTTGAGTAAGGGCGAGAGCACGCTGAATCAGCGTTTTGATGTATCCGTACTGCCTGAGGGTCTGCCACCCTATACGCTAACAATCCATGGAAATCAGACCGTCGCTGATATCAGCGAGGTGATGTACGGCTTGTTCTACGAGGACATTAACAATGCGGCTGACGGCGGAATCTATGCAGAGCTTGTTCAGAACCGTTCATTTGAATCCTTTGCATTTGATACGTATTCGCATGCTTCTGGCGAATGTGGATGTTCCACCGGCCGGAACCGTGATCCTTTGTTTGCCTGGTCAGGCGATACGGAAAAAATGATTGTGCAGCATGAAGGTGGATTGAATGTGCATTTCAATCTTGAAGATCCCGATGCGAATGCCTACTATGTGACGGTTCAGGATGGAGCGACGATTCGTAATCGCGGATTCTCGGATACCAATCAGCATTGTGCCATGTCCATCAAGAAAGGTGCGCAGTACGACTTCACCATCTGGGCCAAAGCGGAGTCGGCCGGTGCAATCACAATTCAATTGCAGGATGGAAAAGGGAACACAATCAGTGATTCTGTTTCTCTTCATATGCATGGAGGGGGCACCTGGAAAAAGTACGGTGTTGTCCATGCAGATGTTGAGGGTAACAATCAGGAGATTGTCCTTACAGGCACAGAGACAGCTCTCGGACAGTTGGTGCTCGCTTTTGAAGGCGAGATTTCCATCGACATGGTGTCATTGATACCCCGGGACGTATGGGGAGCAGATCCTGGTGAAGAAGAAATATCCGCATCAGCCCATGCCAACTACAAAGGGAACCCGAACTACCGGCTGAGGAAGGATCTGGTTCAGGCACTCGTCAACATGCATCCCAAGTTTCTGCGTTTTCCGGGCGGCTGCATCTCGGAGGGATCGTTTATTTGGGATAATGTGTATGACTGGAAGGATTCCATAGGAGCGGTTGAGCTGCGCAAAGAGAACTACAATGTCTGGGGTTATATGATGACAATGGGGCTCGGATATATGGAATATTTCCAATTGGCTGAAGATTTGAATGCTGCTCCTGTTCCGGTGATGGCCTGTGGTGTTTTGTGTCAGGCGCGCTCGGATTATGCACATCCGGCTGGCGGTGCCTTGAGGGACTATTACATCAAAAACTTCACCGACCTGATTGATTTTGCCCTCAGTACAGATGTTGAACATAACGAATGGGCGGCAATACGAAGTCAAATGGGGCATCCTGAACCGTTTGATCTGCGCTATCTCGGTGTGGGTAATGAGAACTGGGGAACCGAATTCTTTGCCAACTTTGAGGTGTTCAAAACATCCATTGATGACTATATGAAGCTGAACTATCCTGAACATGAATTGCATATTATTTCAACGGTTGGTGCACAAGCGGATGATGATGCGTACCAGCAGGGGTGGAAATTCCTCAGCGGAAATCTCACGGGATCGGCTCAGATTGCGTTTGCGGATGGTCAGGAGGTCATCGAAGAAACGGTAACCTGGTACGAGAATCAGGACGATTACATGGATACCATTGCGGACGAACACTATTATCGGTCCAATGATTATTTGCTGAATAACGTGGATCGGTACAACTATTATAAGCGAGCGTATCACGAGGATGGGCGTATAAACTGGAAGGAGACCTCCAAGGTCTTTGTCGGAGAGTACGCATCCACGGATAAAAATACACTCGCAGGCGCCGTTGCTGAAGCAGCGGTGATGACCGGCTTTGAAAACAATGCAGATGTCGTTCGTTTGGCTGCTTACGCGCCATTGTTTAACAAGGTGCTGACGGACGGAACCTACCGTTGGACACCGGACTGCATCTGGTTTGACGATGAAACGGTATGGTACACACCGAATTACTACGTTCAGCATCTTTTTGCAAAATACGTTGGAGAACAGGTGATCGGTACTTCGTTTACGACGTACAGCAAAGGCAAGCCGGTGAAGCTCATTCCGCGTGGCGGGATCGAGATTGCAACGGGTAACGCAGACATTCTGGTGAAGCGTGTCACGGTCACATCAAACGAGGACGGCAGTGTGCTATTGGATGAGGATTTCAGGGAGATGGCGGAGCTCAGTACAGCTTGGGGTCTGATTCCTGGTGCGAATGGTTATACGCTTGAAGCTGGAAAGGGGCTTATTCTGAAATCACAGCCGAGTGGGTTGAATGGGTTATATCTTCTGAATGAGGAATGGACCAATTACAAAGTGCAAGTCGAAACCAAACGTTTGACAGGTGAGGATGGTTTCTATGTCGGTGTGGGACTTACGGACATTTCACCTGAAAAGAAAGACGTCATTGAATATGCGATCGGTTATGGTGGCGAAGCAACGGGAGTTAAAGTGTATAAACAAGGTGTCGAAGGCTACACACTTGGGGACTATTCATCAAGTTCAGCAGCAGGTAACATGAGAGCTGCCAGTTATGAACCGTTGGAGAGCGATATCGATTATACGATCACTGTTAATTATGGCGGGGACACCGGTAAGAGCTTGATCTGCTCCTACACGGACGGACATACGACCAGCAGCGTTTTGGATTACAAGCTTGAAGCGTACAATCGTGAGGTGTTCCATTCCGTAACGAAAGATGCACAGCATGTATATGTAAAACTGGTCAATGCAGACAGCGTGGATAAAGCTACACAGGTCCGCATTCAGGAACTGAATGTGAAGGCTGCAGCTCGTTTGATTACACTCAGCGGCGAACATGCATTGGTTCATGTTCCGAATGTGAATCAGAAAAATGATGAGAAAGTGGTACCGCAAGAACAGGAGATCAGACTGGACGGTGACACGGTGGTTCTTGACTTACCGGCTCATTCAGTTAGTGTTCTCATTATGAATCGCCTGTAAAATAATATTTTTTTTAAAGAATGCCCCTTTCATACAGACATTATTTGTCTGCGTGAAGGGGGCATTTAGATAGGATTGTTTAAAAAAGTAGAATCACAATTGTGGGTACGTAGAGAGTTAAACTATTCGTTACCCAATGAGTACATGATCCTCTGCATAGCCGATTTTGGACGTACGTTTCTTCTGAGCTAGAGCAAAGGCTAGCGTCAATGGCCCCAACCGACCTGCAAACATCGTAATGATGACAATGATTTTACCAGGAACACTCAGCTCACTTGTCAGGCCCATCGAGAGTCCTGTGGTGCTAAAAGCAGAAGTCGCTTCAAACAGGACATCCAGAAAGTGTTTTTCGAGAATGCCTTCTGAGATGGATAGAAGTATGGATATTCCAAGCACAAACGCGAGGGAACTCATAACAACAGCAAGTGCGCGCATAACGGTTTCTTCTGCTATTTTACGCTCAAAAGCATGTATTTGCCCACCGCCCCGGAATGTCTGTATGGTCGCCAGAACGAGCACGACAAAGGTGTTTATTTTAATACCTCCACCAGTCCCGCCTGAAGAAGCTCCAATAAACATCAGAATAATAATAAAAAATTGGGATGTGGCAAGCATACTGCCAATGTCTATGGTATTGAACCCTGAGCTTCTGGGAGCAGTACCCTGAAATAAAGCAGCCCATATGCGTTCACCATAAGATAATTCAGCAAACGTAGACGGATTCCAACTTTCAAGTAAGAAGATGATGATAAATCCAATCAGGTACAACGAAGAGCTGCCGATGATCACGATTTTGGAATGTAAAGATAGCTTTCTCCAGGATCGTTTGCGAAATAGATCGACAACCACAATATAACCCAATCCACCAATGATAAATAGAGTAATGATCGTAAGATTTACAACCGGGTCACCGACAAAAGGTGAAAGACTGTCAGCCCATAGTGAGAATCCCGCATTGTTGAAGGCAGAGACAGAATGGAAAATTGCATAATAGAAAGCTTGTCCCCATCCAAGTTCACCATGCCATCGAAAGGTAAGCACCAATGTGGCCAGCGCTTCAAAAGCAAAGGCGATTAGCACGATATACAATGAAAGCTTAACCAATCCTTGTGCGGAAGAGGAGTTGGTAGCTTGCTGAATAAGCAGCCTTTGTTTTAGCCCGATCCGTTTGCCTAATATAATGGCAACCATTACGCCTAGCGTCATAAATCCCAATCCGCCAACCTGAATCAAAATCATGATAATGACTTGGCCGAATGTCGAAAATACACTTCCGGTATCAAGGACAACCAATCCATTAACACATATTGCAGAGGTCGCAGTGAATAAGGCATCGAGCAATCCGACCGACTTTCCATCACTGGCTGACAGTGGCAGTGCAAGCAATATCGCTCCAACCCAGATCAGGGCGAAGAAAATAATCATGATGAGCTGGGGAGGACTCATATTATTTTTCAGCTTGTTCACAATCGACTCGATGCTGTTTAGAGATGAGGTTCTCGGTACGTGTTTATTTCTTTTTGCCATAGTCACTCTCCAGATTTCGTATGTCTTCGTTACTTCCGATTAACAAGAGCATATCTCCTGTACAGATTGTGTCCTCTGCCATCGGAGAAATGTTCAGGTCGCTTCCCGTTTTAATGGCAATAACGGTACAGCCATATTCTGCCCGAATATTAAGTTCTTGCAGAGTTTTCTGATTCATACTTTCGGGGGCTTTGATCTCGACCAGGTTATAATCAGGTGATAATTCTATGGAATCAATAATATTGTCAGAGCTAAGCTGATTCCCCAGCCTTGTAGCCATGTCCCGTTCCGGATAAACGATCCGATCGGCACCGATCTTGCTAAGCACACTTCCGTGGTTGTCATTTTTAGCTTTGGCTGTCACTTGGGGAACATGAAGTTCTTTCAATAAAAGTGTCGTCAAAATACTCGCTTGCAGATCTTCGCCGATCGCGACAATGGCGTGGGAGAAATTGCTAGCTCCAAGTTCCATAAGGACTGATTTGTCGGTGCAATCTGCCTGAACGACATGGGTTGCTATTGTTGACATTTCCTGAACCAGATTTTCATTTTTGTCTACTGCGAGCACTTCATGTCCGTTGTTAATGAGTGCCCGTGTCAGGCTTGAACCGAATCGTCCAAGGCCAAGCACAATAAACTGTTTTTTCATAATATCCCTCATTTGTTTTCAAAATTAATTCATTATACCTGCAGATGAGAATGGGTAAATATTACATTACGAATACAGGATTGTAAGGTTTCAATTGTAATGAAAAGTTAGGGAAGACACTTCATTATTCTGAGATATGTATGGATCAGGTGAAGCATTACATTTTAACTGCTTGCAGTAAGTATTGCAACCAATAGTACCTATAAGTTATTCTGCTTTTTGGTTAACGTTAGAGTCAACAGAAGATACCTAAAGTAAATAACCTACACTATTGTCTCTGAATGTCTGCTCCTATAATAAATTTGAAGGAGGAGACAGCTCATGCGTTCCAACTACAAACAATTTATAAGAAATATTCCGCTTCATCTTATGATTCTGCCAGGACTGCTCATCATTATTGTATTCGGTTACATTCCGATGGCGGGTCTTTCCATTGCCTTTCAGAATTTCTCTCCAATTGCCGGATTCAAAAACATGAACTGGGTAGGCTTGGAAAACTTCCGGTACCTGTTTGATCTTCCCGGGTTTGGGCAGGTCGTATGGAATACGGTATTTATCTCTGTCATGAAAATTATATCGGGCTTGGTGATTCCTGTACTTGTGGCCTTACTGCTCAACGAAGTACGCAAAACCGGATTTAAACGAACGATTCAGACAGTCATTTATATGCCTCACTTTTTTTCGTGGGTGATCCTGGCCGGTATTATCGTCGATGTGTTATCTCCGAGCAGCGGGATTGTCAATATGCTGCTCAAGGCACTAGGAATGGAACCGATTCAATTCCTGGCGAGCAACGACTGGTTTCCATACATACTTGTCATTACTGATCAATGGAAAGAATTCGGTTTTGGCACGATCATTTATTTGGCGGCATTGACCAGCATTGATAAGTCCCTCTATGAGGCAGCCGTCATGGACGGAGCAGGACGATGGAAGCAGACTTGGCATATTACGCTGCCCGGAATTCGTCCCATCGTCATTTTGATGGTGACCCTGAGTCTTGGAAATGTACTTAACGGTGGATTCGATCAGGTATTCAATCTGTACAATCCATTGGTCTACGAATCAGGCGATATTTTGGATACGATGATCTATCGAATCGGTTTGCAGGACGCCCAATACTCGGTTTCTACGGCACTTGGTCTGATCAAATCGGTAGTTTCATTCATCTTTATTGGACTTGGTTATTTCCTGGCCTATCGGTTTGCCAATTATCGAATAT
This sequence comes from Paenibacillus xylanilyticus, assembly GCF_013359935.1. GTDB lineage: Bacteria > Bacillota > Bacilli > Paenibacillales > Paenibacillaceae > Paenibacillus > Paenibacillus xylanilyticus. The sequence goes on from NZ_JABMCB010000187.1 coordinate 15,897, forward strand.
TTTAGAAAGGAGGCAGGATCATGCACCATGCTTCGAGAGCCTATCGCTGGTTTTTGGGTTTTAACTACGTCATCCTGACGATTCTTGCCTTGTTATGCCTGTTTCCGATCGTGAATATTCTGGCGATATCCTTTAGTTCAAGTGATGCAGTCAAAGCAGGGAATGTCACGTTCTGGCCAGTGGATTTTACGTTATCATCCTATAAATACATTTTGGAAAATCAACAGTTCCTTAACTCGTTTGGCACAAGTCTGCTCCGGGTGGTATTGGGGGTCGCAACGAATCTGATTTTTACGATCCTTGTTGCTTTTCCTCTCTCCAAAGAGGCTTCCAGATTTCGTTCCAGAACGTTCTATGCCTGGATCTTTGTCTTCACCATGCTGTTTAGTGGAGGATTGATCCCGGGTTATCTGGTCGTCAAGGAAGCAGGACTGCTGGATTCAATCTGGGCTCTGATTTTGCCGGGGGCTGTTCCCATCTTTAATGTGCTGCTTATGCTTAATTTCTTCCGGGGGTTGCCCAAAGAATTGGAAGAAGCCTCGTGGATGGATGGTGCAGGACATTTCCGCACGCTGTGGAGCATCTATCTGCCCATTTCACTGCCAAGTATCGCAACCATTACGCTGTTTGCCATGGTCGGGCATTGGAATGCCTGGTTTGATGGCATGATCTACATGAAGAGTCCGGAACATTACCCACTCGCCACGTATCTGCAATCCATGCTGCAGCAAGTGACGATGATTCAGAGTGAGATGATGACGCTGGAGGATGCAACGTTGTTAAGCCAGGTATCCGACAGAACGACCCAGGCGTCACAGATATTTTTGTCCGTTATACCCATTCTGTTCGTCTATCCATTTCTGCAACGGTATTTCGTCCATGGGCTTGTTGTCGGCAGTGTAAAGGGATAAGATCGGTAGGAGGAAAACCGAGTAGAGGAGCCGATTTCCGGCTCCTTTTTTTTGCTTGAGGAGAGGAGTCGAGGGGACGATGAGATTTTTTGGGGGGAGCTGGAAGACCAACTCCATTGTCGTCAAGCTGATGATTGCTTTTGTGTTGGTCATTCTCCCATTGTACGGAATCAGCATTCTGATCACACATTACAGCTCCAAGCAAATGCAGACCGAAGTGGAAAATGCGCATGATTCCAAACTGCACTTCTACCACAATCATCTGCAATTTGAGTTGGAGCGAATGAGCGGTCTGGTCAATGAATTTTCGTTTGATGAAACGATGTCCACGTTAAGTACACGAGCAGCCATCATGAGCAAGTATGAGATCACATCAAGTCTGAACGACATACATAAGAAGCTCGGTCAGATCATGGTGACAAGTCCATACATCAGTGATGTTGTGTATTATGTACCTGCACTTCAAAAGCGGGTAAGTGCCGTGGATGGCATCCGCAGCGTGGAAGATGAAGAGTGGAAAAGCCTGCTGGCAACGATGGGCAATCTGAACGGTGAGTTATCTGCCTCGGCAAATGATCTCTATTTTTTAAAGAGCAATCCGTACAATATGAATCACGAGGAGCCGCCGAATTTTATTTTGGGGATACGCTTGTCAGCGGTTGAACTGAAAAAGAGACTGCAGCAGCTGTCGGAAACAGGAGGTAGTGATATTACGTTAAGCTTTGGTGACAAACATGAAGTCGTTATTTCTTCTTCCGAACAGGCTGTCTCAACTGGGCTATTGCAAAAGCTTCCATCTGAACCACAGGATTCGCTGCAGGTGACGAGATACGAGTCCGATCATAACTTGTACTACTCACTCTATGATTCGGACCATTCGTTCACACTAACTTCCAGTATTGCTGAAGAAGTACTTCAAGCCCCGCTGGAACGGTACAAGCTGTGGTTATGGATGTTGACTCTAATGTCGATGGTCATCATTATTATCTTCTCGTTATCCATCTACAAATCGATCCACAAGCCGTTATCTGCGCTCGTTAAAGGATTCAGAATGGCAGAGCAAGGGCAACCTGGCGTTCACATTCCTCACTCAAGACGAGATGAATTCGGTTATTTATACTCTCGTTTTAACCATATGATAGAGCGCTTACATGTCCTGATAGAAGAAAATTATGTGGCGAGAATACGAACAAGTGAGGCAGAGCTCAAGCATCTTCAGTCCCAGATTCAACCTCACTTTCTATATAACAGTCTCTTCAGCATCAAACAGATGGCTGAGGTGGAGAACGTGGAATTAATCCAGGAGTTTACCGATTACCTGGGTCAATATTTCAGGTATATGTCCCGTGACTCCCATACAGAGGTCTCACTCGGTGAAGAAATGGATCATGCGATGGTGTATGCAGCTATTCAGAAAATCCGATTTGGATCAAGAGTACAATTGCTCATTGAAGATATGAATGCTGAGTACAGATCGATCTCGATTCCAAGAGTCATCGTTCAGCCGATCGTGGAAAATGTCTTCGAACATGCACTTTCCAAACGAAGTCAGGGCGGTATTCTGAAACTTTCTTACCAAACGGCTCAGGACAGACTATCCATCTTCATTGATGATGATGGTGACCAGCTAACAGATGAAATGTTGAACCATCTTCATCATGCTTTCCAGGAGTCTACGCAGAAACAGGAAGATAAAGAAATTACGGGACTCTTCAATGTTAACCAAAGACTGAGAATCAAGTTTGGCACAGGGTACGGCCTCATTGCGAGGCGCAGTGATTTGGGTGGTTTATGCATTATTGTGAATGTGCCATGGAAAGGGGAGCTTGCAAATGCAGCGGATGCTGATCGTAGATGACGAACCGGTTATTTTGGATGGATTGCATGCATTCTTCCAGAAAGCAAATTTTCAGGATCTGGAGATCATCAAGGCCTATTCTGCCTTTGAAGCGATCGAATGGTTGAACTCGGTGAAAATCGACATTGTGCTAAGCGACATCTGTATGCCTGGCATGGATGGCATGGAGCTCATTGAGAAAATTATGGATCGGTGGCCAAGATGCAAAGTATTGCTGCTAACGGGTCACAACGAATTTGATTATGCACATCAGGCCATACGCAATCCTTGTGTCGTGGATTACCTCCTGAAGACAGAGGGTATGAGCCATATTCGCACGGCTGTGGAGCGGGCTTTGGTTCTGATTTCGGAAGAAAATGACTTTCGATACCAGAATGCCTGGTTTCGCAGCAAATTGCCAAGAGCCTTGCCCCAGCTGCAGCGTCAATTACTGCTCGATTTGATAAAACGAACGGAACGAAACGACACCGCTTCGCTTCAGGAAGAACTGGATGCCGTGCAGCTTCCTTTTCGCTCTGTGGAACCCGTTATTCCGGTAATTATACGCGTGGAGGACTGGAATAACTATCAATCCCAGGCGGATCGGAGTTTGATTCGATATGCGGTGGGGAATGTGGCAGAGGAGCTGCTTCAGGATAAGGCCATCGTCAAGGCGATTGATCTGGATTATCAGGTCATTGCCTGCCTGGTTCAGCCATCGGTGGAACAATCACATTTTCAGGTGAAGATGAAGGAATATTGGGACCAAACGCTGCGGTTTGTCTACGGAACCTTGGAGTCTGTACAGCAATCATGTGCAGATTGTCTGAATCTCTCGGTATCCATCATGGTCAGCGAACAAGCTGTGGAGTGGATGGAGCTCCAACAGGCCATCGCGCAGTTGCGTTTATCCATTCACGAAGGGCCGGGGCTGGGGATGGAAAAGCTGCTTCGCGTCAATCTGCAGCCTGAACTTAACGATGTGCCAAACCTGTTAAACCAGCAGGCGGTTGCTTCTCTTCACCTGGATCAGGTCAGGCAGCATATTGCTGCTGGTGACAGGGAGTGGATCGGATCTTTTCAGAAATGGACAGAGATTTCGAAGGAGGGTCTTCAGGATCCGTTCTTTCGAATGAAGGTCTATACCGGGGCATCGAATACACTGATCGAAGTCCTTCACGAATTGGGATTGTATGAATCTGCCTTGAAGGAGATCGATCTTTCCAGAATGCTGCATTTTGACATTCATACCCCGTGGTCGGAACTCGTCATATTTTACCAGTCTGCATTGGAATGGATTATTTCCAAGCGCAGCGATACCCGGATGAATGACCAGTCTCAGATTTTGATCGCGATCCATCAATACATCAAGCATCATCTGGAGGATGATCTCTCGCTTACCCGCATTGCGCAGGAAGTCTCTCTTAACCCTTCGTATTTGTCCCGCTGGTATAAGCGAATTACAGGCAAGGGCATATCGGAATATATCTATGATCGCCGTATTGAGCGAAGCAAGGAACTGCTGCTCGGTTCTACCTGCAAAATGCACGAAATCTCCGCCAAGGTGGGGTTCAGTGATCAGCATTACTTTTATCGCTTTTTCAAAAAAGCCATCGGCTGCACCCCTCAGGAGTATCGGGATCAAAAAAGTTGAAATTAGTTCCAAATGGTAAATCAAAGATACCAGATGTAAACGAGGTACACTCGAACTGATAGCGCTTTCTTTATAAAATGAAAACATACCTCACGGGAGGAACAAAAAGGGGGATTCGTATGAATATGTCATTCAAAAGGCTTTCGTTGTTATCACTTAGCATGATTCTGGCAGGGACACTGGCTGCCTGTTCATCGGGTGCGGGCAGTGCAGAGAATGAAACCAAGACGCCAACACAGCAGGATGCTGGAGGTCCACTCACCAAATATGACCCACCCATCAAATTGACCTCAACCATGAACGAAACCGGGAAGGAGTCCCTTGCCGAAGGAGATACACATGCCAACAACATTTGGACTCGCGGGTACAAGGATGAGCTCGGCATCGAAGTAACCTATGACTGGATTGTACCGGATGCGAACTATAACGATAAAATGAATGTGACCCTTGCGAGCGGAGATTTGCCGGACGTGCTGAAAGTAAGCGCTGTACAGTTCGAACAATTACACGAAGCCGGGATGTTGGAAGATCTGACGGAAGTATATGATAAGTACGCATCGGATTTGGTCAAAGAATTTATGTCCGCAGAAGATGGTGCGGGGTTGAAACCTGTAACCAAAGATGGCAAGATCTACGCCATGGTTAGTTTTCCAGGTTCACTTGATTCTTCGGACATGATCTGGATCAGGCAGGACTGGTTGAAAAAGGTGGGGCTTGAAGCACCGAAATCAATGCAGGATGTCATCCAGATTGCAGAAGCGTTCACCTTTGAAGACCCGGATGGCAATGGCAAAAATGATACGTATGGCATCGCATTGAACAAGGATCTTCCAATCAATGCATTTTTGCTGGGGTACCATGGGTATCTCGAAACCTGGATCAAGGATGCATCAGGTCAGGTTGTAAACGGTACGATTCAGCCTGAAGTGAAGGAAGGCTTGAGAGAGCTGCAAAACCTGTATCAGAAGGGTGTGCTGGATCCCGAATTTGGGGTGAAGGACTTTGCGAAAATGATGGAGGACGTAAATGCAGGGAAGTCCGGCATGTTCTTTTTGCCGCAATGGGCACCGTTCCAAGTTAGCAGCATGATTAAGAAAGACAAGAACGTAGACTGGATGCCGTATCCGGTACAATCCATTGATGATCAGCCAGCCAAAACGCAGAATCACCTCAGCTTGGGCGGCATATTCGCTGTCCGCAAAGGGTATGAGCATCCAGAAGCACTTATTAAACTGCTGAATTTCCAGGCTGAGAAGATGTTCGGTGAATCTGCAGAGAAAGAACGTGCAGCCTATTTGAACGGCTTAACCGGACTCGGTTTTCATAATGCAACGGTGTCCAACCTGCCTGCAAACAAAAATGTAAAAGCTCAGGATGAAGTGGAAGAGGCGCTCAAAACCGGTGATACATCCGGACTGGAGCTTGAAGCGAAACTGTTCTATGATGATATTATGGACTACCGGAATGGCAATCTGGACAAATGGCATATGGAGCGCATTTTCGGCCCAGAGAGCTCACAAGGTGTCATCAAGTATTACCGGGACAATGACCTGATTGTCATGAATGAATTTATATATGCACCAACGAGAACCATGAATACGAAACAGGCTACACTCGATAAGCTTAGAGCCGAGACATTTCTGAAAATCATCTATGGCAACCTGCCGATCAATGAGTTCGATAACTTTGTTGCCAATTGGAAAAAACTTGGTGGAGACCAAATTACGCAGGAAGTCAATGAAGTGATTAACGCCAATAAATAATGGGGAAATGCCACAATACAGATGCATTTGTATTGTGGCATTTTGCCGATTCTAAAGCAGCTGGGTATGAGAATGTTCGAGAATTTCTCCAATTTAATTCATACGCGGCTTATTTTCGCATTCTTTCTATACTCGTTTGGACTGCATCCCACTTCCTGCTTGAACAGCTTGGCGAAATGTGAGTAATTCGTATACCCGACACTACAAGCAATGGCATGAACAGACTGGGCACTGGTTTCGAGCAGCCGTCTGGCGGCTGCGAGGCGGGTACGAATGACATAATGGCCGAGGGATATTCCCATTTCTTTTTTGAATAATCGTGCGAGATAATCCGGATTCAAAAATACGATTTCCCCCAGGCTGTTCCGGGTGAGATCTTCACCGCAATGGCTGCGAATGTATTCGGTAATTTCATGCACAACCGACTTGGGCTGCTCGGTAAAATTCAAATAATCTGCAGCGGTATTGACCAAATAAGCGATATAAGCGTGCATATCCTCGATGGAGTTCAGGGATTGCATGAACAATTGATCATTGGTTTTGCCCATATATAACTTGTGAGCTTCGATCTCTTTGCTTTTCAAATGGGCATACACTAATTGAACCAGATCCAGACGCAACAGGCGAAGAGCCGCCGTACCACTCCCTCCATTACGGACCAGATGCTGCATGTAGTCTGCTGTCTGATCCAGGAAGTCCGTGTAGCGGTTCTCCTGCAGCAATTGTTCCAGCATTCCAAGATCTGGCGGAAGGTAATGCAGTTCCTGACCGTTATAATGCGCAAGCAGGAAGGTTTGATTGCGGTTTTTGATTCTCTCTTCGTTCATGCGGAGCAATTCATCGATGGTATAGCGAATCTGTTCCAACGGTCGCGAAACACCGAGACTGCAGCAGGCATCACTCTTCAGGAATTCGTTTGCTTGCGGAATGAATGAGCTGCACATGGCTTCAAGTAGATCTATATCCGGCTTTTGATTCCATTTCAAAATAACCATCCAGTTATATGATTTAATCTCCGTAACGGCCTCAATGGAGAACCAGACATGTTGAAACTGTTCAACCATGACATTTAAACAGGCATAATCGAATAAGTTTTTGTCCGTCATGCCTAGGCTTCGTTCATGGGGAAACAGATGGATCAGAATTGGAAGAAATTGATCTGCTGCTTGATAAGGCAGATGCTGCTCGGTCAAAAATGAAGAGACGTCAGCACGGCCGGAGGGAAAAGCTTTGCCAAAGATCAGCCTGCGCCAGCTGTCCTCAACCAGCTTGCTCCGATTTTTTTGCCAAAGTTCCCCCTCTTGAATGGCCTTCTCAATAAACTGCTGTTCCCTGGCTTTGGCAATGGCTTTTTGAACAATGAGCGTGAGCTTGTCAAATTCAATCGGTTTCAGGAAATAATCAAAGCTCTGCAGTTCGATGGCTTTCTGAGCATAGTTGAAATCAGCATAGTTGGTCAGAAAAATGGTTTGTATGTTGAAGGACTCCTCTCGAACCCACGCCAGTAATTCAAGCCCGCTCCCCTGGGGCATCTCAATATCGCAAATAAGGATCTGAACAGAGTGACGCTCCAAAATGTCTTTAGCCTGCGCAATATTATAGGCCGTATATATGGTGTTGATACCCAGCGCATTCCAATCCAATTTCTTCTCCAGCGCCATCACAACAAAATAATCATCATCAACCAGCAATGTATTCATGTGTTAACCCCTCCTTCGGATTTCCTGTGGGATGCAGCATTTTGGGTAGAGTCAGTACGATCAGCGCACCTCCGTCGTTAGCAAATGAAATATTCGCATCGTGACGGTAAAGCAGCTCCAACCGCTGAATGGTATTCATAATGCCGATCCGGTTGCCTCCTGTTTGTTCCAGAACTTCTCCTCGCATCAGCAAATCAAGAATTTCCGGAGAGAAACCTGGGCCTGTGTCACTGATCCGAATGACCATCTGATCACCATTGTCCAGCTGCTGTTCCGTTACGGATAACGTAATACATAACTCCCGATCTCTCGAAACTCCATATTTGACGGCATTCTCAATAAATGTCTGTATCACGAGAGGAGGCACTACAATGCCATTGATGTTAGCGGATTGTTCTATTCGATATGAAAAAGCATCGCGGTAGCGTGATTTTTGGATATCCAGAAACGTTCGTACGTGTTCAATCTCATCCTCAAGCAGGACAAAATTTTCGTCACTTTGGAAGATATAACGGAAATACCGCGAGGTTGCGAGCGCCATGCTTTCAATTTCTTCGTACATTTGCATCTGTGCCATACTGTACATGCTGGTCAGACAATTCAGGAAAAAATGGGGTTTGATCTGTAATTTCATATAATCCAAACGTATACGCTGCTTCTCCAATTCTTGTTCGTAGCGATCAATTTTGAATCGTTTAATCTGGCTCACCAGTTCCTTGAACTGTTCATTCACTTGTTCCAGCTCCGTAATCCGGGTGCTCTTGAAGTCTGTTGCTTCATCGCCTTCGTTAATGCGCGCAAGGTTTCGGGAAAATCGCTGAATCGGGATAAGCAGATTCCTTCTGAAAAACAGCATAATCGCACTTAACGTCGAGGTCACGATCAGAAAAAGCAGCATAATGAGCAGTTGAGCTACCATTATTTTCTCAAATGCACCGAACTTGATGACCATATGAGCGCTGAATGCCGCATTGGAGAACGTACTGCTGACCACATTGCTGGACTGGAAGCGCTCGAGAAAGGAAGGTTTTGATGCAGGAAGGTTACGATCCTTTGGAGGTCCAGACAGCTGTTCTCCGTACTCATTGACGAGCGAAGCGTAACCGCTTGCTCCCAGATTAATTTGCTGTAGAGGAGCGATCAGCTCGTCGGCTGAAATGAGAGCAATCAAATACCGGTTGTAGTAAGGTACGATATTGATCAGATATGATGTGCCGTTTGCGTGAATCGGTGTCCAGCGGGAATAAAATTTTTCATATACACCTTTATCACGGGTTAGTGTGATAATCTGACTCTTTACTTCCAAATAATCAGAGTAGGGAATGCTCATCGGTGCGCAGTTAAGGAAATATTGACTGTTCTCCAGATAATAAAAGAAATGATATGCCTGGCCATAGTTCCGCTGTAGTTCGGCGAAAAGCTTGTGCAGTTTCTCATTCGACTTCAAGAACGGAATGCTGTTCACACCGTAGGTATTCATGGTACTCAGGTTCTCGTCATTGGCCAGTGTCCAGCCCATGAAATGATTAATGTAAGCAAAATCATGATTAATGCGATTGATGTACAGATCGGCCGCATCCTGCAAGTATTGAGTGGATTGCTGTTTGACCATGGAAATCGAAGCAATGCTGATCACCAGATCCAAGATGAGCACGATAAAGGAAATACCGATCATCATGCGGACATAATGGCGGATGGGATAAGGTTTGATGGCGTTCAATTTTGACATGGATCAATGCACCACTTTCTTGTTACTTGATTATGAATGCGCTTTAATTTCTCAGGAATAGTATAAAACCTATTGTTGAAAAAAGCATAACGATTTGCGGCTGATGAGCCAGAAGTCCGGAATGCACATGCAGAGGTCCGGATAACACCAAATATCCCACGCTCTTATCATGTGCCTTTCTCACAGGACCAGAAATGGAACAGCTGAAGTCCGAATAACAGCATAATTAGGTCCGATAATCAGAATAGGGAACGAGTTATACTGAAGTCGTTCCCGGAGAAGAGGGATGGATGGGGAGAACATGCGCACCATTACATAATGGGAAGAGAGGGGATACTCATGAGGAGCGAACAACTTCAAATCGCAAAGACGTGGGAGAGAATCAGGCGAAACTGGGGACTGTACCTGCTGCTTTTTCCTGCTGTTACGTTGACGCTATTATTTGCCTACAAGCCAATGTATGGTGTGTTAATTGCATTTAAAAATTACAGTCCGGCCTTGGGAATTGAGGGCAGCCCTTGGGCAGGATTTAAATATTTTGAGAAGTTCTTTCATTCCTATCAGTTCTCGAATACCATTCGCAACACACTTCTGATTAGCTTGTACAGTCTTGCAACATTTCCAATTCCCATTATGCTGGCATTAATGGTGAACCAGATGAGAGCAGGCCGGTTCAGGAGATTCTTTCAAACCATTTCTTACATGCCTCATTTTATTTCGACAGTGGTCATGGTAGGACTGATGCTGATTCTGCTCTCTCCCAGTACAGGTCTGGTAGGAAACATATATCAGTTGTTTGGTGGGCAGGCGCCGGATCTGATGGGTTCATCTTCGCTGTTCAGCAGTGTATACGTTTGGTCTGATGTGTGGCAGCACGCCGGGTGGGACAGCATTATTTACATTGCGGCACTATCTGCTGTGGATCCGAGCCTCTATGAAGCTGCTACTGTGGACGGGGCGAGCAGGTGGCACAAAATTCGTTACATTGATATTCCGATGCTGCTGCCTACCGCGATTACGCTGCTCATTTTACGGGTTGGCGGATTACTTGGGGTTGGATTCGAAAAGGTTTATCTCATGCAAAACGACTTGAATATCCTGTCCAGTGAGATTCTGTCCACTTATGTTTACAAAATCGGCTTGCTCAGCAGTCAATACAGCTTCTCGTCTGCAATCAACCTGTTCAATACGCTCATCAATTTCATATTGCTCATCATGGTCAACCAGTTATCCAAGAAATACAGTGAAAACAGTCTATGGTAAAGGGGGAAGCGAAATGAACGCCATGGAACCCGTAATAATAAACAAAACTCCCCGTGCCAAAAGGCGGCCACGCCTCTCCTTTGGTGAGACCCTGCTGTATGTCTTTGCCGTTCTTTTTCTGATCGTGGTCATCTATCCTATCTATTTTATTGTGATTGCTTCGTTCAGCGATCCTTCAGCTGTGGCTAACGGACAGGTTTGGGTGTTTCCCAAGGGTTTTACACTGGAAGGTTATAAGGAACTGCTGCGGCACGAGAACATCTGGATCGGCTATCGCAATACCATTATGTACACGGTGGTGGGAACGCTTATTGGACTAATTGTCAATGTATCGGCGGCTTATGCATTATCGAGGAAGGATTTGGTTGGCCGCAAATTTTTCTCACTGTTTTTTATCTTTACGATGTTTTTTAGCGGTGGACTGATTCCAACTTTTTTGACGATACGTGATTTTAACTTGTATAACACATTTTTGGTCATGGTGCTTCCGTTCTCTGTGGTGGTATTTGACATGATTGTCGCCCGGACATTTTTCCAGACGAGTATACCGAATGACCTATGGGAGGCAGCCCAGATTGACGGCTGTGGCAATCTCAGATATTTCATATTGATCGTATTACCGCTGTCCAAAGCCATTCTTGCCGTATTGGGATTATGGATTGCTGTGGGGTATTGGAATTCCTATTTCAACGCCCTAATTTATTTGAAAGACCCCAATCTGTACCCGCTTCAACTCATATTGCGCAACATCCTGATTACGAATCAGATGCAGTCCGGAATGGGAACCGGTGAAGCGGCACAAGTCGCTCTGCGTCTGGCCAATTTAATGAGATACTCCGTAATCATCATCGCTACTGTTCCAATTATGTGTGTGTATCCCTTCATTCAGAAATATTTCAATCAGGGGGTGATGATTGGCGCGGTGAAGGAGTAAGCCAGCTTAAGATCAAATACGAATCTGGGGGGTTCCAACATGCGGAAAAAGATGAGCAAGACGTTATTCACCCGAATAAGTAGCCTGCTTCTCGTATCGGTCATGCTGGTAAGCGTGGTTGGGTGCAGTAGTGGAACTAGTGGTGAGACCACTGAAACTACAGTAACAAGTGATTTTAACCAGGAAGGTCTGCCGATCGTCAATAATCCGGTCACACTTAAAGTGCTGACAGTTCGCTGGGGCAATATGGGGGATACCTTTACCCAGAATCAGTGGCTGAAGGATCTGGAGAAAAACTCCAATGTGCATATTGAGTGGCAGGTCATGTCCTCCAACGACTGGGGGGAACAAAAATCGATTATGCTTGCCAGTGGCACGCTTCCGGATATTATTCTCGGGGATCAGGTGTTCAGTGATTCGGATATTGTGAACAATCTGAGCTATTTCCGTCCGCTGGATGAGTATATCGACTCCTATATGCCTAACTTAAAAGCAGCCATGGAAGAAACGCCCGAAATGAAAAAAATCAGTACATTTCCCGACGGCAAAATTTATTCCATGCCAACCAGGCTGCCTGCCCGTCCAAAAAGCAGAAATCAGCCTGTGATTAACAAGGAATGGCTCGACAAGCTCGGGTTAAAGGCGCCACAGACAACAGAAGAGCTATATCAGGTGCTAAAAGCATTCAAAGAACAGGATCCTAACGGAAATGGCAAACCGGACGAAATTCCTTATACGGAAACGGGGCTTAATGTGGATTTTCTGAATCCATTCGGAATCACGGACATCAACGGAAGCAGCATGATGATACAAGAAGGGAAGCCGGTGTTTTACCCCACAACCGAAGCTTACAAGGAAGCACTTGCCTATACCCATAAACTGTACGCTGAAGGATTAATTGACCAGGAATTATTCACGCATGATAATACTATGACATCCGCCAAGTGGCAAAATGCAGATATTCCGATTGTTGGCTTCAGCAACCAATGGACACCGGATGCTGTCTTTGGAAAATGGAGCGACCAATATGAGGCCATTGCGCCCATCGCTGGACCTGACGGCAAACGGTATCAGCCGGGCGACCCGGGTGGCATGAATCTGGCCCGTAACGAGCTGCTCATTACGACTTCCTGCACTGTTCCGGAAGTTGCCGCACGCTGGGCAGATCAGTTCTATACGAACGAGGCCAGCATCCAGAATTTCTGGGGTGCCATTGGGACCGTAATTCAGAAAAATGAGGATAGCACCTACACATTGATGGACCCGCCTGCAGGTACTAGCGCCGATGCATGGTACTGGGATCAATCTTTGCGTGATTTTGGACCCAAATATGTAAGCCCTTCCTTCGAAGATAAAATAAAGCTGAATCCCCAGGCTGGGGATGGACTTAAGCTGCAGATCGATCAACTGGGAAGTGCGGATGTAACCACGCCATATCCGAAGGTCATGTATAATGCGGAAGAATTCCAGGAGCTGCCGACATTGACGACTGATATTGACGGATACGTGGCGACGATGCGTGCCCAGTGGGTAACCAAAGGCGGGATCGAAGAAGGCTGGGATGCTTACATCCAAAAGCTGAACGATATGGGTCTGGAGCAATTATTGAAGATCCGTACAGATGCATACGAACGTTACATGAATGTCAAATAAGTTTGGCAACGATGATCACATCAGTGATAGAACATACAAAAGGATGCATCTCCATATGTGGAGGCATCCTTTTGTTCTTGTTACTTGCGTTTTAACAATAAAACGCCGCTGATCGTGGACGTTCTTTTACGGTATACGATTTTAAAACCGATGTCATTGCTCGATATGAAGTAGGTATGCTGCAGGTGTTCCATAGATTATTCAAAACAGCTTGGTAAGAATTAATAGTTGGAGGAGGGGGGATGAGAGGGTACATGACCGCTACTAAGGAAGCCTTACGGTGAGTAATAGTTTGTATTCATGGGATGAGATAAGGAAGAGAAGGATCTCATACCGAGATCCCTTTCCTGGTTCTTGAACCGTTTCGCTCCACCCGGCAATATCACGCCAGATTACTTTTTCGTGCCGTGCTGCTTGGTAGGCAGCTTGTCGCTGGGCGTTCCTTTGCCATTGTTCTTGTTATGACGGGCCTTCTCAGCATTCTCATTGACCTTTTGTACAAATTCGTGGGTGCTCTCCATGAACGAATGCAGCTCCTTTGCGATCAAAATGTGTACCCGGATCTTAATATAACCATTGGAAGTCCATTATATGAAACTGGACAAGGGCGGGGACGATGTCTAAACTGGAATGTAGCAAACGATACATAATAAGAAGGAGCGCGGGTCCGATCATGCTGCAGAAATTCGGTTTTACCCAATATGAAAGTCAGGTGTATGAGGCTATTTTTGCCCAGGAAGAACCGCTTGATGCATCATCGATTGTCAATCACTCCAATGTTCCCAAAGCCAAGATTTATGAAGTGCTCAATCGGCTTATCGATAAAGGCATTGTATTGACCACGATGCATGGCAAGAAAAAACTGTACACGGCAGTTGATCTTCAGTCCATTATTTTAAAAATCAGAGCGGACTTTGAGAAGGATATTGAGGAATTAAAGACCTATAAGATCAAACGAACGTTCACGGATGAGCATATCTGGACGCTAAAGGATGAAACATCGATTGGTTCCAATATCGAGCAGCTCATTGAGGAGGCTGATTCATCGATTCTTTTTTTGGCCTGGAATGAGAAGATGGAGAACTATCGTACGCTTCTGGAGCAAAAGGAACAGCAGGGGGTCCACGTTGAGGTCCTGTCTGTGGGAGGATTAGAGACGTCCCTGACTCATAAATATGCATTAATCCCCATCCTGGACAAGCTGGAACCGCTGCAGCTGCTCATCGTTGACCATAGCTATCTGTTGTTTGCTGGGATGGAGCATGATTCATGGAAAGCAATCAAGACCATGTCCAAGCCGATCGTCAAAGCGATGACGGATTATTTCTATCATGATATTGCCCTTACTCAAATAACCAAAAAGTATGGGGATCAGCTGCTGCAGGATGAAGAAATATCCAAGTTGTTGGCCAGGCTGATTTATTAGAAAACTATTCTTTTATGAATAGTTTTTTTTTTATTGAAATCTCACTCTTTATAGGTTACTATCGTAGTTGTAACTTTTGGGGAGGATTCAAAAACATGAACAATAAAGTGTACCTGCTTGCGATTGCGGCTTTTGTGGTTGGAACCGTAGAGCTTATTTTGGGCGGAATTCTGGACCTGATTGCCACAGATCTTCATCTGACTCTGGCGAAAGCCGGATATTTAATTTCCATCTTTTCGTTGGTTTATGCCATATCTGCACCTATTCTGTTAAACGTAACGGCCAGATTTGAACGTAAAAAGGTATATATGTGTACGCTGCTGATCTTCCTGGTCAGTAACCTCATTTCCGCATTCAGTACCAGCTTTTATATACTGATGGCGGGCAGGGCACTTGGTGCTGCAGCAGGCTCGCTTATTTTTGTGCTTTCCCTTACACTGGCTGCGCGAATTGTGGAGCCGCAGTACAAAGGGCGTGCCGTAGGAATCATCACCATGGGGGGGAGTGCTTCGCTCATTCTGGGTGTGCCGCTCGGAATTTTCGTAGGTAATCTGGCCGGATGGCGCGAAGTCTTTTTGTTCATAGCCATTCTTACTGCCATTGTGATGGTGGCTATTGGGATGGTCATGGAACGTGTACAGCCAATTCCTGTAGTCTCACTCAAGAGGCAGTTTGCTGCCCTTTGGAATCCGAAAATGCTGGCAATCCACGTTACCACCTTGCTGGTTCTCGCGGGTCACTTGACGTTATATGCGTATTTCACACCGTTTCTCCAGGAAACATTGGGTGCTGGTTCTACCATGGTCACCTTTATCTATATGATGTTTGGCATCGCAGCTGTAGCAGGTGGGGGAATTGGCGGCATGTTATCGGATCGCCTGCATCCGGCAAAAGCGATTGTGATTGTGTTGATTCCTTTCATCGTGAGCATGGCTGCCATTCCATTCAGCATTGAACTGCCATTGATTGCATTCATGCTCCTGTTAAGTATCTGGAGTGCCTTGAGCTGGACGGTTACGCCGGTACAGAACAGTCTGATTATGAAAACATCTCCGGAAACAGCTGAAACGTTAATCAGCACCAACTCGGGGATCGCCCACGCAGGGATTGCCTTCGGCACGTATATCGGCGGTATCGTGATTAATCACTCATCCATTTTATACAACGGCTGGGTAGGATCCGTTCTCATACTGCTGGGATTGGTATCCGCCATTTATGCAATTAGTCGCAAGGAAGAGGCCATACAGGCAGCTGCATAGAGATTATGAAAGAAAGAGTACGCCAGTCTATCGAATTTAATAGATGGGTGTGCTCTTTTTGTGATACATCCGACGAATTTCAATGGATTTGGATGAAAAGAATCGGATATCTCTGCATGTCGTTTTTCTTCACTTTCAAGATATTGTATAGTTACTACATGACGTTGAAACGTGGAGGCATGGATGGAATGAAAATAGCGAACGCGATTTTGATGAAAGAAATCAATATAAACAACGTGCGCCAAGTTATGAAACGGGTTGAGACAGCCACCAAACCACAGCTTGCTTCATTAACCAAATTAAGTGTGGTTACGGTGAACTCACTGGTAAAAGAGTTATGTGAGAAGGGAGAGCTCTTCGAGGATGAGACGATCCCTTCCAACGGAGGCAGACCTGCTCTAACGTACCGTTACAACTATGATTTCAGTCTCGCTCTGGTGATGTATATGAATGACAAGCAGGGGCAGGATGTGATTACGGCAACCGTTATTAATTTGGAAAACCACATTCTGCTGAAAGAAGAGCATACCATGCCTGTTTTTGATCAGACACAATTCCATGTCATTATTGAACAAATACTGGCTCAGTTTCCCTCGATTAAAGGGATTGGAATCGGAATTCCCGGACAAACGGTGAATGGGGAGATAACGGTAAGCAGCCATCAGCAGTTAAAAGGAATTCGTTTGGTTGAGGATATTGAAGCGAAATTTGGGCTCCCGGTGATGGTAGAGAATGATGTGAACGCGGCAGTCAGCGGTTATTGTTCCCTGCAGGAACTGGATGAGGAGGATCACAGTGTAATCGGAATCTATTTCCCAACGCAATATCCTCCGGGCATGGGCATCTATCTGAATGGAAAAGTAGTCAAAGGCAGGAACGGCATGGCGGGAGAGATCAAATTTCTTCCCATGAAAATGGATTGGTACAGTCCCATGGAACCGCAAGTGTTTGCTGAAAAGGTATATATCATTATACAAACCGTGAATGCGATCCTTGCACCGGACAGAGTAGTGGTCTATCAAAAACAGGTAGAAGCAGATGCGTTTATTCGTGGATGGGAAGCATATCAGGCAGAGCAGTTAATGCCTGTCTTTCCTGAGGTGATTCTGAACGAATCTTTCCAGGAACATTTTGAAGCAGGCATGCGGTGGTTAACCTTAAAAGAGCTTGAACCAACCGTAATTCAAATTAATTGATCTTTTTTCGTTATCAATTGATCGAGCGAGAAACAACTTGAACTCAGCCGCGCATTTCGCGGCTTATTTTCATTGACCGAAGGAGTAGTTTAATCATGCCGATGCAGATTCATTAATTATTCAAATTTGAACCATATTTCAATCCAAGCCATGCGGTATACTGAATGAGGAGAACGTTACATAATTCACAAACCATGATTGGAAAGGTGAGATTGGATTTTATGGGAACTGTGACTGGCCGATTTAAAATAGCAGGAATATGGGAAGGGATATCCCTCCTCTTACTGATTCTGATTGCTATGCCTTTGAAATATTTTGCTGATATCTCTTCTCCGGTGACCATTATGGGCATGATTCACGGGATACTGTTTCCGCTGTATTTTATTACACTGGTACACCTGGCTGTTGTAAACCGGTGGAAGGCATCACGCTGGTTCATGGGCGTTGTGGCTGGTTTGCTGCCGTTTGGAACATTTGTATTTGAATCATATCTGAAAAAAAGAGACTGGAAATAAACTTCATATTTCAGCATAAAAAAGGCGATCAGCTTCCAATTGAATTTTTGGGAAGGAGAGACGTCTTTTTTCGTTACCTGGACTGTTTTTAAATTAAATTTCTTGACTTTTACCAGCAGTTAGGCAGGTACTTGACAGGGGTATGGTATAGTATAAAAAGTTTGGGTTACTAGAATCAAGATGTAAAGTAGGAGGTTTATCGTGTACCAATACAAGGATCAGGAATATGAATCGGTGCATTTTGACGGGCACGACTTAAGATATGGAGAGCTTGTGCGCTGTATTTTCAAGCAGTGTACCTTTATGAATGCCTCGATGGAGGAAATCGAGACAAGCAGTTGTCGGTTTATTGAATGTGATTTTAGAGGGGCGAGCCTGAACGGATCATTTCATACCGAATCCGCTTTTGAGAACTGTACATTTAACGGAGCCAACCTGTTTGTTTCCAAATTTACGTCCTGTAAAATGACCGGATCCGATTTCTCGGGGGCGCAGATGGATGGCGTAACCCTCATTCAGGGGGATTGGTCCTATACGAATCTGAGACATACAAAGCTGGGCAAACAGGATCTGCGAGGCATTCGATTCTATGAAACGGATTTCTCCGATACCGATCTTGGTAAGGCAGATCTAAGAGACTGTGACATGACCAGAGCAACACTGAGCAGAGCCAAGCTTCTGGGAGCGGATCTCCGCGGTGCCAATCTGGAAGGAATTGATTTGAAATCATTGGACGTCAAGGGTGCACGAATAGACAGGGAACAAGCGATTCTGTTTATGCGTTCGTATGGTGCGAAGGTAGATTGAACTAAAATGTAAATGGACACAAGCCTGCAGGAATCTACGGGTTCGTGTCCATTTTCGTGTCATCATGAAGCAGATTGATCTATGTGTTAGCTCTAAGAAGTAGGTAATGGGGTAGTATTAGCAACGAGGGTTATTTTACCGTACCGGTTTGTCGATCCGATAATAGGCTGTATCCGTTGTCAACGGAAGCGGCAGATGCAGAAGCGGCGAATGAAGCGAACAGACAGAGGGTAGCCAGCAATACCATGGTTTTTCTTTTCATAGACAAACCTCATTTCAATTAAGATGGTTGTGCATATCCAGTTTAATCCAGATTGGAGTGTTTTGGAAAGGGTATTTTTTATGTTTATGGAATTCCAGCTGGCTAATCATTGGACAGTCCATTCACATGCGAATTTTATCAGAGCTCGTAATCATGGTACACTGATACTTGCTAAACATTTTTGAGTAAGACGGAGGCGGACATGAAAGAAATGTATGAGTTAACGTCCATAGACATGGTTGAACAGTTTATCGAGCAGCATGAAATGAGTTTTCTATACGTCTCTCGCCAGGAATGCAGTGTATGCCATGCTTTGCTTCCCAAGATCAGGGAGCTGCTTAAGCCTTATCCGTCAATTCATCTGGGACACATCGATGCGAATCAGGTAGAAGAGGTGGCCTCGAGGTTTCTCATTTTGACCGTTCCGATCATGCTAATGCTGGTGGAGAAAAGGGAAGTTATCCGGGCTGATCGGTTTGTCCGTCTGGATCGCTTGGCAGAGCAATTGGAGCAGATTTACAACATGTATACTTAAGAAAAGCATGAGCCTACGACACGAAAAAAATTAAAGTGTTGTGTTGAAAACGGTTTTATGCTAATTTAACAATATAAAAACGTTTTTATAGTAAAGGACCAAACCTAATGGCTAAGATTACGATCAAAGATGTTGCAAGGGAAGCTGGTGTATCCATATCCACCGTCTCCAACGCCCTTAATGGTGTGGACGTCCTCAATCCGGAGACCAAATCTCACGTGCTGAAGGTGGCAGAGCGGTTAAACTACGTTCCCAATCTGAATGGCAAGCTGTTAAAATCCGGGCAAACCAAGATGCTGGGCTTCTTCACGACCAGTGTATCGGGTCCGTATTTCTATAAGCTGGTTGAGTCGATGTCTCGCGAGTGTGATCGTCTGGGCTATGGGCTGAATGTGTTTGTCACCAAGGATAAACAGGTCATCATGAGCAATATCCTGGGGCGCCGCGTCGATGGTGTCATCATATACGAAGAGCTTCGGATTGATGAGCAGGATATTTTGTCCATGCAAAAAGACAAGATCAAGGCTGTGTTTCTGGATCGGGTTTACCAGAGCGACACGATGGGGAGCGTCATTTTCGACTCCTATGTGGCAGCGTATGAAGCAACCAAGTACCTGATCTCGCTTGGACACAGGAAAATTGCTTACATATCCGGTGTCGACACAATGTTTGACAGCGTACAGCGCAGGGAGGGGTATTTGGCGGCTTTGCGTGAATACCAGCTTCCGGTGGATGATGACTATATCATTCAGGGTTATTTTGAGGAAGAGGGCACGTACAGTGCGATAAAATCCTTTTTGCACCTGCATCCAGGCAAGCGTCCCGATGCATTTCTGGCGGGTAACGACCTGAGTGCGATCGGCTGTATTCATGCTTTGAAATCGGAAGGGTATGAAGTTCCCCAGGATGTAAGTGTTGTTGGCTTTGACGATATTGATATCGCTCCCTATTTTTCGCCGCCACTTACGACGGTAAGGAACCAGATTGCAAGACAAGGGATACTGGCCATCAACCAATTGGTCGGCATGATCAAAAAGAAAGAGCAGGGCGCAGCCCAAAAATTAGCGGGTGAACTTATCGTAAGAGGTTCAAGTCACCTAAAGATCGACCGGAATGATGTTCAAGCATAGCTGTAAGGGATCATTCCCGGTCTTTTTTTTATGATCATGCAAGTGAAGGGGGTTTTTATGCACAAAAATAAAAACGTTTTTATATAAATGCGGCAAGTCAGAGGGGAGCAATGGAACGTGAGTAAATTAGCTGTAGAGACGACAGGCGGCAAAAAGCCGATCAGACCCGGTCATAAACAAAAGAAACCCATGGGGCAGAGGGTTAGAGAGTTCGTCGTGGACTATCGCAGACAATGGGAAATTCAGTCCATGATTATACCAGGCATTATTTTTATGATTATTTTTTGTTACATCCCGATTTACGGTTTGACGATTGCTTTCAAAAATTACACGGTCATCGATACGCTCGCTACCGCGCCATGGGTAGGTTTGGAGAATTTCAGAATTATACTGTCCGATAAATATTTCTGGGACGCGGTTGTGAATACGCTGGGAATCAGTTTTCTCAAATTGGGGATTGGATTCGTCATTCCGATCATTCTGGCGATCATGATCTACGAACTTAACAGCGGGCGATTCAAGAAATTTGTGCAAACGGTTTCATACATGCCGCACTTTTTGTCCTGGATTGTACTTGGCGGCATGCTCATTACCTGGTTTTCAACGACAGGTCTGTTCAACCAAATCCTGCTCAGTCTGGGACTCATCTCGCAGCCTACAAACATCTTGCTGGATGCAGGGAAGTACTGGTGGATTGCCACGTTATCGGATATATGGAAAGAGGCAGGCTGGGGGACTATTTTGTATCTGGCAATAATGTCGAAGATCGATCCCACCTATTATGAAGCAGCCAAAATCGATGGTGCAAGCAGGCTCAGACAAATCTGGAATATCACGCTCCCCAACATGAGATCGATCATCAGCTTGAATCTGATTCTTACTGTAAGCGGTTTACTTGGCTCCAACCTGGATCAGACACTGGTTCTGATGAATTCTCAAAACCGTGAAAAAGCAGAGGTCATCAATTCCTATGTGTATCGCATGGGGATGTCTCAAGGCGACTTTTCGTACGCGACAGCGGTTGGTTTGGGTGTCTCGATAGTGTCAGTTATTCTGCTGGTTACCGCGAACAAAATCACGAGCAAGCTCAACGATAATCAATCTGTGCTCTAGAAGGAGGCATACCGTGTGAATGGAAAGGTGGCTAAAGAAGATCTCGATAGCCGGATCTTTGATACCCTGAATATTGTTTTACTGGTGATATGTACTGTTATTATAGTGGTCCCGCTTTGGAATGTTATTATCTCTTCTTTTAGTTCTGGCAGGGCGCTGGCGGAAGGCGGTTTTATCTTCTGGTCACCAGAGTTCTCACTGGAGAACTATCGGGCTGTATTTAACGATCCAGGTATCTGGCAGGCCTTTTTCATTTCGGTTTCGAAAACGACAATCGGAGTGGTTACTCACGTATTTTTCTGCGCCATGGTCGGTTACGGTTTGAGCAAAAAGTACATACGGGGCCGTAAGTTATATGTTGCCATGGGTGTCATCACCATGTTCTTCTCGGGTGGAATGATTCCAACGTACCTCTTGATCAAATCCCTCGGTCTGCTTAACAGCTTCTGGGTATACATCATTCCGGCGTTGTTCAGTTTCTATGATGTTGTCATTCTGATGAACTTCTTCCGGAACGTCCCGGATTCCCTGGAAGAATCGGCCAAGATTGATGGCGCAGGGGATTGGCATATTTTCCTCAAAATTTTCATCCCGCTTTCCATGCCAGCGATGGCTACGATCGCGCTGTTCAATGGAGTCGGACAATGGAATGACTTCATGACCACCAAGTTGTACATTACGGATCAATCCCTGTACCCGCTGCAGATGATGCTCTATGAAATTATTGTTCAATCCCAGACCCAATCCATGCAAAATATCGGAGGCTCGGCGGTGATCGAAACGACGACCAAAGGCGTGCAGCTTGCCACCATTGTGATTACCACATTGCCGATCGTGCTGATTTATCCCATCCTCCAAAGGTATTTTATATCAGGAATGATGCTGGGTGCGGTCAAGGAGTAACGTTAATTCCGAGTTAGTTCAAATGACTATTTTGAGGAGGAAACACGATGTTGAAAATGAAGAAGGCCATTGGCCAAACGGGCGTTAAACTGAGTGCTGCCTTGCTGACAGCGGTACTGATGATTACAGGCTGCAGCGGGGGAGCGGGTGGCTCCAGTGAGGGAAACTGGGTTTCCATTGAAGACCGCTATACGGTTGATCCAGAGACCCCGGCTTGGCAATTGGACAAAAAAGAAGAAGTGACAGATCTGACCTGGTACGTCAACGCGGACTGGTGGAACACCGATTTTGGCAAAGACATTGTTACGAAGAAAATCAAAGAGGACCTGAACATCAACATTAAATTCATTACGGGAGATGACACCAAATTAAATACCTTTTTTGCCGGTGGAGATATGCCTGACCTGCTGACAGTGTTTGACTCCAACTCTCCTGTCGTGCAAAAGGCCGCAACCTGGGCACTGCCGCTGAATGATCTGGCTGAAAAATATGATCCGTATTTCAACAAAGTGGCTGCAGCCGATACCTTGAACTGGTTCCAGCTGGCTGATGGCAAGACCTACGGATACCCGAACTATTCCAATACGCAAGCCGATTATGATAGCGGTAACATTCCAGCCAAAACAGCATTTATCATCCGCAAGGATGTGTATGAGGCACTAGGAAGTCCCGTAATAGGTACACCGGAAGAATTCCAGAATGTGATGAAGCAGATCAAAGAGAAGTTTCCGACGCTGATCCCTTTCGGATTTAACTCTATCGGCGAAGGAACGGGTTCACTCGGAGATACCCTGCAGGATTTCATTGGTGTACCACTGGAGAGCGAGAATGGCGAATTCTATGATCGAAATCTCGATGAAGACTATCTTGCCTGGCTGAAGACGCTGAACACGGTATACAGAGATGGCAATATCAGTGATGACAGTTTTGCGGATGATGGTACAGCCTTTGAGGAAAAAGTGAAATCAGGAAAATACGCAACGATGCTGCTGGACGGCACGCCTCAACAAGGCGGTAATCTTCAAATTTACATGAGTGCCAATCCTGGCAAGGAGTATATTGCGATAGATGGTCCACAAAGTACCAAAGGTAATGCTCCAACACTGAATCAATCCGGGATTACCGGCTGGATGATTAACTTCATTTCCAAGGACAGCAAAGATCCGGCCAAAGCGATTCAGATCTTCACGTATCTGCTCAGTGAAGAAGGTCAGACGCTGATGAATTACGGCATCGAAGGTGAAACCTATCAAACCAAAGGGGACGGAACGGTAGAATTACTGCCTGCTGTGAAGGATTTGCAGCTCAACAATGCGGATAAGTTCAAAAAGGATTATCGTATGGGCGAATTCATGTTCTTCGGTCATGACCGTCATAAGGCATTAAGTGCGGATGCTTTTCCTGAGTCGATTAAACAAATGCAGGAATGGGGCAATGGCAAGCTCAAGCCACACTTCATCCTGGAGAATATTAACCCAGATCAAGGAACGCAGGAGGCACGTGCACTGTCTGCGATTAATACCAAATGGAATTCGACACTGGTAAGTATGGTTCGGGCCAAGGATGATGCTGCATTTGATAGTGCGCTGGCGGCATATAAGTCATTTTTGGATGAAAATCGCTGGGAGGAGATCGTGAAGGTCCGCAGTGAGAAGATGAAACAAAACAAGGAGAAACTGGGTATCCAATAAAAGAAATCCGGAGGGGATCAGATGAGCCGATTCAAGATCTATCAATCTACAGGAGAGCATGAGTTGTTTGCGCCTATATCAGAGAAACAATTGAAACCGCTTCATGCGGATCAGGAGACAATCGTAGTCCATCTGGATGATCAGCAGACGTTTCAGGAAATGGACGGTTTCGGAGCATCCTTTACCGATTCAGCGGCCTATCTGATCCATCAGGTATTAAGTGACGAACAGCGGGAAGAGGTCATGACCAGGTTGTTCCATCCTCGGGATGGCATCGGGTTGTCTGTTGTACGTAATCCGATGGGGGCATCGGATTATGCCAGAACGGTATACAGCTATAATGATCTGCCTGAAGGGGAAACGGATATGGAGCTCGCCCGTTTCAGCATTGCGCATGATAAGGAAGATGTAATTCCTTTAACCCAAAAGGCGCTGGAACTGAACCCGGAACTGAAGCTGTTTACTTCACCTTGGAGTGCACCCGGGTGGATGAAAACCAGTGGATCAATGATCACGGGTCAATTGAAGCGAGAATATTATTCGGTGTACGCCGAGTATTTTGCCAAATATATTCTGGCTTATGCGGAACATGGACTGCAGGTCTATGCGGTTACACCACAAAATGAGGCACTATATGAACCGGGACATTATCCAGGCATGTTGATGCCAGCGGAAGCGCAGGTGGATTTTATCAAAAATCATCTTAAACCTGCCTTTGTCCGTCAGGGCATTCAGACCAAAATTCTCTGTTATGACCACAACTGGGATGAGCCCGCTTATCCTCTTACCGCGCTGGAGCAGGCGGGAGAGGAAGTCGATGGCGTTGCCTGGCATTGGTACGGAGGCGAAGCATCGGCACAAACGAAGGTACATGAAGCATATGCAGGTAAAGAAGTACACTTCACTGAAGGATCAGGAGGGGAGTGGATTCCTCCCTTCGAGCAGGCTTTCTCCAATGTCATGCGCACAGGAATTCAGATTCTTCGAAATTATAGCAAGTCTCTGGTACTCTGGAATATGGCACTGGATGAGAACAACGGGCCAACGGTGCCGGGGTTCGGTCGCAGCACTTGTCGTGGCATCGTGCAGGTAAACCAGCAAACGGGTGAGCTTACGTATACTTTGGATTACTATGCCCTGGCTCATTTTAGTGCTATTATTCGCCCGAAGGCCGTTCGCGTCGAATCGACGTCAAGTCATGCCTCCATTCACAACGTTGCCTTCAACAACAGGGATGGTTCCATTGCCGTCGTTCTCTTCAATGATGGGGAAGAGTCTGGTGATATTCAGGTGAAGCTTCGTGATGAAGAGCTGTTAAGCATAAAAATGGAATCCAAAAGTGCATTGTCCATACTAATTCCCAGCCGATAATTTCGTAATCAAAAAAAACAAAGCCGAACCGCAGAGTGAAACATCTCTGCCGTTCGGCTTTTTCGCACGCTTTTATTGCATCATATCATCTGAATAGCGAGATTGGGCGTTCCTCCGCTATCGTCGATAAACAACACATATTGATTCCCGCTGGTTCCCGTCAGAACAAGGCCCGGTTGATTCAAGACACCCGGATTGTAGTACAACAACTGCTGCACTACCGGCAAAGCTGCAGGAAGGGTTGGCTGATTAAGCGCCATGATCCGGGTGGCGGCTTTTACACTGTCCCCTGCATCGATAACTCCGCCGACTCCGAGATTGTTTGTAAGGGAACTGCTGCCGTTAATCTGAAGATGGCCGGCAATTGTCTGATTTCCGTTCACCTGCAGATCCAACCCAACCGTTTCATTACCATTCACATGCAGGTTCTGATTGATGGTCTGGTTTCCCGTAACGAGGATGCTATCAAATGTTGGCAAACATATCAACTCCCATCTGGTCTTGATATATTCTATGAGGACAAGAACCGGATGGACACCGGGTTCTGGCACATTTATGGATAGAAACAGCCATTATACATAGTTGAACACCTAAAAATCCAATTCTAGAGCCAGTCATCCATGCATATTGTAGGCAGTGAGTGTCAATCCGTTTCGGGACGGGAGGGTTTGGTCATCAAAAAAAAGAGAAGCATGCAAGTCAAATCTCAAAAAAACAAGCTCTCTGTCCAGCATCCCAATCAACGGTTGCTAAGACAGATGAATGCCACATTAAATCGGAAATTGAAGTCGATTCAGCATCATCTGACCATCCAGCAGACGGATCTTCAGCAGCATCTGATGAAAATTTTACAGGATGGTCATCGTCCACCTAAGGTTGATCCGCCAAAGGTCGTGTATAAACAATTAAATGTGCTTCTGATTACGCCGTGTATGGATCGAGAGATTTCGTCCATGTCCGTTCTGCTGGAACAGAGTTTGAGGCATCTCGTGAAAAACATCTATGAAATCAAAACGATTCAACCTATTGAAACATACCTGGACGCATCCAATACGGATTTGATTCTCCTGTTGGGCGGTGAAGAGGCACTGCCGGAGGAGAACATTGAAGCGTTACGTGCCTCGCCGATCAAAAAGGCCATTTGGTTATCCGATCCATCTGGTGTAAAGCATCTGGAATCTGTGATCTCCTTATTCGATTATGTATTCACGCAGGATGCTGCGAATATTCCATCCTATCAGCGCATGGGTAATGCGTTATGTTATGAAGTTCCTTTTCCACCGAATCCTAACGTATTCTATCCTCAGACAGCTCGCAAGCATCACGAATCTGATGTGTATATCATTGGAGATGCGCAGCCTGGCAGTTGCCTTTTTGAATTTGCGAATCATGCCCTATTGTCCGGCAAAAAGGTACGAGTTGAGGGGAAGGGATGGAAGCGACGAAATGGAGCATTTATCCCTGTACAGGCTCATGAAGATCGGGAATGGTTGTACAACGGTGCCAAAATTGTTATTCAGGACAACTCTTCGATCAGAAGCATGTTGGAGGTGGCGGCTTGCGGAACATTCCAATTGATCTCGATCTCTTCAACTGTTGATCCGGATACGGACGTATTCCAAAGCTACAATTCGCTTGAGCAGCTCGTGGAGAAGTTTGACTATTACTGGAACCAGGTGGAACAGCGAAGACTGGCTGCTTCCCGGGCAATGGCTTACGTCAAATATAATCATTCCTATTTTCAGAAAAGCTTGCAGCTTCTGGATCGTATATTCCGATAAATCCGGCTGTCTAATGGAGGAATCCTGATTGAAACTTATTGCGTTGCATTTGCCTCAATTTCATCGGATTGCTGAGAATGACAAGTGGTGGGGGGAAGGATTCACCGAATGGACGAATGTGAGAAAAACAGTTCCCTTATATTCAGGCCATATTCAGCCCAGAAAGCCATTGCAGCAGAACTATTATGATCTGACGGACCCTGCGGTGCGCAAATGGCAGGCAGAGACAGCAAAATTATATGGAATATATGGATTCTGTTATTATCACTACTGGTTCAAGGGCAAGCGGCTGCTTGAAAAGCCGGTTGACGAGATCATAAAAACCGGGGAACCCGATTTCCCATTTTGTTTGTCTTGGGCCAATGAAACCTGGACTCGCAAATGGGATGGTCAGGAATCGGATATTCTCATTTCACAGGATTATGGAGATGAGAGCGACTGGAAAGAACATTTCGATTATCTGGTCACGGCTTTTAAGGACAAACGCTATATCCGGGTGGATGGAAAACCGATGTTCCTTATATACCGGCCTGCCAGCATTCCCCGTTGTGAGGAAATGATTCGTTACTGGCGCAAGCTGGCCATGAAACATGGGCTGGAGGGTATTCATTTTGTGCAAACGATAGGCGGATTCCCGACCTATAATAACCAGGTTTTTGACGCAAGCATGGAATTTGAGCCGCATTATACGTTTGCTCATGGTCACACGAACGAAATCTGGATCGAGATGAATATCGGGAGTCAGAAGCATATTGTCGTGAACTATGATAAAGTCTGGTCTGCCATGCTGGAAAGGTCGCCTCATCGAAACGGGGAAGTGGTATACCCGGGTGCTTTTGTAAATTGGGACAATACGCCGCGACGCGGCATGGACGGACAGAGTACACTTGGTTCCACTCCCGAGAAATTTGGGGTGTATTTGTCCAGGCAGATGGAGCGAAGCCGGAATTCGTACAAGAGTGGCTTCATGTTCATCAATGCCTGGAACGAGTGGGCAGAAGGCACATATCTTGAACCCGATGAAGAATATGGCTACGCCTATTTGAAAGAGATCAAAAGAGTCATCCAACTCAGCGAAGGACTCCATAGCAAATACTTATAATTGATGGGGTTCCTCATAGGGAACTCCATTTCATTTTACGAGCAAATCTGCATAGCCAGACCTCATCATCCATCCTTACGTTGCCAGCCGTGTCGTTTGTTTACGAAATTCCGTAGGGGTTAGACCGGTATGCTTCTTGAACAGTCTTGAAAAATAATACAAATCGCGGAAGCCGAGACGTTCTGCAATCATCGTAATGGTGCTTGGTGTACAGGTGAGCAGTTCCTTGGCTTTGTCCACTTTTTTGCCCGTGATGTAATGTATGGGCGGGGTGCCGATCTGCTGTTTGAAGAAACGGATAAAATAGTTTGGATGCATATAGGCAATGCGAGCCAGATCCTGAACCGTTATATTCTCTTCAATGTGGGCATCGATATAAGCCAGTATGGCAGACATTTTTTCAATAACAGGCATATTCAAATAAGTGATCTGCTGCAGATCCAGATTCATCAGATAGTGGGAGATGAGCTCCGTCAGTTTGCTTTTGGCCATCATGTGCCCATATACCTCACCCGATTTGGCATGCAAAAGAATGTTATTAAAGATGTCGTTGACCAGCTCAGGGCGCTTTATAGAACAGAAGTGAGGGAACTCCAGAATTTGAAAGAGATTGATCCCCCCGACCTTTACGCTGAAATGACACCAGTATTTGAGAAAAGGTTGATCACTAATGGCCGAATAGGATTGAGTGACCCCCTCAGGCATCAAAAAGAGCTGTCCAGGTGCCGGATAATATTCCTGATCCCCGATCTTCAACCATCCTTCCCCTTCGCATATCCAATAAAATTTGCTGTAGTCTGGAGTATAATCCAGATCACGCCAGTCGGCTCCGCACCGATTGTAGTCGACCATGAACAATTCCACGTGCAGGTTGGACAGGTAGTTCGTAAGCAACGTCTGATGATTCACGGATCACATCTCCTTACAAGGTTATTATTGTCCATCCAAAAGTTAGTGTTCTGCATGTCTATCCGTTCATTAAGCCACTACAATACAAGGGAACAGGATAATGAAAGGAATGAGAACAGATCATGGACAGTAACGAATATTTGCAACAGATTGAAGCGACCATTGCGGAAGGCCGATTCAAGGATAACTGGAGCTCGCTTAGTGCTTATGAGGTGCCAGATTGGTACAAGAATGCAAAATTTGGAATTTTTATTCACTGGGGACTGTATTCCATTCCGGCTTATGATAGTGAGTGGTACTCACGTAATATGTATATCCAGGGTTCCAAAGCCCATGAGCATCATCTGGCAGTTTATGGCCACCCGAAGGATTTTGGATACAAGGATTTCATTCCGATGTTCCGAGCAGAAAAGTTCAATGCAGACGAATGGGCTGCGCTATTTAAAAAGGCGGGAGCCAGATACGTGATGCCTGTCGCTGAGCACCATGACGGTTTTCAAATGTATAAAAGCTCCATATCCCACTATAACACAGTTGAAATGGGACCCAAACGGGATCTTCTCGGGGAGATGAAGACCGCTTATGAGAAGCAGGGTCTTTCATTGTGCGTCTCCTCGCACCGGGCCGAGCACTGGTTTTTCATGTCACACGGGAAGGAATTCGATTCAGATATCAAGGAACCGCTCAGACGTGGGGATTTTTACTGGCCTGCCATGCCTGAACCGGACCATCACGACCTGTATGGCTCGCCGCCATCCACGGAGTTTCTGGAAGACTGGCTGATTCGCTGCTGTGAACTGGTCGACCAATATCAGCCTCGAGTCTTTTATTTTGATTGGTGGATTCAGACCGCCGCTTTCAAACCCTACCTGAAAAAATTCAGCGCGTACTACTACAACAAAGGCGAGGAGTGGGGTATTCCTGTAGCCATTAACTATAAACATGACGCATTTGTGCTGGGATGTGCCGTTCCCGATGTTGAACGGGGGCAATTTGCCGATCTCAAACCGTACTTCTGGCAAACCGATACTGCCGTCGCCAAAAACTCCTGGTGTTACACGGAAAATAATGACTACAAAACAGCAAATGAAATCATCAGGGACCTGGTCGACATTGTGAGCAAAAACGGCAATCTTCTCCTGAATGTTGGACCGAAAGCGGATGGCAGCATCCCCGATGAAGACAGGGATATTCTGCTCGCGATCGGCGAGTGGCTGGAGGTGAATGGCGAAGCCATATATGATACCACCTTCTGGCGTATATACGGTGAAGGCCCGACAGAAGTGAAGGAAGGCCAGTTCACAGACGGAGATACCAAGATTTTTACGAGTGAAGATATTCGTTTTACAGTCAAAGAGAGCTGCCTGTACGCAACGGTACTGGTCTATCCGGATGACGGAGAAGTTCGTATTCAATCCTTGAAGGAGAATTCTCATCATTTTCACGGTATAATTAAGAGTATAGAGGTATTGGGTTTTGAGGAACAACCTCAGTGGATAAGAACAGCGGATGCCCTTACGATTACAACCAGAAGCGTTAAGAGCGATTCACCTGTGGTTTTTAAAATGGAGATGGACTAAAAGACGGAAGGAGCCGGCAACCATGCCGGTTCTTTTTGTCATTCTATTCTGTTTCATGATAGTAATGCGATAAGCCTTGGTTATTAAGACTCTAATTAGACCTGCAAGTATCCCGGTTTTGCGCAAATGCGAAATGAGATTCCGGGCTGTAAGAGACAATAGACATATAAAAGCATTAAAAAGGCTTATTTTCTATATTTTTCAAGAAAAATGCTTGTATATATCGTTTTCTGGCTCTATACTATTCCATAAAAATCCAATTAAAATTCCAATTAAAATTCAAATTGTATATTATGTGAAATTCATAGAAATTCAAACATCACTCAACCTACTCCAATCGATTGATTCATTTACTCCCTGGCAAGTCCTTTGCTAACGCTCGTGATTACCCTCCCATATGAATGCTAATAGACATTCACTCTCATGGCTGAACCATAATCTTTCCTCTAATTCACTTCTAGGATCAACAAACAGCAGCTATCGTTTCACATTGTCCCTTAACCAGACCTTTAAAGGAGGTGAGGCTCTATGTAATGAGTCGGGCGTCTATTGTGGTCCGCAAAAAGGCCGTTTTTTTCGTTTGATTTTGCAGAGAAGGGCATATGCACCAGAATAACTCAAAAACCGGGTAAAAGGAGTGGAAAAGTTTGATAAAGATTAATCGGTTACGCAAGCCCATCTCGATGGGGCTCTCGCTTCTCCTTGCATTTTCGATCGTACATCCGGTTTCAGCTGACAACTCCACATCACAAAAAATCGACATGAAATCTGGCCTGGCCAAGGTTTCGACATCTAAAGTCAACGCGAAGTTGACCAAGCAGTTTGAAGATAGTGACTATGTCACCTATCTGGTGAAAATGAAGGAACAGGTGGATACCTCGGCTGTCTCCAAACAGGCCATGGAAAAGGCGACAATAGAGAAACAAACGGCTTCAGCAACCAAGCTGTCCGTCCGGAATTCTGTTGTCAGCTCTCTTCGGGAAACGGCATCGCGGACGCAGTACACGCTGGAAAGCTATCTCGAGAAGGAAATTGACCTGGGCAAGGTCAAAGAATATAAAAGCTATTTTATCGTCAATTCATTGGCTGTAACGAGTACAAAGGAAGTCATGGAACAGATTGCTCTGCTGCCCGAAGTGGAAAAAGTCCTTCCTAACGAAACACGTTACTTGCAAAAAGCCGAGGTAAGCAAAGAAACGGCGAGTGCAGCACCAGCTGCAGATCCTGCCAAAACGCCAGCCAAAGAAGATGCAGCAGGTGCCAAGGACTCAGCAGTCGCATCAAAGGATAACCTGGCAACAGAAAATGTTGAGTGGAATATCGATTATATCAATGCGCCCGCAGTGTGGGAGAGAGGAATCGATGGAACAGGCATCGTTGTTGCCAATCTGGACAGTGGAGTTGATTATACTCATCCAGCTCTTCGCAGCAAATGGAGAGGACTTGATGCATCAGGCAATATCGTCGATCCAGAGCTCAGCTGGTATGATCCACATAGTAACGCTTCCCTGCCTGCCGATGAGGATGGGCATGGTACACATACGATGGGGACAATGGTAGGTTCAGAAGAAGATGGAAGCAATCAGATCGGGGTTGCTCCAGGTGCCAAATGGATCGGTGTACGGATATTTAATCCGGAAACCACGGATGCCATTATCCTGGACGGCGGACAATGGCTGATTGCACCCGTGGATGCCGAAGGCAACCTTCACCCTGAACTCGCTCCGGATGTGGTCAACAACTCCTGGGGTGGCGGTGCAGGACTGGACGAGTGGTTCCGGCCAATGGTACAAGCCTGGCGGGATGCACAGATTTTCCCTGAGTTTTCTGCCGGTAATGTGAGATTGACGAATCCTGGAGGCCCGGGTTCGGTCGCGAATCCTGCCAATTATCCTGAAAGCTTCGCCACAGGCGCTACGGATATTAACGGTAATCTGGCTTCCTTCTCACTCCTCGGTCCATCTCCATATGACGAGATTAAGCCAGAAGTTTCGGCACCAGGGGTCAATATCCGCTCCTCTGTTCCAGGTGGGGTATATGAGGGAGGCTGGGACGGAACATCCATGGCAGGCCCGCATACGACAGCACTTGCCGCACTCCTGCTTCAGGCCAATCATTCCCTGACCGTAGATCAGCTGGAACAGATTATTATGGATACAGCAACTCCGAGAACGGATAGTCAATATCCAACATCGCCAAACAATGGCTACGGACATGGCATTATTAATGCGCTGGATGCTGTCGGCTCGGTACTTGAAGGGATCGGAACGGTATCAGGACGGGTGGTTACCGCAGGAGATGATCTTGAAGAACCAGTCCTGGAACACACACCTGTTAACTCAGCTTTCACAGGACTTGATATTCCGCTGACTGCTCATGTTACGGATAACGTTGGCGTGGTTTCGGTAGAAGCATTCGCCAAAACGACAGGCACGAGTCAGTACGTCTATCTGCCGATGAACCGCATCGCGGGAGATAGCAAGGACGGAACCTATTCAGCTACCATTCCGGCATTTCTGATTGAGCCGGAAGGGGTGGAGTATTATATCCGGGTTAACGATTACGGCAATAACGGATTTGAGAGCCAGGTATATAAAGTGGCTGTGTCCAATGGTGTACAGCCAGGATATGTTCAGGATTTTGAAGAAGATCAATTGGGCTTCTCAACAGGCGGAACAGGAAGCACCTGGGTTTGGGGAGCACCGGTCAGCGGTCCTGGCAGTGCAGCCTCCGGAGACAAGGTGATTGCAACCAACCTGGAAGGTACGTATGCAGGGAACAGCAATGCATATCTGCTGGCACCACCTATTGATCTTACCGAAAGTCCGGAAGGGGCATTAGTCTCCTTCAAACACTGGTTTGATCTGGAGAGCAATATTGACTTCGGCAAAGTGTATATCGCTACCGAAGACAATGATTACGTGTTTGAGGAATTGTTAAGCTTCACGGGAACAGGCGGTGATTGGAAGACACAGTATGTGGATCTGCGAGAATATGCGGGGCAGCAGGTGTTCATCCAGTTTAACCTGACCAGTGACAATTCTGTCCAAAAGGCAGGCTGGTATATTGATGACTTCTCCGTACAATCACCAGATGATATCGCTCCTGGGGCGCCTGCAGAATTAAGCGCAGCGGCTGACATTTTGGGTAATGTGGCATTGTCCTGGAGCGGACCTGACGATGAGGATCTGGAGTCTTACATTGTCTATCGTTCGACGACTTCCGGCGCCGACTACGAGGCGATTGGAAGTACACGCGCGACGACATTTACAGATACGGCCACAGTGACGGATGCAACTTACTATTATACTGTTGCTGCTCTGGATTATAGTGGGAATGAAAGCGAGAAGTCCAATGAGGTATCCATCACGGTTGAGGTGCCAGAAGATATTTACGTCGACCATTTTGATGGCAGTGACGATAATGGATGGACCCACTCGGGAACCAAGGATGAATGGGAACGCGGTGTTCCGGTCAATGGACCTGCAAGTGCCGTTTCTCCGCTAAATGTCTGGGCAACTGATCTGGATAATACGTACGAGAACGGATCGAACTATTCTCTGGTATCGCCAGTTGTGGATTTGACGGAAACAAATGATGCTGCACTGACCTTCAACCACTGGTATGAGATTGAAAGCGGATATGACTATGGCTATGTGGAAGCTTCAACAGACGGAGGAAGCACATGGTCTGAACTTGGCAAGTTCTCTCATAGTTCAAACGGGAAACAATGGACGCCGGTATATTACGATCTGAGTGCGCTCACTGGAAACGAAGTTCAATTCCGATTCCGCCTGACCTCAGACAGCAGTGTGGTTAAGACGGGCTGGTACATTGACGATTTCCGCATTTTGAGTATCGCACCTGAGACGGTAACACAAGATAGCGCCGCAGTTCTTAGCAGTGACAAACCTAAACCGGTTTATGACAATTCCTGGTACAAGGTTACACGAACCGATAAGGCTGAATTTAATCAAACCAAGCAGCAGCAACCGGAAGCAGAGAAACCTGATACAGGTTCCGTTACTCCGCAAAGCCTGCCTGCAAGTGCAACGGTCACCGTTCTCGAAACCGGACGTTCGGTGAAAACAGACCCATCGACAGGAAAATACAGCTTCACCCATGTAGCGGGTGATTATACATTGAAAGCTGAGGCTTACGGATACTATCCGCGGACTCAAACAGTAACCATCACCGATGGTGATGGAGCAAAAGCCAATTTCAATCTGGAAGCCATCCCTCATGGACAGATTGAAGGTGTAGTTACCGACGAACGGACAGGCGAACCGCTGGTCGACGCATCCGTTCTCGTGCTGGAAGATGCTCAGGTAGGTGAGGTTCGTACCGGCGCAGACGGCAGCTTCGTTCTTGATGTGCTGGAAGGAAGCTATACCCTATCCGTCAGAGCTGCCGACTATTACAGCAAAACCGTAAATGTGACGGTGCCTGGAAATGGTACAGCGGAAGCGAGTGTGGCATTGAAGCCATTTATCGGTTTCCCTGGGGAAATCGCATATGACGATGGAACAGCCGAGAATGCCAGAGCTTTTGTTGCCGCTGATAATGCTTGGGCCGTGCGAATGACACCTGAGCAGGCAACGGCTCAAGTAACAGGCGCATCACTTCGATTCTGGAACACCGAGTGGCCTGTACCTGGTGGAACAGCGTTCCAGTATGCCGTCTATGATGCTTCCGGCGCAGATGGCGCACCTGGACGTTTGCTGGCAGGACCGTTTGACGGTACAGCATTACGTAATGATCAGTGGACCAGCGTTGAATTCCCGGAGCCAGTTATCGTAAACGGCGATTTCTATATCGTTTATGTACAGTCTGTGGCGGGAACAAGTGCACCGGGACTGGCAACCGATGAGAACGGCACCAATGCGGGGCGGAGCTGGCAGCGTGTAAGCGGCGTGTGGAGCACAGCACCAGCAGAAGAGGGCAACTATATGATCCGTGCGGTGGTGAGATATCCGGTAAACGCACCAGTCATTACGGCACCGGCAAACACGTATTCGAATAAATCGACCTTCACCGTGTCCGGAACCTCTCCGGCGAATGGAGCTCAGATCAAAATCTACAATGGCAAAGATGTGGCAGGAACCACAACGGTTGAGAATGGGAAGTTTAAGTTGGACGCCAAACTTCGTCCAGGGGTCAATGCATTCACAGCAGAGGCAGTGATCGGTGGAAAAGTTACGGACCGCTCGCTTCCGGTTGTCATTATCCAGGATCAGACGCCGCCAGAATTAACACTACTTACGCCAGAGGATGGAAGCCGGACCAATGCAGAAGTTGTACATGTTACAGGCAGCGCAGTGGACCCATTTCTCAACAAGGTGACAGTTAACGGAGGAACCGTCAAGTTGGAGAGGGATCGAAGCTTCAGTCATCGTATTCTCGTCAATGAAGGGGAGAACACCATCACTGTAACAGCGACGGATTTGGCAGGTAATAAAACGACGGTAACACGCAAAGTATTGGTAGAGACAACGCTGCCTGAGTTAACGAATATTACACCTGCAGAAGATGTACGCATAGCCTCAGGTGAAACCGTAACCGTATCCTTTGACAGTGCTCCAGGTCTGACGGCATCATTCCGAATTCAGCTGCCGTTGAATCTGAATGCTGAAGGCGGATCCGAGATTCCATTGGTGGAAACGGAGCCTGGGCACTATACGGGCACATACACTACACCTTCCACACTGGTACTTGAGGGAGGAGTCATCGTCATTCGTGTCCAAGACGCAGCAGGGAACAAAATCGAGACCGAAGCACCAGGCCGGCTGTTCGTGACTGCCGGGGAAGAACCGGGTCCGGAAGATTCGAACCCGGAAGAGCCAAGTCCGGAGGACCCGAACCCTGAACCACCTGCCGAGGAGACTTTGCTTCCTTAAATTTCTAAACTAAATAATGAATCCAATGATTCAATAGGCAAGGTGCCATGCATATGTATATGTGTGAGCACCTTGTCTCTTTTTTTATTTTCCGGATAATCAATAGTTACCCAAAGGATGGAACCTTACTGGACTACGAGGTGGGGAGTAGAGGCTATTACTGTTTAAGTTGGAACGTTGGTTTTGGATTTGGATGTCGTAATTTTATATATTTATTGTCGCTTGTTCCTATTAAAATGAAATGAAGTCTGTGATAATTTATATTTAGTTGTCAGGATATTATATACTAGGAGGTAAGACATAGTGACCATCAGAATCGGCAAAATAAGCTTATGGCATGTGCATGCATGGGATTACATCAAGCAAGTTCAGGAGCATGAGGACACTGAAATAGCCGCAGTATGGGATGAAGATGCCAAGCGCGGGCAGGAAGCTGCAAGCCGTCTGAATGTACCCTTCTATGCGTCTCTGGAAGAGATGCTGGCACAGAAGGATATTGACGCCGTTATAGTGGACGCACCTACTCGTGACCACAAGGACGTAATTACCGCTGCTGCCAAAGCAGGTAAACATATTTTTACGGAAAAAGTCATCGCTTCAACAGTAAAAGATGTGAATGCGATCATGGCTGAGGTGCGTGAGCAAGGAGTCAAAATGACGGTGTCTTTACCTCGCTTGAATGACGGGTATACGTTAACCATTCAGGATGTGCTTCAGCAAGGCCTGTTGGGAAAAGTGACCTATGTCAGGGTTCGCCTGTCTCACAATGGAGCCACTGCAGATTGGCTGCCGCAGCACTTTTACAGCTTGGAGGAATGCCAGGGAGGTGCTATGATTGATCTGGGGTGCCATCCTATGTATCTGACCAGACTCTTCCTGGGTCAAGAAGTGACCGGCGTAAATGCCAATTTCGGTTATATCACCGGCAAAGAGGTAGAAGATAATGCCGTTGCCACCTTGTTTACGGATTCAGGTGCGATTGGTGTGGTCGAGGCTGGCTTTGTGAATAGTCATTCTCCATTTACCATTGAAGTTCATGGGACGGAAGGAAC
This sequence comes from Paenibacillus xylanilyticus, assembly GCF_013359935.1. Taxonomy (GTDB): domain Bacteria; phylum Bacillota; class Bacilli; order Paenibacillales; family Paenibacillaceae; genus Paenibacillus; species Paenibacillus xylanilyticus. Next base: position 53,870 of record NZ_JABMCB010000187.1, read on the forward strand.
CTTGTTGTACGGAACACCTGACGACAAGCTGCTCATCCGCACCAATGCGGGCACAGAGGCCTATAAGGAATGGACGGTGCTTCCACTGCTGGATAAAAGAGAAAGCGCATTCACTCAGTGGGTCTCTCATATTCAAAACGATTCCTTGGCTGCTGATAATCTGCAGATCGCCACTGAACTGACACGCCTGATGGAGGCTGCCAACACCTCTGCCAAGGAAGGGCGCAGAATCTCCCTGGTTGATTTACAAGGTTAGGCTGGTTGGGGAGGTACGATATTGAACCGATATCCTTTTGAAAAAATGCTTGAACGACAGGACCTCCTTGAGCGATTGGATATTTCCATTGCATGGGGACATTACGAGATACGGGTTTTACGATTTCATCTGACGTCTTTTCCGGCAGGTCGAATCGTTGATTTTCATAACCATGCGGAATTTGAATTTCATTTTATTCCGCGGGGCAAGGGGAAAGTCATTCTGGGAGACCAGATGCATTCTTTGTCCGAAGGCATGCTGTATTTAACAGGGCCTGGCGTTGTTCATTACCAGGAGGCCGATTCCGAAGAGGACATGGATGAACTGTGTCTTCATGTTGATATTGTGGAGCAGCCCAGAGAGAATGTAGATCCCTGGGAGGCTGCAGAATCCGAGGAAACGATCGCCAAGCTCAGAGCGTTGCCCCTTGTTCCGGTGCAGGATTACCATCGGGCCATGAACTGTTTTTTGGAAGCGTATGAAGCATGTGATCGTAAATTGATCGGATATTATACATCCATTAAACAGCTGGTGATCAGCATCCTGCTGAGAACCGTTCGTGCCCACGATAACGGAGAGATCCGGGTGGAAGCACCTGAACGTGACATGTCCATGTACAGGTATGAATATGCCGTCCAGTACATGGAGGCCAACTACTCCAATGTCGTGACACTGGAAAATGTGGCAGAGAAGCTACATATCAGCACCAGACAGCTGCAAAGAATATTTTACCAGGTGCAGCCGGGCATGCCGTTCAGTCGTGTGTTGGAAGATATTCGACTGGGTGCGGTTTGCCGCAATCTGGAGGAAAGCAATGGCTCCATCGAGCAAATTGCGCTTGTATCAGGTTTTACCAATGCCAATTATCTACATGCCGTTTTCCGCAAGCGTCTGGGGATGACTCCGTCAGCTTTTCGGAAAATGAAACAAACCAAATCAAAAGTGAGGGTGAATGGATATGAGTAAAGTGTACCGTATCGGAATTGTAGGATGTGGCGGGATTGCGAATGGCAAGCATCTGCCGAGTCTCAGCAAGCTAGATAATGTGGAACTGGTTGCATTCTGTGATATTGTCCCGGAACGTGCAGAAGAAGCCAAAGAGAAATATGGCAATGCCGAAGCGGAAGTGTATACGGATTATCTGGAATTGCTGAAAGATGAAACGCTGGATATCGTTCATGTACTCACTCCAAATATCTCACATGCCGAAATTTCCATTGCCGCTCTCGAAGCTGGCAAACATGTGATGTGTGAAAAACCGATGGCGAAAACATCTGCCGAAGCACAGAGCATGCTTGAAGCTGCTGAACGAACAGGCAAAAAGCTGACGATTGGATACAATAACCGCTTCAGAGAAGACAGCTTGTACCTGAAAAAGATGTGCGAGGCAGGCGAGCTGGGATCCATTTATTTTGCCAAAGCACATGCGATTCGAAGAAGAGCTGTACCGACTTGGGGCGTTTTCCTGGATGAGGAGAAGCAAGGCGGCGGTCCGCTGATCGATATCGGCACACACGCACTGGACCTGACACTCTGGATGATGGATAACTACAAACCGAAGGTCGTTCTGGGCACAACGTATCATGAGCTTTCCCAAAAGGAAAATGCAGCGAATGCATGGGGGCCATGGGATCCGAAGAAATTCTCGGTGGAAGATTCTGCCTTCGGCATGATCGTGATGGAAAATGGTGCGACCATTATGCTGGAATCCAGCTGGGCACTGAATTCACTGGATGTGGATGAAGCCAAATGCAGTCTCAGCGGAACGGAAGCCGGAGCCGATATGAAAAACGGACTTCGCATTAACGGTGAGAAATTCAGCCGTCTCTATACGAATGAAATCTCACTCAGTGCAGACGGAGTTGCCTTCTACGACGGGAAGTCGGAAAGCGCACCGGATGTGGAGATGAGAAAATGGATCGAAGCCATCGAGAAGGATGAGGAGCCTGTAGTTACTCCTAAACAGGCTTTGGTGGTGTCGCAAATCCTGGAAGCTCTCTATGAATCCGCCCGGACAGGGAAAGCCGTTTACTTGAACGAGTAAAGGGAAATTATTTAAAACACAGATACACTTTGAAAAGACGTTGTCGTACATCACGACAACGTCTTTTTCGTTGGCCGAACAAACGATAATGTCTGTCCCTATCGTAGTGAAAGCAGGGTTGTATCATTATTATCGAGCGAAATATTCCAAAACCGAAATATCCCCAAACAAGAAGAGTGTTCGGCGAGAATTAAAAAATAATGATGATTTCTCAAAAAAACTATTGCATATCTGTTTACTCGGAATTATATTATGAATAAGAGTTTAATGGTATAAGGTTTAGACATTATATCGATCGGAGTGTGGATATGTTCAATCAATCGACTTTCCAATTCGAGAAAGTTTCTGCGATAAAGGTCAGTGAATTTATCAGGGAACAACTGGAAGAGGCAATCATTCTTAAGGAAATCATGAGTGAAGATCAGCTTCCTTCTGAACGTGAGCTTGCCGAAATTTTTAATGCAAGTCGAATTACGGTTCGTGAAGCATTATCCGCCCTTGAGAGTAAGGGATTAATCGAGAAGCGGGTCGGTGCTAAGGGAGGCACCTTCGTACTTCCCATCACGGCCAACGCGCATAAACGAACGAAGGAAGAGATCATGCGTGGTTGGGATCAAATGTTACATGTGTTTGAATATCGGACGATTGTAGAGCCGGAAGGCGCTTTTCTGGCTGCTGAGCGGATCACCGCAGGCGAGCTGACGCTGCTCGAGGGTTACATCAAGCAGAGTATGGAGCCGGAGTGTACGCGGGAATGGTTCAGGGCACTGGACGTCAAGTTCCATCTCATGATTGCCAAGGCTTCGGGCAATCCGTACCTGGAGACGGCAGTCAGACAGATTCGTACCAAGATCAACCCTGCGCTGGATTTGATGCCATACGATGAAAATATTCGGGTTATTAACCAGGGCGTACATACCGAGATTCTTGAAGCCCTCAAATCCCGCGATCCGATCAAGTCAAGGGATACAATGAAACGTCATATTGCATTTTCCGCTGACGCCATCTATTCACGGCTGGTCTCATCAGAACAACAAGAAGGGAATGAGCATTAATGAAACGAGCACAATTATTTCAACTTGCACAGCAATTACAGCCGAAGCTCACAAACTGGCGTAGAGACTTCCATCGCAATCCGGAGATCGGATATGAAGAAGTTCGTACTTCAGGCATCGTCGCCGAGCATCTGGAAAGCCTGGGACTTGAAGTGATCCGTAACGTTGGGAAGACCGGTGTTGTAGGTCTGCTCCGGGGCGAGACGGATGGTCCAACCATTGCACTGCGGGCAGATATGGATGCACTTCCGATCCAGGATCAGAAGTCGGCCGAGTACAGCTCCCAGGTCGAAGGCAAGGCTCACTTGTGCGGTCATGATGCACATACAACGATCCTGATGGGAGCGGCTGAGCTGCTTACGGGTCTCGGCAGGCCGAAGTCGGGTAACATCAAGTTTGTATTCCAGCCTGCAGAAGAGGGGCTTGCCGGTGCACGCGCCATGATTCAGGACGGTGTACTGGAGAATCCGAAGGTGGAGGCGATCGCAGGCCTTCATATGACACCTGGACAGGATACAGGTACCGTCGGTGTCAGTAAAGGGGTGGCTTTTGCCTCGGCAGACCGCTTGGTCATTCGTGTGTTCGGCAAGGGTGGACATGCTGCCCGGCCACATGAGGGAATTGATGCAATTGCTGTATCCGCACAGGTCATCACCGCTTTACAAAATATCGCCAGTCGGTTGGTAGACCCGCTGGAGCCCGTAGTGGTGACCATCGGTAAAATCACTGGCGGCTACATGGGTACAGCCATAGCGCCAGAGGTGGAGATGATCGGCACGGTGCGTACACTCTCACCAGCTCTTCGTGAACGCATGCCTGCTCTGATTGAACAGGTGGTGAGCGGGGTGTGCGCTTCCTTCGGCGCAGGGCACGAGGTTATTTACGGTGATGGATATCCGGTTGTGGTGAACGATCTCGGGATGGTGGACTTGCTTACCGAAACCGTAGACGGACTGGACTGGGCAAAAGGATGGAGCAGCATTTCGCCGTCCACCGGGGGCGAGGACTTTGCCTTCTACTGTGAACAGATTCCCGGCGTTTTCTTCCGGCTTGGTTCCGGTAATGAAGAAGAACGTACCCGTTATCCGCTTCATCATCCGATGTTTGATCTGGATGAAACGGCAATGCCTTATGGTGTAGGCATACTTTCATCCGTGGCACTTGAATTTTTGGCAAGAAACACAACTTCTGAGGGGGAGCGTACCAAATGAAAAAACGACAATGGACTAGCATGTGGATCACATTATTGGCTGTAGTATTGGTGCTAAGCGCATGCGGTGGAACAAGTACAGGTACTGACAGCAATTCGGCATCCAGCGGCACAGAAAGTAGTGGAACTGCCAGCACAACGCTTACGATTGCAGCTGCTACCGATATTGAGAGTTTCGATCCGCATAACAACAACAATACGTCCAGTGAGGCCGTTTTGGTCAACGTATTTGATTATCTGGTCAAAAATGACAGTGAACAAAACAAGGTTCCCGGACTTGCTACATCCTGGGAACAAGTGGATGACACAACCTGGCGTTTCAAGCTGCGTGAAGGGGTTACGTTTCATAATGGCGATCCGTTCACTTCAGCAGACGTCAAATATACGATTGAACGGGTAGCCAAAGACGAAACACTTAAACAAAACAGTTATTTCAAAAATATTGTTGAGGTCAAAGAGGTTGATGAGCATACCGTAGACATCATTACAGATGGACCGGATCCGCTTCTGCTTAACCGCCTGTCCAAAATGGGAGCGGGCATCCTGCCTGCCAAATACATTGAGGAAAACGGCATGGATGCTTTCCTTAAACAACCGGTAGGAACAGGACCTTACAAATTCAGCAAATGGACAAAAGACGATCGTGTGGTACTCGTGAAAAATGAGAACTACTTCGATGGTGAGCCGAAATGGAATGAAGTCGTATTCCGCGTTATTCCTGAAGCTTCCACACGGGTATCCGAACTGCTCGCTGGTGGAGTTGACGTAGCTGCATCGATTCCGTCCACGGACATTGCCCGCATTGAAGGAGAAGCAGACAAGAAAATTGTCAAAGCACCAATCCAGCGCGTCTTGCAATTGATCTTCCGTCAGACAGAAGGCAGCATTACGGCTGATCCGAAAGTGCGTGAAGCGATTGATCTGGCTATCGACAAACAAGGGATTGTAGACAGCATTGCCGGTGGAGCAGGTATTGTTACCCGCACATCCGTCACGCCAGGAAACTTTGGTGCGGACCCATCACTGTACAAAACATCACTATACGATTTGGAAAAAGCCAAACAGCTTCTGAAGGAAGCCGGTTACGCTGAAGGTGAAGCCGAGATGACCATCTCCGTTTCGTCACAATACAAAGAGCAGGTGGAAGTTGTTGCAGCGATGCTGGAGCAAGCTGGCTTCAAAATCAACATGGACGTGCTTGAGCCAAGTGCTTTCAGTGAACGTTACAGCTCCAAATCATTCAAGGAAATTTTCATGATCGGTATTGGTAACTCCCTGTTCGACGCTTCGAATAACTACAACCGTTACATGTTCGAAGAAGCCAAAGGTGAGTCGGATTACAACAATCCGGAAGTGGAGAAATTGCTTCAATCTGCATTGGTGAACATGGACCCTGAGGCTCGTGAAAAAGAGTACCAGCAAGTACAGCAAATCTTCGCAGAAGAACGTCCAGCCGTGTATCTGTACCAGATGGAAGGTGTCTATGGAACGAATGCACGCGTGAAATTCACGCCGCGCAGTGATGAAATGTTTTATGCCGACGAGATTACACCTGCTGCACAGTAATACCCGGCAGAACAACCTGTCATTGCAAGGATAGGCCGTGAACGGCAGGGACTGGGTACACCATGTTCCTGCCGTTTTTTGTATAGCATGGAGGTGAATGAGGATGGGGAAATACGTACTTAAATCTTTACTGCAAGTCATTCCGGTATTGTTCATTGTATCGCTGATTGTGTTTATTTTGGTCAGGGTCACTGGCGATCCCGTTGCACTGATGCTGCCCGAGACTGCCACAGCGGAAGACCGAGCGGTATTAACACAGGCACTTGGGCTGGATCAACCGCTTTACACGCAGTATGTGAAGTTCCTGGGCAGTGCCTTACAGGGGGATTTTGGGCAATCGTTCCGCTATGGGCAGCCCGCCTTACAGCTTGTCCTGGAGAGATTGCCTGCCAGCTTCGAACTGGCTGTAGCCGCGATGTTTTTTGCCGTTCTTATGGCTGTACCACTGGGAGTAGCCTCAGCTGTTAAACGTAATACGTTTACCGATCTTATCATTTCGGGAATATCGGTAATCGGCAAGGCCATGCCAAACTTCTGGATGGGAATCATGCTGATCCTGTTGTTCTCCGTCATGTGGGGCGTTTTGCCCGTATCGGGTCGCGGTGGATTGTCGCATTTGATCTTGCCGGCTTTTACCCTTGGCATAGGACTGGCAGCTCAAATGACCCGTCTGATCCGTTCAAGTATGCTGGAGATTCTAAGTCAGGATTATATTCGTACGGCTCGCAGCAAGGGGCTGGGACGAATGGTCGTGATCGGCAAACATGCTTTTCGCAACGGTTTGATACCCGTCGTAACGATTATGAGTTTGCAGTTTACCAGTCTGATCGGTGGAACGCTGATTACGGAAACGGTATTCTCCTGGCCGGGGCTGGGTCAGCTCTTGGTTGTTGCCGTCAATACGCATGACATGGCGATTGTCCAGGCAGCCGTGTTTGTCATTGCCTTAATTGTTGTTGTAACCAATATCTTGACGGATGTAGCTTACCGGCTGCTTGATCCGCGCATTAAATTCGACTAGAGGGAGGTGCAACCTATGACAGGCAGCAATGAAATGCCCATTCCGGGTGCAGAACAGGAAAGTGAGAGTTTACGTACACCAACAGGATTTCGCTATATTTGGAAACAGCTGATCCTCAGCAAAACCGGAATGCTTGGCTCTGTGCTCGTTTTACTGGTCGTCTTGATCGCCATATGTGCACCTCTGTTAACGAGTCATGATCCCGCAGCCGTCGATCCGCTGGGTCGACTTAAGCCGCCTGCCTGGTTAGAGGGAGGAACTGCAGAACACTGGCTGGGTACGGATAACCTGGGTAGAGACATGTGGAGCAGAATTGTCTACGGTGCACGCGTTTCATTGATAGTAGGGATGGGAGCGGTCATCGTCTCGGGAATAATCGGAGCCATTCTGGGTCTGCTGTCCGGATTTTACGGGAAATGGCTGGATGCAGTCATCATGCGTGTAGGGGATGCCTTCATGGCCATTCCTACCATTCTGTTCATGCTTGTGGTGATGGCCATCGTTGGCCCGGGAATCACGACATTGATTTTCGTCATCGGTGTGACCAACTGGGTTCCGTTTACCCGTATCGTTCGAAGCGAGGTTCTCAGTATCAAGGAGCGGGATTTTGTTCATGCTGCCCGATCGATTGGGGCCAAGAATGGACGGTTGATCCTGAAACATATTCTGCCGAATATCCTGTCCTCGTTTATTGTCATCTGCGGCATGAATGTCGGAACCACCATTATTATGGAAGCTTCACTCAGTTTCCTCGGTCTGGGTATCAAGCCGCCTGACGTCTCTTGGGGAGGCATGCTCAGTGATGGAAGACAATATGTAGCCACGAGCTGGTGGGTAGCCACATTCCCTGGACTGGCCATTACACTTACGGTGCTTGGGGTTATTTTCCTCGGTGATTGGCTGCGCGATGTACTCGATCCGCGAACAGAAACGAACAAAAAATAACTGGACTGGAGAAAGGGGACCCTCAGATGAACAAACGACCGATGATACCAGAGGACTTATATCACTATCGTTCCATTAGCCAGCCGGTGGTCCATCCGAATGGACAGGTGGCTTACGTGGAGCAGACCATAGACCGGCAAAAGAACGAGTATAACACCCGGATTCGGGGAATTTCCCTGGATGGCAGCAATGATGTGGAGCTTACGAATGGCAACAAGGATACGGCGCCGACCTGGTCACCCGATGGAACGCAGCTCACTTTTTTGCGTCTGGAAGATGGGGGTAAAGGTTTATGGACCCTCGAAGCAGGTTCAACCGAACCAGTTAGGCGTATTCCTCCGGAACGTAAAATATTGGATTATGCATGGTCGCCAAGCGGGCAGTATATTGCCTTTACCAGTAAAGTGCAGATGAATGACGTGGAAGGCAAAGACGAGCTGAAAAATGAGGAGGCACCCGTACTGCGGGGTAAAAGTTTTGAGCGTACCGCTCCAAAAGCGGAGGGTTCCGGCTGGTGGGATGGGCTATATAGCCATCTGTACATTTATGAGATCGCGAGTGGAGAGATCACTTCAATCACATCCGGACAGTGGAATGTCAGCGGGCCTGCATGGTCGCCAGATAGCCAGAGCCTTGCCTTTATTTCCAAGCAGGTGGAGGATGAGGACTCCGATGCAGATCTGTTGTACTTTGCAGATGTATACACCATAGGGCTGGAAGCAAGCCGTCCTTCCAAAGTAACGGATTCCAGCTTGCTGGTTAGCCAGTTCTCCTATTCACCTGATGGTCAGGTACTCTACCTGATCGCCAGCGACCGAGAGTTTGGGAGCGGCAGTCATAACAGATTATACGCTGTTCCTGTTCAAGGAGGGATGCCCAAGCTGATCAATACGAAAATGGATATACAGCTTGGTAACGCTGCTCTTGGAGATATGAAATCCGCTGGTCCGTCTCCATCACCGATCTGGGATGACAGACATCCGGAACGCGGCATGTATGTACTGGGTACCGATAATGGAAGTGTGGATGTATACCGCATTCATGAGAATGGAGACTTTCAATCCATCACCGGAAGTGGTGAGAAGGATGTGTATCAATACACGTTATCACCTGATGGAACGACCCTGGTCATTGCTGCTCTGACACCGGATCATCCTGCGGAACTGTATCGTGTGGATATAAGCAGCGGCGAAACGTTCCGGCTTACCCGGCGAAACGAAGAATGGGTCACCGGGCTGGAAGTGAATGTGCCTGAACGAATGGAGTTTACATCCACAGACGGATGGCGTATTCAGGGATGGTTGCTGCAGCCTGCGAAACGTGACCCAAATGTCAAAACCCCGCTGATTTTGCAGATTCATGGGGGGCCACATGCGATGTATACGGGAACGTTCAGCTTCGAGATGCAGTCTCTTGCAGCACAGGGCTACGCCGTTCTATGGGTGAATCCACGTGGAAGTATGGGATACGGGCAGGAATTTGCCAGAGCTTGCCGTGGTGATTTTGCTGGCGGAGACTTCCGGGATCTGATGGAGGCGGTCGATTATGCCCTTGATACATACGAACACCTGGATGAATCACGTCTGGGTGTCGGAGGCGGCAGTTACGGAGGGGTTATGACGAACTGGATTGTTGCCCACAGCAACCGGTTCAAAGCTGCTGTAACTCAGCGTTGTATTTCCAATTGGCTGTCCATGTACGGTACCAGTGATATAGGCATCTCTTATGTAGAGGGTGTCATTGGAGGCAATCCGGCAGAGCATGCTGAGCTGCTGTGGTCCCGTTCACCTCTGGCTCATGCACATAAGATTGAAACACCGCTTCTGATCATGCATGGAGAGCAAGACTATCGAACCCCGATTGCACAGGCAGAGGAACTCTACACCACACTCAAGCGTTACGGTAAAAAGACCAAACTGATTCGTTATCCAGGGTCCAATCACTCACTGCTCAAAAGCGGTAAACCTTCATTGCGAGTAGACAGCTTCGAACAGGTCAATGTCTGGTTTAATCAGTATCTTCGAAATGAGGCGGGGGAAGTATGAGTCTGGTACGGCTTTCGATTCCCGTGGGGATGCTGGTGGAAAATGTTCTGACGAGTGGTGAAGCGAGTGAGGTGATTATTGATTGTTTGCATCGGAGGGATCTTGCTTCATTGCGGGCCACAATCAAGGAACCAATGATGGATTTGGAAGAAAGACTGAAGACCGCTGAAGAAGTGGGCGAGGATTGGGCAGAGGCCATTCGTAGTGGATACGAGTTCAAGTTTTTGCATATTAATGCTTTAAAAAGGGTGTTGGACTTCCGTTTCGATCTTAAACTGGATCGTGATTATGTGCAGGAAGATCTGACGCTGCGGCATCTGAAGCTCAACCGCGAACAGATTCAATTGCTTCATTCTCTAGTAGGCAGACAATGGTCTGTTATTGAAGATGATAGGCAAAAAGAAGGATTAATTCCTGTTGATATCAAACTGAAATACCAATAAGAAATAGCAAGTTATAAAGGCCTGTTGTAGGACAGGTCTTTTTGCTGTATTAAGGAGGAGATTTTTTGAAGGTAATTCAAACGAACGATATGGAACTGAACAATGAACTCTCGGTGCAGCTGCAACAATTACTGGTTGCGAGCTTTCCGGAGATCTACCCAGAAGATCGAATGTACTTCAAGCAGGTTCCACATTCGAGATTGCTCGTTATGGATGCGGAACATCGACTGATCGGGCATGTTGGATTGGATTACAGGACCATGAATCTGAACGGAACGGCCATCCGGGTATTGGGGGTTATTGATCTGTGCATCTCGGTCACTCACCGTTCGAAAGGCATTGCTTCCATGTTGCTCGGTGAAGTGGATAAGCTAAGCAAGCAAAATGTTGATTTTATTCTCTTATTTGCGGATCATGTGAATTTGTATGTAAGAAATGGGTACCAATCTGTAAAAAACAGATGCAAATGGCTCAAAATTGACCATACCACGCTAACCACGGTCGGTATTGGAGATCAGGTTATGGATGGGTTAATGATGAAACAAGCAGGAACAGTTCCATGGGACGAGGGGGAGCTTGATTTTATAGGATATTTGTATTAGCCGTGTCAATGTCTATACGGTTTACGTAGTATAAAATACCAGAAAGATAGCGTGTATTGTATGAGAAGGGAGTGATTCTTTTGCCTAACAGTACGGGGTTCATTTACAACCCGACAGCGGGGGAAACTCAGTCCACGCAGCTTATTGTGACTTGCATTAATGACTCCCTTGACGCTTCCGTCAATGTCGAGCTGGAGGTGTTTAGATGGGACACTACACAAACTGCTCGGATACCCATTGGTCATGATCTGATCGAAATTTTGCCTCAAGGTACAAGGACGTTAATATACCCTCTCATCAATGCAGCCTTTTTTGAGGTCCAAAGTGATTTTTTCAGTGCTACAAGTACGATTATCCATGTTTATAGTGTTAGCTCTACAGGCCAGATCATCCAACGGGTGCTCCAGTCCGAGATGACCGTGATAGACCGATTCACAAATATCCCTTAAAGGAAAAGAGGAGGTGAGACCATTGGCAGTTGTAAATATTACCGGAGCTCTGGGAGGCAATCAGTTTGAACCTTCCATTGCGGTGAATACGTTGAATCCCAATATTATGTGTGTCGTTGCTGTGGATACCAGCACTGGACCGACACTGACCGGATTCTATCGTTCCATTGATGGCGGTAATACCTGGTCCACTACTGTGCTTCCACAGCCAGCAGGATATTCAGGGGCAGAAGCACCTACCATTGACTATACATTTCCAAGTACCTTTATCGTGACGGTTCACGTGTTTAATGGAATCAATGATGGAACGATTGTCAGCTATACCTCCTTTGATGATGGTTTAAGCTGGCAACCACCGGTTATCGTGCAAGCAGGTTTCGGTACCGTTGTCCATAACGATGAGCCCTATATTGCCGTGGATCGGTCTCCGGGCAGTCCCTATAGAGGCAATGCATATGTTGGCTACACGCCGCTCGCTACAACTTCTTCAGCCATTTTCACTCAAAGATCAGTTTCGCAAGGTATAACCTGGGAACCACCAGATCGGCAGTCCAATCCCCGGGGAATACATGACCGTGCAGCCTTGGCTGTAGGGTTCTCCGGCGAAGTATATGCGGGTTACATCCTTACAGGCCCTGCAAGCCCATCTGCACTGCTAAGAATATCTTATGACGGTGGAATTAATTATCAACCGCCTATTGAAAGACAGTCTACATTTATTTCATCAGTTGTCCCTGCCCCTTCGCCTTTGCCTGTGCCGAATTATGCTTTTCGTGTACAAACCAACTTAAATCTGGCGGCGGATATCTCCATCGGGCCAAACAGTGGAACGGTGTATGGAGTATGGAATGATGCGCGAAGTGGTTACACGGATGTGTTCCTCAGTCGGTCTCCCGATGGTCTTCTTTGGTCAAATCCTGTTAGTATTACAGGTGCAGCTCCGGGCACACAGAACTTTTTCCCTTCCATAACCGTGTCCCCATTTGCCGGAACGATCAGGGTCATTTATATGACAAACCGAATTGACGGATTCCTTCTGGATGTATTTGTCGCCGAATCGTTTAATGGAGGCGCTTCTTTCACAAACCGGCGTCTGACAACAACTTCTTTTGATCCGAACGGAATTTCACCTGTACCTACAGTACTTATTGGTGATTACATTACCGCTACAACATCGGCCCCAGATAATCTGGCTGCTGTCTGGATGGCAACCACACCACCTACAGGCAAACTGGACGTTTATTTTAGTACGTAAGCATGTTTAAAGAGCCTTGGCAGGCCCGCCAAGGCGAATTTATAGTTCTTTTCTATCTATTAGTCTACACCTGTTCAACTCTCCTACATATGTGCTGAGAAATTGGCAGGATTTAGGTGCAGCATGCCAGAAGTAATCTGTATACCAACTTTTTAAGGAGGATGAGATGACTTCAACGTTGATAACCTTAATCATTGCAGCTGTAATTGTTGTTTTTGGGCTAACCACAGGATTGATTCTCATATTGAACGTCACCAAAAAGCTGCGAACCGGTAAAGAGACGATGGAGATCAGGAAGGAGATATTGAAGTACGGATCTCCTGCAAAAGCGATCATTCAGGATATTGCCGAGACGTCGTCAAGCATGCATGGACGGCCTGGCGTACGTCTCGATTTGTTCGTTACCCAAGAAGATGGTCAGACCTTCCAATCGGTTGTGACTACGTTTATTCCGGTGATCCATATTCCGAAATTCCAGAAAGGATGTGAGATTGACGTAAAATACATGGGTGAAGGGAATGTTAGAAAGGTAGAAGTAGAAGACGCTTACGTCATATAACAATGGTTTGAAGGTGTATATAAGTCTCTCATAAGCCGCATATATGCGGCCTTTTTTATGCCTAAATCGGTTCACATACCCATGTTGAAGCCTAAATAGAGTTATAAAATGATTTTCTTGGAAAATATTAAAGCGATAAATTTTACTTATCGAATGGCAACCAAATTCTTTTCATGAAAGTTTCATAGCTTCGTTTACATAATATAAAAAAAGTCATATAATTGTCATCGGAAGGTTAACAACTAACCTAAAGTTATCTAGTGTAGAAAAGGAATTAAAGAGATATCACGAAAGAAGGCTATCCGTAATGAACACATTTTTTGTTGATTCCAATGGTAATCTGAAAACCCAATTAAGAGGTAAAGACATTCTTTCCAATCCCATCCTGAACAAGGGTATTGCCTTTACCGAAGAAGAGAGAAGAGAACTTAACCTGAACGGCATTTTGCCGCCAATGGTTTTAAATATTGAAGAACAGGTGAGCCGGGTCTATCAGCAGCTGCAAAATGAATCTGATAATTTGCGTAAAAGCATCATGCTGAATGACTTGTTCAACCGAAATATCGTCCTATTCTATCGTTTGCTAAAAGAACATCTTAGTGAACTGCTGCCGATCGTATATACACCTACGGTTGGACAAGCGATTCAGGAATATAGTCATCAATATCACAGACCTGGCGGCGTGTATCTCTCCATCAATGATATGGACGGACTTGAGGAAGCATTCCGGAACAGTGGCCTGCAGGCTGGAGACGTCGACCTTATTGTGGTGACAGATTCTGAGAGCATTCTTGGCATTGGAGACTGGGGGGTTGGTGGCATCAACATTGCCATCGGCAAACTGGCCGTGTACACAGCTGCAGTAGGTGTCGATCCAAGCCGTGTACTTCCGGTGGTACTGGACGTTGGAACCAACAATCCAACATTGCTGAATGATCCATTGTACGTGGGGAATCGTCATGAACGTATTCGCGGTGAAAAGTATGATCAATTTATTGAAGCATTTGTGAAGGAAACGACCAAATGGTTTCCCGACGTTCTTCTTCACTGGGAAGACATGGGCAGCGTGAATGCCAGAAATATTATTCAAAAATATGGAGAAGAACTCCTTACATTTAATGATGATATTCAAGGAACCGGTGCGGTTACCCTAGCTGCCGTTATGTCAGGCGTTCAAGTAACGGGTGTACCTCTTCGGGAGCATCGTGTACTCGTCTTCGGACCAGGGGCTGCCGGCATTGGTAATGCGGATCAGATTCGGGACGCCATGATGGAAGAGGGGCTTACGCAGGAAGAAGCCGAGGATCGTTTCTGGGCATTCGATTATCGCGGTATTTTGACCGATGAGATCGAAGGGTTGTTTGAATACCAGAAGCCGTATGTGCGTAAAGCGGAGGAAATCAAAGACTGGAGTCTAGATGAACAAGGTCAGGTTAGTCTGCTGGAAGCTGTGAGTCGCATTAAACCAACCATTCTTATTGGTACATCCGGTGTTACGGGTGCCTTCAACGAACAGGTTGTTAAGGAAATGGCCAAGCATGTGGAACGCCCAATCATCATGCCGATGTCCAATCCGACATCACTTGCCGAAGCTGCTCCGAAAAGTCTGATTGAATGGACGGATGGCAAAGCATTGATCGCAACAGGAAGCCCATTTGAACCTGTGATGTATAATGACATTCAGTTCGAGATAGGTCAATCCAACAATGCCTTCGTGTTCCCGGGTCTTGGACTTGGAGCGATCGTATCCAAAGCCTCTAAATTTACCAAAAATATGTTTACTGCAGCGGCGATCGCGGTAGCTGGAGCCGTAGACTCTTCAGAACCTGGTGCTCCGTTGCTGCCAAGAGTCAAAGAACTACAGGATGTTTCATACCAAGTTGCAGTTGCTGTAGCGAAAGCGGCGATTGAGGATGGCGTAGCCCGCCGTGAACTTGAGAATGTGGAAGAGGCCATTAAGGAAGCCATGTGGCACCCTGTTTACAGACCCGTCCTTGCAGCAGTTAATGAACGTGAACACGCAATGGTTTAAATATGACAATACGCCGCACCGAGAGAATACCTGTCCATTCGTGCAGGTATTCCTTGGCTGTGTCTAAAATTGTAAAAACATTATACATGATCAAAATCTATTGTCATTTGTTGAATTGTTGCAAATGCTCAGATCATAAATGGAGGTTTGAACAACATGTCAGTCAGTGACATTTTCATCATATTAATTCCTATTTTTTTCGTAATTTTACTTGGCTTTTTCGGAGGCTACTTTAAGGTATTTAACTCGGCATCCTCCAAAGGTTTAAATACACTGGTGACCAAATTTGCACTGCCGGCACATTTGTTTATCGGTATTACTACAACCAAAAAAGAAACCCTGATCGACAAGTGGCCATTTTTCATGACCATTTTCCTTGGTATCATCGGGTTCTATGTGGTTTTATTGCTTGTGATGCGTTTCATTTTCAAAGTAAACCTAAGCCAGTCATCCATCTTTTCATTAAATGCGACGCAACCTTCATTCGCGTTTATGGGGATTCCTGTCCTGGGCAACCTGTTTGGCGCTGCAGAAGTAACCATTCCTATTGCGATTACAGGCGTAGTGGTCAATGCGCTGCTTGATCCCATCGCGACCATCGTCAGTTCCGTAGGGAAGAAAACGGAAGCGGGCAAGAACGGCGATCATGCCGAAAGCCTGTTTAAACTTACGATCCATTCCATCATTCATGGTCTAAAAGAACCGCTTGCCTGTGTACCGCTTCTGGGTGTTATCCTGACACTCTTTGGCTTCCAGTCACCTCATCTGCTGCAAAGCTCATTTGATCAAATTGGTAGTATTACATCCGGCGCAGCGCTCTTTGCCATTGGGGTAACAGTGGGTATCAATCGGATTAAATTCAGCCTGAATGCCATCAGCATTTCCCTGTTGAAAGTCATTGCACTGCCTTTGTTTACCTACATGTTTGCTGTATTGATGGGGCTATCTTCTACAGACGTGACCATGGTTATCCTGCTGGTATCCTTCCCTGGATCAGCCGTAGCTGCGATGATTGCGTCGAGATTCGATACGCTTGAGGTTGAGACGGCGTCATCCTTTGTCATGAGCTCGGTCCTGTCACTGATTTCACTGCCAATTCTGATTTCCATTTTGGTCTAATGGTAACGACAGAAACGTTAGGGCAGCCACACTTGTGGTGGATACATTTTTATCATGGCTTTGTTGCGAAGTGAGGATGTGCGAAAAAATGACGTAATTCCGTAGCTCTTGTATCAGATGCCCATAACGCATATTCAAAAAGCCGCAGATCTGCGGCTTTTGTCATGTCTATGCATTGTAGTTCATTATGTTATCTAGACTACTGCGTTACTGCTCACCGTGTATTGGTCCATCTTTGCTTTTAATTGCTCAGATGCTGGCATCAGCGGCAGGCGCAAATGAGCGGAAGCGATGATTCCTTGTTTGACGAGCAGCCATTTGAGCAGCGCAGGAGCAGGTTCTTCAAAAAGGTGAAGAATAAAAGGAACTAATTCATTGAACAAGTCACGTGATCCATCTTTGTCACCTGCTTTAAAACGGTCGTACACTTCAATGAACTGTTTCGTGTTGATGTTGGCAGAAGCCAGCATACCGCCAGCGGCACCTTCATTTAACATGTCATAGAAAAACGAATCATCCCCGCACAGGATCGGTTTTGATCCACTACGCACCAGTTCTGACATCAACTCAATTCCGTTGGTACTGTCCTTAAGACCAATAACACCGTTTAAGTTCATTATTTTTTTCATCGTGTCTATAGAGACCCGGACACCCGTTCGCGCTGGAATTTCATATACAATAATGGGCACGCCCACTTCAGCAGTTGCTCGAAAATGCTCGAATATGCCTGCCTCTGTCGGTCTGTTGTAATAGGGAGTTACTACAAGAACAGCATCTGCCCCTAATTCTTTAGCCTTTTGTGTTCGCGTTATTGTTGAGGCTGTATCGTTGGTTCCGGTCCCCACGACAATCGGAATCGTTTTATTCATGCTGCTCAAGGTGTCCTTCGTGATTCGAACCAGCTGCTCCACTTCATCCCAGGATACTGTGGGAGATTCTCCCGTAGTACCGTTAATAACCAAACCCTGAATTCCGCTATTTGCCATATGAGTGATATAGGTCTGAAAGGAGGTTAAATCGAGTTGATTATCTTGTGTAAAAGGGGTGATTACAGGTACATAAATACCATGAATCTGTTGTTCCGTTAACATGATATGGCCTCCATTTATGTTGAAATGATATTAAATTCACTTTACCATGGGAATTGGCATCATAGTTAACTATAATAGATGATGAGTGTTATCAATTATTTTGATGAGGTAGGTACCAGGAATATGGATCTGAACTATTTTCAAACCTTTCGTGAAGTGGCTGTAAGGCAAAGTTTTACGAAGGCTGCAGAAGAGCTGGGCTATGCACAGTCTAGTGTAACAACCCAGATTCAAAAGCTGGAAAAAATATACCAAGTAAAATTATTCGAACGTTACAACAACAATAAAATTCGGCTTACATCAGCGGGGGAAGAACTGTTTTTACTTTCCGGACAACTTCTTGAGATTTTTGAACATTCCCAGGAAAAGCTGACGAAACAGGGTGGAGGTTCGCTTACGATTGCAACCATGGATTCTCTTGCCTCTTATTTTCTGCCTGCCCCAATTCAGACCACTCGTAAGCAGTATCCTGAACTTGGCATTCGGCTGCAGACGGATCGGGAAGACATGATTTTGCAGAAAGTGAGAGAGGGAGAAGCAGATGTAGGGCTTATTCTTGCCAATGCTTCGTCCGAAACAGGCTTGCAGTGGATAACGATCAGGGAAGAGCCGCTTGTTCTCATTGTTAACACAGATCATTCCCTTGCCCATAAGCAGAAAATCGAGCTGAGTGATCTGGCTGACGAGGAATGGATTATGCCTGAGGATACCTGCAATTACAGGCAGCTGCTGGAGAGGGTGCTGAGAACAAACGGAATACCCTATAAAGTAGGTCTCGAACTCGGAAGTCCAGAAGCTATCAAAAGAAGCATTATGGCAGGGTCAGGCATTTCACTTCTGCCGCAAATGACTGCGATGGATGAAATACGCCGGGAGGAACTCGCTGTTTTGCCATTGGATCACGGCGAATTCAGATTGGAAATCCAGCTGGTCATTCATACCCGGAAATGGGTATCTCATGCATTACGCCAATTTATCGCGAACTTGGGAGCCAAGCAAACCGAATGGTGATCAATTCGGACGGATCTGGCGAAAGTCGGAGGGAGATACCCCTGTTTCCTTCTTAAATACCCGGTTGAAGGATCGGTAGTTTTCGAATCCAATGGCTTCCGATATCTCAAATGTCTTCTGATCCGTAGTTAATAAAAGCAGTTTGGCTTTCTCCAGTCGTAGACGGGTGAGGTACTGCATGAAGCTCTCACCCATGTTTTTTTTGAACATGCTGCTGAAATAGGGCACGCTGTAATTTATGGATCCGGCCAATTCCTCCAGTTTATACGGATAAGACAAATCCTCATTGATCTGCTGTACAATTTTGTAGATGGACGCATCAAGCCGCGACTCATCCCCCTGCAATGCCTGAAGTTTGAGAAAAGAGGTTAGACTTGCATCATGTACGGCATGGAAGGTTTGGCAGTTTTCTAGCCTTTTTCGGAACTCAGCTTCGATGTCAGCCCCTCCACGTGCTTCGATTACAAACGCTCCCAGCTCCAGAACAATGCGCAGATAAAGGGATTTGATCTGTTCCGGATCCCATCGTAACTCAGCAGCCTGCATGAAAAAGGAATGACGCACTTGATCCGCTGCGGCAGCCCTCGAGATGGTTTCCATGAAGGCAGACTTGATCGTTTTGGTCCAGAACCGTGTCATCTGTTCAGGTATGCTCTGAAAATGAAACACTAGCCTGGATACGGATTCAGTTGCAACCTGCTGTTGTTGATAGAAAAATGGATAGGGTGCGGAAGCCAGCCTTTTTAATGTTTCAATATGGCTTGCAATTCCCTGGGCAAAAAAAACTTCGAGTATCAGTGCACTCATTTTCAGATTGCTCGTTAATGCCTGCTGCAGCTGATCCAAAAAAGAAGGATATTCCCGATTGGTCTGATCGTCATAAATGGAAAAGAAACGTTCTCTATCCAGTGCAACGACTTTGTTGGGGCCACGCGCATTCAATAATTCCTTCATGACATTGCTCCCCGCAAATTGCCACAGCTTTTTCTCTCCAAGTTGTTCAAGAGAGAATCGCAGTGAATGACGATCTATTTCCACAAGCAGCACCTTAAAGGTTCCTGTACGAACAGGAAGCTGAGCTTGCTCCAATCCGTCCAGCCATTTTTGCTCCGCAACGGGATGGCGCAGCATTTCCAGAAATTGATTTTGTTCAATCTCCATTTCATTAGAGCGAACCTGCTGTTCAAGCTGCTGCTGTTTCACACGCGTCTCGTCCAGGGTTCCGGCTTTCCGGGTCAGCTCTTCGAGTGTCCGGGCAAGCAGTTGCGGATCGGTCAGGCAATCGTCCTTGATGAGATAGACATCGGCATTTAGATAGATGGCTTGATGAGCAAAATGAAAATCCTGATGACAGGTCAATATGACAATCAGGGGCTGCGGCTGATGACCTTCCCGGATGCTCCGCAGCATATCAAGCCCGTTCATGCCAGGCATCGTAATATCCGTAACAATAAGGTGGGGCTGATGCCGCTCATAAAGTTCCAGACCGCCTTTTCCGTCTGAAGCTTCGCCAACCAGTTCAAGCAAATCCTGTCTCTGAAGAATCATTTCACGGAATACCGTTCTGGCCGGGAGCTCATCTTCGACAAGCATGACCTTGTATTTACTCATCCGCATCTCCCCCCTTGACGTTATTTTTATCCTGTTCCAATTCAAACCGAATCGTTAATCCTTCATCCGAAGGACTGGAAAGTGTGATTCGGGCACTGGAGCCGAAGAACAGCTTCATCCGCATCCAGACATTCTGCAGTCCGATATTTTCCCCAATTTCATCATGCAGAAGGTGTCCTCTTAGCTTGTTGAGCGCATCAGTTTCCATGCCAACGCCGTTATCACCTACCTCAATAATGACGATTCTCTCTCGTGTGGAGCATGAGAAGACACGGAGATGAATGGAACCCTGATCCATCCTGGCTGGCAGGATGCCATGGAAGACAGCGTTCTCAATCAGTGGCTGCAGGCTGAGCCGAGGAATGCTGAGTTGTTGATAGGGCTCCGCAATACAGGTTTGCAAGGTAATCTGACATTCGTACCGCATGTTAAGCAAGGCAATATAATCCCGCAAGTAGTCCACTTCTTCCTGGAGGCTGACGGTTTGTTCAACATTTTCCATTGAATAGCGAAGGAGGGAGACAAGTCTGCCCATCAAAGAGTTAATCCGGTTATAATCCTTCATCATGGCAAACATGCGGATGGTGTTCAGGGTGTTATACATAAAATGGGGATTAATCTGGGATTGCAGAGCACGGATCTCCAGCCTGTGCTTCAAATCCTCAGACTCCTGCAAGTCCACCATCAGATCCTGAATACGAACAGCCATTGTATTGAGCATCCGACCCAGGTCCCCGATTTCGTTGTTGGCGAATTGAGTAACCCTGGCATCGAATTGCCCATTTTTGATCGCCTGCACCTGTCGCTTCACTGCCTGTAAGGGACGATATAAGTGATAACCAAAACCAATAACGCTTAATGCACCCAGACTGACAAGCAGAACGAGAACATAAGTAACGGTACGCCGGATAATGGTCGTGTGCTGGTTCAGCTCCCGGGACGGAATTTCACTGACAACGATCCATTTGTCGTAAGTAGCCGTCTGTTTAACAGAGATGATCGATGAACCCATGTCAAACTGATTGGGACTGCCCAGCTCCCGCCAATGATTCAAAATCCCTTGAATCCGTCGCTGTTCTTCAGCATCAGACAGCTTGCTGGTAGTGGCAATGGTTTGGGCATCACTTGTTACGAGTGAAATGGCTCCACTTGAGCCGAGTTCAATATGCTGAATTTGACGCAAGTATTCCTTGTTATTCATGGATATGAGCAGTACACCCTTAAGATCCTCGTACTGGAAGTATGGGATTCGTGAAATGTAAAAAGTGGATTCGTCTAATGCTTCCACATCCGGGATCGAATGCTTGTCCAGAAAAAGTCCCTGCTTGCCGGAATTCAAGTAATATTCAATCAGTGCCTTATATTTTGAATTGTCCATTGCTTCAGGGGCATTGGTAGAAGAGAGAATCTCCCCGGTAATGGCGGAGTAGACCTGTACGCCTTCCACATTGCCGATAATAGCAGACGCAGTGCTTAATACGGAAATCAATACTTTTTTACGGACAACCTCCTCAAAATATTGCTCGGAAGGGGATACAAGTGCATCCTGAATTGAAGTGATTCTGGAGTACTGTTCGCTTACTTCACGAAAACGGCTCATGGTTAATTCAATTCGGTCTACCACTTGATCCACCAGTTGTGCGTTTAGCCGATTCACCTGTTTGTCTACAGTCGTGCTTGAGACACGGATGGAAATGGCTGAGAGTACAATCAGCGGAATAATGGAACTGGCCAGCATGATCAGAATCATTTTGATATAGAAGCTGCGAGTCAAAAAACGCAAAAATGCTGACGACATGGGATCACTTCCGTAACAGGATTGATTTTTTTATATTATAATATGATTTTCCCGCGATTTGTGGTAGCGTTTTCAAAAATATTAAAAATGGTTACACTTTAGCTCGGAATCGACATGTGAAGCTTGAGGTGAATTTCTTATAATCCAAATTGTACAGCAGCGAAGATACTGATAAGGCTTAAGAACTCAGACGAATGGGGATGGGTATGAAAATGAAAAAGAAATGGTTAGCCAAAGGTATGGCCGTCATGATGATAGGTGTGTTGCTAGCGGGTTGTTCAAGTGGAACCGAATCGGCAGGGGAGACAGGCGGGGACTCATCCAAGCCAACGCATATTAAGGCCATGACCATTCTGTTCGGTGATCCTCCTGCTACAGACAATAACAAAGCGCTTGAAGATCTGGAGAAACGCGGTAATGTCGATCTCGATGTAACGTTTGTTCCCTCGGAGGCTTATGCAGATAAGCTCTCGGTAGCCGTCTCTGCTGGAGATTCCTATGATCTGCTGTTAATGGATGGCGGCAAGGATGACAAGTTTAATAACCTGGTGAATATGGGAGCATTCCACGATCTGACACCTTACCTGGAGGCTACGAAGAATATCAGCTTGATTGAAGATGCGGTCTGGAACAACGCCAAGGTGGATGGAAAAGTGTACGGTATTCCCCGGCCTCGCGGACTCTATGGTGGAGGAGAAGCCAGCATGATTATTCGAAAGGACTGGCTGGATCAATACAATCTCGAAGTTCCCAAAACGATGGATGAATTGACGCATGCCCTGGAGATTTTTAAAGAGAATGATCCGGCAGGAAACGGGAAGACAATTCCCCTATCCGTGTATGGTGCAGATGCAACAAGTTCCCCCGGACCCTTCGGAGGGGTGTCTCCCATCGGGTTTGCCTTCGGCGTTCCACTCACCTGGAAGCTGGATAATAACCAGCCTGTACGTGATTTTCAGACACCGGAATTCAAGAGTTTCCTTGACTGGATGCGGGACGCATGGAGCAAAGGGCTGATCGACAAGGACGCGCCTGTTCTCAAAAACCAGCAGCAAGCAAGAAGTAAATTCCAGGCAGGTGTTGTTGGTGTGTATGCGGGGAATGTCAGTGATCTTGCGGAAACAAACGTTGCCAAATTGCAGCAGGCTGACCCGGATGCGGAAATTGCCATTATTGATATTCTCGAAGGTCCCAATGGAGATAAAGGCGTCCCGGTGCTGGGAGGATATTATGGACTCTGGACTATACCAAGTTCTGTCTCAGAAGAAAAGGTGAAACAGATTGTGGAGTTTCTGGACTTCACGGCATCGGAGGAGAACGCAGCATTCAGCAAAACGGGAGTCATTGGCGTTCATGCAAGTGATTACAAGGATGGCATTGTTGTTCAAACCGAAGAAGAGAAAAAACAGTATGACGTGGATAAACCCAGTCAGTTCGTTCTGGAGAATCGTGTAGATCCGTACGTGTATGCCACATCCAAGGAACCAGACATTCTTGCCGTGCAGAAGGCATCACTTGATACGATCAGCCAACATGGCATAGAGAATCCATTTCTCATCTATAACTCGCAGACTGCCAGCAAAAATCCGGATAGCTACAAAAAAATGAGTGCAATCATGACCAAATATGTCATTGGTGAAGTGGAGTGGGAACCGGTCCAAAACGAAATCGACGTCTGGACCAACGGGATCGGAGCCCAAATTACGAAAGAACTGATGGATCAGTATCAGGCTGATCAATAACCTTTTGATTTGACGAAGAGACATGCAATTCGTATTCCGGTTACAGAGACGCTTGTCACACATCGAAGTATGACAGGCTTTCTGTGGACTGGACAGCTGTAAGGGAAGGGAGGAAGGACAGTGCTTCGTAACGCCAGGTTCTCACGATTCCGCCAACTATGGCCGTTTTATCTGCTTGCTGCGCCGGGACTCATCTATTTTATTGTGTTCCATTATGTTCCCATGTCAGGGCTGGTTCTTGCATTTAAGGATTATAGTCCCTTCCGGGGGATGTGGAATAGTCCATGGGTGGGATTGGATCATTTTAAACAGTTTTTCAGTACGCCTGACTTCTACATGCTTCTCAAAAATACGCTTGTTCTCAGCCTGCTGAACCTGATTGTTTATTTTCCATTTACCATTTTGTTTGCCATTATGCTGAATGAGATCAGGCTGGAATTGTTCAAGCGAATCTCACAGACGATTGTGTACCTGCCACACTTTTTGTCCTGGGTCGTTATCTCCGGGATCACCATTTCCTTTTTCGGTCCATCGGGTGTAATCAATTATTATCTCGAACAGTGGTTTGGCACCAGTGCTGCCTTTATGGTCAGTAATGAATGGTTCAGACCCTTGGTAATCTTTCAGTCCATCTGGAAAGATGCAGGATGGGGGACCATTATTTTTCTCGCTGCATTAGCCGGAATCAATCCCGAATTATACGAGGCAGCCAAGGTCGACGGGGCAAACCGTTTTCAGAATATTTGGCATATTACCCTTCCAGGCATCAAGAGTACCATTGTGATTCTGCTGCTGCTTCGTCTGGGTTCATCCCTGGATACCAACTTCATGCAGATCTTCCTGATGTCCAATGGCCTCAATTTGGAGGTGTCAAACGTTTTTGATCTGTTTGTCTATAATGTCGGACTGGAGCAGTTTAATTACAGTTACGCCATAACAGTAGGCATGTTTAAATCAGTTGTCAGTCTCATTCTGGTTGTGGCAGCCAACTATGCCGCGAGATTGCTTGGCGAGGACGGTATCTTCTAGACGGGAGTGTAGCGACATGAAAGCACGATTTTCGTGGTTTGACATGGTCCTGGCCATCATGATCATTTTGATTAGCCTGACCGTAATATTGCCTTTTCTGTATATCATCGCTGTGTCCTTCAGTCTTCCGGGGGACTCCATGGCAGGGAACTTTTTTATCTGGCCCAAAAACTGGACGCTCGATGCCTATCAATATTTGCTTGGTGCGAAATCTTTCCTGAATTCACTGAAAAACTCGGTGATCATTACGGCACTGGGTACCTGCATCAGTCTGATTGTATCCATTATGTTAGCCTACACGTTGTCCAAAAAAGGGATTCCCGGCAGCCGTATTATTCTGCTGCTCATTTTCTTCACCATGATTTTTCATGGAGGAATGATCCCCACCTACCTAGTCGTCAAAAATCTGCACCTCATCGATACCTATGGCGCGATTGTGCTGCCTGCGGCAACGAGTGCCTTTAACATATTGGTCATCCGCACATTTTTTCAGAGCCTGCCACCAAGTCTGGATGAAGCGGCAAGAATGGATGGTGCTGGAGAATTTCGCATATTGTTTTCAATTGTTATACCGCTCTCCAAACCGATCATTGCGA
The DNA here is from genome assembly GCF_013359935.1 of Paenibacillus xylanilyticus. Taxonomy (GTDB): domain Bacteria; phylum Bacillota; class Bacilli; order Paenibacillales; family Paenibacillaceae; genus Paenibacillus; species Paenibacillus xylanilyticus. The sequence goes on from NZ_JABMCB010000187.1 coordinate 79,349, forward strand.
CGTTCACATTGTTTTTTGTGGTGCAATACTGGAATGATTTTTTCTCATCGGTTATCTATCTGAACGATACCAATCGCTGGCCAATTCAACCGCTGCTGCGACAGATGGTGACGATTAGTGCCTCCAATATTTCCTCCGAGGCTGCACTTGACGCACAGCTAGCCGCCAATCTGGGACCGAATGTACAAAACGCAGCGATTCTGCTCGCGATGCTTCCCATTGTGGTGGTGTATCCCTTTTTGCAAAAACACTTTGCCAAAGGAGCCATGCTGGGATCAATCAAAGAATAAGCGTTCTGACTCAGGCGATGCCATAAAGGAGACTGATTATGACACTGAACGGATACAAAGATCTACGGCATAATTCCGCATATACGCAGATATTACCGACCGATGAACACTTTCTATTGAATGATGTGAATTTGGAGCTCCCGGAACTGCAGGAAACCAGATTGTACCTGGAAAAGGGGAATATTGAAGCTGCGCGCGATGCTTTTCTAAAACTTATCGCATCCACATCAAGAAGGCGGTATTATTTTGATATATCGGATGTGCCTCAATTAATGAAGGTTGTACAATCGAAATATTCACGGGATCAGGGCGCCCTCCGGGATATCGCCGAAGCGGACCGAATCGTGCAGGGCGACCTGCCTATATTCAAAGAGCACCGGGTTGTGTTCCCTGATAACAAGTATGATTGGAACAGTTGGCTGTATGACAGCTCACAGTATCAGCTGCACCTCACCCGATTCGTGTACCTGAAGCGATTATCCAGAGCTTACTGCCTTACCGGAAACGAAAAGTATGCCCAATGCTTCAACGACATGATGGAGCACTTTATTGATGATAATCCAGTTCCTAAGGACGGCACCTTTCGGGGCGAGCACTGCACGTGGGATCCGCTGTCTGTAGGCGTCAGGCTGTTCCAGATTCCCGAGGCGTTTGTTACCTTTTTTGGCTCAGCGTCTTTCAAGCCGGAGGTAAAAATGAAAATGATCAAATCATTTCTCCAGCATGGGAATTATGTTCGTGCATTTCACGCTTCTGATGGAAATCATGTATGCATGCAGATGCGTGGGCTGATTCAGGTGGCCTTGCTGCTGCCCGAATTGAAGGCATCATCCGCGTGGCTTGATTATGCCCTGCGTGAACTGCCAGCGTTCATCAGGCAAAATGTATTTGACGATGGAGTTCAGATCGAAGCAAGCCCCAACTATCATGTTATTGTCATGCGGGACCTTTATGAGTTGGTCTCCTTATTCCAGAGACTTGACGTTGAGGCTCCGGAAATCTATAAGGAAACTCTGGTGAAGATGTTGGATGTGTTGATTCAACTTCGTACTCCGGACGGCCAGCTGTTGCGCTTTGGGGATACGGACAAAACGGATGAACGGGAAATCCGCAATATTTTCAGTACGGGAGCCTATCTGTTCGGTCGGGGAGATTTGAAATACCTGGGATATGAAGAACTCCCTTTTGCACTGTTGTGGAGATTTGGACCGGAGGCCATTCAGCCGTATAAACAGATCGTTTCTGAGCAGCCAGTGGCGACATCGGCAGACTTTCGTGTTGGAGGGTATCTTGTTTCCAGAGAGAACTGGCAGCAGAATGCCATGTATGCTGCGATGCGTGCAGGCAAGGGCATTGGAGGACATGCACATTCGGATGCACTCAGTGTCATTTTATTTGCAGGTGGCAGGGAACTGATCCGTGATTCGGGCATGGGGCTGTTTGAATGGAACAGGGAGCGCAAATATGCCGTATCCACCCGGGCCCACAATACAATTGTAGTGGATGAACAGGATCAGCATGTTCGGGGAATGCACTGGAGTACGCAGCAAACAGCAGCTTGTAAAATATGGGACATTCGTAATACAGGAGCATACGATTATTGGTTTGCCAGTCATTATGGATATACACGTTTCACTGATCCGGTTATCCATTCCCGTAAGGTGCTCCACGTCAAAAACCGATATTGGTTAATTGTCGATATTCTGGAAGCAGATAAAGATCACAAGGTGGAGCAATATTTTCACCTTCCAACAGGAGATGTCATTGGAGATTGGAAAACATGCCGTATTCGGACCAATGATCCTGAAGCCAATGTCATGCTTGTTTTTCCGGAGCAGAAGGCAGAGGATGCTCAACTGGTTATCGAATCAGGACTTAACTACCGCTTGGGAAAATACGAGGTCAGTCCGGTTGTGAAGAGGACGATCCAGGCTGCAGGACGTACCATTTTGGAAACACTTATCGTTCCTTATGGAAAAGAAGTGCCTGTCTTAGAAGTAACAAGATTGCCGGTGCACCGAAACGAGAGCAGCTTGACTCGACAGGAAGTGACGGCGCTGCAAATCTCTGGAGAAGGCTGGATGGACGAGATATGCTTGAGTCATGATAGCGTAGAGGTTGCAACCTTTCTGGATCATACGGGGAACCCGGTAGCTGAATCACTATTACCGTCACCAGTACAAGAGGAAGAAATCAGGTTTGGACAAAAGCGTTATCAAGACGATTTGATATTTAGAAGAGTATAGGCAAAATAGCACAGGGGGGAAATGTGCACAAACGGATCGGTTCTTACAACTCTGCTGGCATTTCTGTTGGCAGAGTTTTTTTTATTGATTTTCTATAGCAACCTGCGATCCCATTCATCGAAGATTCGAAGCCAAATAAGCAAAAAGGTGAAATGTTCTATTCGCTTTGTCTTAATGCTTAAATATCAAAATTTTGTTCTATCAAAACATGATTTTGTGTATGACGGTCAAGGGAAATCACATGTTACGATGATTATGGCGCCAACAAGCCAGTCAGTAAAGTGTAAGCGCTTTATTTATCCCGGCCGGGGATCCTATTCTCTACAAATTCATGTTACACCATTCATGAAGGAGGCGGATGATCTTGGGAAGAAGCAGGTTTTGGAAGATAGGCGCCGCTGCAGCGCTGCTCATCTCTGTACTGCCAGCGAGCACAGGTATGGCAGCAGCCACACTCACTGAGGTGCCATATGTAATTGATTCGAGCAATCAGGCAGGATGGTGGTCACCACTTGAGACGTATGGTACTGGATCTGAGTATGCGTACTTGGCTTACAACGCTCCGGGCAGCACAGAGAATACACATACGGTCAATATAGCAAGGCGGGATGGATCAGGTACGTGGTCCAACATTCCAGTTATGAATGGCAGTGTCATTGCCGAATATAACGATGACATTGGACATAATCAACCCTCCATTGCCCGCGATGGCAGCGGTCGCTTTCATGTATTTGCTTCGATGCACAATGACAGCTGGCGTTATTTCAGGTCGGATACCGTTGGAGGCACCCCGCAAAATCATTCCTCAGATATGCCCTCCTTCACGACGTTCAAAGGAACCTATCCCGTACTGACAACGTCACCCAATGGCGATGTCTATCTTCTGATCCGATCAAGTGATGATTCAACCGGTTATCGACCTGGCTTGTTATTCCGTTGGAATAATGCTCAGTCCAGCTGGAGTCAAGTCGCGGTAGTTGGTGCCAATGCTGGTCGGTCATTCTATCCCAATGATCTGGTTTTCGATGCACAAGGCGACTTGCACATCTTGTTTGAATGGTCGGCCTTTGTATCCAGCGCACTTCGTCATGATTTGTCATATGTAAAATACAGACCTTCTACAGGCACCTTTTATAAAGCGGACGGCAGTGTAATTTCCTCACCCGTATCATTGGGCAATGTGGATATTGTGCAATCGATGGCACCATCCGAGGCCTATGTTAAGGATGGAGGAGATCCAGGAGGACCGGGCATCCAGAGCGCCAAGCTGGCTGTTGATTCTGCAGGCAATCCGAAGATTGTCTACCGATATCGTGAGGAAGGAAGCAGCAACTTCTCTGTGAAATATGCTTCATACGAGGCGGGAGGATGGAATCAGCAGACGGTCTATAATGCCACGGCGACCCGAGCAGGAATTGATATTACATGGACCGGGTCGAACGTTCGAGTCTACTATACAAAATATAGCGGAACAGACCGTGCCTATATGGCGGTTCCGAATGGTAATGGCGGTTGGACCCAAACATCAATTGCTTCCGGGAAACCAATTGAGAGGCTCAGTGTAGAGCGTAATGCGAATGGTATAGACATCTTGTATCTGGTGGATATCACCAATCGCAAGCTGTATTACGGCAGAAATTAAACCGCTTATATAATAACTGATCAACCAACACCCTTGGTGAGTTAACCGTGTCAACAGATGCGGATTTGCTCCCGAGGGTGTTTTTTTGATCATATTCAAATATTAATAGAGTTCAGAATTTGAGATTTCACAATTGCAAAAAATGATATAAATTTCTAGTAGATCCAAAACATTACCAAATTAAGACAGTAAATTCGGGACAAGGAGGTGGATATCCGGACATTTTTCACAGATCCAAAAGGATTAAATCGCATTTCATCATATCCAACGGGAGGGATTCCATGCTTTACACCATTATTGTGCCAGTCAACCAGGACTATAACATTTTGAACCTGTTCACCGATTCACTGCTTCGGACGGTGAGTCCATCAACACAGATTATTTTTATCAACGATGGTTCCGGCTCAGCAGTCTATCAGCATCTGGAGAAACTGAAGCAGGAAGTCAGAGAAGGGGTAACCATCGAGATTCTGCAGCATGATTTTCCGCTCGGCTGCGCGGTGTCCATTAACAGTGCACTACGGCGAGCTGAGGGAGATTATATTTTCTTCCTGGATTCCGACACCATTCTGCAGCCGGATTGGCAATCGATGATGAGAGAGACGCTGGACAGCGATATTACCATCGGCATGATTGGTGGTGTGCTGCTCTATCCGCAAACGGGAGGCGTGCAGCACTGCGGCATTGCTTTTGCGGACACGATCGGACGTCATCTCTTCCTGAATGCATCTCCAGAAGACATTCCCAAAGAGACCTTCTCGGTTCAACTGGTTGTATTCGCGATGTTCGGCATGAAGAGGGAGGTTTACGAGACGATTGGTACCCTCGATGAGAAGTTCTTTAATGGATACGAGGATTTTGATTATCAGATGCGGGCACGGGCTGCTGGTTACGATACGGTCATTAATCCGAATATTCGTGCGTATCACTGGGAACGAAGCAGCGGCATTCATCGAAACTTCAACCGCAAAAACAATCTGGCACGTTTCTGGAAAAAGTGGGGCAGTGAAATCGAGGCTGATGTATGGCCGTTCGTTTTCAGTCATCTGAAGTCACAGCTGGAGAGCCAGGATAATGATCAACATCTGCCGATCGTCGGTATTGATCTTGCTGAGGTACGAAGTGATGCAGATACGTTCTGGACCAAGCTTGAGGAAGCTGATATAGCACCTGTTGCAGAGGTACGAGATTATTCCAACCGTTTTAATTCGAACGGAGCCATCTGGCTGCCGCAGGTACTGGGTAAGGAATTGATCCATAGTGAGAACCGATTATTGTTTTTGGTGGATAATTTCGCCCGTTTGCTGGAAAACCGCTATTGGATCGAGATGAGACATGCACATCGGGCTAAGGATCTGATCATCGATTTGTATGGCAATGTGATTACGATGGATCGCATATATGATGGCTGCTGGCCTGGAACCAAAGTTCGCTAAAGATAAAAACCAAGCATACGGGGAGGAACTATAAGTGAAATCAAAAGAGAGCACGCTGGACCGTGCCGTTAGATTTACCCGGAATCTGGAGTGGTTGGAACATGTCGAAAAGGTAATTCCGAGCGGATGCAGTACATTAGCCAAGGCACCTGAACGATTATTTCCGGGTCACACGCCCGTATGCTGTGCCGAAGCACGCAATTCCCGTTTTATCGATATCGATGGAAATGAATGGCTCGATTGCGAGATGGCCATGGGTACGGCACCATGGGGACACGCAAGGCATGAAATTCAACTAACTATTATCCATCAGCTGAAAAAAGGGACAAGTTATTCCATTCCTGCTGACATCGAACTGGAATGTGCTGACCTGATCCTGCAGCGGTTTGGTGGACGTTACCCTTCACTGCGATTCACGAAAAGTGGCGCCGATGCAGTCAGTGGAGCAGTACGTCTTGCTCGTGCGGGCAGCGGCAAAAGCAAGGTGATATCGACTGCCTATCATGGGTGGCATGACTGGTCTGCCTATGGTTACTATGGTCGCGAAACAAAAGAGAGAGGCATTCCGGTCGATATTGAGCGTACAACGATCTGGGTGGACAAGCCAACACCGGAACGAATCGAGGCACAGATTACCGCTTCTCCCGAGGATATCGCCTGCATTGTCCTGTGTCCGAATGAATGGAAGCGCGAGCCGTTGGCGCAGGTCGTCTCCTTGTGCCGATCACTCGATATCATCGTGATATTTGATGAGGTTACTTCAGGCATTCGAATGGGCAAGCAGGCTACAGCAGGAGAGTATGACATCTGGCCTGATCTGCTCTGTATTTCCAAAGGCATGGCGAACGGATTGCCCCTTGCAGCTGTGATGGGACCGCAGCATTTGATGTCTTTATCGGGACAGGTCAGGTTCAGCAATGCTCATTCCAGCGAGACTACTGCGCTTGCTGCAGCGATCGCATGTGAGCGATTGATGAAAAGTGCGAAGGTATGGCCAAGCTGGCGGGATGCTACCATCCGGATCATGGATCTGATTGAGGCAGAACTCATACTTCTTGGACTAACCGACCAATTGGCGTTGAAAGGGACGTATGCGAGCTTCTACATTCACTCGATTACGGAGGAAAACTTCCAGACCGACCCATTCCGTGAGTTTATCGTGAAAAAAATGGCGCACTTCGGCATTTTCACCAAGGGATACTTCATTTTCTCGGATGCACATACCCGGGAGGAATTGCTGTGGGTGGAAGAAGCACTCCTGCAGACACTATCGGACTGGAAAGAGCTGCGTAAACAGGAGCACCTTTCGCAATAAAAATTTCGAAAACGTTTAAAGCCTAGTCCCTATCAGGGAAATGACAAGGAGGAGTATTCCATGAAAGCACTCGTATATCAGGATCACAAACAGGTGGCGCTGCTGGATGTTGAACAGCCGGACATTCAAAAGCCAAACCAGGTCAAAATCAAAATTTATGGCTCAGGCATCTGCGGTACGGATCTGAATATTGTCAAAGGTAAAGTTCCGGCGAACAAAGGGACGATTATCGGTCATGAAGGCGTAGGTACTGTCGTGGAGGTGGGTTCTGAGGTCCGTGGATTCAAGGTAGGGGACCGGGTTTTGATTGACCCAACCCAATCCTGTGGAACCTGCTCGTATTGCCGTGAAGGGTTATTCATCTATTGCGAAAACTTCGATGACTACCAAGTAGGCATGACCACCCATGGCACATTTGCAGAATATTATGTCGGAGATGAGAAGTATGTCTATCCCATTCCGGATTCCATGAGCTGGGAGACAGCCATGATGATTGAACCGCTCGGTTGTGTTCTACAGACGTTTATGAAAGCAGGAGTCAAGCCAAGTGATTCTGTCCTCGTCCTGGGTTCCGGTGCCATTGGTTCGCTATGTCAGCTTGTGAGTAAACGATTAGCACGGCTTACGGTAGGAACAGAAGTCGATCCATACCGCAAAGAGTTTGCTGTAGGCATTGCCGACCATGTTTTCTATCCTCAGGAACTGACGCTGGATAAAGTATACGAGATCAATAACAATAAAAAATTTGATATCGTGGTGGATGCTGTCGGAAACCAGCTTCATGTGGGATTTGAGCTGATTGCCAAAGGCGGCAGAATCATTCCTATGGGCTATGACGACAGCTATGAAGTGACGTTCAAGTCGACACACGTAATTAATGACGGAATTAGTATCATAGGTGCGGTGGCTAATCACTCGATGATCAGCACAGCACTGAAATTTGCACAAAGCATCCCGGAACTGGAACAAATGGTTACAGCCAAGGAATTCCTGAGTGATTATGAAGAAGCGTTCAACGGTACAGTGGGATATCATCTGCGGACTGGTGAACCACTGCCCATGAATTCGGTTAAAACAGCTTTAATCTTATAGGCGTATAGGCGCTTGTGGTATCGCCGCTGCGACAGGTAACCATTCGCAGCGGCAAGATCCGCAGAAAGAGGGGGATATGGATTGAAGCTGCTTCAGGATTTGCCGAGAAATCCGCGGTATTCCATTTTACTCGAACCGGTGTGGGCCATCCCGGGCACGATTGTCCTGTTTTATGCTCCTTTATATATGAAGGAAGCCGGACTTTCGGACATCGAAATCGGTTTAATCAATTCGGTAAATCTTTATTTTGCCTTTATATTTCAGTTATTTGCCGGTTCAATTACGAACAAGCTGGGTCGCAAGCGAACCACACTCATTTTTGATCTGATTGCCTGGAGTATTCCGATGTTCATCTGGGCGTTTTCACAGAATTTCTGGCTGTTCCTGATCGCCTACTTGCTGAATGCCACGTCCAAATTTGTAACGGTCTCCTTCAATTGTCTAATCATTGAGGATGTGGAGGAACACAAACGGTCCAAGGTATTCGGAATTCTGAATATGATCATCACAGCGGCGGGTGTACTGACACCGATTGCCGGAGTCGTGATTGCTGATTTCGGCATTGTGCCTACACTGGCCAGTATTTATTTTATCGGCGGAATTCTCATGACGGCCATGTTTTTCATTCGTAACCGATACACCGATGAAACCGAGGTTGGGAAAGAGCTGATGGGGATGCACAGCCAAACGAGGGTAATCCAGAGCCTTGCCTCCAGTTTGCGGCTGTTCGGGAGATCATTCTACAAGCGAAGACTGTTCCCGATTATATTGATTACAGTACTTTCGAATCTGATCCTGCAGCTGAATTTCTTTCAGGTGATATTTTTCAAGGAGCAGTTAAAGTTCGATGATCGTGTGATCTCGTTTATCCCGGTTGTGACTGCATTAACGGTCATGCTGCTGTATCTGGTCATTATTCCCCGACTGAAGCAGCGATCAGAGGAGAAGTATGTTGGATTTTCCATCGTCCTGAGTACAGTCGGTGCAGTGCTGTTTCTGTTGATTCCTGCCGGAAATATAGCGATGCTGTTTCTGACACTGATTGTGCTTGCAGCCGGCAATTTCATCCTGCAAACGTACCGGGATACCCTTCTGATGAACAGGCTGGGTACACATGAAAAAGCCGATATGTTTTCAGCGGTACAGACAGTCATGACACTGACGGCGATTCCTTCGGGTTACCTTACAGGTCTGCTGTACCATCATCATCCGGTGCTTTTGTTCAGCGTCATTCTTGCACTGTACATCGTTCTGATGGTCATTATGTTATTCCTGCCTGACCCGCAGAAACACTCCCAAGTGATCGAATCTTACAAAAATATGTAGGAGAAGGGGTTTTCTGTATATAGGAAGAATATGTAATACAGAAAACGAACTTGGGAGGTTAAGAGATGACGAACGTATTTTCAACAGAAACACGGAGCCAAATGAACTGGATGAATGAACCGGAAATCTGGTCTTACTCAGAACAGGGGGTTCTTACTGTGGAGGCTCAGGCAGATACAGACTTTTTCCAGGACCCTGCGGGCAAAAACATCCGTGCATCCGCACCCTTTCTGTCCATGCTTGTGCAGAGTGATTTCGAACTGACAACCCAATTAACGGTGGACATGAAAAATCAGTATGATTCCGGATGTCTGATGGTTATGGCAGATGATCGCAACTGGTGCAAGCTTTGTTTTGAATATGATGGAAAGGCAGCTACCATTGTGTCTGTGGTCACGCGGGACGGCTCTTCTGACGATTGCAACTCGGTTGAAGTCCCCGTACCTGATCCATATCTCCGTATCCGCAAAGTAGACGACTGCATTTCATTTTTTTATTCACCCGATGGGGGTGAGTGGAAACTAATTCGGTACTTCGGCATGCCGATTCAGGGGGATATCCAGGCTGGAGTCGTTGCACAGTCACCAACCGGAACAGGATGTACCTGTCGTTTCCTGTCCTTGGAGGTTACGAGACCGGACTTGACTGCCCGTTTCTGAGCCGTCCCCTGCCGATCATTGGAGGGAGAATAACTTCATGGTAAAAGCCTTTATTTTGGATTTTGATGGATTAATTTTGGACACGGAGACTCCGTGGTACTATGCCTTTCGCGATATTTACAAGGAACACGGGCTTGAACTGGGGCTGGAGCTGTGGTCCAAAAATGTAGGGACTGATTTTGAAGAATTTCATCCTTTTATATATCTAGAACAAGCCCTGCAAAAACCGATTGACCATGAATATATCAAGTTGTTATCCGAACAGAAATATACATCATACCTGGGGCAGGCCGCCATACTTCCAGGAGTGCGTGAATTGCTCCAGTCGGCCAGGGAAAAGGGGATTCAGCTTGCTGTTGCTTCCAGCTCCACGCGCGATTGGGTTCATGGTTACCTGCACAAGCTGGGCATATTCGAACAATTTGCTGTCATTCATACGGCAGAGGACGTGAAGCGGGTTAAACCGGATCCCGAGCTGTACCTTTTGGCTCTGAACAGTCTCGGAGTTGAAGCATCTGAGGCTGTTGTTTTCGAAGATTCGCCAAACGGACTGAAGGCAGCCAAGGCAGCGGGGATTCGCTGTGTTATTGTGCCGAACGAGGTAACACGCGATCTGGAGTTCAAGATGCATGATCTGCGGTTATCCTCGCTGGCCGAGATAAATATGGAGATCCTCTAACTTAGATATTGCTTGCGTAACTCGATGGGAGAGACTCCTTCGTATTTCTTGAAGACGGAACCAAAGTAACTGGCACTATTGAACCCGACAGCTTTGGCGATGTCATGGGCAGTGGTGGCTTCATCCTGGATGAGCATTTCCTTCGCTTTCAGCAGCCGATAACGTGTCAGATATTCGAGCGGTGTCATTTGGAATTCTTTTTTGAATATCCGGTTCAAGTGCTGTTCGGTAACGTCCATCTGCTGAGCCAACATGGAGAGCGAGATATCCTCATGATAATTTTGTTTGATAAAAGTAACGAGTCCGGCCATCTTTAATCGGGCATCGGTGCGTTCGTAAGCACCATAACGTTCTCCTTCAATCGTCAATCTGACCAGAAGCATGTAGAGTAATGCGGATACGTGCCAGATCTGATCCTTGTGCCGGGACTGCAGCGCCAGTGTTATTTCATGCAGCAGGATATGAAGCATTCCATCCGGCTTGAAGGCGCGCAGCTCCCCGATCTGCAAGGTATGGAGGAAGCGGGGCAATAAATAGCCATTGAACGTCAGACAATCGAACAATAATGAATCACTGAGATTGTGATAACGATAGGTAACTTCAGGAAACATAATAAGAGCGGTTCCTTCACGGATTGAGAATTCATGATTTTTGGCTGCGATTCGCCCAGTTCCTCCGATGCATTGCACAATGGTGTAATCCCGTGAATGGTCGCTCCAATGCATGAATTCATCTGCATTCATCTGGATCTGCCCTGTAATCATGAGTGGCATATCGGCATCCAGCGGATTCTCCATGCTAGGTTTCGGCATCGTCGTGTTATTCCTCTTTTCGTTAAAGGATCGTGTACGTAAGTGGCGCGGATACAGCGTTAAAAGAAACCTAATTTGAATTATATTACATAAATAACATTATTTTAAATAGTGCTGTCGGAAACATGCCAAATGCGAAAACCTTTTAGCAAGAGATATCGCAAGGGACGTTTGCCTTGCTAATATGATGCGAAACAGTATACGCTATAATGGATATCGTGATGGAGGAAAGGAATGCAAGCATGAAGAAAGTCATCGTAGTAGGATCAGGAATACTGGGGGCATCGACAGCCTATCAGTTAGCAAAACGGGGTGCTGAAGTTATCATTGTGGACCGCAACGATATAGGACAGGCTACGGATGCTGCGGCGGGTATTATCTGCCCATGGTTGTCGCAGCGGCGTAATCAGGATTGGTACCAGCTTGCGAAGGCGGGTGCTCGCTTCTACCCTGAATTGATTGAAGAACTCAAACGTGAGGGAGAAACGGAAACCGGATATGCCCGAGTGGGGGCCCTGAGTATTCATCCGGATATAGAGAAAATCGGAAAGATGGAGGAGCGCGCTCATCACCGTAGAGCGGATGCACCGGAAGTTGGGGATATAATACGGCTTAACGTAGAGGAAACGCATGAGCGGTTTCCATTGTTGGACGAGCGTTATCATTCCGTTTACATTAGCGGCGCAGCCCGCATAGATGGCCGTGCCCTGCGTGATGCCTTGATACGATCGGCCCGGCGAAATGGAGCTGTCCTGGTACATGGCGATGCCAAGCTTCAATTTGATTCCTGCCGTGTAACAGGAGTGACTGTCGCAACAGAAAGCTTCCTGGCTGACGAAGTTATTGTATGTGCCGGCGCGTGGGCCAACTCAATTCTGAAACCATTGGGCATTCATTTTAAGGTTCATTTCCAAAAAGCACAAATTATGCATTTACAGGTCCCGGAGCAGAACGATACGGGCAGCTGGCCAGTCGTTATGCCTCCTTCTGACCAATATCTATTGGCTTTTGACCAACACAAGATCGTTATAGGCGCAACTCATGAAAATGAGATCGAAGGTTATGATACTCGAATAACGCCAGGTGGAATGCAGGAGATCCTGAATAAAGGGTTGGAGTTGGCACCGGATTTGGCGGATAGCACTTTTCAGGAAGTAAGGGTTGGCTTCCGGCCGTTTACGCCAGGCTTTCTTCCGGTAATGGGGGCTGTTCCGGGATGGACGGGACTGATCACAGCCAATGGGCTTGGTGCTTCGGGATTAACCATGGGCCCTTTTATTGGCAGTCAGTTGGCGAAGCTCGCTCTCAATCAGGAGCTGGATATCGATATCCTTCCTTATAATGTTGCCAAAGCAATGGACGAATGATAATGAATCGAATATGAGGTGAAGCATGACGTATTCACAGCGACTAACGCAAGCGAGCGCATCAGATATAGCTTATCTGGAGTACCAGATCGGTGCTGTAGAGGAAGAATTGAAACAAGCGGATGGGGATCGTATAAGTTACGAATCCGAACTGACTCAGCTAAGATCATCCTTAATGGATCATGCGAATTCGTTCAGGGACGCTGCGAAGGAGCAAAATCTGGTGCATCAATTAGCCGAAGTACAGACTCGAATGGTAACGATCCGCACCCGGCTTGTTCAACTGCAGGATGAATTGGAAAAGCTGGCAGATTGAGAGGTCCTTATGAATAAACGCAAACAACAGCTTCTGGACACAGCACTTATGCTTTTCGACAAAAATGGTGTGGCCAATACAACGATTCAAATGATCCTCGATCATTCAGGCGTATCGAAAGGTACATTTTATAAATTTTTCAGTTCCAAGGATGATTGTATTCTGGCCATTCTCGAGCAGCGGATTCAGGAAGATATGATGATTCGCCAAGATTTGGAAATGCAGGGTTATGCTTCTGAGTTTGATTTGCTGGTGGACCAGATCGTGGTTCCGATGATATCGCCAGACAAACAGCGAGTTGTCGAGTTGTTCTGGACAGGCTTCTATTCCGGAGAATTTGATGTCGAACATCTTACACGAATTCAGTTAAACTGGCTTTCTGGACGGCTTGTTCAGTTATTTGGTGAAGAGGTTAAACCATATGCGTGTGAAGGAGCCATTTTTTGCTTTGGCATGGTTCACCAGATATCGAATACGTGGAGGAACTTTCACTTGAATCAACCTAACTGGAAGTCTCTTGTACCAAAAGTTCTGAACTATATTGAAGTGTTGCTGCGAGCCATGGTGAATAAACAAGAACATATCATTGATGCCGCGAGTCTGGCTGTCATCGATCCTGGTTTAAAGCGGACTGTACCGGATAAAACCTACCTGCTGGCCGAGCTGGAAAAGTTCAACCATTCTGTTCAGAACTCGCGAGGGTCCATTCAGGCGAAAGAATTAAGCCAGGGACTATGGTCCTTGTTCCGGGAAGATACGCTCAATATGTCGATGCTGAAGATTACGTTATCCGCTTTTCAGGCTGCTTTTGTATCCGGACCCGCACAGTTGCAGGCAAATAAGATCGCCCAGGCATGCTGGTGGTTTATTGAGCTGAATGGACCGATCGAAAATGCTGAACAGCAAATGGAAATGTAAAATGTACGAATCGTATACATAAAACCCTCTTATAAAAAGAGGGTTTTTAATTTGGTTCAAAAGGTTTATATCAAAAATTATACGATTCGTATAAAATTTAATAAGGTGCTGAACTGTCAATTCATGTACCAAAACCCTTTAATCTACAGCAACCAAACATGAAACTATTCTGGGAGGTAGCATCCACATGTACAAAGAAGTGATTCGAGTTGAGGATATAACCAGATTCCAGTCCAAGTCCAAAGAGTTTTTCCCCATGGAGTGGTATCAGAAAATGTTGTCCGAAAATCCTGTGCATTATCATGAAGATACCGACACCTGGAACGTGTTCAGGTATGATGATGTCAAACAGGTCCTAAGCAATCATGAATATTTTTCAGCTGAGGGAACCCGAACCACCATAGCTGTAGGGGCGAAGAACAAGGAAGGCACACCTCCGGACAAATTAAACATTTCAAGCATAGACCCGCCAAGACATCAAAAAAGCCGTTCATTGTTATCCGCTGCTTTTACCCCTCGTAGTCTAAAAAATTGGGAACCCCGAATTCGCAACATTGCGAAGCAGCTGGTGGCAGACCTGGAATTCAATACAACGATTGATATCGTTGAAAAGCTTGCTGCTCCACTGCCTGCCATGGTCATGGCGGATTTGCTGGGGATCCCGCTCACGGACAGCCATCGGTTTAAAAGCTGGGTAGATATCCTGTTCCAACCTGCCACTCTGGAGAACGCAGAAGAAATCGAATTGAAAAAACAGGCAGCAGCCCAGGAGTACTATCAATTTCTATATCCACTCGTAGTTAACAAACGGACAAATCCCGGGGATGATATCATTACCGATTTGTTGAATGTCGACGTTGAGGGAGAGAAATTCACGGAAGATGAAGTTGTACGAACAACGATGCTTCTGCTCGGTGCCGGCATTGAAACTACGAGCCATATGGTTTCGAGCACGTTTTATTCTTTTTTGTATGATGAAGGAGATTTATATGGTCAGCTAAGAGAGAATCCAGAACTGGTTCCGCTTGCCGTAGAAGAAATGCTTCGGTACCGATTCCATAATGCGAAAAGGCATCGAACCGTCAAGAAGGACAACCAATTGCTTGGTGTCGATTTGAAAAAAGGGGATGTGGTCATCTCCTGGATGAGTGCAGCAAATATGGACGAGCGGATGTTTGAAAACCCGTTTAAAATCGATATTCACCGTCTCAACAATAAGAAACACCTTACCTTTGGTAACGGTCCGCACTTTTGTCTGGGGGCACCGCTGGCAAGGATGGAACTCACACTAGTACTAACGGCTTTTGTGGAAAGGGTTGCCCGGGTTGAAGCGGTTGATTCCTTTGAGCTGGAGCATAATCTTTCGACTTCTGCGCCAGGACAGTCCTTGACACACTTACCTCTCACGATCATCGAATAGGGAAACCCACAGCAATAAAACATATAGAAAAGCGGCAGATCAGGACGATCTTCATGTCCTGTCTGCCGCTTTTTATATAACTAACGAATTAATTCGAATTCATGGAAACGTTCTGTCTGACAGGCATTTTGACTTCTTCCTCAGCTGCCTGCTTGGTACGTTTAATGAAGAAGGAGAGTGCGAGACCAACGACTGCAATACCGATAATAACCACGTAAGCATCGTTGATTCCCTGGATCATGGACTCCATCGCCAATTGCTTCTGAGATAAGCCGCTTGCTGCTCCGCTTGCAATCATATCCTGCACATGCGTTGTTGTACGACTGGTCATTACACTTACGAGCAATGAAGTACCAACAGCACCAGCGACTTGTCTTACTGTATTGGAGATTGCTGTACCATGCGGACCGAGTCTTGGTGGCAGCTGATTCAGGCCTGCCGTTTGAATCGGCATCATGAGCAGAGCCATCCCGATTCGGCGGCCCGTGGACATCAGAACCAGATAAGTGTAGCTGGTCGAATCCGTGAGATCGATAAAGCCAATCGTCGTTACGATCGTAATAACCATACCAATAATGGCGAGCCACTTTGCTCCAAAGCGGTCAAACAAACGTCCAGTTACCGGCATCAGGAATCCCATGACAAGAGCGCCTGGAAGCAGCAATAGACCGGACTCCAGTGCAGTGTAACCACGTGCATTTTGAAGGTACAGAGGCAGCAGCATCATATCTGCATACATGATCATCGTAATCGCAATATTAATGATCGTGGTCAAGGAGAACATATTGTACTTGAACGCACGAAGGTCGAGCAGTGGACTTGCAGAAACAAGCTGGCGCCATGTGAACAAGGCCAGAGCGATAATGCCTGCCGCGAGGCAAATGAGTACTTCAGCACTGGACCATCCCAGACTTCCCGCACGGCTGAAGCCATACAATAATGCGCCAAATCCAATTGTTGATAATGCTACACTAAGCGTATCGAACTTCGTATCTATGCGCTCCGATACATTTTTCAGATATACAAACGCACATCCGATAACAATGACTGTCAATGGGATCATTCCGTAAAACATCGTTTGCCACGAATAGTTCTCCAGAACATATCCAGCAAGGGTAGGTCCGATCGCCGGGGCGAAAATGACCGCGAAACCGACCATACCCATGGCGGCTCCTCGTTTTTCAGGGGAGAACAATGTCAAAATGACATGCATCAACAGCGGCATAATAATACCAGCCCCTGCAGCCTGAATCATACGACCTGTGAGCAGTGTACCGAAGTTGGTGGCAAGTGCTGATACAATCGTACCAATCAGGAAAATGAGCATGGAAGCCTGAAAGAGCTGCCTTGTTGAAAAGCGCTGCATGAAATACGCTGTAATGGGAATAAGTACTCCATTCACCAGCATGTAGCCGGTCGTAAACCATTGTGCCGTTGCAGCGGTGATATTAAAATCGATCATCAACTCCGGCGTGGCAACACTCATTAGGGTTTGATTCAATGTGGCAAGAAACGCACCCAAAATCATGACAAACAGTATGGGACCCTTTTTGATGTTTTTCTCATCATATAATCTAGCCTGACTCAATCCATTCCATCCTTTCAATCTACACGTGACTAAATTTACAACGTGTTGTATAGTTTACATTGTATCTATTGAATTATATACATATTCCCGCAAAATACAATTTACACTTTGGGGAATATCTGTTGCTTATTTTACAAAACTATAAAATATGTAGTTTATTACGAAAATAAACGACTCATTATTTAAAATTGTAATTTTCTAAAATTGAAGGAGTGCATGAGCATGAAAAACGATAACAAGTCCGCTATCGATCCGCGAATACTCCGTACTAGGCAATTAATACGTGATGCTTTTGTAGATTTGCTGCAGGAAGTGGATATCGAGAAATTAACGGTGAACCGGATTGCTGAACGTGCCACCATCAACCGTGTGACCTTCTATCTTCATTATCGTGATATTACAGATATGATGGAGAAGATGGCGGATGAGATGAATGAACATATTGAACGGATTGTTGATGAATATCACCGGTTCGACAACCCTGAAACAGAGGAGGCTTGGCCGGTTCTCGTGAAAGTGCTTGAGCATTTTGCCGAGCATCCCAAATTCTATCGTGTCGTTCTCGCTTCCAAGCGAACCCCCATTTTCACAGAACGGCTTATGAAGTTATTAACGAGACTCGTGACCGAAAAAATCGAGCGATTGGAGATTGAGAGCATTTTTGCCCAGGCAGGCATCCACAAGGAGATTGCGATTTGGTACAGCTCCTCGGCCCTGATTGGTACCATTGTTGCCTGGCTTCGCAATGACATGCCTTATGCACCACACTTTCTGGCCAAACAGTTTTCTCTGATTCGCTCGTATTCATATAAGGGATTGATGTAGTGAAAATAAATAGAGAGTTGAGTGGAACCTATGAATATCATTATATTTGGAGCGACCGGAAGAACAGGGAGTGAACTGCTGCGGCGTGCGCTAAGTGAGGGGCATACTGTAACCGCATTCGTCAGGAACCCAACCAAACTTGGCATTTCTCATCCAAACTTAAAAGTTGAGCAAGGAGAAGTTAACCGCTATATCGATATCGATACTGTCTTAAAAAAAGAAAAAGTTGATGCAGTCTATTCTGTTCTTGGTGCGAAGAGCATGTTCAAAAGGGATATGATTCTAATCGATGCCTTGAAGAACATCATTCAGGCGATGGAGAAAAGCGACGCAGGTAAGCTGATCCATGTGTCGTTTATTGGTGCTCATCGAGAGGCCGGTAAACTCGGTTTCTTATATAAATACGTGATTCCCAACATCATGACCAATTTGCTTCGCGATCACCGGGACAAAGATGCGCTTGTCACCCAAAGCAAGCTCAATTGGATTTTGGTTCAACCGCCTGTGCTCACCATGGGTGATTATAATGGAAAGTATGTGCATGAAGCAGAGATTCACCAGGACCCATCCCGCAAGCTGAAGCTGTCACGTGCCAATCTGGCAGATTTTTTGCTTAAGCAGGGGAATGACAGCACATATGATCGCAAAGCTGTCTTGGTCACTGAATAGGGCAACCATTCCGTTATGGGATAGAGCAGGAGATTTGATTGTGTTTGCTCCTGTTATTCAGTAAAATTATTTTAATTTATATGTTCCCAAAGGAGAGCGGATACGTGCTGGAACTCAGTTTCAATGACCCGGAAAAACTGGTAAGTGTTACCCATGCCCTGTCAACCCGTTCCCGGATTGACATTCTCCAGCTGTTACAAGTGAGCAAGTTAAATATTATTGAAATTGCCGAGGCGCTGAATCTCCCCATTTCAACAGTGGCCAATCATATCAAAGTGCTTGAAGCCGCCAATTTAATACACACAGAGATGCTTCCCGCATCCCGGGGAGCCATGAAATTGTGCAGTCGCAATTATGATGATATACATATTGTTTTGGATCAGATGAGGCCAGCTTCCAAGCGTGCCACGAATATATATGAGGTCCAGATGCCTATCGGTCATTACAGTGACTGTGAGGTGACGCCAACGTGTGGGATGGCCAGCGCAGAGAGCATGATTCTGAAAGAGGATGATCCGGCAAGCTTTTTTCATCCCGAGCATGTAGAGGCTCAAATTATCTGGTTGAGAGAAGGGTACCTGGAATATTTGCTGCCCATGGATATTCCGTTTGGCGCAACGATTGAATCTTTGGAAGTATCGATGGAAATGTGTTCTGAAGTGCCTACCTATAACAATGATTGGCCTTCGGATATTTCCGTTTGGGTGAACGGCATCAAGATCGGAATGTGGACAAGCCCAGGAGATCTCGGCGACAGGCGTGGCAAATTGAACCCGGATTGGTGGTATGACGGTTCCACGCAGTATGGAATCCTCAAGACTTGGCTTGTAGATCAAGCCAGGACTACATTGGATATGGAGAAAATCTCGGATATTTCATTGTATGATCTGGATTTGGGCGACAAACCCAAAGTACGCCTGCGTATTGGCGTTGACCCGGATGCCCAACACCATGGGGGGATGAATCTGTTCGGAAGTCAGTTCGGTGATCATGGGCAGCATATTGTGATGCGTGTGAAGTACTCGCTGAATCCGGACGTCGAGGTTGGCAAAGATGGAAAATAAGGACATGCCGTTTATCGTCAGCATTGAGCGCTTCAAGCCCCATGCGCTTAAACTGGAGCATGGTGAAGGCTACTTCATGTCACATTCACATGCATATGACGAATTGACGTTGATCCTGGAAGGAGAAGGGTACTATAGTTCTCCTGAACAAAACATTAAAGTGTCAGCAGGTGACCTGGTACTCATTCCTCCAGAGCTTCATCACGGTTATGTGTGCACAGAGTCATGGCAGGGAATTTCGGTCCATTTTTATCATGATCAGCTGCCTGTGCATTGCCGTTATCTCTTCCATGGGCCTGGACGCGGGCTGGATCGAATCTATAGCACTCATCTTTCCGATGACCAATTGGCTTGGGCAAACATCAGTTTATCCCAGTTGGAAAAGGAGTGGGGATCTGCCGGGCATGATTCTGTTTCACATCAACTCATGTGTCTCGCAATGGAGACAACACTGCTATTGTTTCAGCGAAGTCATGCATTGGAATCGCCTTACCCGGCTAATGCGACCGGTCAAGTTATCATTCAGGAAGTGCTGAAAGACATTCATTCCTCTTACCATACCCCGATCACGGTCAGCGAGCTCGCATCCCGCCACTTTTTGTCTGAAAGTAATCTGCGCAAAAAATTTACGGAAGCTGTAGGTGTTTCCCCGAAACAATACATCATTAACCTTCGCTTAATGGAAGCAAAACGATTGCTGCAGCAAACCAATAAAGCGATCGAGATAATTTCATCACAAGTGGGATTTACCTCCTCCAGCAGATTTTATGATTATTTTGTCAAATTTACCGGTGTAACGCCGCTGGAATGGCGGATGCATAACACGAATTGAATAATCCATCACATAACCGCCCATGGGCGGTTTTTTTTCGACCGACGAAATCGATTGAAGGTTGTCTTTTTTTGAGATCACTTTGAAGCGGTTTCATAATTGTGTGTGAACCAACCCTGCCAGATAATAGAAGACAGAACGACTTGAGAGGAGTAGAAGCAATGTCTGACAAAAGAACCTTTCACAATCCTGTGGCAGCTCAATCTGCCGACCCTTGGGTTTACAGACATACGGATGGCTATTATTACTTCATGCGAACACGTTCAGATCAGGTAGAGCTCGTTCGATCGGTCCGACTAACGGAAATCGGGGAAGGAGACCGTACAATCATCTGGTCACCCGAGCCTGGCGGTCCTTACAGCCATCATTTGTGGGCACCTGAGATTCATTTCCTGAATGAAAGATGGTACGTATACTACACGGCCAATGATGGAGGTGGAGATGATACCCGGCGAATCTGTGTACTGGAAAATGAAAGCGCGGATCCCTTTGCAGGGGAATGGGTCTGGAAAGGAGCACTGGATACACCAGTGCCCGGTTTGGATGGTACCGTGATGAAGCTTAACGACCAGCTTTATTTTCTATATGCAGGCTATGGACATTTTCCCGATTATGGATCGGCCATATATATTATGCGAATGTCTGACCCATCCACCGTGGCCGGAGATCATGTGCTTCTCTCTGCACCAACCCTAGCCTGGGAAAAGAAAGGCGGTATGGCGATCAACGAGGGACCCGTGACGCTCCACCGAAATGGACGAATCTTTTTGATATATTCTGCAAGCACAACCTGGTCCGAGGACTACGCTTTGGGTATGTTGACCATGAATGAACAGAGCGATCCGATGCAAGCTTCATCATGGAATAAGTCCCCGCAGCCGGTATTCCGCAAATGCCCGGAAAACGGCGTATATGCCACAGGGCACAACAGTTTTACAATGTCCCCGGACGGCTTGGAGGACTGGATTGTCTACCATGGGCTTCACGCTCCGGGGGCTGACACCAGTTTAAGGGCAACACGCATCCAGCGATTTCAATGGAACACGAATGGTACACCTGATTTTGGGGTGCCGGTCAGTGATTACCATGGCCTTCAGAGACCATCCGGAGAGTAACGTCGAAGGAGACAGAGCTAATGTATAGATAGGCTTTTAGTTACAATAATTCCGTAATTAAATTGGACAGAGAAAAGAGGGGATGTGTGAAGTGTAGCTTCGGAACAAACGATTTAGTTGAGATAAACCCTTATATATAGGTAGTTATACAAATATTTATCGATTAACATCTATATTATGAATAACTGAGTGGATAAAGTATTGAGTGTAATTTATTACAATAAATTAAATTGTAAGCGTTGACATACAATAATTATGAAACTATACTTTTGATTGAAATACAGAAAATAACAAATCAGCCGATGGATCAGACAGAGGGGAAGAGTGCTTCTCGAATTTGAAGCGGGGGGATGAACATGGCTAAATTCACTAAACGGTTTTTTGGCATCTTCATGGTGTCTGTGCTTGTGCTGGGGACTGCGGCTTGCAGCAGCAAAAATGAAACCGATGAGGCTGGTCAAAAGGAAGAGGTCGCCAAGGTACGGAAAGAAGTCACTTTTACGGATATTAGCCAAAACATCCGCGGCAACGAAACGCCAACGCAAGAGCAGCAAGAAGAGGTCAATCAGACGTTGAATGACACCTATCTGGGCGATTTCTTCGATGAGACCATCCCTAATGACTACTCGGCGTATCCCTACGAGAAAGATGTCACGTTGGACGTCTGGATGCCAGCTATTGCAGAAATTCCCGACATGAACAATCATGCGGTGCAAAAGCAGGTAGAAGAACTAACCGGCATCAAGGTTAATTTCATCACACCGCCCGTTGGGCAGGAGGCAGATGCATTTACCCTCATGATCTCTTCCGGCGAGCTTCCCGATATTATTATCAATCCTGAGCGTTATCCGGGCGGCCTTGAGGCCGGACTGAATGACGGGGCATATCTGGATCTTACCGAACTTATGGAAACGAATGCGCCCAACTATTCGGCATGGCGGAACTCCGATGAAACGAGACGCAAAACAACGGTTACGGATAGCGGGAAACTGCTTGGTTTTTACGGAATCGCACCTTACTCCGAATGGACCTGGTTTGGCACTCTGATCAAAAAGGAAGCCTTGGATAAGACGGGATTGGAAGTTCCGACAACCATTAACGAATGGCATAACTTCCTGAAAAAGAGCAAAGAAGTCGGATATACCGAACCACTGAATTACGGCTCTTCGTATGGTCAGATCTTTACGGGAATTATTAATGGTGCATATGGCGTATGGGACTGGACCTTCCTGGATGAGAACGGCAAAGTGGCTTGGGGACCGGCTCAGCCGAAGGCCAAGGAATACCTGACTACCATGCAGCAATGGAATAAGGAGGGTTTGCTTAATCGGGATTGGGCAACCGCTGACTTCAACCAGAGAATGGCAAGCGCCATCTCGGACAAGACGGCAATCATGATGGACTCTCCGGATACCATGTTTAGTTACTGGAAACAGCAGAACGACATCGATTTTGTCGGAGCACTTAACCCTGTTCTGAATAAAGGGGACCAGTCCGCAACCACATACAAAAACTTCAAGCGAACTGGAACCACCGCAGCGATTACAACCCAATGTGAAGATGTCGAAGCAGCAATGGCCTGGCTTGATTTTAACTACAGCAAAAAAGGCTGGGAAATTCTCAACTATGGTGAATACGGAACGGTACACCTGATCGATAAAAATGGCAAACCCTATTTCCATGAAGACAGCTACATTTACAAAGACCCGGAAGGTCAGCCTGTGGCGACAACGTTGTTGAAGTACCGCATGCATTCCTGGCCATCCATTCGTGACGAGCACAATTCCAATCCATTGATTGTTGCGAAAGGAAGTTATTCCGGTGACATCCGGAAGGAGTGGACGGAAAAAATGGACACCAGCATGGCCATGCCTCCAATTACGTTTACTCAGGAAGAGGCTTCACGAGAGGCAGAGCTCGGGAATCAATTGTCAACACTTCGGGGAGAGTACTTTGCCAAAATTATTATGGGGGAACTCCCGGTGGATGCCTATGACAAGTTCCTGAGCGATGCGGAAAAGATGGGATTGAAAGAATTCCTCAGCATCCATCAGGCTGCACTGGATCGGTACAACCAAAGGTAGTCAGTAAATTCTGAATGGTGAGGAGTTAGAAACGAGGTGCTTATGAGTTGCTGACTTTACGAAAAAATAGGGAATTGCAGAGTGGAATGATGACCCCCAAACGCAAAAATACCAGTCATGTCATTAAAAAAGATTTCAAAAAGAACTGGTTTGCCTATTTGCTGGCGATCCCGGTAATCGCCTGGTTTCTCGTCTTCTGTTACGGACCGATGTGGGGTGTGCTTATTGCATTCAAAGACTTCAAGCCGCTGCTTGGGTTCGCAGACAGTGAATGGGTTGGACTGAAGCATTTCATTGAATTTTTTCAGGGACCTTATTTCTGGAGAGTTGTTAAGAATACGCTTTTGTTAAATCTATGGGGAATCGTTTTTGGCTTCACCGCACCGATCATCCTGGCGTTGATGCTGAATGAAGCACGTAACAGCAGGTTCAAAAAAGTGGTTCAGACGGTAACTTACATGCCTCACTTCATTTCACTCGTCGTGGTATGCGGCATGATTCATATCTTCACTGCGGACGAAGGCATCATTACACAGATTCTGCAGTTTATTACAGGCAAGGAATACAGTTCGCTGCTTGGTTACTCGTCCATGTTCCGCCCGATATATACCTTTTCGGGCATTTGGCAGAGCATCGGCTGGGAGAGCATTATTTATCTGGCAGCCATGAGTTCGATTGATCCTGCTCTATACGAGGCTGCCGACATTGATGGGGTGGGAAGAATCAAAAAGATGTGGCATATCACCTTGCCCCAGATCAGTCCGGTGATTGTCATCCTGTTTATCTTCGCCATCGGCGGCCTGATGGCATCCGGTTATGAGAAAATCATCCTTTTGTATAACCCGCTGACCTATGATACTGCAGATGTTATCGCTTCCTATGTGTATCGACGAGGTCTGAGGGAAGCAAGTTTGAGTTACTCGACCGCAGTCGGGCTGTTAAGCGCAATAATCAATTTTGCTTTGCTCTGGGCTACAAACCGCATTGCAAAGCGAAACTCCGATGTCAGCCTGTGGTAGGGAGGAGATGAATCAAAAATGATTGTTCACAAAACGTGGGGAAACCGGGTTTTCGACATCGTAAATTATACGCTGTTATCCTTGCTGACGATGGCCTGTCTCTATCCCATTTTGCATATAGTGTTTGCATCGTTCAGCGATCCGGCCCAGCTCGTGGCACACAAAGGGCTATTGCTTAGACCGCTGGGCTTCACTTTGGATGGATACAAGCTGATTTTTAAAGATAACAGTCTATTGATCGGGTATCGCAATACACTGATTTACGTGGGACTAGGTACGCTGGTTAACATGCTTATGACGATCATGGGGGCCTTTGTACTGTCCAGACGTGATTTATATTTTAAAAATGCCATTATGATCGTCATTACCATCACGATGTTTTTCGGTGGAGGACTTATACCCTGGTTCCTGTTAATGAAGGATATCGGATTGTTCAACAATCTGTGGGCCATGATTTTGCCTACGGCATTGAGTACATGGAACATCATCATTTTGCGGACGGGATTTCAGGCCATTCCACTCGAACTGGAAGAGGCAGCGACAATCGATGGAGCCAGTCAGGCACGCATATTGATGTATGTCATCCTGCCGCTATCGAAAGCGACCCTGGCTGTTATTTTCCTGTATTATCTCGTTGGCAACTGGAACTCCTGGTTTAACGCCATGGTTCTTTTGCAGGATCGGGACAAATTCCCGCTCCAGCTTCTGATGAAAGAGATCCTGGTGGCCAACGACTCGAGCGCAACAACGATGGGCAGTGCAGGTGGTGTCGTGATTGACAGTGCGGGCAGTTCGACGGCTTATCGTGAGTTGGTCAAATACTGTACCATTGTCGTTTCCACCATTCCGATCCTGATGGTTTATCCTTTCTTGCAAAAGTATTTTGTAAAAGGCGTTTATGTCGGTTCAATAAAAGGTTAAAAGGAGAGATTCTATCATGAATGCAAAGAATGAAATGGCTGCACCCCGTCCGGAATATCCGAGACCGCAATTTGTGCGCGAAGAGTGGATCAATCTGAATGGTTCCTGGCAATTCGAGATTGATCACGGCCAAAGTGGAAGAGAACGCGGGTATGATCAATCCGGACACCAGCTTACCGGAACAATTACTGTGCCATTCTGTCCGGAGAGCAAGCTGTCAGGTGTGCAATATACCGATTTTATGGCTGCTGTTTGGTATAAACGGGAGTTTCAAGTTCCAAAGGCTTGGGAAAATGATCGGATTCTGCTTCATTTTGGCGCTGTTGATTATGAAGCCGAGATCTGGATTAACGGAACCTCGGTTGGCAGACATCGGGGGGGATATACGTCGTTTCATTTTGATATTACAGACTATGTATCGGCAGGTACGAATGTAGTTGCCGTATGCGCGGAAGACGACCCGCGTTCGGGACGGCAGCCTCGTGGAAAACAAAGCGAAAGATATCACTCCCATGGCTGTGATTACACCCGTACTACAGGCATATGGCAGACGGTATGGCTGGAGCGGGTGCCTCAAGTCTACCTGTCCGAAATGAAGGTGGTAGCCGATCCGGACAATCGGTGTGCTCATCTGGAGATCAGGCTTGGTGGAAATACCGCTGGAGAGAAATTGACCGCGATTGCACGATATGAAGGGAAGGAAGTTGGAGAAGCTGCTGCGTTCATTCATGGGCCTTCCGTTAATCTTATGATTCCGTTATCCGAGATCCATTTATGGGAGCCGGGCCTTGCCAAGTTATATGATCTGGAGTTGAAACTGCATAAACAGGATCAGGCAATAGATCAAGTTACATCGTATTTTGGACTGCGTACCGTCAAATTGGATGGCATGGCGTTCCGGATCAATGGAAAGTCCGTTTTTCAACGGCTTGTATTGGATCAGGGCTTTTATCCAGAAGGCATCTATACCGCTCCCAGCGATGACGATCTGCGCAAAGATATCGAAATCTCCATGGCACT
Source organism: Paenibacillus xylanilyticus (assembly GCF_013359935.1). Classification (GTDB taxonomy): domain Bacteria; phylum Bacillota; class Bacilli; order Paenibacillales; family Paenibacillaceae; genus Paenibacillus; species Paenibacillus xylanilyticus. The sequence continues at coordinate 106,004 of NZ_JABMCB010000187.1, forward strand.
GGGTTTTAACGGGGCAAGACTGCATGAAAAAATATTCGAGCCGCGCTTTCTGTACTGGGCTGACCGGCTTGGATATCTGGTGTGGGGTGAACATGCCAACTGGGGACTGGATATCACGACAACCGAGAGTCTAGCCCGGTTTCTGCCGGAATGGATTGAGGGTATGGAACGCGACTTCAATCACCCTGCGCTTATCGGCTGGTGCCCGTTTAATGAAACGTGGGATCGGGACGGGGCCAAGCAGGATAATGATGTTCTGCGCATCGTCTATGAAATGACGAAACGTATGGATCCGACACGTCCGGTCATTGACACCAGCGGTAACTTTCATGTCGTGACCGATATTTTCGATCTGCATGATTATGATCAGAATCCCGAAACGTTCCGGGCCAGATATGAACCGATGAAAAGCGGCGGGGAAGTGTACAATACGTTTCCGGATAGACAAACGTACGCTGGGCAGCCCTATTTCATCAGTGAATATGGAGGAATATGGTGGAACCCGGATCAAAAAGATGACAAAGCGTGGGGTTACGGCGACAGGCCGACATCCGAAGATGCGTTTATTGCCCGATATGAGGGATTGACCAATGTATTGCTTGACCATCCAATGATGTTCGGATTTTGTTATACCCAATTGTATGACGTGGAACAGGAAGTGAACGGGCTGTACACCTATGACAGACGTGCCAAGTTCGACTCGGAGATCATTCGCCGTATCAATTCGCGGAAGGCTGCAATAGAAGATTGAAGAAAGGTCGGTGAGTGATAATGAAGATGAATTACAGAAGCAAATTGCTGCTTGCCTTATGTGCACTCCTTATTCTTCCGATGGGTCAGACTTCACATGCAGCTACGGTTCAGAACAATTTCTATAATGTGGTCATGCAGGATGGTGCAGACCCCTGGGTGTATAAGCATACGGATGGATTCTACTATTTTACCAAAACAACCGGTGGCAACGTGACCATATGGAAATCTGCTCAGCTGACGACCATTGATGCGGCACCGACAACTGTGGTGAACACGGGCTGCTGCGGAATTTGGGCTCCGGAGCTGCATTACATCAATGGTGCCTGGTATATCTATTACGCCAAGGACGACGGGGACAACGTCAATCATCGCATGTACGTGATGGAAAATACGTCGGCTGACCCGACCGAGGGAACCTGGCAGTATAAAGGACAGATCACGGACCCCACCAATAAGTGGGCTATCGACGGGACGGTATTACAGGTGAACGGACAGCTCTACTTCATCTGGTCGGGCTGGGAAGGAGATACGAATGTAAGGCAGAATCTGTACATTGCTCATATGAGCAATCCGTGGACCATTGATTCGAATCGGGTAGAGATTGCGCGGCCAACCTATGCATGGGAGACCAATCACTCCCCCAACGTCAATGAAGGTCCACAAGTGATCATTCGAAACGGTGTGATCAGCCTTGTGTACTCGGCCAGCGGAAGCTGGACCAATGATTACTCACTTGGACTTATTACGGCGAGTACGTCGAGCAATTTGCTGAACCCGGCATCCTGGACCAAGCGCAGTCAGCCGATATTCCAGTTAGGAAACGGTCTATATGGCCCAGGTCATCAGTCGTTTACCAAGTCTCCAGATGGAACCGAGGATTGGATGATATATCATACAGCGAAATACAATAATGCGGGTTGGAATCGAGAGATTCGAATGCAAAAATTCACCTGGAATGCGGACAATACACCGAATCTGGGCGTACCGGCGGATCCTAATGTTCCTATTGCACTGCCTTCTGGAGAAGCGCAGCATGTTCGATATGAAGGGGAAGAGGGAACATTCGGAGGTATAGCTTACGCCTCGCAGAGTCCTGCCGGATCTGGAGGGATGAAGGCCGGACATATGGATACCGTGGACAGCTATGTTGAATTCGATGTGAATGCAGCATCCGCGGGTACCTACATTTTGCTGGCACGAACCGCGAACGGCACAGCTGGGGGCAATTGGTCGAATCTGCTGCTGAGTGTAAATGGAGGAACGGCCAATCCTTTTCATATGACCAACAAAGGATGGGAGAACTGGGGGCTGTCTACCGCCAAGATTCAACTGAAGGCAGGCGTGAACAAGATTCGCTTTTCCAAAGGCGAAGGTTACGGAGAACTGGACTTTTTTGATATTAAACCCGCCAACTAGAATATGATTGTTCAGATTTAACCCTGCCGGTCTATATTAGACCTTGGCGGGGTTTTCTTGTTTCGCTGGATTTGTAACTCTAATGTCATTCATATTCAGTTCATAAATGTACGATATTCTTCTCCTATAAACGATATGGGAGGAACAACAATTGATAAATACACACCAAAGTACCATAAATACGAATCAAGGGGAATGGGCAATTGAAGCGGAAGAACTTGTCAAAACGTTCGGGAATCATCGTGCAGTGGATGGCGTGAATTTGAAAGTCGGGGCAGGTACGATCTACGGCGTGCTCGGTCCGAATGGTGCAGGCAAAACGACAACGATCAGCATGCTGGCTACCCTGCTGCGTCCCGATGAGGGTTCAGCCCGGATATTCGGGCACGATGTAGTGAAAGAGTCTCATATGGTTCGCCAGCTTATCGGGCTGACCGGACAATATGCTTCGGTTGACGAGTCGCTTAGTGCCAACGAAAACCTGATGATTTTCTCGCGCTTACTGGGACTTGGAAGAACGGAAGCCAAACGCAAAACGGCAGAGCTGCTGGAGGAGTTCGGTTTGATAGAAGCCGCTAAACGACCGTTGAAGAGCTTTTCGGGAGGGATGCGCCGTCGTCTGGATCTGGCAGCCAGTCTTATTGCCCAGCCGCCGCTGATCTTTCTGGATGAACCAACGACAGGTTTGGATCCCCGCACCCGTGTGCAGATGTGGAACACGATTCGGCAACTGGTAAGATCGGGTTCAACCGTATTGTTAACTACCCAGTATCTGGATGAGGCAGATCAACTGGCCGACCGCGTTGCTGTCATCGATCATGGACGTGTGGTTGCGGAAGGTACTGTGGATCATTTGAAAGCTTCGCTGGGAACGGCTTCACTCCATTTGCGAATTCAGGAACCCTTGCGCATTGAAACAGCCCGGCAGATTGTGGAGCAGATCCTTCGAACAGAATCCAGCGTATCAGCGGAAGCAGGGAAGATTACTGCACCGATGGCGAATGCGAATATTACAGCAGATCTGTTGATAGCTTTCCGTTCCGCAGGCATTGATCTGGCTGAGATGAGTGTCCAGAAACCTACACTTGATGAAGTGTTTCTTACCATTACGGGCCAAGATGCGAGTGGCAATACATCTGATACGTCTCAAGAATCACAAGCAGTGGAGGAGTTGCAAGTATGAACAGTACAATAGCGAAACAAAACCCAAGTCGTAAGCTGAGAAAATACACAAGCTTTGGGCAAACCGTCCGGAATTCCTTAACGATGGCTTACCGTGGGATCTTAAAGGTTCGACGAACACCAGAGCAATTATTCGATGTTACCCTACAGCCGATCATTTTCACATTGATGTTTACGTACATTTTTGGTGGTGCGGTCTCGGGAAACATTCAAGCTTATTTGTTGGTCATTATTCCGGGTATACTTGTGCAGACGGTAATTACAAGCTCAGTCGTTACTGGTGTGCAGTTGCGTGAGGATATGGATAAAGGGGTATTCGACCGATTCAAATCATTGCCTATAGCACGTATTGCGCCTCTGGCCGGAGCATTGCTGGCAGACACGATCCGATATACCATTGCAACGGTACTAACCTTTGCGATAGGCTATTTATTGGGATATAGCCCTGCAGGTGGATTGGGACATGTCGCGCTGGCCGGGCTGCTCGTCATCGCTTGTTCATGGGCTATCAGTTGGATATTTGCTTTTCTTGGTGTGATTGCTCGCACAGCGTCCAGTGTACAAGGGATTTCCATGCTCGTCCTGTTTCCACTCACCTTTGCTTCGAATGCTTTCGTTCCGGTAGATACGATGCCGAATTGGCTTCAGTGGGTAGTCAATGTCAATCCGATATCCCATTTGGTTTCAGCTGTACGGGAATTGGCGAATCAAGGGACAATGGGCACAGATCTGGTGAGCAGTCTTGCCGGAGCTGCGGTTATTGTAGCCATTTTTGCACCATTGACAGTACGGGCATATATGCGCAGAACATAATTGGAAATCATCAAATTTTGCTTAAAACGCGTAGCTTGTCAGGAAAGAGACGTTATGCCTTCATGGTATAAGGTCTCCTTCTTGACAGAATGTGGAGTATAAGGCAAGGTTGCCTGAAGGAGGTGGTCACATTGACAAGCATATTGGTCGTTGATGACGACCCGCATATCCGAGAGCTGGTAGGACATTTTTTACAGCAGGAAGGTTTGCACGTAATCGAGGCTGTTGACGGACTGGATGCATTGCGATTACTCGCTGACCATAATGTCGGCCTGGTCGTTCTCGATATTATGATGCCGGGCATGGATGGATGGGAGCTGTGTCGTGAACTGCGTAAACAGACCGACTTGCCACTTCTGATGTTAACGGCAAAAGGAGATACTTCGCAGATCATAAAAGGTTTTACGCTCGGGACGGATGATTATCTGGTGAAGCCTTTTGACCCTTTGGTGCTTGTCGCTCGGGTAAAGGCATTGTTGAAACGATACCGGATTATGACTTCACAAGCCGTATTTCTGGGCGATCTCGTTCTGCGTCGTGATACATTTGAGTGCAGGAAGGGCGATCAGGATATTGTGCTGCCACGCAAAGAATTTGAACTTCTGTTCACCCTTGCCAGTTATCCTGGAAAGACATTTACGCGTGATCAGTTAATTGAAAAGATCTGGGGTTATGATTATGAAGGTGACGAAAGAACGATTGACGTGCATATTAAACGTCTTCGCGAGCGTTTCCCCGAAGAGGATCACACCTTCATCATCCGCACCATGCGAGGTTTGGGCTACCGACTGGAGGTTAGGCAATGAAGCCGGAGCCTGGAATTCTTCATATTGCCAAAAATGTAATCCTGGTATCACTGGCCCTATTTATATGCTGGACTGGGGCGTTCTATATTACGAGGAGCGCGTATTCCCATATCGCGTGGCAACCGCATGAATTGATTGCTTTTCTCATCAATGCCATGCTCGGATTCATTCTATTTGGCTTATGCATCACAATCATTGGTCCATTGGTTAAAGGCAGAGAATACGAATTCTTTAACGAGTTGATTGAGGCTTTGAAAAGAATCTCCCGGGGCGACTTTCGCGTAAATCTGGATTCGACCCTCGCCAAACGAAAAGGCAGACAGGGACATGATCACCCGTTTGCCCAACTGGTAGAGGGTATCAATGACATGGCCGCGAATCTCAAAGTGATGGAAGAACTCCGCCAGGAGTTCATTTCTAACGTGTCACATGAGATCGGATCACCACTAACGTCGATCAGCGGATTCGCCAGAGCGCTGAAGGATACAACGATGGATCAGGAGAAACGCGACCAATATTTGACGATTATTGAAACGGAGTGTGTTCGTTTGTCCAGACTCAGTGATAATTTGATGAAGCTCGCTGTTCTGGACTCATCCGAGCATGCCTCTCAGCAAACATCCTATCGATTGGATCGACAACTGGTTACTCTTGTACTCTCCTGTGAGCCCCAATGGGATGACAAAAAAATAGAGATGAACGTGGAACTGGAAGAAGTCGAAATCGTTGCAGATAAGGACTTGATGATTCAGGTGTGGATTAACCTGATCCATAATGCAATCAAGTTTACACCCAAAGGCGGGAAAATTGATATTTTCCTTACACAAAGTGAAGACGAGGTCAATGTGCGCATCACAGATACAGGTCCTGGTATCGCACCTCAGGATCAACCTCGGATATTTGAAAGGTTCTACAAAGCAGATCAATCCCGTACACGTACTGCAGGCGGGAGTGGACTGGGGTTGTCCATTGTGCAAAAAATAGTTGAGATGCACGATGGTTCTGTCTCGGTATCCAGTGAACCAGGAGAAGGTGCAGCGTTTACCGTACAGCTACCAATATGCTCTGTATAAAAGCCGCGTAAATAGAGGTTAAGATGCTGGAAGGAGGGAAACAAACTGCTGATACCTTCGACTCGCCAAAAGCATTTCATTACAGTCATGAATTCGTTCCCGGAAAAACAAAAGTATTCCAAAGCAGAGCTGCTAATTAACGAATTGAAACTAAATTCTTCTGGAAAAGTTGAGATGTTCTACTCTCCGCACAATGAATATATCAAACCTTCCGCAGAAGTCATGCTCGTCGGCATCACACCGGGCTGGCAGCAGATGGAGATTGCTTTTCGAACGGCGATCAAAGCGTTAAAGGATCAGCAATCCTTTGAACATGCCTGTAAAGAAGCAAAATTTGCAGCAAGAATGGCCGGAACAATGCGAGCCAACTTGGTTCATATGCTGCAGGAAATAGGGCTGCATCACTATTTAAGCGTTCCTCATGTACAAAGGTTATTTGAACCTGAATGTCCAATTTTGCACACCACTTCCCTGATCCGATTTCCAATCTTTGTGGATCAACAGAATTATAATGGACACTTACCATCCATTCGAGAAAATACATTTCTGTATCATGCCGTGCTTGGGTCGTTTCTGCCTGAAGTGAATCAGTTAAATCATCCCCTCATCATTCCATTAGGTAAGTCTGTTGAGGCTGTGCTTCGTCAATTGCTTGATGAAGGTCGAATAAAAGAAGAAAGAATATTGTGGGGCTTCCCTCATCCGTCAGGTGCCAACGGCCACCGTGTAAAACAGTTTGAGAATTCCAAAGCCGGGATGCAGGACATTTTACGCAGCATGTTCAAATTTTAACTCGTTCCTGTATAAAGAACGTATTATATACGAGAAGAAGTTTGCTTTTTACGAATCCAATAGGGAAATAATGGTTAACGACTACTTAAGATGGAAGACAGGAAAAGAGGACACAAATGCCTACAATACTGGTTGCTGACGACGATCCGAATATTCGTGAACTCGTCTGTTTATTTTTGAGAAATGACGGATTTGAAACGGCTGAAGCCGCGAATGGCAAGGAGGCTCTGACCGTTTACAGCTCAACACCTATTGATCTTGTCGTGCTTGATATCATGATGCCTGTCATGGATGGCTGGACGTTATGCAAGGAGCTGCGAAGAGCCAATCCTGATCTTCCGTTGCTCATGCTGACGGCGAGAGGTGAGACCTGGGAGAAGGTGAAGGGATTCGAACTGGGGACCGATGATTATCTGACTAAACCGTTTGATCCGTTGGAGCTCACAGCTCGTGTTCGTGCATTACTGAAACGATACAAAATCGGCTCCACGCAGACGATTCATTTTGGTAACGTCACCCTGGATCGACAAACGTATAAGGTGATGAGAGGAACGGAGTCGCTTACGTTACCCCTGAAAGAATTTGAATTGCTGTATAAGCTTGCGGGAACACCCGGACAAGTCTATACACGAGAGCAATTGATCGATCAGATCTGGGGCATTGATTACACTGGTGATGATCGAACAGTAGACGTACATATTAAACGCCTGCGTGAGCGATTCGCGACGACGTCTGAATTTCGAATTGAGACAGTGCGCGGGCTTGGATACCGCCTTGAGGTATATGAATGATCAGGTCGCTATACATACGTGTAGTTCTGACATTTTTGGTCTCCGTCATCGCAGGTACGGTCATTTCTTTTTTTATGTCTATCTGGATATTTGAGGACAAGTTGAACGAGAACGCTCAAATCAATTTACGTAACTTTGGACAAGATGTTGTGCAGATTTACAAAACCCTTCCCTTACGCGAAGCAGAGTCATTCGTTAGTAAGATGAAGCAGCTGGATTCCTATTATATTCGAATGTACGATGCAGCGGGTCACTTCCAGTCGTATGGAAAGCTTAACGGACATAAATTGGCCCCGGTGACGGAGGAGCGGCTTAAGAAAGTGTTAGACGGAGGTGTTGTTCAGGACAATCCGAACGGTATTGCATCCGTTCTTCTAGGTTTGCCAGTGAAAACGGAAATGGGAACGAAAGCCATGTTTCTGGAGACGCTCGCTCCACCCTCGTCCTCCTTTGTCGTCAAATTTGCTTCGATCTTTGCAACCTGTTCATTGATTGCAGGAAGTCTTATCATTCTGGTAGCATCCATATATTTGGTTAGACCAATCAAAAAACTGACAAGAGCGACGAAGCGGATCGCTGCCGGAGATTTCAACGTCAAGCTGAATATCAAGCAAACCGGAGAACTGGGGACGCTGGCACGCAGCTTCGAAGAAATGATGCAGGATCTGCAGCAGTTGGAGCAGATGCGCAGGGAATTTGTAACGAATGTATCGCACGAGGTTCAATCTCCGCTTACTTCAATATCCGGTTATGCTCAAGCACTGAAGCAAGTAAATCTCTCAGAGCACGAAAGAAGCAAATATCTTGAGATTATTATCGCCGAGGCGAAGCGGATGTCCAAAATGAGTGATAATTTGCTCAAGTTGAGCATGCTTGAATCACAGTCTCAGCAACCTCGACTTAGCACACTCAGCCTGGATGAACAGATCAGGCGCGTCATTGTAACTCTCCAGCCACAATGGTCTGCACGCAGCATTCACTTTGAGCTTGATCTCCAGGCTGTTAAAGTTGTGGCGGATCACGACCAGTTGAATCAGGTGTGGACGAATATTCTCAGCAATGGCATCAAATTTTCCAGGGATGAGGGGGTAATTCGTGTCAGCCTGGAGCAGGATGTCAAAAATGTGATCGTCCGAATTTCCGATAGTGGCATTGGTATCCCTCTGGAAGATCAGAAACGCATATTCGAACGGTTTTTCAAGGCAGATCGTTCCCACAGTCGCAAATATGACGGTAGCGGAATGGGACTCGCCATCGTGAAGCAGATTATATCGCTTCATCAAGGGGACATCCGGGTGGAAAGTGAGCCTGATCAAGGCACAACCTTTATTGTCACGCTGCCAATCACTCCACCAACGGAATAGTTAGGCTTTACAGAATAAGGTGGGTGTATAAAATGCACGCCAGTTATCTAAACCGTATTTACATGCCACGTTTCACATGCAAGCTTTCTTGTATGTGAAACGTGGTTTTTTTGTTAGTTCATACTCTGTTCATATTGTCGTCATGGTGAGGACATCTTGGTTGGTTAGGCTTGCATTTACGGCTTGTTATGCCATGAACCAGATAAGGACAGGAGCAGATGTGTGTGAAACAAAAAAGAGAGAAGAAAAAATGGAATGGAACCAAGTGGAAGAAAGTATTAAATATTTTGCTTAAAGTATTAGGTGCAATTGTTGTAGCCTTCCTACTTTTTGTTGCCGCAGTGTACACCGTTAACAAAATCAGCAGTCATTCGGAGAAGAAGAGATTGGAGCCTTATGGTCAGCATGTGTCTGTAGATGGGAAACAGATGAATGTCACCATTCAAGGAAAGGGCGATGAAACCATCGTGATTTTACCCGGCTTTGGAACGGCATCGCCAGCACTTGATTTTAAACCGCTTATTTCAGAGTTATCCCCATATTATAAGGTCGTCGTCGTAGAGCCTTTTGGTTACGGATTGAGCGATCAGACCGAAAAGGAACGCAGTACGGCAAATATCGTCAGTGAAATTCATGAAGCGTTACAGAGCCTACATATTGATCGCTATATCCTGATGGGTCATTCCATTTCGGGGATCTATAGCCTTGATTATGTGAACAAATATGCAAACGAAGTACGTGCATTTGTCGGACTGGATAGCAGTGTGCCCTCGCTGAGTGAACAAAAGATTGATTCGTCAGATACACAACCGATTAAATGGTTCCGTGACTTAGGTTTTGCCCGTGTTCAATTGAAACTGAGTGCCGACCCTTATGATGAATTACCTTATGATGAACAAACGAAAGAACAATTGAACATTCTGATACGCAAAAACATGTATAATACCACTCAATTAAATGAGGCCGAGAGCATGTATTCCAACTTTAAAACAGCTGAAAAGCAAACTTTTCCGCCAAATCTGCCAGTCCTGTTCTTTGTTCAGGCGAATCATCCGGGAACGGATCAGTGGATTCCTGAGCATGAGAAGCTCATAAAGGACTCCGTACATGGAGAAATGGTGCTGCTTGAAGCCAATCATTATTTATATCGTTCCCATTCCAAAGAAATCGCTGAAAAATTCATGAATTTTATGGGAAGAATCCAATAATTCCTTCATGTACAAGCTGCCGTACCCGTCATGCCGCAACATTTTCGTGCTGGTTCATATTGAGTTCATATTGACGTCACGGGCAGTACATTTTCAGGAGTTAAGATTTCATTAGCATCAAAGAAGAAAATCCGAACAACAGTTCAGGATTGGAGAAGATGAGAGTGACACAACCAGAGGAAAAGAAAGCAAAGAATGGATCGAGGGCCAAGAAAATACGAAACAGGATACTAAAAATACTGGGAGCAATCGTAATCGCCATTGTTCTATTTCTAGGTATTGTCTATATCACGAATGTGATCAGTACAAATTCAGAGGCGAAAAAGATAGAGCCCTATGGTCAGCATGTATCCGTAGACGGGAAAAATATGAATGTGTTCTTTCAGGGAGAAGGCAAGGAAACGATTGTGCTTCTTCCAGGTTATGGAACAGCTTCACCAGCGCTTGATTTTAAGCTGCTCATCGACGAGCTATCTCCATATTACAAAGTGGTAGCAGTGGAGCCTTTCGGTTATGGCTTAAGTGATGCAACGGAAAAAGAACGAACCACAGAGAATATCGTAAGTGAAGTACATGAAGCTCTGCAGCAGCTTAATATTAACCAATACATCCTCATGGGCCACTCCATTGCAGGCATTTACGGCCTTGATTATGTGAACAAGTATCCGAATGAAGTAACTGCATTCGTCGGAATTGATAGCAGTGTTCCAACACAACCGGGTATGGATGCTAAATTACCTGTAAAAATGTTCAATTTCCTTAAAAAATCAGGTCTTCAAAGATTGGTGGTCAAATTTGGCGAGGACCCTTATGCTGGACTCCCATTTGATGAGCACACCGTAGAGCAGATGAAAATGCTGTCGAATAAAACTCGAATAGTTCCACGATGTTGAATGAGATGGAGCATATCTCTTCCAATTTCAAGGCAGCTCAAGGTTTAACCTTCTCTAAAGACCTTCCACTTCTTCTCCTTGTTCAAGCGAATAATGAAGGTGTAAAAGAATGGATACCACTGCACGAAGGACAGATTAAAGATTCTTTACATGGGAAAGTAATAACTATGGATGGCGAGCATTACTTACACCATACGTTATTTAAAGAAATCGCTGAAGATGTTAGAGCATTCATGAACGAAGCGAAGTAGCTATTCTGTAAAAGTCTACTCGTGATTCAGAGATGTGTATCAATGAATATCAAAAGCCGTCCTGTGGGACGGTTTTTCTATCGCTGTGTTAGCACCGGGGCTAAGGCGGCGATTGAAGTTGTTTTTTTTTAGTGTCAATCTGCTCTTCTCCTGTTCAGAATAAAATGGAAAAATATGGGTTGACAGAAAAAACCTCTGTGTATACAATCGTATACATGAACAAATTGTATACATATGTATACGGAAATGGAGGTGTTTCACAAATGAGAGAAAGACATATAAATATGAACGAACAACCTGATCGCCATGGAGAGCGATCCAGACGTGGCCGCGGGGAAGATGAGCAACAAAGTGAACGTTCAAGACGTGGGAGAGGGCATGGAGAGCATAACGGAAAACGGGGTAATGGGGCACAAACGTTTCGACGTGGAAGAATTTTAGTCTTTTTGGAACAAATGCAGAATCGAAGAACGACTTTGGCCAGACAACTCGGTCAAGAGGAATATGAGCATATTCGTCCGATGATCAGTGGTGAACTGAAAGCCATTGACCAGGTGATCGATGAATATATTCATCTCTTCGAACTGCAAAATGAAGAGGGAAGCCCTAATCAGTATGTGGAGAGTGAATAAGAATGATTCGTCGTTTCTTTTCGTATTATCGGCCTTACAAGAAATTGTTTGTCATTGATTTTGGTTGTGCGGTCATCGCAGGTTTGCTGGAACTGGCCTTTCCTCTAGCTGTAAGTAAATTTATTAATGAGTTATTGCCAGGTCAGGATTGGCCGCTCATTATCCTGGCCTGTATTGTACTGCTATCGATCTATGCGCTTAATACAGCCTTGAATTATGTCGTTACATATTGGGGACATATGCTCGGTATTAACATTGAGACCAACATGCGTGAGAAGATGTTCGCTCACTTGCAGAAGTTGTCATTCCGCTTTTTTGACAACCGCAAAACGGGCCATCTGATTGGTCACCTGACCAATGATCTAAACGATATCGGAGAGGTTGCTCACCATGGACCTGAGGATGTTTTCATCGCGGTTATGACCTTGATCGGATCATTCTGGCTTATGGCAAACATTAATTTGGAACTTGCTCTGATTACATTTGTCATTATCCCGATTATGGCCTGGGTCATTATCGTTTTTGGTGGACGCATGACCAAAACCTATCGTCGTCTCTTCGGTAATGTGGGTAATTTCAATTCCCGGATCGAAGATAACGTAGGCGGAATTCGTGTGGTTCAATCGTTTGCCAATGAAGAACATGAGAAAAAACTGTTTTCCGTTGACAATGAGAACTTTCGTCAAACCAAGCTGCTTGCCTATAAAACGATGGCCAAGAGCATATCTGTCAGTTATATGATGATGAGATTGGTTACGGTATTTGTGATGATCAGTGGTGCATGGTTTTTTATTGACGGCAAAATTGATATGGGTGATTTCATGGCATTCCTGCTGCTGTCCAACATCTTCTTCCGCCCGATTGAGAAAATCAATGCTGTAATTGAAAGTTATCCGAAAGGAATCGCCGGTTTCAAGCGCTATCTGGAGATTATTGATACGGAGCCCGAAATCGCGGATGACAAAAATGCTGTTGCGTTAAATCACGTTCGGGGGGATATTCGCTTCGAAAATGTGTCGTTTGGTTATGAGCCCAACCGCCGAATTTTGAAGAACATCAGTTTATCCATTAAACCTGGAGAAACGGTAGCTTTTGTTGGTCCATCCGGTGCAGGTAAGACCACCATATGCAGCCTGCTTCCAAGGTTCTACGAAGTGGAAGAGGGGCGGATCACGGTGGACGGTGTCGATATTCGAAATGTCCAGCTGCAATCCCTTCGCAAGCATATCGGTATTGTTCAACAAGATGTATTCCTGTTCTCAGGCACAATCAAGGAGAATATTGCCTATGGTGATCTGACGGCAACGGATGAGCAAATCTGGGATGCTGCCCGCCGCGCATCGCTGGAAGAATTGCTTCTTACTTTGCCGGACGGCATCGATACGGTTATCGGTGAACGAGGGGTTAAGCTCTCGGGAGGGCAGAAGCAGCGTTTGTCCATAGCCCGCATGTTCCTGAAGAATCCACCGATCCTGATTTTGGACGAAGCTACATCCGCTTTGGATACTGAAACCGAAGCGTTAATCCAGAAATCTCTTGCAGAACTTTCTGTGGGAAGAACGACGCTGGTCATTGCACACCGTCTGACAACCATCAAGAATGCGGACCGGATTATGGTCGTGAACGCTGACGGCATTGCCGAGCAGGGGAACCATGATGAACTGGTCGCAGCTGGAGGAATATACAGCCGACTTCATCAGGTACAATACAGCCATTCATAAGATTGTATAAACAGAGCCGCGCATCATGCGCGGTTTTTTATATGCGCAGGTATTTGGTTTTCTTATTGTTTAGAATCATTTTGTTGACATCGTCCACTAATCTAATTATTATATTGTTGACAATGTCCACTAAAAGGGAGGGTTTGATATCGACTCTCAGCACATAAATTCCGATATTTTGGATGATATGCGGCGTTTCAACCGTTTTTATACCAATATCCTTGGTGTACTGGATAAGCATATCCTTGGTACAGGCTATTCGTTTGCCGAAGTAAGGGTCATTATTGAAATTGGGATTCGTGGAGAAAGTATTGCGAACAATCTGGTGGATACGCTGACCATTGATCGCAGTTACATGAGCCGAATCGTGAACAAGCTGTCCAAGGAAGGCCTGCTGGTCAAAGTGAATTCGGAAGCAGACAGTCGGGTCAGTTTAATTCGACTAACGGAGAAGGGCAAGGAACTTTACGCCGAATTAAATGATCGGTCTGACCAGCAGATCCTGAAGTTAATGCAGAATCTGGACGAGGAAGAGATCAGAGAGGTCTATGCCTCGATGATGAACATACAAGAGAAGTTGAATAAGAGAGCAGGAGAGACAACACGATGATACGATTCGAATGTGATTATAACGAAGGTGCGCATGAGCGTATTTTGCAAAGACTGTTAGAGACCAATATGGAACAAACGAGCGGATATGGCACAGATCCACACTGCGATCGGGCGAGAGCTCTTATTCGTCAGGCGTGTGATAATGAGCAGGCAGATGTGCACTTCCTGGTCGGTGGCACACAAACGAACACCACAGTGATTGCGTCCATATTGCGTCCTTATCAAGGTGTTATTGCAGCAACCTCGGGCCATATCGCCGTTCATGAGACGGGAGCGATTGAAGCAACCGGCCATAAAGTGCTCACTGTTTCCAGCGAAGACGGGAAAATCACACCTGACCAAGTGAAGGCAGTCTATCAGTCACATATGAGTGAGTCATCTCCGGAACACTGCGTACAGCCTGGCATGGTTTACATATCTCAGCCAACAGAGAACGGTACGATGTATAGCAAGGCGGAACTGCAGGCATTATTCGAAACAAGCCGGGAATGCGGTCTCCCATTTTTCGTTGATGGAGCACGCCTGGGATATGCACTTGCGTCCAAAAATTGTGATATGACTCTTGCTGATCTTGCCCGTCTGTGTGACGTGTTCTATATTGGTGGCACCAAAATTGGGGCTTTGATGGGGGAGGCCGTAGTCATCCTGAATGAAGCACTGAAGCCCGATTTCCGTTATATGATCAAACAAAAAGGTGGTTTGCTCGCCAAAGGCAGATTGCTGGGCATTCAATTCGAAACGCTGTTTGAGGATGGATTGTATTTGGAGATTTCCCGTCATGCGATTGATATGGCGATGAGAATTCATGATTCACTCGAAGAGCAGAACATCCGATTCCTGTACGAATCACCAACGAACCAGCAATTTCCGATTTTGCCTGACCATCTTCTTGAACAATTGCGGAGTCAGTATACGTTCTCCTTTTGGGAAAAGGTTGACGATACCCACAGTGCAGTTCGCTTTTGTACAAGCTGGGCAACTCGGCGGGAGAATGTGGATGCATTGACTCGGGACATCGCCCAATTATTGCGTGAAACAAGTAAGGCCCCGCTACTCGCTGAAGCATTGGTTTAAGCATAGAAATGAATGATGATTAGTTACGTGATACTGAGAAAGGACGACCACTGGTCGTCCTTTTTGGTTTGCTTTATTGCTGCGCTTAGGAGCTACTCACTCAAGATAAGATCGTATTTTTCCTTCAACCGTTTAATATCACTTCTCGGAGGTGCACCGAACATGCGCGCATATTCACGGCTGAACTGGGAAGCACTTTCGTATCCTACCCGGAAAGCTACATCGGCAGCATCGGCAGACTCAGCCATCAGAAGCCGCCGGGCTTCCTGTAATCTTAATTGTTTCTGGAATTGTAATGGGCTCATGGCCGTAATCTCCTTGAAGTGCCGATGGAACGAGGATACGCTCATGCTGGCTGTCTCTGCCAGATCTTCGATCCGAAATGGCTGTTCCCAGTGACGAACGATATACTCAATGGCTTCCCTGATTCGATACGTACTGCTTCCCTCCACAGCAATCTGTGCCAGTTCACCTCCGTAAGGTCCTTGGAGAAGACGGAACAAAATTTCCTTCGTGTACAAAGGGGCGAGAAAAGGAATTTCCCCCGGTGTGTCCAGTAAGCGAAGCAGCCGAAGTAGGGCATCCTGTATGGTTGATTCCATCTCTCCGACGAATAAGGCGCGTCTGGCGTTTTCTTTGGAAGTTACTTGTATGTTGCATTCGTTTAACACTTCAAGAATTTGATTCGGTGTGAACTCAAGCTTGAGACTTAGGTAAGGGGCATCAGGGGATGCCTTGATAATTTGCCCAATCACCGGAAGATTCATGGAAGCGATCAGATAATTGGAAGGGCCATATTCGAAGCGCTCCTGGGCGAGCAATACTTCTTTTAAACCTTGAACGATAACGCAAAATGAAGGCTTATAAACCCGATATGCCGGTTCGGAAGTCCTTGTGTGATGAAAGAAAAACAGGGAAGGGATTGGTGTCTCCACCCCACCGCTGCGAATGGAATGACGCTCAACCAACTCGCTTAATTCTCGGCTCTGATGAGATAGATCCTCGGTCATTTGAATCCTCCTTACGGGTTTAACCTAGTTTCATTATAAGGCCTATTATTTGAAATCAAAAGAGCCTGTGATAGGATTAGGCAATCATTTAAGACAATTGATATACCGCTTGGTGCACATGCTTGAGCATAATAAGACTAAGCTCACAGAATTAAACAAGTGAGAGTGTGTTCAGTGAAATGCCTGGAATGTTGGCTAAAAGTATTATTATATGGGAAAGGAAGATGCATGATGCAAAAACGGACATTGGGAAATAGCAGGTTGGAAGTTTCGGCGATAGGGCTTGGTTGTATGGGCATGAGCTACGGGTATGGCCCAGCTTCTGACAAAAGTGAGATGATCTCTGTGATCCGGGAAGCTGTCGAGCGAGGTGTAACCTTCTTCGATACTGCTGAGGTATACGGACCCTATATTAATGAAGAACTTGTGGGCGAAGCGCTGAAATCCGTGCGGGATCAAGTCATCATCGCAACCAAATTTGGCTTCGATATACAGGGCGGCAAACAGAGCGGAATGAATAGCCGTCCCGAACATATTCGCAAGGTGGCGGAGGAGTCACTGCAGCGTCTGCAGGTCGAAGCCATTGATCTGTACTATCAGCACCGGGTCGATCCGGATGTGCCCATTGAGGAAGTGGCGGGGGCTGTTCAGGATCTGATTCGGGAAGGAAAGGTGAAGCACTGGGGACTGTCCGAGGCTGGAGTGAATACGATCCGTCGTGCTCATGCAGTTCAGCCTCTCGCTGCAGTGCAGAGTGAATATTCCCTGTGGTGGAGACGTCCCGAAGAAGAGCTGATTCCTGCGCTTGAGGAACTTGGCATTGGTTTTGTTCCATTTAGCCCGCTGGGCAAAGGTTATCTCACGGGGAGTTTCAACTCAAAAACGACATTTGATCAAGGGGACTTGCGAAA
Source organism: Paenibacillus xylanilyticus (assembly GCF_013359935.1). Classification (GTDB taxonomy): domain Bacteria; phylum Bacillota; class Bacilli; order Paenibacillales; family Paenibacillaceae; genus Paenibacillus; species Paenibacillus xylanilyticus. The sequence goes on from NZ_JABMCB010000187.1 coordinate 123,306, forward strand.
CATTCTGCCCCGGTTTACGCCTGAAGCATTGGAGGCGAATCAAGTGCTGATTGATCTATTGAAAGAGAAGGCGGAGGCGTTAAAGGCCAGTCCGGCCCAAATTGCGCTTGCGTGGTTACTTGCACAGAAACCTTGGATCGTACCGATTCCGGGCACGCGCAAACGAAGCAGATTGGAAGAAAATCTGAACTCGGCAGACATTATACTCACGCCTGAAGATGTAAAGAACATAAATGACGCAGCCTCGAAGATTACTTTGATGGGCGCGCGATACACGGAAGAACTGGAGAAAAGAACAGGGCTTTGAACCTTTTGGGAATGAATCGACTAGTGATTTTGGGTTAATTGCGACAAACAATAAAGGAGTGAGAATTATGGAATATGTCAAATTGGGACGTACCGGTCTGGACGTTTCGAGATTGTGCCTTGGCTGTATGAGTTACGGTGTACCGGAACGGGGGATGGCTCCGTGGTCACTGAACGAAGAGCAGAGTCGCCCATTTATTCAAAAAGCAGTTGAGGCGGGTATTAATTTCTTTGATACGGCGAACATCTATTCAGATGGAACCAGTGAAGAAATCGTAGGACGTGCCTTGAAGGATTTTGCCCGCCGGGATGAGATTGTTCTGGCGACCAAATTGTTTTTCCGGATGAATGATGGACCCAATGGTGCAGGGTTGTCGAGAAAAGCGATTATGAACGAAATCGATAACAGTCTTATGCGTTTGGGAACAGATTACGTGGATCTGTATCAGATTCATCGATGGGATCATACAACGCCTATTGAAGAAACAATGGAGGCCCTTCATGATGTGGTGAAGGCTGGAAAAGTCAGATACATTGGGGCTTCCTCCATGTATGCCTGGCAGTTCATGAAAGCCCAGCATACAGCCGAACGGCATGGATGGACGAAATTCGTCTCCATGCAAAATCATCTGAACTTGTTATATCGCGAAGAAGAACGTGAAATGCTGCCATTATGTCTTGATGAAGGTGTTGGTGTTATTCCATGGAGCCCCCTGGCCAAAGGACGCCTTACACGGGATTGGAATGAACAGACTGCCCGTTCGGAGATTGATCCTGTCGGAAAAGCGTTCTATGAAAGTACAATGGTGGAAGCCGATCGTCAGGTAGTGGAGAGAGTAGCGGAAGTGGCTGGGAAACGCGATATTCCACGAGCTCAGGTTGCTCTGGCATGGCTGCTGCAAAAAGAAGCAGTAACCGCACCGATCATTGGTGCAACCAAGATTCATCATCTCGAAGATGCTGTATCCGCGCTTTCAGTGAAACTCACTGCGGAAGAAATCAGTTTCCTGGAAGAAGCGTATGTGCCTCATCCGGTGACCGGAAATCTCAGCTAGCATGTAAACTTATCTATTCATGAAGTCGCCTTGGTGGCGACTTTTTTACTAGACAAACCCATTCTTCAGTTCTATAAATCGAAGATGAGCTTTATGAATCCTGGTTAGAATAGAGGAACCTGTTAAAGTCGTACTGATGAGGAGGAATGTATCGTTGGAACGTTTATGGACCAAGTCATTTATTTTGATGACAGTGGGGTTGCTTTTTTTATTCACTTCGTTTTATATGCTATATCCGACTCTTCCGCTCTTCATTAAAGAGATGGGTGGCAATGAACGGCAAGTGGGGCTGGCGATGGGCGCCTTGATGTTGTCTTCTGTTGCATTCCGGCCCTTTGTCGGAGGATTGCTGGATCGGTTCGGCAGACGTCCATTTATGATCGGAGGGCTGCTTGTTTTTATTGCATCGATGTATATGTATAACTGGGTTGGCGGCATTCTGGTACTGATGGGACTACGGATTCTGCATGGGATGAGCTGGGCCATGTCCACGACTGCCATGATGACCGCCATCACGGACATGATTCCAGCCAAGCGCCGAGGGGAAGGGATGGGCTGGTTCAGCACCTCCATGACCTTTGCCATGGCAATTGGTCCGATGATTGGATTGGGTATCATGCAAGTTGACTCTTATCAGAGCATGTTCCAGTTTGCCGCTGCACTATCTGTTGTTGCATTGCTGCTGACGCTGGGTGCTAAAATGCCGTTCAAGCCGATTACAGGTCAGAAGAAAATTCAAATTTTCGAAAAATCCGTCCTGCCTGTCATGGCACCCATTTTCTTTTTGTTTGTTGCATATGGCGGGATTACCACTTTTGTTCCACTATTTGCGGCGGAAATACAAGTAAATTCCGGCACTTTTTTTCTGGTTTACGCAGCAACGCTTGCTCTTTCTCGTCCCATTGCAGGAAAACTCTCTGACCGAACCGGGGAGGTGGCTGTTATTGTGCCAGCCCTTATCATGACTATTTTGGCCCTGATTGTCTTAAGTTTTTCGACCAGTTTATTCGGATTACTGAGTTCTGCCGTTCTATACGGCATTGGCTTTGGTTCTGCACAGCCTGCTCTTCAAGCTATAACACTTCGCATGGCACCGAAGGATCGTCAAGGTGCGGCCAATGCCTTTTTCTCGACCGCTACGGATTTGGGGATCGGTTTGGGTGCAATTTTACTGGGTTTGGTATCCGAATACACGAGCTACAGCGTTCTTTTTAGTGTCAGTGCGGTGTCTGTTTTGATTGCCCTTCTCCTGTTTACTTTGTATGTGAAACGTAAATCAATGCACATTGGGGAGAAGTCGGGTGCTTCAGAATGATGAGGCGTTTATAAGCAGATGTATTTCACTATTCACTACAATTGAGCATTGAACCTTATATTCGAAAAAGGTGCCATGAATTCATCCCGGATGGAATCATGGCCCTATTTTATAGGTACATCAGGGTGGTTATTAAAACACATCTAATGGCACTTTTATCCAATTTCGAAATGTAGTTAGAATGGAAGTAGTCCTTGACGCTAAATTCGATGCAAAAAAAGATCAATGTGATGGAGGTATCATTATGTCTCAAGTGAGAACATCCAGTCTGATCAGAAGAACATTGAAGATGTACACATCTCTAATGCTCGCCTTGGTTGTATTTGGCATGTCTGTCATTCCGGTCTTCGCATCAAATCCTGGGAAAACCGTAAATACTACGGCTAAACTGGCCTATAATCTGAAAGGGCTTAATCACAATGTAGCTGTTCAAAAAGCATATATTGCGGATAAGTACCTCTATGTGACTCAGCGCTCCAAAGGTACATGCTATCTGTCCAGATTGCTGATTAACGGCAATGATGCTGCTTATGTTGATGAAATGACCATTACGAATACAGGCCACTGTCAAACACTCGATATGTATACTTACAATGGTGATAACTATTTTTATTTCAGTTCCAAAGCAGACTCTTCAACTACTTATTATTGGTCACTGCAGGTAGCGAGGCTGAAGTACGCTGCCGGTAAAACAGTAGATTACACCGATCTGAACCGATTCACATACATGAATTATGCCAATAAAAATGGTTCAAGGCTGGGTGAAACGTACCGCGTTGATGGCGGTGGCAACAGCAAATATACCGTATTCCGGGTACAAACGAAGGAGAAAACAGTCACTTGGTCGATTTATGATACAGTGAAATTGAACAAGTTGCTGGATAGCAATAAGCAGGTACGACTGGATAGTGCTGCAGCAGTTGGTGCCTGTGTTGCGAGTTTTACGCAGTCCGGTGACAATATCATCAGACCGAATGATTCATTTCAGGGTGCGGATCTGTTAGACAAAACGGAGATCTACACTTCGGGAGGTGCGGATGGTGATACACCGAAAATTGCACTGATATCGAACTCGGGAACGTACAAAACGCTTGTGAATATTACCAATGTAGGGAAACGGGAAATTGAAGGTGTACAGACCAAAAATGGTAACGTGTATTTTACCATTGTTTCGGATCCGGTAAACAAGAAGAACACACAGAAAGTGTATTATGTTCCGGACAGCGTGTTTAAATAAAGTGCGATTCGCATCGCGTGCGCAAAAAAAGAAAGCCATGGAAGAAGGCATTGTAACGATCAGGTTAGCCAGAAACTGCTGGTTAGCCTTTTTTTTTATGCTCACAGATTGGATTGACATTTCTGGTGAATTGAAGTTATCATGGATACATTAGATCTTTAATTGAGAGTGGGTATATTATTTATGAGTATTAAAGAATCGACAAGACAAGAGCTGAGCGGTCATACGCCAGATTCTCCAGTGAAGAAGGGAGCAGCCCTTATTTCCTTGCTGCAGCCCTCTCCTGGAGAACGAATTCTTGATGTGGGATGTGGCAATGGAGATTTAACAGCCCGAATTGCAGCTGCAGGAGCTCTGCCAACAGGCATCGACCTGTCAGAGGAAATGATCAGTCAGGCGAAGAAGAAATACCCCGATCTGAACATTCAAGTGGAGAATGCATGTCATTATCGGACAAATGATCCGTTTGATGCAGTCTTCTCACATGCTGCTTTACATTGGATACTGGACGCACCTGCTGTGGTTCATACGATATACTTAGCCCTGAAAGAGGGCGGACGATTTGTGGCTGAATTTGCGGGAAAAGGCAATGTTGCTGTACTGACAACGGCAATTCAGGAGGAATTGGTTGCGCGTGGATATGGATGGGAAGGGCGAAATCCGTGGTATCACCCTACCCTTGGGGAATACGCCCAACTGCTCGAGCAAAACGGCTTCCGTGTCACCATGGCCGAACATTTCGATCAGCGTAAACCGCTCAAGCCAGGTGTTAGGAAATGGGTGAGCAGTTTTGCAGATTATTTCTTCCGGGACGTCACACCTGCAGAGCAAGAAGTCATCATAGATGCGGTCGAGAAAAAGGTACAGCCGCATCTTATGACTGAAGGACAATGGTTTCTGGATACAAGCCGGTTGCGGGTCGTAGCTATGAAGGAGACGGGGGTGAACCATGAAAATTGACAATCCCAAAATGCAGGAACAATGGATGACATCCGGAACCATTGAGGTATTGGAATCCAAAGTTGAATACCGGAATCAACTCATCGAAAATATGTCGCTCGATCACCAGGAAGCAGCCAAAGCTTCCTTTGAGAATGTCATTTTTAGAAATGTGATCATCTCCGATTCGACATTGGATAATTTCGAATTTACGGATGTGATTTTTGAAAATTGTGACTTCTCCAATGTCCAATTACCAGATGCTTTTATGCACCGCGTCGCATGGAAAAATTGCAAAATGGTTGGTACTGATTTCTCCAACAGCCGAATGCAAAATGTTCGATTTATTGAATGTGTGGGAGATTACTCCAATTTCAGGTTTGCTCATCTTAAACACGTCGCTTTTGCCGAATCTTCATTCATTCGATCTGACTTTGCCTATCTTGCAATGCAGAAGATCGTTATGGACAACTGTAAAATAGATCAAGCTTCCATGATGGGGACCAAAATGAAAGACATGGATCTTAGCAATTGCCACTTTGATTCTTTGGTTTTGAACATGGAAGATTTGAATGGCTGTATCATTTCCCCATATCAAGCGGCAACCTTTGTGGGATTAATGGGGATGATTATTAAATCATAAAAGGCTTGCCGTTAGGGGGGAAGTGTGTATAATAGGTATCATAAAATCATACGACATGTTTTCTAGGGTTCCGCGATAGAATATCGGTCTGGTCCGAGAGAAAGCTCATAACCTGATGGTTGTGCCACGGAGGGATAAAAGCCTGGGAGATGAACTGCATCAATGCAGTTTATTTCCCGGGCTTTTTTTATTTTTCGCGAAGAGATCCATCCTGGTTGTATGAAATGTATTGAAAAAGGAGTAGGTCAGAATGAACAAAACCTGGTTGTTTGTCATTATTGCAGCGTTTTTCGAAGTGGGTTGGGTGATCGGCCTGAAGCATGCCAGCGGTTTGGTGGAATGGGGAGCAACCGTAATTGCCATTGCCATCAGCTTTTCCTTAATGATTGCAGCTTCCCGTTCACTCGATGTGGGCACTGTATACGCGGTCTTTGTTGGACTGGGTACGGCGGGCACAGTACTAGCAGAGATTATATTGTTTGGTGCAGCTGTCCAGGCTGGGAAAATGATACTCATTGGTGTCTTGCTACTCGGTGTAATCGGACTGAAGATGGTAAGCAAGCAGAAAACGAAGGAGGCGCATCATTCATGAGCTGGGTATTTCTTATTATGGCAGGGTTGTTCGAGATGATGGGTGTGCTGATGATTAATAAATGGAACAAGGACCGCAACCTGACGTCCATTCTTCTCTTAGTTGCAGGTTTTGGGTTAAGCTTTGGGTTCCTGTCTCTAGCGATGAGAACCCTCCCTATGGGAACGGCTTACGCGGTTTGGACGGGAATCGGAGCTTCCGGGGGCGCGATTCTGGGTATGATTTTTTATGGAGAATCCCGAAATGCGTTGAGAATCGTTTTTATTGCCTTGGTTCTCGGATCAGCGGTGGGGTTGAAACTGGTGAGTTGAACCATTGGAAATGAAAAGATAATATACAAATTGTCTTTTTAATGTTATCCTTATACGTTACGTGTGAAAACAAAGATACGTCTTATATATGAACGTAATTAAGGAGACTCAATGAATTTTAAAGACTTGAATATTATCCCACCGATTTTGGAAGGTTTGAACAAAGCAAACTATACCTCCCCGACACCTATACAGGAACAGGCGATTCCAGCCGTGTTAGCAGGCAGAGATCTGCTTGGCTGTGCGCAAACAGGGACAGGGAAGACGGCAGCATTTTCTGTGCCGATCATTCAACTATTAAGCGAAAAGGCCAGTGGTCCCAAACCCGGACGCCGTATTCGCTCATTGATTTTAACGCCGACAAGAGAGCTTGCTATCCAAATTTCGGATAACATCAAGACGTATAGCCGTTATACGGATATTCGCTGCTCGGCTATCGTTGGTGGTGTTTCACAAAAGGTGCAGGAGCGTGCGCTGAATCAAGGCGCAGACATTATTATCGCAACTCCCGGCCGATTAATCGATCTGGTCAATCAAAAACGTATTGATTTGAGTTTTATTGAAATTTTGGTTCTTGATGAAGCTGACCGCATGTTGGATATGGGCTTTATTCACGATGTGAAGAGAATCATCTCCAAGATGCCGAGCAAGAAACAAACCCTTTTCTTCTCGGCGACGATGCCTCCGGAAATCACAAAAATGGTAAAAACGCTGCTGGTTGATCCTGTTAAAGTAGAAATTACGCCTGTGTCTTCTACGGTAGATCGAATTGAACAGTCTGTGTATTTATTGGAGAACGGCAAGAAACAAAATATGTTGAACCACATTTTACAGGATAAATCCATTGTTTCGGCACTGGTGTTCACCCGCACGAAGCGTGGCGCGGACCGTGTTACGCGGGAATTGTCCAAGGTGAATGTTACTGCCCAGGCTATTCACGGCAACAAGTCTCAAACGGATCGGCAAAAGGCACTGAACAATTTCAAAAGCGGAGTTACACGAGTGCTGGTAGCGACGGATATTGCGGCGAGAGGAATTGACGTCGAAGAGCTTTCACATGTCATTAACTTCAACCTGCCTAATATTCCGGAAACCTATGTACACCGCATTGGACGTACGGGTAGAGCGGGGCATAGCGGGATGGCGATCTCTTTTTGTGAAAAGGAAGAGCTGCCGTTCCTCAAGGATATTGAGAAGGTGATCAAGAAGAGCATTCCTGAAGTGAAGGGTCACCCTTATCCGATGGCGAGTGCTCCTGTGTTCGCAAAAACCGAAGCGAAAGCTAAAGCCCGCAAACCCGCGGCGAATAAACCTGCCAAGTCCAAAGCTAACCCGGCACGCAAGCCCAAGTCCGAGTGGTTTACAAAGACGGGGAAAGCAAATAACAGCAAATCCAAACCATACGCATCAAAAAATAGTAAAGTCAAAAAAAGCTCACTATAAACGGGCGAAAGCTTTGTCTGATTGAACCCAAAGCCAAAGCTTGAGGCACGGCAAAACACCTTTAAAAAATCCCCCATGTCGTAAGAGATGGAGGATGGTTTTTAAGGTGTTTTTGTGTTGGCTATGAGAGTGATTTGCACCGTTGAAGTGAAGATAAAAACAGTCATTCGATAAAATTCGTTTAATACAAAATAAAAGGTTTAATACAGCAAAGTTGACTCTTTAGATGCATACAAGTAAAATTATTGAAACACAAACTTGAAATGAGGTGGATAACGCAATGCTTGAACTTAGTTTTGATGAACCGGACAAGCTGGTAACAGTTACTCATGCTTTATCTACACGTTCCAGGGTGGATATCCTCCGCCTCCTTATTTCCAAAAACCTTAACATTGTGGAAATCGCTGAAGCTCTCAACTTGCCTGTATCCACAGTAGCCAGCAATATCAAAGTATTGGAGTCTGCGAGGTTAATAAATACAGAGCTGCAGCCAGCTTCTCGCGGAGCGATGAAGGTGTGCAGTCGCAATTATGACGATATTCATATTGCACTGAATTTGGATAAAGCAGGTACCAAAGGGAATATTCAGGTTTATGAAGTAGATATGCCGATTGGTCATTATAGTGATTGTGAAGTATCACCCACTTGCGGTATGGCGAATGCGGATGGAATGATTATACGCGAGGATGAGCCGGCGAGCTTCTTTCACCCGAAACATATAGGGGCCCAGATTATGTGGTTTCGCAAAGGTTATGTCGAATATTTAATGCCTTTAGAAATACCGTCAGGTGCGAGGATTGATTCCCTGGAGCTTTCGATGGAGATGTGTTCCGAAGCCCCTAATTATGATCTCAACTGGCCTTCTGATATTTCCATATGGATTAATGGTGTGGAAATCGGCATGTGGACTTGTCCCGGTGATTTTGGGGACAGGAGAGGGAAGTTGAACCCTGCCTGGTGGTATGAGGGATCTACCCAGTACGGGTTGCTTAAGACGTGGCGGGTGGATAAAGAGAAGACAACGCTTGATATGGAGAGAATTTCACAGGTTACTTTGGATCAGCTCAACCTGCAGAACAGCCATAAACTTCGTTTACGTATAGGCATCAAACCAGACGCGGTGTACCAAGGGGGCGTTAACTTGTTTGGTCGCCAATTCGGAGATCACGATCAGAACATCAAAATGACTATTAATTATGTAATGGATCCCGATGTGTATTAACGAAAAAGCTTTAGTTGCGGATAAACTGTAACTAAAGCTTTTTTTAATTTAATAATTACATGAAATACGATTGAAAGCGTTGACAAACAAAAAATACATCGATATAATCCCACTATAGATACAATAATAATGTAATAAATCAATTAAATCGTTTGTATCTATAAAACTAGAACAAAGGGGATACTCGCATGAAAAGAAGAATGGGCTTGTTGGCACTAACGTTACTTCTCTCGCTATCCACGGTTTTAAGTGCATGCAGCGGAAGTAATGACAGCGCTGGTAATGATGCCTCCGGCGATGAAAAAGTAACGTTGTCTTTCTGGACACTGTTTGATGGCGGAGATGGTGCAAACATGCAGACATTGGTCGATGAATTCAACAAAACTCACCCGAACATCGAAGTGAAAAATACGAAACTGGCTTGGGGAGAGTATTACACCAAGCTCATTACCGCTGTTGGAAACGGCAATGGACCGGACATTGGCATTTCCCATTCCTCCAGGCTTCCCGATCTGATCGACCAAGGGGTAGTCACTGAACTCGACACTCCCGCCACAGATGCAGGCGTGGATTGGAATTCCTACAATCAGAATCTTTTGGATGCGGTTACAGTCGATGGCCAGCATTATGCCGCTCCCATTGATACTCATCCTTTTATTATGTTCTACAACAAAAAACTGTTAAAAGATGCGGGGCTGCTTGGCGAAGACGGCAAGCCAATCCTGGAGCAATCCGCTGACGGATTTCTCACTTTCCTTCAGACTTTAAAAGAAAAGCTGCCTGCCAAGGTGACCCCTTTTGCACTCTCCAATAACAATGATGATCCATACCGGCTATGGTGGTCCTTATATTCACAAATGGGTGGAAATGATGTGGTATCGGATGACCTGAAATCCGCAGCCATAGATAAGGAGAAAGGCATTAAAGCAGCTGAGTATGTTCAGAAACTGTTTACCGAAGGTTATATCAAGAAAAATGATCCGGACTTTTATAAAAATTTCCAGAGTGGTACTTCAGCCATTATCATGACAGGGGTATGGACAACAGGAACGTGGGAATCCACCAAGGGACTTGAGTTTGGAGCCATGCCTATTCCCAAATTCTATGATCAGGAAGCAACCTGGGGAGATTCTCACACGATCATTTTGCCACTGACGCAGGATGAAGATCCAGCCAAACGTAAAGCGGCCATGATTTTTGCCGATTATGTTGCCGACAATGGTCAAGTTTGGGCCAAAGCAGGACATATCCCATCCAAGCCATCTGTGCTGGAGAAGCAGGAATTTAAGGATCTGCCATATCGCAGCGATTATGCCGAGGTGGCAAGCGTCGTTAAATTCAGTAAACATTCCACCAAAAATGCGCAAATCCGTGATGAAGCCGCTTTTAAATTTCTGAATGAAGTCTGGGTGAGCAAAATGACTCCGGCGGATGCCATGAACAACATGGAGGCAGCCATTCAGAAAATACTGAGTGAATAGAAGGATGACGGATCATGCAGGCCTGTGTAATCCTCATTACAATCACAGGCTTGCGTGCCAATCAAAGGGGAGACGCATATGAAGATCAAAAAAATGAGAGCGGATATTCAGGCGCTGGTATTTCTGCTTCCATTCTTAATTGTCTATGGTTTATTTACGATCTGGCCAATGATTAAAGGCGTTGAGATGACCTTCTACAAATGGACGTTGATTAAGAAAATGGATTTTGTCGGCCTTGACAATTTCCGTAAGGTTCTTCAGGACAGGGAAGTTTGGGAGGCAATCTGGCATTCAACTTTTTTCGTTTTTTTAAGTACTCCAACCATGATTATCCTTGCCATTATGCTGGCTGTGATTGCCAACCGAAAATCGGTTTTGCAGAAATTCTACCGCATCATCTTTTTCATTCCAAGCGTGCTCTCTGTTGCCGTCGCAGCCTATCTGGGATTATTCGTATTTCAGCCCTATACGGGACTTGTAAATTCCGTGCTGCACCTGTTTCAATTGTTGCCTGAACATGCTGAAATCTTCTGGCTGACAGAAACGGGGCTGGCATGGGTCGTGATTACGGTCATTACCCTCTGGTGGACGGTCGGCTTCAACTTTATTTTGTATCTCTCGGCCATGCAGGAAATACCGGATGAGATCTATGAAGCAGCAAGGCTGGATGGAGCAAGCGATACACAAATATTTTGGAAGATTACTCTTCCTTATCTGAAGCCACTGACGAAAACCATTACCATGCTGCAAATTATCGCTTCATATAAGGTCTTTATGCAGATCTACGTTATTACGGGCGGGGGACCGCTTGACCAGACGCGGCCGATTATTCAGTTGATCTATCAGACCGGGTTCAAGAACAACAATCTGGGTTATGCCGCAACGATGTCCTATATCTTGTTCGTTATCCTGCTGGTGCTGTCAGCGCTGCAATACTGGATTAATAACCGGAAAGGGGCGGAAAGCTGATGAAATGGCTATACCGTATAGGTTCAGCATTGATGGCAGTCATGTTCGCTGCCCCACTGGTATGGATGCTGGTTGTATCCATCAAAGAAGAAGGCATGAAGATCATTACGGTCCTGGACTGGTTTAAACCTCCATATTCCATGGCTGTATATCAGGAAGTACTTACGACCACCAAGCTTTCCCAGTGGGTTGTTAACAGTTTGTTTGTCGCTGTAGTTGTGACAGTACTGACTGTGATTTTCGCGGCGATGGCTGGATTTGCTCTCTCCAAAGTGCCGTTTCGTTTCCGTACGTTTGTGTTCTTTTTCATTCTTGGTGGATTACTGATCCCCGGAGAAGCAACCATTATTCCGCTCTATCAGGTAGCCAAGGATTTGCATTTGCTGAACTCATACAGTGGATTGATTATTCCTGCTTTGGCTTCACCTGTAGCTGTCATAGTACTCAAAAGTTTCTTCGATGGCGTGCCTAATGATCTGCTGGAGAGTGTGCAAATAGACGGCGGAGGCTTTTGGCGAATCTTTACCAGCATCATGCTTCCTTTGACACGACCGGCGATGGCATCCATGGCAATTCTGACCTTTATCGGTTCGTGGAACAATTTCCTATGGCCATTCCTTTCCATAACGGATGATAATCTGTTTACGCTGCCAATGGGTATTCCAACGTTAATGGGGCAGTATTCGGAAGATTACGTCAAACCGATGGTTATTAATGCCGTGGCTTCTGTTCCCATCATTATATTGTTTATCATTTTTGAGAAACAGATTGTTAAAGGCATTAGCATGTCCGGTATTAAGGGATAACCTGCAATTTTCTTATATTTAAACCTAACGCTGATGTGTTTCAGGCCAATGAGCCAAATAAATAGGAGATCGGGGAGAACAAGATGACAACTAAATTTTACAATAAAGATTATCCAAGACCACAATTTGTACGCCAAGAATGGTTAGATTTGAATGGAGAATGGGACTTTAGTTTTGACGACAATCAAGTGGGTGAGAGCGGGCATTGGTATGACCAAGCTCAATTTCCGGAAGGACTCAAAATTAAAGTTCCCTTTACCTATGAAACTCAGGCGAGCGGAATCGGGATCGAAACATTTCATCCGTTCGTTTGGTACCGCAAGCAGGTCACTATTCCTAACGAGGTAGAAGGCAAGAGAACCATTCTGCATTTTCAAGGGGTGGATTATCGCGCAAAATGCTGGGTGAACGGAACGGTTGTGGGTGAGCATGAGGGAGGGTATGCAGCGTTTTCATTCGACATTACCCCTTATATCACTTACGGCTCGGAGAATAATATTGTTCTTGAAGTTGAAGACAGTCAGAGTGCAGTGCAACCTCGGGGGAAACAACGCTGGGTGGATGATAATTTTGAATGCTTTTATGTACAAAGCACCGGGATATGGAAAAGTGTCTGGCTGGAGCATGTAAGTGAAGCAAGGGTTGAAGCGGTCAAGATGACACCGGATATCGACCGTCATATGATTCGTTTGGACTTTCAGTTGAGTGGGATCGAGGGCAAGAACAACTTGCGTTTGGAGACACGGATTGAGCTGAAGGGTCAGCATGTGCAAACCATCAGTCTGTCTCCGGACAGACCCTGGATGACGGTGGAAGCCAGTGTGAAACATGAAGCGGGCGGGCCATGGAAACAGTCGTTATGGTCACCAGGCTCACCGAACCTGTACGATATCGAGTTTGTGATGTATGAAGATGAGAAGGAAATCGATCGGGTCCATTCCTATTTTGGTATGCGAAAAATATCGATTGAAAATGGGCAGATTCTGCTGAATAATGCTCCGTTGTACCAAAGAATGATTCTGGATCAGGGATATTGGACGGAGAGCCATTTGACCCCGCCTTCAGTGGAAGCACTAATTGAGGATATCGATAAAATTGCCGAGATGGGGTATAACGGAATCCGTAAACATATGAAACTGGAAGATCCACGCTTTTTGTATTGGTGTGATGTAAAAGGCATGCTGGTCTGGTCGGAAATGGCGGCAACTTTTGAGTTTAACGATGAGGCTGTAAGTCGATTCACCAAAGAATGGCTAGAAATTGTTCCCCAGCAATACAATCATCCCAGCATCATTACCTGGGTTCCATTTAATGAATCGTGGGGAATACCGACGATTGGCCATGAGGTAAGGCAGCAGCAGTTTACTGAGTCCATTTACCATCTGACCAAAGCCATTGATCCGTATCGTCCGGTCATTACCAACGACGGATGGGAGCATACGGTATCGGATATTTTGACACTTCACGATTATGTGGAGTCGGGAGAAGCTTTTCTGGAACGGTATCAGGATAAGGACATGATCGTAAATAACAAGACTGCTTCTAATCGATGGAAGTTTGCTTTTGCTGAAGGTTACAAGTATAAGGGGCAACCCATTATCATTAGTGAGTTTGGAGGTATTGCTTTCCAGTCGGATAAAGGATGGGGTTATGGTAATCAGGTGGAATCGGTCGAAGCCTTTATTGAACGTTTCCGTTCCATCACCGAAGCGATCAAAGCCATCCCATATATCTCGGGCTATTGTTATACGCAGGTCACGGATGTGCAGCAGGAGATTAATGGTCTGCTGACGGAAGACCGTAAACCAAAAGTACCACTCGAAGTGATCCGCAAGATCAATCTGGCTTAAAGGCTAAAGAAACACTACAGATTCAACGGGAACAGGAGTGCTGATGGCAATGGTACGAGAAGATTATCCTCGCCCGCAATTTGTGCGGGAAAATTGGATGAGTCTGAACGGAGAATGGGAGTTTGAGTTTGACGATGACAATCGCGGACGTGCGGACAAATGGAATGAGGGGACTCAAGTGTTTAGCCGCCGAATTCAGGTTCCGTTCGCTTTTCAAAGCCGGTTAAGCGGTATTGGAGATCCGGATTTTCATGATAATGTCTGGTACAAACGGACCTTTGACATCCCGCAGAAATTTTCTGGCAAACGTCTGCTGCTCCATTTCGGAGCGGTGGACTATGAAGCCTCTGTATGGGTCAATGGACAGCTTGTGGTTCAACATGAAGGGGGACACACCCCTTTTCATGCCGATATCACGGATGCTTTGGAGGAAGGGGTCAACGTATTAACAGTGCAGGCACTGGATTACAGCAGGAATGTGACACTGCCGCGCGGGAAGCAATTCTGGCAGGAGCAGTCCGCACAAATTTTTTATACCCGCACCACCGGAATATGGCAATCCGTCTGGCTGGAAGCCGTTGATTCTGTTTACTTGCAAAAGGTTCGTCTTACTCCCGATATCGATCGCAACGAGATAAAAATCACCTCCTTTATTCAAAGTGAACAAAGGGAGAGGGACACACAGGAAATTAGACTGCGTGTGCAGATTTCTTATCAGGGCGATCAGTTGACGGAGGATGAATACCGAATCAGCGGCAGGGAGGAGAGCCGTACCATCGGACTTCACACCTTTAATCAACATGGATTGGGCAGGCTTTGGTCACCAGAACAACCCAACCTGTACGATATTCATTTCACGCTGCTGGTGGATGGTGTAACCGTCGATGAGGTCGACAGTTATTTCGGTATGCGTAAAATCTCGATTGAACATGGCAAACTGTTTCTGAATAACCGTCCTTATTTTATGAAGCTGGTTTTGGATCAAGGTTATTTTCCGGATGGCAACCTGACTCCGCCGAGTGACGAGGCGATTCGGCATGATGTGGAACTGACAAAGGAATTAGGCTTTAACGGTGCCAGAAAACACCAGAAGATCGAAGATCCAAGATATCTATACTGGTGCGATAAGCTGGGTTTGCTGGTATGGGGAGAGATGGCGAATGCCTATGATTTCTCCGAACAATATGTTGCACAGATCACAAAGGAATGGCAGGAGGCACTGGAGCGGGATTACAACCATCCAAGTATTGTAGTCTGGGTACCTCTTAATGAGAGCTGGGGTGTTCCCAACATTCTGACCAGCAAGGAGCAGCAATATCACGCCTTGTCGATGTATTATTTGACCAAGTCACTTGATCCGACTCGTCCGGTTATCTCAAATGACGGCTGGGAGATGGTAGAAACGGATTTGTACAATATCCATGATTATGAATGGAGACGGGAAATCCTTGAGGAACGATATCGTACCCGTGAAAATGCAGTGAGTGCCCTGCCTGGCAGCCGAAAGCTGAGTGTAGGCGGCTATTGCTATGAAGGACAGCCCATACTGATTACCGAATTTGGAGGGATTGGTTACAAAAAAAGCGAATGGGAGGGCTGGGGCTACTCCGGAGCCGAGAATGATGAAGATTTTGCAGCGCGATTGCATGCCGTAATACAGCCACTGCTGGATTCTCCTGTCGTTGAAGGTTTTTGTTATACACAACTGACGGATGTGGAACAGGAGATTAATGGTCTGCTGACGTATGACAGACAGCCGAAGATGCCGATGGAACAGATCCGGGCCATTATCGAAGGACGGGGACCATCGGCCGCTGGAGAATAAGGAGGGACGTGTCTTGAACACATGTGAAACAAGTGCATCCTGGGAAGGTGAGTACCACGGCGAGAAAGCGATTTATTTGCGGTACGGTTCGTACGAGGCTGTAATGCTTCCAGAGATTGGCGGCAATCTGGTGGCTTACCGTGATGTTGAGAAGGGATATCGGTTCCTGCATGAACCGGCACCCGACGAGATGCCATCTTTCAAAGCCAGACCGATGATTCACGGTATTCCTGTATTGTTTCCACCGAACCGTTATAAGAATGGGCAGTTTGCCTGGAATGGGGAAATACTTCAATTGCCAGTTAATGAGGAAGCTACAGGTAATCACTTGCATGGATTTTTGTACAACACTCCATGGAAAGTGGAGGAGTATGCCCATACGGGCAAGGAAAGCCATGTAACCGTGTCGATCACCGTCGATGAGACTCATCCTGTATATTCGTTCTTTCCGTTCAGCTTCAATATTACTTTACGCTATGCACTGAGTGAAAATGGACTTATGCAGCATGTGCAAATCCGCAATCATGGATGCTTATCCATGCCTTGTCTGCTTGCCTTTCATACAGCCATTAATGCCCCTTTTTCGCCAGATGGATCGGCTCGTGAATATAGACTCAAGCTTACTGTAGGAGAACGATGGGAACTGGATGAACGTATGCTGCCGACGACACGTTTTCAACCGTTTGTGTCCGAGGAAGAGCAGATGCGTGACTCCGGGGTATATCCGTTTTTTGCTGAGATGGATAACCATTACACTGCAGTACCTCAGAATGGACGAAACCGGATGGAACTGCAGGATATGAGAAGTGGAGAGACGCTAATCTATGATGTGGGCACGTCCTATAAACAGTGGATGATCTGGAACAATGGTGCGAAGGAGGGATTTTTCTGTCCGGAACCTCAGATCAATCTCGTTAATGCCCCGAATTTGGACTTGCGTTCCGAGGAGGCCGGATTATTCAGTCTGCAGCCTGGGGAGATATGGGAGGAAACAAGCCGGTTATATGTGCGTCAAACACTCGCATAAAAAACGAAGAAGAACCGACTCGCTGTGGGTCGGTTCTTCTTCAACCAACCAAGGATGTGCTGTCCGCAAATCAGAATAAAACAATACCGGAAGCACTCGCTACAAGAAGAATGAGCAAGGGGTGAAGCTTGTATTTCAACAGGAGAAACAAACAAACCCCGCCAATGAATAACGTCGCCACCAGTCCCCAGTCTATTCCCGCTTTTGTACCCGGATAACTAAAATGAATGGCAGCATAGATAATAAGTCCAGTCGTAACAGGACGCAAGCCATACAAAGAAGACTTGATCCATGAATTGTTCTGCATGCGATAGAAGAAGGCGGATAACGAAACAATAACGACGACAGACGGAAGGATGATCCCCACTGTAGCAACAATAGCTCCGATAAAGCCAGCGGTCTGATAACCAATCAACGTTGCAGTATTGGTTGCAATGGAGCCGGGAGATATGCCTGCAAGAGCCACAGTCTGTTGGAATTCCACGGGGGTCATCCATGCTTGTTCCGTTACTTCATGCTGAATAATCGGGATAACGGCATAACCGCCTCCGAACGACACGAGGCCTACAATAATAAACATGATGAACAGATCCCAATACATTCAATCGCCCCGATTCATTTTCTCAAATGTAATATTCCAGTTCCGGGTAGCTGCCTGTCGCAGTTTCCTTCATCGTTCTCACTTGAAATCCCAGCCGTTTCTTGATGCGGATAACGAGTACGCCGAATATCAGCCCCGGAACAATAAGATAGAAGGGATGAACTCCCCCAAATAGCAGCAAAGAGACGGTGGCAAGGACAGCAAGGGTAGTGGTTGTATCGAAAATGGAATGTCTCGCCATCCGATAAGCAGCCGCGACGATTAAAGCGATAATTGCGCCATTCATTCCTTTTAAAGCGGCTTCAACTTTAGGATGATTCCGGAATATCATGGCAGACATGCTGATGAGGATGACAATCAAAAAAGTAGGACATGTCACTCCAATGACGGCCGATACAGCACCGGCAATTCCGGCTTGACGATGGCCGATGATCGCTGCTGCATTCACACCGACACCTCCTGGCGCTGAACCTGCCAGGGATATGAGTTCAGCGATCTCATCCTCTTGCATCCATTTTTTCTTATGGACCACTTCACGTTCAATAATCGGAAGCATGGCATACCCACCTCCAAAGGTAGAGGGGCCAATACGGAAAAATATCCAAAATAGTTGGATCAACAATGCAAATGTTTCTTTTGAGTTCTTGATGCGTTCTCTCATCCTTTCCATTAGGCATGATGTATTCGAGGCATCGGCATGGGCTCCTTTTCAAGTTCGGCCCAAATATACTTGAGCAGAAGTTCTGCCTTCAGTTCTGCCGCTCCTGGTTCGTTCCATAAGTTGAATTGTTCATCGGGATCTGCCTCAAGGTCAAAAAGCTCACCATAGGTCTGATTGTAATAGACCGTGATCTTATAACGGTGCTCTACATACGTTTTTTGATGGATCGTCGTAGGTTCATGGCGGAATTCACAGAGCGTGTGCTTACGAACGGATTCTTTGGCACCAAGCCATACTTCTTTTTGGTCGATCCCCGTCATGGCGTGTGGAATTGTGATGTTACAGAGCGAGAGCAGGGTTGGCGCAAGATCAACCAGTGATTGAATGGCGCTTGTCTTCTTCGCTGCTGGCACTCTTCCAGGGTACCTGACGATAAATGGAATTTTGATTAAATCCTCATAATGGAATCCGCCCTTGGCCTGAAGACCGTGCTGACCGAAGAAATGACCGTGATCCGTTGTGAAAATGACAATCGTATTTTCTGCCAACCCTTGTTCGTCCAGTTTGTCGAGAATTTTGCCAATATATTTATCCATCATACTGATCATCCCGTAATACACACCAACCAGCTTTTTCTTGTCATATTCCGTTAAACGGGACTTCGCGCCATATTCGTAATAATGATGGGATCGGTAGCCATGAATGCCGAAGCCGGTTTCACTCCAATGTCCAAAATCCGGATGATCTTCTTGCGTTAATTGAAAATGGGGTGGATTGCGGTCATGCTCACCTGGTGTCAGGGACGGAATCGTAAGTTCATCTGGATCATACATTGAATCCCATGGCTCAGGCACCAGATATTCCGGATGCGGGTCGAAAAAGCTGGCCCACAGAAAGAAGGGCTCATCTTTGTTTGCATACTGGTTAAGAAGAGAGTTGGTTCGCTCGGCAATCCAGGTGTTGTAATGATATTTTTCCGGTATGGGCCAAGTGTACGTTATCGAAGAGTCCATAGTTCCCGTTGGGGGAAGGAAGTAATCTCTCCAGTTCACGCAACCCTGTTCTTCCAGCCATAACGCATAATGCTGGCCGACATGTGCTTCATTTGTATGATTGCGGGCAAGCTCCACGTGGTCGAACCCATAAAATGGCCCGTTGAAATTTTTCCAGTACTCCATATCCTGCAACATCGGATAGGCTTCGACCGACGGATAGGCTTCCGTGGATTTCAAAGGCTGGAAATGTGCCTTTCCAACAAGTGCTGTCCGGTAGCCTGCCTCATTAAAACTTTGCCCAACGGTATGGCGATCTTCAAGCAATTTCGTACCCAAAGTCCATGCCCCGTGCTGACTGGGATACATGCCTGTAATGATGGATGCCCGGCTGGGTGTGCAGGTCGGATTCGGACAATAGGCCCGATCAAATGAGGTTCCTTCGCGGACGAGACGATCCAGATTTGGTGTGGAAATTTCAGATTGAAATGCCCCGATGGTGTTCCAGTGCTGTTGATCGCTTGTAATTAGCAAAATGTTAGGTGTTTTCGTCAAGTTCAATCCCCTCCTAGTATGATAGTATTGGAAAATTGAAGTTATAAAAATAGCTCTATGTTATATTATTGTTGTCATTTTGTTATGGCAAAACGAAAAGTGAAGGGAAGTGAAGGTTCGTCATGATGCAGGAATACGAGTATGAGTATGCAGAGTTCATCTATTATAAGCCGGGTGATCTGGACAAAGAGCAGCACATTTGGCCTGTAAGAGCTGGACGAAGTATAGCCAAACCTAATTATAAGGTTGGCCCCAAACGGATTGAGTGCTACAGCCTTCATTTTGTGCATGACGGCTTCGTACGGCTTGAGTTTGATGGCAAGCGGGTGGATTTGCAGAAGAATGATCTGTTCTGTCTGTTTCCAGGGCGAACCTACTATTATCACATGCTTTCTTCTGATTCTTCATTGCAAATGAGCTGGTTGGCATTGGACGGGACAAGAGTCAAGCCGTTATTGGAGCTGGCCGGGCTGCTTCCCGAAAGTCCGTTTGGCAAACAGATGTTTACTCCCCATGTGCAAGAAACCTCCGAACGCCTGATTTGCGCTCTGGCAAGTGTTGAACGCTGGAAGCCTTCAGCTTCATTGGAATTGCATGGTTTGATGTATGCATTGCTCGCAGGCATCGTTCCAGATCATGCTTCTGAGCAACCGACAGAACTTGCAGGTTGGATTCATGAATGCAAGGATTATATGGAATTGCATGCTACCGAAGGCATTTCCGTACAACAGGTCGCCGATTTTGCAGGTGTGCACCGTTCCTACTTCTCCAATATGTTTACCACTCAGGTTGGCATGCCACCGGTAAAATACATGCAGAAAATACGAATGGAAAAGGCGAATCAATTGTTAAAGGAAACCGATGCAACCGTCACGGAAATCGCCTTGTCCCTGGGGTATCCGAATTTATATTCATTCACCAGAGCGTTCAAAATATATTATAAAATGCCTCCAATCACGATGCGCAAAAACGGAATGGATTGCTGAACACTGTCCGGTTAATGTTGATAGCGTTTACTTTTTTGATTTCGAAAAAGGGGAGATCCCATAATGAATTTTTCTGCAATTCTGAGGTGGATATCACCGAAACGAAGCATTCAGGGGAAAATCTTCATTGCCTTTAGCGTCGTGACCCTTGTATCTATCGTTTCGATCACCGTTATTGTTTATATGAGCATGCGAGAGACAATCAGTCTGAATGCCATTACATCGGTCTCAGACAGTATAAGACAGGCTGATGAATCTCTTAATGTCATGCTGGAAGAGATTGACCGCCTGAACACCGTAGTAGTAACCAATAAAAATACGGTCATTGATACGTTGCTTAGTCCGCATGAAGAGATCAGTTATGAATGGTTTCAGGAAGAGAAACGGATGGATGAATTTTTATCTTCTCTGATTGATTACAAAGCTTATATCTCACGAATAGCTGTTGTTGGTCTGAATGGAAAAGTGTTCTTCTCAGGCGGACCTTGGATGGACAGAACTGTCTTAGAGACAAGTATGATGGACTATATGCTGCAAAACGGTTCAAGGCATGCCTATTTTAAACAGACAGGTGTATCCGATGCGATCACCATTGGCCGAGAGGTCCGTTACAATCGGGAGACGATCGGTGTGGTTATGGTCGACATGAGTTATGCGTTCATTCAAAAAACATATGGTGTGAAGCCGACTACGGATAGCATGATCTATGTGCTGGATAAAGATGGCCGCTTCGTCTATGAGAATCATTCCACCCCGCATTACGCCCCATCATACCAGGAGATTAGAACGATTCATCAGGAATTGGAAAGTAACGGTGAAGCAGTCAGGCAAGTCATTGAGGGAAAAGAATATATCGTGGTGAGTCGGAATTCGAGCTACACCGGATGGACTACGCTTGCACTGATCCCAATGGATTCACTCTTAACGGAGTCTGCAAGACTTCGTAAACTGTTGGCAGAAGTTTCAGTCATCGTATTTGTGGTCGTTCTGATTGCTTCTTTTCAGGTTTCATCACGTATCACACTGAACATTAGGAAGCTGAAATCGCTCATGATGTTTGTGAAGGATGGAAATCTGACATTTCCCAAAAAAGAGATCAAAAGTGAAGATGAAACGGGGCAGTTATACCACGTCTTTGTTAGCATGGTTGAGGAACTGGAGAGGTTACTCGAAGGAATCCGTTTCAGTGAGAAAGCAAAACGGGATGCAGAAATGACAGCACTCCAGGCTCAAATTCACCCTCATTTTCTGTACAATTCACTTAATACAATCAAATATTTGGCTAAGCTTAACGGTGCACCAAATATTGAAGAGGTATCTGGTTCGTTGATTGAGCTTATGCGAAGTGTTCTTGGGAATTCAAGCGAGTTTCTCACAGTACGGGAGGAGCTGGCCTATGTGGAACATTATATTTCCATTATGAAGTACAGATATACGGAACCCATTCAGCTTATTACCGAGATTGAGGATGACAGCCTGCTGGAGTGCCAGGTGTTGAAGTTGATGCTGCAGCCTTTGGTAGAGAACGCCATTATCCACGGGATCGGCCCGTTTGCCCAGGAAGGATTGGTATTGATTCGTGTATTTGATGCAGACAGTCATCTCAGGATTGAAGTGATGGATAATGGCAAAGGCATCACGGAGCAGCAAAAGGGCAGTCTGCTGGGGGAAAGTGACAAGAAGGCAAAATCTTCACGCTTTAGCGGCATGGGCGTCCGTAATGTACATGAACGCATTGTTGGCATGTACGGTGACGCGTACGGTGTCCATTTGTATAGTGAGCCAGGCTTATATACAAAAGCGGAGATTCGTCTTCCCAAAGTGCAGAAGCGCACAGAAAACACTGAACAAGAGGTGATCTAGGCATGTTTCAAGTGCTGCTTGTTGATGATGAGCCATTGGTACATCATGATCTAAGGACCTTAGTGGACTGGAATACACACGGATTTGAAATATGCGGACAGGCGCAAAATGGCGTTATGGCTCTAACCATGATTGAGCAAGATCCACCGCATATCGTGATCATTGATGTCGATATGCCTGAGATGAACGGCGTTGAACTTAATCGGGCCATCAAAGAACGTTTTCCATGGATAAGCACCATCGTGCTTAGCAGTTATGATGAATATGACTATGTGCGGGATTGCCTGAGAAATGGGTCCATCGATTATTTGCTTAAGCATCGTTTGGATGAATCGGCATTATTATCCATTCTGAAGAGAGCGGTTATGGAGCTGCAGAATGAAGAGCAAAACCTCAGGGGACACGCCAGTGAAAAAGCAAAAGTGGAGAAGAGGAATCCTGGAAATGTACGCAAGGATATTCTTGATCTGCTTCAAAGTCAGAAAAACGCAACGGTTGATTCAGAAGTTCAAACTTGGCAACAATTCTTCTATCCGCAAGCATCCCATTACATGGTAGCCACCTTACAAATTGTTCCATTTTTTCTGTTGACAGAGTCATACAGTGATATGAAGACCCATGGATTGATTCAGCAAGTCGTGGATATGATGCAGCAGAGTCTGGGGGATATCCATAAGCGGACTGCGGTATATGTGGAGGATGGACGATTTGTCATCATGTTTGCTTTTCAAGAACGAAGCGAGCATTTAATGCAGCTGGAGGCAGATGGACAGTTGCGCAAAATTCAGCACACACTGGAATTGTTCCTTAATCTGCGATGCATAACTGCGCTTGGACATATATGCACTGGTTTGTCCCAACTGCCTGGCAGCTACAGATCAGCTCTGCGCATAATGGATGGATCTTCACCTCAAGAAACTTCCAGCCATACGATTATCGATTCAACCATGGCAAACAAATCTTCGGGAAGACAACCTCAGCGTGTTTCGCTCACCATCGAAGAACATAAGCAGATTCTTCTAGCTATCGAGAGGTTTGACAAGGAAGGTGTGAGCCAATACATTTCCTCCATATTTTCTTCGATAAAATCACAGCCGGTTCATTCACCTACGGTTCAAATCATGATCAGTGAACTCATACAGATCGGGGATAAGGCTTTGAATACGTGGATGCCGGGAGATGAAAGCGCAAGAAATGAGCTTCCATCCAAAAGCGAGCTTGCAAAGCTAACCCGGTTGGTCGAATTGGAACACTGGCTCCATTCCTATTTTTCACGACTGTTCAATGTATTGAAGCCGCATCGAATAGCGGGTTCGTATTCACGACATGTCACGCAAGCCATCCACTTCATTCTGGAGCGGTATCCGGGGTATGTAACATTGGAACTTGCTGCAGGTTCGATCGGATTGAATTCATCCTATTTAAGTCGATTATTCAAGGAAGAGACACAGCGGACCTTTTCGGAATATTTGAATCGAGTCCGAATTAATGCCGGATGCAAACTGCTGGAAAGCGGCCAATATTCCATTAAAGAAATCAGTGTGCAAGTGGGATTTACGACACATAACTATTTTTTCAAAGTATTCAAGGAAATAACGGGCATGACCCCGCAAGAATACTTGGGCAATCTGGGACAGGCACAAACGAAAGGAAACTAACCGATACGCCTTCCTTCAAACCCTACACACATAAGCAGAAGGAATAAAACCGTAAAAAAAGTGGAGTAATGGGTCATATTTTTGTAATTGGCCGCTTGATCCATTGAATTATAATGATCTCACACCAATAGTAACCGCTTTCAAGTTGGACTTGGTGATGAAAATGGCAGGGGGCACAAAATCATGCGCAAATACTGGGGAAGAAATCTGTTTATGACAATAATTACGTCCAGTTTATTTCTTTCTGGATGCAATTCTAGTGGAGGCAATAACGAATCTGTTCCTGAGATTTCAAAAAATGACGTTCATGCGACAGGATTTCCGATTGTGGACCAGCCAATAAACCTTAAGATGTTCACCCGGATTGCACCCGTAAATGGTCCTTTCAAAGAGATGCCCGTGTTCCAGGATTATGAGAAGTTAAGCAATGTGAAAGTGGAATTCATTGAAGCACAAACCGATGGTTTTCAAGAGAAAAAAAATCTTCTTTTTGCGTCGAATGAGCTGCCTGATGCCTTGTTTCGTTCAGGCCTTACACCGCTAGAAACGATTCGCTATGGTGCAGCAGGACAATTGATTCCGCTTGAAGGACTGATTGATGAGTACGCTCCCAACCTGAAGAAATTAATGGACGAATATCCCGAGATTCGTTCAGGCATTACCACACCAGAGGGACATATCTATGCCATTCCGGGCATTGTAACTTTAAGTGCGGCACGTACGGACAAAAAATGGATCAATCAAATGTGGCTCGACAAGCTTAATCTGGATGTACCCGAGACGACTGACGAATTATATAATGTGCTGCTTGCTTTCCGTGATGGTGATCCAAATGGCAATGGGAAAAAGGATGAACTTCCTATGACGGCGCGTATGGGACTGTCCATTGTTGCAGCGATGAGCGGATCATTTGGATTGGATTCACAGCTTGGATATAACATCTACATTGAGAATAACAAAGTAAACATCTGGATGGGCAGTGATCGCAATAAAGAAATGTTGATGTATTTAAACAAACTCTATCAGGAAAAGCTGCTGGATCAGGAGATTTTTGCACACACGGAAGCACAATATCTGGCCAAGCAGGGGTCGGGAAATACCGGTTTTTTCTTTGACCAGACCAACAATAACTTTCTTTCGATTCAGGATCAATATACGGGAATTGCACCTTTTGCCGGCCCGCAAGGAGACCGCTTACAGAGCCAGGCTCTGCCAATTGCAAGGGATTTTGGAGCTTTTGCAATCACTTCCGTTAACCCTTCTCCCGAAGTAACCATGCGCTGGATTGATTATTTCTATAGTGATGAAGGATCAACCTTGTTGAGATTTGGCAGAGAAGGAGAGCACTATGAGAACAAGGAAGGAATCCCGTATTACAAAGAAGATTTTCTGAAGGAGATTAGCAATCAGGCTAAAATCACACCTTACGCAGGTGGCGGCGCGCCACATTTGATCAGCGAACAGGTTGCGTCATTTATCAATCCTCCTCAGGTACAGGAAGCTCAGGCTAAGCTGGACCCGTTCATGCCGGAAGTAAGATATGCCGCTCCGATGTTTGATGAACAGACCGCCCAGGAAGTTAACATTCTGCGTAATGATATTGATAAATATTACGAAGAGCAAAGCACTAAATTTATCGTTGGTGCGATTGGTTTTGACAAGTGGGAACAATTTCAGTCCACACTTCAGAAGATGCGGATAGACGATCTTGAAAAGTTATATCAGGATGCCTATGACAAGATGCAAAAATAGGCTGACAGACAGGGGAAGGAGTGAACGCCCATGAAACGTGCCCAAAACGATACAACGATCCCGATCGGCCATACGCATTCCAGGAGGGGATCACGCCTGTTTAGGCAAATGGGCAAGAGAGCTGACCTGTACTTGATGTTGCTTCTACCCGTAGCATGGTATTTGGTTTTTCATTATGGCCCGTTGTACGGATTGCAAATTGCATTCAAAAATTTCAATCCGGCCAAAGGGATTCTCGGCAGCAGCTGGGAGGGATTTGGACATTTCGAGCGTTTTTTTGAATCCTATTATTTTTGGAGACTGCTCTGGAATACCCTTTCCATTAACTTGTTCTCCCTGTTAATCGCATTTCCCATTCCAATTCTGCTGGCCCTTATAATTAATGAGATTCGGAGCAAAACCTTCAGTAAGTGGCTGCAAAATATTACGTACATTCCGCACTTTATTTCGGTTGTTGTCATTGTAGGTATACTCAATGTATTTCTTTCGCCAACTACAGGACCGGTTAATATGCTCATCGAATTTTTTGGAGGCACTCCAATCCGATTTCTGGAGGAAGCAGGCTGGTTCAAGACCATTTTTATCAGTTCTAACATATGGCAGAATATGGGCTGGCAATCCATTATCTACATTGCAGCCTTGAGCGGGGTAAATCCACATCTGTATGAGGCAGCCAAAATGGATGGTGCTTCAAGGCTGCGCCGAATTTGGCACATTTCGCTACCTGGTATTGCTCCGGTCGTGATCATATTGTTAATACTGGACATCGGTCATTTTATGAACGTTGGATTCGAGAAAATATTGCTCATGCAAAACAATCTCAATCTGGAATCAAGTGACGTCATCTCAACGTTTGTCTATACAAGCGGGATTCTGAAGGGAGAATATAGCTACACCGCAGCGATCGGGCTGTTCAATTCAATCATCAATCTGCTGCTGTTACTACTGGTCAACCGGATTGCACGTAAAACGTCAGAGACGAGTTTATGGTAGAGGAGGGATGTGCCGTGCCGAAGCAAGCGAGATTGCTAGGAGGTAGCTCAAATGAACGAGTTTTCGATATGATTATTTACACTATGGCAGCCATCATTATGGTTGCCGTATTATATCCGTTGATCTTTATTGTGAGTGCTTCCTTCAGTGATCCGACAAAGGTATTAAATGGTGAGGTGTGGCTGCTGCCAAAAGGCTTGACACTGGATGCCTACACCAACATCATGCATAATGAGAAAATTTGGACGGGGTATCGCAATACGATTCTCTATACGGCCATTGGCACACTCATTAACATCGTGATGACTGTGCTGGCGGCTTACCCGCTATCCAGACCTGATCTTCCCGGGCGTAATGTCATTATGGTGTTTATCACGTTAACGATGTTTTTCAGCGGTGGGTTGATTCCCACCTATCTGTTGGTCAAAAATTTGGGAATGGTCGATACCATGTGGGCATTAATTGTTCCGGGTGCAATCGCCACGTATAACCTGATCGTAATGAGAACGTATTTCCAGTCGAGTATACCCTGGGAGCTGCAGGAGGCTGCCCATATCGATGGATGTTCCAATTGGAGACTGCTTATAAGCATTATTCTGCCGTTGTCGAAACCAATTCTTGCTGTAATGGTGTTGTTTTATGCCGTGGGGCATTGGAACTCCTTTTTTAACGCACTCATCTATATCCGTAACGAAGAGTTGCACCCACTTCAGCTGGTGCTGCGCGAAATTCTGCTGATCAGTCAAACGGATGCTGTGGACGGGACCATGGGACTGGAAGATAAAATTCTGCTCGCTGAAAGTATTAAATACGCGGTCATCATTGTCTCGAGTCTGCCAGTCCTATTGATGTATCCACTCGTGCAGCGGCACTTTGTAAAAGGAGTCATGATTGGATCAATTAAAGGTTAGATCACTTTGGGGAGGACTTATGTTGAAATCAAATGCCATGATTACCATTGATTGCAACAAGATTAGTGAGCATGAAATTAACCCGTATCTGTTTGGACATTTTGTTGAAGATATCCGTGATCATATGGAGGCGATGCTTGCATACCCATTGAAAGATATGGATTTTGAGAGCGAAGCCGAGTCAAAGACAGCGGTATCAGGAAGCTGGAGGGCATACACCAACGGAAGAAATACGACATATGCCATAGAAGCTCCTGCACCAAGACATTCAGGCCGCGCTCAGCGCATTCGTCTTCTTAGTGACGATGAAGCTTATGCGGGAATTGCTCAGGCAGCAGCGCTGAAAGGACCGATGGAGTACACCCTTCGAATCGTTGCGCGTGCTTCCATTGAACTTCGTTATTTGGTTGTGGCTGCCGTCGATAGGCAAACGGAAGAAGTGCTTGGACAGGTTCGGATCGAACTGAAAAGCCATAACTGGCAGAAATATGAGGCCGGTCTTACGGTCTTGCGCGCTTGTCCGGATGCGGAAATCCGGTTGTATATTCCGGCCGAACACTCCAGATGGATAGATCACGTATCTACCGGAATGCTCTGGCTTGACCATGTGTCACTGCTGCCAGTAGATCACATTGGGCTGGTGAAACGTGAAGTGGTCGAGATGACAAGAGAATTGAATGCAGGCATGATGAGACTCGCAGGCAACTACATTAGTGCTTATCATTGGGAACATGGCATCGGCCCGGTATTGGAACGACCAATCATGTACAATGAGGCATGGGGTGGATGGACAAGCAAATATTTCGGAACAGATGAATTTATCCGTTTTTGCCGTGAGCTTCAGGTCGAACCATTGATCTGCGTGAATGATGGATCGGGTACACCTGAAGAGGCCGCCCAATGGATTGAATACTGCAATGGAAGTGTCGATACACCGATGGGGGCTTTGAGGGCAAAAAATGGATCACCAGAGCCTTACCGTGTGAGATATTGGGAGATTGGGAACGAGGTATGGGGACAATGGCAGGTCGGCAGCTGCACAGCAGAACAATTTGGAGATCGAACGGTACAGTTTGCGAAAAAAATGAAACAAACCGATCCGTCCATTGTACTACTTGCTTGTGGACACTTTGAGCAGGAATGGAATAAAACGGTTCTTGATCTCGCAGGCGAGCATATCGACTATTTAACCCTGCATCTGTATCACGGTTATGGTCCCTTTGGCATGAATCGGGATACACCTGCCGACGATCGTTATAAAGCAATAGTTTCTTATCCCGAATGGACTGGGCACTATATTAACCAAACAACAGAGGTCATTGCATCTGCTAACAAGCATCGACATGTAAAATTGGCCATTACCGAATACAACACAATGTATTATCCGAATACGGTTAGAAAAGGGCTGCCAAATGAACATACACTGGGAGCCGCTGTTGCCAATGCCGCCAATCTGAATGAGATGATTCGCTGTAGTAATATGGTACACATCGGCAGTTACTCTGATCTGGTTAATGGCTGGCTCGGGGGATGTATACGCGTCGGAGACTTTTATGCCGACCAATACTGTGGCAAACAGGCTGGATGGAGCGGAAAACCGCTTACCATCTATGGAACCCCAACCTATGAAGTGCTGAAACTATATGCCAATCGGGATATCAAACATATTATACCTGTGCAAGCGGAATGCGGAACATTTTCTATTGTTGCACACAGGAAAACGCCGATGGACCTGAGTGCGCTCCCTGATCTGGATGTTGTGGCCGGAACGAATGAGGATCACAGCAAAATCACTTTGTTTATTGTAAATCGAAGTTTGGAGCAAGTGACGGTCAAAATCGATCTTCATGCTTTCGAAGCATCCCAAGACACGGTTCTGCACGAAATTACGGGCGATTCTTACGACGACATCAACTCTGTATTTCAACCGGATCATATTCGATCTGATGAGTGTGTTGTCCCTGCTCACAAATGGCAGCAAGGTCATGTATTGCGTCCCTTTTCCATATATGTCCTGGAATTTAATCGGTTATAAATGGGACTTCGGACTTGAACTAAAATGTGAATATGTGGCCGTTCCCCGAATGTTTCCGGGAAGCGGCTATTTTACTTGATTTGTATTAGCGGCAAATCAATTATCAATTAATGCACTTAATTCGGCCTGAAATACCTTTTGATTGTTTTGATTAAACGTTGTGAGTAACACAGTAACGATTCCATTGCCCCTGCGTCTTGGCAGGAGGTTGATCACTTCAGCCGTTACATGGAGTTCATCATCCGGGAATACAGGCTTAATAAATTGGATGTTATTCATTCCCGTGCCGGCCACAACATGCTCCCCGTATACGCCCACTTCAATCCAGAGCTTGAAGGATATGTTCATCGTCTGCATGCCGGATGCAATCAGACTTCCGAATCGTCCTTGTTTGGCTTTTTCTTCGTCCAAATGCATATACTGCGGGTCGTACATTTTCGCAAACTCCATAATATCGGTTTTGGACAGTTTAATCGATTTTGTTTTGTAAACCTGACCTATTGCATACTCGCTATACTTCAATGGGACACCCCTGTTTCTAAAATATGGTTGTAGATGTGGTTGTAGATGTTATACATAGGAATTGCTTATTCAATAATAAATCAAAAAGGGCGTTCGTAGCAAAAAGAGCCATGCGATACGAATGGAGACATGAACCAGATGGCGTGATAAAATGCCAGTGAATGATTTTATTTTTTTCTGATCACAAATGAGAATGGTCTTTTGAGGTGTAATTGTACATGATATGTCCAGTCCGTATTTCTCGGAATTAGTCAAAGGTATAGAATCGGTTATTATGCATCATGGATACGATATGATCGTATGCAATTCACTCGGTGGAGAACATTCAACTGCTAGCCGCTACATCCGGGAAAAAAGAATAGATGGCGCCATTGTAATTGCTCAGAATATTCAAAATAAATTGCTTCTTGAAGCTGCTGAATCAGGATTTCCTATTGTGGTAATGGATCGGGAACTAAATAATGATCATATTGTAAATGTTCTGATTGATGATGAACAAGGAGGATATGTGGCAACCCGATACCTTCTTGATAAAGGGCACCGTACAATAGCCTATATTAATGGAACATTCAGTTCGGATTGCAATCTCCTACGTTATCAGGGTTACTTGAGAGCATTGCACGAAGCGGGTGTTGAAGAAAGGAAGGAGTGGAGGCTGAGCGGACATTTCACGAAAGAAGGCGGTTATCAAGCGGCCAAATTTCTGATCGAAAATGAGCTTCCATCGGCAGTGTTTTTTGCGAGTGATGAGATGGCTATTAGCGGGCTAGAGGCATTCCGGGAACATCATATTTCAGTTCCTGAGCAAGTGTCTGTTGTCGGATTCGACAACATACATCTATCTCATTATGTGTACCCACCACTTACGACATTTCGTCAACCAAAAACGGATGCTGGCCAACTGGCCGGACATGTACTTATCCAAATGTTAAAGGGAGAAACCGTGGATTCTTCATACATATTGAATAATTAATGTGTGGAACGTCATTCCGTTCGCTTCAAGACTAGCGTATAGAAACACCTTTGCTGAAAGATCCAACTTGTTACGCTACCATATTGTGTTTGTAAAAGTCGCCCGCATGATGAAATGTAGGTGACTTTTTTCTTGGGTATTATTTATTTTCATTTCCAAGTCGAAAGGAATCCTGCACTTCATGCATAATATGATTACTAAGGAATTGGTAAATATGGAAAGGGTGATCTGATGGGAGTGCCAACGTTTCTTGAAACAGGTCATATGACAGAAGGTTTTCCGATCCGGGTAATTCACACAGGTGAACAGTTTAATTTTGCCGCACACTGGCATGAAGAGGTTGAGTTGGTCGTAGTGAATGGAGAACGCGCGAGAATTGGAGTAAACAATCAAGTCTGTGAGCTGGAACAAGGAGACGTGCTGTTGATCAAACCAGGGGATGTTCACTGTTTTTTGCCGGGTACCGATCATTTGACCATTATTCTGTTTCGACTGGAATGGTTAACGGGAAACCTCGCAGCGGACAAAGAATCTCAGGAGCTTCGTGAAGTTTTTCATAAAACGACAATCCTTCCGTCTACCATCTGCAGGGAGAAGAATTTGGGTCATTATATAGATGCCATATCCGATGAAGAGAAACAGCAGCAGCCGGGATACCGATGGATCATGGTTGCAAGGCTGTACGATCTTATCATTCACTTGTTGCGCACCAAGACACCGACGACACACGAATGCATCTCGGGAGAGCCCTGCACGTCGTCCAAAAGATTTGAATTCCTTGAATCAGTGTGTGAATACCTGGAGGAACATTATGCCGAACCCGTCAAGCTGGATCAAGTGGCAGAGCACATCAAATTCAGCAAATTTCATGTATGCAAGCTGTTTAAGGAGAACAAGGGAGTAACCCTGATGGAATACTTGAACCACTTTCGCATCATCAAATCGGAATGGGCATTATTGTTCAGTCAAGCCTCCATTTTAGATATCGCAATCGGGCATGGATTTAACAATGTGAGCTCCTATAATCGGTTGTTCAAAAAATATAATGACTGCACGCCGTCCGAATTTCGGAAGAAGCATCAGACCCACATCACAAAATATGAAGGATGATTCACAATATTTGAGGAGAAAGCCCTCTCCAAAATCACTATACTCGAATAAAATGTAAGCGTTTCCTTTTATTGAAGGAGGGGGCCCATGAAAAACTTTAGATTGAAATATCTATCCATTATTGCACTTGTAAGCGCAGTGATGATCGTATCCGGTTGTCAGTCGAAGGGAGAACATGCATCCAAGCAGGAAGAGATTACCGTCTGGAGTTTTACGGATGAAGCGGGTTATGCCATTGAGAAATTCGAAGAGAAGTATCCGGACATCAAGGTGAACTTCGTCAACATCCCAGGGAATTTCTATATTACCAAACTGAAATCCGCACTGCAGACGAGGTCGAAAGCTCCTGATGTGTTTATGATTGAGAACGCAAATATCAGAGAGCTGATTGATGTTCCTTATTTGGAGAATTTATCTGCATCTCCGTATAACGCCAATGAGCTGATTCCAGAGCAGTATGCATTTGTGCAGGCTAATGAGAAGGATAGCGAAGGGAATATTCGCGCCATCGGCTATCAGGGGACACCGGGAGGCATCTATTATCGACGGGATTTGGCCAAGGAATATTTGGGCACAGATGACCCGCAGAAGGTAGGCGAGCAGATCGATACATGGGAAAAGATATTCGAGATCGGAGAGAAGGTGCAGCAGGCCAGCGGGAACAAAGTACATGCACTGGCAAACTGGAATGCCATCTCCAATTCCTATGACGGGATCCCATGGGTGAAGGATGGTAAGCTCGTCATCGACCCAACCTACATGCAGGTTCTGGATCTGGTTCGGGAAGCTCGTCAGCGGAAGGTGCTGGCCGAATATGAAGAAGGAAGTGCCGGGCATGCCGCTTCAATGCAAAAGGGGGAAGTCATGTTCTATCCTGGAGCAACCTGGGCACTGCAATACACATTCAAGGCGAACGCACCAGACACCGAAGGCATGTGGGGTCTTGCCCCAGGGCCATCTGCTTTTAGTGCGGGTGGTACGTATATTGCGATGTACAGCCAAAGTGATAAAAAGGACCTGGCCTGGAAGTTTATTGAGTTTTATAACTTTAACCATGAGTTTCTGTCTGAGCTGGCGAAGGAACAGGATTATTTTACAAGTAATATGGTTGTCAATGATCAGCTCGCACAATCCGTAACTTCAGCTTATCTGGGAGGACAAAAGCATTTCGAGTTTTTCTCCGAAGCGGCCAAACAGGTTCCTGTTTATGAGCGAACCAAGTATGACTCCATCATTAACAGTGACATTTATAAAAATGTGCTCCAGCTGTATCTTAATAACGACATTCAGACCAAGGCAGAAGCGGTGAAGCGAATCAAACGCGATGTTCAATTGAGATTTCCGGAGCTGGAAGTGGATTAGCTGAGGGAGCGAAAGCTTTTAATCATCCGATGACTGGAGGAACGCATCATGTTTGCCAAATCAATCCGCAAAGACCATTATGGCTACTATTTTATCGCCCCATTTTTCATTATTTTCACCATTTTTGGACTCTATCCCATTCTATATTCCCTGTATATCAGCTTTACCAACTTTGACGGGATCACTACGCCCGAATTCGTTGGGGTAGGAAACTATGCTGCAGTTCTGCAAGATCCATTGTTCTATAAAACGCTGTTTAATACACTCTTCATTTGGGGTGTCTCTGTGGTTCCGCAGCTTACCGTCTCTCTGATCCTCGCTTTTATCCTGAACGATAAGCTGCTTAAGGGTAGAGACTTTTTCAGAGCCGTATACTTTTTCCCTAACATCGTGACAGCGGCATCGCTTGGTCTGCTTGTGAGTTTGATATTTGATTGGCAGTCCGGCGGATTGAACCACTTTTTGGTCCAGATTGGGCTGATTGATGACCCGATTAACTGGAAAAATGATCCGTGGTTTATGCGCCTTATTGTGTCAGCCATTCTGTTCTTTCAATATTTTGGGTACTCCATGGTCATCTACCTTGCTGGCCTTCAGGGGATTGATCCGGCATTGCAGGAAGCTGCTCAGATGGATGGCGCAAAGAAGAAGCATATCTTCATCCATATTATCGTTCCGATGCTGCGCCCGATCATTCTGTTCCAGATGATTACGTCCATCATTGGGGGCATTCAAATTTTCGACCAGCCATTCACATTGACGAATGGAACCGGTGGTCCGGACCGTGCGGCCATGACCAGTATAATGTATCTGTACAATGTGGCATTCCAAAGTACACGTTTTGGTTACGGGGCAGCCATCGCATTCTGCCTGTTCATTATCATCATTCTCTTGTCCGTCGTATCCTTCATGATGACCAAGCGGAAGAGCCGTTCATAGGGAGGGGGAATTCCATGCAAACTGCTAAATCAATTGAACAACCAAGCGCAGCGATCCAGCAATATGCCAGTACAAAGCGGCTTACGGTAGGCAAAGTTATCATCTATTTATTCCTCACGGGTCTGGCCGTGATCTGTATCATTCCATTTTATCTGATGCTTATCTATTCCACACATAACAATGCAACTATTGCATCTACATTCACCTTCCTTCCCGGTCCATTTGTAGCGGATAATTATATGAATATGGCCTCCAAAATCAATATTTGGCGCGGTTTTGCGAACAGTTTTTTTATTGCCGGAACCTCGACAGTATTGTCATTGTATATCGGTTCACTTACAGCATATGGCTTCGCCAAATTCAAATTTAAGGGCCGGACCTGGCTGTTCATGTTTTTACTTGCCACGATGATGGTGCCTGGGCAGCTCGCTCTCATCGGGATGTATCGCCTGTTCAGTACGCTGGGGCTGCTGGACAGCTATGCGGCCATTATTCTACCCGCGGCGGCTAATGCCTTTAACGTATTTTTCATCAAGCAATTTATGGAGAGCAGCATTCCGGATGAAATCATTGAATCAGCACGTGTGGACAGTGCAGGGGAGTTTCGCACATTCAATCAGATTGTATTGCCCATTCTGGGGCCAGCCATTTCGGCTCTTGGCATATTTACTTTTATCGGTTCCTGGAACAACTTTCTCACGCCGCTCGTTCTGTTTTTTTCATTGGATAAATATCCGCTTCCTGTACTGGTTGCACTGGTTCAGGGGTACTATGGCATGGATTATGGTTTGCTGTATTTGGGGGTTGCGATCTCCATCCTGCCTATTATCATCGTCTTTGCGATATTCTCCAGGCAAATTATAGGCAGCGTGGCGCTGGGAGCTGTGAAGGGATAGATGCTGTAATAAGAGGGAACGTCAAGGATAATGCTCGCTTACTTGAAATGAGTTATAATGTAAAAGGCCACAGAATAGAGTATCCCTAAGTCGCCATCATGGCGGCTTTTTTCAGTCCGGGATGATAATTTTAAAAAAATAATGATTAATTCGAATTAATTGCGACAAAATGGAGACATTCAGAGTAAAATAACCTATACGATGCAATCAAGACAAGGTGGTAGAAATCATGAATTCATATCAGTTACTAAGTAAGTCCCTGTTTGACAACTTCCATAAGGACCGTATTCGATATTCTGAACCGATTCGAAACTATACGTATACACGACTTGGCGGGGAAGCCGATATTCTCATGTTCCCTGAAACCATAGATGAAGTTGCAATGATTGTGAAGCAGGCAGCTCAGCATGACATTCCGTTGACCATACTGGGATATGGCTCCAACATGATCGTCAGAGATGGAGGCATCCGGGGGATTACAATCTCGCTGCAGAATCTTAACCAGGTCAGCATTGATGGTCATACCATGACTGCGCAGAGCGGTGCAGCAATTATTGACGTATCGCGTCAGGCATTAGGCGAGAGTCTAACCGGACTGGAATTTGCATGTGGCATCCCGGGTTCGGTCGGTGGTGCACTCTACATGAATGCCGGAGCATACGGGGGTCAGATGTCTGATGTGGTCGATTCTGCTGTTGTCGTGACAGAGGTCGGTGAAATCATAACGATGCAGAGCGATGAGCTGCTGCTGGGCTACCGCAAAAGTGTGTTTATGGGAAAACGGGATATCATCATTGAGGTGAAGTTCAACCTGCAGCCGGGTGATCCGGTGCAGATCAAGGAGAAGATGGATGAACTAACCTATGCAAGAGAGTCCAAACAGCCACTGGAGTATGCTTCATGTGGAAGTGTCTTTAAGCGTCCTGAAGGCTATTTCGCGGGCAAATTGATCCAGGATTGCGGACTCCAGGGGACGCGGATCGGTGGTGCAGAAGTCTCCCGCAAGCATTCGGGCTTCATCGTGAATGTGGATAATGCAACGGCACAGGATTACATCGACATGATTGCGCTCATTCAGGAGAAGGTGAGCAGTCAGTTCAATGTCAACCTGGAGACGGAAGTCGTCATTATCGGCGATGAATTGAATAATGCAAAATGCTGAAATACATGGTGGACGCAAGTCCAAAAATCTCTTTAAGTCGCCTTCGGGCGGCTTCTTTTTTTTACACTTTTTGAAGAAGG
Organism: Paenibacillus xylanilyticus; assembly: GCF_013359935.1. Lineage (GTDB taxonomy): Bacteria > Bacillota > Bacilli > Paenibacillales > Paenibacillaceae > Paenibacillus > Paenibacillus xylanilyticus. The sequence continues at coordinate 160,378 of NZ_JABMCB010000187.1, forward strand.
ACATCCAGATGGAGAATGCGGATCATGTTTATCCATATAAATAAATATAACTGGATCGCCCGATTACAAGGCCGCTGTTAAGGGTAAGAGTTGTTAATTAAAGGATACAGCTCATCCATCATAGGAGGTTAAACATGAATCAATCCTTACGTAACCACACAGATATCGCCATTTTGGGCATGGGGACTGCATTACCTGCTCATGAGGTAGCCCAGACTGATATTGCTGAACTTATTGCTTCATCCCTGCAGGATCAACCCGACTTGGCCCGTTTCGCCAAAAGAATATTCAGATCCTGCGGCGTCGAAACACGCTATACGGTTGAACCCAGTTATCTTAGATCCGTTGAGGATTGTCGCTACCTGCCTTCTGGTGATCTTTTACAAATTCCTACCACCGAAGAACGAATGAATACATATAAACGTGAGGCCCTTCCGCTTGGGATTGAGGCTGCCGAGAAGGCGTTGAAGGACGCGGGAATGTCTCCTGATCGAATTACACATCTCATTACGGTCAGCTGTACTGGACAGTATCTGCCTGGTCTGGACGTCATGCTTATTCGTCATTTGGGTCTGTCTTCCCGGGTGAACCGATTACCGTTGATTTTCCAGGGCTGTGCGGCAGGATTGAAAGCCATTCAAATGGCCCGGGATGTAGTCCAGGGTGCGGCTGATGCGCAGGTGCTGGTCGTATGCGTGGAATTATGCACCCTTCATTTTCAACCGGTTAAGGAGAGGGAAGCCCTGTTTGCAGCTTCATTCTTCGGAGATGGAGCTTCTTCCTGTGTCGTTGGTGCCCCGGCACCCGAACAACGGCATTATCTGGATCTCGGAATCGGCTATTCCGTCCTGCTTCCAGATTCGACGGAAGATATGACCTGGGAGGTAGGCAATCAAGGTTATGATCTTTATTTGTCTCCCCGTATTCCGAAACTGCTGGGTACGCATCTGGAAAACGAGCTTCATCAGTTACTCGGCAATGACAGTCTGCCTGAACTATGGGCCATTCATCCAGGTGGACGGGGAATCGTGGACTCGGTTCAGGACGTTATGAATCTAAGGGAAGAGCAAACGAAGTACAGCAGGGAAGTCCTTCGAACGGTAGGTAACCTTTCCTCTAACACCATCCTGTTTGTGCTTAATGCCATGCGCGAGGATATGAAAGCAAGGAATCAGTCTTCCACCGAGGGTGTGGCCATGGCATTTGGACCTGGATTGATCGCAGAGCTCATGAAATTTACTTATGTACCATCATACTCTCCAGCAGCGAAGGAGAAGGATCATGTCCTTCTTTAGAAGCCTGTCGATCCGTGCGAAGGAAGATGAACTGATGGATGATTTCTCCATGGGTGGAGAAGAATTGCGTGAAGCACTGAAGCATCTGAGGCGGCTCAACAAAATATTTGCTGCTCCCGGCCCTACCCTCGCAGGTGTGGAGAAGCTATGGAAATCCATTGGTCGACCGACGAAGCTAAGTATTATGGATGTGGGTGCAGGTTCAGGGGATGTAAATCAGAAACTGCTGCACTGGGCCGATCAGAAGGGGATCGAACTCCGGATTACTCTTGTCGATCTGACAGAGGAGGCTTGTGAGGAGGCGAGACAACTTTTTCAAAATGAACCAAGAATCACGGTGCAGCGTGCCGATGTAATGAAACTGCCGGATGCCCTTGCGGATATCGTTACAGGCTCACAATTTGTGCATCATTTTGACGGACAGCTGCTGATTGATATGGTCTCGCACATGATGCGTGTCTCCAGATATGGTGTCGTCATTAACGACATCCATCGTCATCCGGTATCTTATACGGCAGTTTGGATCACGACCCGAATGATATCCCGGAATCGTTATATTCGCCATGATGGTCCACTCTCCGTAGCCAAAGGTTTTACGGCAAGAGATTGGCAGGCGTTAAAACAGCAATTGAACCATGACACCATGACTTACGAATGGAAACCATTATTCCGGTACTCCGTCGTTATACCGAATCATCGGGTTGGAGCAATAACTTGAGATTTTCAAGCCTAATCCGATGATGGTGCACAAATGAAAGGCAGGTGATTTTACGTGTCCAAACCATTGGATGCCATTGTCATAGGTGCGGGAATCGCAGGCAGTACATGTGCCCTGCAGCTGGCCAGAAGGGGTCATCGTACATTACTGCTTGATCGGCAGGCGTTTCCACGTCACAAAACCTGCGGTGAATTCATGTCACCAGAAACCAAAGAAATGCTGGAATATCTGGACATTCGACTCCTTGATCAGGAAGTGATGCCAAGCACGATGGATCATGCCCAAATCATCATGCCTCAGGGAGGGCAGATTAAAGCTCCTTTACCGGGATCGGCCTATGGGATCAGTCGGCATGAATTGGATCAAATTCTCCACAGCGAAGCCAAAGCGGCGGGAACCGAAATCATCAATAAAGCGACGATTATCAGTATTCAGCAGCTTGAAGATGACCACTATGAGGTGCAGGTCAAAAAAGGGAATGAACGATTAAGCTACAGAGCAAAAGCGGTTATTGGAGCCTATGGAACCAAAAAGCCGCGCGGGATCACGTCTCCGCCTGAATTGCGGGATGACACGGTATATGTTGGCGTGAAGTCGCACTATAGCGGACTCCAGTTGTCCAATCGTGTGGAGCTCTACTTTTGCGAGGGAGGGTATGTCGGTATTTCTCCGATCGAGAATGGTACCGCTAACGTGGCAGCCTTGTTGACATTGGATACGGTACAGGGAAGTGGTAAGTCTGTAACTGATATTCTGCAGGCAGCATCCACAACCAATGGCAGACTGGCTGCAAGACTTGCTGAAGGCAGCCCGGTTCCGGAAACTCAGGTTTCCATAGCCCCCCTTAACTTGTCCAATATCCCTGAACCTTGGTCACAATTCCCACATATCGGGGATGCCATGCTGATGATTCCTCCGTTGTGTGGAGACGGTATGTCCATTGCACTGCGTTCTTCCATTTTATGTGCCGAATGGACCAACCGTTATTTGAAGAAGGACATTAGCTTTGAGGACTGGCAGCAGGGCTATACGAAGGACGCCAACAACGAATTTACCCAGCTGCTTAGAAGGGCTCGAAGAATTCAGAAGCTGGCATTTGCAAAAACGAACAAATACTATCCAGGGCTAGCCCGGTTAATTCCTGGACTTGCGACATATTTGGTTAAGGCCACAAGGCTATCGGAGATGAATGTGGTTCGTAGATAATGTACGGGCTATAGCACGATTCATGGATCTGAAAAGGGGAGGCTTATGCCGACCTCTTTTTTTGTTGTTTTCAGCTAATTTGAAGGAGACCATTTTGAAAACGGACAAGTCCTCGTATAATAGAATGGAGTGCAGAAGCAGTCATGAGCGTCAGATTTGAAGTAGGGAGGCACTATACACCAATGAATTATTCATTTTCCAATCGGATTGCAGCACTGCAACCATCCATTATTCGAGAGATCCTGAAGGCATCTTCCGGTCAAAACGTTATTCCTTTCTCTGCTGGAAATCCCGCTCCGGAAACGTTCCCCATTGAAGCGATTCGGACGTTCACACAGACGATTCTGGAGCAGGATCCGGTAACGGCCCTGCAATATGGGATAACAGAAGGTTACGGTCCGCTGCGCGATACATTGACCAATCACCTGAAGACGGGCTATAACACAGGCTCAGCATCGGATGAACTTTTCATAGTTTCTGGTGCCCAGCAGGGTATTGAGCTTGCATGTAAAGTATTCTGTAATGAAGGAGACACGATCATCTGTGAGAGTCCAAGCTTCATTGGATCGTTGAATTCATTCCGGGCTTCAGGTGCAAGGCTTGTGGGTGTTCCCATGGAGAGCGATGGCATTGATATCGGGAAGCTGGAACATGCACTGCGGACAGAGCAAAATGTAAAATTGATCTACCTGATCCCAAGTTTCCAAAACCCGACGGGAGTAACGACAAGTCTGGAGAAACGCAAGGCTATCTATGATCTTGCCAAAACATACGGGGTCATGATTCTCGAAGATAACCCATATGGTGAGCTTCGTTTCAGCGGAAAAGACGTGCCAACGATCAAATCCTTGGACGAAGAAGGGCTGGTTATTTATGTAGGCTCATTCTCCAAAATTCTGTCTGCTGGATTACGCGTAGGGTTTGTTCTCGCGCCGAACGAGGTTGTACAGAAGATGGTGGTGGCCAAACAGGGAGAAGACGTACATACGGCCATGCTTCCCCAGATTTTGGCATACAAGTTCATGGCGGAATATTCATATGCCGAACATATCAGCAGCATTCGGGAGGTATATCGCAGAAAATCTTCATTAATGATGGACAAGCTGAAGGAGCACATGGGGGATTCCATTACATTTACCCGTCCGGATGGCGGTCTTTTCCTCTGGTGTGATCTGCCGGCTCACATCCCGATGCTGGATTATGCCAAAACAGCTGCAGCCAGTGGCGTAGCGGTTGTTCCAGGCACGGCTTTCCTGGTTGATGAGAGCGAAGCCTGCAATGCCATCAGGTTGAATTTCTCGACACCTTCGGATGAACAGATCGTGAAGGGAATCGAGATTCTGGGACAGGTTTTGAAACAGTATTAATAGGTAAGATTCAAGCAGCTCCCCTTACAGAAGACAGGATATTTATAACCTGCTACTGTGAAGGGAGCTTTTTCAGTCGAAAAAAAACCTACCGCAGCAGCTCCGGTAGGAAAGAAGATTGGATTCAAACGATGATTAATCCGAGACGAGAACTCCGTCCAAATTTTCAGGGCCTACTCGAACCGTTCCCAATAAGTTTGTGCTGATGAACGCAGAGTAGGTTAGTTGTGGTGTGATGGGAGGATTGAAGTCATTTGCAGAAAACGTAATGACTTCAGGTGCAATTATGCCGCTCAATCCATATGTGGTACTGGCCGAGTAGATGAACGGATCTGTTGCCAGAGTACCTCTCACAATCGTGATCGTCACTATAAAAAGCGCCAGAGGTAACTGTACCGTAATGGTTCCTTTCATTTGAACACGGGGATTGGGCCCCGCGCCTGCAGTTAATAGACCAATCTGAGCAAATAACGTTGGAGTGTTGATTACTGGAATCGGTATAGCAATGGAGTTGGTCGATGTCGCATTCTGCGAAACTCGTGCATCCAGAAATTGAGCCAATCTACATACCCCCTATCCTGTGAGATAGAATAGTATATTCATAGAAGACAAGTTCGCATGGACTCATTCTACTCCTTTATAACCGATGCATTCACCGCGTCTTCCATTTGATTGCTGAATTGACGGAATAACCCAAGGCGCCAGAATGCAGCACCTTTGAGATCGTATCGCTTGGCTAATCCAAGCTTGTCATCAACGGAGGTTCCCGTTTCGCTGTTTAAGTTAATACCAAGCAGCAGCTTGTTTTTTGGAACACCTGCGTTTAGTGCTAGCTGAATGGCTTGATCTACGAGACTGTTGGGTTCAGAAACCTGTGCTTCGGTACCCGCAGGGTTATATTGATAAGCCATAATAATGAGATCGTCTGCCAAGGAAGCGAGCGTATTGTAATCATAGCCTTTGTATGCACTGTTTAGCGGCGGTACAGCTAGTGATATAGAAATGTCGTTAGGCAAGGAAGCTTTTAATTGTTTAACGTAATCGTTGAGCAGCTTCTGCTGCTGTTTGGCATCCAGTTTAAAACCCAATCCTTCAAAATCAAGAACGACTCCACCGAATCCATTCTCTGCAACGGCATCGGTTATGCCCTGAATCGATTTTTCGCGAAGACTGCTGTCACTCAAAACTTTGGTTAACTCCCCTTGGCCATCCAGTGCATATACCATAAGGTACGGCTTAATGTTCTGATCTGCAGCATCCGCCACGATGGTTTGAGGGGTCACATCGCCTGCTGCCTCAGGGAGATAATACTCCTCGCCTTGAAGCGTAAACTGGCCTTCCCGGTCAATGCGACTCCAGCCAAAGGCTACGGAGTTCATGGATGTAACAAGATCGATTTCATGAAATGCTCGCACGGCATAAAATGCTCTCAGATGCATTTCGCGCTGCGGGGATACCAGAGAAACCGTACGTGTAGCCTGATCCCAACCCACACCCACGCCGAATTGGCTGCTGAACGAACTCAGTGGAATGAGTACCCGACCTTCTCGCTGTACCGGAGCGGCAGCCAGCTTTACTTTCTTTCCATTAACAGTTGCTGTGCTGCTGCCCACTTTGAGAAGAACCTCGGTGGTTTGACCTTTAAGTCTGCCTACTGCTTTAACCGTTTGCGTTTTGCTGTTCCATGTGATCTGAATTCCAAGCGCTTCCCCAACTGTACGGAATGGGACATAGGTTACTCCTTTATCAATCCGCGGGGCAGCATCAAATTGCAGCGCAACATCATCCAGCTTAACCGAAATGGCAGGTGCTGCATGTACATCACCGATGTTTACAGTTGTTCCAAGCAGGGACAGGCCGATTAGGGTGGCAGCAACGGTTTTGCCTAAACGTTTACGTAACATTCTGTATATTCCTCCTGGTTCCTTATTTAGTAGAAAAAGGGACATTGTACACTAATCTAGCATACTGTAGTATAGCAAAATTTTCATAGAGTTCCAATTACAAGCTGTTACTTGATATTGTGTAATATTGATAATCATTTTCAATTGGATTAAACTATAGAAGAGAGAGATATAAAATTGCTGCTAGGCTGGTGTGTATACAGCGTCTGCGGCGACCAGGAGGAATAGTCATGTTGATCCAAACTCGCAGTATGGTTATTGAAAAAGGGAACAGCGAAAAGGTGCTGGAACGCTTCAGTGGTCCGACCCCTGTGGTAGATATGCCTGGACTGATTGATTTCAGTGTAATGGTTAACAAGAAAAGCAAGGAACATGAAGAGGTTATGGTGATCATTCGTTGGGAATCGGAAGAAGCGTGGAAAAACTGGGAGAAGAGCGATGCGCATCTACAGGGTCACCGGAACAAAAGAGGGCAGGAGAAACCTGCATATCTGATCAGCACAACGGTTAACATGTATGAAGTACAGACGGTGAAGACTGGCAAAGGCACTGTTCAACAATAGAGTTCAGGTAGTGGAGTAAGAACCTCTTGATGAGGTTCTTTTCTATTTTAACCGATCGAAGATGCAAGAAACAAAGAAAAATGAAGTAATATCCCGCGCGTTCTGAGCCATTTCCTTGCCGAAACGATAAATAAATTGCTATTATGGATGAAAAGCAAAAATAGAATGAATGAATTTGGAGGCATATCAATGAATCAGCGTTTCCGTATCACACGTTCGATGCAAGAACAAAATGTGGAGCAATCCATCACTCTTGAGGAGTGCAAAGAATACTTTGCATCCCAGCCCGATTTTGCATATGCTCAGGTTTTGACCGTTACGGGAACCGAAAGTACCATGTCAATTGATGGGGATTTTTTTATGTGGAAGCTCGATAACATGGAAGTTCCGTTCCGGCTTTATTCGGGAGATTTGTACGTGGCTATTTCAAGTGAAGCTGTTGTTCCTAAAATGATTGAAATTGCAACTGCTCTGCAAGCAGATATTGTAGAGGGGTAGAATATAGGGAGCCTGGTCCAAACTGGATCGGGCTTTTTTTATTTAAATTAAATGGTCTTATAACCATATAATCACATAATAGGAAAGATGAGTTAGAAGATTTCCATGAATTTACATGATGATGTATAAAAATAGAATATTTTTGTGCAAAACCTGAATTTAATCTCCATATTTTTCATTTATCTTGTTATGATTTAGTTGATAGACTTGGTAACACACATAACTAGATAAGAGGTGAAAGGGATTTTATGAAGCATCGTGGAAAGTTGAGCTGGATTCTCATCATGGTTTTGTTGTTGTCTACCCTTTTTGGTGGAGTTGCGGCTGCCGAAACGTACACTGTCAAAAAAGGAGATACGTTATGGACTATTGCCAAAACGAATGGGACAACCGTTGCGGAAATGCAAAAGCTCAATCAATTGAAAAATGTAAACTTTCTTCAAATCGGTCAGAAGTTAAAGCTTCCTGAGAAGACTCCTGCTGTTAGTGAGGTACCTCAAAAAGAAGAGGAACCGGAAACAACCAGCATTACGATCCTGGGTACCTCTGATGTACACGGAAATTTGTGGGGTTACACCTATGAAGACAGTGCAGAAACAACGAACAACGGATTGGCACGGATATCTACATATGTCAATGAGGTAAAGAAGACCTCCCCTAATGTACTGTTAATAGACAATGGGGACACATATCAAGGCAATATTTTAACGGATGATATTTATCGTAAAAATACGGATGTGGTTCATCCTGTTTCCAAAGCCATGAATGCCATGAATTATGATGCTATGGTCTTCGGAAATCATGAATTCAACTTCGGACTGGATCATGTTGATCGTATTATGAAGGAATTGAATTTCCCTGTTCTTGGGGCCAACATCCTGACACAAGATGGTGGGACGCTGGGAGAACCGTACACGGTTATTGATGTGGATGGTGTAAAAGTGGGGATTATCGGCGTGACGACACCGAACGTTCCTCGTTGGGACGGAGATAAAGTGGACGGTCTGACATTCGAGCACATGGGTGAAACGGTGAAGAAGTATGCACAATATCTCAAAAATGAGGAGAAAGTGGATGTACTTATTGCGAGCGCCCATGCCGGCATGTTTGCTGAATTCGACGAAGATGGGGCTTCGGATTCTGCAGAACGTATTGTGCAAATGGTGCCTGAGTTGGATGCCATGCTCGTTGGACACATGCACATTATTGTCAATGAAAAAATCGGACAAACCGTAATTGGTGGCCCGCGCAACCTCGGACGCGATATTGTGCGTTTTGATATTGAAGTGAAGAAAGATCATGGAACAACTAAAGTAACGGACCGACAAGTTCAAGTAGTCGATATGGCTGCATATACGCCGGACCCGGCAATTCAAAACCTGGTGAAAGAAGAACATGAAGCAACCATCCAATTCATTACTGGTGGCGGCTCTGCTGGAGCTGAAGGTACTTCGGGCGGTATATTCGGACAGGCCACTGCGGATTTCCAGCCTGTCGATGAAATTAAAGGCATTCCGGAAGGCAAGCTCCAAGATACAGCCGTGGTTGATCTCATCAACAAGGTTCAGCTGGAAGTGAGCGGAGCGGACGTCTCGGCCGCAGCTTTGTTTAAAGACACCTCCAATCTAAAAGAAGGCAATATTACGTATGCCAATATTTTTGACATCTACAAATTCGACAACGTTCTATATACCGTTAATGTGACTGGCAAAGAACTAAAAGCTTATATGGAGTGGTCTGCTTCCCACTATAATCAATGGAAAGAAGGCGACGTATCCATCAGCTTCGATCCAGAGGTTCCAGGTTATCTGTATGATATGTTTGCGGGTGTGGATTACAAAATCGATGTATCCAAACCTGCAGGACAACGGATCGTTGACGTGATGTATCAAGGTAAACCTCTGACGGACTCACAGGAACTGAAGCTTGCAGTCAACAATTATCGATACAGCAGCGCACTGAAGGCCTACAAATTGGTAGCAGCGAACCGCGACTGGGAGTCACCGCGCAGCATCCGGGATTACCTGGTTGAATACATTCAAAAGCATCAGGAGATTTCCCCTGAAGTGGACAATAACTGGGAGATCGTTGGAATTGATCTGGCAAGCCCGTACCGGGATAAAATCATTCAATTGGTGAATGAAGGCAAGATTGATGTCCCTTATGATCAATCGCTAAATGTTAACGAACTGCTCAAACAAGGGGTTATCCAGAATTAATTTGGAAGTAATTCAACTGAAAAATTGCATGGTAAAGGAGTCGCCTTCATGGCGGCTTTTTTACGTCCAGCAGCCTACTGCCTAATACCTAATACCTAATACCTAATACCTAATACCGTCATTCCTCTTTAAGACAATTGCATTAGAATAGACATCTTATGAACGAAAGAGTATCCTAGTCTATACTTGAAATTAATCAAAGGAGTCCAAGGTATGAAGCCCCATCCCAATGAACGTATTAAAATCGCCCCTGGATTTTGGGCTGGATTAGAGCAATTGGGAATTGACGCCCATGACGTAGCACGCCAAGCACAATTGCCGCTCAAGAAGATCACCAATATAACCGTCAATACGGATGAGTATTTCGCGATCTGGCAGGCTTATTCCGATCTAATAGGTGATACGGCTGAAGGAATCATCAAGCTCGCAACCGTTTTTGAAACAGCACACTATCCACCGAGTGTTTTAGCCACTTACCATGCTCGTGACTATCGTGATGCACTGCATCGCATGGCGCGTTACAAACAAATGTGCCCTCCCGAAAGCTTGCGTATTACCGAGGAGAAGGAGCACTGCACGATCGAATTGGAGTGGAAAAATACGAGTCAATCAGGACCGCCCGTTTTGGTGGGGATTACGCTCGTATTTCTTCTGGAGCTTGGACGCCGTGGAACGGGTCAGCCCCTAAATGCAAAGCAGGTCGAATTTTCGCACGCTATGGGAGATCTGAAGACGCTGGAAGAATATTTCGGTTGCAATATCCGGATTGGGGCACCAAGCAACCGATTGATCTTACATCAGAGAGATGTGGACAGGCCCTTTATTACTTATAACGAAGAGTTGCTTGAGATTCTGACACCCGTGCTCGATCGCTCCCTTGATGAACAGCAGCGCAGTCCATCCATGACAGACGCGGTCGTATGGATTCTCAAACGCAGCCTCACCAGAGGGCGCCCAGACATCCACATTGTGGCGAAGGAATTAGGAGTGAGTCACCGGACTTTACAGCGACGTCTTACTGAAGAAAACACGAGCTTCAAACAGCTGTTGACACTAGCCAGGCACGAGCAGGCCCGGGAGTACTTATCTGATCCCTCACTTGATATAAAAGAAGTGGCCTTCCTCGTAGGATACGAAGATCAAAATTCATTTTACCGTGCATTCCGAGGTTGGGAAGGGGAAACGCCTTCGAATTGGCGTCTTAAGCAAGAAGTTTGGCACAGCAGGCTAGTTACGAACTAATTTGGTCACGGTAAACTATCCTTATCGGGAGCAGAAGACGGAATAACCAATGAATGATTCCAGTCAGCTTGCCGTACATGCCAAACGATCAAGGAGAAATGAAAGATGGATATGGGATTACATCAAAAAACCGCTCTAGTAACAGGATCAACGAAAGGTATTGGGAAGGCAATCGCGTTTGAACTTGCCAGAGAAGGAGTTCATGTACTCGTCAATGGCCGGAATAACTCAGAAGTAGAAGCAACCGTCAATGAATTGAAGACAAAATATCCGGAAACATCACCGAAGCATGCAACCGCTGATTTGGTAAACATAAAACAACGAGAAGCTTTATTTGAAAAATACCCCCATGTGGATATTCTGGTTAACAATATGGGCATTTACGAACTCATGCAGTATGAGGATGTGGACGATGAAATCTGGGATAAATACTTCCGTACCAATGTTCTTGCTGCTAACGGACTATCCAAGTTTTACTTGCCGAAGATGTTGAATAATCAATTTGGTCGCATTATTTTCATAGCGAGTGAAGAAGCAGTTATGCCTTCAGGCCAGATGCCCCAGTATTGCATGACCAAAACGATGCTCCTGTCTCTCTCCAAAAGTTTATCCAAATTAACCATAGGAACAGAAGTAACGGTCAATACCATTATGCCTGGTCCAACACTCTCTGAGAATGTACAGCAGATTATTGAAGGGTTGTATCCGGATGAAGAGTTGAGTTTTTTGGAAAAAGAGAAACGATTTATGATGACAAACTTGCCTCAATCCGAAATACAGCGATTTATCAAACCTGTTGAAATAGGCAGACTCGCTGCTTTTGTATGCAGTCCTTATGCATCCGCATTTAAAGGTTCTCCAATCCGTATGGATGGAGGAATGATTCCGACCATTTATTAATACCATCAGTCTTTAGGCAAAAAACCACTGAAAACAAATTCAGTGGTTTTTTTGTTGAATATGAGAGTACGTGATGTATTATGGTCTATTCCTCATAGGGTAAGATGGCGTAGATTTTCCAGCTGTTATCATTCATTTTTCTGAGTTTATACAACCCGTCCATGGACACAGTCTCTTCTTGCTTGCCCTCACCCGAATTTATCGTTATTTTCATCTTGCCGCCAGCAGCTTCTAATACAGCGTAACGGTTCGAGTTTTCGATAACGGAAAAGTCCGGCTGAGAGAGCGTTTCAATATCCATGGATGTTTCCTCATCCAGTGTAGAGGTGAGATCCTCCAAAGACGTGAAATTGTAAGAAAGCTGATACCCTGTGTAATACGTTGCGTAGGTCACGGACAATTGATCATAGTTGTGCTCCGTCATGGCTTTGATCTCCGATTCCGTAGCGTTGGAAGCGAGTGTCGTCAGTTCAGCGGTATCAGGGAGCTCCGTTTGCTCCAACTTAAGAGCGCGCTCCAACATGACTACAGCTTGGGCACGTGTAGCCTTCGCAAACGGCTGGAACGTAGTCGCTGTCATGCCTGAAACAATACCTGCCTGGCTTGCTTTGGAAATGGAGGCAGCTGCATAGTAGTTTGGAACATCCTTGAATGTTTTGGCTTTACCTTTAAATTCAACGGTGCTGGAAAACGCCCGTACGACCATTACCGCAATATCGCCACGTGTGATTGGGAGATCAGGACCGAATTTCGTACTGCTTACACCTCCAACGACACCGAGCGAACTGGCAATTCGAACGGATTCAGCGTACCATTTGCCTGCCTTTACATCACTGAAGGTTTTTCCTTGGGCTGTGCTATGTAGTCCAGTAGCCTGCACAAGAATAGCTACAAATTCTGCGCGGGTAATCGGATGATTGGGCTTGAGAGCCACCTCGCCATTACCCAGCGAATATCCATTGAGGAGATCGGCGTTAACGAAATTGTCGAGCGTTTCGTATGCCCAGTGGCCGTCAATATCTGTCGGAAAATACAAATCCAGTGACTTGTACGAATCGGCAGCATGGACGCTGCTCCATGAAAAAGGGAATACCACAAGAATCATGGCTAAGAAGAAAAGGGTGATACGATTAAACAGTTGTCTCATCTAGGAAGTTCCTCCTGTAAATTGAAATTTGCCGTCACTCAGCATAACAGAGAATGAGAGAGATATCTAAAGGAAATCTTTACTATTCATCTGGGTCTTCTGTAAAGTGGCTGCTAGAGGATATATAAGAGGCTCATAGAGAGATCAGATCCTTGTGAATCCATTTTAAATCAATAGGTACCAGACGTCGTATAATCAGTGGTTACTGCGATTTTCAAAGTTAAAATTGAGGCTAAAGGTCCATTTATGTGACAAATATTTACTTATATTATATAAAATATAAACTATTAAAGGAGAGTGAAGTGAGTGAAAAAGAGTAAATTGATTTTTATGATGGTAATGAGCATAATTTTGGCTATCTCGATACCTGGTATCGGTCAAAATTCAAAGGCTTTTGCTGCAGCAGAGCGTACACCCGTAGTCTTTGTTCACGGATTAACTGGTTCAGATAGCAATTTTACTTTTATTGAGAGCTACTTACGCGGTCAAGGTTGGTCTAGTGATGAGTTATTCGCGATTGATCTGCCTAGTAAACAGGGAAATCAATTGTTAAATTCGGCAGCGATCAGTCAATTCGTAGACAATGTGCTTCGTGAAACAGGCCATACCAAAGTCAATATTGTGGCTCATAGTATGGGTGGGGCGAATAGCTTATATTACATACTGAATCGGGGTGGTTTATCCAAAGTGGACAAGCTGGTAACCTTGGGAGGTGCCAATCGGTTGACTACAACTTCGGCGCCACAGGGAGTTGAGGTTACTTCGATCTACTCTACCAGCGACACGATTGTATCTCCTGCACTTTCCCGATTGACTGGAGCGAATAACATTCAGATTTCGTTGGTTTCCCACATAGGTTTGCTCTTCAATTCAAGAGTTAATGCCCTAATTAAGACAGCACTAAGTGAATAACAGCTAACAGTAGATGCACGAAACATGAGTGACTCGTTAAAGGTTACTCATGTTTTTCTTATAATAAGTGTTATAATATAGACGTTTATACCCTAATACATAGAAGTTTTGCATTGAAAATAGACACAGGTAAGGAGCCTTACTTCATGATGACCGAAAAAGAAAAAGCACAAAAAGGGCTGTTGTACGACAATAACAATGATCCACAGTTGGTAAACGAACGCCTTGAAGCCAAAGAGCTGTGTTACGACTACAACCAGCTGCGTCCACGAATGATTGCCGAAAGAGAAGCCATTCTGAAAAAATTATTAGCGAAAACCGGTAGCAAATTTCTAATAGAACAACCTTTTTTCTGTGATCAGGGATACAACATAGAGATCGGAGAAAACTTCTATTGTAATCATAATGCGGTGATGTTGGATGCAGCGAAAATTACATTTGGAGATCATGTGTTTATTGCACCCAATTGCGGATTTTACACGGCTGGCCATCCTTTGGATGCGGAACAGCGGAATCAGGGATTAGAGATCGCCCTTCCGATTACTGTGGGGAGCAATGTATGGATAGGCGGAGGTGTTTCTGTCCTTCCAGGCGTAACCATCGGAGATGACACGGTTATTGGGGCGGGTAGCGTTGTTACCAGGGACATTCCGGCAGGTGTCATCGCAGCTGGCAATCCGTGCCGGGTTATTCGAGCGATTACGGAAGCCGACAAAGATAAGTATCCCAGAGCATGATATCTCTGAAAGAGGAAGTTTAATTTTATCAGGATAAATAAAAGAAGATAACGGAAGATGTCTCGCGGCGTCTTTCGATCAAATTACAAGAGTAGTGTCACTTTAGTCGCCAATATGGCGGCTTTTTTTGTTTTGCCAACACAGGACATGAAATAGGGACAATTGGGAAAGGCTACCTTGTGCGATCCAAATTATATAGAAGAGGAATGAAAAAATGAGCAAAGCATCAGATGCCTCTACAGAGGAAAAGAAACTGAAATGGTGGCAATTAAGTTTGCTTGGTGTGGCGGGGACCATTGGCACAGGATATTTTCTGGGTTCCAGCCTTGCGATATCCATTGGTGGTCCCGCTGTACTGCTGGCTTATATCTTGGCGGCACTGGGTACATATATCGTTTTTGATGCCTTGGCAAGAATGACATCAGACCACCCCGAACAGGGATCTTTTCGTTCCTATGCGAAAAAGGCGTTCGGAAGCTGGGCAGGCTTTGCCAGCGGATGGGTGTATTGGTTTTCCGAACTACTGATTATGGGAAGTCAGTTAACGGCCTTGTCCATTTTTTCGCGTTTCTGGTTTCCGAATGTTCCCCTCTGGATCTTTGCTGCCGGATTCGGTATTGTGGGCCTCTGCATTGTATTCTTCGGCAACAAAGGATTTGACCGGGTTGAAAATGTTTTGGCCATCATTAAGATTGCAGCAATCATCATGTTTGTAGTTCTTGCCATTGCGCTTCTCGCAGGGTGGATTGGCGGGACAAAGTACGAGCACAAAGTACCTCTGGCCATGGCAGAAATTTTTCCAAAGGGCGGTATTGGCTTGTGGTCTGCTTTTCTATTTGCATTTTATTCCTATGGGGGTATTGAAGTGCTCGGGATCATGTCATATCGACTTCAAAAACCGGAAGAGGCACCTAAAGCAGGAAAAGTGATGCTCATCGCGCTTTCGACAGTGTATGTTGTTTCGATCGGACTCGCTTTAACGATGGTTCCGCTAAATGCCTTTAATCCGAAAGAGAGCCCGTTTGTCCTGGCCCTTAGTAGTGATCACTTGGCGTTTGTTCCGCATTTGTTCAATGGTGTATTGATTGTAGCGGGTTTTTCTACGATGACGGCGTCACTCTATGCTGTCACTTCCATGATGCTCACCCTAGCTCAAGAAGGAGACGCCCCGCGGTTATTCGCACGGAAATGGAAAAAGAAATATCCATTATTTGCGCTCTCTCTCATTGGATGTGGGCTGATCGCAACCATTATCATGTCTCTGCTGCTTCCTGGCAAGGTGTATGAATATGTAACGACTGCAGCCGGATTAATGCTCATGTACAACTGGTCGTTTATATTGCTGTCTTCTGGTCGACTGTTGAAAGCAGGGAAGTTCAGCATCGTCAAACGATGGATTGGACTGGTGCTGATTGGCTTGGCCGTTACAGGTACGCTATTCCATGCCCTCAGCAGACCCGGGTTCTTTATTAGCCTGCTGCTTGTCTTTCTTATTGCTATGAGTGACATCATTGTGCATAAGGTTCGTAAGAAGAAGAAGGGGGAAAATCCCTCCAATACAGATGATGCTGAAGATGAACAGAGCAACAAGGAAGAAACCCCCACTTTCCACATTACGGGGATTCGGCTTCGCAAAAGCAAACTTAAATAAAAAAGAGAAATTGAATGGCTTTAGCTCCAAAGTAGAGTCCAAAACCAACGAGTGAGAGGCCGGATATGATGGAAATGCCTCTTAATACTCCTGAAGTTAGGTACTTGCGGAATAAACTTGCGGCGGCTGCCATGAAGATATCCCAGATCAGGATCCCGAGGATCACCGCTCCACTGTTAATCAGCGTTTGCTCCACGGAAGAATCATTCACCGCCTTGGCCAGAATGGAGCCATAAATGCCAAGCCAAAACATAATGGATAGGGGATTGAAGAGTGACATCAGAAATCCGTGAATGAACGATTTGGATAACGCTGATTCATCTCCTCTCATATCAGACGAAGTAAGATTTCCTGAATTTTTAATACTCTCCACACCGGTATATACCAAGACAAAGAAGCCAAATAACCACAGGAAAGCCTTTACAAATGGAAGATCCAGCAAGTGAATGACACCGAAATAAACGAGAAGCATGTAAATAATATCAGCGGCGATCGCGCCCAACCCAACAAACCAGGCAGGCATGAAGCCACCTCGGACACCCTTGTCCAACTGCGCGGCATTAATCGGCCCGATCGGCGCGGATAAAGAGATTCCAAGAAATATATAACCAATTAACATGGAACGCGATTCTCCTCCTTTCATGTACTCTAACAGCTTATTCTATGAATCACATTTATAGGACAAACGTTTGTTTATTTGCATAATTTTTTCAGGCCAAACCCATATTAATCGGAAAATAAAGGAGGTGGAATCATGCTCTTCCGTTGGATGAAAAATGTATTTACATCTCAACCCCAGAAGGAGGTAGCAGCTGGGCAAAATCAAGCAAAGCAATCTGAGGAGTTGGATCCATCACTACAAAATAAACTGAGCTCTATAAAAAAAGCATTCGAATATAGTCCTGATTTTGTGATTCGTGATTTCCCTGGATCTGCAGCGGAGGGCACCCCTCTAGCCGTTTGTTACATTGAGGGTTTGACAGATTCCGCCCTGCTAGTTGAACTTATGGAAAATGTCATTCAATTTGTTAACACCTCACCACCATATGAAGACCAATCAGCAGATGTATTAGTGAGAAAAATTCTACCCTCAGGAAATATCGAAAGTTTGGATTCACCCCAACGGGTCTATCAAGCCATATTAACCGGGTATGTGGTTATTATTGTGGATGGTGTGCAGGAAGTCTTAGCTGTCTCCATCTCCGGAGGAGAAAGAAGGTCAGTGGAAGAACCCACATCCCAAACGGTGGTCAGGGGACCAAAAGAAGGATTTACAGAAGAAATAACGACCAACATTACACTTATTCGAAGAAAGGTTCGGACACCTGACCTGAAGTTTCAAATGCACAACATCGGAGAGTACACCCAAACGTCAGTTGCAGTGGCTTATATTCAAGGCATCGCCAAACCGGAAGTGGTTGAAGAAATCACAAAAAGACTAGGTACCATCCGAACAGACAGTATCCTCGAGAGTGGTTACATAGAAGAATTCATCCAGGATGCGCCTATCACTCCTTTTCCGACCATGATCAATACAGAGCGTCCGGATACAGTGGCTGGCAGCCTGCTGGATGGACAAGTAGCCATTCTTGTTGATGGAACCCCGTTTGCCCTGATTGCTCCTGTCACTTTTTTTAACTTTTTTCAAACTACAGAGGATTACTATCAGCGATATGATATTTCCACGTTTTTGAGAATCATTCGGATGATTTCTTTCGCAGTCTCTTTATTATTGCCTTCCACATTCATCGCTTTAACTACTTTTCAGCAAGAAATGATACCCACCACTTTATTGGTTACGCTGGCAGCTCAACGGGAAGGTGTCCCTTTTCCGGCATTACTTGAGGCTTTGCTTATGGAAGTTACCTTTGAGGTTATCCGTGAAGCGGGTGTGCGGATGCCACGAGCGATTGGACCGGCGATATCTATAGTAGGTGCATTGGTTATCGGCCAAGCAGCAGTAGAAGCAGGGTTGGTCTCGGGAGCGATGGTTATTGTGGTCTCCTTCACAGCGATATCCAACTTTGTTATTCCTTATTTCAGCATGGCAACTGCAGTCCGGTTAATGCGTTTTCCATTCATGTTACTTGCAGGTACCCTTGGTTTGTTCGGCATATTGGCAGGCGCTATTCCTCTGCTGGCGCACTTGGTATCGCTAAGATCATTCGGGATGGATTATTTGTCACCTTACAGTCCATTTTACAAGTCGAACATGAAAGATCTGATCTTAAGGGTACCTTGGTGGGCAATGAAGACTAGACCTGATGAGAAAGCGGGGGGCAATAAAACAAGGCAAGCCCCACACCAATTTCCATCAGGCTCAGACAATAATTTAGACAGTATCGGTGAATCTGATGCCAGCGAATAAGGGAGGGGTTGCTGTGATTCGTTTATTTCTCTGTGTAATGATACTTTGTTTAGGAGTATTCATTGCCGGGTGTGGTAATCGTACCGAATTGAATGATCTGGGCATTACTACCGCCACAGGATTTGACCGTAAGGACGGAAGGTGGGATATTACCTATCAAATCATTGTACCTCCCGCGACCAGTACAATGGGATCATCTGGTGGATCTCAAGCATCCGTGACCACCTTCTCATCTCAAGGGAAAACAATTCGTGAAGCGGTAGCGAAAAGCAGTGTGGAGAACCCCAAAAGATTGTACTTCGCACATACGAACGTCATGTTGATTGGTCAGGAAGCGTCAAAATATGGAATTGCAGAAATTATGGATGACTACTATCGCAATGTTAATGCCCGGGAAACGGTAAAGGTGATTATTGCAGATGGAGAGGCAAGAGATTACCTCAAGAAACTGATACCACCAGAAAAGCAGCCTGGTCGCGCACTGTCGGAGATCCTGGAACGAAACAATGAGAGGGGATCCTTTTACCCTGTCATGAACCTGCATGAAATTGCTTTGAAAATCACCTCTGATAGTGGGGCTGCCGGGATTCCTATCGTCACTGTTAATGGTCAGAATCCTGGTAAATTGGAATCCATCGACATTTTCAAGCAGACCACAACACCAAGTAAATTGAGACTCGATGGATTAAGTGTGTTCAATAAAGACAAAGAAATCGGAAAATTGAATCAAAGAGAGAGTATGGGCATTTCGTGGCTAACGGATCGAATAAACAAGACTAACTTGAGCTATGAAGGAGGACATGGTGAGATTAACTCTTTTTTTGTCAGGAAAGCAAAGGTGAAGGTTATGCCTATTAAGTCAGGTTCTCATTACAGCGTTCATGTAAGGGCGAAAGTTGAAGCTGAGCTTGACGAGAGCACTTCAAAAAAAAATATCGTAAGTACAGATAACGTCAATGAATTGCAGGATCAAGCTGAACAATTGATCAAATCACAGATGCAGTTGGGGTGGAATGCAAGTCAGCGGCTACATGCAGATATGCTGGGGCTCGCCAACAAAATACATCAAAGACATCCAAAAGATTGGAAAGCTTTGAAGAATAATTGGCCACAGGTATTGGCACAGATGGATATTGACATTAACGTGGACGTTAGCCTCAAACGCGTAGGCTTGCTGCAGGATTCATTTAGCCGATTGCTTCAGAAGGAAAGCGAAGGGGAACACTAACACCAAGGAGATGGTTAAATATGAATTCAGCCGGGACTCTTCGTGTATCCGAATTGGCTGTTTGTCTTTCCCTGTTTGAAGTTGGCAGCACAACCTTGTTTCTAATGGGCGGGGAGGCCAAACAGGATGCATGGTTAGCCATGCTGGCAGGAGCTTTTACGGGACTATTGTTGTTATGTATTCATCTGGGGATTCATCATCAGGAACCTGACTTGGATCTGTTCCAGTTGCTTCGGAACCATATGGGAAAGATACTGGGTACAATATTAAGTCTATTGTTTATTAGTTATTTCGCGTATGAAGCTTCCCGAAATTTGCGGGATCTAGCTGAAGTCACCGATTTGACATTATTGAATAGAACACCATTGTGGTTGGTTAGTTTAATTACAATTGTTGTCGTCTCCAACACCGTTCGATATGGATATCGGGTGTTGTTTCTCATGTGCATGATGCTGTTTCCTGTTATGGTTCTGGGCTATACGCTAATTAGCGTATTGATTCCTTCCACGGGCCTTCTCCACACGGATTTAAGTCTGCCTGTTATGGAAAATGGGTGGGGTCCCATTTTTAGAGCAGCTTTCCCGGAAATGATTTCCTTTCCATTTGGGCAGGCCGTCTTGTTTTTGGTCTTTTATCCCTATGCACGTAATGGGAGGAATCTGAATAAAGTGGTAATCGCTGCTTATATCATAACCGCTCTCTCTTTAACCTTTATTAATCAACTCATCATTTTCGTCATGGGTCCCCAGATCGCGATGTTCAGTACACTCCCGCTTTTGCAGACGGTTCAATTGATTGAGATGACAGAGGTATTTGAGCGAATGGATGCCTTATTCACTTTGCTTTTGTTTTTGGGGCTAGGTATTAAATTGGCTGCATTCTTCCATGGTGCAGTGATTGGACTTGAAAGAATAACACAGAGAAGCTACAAGAAGTGGGTGTTACCAATGGGGATTGTTTTATATGGAGTTTCATTCCTATCACCGACTTTTACTGAACATATTGAAGTTGGTCGGGGGTTCACGTTGATTTATATTTCTCCTGTATTTCAAATTTTCCTTCCTGTTTTGTTATTCCTCGTTATTCTTTTGAAAAAAAGAATGAAAAACAAAAAAACTAAAAATAATTAACATTATCGAAATGTACATAGAGACTTCATTTGATGTATATAGACTAGAACAAAAAACGACTCCGTATGACACGGAGTCGTTTTTCTGTTAACCATTTAATTTGATTCCACCAGTTTTAAAGCCATATCGGATTTTTCCAAATCATGCTCAACTTGTTCTTCAATATTGTAAGGATGATACATTTCGTTTTTGATCATGTAATCTGCAATCTTTTGATGAGTTTCGATCGCAGTATCCAATTGGGCTTTCAATACTTTCCGCACTCTTGGAGTCGCCGTTTCGGTAAGAGCGATTGCATAGGTGCGTACGGCCGACTTGGCAGACAGAAGCAAATCGGTAGCGATGGCCAAATCATCCATCGGAGCTATGGCCTTCACGAGCATTTCTTTCGTTTTGGTTGTAGTCATCAGAATTACCTCCTTATTTTAAAAGGGATTTCAATTCTTCAATTGCTTTGGAAGAGTTGTCCAAATCGTCTTCAATCAAGGACTTCAGTTTTTCGTCTTTGACAAGTTCCAGCATCGTTACGGCTTTGGTGGCACATGAAGTTTTGAGGGTAAGCAGTTCATGGATTTCAAGTTTCTCATGTAAAGCAAGTTCCTTTGTTGCCATCTTGAAGCACCTCCAGATATTCGTCTGTAAATTAGTACCTACATAGAAAGGAAGAAACAAAAAAAATGTTTGGTGGATGAAAAATCAGCAGTTTGCTGGATAAACACTATTTATCACTTGCTTTACCATCCAGGTCATGGTGAAGTTCTGTGGCCGGGATAACAGGCGCGTAAATCTGTCCTTTTGGAACAGGATTGGATACATATACATAGTCTCCAGTTCCATCAGGGGCGCTTCCTGTAGCCCATAAACCTTCACTGGACTCCGTCCCCTCGGACAGATTCCAGAACTCGTAGGCCTCTGGCTGAGATTCCATCTCTGCCTCAGGAGGGAAGGAAGCTGGAACGACAACTCCGTTCTTCTCTTCCAGTTCCTGAATAGCCGCCATCCATTGATATTGATGGTAACGGTCGCGTGCCAACATTTTCCGGAAAGTTGCGCGTACACCTTCATCTGTCGTCATATGGTAAAGTCTTGCCACTTGTAGACGGCCTTGACTTTCGGCATGCAGATTAGAGCGCATGTCCGCAAGAAGGTTGCCGCTTGCCACAATATAGGAACCATTCCAAGGCACGCCGTTAGAGTTGCTAGGCAAACCGCCCAAACCGCTTACTAGCAGGTGTTGGGGATTTATGCCTCCCATAATGGCAGCAGTAACAGGATCTTCAGCCGCTTTTTGCTGCTCAGCTGGTGTAGCACCATCCAGTAACTGGCTAATCAGTGCACAGAGCATTTCGACGTGGCCAATTTCCTCGGTGCCAATATCCATGAGCATATCTTTATATTTTTCTTCGCCCCGACAATTAAATCCTTGAAAAAGGTACTGCATCATAACGGTCATTTCCCCGAACTGTCCACCCAATACTTCTTGAACTTGACGAGCAAACATGGGATCCGGGCGATCTACTTTTACCTCGAATTGTAACTCTTTCTGATGTCGAAACATATGAATCCCTCCATTTATTTGTGTGGTAGATTAATTCTAAATGTATATAACCTGCTCCTAAAATTCTAAACAGAGTGCATAGCAAAAAAAGACAAAGAATGGAGAGAGAAGCATCTCCTTCTTTGTCTTGTCTTGGGATGATGAAGTCTAATGTCAGCAAAACACAAAGGTACTTAGGCCTTGTCAGAATCCGGTCTTTTGATTTGAAGAGGTGGAGGGATGAGCCATCCTTTTTCTTTGTTCATTTGCAAAATTCTAAGGCCCAGTGCCGTCTTGGTGACGTGATATTTCGCGAATAATGCACCGATATCTTCTCGAATGGATTGTCCCATGGCTTGGCTTGCTGCAACCAGACCCAATGCAGTATCAGCTGC
Organism: Paenibacillus xylanilyticus; assembly: GCF_013359935.1. Lineage (GTDB taxonomy): Bacteria > Bacillota > Bacilli > Paenibacillales > Paenibacillaceae > Paenibacillus > Paenibacillus xylanilyticus. The sequence goes on from NZ_JABMCB010000187.1 coordinate 183,395, forward strand.
TGCTTTAGCCGCAATTTCAGGATCCGTGAATCTCGCACCGGCCGGGATATCTTCCAATTTTACAGGAGGTCTTTCCGGCAATGTTGGCGCGGGTGCAATTCCGTTTTCGGTTAACAGGGTATCGCATTCTTTAATTTCCAGTTTGGCCTGATCCAACAGGGCATCCAATACTTTCTTCAAATCTTTGTCACCTGCATGATTCAAGTACGCTTGATAACAGGAAACGGCTCCTTTGGCTACCATGGAACATTGCCATACACTGAAGATTTCACCGTAATGCATCGGTTCAGTTTTGGGATTACCACTTAGAATACCCATTTGAATTCCCCTCCAAATTTGATGTCGTTTTACCGAATTATGTTTTACCTAATGGCATAATTATATTCTCACCGATAACCAAACATTGGTTATCAAGCATTTACATAAATCCAGGAAGAAAGCAGACACTAGGGTTATAATTTCTTGAATGGAGGACAACCATGTTTTTTTATCGCGAGGACCTGATTAACATGATCGTCCCGGATAAGCCTGATCCGGCTGCAGCAAAAGTGTTGCAGGAAACCCTTGGGGGCCAATTCGGCGAAATGCGGACCATGATGCAGTTTTTCTTCCAGAGCAGTAATTTCCGTGGAAAAGCGACACAGTATAGAGACCTTCTTCGTGGTGTATTTCTGGAAGAATTAAGCCACATTGAATTGGTACAGCAAACGATAAATCAATTGTTGACCGGAGCAGGTGCGGAGGGAGCAGGGGATGCCGGCATTGACGGCGCACCGCTGGACGAAGCTATTAAACACGCCAATCCGCATCATTACATTATGGGGGCTCAAAGCTCACTGCCTGTAGATGCTGCCGGCAATCCATGGCTTGGCAATTATGTGTATGATCATGGCAACCTGGTTAGTAATTTGCTTGATAATGTTGTACTTGAATCAACCGGTGTCTTACAGAAGTCTCGAATTTATGAAATGAGCACGAATAAAGCGTTTCGCGAAACCCTGGGTTTCCTGATTGTCCGTGATAATGCACATCAAAATGCATTTGCAAAAGCATTGGAGACACTTGGGGTTAATTGGGGTAAAATATTCCCTATTCCGAATTACGATATCAATAAATATCCGGAATGTCAGAAATATATTGACCTGGGCTTCCACAATGCTCAATTCAATTTCCGTTTGGATAATACGCGGATTGCTGAAATCTATAGTGGTCAATCGCCTAGTCGCAATGGTGGCGAACTCAAAGTTACGGACCCTCCACAAGGGCATCCTCTTCCGTTCATGCCTGAACTTCCGAATGAACACAGCCCAGGGTTATATGACTTAAATGCATAATCCATCTTCTGTAATAGTGAATATGGATTAACAAAAGAAACTGGACATTCCGGTTTCTTTTTTATATCTTGGTACGTCGTTTGATGATTGTTTGATTATAGAAATACAAAAGGAGCACTCCTGCGAGGGCTCCATTGTATTTCCGTACTGAATTGCTTTATTGACGATGCTGGCTAGAAAAGTTTCCAAAGGATTGTCCAGGAGAATTAACGGGATTGTTAAATGGCTGGTCTAAGAAGGATACATGTTGATTAGTCGTATTAGCCAATTGTTGTGCAAGGTTTGCAATCTGCTGCAGTTGCTGGATCGCTGTTTGGTGTCCTTGAAGAGCTGTCTGAATTATATGGGCAGCTTGCTGCTCCCGTTGTGCAAGTTGTTCAAGCTGTTGGGCATTACTTTGCTCTTGTCTCAAAAGCTGTTGATATTGCATGGATGCTTGTTGAGTTTGTTGAGTGAGCTGTTGAGCGAGCTGTGTGATTTGCTGGGTCTGAGAAAATTGATTCAAGTGAATGGCCTCCTAAATGTCTTTTGGAATACTTGATGTAGTATGCAGAGAGGTCAATGGAAATATTCAAACCGTTACAAAGAATGCAATATGTTATCCATCTGTAACGTTTAATGACCATAAGAACATTGAATCTGTTAATTGCCCCCAAATTTATCCTCTAGTATACTAAATTCATTCCAAATGTTTACATCCTATTAGACAGAGAGTAGGGTGAACTAAGATACTTCACCAAAAGGGAGGAATATTATATGATCCACTTGCAGTCCAAGTCACGATCTCGAAAACCAAAGAACCATCTTATCCGCCGCACGCTTACGGGCATAACAGCCACATTACTAACCGTGTGCTCGGGCTATGCTGCATTTCCTTCACAGGTTTTCGCGGAAAAAGCAGATGTATCCGTTCGCAACTGGTACTCTTATCCGAGTTTCACCGTACCTGAATTAAAGCCTTCCTGGACAGTGAAGGTAGACAACTATTTGAATATGAATGAGACCTCTTTGGGACATCAGGCAGTAGCCGAGGAGGGCAAGGTATTTGCTTTTTCAAAAAGCAAGCTAATCGCATTGGATGCAGCAACAGGCAAGCAGCTATGGACATTCGGTAATAGTTTGACGCCCACAATTGTCTATAATGACGGTATTTTGTATGGACTGTCTTCCAATCATAAGCCATATGCAGTGAATGCCAAGACAGGAAAGGCCGTATGGCAATCGGGCACATCCACATGGATTGATACACGTCAAGGTACAGAGGCGTTGGTACCTGCTGCAGATACACTTTACGTGATCAAGGGAAGTACTACGTTTGCCTTTGAACGCAAGACCGGGAAGCTGCGCTGGAAGGCTGACGAAGCAATGGCTGAGGGGAATGGTACCGCTTATCTTCAGGAATCGGATGGAGTTGTGCTGCGAACTTTTTTTGTGCAGGGGGCACTAACTTCTGTTCAACTGAACGCTTATGATAAGAAAACAGGAAAAAAGCTATGGAGCGACTTTGGTCAGGGAGAGGCCATTCATATTAAAAACGGTCTCGTCTACTCCGTTGATTATTACTCTCCGCTGCTTACCGACTACGAATCCGTTCCGGATCGGAAACTGCAGATAAATGCGTATAACCTCAAGACGGGTGCGATAAAAGGAACCCTTGAATTTAATTGGAAGATGCCTGGTGACCCACCATATGATCGGGGTCAAGGAAGCGTAATAGCAAGTGGAGGCAAGCTGTACGTTGAACAAGGCGATCAAATATCGGAATACAATCTGGACACTTACAAGACGGGTGATGCTCCTTCGCGGACGTTTCAGCGTCCTTACGGGGTAGATGGAGAGTTGATGGGCATTGTACAGGAACGACTTATCTACAGAAGCAACGTAACGGAAGGTGAATTGACAGGCATTAAACTGGTCAACGGCAGCGGGGTCCAATGGAACGGTGATGCCCCTGTGTCCCAGGTCAGTGTATACGGAAAAGGGGTCTATCGTGCGCAGCGTAACGGAACACTGCTCGGTATTCATATGCTGACGTCCAAGCCGGTTTTTAGCGTGAAAACCGGGGCGGATCTGCACGAAGCAACGTTGAAGACAAACGGAATGATCATCATCCAAGCTGAAGACAAACTGATCGGAGTCAAGCTCCCAGCATCTCTGAAATAAGCGTGAATTAGAGTGGAAGGACGGATATTATCCGTTCTTTTTTTGTTGTGCAGATGTTTCGAATAAATGGGCAAATTTGGATTGACGAAATGGGTATATAGTGTATATATTATATATACACACTATACACTCAATAAACAGTAATGAGGTGAAGGGCCATAAAAATTCTCATATCCAACGCTTCGAGCGATCCAATCTATATACAGATTATGAATCAGATTCGTCAGAGCATTTTGAGCGGGGAATTGGTTGCGGGCGATAGTCTTCCCTCAATCCGGCAGCTCGCCAAGGATTTGCAAGTTAGCGTGATAACAACCAAACGCGTCTATGAAGAGCTCGAGAAAGAAAAACTGATTGATTCCGTTGTAGGCAAAGGGTGTTTCGTTTCGGGTGCCAATCAGGATTTTATTCGGGAACAGCGCATGAAACGACTGGAAGAGAAAATGCTGGACATTATTCGTGAGAGCAAGGAACTAAGCATGACGGAGCAAGAGGTAATCAATCATTTCACATTGTTGTTTGAGGAGGAAAATACACCATGAATGCGATTGAACTGCGAAATCTAACCAAAACGTATCCCTTATTTAAGGTGGATAATGTATCTCTGAATGTCAAACAAGGGTACATTACGGGCCTTATAGGACCAAATGGAGCTGGAAAGAGCACACTAATTAAAATGATCATTGGTCTAATCCGTCCTGATTCCGGGAGTATAAAGACATTGGGTAATGAGATGCCCTCACAGGAAATTAATATTAAGCAGCGCATTGGTATCGTGTCAGATGAATGCTTTTACTATGAACATCTAACGATTCGGGAAATGAAAAAAATGATAGCACCATTCTATAAGAGATGGGACGAAAAGAAATTTAACAGCTTTCTTGAGCAATTTGAGTTGTCTCCCAAAAAGAAGATTGAAGATCTGTCCAAAGGGATGAAAATCAAATTTTCCCTTGCTATCGCACTGTCTCACAACGCGGAGCTCCTCATTATGGATGAGCCGACATCCGGTCTTGACCCTGTATTTAGAAGAGAACTTCTTGATCTGCTCTCCGATCTGATACAGGACGAGACAAGGTCCATTATTTTCTCTACGCATATCACGACGGATCTGGAGCGTATCGCAGACTATATTGCGTTCATCAATCAGGGGAAGCTCGTATTTAATGAAACCAAAGATGACGTGCTTGAGAGATATACGATTGTCAAAGGTGACATGGAACTTCTTGATTCAGATACCCGAGATCTGTTCATCGGAATCCGTGAGACAGCTGTCGGTTTTGAAGGATTGGCACGGAATAAGGAGGAAGCAGAACGGTTATTTGGCAGCTTTGCCCTTTTGCAAAGGCCATCTCTGGAAGATCTGATCTATTTTACAGCCAAGGGAGGACGCAAACATGCTTAATTTGCTGCGCAAAGATTTCATCGCAATCAGGAGTTCCCTGTGGACGATTCTTCTATATCTTGTTGTGTTTAGTCTCGCCTTTATACCCAAAAGTGAAATGTCGATGTATTTTGTCGGGATCTATACCGCATTCGGTTCGATTATCCTTGCGACCATGATTGATATCAAAAATCATAACCATAATTTCCTCGTCACCCTGCCGGTTAGCCGCAAAAACATCGTGCAAGCCAAGTACTTGTCGGCCATTCTTTTTACGTTATTTGGAGTTTTCGCTTCGTTCGGGATTCATTGGCTGGTTGACTTGAATTTCCCTGAGCTGAATAAACCGAATTATTCGGTTTTGGACATTATGGTATCAGTGGGAATGGTGCTTGTCCTGGTCTCCATCTATATGCCACTTTTTTATGGACTTAGTAAAAAGGGAGCAGGGATTATCAATGCTGTATTTATGGTCTCGCTCATTGTTCTTGCACAACCATTTGCTCTATTCATGAGTATGGTAAACGAGGAAGGGATGATTAATGGCCGAGTTATCACTGCAATTTCATTCGGAATTATACTGTTGTTTTGTGCCTCCTATTTATTAACGATTCGGTTATTCTCAAGAAAAGACTTATAGGATGCGGAAGAGGAAGTTTTATTGCAAGTCATAAGTCAAACAAGGAGTTGGGATCGATTCATGCTAACCAATGCAGAAAATCGCCCGCTGCATATTCGTACATTATTTAGAAACAATGGATGCTGACCAGAAGGAATTCATCGGAATTTCGAAATGATAATATCCTAAACATAATTAGAACCCCGGCATCTGGTTAAATCGATGACGGGGTTCTTTCTCATGATGGATCTGATTTGTGGGTTTCAATCTGAAATTGATCGGAATATGATTTGAGATCACCTGCAAGTCCGGCGAGCTGCCCGGAGATATTCGATAGCTCTTCGGCAGATCGTTGCTGTTCCACAGCACTGGCCGTTACTTGTTCAGCCATTGCTGAAGTTTCCTCGGTTGCTGAAGCGATGTAGCTCAAATGTTGTTCCACTTCCTGACGAATGGAGTGCATGTTCGTTGTTCGGCTTTGCAACTTCTGAGCCAGTTCATGTACTTCAGCCGACAAACGGCTAACCTGTTTGAATGCCTGAAGGCAATCAGCAATCTGATTCTCCTGTTCCTTAACTGCCACCATATTCGCTTCAAAATGACTGCCCATACGGTGAATCTCTTGTACAAAGGATCCCAGAATCGCATCAATCTCCTGAATGGATTGTTCGGATTGCTGGGCAAGCTGTCCCATTTCACCAGCAACGACCGCAAAGCCTTTACCTGCTTCGCCAGCTCTGGCTGCCTCAATTGAAGCATTCAGTGATAGGATTTGAGTTTGTTTCAAAATGTTGTGAATTTGTCCGCTGATGGATGAAGCGAGCTCCGATTGAGTCGTCAGCGATCTGGAAATTTCCTGCTGATGCTCAACCCGTTTCGCATTTTCCCGGCCTTTCTCAAGCAGAACCTCATGTTCGCGAGTAACTTGTACTTGGACAGCGGATAGCTGCTCTGAAGTATTGGTAAACTGGTGAACATATGAACCAACTTCATCCATGATTTTACCGAGATTCTCTGAATGTTGGACGGAGTGTTCTGTCTCTTCGGCCTGTTTCATGGAACCTATGGCAATTTCCTCAATAGCTCTGGAAAGCTCCTCCGTCTGACGCTGATTCGTCTGAGCTGTTGCAGCAATATTTTTCGAGGACAGCTGCAGCGTATTGGATCCCTGCTGTATACCCAGAAGAATATTCGTCAATTGGGCAACCATGACATTAATCAATTCACTGATTTCACCGAGCTGATCATTCGTAATATGTGTTGATACTACTTTAAGATTTCCATCAGCGACCTGTTCGAGGCTCGACTTAATATCGCGTACCTGTCTGAGAATGCCTCTTACCACGAATAGCATCATAATCAGAGAGAGAATCAGTACAACCACAAAAATCGGGATAACCGTCCGAAATGCATTATTCACGGATGTCGCGGATACTTGATTCACTGCTTCAGCAGAAATATCAATACCCAGATAGCCAATAACAGCACCTTGCGAATCCTTGATTGGTGAAAAGGAGGACAATAGCTGTCCCCAGGTTGGATCATCTACAATGCCTGTAGTTACAACCTCGCCGCTTAACAAGCGTTCCTGTATCTGGGGGTTGAATTCCATTTCAGTCCCATAAGGACTATACTCCGGATCGTCCCAATCTGCTCCATCTACGGTATAGAACCATCCGTCAGACGTTTTGTTATACATATAAACATAGAGGGCTCCCGATTGAAGTCTAACTTTGACAAGCTCGTCCCTCAGACTTTTATATTCGTTGCCCTCCTCCGAAGCAGTAGAGGATAACGTCTTGATTAATTCCGATTCCTGACCGAGCAGTGAAGCGGTGTTTACTGCCAACTGCTGGTTGTCATGCTGCTTCGTCATTAATGAAGCATTCTCACTAGAGTGAATGGTGGTCCACATAATTAGTCCGCCCATCGCCAGCAGTGGAACCAGAATGATTAAATACAGTTTAAACCTTAGATCCCTCTTTTTTTTACGAGTCTGTTTCACGTTCTGTTCCCCCTTGGATGTGGTAAATCAACAATGCAATCCGTATAACCCCATATTATTTATCGTAAAATTGGAAGCTTAAATGAAGACCAAACCTAGATTTATATTACATATGGCTAAGTGAAGAGCAAAAGAATTACTTAATACAGAATTTAGATTATGTTTAAGGAATCAGGGGATTATAACCATTAAGATGAGGGACATTATAAAAAAATGAGGAAGGAGTCACAACATGAGGTTAATCTTGATTTTGATGATATCCACTATTATTGCTTCTGGAATCATGCCTTCAATTAATCCCTCCTCTGATAATCAGAAAACCGATTCTAGAGAGCTGCAATTGCAGGATATGATCGTATTGTCATTGCTCTCCCATATGGAAAAAAAACTCGAAAAGGCATATGCAAATGTCTTAACATCTGCTCCTAATTTGTATCCATTTGATGTTGATCTCCTGGATATCGAAAGGGTGGGCGGATTTCGCGGATTTAACTTTCAGATTACTCTTGAAGCCTATCCTACTGTCGGTCCACACATTGTCGTCGGTAAAGATATATTCACATATCAGATTTCTCCTTCATTCAATGTAAAGCTGATTCATTACCAGCATCTAGAAGGTCCTGATAAAAACGCATTTCCCTGGAACTATTCGAACCTTTTGAAGTGAAAGGGGTCCTACGCCAAGAGACCAAACCCGGTTGGATTTGGTCTTTTTTGCTTTGTTCCATTTTGCAAACGCAAATTTTTCACGCTTACAAGGAATATTCCCATGACCTTTCTTTAGGTGCTCAAATGGTGTACCAGCATCTCCACAAATCGTTTGGCGAATCTCAGATCACTCTGAGCTGTTTCCTGATCAGCTTCTGACACAAGGCTCATTTTCTGCAGCAAACTCATCATCGATACAAAGATAAAGTGGGCCGTATTCAAAGGGTCCGGATCGGGTTTTAACGTTCCATCCATGTACCCTATCTGCAGCGCATCCAATAGGAAATGTTGTTCTTTTTCACGGTTAATAAATAGATCGTATTGTTCTTTCAACTCTTTACTTGAATCATAAGCTTCATAATGCAGGTCGAATAGTAATACGAATTTGATGTAACCCAGATGTAAGGAAGCATAGCGTACCCAAGCTTCAAGCATCGAAGCAAGCATCTCTTTTCCGCTCATGTCAGCAGCAGCTGCATTTTTCACATATCCGGTCATATTCTTCAAAATCTCAACCTGGACCTCCAGAATCAGCTCGTTCATGGATTGAAAATGTTTGTAGAAAGTAACCCGGCTTATGCCAGCCTCGCTGCATACATCTTTGATATTCACATTCAGAAAGCTCTGCTTCATAAAAAGTACTTTGGCTGCTGCAATTAAAGCTTCCCGGTTTTTGCTTTTAAAATTTTGGTGCCAATTTTCAGTCATAGGAGACTACCTGTTCTTTCACATTTTTTGTTTTCGACAGAGTCAGGAAAAAGGCCGATCCAAGGATAAGTGCACCAACAATATAAGGAATATGAATGTGTTTGTCAAACAGCAGCCCGGCAAAAAGCGGACCGATAATGTTACCTATACTGGAGTATGTCGTATTCAATCCTGCAGCATATCCTTGCCGATCCCCGGCTGCGTTGGCAATCAACGTACTTACTGTAGGCCTTAAAAAGGCATTAAAGGCAAAAAACAGTGCTGACACGATTAACAAGTATACTAAATTGATCTTGATGATCATCAAGATCAATGCGACGGCAGTCATGATCAGAGATATCCGAATAAGTTTCATTTCACCGAGTCTCTTAATGAGAATATCGAGCAGCCAAATCTGCACAATGATACCGATCACTGCGCCTATCGTGATGATGAGTGAGATTTTGGTGGCATCAAACCCGTATTTTTGTTCCACAAAGAGTGCATATACGGTTTCATAATTCATCAGACCAAATGTCATAATCAGGATGAGGAGCAAGTAGCGAAAATAGGGCGTGCGAAACGAATTCATGATTTGGTTGCGGATCGGCTCACGACGAACCAAAGTGTTTGCTGGTATCCGTTTCTCTTTTGGAAGGGTTTCTGGCATGTACAGGCTAAGCAGTGTGGCTACAAGACCAAGTCCTCCGGCAAAAAAGTAAGGTGCTCTTATGCCAAGTTCTGCAATTAGTCCGCCAAGTCCCGGACCGAGTACCATTCCGAGGTTCATGGATGCACCTAGGTAGCCCATCCCTTTGGCGCGGGTCTCAGGTGTAGTAATGTCTGCCACATAGGCCATGTTAGCAGGGACCATCAGACCGATTCCGATACCACCAATAAACCGTGCAATATACAGAAGGGGTAGGGTTGTAGATAAGGCAAACAATAAATCAGCAATAACCGTTAGAAAAAGGCCGGAAATGATCATTGATTTTCGTCCCCATCGGTCCGAAAGCTGCCCACCTATAGGTGAAAAAATAAACTGTGCGGTTCCGAAAGCGGCAATAAGGTAACCGGCTGCTGCTCCTGCAGCATTAAATTCTTTCAAATATTCAGGCAAAATGGGAATAACCATGCCTTGACCCAATAAAGCAATGAATAAGTTCAGCATTAAAATAAACAGCGGAAATGAAGCTGATTTCGGCAAGCCGCTCATAACAGAAGGCACCCCTTTGGTTTACATTGTGTAAATATTTACTTTATGTAAACCATCGTAAATCAAAAAGCATGGATTGTAAATGAACAGTTTTTCATTAATGCAATGAACGAAGACCAATGAGAAAAACAGAATATGACTTTATTTACATGCAATTTACATAAACATGCAAGAATCAACATGTATCACTCGTATGATATATATCTGGCAATCTAGTAATCGTTAAATGAAAACATACTAGATTCACATTATTGCCAAATGAGAGGAGAACATGATGATTAACCCATTGTACAAAAAGATTGTAGCCATTCTGCTATCAACTGCACTGGTAATAGGATGGTTCGGAGGTTTAGGAGCAGGGCCGATCGTTAAGGCAGAAGCAGCAGTTGAGCCTCAACCGGACATTTTGTTAAGTAAAAATTCGAACTGGAAGTATTTTGATCAAGGGCAGGATTTGATGTCTGTATGGCAGGCTGTCTATGAAGATACAACCTGGCCGGAAGGCAATGCTCCTTTTGGCTATAAAGATAACGGCAACGGCATATCAACGACATATTTCGGACCGCTCCAAACTGATGTGGACTATGGTGGCGACAAAAGTCTGAAACACCGCACTACATACTTCCGGACAACGCTGACAGTCAACAAAGAGCAAATTGAAGATTATGGTCAAATTCTGGGTACCTTCGGCATTGACGACGGTGCTGTTCTCTATGTAAATGGCACGGAAGTGCGCAGGTTCGGCATGCCTGATGGTGAGATTAGCTATTCTACCAAAGCAACATCTTCTATGGATCTGCCTGTTATGTATAACGATGTGGATCTGACCGAACCGCTTCAAACACTCCTGCATGATGGGGAGAATATCATTGCAGTTGAGGTTCATCAGCAAAGCGATGGAAGCTCTGATCTGTACTTCGATATGGAGCTCAAAGCTTTAGCTGACGCACCGGCTATCGATATCAGCAAAGTAACAGCTACGTTCTATGGTGACGCCAAATCGAGTAAAGGGTTTACCTGGTATACACCGCTTGCTTCGACCAACAGTAATGTGCAGGTCGTCAAGAAACAGGAAGGTACTCCTGATTTCAACATGGCGCAATCCTTTAGCGGTGAAGCGATCATCTCCAGAAATTCACCGGGAGAAAGAGTTCACAAAGCAGAAGCTACGGGCCTTGATGCGGATACTTCATACTATTATCGTGTGGGTGACGAGTCCATTGGACTTTGGAGTGAAACAGGCGAGTTCCAGACGGCTCCAGTCGATGGGGAATTTACATTTATAGACCTTACGGATACACAAGCGAAAGATGAAGAAGAGGCCATTTTATCAGCAGCCACGCTGTCGAAGGCACTAGATACCGTTCCGGATGCGGAGTTTGTCGTTCATAACGGGGATGTTGTCGAAAATGGAACTTCCGAGCAGGAATGGAATTGGCTTCTTGGTCATTCACAAAACGACTTGATGAGAACCACGATTGTACCTTCCGCGGGCAATCACGAGAACAAAAACTACGCGTTTTATGATCACTTTAATGTAAAGCAACCGGAGAATGCGGACACTGTCACCGGGGCGTACTACTCATATGACTATAGCAATGCGCATTTTATCGTTTTGAACTCGAATGAAAACTCGGCGGAGTATGCCAACTTCTCAAGTGATCAAGTCGAGTGGATGAAGCAGGATGTGGAGCAGGCCAAATCTGCTGGAGCTGAGTGGATCATCGTCAATATTCACAAAGGACCATATACAACGTCCAATCATGCGACCGACAAGGACATTATTGGTGAGAACGGCGTTAGACATCAAATAGCACCGCTCATGAACGAGCTTGGCATTGATCTCGTGCTTCAAGGACATGATCACATCTACGCCAGAACCAAACCGATCAAGCAGAATGGGCAAGCGGAAGAGCCTGCCAAGATCACGGAAAGCTTAAACGGGGAAAGCATTGAATATATGGTTAACCCGGACGGTACAATCTACATGATCCCAGGTACGGCAGGGGCCAAAGTATATTTCAAAAATACGAAACCTGAACTGGGCGATGCTTACTTTAGTCTGTTTGAGAGAGCGGAAGAGAATCATGCACGCAAGTATGGAGAGACAACTAGTACAGCAAGAGGTCAGGTACAAAACTTTACCTCATTAACTGTTGACGGAGGCAAACTGACAGCGGTCGTTTATGAAATTGATCAAAACCGCGATAATGCAGTACCTTTTGTTGTAGACCAATTTGGAATTACCAAGGATACTGACACAACCCGTGAGCAAGTGAGTAAGGTTACAGTTACGTTTAATGGAGATCCCACGACGAGCAAAGGCGTTACATGGTATACTTCTGACCAAGTCACAGGAAGTGATCTACAGGTCGTTGAGAAAACAACAGCGAATAGCGCTGACTTCTCCAACCCACTTACTTATGAAGGGCGTTCCGGCCTGTCTGTAAATTCATCAACTGAACGTGTACACAAAGCTGAAGCAGCGGATCTGAAGCCGGACACGTTATACTACTTCAGAGTAGGTGACGCTTCCAGCAACACTTGGAGCAAGACGGGTACGTTCCGTACAGCGCCGAAGTCAGGAGCCTTTACGTTTATTGACTTGGCAGATACGCAGGCGAAGGAAGAGGATGAAGCCATCCTTTCCTCCGAGACACTGGACAAAGCACTTGCTACCATTCCGAATGCACAATTTGTGGTGCACAATGGAGATATTGTTGATAAGGGTGTAAAAGAGGAGCAATGGGACTGGCTTCTCGGTCATTCTCAATCAAGTCTTTTGAATACAACAATCGTTCCATCAGCGGGTAATCATGAAGACGAGAACTACGCTTTTATCGACCATTTTAACCTGGATGTACCGGTGAACTCGGCAACAGAGACAGGTGCTTATTATTCGTACGATTACAGTAATGCACACTTTGTGGTGTTGAATTCGAATGAGGATTCAGAAGAATACAATAATTTCTCATCCGAACAGGTACAGTGGCTGCAGGATGATGTGAAGCAGGCACGGAAAAACGGAGCAGATTGGATCATTGTCAATATCCACAAAGGTCCATACACGACCTCCAATCATGCGACAGACTCGGATATCATCGGACCGAACGGAGTTCGCAACAAAATCGCTCCGCTGATGGCAGAACTGGATATCGACTTTGTGTTACAGGGGCATGATCATATCTACGCCCGTACCAAACCGATCGACACGACCGGGAAAGCCAAGGAAGCCGTGAAAATTACGGAGACACTAAACGGTGAGAAGATTGAATACACGGTGAACCCGGATGGTACCATCTACCTAATCCCGGCAACAGCCGGACCGAAAGTGTACTATAAAAATCAGGATCCTGTTCTTGGAGATGCGTACTACAGCTTATTCGAACGGGCAGAAGAAAACCATGCTGCACAGTATGGAGCAGACCCGAATGATGATCGTCGTCCGAAACGGGGACAGATTCAGAACTTTGTGGGCATCACAATCGACGGGAACAAGCTTACAGCTGTAACGTATGAGATTGATCAGAACAAAAATGATGCAAAACCCTTTATTATAGATCAGTTTGGCATGATCAAGAAGTCGAATACCGAAACGCCGAACCCCGGACCTGGTACATCCAACCCTGGATCAGGTGGTGGTTCCGGTAACAGTGGCGGGTCAGGAAGCAATACTCCACCATCCGGCACAGGTTCGGAGACTACGCCGTCAGAAACAGAGCAGGGAGGCAATCCGGATAGCAGCAGTCCTGGACAATCCGAAAGCGGAACGACTGGCGGCAACAACAACGGAAATGTACCTCAGCTGAAAGATACGGAAGGGCACTGGGCCAAGTCGCTCATCGATCAAGCCCTGGCTGCAGGATTTGTACAAGGCTATGGCGATGGAACCTTCCGTCCGAATCAAAAAGTAACCCGGGCGGAGTTCATTACCATGCTGGGCAGAGCTATGAAAATGAACACGACCAACAAGGTAGCAACCTATACCGATGCGAAGAAAATGCCAGTCTGGTCTGCTCCGTACATTGTTGAAGCAGCTTCAGAAGGCATTATCAGTGGATACACTGATGGCTCATTCAAGCCGAATAAACCACTGAACCGTGCCGAAATGGTGACCATGATAGCTCGTGCAAGCAGCACACCTGAAGGTTCAACGGCTTCGCTTTCTTTTGAAGACCTCGATCAGATTCCTGCATGGGCAGCACCTTACGTGGCTTCCATGGTTGAAGCCGGATTCATTGAAGGTGTAGGCGGCCATCGATTTGCCCCATTGCAAACGGCAACGCGGGCTGAATCGGTCAAATTAATCTTAAGTCTACTGGAACAAAACTAAATTCTTCGTTGATAGTCTACCTGACCCTGCAAGGTTCTTTACCTGAGGGTCAGGTTCTTTTTTTATAGACCGAACTTCCCCTTATTTAAATTCACAGATAGGCAGTCCATTCTCTGGTACAATGAAAGACAAGTGCGGTTAACCCATAATGTAGGAGTTGAAATCATGTTGCCCATCATTAACTTGCAAGGGATCTGGAGAATGCAGCTTGACGAAGATAAGCTGGGGGTCACGGTACCTTATGACGACACGATTACCATGCCGAATACTACATCTCATGCTGGAAAGGGAAAGAAAAACGAAGTGGCTGAGGTTGGAGCACTCACAGATGAACACGCTTTCGAGGGCTGGCTCTGGCTGGAGCGGGAATTTGAAGTTCCCAAGGAGTTGGAAGGGAAGCATTGCTGTCTGCATCTAGAACGTACACGCGTCACCACAGTCTGGATCGATGGTCATCCGCTTGGAACACGAAACAGTCTCAATACTCCACATGAGTATGTTCTGATGGAAGGGCTCGCTGCTGGTACACATACCATTAGAATCAAGGTGGACAACACAAGCTACCCAACCAAAGGTGGACACATGACTTCCAAGGACACACAGACGAACTGGAACGGCATTACTGGTAAAATGAAATTGAAATTCAGTAATGAAGCACGTATGGACGATGTGCAAATTTACCCGGACGCGATGAATAAATCGATAACGCTTTCGGTGAATCTGAGCGGAGAGACTCAAGGAACAGCTATTGCAGTTTCCGCGCAGAGTTTTGCAATATATGAGCAGACTTCTGAGTTGGCCGCAGACAAACACCAAGTTGCAGAGCGTATTTACCCATGTGACAAAAACGAAAACAGTATCACTTATGAATTCGGTGATGAAGCGCTCTTATGGAGTGACGATGCACCTCATTTATATAAGATTGCCATCACGTTGCGCGGAGAGAACGGGAGAATCATCGATGATCGGGACATCGTTATTGGGCTGCGGGATTTCAAGGCGAGTGGAGACAAGTTTACAATCAACGATCGTCCAACCTTTTTGCGAGGCAAACATGACGGGTTGATCTTCCCGTTAACTGGCTATGCACCAACTGACGTGAATGAATGGGTGAGAATCCTCGGCATATCGAAGTCCTACGGCATTAATCATTACCGTTTCCATACCTGCTGTCCACCTGAAGCAGCATTTGTTGCGGCTGACCTGCTGGGAATCTATATGGAACCCGAGCTCCCATTCTGGGGAACCATCACAGACGAGACAGACCCGAACCATAATCAGGCAGAGCAGGATTACTTGATTGAGGAAGGACTTGCGATTCTTCGCACCTTCGGCAATCATCCTTCATTTGTCATGATGTCACTGGGTAATGAGTTATGGGGGAGCAAGGAGAGGCTGAATGCGATTCTGAAAAAGTACAAGGCATATGATTCGCGACATCTATACACTCAAGGCTCCAATAATTTCCAGTTTACTCCGGTAATATTGGAAGAAGAAGATTTCTTTAGTGGTGTACGCTTTTCTCGTGACCGGCTGATCAGGGGTTCCTATGCAATGTGTGATGCACCACTCGGCCATGTTCAGACAGATCTGCCCGGCACAATGAAAGATTATGACGATCATATCCTGCCTCTCGAACATAGTAACCTTCAGAATTCCGCTGCAGAGGAGCAGGAGATCCAGATCCAATATGGGACCGTTTCCAAAACGGTGAAAGCGGCCGGAACCGACAAGGAGCTCATTCCGCATCTTCCTGTGGTTTCCCATGAGATAGGGCAGTATGCCATGTATCCGAATTTTGCGGAAATTGAAAAGTATACAGGCTCGATTAAGGCACACAACTTTGAGATTTTCCGAGAACGTTTGCAGGAAAAGGGAATGGGCCATCTAGCGGACTCATTTTTCCATGCTTCCGGACAACTGGCCGTAGCTTGTTATAAGGAAGAGCTGGAAGCAGCTTTCCGTTCCGAGCGGCTTGCAGGCTTCCAACTGCTGGATTTGCAGGATTTTAGCGGACAAGGAACGGCCTTGGTCGGCATACTGGATGCATTTATGGACTCGAAAGGGCTAATCAGCGCAGAAGAATGGCGAACGTTTTGCTCGGATACTGTACTTTTGGCTCGATTCGAGAAATACAACTATGCGGCAGGTGAAGCATTTAGTGCATCGGTGGAGCTGCGCTATTACCGTCAGGTTCCTTTGAAAGGGAAAAGCTTGAAATGGCATTTAACTCAAGGCAGCCGCGTTATATCAGAAGGTGAACACCTCATTACC
Organism: Paenibacillus xylanilyticus; assembly: GCF_013359935.1. Taxonomy (GTDB): domain Bacteria; phylum Bacillota; class Bacilli; order Paenibacillales; family Paenibacillaceae; genus Paenibacillus; species Paenibacillus xylanilyticus. Next base: position 200,118 of record NZ_JABMCB010000187.1, read on the forward strand.
GAGGATCATATGAAACCTTATCAGATGCTCTGCAGCATTACAGCAACGCTACCTGATGTAGTAGATATGACTCAAATGACATTGAAGCTGTCCATTTCGGAAACGGATATTTATAAAACCTACGACCTCTGGATTTATCCTAACCAGAAAGATAGTCAGTTTGCCGACGCACCTGTATACAGGGAACTCACTGATAAAGCCCTTGAGAAGTTGGAAAAGGGAGAGTCCATTCTTTTGCTGCCTGCTCTCAATAAGATCGCCAACTCCATTGAAGGCTTGTACAGTACGGATTTCTGGTGTTATCCCATGTTCCGGTCCATTTCCGAAAGCATGAATAAACCTGTTCCGGTAGGGACGCTGGGCTTGCTTATTGAGAATGAGCATGCAGCACTACAGCATTTCCCGAGTGAGAAACACTCTACCTATCCGTGGTGGAATATAGTTACCCATTCACGTTCCATCATTTTGGATAACTTTCCAGGAGATGTGCAGCCTATCGTCCAGACTATTGACAACTTTGAGCGTAACCACAAGCTGGGTCTGTTATTTGAGTTCAAAGTGGGGAAAGGAAAAGTGCTGGTAGGGGCACTGGATTATGATCAACTTCTCGCTCAGATCGAGGGTCGACAGTTTATTTACAGTCTGTTGCAATACCTCGACAGTGATGATTTCAATCCGACCTGTGAGCTTGATGCAAATGAATTGACTCGGTTGCTGTTTAACTGAAAGTATGAAGATAGACCGCCCGTATGAGGTGGTCTTTTTTAATTACCAAATATTTTTTTAAAGAAGATCCTCATAAGATGTCATGAAGATATTTAGTTGTGACAAGCAAGTTCTTGGAATATTCGACATAGAATTTGCTATTCGAATGAATGAGGTGATGGTTTGTTTTTTAATATCAAAGAACTGCAGTATCATGCTAAACCGGATTGTCCAGATCCTGTATTTGCTAGAAAACTTCAGGAGGTGCTTGGCGGACAATTTGGTGAAATTACGGTAGCGATGCAGTATTTGTTTCAGGGTTGGAACGTGCGCGGGGATGGTAAGTACAAAGATTTGCTAATGGATACGGGGACAGAAGAACTCGCACATGTCGAGATGCTTGCTACCATGATTGCGCGATTGTTGGATAATGCTCCCTTAGCCACATTAGAAGAAGCCGCCAAAGATCCCGTAATTAATGCAATTCTTGGTGGAAGTAACCCTCAACATGCCATTGTTACTGGCTTGGGAGCAGCTCCCTCGGATAGTAACGGTTATCCATGGAATGCAAAGTATACGATTGCCAGCGGCAATCTGCTTGCTGATTTCAGGCATAATCTGGCTGCTGAGTCACAGGGAAGGCTGCAGGTTGCCAGACTTTATGGAATGACAAATGATCGTGGGGTCAAAGATATGCTATCCTGGCTGCTCGCTCGAGACACCATGCATCAAAATCAATGGATCGCAGCCATTAAGGAATTGGAAGAAAAAGAAGGCATTGTTGTTCCAACCACCTTTCCGAGGGAATTGGAGAAACAAGAAGTATCTTATGTGCTGTTTAACTTTTCCCGAGGAGACGAGAGTGCAACCGGTCGCTGGGCACATGGACCAAGTATGGATGGGCACGGTGTTTTTCAATATGTACAGCATCCTCAACCACTGGCAGCTGCCCCTAAATTGCCACCAGCGCCTCCATATATCTACGATACTCCGCCGTACGCTCTTAGGAACGACAATGCGGGAGCGAGCTTGCCCCCTATGGTGTAGATACTTAACTGCTTTTATGTTGTTTAGGGATCATAGCATAGAGCTAGAAGCAGGCATTCTTCCTCGAAAGCCTGCTTGTTTTATTATTGCAAACTTATAGAGAAATTGCTTGGTTTGCCATGTCAACATCGTTAGCCAGGAGCTTAGGCAAGTCATAAGAAGGATACAGTCCCTGCTCCAGCATAAAATAAAACACTTTGCCATGTAATTGAATGGCACCGTTTAATTGTTTTTGTAACGTTTCACGCAGCTGAGGGGTTGCCGTTTCAGTAATCGCTATTGCATAGTTGCGTACAGAAGTCTTGGCAAATCCCAACAACTGTCCGGCGTAGAATGCAGTCATATCCGGTTCTTTGCCGCTGCTTCTGTTTCCTTCAGGCGCCATGGGAAAGTAGTGAAGAAGCTCTTTTAAGTTCTGTTCAATGGTCCGGATGGCTTCCTGATACAAGGAATGAAGAGCAGGGTTCTTTACATCATTTACGACCATTTTAAAATTAGTTAATTGGTTACTCTGAAAAGCTGTTAGTTCATGGAGCTCCAAAGTCTCGTGCCAAGCCAGGTGTTGTTGTCGATTTGCTTCATAAGTATACAAGTGAATTCCTCCTAAATGGTATGCATCAGCCTATGCAAGGTATCAATAAAGGTCACTGGTTTGAAAAAATATACATGGAATTTATAAAAGTATCTGAATATCTTTGGGGATTAAAAATAATAATAAACCTCGGACTGCGCAAAGACATACACACACTTTAGGAGGTTAACTACATGCAAATGCAAAATCACCAAAACGTCGAAACAGGTACGGTTCCACCACAACTCAACCATGGTGGTCATGAAATGTTTGATGTAAACGAGGTGCTGTCAGGAGCCATCAATACATTGAACACCTATACCATGCTGAGCCAACATGTGAAGGATCCGGAGCTTCGTGATATTTTGACGCGTCAAAAGCAATTTATTTCCGAAGAATACAACATTACGTTGGAGTGCTTTAAAACAGGACAGGACCCCTCCAAACCAACGCAAAGCTATAAGATGAAACAGGATAATGACTTCACATATGGCTTGAAACCAAGCCAGCCGAAAAAGCCGATGCTTTCCGCTGCCGAAATCTGTGACCAAAGCATCTCTTCTAGCATGTTGAATGCCGTAAAATCGGGTGCTGTGATGAAAACAACTGCTGCGATGGAATCAACTAATCCGGTTGTGCGTCGGGTACTGGCAGATTCATTGCCAAACTGTATTGAGATGGCGTATGAGATCTCCATTTACCAAAACAAAAATGGTTTCTATCAAGTGCCTCAACTTGCCCAACAAGACATGCAGCAAATGCTGAATGGTTTCGCTCCATCCATGATTGACTCGCAAACAGGTGGTAACCTGCCACACTAATCTTTAAAAGGTAATAACAAAACCCCCGTAGCAGGCACCTAACCAGGGTCGCTATGGGGGTTGTTGTGTTTCTCTTCCTTGACAAAATTCCCGGAAAATACATATAGGTATTCATTCTACCATGATCATAGCTTGTTAATCGAAGGAGTTGCAAGTTTTTTAAGTAAGATTTTACTAAAATGCTGGAAATGATTAGGTTGATTTTAGTGGTAGCAGAGGGCTATACTGAAACATATCTTTGGAATTGAGGTGAAATGAATGTCTTACCGCATCGTTCGAAGTAACTAGTTTTCGGGCCGGATCAAAACGCGTACCGGCTATCAAGGGGGTTCTGTGCCCATTTGATCGCATGAAACTGGAAACATTGAACGGTGCCCAGGCAGTCATTTTGTTTACAAGCCAGGACACTACCGATCGTGGAACAGATTAGTTCTCATCATGAGGGCTTTGACATGTCCATGACTGGAACCGTCTGGCTTTTTCTCATTTCAGAAGATAGAGGGGCTTGAGAACTGTGTTAAAACAATGTCTAATTCAATTAAAATGGTGGATTCTCTTATATATTGCGGTGGGATGTAGCATTCAGCTGTTCAGCAGCCTGGGGATCGTTTTTTTCCAGAAGGTGTTGGATACGGCAGTGCAGGCGAACCGGATGGACGAGATCATCCATTTCATCATCATATACGGGCTGCTGCTTGTGGGGACAGTCATTTTGAATTATGTGGACGAATATCCGAGCGTATATCTGTCCAAGAGTATCAGCGAGCAATTAAAGCTGATGGCCCTGGACAAAATTTCAAAAATCGATTATCAGGCATATCAAAACATCGGAACCGGGCAGATGATCAAAGTGATTGAGAACGGCACTGAAGCCGGGAACGAAATCATATATGGATTTATCCTCAAAACGCTGCATGAACTGCTGCCAACCATCTTGTTCAGTTTGCTGTTTATCAGCTTCTATGACCCGCGGATCATGCTGATTATTGCGATAGGTTATGTTGTCATCTTTGTGGTAACCAACCTGCTTTTGAAATTTCTATACCGGATGAAATCCATCATTTTGAACGAACAGGAGTCCATGTCCCGATATTCCATACGTGGTTTTATGGAACTGGTCGTGTTTCGAACGAACAAAAGATATGAGAAGGAGATGGCCAAGCTCAGCGCTTCTGCCCGTCAGATTATTAACAAAAGCGCACAGCTTCGCATGATTCATGAAGCCTTTTTCGCCATATTTGAGGTGTTTATTACAATCATTAAGCTCGTGATCCTGTTCTTCGGCGTACAAAGTGTCATTGCAGGTGATTCATCCATTGGCGTTATTGTGGCATTATTCCTTTTTATCGAGAAAATCTACTCTCCTATTGCCATATTCAACGTATTGTTCGTGGATTACCGGCTGAATCAAGTGACATACAAACGGTTTGAAGCATTTATTCACGCTCCGGAAGACCGCAACCTGGATTCAGGTCTTGAACTTGCTGGTCTCAAGGGTGAAATTGAATTTAGCAACGTTTCGTTCAGTTATGCTCAGCATTCGATCTTGAACAACATATCTCTGACCATTCCTCAAGGGACGTCTGTTGCACTGGTGGGCATGAGTGGAGGAGGAAAATCGACGTTAATCAAGCTGTTGACCGGATTGGTGAAAAAGGACAGCGGCAAGCTGCTTTTGGACGGCGTGGACATCGATGAGCTGAAGCTGAATACCTACTATGAACATATCTCCTATTTATCACAGGAGACCCCAATCTTCGATACAACCATTCGGGGCAATATATGTTTTGATGCGCATGTTTCCAATGAAGCCATCTATGAATTATTGGAGAAGGTGCATCTAAAAGAGACGATTCTGAACTTACCGGAGGGATTGGATACTCTTGTTGGCGAGAGAGGGGTAAAGTTGTCTGGAGGAGAACGTCAGCGGCTTGCATTTGCCCGTATCCTGTTCCAGCGCAGAAACGTGTTAATTCTGGACGAACCTGTGTCGGCACTGGATAATATTACGGAGAAAAGCATCATGGAGACGATCCTTCAAGAATTTAGCGATAAAACGATCATCATTGTAGCCCATCGGTTGAACTTTCTTCAGCAGGTGGATCAGATCGTTGTCATGGACAACGGAAGAGTTGCTGGTCACGGGTCTTTTGATGAACTGATTCGGAATTGCAAACCATTCATGGAACTATGGCAGAAAAAAAGGTTGGAGTACGATCTGGATCCATGATGAATGATGATGGATAGATAACATAAGTTAAGCATGTGAAACATTATGCGAACGGCAAGACATTATTCGCCCATTGTCTCTCTCATCTTTGGCAACATTTTGCTCGCTGCGAGTCTGCTGCTGTTTGGATGGGCTGAAGGTTTAACGTTTCTGGTCATCAGTGTCATACTGTTTACGATCGGAGAAGTGCTGCTGTTTACCATGATGGACCTGTTCATTGACCGGATTGCCAAGCCGGAAAGTAAAGGCATTTACTTCGGCACGATTGGATTTAATCATTTGGGCAGTGTGATGACACCTGTGTTTGGCGGCCTGCTGCTTAGCCAGTATGGTGCAGAGATTGGGCTCAAAATATTTATCCCGCTGGCTCTCATGACTGCTCTTGGCCTGCCTTTTCTCTGGATTGCTCATCAGCGTCTGCTGTCGAGAGAGAAAAAGGAAAAGGTGTTTCAAGTGAGTGCTTAATAAGGTAATGGAAGATGCACCTCTGAAAGGAGTACCTCCTAATGTGACGTCAAACTTTTTTAATTGAAAGAGGGATTATTGTAAATGATAAACATATCTCGAATGAATGGAGCAAGAAAAACACATAGGTAATTAATCACCAAGAAATGTATATCGGTTGGAATAAAAACTTGAGCGAGTGCATATTACAACGGTAAATAAAGATGTCCTTCAAGACTATACTTAAGCCATGGTCATGTAAGAGTCGGATTGGAAAAGAAATGAAAACTTAAAATTTAAAATGTTTATTTTCATGAAATCAATATGACTGTATAATGAGCAATACGTCTGAAAAAAATGTAACACAGAAAAACGTAAAGGACCGAGAAGAGGAGGACATATGAAAACAACAAAGGTCTCATTTTTTGTACTTTCGCTAGTGCTGCTCTTGGTGACGGGATTATCCGGATGGGCAGGCGCTGCGGACGCAGAATCCAATGCCGGCAAAACCTATGTGATCGGCACAGATATTACATTTGCTCCGTTTGAGTTTCAGGATGTGAATGGTGATTTTGTGGGCATAGACATGGATTTGCTCGACGCCATTGCAAAAGATCAAAATTTTAAGTATGAAATTAAAGCCCTCGGATTTAACGCAGCTGTTCAGGCACTTGAGTCGAATCAGGTGGATGGCGTCATTGCAGGGATGAGTATCACCGATGAACGAAAACAAAAGTTTGATTTTTCAGATTCTTATTTCGATTCAGGTGTGGTTATGGGTATCAGCGCCAATAACGATACCGTGAAAAGTTACGAAGACCTCCGCGGCAAAAAAGTCGCCGTGAAAACGGGAACAGAAGGATACACTTTTGCGGAGTCTGTTGCTTCGGAGTATGGCTTTACCATTGTGCCGTTTGATGACTCTTCACAAATGTATGATGATGTCAAAACCGGTAATTCCGTCGCTTGTTTTGAAGATTTCCCTGTATTGGCTTATGGGGTCAAACAGAATAACGGTCTTAAAATTGTTACTAAACCAGAAAAAGGAGGTTCCTATGGGTTTGCCGTAAGCAAAGGGCAGAATCAGGAACTTCTACAAATGTTCAATGATGGACTAATGAATATAAAGGCAAACGGTGAGTATAAACGCATTACTGAGACATATGTTGGTGAAAATGCTCCAACAACTGCCGATATGGGTCGCTGGGAGCTGGTTCAGAAATCACTTCCGTCCCTGATCAAGGGTCTGGGAAACACGCTCTTATACACCATTGTTTCATTGTTTTTTGCCTTTATCCTGGGCTTGATCTTTGGATTTATGAAAGTGGGACAAAATAGATTCCTTCGCGGTGTTGCCACCGTATTTGTGGATATATTCCGCGGGGTTCCATTGATTGTCCTGGCCTTCTTTATCTATTTCGGGATACCGCAGGCTTTGGGCTTCACGATGCCATTGTTCCTGGCAGCCATTCTGACGCTGAGTCTGAATGCAGGGGCATATGTAACCGAAATTATTCGTGGGGGGATTCAATCGATTGATCGTGGACAGATGGAAGCCGCCCGTTCACTTGGACTTCCTTATCGTAAAGCCATGATGAAGATCGTTATTCCTCAGGCCATCCGGATTATGATTCCATCATTTATTAATCAGATGGTCATTACACTGAAAGATACGTCGATCTTGTCCGTCATTGGTTTGGTGGAGCTGACGCAATCAGGTAAAATTGTCATTGCTAGAACGTTCGCCTCTTTTGACATTTGGTTAACGGTTGCTATTATGTATCTGATTGTCATCATTACATTGACTAAAATCGCTGACCATCTGGAGGTGAAGGTTCGCCGTGGGTAAAATTAAGGTCGAAGGATTGAAGAAAAGTTTTGGCTCGAATCAGGTTTTGAAGGGAATCGATATGACCGTCACCGAAGGTGAAGTTGTTTGTGTCATCGGGCCTTCCGGTTCGGGGAAAAGTACGTTTTTGCGCTGCATTAACCAATTGGAAGAGATTACTGCGGGCCGGGTTATCGTGGATGACCAGGATCTGAATGATCCTAAAACCAATATCAATAAAGCACGTGAAAATATCGGTATGGTATTTCAGCATTTTAACCTGTTTCCTCATTTCAGCGTGCTCAAAAATATCATGTTCGCACCAAGAGAGCTTGGCAAATTAAACGAGCAGCAGGCTCGGGAAACGGCTCTTCGTTTACTTGATCGGGTAGGTTTGTCAGACAAAGCGGATAGCTATCCAAACAAACTTTCCGGGGGTCAGAAACAGCGGGTGGCGATTGCCCGTGCTCTCGCGATGAACCCGGACGTGATGCTGTTCGATGAACCAACTTCCGCGCTTGATCCTGAGATGGTTGGTGAAGTTCTGGGTGTCATGAAAGACCTCGCCAGCGAAGGAATGACGATGATGATCGTTACCCATGAGATGGGATTTGCTCGTGAAGTTGCAGACCGGGTTATCTTCATGGATGGCGGATACATTGTAGAGCAGGGGACTCCTGCCGAAATATTCGGTAATCCGAAGCATGAACGTACAATCAGCTTTTTGGAGAAAGTACTCTAAACCTCATAAACACCGTAAAACCTTCAAGACATTGGTCTTGAAGGTTTTTTGCTGCATCCAAATCAGAAGAAGAGATGATAAATATGGTAATATTAGAATAATTTTAATTTTATATGACCGTTATTATCATAAGGGGTGGAAATTACTATGCAAGCAAAAAAGAGACGGCTGATCTGGATCTGCATTGCTGTGATCGTCCTCTCGGTCGCATCATTTCTGTTTTATGTATTTATTAATGATAGACCTGGTGGGTTATCGGATCAACGAATGTCCAAATTGTTGGGAATGAATGAAACCATACGCATCCCAACAGGGGAAACTCCTGAAAACGCGATTCAAAAGTTTAGAGGCAATCACCCGGAATTGCAAATCATTTATAAAGAACAAGTTGAAGAGGGCATGATTTTATTTACACGAAGACCGAGTTCGGAATCCAGTAATCTCCAGGTAGAGTATGCACGAAAGAGATTATTCGGCTGGAAATGGGGATGGGGTGGAGGATACGCGATTAGTCAATCTTCTCCAAGCCAGTTTGTCATAGATTATATGAGCATTCCTCGCTTGGATCACATCTCTACTCCTTTTCCCATGGTATTCGGAAATGTACTGGATCCTGCCATCAAGCGAGTTACCGTTGAGTCCAAAGTAAATGGAGAACACGTATCTACTGAAGCTAAACTGGTTGAGGTGGGACCGGAAAGTACCATCTGGTTCGTATTTCCCCCCGCGATAGTCAAGACACCATTCGAAATTAAGGGATTTAATGATGATGGGGTTGTTGTAACCAGCAAAGAAAATAAAGACGAGAATGACAGCGGCACAATGAGTAATGAAAAATGAATTTCGTTCATTTTATTTGAAAGGGAGCACCCTGATCAATGATAGGAAACATCTATGCCTTGAGGTCGCCATATTGGCGGCCTTTTTTTTAGCCTGATCATAGCACCAACCATTTCTCCAGCGAATGAACCGATCCTGCAAAAGCTTACTGTGTAAGCGATTGGTTCATGGTTTGGCCGATTGCACGATTGTCGCTCATGCTGCCCGCCCTTAATATGTGAACAGAGGAGCCTGCTCGTCATTCACACCATCATTTGCTAAAGGGGGCCCAAAATCGTATGGCTGAGCTGACGGAAACATCTGCACGACAAACCGGAGTTACAGTCAATAAACCCGTCAAAAAAGGGTATTTGCGAAACATGAGGAAGCATTGGATGTTGTATGTCATGATCCTTCCCGGCATTTTGTTTTACATCATTTTTAAGTACATTCCACTGGGAGGCAGCGTAATCGCATTTCAGAACTTTCAAATTATGAAAGGAATCTGGAGCAGCCCATGGGTCGGCCTGGATAATTTCAAATTCATCTTTACGTATCAGGACTTCTACAATGTTCTTCGGAACACAGCTCTAATTGCCTTTTACAAACTGGTGGTCGGATTTCCTGCTCCGATCCTGCTTGCGCTGTTGTTCAACGAAGTACGAAAAATGCTCGCAAAACGCTTCTTGCAGAGTCTGTTCTATTTACCCCATTTCCTCTCTTGGGTTGTCGTGGGGGGCATTGTCTTTGAAGTGCTTGCCTCGGGTGGATTTGTTAACGCGGTCCGTGGATGGTTTGGCTTCGAACCCATTCTGTATATGCAGCAGGAACAGTACTTCCGTCCGATTGTTGTGCTATCATCCATTTGGAAGGAAGTTGGGTGGGGAACCATTATATATCTCGCAGCCATAAGCGGCGTAGACCCAACCCAATATGAAGCTGCCGTCATGGACGGAGCCAACAAGTGGAAACAAGCGATTTATATTACATTGCCCGCGTTGTTCCCGACGATCCTTATCCTGTTTCTGCTCAATATCGGGAACTTCCTGGAGCTCGGTTTTGATCAGGTATACAACCTGTTGACGCCGATGACCTATTCGGTAGGGGATATTATTGAAACTTATGTATACCGCTCAGGTGTTCTGCAAGGGCAGTATAGTGTCACCACGGCCATTGGGCTGTTCCAATCCGTCATCGGGTTTATCCTGCTCTGGGTCTTCAACCGATTGGCCAAAAAGACTGGGGAGGGGTTGTGGTGATGAAACAGACCTTTGGTGAAAAATGCTTTCAAGTCGCCAACTATGTTTTCCTGACAGCTGCGGCCTTAACCATGATTTTGCCATTGCTACATCTGCTCGCAGTATCCCTGAGTTCTCCGGTTGCCGCCGATTCCAAGGAAGTTTTCCTGTGGCCGGTCGGATTTACGATGGCTTCCTGGATGCATATTTTACAAAGCTCGGGCTTATGGCAATCGTTTGGTGTAACCGTATTCATTACGGTGGCTGGTACAGCGCTTAGTATGCTCTTTTCCGTGCTGACGGCTTTTCCGCTATCACGTAAAGAATTTCTGATCCGCAAACAGGTGATGCTGGGTATCGTAATCACCATGATTTTCAATGCTCCGATGATTCCGTTTTTCCTGACGGTAAGAGAGCTGGGCATGATGAATTCCATCTGGGCTCTGATTATTCCGGGCGTCATCGGCACATTCAACATGGTGATTCTACGCACGTTTTTCATGAATTTGCCGAAGGAACTGGATGACACCGCCCGGATCGATGGTTGTCATGATTTTCGAATCCTGTTCCAGATTTATTTGCCGCTATCCAAACCGGTTCTTGCTACTGTCAGTCTGTTCTATGCCGTAGGGTACTGGAACACCTTCCAACGCGCGGTACTCTTCGTTCGCGATCCTGATCTGTGGCCGCTTCAGATGAAGCTGCGTGCCTATTTGACCAGCCCGGAAGAACTGGCTCAGGTCAACATGTTTCTCGGCGATTATGACTTCAACACAACCACACTGAAAGCTGCGACAATTCTTTTTGCAAGCGTTCCCATTATTTTGGTGTATCCTTATTTACAGAAATATTTTGTGAAAGGTTCATTGCTTGGATCGTTGAAAGAATAAACCATGATCAGGGGGATGATTCCATGAGAAGACAACTGACCCAAAAGATTGTACCGATCGTACTCAGTATTGCCATGCTGGTCGCTGCCGGCTGCAGTTCAAATGCCAGCAATTCAGGGAGCGCTACCGGTGAGGGGGCTTCCGGTGTTCCTATCGTCAAAGTATTCAAAAGCCATATGGGGATCGGGAGTATGCCAGCCGCTGATGATCCGCACGTAAAATATGTCGCTGATAAAACGGGCGTCCAATATGAGCTGATAACGACACCTCCAGGCTCGGAACCATCGGAATACTTGAACCTGATGATCGCTTCGGATGAGCTGCCGGATATTTTACGGCCAATTGGAGGCGTAGAGCAAACGCTGATCCAGCAAGGTGGGGCACTTCCGCTGGATGAATTGCTGCCTGAGTATGCTCCGCATGTCTGGGAGAGTATTCCCCAGGAAGCCTGGGATATCGTTCGGTCAGCTTCTCCGGACGGTAAAATTTATTATGTACCCAAAGTATTTCTTGTCCCGGAGCGGGCACCTTTGATCCGGAAGGATTGGCTGGATAAGGTAGGCATGGAAATGCCAACAACCGTGGATGAATATGTGGAAGTGCTCAAAGCCTTCCGTGACAAGGATCCGAACGGCAATGGCAAAGCGGATGAGCTGCCGACAAGCGGAAGGGAGTTCGGAAGATGGATGGATCATCTGTTTGCCATGTACGGGGTAGCCATGTGGGAAGGGTATCCGGAATGGGATGAGTACGAAGGCAAGATCCAATATGCAGGGACCACGGACAATATGAGAGAGGCAATCAAGTTCATCCGTATGCTATATGTGGAAAAACTGCTGGACAATGAAACATTCCTGAACAAAGGAGAGGTGTGGCAAGCCAAAATTAACAATAACCTGGTGGGCAGCTGGTACCATTTGCCCGCGAATGTCCGTGATCGTTATAATGCCATGCTGACACAGGCTCCAGAAGCTTATATCGCGGCAATGCCACTGCCGAAGGCCGAAGGATTTGAAGCCTTTGTAACGCAGAAGAGCATGGGGGAACCGGAATGGATGATTCCAGCCGCCAAGCAGGATAATGCAGCTAATGCGCTGAAGCTGCTGGATTTCTTCTACAATCCCGAAAATGATGAGTTTGTCCGATTCGGTCTGGAAGGGGAGCAGCATGAAGTTCAGGATGGGCGCAAAGTTATTCTCCCGCCTGCCGACAATAAACCGCTTGCACTGGGCATGAAGAATTTGACCACTGCAGATGACATGAACAAGCGAATTGAAGAGACTTATCCGGAGGATCAGCAGCAGATGGTAAAAGACATGTTCGTAGTCAGCACAGCCGATGCCCGGCAAATTGCCGGCGATGGCCTCCCGGCTTCCGTGTATGAGGGTTTTCCTGATATCCAGTCACACAAACTCTTTCAGGAGGTACTGACCAAGATCGTCATCGGGGAGCTGCCGCTGGAGGCTTATGATGAATACGTGAAGAAATGGAATGCTTCCGGAGGCGAAGTAGTCACCCAGCGGGTGCAGGAATGGTATGAGAAGGTGAAAAAATGAAAAAAAGATACGCCATCTGTGGGGTAAGCGGCCGAGCATTGGGCCAGTTCGCCAAACCGATTCATGAGTTGTTTTCCCACAATTCGGAAGTCGTGGCACTGCTGGATACGGATCCTGCCCGTTTCGAGGCCTATCGTGCGCGCTTTCCGCATCACTCCGAAGTTGCTGTGTATGGAGCCGCTGATTTTACTGCCATGGTGGAGGAGACAAAGCCAGATTGTATTATTGTGGCTGGCAGGGATGATACCCATGTCCACTATATAACAGCGGCGCTCGAGCGTGATCTGGACGTGATTACTGAAAAACCGATGGCTACAACTGGGGCAGATGCCAGACGCATTCTGGATGCTGAAGCATTGAGTCAGGGGAGTGTAATCGTTACATTCAACTATCGATATATGCCAATTCACATGCGGATCAAGGAAATGATACAGGAAGGCAAAATTGGCCGTGTCACTTCAATTGATCTCAACTGGTATATCGATACCCATCACGGATCGAGTTACTTCAAACGCTGGAATCGCGAAAGGGCTTTCTCGGGTGGACTATCCGTTCATAAAAGCACCCACCATTTTGATTTGGTTCAGTGGTGGATTAACCAAAAGCCGGTGGAGGTCTTTGCCTATGGGGCGCTAAACTATTACGGTGCAGATGGCGAGTGGAACCCTGCGCGGGAAGATGGGCGACATTGTCGTACATGCAGCGTTTCGGAAGATTGTGCCTATTATTCTCGCTGGACACCGCGCAGCCGCCAGATCCGTGTTCCGGATGACCATCTGAATCTGCTTGGAGCGGACAACACGGATTTTCCATACACATCATATCGTCCGGATCAATGCATATTTGATTCCACCATTGGGATTGAAGATACGTATACGGCGACAGTGAGATATAGCGGCGGAGCACTTCTGAGTTATTCAGTCAATTTCTCGCTTCCTTATGAAGGTTATCGGTTGGCTGTTAATGGTACAAAAGGGAGACTGGAGACGCTCGAATACCATATGCCTGGCCGCACGCCTTTTCCGACTCCGGTCCAGACCATTGACTACTTCCCGCTGTTTGGATCCAAAGAGACCATTCATGTCGTACACCGGGAAGGCGGACATGGCGGAGGAGATCCCCTGCTGCTTGAGGACATTTTTCTCGGTGAAGATCACAGGCGTCCCTTCCGGATTTTGTCAGGTGCGGCAGATGGAGCATATTCCGTCGCTGCCGGAGAAGCAGTATGGCGTTCCGCCTCCGAGCACCGACCCATATCCATAGACGAGGTGCTTGGTGGTTGGGGAAATGCAGTGCCTATACAGAATGCTGGGGGGAAGTGAACATGGGGAATCATCGATATTACAATCCGAGCTGGGGACCATGATTATGCTGAATGGGCAGGCTGATCTTACAACTGCGGATAAATAAGAGATCGGGATACCATGAGAAGGCAAAATAGGCTGTAAGGCCGGGTCGTATTGATCGGGGTTGAACTGTATAATTGCGGTATATTGAACATAAGGTGGGAGATAACTGTGACCCTTTCCTTTTTGAAGTGGTTGAAATTCAATTTCACCAATACCCAGACCCGGCTGCTGCTAATTCTGACCATTGTAGTCTTCATGATTATTATTGCAGTAGGCATGACAACGTACTATTCTGCCAAATCGGTATTACAGCAGGAGCTTAGTGAACCACAGCACCAGATGCTGCGCATTAGCATGAATGACATTGATGAAGTCATTCGGGAAAGCGACCAGATTGCTGTAAAAATTGCGTTGAATAATAATGTATATCGATTTCTCACGAGTGAGCTTCAGGGATCATATCGCAACGTTACGGAATTGGTGCAGTTTCTTGAAACTTTAATTAGCAGCACGCCTTATATTAAGAGCGCTTACATTTATGATGTGGAACGGGAGAGCATGGTTGCTTTTCCTCAGGGATACAGTTCGAGTAAAAGCAATTTTCCCGATTCAGGCTGGGTGGGCGTGGCTGCTGAGTTAGATGACCGGCCGATGTTGGTGAAACAGCGGGAGATTGCAGCAGGTACTGGAAAGTCTGTCTCACAGATTACACTATATCGGAAGATTATGCTGGCTGGTCAGCTAAAAGGGATCATTGCCATCAATTTCAAAACGGATCAGATGTTTAAGCACATGCTTCTTTCTTCGATCTCTGATCTCGATAATCATCGCTTCATCTTGGATGCGGACAACAAACCTTTGTATGATCTCGGCAATTATCCAGTCGGAGAGGATGCAGTAGTGCAGGTTCTCACGCAGCTTGAAGGGGAAAAGCTAGGTGAGTTCAAGCACGAAGGCAAGCTGTTGCTGGCTTCGCAGACTATCTCACCATATACCGGATGGCGATACCTGTCGGTCATTTCCCAAGATAGTTTACTGGCCAATGCCCAAAAGATCCGGAACATCGTATTCATCGTATCTCTGCTCGCTCTTGCCGCAGGGGCAGCTGCAATTACATTTTACAACACAGCCGCCTTGAAACCAGTTAGACGAATGAGACAACTGCTTAGCGGCTATGACCGTGAGCAAATCAGTCCGGAGCTCATTGATCTCGAAAAAATAACGGGGCAGCTGCTTACAGATCATGCGCAGCAAGCAATAAATCTCAGACAGACTCTTCCGGAAGCCTCCTCCAAATTTCTGACCGACATCTATGCAGGAAATATGACTGGTTACCGGGAGATCGGTGAAAAGTGGAACCGATACTTCATGGATTGGAGCGATAGTCCACTCGCAGTAGCCATGCTGTCTATCGACGACTATCATTCATGGTGTGAACGATTTAAGAAGTCAGATCAGTCCCTATTGAAATTTGCGATTGCCAATATCATTGCTGAACTACTGTCCGGGGAATGGCGTGTCATTCCTGCAGATCTGGGCAGAGACCGATTGCTGGTGATGCTCCAACCGCTTGAATCTGACAGGGACTTGATAGCAGCCTCAGCCATTGGAGATGCACTGAGGATGATTCCGAGGCTGCTTAAGTTTCAGGTTTCAGCTGGTGTAAGCAAGTATCATGAAGGGGTTATGCGCCTTCAACAGGCAATGCACGAAGCGGACAGCGCTCTGGAATACAGATTGTACCGCGGGTATGAACAAGTGATTCAGTTTGAGGATGTCTCTGGCAATCCAGAGCCAGGAAAAGCTGCAGAAGAAAATGAACTCATGTCCACATTGACTGAAACGATTGAGGCCGGCAGTGCTGAAGAGGCTATAAAGATCATGGATAAAACATTCAGCCGGATGGAGGTAGAGCAGTGGCATCCTTCCTCGGCATTTGTCTTTCTGGAGTCTGTTGCCGAGACGCTGGAGCGCATTCGTTTGAAACGAGATGGCGAAGGATGCGGATTCAGAATCTCGGGCTTGCGAACGATGCATATGGAAGCTGCATGGACCGTGCTGCAGCAGGAGGTAGGGGCATTGGCGGCCTGGTATGACAGCATGCAGCTCAGCAAGGATTTTATCGCTTGCCAACAGATGATTGCTTTTATGAAAGAGCACCTAGAAGACCCTGTAAGCATTCAGGATATTGCCGAGCATGCGGGCATTGGCTCCAGCTTGGCGAGTCAGCTGTTCAAGCAGGAGATGAACGATACGATTCATGGATATTTTACAAAACTGCGAATGGAGCGGGCTTGTGAGCTCCTGCTGGATACCGACTACAGAATATCCGAAATCGCTTCGATGGTGGGCTACCAGCACGAGAACAGTTTTATTCGCGTATATCGCAAAACCAAGGATATCACCCCGGGGAAATACAGGGAAATGATGCGGAGTCGCAGGGACTCCTTGCTGGAATCCTAGTTTTTTCAAATGAAGTATTGAAGACACAAGGAGGCAAAGTTTATACATGGACCGTAAATCGATCGTCACCAGAAATCATCCGGTTTTGACACGGCTTGAACCCAAGTCACCTTTGTCTGTTGGTAACGGAGAATTTGCGTTCAGCGCTGATTTCACGGGCCTGCAGACCTTTCCGGAGGCATACGAAATACCGCTTGGTACTCAGTCCAATTGGGGTTGGCATTATACAGGAGGCCATCAGGTCTTCGGAGATCAGGACATCGTCTATCAATCTTTTGAAACGTATGGTCGTAAGGTGCAGTATCCCATGAAGCCGGAAAACAGAGAAGAGGCTTATCACTGGCTGCGGCAGAATCCGCATCGTCTTCAACTTGGCCGACTATCGTTTCGATTCCTGAAGGAAAACGGACAGGAAGAAGAAGCGGCCAATGTGATTCCGGTACGCCAGGAGTTGAATCTCTGGACAGGTTCACTGCACAGTGAGTTCACCGTGGATGGCGTTAATGTTCAGGTGCAGACTGTCTGTGATCCGGAGAAGGATGGTATAGGCATTCGTGTGCATTCAGAGCTAATCCGCAAGGGGCGTCTCCAATTGTTCCTTGTTTTCCCATGTCCGGATATGACACATCGGAGCTGGTCCAAATCTGTATTTCCCGATTGGGAGCAGGAGAACAGACACCATACCCAGCTAATGACGGCCGATTCGAGTTCGGCTTCATTGAAACGCACAATGGATGAGGATGGATATGCCGTAAAGTGGATCTGGGACGCAGGAAGACTGGAACAAACCGGAGTCCATGAGTTTACGCTGCTTCCGGGAGCCTTAGAAAATGCCGACAGCTGGTCCTGCAGTGTTGCTTTTTCTGCCTCGGATCCAGTACCTCAACCAGCGAATGCTGTATTCCATGCAAGCTCGGCCCACTGGGAGAGGTTCTGGAACAGTGGAGCTGCAATGGACTTATCCGGCAGTAAAGATCCCCGTGCGGCCGAGCTGGAACGCCGAATCGTATTGTCGCAGTTTCTGTGCGCCGTGCACAGTGGCGGCACGATGCCGCCTCAGGAAACGGGCTACATGTACAACAGCTGGTTCGGTAAAATGCACCTGGAAATGCACTGGTGGCATGCGGCGCATTTTCCGCTGTGGGGGCGTACCAATCTGCTTCGTCGCAGTATGGATTGGTATCTTACCATTTTGCCTGAGGCGCGTGAGCTGGCTCGCTCTCAGGGGTATGATGGGGCGCGCTGGCCCAAAATGGTCGGTTATAACGGACAACAGACGCCATCACCCGTTGCACCGGGATTGATCTGGCAGCAGCCTCATCCTATGGCACTCGCCGAGATGTGTTATCTCGCCCAGCCTGAGCGGTCTGTGCTGGAACAATATAAGGAGATTGTTTTTGAAGCCGCTGATTTTATGGTGTCTTTTGCCCATTGGGATGGAGAAAGAGAGGCATATGTTTTAGGTCCACCGCTGATCCCTGCACAAGAGAATCATGCCATGAACGAAAGCCTGAATCCGCCTTATGAGCTTGAATACTGGAAGTTCGGATTGGAAATTGCGACACTCTGGGCAGAGCGGCTGGAGCAGCCGGCGAATCCAGACTGGACAAAGGTAGCGGCGCATATGGCGAGTCCCAAACATGAAGGTGGGGTCTATCTCGCGCACGAGAATTGCCCTGACACATATACGGACAAAAACCATGATCATCCCTCGATGCTCGGTGCGCTAGGGCTGCTACCGGGTACGCTGATTGACAAAGACATCATGAAAAATACATTGCTTAAAGTAAAAGAATGCTGGGATTGGGAGTCCGCATGGGGGTGGGATTTTCCCATGTGCGCGATGACAGCGGCCAGACTCGGGGAGCCTGGGCTGGCAGTAGATTTTCTGCTGATGGATGCGACCAAAAACACGTATTTGCCCAATGGACACAACTATCAGAGACCCGGTTTATGGGCATATTTGCCGGGGAATGGCGGACTGTTAACTGCTGTTGCCATGATGGCTGCGGGCTGGAGCCGCGCGGACAGCGGGAACAATCCGGGTTTCCCGCAAGACGGCAGCTGGTCAGTCCAATGGGAAGGGCTCAATCCTCTTATCTGAGTAGAAGCCGTATAAATAGCACTTTCAGAATGTTGTAGGTGCATGATTAATGACCAGGGAGGGATTACGATGGCCGAAACGTTAACAAAGGTTGCTGCACACGATCGCAGGATGTCTGTCAAAATCGCAGATACGCTGGTCTCTGAATGTCAGAATGGCAATCATCCGAAGATGGCAGGGAAATGGGGTTATGTTGCCGGCATGACACTCTTGGCTTTGGAGCGAGCGGCAGTATGGAACAACGAGCCCCGATATAGTGAACTTGTTCATCACCATATGGACGGTCTAATCGATAAGGATGGCACGATCAGGAACTACCGACTTGAGGATTACAATCTGGACATGATCAACGAAGGCAAAAATCTCTTTAGAGAGTGGAGGCGAACGGGCGAAGACAAATACCAGCAAGCGATACTGCGGCTGGTTACCCAACTGAAAGGACAGCCGCGTACCAGTGAGGGCGGATACTGGCACAAAAAGATATATCCGTTCCAGATGTGGTTGGATGGGATCTATATGTCCTCTCCGTTCTTGGCCGAATATGGAAGTACCTTCAATCACTCCGAGAGCTTCGATGAGGTAGCCCGTCAGATTCTGCTAATTGAGCGAAGAACCCGCAATCCTCGGACCGGCCTTCTGCATCATGCATGGGATGAGAGCAGGGAGCAGCGATGGTGCGACAAAAACACGGGTCAATCATTTCATGTTTGGGGCAGGGCGATGGGTTGGTATGCGATGGCTGTTGTGGATGCGCTGGAGCATTTTCCAATCGATCATCCGCAGCGCGGCCAGATCATGGGTATATTCGAGAGGATGGCCTACGCGATTGCACACGCCCAGGATCAGGAGAGCGGACTGTGGTATCAGGTAATGGACCAGAATGGCAGGGAAGGCAACTATCTGGAGGCGTCGGCTTCCTGTATGCTGACCTATGCTCTTGCGAAAGGCCAGCGGCTGCATTATCTAGCAGAGCTGGATCGTAAAGTTGTTGACCGCGCGTATGAAGGCATTCTAAAACACTTTGTTACCGAAGATGAACAGGGAGTGCACCTGCACCGTATTTGTCATGGGGCCGGGCTCGGAGGGAAGAAATATCGTGACGGTTCATACAGCTATTATATCAGCGAACAGATTGTCAGCGACGTGCAAATGGGGGTAGCTCCATTCCTGCTGGCCAGTATTGAAATGGAGATGCGGGGAGCAAGGCAAGCGTGAAGGAACATAGCGGATCACAACGCAGCAGGCCGGAGAAAAACAAATTGCTACTCAAGTACCCCGCTTCTTGGTGGAAGGGGATGTGGCGTGAGGCGCTTCCTACCGGCAACGGCAAGCTGGGTGCCTCTGTACAAGGCGGCATACAGGAGGAAATGATCCTGCTTCAGCACAGTGACCTGTGGCGTTGGGGTCAGAAGGATGAGCTGCCTGATGTCCGCCATACTCTGGCAGAGACCCGGAGGCTGATGGATGAGGAACAATATCCGGAGGCGAGCTGGCATCTGACTCGTGCGCTGCAAACCAAAGGATATGCCTCCAAGCTACCTTCCCGTTTTCCTCTGACCGCATTGACGCTAACCATGACCTGTGACGATGCTTTTCGTGAATATCGCAGAGAACTGAATATGGAAACGGGTGAAATCAATGTTCGGTGGAAGGAAGCAAAACGGAGTTTTTCGAGAAGCATTTTTGTATCCCGTGCGGATGATTGTGTTGTCTATAGAATAGCGGGCGATGAATTGGAAGAATCAGATCCAGGGAGAAATTGGAGTGCAGTGGGCAAGCCCATGTTATCCGGAAATGTTGGTCTTCAGTTTCCACCGGGTGACCGCGAGCGGGAGGACGAGGAGTTCATGAAACTGAAAATGTCCGTAACCGTAGGGACAGATGAAGATGAGAATTATCTGTTCTATGGCGGTCAAAATGATGACGGACAGGATTTTGGAGCAGTACTCCGTCTAATCCATGTGGGAGATGTACCTGAGAAGAATCCGGTAACTGGGACGTTAAATTTCCCCGGAAATATCCATATCATTTCAAGTGAAAATCAGCCGAATAAACGTGGTGAAGAAGCAATAAATGCAAGACTTTCTTTTGAAACTTCAGGTAATCTGCTCATTCTTATTAAATGGTTTGCCACAGGTAAAAGGGAAGAGGAATGGAATCGGTTAAAGCAGGAACTGGCTGTGTTTGACTCCGATTATGATGCATTGCTATCCAGGCATAAGGCACTTCATCAGCCGTTGTTCCACTCGGCAAAACTCGATCTGGATGATGCCGATGATGACGGGCGTTGTAATGAAGAACTGCTTCTTGATGCGTATGAAGGTGAGGCACCCACGGGGTTACTTCGAAAGATGTGGGCGTATGGCCGATATTTGTTCATTAGTGGAATCTCGGAAGGTGGCAATACGCCTTTTGGGCTTTATGGACTATGGGGCGGGGATTACCGACTCATGTGGGGTCATAACATGGCCAATGAAAACGTGCAGATGATGTATTGGCATTCCAATGTCGGAGGTTTATCCCGCCTGAACCGGTCTTTGTTTCGCTATTACAATGGTATGATGGAAACGTTCAGAGATAATGCTCGCAAGCTCTACGGCTGCCGAGGAATCTATATCCCTGCTGGAACCGCACCGGGCATGGGTGTCCCAAATCAGATTGTTCCGGTGATTATGAACTGGACAGGAGCAGCCGGCTGGCTTGCCAGACATTATTATGAATATTACCAGTACACAGGCGATAGGCAGTTTCTGCGTGAAGAGGCTCTGCCTTTTATGAGAGAGGCGCTGCTATTCTACGAAGACTTTCTGGTTTTGAACGCAGATGGTCAATACAAGATGTACCCATCCGTTTCTCCAGAGAACACACCAGAGAATTTCATGCCAAAGGACGGGAGACAGCTGGCACATCCCATGCCAACCGCCATTAATGCTGCAATGGACATCGCCATCATTAAGGAACTTCTGCAGCATACCATTGAAGCAAGTCGGATTGTCAGTACACATGCCTGTCAAATTCCGGAATGGGAAGCCATGCTGGAACGGCTACCTGCTTACATGCTGAATGAGGAGGGGGCAGTGAAGGAGTGGCTGCATCCGGCGTTTGAGGATCGGCAAAATCATCGTCATCTATCCCATCTGTATCCTGTTTTTCCGGGACAGGAAGTCAGCCGGGAAGAGGACCCGGCGCTATTCGGGGCATTTGAGACAGCAGTACATCAGCGCAAACTTGGAGCTCAGAGCGGCTGGTCTCTGGCGCATATGTCGTCCATATACGCCAGACTCGGTGATGGAGAACGCGCACTGGAAAGTCTGAATGTTCTTGCGCGTTCTTGCTGCTTCCTAATGGATTCACGCTGCATAATGACTGGCGCAATATGGGGATATGCTTGCCTCTGCCTGCTGCTCCTGTACAGCTTGACGCCAATTTGGGTTGGGTTAACGCAATTCAGGAGATGCTGCTCTATGTATCATCACAATTGATCAAGATACTTCCGGCACTTCCTGCACGCTGGACTCGGGGTGAGGTGCAGAATTGGTGTATCCAGGGAGGAACTCTGTCGTTCGCATGGAATCGCAAAACAGGATCGTTTCAAGCGGAGTTAACCGCCAGACACCGAATTGCCACCAAGCTTCAGCTCCCCGGTTGGATCTGTAAGCTAAATATCAGTAAGGAATTCAATACGAAATCCATAGAGAACGGAACGTTCCAGCTTCATCTCGAAGCGGGAGAAAAGTGGTCTGTGGACATGCGCAGCGTATAGTATGAAATGCTTTAAGGAGTCGCCAAATGGCGGCTTTTTTTCTTTTATCTACGGTTCCGAGAATGATGAAAGAAGTGAGAAATTTAATATTATTAATGAATTTCGAATCGATATATTAAAAATTAAATGAAAATGCGATAAAAACTTTATATTGTTAACTTTAATGTTGTTTGTTATACTTTGATTCATAACAAGTTAGATAACTTCACACAACTATTTGATAGGAGGGGTTTTAAAATGAAAATCCAACTGAAATGGAATGCTGTTGTCGCTTTTTCCATTGCTGCTCTGATGATTTCTAATTCTCATGTAGCTAATGCTAACATCATTGAGGGGTCTGGCGAGCCAAGGACACATATTCTAAAGGCGAATTCAGAAAATATCCGGTGGGGAAACATCGGTAAGGGTGATGCTGTATTAACAGTTAACTCGGGTGATATCGTTACAGTGGAAGCGATTACTCATCATTCCGGTGACGACTATGAACGAATGATCCAAGGTGACGCAGGAGTCGAAGATATTTTTCATTGGAACGAATCGGAGAAGACAGAAGCTGATCGTGGACCGGGGGTACATATCATGACAGGCCCCATTGCGGTGGAGGGAGCGGAGCCTGGAGATGTTCTGGAAGTTAAAATTTTGGATATGAGACTCCGTTCTAATGGTAATGGGGAATATGCGGGAAAAACATACGGCTCCAACGTGGCAGCAAACTGGGGTTACTTATATGGGGAGATGGAAGAGGAACCGGTGACGCGTGAGGTTGTGACGATTTACGAGATGGATTCAGATGGCGGAACGGATTATGCAAAGGCATTATATAGTTACAGGTGGACTCCCCAAACCGATCCTGATGGCAATGTGCATCCTACAGTAGATTATCCCGGTGTTATCGTTGATCATACGACGGTGAAGGAAAATCACAATGTACTGAAAGACGTGCGAGTGCCTGTCCGGCTCCATTTCGGAACGATGAGCGTAGCGCCGAAGGAAGCGGACATCGTCGATTCTGTTCCTCCATCATATTATGGCGGCAACATCGATGATTGGCGCGTTACTGAAGGGGCGACCATGTACTATCCGGTTTCCGTACCGGGGGCGCTGCTGTCTATCGGCGATCCACACGCAGGGCAGGGAGACTCTGAATTGAACGGAACAGCAATTGAAACCTCTGTAACCGGAGATGTGCAGGTTATTCTTCATAAAAAGGATAATCTGAATAATAAATTGAAGGGATTGAACTTCCCACTGCTGGAAAACGAGAACGAGTGGGTAGTCCACGGTTTCAGCTACGCGAACTATTTAGCTGAACTGGGTGAGAATGCCCAGAAGGAAATTTTCAATCAATCTTCGCTCGACAAGGCCATGAAAGATGCAGCTCACAAAACAAAGGCTTTTCTCATGAGAGGCATGCAATTAACCGAAGACGAGGCCTACTCTTTAATGTCGGTAACCACTGACTTTGGAGTCACGCAGGTGGTCGATGGAAACTGGGGGGGTCATGCAGTTATTAATAAGAAGTTGTTTGGAGACGCGGAACGGGAAATGACACCGTTACGCAGTACGTTTGAACAGTTTGGTGCCCAGATCAAGTGGGAGCCGGCAACAAAAATGGTTTCGATCCTGTACAACGACAATATACTGTCGGCCACAATTGGAGAAACGACGGCAACATTCAATGGAGAAACTATTAAACTGATTGCTCCTATCCGATTGAATGCTCAGAAGTCTGCAGAGGTTAGCGAGTACTTCGCTGATTTCTATCAAGCCAAGCTGTCCAAAACGAAATAACAGAAGTTAAAGTGCAATAATAACTTTACTATATTAACAAGAACCGTTGGTCTTCATGCCTGACGGTTCTTGTTTGTTAAATATTCAAGCCATCCTGGTTTTTATGCCGTTTCAAGAGAATCTGCGTTTCAGCACGAACAATACCGTCCAGCGAATAGATCGATTCATTCATAAATTGCTCCATCTCTGTAATACTCTCAACGAGTATATGAATATGGAGAATGCAGGGCCCGGTCATTTCGTACAATACAGCGACTTGATCGTTTTTTTTCAACACGTCTACGATATGATTCAAGTGGAGAGGCTCCACTTCAAGCTCCAAGTATGCAGATATTTTCTTACCAAGCTTTTCGGCACTAATCACAATGGAGAATTGTTCAATGATTCCTTGATTGACAAGTCGGTCAATTCGCTCTTTGACGGCAACCCCAGATAATCCAACCTCTTTGGCCAAATCGGTATATGAAATCCGGCTGTTTTGTGTCAGTCTGCGTAAAATATGACTATCAATTGAATCCAGCATGTGTCTCACTCCCTTTTCGTTTAATATTGTAACAGAAAAAAAGACTCTCCGTCCTAAAGACGTACATAATCCCTGTTTTTTTGGAACACAATAACAACTATACGAGATCATTGTAACAGAGTGGATTTTAGGATTTCTGCTAAATATTACTTGTCGTGTAAACTGATAAATATATAGTTGCTTGACAATACTCATTAACAGGAGTACGATTAATTGTGTCAAATAAATGACAAAACGTACGTCATTGCGTATGTAAATATGAATTTGGTTACATATGATTACGTTTGTTTTGTCTAAAATACATCAATTACTGGAGGAATCACCATGACTAATCTTAAAGACAAAGTAGCAATTATCACAGGCGGAGCTTCCGGAATTGGTTTGGCCACAGTAAAAGCCTTTTTGGATAAAGGGTCCAAAGTTGTCATTGCTGATTATAATGAAGAGCACGGCAAAGCTGCCGAGCAAGAATTAAAACAAACATATAATGAAGATGTACTGTTCATCAAAGTCAATGTTGCTGATGAGAAACAAGTTGAAAACCTGGTAGCCGAAACGGTGAAGCAATTTGGCAAACTGGATGTCATCTTTAATAATGCAGGTATTGGAGTTCAAAAGCCATCGCACGAACTGACGGACGAGGAATATAAACGCGTCATTGCAATCAACCAGGACGGTGTATTCTACGGTGCAAAATATGCGATCCGCGAAATGCTGAAAACCGGTGGAGGGTCTGTAATCAGCACTTCTTCAATCCTGGGTTCAGTTGGTGAACCAACATCCATGCCTTATGCGGCTAGTAAAGGTGCAGTCAATCAGATTACGAAATCCCTTGCTCTGGAGTATGCTGATCGTAACATTCGTGTCAACGCAGTTGCACCCGGATTTGTGGAAAGTGGTATGGTTAACAAAGAAGCACTGGGTGAATTCTATGATGGCCTGGTTGCTAAACACCCTATCGGAAGACTGGGCAAACCGGAAGAAATTGCTCACGCTGTCGTATTTCTGGCTGAAAATGACTTCGTTACGGGTACAACTATCCTTGTGGATGGTGGATACCTTGCCCAATAAATGTTGACCAAATGATAAGAGGCTCCCCTTGTGGGGCCTTTTTTTATTCCTGATTTCTTGTCATTTTATATAGTTGCTTACATTATTCCTGAATTCCCTGGGTGTAATTCCATAAATGGCTTGGAAAACACGATTAAATGTACGCTGGCTTTCAAAGCCTGCGCTGCTGCTAATGGTGGTTAAGGAGGCATCTGTTGTACGGATTAATTTGGATGCGTATTCGACTCGTAACATGGAGAGGTAGTTTCGAAAATTCATCTGAATCCGTTTGGAGAAAATATGCGAAATATAATACTTGCTCACATTGAACTCGGCAGCAAGGGAATCCAGTGAAAGGGGCTCCGTAAAATGGTTAGCCAGATACTCTATAATTTTATGTGACATATCCGTTACCGGAAGCCTTTGCCGCTGCTCCAGATTGATCTGACGCATCAGATGCGTCATGATGATATGTGCCCAACCAAGCTTGATGGCATAGTCATCTTCTTTTCTAATTTTCTTTAATGCATATACCGCGTCCTTGTGTACATATTTCTTAGGAATCACTGGATTTGCAGGCTGAAGATGAATGAAATCGGGGAATATTCCATCAAATACTTTTGGATTTATGATGAGCAGAGTGGCACTTGCATTTTCTTGACCACTTTTGTAATAACGATGAACCATATCCGGGAATATGACGGCTGCCTCACCTTGCTTAATTTCGTAAGAAACATCGTTAATCTCGATGCACTGAGTGCCTGAAAAGATATATAAAATCTCAACTGCACCGTGCATATGAGCAGGAAAAGCAATTGGCTTGGCGTTACGGAAAATCGTAAAATCATCTTTTCGAATCTCGTAAAACGGCAGCATAATTCATTCACTCCTGTGCAATATTTGGCTAATTTCAAATATGTTATGTCTAAACACATATCACGTGCTGTGTTAAAATTCAAGAGAATATTACCAAATGGAGGGATTATCAAGTGCTATATCCCAATTTGTTGTAATCGCTTACAATAAAAGAAGCTTTATATGCTGAGTATTTCATGATGCTAATCTTTAACCATTCTGATCACGTGAATTTGCGAAAGGAGAGGACTGTGCTTTGAGAAAAAGTAAAACCTTTTACAATATTTTTATTCCGGTTCTGCTCCTGAGTGTAGGAATTGTTATCGGCTTTGGTAGCTACATATACATCTCGACCACGAATTCCGTGGTTGACCGGGTTGGAGACGGCAAACAGAGCCTTATTACACAGATCCGGAATACGCTGGAGCAGAAAATCCAAACCATTGAATATGCTTTTGCCACTTATAGTACGACCCCATCATTCCGATCGGTCATCAACAGTCCTCTGACTGAGCAGGAATTCGAAGCATATCAAGAATTGAAATCCCAGCTGGGCTATATCGCCACCATGGGCCTTGAAGGGGTGCAGTATACGTTAGTCAGCCTGAAACAGAAGTGGAGT
The DNA here is from genome assembly GCF_013359935.1 of Paenibacillus xylanilyticus. Classification (GTDB taxonomy): domain Bacteria; phylum Bacillota; class Bacilli; order Paenibacillales; family Paenibacillaceae; genus Paenibacillus; species Paenibacillus xylanilyticus. Next base: position 227,529 of record NZ_JABMCB010000187.1, read on the forward strand.
TTGTCCAATGGCTCCGTGTCCCGGCTGACTTCCGAGGAGACAGATGCGTTTCAAGATCAGTTTGCGGGGCAGGAAGGTAACGGATTATATTGGACAAAAACGACTGATGGTATCCGGCTAATGCAAGGACTTCCCGTGTACTCCAACAAGAAACAAGCTGTCGCCGTGTCGGATCTTTCACTTCATACACTAAATCAATCGCTGCAATCCAAACCGAATACATCCATATATATCTTAAACAAACAAGGAGAACCGTTGTACACAACTCAGACAGATCAAGAGCGATTATCGAACCAGCAAATGAAACTCATCAGTGAGCGTACCGTCAATCAAGCACAGACTGGGAAATTGGAAATTCCAGGTGCATCGGGAGATAAAATCATCGCCCTATATGCCCGGTCGGATTACAACAGTTGGACTTATGTCACGCTGCTTGATCAAAAAGAAGTCAGTGGAGCCTTAACGACAATTCGAATAGGTCTCATTGTGATGGGAATCGTGATTATGGCGCTCATGGTTATCTTGGCCTACATTATCTCCATCTATCTCACCAAACCATTCCGCAAGATTCAGAACAGTCTAACGAACATATCCAAGCCGATGATCAAGGATGAAGTAGATTGGATCATTCAATCCATTGATTCGATTGTATCCGAGAAGAAAGATCTGGAGCAGCTCATTCAGCTCGAAAAGCCTAAACTCGAAGCTCAATTTGTACTTAACCTGCTGCAAAACCGATTAACAAGAGACGAAGTGGAGAAGAACTTAGAGCGTTTTGGGTATAACGTTGACAGCAGCACGGTTTTTATCACGATGCTCATTCAGGTTGATCGCTGCGGAGAAGGAGCTTTATCGGATAAAGATGTTCTTTTACTTACCGTTAACCAGTTGGTGCAGGAAATTATTCCGGTATCGGAGCGAATGATTCCTGTTGTACTAAATGAACGTACACAAGCGACTCTGTTGTTTTGCAGCTCGGATAAGGCAGCAGAGATACGAAACTCGATCATGAAATATGCCAAGAATATTATCCTTTCGTCCAGGGATTATTGGCAAGCTTCAGTGAGTGCAGGCGTGAGTGCACCTTATGAGGATCTGATGAACAGCAGAGAAGCATGCGCCATGAGTCTCGAGGCATTATATCAGCGCCTGAAGCTGGGCAAGGAATCCGTCATTTTTTATGAAGATATCTCTCAAGGAAGTACTGGACCAACGTTGCTGCATTATCCTACCGAGCTGGAATCACAGCTGTTTGATGCGATCAGGCTGGGAGACAAGGATGAAGCATCCCGTGCTCTGTACCCGCTCCTTGCTGACATGATGAAGCATAGTCAGAATCCGATGAACCTGGAGATCACACTGATTCGTTTCGTGAACAATCTGATCCAACTGGAGCAGCTGATCGGAGCAGAAGTGCTGCTGACACAAAGCAATGCAACGCTATATCAAAGGCTGCTGAATACACTTAACCCGGAAGAGATTGAGCACATTCTTGTTCACGATGTAATCTATCCCATGGTCGTCAGTATGCAAGAGAAGGCAAATCACCAATTCCGTTCGGTCGCAGATCGAATCGCAGCCATTGTGCGCACGGAGTATGATCAGGAACTGTCGCTTGAATCCATCAGTGAACGTTTGCATTACACACCCAATTATCTAAGCAGCATTTTCCGCAAAGAATATGGAATGACTTTCAGTGATTATCTGATGGGATTCCGGCTTGAAGTTGCAAGGAAATGGCTGGTTGATACTGATATGCCGATTAAGGATATCGCTGAACGTCTCGGTTATCAGAATTCGCAGAACTTTATTCGTTCGTTTCGTAAAAAAGAGCATGTCACTCCAGGAGCATATCGAAAGATGAAGCTCGAACTGTGAAGGCAAATGTACTATCCTAAATGTATTAACCTAACTGGTGTCATTAGTGATTAAGTCAGATGGAATACTTCTACCACAAATCCCCTCAGGTCCGTAACCTGAGGGGATTGTTTTGCATAAACAGCATCCTGCCATTCAACCTTTTACTGAACCCAGCAGAGCACCTTTCGTGAAGTGTTTCTGTACAAAAGGGTATGCAATGAGCATGGGTACAGTAGCTACAACGATTACACTCATCTTAATCGTCTGAGAAGGGGGAACGATATCAACAGCCGAGCTATTCCCTTCCATTCCGCTCGATACAATGACGATCTGACGAAGAAGTACCTGAAGCGGCCACATCTTGGATTCGTTGAGATATAGAATTGCATTCATATAGGTGTTCCAGTAAGATACGCCGTAAAAAAGAGACAGCGTGGCAATCGATGGCAAAGCCAGTGGAAGCATGATCTGCCACAATATTCTGAAATCATTGGCACCATCGATCTTGGCCGATTCCTCCAAACTGTCCGGAAGGGCCTGGAAGAAATTTCGCATGATGATCAGGTTAAATGCGTTAATGGCTGTGGGTATAATCATGGACCAATAGGAATCAATCAGCCCTACTGCTTTGACAATCAAAAATGTCGGGATCATGCCTCCACTGAACAGCATGGAAAATACGATGATAAAATTAATGACGTTTCTGCCCAGCAGATAACGTCTGGATAATCCGTACGCCATTAGTGCAGTAAGTGTCATACTGACCGCGGTACCGACAAGGGTGATGAAGATGGAAACACCGAGCCCTTTGAAGATGGTCGGAGTGGACAAGATATAACGATAGGCATCGAGTGAAAACGATGTTGGAAACAAAATGAATTTCTTCTGCACGATTTCTTGTGTTGAGGCAAATGAACTGGCAACCACATTGATGAAAGGTAAAAGGCAGGCAAGGGCAAAGAGGAGCAGCAGTGTATAGTTCATTACGTTAAATACGACGCTTCCGATCGTTTCCTTCTTGAGTGCGGCTTTGGACATGATGATGGGTTCCTCCTTAATAATTGGTCTCATCCCACCATAACAAGCGTTCAAGATAACGTATATAATCATATCCTAAGACCTTACGGCAGGCATTCAAATGGGGGAATACGCGAGCAAAAAACAGGATAATCATCAACGGGGTTAATAATCATCAACTACAATCACTAGAACGAAAAGCCTTACCAGAGGCCAGTTCCAAAGGATTATCTGGAGTATGATAGCTAATGATTATATACGGAATGGGACTCAGGGGATATGCTTGACTTCGAACACATGTTAACCGATCAAGGAGGTCAGAGAGCAGTGAAGGATTCCAATTCCTCAGTTGTTTCGTTACAGGGCAAACTGCATCGAAAGACGGGAATCGGTCATCAATTGAGAAGTGTAGCCGCAAATAAACTTCTATACCTGATGATTCTTCCGGGGTTTGTCTATTTTGTCATCTTCAAGTATTTTCCGATGGGTGGATTGATTATTTCATTCCAGGATTATCAGCCGTATCTCGGCATTAAAGATAGTCCATGGGTCGGTTTCAAGCATTTTATTCGTCTGTTTACCGAACCGACCTTCGCCATGCTGCTGAGCAACACACTCATATTGTTTGCACTTGAATTGATTATTTTCTTTCCCATCCCCATCATTCTTGCGCTCATGCTGAATGAAGTCAGGCACAAGATGTTCAAAAATTCAATTCAAACCATTGTGTACATTCCGCATTTCATGTCATGGGTCATCATCGTTTCCATCACCTATGTGTTTTTAAGCGTGGATGGCGGGGTGGTAAACGAGATGATTGCTGCGTTTGGCGGAAACAAAATTAGCTTCCTCACCTCACCGGAATGGCTTCGTCCCATGTATATCCTGCAGATTATCTGGAAAGAAGCCGGATGGTCGACCATCATCTATCTTGCTGCCATTACGGTGGTTGATACGCAGCTCTATGAAGCTGCAGATATGGACGGCGCAAGCCGATTACGCAAAATGTGGCATGTTACACTGCCAGCTATTCGCCCTGTCATTATTACGTTGTTAATCCTGAAAATCGGAAATACACTTGAGCTTGGTTTTGAGCATATGTATCTGCTGCTCAACTCGCTTAACCGTGAGGTGGGAGAGATTTTTGATACGTATATCTTCACTGTCGGATTGAAAAATGGACAATTGAGCTTCAGCACGACCGTCGGACTGTTCAAGGGCTTGGTTGGTCTCATTCTGGTAATCATAGCCAACAAGCTTGCCAAAAAGTTTGGTGAAGATGGGGTCTATTAACCACCATAAAACTGCTGAATTAGAAACAACAAACTTAAAATAGAAAAGGGGAAGTGCACATGAAATTCCGTTATGCAAAGTTGATAGCGCTTACGATTTGTGGCAGCTTGCTGCTCAGCGCCTGTGGAGGAGAGAACGCAGAGCCACAAACCAATGCTGATGGAAAGCCCATCATTAGCTGGTTAAACATTCTGCATTCGGCTTCGCCGCCAACGGATACGGTGCTGAGCAAAATTGAGGAAATAACCAATACGGATATTCAGTTTTCCTGGATTCCGGATGCTTCCAAAGAGGAACGCTTGAATACCTCCTTAGCCTCCGGCTCCCTGGCTGACATTGTTTCAATAACGATCATGGAGAATTCATCGGTTCGAAATGCACTGAAAGCCGGCGTCTTCTGGGAAGTGGGACCGTATCTGGACGAATTTCCGAATCTGAAAGAAATCTCGGCAGACATGAGAAACTCGGCATCCATCGATGGCAAGTTGTACGGGATTCCGATGCAGAAACAGGTAGCCCGAAACGGCGTCATTATTCGGAAAGACTGGCTTGATAAACTGGGGTTGCCTGTACCAAAAACCACCGCTGAGCTGATGGAAGCAGCCAAAGCATTTACCGAGCAGGATCCGGATGGGAATGGCAGCAAAGATACGACCGGTTTCATTGACCGGAGCGATCTGGTTTTCGGTGCTTTCAAGACGCTGGGTTCATACTTTGGCACGCCGAGCGGTTGGGCAGTCAGCGAGGATGGCAAGGTAACTCCCGAGTTTGAATCCGAAGGTTACGTTAAGGCAATGGATTATATGAAGGAGCTGTACAACAACGGGTATATCAATCAGGATTTCGCAGTAACGGCAAAAAAAGATCAGCAGGAGGGCTTTGCACAGGGAAAAGCAGGAATCTATGTTGGTGCACTGTTTGATAGCAAAAACCTGCTCAATTTGGCCAAAGGCGTGCAGGATGACATGGATTTGATCATGGTGAACGACATCACTTCAACAGGTAACGAAAGTGACCGGGCGATCTGGTCCACATCCAATGGCGTAGGCGGGCTGCTGGCATTCCCCAAATCGGAAGTGAAGGACGAGGCTGAGTTAAAACAGGTCTTGAAATTTATGGACGATCTGATGAGTGAAGAAGTATACACGTTGATGACGTATGGTATCGAGGGTGTACATTACAGCCTAGAGGGCAATGCGGCAACGATCACCGACACCAAGCTCTGGGAGCAGGAAGTGCAGCCCTTCTCTTCCTCACGTCCGAATGAGAATGGATACGATATTCATGATTCGGACCCATTGCGAGTGGAATCCGATCGTTTAATTCAGGAAAATACGAAATACGCAGTCCTCAATCCGATGTATTCCCTGGAGTCCGCGACGTTCTCGGAGCAAGGATCGGAACTGCAAAAAATCATCACGGATGCCACGTATAAATACATTCTCGGCAAGCTGGATCTGCAAGGATTCCAGGATGCAGTTCAGACGTGGAGAAAGTCCGGCGGCGACAAAATGATTACGGAATACGAGGCAGCTTACCAAGCCGTGCAGAACAAATAAAATCATACGCATCGAAGGAGGAAGAGAAACCATGATTCAGATTCAGTCTCCGTACCTTTGGGCATCGCATACAGCAGAAACTATTATGGAGCGTACGCCCAGACTGTATGAGGCAAACGGGTATCATGGAAAATGGTCTTATGATTATGGGGTCATTCTGAAGGGATTTGAGCTGCTGTGGAAAGTGACTGGCGAAAGCAAGTATGCAGCGTACATCCGGGACAACATGGATTACTTCATTCAAAATGATGGATCAATCCGTGGGTATCAACAGGATGAGCATAATATTGATCACTTGAACAACGGCAAGCTGTTGTTTGGCCTTTATCAAATGACTGGCGATACGAAATACAAACAGGCCGCTTCTCATCTGCGGCAGCAGCTGCGCACTCACCCGCGTACGTCAGAGGGCGCGTTCTGGCATAAGCAAGTGTATCCTTATCAGATTTGGCTGGATGGACTGTATATGGGCGCACCATTTTATCTCGAATACATGCTTCATTTCGAGCAGGAAGAAGAGCAGGATCTCGATGACGTGACGCGGCAGTTTATGCTGTGCGCAGAACATAACCTCGATAAACAAACGGGTTTGCTCTACCACGCCTGGGATGAGCAGCGTGTTCAGGCATGGAGTGACCCGGTTACCGGGCAGTCGCCAAACTTCTGGGGAAGGTCAATGGGATGGTTCGTGATGGCTCTGGTAGATGTGCTGGAACTGCTGCCGCAAACCCATCCTGATCGCCTGAAGCTAATTGATATCCTGAACGATACGATGTCAGCATTGCGGAACTTCCAGGACGCTCCTTCAGGCGTTTGGTACCAGGTTATTAATGAAGGAACACGAAAAGGAAACTATCTGGAGGCTTCTGCTTCCAGCATGATCGTGTATGCCATGGCCAAGGGCATTCGGCTGGGTTTGCTGCAGGACGGCACCTGGTTGAAGACACTGGAACATGCATATGCGGGGTTGATTTCTGAATTTGTTATGGAAACGAAAGAGGGCTGGGTAAACCTGTACAAAAATTGTCAGGTTGCGGGTCTTGGCGGAGAACCGAGACGGGACGGCACTTATGCTTATTATATTAGTGAACCGATCATTACCAACGATCAAAAGGGACTTGGAGCTTTCTTACTGGCGTGTACGGAATACGAGTACATGTTAAATCAAAAAATGTAACTCATTTTCACTGTTTATGCCCGTATCGTTCGATGGAAGCAGAGCGATACGGGCACATCCTTACATTAGATACATCCTACTCGTGGTCTTATACGTATTAAGCTCGGATTTTTATGATAACGCTTACATCAAGTGAAGGGGGTGATTCATCCTGCTGATAGGTTAGCCGCCTCTCAGTGTAGTTCTCTGTAATATTGAAATATACGAAACCGGAGGAGGAAGATTCTATTGAAAAGGATTGTATCACTCATCTTGATCGTATCGATGCTGTTCAGCGTTTTGCCAGGAATGGCTGCCGCGGAAGACACAGGTACGGCTGGTGCACTGCCTGCTTTTCCCGGAGCAGAAGGCGGCGGGATGTATACGACTGGTGGCAGGGGAGGTGCTGTTTACGAAGTGACCACGCTGGCGGATTCGGGACCCGGCTCCCTTCGTGAAGCTGTCAGTCAAAATGATACAACGGTTGTATTCAGAGTTGGTGGAACCATTCATCTGGAATCTCCTCTAGTTATCTCAGGTTCCAATATCACTCTTGCCGGACAGACTGCGCCTGGAGAAGGGATCACCGTATCCGATTATTGGACTACATTTCAGGCAGATAACATTATTGTAAGACATATGCGTTTCAGACTGGGTGATAAACATCCGAGTGAGGATGATGTCTTTGGAGGACGTTATCACAAAAATATAATCATCGATCATTGCTCTTTCACCTGGTCTGTTGATGAAGTGCTTAGCATGTATGTAAACGAAAATACAACGGTGCAATGGTCCGTCATTGCCGAAAGTATGTTAATGACGACCCATCAAAAGGGTCGACATGGTTATGCCGGAATCTGGGGCGGAAATAATACATCATTCCATCATAACATCATTGCTCATAATGTAAGCCGGAACCCCAGATTTGCCGGATCCCCCGGATTTAATACTGAATCTTACAACAATATCGTATACAACTGGGGATTCTTCTCTGCCTATGGTGGTGAGGAAGGCAACTATAATTTGATGAATAACTATTACAAATACGGTCCCAATACGTATTGTTCCGTGCGAGATCAACTTTTCCTTGATGTGAGTGCCAATACACGGCTCTATGTAGGAGGCAACATTGTCGACGGATCTCCCGAAATTACTGCCGATAACTGGCTTGGTGTCGGATCATTGGTGAATCCGGAATCCAAACTGGAATCTCCTGTAGTCATGGCTAATCCAACAGTCATGGATGATGCGGAAACGGCATATGATCGTGTCCTTGCTGAAGCTGGTGCTGTCCTCCCAAGAAGGGATGCCATTGATGCAAGAATCGTTAATGATGTTAAAAACCGTTCCGGTCAGCATATCAATTCGCAGAAAGAAGTGGGAGGATATCTGGAGTTTGAGGAAGTGCTCTCTACACTGGAAGACGATGATCATGACGGGATGCCGAGTGATTGGGAAATCGCTCAAGGGTTGAATCCGAATGATGCCTCTGACCGAAACGGTATTCACGAATCGGGCTATACCCATCTTGAAATGTATCTGAACAGCATTGCAGGCAATGGGTCAGCGAGTCCCGCAGCATCCATAGATTCTCCTTCCAACCATACGATTGCCACTGAGGGTTCATCGATCGAAATTGCAGCCTCAGCCTCTGATCCGGATGGTACGATCTCGAAGGTGGAATTTTATCAAAATGATATTAAATTAGGCGAAGATGACTCCTCACCTTACTCTATAACTTGGGATAATGTGAAGGACGGTACGCATTATCTCACCGTTCGCGCAATTGACGATACAGGAACGGCTACACAATCCAACAATGTTACGGTGCATGTGAATAAGGAAGGCAGTATTTCTCCATGGACTTCAACAGACATCGGAACACCAGGCATTGCCGGTCATACACAGCTTGGTGCAGCCGGGACGGATGTAACAGTAAAATCGGCAGGTGACATTGCTGGCGCTTCGGATCGTTTCCATTATGCGTACCAGACACTGGAAGGCAACGGCGAGATCGTGGCCCGGGTGGATCATGTGACGGCGACGGATGACGGGGCTGAAGCAGGTGTGATGATTCGTGAGAGTTTGGACGATTCCTCGCCATTTATTGCCCTAATGACTTCCTATGACAAAGGGGGGCAAAAAACGCTTGGTTTGACGCGTGAAACAGAGGGGGGAGATGTTTCTATTCAGGAACCTGAGGCCTTCATCACTCTTCCTTATTGGGTGAAAATGGTCCGACTCGGTGATCAGATTACATCTCTCGTGTCCAAAGACGGGACCGACTGGTCTGTTATGAATGCCGTAGATTTTCCAATGAGCAGTACCGTTTATTTGGGACTTGCGGCTGATGCATCCAAACCGGACGACGAAGTGGATAAACTGAACACATCCGTATTCTCCGATGCAACCGTTCGGCAGCTTGATGCAGATTTCCCTTTGGCACCAGCCAACCTGTTGGCGGAATCAGGTCCGAAATCGGTCGTTTTATCCTGGGATGAGGTGGACAATGCCCTCTCGTATTCTGTTTTCCGTGCGGACATACCTGGAGGACCATACACGGAACTCGTTAAAGGGATAACGACTTCTTCTTATACTGACCCTGACCTGACTGTTGGAAAGACGTATTACTACGTTGTAAAGGCAGAGAACGACAAGGGAATCAGTTTTTTCTCGGCCGAAGCCCATGCTGTACCGGAAGGTGAACTGGAGACCATTGAATACATTAATGACGACTATGAGGGAGTAGAGGTTAACCAAACACCAACTGGATATGCCGTGCTCCCTGATCCCCAGGATGCAGACCATAACGTTGAGGTGGCTGAAATACCTTCTGGGACTACTGGCAATACGTCAACAAAGGCTCTGAAACTGTATGATAATGCGCCAGGTATTACGCAATTCGTTCGTCCTTTTCAACCCCAGCTGGGCAGCTTTGTATTGGAAACGGATATCATGTCACCATCCTGGCCGGGGACGTCGTATGTATTGCAGCTGCAGAACAGCTCAGGGAATCGTACACCACTTTCGATAGAAATCCGCAAACCGTCTGCTCCTGCAGCAGAAGACACCTATACACTGGTTTACAAGAGAGATGGTGCTGATCACAAGCTGATCGATGCTCCTGCAAACCATCAATGGTATAACCTGAAGATTACTGCCAATGTAGCCGCGCAAAAAGCGGATATCTATATCGACAATGTGCGAGTCGCTGATAACGTTCCGTTTCAGGCAGATGTACTCACGGATGGAATTGGCCGTCTCCTGGCCAAAACGCCGGGTACAGGCAAAGGTACAATCTATTACGACAACCTGCGACTCTATGTTGAGCCTGTCGCAACACCCAAAGGACTGACTGCACAGCCTGGAAACGGGATGGTCAGACTGGACTGGGAAGAAGCCGAAGGAGCGTCAACCTATAATGTCAAACGCAGTTCAGGGGAAGAAGCAGAATACGAATTAATCGCTTCGGAAGTGGCAAGCACGAGCTTTATCGACGAATCCGCTGCCAACGGTACAACCTATTATTATGTCATTACCGCATCAGGTGCTTCAGGAGAGAGCGGGCCTTCCAATCGGGTAGAAGTGACACCTTCGGAAGATGCTGTGAAACCCGAAGCACCCCAGGAACTACAAGCCAAATCCAGAAATGCACAGGCAGATCTGCATTGGCAGCCAGTCGAACAGGCGAGCTATTATACGGTAAAACGTGGCGTACAGGCAGAAGGTCCTTTTACTACTGTGGCTGCCAAAACAACACAACCTTCCTATCAGGATGGCGGACTGGATAACGGAATGACCTATTATTATGTCGTGTCAGCAACCGGAATTGGTGGCGAAGGCGCGGATTCGACTTCTGTTGCTGTTACGCCGTCCAGTACTTTGTCTACACCTGAGCCTATAGCGAAATCTCAACCGAGTTCAGTCGAGATTCAATGGCAACCGGTTGAGGGAGCGGCAACCTATCAGATTAAACGATCAACCGCATTAGACGGGACGTATGAAGTTGTCGCTGAGGGCCAATCGGGGACCTCCTACACGGATACAGAACTCATAGATGGAACGCCTTATTATTACAAAGTTACTGCTGTAAATGGAGATACTCATAGTCTTGATTCTGCACCAACAGGAATAAGACCGTCCGCTAATGACGGAACACCATCCCCTCCGGATGGAATCCAAGCAGGCCCGGATGATGGTGGAGTTATTTTGAGCTGGAATGCTGTGGAGGGAGCAAACAGTTACGCTGTGAAACGCAGCGAATCTCCCGCAGGACCGTATACATCGGTTGCTTCGGAGTTGAATGATGTGACTTACACCGACTCGGGACTGACTAATGGCAGTATCTATTATTATATGGTCACCGCAAGCAACGAAGCTGGAGAGGGATTGCCATCTGTTCCTGTATCCGAAATTCCAGCAAAGACGTTGACGGTTGCTTTGGATGGCAGTGCACAATTCGAACGGATACAGGATGCGATTGATGCAAGCCCGGACAATGCTATCATTCCAACTGTAATCCGAATCAAGGATGGTATCTATCGTGAAAAGCTAAACGTACCCTCGAGCAAAACTCATCTGAGGATGGTGGGAGAGAGCCGTGAAGGGACGATATTAGTATACGGGGATTCGGCTAGCACACTTGATGGGAATGGGAATCCGCTTGGCACATCAAACAGCTACAGCTTCAGAGTTCAAACGAATGACTTTACAGCCGAGCATCTGACCATACAGAATGATGCTGGTGACAATGCCGGGCAAGCGGTAGCCCTTTTTGCACGCGGAGATCGCCTTGTGTTCCGTGATGTCAGCCTAAAGGGTTGGCAAGACACGTTGTATGTCAATGATGGCAGACAGTATTATGTTGACAGTTATATTGAAGGCGATGTGGACTTCATATTTGGCAACGCTGCTGCTCTCTTTGAAAACAGCATTATCCATAGTTTGAGTAATGGTTATGTGACAGCGGCCTCTACAGCCGAAGGCAAGCCGGGGTATGTTTTTCTCAATAGCCGAATCACTGCTGAACCCGGACTGACTGGGAAAGTAGCTCTTGGCAGGCCTTGGCGTGCGCATGCCAACGTAGCCTACATTAACAGTTATATGGATGATCATATTAGCCCTATAGGGTGGAACAATTGGAGCAATGCCGATAATGAAAAGACAGCTCGTTTCACCGAGTATGCCTCTTTTGGACCTGGTGCAAATGCCAAAGAAAGATACCATTGGTCCACACAGTTGACTGCGGAAGAAGCAGAAAACTACCTTCCGGCTCAGCACTTTGCGGGACCTGATAACTGGAATCCATCATTAGACGTCCCATTGGTTAGTACCAATCGGGATCTGGCCAGTTTATCCGTAGACGGCAGTCTGCTGGCGGGATTTAACCCGGCACAGAAGAATTATGAGGTTGAAGTTAAGGCTGGCAGTAAGCTGCCTGTTGTTTCAGCGGACGCTGCATCCGAGAGGTCTGTTGTGGAGGTGGAGCAAGCAGCGGCCATACCTGGTCAGGCAACGGTGAAGGTTACTGGACAAGATGGTGGTGTGAAAACATATACAATCAGCTTCACACCTCAAAGTGCAAAGGACACCACTCCACCCGTGTTAAGGCTAAAAGTGAATAAACCCATTCTGAAAGCCAATGCGAACAAAATGGAGACCATTCGGGTCAAAGCAGATGCGACAGATCAGGGAACAGGCGTAGCATCAGTCAAACTTGTATCCATTACAAGCAACCAGCCTGATAAGGGGAAAGATCACGGAAACAAGTCACCTGACATTCAAGGAGCCACTTACGGTACACCTGATTTCGAATTCAAGCTCCGTGCCGAACGTACAGGCAAGGGCAAAGGTCAGGATCGTGTTTATACGATTACTTACGAGGCAGTGGATAAAGCAGGGAACAAAACAAGATCAACTGTAAAGGTTATTGTAAAACGTTAATCGTTGAGGTGGTAAAGTTTGAGCGATCTGAGGTTGTCGGATGTACTATAAACACTTAGGACATTTCAAGCAAAAAAGGGCGCCAGCATTTGGTCATAACCCTGTCAAGTAGACAGTACAAAAAAAGACAAGATTTAAGCTGCGGCCGTTTCCCGGTATTCTACCGGGGAACGGTCGTTTAGTTTTTTCTGAAATCGGTTTTGGTTGTAAAACAATATGTATTCTCTCAC
>NZ_JABMCB010000188.1 GCF_013359935.1 Paenibacillus xylanilyticus
CCCTCAAGATGAGATTTCCCAGTATGTAAGACCCCTTGAAGACGACGAGGTAGATAGGCTGGGGGTGGAAGTGCAGCAATGCATGGAGCTGACCAGTACTAATCGGTCGAGGGCTTATCCAATATGCAGGTTTTAGTCGCAAGTTTCGTTTCGGATCTAGTTTTCAGAGAATAATCTCTGAACGCATTTGTTCACAAATGCTCGTTTGGTGGCGATAGCGGAGGGGTTCCACACGTACCCATCCCGAACACGACCGTTAAGCCCTCTAGCGCCGATGGTACTTGGACCGAAGGGTCCTGGGAGAGTAGGACGCTGCCAAGCGAACTCTTTCATCATACATAGAAAACAGGCTCTGTATGTTAGCGTTGTACGATGAATTGCATTTGCCCTGCAAATGCATATTATTCCCTGATAGCTCAGTTGGTAGAGCACTCGACTGTTAATCGAGTTGTCACAGGTTCGAGTCCTGTTCGGGGAGCCATTTGCTCTCATAGCTCAGTAGGTAGAGTGCATCCATGGTAAGGATGAGGTCACCGGTTCGATCCCGGTTGAGAGCTTTGGAAATGGGGCCCGTTGGTCAAGGGGTTAAGACACCTCCCTTTCACGGAGGTAACAGGGGTTCGAATCCCCTACGGGTCATAGGATGGAGGCTTAGCTCAGCTGGGAGAGCATCTGCCTTACAAGCAGAGGGTCGGGGGTTCGAGCCCCTCAGCCTCCACCATCTAAATTATTGGGGATTAGCCAAGCGGTAAGGCAACGGACTTTGACTCCGTCATGCATAGGTTCAAATCCTATATCCCCAGCCATTTTTTATTAAGAGCCATTAGCTCAGTTGGTAGAGCACCTGACTTTTAATCAGGGTGTCGAAGGTTCGAGCCCTTCATGGCTCACTTGTTATATGCGCGTGTGGCGGAATTGGCAGACGCACTAGACTTAGGATCTAGCGTCTTTGACGTGGGGGTTCAAGTCCCTCCACGCGCATCCTTTATAAGCGGACGTGGCTCAGCGGTAGAGCATCGCCTTGCCAAGGCGAGGGTCGCGGGTTCGATTCCCGTCGTCCGCTCCAATATTTGCGCCCTTAGCTCAGCTGGATAGAGCGTTTGACTACGAATCAAAAGGCCGGGAGTTCGAATCTCTCAGGGCGCGCCATTATTTTTTATAAATATCGGGATGTAGCTCAGCTTGGTAGAGCACCTGGTTTGGGACCAGGGGGTCGCATGTTCAAATCGTGTCATCCCGATTTCTTTTCTATGCGGGTGTAGTTCAATGGTAGAACTTTAGCCTTCCAAGCTAATAGCGTGGGTTCGATTCCCATCACCCGCTTAATTGAGTTAAAGAACAGTCTCTACTTATGTAGAGATTGTTCTTTTTTGTTGAAGTCTATAGAAGAAATTATGTACCTAAAGAAGCCAGGACCTTCCACTATTGATAATGGGTCCTGGCTTCTTTATGATCTGTGGACTGCCTTGGTAAGCGTGCTGTTGTGGCAGCCCTATAATCGCCATGAAGGCTTCCTAAACGGAATTAGTTCGTTTAGGTCCATCTTGCTTCGAATTACCGCTCGTGACGGTCAGAAACCTTTTTACGCATACCTGCTAATCCAAGAAGCCCAAGCAAACCAATCCATCCCCAATCCATGTCATTGTCGCGGTCAGTTGCAGCATTAGCCCGGACATTGTTAGTACGGTAATCACCGTTGGTGTAATTGGTGTTATTCATTTGTGTTCCTTGGTTCTGATCCATACCGTTTGTTGCCTGACCATGAGCAGCTGCCGGGCCAGCTAATGCTGCCACCAGAAGCGTAGATGCGATAAGTGTAGAAACACTCTTCTTCATTAAGTGTCGCCTCCTTTTTGTTTGAACTAAAGCTTAATCTGCCATGCTTTAAATCAAATTATGTAGTGAATTTCACGTTAAAATATCCCTTTGGAGAATGTACGCTCTAATCAAGAAAATTGTAGAGCTTATATACTTATGGAAAGTCGCGCAAAGATGTTTGAATAAGCTGAATTTAAAGAAATACTGACTCAAAAGCTAAGTTCAGACAGTGCATTTATGCACCAATAACTTAAAAAGTAAAAACTACATTAGACTGCTAGCTTAATCACCTAAGGGGCAGCTTAAAAAGAGAATGAGGAAATTACGGAATATTTTTACTAATAGCTTCTTGAGTCTAATCGATCATATACGTGTATTAACTGGAGAATGATATTTTTTAAAATTGACTCTTTAATTTATTACATCACTGTGGTAAAGTATACAAAAGCTTGCTTTGCCGGTCATGTTTTTGTTTGCATATAACGTGTTTAAACAATGGAAATGATACATGGGTTTCTCTGTAACAAGGTTATACTCAACGTCACTGTATATTTATGAATAAAAACGAATATGTATTAAATGTTTTATTTATATATAGCATGTGAAAAAGGTATCATGCGACAAGCTTTTGCCCATTAATTGAAGCAAATCGAGAAAATGAATAATAAAGCGGGTTTTTATGCGGGAAATCGGGGATAATCCCCTTTTTTACTAATAGAAAAATAAAGATTTTCGTACCATTTTATTGTATGATGTTATGAAGGTGTCAAATTTACGTGTACGAATGTGAACGATCAGATGGGAGGATAAGCATGACTGAAACTATGGTAACCGCCAGCAAAAGCCAATCCAACAACCTGCTTCGGCGAGACGTGCGGTTCCTGGGCAATATACTCGGAGAGGTTCTTGTTCATCAAGGTGGCACAGAGCTTCTCGATATCGTTGAGAAAATTCGGGAAACGAGCAAATCGTTACGTGCAGAATTTTTGCCTGAACTGTATACAGAGTTCAAAACGATGATCCAGGAATTAGATTCTGAAAATCGTCACCAGGTCATTCGAGCTTTTGCGATCTATTTTCAATTAGTTAATATTGCTGAACAAAACCATCGGATCCGGCGTAAACGGGATTATGAACGCTCTGCAGGGGATTCAGTACAGCCAGGTTCGATTGAGAAAGCCGTACAGGACCTGAAGGACCGCGGACTGTCTCATACCGAGGTAGAGCAGATTCTGGACGAATTGTCGCTGGAACTGGTCATGACAGCTCACCCAACCGAGGCCATGCGCCGGGTTATCCTGGACATCCACAAACGGATATCCGAAGATGTCATGCTGCTTGATAATCCTACGCTGACGTTGCGTGAACGTGAACAATTGCGGGAGAAGCTGCTGAACGAAGTGATTACACTCTGGCAGACAGATGAACTTCGCGACCGTAAACCGACTGTACTTGATGAAGTACGGAACGGTATGTATTACTTTCATGAAACGTTGTTCCATGTACTTCCGGATGTATATCAGGAGCTTGAACGCTGCCTGAATAAATTTTATCCTGACCACGACTGGCATGTGCCGACGTATTTGCGCTTCGGTTCCTGGATCGGTGGAGACCGGGACGGAAATCCTTCGGTAACTTCAGATGTAACGTGGCAGACTCTGTTGATGCAGCGCAAGCTTGCTTTGCGTGAATATCAGCGGATTATGATTGAGTTGATGGAACATCTAAGCTTCAGTACCAACATCATCCGTGTATCGGATGAACTGGCTCAGTCGATTGAGCAGGACCGCAGCTGCGTCACGTTGAAGAAAGTGGATATCTGGCGCAACGAGAAGGAACCTTACCGCATTAAACTGGCTTACATGATTGCCAAAATGAATAATGTACTTGATGAAAATAAAGCCGGGCAGCCGGACCGTTATGACAGCGCTCAGGGCCTGATTGATGATCTGATGATTATTGACCGCAGCCTGCGTCATCATTTTGCAGACTATGTAGCGGATACGACCGTTCGCAAGATGATCCGCCAAGTGGAGCTTTTTGGATTCCATACAGCTGCGCTGGATGTACGTCAGCACAGTCAGGAACATGAGAATGCAATGTCCGAAATTTTGGCCAAAATGAATGTAGTTGAAGATTACGCTCGTCTGACGGAGGACGGCAAAATTGATTTGCTGGCTCGTTTGCTAGAAGATCCGCGTCCACTCACATCTCCGTATCATCAGTACAGTGAGGGAACCAAAGAATGTCTTGATGTATTCCGTACGATCAAGCGTGCACAGAGCGAGTTTGGTACTGGATGCATTACAAGTTACCTGATCAGTATGACGCAGGGAGCAAGTGATCTGCTGGAAGTCATGGTATTCGCCAAGGAAGTGGGATTGTTCCGTAAGGGACAGGGTGGAGAGATTATTTCGACCCTTCAGGCTGTGCCGCTGTTCGAAACCATTGATGACCTTCATGCTGCCTCTGAAATTATGCAAAAACTCTTCAATCTCCCGGTATATCGCGCAAGCGTTGCTTCCCGGAACGAACTGCATGAAATTATGCTAGGTTACTCGGACAGCAACAAGGATGGCGGAGTGGTTACGGCCAACTGGGAGCTTCGGGTAGCGATGAATGCCATTACGGCTGTTGGTAACAAGCATGGCGTAAAACTGAAGTTTTTCCATGGACGTGGAGGTGCACTGGGACGTGGAGGAATGCCGCTTAACCGCAGTATTCTTGCACAACCGCCGCATACGATTGGTGGAGGAATCAAGATTACGGAGCAAGGTGAAGTCATCTCATCCCGTTATTCCTTGCAAGGTATTGCATATCGCAGTCTGGAGCAGGCGACATCGGCATTGATCACAGCTGCCCTAAATGGCATGGAGCCGCAAGAGTCGGTATCCGAGCAGCATTGGGACAGCATCATCAAGGATATTTCCGAAGTATCTCTCACGAAATATCAGGACTTGATTTTCCGTGATCCGGATTTCTTCAACTTCTTCAAGGAATCAACTCCCCTGCCGGAGGTTGGTGAACTCAACATCGGTTCACGTCCATCCAAACGGAAAAACAGCGACAAATTTGAAGACTTGAGAGCAATCCCATGGGTATTTGCCTGGACTCAAAGCCGGTATCTGCTCCCTGCATGGTATGCAGCAGGAACAGGATTGCAAAGCTACTATCAGAATAAAGAGGAGAATTTGGCTGTCCTCAAGGACATGTATGCCAACTTCCCATTCTTCCGTACACTCATTGATACGGTGCAGATGGCTGTTGCCAAGGCCGATCTTGTGATTGCCAAAGAATATTCCGCGATGGCCTCCAACAAGGAAGCACGTGATCGTATCTATGGTCAGATTGAGTCGGAATTCAAGCTGACGAAAGAGTTGATTTTGAAAATCACCGGAGAAGCAGAGATTCTGGATGATGTGCCGGTAATTCAGGAATCGATTCGTTTGCGTAATCCTTACGTCGATCCATTGTCTTACATGCAAGTACAGCTGTTGAGCGAGCTGAGAGACATGCGTGAACGCGGAGAAGATGATACCGAGCTGCTTCGTGAAGTGCTGCTCACCATTAACGGTATCGCCGCAGGACTTCGGAATACAGGCTGATACACTAGCTAATGTATAATTAATGAAATGAATGTTTAAATGGATTAATAGTAAAATGCACCATTCTCTCCTCAGCCCTGAGTGGGAGATGAAACGGGACTCCGGTAGGAGTTCCCGTTTTTACTGTTTTTGGCGGATATTTTCGGGCACAGTCTTGATTTTTGACCAAAGTTGATTTACGATTTGATTGGTGAATTACAAGTGTGGACGGGTATCAGAAGGCGGAAGACCCATCAGCATGTCTGGGGGAATAAAGGTGGACAATTTGGAGAACAGGCTGGTTAAGCTGGTGCTTAAGGGTGATCAGCGAGCCTTTGCAGAAATCGTTGAGTTATACAAAGACAAGCTATTTCATTTGGCATACCGGATGCTGAACAATCGTCATGAAGCGGAGGACGTTGTACAGGAGACGTTTTTGCGTGTGTTTCGTAATATGGAGAAATATGATCCGAACCAGAAGTTTTCAACCTGGATATACCGGATTGCAACCAACTTGTGTATCGACCGTTTACGGAGGAAGAAACCATCCTATTCTTTGGATGCGGAACTGAACGATCAGGAAGGATCAGACGGTTACGCCATGCTTCCGAGCGATGATCGTACACCAGAGAGCGAAGCGCTTTTGTCAGAAACCCAGACTCTCATTCGTGAGGCTATTGACAGTCTGCCGGCCAAGTATAAGTCCGTGATGATTTTGAGATATTTACAGGACTTGTCGCTGCAGGAAATTAGTGATGTCACAGGTATGCCCGTAACAACGATTAAAACACGTGTGCATCGTGGCCGTGACTTTTTGCGTAAAAAACTGGAATATAAGCTGTAAATCATTAAAGTGTATTTTTAGGCGAAATTATTTGAAACATATCCGAAACGGATGCGTATGTAATGTATGCAAGTCTTATGCGTGGTATTTGATGATGCATGGACTAAGTGATCTAAGAAAGGATTGGCTCTCATATGGATTGCAACTCGGCCGTCTCTTTAATGCATGAATGTTTGGATGAGTCGTTGTCCCCGGCCCAGAAGGTAGAACTGAAAAGTCACCTTGTTACCTGTCCGGAGTGTCGCATGCGCTTTAAAGAGTTGGAACAGACGGAAATGCTGCTCTTTGCCATGAAACATTATTCACCGTCTGCCTCGGATGAGCTGACCAATCGAATTATGAATGCTCTGCCCCAGCCCAAGAGACAACAGGTATGGCTCAAATGGGTCAAAGGACATCCCGCGCTGACGGCGGCAGCCTTCTTTTTGGTCGTGATGCTCTTTAGCGCTTGGAACTTCTGGGATCAGAATAACGAAATGGTCGTTAAGGGTAACAATCTGGACCAGATCGTCATTGAAGGAAACACGGTTATTGTTCCTCAAGGCAAGTCAATTGCGGGCGATCTTACGATAGAGAATGGTACCGCCCAGGTATATGGTGATGTAGATGGCAATCTGACGGTGATCGACGGACAACTGTATCAAGCTTCGACGGCGCATATTTCCGGTCAGGTAAAAAGCATTGATCAGGCGCTGGACTGGTTCTGGTACAAAATAACCAATATGGTAAATGAAGTGGCATACCGCTAGCAGAGGGTAAGTTCTTCAAGTGGTATATACCAAGCAGGGTACCTCCAGATTGCATGGGGTACTCTTTTTTATATGCGAACATTGTAATTTATGGAAATTGTGTTGTTTCTGCGCAGTTTGTGACTCCCGTAACTTGCAACCTGAACGTTATCGTTATAACCTAGATACTAAAGAGAACATACTACTACATATAGATAAGCATTTTGCATCAATCCAAAGAGCGTCTTTCCGTCAGCAAGATATAGATCGAAATGGTTCTATTCGTCTAAATCTTGTACCCGGGAGCGACCCAAACCGAATTATGCAAAAGCTAAGACAAAGGATTATTTAAAATCCTAATGGGTTAATATGAGATCAGGGTTTACTCATCAATGGGGATAGCGGGGGCTGGCTTATGAACTATTTTGCTGACTTAACGTGGAAAGAGTCCATTAAGGACGTTATCGATATATTGATTGTTACCTATATTATGTACAAACTGATTTTGCTTGTACGGGGTACACGTGCTGTTCAGCTGCTTAAGGGCATTCTGTTCCTAGTGGTGATCTGGGCGCTAAGCACGTGGCTAAACCTGTATACGCTAAAATGGCTGATGAACCAAATGTTTACGTTTGGTGTCGTTGCCGTCTTTATTATATTCCAACCGGAACTGCGCCGCGGTCTGGAGCAACTGGGACGTGGTAAGCTGTTCGGACGCTCCACGGCAGCCAGTGATGAAGAATTAACGGTGTTAATTGGTGAGATCATTAAGTCTGTGAACTATTTGTCGCGTCGTAAAATTGGGGCACTCGTTGTATTTGAACGTGAAACAGGTTTGAACGATTACACGGAATCCGGGATTCAGATGCAATCCCTGGTTAGCTCGGAACTGATGATCAATATCTTTATTCCGAATACACCGCTCCATGATGGGGCCGTCATTATACAGGGCAAACAGATTTCTGCGGCAGCCTGTTATTTGCCATTATCCGAGAATCCTTTTATCAGCAAGGAATTGGGAACGCGGCACCGTGCCGCTATCGGTATTACGGAGGTTGCAGATGCGATCTGTCTGGTTGTCTCGGAGGAGACCGGACAAGTATCGCTGGCGATGAATGGACAGGTGGTTCGTGACATTAATGAAGAATCACTGATTGCCAAGCTTTATGAAGAGCTGCGTCCAACATCCAATTTGAACAAAAAGAATGGCTGGACTACCTTCTGGAAACGGAAGGGGGGAACGAAATAATGGATAAATGGTTCAACAATAACAATTTTGCCAAGATCCTTGCTCTAGCAGTCAGCCTGCTGCTTTGGTTCATGATCCATCTGGATGAAGTGCCTACAACTCCAACGATCGCAACCGGAACGACCAACAAGGTGGTAGAGCGTACTGTTCCTGTTCAGCCTTATGGGCTTGACAGCAATTCCTATGTGCTGACTTCTCTAAGTACGGATGAGGTCCGTCTGGAAATTAAAGGGCAGCGGTCCATGTTAACTTCAATTTTTACAAATGATGATTATAAGGTACTCGTTGACCTGAGTCAGGTCAAAGATGGCTCCAATACGCTGCCGCTTGTTCCCGATCTACCTTCTGGGGTCGAAGTGGTTAGTATGGAACCTTCCATGGTTACAGTGAACGTGGAAAAATTGGGCACCAAATCCTTCAATGTGAATATTGTACCCGAAGGAGAGCCATCTGCTGGATACAGCCTTGGGACGCCTGTCGTTGAGCCAACAGGTCCAGTTAAGGTTACTCTGCCTGAAGGACAGTTGGACGCTGTAGCGAAGGTTCAGGGCAGTGTGAGCGTGAAGGATGCGAAGAATGATGTAACTCAGAAAAGGGTAAAACTTCAGGCATATGATGCAGAAGGCAAAGTGCTTGAGAATGCAGTCATTACGCCACAAACCGTTGAAGTCCGTATTCCGGTTAATCAGCCCTATAAATCTGTACCCTTAAGAATCAAATATTCAGGACAGCTGCCGGAGGGATTGGTACTGTCCAGTGTGGAACCAAGCGTGAAAGAAGTCTCGGTTTATGGTACAGAAGAGGCAATTGGGGGTATACAGGCCTACGACCAAGTAACCCTGGATCTCACACAATTTGAACAGGCCGGTACATCCACAGTTAACGTGGACTTGACGCCGCCTCCGGGTTTTGAGAAAATCGAGCCTAGTTCGATTCAGCTCAAGGTCACTGTGTCACTTTACGATGAGACAGAGGAGACCACGAAAGTCTTTCCCAATGTTCCCATAACGCTTACGGGTGTGGGAGATAGTTTGGATGCTGCACTTGTCACGCCGAAAAGCGGTGGTATAAACCTTACACTGAAGGGTTCTCCAAGTATGCTTGAAGGGCTGAGTAGCGAGGATATCAAGCTGACCGCAGATCTTCAAGGCCTAGCCGTCGGGACGCATGATGTAGAGTTGGATGCTGAATTGCCCCGGTTTGCTGAGCTGGATGGCACCTCTAACAATCTGAGCGCCACAGTCAAAATTAGCGAGAAGGCTGAGGATACGACGGTTCCTCCTAGCGAAGAGCCTGAGAATGAAGGCAACGCTGGACCAGAGCCGTCACCTGCAGAAGTGGAGAACGGGGAAACCGATCCTGCGCCTGATGATGGGGAAACGACAGAATCGAATACGGACAGTCAGGAGCAGCAAACCCAGCAAGGTAATGCAACGAAAGGGAACTCGAGTAATAACAGCGGTAGCAGCGGCGGCACCAATGGCTCGAATCCGTGATGATTCAGATCTGAAATTAATAAAATAAAATATTTGATGCTCTTATATGATGCGAATAAAAGGAGTTAGATCATGGGGAAATATTTTGGTACAGACGGTGTAAGAGGTGTTGCCAATAAAGAGTTAACGGCGGAGCTGGCTTACAGCATCGGACGATGTGGCGGTTATGTGCTTGCTGGTGGCGTGGAAAGACCCAAAGTGGTTATCGGCATGGATACCCGAATCTCGGGACTGATGCTGGAATCAGCGCTGGTAGCGGGTTTATTGTCCATCGGTGCCGATGTAATTCGTCTGGGCGTCGTGTCCACTCCGGGAGTGGCTTATATTACACGTTTGCTTAAAGCTGATGCGGGGGTCATGATCTCAGCTTCTCACAACCCGGTTGAGGATAACGGAATCAAGTTTTTTGGCGGGGACGGTTTCAAATTGTCTGATGAGACAGAAAACCGTATTGAAGAGCTGATGGATGCCGAAACGGACCAGCTGCCGCGCCCTGTTGGTGGCGGGTTGGGAACCGTAACTGTGGATGAAGAATCCCGGTACAGCTATCTCGACTACCTGAAAACAACGGTAGCAGAATCGTTCTCAGGACTTAAAATTGTATTGGACTGTGCAAATGGAGCAGCTTATGAGCTGGCACCTAAATTGTTTACTGAGCTTGGGGCGGAAGTCATTGCAATTGGTGCTGAGCCTAACGGCCTGAATATCAACGAGCAATGCGGTTCCACTCATCCGGAGCATCTGAAACAAGAGGTTCTTAAACATAAAGCGGATCTGGGTCTTGCTTTTGACGGAGATGCAGATCGCCTGATTGCCATTGATGAGACTGGTGCAGAGGTCGATGGTGACTTCATTCTTTGCATCTGTGGAGATGCGATGAACCGTGCCGGCAAGCTGAAAGACAGTACGGTGGTATCGACCGTAATGAGTAATATTGGATTCTACAAAGCAACGGAAAAGCTTGCGCTAAAAACAGCAAAAACGGCTGTAGGCGACCGCTATGTGATGGAAGAGATGCGTCGCGGAGGGTACAACCTTGGCGGAGAGCAATCCGGTCATGTTATTTTCTTAGACTACAATACGACGGGGGACGGCATGCTGACAGCCATTCAACTCGTGGATACCCTGAAGGCATCGGGTAAGAAGCTGAGTGATCTAAAATCACTCATGACTCAATACCCACAAGTGCTGGTCAACGTACGTGTTGAAGACAAGAGCAAATATGAAGGTAATGCTGCAATTGAGCAGGCCATTACTGCAGTAGAACAACAGCTTGGTGATAATGGACGTGTACTCGTTCGTGCGTCTGGTACAGAATCTCTAATCCGTGTTATGGCGGAAGGACCAGATAAAGGTGAACTTGAGCAGTTTGTATCCCAAATCGCTGATGTCGTGCAAAAAGAACTGGTTTAAGACCTGAGATATACATTTTGTGTACACATTCCCACTGGGGATATGCTGCCATAGAATGTTATAATAAAGGGTATATGCCGTATCAAAGGAATCAGGATTCCCGCGTCCCGATTGGTAAGACCATAGGTCTGGTTGTCCGGTCGGGATTGTGGGTATATATGCTGAAATGGTCACAGGTACTTTGCTCCATTGCAAAATGAACCTGACCTGCATATAATGAGTGGAGTCGTCATTCAGACACAGAAAGTGAGGATCGTAAGGTACTAGTTACACAAGCGCCAGAGCTTGAAGTTGCGCGGGAAGGATTCTGCAAGGTAGGATCTTGGAGTTCAAGATTAGCTAATCAGGATCGACGGCAATCAAGCTGACGAGGTGGAGGTGTTCGGATTGTTCGGCGGGGACCTCCCGGTGATGCACCAGAGCCGTAAACCGGATTTTGCGGAAAATGGATGGGTGACTGTCCACACAACGCGCCGGTAGGTGCAAGAGTTAATTAAAATTCAAATGAATGTGCGCGAAGAGCGTAATTGGTGCGCGGACGGGAAAATGATGTACATTCATGATTGCATTCATAACATCTTATGATGACTAAAGGGCGGCAAGAGGCCGGTCGGATCATTGATAATTGAATAGGTAACAGGTATTCATGATACGTTTAGGCAATCATTCATTTTTTCGATATGCCGCGACTGCCGGTTTCTCTTCGTGACACAGTATTCATATACAAACGGAGGAACTAAACTATGTGCGGTATTGTTGGATATATTGGTAATAAGAACACTCAATCGGTATTGATCGAAGGATTGAAAAAGCTCGAGTATCGTGGTTATGACTCTGCAGGTATTGCTGTATTTACACCAGAAGGTCTGCAAATTACGAAAGCTCTGGGCCGCCTTGCGAACCTTGAAGCTAAGCTGGATGGTGCGCCACTGGTAGGTAATGCCGGAATTGGTCACACACGTTGGGCGACACATGGTAAACCTTCGGATGAAAACTCCCATCCACATACAGATGAGAGCCAAAAGTTCTCTGTTGTTCACAACGGCATTATCGAGAACTATCTGGAGCTGAAGGATGAACTGATCGCTCAAGGTCACACGTTTACTTCCGAGACAGATACTGAAGTCATCTCTCACCTGATTGCACGTGAATACGACGGAGATATCGTTAAAGCTGTGCAAAAAGTAATCACGCTTATGCGTGGTGCATTCGCTCTGGGAGTACTGACAGAGTATGAGCCGGAGAAACTCGTAGCTGTGCGTCAAGCGAGCCCACTGATTATCGGTATTGGTGAAGGCGAGAACTTTATTGGTTCCGATATCCCGGCGATTCTGGAACATACACGTAATGTGTACATTCTGAATGACGGTGAAATGGCTGTTTTGACACATGATGCTGTCGAATTGATGACGATTGAAGGCAATTTTATTTCTCGGGAAATGATTCATGTCGATTGGGATGCTGTAACCGCAGAAAAAGGCGGATTCGAGCACTTCATGTTGAAAGAAATTCATGAGCAACCAAAAGCATATCGTGATACAATGCTGGGTCGCATCGATAATGAAGGTAAAAAGGTTCAACTTCCTGAGTTGAAAATGACGGAAGAACAAATTAAAAATATTCGTAACGTTCAAATCATTGCATGTGGTACGGCGTACCATGCAGGTCTGGTTGGACGTACAGTAATTGAGCAATTGGTACGTATTCCGGTTGAAACGGATGTGGCTTCCGAGTACCGCTATCGCTCCCCAATCGTGGGTAAAGATACACTTGTTATCGTTGTGAGCCAATCCGGTGAAACTGCGGATACCCTTGCTGCACTGCGCGAGGCACAATCCAATGGTGCACATGTACTGGCAATCACCAACGTTGTGGGCAGTTCCATTGCACGTGATGCAGACGATGTGATTGCAACACTGGCAGGACCGGAAATTGCGGTAGCTTCCACGAAAGCATACACTTCGCAATTGATCGCATTCAATCTGCTTGGTCTGTATCTTGCACAAGTGCGCGGTACACAATCTGCAGAAGAGATTGCACACACACTCGCAGCAATGCAAGCATTGCCTGAGCAAGTGGAATCCATGCTGGAGCAAGCTGATGCAATTAAGGGATATGCAGAGCAAATCTCCAAACATCAACATCTCTTCTTTATCGGCCGTGGTCTGGACTATGCGGTAGCTCAAGAGGGATCGTTGAAACTGAAAGAGATCTCTTATATCCACTCTGAAGCATATGCTGCAGGTGAGTTGAAACACGGTACACTCGCATTGATCGAAGACGGTATTCCTGTTATTGCCCTGGCAACACAGGAGAATGTACTTGAGAAAACAGTAAGCAACATCAAGGAAGTAAAAGCACGTGGCGCGGATGTACTGGCCATTACGTACGAAGAGCACGTAGCAAGCCTGTTGAAATCCGTAGACCAAGCGTTTGCGATTCCTAAGACGCTGCCACTCTTGAGCCCGGCTCTGTCTGTGGTTGCACTGCAGTTGCTTGCTTACTACGCTTCCTTGGCACTGGGTCACGATGTGGATAAACCACGTAACCTGGCGAAAAGCGTAACGGTTGAGTAATTAGTTAGTTAGCACCCCAACGGTGTACGAGTTGTTCAGTTACATTATAGATGGTAAATTGCCATTATAGTTTTACAATTGCCATTATAGTTGGTAAATGGACATTATAGTTGGTAAGTGAAAATGACGATCAAGATTAATAAAAACTAATAACTTATAGAGTAATATTAAAC
>NZ_JABMCB010000189.1 GCF_013359935.1 Paenibacillus xylanilyticus
CGGTGTCTGCGGATAAAACAAAAGCCACCGTGTCGGTCAGTGGTATGACCATCACCGTGAACGGCGTTGCTGCAGGCAAGGTCAACATTCCGGTTGTATCCGGTAATGGTGAGTTTGCTGCGGTTGCAGAAATTACCGTCACCGCCAGTTAATCCGGAGAGTCAGCGATGTTCCTGAAAACCGAATCATTTGAACATAACGGTGTGACCGTCACGCTTTCTGAACTGTCAGCCCTGCAGCGCATTGAGCATCTCGCCCTGATGAAACGGCAGGCAGAACAGGCGGAGTCAGACAGCAACCGGAAGTTTACTGTGGAAGACGCCATCAGAACCGGCGCGTTTCTGGTGGCGATGTCCCTGTGGCATAACCATCCGCAGAAGACGCAGATGCCGTCCATGAATGAAGCCGTTAAACAGATTGAGCAGGAAGTGCTTACCACCTGGCCCACGGAGGCAATTTCTCATGCTGAAAACGTGGTGTACCGGCTGTCTGGTATGTATGAGTTTGTGGTGAATAATGCCCCTGAACAGACAGAGGACGCCGGGCCCGCAGAGCCTGTTTCTGCGGGAAAGTGTTCGACGGTGAGCTGAGTTTTGCCCTGAAACTGGCGCGTGAGATGGGGCGACCCGACTGGCGTGCCATGCTTGCCGGGATGTCATCCACGGAGTATGCCGACTGGCACCGCTTTTACAGTACCCATTATTTTCATGATGTTCTGCTGGATATGCACTTTTCCGGGCTGACGTACACCGTGCTCAGCCTGTTTTTCAGCGATCCGGATATGCATCCGCTGGATTTCAGTCTGCTGAACCGGCGCGAGGCTGACGAAGAGCCTGAAGATGATGTGCTGATGCAGAAAGCGGCAGGGCTTGCCGGAGGTGTCCGCTTTGGCCCGGACGGGAATGAAGTTATCCCCGCTTCCCCGGATGTGGCGGACATGACGGAGGATGACGTAATGCTGATGACAGTATCAGAAGGGATCGCAGGAGGAGTCCGGTATGGCTGAACCGGTAGGCGATCTGGTCGTTGATTTGAGTCTGGATGCGGCCAGATTTGACGAGCAGATGGCCAGAGTCAGGCGTCATTTTTCTGGTACGGAAAGTGATGCGAAAAAAACAGCGGCAGTCGTTGAACAGTCGCTGAGCCGACAGGCGCTGGCTGCACAGAAAGCGGGGATTTCCGTCGGGCAGTATAAAGCCGCCATGCGTATGCTGCCTGCACAGTTC